>NZ_BAABJC010000001.1:0-89892 GCF_039543105.1 Sphingomonas daechungensis
ACGGACAAGAGGTATCGCACGGCGTCGCAAAACGTCGCTGGTCTCTGGCTCAACAGCCAGTACGGCCCGCCGCGCTACTTCGGCATCCAGGGCGGTATTCACTTCTCGTCCGAGCGCGCTGCTCCGCCGCCGCCGCCGCCTCCGCCGCCGCCGCCGCCACCCCCTCCGCCGCCGCCCCCTCAGACCTGCGGCGATGGATCGGTGATCCTGGCGACGGATGCCTGCCCGGTGCCGCCGCCTCCGCCACCGCCGCCACCTCCGGCGCCCGAGCGCGGATAGCGAACTGGTGAGAGGTCGCTCCTCGGATGATTCGATGACGATCCGCCAGCGCGTGGGGGTGTGCCTTGCCGCCGCTGCGCTGGCGATCGGCCTGTCGGCTTGTGGGAAGCGGAGCGAGGCCGATAATCAAGCCGGTGAGCTGGTTCAGTCGACGGATGAATTCCAGTCGCGCGCCGGCAAGCCAATCGACATCGAAAACCATCCGGGCAAAGACCTCTTCGAGAACAATTGCGCGATGTGCCACAACGGCACCGTGCCTAAGGCTCCCAACCAGGTGTGGTTGGAGATGATGGCTCCCGACGCGATCCTCGCCGCAATGAACGGTGGCCTGATGAGCAAGCAGGCTGCGTCGCTGAGTTCTCAGGAGCGAGTGCAGATAGCTGAATATCTGTCGCGGATCAGCTTGGCCGATTACCGTCCGCCGGAGCCTCCGAAGCAGTGCAGCTCCCCGCAATTGGCTGGTGGTCCTCCACCCGCGGCAGTGGGGTGGGGGCTGGATAACCGGCGTTTCGTGCCCGCGTCCGTTGCCGGCCTGTCGGCCCAGGACGTCCCCAAGCTTAAAGTGAAATGGGCGTTCGCCTATCCGGGAGCGATCCGCGCCCGCTCGCAGCCGTCGATCGGCTGGGGCACTGTCTTCGTCGGCGGTCATGACGGAACGCTTTATGCGTTCGATCTCGCCAGCGGCTGCTTGCGCTGGAGCAAGCGGATCTCGGCTGAGGTTCGGACTGCAATCGTCGCCGACGCTGCAACCAAGCGTCTCTACTTCGGTGATATTCTTGGCCGCGCCTATGCCGTGAACGCCATGAACGGCGCCGAGATCTGGCAGCGCAAGGTCGACAATCACCCGAACGCGACGATTACTGGTACTCCAAGCCTCGCCGCCGGCATGCTCTTCGTGCCCGTGTCTTCGCTTGAGGTCACGTCAGCCGCCGATCCCGCCTACGCGTGCTGCACCTTCCGCGGAAACGTGGTTGCGCTTGATCCTGCCACTGGAGCGGAGCGGTGGCGGACGTTCACCGTTCCTCAGCCCGCCAGAAAGGTGGGCAAGACGAGCAGCGGCACGGATATCCTGGGACCGTCCGGAGCCCCGGTATGGAATAGTCCGACCTACGACGCCAAGCGTGGGCTCCTCTATTTCGGCAGCGGCGAAAACTACTCGACGCCGGCGGACGGGAACAGCGACGCGGTCATCGCCGTCGATGCGAAGACCGGAAAGCGCCGGTGGACGGCTCAGCTGACGACAGGCGACGCGTGGAACGTCGGCTGCATGATGAAGAATGCCAATTGTCCCAAGGAGAACGGGCCGGACCTCGACGTCGCAGCCTCTCCGTTGCTGATCCCCCTAGGGGGCAAGGACATTGTCGTGGCGGGCCAAAAGTCTGGCGTCGTCCACGGGATCGATCCTACGACCGGCAAGATCCTCTGGCGCACCCGGCTGGGACATGGCGGCACTCAGGGCGGAGTACATTTCGGAATGTCGGCCGAGGGCAATCGTGTGCTCGTGCCGATCAATGACATGGCTGACACCCGTGATGGCCGAAAGTACGACGCCAGCATTCGAGGTGCGGGTATCCACGCCGTCGATGCTACGAATGGCAAGATCCTCTGGCGCGCATTTGCTCCCAACAATTGCGGCAGTAAGCAATTTTGCGATCCCGGCATTAGCTCGGCCGTGACTTCCATCCCGAATATCGTTTTCGCGGGTCACCTCGACGGTCAGTTCCGGGCTTATGATTCCCGGACGGGAAAGATTGTCTGGGCCTACGACACGACGCAGCCGGTGAAGACGATCACGGGTGAGACCGGGAAAGGCGGGGGAATGAGCGGTCCAGGCGCAGCTGTCGCAGATGGCTATGTCGTCGTGAACTCAGGCTACGGGCTCTACTACCATATGCCGGGCAACCTGCTGTTGGTCTTCTCGGCGCGCTAGGCAGCAGCGACAAAGGGGCAGGTCTGCTCTTTCTCGACCAGGTCGAGGACGAAGGCCATCTTCGCCATCCCGCCGATAAAGCCTGCAACGACCCCGAGTTCGCAGATTTGCGCGTCGTCGAATTGCGCGCGAAGCTTTGCATAGAGATCGCGATCGAGCCGGCCGGCCGGATTGGTCAGCAGCATTTCGTCCCCGAACTCCAGAACTGCGCGCTCAGCGGGCTCGAAGACAGACCGGTCGCCTTCGATGGCATCGATATGCCCCTGGTCGTAGCCGATGCTCTTCAGCCCTGCGGTATTCTGCAGATTGCAGCTGCGGCAGCCGTGGGCGAGGCTCAGTCGAAGCCGCAGAAGCTGCTTGTACTTCTCCGCGACCCGTCCTCCGAAGAAGATCTTCTGGTAGAATTCGACCATCGCGAATTGCAGAAGCTCCGGTGCGTTCGCCATCGCTTCGATGAACGTCGGCTCCCCGGTGAGACCGTTGAGCATGTCCCATGCGCCTTGCCATTCGCTGGAAAGCTGATCGCGCGGAATGCGCTGCAATACCGTGTCGGCCATCACGTCCTCCGGTTCAGGCGCCTCCGCCCACGTCGAAATAGTCCGGCATGCCCGCAGGCCAGACGACGCCCCATTGCGCCATCCCGCCATCGACCGTCAGGACTTCACCCGTGACGAAATTGGCCGCATCGGAAGCAAGATAGACGGAGGCCTCGGCGACATCCCAGGCATTGCCCAGGCGCTTCATGGGATTGGCCTCGTGGAAGCGGGCGAGGGCATGGGGCGGGTAAACGGTGAACCCCTCTGTCTCGATCGTTCCCGGCGCCACGCAGTTCACGCGAATGTTCAGCGGAGCCCATTCGGTCGCGATGGTCTTCGAGAGGTAGATAACACCGGCGCGAGCTGCGCAGCTGTGAGCCGCTTGGGGCATGCCGCGTTCGACATGCGCGACGATATTCACGATGTTGCCGCCGACGCCCTTATACCGCCAGCGCCGAGCCGCCTCCTGCATCATCCACCAGGTACCGTTGAGATTGAGATCGATGACCGCGCTCCAGCCTTTCCGGCTGAAGTCGATGGCGTCCTGGGGAAACTGGCCGCCAGCATTGTTCACCACGGTGTCCAGCCGCCCGAAGCGGTCGTGGACAGTGTCCAGCAATTGCTCGACGGCCTCGGGTTCGCGAATAGACATTGCGGCAATCAGTGGCTCGCGCCCCGTGCTTGCCGCAATCGCATCGCGGGCTTCCTCGAGCTTTGAGTCCGTCCGTCCGCAAATGGCGACGTCGGCGCCAAGTCGCGCCGCGAGAAAGGCAATGGCCTTGCCGATCCCGGTGCCGCCACCGGAAACCAGCACGACTTTCCCGTCCAGCAAATCGTCGCGATAGACCGTAGGCCGCTCGGCCAGCTCGGCGTTGGTCAAGCCGAACGCCGGCCCGTCACTTTCCACGGCCGCATCGATGTCCAGAGGTTGGCGGTTCACGCAGGCTCTACCCACGAATCCAGAACTGGCTCCACGCGTAAGTCGGCGGCGATGCGGTTTCGCCCGATCCGGCGGTCGAACTCTTCATGATAATGGTAGATCCTGCGCTCCTGATAGCAGAGCGTCATGCCCTTGAACCCGGGGCTTTCAAGCGACTCTTGGATTTGCGGCGCGAACTGGGTGTCCTCCTCGAGAATGCGCTCGAAATTGCTGATGCGCTTGTCCCACAAGTCGCTTCGGCCCTCGGGTCCGAAAGGCGGGCTGAACCAGTGGCATTCGATCCGCATCGTACTGTCTGTCACAGGCCAGAACACCAGCATGGGCATTCCGGTTGCGGCAGGCGGCATCACGATGTTCGGGAAGATGTAGTAGCTGACGTTGTTAAGGCGCGGAATCTCCGTGACGGTCGGGATTTCAGGCAGTCCGATGGTGCCCGGGTCCACCCAGTCGGGCCGCCGGTTTGGCGTCGTCATCCGTGAATGACCGCCCGGCCAAAGCGTGATCGTCGTTCCGCGATAGTCGAGAAAGCGGTCCACCGTGTTCTGATGGATCGACTTGAGGTGATAAACCTCGAGGAAGGCGTCGAGCAGGACCTTCACGTTGCAGCCGACGTCGTAGCTTCGGGAGTCGACTAAGGTCAGGGTCTCCGGCTGAAATTGGTCCAGCTCGGCCGCCACGGGTCCAAGCGCTTCCCGCAAAGGCTGTGGCTCGTCCTCATCCTCGTTCACGAAGATCCAGCCGCCGAGCGTTTCGCAGGCGACCGGAATCAGCGAGTGACAGGCGAAGTCAATGTCCACGAAGTCGCGCTTGTCGCGAACGGCGACCAGCTTGCCATCGAGAGTGTAGCTCCATCCATGATAGCCGCAGACGAAACCACGACCTTGGCCGTCGTCTTCCTTCACCAGCGGTGCCCCCCGGTGACGGCAGGTGTTGTAGAAGGCCCTGATCGTATCATCGAGACCGCGTACGACGACGATCGGTGAGCCCGTCTTCTTGGTCAGGAACCAGCTTCCTGCTTCCGGCAATTGGTCCTTGTGGCCAGCGTATAACCAGCTTCGCTTCCACAGCCCGGCTTGCTCCAGGGCCAGGAACTCCGGATCGACGTACCGGCCAGCAGGGATGTCGGGGAAACGCGGAAAGCCCTCAGGCGGGCCTTTGCGATTGGCCTCGTAGATCATCCCTTCGCGGATGCGTTCCGTGGTTGCTGCGTCCACCCGTGGGGATCCCTCTATTCCTTTGTCCAAAGCGTTACATTGGCATCAATAAAAAAACAATCATGTTTGACTTTTTTCTGAACTCGGGAGACAGCCGAGAACAGGCGGGAGAAGCGGATAGCAAGATGGATTTTCGACTGACCGAACAGCAGCGCGAACTTCAGGCTGCGGCCCGCGAATTCGCCCGTGCGGAGCTTCCGGACATCGCTTCCCAGTTGGAACGCGACAACCGGCCTCCGTCACGCGACTTGGTGCGGCGATACGCCGGGATGGGCTTCCTCGGCATCAACGCGCCCGCCGAGCTTGGCGGGCTTGGCCTCGGAAGCGTCGACGCCCTGATCGTTCTGGAGGAGTTTGCCAAGATCTCTTCGGCGGTCGCCTTCCCGATCTTCGAATCGATGGTCGGCCCGGTTCGCGCGGTTGAGCATTTTGCTGGCCAGGCGTTGAAAGACCGCGTGGTACCCCAAGTTTGCAGTGGCGAGATGATCGTCGCCGTCGCCATGTCCGAGCCCGACGCGGGAAGCGCGTTGACCGACCTCAAGACTCGGGGCGTTCTCGACGGCGACGTCGTGACCCTGAACGGCACCAAGCGCTGGTGCTCGGGGGGCGGGCATGCGGACGCCTACGTCGTCTACTGCCGTTTGTCCGACGATCCCGGCGCGAAAGGCATCGGCGCCGTGCTGGTCGAGAAGGACGCGCCTGGGCTGACGTTCGGTCCGAACGAGGAGTTGATGGGTTTCCGGGGCATTCCCTCGGCGGATCTCAACTTCGACGACTGTTCTGTTCCTGCGGAGAACATCATCGTTCCCGCAGGCGGCTTCAAGCAGCTGATGGAGGCATTCGACCTGGAACGCTGCGGCAATGCGACCATGGCTTTGGGACAGGCCAGCGGAGCGCTCGAAGACGTTCTTCAATATGTCCAGGAACGCCGGCAGTTCGGCAAGCCGCTGGTCGATTTCCAGGCCGTTCAAATGAAGCTCGCCGAAATGCAGATGAAGGTCGAGGCCGCGCGGCTGCTGATCTGGCGTGCTGCCGGCAATGCAGAGGAGGGCCTTCCAAGCGTCCTCGACAGTTCGGTCGCCAAGTGCTTCGCCAACTCGATTGCGCGCGAAGTGACCGGCGATGCTGTGCAGCTCATGGGCGCCTACGGTTATTCGAAGGAGTTTCCGATGGAGCGGCGTCTTCGCGACGCCTGGGGGTGGGGGATCGCGGGCGGCGCGATCGACATCCAGAAGGTCAACATTGCCAGCGCCATGCTCGGACGCCGTTTCGACCAGCGCAAATAGGATGGCCTTCGAACGCGTTGCTTCTTTGTCCGAGATTCCCGAGAGCGGGAGCAAGGCTTTCGATGTCCGCGGGACGCCGGTGCTCATCGCCCGGGCTCCGATGGGAATCTACGCGGTCGGCGCCATTTGCAGTCACCAGTACACGCCGCTCGAAGGCGGCAAGCTGAAGGCCTGCTTCATTTTCTGCCCGCTTCACGGTGTTCGCTTCGACCTGCGAGATGGGAAGCCGGCGGGGACACTGACCGATCAGCCGATCCCGACTTGGCCGGTCATGCTGCAGGACGAAGACGTCCTCGTCGATCTCGGCTGACCATGGCGCGGCTGCTCCATATCGTCGGTAGCCCACGCGGCGAGCGCTCACGATCCGAAGCCATCGCCAATCACCTGATCGGCAAGCTCGGTGGTATGAAAGTCGACCGGCTCGACGTTTGGGACATCGACTTGCCCGAACTCGATGGCGCGATGATCGAGAGCCGCTACCGCCTCATTCACGGCGCCGATGTCGAAGCGGGTTTCACGCCGGTTTGGGACGACCTTCGCGCGATGGTCGATCATCTGCTGAGCTTCGACATCTGGCTGTTTTCCACCCCCATGTGGAATTTCGGTCTTCCGTATCGCCTCAAGCACTTCGTCGATTGCATCATCCAGCCGACGATGGCCTTCACCAATGATGCGGCGGGTAATCTAACTTTCCACGGCACTGGCCGGACCGCCGTTCTGATCGGTGCGGGCGCTCTAGATATCCGCCCCGGGAGCGAATTGGCGCACTTGGACTATCAGCTAGCGCACCTCGAACACTGCCTCCGCTTCTATTTCGGCATCGATCCCATTCATTGCGTGCGCGTCGCACCGACATTCGGCTCTCTGGAGGACGTTGAGACGGTGATGCGCAAGGCGGAAGAAGAGGTCGAAGCTCTCGCGCTCAACTTGCAGAATGCCGCCGGTAGACGAGATTGATGCTTCGGAAGCGGAGGACCGTTTCGCCGCGCTGGTTCGTCAGGAAATATTGCGTAATCGCTGTTCCGCGGTCGTTGCGACTGGAGGATGGCTTCAATTCCAGAACTTCGGATCGAGCAATCACCGTGTCGCCGGGCCGAAGCGCGTGCTCCAGCCGAAACTCGTCGAAACCGATGCCGCAGACGAAGTCGATATCGCTATTCATCGTATGGTCGAGTTGCCGCCAGATCGCGAGGACGTGGACCCCGCTCGCGACGACCTCCCCGAAATGCGATTCTCGCGCGGCATCGGGGTCGGAGTGGAACCACTGCGGGTCATATTCGCGAGCAAAGCGAACGATCTCGTCAACGGTCACGGTGCGCGTCTGCGACTGCCGAGTTTCGCCGACCTGGAGATCCTCGAATTTGCGTGGGGGTCGTTCCATCACCGATAGTCGCGCCAGGTCGACAGGCGCTCCGGATAATCTGCCGGCGCGGGCTCCGCATATGCGCGCATCCTTTTCTCCTCGCCGAGCACGCGCACGTAGTCGGCGACAGGGATGTAATAGAGAAATGCAAGCTCTCGCTGCGCGAACCGCCAGACGCCATCCTCGCGCCGATATTCGTCCTCGTAGCGAAGAGCCGTCACCATCATTTGGTCGTTCCGCCAAAGCTCGGCATGGGCCGACAACGTGCCCGTGGCCCCGTCCGCAGCTCCGCCAATCCGTATCCAGTGGTCGTGGCTGACATGGTTGGAGGGACCCAGAACGCGGAATCGCTCTTCGTACTGACGGATGATTGCGTCGCGCCCTGTCGCCTCCATCACGCCGTCGCGGGAGTAGACGCGCGCGTCCTCCGTGAAGAGTTCGCGAACGGCGGCAAGATCATGGTTGTCGATGGCAAAGCAGTAACGCGCCGCAAGCGCCCGGATCGCGCTTTCCGCCTCGAGCCGCTCGACACGTTGCATCAGGTCGTCGTTGGCCATCTGCGTACGATGGCGCACTGGCTCCCACAGGTCCAGAACCGCGCGAAGGAGATTGCGGCATGATTGAGCAACTCGACATCGAGCGCTTCGGCGCCATCGCGCGGATCGTTCTCAATCGATCCGACGCCGGCAATACGATCGACGAGAATTTGGCTGAGGCTTTCGCTGAGGCCGCTGCGCAAGTTGCCTCGGACGGCGAAGTCCGCGTGGTCGTTCTGACGGGTGCAGGGTCGCTGTTTTGCGGAGGTGGTGACGTGCGCGCGATGGCGGCCGCACCGGATGGCGCTTCGGCTGTGATCGACCGGATCACGTCCAACCTTCATCGGGGGATCGTCACACTGTTCGAGATGTCGAAGCCGCTGGTAACGGTCGTCAACGGTCCCGCCGCAGGAGCAGGCTTGGGCCTGGCGATCCTGGGCGACATCGTGCTCGCTTCAGAGGCTGCGCACTTCACTTCAGCCTATACTGCTATTGGCATGACGCCGGATGGAGGAACGAGCTGGCTGCTTCCGCGCCTGATCGGGCTCCGTCGCGCCCAGGAAATGGTGCTGACGAACCGCCGGATCGGGGCACGAGAAGCCGAAGCCATCGGTCTGGTTTCCCGGGTAGTGCCGGCCTCAGACCTGCGCTCGGTAGAAGACGAAATCACGACGGCCCTGGACCGAGGAGCCATGGCGGCGACGGGAAAGGCGCGCTGGCTTCTGCGTACGAGCTACGAACGCAGCCTGGCCGATCACCTCGCAATTGAGGCGCAATCCATCGTGCAGGCCGCTTCCATGCCGGAAGGTCAGGCCGGAATTGCCAGCTTCCTCAATCGTCGGAAATAGTTCTGGAAGGAATGGTGGACGCACTAGGGCTCGAACCTAGGACCCGCTGATTAAGAGTCAGCTGCTCTACCAACTGAGCTATGCGTCCACTGCCATTCGGCGGATGCTCCGGCGGCGATGCACGCCTTGAGCGGCGGGGCCGGTAGCACGCTGAAACTTGGTGTGCAACCGGTCTTGGCTCCAATTAGCTCGTGAGATCCGTCTTCGTCCTCTGCTGCCGCTCGAGGGACATCAGGATTCCGAGGCAGATCATGACGGTCATGACGGCCGATCCACCGAAGCTGACCAGGGGAAGGGGAATCCCGACCACTGGAGCCAGCCCCATCACCATCATCAGGTTGATCGACGAATAAAAGAAGATCGTCGCGGTCAGGCCAGCGGCCGTCAGCTGTGCAAATCGCGACTTGGCATTGGACGCGACGCGCAGGCCCCAGACGATCACCGCCGCGAAGCACAGGATCAGCAGGGCACCGCCCAAAAGGCCCCATTCCTCGACCCAGGTCGCGAAGGCGAAATCGGTATGGCCTTCGGGAAGGTAGTCGAGGTGACTCTGGCTGCCGTTGAGAAAGCCCTTCCCGAAAATGCCGCCGGAACCGATCGCGATCTTCGACTGAGTAATGTGGTAGCCGGCGCCGAGTGGATCGCTCTCAGGGTTCAGGAAGATATCGATCCGCTTCCGCTGATATCCGTGCATGAACTGGTAGACGATTGGAATCGCTGCCCCGAGCACACCTGCTGGGATGAGGAACACACGCAGTGGGACTCCGGCGATGAACATGACCGACACGCCGCCAAGGAGCACCATCGTCGCGGTTCCGAGGTCGGGCTGAATCAGGATCAAGGCCCAGGGCACTCCGATCAATGCCACGGCGGGCCAGATCGCGCGCCATTTGCGGATATCGCCGGCCGGAAGCAGTTCGTAGAAGCGCGCCAGCACGATCACGATTGCGGGTTTCATGAACTCGCTCGGCTGAAGGCGAATGAAACCAAGATCGATCCAGCGTTGTGCGCCCTTGCCAACGAAACCGACTGCCTCGACGATGATCAGCATGACGAGGATGGCGCCATAGGCTGGGAAGGCGAGCTGCTTGATCGTGGCCTCGCGAATTGTCGACATTCCGACGGCGACGGAGAGAAAGAACAGGACGGTAATGCCCTGCTTCATAGCCCAGGGACGTACTGAGCCGCCCGCCGCCGAATATTGCGTGAGGAAGCCGATTCCGGCGATCCCGACGATGACGAAGATCAGCCGCCAGGGCAGGCGCGCCAAAGGCTGCGGGATGATCGCTGAGGAAATCACGTCGCGTTCCTTGGAGCGGCCTTGAAGGCAGCGAGCTGGCGCGCATTGCGCTCCGCAAGAGTCCCGCCCCATTGCTCTTCGAGGGGGGCGAGGGCCGCCATCGCCTTCTCCTTGTCGAACAAATAGGTCATCGAATCACGCACGATCGGCGCGGCTGCCGAGGCGCCGAAACCTCCGTGCTCGATGATGCAGCCGATCGCGTAGCGAGGTTTGTCGGCAGGCGCGAAGGCGATGAACAAGGCGTGGTCGCGAAGGGCCCAGTTGGATTGATGGCCGCGCTCGCCCAGCCTGAACACTTGGGCGGTGCCCGTCTTGCCTGCCATCTGGATCCCATCGAGCGGCAGTTTCGATGCCACCGCGGTACCGCTGCCGTTGACGACTGCGGCCATCGCATTGCGAATGATTTCCTGATTTTCGAGACTGGCGTTCACGGGCGCAGGAGGCGTCTGAGGGTCGCTCATCAGCATACGCGGCTGGAGCAGTTTTCCGGACGCCAGCCGGGCCGGCATGACCGCAAGCTGCAATGGGTTCACCAAGACGTAGCCCTGACCGATCGACGTGTTCGCCGAATCGTATCCTTGCCACTTGCGATGATACTTCTTCTCGAGCCATTTCGGGTTCGGCATCGTGCCGAAACGCTGGGACGGTATCGGTAATTGGAACTCCTGGCCGTAGCCGAGGTCGTTCACCATCTTGGTCGTCAGCGTAGGATCGGTGATCAGGCCCGTCGCCCAGAAATAGGTGTTGCAGCTGCGCTCGATGGCCGAGTGCATATCCATCGAGCCGTGCACAGCGTCACAGCGAAAATAGCGGTTTCCGATCTGGTAGCCGCCCGCGCAGTGAACCCGTCGCTTCGGATCGACTCCCTGCTCCAGGAAGGCCAGCGCCATCGCAGGCTTAATCGTCGACCCTGACGGATAGAGACCTTGGGCGACCTTGTTCAGCAGAGGGATGTGGTCGTTTTCCGACAACATCTTCCATTCGGTCCGGCCGATGCCCTCACTAAAGCTATTCGGGTCGAAGGCTGGCATCGATACGAACGCGAGAAGGTCGCCGTTGGCCACGTCCATGGCGACGAGGGAACCGGACTGATCGCCCATTCGCCGCGACGCGTAGAGCTGCAGGCCTTGGTCGATTGTCAGCTGCACGGTCTGCCCGCTGCGATCGGGCTTGGGATCGAGTTCCTTCACCAGCTTGCCGCGAGCAGTGACCTCGACACGTTGACCACCGGGAGTCCCACGAAGATATTTTTCCAGTGACTTCTCAAGGCCCTGCTTTCCGATCTTCACACCTGGGATGATCAGCAAGGGGTTCTTGTCCTCGGCCTCATATTCCTTCGCGTTGGCAGTGCCGACATACCCCACGAGATGGGCAACTGCGGGACCGTCGGGATAGTAGCGCGAGAAGCCCCGGGTGGCCTGTACCCCGGGCAGGTCAGGCAATCGAACCGTGACCGCTGCATATTGCTCGAACGAGACGTTTTCGGCGACCTGCACCGCCTGGAACCCACGACCCTGCTTCAGTTCGCGCAGGATGCGATCCACGTCATCTGTGCTGAGGTCAAGCAGCTCAACGAGCGTCTTGAGAGTCTTCTCCGGCTCCTCGAGCTGCTGCGGGATCAGGTCGATGCGGAAGCTCGAGCGATTGATCGCGATCGGAACCTTGTTCCGGTCAATGATCCAGCCGCGGCGAGGCGGTACGGGGATCAGCTGGACCCGGTTGCTCTCTGACAGAAGTTGATACCGCTCGTTCTCCCTGACCGACAGCCAGCCAAGGCGACCGAGCAGGACCGCCCCGACCGCCGCCTGGCCGCCTGCAAGCAGCATCATCCTCCGGGAAAAGGTGATGGTCTGGTGTACGGAGGAGAAGCGTTTCTCCATCTTCACCGGCCCAACCTCCAGCGATCGATCCGCGACACGATCCAGGCGACGATCGGGAAAGCCAGCACCGAAAGCAACAGCGGGGGGAGGATCGTCCGGAATGGCATTGGAGCGCCCATGACTTGGGCAATGCGCCATTCCGCCGCTTCGTTGCCCAGCAATAAGAGCGCGGCGAGAGCCCACTCCAGCCAGTATCCGCGCCACATGGTGCGACGGTCGGCAAGATCGAGCGCGAGCATGGCTGCAGTCCAGACAGTAACCGAGAGTCCGATCGGGTGGCCTGAAACCAGATCGTTGAACAAGCCCATCGGTGCTGCCCACCAGCTTGGCCAGCAATCCGAACGAAGGAGGCGCCATGAAATCAGCACGAGGAAACCAAAATCCGGAAACCAGCCCCTTTCCGAGACGATGGGAAGTGTGATTAGCAGGCTTGCCACGAGGACCGAGATCGCGGGGACGTATTGTGCTCCGGAAACCGGCCCCTGGCCGATGTTCCGGCCTTGGGCGAGAGCGGCACGAACCATTACTCGCCCTCCGTCGCGGCGCCTGCCTCCTCGGCCACGGCCGAAGGCTCATAGGGCGCCTCGACAAGCGCGAAGCTCGTGGAGCTTGGGTCGGCGAGGGGGATGGCGATGGCGCCATCGTCATCGAGTCTCACTACCCGGGCGATCGGCACGAGCGGAGGGTAGAGGCCGCCGGTCCCGGAGGTGATCACGATATCACCGGGTTTGAACGGATTTCGCCCGACTTCGAGAGGACGCAAGTCGATAGTCCCGTCGCCGCGCCCCTGGCTGATGACCGGTTGGCCATCCCGAAGGATCTTGGCGGGGACAATGCTGGCCCTGTCGGAAACAAGAAGAATGCGCGAGGCGAGGGCGCCAGTGTCGACGATGCGGCCGATCAGCCCGTTGGACGATCGAACAGGCATGCCAACGCGGACGCCGTCGGATGACCCCACGGAGAGAATGGCGTACCGCCGGGGGCTGTTGAAAGAGGACCCGACAATGCGGCCGCTCGCGACGACGGCAGGTGCATGCTCGCGAAGCTCCAGAGCCTTTTTCAGTTCCTGATTCTCCAGCGAGATCGCGCGCGCCTCGACAATTCGCTGCATCATCAGTTCGCGTTCGCGCTTCAGCTGAGCGTTCTGGCGCGCGGCGTCCCAATAGTTGCCGGCTCCGGTGAAAACGCCGGCGACCGTATCGGTGACGGCGCGCGTCCCCGATGTCACCGGTGCGGTGGCGTCGAGAGCAACCCCTCTCACCGTAGCATAACTCTTCGGGGCAACCAACGATAAAGCAAGGAGAAACAAGCCGATCAGGAGGCCTGCGATGGCGGCCAGAAAGCTAAAGAACAGCCCGTACTGAGCGCGTCGCGACCAGCCTGGACGGGTGGCCGCCACCCCTCAACGCACCCTTACGCGGTTTGCAGGACGCCGCGGAACTGCTCTTCCTCGAGCGCCCGGCCAGTGCCCAGAGCGACGCAGGTCAGCGGATCCTCGGCGACCGTGACCGGAAGGCCGGTTTCGTCACGAAGCACTTCGTCCAGTCCCTGGAGGAGCGCTCCGCCACCGGTGAGCACAATGCCCTGATCGCAGATGTCGGCTGCCAGCTCCGGCGCCGTATTCTCAAGCGCGATGCGGACGCCCTCGACGATCGTCCCCACGGGCTCCGAAAGCGCCTCGGCAATCTGGCCCTGGTTGATCGAGATCTCCTTGGGAACGCCGTTCACGAGGTCGCGGCCCTTGATGTGGACCGTCTTGCCGACACCGTCGGTCGGCGGCTTGGCGATTCCGACTTCCTTCTTGATCCGCTCGGCCGTGGCTTCACCGATGAGAAGGTTGTGGTTGCGGCGGACGTAGGAGCTGATGGCCTCGTCCATCTTGTCGCCGCCGACGCGCACCGAGGTGGTGTAGGCCAGGCCGCGGAGGGAGAGCACCGCGACTTCGGTCGTGCCGCCACCGATATCGACAACCATCGAGCCGATCGGCTGCGTCACCGGCATGTCGGCGCCGATCGCGGCGGCCATCGGCTCCTCGATCAGGTAGACGGCGCTGGCGCCGGCGTTCGACGCCGCATCGCGGATCGCGCGGCGCTCGACCGAGGTCGAACCCGAAGGGACGCAGATCACGATTTCCGGAAAGCGCCAGGCGCGCATCTTGCCGCCATGCACCTTGTGGATGAAGTGCTTGATCATCTGCTCGGCGACGTCGATGTCGGCAATGACGCCGTCACGAAGGGGACGGATGGCCTCGATCTGGTCGGGCGTCTTGCCCATCATCAGCTTGGCATCGTCGCCAACAGCCTTGACCTTCTTGACGCCGTTGATGGTCTCAATCGCGACCACTGACGGCTCGTTCAGAACGATGCCGCGGCCACGAACGTAAACCAGCGTATTGGCGGTCCCCAAATCGATCGCCATGTCGTGCGACATCCACTTGAACCAGCGCGTCCAGAACATTCTTCCCCGTCTCTCGCCCTTTGCTCGATCAACCCAACAGGCCCTATCCTGCTGATTAACCGGCCATTAAACTCATCCCATTGAATGCAAACTGAATTTTTCGCAGAAATCAGCGCTTCGCTGGCCCGGTCGTAATCGGCTAGGAACGGTTAACATGTCAATAAGAAGGCTACCGTCCGAGCTCGTGAATCGCATCGCCGCTGGCGAGGTCGTAGAACGCCCCGCGAGCGCCCTCAAGGAGCTTGTTGAAAACGCCCTAGACGCCGATGCGACCACAGTCAGAATCCGCCTGATCAATGGCGGTCTGGAACTGGTCGAGGTCGCCGACGATGGCTGCGGGATGGTCCCCGATGAGATGCGGCTGGCGCTGGAGCGTCACGCGACGTCCAAACTTCCTGACGATGTCCTCGACCGGGTGACCAGCTTCGGCTTCCGGGGCGAGGCGCTCCCATCCATCGCCAGCGTCTCGCGCTTCACGCTCCAGAGCCGGGTCAGGGGTGGCGATGGCTGGCAGATCCAGATCGACCATGGATCGCTGGTGGGCGAGGGTCCGGCCTCGATACCCCCAGGAACTTTCGTTCGAATCGAAGCTCTTTTCGACAAGATACCGGCAAGACGTAAGTTTTTGCGAAGCCCGCGAGCCGAATATGCCGCTTGCCTGGATGCCGTCAGGCGATTGGCCATGGCACGAAGCGACGTCGCCTTTCAGCTCGAGCACGACGGCCGCCGCATCCTGTCGCTCCAGCCGACAACGCCGCCGCAGCGAATTGCCGAGCTGCTCAGCGCGGAGCTCGACAGGAACGGCATCGGCATCGACTGCGAGCGGAACGGCATGGGCCTGACAGGCGTGGTCAGCCTGCCGACCTTCAACCGCGGTATGGCCGACCAGCAATATCTTTTCGTCAATGCGCGCCCGGTAAAGGACCGGCTGCTCGTCGGAGCGCTTCGCGGCGCTTACCGCGATCTGATCGCCCGGGACCGGCATCCCATCGCCGCTTTGTTCCTTTCGGTCCCACTCGAAGAGGTCGACGTCAACGTGCATCCGGCGAAGACCGAAGTGCGATTCCGCGATCCGACCGCCGTCCGCGGACTAATCGTCGGGGGAATTCGCGCGGCGCTGGACGAGGCCAGCCAGAAGAGCGCGACGCGTGAGCAGGCCGCTGCACCGGTGCTGTGGACGACAAGCGTGTCCTACGACGAACAGCGAGACCGTGTTCCCGAGACCTGGGCGCCTCCACCTACCTTAGGAGAGAGCAGGCTTCAGGAAGCGCGGGCGCTGTTCGATCACGCTCCCGCCGCTCGTGCAGAACCGGCGGTTGCCGAAGTGCCGAAACACCCGCTCGGAGTGGCCCGCGGCCAGGTTTCAGCGACCTACATCGTCGCCGAGGCGGAGGACGGCCTGGTGATCGTCGACCAGCATGCCGCGCACGAACGCCTGGTCCTGGAGCGAATGCGCGCGGCACGAGAGGGAGGCGCCATTCCACGCCAGCCCTTGCTCATGCCGGAGGTCGTCGACCTCGACGAGCCCGATTGCGACCGGTTGGAAGCGGCCATGCCCGACCTCGAAGCGCTCGGCCTGGAAATCGAGCGCTTCGGCCCGACCGCAATCCTGGTTCGCTCGACGCCGGCTGCGCTCGGCAAAACGGACGTTCGCGACCTTCTGTCCGATCTGGCAGCCGAACTTGCCGAGCTTGGCAGCGCCTTTTCACTCCAGGAGAAGCTCGATCACGTCGCGGCGACCATCGCCTGTCATGGCTCCGTACGGGCCGGTCGCGTGCTCTCGGTTGTCGAAATGAACGCCCTCCTCCGGGAAATGGAGGTCACGCCGCGCTCCGGCCAGTGCAACCATGGGCGGCCGACCTGGGTAAAGCTCGGCCACGCCGAGATGGAAAAGCTGTTCGGAAGGCGCTGAAATCCGGCGTTTTCCAGCGACAAGTCGGCTGCCGCCTGCTAAGCTTGACGCCGTCCGAAGGAGACCGGTCATGGACAACTCAAGCAACGTCAACGGCGATCGCGTCTATTTCGCCCAACGCGCTGCCGAGGAGCTCGAACTGGCGCTTTCTGCCAAAGATAGGGACGCAGCCGACGCGCACCGCCGGCTCCAGCGGGTCTACACGGAGCGCGCGTCGATCGGAGCCAGGGTCACCGATCTTCCCGAGCAAGTCGGCTAGGAGCCGCCGAGGCTCTTCAGGTCCTGGAAAACCCGTTCCATCTGATGGCTGTGTGATCTTGCGCGGGCGCCTTCCAACTCAGGGTAGCCGTCGGCAGCTTCTCTTCGCAACGCCTCGGCAAACCGACCGCTGCGCACGTCCTCGAGGACCTGACGCATATTCTGCCTCACATGCTCGTCCACCACACGCGGCCCGCCAAGCGCCGCGCCAAGCTCCGCCGTGTTCGAGATCGCCTCGCGCATTCCGGCAATCCCGCGCGCTTCGATGAGATCGGCAAGAAGCTTCAACTCTCCGACGCATTCCAGGTAGGCGAGCTCGGGTGACACGCCGGCCTCCACGAGCGTTTCGAACCCGGCGACCAGGATCTCGGGAACCGCACCCCAGACAACCGCGCCCTCGTTGAACAGGTCCGCTTCGCATTCCTCGGCGAAGCTCGATGCGATCAGGCCGGCGCGAGCGCATCCAATCGCTTTCCCGTAAGCGAGTGCCAGATCACGGGCCTTGCCGCTGGCATCCTGCGCAACGGCCCAGACTCCGACCATGCCCTTGCCGCGCTCGTAGAGGGACCGCAACGCGACGCCCGGACCCTTGGGCGCCACCATGAAGACGTCGAGGTCGTGCCTCGGATGAATTTGCCCGAAGTGGACGGTCAGGCCGTGGCTGAAGCCGATCGCGGCGCCGTAGCGGATGCGCGCTTCGACTTCCCTGTAAATCCCGGCAAGCGCTTCGTCGGGCGCGAGAAACATGATGACGTCAGCCGAGGCGGTGGCTTCCTCGACAAGCGCGATCTCCAGTCCGGCTTCCTCGGCAGCCCGAGCGCTTCCCGATGCGCCGCGCAGGCCCACGACGACGTCGATTCCGCTGTCCTTGAGGTTGAGCGCCTGCGCGCGTCCCTGGTTGCCATAGCCGAGGATGGCCACCCTTTTGCCCGCCAGCGGCCCAATGTCGATGTCCCGATCGCGAAGCAGGTCCATGGCTTTCGCGCTTACGGCTTCGATCCGAGCAGGGCCAGCGCTGCTTCTATCGACTTTCCTTCAAACGGCTCGCGAAACCTGGGCCAGGCCTCCGGCGGCTGATGTGCAAACCACGTATATTGGCGCTTGGCGTAACGACGCGTAGCCTGCTGGCCCGAGGCAATCGCCTCGTCACGAGTGACGTCACCTTTGAGCCATCCGGCAATTTCTCGGACGCCGATCGCTCGCATGACGGGCAGGGCAGGGTCCAGATTTCTCGCGAGGAGGGAGCGGACTTCCGCCGCCGCTCCTCGATCGACCATTTCGCTGAACCGTTCGTCACACCGCCGATAAAGCCACTCACGGGGCGGAAGAAGAATGATCGGCGCCAGCGAGATGGCATGCGAAATCCCGCCTTCTCGTCGTTGCTGCCACTCTGCCAGCGTGATCTTGGTCGAAAGCACGACCTCCAGCGCTCTTGCGATGCGCGTGGTGTCAGTTGCCTTTAGCCTCCCGGCGGCGACCGGGTCGAGCGCGGCAAGCTTTTCTCGGTTCTTGGCCACCGACGCGTCTCGGACCAACCTGCGAATCTCGGGATCGATTGCGGGAACGGGTGCGATGCCGTCCAGCAGCGTCCGAAGATAAAGTCCCGTGCCGCCAACCAAAATCGGCACCTTTGAGATTGCATGAATGTGAGAGATTTCCCGCTTGGCCATCTGGGCCCACTCGGCAGCGGAGCATGGGTCGGCCCCGTCGCGCACGGCGTAGAGGCGATGCTCAGCACGCGCCGTCTCCTCGGGCCTCGGAGCAGCGCTCAGAATCGGAAGGTCGCGATAAATCTGTGCGCTGTCGGCGTTGACGATCACCCCGCCGATTTGCTCTGCAAGGCGCAACGCCAGACCCGACTTGCCGCTTGCGGTCGGCCCGGCAATGAGAGCGACAGGAGGTTTTTCGACCCGCATGGCCATTGTGACCCTGATAGCAGCCGGATGCCTCGATGACAGGCTGATCGACCGCGCCCTCGGCTCGCTGCGCGAGATCGACCCGAAGGCCGCGTTCGCTGCCTGGATCGACGAGGGCGACGCGGTCGACCTCAAGGTCAGCGGCGATCTCAAGGCCATTCGCTGGGCGCTCGACGGCATGGAGGGCGTCGACGTGTTCGTTCAGCCGGAGGAGAACCGTTTCAAGCGGTTGCTTGTCGCGGACATGGATTCGACCATTGTCGGGCAGGAATGCATCGACGAGCTCGCGGATTTCGCAGGCCTGAAGCGCGAGATTGCCGAGATCACCGAGCGCGCCATGCAAGGCAAGCTCGACTTCAAGTCGGCGCTTCGTGAGCGGGTAGCGATGCTTTCCGGACTCGATGAGGAGTCCATCCAGCGCTGTGTCAAGGAACGCGTGATCCCGAACCCCGGGGCAGCAACGCTCATCCGCACCATGCGCGTCGGTGGCGCCTATTGCATGCTCGTCACCGGCGGGTTCGTGTCGTTCGCCGACCCAATTGCCAAGTTGCTCGGCTTCAATTCGATCAGGGCCAACCGGCTGCTGTTCGATGGCGGCCTTCTCAGCGGATCCGTGGAAGACCCGATCGTCGACGCGCAATCAAAGGTCGAAGCGCTGGTCGAGATGCGGTCTGAGCTTGGTCTTTCGCCCGATCAGGTGCTGGCTGTAGGCGACGGCGCCAACGACCGGCTGATGGTCGAGGAAGCCGGACTCGGCGTGGCCTTTCGTGCGAAGCCGGCGCTGGCGGAGGTCGCGGACGCACGCCTCGATCATCATGGACTGGACGCATTGCTCTGGGCGCAGGGCATTCGCCGTCGCGACTGGGTCGTCGGCTAGCGGCCTATTTCGCAGGCACCGGGAAGCAGGCCTGACCCTTTGCAGATAGGGTATTGCAAGCTGCCGCGGCAGCCGCCTTGCTTTGATACGGACCAACCTGGAGGCGAGTGACTGCACCCGCTGGAACCAAGAACGGCTGCCGGCCCGCCACAGGCGCATTGCTTGCAAGCCGCTTGTACAGCGCTTCCGCCGAGGATCGTTGCGAAAACGCGCCGAGCTGGATGCGCCAGGTACCGGTGGCGGGTGACGTCACTGCAGTCTCTCGAACCGCGACCTTCGGAGCCGACTTTGCCGGAGTTGCCGGCTTCGGTTTGGGAGCAGCGGTTTGCGTTTTCGCTTTTTGCATCGCCAGCGCGACGCCCTTCTTGCGTTGCTCAAGCGGCATGATGCCGTCCATCTGCGCGAGCGTATTCCTTGCCGGCTCAAGACCCTGGGCCGCGGACCGGCTGACGTAGGCGTAACCGAGAACAGGATCCTGCGCGACGCCGTCACCGTTGAACAGCGCGGTTCCATAGACGAGCATCGCCCGTGCATCGCCTTTCTCGGAAGCCGCCTTGAGCCATTTCAGGCCATCCGCCTGATTTCCGTTCTGGAAAAGCAGCAGGCCGAGCGTGGCCTGCGCGTCCACATGGCCTTTGAGCGCCGCTTTCTCGAACCAGCCTTGCGCTGCGCCAAGATCGACAAGCACGCCGCGCCCAAGTCGGTAGGCCTGGCCCATGTTGAACGCCGCATCTGCGTCGCCGGCCTCGGCGAGGGGACGCCAGATCGCAATCGCATTGGCGTAATCGCCCTGCTGCCAGGCATCGATACCGGATTTCACGGCCTGCGCCGCAACTGGCATCGCCCAGGCGAGCGATGCGAGGAAAAAGGCTGCACTCCAGGGCCTGGTACGCATTTGGCTCCGACTCCTTGTGCGACAACCGTAATCCTCGCCGCTTCAACAGCAACAGTCTCTTGACGATGTTAACCAGATTTTAGCGCCTTGGGTGTCACTCCCGACGTCGAATTGAAAGCTTCGGCGAGGGGAAAAGCATGCGCGTTCTGGCAATGGCATCGCAGAAGGGCGGGTCGGGAAAGACGACCTTGTCCGGACATCTTGCGGTGCAGGCGCAGCTGGCGGGGGCAGGCCCGGTCTGCCTGATCGACATCGATCCGCAGGGCAGCCTTGCCGACTGGTGGAACGAGCGCGAGGCCGAAATGCCGGCCTTTGCCCAAACCACCGTCGCTCGCTTGGCCTCCGACCTCGAAGTCCTTCGCCAGCAGGGCTTCCGCCTGGCGGTCATCGACACGCCGCCGGCCATCACCATGGCGATCCAAAGCGTCATCGCCGTCGCCGAGCTGATCGTTATCCCGACCCGTCCGAGCCCGCACGATCTTCGCGCTGTTGGTGCGACGGTCGATCTTTGCGACCGCGCCGGCAAGCCGTTGATTTTCGTCGTCAACGCAGCGACGCCCAAAGCCAAGATCACCTACGAAGCCGCCGTCGCGCTCTCGCAGCACGGAACGGTCGCCCCGGTCACGCTTCACCACCGCACGGATTTCGCAGCGTCGATGATCGACGGCCGCACGGTGATGGAAGTCGACCCGAACGGCCGCTCGGCCCAGGAAGTGACCGAGCTTTGGGACTACATCTCGGATCGTCTCGAAAAGAATTTTCGCCGCACGGTTTTCGCGGCGCCCGGAGCCTCTTCGGCGGCTCCATCCACGCCTCGCCCGGTTGGCGGCTTCGGCCGTCGTGTGGTCGGCCAGTAAGGAGGCGACTTAAGTGATGTCCGAACCGAAGCCTTTCGCTTCTCTCTCTTCCGGATTGCTGGCCCGCAAGGGTGGCGCTCGCCCGGCGATGCGTCCCCAGGGTTTTGGCCAGATCGGTGGAAATCTAGAAGATCTCGGCTGGAACGACATGGGTTTCGAGGCTCCCAAGCCTGCGGAAACGCCGCGTGATGCAGAACATGACGCTTTTGGTGAGCCGATCGCCGAGCATCCTGCGCTTCACGGCCATGCCGGACTCACGCCAGTGAACTCGCCCGTGCATTCGCAGCACGCGGAAATCGAAAACGCGTTCCAGGAACCGCTAGACGTTTCCGACGAGGGTGAGGAGGTCGATGAGACCGCCGAGCTCGTTAATGAATCCGACGAACTGCCGGTGCAGCCCGTCGAAGCCAAGGTCCCGATGTACGTGGTGCCCTCGGCTCCGGCTCCGGTCGCTCGTCGTGTCTCGAAGCCGCGTTCGGCTCCGGGCAGCAAGGGGAAGGCTGCGTTCACACTTCGGCTCGATCCGGAGCGTCATCTGAAGCTGCGTCTGGCCTGTGCCCTCAATGGGCGTTCGGCTCAGCTTCTCGTCACCGACGCGCTCGATCAGTTTCTCGGCGGAATGCCGGAGCTGGAGGCGATGGCCGAAAAGGCCAAACGCAAAGGGTAAGCACTGGCCTGACGAGGCCAAACGCAAGGGGTAAGGCAAATGAAACCGCTTCGCTTGGGAACTGCAGTTTCCGCTGTCGCACTGGCTACCATGGTCGCCGGATGCGCGTCACCGATGTCGCGAAGCGCGCAGGTTTCGAAGGGCAAGGCCAACATGGCCTATGCCCTTCGCGCGCAAATGGCGATCGACTCCAATGACTATGCATCCGCCGTCGGCCTTGCCGAGAGCGCAGTCGAGGCGAGCCCGCAGGACGCCAACGTTCGCGGCCTGCTCGGCAACGCTTATTTCGGTGCCGGCCGCTTCGCTTCGGCGGAAGCGGCTTATGGCGACTCGCTGTCGTTGGCCGCGATGCAGCCGTCGGTCATCCTGAAGCGCGCACTGGTCCAGATCGCCCAGGGCAAGAATGACGAAGCGATTTCGCTTCTCCAGCAGTCGCAGAGCATCGTCGATCCGGCGGATTATGGCCTTGCTCTCGCTCTTGCTGGTCGTTCGGCCGATGCGGTGCAGATCCTCGACGTTGCGGCTCGCGCCAACGGCGCTGATGCCCGGGTCCGCCAGAACCTGGCGCTCGCGCTGGGCCTCAGCGGCGACTGGAACAATGCCCGAATCGTCGCTTCGCAGGATCTTCCGGCTGATCAGGTCGACGCTCGCGTCCAGCAGTGGATGTCGCTTGCCAAGCCGGCGCACGCCTACGACCAGGTTGCCGCGCTGACTGGCGTGACGCCGTCGGTAGTCGGCGATCCCGGTCAGCCGGTCCGCCTGGCGCTGAACGGCAGCTCGAACACTCGGGTTGCTCAAGCGGCCGCTGCTCCGGCGCCTGTGCAGGTCGCGGAAGCGGCTCCAGTGCCGAACGCGCCTTATTATTCCACCCCGGTGTCGCAACCGGACGAGCTGGCTCCGGCGCCTGCTCCCGCTCCCGTCGTTGAGCAGCGTGAGGCAATTGCCGTAGCTGCTGCGGTTTCGCCCGAAGCCCCGGCTGCATTCGCGATGATGTCTTCGAACTTTGCTCCGAAGGCAAAGCCAGCGAAGGCCAAGAAGGCGGCGGCTCCGGCGCGTCCGGCGCTTGCTTCTGCGTCCGGCAAGTCGAAGGCCGTGGTTCAGATCGGCGCCTACAGCTCCGAAGCTCGCGTTTCGGCGGCTTGGGCGCAGCTTTCGAAGAAGTACCCGGGCTTGCGGAAATACTCGCCGATGGTCGCCCGCTTCGATGGACCGAAGGGTACCGTGTGGCGCCTGTCGATCCGTGGCTTCGGAAGCCAGTCTGAAGCGGCGTCGAGCTGCTCCGCACTGCGCGGCAAGGGCGGGACCTGCTTCGTTCGCGGTGTGGCCGGCGACTCGCCGGTGCAATTCGCGTCGCGGTGATCAGCCGCCGGTAACGAGCTCGAGGCAGGCCATTCGCGTGGCCACGCCAGCCTCGACCTGAAGCAAGATCAAGGAACGTTCGGGATCGTCGGCGACATCGTCGGCGATCTCGACGTTCCTGTTCATCGGCCCAGGATGCATGACCACAGCGTCCGGAGCGGCCCTGCCAAGGCGTTCCGCTGTCAGGCCGTAGCGCTCAAGATATTCTCCTGGGCCATCCCCGAGGTCCTCTTCCAAGCGTTCGCGCTGGACCCGGAGCATCATCACTACATCCGCGCCGTCGATGGCCTCATCGATCGAAAGGGCAGGGATGTCGCCTGGAAGCAGGGACGGCGGGCCCGCCAGCCTGACCTCGGCCCCGAGACGGGGGAGGAGCTTGGCGTTGGACCGGGCGACGCGGCTGTGGCGAATGTCGCCGCAAATTGCGACCTTCAGGCCACTCAAGTCACCGAAGCGGATCTGAAGCGCCAGCGCATCCAGGAGCGCCTGCGTCGGATGCTCGTTGGTACCGTCTCCGGCATTGATCACGGCACAATCCATCAATTCGGTCATGGCCGCCGGAGCGCCGTTCTCGCGGTGGCGGATCACGACGACGTCGGGGCGCATGGCGTTGAGCGTCCGCGCCGTGTCCTCGAAGGTTTCGCCCTTCTTGATCGAAGACTGTTCGACCGGGAGGAACACGGGCGAGGCGCCCAGACGGTGCGCAGCGGCCGCGAAGGACATCGCGGTGCGGGTCGAGTTTTCGTAGAACAGGTTGAAGACGAGCTTGTCGTGCAGGCTCTTGTCCTGCCCCCGCGAGCCCGAGCGATTATACTCGAACCACCGCTGGCCGCGGTCGAGAATGCGCTCGATCTGGGCGTCGCTCAGCGAATCGATTGAGATGAGGTTCACGAAGCAGACCGACTAATGCTGCTGCGGCAGGTTGGCCAGCGCATCGATCGCGCCCTGCAGGATGTGGGCGGCGGCGAGGGCATCGACCTTCTCCGCGCGCTTCGAGCGGCTGACGTCGGCCTCGATCATCGCCCGCTCAACTGCCTGGGTGGACCAGCGCTCGTCCCATAGGAGGATGGGCAGGCCCAATGGAGCGAGATTGCGGGCGAAGGCGCGGACCGACTGCGTCCGCGGCGAATCCGTGCCGTCCATGTTGAGAGGAAGTCCAAGGACAAGACCCTTTACCTGTTCCCGTTCAACGAACTTTCTGAGGTGTTCGAGGTCGGCGGTGAATTTGGTCCGCCGGAGAGTTTCGGACGGTCCGGCAAAGCTCCAGCCGGCATCGCACACGGCCAATCCGACGGTCTTCGTGCCGACATCCAGTCCGGCGAGCTTCCCGTGCGGGGTAGCCTCGGCGAATTCGGCGGGAGCGGACGTGATCAACGCTTCTGCCAAGCGGCAAGCCTCCGCCCCGCATCGTCCCGAATGGCGCCCCAGAACAGCGCATAGTCATAGACGTGATAATTGTTGCCGGGCAGTACGAACGGCCCGAGCGGCGGGATGTCGCCGTCGACCAGCAACAGCCCGTTGTCGCAGCGCGCGCCGACACGGTCCGCCTCCAGCGTTGCCGACGCGAAATTGGCAGTGGGGATCAAGGTGCCGGGATTGGCGGTCGGTGCGGCCGCGCCGTCCCTGGTGCCGGTCAGCGGGTTTACGCAGAGCATGTCCTTCCGCTCCCTCTTCAGCCCTGTCGGTCCCTGCGTGCCTTCCCACGCGTCCATGATCAGGTCGGGGTTCGCAGGCGACCCGAAACTCTGCCAGGACAGCACACAACCGGTCTCCTCAGGCGATGTGCAGGCGCCAAGCTTCATCGCCGGTAGGTCGGCGCTGGTGCTCAGCGGCCAGCCGACGACATAAGCCGCGACCAGGCGTCCCTTGAGGCCGTCGGCATGGTCACGAAGCAGGTGCGACAAGTGCAGCGCGCCCTGGCTGTGGGCGGCGAGAATGACCGGACCGGTTGGATTGCGCTCGAGGAACTCGGCAAATGCGGCGGAGACGTCCGAGTAGGCTAGGGCCAGCGCCTTTTCGGCATCGCTGCTCCTGAGCAGGAACGCGCCGAATGCCGCCTGACGATAGAGCGGAGCCCAGACTGCTCCGGAGGGTGAGAAGGCGCTGGCCTGGCTGCGCACGAACAGGTCGGTTCGCTGGCGGCTTTCCCGGTCGTCGATCGGCCCGTTCCAGCGATCGCGGCGCAAGTAGGTCGTCGGATGGACGTAGAAAACGGCCGCGTCGCCTGCGGGGACTGGGGCGGGGCGCCCGCCGGAGAAGCTGGTCGTCGCCGGGTTGCCGGTAAGCTCTGGCCGGGCGACCCAGCTGTCGAGCTTCGAATAGTCGGGGCCGGTGCGGGGCGACGGCGCCTGGAAATGCCCCTGCGGTGTCGCCTGGCTGATCAGCACCTGCTGCCCGAACTGATAGATCGCGAATGCTCCAGCGACGAACAGCAGGATCATGATGAAGACGAAGATGAGGAACCGGCGAGCGCACATTGGCCGGGCGCTCTATTCAGCCGGCCGTCAACGAGCAAGTTCGACCGCGAATGTTCCCAATGTTCGCACTGACGAGCTTTATTCGAAGAGCGAGGAAAGGGTTCAAAGCGTCGATCCAGTGAGCGTGATTGCGATGTTCGAGACGCAAGCACAGGAGGGGTCCTGTAGGACAGGTGTTTGTTGCGAGGTGGTCCTGGAGCCAGAGCCCCGACAATTTGCGGCCCATTGCGGACTCTTCGCCGAACTCTAAGCTGATCTACGGAGAGAGGGGGCGATGGCGAGCACCTGGGCCAAGGACCGCGCGCAGCGATTCTATGCTGGCGTCGCTTTGTTTGGCCTTGCCGCAATCGCTGCCGGATTTTCCACTACCTACTTCATACCGATAGCACGACGCACATTTGCCGCACCTGCTGTAGTTCATCTCCACGGTGTTGGCGCGTTCACTTGGGTCTGCCTTCTCTTGACGCAGGCTTTCCTTGTCCGAGGCGACCGAACAAAGTTGCACATGCGAATTGGCCAGTTGGGTTTGCCCATGGCCGTTGTCATTTGGTCGTCCGGTATTCTTACGGCCGCATGGGCAGCTCGGCGCGACCTTCCGTCGCAAGGCCCAATCGCGGAGACAGCGTTCATGGGCACCGTAAGTGGCCTTTCGCTGTTTCTCGCCTTCGTGATCGCCGGTTACGTATCTCGACGGTCTTCCGCTGCCCACAAGCGCTGGATGGCCTTGGCGACCATTGTTCTACTTTGGCCGGCAATCTTCCGCTGGCGCCATATCCTTCCATCCATGAGCCGACCGGATATCGTCCTCGGTATGTTCGTAGCGAATTTGCCGATCCTGGGCGCGATGCTCCGCGACCGGCTGCGCTTTGGAGCGGTTCACCCAGTGTGGATGCTCGGCGGGACATTCTGGTTCGTCGAACAGGGGATAGAGGTCGCTCTGTTCGATACGCATTGGAGCGCGCCAATCGGCAGAGCGCTGCTTGCGATCTTACCCTGATCGAAGAGCAAGGATTGCGAAAGCTGTCCTAAGCGCCGCGGCAGCTTTTGACCCATTGCGGCCGCTAGCCTCATAGCCGTTGGCCATGCGCCGGTTCGCCTAGACTGCAATTGCTCGGGTGCGGAAGGGAAAGATGATGAGCAAGCGTTGGGGATTGGCAGCATTCGGCTTGATCGCTGTAATAGCTATTGCGTGGTACTTCATGTCGCCCTGGTACACGCTGAAACAGATGCGTGACGCCGCTCAGGAGAATGACGCCGATGCGCTTGCGGCGTACGTCGATTTCCCCGCACTGCGTGAGGACATGAAATCTGAGATCATGGCGCAGTTCGCAGTGGAAGCGCAGAAAGACAAGTCGGGCGTCGGTGAATTGGGGACAGCAATGGCCACAGCAATGATT
The DNA here is from genome assembly GCF_039543105.1 of Sphingomonas daechungensis. Classification (NCBI taxonomy): domain Bacteria; kingdom Pseudomonadati; phylum Pseudomonadota; class Alphaproteobacteria; order Sphingomonadales; family Sphingomonadaceae; genus Sphingomonas; species Sphingomonas daechungensis. The sequence goes on from NZ_BAABJC010000001.1 coordinate 27,185, forward strand.
GGCCCGATGATTGACGGGCTCGTCTCGCCGGCTGGTCTACGCGCCGCCTTCATTGCCAACCGCAATCGCGAGGCCACGCAGCATCCGACGAGCAAGGCGACTGGCGCCTTTGACGTCAGCGACAAAGTGGAGATCGAAAGGCGCAGCTTTGATGAATTCGCAGTGAGCAACAAAAACCGTCCTGACGGAAAGATGATTTTCAAACGCCATGGGTTCGGCTGGCGGCTTAGTGGCGTAGACTTGCCCGCACCTGCTTCAAACTGAGGTTCAGGGCGACGCATGCGTCTGCTTCCGACCCATTGCGGACATTAGCTGGTTTCTGCAGGTTTCCGCTGGAGGTGCGGTAGATGATTCTAGGTTTGATCCTTCTGGCAAGCGCAGGGCTTAGCGGTGACGCGCCAACATGCGACGTTCGCGTGGGCGAACTTGTGCCAAACGCGCAGGTGGCACGGGAGCTTGCCGAAGTGATCATCCGAAGCAGGCAAACGCCAGAGCAGCAGGCTCGATATGTGCTGCACGTTGAAGAAGACGGAAAGACCGGTTGGCTGGTTTCTCAAGGCCTTCCTGACAGTCCGCCTGACGCCAAGGGCAGTATCACGGTCACTTTCGGGGGCGGCGGTCTGGGGATGCGCATCGATCGGTGCAACGGCGAGATGAGCAAGGTGTATTACCAGCGGTAGGGCTCGATCCGGAATGTCCGCTTTCCACCCAAACCCGCCGCTAGACCAGTAGCGTCAGTTTTCGACGCAGAGCCGACATTGCGCTGAGGCTTCCAGCAGGGCATCACCGCGATCCATGACGGTCGTGTTTTACGATTGGCCATATTCGCCCTTCTGCATGAAGGTGCGCGCGATTCTTGATTACAAATCCATCTCTTACCGGACCGTCAATCCGCTCGACGCACGCGGCAAACTCAGGCGTCGGGGTACCGGCAAGGTGCCCGCCGTGGAGATCGACGGCGCATTCGTTACGGACTCCACGGACATCGCCTATGCGCTGCAGGATCGTTTTCCAGAACCGCCGCTTTTTCCACCCGCCACTCATGAGCGGGGCCTGAGCCACACGATCGAAGACTGGGCGGACGAAAGCCTGTATTTCCTCGGTCTCTATTATCGGTGGTTCGAGGTGGAAGGGCGTAAGCCCGTCGCGGCTGTATTCGGCAACTCGCTAAAAGGGCGACTGGTCTATCGCTACTACCTGCGCCTGATCTTGCGGCAGCTGAAGGGGCAGGGCACGCTGCGCAAATCACCCGACCATGTACGACGAGACCTGGAACGCAATCTCGATGCGGCCGAGAGCCTGCTCACACCCGGCCCGTACGTGCTGGGCGACAGGCCGTATCTCTGTGACTTCGCTCTGTGGGGACAGCTGAACTATTTGAGCCGTACGCCCGTTGCCGGAGCCAGTATCAGGAAGCGGGCCACGATCACCGCCTTCCTTGAGCGTCTAAATGGCGCGGATGCCCGGAGCTAACGCCAGCTTTCCAGCCAAGCCTGCCGTAAGGCGATCACGCGATTCCACTGATTTGATCTGGATCCATGCCAAGGATTGAATGTCGCGTGGCGGTCGATTGGGTTATCGTTTCGGGGAACGATGCGAACAGGGGGTCGAATGTTCAATCGCGTCCATCCCGCTCTGGCCGGGACTGCGCTGGCGTTGCTAGTTGGCGGGTGCAGCACGGCTCCACCGAGCCGGAGCCTCGCCTGCGGGAACGGAGTGCCGGCGCAGATCACGGAAGTGGCCGGCGGCAAGAGCAAGACTGCAGAGCTGAAGGTTCTCACCTACAACATCGAGGGCCTGGGCTTCCCGGCGCGGAGCGGGCGCGGGCCTGAGTTGAAGCAGATCGGTGAGCATCTGTCGGAGATGCTCAAGGCCGGGACGGGGCCGGACGTCGTGCTGTTCCAGGAAATGTTCAGCGGCTCCGCCAAGGCAGCAGTCATGAATAGCGGCTATCCCGCGATCTCGCCGGGACCGAGCCGAAGCACGAGGCCGTTCGAGTCCACCAGCGAAAAGCTGCCCGGAAAGTCCAAGCTGAAGCATGGCGAGGTCGGCATCCGCTTCCAGGGAAGCGGGCTGGCAATCGCGTCGCGTTATCCGATCGTCATGACCGAGCTTCGCGCATTCGGGGGGAAGTCCTGCGCCGGACTCGACTGCCTGGCGAACAAGGGGGTGATGCTGGCGCGGATCTACGTTCCGGGCCTGCCGACGCCGATCGACGTCTATGACACACACATGAATTCGCGCGGTGCTTCGAAGGCGCCGGCCGCGCGGAACCTTGCGGCTCATGACCGGCAGGCACTGGAAGCGTCAGAATTCATCGACCGCACCCACAATGACGACTTTCCAGTCATCTTCGGCGGCGATTTCAACATGCGTCATTCGGAGCCGCGGTGGGAGAATTTCACCCGCTACCAGCCGATGACGCTTGTCCACCGCGTTTGCATCGAACCGTCCTCCGGTTGCCTGGTAAAGATGTCGTGGGACGGGGATGCGCCCTGGATGGACACGCAGGACCTCCAGTTCTTCCATTCCGGGGAGCGCGCCTCGATCCGGCCCATTCGGGTGGAAGCGCTGTTCGACGGAAGCCCCGGCAGCCCGCAACTGTCCGATCACGACGGCTACATGGTCACCTATCGGATCGAGTGGCTGGTTGGCGCTGTGGCGATCAGCCCGGAGCTGGCGGGCTGCGGCTGAGAACTCAGGCAGGGCCGCGAAGGAAAAACATCAGGTAGATCAAGCGGCCGTTTTCCAGGCTATCGCCAAATCCTGGGCCAGCCGTGTGCCAATAGTGCGGCTGGAGGAGCACGAGCCGGTTGAAGCGCATCGGCACAGTCATGGTGTGCTCCCACTTCGACCGGTCGAGCGCATCCTGATCGAGGATGTCGTGCTGGAGGTCGGTGTAGGAGGCGTAGCCGATCTGGCGCAGGCCGGCCTCGTCCATCGGCACGCGATCGGTGCCGGTGCGCTTGTGGCGGAAGAACTCGGTACCGCCGTGGCAATCTTCGGGACGGCTGAGATAGAGGATCCCGGACCAATGGCTCTGGTCGATGTGGATGCGGGCCTCCTGCGGATCGGAGGCGAGGGCGACGCGGCAGGAGCCGTGGGAGAAATCCTCTGTCCACGGCGCTCGAACCGGCTCGCGGACCAAGGTCGAGATGACCTGGTCGAGTCCTTCGATGCGAAGCTTCTCGACGGAGTTGAGACCGGGATAGCGGCCGCCGACTGCGTAAGTGAGCGAGAGCGCCTGGCGACGGACCTCCTCGGCATTGCGCAGGAAATCGTCGATCACGAACAACGCCGGAACCATCAACGCCCCCCTCAGCCTCCGTCAGCTGAGGACAGGTTACAGCCGTCAGGGTGCATTGGAAGCCGTTTGTGGGTGTTTGGGCTGCAGCGCTTGCCGCCCTCCGGCACCGCCGCTATCGCGCCGCCATAATGTCAGTCACGATCGAACAGGTGCGGCACATCGCCAAGCTCGCCCGCATCGCGATGAGCGATGAGGAGCTCGAGCGGCTGGTGCCCGAACTCAACAATATCCTCGGCTGGGTGGAGCAGCTCGGCGAGGTGGATACGAATGGGGTGGAGCCGCTGACCGCGGTCATTCCCAACACGTTGCGGCTGCGCGAGGATGCGGTGACCGACGGCGATTGCCGCGATGCGGTACTCGCCAATGCGCCGGTCGCCGAGCACGGCTTCTTCGCAGTGCCGAAGGTGATCGAATGAGCGACCTGACGTCACTGTCGATTGCCGAGCTTCGCGACGGGTTCCGTTCCGGCGAGTTCACGGCGCGCGAGATCGCCGAGCAGTACAATGAAGCGGTCGCCGGGGGGCGGGCGCTGAACGCATATACCGTCGAGACGCCGGACGATGCGCTTGCAGCGGCCGATGCGGCGGACAAGGCGCGCGGTGCGGGCGAGCCGGGGTCGCTCGCGGGTATCCCGCTCGGCATCAAGGACCTGTTTGCGACACGCGGCGTCAACACGACCGCCGGGAGCCGCATCCTCAAGGATTTCAGACCGGAGTATGAGAGCACCGTCACCGCCAACCTGCGCAAGGCGGGGGCGGGAATGCTCGGCAAGCTCAACATGGACGAGTTCGCGATGGGCTCGTCCAACGAGACGAGCACCTACGGACCGGTGATTTCGCCATGGCGGCGGAGCGATGGCGGAAACGCCCCGCTTGCACCGGGCGGGTCGTCTGGCGGTTCGAGCGCGGCTGTCGCGGCGCGGATTGCTCCGGCGGCGACGGGCACCGATACCGGCGGCTCGATCCGGCAGCCGGCGGCGTTCACCGGGATCTGCGGGATCAAGCCGACATATGGTCGCTGTTCGCGCTGGGGCATCGTGTCGTTCGCGAGTTCGCTCGACCAGGCGGGTCCGATGGCCCGGACGGTTCGCGATTGTGCGATCATGCTGGAAGCGATGGCTGGGTTCGATCCGAAGGACTCGACGTCGCTCAACCTGCCCGTGCCCAAGTGGGAGGCTGGATTATCCAGTGATCTCAAAGGCAAGCGGATTGGAATTCCCAAGGAATATCGCATCGACGGCGTTCCTGCCGAGATCGGGGCATTGTGGGATCGCGGCATCGAATGGTTGCGCGATGCCGGTGCAGAGGTCGTGGAAATCAGCCTGCCGCACACCCAATATGCGCTGCCGACTTACTACATCATCGCCCCGGCCGAGGCGTCTTCGAACCTCGCTCGGTACGACGGTGTTCGCTATGGCCTGCGCGCCGAAAGCGAGGGCGGTCTCGACGCGATGTACGCCGCGACCCGGGCCGAAGGATTCGGGGCGGAGGTCCGGCGCCGGATCATGATTGGCACCTACGTGCTCTCCGCGGGCTTCTACGACGCCTACTTCACCAAGGCGCAGAAGGTCCGAACCTTGATCAAGCAGGATTTTGAGAAAGCGTTCGAGCAGTGCGACCTGATCCTGACGCCGACAGCTCCGTCAGCGGCTTTCGGGCTTGGCGACAAGACGGCCGACCCGCTCTCGATGTACCTGAACGACGTGTTTGCGGTGCCTGCAAGCCTTGCGGGACTGCCGGCGATGTCGGTTCCGGGCGGGCTCGACGAGACGGGGCTGCCGCTCGGTCTTCATCTAATCGGCCGCGAACTCGATGAGCAGGGCGTTTTGAACGCTGGTCTGGCGATCGAAGAGCGCGCGGGCTTCACCGCGACGCCAAAGAGGTGGTGGTAATGGCTGACGCAACCGCACCCTTCCGCATCAAGGGCGAAACCGGCGACTGGGAAGTCGTGGTCGGCCTGGAGGTGCATGCTCAGATCACGGCAACGGCTTCAAAGCTGTTTTCAGGTGCTGCCACCGCCTTCGGCGCGGAACCGAATACTCAGGTCTCGCTGGTCGATGCTGCCATGCCCGGCATGCTCCCGGTTCCCAATCGCGAATGCATCCGCCAGGCGGTGCGGACGGGTATGGCGCTTGAAGCGAAGATCAACCGCTGGAGCCGCTTCGACCGGAAGAACTACTTCTACGCCGATCTTCCGCAGGGATATCAGATTAGCCAGCTATTCCACCCGCTGGTGGGCGAGGGCGAGGTCGAAATCCTTCTGGACGAGAAGGATGACGCCAGTGCCAAGAGCATCGGCATCGAGCGCATCCACGTCGAGCAGGATGCGGGGAAGCTGATGCACGATCAGCATCCGACCATGTCCTACGTCGACCTCAATCGTGCAGGCGTCGCGTTGATGGAGATCGTATCGCGGCCTGACATGCGTTCTCCAGCAGAAGCAGGGGCTTACCTCAGGAAGTTGCGAGCAATCCTGCGCTACGTCGGATCGTGCGACGGCAACATGGAGGAAGGCTCCATGCGTGCGGACGTGAATGTCAGCGTGCGTAAGCCTGGCGACGAGTTCGGGACGCGGACAGAGACCAAGAACGTCAACTCCGTCCGCTTCGTCATGCAGGTGATCGAATATGAGGCTCGCCGCCAGGTGGAGCTGATCGAGGAAGGTGGGACGGTCGCGCAGGAAACGCGCCTGTTCGACCCGGATCGCGGGACGACACGAACGCTGCGGTCGAAGGAAGATGCACATGATTACCGCTACTTCCCGGACCCGGACCTGCTGCCGCTGGAACTTGACGACGCGTTCATCGAGGAATGCCGCTCGTCGCTTCCGGAGCTGCCGGATGCCAAGCGCAAGCGTTACGAGGCGCTCGGCGTAACGCCCTATAATGCTGGCGTTTTGACGGCCGAAGTCGAGACCGCTCGGTGGTTCGATGCACTGCTAGATGCCAATGCGCAGCCGGCGCAGGCGGCCAACTGGGTGGTTGCCGAGCTGTTCGGTGCGCTCAATCGCCTGGGCAAGGGGATCGAGGAGTCGCCGGTTTCGCCGCAGCAGGCTGGCGGCCTTCTCGGTCTTGTGGCCGATGGGACGATTTCCGGCACGATCGCCAAGCAGGTGCTCGAAATCATGCTGGAAACCGGCGAGGGTGCCGCTGAAATTGTCGAAAAGCGCGGTCTGAAGCAGACCTCCGATACGGGCGCCATCGACAGCGAGATCGACAAGATCCTCGCCGCGAATGCCGACAAGGTCGCCGAGTACCAAAGCGGCAAACAGCAGCTGTTCGGCTTCTTCGTGGGCCAGACCATGAAAGCGACGCAGGGCAAGGCCAATCCTCAGGTCGTCAACGAGCGGCTGCGGGCAAAGCTCGGGTAAGAGTCTCGGTGTAAAGGAGCCTGATGGTCATGTTTGCGGCATTTCTCGTCGGTTTGTTTGCCGCGCAGCCGGTTGCTCCAGCTCCCGTTGCCCTGAAGGCCGATGCGCCGAAGCTAGTAGTTGTAATTTCGGTCGACCAATTTTCGTCCGACCTGTTCGATGAGTACCGTCCGCAGTTCACCGCAGGCCTTGCGCGCCTGTCGGGGGGAACGGCATTCAGGAACGGCTATCAGGCACATGCGGCGACCGAGACCTGCCCGGGGCATTCGACGATCCTGACGGGTTCACACCCCACTCACACCGGAATCATCGCGAACAGCTGGGTCGACCAGTCGCTCACGCGTTCGGACCGCACCGTCTATTGCGCCGAGGACGAGCGCGTTCCCGGCACTTCGTCAACGAGCTACACGGTGTCCCCGCTGCACCTCCGAGTGCCGACACTGGGGGACCTGCTCAAGCAGCAGTCTCCGCAGAGCTTGAATGTCGCCGTAGCTGGCAAAGACCGCGCTGCGGTGATGATGGGCGGCCATAATGTCGATCAAAGATGGTACTGGGACGGAAAGACTTTCACGACTGATCTGAAATCGGCGGCTGTCCCGGAGACCATCAACAAGGCGAAGGTGGCTATCGCGGGCGCCATCGCTGTCCCGCAGGCAGGTCTGAATCCTCCGCCGTTCTGTCAGGCGAAATCGACCCCGGCAGCGGTGTCGCCGACACTGTCCGTCGGAGCCGGGCGGTTTGCCCGCGCTGCCGGCGATGCAAAGGCGTTCCGGGCGTCTCCGGAATTCGACGGGGCCGTATTGGCGATTGCCGCAGGGCTGATCCAGGAGTTGAAGCTTGGCCAGGACGCGGCGACCGACGTCATTTCCGTCGGCCTGTCGGCGACCGACTACATCGGGCACGGGCTCGGACCGGGCGGCGGGGAGATGTGCCTCCAGCTGCTTTCGCTCGACCGGAATCTTGGCGACTTCTTCAACGTGCTCGACCGAAGCGGCATCGATTACACGGTCGTGCTGACCGCCGATCATGGCGGCATGGACATTCCCGAGCGGCTCCGGTCGAAGGGTGTGACCGACGCGGCTCGCGCCGATCCTGCCCTGACAACGGTCGAGGTTGGAAAGGCGATCGCGGCCAAGCTCAAGCTCTCCGGACCGGTCCTCCTCGGGGATATGGCCGGAGATGTCTGGATCGACCGCTCGCTCAAGACGGCAGACCGCGCACGAGCAGAGCGTGAAGCAATTGCGATCTTTAAAGCGCATCCGCAAGTCGAGGCCGTTTTCACGTCACGGGAGATCGAGCGACTTCCGGTTCCGACGGCTTCGCCTGACCAGTGGACGATCGAGCAGCGCGTACGGGCGTCGTTCGACAAGCAGCGATCGGGCGATCTGTACGTCGCACTGAAGAAAAATGTTTCTCCGATTGCGAAGCCGGGCGCTGGATATGTAGCGACCCACGGCAGCGTCTGGGATTACGACCGCCGGGTACCCATCCTGTTCTGGCGGAGGGGCGCAGCGCCCGCCGATCGTCAAGACCATGTTTCGACCGTGAATATCCTGCCGACCGTCGCGGCGGAGATCGGGTTGCAGGTTCCGGCGTCGCTCGACGGCAGGTGCATCGACGGTGTCGAAGGAGTCGCTTGTCCGTCGCACTAGACCGTTCTTTTTCCTAGTCTTTTCCGCTACTTTCACCTGCCGTTCAGGAAATGGTAGTCAGTTTTCCCGCAATCAGGTGTGACCGCGCCTGCCGGGGGAGAAGTCATGGGGAAAGTCGGTGCCGCACTCGCGCTGGCCGCCAGCCTCGCCGGGTCTGGGTGCGTTCAGTCGCGCCAATATGCCGACGTGCAGTTTACGCCGCCGCAAGGCGATTACCGGTTGCTCGTCATGCGTCCGGATGTGGCGGTGAACGCCCTTGAAACCGGCGGAATGCCGCAACCACGGGCTGACTGGACCGAGCAGGCGCGCAGCAACATCATCGAAGCGCTCCGTGCGGATCAGGCGGGCCGCGGCGGCAAGGTCCTGGTGATCGCCAAGCGGAATGAACTCCCGAACGTCAGCGCGGATGAGATCGCGGATCTGGAGCGTCTTCATTACGCGGTGGGAAACTCCATCGCGCTTCACAAATACTCAGGCGCCGCGCTTCCGACGAAGCGGGGCAAGGGGCTGGAGTATACGCTTGGCGAGGATGCTGTTTCGCTGGGCCGGCGGACTGGTTACGACTACGCGCTTTTCCTCTACGCCGAGGATAACATCGCCTCGAGCGGGCGAACGGCGTTGCAGGTCCTGGGGGTCGCGGGATGTTTCATCGGCTTCTGCGCTCCTAGCGGCGGGAGCAATCAGTTCGCTTATGCATCGCTTGTCGACCTCAGGACCGGCGAAGTCGTGTGGTTCAACATCCTGCAGACCGGCAGCCAGCTCCCAGGCGTCACGTTCGGCGACATTCGGACACAGCAAGGCGCAAGCCAGATGGTCGAGCGGCTGCTCGGACGGATGAAGGCGGGCCGCGAAGTGCGTGAAGCGCAATCGGCGGAGAAGCGCTGATGTGCTCGCGCTGCGCCGCCCTTAGCCGCCGCTCGATGCTTGCCGGAGGAGGCGCACTGGCCGCGATGCTGGCAACCGGGAGCGCGCAAGCGCGCACGAGTCCGGCGGACATGGTGCCGCTGATCGGTCCAGGCTTCCGTCCGACGGACACGGACGAAAAGGGACTTTGGCAGCTGATGGACCGGGCGGAGGAGGAAATCTCCGGATCTAACCTGCTGCTAAAGGATCCCGCTCTGGTCTCTTACCTTCAGGGCATCATTGGCACCGTCGGCGGACCGGCGGCGAAGGACATGCGAATCTACTTGGCGCACGTTCCGGATTTCAACGCGATGATGTTCCCGTCCGGGTTCGCGGTCGTGTTTTCCGGATTGCTCTTGAGGATGCGCAACGAGGCCCAGCTGGCGGGGGTGATTGCCCACGAATCCGGCCACTTCCTCCGGCGACACATGATCCGATCCTGGCGCGACCAGAAGCGGAAGAGCGATCTCTTCGCGGTTGGAGCCTTGGCCGCAGGCGTCGCCGGTGCTGGGGCCGGCGTCTACATGGGCGACTATGTGCAGCTGGCCCAGCTCGCGACCATCCTGTCGCTGTTCGCTTACAGCCGGGCGATGGAGGCGGAGGCCGATGCCATGGGCGCGCGCCTGATCGCGGAGGCCGGATATCCGCCGATCGAAATGGCGAACGTATGGGAGCAGCTGATCGGCGAAGAAGATGCGAGCGCGGCTTATCGCCGCAAGCGTCGTCGCCGCGGCAGCTTGTTCGACACGCATCCGTCGGAAGGCTCGCGGCTCGCCGATCTGAAAATCTCGGCGGCCGAGGTCACCGTGCCGGGGCGAACCTACGACAGCGGTCGCGCGCGATACCTGGAGAAGATCGCTCCGATCCGGGAGATGCTGTTGGAGGACCAGGTCAAGCTCAATGACCCGGGTGCGAGCCAGTATCTGTTGAACACCCTGGCGCTGGACGGGTGGAACGGGCTGCTTCGTTATTACGAGGGCGAGGTTTGGCGGCTCCGCAATCGCGCCGGCGATGATACGCGGGCGGCCCAGAGTTATGCCGTCGCAGTGGCCTATCCGGATGCTCCGGCGGAAGCCTGGCGTTGGCATGGGCTGTCGCTGATCAAGGAAGGACGGAGCGGCGAGGGCAAGGCAGCCTTGGGTCGCTATCTCCAGATGAAGCCGGCCGCACCGGACGCCCCATTCATTCGGCAGATGGTTGGGTGAGGGGCGTGAGGTTGGGAAAAGCCGGAGTAGCACTTGCCGCGCTGGCCATGCCGCTGGCCGGGTGCAACGCCGTGGGCGAAAGCACCGACCTCGGTGTGTACCAGCTGGTCCGCGCGAAGCCGACCAGCGTTGGTGACGGGTCGCTGGAGGTCACGCCGCCGCGCCCGTGGAACAGGCAGCGGCGGTTCCTGTTCTTCTTCGACACCATCCGCTGGGTGGAGGACTGGACACTCAATGGTCCGTACCTCGACGGAATCACCTTCGTGTCGGGAATGCCAGGCGGGGAGTATATCGTTCAGCAGCGCAAGAGCGACGAGCGCCAGGTGCCGAAGTTCCGGGCCAACATGACCGCGCCAGAGATCACCGCCATGCTGGAGACGGCTTACCGGGTGAGGGGCGGGGCCGTCGAATTCAGGACGCTGAGCCTGCAGCCGCGACAGTTCCTCGGTCACCCTGGCTTTCAGTTCGACTTCGAGCATCTCGACGGTGATGAGTTGTGGCGCAAGGGACGAGCGGTAGGCGCGGTCATCAATGGCAGGCTGTACCTGATGATGTTCGACGCCACCCGCTCGCACTATTACGCCAACGCCTTACCTGACTTCGAGGTAATGGCGAACAACGCCGCGATCAGGAGCTAGCCGACGGGTGAGGCGGGCCCGGGTGTCGGCGTCGTCCCCGGCGCCGGCACGTCGATCGGCGGCTGGGACGGGGGAGCTTCCTGCGGCACAGGTTCGGGCTGGCCCGGCTGGGAGGGCTCGGGCGGACTGGGGACCGGCGTTTCGGGGGGCGGTGTCTGTTGCACGGAGAATTCCTTTCGAAGGTCCAACGCCGCTGAGCCTTAAGCGGTTGCCCCTGCGCTTTTCCTTGCTATAGCGCCGTCGCGGTGCTCGCCTGTCTCCGACAGACGTGCGCTCAGCAATGTCCGCGCGCGCGTGGCGGAACTGGTAGACGCGCTGGATTTAGGTTCCAGTGTCGCAAGACGTGGGGGTTCGAGTCCCTCCGCGCGCACCATCACAGCGCACAGCTTGTCCCAAGGGCAGGCTAGCACTGTGATCCGCGCGCCGACGCGCAGGACGAACGGGATTCTTTTGACGGGACTGAACAGTGATCAAGACGGTTGAGACGGAAAACGAAGGCCTGAAGCGGGCATTCATGCTGACGATCCCCGCAAAGGATATCGATGCCCGCGTGGAGCAGGAAGTGAAGCGGATCGCGCCTCAGGTGCGCATGGCCGGCTTCCGTCCCGGCAAAGTGCCGCCGAACCTCATTCGCAAGATGCACGGCGAGGCCATCCACTCGGACGCGCTGAACAGCGCGGTCCAGGCCGGTGTCCAGCAGCTCCTCCAGGAGCAGAAGCTGCGCCCCGCCATGCAGCCGCAGGTCGCCCTGGAAGATACTTACAAGCCCGGCAGCGACGCGCAGGTGACCGTGCGCCTCGAAGCGCTCCCTGACGTTCCGGCCCCGAACATCGAGGGGCTGAAGATCGAACGGCTGACCGTCGAGGCTGACGAAAGCGCAATCGACGAGCAGCTCCAGCGTCTGGCCGGAGCAAATCGCAATTTCACCGATGCCAAGAAAGGGCATGCGGCGGCCAACGGCGACGCGGTGGTGATCGACTTCGCCGGCAGCGTCGACGGCGTTGCGTTCGATGGCGGAACCGGGACCGACATGCAGGTGGAAATCGGCGCTGGCCAACTGATCCCGGGATTCGAGGACCAATTGGTCGGGGCGAAGGTCGGCGACAAGCGCGACATCAACGTGACGTTCCCGGCCGACTATCCGGTCGAGAACCTCAAAGGCAAAGCCGCCGTCTTCGACGTGACCGTCAAGGCCGTGAAGATCGCGGGCGAAGCGAAGCTCGACGACGATTTCGCCAAGACGCTCGGTCTGCAGGACCTGAATCAGCTGCGTGGAATCCTTCGCGACCAGCAGGAACAGGAGTTGAACGGCCTGACTCGCACGCACATGAAGCGCCGCCTGCTCGACGAGCTGGCATCGCGTCACTCTTTCGACGTTCCCGTTTCGATGGTCGATGCCGAGTTCGAGAACATCATGCAGCAGCTTCGCCACGAAGCGAGCCATGAAGCCGATCCGAAGGCAGCGCTTGCCGAGCTGGAGAGTGAAGCGGGCGAATATCGCAAGATCGCCGAGCGCCGCGTGCGCCTTGGCCTGCTGCTGTCCGACATCGGCGCCGCCAATGGCGTAGAGGTCAGCGAGCGCGAGATGAATCAGCTCATCGGCCAGGCCGCATCGCAGTATCAGGGCAAGGACCGCGACCGGTTTATCCAGTACGTCCAGCAGGAGCCCATGGCCGCTGCGCAGCTTCGTGCGCCTCTCTATGAGGACAAGGTGGTCGACTTCCTGTTCTCGAAGGCCGACATCACGGATCGCAAGGCGACCCGCGCCGAGCTGGAGGCGGACCTGGAGTCCGAGGAAGGCCATGTTCACGGGCCGGGTTGCGGTCATGACGTTCCCGAGGCGAAGGCTGCCAAGGGCAAGGCCAAGACCGCCAAGGCGAAGGCCGAAGCTCCGGCCAAGCCTGAGAAGCCAGCCAAGGGCCCGGTGGAGGAAGTGAAGGCTGATAAGCCGAAGCCAGCCAAGCCCGTGAAGGAAGCCGCTGCGGCGAAGCCCGCCGAAAAGGCCGAGGCGAAGAAACCGGCGGCGAAGAAGGCACCCGCCAAGAAGACCAAATAAAACGATCCGCGTTGAGCTTGCCGAAGGCCTGTCCTTGTTCCAACCTGCCGAGGTGAAAGACAGGGCTTCGACAGGCTCAGGCCGAACGACCGGGGGGAAATTGTTGGCTGCCAAGCAACCGCGCGTTGCCGTGCTTCTTCCCTGTTACAATGAGGAAGCGGCGATCGGCGCGACCGTCGAAGGTTTTCGCAAGGCCCTGCCGGACGCGACTATCTACGTCTACGACAACAACAGTCGCGACAAGACAAAGGCGGTCGCGAAGGCCGCGGGTGCAATTGTTCGCTCGGAGACCCAGCAGGGCAAGGGGCATGTCGTTCGGCGCATGTTCGCGGACATCGATGCCGACATCTACCTGATGGCGGATGGCGACCTGACGTATGACGCCGGCGCAGCGTCGCGGATGGTGCGCCTGATTGTCGACGAGCAACTTGATATGGTCGTCGGCATCCGCCGCCATGACGTCACCGACGCCTATCGGGGCGGTCATGTCCTTGGAAACAGGATCTTCACTCGCCTCTTGTCGAAGCTGTTCAGGCGTAGTTTCACCGATATCTTCTCGGGCTATCGCGCATTCTCCCGCCGGTTCGTGAAAAGCTTTCCAGTCCTTTCCGAAGGCTTCGAGATCGAGACGGAGATGAGCGTTCATGCGCTCGAGCTGCGGATGCCGGTGGACGAGATTGAAACCCGCTACGGCGCCCGTCCCGAAGGGTCGCATTCGAAGCTGTCCACGTTTCGTGACGGCTGGCGCATTCTGAAGACCATCGTCACGCTTTATCGCATCGAGCGTCCGGTGCTTTTCTTCGGAGGCATCGGCGCCTTCCTTCTGCTGGCGGCGCTCATCATCGCCGCACCCCTGGTTTTCACTTACATCGAGACCGGCCTTGTGCCGCGCTTTCCGACCGCGATCCTCGTCACAGGGATGACGATCGTCGCTGTTCTGTCCTTCTTCGCCGGACTGATCCTCGACACGGTGACACGCGGACGGCGCGAGATGCGGCGCCTTGCTTACCTCAGCCAGCCCGCTCCAGGGGCGCCGCTACAACTGTAGACGATTTGCATCACCCCTAAGCAAATCTGTCGCGTTTGGGTGACTACTGCTGTTGCCGCCTCCTTGAGTGAAGTATGCCATTTGGACCCGGCAGCAACCGGGGCGTGACAAAAGGGGCATGATGATGCGCATTTCTTTCGCACTACGGGCTGGTTCTGCCTTGGCCGCACTCGCGATCGCTTCGACAGCGAACGCACAGGACAACGTTCCGCCGCCCGACGCGCAGGAAGCGCCCGCAAGCACCAGCACCGAGCCGTCCGACGTTGGCGATATCGTCGTCACCGGTTCGCGCATCCGTCGCGACCCCCTTTCGCAGGATGCGCCGGTCACTTTCGTTGATCAGCAAGATATTGCGAAGACGGGCCTGAACTCGATCAACGACGTTCTCCAGCGCCTTCCGAGCTCCGGCGGCGGTTTGAACTCGAAGTTCAACAACTCGGGCAACCTTGGCAACCCGCCTGACGGTGGCGGCGTGGGCGCCGGTTCCGCCGAAATCGACCTCCGCTACCTCGGCTCTCGCCGGACGCTGGTCCTTGTCGACAGCCTTCGCTTCGTGAACGGTGCCTCGGCCTCAGGCGTCCCGGGCTCGGTCGACCTGAACGCCATCCCGGAAAGCATGATCGAACGCGTCGAAGTGCTGCAGGACGGTGCTTCCGCCATCTACGGCTCCGACGCGATCGCAGGCGTGGTGAATATCATCACCAAGCAGAGCCAGAATGGCTTCGTCGCTTCCGCCCAGCTTGGCAGCTACCTCGAAGAGGGCGACGGTTTCACCCAGAACTACCAGCTTAGCTGGGGTAACGGCGGTGATGCTCCTCTGCAGATCGTTGTCGGTGGTAATTATGTGAAATCGGCCGCCGTAAGCTCTGGAGACCGCGCGATTTCGCGTTGGCCGGCACCTTATGGAAGCAGCTGTGCGGATGGCGGTTGTTCCGGGTTCCTGCCCAATGGCCGTTACATTGGCTCCATATTCGGAGGGAGTGGAGACACCACCCTGATCGCGCCAGTGCTTAACGGAACCACCACCCCCGCGGATTTTCGGGATTTCGTGAGCCCGGCCGATCGCTTCAACTTCGCGCCCTATAACTATCTGCAGATTCCGCTGGAACGCTACGGAGTGTTCGGAAACCTGCACGCCGAAGTCACTGAAAACGTAAACTTTAGTTTCAAACTCCTTTGGAACCAGCGCAAGTCAAAGAACAAGGCGGCTCCACTTCCGTTCGGTATCGGCCAGGCGGCCGGCATAACTCCGGTTCTCGACTCCCTCTATGTGGATGCGACGAACCCGTACAATCCGTTTGGCGTCGACATCGACTCGTCCAACATGGATTTGATCTATCGGCGCTTCGTCGAAGGCGGGCCGCGCCGGTTCAGCCAGCAAGTCGATACCTACTATGGCGTCGTCACCTTCGACGGCAAGTTCGATATCGGCGGACGCGACTGGTACTGGGACGTCAACGGCGTTTACGGCCAGAACAACGCGAAGCAGCGCATGCTCGGAAACGTCAACTCGCAGAAGCTGGGTATTGCGATCGGGCCGCTCGCGACCTGCAACGCTACGCCCGGTTGCGTGCCTTTCAACTTCTTCGGCGGCGCGGGCTCCATCAGCCAGGCGATGATGGACTATGTGACGTTCATCCAGAACGACAAGAGCGAGCAGTCGATCTGGGACTTCACCGGCAACATCTCAGGCGAGCTCTTCGATCTGCCCGGCGGGCCTCTGGGGGTCGCCGCGGGTCTCGAATATCGCAAGCTTAGCGGTAGCTTCGACCCAGATCCGGTGGTCGCCGCCGGCTTTAGCTCGGATATCCCTGCGCAGCCGACGCGTGGCCATTACGACGTGAAGGAAGCCTATCTCGAGCTTAACGCGCCGATCCTGTCGGGCGTCACTGGGATCGAGCTGCTCGAAGTAAACGGTGCGGTCCGTTTCTCCGATTATTCGACGTCCGGCTCGACGACGACCTTCAAGGGGCAAGTGAACTGGAAGCCGTTCAAGGACCTAAGGTTCCGCGGCTCCTACGCGGAAGGCTTCCGCGCGCCGACCATCGGCGAGCTGTTCGGCACGCAGTCGCGCTTCGACCAGACGATCAGCGATCCCTGTTCGAACGACAGCACGGCTCCGCAGAACTTCCTCAACGACGCAACGGTTCGTGCGAACTGTATTGCGGCTGGGGTTCCCGCAGGTGGCACTTACCAGCAGGCGAATCCGCAGATCTCAGTCATCGTCGGCGGCAACCAGGGTCTTGTGCCTGAAACGTCGAAGAGCTGGGTTTTCGGCGGCGTCTATAGCCCGTCGTTCCTGCCGCGCACGTCGCTTGAAGTGAACCACTATAACATCAAGATCGATGGCGCGATCCAGACGGTCGCCGCGGACGTCACGCTGAGCAATTGCGTGGTCAACAACGATCCCGCGGCCTGCGCCCTCGTCACCCGCGCGGGCAGCGGTGGACAGCTGACCCAGATCTCCGGTTTCCTCGTCAACATTGCGGGCGTGAAAACCAAGGGATGGGACATCAACTTCAGGACTCAGACTCCTGAGACCTCCGCCGGACGGTTCGGTTTCACCTGGAACAATACGATCCTGAAGAACTTCGATGTCATCGTTCCGATCACCGGGGGCACCCAGACGATTAGTCGTGAAGGAACGGAGCAGGGCAGCCCGTCGCAAGGCTTCCCGAAGTTCAAGTCGGTCGGCGTGATCGATTGGGACTTGGCGGATTTCGGCCTGTCGCTGACTGGTCGTTACCTGTCCAAATTGAAGGAATCCGACGGCAATGTCCTGAAGTCGCGTTTCTACACCGACATTCAGGGCCGCTGGACGCCAGGGTTCCTGGATGATCGGTTCGGCCTCGCAGTCGGTGTGAACAATCTGTTCAACACCAAGGCGCCCGGCTGCTTTACCTGCGACATCAACAACTTTGACCCGACCGTATACGACCTTCCGGGCCGCTACTACTACGCCAGGGTCAGCGTAAAGTTGGGCGAGAGCAAGCCGGCGCCCGTGGCCGAGCCTGCTCCTCCGCCACCGCCGCCGCCGCCGCCTCCGCCGCCAGTGGCTGAGCCGGCTCCGCTACCTCCGCCTCCGCCTCCGCCGCCGCCGGCGCCCGAGCGCGGCTGACCGAAGGCAGTTCAGGCTTAATTCGTGAATAGAGAGGGGCGGTCCGAAATCGGGCCGCCCCTTCGCGTTGCAGCGCTTGAACCTTTGCCCTTTCGCGCCGATGTAGGTCGCACCAACAGTAGGACCGGCATTTTCTAATGGATCACCAGGACATCGTTTCGCAGCTCGTCCCGATCGTCATCGAGCAGTCCAACCGAGGCGAACGCAGCTTCGACATCTATTCGCGCCTGCTTCGCGAGCGGATCATCTTCATCACCGGGCCGATCGAGGACCACATGGCCTCGCTCGTCACCGCGCAGTTGCTCTTCCTCGAGTCAGAGAACCCGAAGAAGGACATCTTCATGTACATCAACTCGCCGGGCGGCGTCGTCACGGCGGGCCTCGCGATCCACGACACCATGCAGTACATCCGCCCCAAGGTCGCGACGGTGTGCATCGGCCAAGCCGCGTCGATGGGCAGCTTCCTTCTTGCTGCCGGTGAGCCCGGAATGCGCATTGCGCTCTCAAACAGCCGGATCATGGTCCACCAGCCGTCGGGCGGTGCGCAGGGCATGGCCGCGGATATCGAGATCCAGGCACGCGAGATCCTGCGCATGCGCTCACGCCTCAACGCGCTTTACGCGAAGTACACCGGCCAAGCGATCGAGGAGATCGAGAAGGCGATGGACCGCGACAAGTTTTTGGAAGCCGACGAGGCCAAGGAATTCGGGCTGATCGACGAAGTGTTCGAAAAGCGTCCGGAACAGGGCGAAGACGCCGGGACCGGCGCCGGGGACGTCTCACCAGTCTAAGCTGAAACGGGGAGGGGCTATGGCCGTTCGACTGGCAATCGCATTTGCCTGCGCCCTCGCCGCGGCCTCTCCCGCATTGGCGGCGAGCGTCGACGTTCGCGCAGGACGCTTGATCGATCCGGAAACAGGCAAGGTCAGCGCCGATCAGCGCATCCGGATCGTCGACGGCAAGATTGCGGCAATAACGCCGTGGTCCGCAGCCGATGGCCCGGTAACAGTGGACTGGTCGGGACTGACGGTCCTTCCAGGCCTGATCGACCTTCACACCCACATCGCCGACGGCGCAGCGTCCAGCGCCGACCCCGCCGAACCGTTCAAGCACAGCGAAGCGGCAACCATTCTCAAGGCCGTGCCCGCCGCGCGCATCATGCTCCGCGCCGGGTTCACGACGGTCCGTGATGTCGGAGTCTATCGCGGGCTGACGGACGTCGCCCTGCGCGACGCGATCAACTCTGGTGACCTCGCCGGTCCTCGCATGCTCGTCGCCGGCGGCTACATCACGACGCCGGGCGGAGGAGGGGAGATCGATGCGCTGGCGCCCGACATGCCCGTTCCGGAGACGTTCCGCGTGGGTGTCGTCCACAATCCCGCCGAAGCCCGCGACAAGGCGCGTTACCTGCTCGACCACGGTGCGGACTTCATCAAGCTGATCGCAACCGGCGCGGTCCTGGCGCTGGGTAGCGAGCCCGGCGCGCTCGAGCTGAGCCCGGAGGAGATGAAGGCGGCCTGCGACGAGGCAGAGCTGCGCGGAAGCTACTGCATCGCTCACGCGCATGGCGCGGAAGGCATCAAGGCCGCGATCCGCGCCGGCGCCCGCACGATCGAACATGCGAGCT
The DNA here is from genome assembly GCF_039543105.1 of Sphingomonas daechungensis. NCBI lineage: Bacteria > Pseudomonadati > Pseudomonadota > Alphaproteobacteria > Sphingomonadales > Sphingomonadaceae > Sphingomonas > Sphingomonas daechungensis. The sequence goes on from NZ_BAABJC010000001.1 coordinate 46,108, forward strand.
TCCTTGATGCCGAAGGGATTGAGCTGGCCAAGAAAAATGGCGTTTGGCTCGACATGGATATCTACAACGGAGACTGGATCGAGGAGTTCGGAACCAAGCAGGGTTGGCCTTCCGAATATCTCCGCAAGAACCGCGAGACGACCGATATCCAGCGGCGGGGCTTTGCTGCCGCGGTCAAGGCGGGCGCGAAGCTGACGTTCGGGACCGACGCGGCGGTTTATCCCTATGGTCTTGGCGGCCGCCAGTTCGCTTACATGGTACGGTATGGGATGACGCCCATGCAGGCGATCCAGGCTGCGACGACAGAGGCGGCCAAAGCGCTTCGTATGGAGGGCGAAGTCGGTTCTCTACGTCCGGGCGCGTGGGGCGACCTTGTTGCGGTCCGAGCCGACCCACTCACCGATATCCGTGCACTTGAGCATGTCGACGCGGTCATCAAGGGTGGCGAGCTGGTTCCTTAAGAGCTGCTGGCGTTCGCCTGGGTTGCCGTTGGCTTCACCCCGATCTCCAGACCATATCCGCGATAGACGTCTTCGATATCCGCCGAGAGCTTGATTGCAGATGCTCGGTCCGAGGCAGCACCGGCAGCATCGCCCTTGCGGTCCTTGACGATCGCCCGTCCCATTAGGGACGAAGCCCCGGTGCGCACGGCAATGGCTTTGTCGTAGGCGGCGATCGCCTCATCGAGCTTTCCAGACCGCAGCAGCGCCAGTCCCAGGCTGTCGAGATAGGCGCCCGAGTCTGGCTCCTTACGAACAGCCTCCCGGCAGTCGTCGAGGGCAGTTTCAATTTCGACGTTTGCCGTCGCCTTGGCCCAGCAAAGGTTATTCAGTTGTTGCGCCGATTTCGATTCGGAGCGGGCCACGGCAAAGAGTTTGCGCGCTTCGTCCGTTCGGCCGAGTTTCGCGAGCACGATCCCGCGCTGGGCCTTGGTCCAGGTCCAGTTGGCGTCTTCGTTCTTGGACAATGACTCGTAGGCGGCCAAGGCTTCCGGCAATTTCCCCTGGTCGACCAGCAGTTCCGCCTTGACCAGCAACGCATCGACGTTTGTCGGCTCGATCTTCAGCGCGGCTTCGATATCCGCCATCTTGCCGGGCATGTCTGACCGCGGTCGCGACTGTGCGCGGTTCACATAAATGTAGGACTCCTGCTTGATTGCAAGCGCGCCATCGAAAGCTTTCATCGCTCGGTCCTTCTTTCCGAGCGATGCGAAAATCCGGGCCGCGGCGACTTGCGGATAGGTGGCGTCGGGATTCTCGGAAATCAGAAGCTCCGCCTCCCTGAGAGCTCCGACGTCGTCCTCCTGGCCCCGAAGAATGTTTGCCCGCAGAAGTCGGACATTGGCGCTTTTCTGGCCTTTCTTGAGCAATTCGTCGGTATCGGCCAGCGCCTTCTGAGGTTCACCGGCCGCGTAGTAGGACGAAGCCCGGTGCATGTACGCGAAGGTGTTGCTCGGATCCTTCTCGATTGCGACCGTGTATTCCTTGATCGCAGTGGGGAAATCGCCGCGCATCTCGGCAGCCACTGCGCGCCCGCGCGGGACGACAGGGTTGTCGGGGTCCAGCTCGCTCGCCTTGGCTAGGTCAGGCGCTTCCTTGCCATCGTTCTTCCAGGCATGCGCGATCCCGCGATTGGCCCAGGCATAGGAGTTCTGTGGGTCGAGCTTCACCGCTTCATCGAAGTCGGCGATTGCCTCGTCCGTCTTTCCCGCATCGAGCAACAGCAGGCCGCGATCGATGAAGGACTGCGCCGATGCCGGCTTTTCGGAAATGCGCACCTTCCGGTCGCCTTCCGTCATCTGATAGCCGCTCGGCACACGCAGATACACGTCGTCGTTGGCTAGTGCCTTCAGCCGACCGGCGGCCGCCTGTGCATCCTTGTAGGCAATTTCGGGAAGAATGGTGCGCTCGGCCCGATCAAGCGTCAGCATGTTGTTCTCGAGCTTCACGGTGCGAGAATATTCGACGCCGGCCAAAGTCTCGCGCACCGGAGCCGGTATCTTCGGCTGGGAAGGGCTGAAGCCAGGCGGGAACCGGATTTCGACGTGGCTGACTTCGTAATTGGGGTAGGCCAAGGCAAATGGCGCGTCCCGGTTGATGCCAGAGGTCCGCTCGAAATCAGGCTCGTACGCGAGGTTGGAGTTCGGAACGTAGAACCAATTGTCCTTCCATTCGAGCTTCGCCTCACCGCTCATAGTGAGACGCAGCTCCGCCTTCTTTCTGTCGAAGGTGAACTTGGTCTCTTTCGGAGTCACGTAGTCGTAAGTCTGCTTCCAGAAGCCAGTCTGCGTCTGCTGGAGCTGCGCGGGCGAAAGCTTGGCCAGGACCGTATTCGTCGCTCGCGCTGTGTCGCTGCGAAGGATGCGCTCAACCTTGAACGTAGCAGGCGCGAACACGCCCTGTGTCGCGTCGATCGACACCGCAACTTCTGTGTCTGGCACGGTCAACGGCGGCGGATTGATGGCAACGAGCTTCGCAGACGTTACGATCGGCAGGCCCCAGGAGAATTCCGGGACATCGATCGCATCCAGCGAGCCATCGCCGCTGCGCGTACCGTCTAGCCAGTACGTTTTTCCGTTAAGTTCGGCGCGAACGAGCACGTGATCGAACACGTTGAGCATGGGCAGGCGACCCGAAATGAGATCGCCCGCGCTGGAGTTTACCAGCACGGCGTCGGCCTTCACGCCCAGCTCGTGGAGAATTCCGAGGAGCAAGGTCGTCTTGCCCTTGCAGTCCCCGAAGCGTCGGCTCCACGTCGATTCCGCGGAGGCCGGGACATATCCTCCTTCACCCATGAGCAGGGCCACGTAGCGCACGCGGTCCTGAACCAGCGCGAGTGCCTGTTCGACCTGTGCCCGCTTGTCCGTGACCTTACGAAGCTTCTCGACCTCATCGCGAAGTGGTCCGCTGGCGGGGATCTTGCTGGCGGCCTGGTAATGGGGTGCGATCAGGTTGGCCACCTCGGCCCATGAGCCGAAGTCGCTGGCTTCCGCATAGCGTCCCACGGAAAAGCGGAGCGGGGCGCCGCTCGGGAAAAGCAGGGGCTGCGCATCGGTCATTGCGATCTCGACCTGGTTTTCGCCGCCACGACGAACCGGTTTGATATCCGGCAGGTTCGTTTGCTGGACTTTCAGCTTGATCTGGTCAGGCCATAGAAGACGCGCCCGGGCGGCCTGGACCGGTACTCCGTTCCACATTCCGAACTGACTTTGGACATGGTTTTTCAGGACCGGGTCGCGATGCTCCACGGAGGTGGCAAGCACGAGGACGTCGCCTTGCTGAAGTCCCTCCGGCTGGATGTTCGCGGTCAGGCGGCCATCCAGCATTGCCGTGTCCAAATTCTGTTCGCGGCGCATGGTGGTGAAGGTCTGACCGCTTTTCAGCACGTCGATCGTCTCCCCATCGCGGATGATCAGGAGCTTGTGGACCGTAACCTTCTCGGTCGCCGGATCCCAGGGAAGAGAGAGATTGCCGGCCGCAAGGCCCTCCCCATTTTGGATCTTCAGCGCGCTCTCCACATACGTCGTGGTGACTCCAGGTTCGAGGCGGATTTGCTGGTCGCTCAATAGAATGGCGACCGGCGCTTCCTCTGGGGCATTGGAGGTCTTCGGGATCGCCATCGGCGCAACCCAGGAGGGGGCAGGACCGAAGCTGAGTTGATCCGCTGCAATCGCGGGCCCGGAGGACGCAAGCAGGAGCAGCGCGACAGCGCGACGAAGACGCATATGATAACCCCCTATAACTCGCTTAATCCTATGGGTTCATTGGGGCTTTTCAACCGGGAGTTTTCCGGACTCCAGTGTCGGTTTGAGGCATCTTGAATGAATTCAGCCTCTTGCGGGGTTGTGCCGGGCAATCCATATTCGGGACAGGAGCGATTGATCGGGCCCGACGTTAACCGTGAAGCTAGATTGATTGTGTAATAAAGAAGGCTAGCATGGCCTTCGATAGCGTCGGCCGCGCGCGGTCGGTTGAACAAGGATTTGAATGACCAAGCTTTCAGGCAGCGACGGCAAGAGCACCCTTTACTGCTCCTTCTGCGGAAAGTCGCAGCACGAGGTCAGGAAGCTGATCGCCGGCCCGACCGTCTTCATCTGCGATGAGTGCGTCGAGCTCTGCAACGACATCATCCGCGAGGAGAGCAAGTCTGCTCTCGTGAAGACCCGCGATGGCGTCCCGACGCCTGCGGAAATCTGCAAGGTCCTCGATGATTACGTCATCGGCCAGGACCGTGCGAAGCGCGTCCTCTCGGTCGCGGTGCACAACCATTACAAGCGGCTCAACCATGGCGCGAAGACGGGCCAGGAAGTCGAGCTCGCCAAGTCGAACATCCTGCTGATCGGCCCGACCGGTTGCGGCAAGACGCTGCTGGCGCAGACGCTGGCACGCATCCTCGACGTTCCGTTCACGATGGCCGACGCGACGACGCTGACCGAGGCCGGTTACGTCGGCGAGGACGTCGAGAATATCATCCTGAAGCTGCTCCAGGCCTCCGATTACAACGTCGAGAAGGCGCAGCGCGGCATCGTCTACATCGACGAAATCGACAAGATTTCGCGCAAGTCGGACAATCCGTCGATCACGCGCGATGTGTCGGGCGAGGGCGTGCAGCAGGCTCTGCTCAAGCTGATGGAAGGCACGACCGCTTCGGTTCCGCCGCAGGGCGGCCGCAAGCATCCGCAGCAGGAGTTCCTGCAGGTCGACACGACGAACATCCTGTTCATCTGTGGCGGCGCCTTCGCGGGCCTCGAAAAGATCATCGATGACCGCATGCAGGGCAAGTCGATGGGCTTCGGCGCTCATGTCGCGGCGCCCGAAGAGAAGCGCACCGGGCAAACGCTCAAGCACACGGAGCCCGAAGACCTCCTCAAATTCGGTCTCATCCCGGAATTCATCGGGCGACTGCCCGTGATTGCGACGCTCGAGGACCTCGACGAGGAAGCCTTGGTCAAGATCCTGGTCGAGCCGAAAAATGCTTTGGTGAAGCAGTACGCCAAGCTGTTCGACATGGAAGATGTCGAACTGGAGTTCACCGAGGACGCGCTCGGCGCGGTTGCCCGAAAGGCGATCGATCGCAAGACCGGCGCTCGCGGCCTGCGTTCGATCCTGGAGGGCATCCTGCTCGACACCATGTTCGATCTCCCATCGATGGACGGAGTCGACGAGGTCCATGTCGACAAGGAAGTCGTCATGGGTACCAAGGAGCCTGTCCGAGTGTACGCGAAAAAAGGTAAGGCGGGCGACGCCGCCTGATGTTTCGAAGTGCCGCTAGAGCGATCGGTTTCGCCGCGGCCCTTTTCTTGTTTCAAATTGTCCCGTTCGCTGCCGCATCTTCGCAGCCCCGCATAGATATCCAGGGCGGTGACGCGTCCGAAGTGGAAGTTGCGGCTGACGGAAGTGCTTCACATCGCGCGTCAGGCTTCATTTTTCCGCGACAGCTTGTCGATATGCCTCTGCGGGGGCTGACAGTTTACGGGCCGTCGGACGCCTCAGCGTATTACACACTCGGTGGCGGGGGGACCGGGGACGCGTGGATCACCTTCTACGTTTATCCAGCCACGATCTCCCTCGCTGAAGAAAGCGCCGGCGTCGAACAGTCGCTGCTTCAAATCCTTCAGGGGCGCCGCATCGACCCGCCCGCTCCGGCGCCCGCGAACTTTCAAATGGGGCGCGTCGCTTGGTTCGAGGGCCTGTATAAGAACATCGACGCAAGGACTGGTTACATGCTCGTACAGAGGGGGCAATGGTTTCTTAAGGCCAGAATTACCGTCCCGAAAAAAGGGGGCCCGGAAGCCATGGACCGAGCCCTCAAGGCGATTGCTGCCCTTCAATGGGATTGGGGCGAGAACAAGTCCGACGAGCAGGGAGCTTAGGTTGCTTTCAGGTAGTCTACCCGTCGGAGATTGGGGGCCGCTGAAATTTCTTCCTAGGCCAATTCGCGAGCCACGAAATGCGCCTTTGTCGGTCGTCACGGCTTGGGCCACCGCATTCATCCCAAGCATCCTCCTCTCGGCGGTGGTCGCTCAGCTATTGCCTGAGCAGCCACATCCGAACTTCGATGGACTCACGCCGGGCATGCTCATCTTCGGGCTGGTCGTCTTCGCGCCGGTCGTCGAGACCCTGATCATGGGCACCGTGCTGCTTGTTCTGCTCAGGTTCATGAAGCCGGTCACGGCAATCGTGCTCAGCGCCGTGGGTTGGGGAATAGCCCACTCGATGCAGTTTCCGATCTGGGGACTGACAATCTGGTGGCCGTTCCTGGTTCTGTCCACGCTGTTCGTTGCGTGGCGCGAACGGTCGTTATGGCTCGCGTTCGCGCTGCCCATGGTAGCCCATGGGATGCAGAACCTCGGGCCGGCCCTGCTAATCGTATCGGGCAAAGCGGGCTAGCTACTCGCCTTCAAGCGGGAGGGTGTCGACCTCGTCCTTCACGCCAAGTTTCTCCCGAATGCGGCGCTCTTCGTCCTCGCTCGGCGGCTCAGGCGGGTCCTCGCCTGGGAACAAGGAGTCATCCGCTATCCCAGGTCCAGTGCCCGCGATCGTCTCGTTGAGCGGACGGTCATTCTGGCCTTCGCTAATCTTCTCTCGGTCCGACATTGTTCGATCTCCCGAAATCGAGGCGATAAGCGAACCGCTGGGCGTGAATGTTCCGCAGCCTTTGTTGCGCCGCAACGGTGCGCCGCCCATATAGCTCACATATGACCCGTTTGCTCCCCATTCTCCCGCTGCGCGACATTGTCGTTTTCCCACAGCGTATCGTTCCCCTGTTCGTCGGCCGCGAGAAGTCGGTTGCGGCGCTTGAAGCGGCCATGTCGGCCGACAAGGAGCTGTTCCTCGTGGCCCAGCTTGATCCGGGCGAGGACGATCCCGATCGGGACGCGCTCTACGATCTAGGCGTCGTCGCGACGGCGATGCAGCTGCTGAAATTGCCCGACGGCACGGTTCGGGTCCTGGTCGAAGGGGTGAAACGTGCCCGTCTGATCGGCCTCGTTCCTTCAGAGGGCTATATGTCCGCCGAAGTCGAGGAGGTCGACGACGAAAAGTTCGAAGGGCCCGAGATTCAGGCCCTGATGCGCTCCGTCGTCGATCAGTTCGAGCATTACGCAAAGCTCAACAAGCGGCTTCCGCCGGAGACGGGTATCCAGCTCGGCGAAATCGAGGATGGCTCGGTGCTCGCCGATGCAGTGGCCTCCAACCTGTCGATCAAGGTCGCCGACAAGCAGGCATTGCTCGGCGAGATGAACCCGTCACGCCGTCTGGAGATGGTGTTCGCCTTCATGGAAGGCGAGCTTGGCGTATTGCAGGTCGAGAAGAAGATCCGCAGCCGCGTGAAGCGCCAGATGGAGAAGACGCAGCGCGAATATTACCTCAACGAACAGTTGAAGGCGATCCAGCGCGAGCTTGGCAACGAGAGCGAGGAGGGCGGTGACGAACTCCAAGAGCTCGCCAACAAGATCCGGAAGACGCGGCTGTCCAAGGAAGCCCGCAATCGCGCCAATGCCGAGCTGAAGAAGCTTCGTGCGATGGCGCCGATGTCGGCTGAAGCGACGGTCGCACGAAACTATCTCGACGTCCTGCTCGGCCTGCCCTGGGGCAAGAAGTCGAAGCTCAAGAAGGACATCGCCGAGGCGCAGAGCATCCTCGACGAGGATCACTATGGCCTGGAGAAGGTGAAGGACCGGATCGTCGAGTATCTCGCGGTCCAGGCACGCACCAACAAGCTGAAGGGGCCGATCCTGTGCCTCGTCGGACCTCCGGGCGTCGGCAAGACCTCGCTCGGCCGCTCGATCGCGCGCGCTACGGGCCGTGAGTTCGTGCGACAGTCGCTTGGCGGCGTGCGCGACGAAGCCGAGATTCGCGGCCACCGTCGAACTTACATCGGATCGCTGCCGGGCAAGATTGTCTCGAACCTGAAGAAGGCAGGAACGTCGAACCCGCTGTTCCTGCTCGATGAGATCGACAAGCTCGGCCAGGATTTCCGCGGCGATCCGGCTTCCGCGCTTCTCGAGGTCCTCGACCCCGAGCAGAATTCGCGCTTCCAGGACCATTATCTGGAGCTGGACTACGATCTGTCGGATGTGATGTTCGTCACAACGGCGAACTCGCTCGACATGCCGCAGCCATTGCTCGACCGAATGGAGATCATCCGTCTCGAGGGCTACACCGAGGACGAGAAGGTCGAAATCGCGCGTCGCCACCTGATCCCGAAGCAGACGGAAGCGCATGGCCTGAAGGACAGCGAGCTGGAATTCACGGATCAAGCACTGCGAGGAATTCTCCGCTTCTACACGCGTGAAGCCGGCGTCCGCACGCTTGAGCGAGAACTGGCCAAGGTCGCTCGCAAAGCCTTACGCAAGATCCTTGAGGGCAAGTTCGAGAATGTGGTCGTCACGGAGGAGAACCTCAACGACTTCCTCGGCGTTCGTCGCTTCCGCTACGGTGTGAGCGAGGAAGAGGATCAGGTGGGCGCCGTCACTGGCCTCGCCTGGACCGAAGTCGGCGGCGAGCTGCTGACGATTGAAGCGGTCACCGTTCCGGGCAAGGGTCAGATCAAGACGACCGGCAAGCTGGGCGAAGTCATGCAGGAGTCGATCCAGGCGGCGATGAGCTTCGTCAAGGCTCGCGCGCCGGCCTACGGCGTGAAGCCGTCGATCTTCGCTCGCAAGGACATTCACGTCCACTTGCCGGAAGGGGCGGTTCCCAAGGACGGCCCGTCAGCCGGCATCGGAATGGTCACGGCAATGATTTCGACGCTGACGGGCATTCCCGTCCGGCGCGACGTCGCAATGACGGGCGAGGTTACGCTTCGTGGCCGCGTGCTTCCCATCGGCGGGCTCAAGGAAAAACTGCTCGCCGCTCTCCGTGGCGGTATCACGACCGTGCTGATTCCCGCGGAGAATGAGAAGGATCTGGTCGACATTCCCGCGACGGTGAAAGACCAGATTGAGATCATTCCGGTGGAGCATGTGGATGAGGTCCTGGCGCGTGCGATGACACAGCCGATGCAGCCGATCGAATGGTCGGAGGCTGACGAGCATGCCGCTGAGCCTCCATTAGCGGGTCATTCGTCGGATAGCGAAACGCGATTGCGGCACTGATCTTTACTTGTGTTTAGAGTCTTGCCTTAAGGATTGGGCGCTGGCGGCTGAGTCTCGCGTAATTGCCGGGGAGATCCAAACCGATGAACAAGCAGGAACTGATCGGACATGTCGCTGATCGTGCCGGCCTCAGCCGGAATGACGCTGCCCGCGCCGTGGAAACCATGCTCGAGGTCGTCACCTCTGCTTTGAAGCGTGGTGACGAAGTCCGTTTGGTCGGCTTCGGCAATTTCTCCGTGACTCGACGCAAGGCCTCGACGGGGCGCAACCCGCGGACCGGCGAGCCCATGCAGATCAAGGCCAGCGCGCAGCCTAAGTTCCGCCCAGGCAAGGTCCTGAAAGAGGCGGTTCAATAGCTGGACAGGGTGCTTCGGCATCCCTATCTGCCCGGTTCCTGCGAGGGCATGGGCGCGTAGCTCAGCGGTAGAGCACACCCTTCACACGGGTGGGGTCACAGGTTCAATCCCTGTCGCGCCCACCATGCTTTCGCGGAAATTCTCAGTCGAGATAGCTGGATTGGAAGCTTGCTACGCGGCGAATTTCCGACCAATCGGTGAACCTGATGTCGCGGCCCGACCGCTCAATCAGTCCCTGACGCTCAAGGTCGGACATAACCCGATTGACGTTGACCGACGTCTGGCCCGTGATCTCCGCAATCTGCTGCTGCGTGAAGGGGTTATGCAACGCCTCGTCAGGCACGTTGGTTCTGCTGCGCACTGCCGTCTCACAGAGAAGATGAGCAACGCGCGCAGTAGAGTCACGGCGGCCGCAATTGACCAGCCATTCGTAGCCAATGGCCTCTGCGCGTTGCGTTAGACGCCAGAAAAAGTGCTGAATTTCGGGGTGTTGCTCGACGATCTTGTTGAGATCCTTGGCGCTGCCGACCATCACCTCGCTAGGGACGATCGCCTGCACGCCGTAGCCGGACAATCCGTCGCGGGGTAGGATGCCCTCACCGGGGAAACGTAAAGCGACGATCTGGCGACGTCCCGAGCTGTCCACCTTGTACTTGGAGATGATTCCGGAGCGGACGAACATCACTTCGTCGCGCGGGACATTCGGTTCCCTGAAGGGACGTCGAGGGTCGACCCGTAAGACCTTGTGCGGCAAGCGATCAAGCTGATCTGCAAGCGCTTCATTCAAGCCGGCCGCAATCAACGTGTCGCGCAACGACACGCCAGATTCGGCGACCGGCCCCGAGCGGCGACTCGCCAACATCTTGCTTCTCCCCTTAGATAGAGATTGCGCCTCTGGAACGATCTTAGCAAACTTAAAATCAGGCTATTCAAAACAACATTGACGGATGGAAGGTCCACCGTTCGTCTCAACGAAATGGGATGGCGGCTTGCTTGCCTTTGAAAGGCTGCACCCGTAAGGGGTCGCGCGCGTCCCGAAGCAATGCGGTCGGCGCACCGTGGCGATCGTAGCTCAGCTGGTTAGAGCATCGGTTTGTGGTACCGAGGGTCGCGGGTTCAAGTCCCGTCGATCGCCCCATTTTTCACGTTTGATCGGACTGTTCCCTTTCTATGAATACGCCCTGGGGCTTCGAAGATTTCGACGCGCATGAGGACCTGCACTTCGTCTGGAACGAGGCGAGCGGCCTGAAAGCCATCATCGCCATTCACTCGACCCATCTTGGACCGGCTGCCGGCGGTTGCCGCTTCTGGCATTATGCGGACGCAGCTGAAGGCCTGAAGGACGCGCTGCGTCTCTCACGCGGTATGAGCTACAAGAACGCGATGGCTGGGCTGCCGCTCGGTGGCGGCAAGGCCGTCATCATCGCTGACGAAAAGCGCACGAAGACCCCGGCGATGCTCCATGACTTCGGCAAGGCCGTCGACAATCTGTGCGGACGGTACGTGACGGCAGAAGATGTCGGCATGAGCGTTGCCGACATGATTGAGATTCGGCGTCAGACGAAGTTCGTAGCCGGACTTCCGGTAGAAGGTTCTGCAGTCGGCGGCGATCCTGGCCCGCACACATCGCTCGGCGTATTCCTGGGCATCAAGGCGGCGGTCCGCCGCGCGCTCGGCAAGGATAGCCTGCAGGGCTTGCACATTGCTCTGCAAGGTGCGGGAAGCGTTGCGACAGGCGTTGCCATGCATGCGGCGGCCGAAGGCGCCACTCTATCGATTGCCGATGTCGATGCGGCCAAGGCACAGAAGCTCGCCGATGCGGCAGGTGGAAAGGTCGTTGGAGCGGACGAAATTCTCGGTCTTGAGGCGGACGTCCTCAGCCCGTGCGCGCTGGGCGCGATCTTCGACGAGAGGTCGATCGCGGAACTCAAGGTGCCGATTGTCGCGGGCGGGGCCAACAATCAGCTTGCCACTCCTGAGGACGGTGCGCGGATGAACGCACGCGGTATCCTCTATGCGCCTGACTACGTGATCAATGCGGGCGGCATCATCAACGTCTGCATCGAGTTCCTGCGGAGCGGAGACGCGAGCGTCGTCCGGCAGAAAATCGAGGGCATTCCCGATCGCCTGGAGCAGATCTGGGCCGAAAGCGCCGAGACTGGCCGCGACCCGGCTTCGGTCGCGGATGCGATGGCGCAGCGGCTGATCGGCAGGGCATAAGGAACGGCCGTGCACCGCTTTGCCAATCCGGCAAGGTTCCTGAAGGTCGCGCGGCCCGCGACGGCTTGGCTGCTTGGCGTTGGTCTGATCTTGGCGATGATCGGCGTTGTCGGCGGACTCGCCTTCACCCCGCCTGATTATCTGCAGGGTGAAACCGTCCGCATCATGTACGTCCACGTTCCGGCGGCCTGGCTCGGTATGGCAGGCTGGGCGGGAATCGCTGCCGCGTCGATTGCCCAGCTCGTCTGGCGACATCCGCTCGCGGCGGTAGCCGGCCGAGCGCTTGCGCCCGCCGGAGCGACGTTCGCGGCCGTCTGCCTGCTGACGGGTTCGATCTGGGGCCGTCCGACCTGGGGAACCTGGTGGGAATGGGATGGGCGACTAACGTCCATGCTGATCCTGTTTTTCCTGTACCTTGGCTACATCGCGTTGGCCGGTGCGGAGAAGGAGCGCGGCGGAGAGGGACGCCTGGCAGCGTTGTTCGGGCTGGTCGGAGCAATCAATCTTCCGATCATTCATTATTCCGTCCTGTGGTGGCGGACGTTGCATCAGGGACAAAGCATTGGCGTTCAGGGCTCGTCGATCGATGCATCCATCCTTTGGCCGCTGCCGCTGTCGGCACTCGGCTTCACGGCACTGTTCGGAGCAGCCGTGCTGATGCGAATGCGGGCCGAACTTGCCGAGGCGAAGGTCGAGGCGCGGATGCGCCGGGCGGCGTCCGAATGAGTCACTGGGCATTCGTCACCGCCGCCTATGCCGTGGTGCTCGTCGCCACGGCCGGCCTCCTTTCGTGGGCTTACCTGACGATGCGTAAGGCCGAGGCTGCAGCGGCCGGGTTGAAGCGGGCCGAATGATCGCGCGTCCGAAGCATCAGCGACTGGTTCTTGTTGTTCTTGCGCTCATTGCGGTGCTCGCCGCCGTCCTGCTCGCCATGTGGGGCCTTCGCGACCGGGCAGCCTATTTCTACACGCCGGCCGATGTTGCCGCCGGGAAAGCCAGCACGGGCAGGGCAGTCCGCCTTGGCGGAATGGTGGAGCGCGGATCGGTGAAGCGCGACGCCGATGGGGTTACCACTCGCTTCGTCGTGGAGGACGGAGAAGCGCGCGTGCCTGTGACCTACCGCGGCATCCTTCCCGACTTGTTCCGCGAAGGTAGCGGCGTAGTCGCTGAGGGCCAGCTTGTGGCCGGCGGGACTTTCGTTGCCGACAATATCCTCGCCAAGCATGACGAGCGGTACATGCCGCCCGAGCTCGGCAGCCAGACGGCCGAACATAAGGCCAGCCAGACGCTCAAGCGATGATCCCAGAGGCCGGCCTCGCGGCGCTGTGGCTGGCGGCCTCATTGTCCGTCCTGGGCCTGTTTCTCAGTGCGTTGCATGTGCGGGGAACGATCGACGCCGACCGGCCTGTGCGCGGACTTGCGGTCGTGCAGGGGCTGCTGTGTCTCTTCGCGTTCGTGATACTGCTGATCGTCTTCGCGAGAACCGATCTTTCGGTCGCGCTGGTCGCCGAAAACAGTCACAGCGCCAAGCCGTTCATCTACAAGGTCGCCGGAGCCTGGGGAAATCACGAGGGCTCGATGCTCTTGTGGGTGACCGTGCTTGGCTTGTCCGGCGCGGCTCTGGCGACCTTCTCACGCCAACTTCCAAGCCGGACGTTGATCGCGGCACTGGGGGCGCAGGCTGCGCTGGCGCTCGGATTTCACGCTTTCCTGCTGTTTGCATCCAATCCTTTTGCCCGACTCGATCCCGCGCCGATTGAGGGCAGGGGGCTTAACCCGCTTCTCCAAGACCCCGGCCTGGCGTTCCATCCGCCGACCCTCTACCTCGGCTATGTCGGACTTTCGGTCGCCTTCAGCCTAGCGGTTGGAGCAATGCTCGCAGGTGACGTCGACAGGCAATTGGCGCGAGCGATGCGCCCCTGGGTGCTCGGCGCCTGGATCTTCCTGACGCTGGGCATCACCGCCGGCAGCTACTGGGCTTACTACGAGCTCGGCTGGGGCGGATGGTGGTTCTGGGACCCTGTCGAAAACGCATCGCTGATGCCGTGGCTCGCGGCGACGGCGTTGTTGCACTCCGTTGCTGTCCTCGGTGCGCGCAACGCGCTCAAGGCCTGGACGATGATGCTGGCCGTCATCGCTTTCTCGATGTCGATGGTCGGGACTTTCCTGGTCCGATCGGGCATCCTGACCTCCGTCCACGCCTTTGCCGTCGATCCGACCCGCGGCGCATTTATTCTGGCGCTGCTGGGTATCTATGTGACCGCAGCGTTCGGTATCTTTGCCGTGCGCGCGGCCAATCTTCGCGAGGGAGCGCCGTTCGAGCCGGTCAGCAGGGAAGCGGGCATCGTCGTCAACAACCTGCTCCTGACGGTCATCCTCGGGATCGTCTTCATCGGCACGCTCTATCCGCTGAGCGCCGAGGCGCTGACAGGTGAGAAGATGTCGGTCGGAGCGCCCTATTTCAATTCGGTCGCCGGTCCACTCGCGATCCTGCTGGGCGTCCTTCTTGCTGTGGGGCCGCTACTGAGCTGGCGACAGGAACGTCGGCCCATTGCCCGCAAGCTGGCGATCCCATCCCTGTTCGCTGCCACGGCGCTCGTAATAGCCTTGCTTGCCATGCCGCAGGCGAGTTTGCTCGCGAAGGCCGGCCTAGCGTTGGCGGCGGGATTGCTTCCCGCGACGATCATTCCACTTATCGGCCGCAATCCACTGCGGACGCCACTCACCATTTGGGGTATGGCCATTGCGCACCTCGGAGCGGCCGTATCCATCGGAGGGATGGCTGCCGACACCGCCTTCACGACGGAGAAACTCACTGCGGCCGCCCCAGGCGACACGGTCGATGTCGGTCCCTGGCTAGTGAAGTTCGAGAGCGTATCGCCGGTTGCCGGTCCCAACTGGACCGCCGTTGAAGCGGAACTGCGTGCTTCCCGAGGCGGCGGGGTGCACGTGTTGAAGCCCCAATCACGCTACTTCACCGATCCGCCGACGGAGACCAACGAGGCCGCGATCCAAACGCTTCTCAGCGGGCAACTCTACACCGTGCTGGGCAAGTCCGATGCCGAGGGCCGCTATCAGTTAAGACTGTGGTGGAAGCCGCTCGTGACCCTGATCTGGTTCGGCGGGTTCCTAATTGCACTGGGCGGATTGCTCGCATTGCTTGGCCATGCACGCCGTTCCTGGCGCCGGAGGGCTTTTCGGTGAGCCGCGCGTTCCGCCTCATCCCAATTATCCTGGTCGTATGGATCTTGATCACCTTCGCCTGGCGGCTGATCCAGCCGAGCGACACTGCTGTCAGATCGCAGCTGGTCAATCGTGAAGTGCCGGAATTTGCACTGAAGGCCGCGACCCCCGAGCGGGCGGGCCTCGATTCGGCAGAGCTCGCGACCGGCGAGCCGCGCCTCCTCAACTTCTTCGCGAGCTGGTGCGTGCCTTGCGTAGCGGAAGCGCCGATCCTCGAGCGGCTCAAGGCGCAGGGGGTCAAGATCGACGGCATCGCCGTGAGGGACACGCCAGGCGCTGTAGGGGCCTTTCTGGAGCGCAACGGCAATCCGTACGAACGCGTCGGCCTCGACCCGAACAGCGGCGTACAACTCGCGCTCGGCTCTTCCGGCGTTCCGGAAACGTTCGTCATCGATGGCAAGGGCGTGATCCGTTACCAGTTCATCGGACCGATCGGTTCGGCCGACACGCCGACGATCCTCAAACAGCTCCGGGCAGCGAAATGAGAGGGATCATCTTCTCGCTTGCCCTGGTTCTGGCGTCGCCGTTGTTGGCCGATTCCAACTTGCCGCCGTCCTACTGGGCTTACCGTCAGTTGCCCGATCCTGAGCAGGAAGCACAGGCGCAGGCCTTGATGGAGGAGCTTCGCTGTCTCGTCTGCCAGGGTCAGTCGATTGCGGATTCCGACGCAGACCTTGCCGGCGACATGCGTGACCTGGTCAGGCGGCGGATTGCGGCCGGCGAAAAGCCGGACGCGATCCGGGCTTGGCTGATCGACCGCTATGGTGACTGGATCAGCTATCGACCGACTGCCAAGCCGATCGCATGGCCGCTCTGGGCAGCGCCCATCATCCTCCTGATTTTCGGAGGAGCGGTGGTCGCGGGCCGGCTGAAGAGGAAAGCGCGATGAACGGCTGGCTGGGTCTTCTTCTGCTCATCCTTGCCTGCCTCGGACTGCTGTGGGCGTTTCGGGTTCGCGGTTCCATGCTTCAGCTCGCCGGCACAGCCTTGCTGTTTGGAGCCGCCGGCTATGCCGCGCTCGGAAGTCCGCAGGTGCCGTCGTCTCCCAGGAGCGCGGAACAGCGGACCCCGCCGATCCCGCTCACCAACCTCCGCCACGCCTTCTACGGGAACTTCGGGCCCACAGAGCATTGGTTGTTGATTTCAGAGTCCCTCGCGCGCCGCGGCAAGACGGAGGAGGCGGCGGGCGTTCTGCAGTCCGCGGTGCGGGAGCATCCCGGTGACCCCGCGCTGTGGGTCGGGTTGGGGAATGCTCTGGCCGATCACGCCAATACGATCACACCTGCAAGCGAGCTCGCGTTCCGGCGCGCGAATGAACTGGCTCCAGGATACCCTGCACCGCGGTTCTTCTACGGTCTCGCGCTGGCGCGATCGGGCGATTCCAAGGATGCAGTGGCGATCTGGCGAGAAATCCTTGCAGAAGCGCCAGCCAATGCCAGCTGGCGCCCCTTCGTCGAAGATGCTGTGGCCGCGCTCGATCGGCCGCAGCAGAAGCCTCAGGACGCGACGGGCTCGTAAGGCAGGTCAAGAGCTTCGGCGACCGCCTCGTGCCGAATCTTCCCGCCGGACACGTTCAGGCCCGCCGCAAGGTGCGGATCCTGCCGCATCGCTTCCTCAGCACCGAGGTTCGCGATCTTTAGCGCGAAGGGCAGGGTGGCATTGTTGAGCGCGAAGGCGCTGGTCCGCGCGACTGCGCCCGGCATGTTTGCAACGCAATAGTGAATGATTCCGTCGACCTCGTAGACAGGATCGGCGTGCGTGGTCGCATGCGAGGTCTCGAAGCAGCCGCCCTGATCAATCGCAATGTCGACCAGAACCGAACCCCGCTTCATCGTCTTGAGCATCTCGCGGGTGACAAGCTTTGGTGCAGCGGCACCCGGGACAAGCACGGCGCCGATCACGAGTTCCGACTCCGCGACCGCATTCTCGATCGCCCTCTTCGACGCATAAGCCGTCTTGATCTGGCTGGAGAAGAACATGTCCAGTTCGGCCAGACGGTCGTTATTGATGTCGTAGATGGTAACGTCTGCCCGCATGCCGGTAGCCATTTGCGCTGCGTTCACGCCCGAAACGCCGCCACCGAGGATCGCGACCTTCGCCGGAGCTACGCCTGGAACGCCCCCGAGGAGCACGCCTCGCCCGCCTTGTTCTTTTTCAAGATAGTGAGCGCCGACCTGAACCGACATGCGACCCGCGACTTCGCTCATCGGCTTTAAGAGGGGCAGTGCACCTGTGCGCGAGGTGACGGTCTCATAAGCGATGCAGGTTGCGCCCGATTTCATCAGGCCCTCCGCCTGCGGCTTGTCCGCGGCGAGGTGGAGGTAAGTGAAGAGGATATGGCGCGGCTCCAGCAGCGCGATTTCCTGCTGCTGCGGCTCCTTTACCTTCACGATCATGTCCGCGGCCTTGAACACCGACTCCGCATCCGGGAGGATCTCGGCGCCAGCCTTCTTGTAAGCTGCGTCGGGGCAATCGATGCCGTCGCCGGCACCGGCCTGAACAACGACTTCATGTCCCGCAGCGACCAATTCGGCGACCGACGCCGGCGTGAGACCCACGCGATATTCATGGACCTTGATTTCCTTGGGCACACCGACGCGCATTGTTCGTTCGCTCCACTGATGTTGGTTGGGCGGGCCTATAGACGCGTGAATTGCGGTTGTCCTCCCACATTGCGGCAGGAATTGCGGCTGTACCCCGCGAGTGCTAGTGCGGCGCGCCGCCGGTCGGGTGGCGGTGCGGGGGCACCAGGAATGCGGGTTCGCGGTCGGTCCAGGCAGTTTCTTCTTTCATGAACGTCACAGCAAGCGGGGGTGCCGAAGCCGAAACCCCACAGGATCATTCGTCCGGGCACGGCCACGGCGGATCATTGGCCAAGCTCGCCGTCGGCGCGATTGGGATTGTCTTTGGGGATATCGGCACGTCGCCGATCTACGCATTTCGCGAGACCTTCGCCGGCCACCACACACTGACGGTCGATCAGCTTCACGTGCATGGCGTGCTGAGCCTGATCTTCTGGTCCATGCTCATTATCGTGACCCTAAAGTACGTCACGATCATCATGAGGGCCGATAACAAGGGCGAGGGCGGGAGCCTGGCGCTTTTGGCCCTGATCAATCGCCAGATCGGCGGCAAGAAACGATGGACCACCGGGATCGTCCTCCTCGGCGTGTTTGCGACGGCGCTCTTCTACGGCGACTCGATGATCACGCCCGCCATCTCGGTCCTCTCGGCAGTGGAGGGCTTAACGACGGTCAACGTCGGGCTCGAGCCCTATGTCATCCCGATTGCGGTCGCCATTCTTGTCGGGCTTTTCGCCATCCAGTCGCACGGCACGGCTCGGGTCGGGGCGCTGTTCGGGCCAGTGATGCTGTTCTATTTCGTGACCATCGCGGTGCTCGGCGTGATCCACATCATGGATCGCCCGCAGGTCATCCTGAACACCCTCAATCCCTGGCACGCGGTCCACTTCTTCGTGCAAGAGCCGACGCGCGCGTTCATCGCGCTTGGCTCCGTCGTTCTCGCCGTGACCGGCGCAGAAGCGCTCTACGCGGACATGGGGCATTTCGGACGAAGGCCGATCCGCGTGTCGTGGATCTATTTCGTTATGCCTGCCCTGCTCCTGAATTACATGGGACAGGGGGCGATGCTTCTCTCGATGGAGGAAGCCCAGGCTCTCGAAACGGTCAAGAATCCGTTCTTCTATCTCGCGCCGGATGCGCTGCGTCTGCCGCTGGTCCTGCTCGCCACCATGGCGACGATCATCGCGAGCCAAGCCGTGATTTCAGGAGCCTTCTCGGTCACGCAGCAGGCGATCCAGCTGGGCTTCGTCCCGCGCCTCCGCATCGCGCACACCAGCGAAAGCGCTGCCGGCCAGATCTACATTCCGGTCGTGAATTGGGCGCTGATGATCATGGTGATCCTGCTCGTGATCATGTTCGGCAGCTCTTCGAACCTGGCCGCGGCTTACGGTATCGCGGTGACCGGCGCGATGCTGATCGACGCGGTTCTGATCTCGGTCGTGTTGCTGCAGCTGTGGAACTGGAATCGCTTCCTGGCGATCGGCCTGCTTGCGCTCTTCTTTACGGTCGACGGTCTCTATCTTGGCGCCAACCTGCTGAAGATCCCCGCGGGTGGGTGGTTCCCGCTGCTGATCGGAGCCATCGCCTTCACTCTGCTTACGACTTGGGCGAAGGGCCGCCAGCTGCTTATTGCCCGCATGGACGAAGCCAGCCTGCCGATGGAGATCTTTATCAAGTCGGCGGCGACCAGTGCGGCGCGTGTGCCTGGCACGGCCGTGTTCATGACCAGCTCCGCCGCTGGCGTGCCGCATGCGCTGCTTCACAACCTGAAGCACAACAAGGTGCTTCATGAGCGCGTGATCCTGCTTACCGTGAAGATCCAGGACGTGCCTTACGTACCGGAGGAAAAAAGGTCGGAGACCGTCGATTATACCGCCGGTTTCTACCGCGTGATCCTAAACTACGGCTTCATGGAAGAAGTGAACGTTCCTGCGGCGCTGACCAAGCTCAGGGGCACCGGTCCCGCGTGCAAGATGATGGACACCAGCTTCTTCCTCGCACGCCAGACCTTGATCGCGTCTTCACGCCCGGGAATGGCAATCTGGCGTGAAAAGCTGTTCGCCTGGATGTTGCGCAATGCAGAAAGCGCGATGGAATTCTTCAAGCTGCCGACCAATCGCGTCGTCGAGCTGGGCAGCCAGGTCGAGATCTGAACCATCGGCCCGCCCCGCGCATTTCCGCGCAATGGCTGATACCATTTCCTGGATCGCGACAGTCGCGACAATCATCGCCGCCTCGATGACGGCAGCAAACCTCGGATCGCGAGTTACGGGATACGGGTTCTGTGTCTTCCTCGTCGGGTCCCTGTCATGGCTTGCCGCGGGCCTGATGACGAACCAGCCGGCTTTGACCTGGACCAACGTCGTTCTGACGGTCCTGAACATCTTCGGCATCTGGCGGTGGCTAGGCCGGCAGGCAGGGATCGAGAAGGGCGCTTCCGTCGCGGCCTCCGCGAGTGCGCAAGAGCCGGAGGAAAGCCTCTTTCCTGTCTCGCTCCTCCTGAAAGCGCCGATCGAGGCTGGAGATGGCTCCATCGGAACGTCTGTAGACGCGATGGCGGGCTGCCAAAGTGGACGTCTTCGCTATGTCGTTGCCTCCGAAGGCGGCGTGGCCGGTGTCGGTGAAACACTCCGCAAAATTCCTTGGAGAAATGCGCGAGTGGATTCGGATCGTCTCGTCGTCGAAATGGGGGCGATGGACGACTTTCAGCAGATCGAGAAGGATCGATGGCCGGCCCGCTGATCGTGACGGCAGAGCTTGCGGAGCCTGATTTTGCATGGCTGAACGGGCTGCGGTGCCAGCACTTTCCGCCAGAGCGGAACCAACTTCCGGCTCATCTCACCATGTTCCATGCGATCCCTCCGTCGGCGGAGGATGAGGTTCGCGGAATCCTGCGGCGGCTTGCTGAATACGCCGCTCCACGAGCTTGGATCGCGGGTGTCATGAACCTTGGTGGCGGAGTGGCGCTGCGGATTGCTTCGGATGAACTCGACGCCATGCGGTCGGAGATCGCGACGCGCCTTCACGGGCTCCTGACCGCTCAGGACTCGGCAGGATGGTCCGCCCACGTAACCATCCAGAACAAAGTCGCCCCGAAGGTTGCACGGGCACTGATCGAAGCGCTAGGTGAGACGTACGACCGGCGCCCGGTCTCGATCTCCGGTCTAGGACTCCATCGCTACATGGGCGGGCCTTGGGAAACGCTAAGGACGTATTCCTTCAGGGGTTAGCTGAGGTCGCCGATCCCGTCGCAACTCAGATCGAAGGCCGCCATCCCGGCTTCCAGCACAGACGCCAGCATTGGCATGTCCATCAGCTCCGCGATCGCAGCATCGCTTCCGCCGCGAGTGAGGTCGCTCGCTTCCTCGACGGCCTCGTCCCAGTCGCCAACGTCATAGGTGCCTTGTCCGACCCAGCAGAACGCGACGACTTCGGCCAGCTGATCCTCTCCAAGGTCTTCGAAAACTGCCTTCAACTCTTCCTCGACACTGTCATTGATCGAGTCGTCGAGGACCGAGAGGGTGCCTTCTTCCTCATCGTCGACATTGTCCGCAGCCTCGCCACCGTCATAGTCGGTCGGCGTCTGGGCCTCATATTCACGCGCCCGAAGGATGATCCGGCAAAGGGTCTCGAGCGGGGTCAAAGGGTCCATCAACGTGCCTTTCGATTATGCCGGTTGAACGAGAGCAGCCGTAAGCGGTTCCTCGCGTTGACCGACACAATGTGCACACCTATATGGCCGCGGCGCTACCCGCCCGGCGGGAATGCGAATATCATGCCTTATCGGGGCGGAGTAGCTCAGCTGGTTAGAGCAGCGGAATCATAATCCGCGTGTCGGGGGTTCAAGTCCCTCCTCCGCTACCACCCCGCAAGCAGATCAGTCGCGGCGCTTGCGTCCCAGCAGCCCGACGAGCCCTACCAGCCCGACGATGCCCCACGGAAATCCGCCACCCGACTTCCGCTCGTGAGTCGGCGCCGGAGCAGGTTCGGTGACTTCCGTTGTCATCGTTTCGGCAGGAGCCGCGTTGAGGTCTGTCGGCGCAACCACATTATCGGCGGGAGCCGCGGTCATTGCGGCATTCGCATCGACCGCCGCGTTCGTATCGTTTTGAGCAGCTGCCGGCGCCGCGGAAATTGCGGCCGCCAAAGCAAACACAATCACTTTGCGCATTTCTGGTCTCCTTGCGCCGTCGCTATTCGACGGAGGCGGGGTGATAGCTGTCCTCGCCGTGTTCCTTTTTCAGACCCAGCAGGCCTAGCAGTCCCAAAGCGCCGAGCAGGTTCAGCCAGTCGATCTTGGGCGGGCCGCTCCGCAGGCGTTCCTGCGTTTCGGTCCGGATACCGCTTTCGTTGGTGTCCTGCGCTTGCGCAGCGGGGGCGGCCAGTGCGGCCGCCACGAGCATGCCGAGCATCCATCGAGTTCGCATGGTGCCCTCCTGTATTTGCGCCAGTCGTTGCGCAGGAGTCGCATACCACCTTATGCGCAACGGTTGGAAGAGGGCTTGGATTTCCGCCAAAAAGCAAACGCCCGGACCGCTGAGCGACCCGGGCGTCCTGCGTGACGATTGCTCGTCAGCCCCCTTGGTGTCCTGCTGCGTCCCGCCTTTAGCGCGTCGCTGCAGGCTTCCGACATCGGCCCCAAGGGGCAGCCCGACGGAAGAGCCTCAAGCTAGGCCGCATCTCCCCGGCTTGTCACTTGCATATCGAACCTGCCCGGGTTTTTGCGCATCGCCTGTGTCGAGTCTGCCACATCGGCAGACGTGGCTCGTCGCATTGCGCTTGTTGGAATAGCGCCTTAGGGCACCGGCTCTCGCCACGCTTGGAGGCAATTGAAATTGCGCGTTTCCCGCTATTTTCTGCCAGTCCTTAAGGAAAGCCCGACGGACGCCCAGATCGTCAGCCACAAGCTGATGCTGCGGGCCGGGCTCGTTCGTCAGACCGCTGCGGGAATCTACTCCTGGCTGCCAATAGGCTTCCGAGTCCTGCAGAAGATCGAGCAGATCGTTCGCGAGGAACAGGATCGCGCTGGAGCGATCGAGATGCTGATGCCGACGATCCAGTCGGCCGACCTGTGGCGCGAGAGCGGACGATACGACGCGTACGGCCCGGAAATGCTGCGCATCCGGGACCGGCATGATCGCGAGATGCTCTACGGTCCGACGAATGAGGAAATGCTCACCGCGATCGTTCGCGACGAGCTGAAGAGCTATCGCGAACTTCCGCGTACGCTCTACCACATCCAATGGAAGTTCCGCGACGAAGTGCGCCCTCGCTTCGGCGTGATGCGCGGGCGCGAATTCCTGATGAAGGACGCCTACAGCTTCGATCTCGACGAAGAGGGTGCGCGGCAGAGCTATTACACGCAGTTGCTGGCTTATCTGCGAACGTTTCAGCGCCTCGGAATTCAGGCAGTGCCGATGAAGGCTGCGTCTGGCCCGATCGGCGGCGACCTCAGTCACGAATTCATCGTCCTCGCGCCCACCGGCGAGAGCGAGGTGTTCTATGACGCAGCATTCGAGGAATTCGACTGGCAACAGTCAGATCTCCAGTATGGCGACGCCGAGGGCCTGAAGGCGCTGTTTGAGCGGGTGAGTTCTACCTACTCCGCGACCGACGAGACGCACGACGAGGCCCGCTGGGCAACGCTTTCCGAAGACCGCAAGCGGACCGGTCGAGGGATCGAAGTCGGTCACATCTTCTACTTCGGCGACAAATATTCCGCGGCCATGGGTCTCAAGGTCTCGGGCTCGGACGGGAAGCCGGTCACTCCGATGATGGGAAGCTACGGCGTCGGTGTTTCCCGGCTGGTGGGCGCAATCATCGAGGCGAGCCATGACGACGCCGGCATCATCTGGCCCGAGAGCGTGGCGCCTTGGAAGGTTGGCATCGTTACCATGCGGCAGGACGACGAGCCGAGCGTGGCGGCAGCCGAGGAGCTGTACGGCAATCTGCAGCTTGCCGGCATTGAAGTCGCCTACGACGATCGCGACGAGCGCGGCGGGGCGAAGCTGGCGACGATGGATTT
The DNA here is from genome assembly GCF_039543105.1 of Sphingomonas daechungensis. Lineage (NCBI taxonomy): Bacteria > Pseudomonadati > Pseudomonadota > Alphaproteobacteria > Sphingomonadales > Sphingomonadaceae > Sphingomonas > Sphingomonas daechungensis. Next base: position 69,631 of record NZ_BAABJC010000001.1, read on the forward strand.
GATCGGACTGCCTTGGCAGGTCGTGGTCGGACCGCGCGGGATCGCGGCAGGAACGGTGGAACTCAAGCGCCGTTCATCTGGTGAGCGCCATGAGCTGAGCGTGGAATCCGCTCTCGCGAGGCTGTCCGAATGATCCTGAACAGGTACGAGCGCGCGGTCGCTCGACGCTATCTTCTTCCCGGCAAGGGTGAGGGATTCATCTTCCTCGTCGCCTCGATCAGCCTGTTTGCGGTTGCTCTTGGGGTTGCCGCGCTGATCATCGTGATGAGCGTAATGAACGGCTTTCGCGCCGAGCTGTTCGACAAGATTGTCGGACTCAACGGGCACGCGATCGTTCAGGGTTATGAGGGGCGCCTGGCCGACTGGCAAAACATTGCCGACACCGCGCGCAAGCTTCCCGGCGTCACGTCGGCGACTCCGCTGATCGAGCAGCCACTGATGGCCTCGGCCAATGGCCGCGTCGAAGGCGTGATCGTCCGCGGCCTCCGCCTGGAAGACATCCGCGGCAACAAAGTGATCACAAGCAACGTCCTGTCCGGAAACATCAATTCGATCACACCGGGCAGCGGGCGGGTCGCAATTGGGTCGCGGCTCGCGGAGACGCTTGGCGCCTACGTCGGGAGCGAAATCAGCCTGATCAGTCCGGACGGCCGCTCCACCCCGGTCGGGACGGTTCCACGGATCGTCTCCTACCAGGTGGGAGCCATCTTCGAGGTCGGCGTCTACGATTACGACAAGTCGTTTGTCGTCATGCCGATGCAGGACGCCCAGACCTTATTGATGATGGGCGACCAGGTGGGGATGGTCGAAATCCAGACCAGCAATCCGGACAAGGCTCGTCAGATCCTCGAACCCCTCGCTCCAACGGTTCAGGGCAAGGGGATTCTCGTCGACTGGCAGCAGATGAACTCGGCGCTGTTCGAGGCGCTGGAGATCGAGCGCGTCGCAATGTTCGTCGTCCTGTCGCTGATCGTGCTGGTCGCGGTGTTCAACATCCTGTCGTCGCTGATCATGCTCGTCCGGGCGAAGACCCGCGACATCGCGATCCTGCGGACCATGGGCGCCAGCCGGCGGAGCATGATGAAGGTCTTCGTGACGGTTGGTGTGACCATCGGATCGCTCGGGATCGTATTGGGCATCATTCTTGGCGCGATCTTCCTCTTCTTCCGGCAGTCGGTAGTGGACGGGATTCAGTTCGTGACGGGCCAGAACCTGTGGGATCCATCGGTGCGCTTCCTTTCGGAGCTGCCGTCCAAATCCGATCCGGTCGAAGTCACCGCGATTATCCTGATCGCCCTGATCCTGTCCTTCCTCGCGACACTGTACCCGGCGTGGAAGGCCGCGAGCACCGATCCGGTCCAGGTCCTTCGCTATGAGTGACGCAGTCCTTTCGACGCGTGGCCTCAAGCGGAGCTTCACGCAGGGCGACGTCACAATTCATGTCCTCCGAGGTGTGGACCTGGATGTCATGCCCGGCGAGATCGTTGCGTTGCTCGGTCCTTCGGGATCGGGCAAATCCACATTGCTTCAAGCGGTTGGCCTGCTCGAAGGCGGGTTCGAAGGGTCGATCCGGATTGCGGGCCGCGAGGCATCCACGCTCGACGACAACGGGAGGACCGACCTGCGCCGCAATGCGCTCGGGTTCGTTTACCAGTTTCACCACCTCCTTCCGGAATTCAACGCGCGCGAAAATGTAGTGCTTCCGCAGCTGATCCATGGCGCGGAGACCGATGCCGCGCGAGGGCGTGCGGAGCAGCTTCTCGGGGCGCTTGGGCTCGGATCGCGGCTCGATCACCGTCCTTCGAAACTTTCCGGCGGCGAGCAGCAGCGCGTTGCGGTCGCGCGGGCCCTTGCCAACAAGCCGCCGCTGGTCCTCGCGGATGAGCCGACCGGCAATCTTGACGAAGCAACCGCCGATACGGTGCTGGCCGAGTTCCTCTCGCTGGTACGCGGGGAGGGGAGTGCGGCCCTTGTCGCCACTCACAACGAACGGCTTGCGGCGAAGATGGACCGCGTGGTGCGTCTCCACGAAGGTCAGCTGCAGTAGTGGACCCGCAAGGCGAAGGCGGCGGTCAGCGCATCAATGCGACCGTGATTGCTTCCGTCGCGCTTGGCGTCCTTATCCTGATCCTGGTCGGTATGATGCTGTGGGGCAGCCGCTCCAGCGAGAACGATCGCCTGACCGGTGACGAGGTTAGCGCGTCAGCGGGCGATCCGTCGTCACTCTGTTCAGGAGAAGCGACCTCCGCGGCCATTCGGACCGCGATCTTCCAGCAGGCAGCGGAGCTTCGCGGTAGCGATCAGGCGGCTCTCGCCAAGATCGCCTCGGCCGCCTCCGTCCGCATGGAAGCCGCGGTGCTTCGCGATGAAGGCACGGATGGCAGTGTCACTTGCAACGGGACCTTGACGCTCGACCTTCCTCCCGGCGTTGCTGCCGGTGGTAAGAGCTCGCTCAGTGCCGATGTTCTCTATACCGTCCAACAGGGTGCGGGATCGGATGCGCGGACGGTCACGTTGACGGATGCCTCGGCGATCGTCGGGCCACTCTCGTCAATTGCGACGACAGCGCCGGACAATACGGATCCGTTGTCGAACACAACGATCAATGGAGTTGACGTCATAACACCGCCCGATCCGCTGGCTCCCCAGCCGGAAGCTGCGGGCGGGCCAAGCTTCAACTGCGCAAATGCACGCACGGCGGGAGAAGCTGCGGTCTGCGACGACCCAAATCTCGCCGCCCTCGACCGCAGGATGTCCGCGCAATTCGCCGGCGCATTGGCCCAAGCGAGCCCGGAACAGCGCGAGCTCCTCATCCGTACCCGCAACGAATTCCTCGGCTATCGCGATCAGTGTACGGAAAATGCCTGCATCGCCGACACGTACCGTGGACGCATGCGCGAAATTCGCGACATCATGACTGGCGACTGGCACCCCCAAAGATAGTTGCCATAGCGTTCGGGCGGCACCTCAAAAACATGTGGAAAAGCGCGGGCGTGCAGATGCGTTTTGTCGCTTACGGCGCCATATTCGGCGAGTGACTCAGCCCTACGTTTCGCTTCGCGTCTTCTCTTCCTTCACGATGCTAGAAGGGGCGATGGAGCCGAAAGCGATTGCGGAGCGCGCGGCCAAGCTCGGTTTCCCGGCCGTCGCCCTGACCGACCGCAATGGACTCTACGCCGCGATGGCTTTCACGGATGGGTGCTCCGCAAAGGGCGTTCAGCCAATCGTTGGGGCTATGCTCGCTGTTGCGCGACCTCCAGAGCTGGGCATTGGAGTCGATTGGATCGTCCTGCTCGCTAAAGACGAGCAGGGCTATTCGAACCTGTGCCACCTCGTCTCCTCTGCGCACCTCGACCGTCCGGTCGAGTTCGATCCTCACGTGGAATTCAGCGCCCTTGAGGCGAAGAGCGAGGGCCTCATCGCTCTGACAGCCGGCTCAGAGGGGGCGCTCGCCCGTCTCGTGTCAGAAGGGCAGCTGGACAAATCTAAGGCCTATCTGGACCACCTGCAGGCCGCGTTCCCGGACCGCCTGTACGTCGAAATTATCCGCCGCGGAGATCCCGTTGAAGAAGCGTCGGAAGACCGGCTGATCGAACTTGCATACGAACGCGATCTTCCGCTCGTGGCGACCAATCCGGCAGCCTACTCCGATCCAAGCTTCCATGCCGCGCACGATGCCATGCTTTGCATCGCGCAATCCGCTTACGTCGAAAGCTCCGACCGGAAGACGTCTTCGCCCGAAGCATGGCTGAAGGACTCGGCGGCGATGGCGGAACTGTTCATCGATCTTCCGGAAGCATTGGCCAATACAGGCGTCATCGCCATGCGCTGCGCCGTCGGGGCGCCGAGCCGTCGGCCCATCCTTCCAAGGCTTTCCGACCATGAAGATGAGCAGCTACGCACCGATGCCTTCGCCGGCCTGGATGCGCGTCTCGTGGGCCGCAACGAGGAGGAAAAGGCCGCCTATCGAGAGCGGCTCGAGTTCGAGATTGACGTCATTACCCGCATGGGGTTTGCCGGCTACTTCCTGATCGTCGCCGACTTCATCAAATGGGCGAAAGCGCACGATATTCCGGTCGGGCCGGGTCGCGGCTCCGGGGCAGGATCCGTCGTCGCCTGGGCACTGACGATCACCGACCTCGATCCGCTTGCCCTCAATCTGCTCTTCGAGCGCTTCTTGAACCCGGAACGTGTGTCGATGCCCGACTTCGACATCGACTTCTGCGAAACCCGTCGCGACGAGGTCATTTCCTACGTCCAGCAGAAGTACGGGCGCGATCGCGTTGCGCAAATCATTACCTTCGGGCGCCTGAAGGCGCGCGCGGTGCTGAAGGACACCGGGCGCGTCCTGCAGATGAGCTATGGGCAGGTCGACCGCCTCGCCAAGCTGATCCCCAACCATCCGACCGATCCGTGGACTCTCGAGCGCTCGCTGAATGGCGTGTCGGAGCTAGCGGCCGAGTACAAAGGCGATTCCGAGGTTCGCCGGCTGTTCGACCTGGCGATGAAGCTCGAGGGGCTTCCTCGCCACGCGTCGACTCACGCTGCGGGCGTTGTCATCGGCGACCGCAGCCTTGACGACCTGGTGCCGCTGTATCGCGATCCGCGATCCGACATGCCGGTCACTCAGTTCGACATGAAATATGTCGAGGCCGCGGGTCTGGTGAAATTCGACTTTCTCGGCCTGAAGACACTCTCGGTGCTCAAGGAAGCCGAGCGGCTGCTGGCCGAGCAGGGCATCGAAGTCGAGTTCTCGACCCTGACCTGGGACGATCCGGACGTCTACGAACTTCTCCAGCGCGGCGACACGGTCGGCGTGTTCCAGCTGGAATCCGAGGGTATGCGGCGAACACTTGCGGCCGTCCGCCCGACCAACTTCGGCGACATCATCGCGCTCGTCTCGCTGTACCGGCCGGGTCCGATGGACAACATTCCGATGTTCGGCGACCGCAAGAACGGACGCGCCGAACTCGCTTATCCGCATCCGATGCTGGAGGAAGTGCTCAAGGAGACTTACGGGATCTTCGTCTACCAGGAGCAGGTGATGCAGGCGGCGCAGGTGCTCGCTGGCTATTCACTGGGCGAAGCCGACCTTCTCCGCCGTGCCATGGGCAAGAAGATCAAGTCGGAGATGGATGCGCAGCGGGCGCGCTTCGTCGAGGGCTGCAAGGCGCATAATATCACTCCGGCCAAGGCGTCAGAGTTGTTCGATTTGATCGACAAGTTCGCCGGGTACGGCTTCAACAAGTCGCACGCAGCCGCTTACGCGCTGGTCGCTTATCACACGGGTTGGCTGAAGGCGCATCACCGCCCCGAATTCTATGCCGCGTCGATGAGCTTCGACATCGCGCTGACCGACAAGCTGGCCTTGTTCGTGGAGGACATGCGGCGCGGCGAGATCGAATGCCTGCCGCCCTGCATCAACGCGAGCGAGGCGGCCTTCTCCGTTGAAAACGGCAAGGTCCGTTATGCCCTTGGCGCCCTCAAAGGGGTTGGCGAGAAGGCGATGGAAGCGCTCGTTACGGAACGTGAGATGAACGGCCCGTTCAAGTCCCTCGATGACTTCGCCGAGCGGATCGACCCGCGCCTGCTCAACCGGCGCCAGATCGAGAGCCTCGCCGCTTCGGGCGCTTTCGACGCGATCGCTCCCGACCGGGCAGCAGTCCATGCGTCGGCCGAAACCATCCTTGCCCACGCGGCCAGCGCGGCCGATCAGCGCAACAGCGGGCAGGGTGGGCTGTTCGGCGGCGGCAGCTCTGCGATGGCTCCAATCCGGCTGACCAAGGCCGAGGCATGGTCGCTCGCTCAGCGGATGGCGGCCGAGCGTGACTCGTTCGGCTTCTATTTCTCCGCCCATCCGGTGGATTCCCACCGGCACATCCTGGAAGCGAACAAGGCAAAGACCTTTGCGCAGCTTGCCGATTTGCCGATGCCCGCAGAGGGCAGGGCGGGTGCCGTGATGGCGGCGCTGGTGGAAGATGTGCGCTGGAGAACGTCGGCCAAGGGGCGCCGCTATCTGATGGCGACGCTCAGCGATTCCTCCGGGCAATTCCAAGCCAGCATTTTCGACGATGACGCCAGTGCGGCTGTGGAAGCTGCCGCGAAGGCTCAGACTTGCGGCCTGCTGACCGTCGAACTCGACAAGCGTCCGGGCGACGAACTTCCGCGCGTGGCGATCAAACGTTTCCAACCGCTGGAGACGTTGGCGAAGCGGACAAGGCTGCAGATGGAAGTACGCGTGCCATCCGCGACGCTTGTGCCAGCAATTGCCCGAGAGCTGTCCAACGTTGGCGGTGGCGGCGGGCTTGTGCGCCTGTTCCTCCCCTTGTCGACCGGCGGCGAAGCAATTGTCGTGGCGGGTCGCGACTTCGCGCTCGATGCAGAGCTCCAGGCTCGCATCGAGCGGATTGCCGGCGAGGGGAGTGTCGACCTTTCCGTGCAGGAACCGCCGAGACTCGCCCTCGTCAGCTAGCGGCTAAGCCATCCAGAAGCCGTCTGCGTTCACAAGGCCCGTGATCTTGGCATTCTGTTCGTCGCTAAGATCGCGCTTGAAGGCGGGGAAGACTTCTTCCTCTTCCATGTGCGCGTGCTTCGACACCAAAGAGCGGAACTCCCGGACTTTCTCGAGCCAGTTCGGGGCCTCCGGGCCCATGTTCTTGAGTTCGTAGAGGTAGGTCTTGACGTAACCGTGCTCGCCTTCGAGCTCGTCGGCGTTGACGGCCATGTTGGCTTCGCGAAGTGCGGGATAAACGACCATTTCCTCCTGGTGCGCATGCTTGTCGAGCGCATGGGTCAGCTTCATCAGCAGCATGCTGCGCTTCCAGGTCTGCGTCTCGTCGGTTGCCAGCATCTTGTCGAAGATGCCCAAGGCCAGCTCGTGCTCAGCGGCGAGGATGTCATCCCAGTCGCCCGCTAGGGATTCCATTCCCTGCATCAGGAATTTGCGGCCGTAGTTCGCCGCAAAGCCGATTGCTGCGCCGGCCAGCGCTGCTCCGAGAAGCGGCCCGGCGTTCTCGCCCCAGGTAAAGGCGCTCCGGTCACCACCGCTTCGGGTCTGGCTGCGGTCGCTGTTGCCGTTACCTGATCGTGACGAGCCGCGATTGTTCGAGCGGCTGCTGGATGAGGATCGACTCTGAGTACGTGTAGCCATCACTTGTCCTCCATTTTGGGTTTGCGGCCTGAACGGCGGGCAAGCACCCGTCGTTCCTCAACCGAACGCAAAAAGGCCGGGCGATGAACGGTTTAGCTACTGACCGACCGGCGGAGGCGGCGGACTTTCCTCTGATCTGACGGGAGGGCTCGCCTCATTCGTCGCGGGTTGCTGCTGAGGAGCCGGCGCGGGGGCGTTGATGACAACCGGCTCCGGCGACTCAGGCGGCAGCTCTTCGACGGCCTCATTTAGCGGAGGCAGGGGTTTCGCGCTTTCATATTCTTCACCTGGGAGACCCGTGGATGGCCTTGCGGTCTTCGGCGCATCCTTGTTCTTCGGAGGAACGACGTCGCGGTAGACGCAGGCGTCGAGACCGTCGCGGGCAACGATGCCGATCCTCGAGCTGATTGAATTGCCATAGCGGCGCGTGAACCCCTTCGGTGTGACCGCTCCGCGCTTCTTTGGAAGAGGGAGGACCGCGGCGATACGCGCAGCTTCCGTCGGACTCATCGCGCTCGCGTCGTGATCGAAATAGCGCTGCGATCCCGCGTTGACGCCATATGTGCCGATCCCGGTTTCAGCGACGTTGAGATAGACCTCCATGATCCGGCGCTTGCCCCAGACATGCTCGATAAGGAACGTGAACCAGGCTTCCAGGCCCTTACGGAAATAGCCGCCTCCCTGCCACAGGAAGACGTTCTTGGCGGTCTGCTGACTGATCGTTGATCCGCCGCGGATTCGACCTCCGGAAGCGTTGCGTTTCATTGCATCTTCAATGGCTTCCACATCGAAGCCACTATGGGAACAGAACTTGCTGTCTTCGGCGCCGATCGCGGCGCGGACCATGTCGCGATCGATGTCCTCGATGCTCATCCAGTCCTTCGTCGCACCGCGTCCGGCGACGATGTCTCCAAGCATGGTCGCTGTGATCGGCGGGTTTACGAAGCGATAAGCCAGCACCCACAGGAATGAGCCGACCAGGAAAATGAGCGCCAGCTTCATCAAAAACACGATCAGTCGGACGATCGGACCGCGCTTGTTCGGCCTACGGCGCTTGTACTGGGGAATGGTGGACTTGGGTCGCTTCGCCATGCAATTCGACTAGCGAGCGGCCGACGCGCCGTCGAGCTTGGCCATCAACGCCAGCGTGCCGGGATCATTCTTGCGGAACGCCAGAGCGGCGGCCGCCTCTCGGCGTGCTCCCGCCAAATCACCCTGCGCCTCCAACGCGAGGGCGAGGTCACGGCGCACCGGATAGTGCCATGCGGGAGGATCCGAGACGGACCGGAAGTCGTCGCTCTCCTCGTGCTCCGCGGCTTCCGCGAAGGCCTGGGCAGCCTCCTTCGGCCGATGCGCCATCATGTCAGCGCGGCCCACAAGCACGTTGCGCGCGATGTAAGTCATGGTCTGGGCCTGCAGCGAGCCGTCGTCCTTGCTGAGTTCGCCGGTGACGCCATGAATCGCGGCTGCTTCCTTGCGGACCGCTTCCTCATTCCCAAGCTTCGCAAAGGCTTCGCCGCGCGCGTAATGCCATGCGGCCTCGAGGAACGGCAATTTCGGTTGCGGAAGAGCCAGCACGTCCTTTGGGTCCGAGAATAGGGCCATGGCGTAATAGCCGTTCGCGGCAATCATCTGCCGATAGGGTCCGGCCTTGCCGTCCGATTGCGACATCTCGACAAGCGGACGGCCGAGCCGGAGTGCGATGTCGGCATCGCCTGCCTGAAGCGCGCCCCCAAGTCCGAAGGTTACGTTGTGCGCGTGATACGGCAGTCCCCACACGCCGTTCGGTGCGGGAAGGCCCAGCTTCTTCGCGTTGTCGATACCGATTTCGACGGCCCGCATGTTCGCCTTTGCCGCATCCTCATAGCGGCCGACCCAGTAATAGGTGTGGCTTGGCATGTGGACGAGATGGCTCGCCCTTGGAGCCAGCGTCCCAAGCCGGTCCGCGTAGGGCTCCGCGAGCGCCGGTCGCTCGGCGATCTCCGTTGCGTGGATGTAGAAATGGATTGCCGGTGTATCGTTCGGATTGCGCCGAAGTACGCGCTCGAGCAGCGGGATCGACAGCTCGGCATTCAACTTCCAGTCCTCTGCGGTATCGGCCTTCGTCATCAGCCATGCGTCCGCGGCCATGACGGCGATCTCGTCATCGTCAGGATATCTCGAAGCGAGAGCGGCCATCGCCTTCGCGAATTTCAAATCGCCGTCCTTGCCTCCGCCACCGTCCTTGTAGCGCAACTGAAGAGCATGAATGAGCTGGCGTTCGCGCTCGGAGCCTTTGGCCTTGGCAAGGTCCGCGGCTTTGTCCGCCAGTTCGGCAAGCTTCGCGACCTCGTCCTCGCTCTTGCCGTAGTTGATCGTCGGGCCATCGGCCCAGGCCTGTCCCCATAGGCACATCGCACATTGGGGATCGAGCCGGACGGACTCCTCCATCGCTTCGACTGCGGCCTTGTGGGCGAAGGCATGAGCGAGCTGCATCCCGTTGTTGAAGAAGGCCTGCGCCTTCGGATTGGCAGTCGTGATCGTGAACCCGCCGTTACCATAGCCGTCAAGGATGAGGGCCTTCGGTGGGGTGGCCTCCTTCATCAGGTGGCCTTGGTGTTCGCTGGACTGGGCCATGACCGGCGCTGCAGCGCAGGCCAGCAAGGCAAAAGCGATGCGTTTCATGCTATCCCCCCTGGCGAAGACGCTAGCATTCGAACACTGGCCGTCAACGGCGCTCCTTGCCGCAGTGCAGCAGCGCATTTACATGCCGCCTGCGATGACCTCGACGAACGATATCCGCCGCTCCTTCCTCGATTACTTCGAGACGAACGGGCATGCGCGCGTCCAATCCGCACCCTTGGTGCCGCAGAACGATCCGACCCTGATGTTCGTGAACGCGGGCATGGTGCCGTTCAAGAACGTGTTCACGGGACTCGAGAGCAAGCCTTACTCGACCGCGACCAGCTCCCAGAAATGCGTCCGCGCCGGCGGCAAGCACAACGATCTCGACAACGTCGGCTATACCGCGCGGCACCATACCTTCTTCGAAATGCTCGGGAATTTCTCGTTCGGCGATTACTTCAAGGATCGAGCGATCGAACTTGCGTGGAACCTCATTACGAAGGAATGGGGGATCAGTCCAGACCGGCTGACCGCCACCGTTTATCATACTGACGACGAGGCATTCGATCTTTGGAAGAAGATCTCCGGGCTTCCCGACAGCCGGATCATCCGCATCCCGACCAAGGACAATTTCTGGGCGATGGGCGACGACGGCCCATGCGGTCCGTGTTCCGAGATTTTCTACGACCATGGCGATCATATTCCGGGCGGTCCTCCGGGCTCGCCTGACGAAGACGGCGATCGCTTCGTCGAGATCTGGAACCTGGTCTTCATGCAATACGAGCAGGCGGCCGGTGAGATCGTCTCCGAATTGCCGAAGAAGAGCATCGATACGGGCATGGGCCTCGAGCGCCTCTCGGCGGTCCTGCAGGGCGTGCACGACAATTACGACACGGACATGTTTCGTGCGTTGATCGAAGCCAGCGAAGCGCTGACCAAGACCAAGGCGGAAGGCGACAAGCAGGCAAGCCATCGCGTGATCGCCGACCACCTGCGCGCATCGGGCTTCCTTGTGGCGGATGGCGTCCTGCCGGCGAACGAGGGCAGGGGCTATGTCCTCCGCCGGATCATGCGGCGCGCGATGCGGCACGCCCATCTGCTCGGCGCCAAGGAGCCCTTGATGTACCGCCTTGTGCCGGCGCTGGTCGCGGAGATGGGCGCGGCTTTCCCCGAGCTGGTACGAGCGCAGCCGCTGATCGAGGCTACATTGCAACAAGAAGAGGTGCGCTTCCGCCAGACGCTGGCGAACGGCCTCAAGCTACTCGACGAAGCGACTGTCTCTCTAGCGGCCGGCGGTACTTTACCCGGCGAAACGGCCTTCAAGCTCTACGACACGTTCGGCTTTCCTTACGACCTGACCGAAGATGCGCTGCGCGTTCGCGGGCTTGGTGTCGATCGCGAAGGCTTCGATGCCGCAATGGCGCAGCAGAGGGCGGCGGCGCGGGCTGCCTGGAAAGGTTCGGGCGAGCGCGCCTCCGACGAACTGTGGTTCGACATCGCCGAGGAGTTCGGGAGCACCGAATTCACTGGATATTCTGGGGATGAAGGGGAGGGCGTCGCCCTTGCGATCGTCAAGGATGGGAAGCGTGTCGAGCGGGCTGAGATTGGCGAGATCGTCGACATCGTGCCCAACCAGACGCCTTTCTACGGCGAAAGTGGCGGCCAGATCGGCGACACAGGAAAATTGACTACGCTCAAAGGCTTCCAGGGCGATGTCCAGGACACGATGAAGCCGCTTGGGCGGCTGCACGTCCTCCGCACCAAGGTCGTCGCGGGCGAGCTGACGGTCGGCGAGACCGTCCACCAAGCCGTCGATGCCGAGCGCAGGGACCGCGTCCGCGCCAACCATAGCGCAACCCACCTGCTGCATGCGGCCCTTCGCCATCGTTTGGGTACGCACGTCACCCAGAAAGGGAGCCTGGTTGCTCCCGACTACTTCCGTTTCGATTTCTCGCATCCCAAGGCGCTGACGCGCGAGGAGATCGATCAGGTCGAAGCGGATGTGAACGCGCAGATTCGGGGCAATGAGACCGTGCAGACCCGGTTAATGACGCCCGACGAAGCGATCGCCGCCGGAGCCATGGCCCTGTTCGGCGAGAAATATGGCGATGAAGTTCGCGTTCTCTCGATGGGACGAACCTCGGAGGCGGACTATTCCGTCGAGCTGTGCGGCGGGACTCACGTTCGGGCGCTGGGGGATATCCAGCTGCTGAAGATCATCGGCGAAAGTGCGGTGTCTTCCGGAGTGCGCAGGATCGAGGCGTTTACTGGCGAGGCCGCTCGCAAATGGCTCGGCGATCGCGACACCAAGCTGCGGGAGGCGGCCGCGACACTCAAGTCATCGCCGGATGAAGTGCCCGCGCGGATCGCATCGCTGGTCGAAGAGCGGCGGCGCTTGGAGCGCGAGCTCGCCGACGCAAAGAAGGCGTTGGCCATGGGCGGAGGCTCGGCGAAGGCGGATGCGACGGCGCCAGAGCAGGTCGGCGGTCACAGCTTCCTCGGTCAGGTCGTAGAAGGCTTGAATCCCAAAGACTTGCGGTCCACCGTTGACACCATGAAGCAGCGCGTCGGTTCGGGAATTGCAGCGCTCATCGCGGTCAACGATGGGCGCGCGAGCGTCGCCGTCGGCGTAACCGACGATCTGACGGGACAGGTCAATGCCGTCGACCTTCTCAAGGCGGCGGTCAGCGCGCTCGGCGGGCAGGGCGGCGGAGGACGGCCCGATATGGCGCAAGGCGGCGGACCTGACGGGTCCAAGGCGGAGGAAGCGCTTGCGGCGGTCAAGGACGCGCTGGAAAAGGTCGCTGCGTGATCGATACGGCTGGCACTGAGCCAGTTACACTGAACGGCTCATGCCATTGCGGTGCGGTCAGGTTTACGGCCGAGCTGCCACTCGGCCTTTCGTCCGCGCGGCGCTGTACCTGCAGCATCTGCCGGATGCGTGGTGCGGTGGCGGTCACGTCGACGCCTCAGGGATTCCATCTGCTTCAAGGCGAGGAGCAGCTCGGAACCTATCGCTTCAATACGAGGTCGGCCGAGCATCACTTCTGCACCGTCTGCGGCATCTACACTCACCACAAGCGCCGGTCGAACCCCGATCAGCTCGGCGTCAATGTTGCCTGTCTCGAGGGCCTCTCACCGTTCGACTTCAGAGAAATCGTCGTCTTCGACGGCGACCGTCACCCGGCGGATAATGCGGAGCACAAGACTTACGCCGCGGGCGTGCTTCGGTTCGAACCCGCAACCGACTGACGCGAGTCCCTTGCTCTGCGCCGTCCAAGTCGCGGCTCAGCCTCCATTTCCGCCTGCGCCATGATCTCTGATCGCAGTTCCGACCTCTTCTCGTGGATGCTGGCGATGACGGGTCCCATCGCCACGCCAATGTCGACCAGGACAGCTTCGGACAGCTGAAGGGATGCTTCGAGCGTCTCCGGCACGGCGTCGGTCACGCCGGCTTCGTAAAGCTTGGCCGCATGGTCGGTGTCACGAGCTCGGGCGATGATGGCGAGCTCCGGAAAACTGCTCCGCAGCCGTCTTGTCAGGCGCGCGACGAGCACGGGATCGTCCATCGTCAGGACCAGGGCGGAGGAGCTTCCCAAGTTCAATTTCTCGATCAGTTCGGTGCGCGCGACATCTCCGAACAGAATGCTGTAACCGGCCTCTCGCGCAGACATAACGTTGTCGATGTCGCTGTCGACGGCGAGATAGGGGCGGCCGTGTTCCTCGAGCATGTCGGCAACCATCCGCCCGACCCGGCCGAAGCCGAACACAATTGTACGTCCTTCGGCACCGCCTTCCGCGGCTTCGAGGGCGTGCGGGTCGACACGCCTTGCAGCCAGCCGGCCGAGCATTGCCAGCAGGGGCGTAATGGTGAGGCCGATCGCCGTCGCTGCCTGCCAGAAAGTCGCGGTGCTTTGCGCGATTGCACCCGTTGCCGCAGCAGCGCCAAGTAGGATCAAAGTCGTCTCCGAGGGCGAGGCCATCAGCAGACCGGTTTCGGCGGCTACGCCGACACGCGAGCCGCTCAACCGCAACAGCCCACCCGTTACGAATGCTTTGACGACGAGAATGCCCACCAATGCCAGGAGCAGCTGCGGCCAGATGCTGGTCAGCAACCGGAAATCAATTCGCATGCCGATCGTGATCAGGAAAATTCCGAGTGCGAGGCCGCGGAACGGCGCCGTCACCACTTCGACTTCGCTATGATATTCGGTCTCGGCGATCAGGACGCCAGCGATCAGCGCTCCCAGGATCGGTGATAGTCCAACCGCGCCGGTGGCAATGCTTGCAAGGATCACCACCAGCAGGCTGACGGCCAAGAAAATCTCTGGGCTCTTGGTCCGCGCCGCCTGGGCAAACAGCGCGGGAAGGAAAAGCCTGCCGATGAGCAACAGTCCGCCGATGACGATCGCCCCTTTCCACGCCACCTCAATGAGGCCGGACGCGGCAGCTGCGGCGGCGGTGCCGAAAACGAAGAGCAGCGGCACGAGTGCAAGGTCCTCGAACAGCAGCATGGCAAGCGCCGCCTTTCCGACGGGGCTCGTCGTACCGGCGATCGGCAGCACCAGTGCAGTGGACGACATTGCAAGGGCGAAACCGAGGACCGCAGCGCTCGAAGCCGTGTGACCAAAAAGCGCCAGCGCACCGCCGATCAGAGCCGCGCTCAAAATGAGCTCAGCTGCCCCAATCCCGAATACCATCTTCCGCATCGCGACGAGGCGTCGAAAACTTAGTTCGAGCCCGATCGCAAAGAGGAGAAGGATAATGCCGAACTCGGCGAATGGGTCGATCGCCTCACGGTTGGAAATGGTCAGGTAGTTCAGCCACGAGAACTCATGTGTCAGGCCACCGAGGCCGGAAGGACCGACGATCATCCCGACCAGGATAAAGCCGATCACCGGCGAGATGCGCAGGCGGGCAAAGGCCGGGATGACGATCCCTGCTGCCCCGAGGATCACCAGGGCATCGCTGAAGCCAGATGTTCCGAATTCGCCGTGCATACCGGCTTTAGAGCAGGTGCCCGAAAATCTGTCACCCTCGCGGCTTGCTCGAACGTTTCCTCCAGCGTCTGGAGAAAATGATCATGAGCAAGCAGTTGAAGGCTGGCGACAGCGTTAGTTGGAAATCGCATGGCGGTACGGCCGAAGGAAAGGTCGTGAAAAAGCTCACGGAGCCAACCCACATCAAGGGTCACAAGGTCGCCGCGTCGAAGGATAATCCCGAATACCTCGTGGAGACGGATGACGGGAAGCAAGCAGCCCACAAAGCGGAGGCGCTCACTAGGCGCTGACTTCCGGCCGTAACGGCTGTAAGCCGACGGCATGACGTCAGAGCAAGACGCAGACCTCATCGTCGTTGGCGGAGGGCCGGCGGGCGTCATGGCCGGCCTGCTTTTCGCGCGCGCCGGCTGCGAAGTTCGCATCTTCGAGAAGCATGCTGATTTCTTCCGCGATTTCCGCGGCGACACGGTTCATCCCTCAACGATGGAGATCCTCGATCAGCTCGGGATGCTGGAGCGCTTCCTCCAGCGCCCGCATAACAAGGTCGATAAGGCGGAACTACGGCTGGCCGGGCGTGAATGGACGATCGGCGACTTGTCACACCTTCACACGCCCGCGCCATTCATTGCGATGATGCCGCAGTGGGAATTTCTCGATTTCCTTCGCGTCGAGGCCAAAGCCTTCCCCGGCTTTCACCTCGAGATGGAGACGCCGGTCGAAAGCTTTGCTGAGGAGCAGGGCAGGGTGGTTGGCGTCCGACTGAAGAATGGTCGCGATGTTCGAGCACCGCTCACAATCGCCGCTGACGGCCGAGCATCGATCGTTCGGCAAACCTTGCCCGTTGAGGACCTCGGCGCGCCGATCGACGTCTTCTGGTTTCGCCTCGCCAAGCCGGAGAAGGAGGTCGGCGGGCTGCGGGGTAATGTCGAGAGCGGCCGCATTCTGGTAATGATCGATCGCGGCGATTACTGGCAATGTGCGTTCGTCATCCCGAAAGGAGCCGCTGAAGCCTACCAGCAGCGGGGGATCGAAGCGATCCGCGAGGAAGTGGCGGCGGCGGCACCTGAAGGGCTGAACCTAACCGAGCTCGACGAGATTACGGATTTGCACCTTTTGAGCGTGAAGCTCGACCGGCTCACGACCTGGCACCAGAACGGCTTGCTGGCGATTGGTGACGCAGCTCATGCAATGTCACCAATCGGAGGCATTGGCATCAACCTCGCGGTTCAAGATGCAGTTGCCGCGGCCAACATTCTCGCGGCGCCGCTGGCACGAGGCGAGGATGTCGATCCGTACCTCCGCAAGGTCGAGGAGCGCCGCCTGTTCCCGACACGCGTGATCCAAGGCGCACAAAAGGCCGCGCAGGAACGCGTCATCGGTCGCGTCATTCAGTCTCGGGAGCCAATCCGGCGGGCGCCGTTCATCGTGCGCCTGTTCGATCGCTTCCCGCTTCTGCGCAGGATTCCAGGACGCCTTGTCGGGCTCGGCGTCAGGCGCGAGCGGGTTCGCTCTCCGCTGGCGCCTCTTCCCAGGATTTCATCGTCGTTTCGAGGTTCTTGACGATCGTGTCGAAGAACTGCTCGGTGGTCATCCAGGGCTGATCCGGGCCGACGAGGATTGCGAGGTCCTTCGTCATGTGACCGGCCTCGACCGTGTCGATGCAAACCTGCTCGAGCGTTTCCGCAAATCGGACGACGTCGGGCGTCTCGTCGATCTTGCCGCGGAACTTCAGGCCGCCGGTCCACGCGAAGATGGACGCGATTGGATTGGTCGAGGTCGCCTTGCCCTGCTGGTGCATACGGTAGTGGCGGGTGACGGTGCCGTGAGCAGCCTCCGCTTCGACCGTCTTGCCGTCCGGGGTCATCAGGATCGAGGTCATCAGGCCCAACGAACCAAAGCCTTGAGCAACCTGGTCCGACTGAACGTCTCCGTCGTAGTTCTTGCAGGCCCAGATGAACTTGCCGCTCCATTTGAGAGCGCTGGCGACCATGTCGTCGATCAGGCGATGCTGATATTCGATACCCAGTTCGTCGAACTTCGCCTTGAATTCGTTGTCGAAGGTTTCCTGGAAGATATCCTTGAAGCGACCATCGTAAGCCTTGAGGATCGTATTCTTCGTCGACAGGTAGACCGGCCACTTGCGGTTGATTCCGTAGTTGAAGCTGGCGCGGGCAAAGTCGCGAATAGACTCGTCCAGGTTGTACATCCCCATGGCGACGCCGGCGCTCGGGAAATCGAACACTTCATGCTCGATCTCCTGGCCGTCCTCTCCGACGAACTTAATTGTCAGCTTGCCGGGACCGGGGACCTTGAAATCGGTCGCCTTGTACTGGTCGCCGAACGCGTGACGACCGATCACGATCGGATCCGTCCAGCCAGGGATGATCCTCGGCACGTTGGCGATGACGATGGGCTCGCGAAACACGACGCCGCCAAGAATGTTGCGGATGGTGCCGTTGGGCGATTTCCACATCTTCTTAAGGCTAAATTCTTCAACTCGGGCTTCGTCAGGCGTGATCGTTGCGCACTTCACGCCTACGCCGTGCTTCTTGATCGCTTCGGCGGCCTCGACCGTAATCCTGTCCTCGGTCTCGTCGCGCTTCTCGATGCCGAGGTCGTAGTAAAGCAGGTCCACATCGAGGAATGGCAGGATCAGGCGCTCTCGGATCCACTGCCAGATGATGCGGGTCATTTCGTCGCCGTCGAGCTCGACGACCGGGTTTTTCACCTTGATCTTGGACATAGACTTCCTGCTTTTCGGATTTGGCGGGGCATTAGGACGCGGACCCGCTTCAGGCAACCGCAGCGTTGTGCGCTGCCGACAGCCTCTTTAAGGAGGCGCCCATGCCCTCACTGGACAAGCCCGGCGGCGCGCTCGCCCCGACCACCACCGTCAAATGGCGTTTCCCCTCAACCCACCCGGAAGGCCGCAAGTTCGCAGCCGGTTCTGCCGCCGTCACATTGTTCGCGTTCCTTCTTGGCTGGCAGTTCGTCGGCTGGATCCTGGTCGGACTGACGATCTGGATCTTCGCGTTCTTTCGCGACCCGATCCGAACCACACCGCGCGGCGACAATCTGATCATTGCCCCGGCAGACGGGCTGATCACGATGATTTCGAAAGTCGCTCCGCCGCCTGAACTGGCCGGAGCGGAAGGGCTGGATGCGACTGAGTACACACGCGTTTCGATTTTCATGAGCGTGTTCGACGTCCACATCAATCGGTCGCCTGTGACCGGGCGTGTGCGGAAGGTGGCCTACATGCCAGGCAAATTCCTGAACGCCGATCTCGACAAAGCGAGTGAGGACAATGAGCGGCAACACATCGTCGTCGAGACAGGCGCGGGCGTCCGGATCGGCTTCACGCAGATCGCGGGCCTCGTCGCGCGCCGAATCCTGACGTTCGTGCAGGAAGGCGATATTGTGGAGGCGGGCGAACGCGTCGGCCTCATCCGCTTCGGGAGCCGCGTCGACGTCTATCTGCCGGCAGGGACCGGACCTCGCGTCCTTCTTGGCCAACGCGCGATCGCCGGCGAGACGGTAATCGCCGAACTTGGGGTGCAGCCGGAGCTGGTCGGGATCAGCCAGTGACCGAAGAGCACGACCTTCGCGGGCGGCATGGAATTCCGTTCCGGGCGATGGTCCCGAATGCGATCACTCTTCTCGCGCTGTGCTTTGGCCTGACTGGCGTGAGCCTGGCCATCGGCGCCGAATGGGAAAAGGCATTGGCTGCAGTCGTGTTCGCAGGCGTGCTGGACGGCTTCGACGGACGGATCGCTCGCTTGTTGCGCGCGCAGAGCAGATTCGGGGCAGAACTCGACTCTCTCAGCGACAATATCGCGTTCGGGACTGCTCCGGCCCTGATCCTTTTCCTGTGGTCGCTCCAAACCGCGCCGCGGTTCGGATGGATCGCAGCGCTAGCGCTCGCTGTTTGCTGCGCTCTTCGACTCGCTCGCTTCAACGCGCGCATCGATGCCGACGATCAGCCCCACAAGTCGGCCGGCTTCAACACCGGTGTTCCCGCACCTGCGGGGGCGGGGCTCGCCTTCGTGCCGATCTTCCTGTGGCTGATTACCGGCGAAGACGTTTTTAGGCGGTGGGAACTGGTGATGGCGTGGACGTTGTTCATCGCCGCGCTGATGATCTCGAGCCTTCCAACCTTCAGCTGGTCCTCAATTCGCATCCGAAGTGGAATGCGCCTCTTCGCCTTGGCCGGCGTGGCGCTTCTTGGAGCGTCACTGATCCGGGCGCCGTGGATTACACTCTTGGCGGTGGCGCTGCTTTACCTCCTAATGCTGCCGTTCGCCTTCGCGTCCTATCAAAAGGTCAAGCAGCGGCGCGCAACTGGGGCTTGGCCCGCAGGGGCTGACGTCGCGCCATCCGTGCGCGAGACGGCCGGAACCGAATAACCAGAGAAACGCCGGTTGTTGCGGGCACTTCGCCACGCAGGGCCGCGGCAATGCGCGGCCCGGAGCGTGCGAAAATCTCGGTGAAGACGACGGTTGCGGCCCACAGGACCGACAGGAAGACCAGGGTAACGATCGGTGCGATCATGACGACGTCCCTTTGTTTGACGGCACAACCGTAACGGACTTGCTTTGTTCCGCCTTGGTCTGCGCCGAAGCTGCTGGGACGGACCAATGTTCCTAATTTGTTCTTATTCGTCAAGTGGCAAAGTTTGAAGCTCCACTGCCCTTGAAACTACTGGCACCTTCCGCTAATTGGCGCGCCATCCCACAGGCGGAGCTTACATACCGGTGCCAGTCGAAAGATTGGTGACACGGCTCCGCTGAGGCAAAACCGGAAGGAGACTACCTATGGCGACCAACGTCGTCACCATGCAGCAATTGCTCGAAGCCGGAGCGCACTTCGGCCACCAGACCCACCGTTGGAACCCGCGGATGAAGCCGTACATTTTCGGCGACCGCAACGGCGTTCACATCATCGACCTGTCGCAGACCGTGCCGCTTTTCTCGCGCGCGCTCGACTTCGTCACCCAGACCGTCCAGCGCGGCGGCAAGGTCCTGTTCGTCGGCACCAAGCGCCAGGCTCAGGACGCGGTCGCTGAAGCTGCTCGCGTTTCGGGCCAGCACTTCGTCAACCATCGTTGGCTCGGCGGCATGCTGACCAATTGGAAGACGATCTCCAACTCGATCAAGCGCCTCAAGACGCTTGAAGAGCAGCTGTCGGGCGACACCGCCGGCCTCACCAAGAAGGAAGTCCTTCAGCTGACCCGCGAGCGCGACAAGCTTGAGAAGTCGCTGGGCGGCATCCGCGACATGGGCGGCCTGCCGGACATCATGTTCGTCGTCGACACCAACAAGGAAGAGCTGGCGATCAAGGAAGCCAACGTCCTTGGCATTCCCGTCGTCGCGATCCTTGATTCGAACAGCGACCCGAGCGGCATCGCATTCCCGGTCCCGGGCAATGACGACGCCAGCCGCGCGATCCGCCTCTACACGGACGCGGTTGCCGAAGCCGTCAGCAACGGCCGCACCGGCAATGCTGCTG
>NZ_BAABJC010000001.1:89952-1045680 GCF_039543105.1 Sphingomonas daechungensis
CCAGATGCTCCTGCGCAGGCAGGAGCCCAGTACCTATATTGAAGACTGACTGGGCCCCTGCCTTCGCAGGGGCACAAGGAAGGAAGAAGACATGGCTGAGATTACGGCCGGATCAGTGAAGGAACTCCGTGAGCGCACCGGCGCCGGGATGATGGACTGCAAGAAGGCGCTCGCCGAGAACAACGGTGAGATGGAAGCCGCCATCGACTGGCTGCGCGCCAAGGGCCTTGCCGCCGCCGCCAAGAAAGCTGGCCGCACGGCCGCCGAGGGTCTCGTCGGCGTTGCCGTCGCGGGTGTCCGCGGCGCCGTCGTCGAAGTGAACTCGGAAACGGATTTCGTCGCCAAGAACGAGATCTTCCAGGATTTCGTTCGCAACGTTGCACAGCTTGCGCTCGAGAACGGTGACGATGTTGAGGCGCTGTCCAACGCGTCCTACCCCTCGGGTGGCACGGTTTCCGAAGTGCTGACCGATAACATCGCCAAGATTGGCGAGAACCAGTCGCTGCGTCGCGCTGCGGTTCTGGAAGTGAAGGAAGGCGTCGTCGTTCCTTACGTCCACAACCAGGTCGTTCCGGGCCTCGGCAAGATCGGCGTCCTCGTCGCTCTTGAAAGCGCTGCGCCGTCGGAGACGCTGGTTGCGCTCGGCAAGCAGATCGCGATGCACGTCGCGGCTGCGAACCCGCTTGCGCTCAACGCGGACGACCTCGACGCCGACCTGATCGAGCGTGAGCGCTCGATCGCGATGGAAAAGGCGAAGGAAAGCGGCAAGCCGCAGAACATCGTCGAGAAGATGGTCGAAGGCGGTCTCGCGAAGTTCCGAAAGGACAATGCGCTCACATCGCAGCTGTTCGTGATGGACGGCAAGACCCCGGTCGCCGACGTCATCGCCCAGGCGGGCAAGGAAGCCGGCACTCCGGTGACGCTCGCCAGCTTCGTTCGCTTCCAGCTCGGCGAAGGCATCGAGAAGAAGCAGGACGATTTCGCCGCCGAGGTTGCAGCGGCCGCCGGCGTCAAGAAAGACGAGCCGGTCGCTTAAGCCAGCAAGGCAGTTGGAAAATGGGGCGGGCGCGCTAAAGCGGGTCCGCCCTTTTCGTATCCGAAGGATTTCAAGGCCGCATGACCCGCCCGCGATTTAATCGGATCCTCCTCAAGCTCTCGGGCGAAGCGCTTATGGGGCAGGGCCAATTCGGCATCGATCCGGACGCTGCCGCGGGGCTGGCGAGCGAGATCGCAGCGGCAAAGGCCAAGGGACACGAGCTTTGCCTGGTCGTCGGTGGCGGCAACATCTTCCGCGGCATGGCCGCTGCGGCCAAGGGTTTCGATCGAGCCACGGCCGACTACATGGGTATGCTGGCGACGGTCATGAATGCGCTGGCGCTTCAGAATGCACTGGAGAAGCAGGGCGTCGACACGCGGGTGATGTCCGCGATTCCAATGGCCAGCGTTTCCGAGCCATACATCCGCCGCCGGGCGCTGCGGCACCTCGAAAAGGGCCGCATCGTCCTGTTCGCCGCGGGAACCGGCAACCCGTACTTTACGACCGACACGGCCGCTGCTTTGCGCGCCGCCGAGATGGGTTGCGACGCCTTGTTTAAGGGCACCAGCGTCGATGGCATCTACAATGCCGATCCGAAGAAGAAGGCAGACGCCACACGCTACGAAAGCCTAAGCTTCAACAAGGTTTTGAGCGACGACCTTAAGGTCATGGATGCGGCAGCTGTTGCGCTTTGCCGCGACAACAATATTCCGATCGTGGTGTTCAACATCCGCCAGCCCGGCAACCTCGCAGAGGTTATCGAGGGCCGCGGGACCGCTACGGTCGTCAAGGGAGAGAATGAATGACGACGAGTATCGACAAGGCCGACATCCAGCGCCGGATGCATGGCGCTTTCGAAGCGCTGAAGCACGATCTGGCCGGTCTTCGCACCGGACGCGCCTCGGTCGCGCTGCTCGATCCCATCCAGGTCGAAGTCTATGGGGCCAACATGCCGCTGAATCAGGTGGCGACGGTGTCCGTCCCCGAAGCGCGCATGCTGTCCGTGCAGGTGTGGGACCGTTCGAACGTTCAGCCTGTCGAGAAGGCCATCCGCTCTGCCGGTCTCGGCCTCAATCCGATCACAGACGGCCAGATGATCCGGCTTCCTATTCCCGAACTGACGGAAGAGCGTCGCAAGGAGCTTGCCAAGCTGGTCGGCCAGTACGCCGAGAAAGCGAAGATCGCTGTCCGCAATGTCCGGCGTGACGGGATGGAGCATCTCAAGGCCGACGAGAAGAAGCACGAGATCAGCGAGGACGAGCGCAAGCGGCTCGAGAATGACGTGCAGAAGATGACGGACGACACGATCAAGGAAATCGATGCCGCTGCAGAAACCAAGGAGAAGGAAATCCTCGGCAAGTGAGCCCCGCGGCCGCTCCCGACAAAGCTGGGCGGCCGGCCAGGGAAGATGGCTCGGTCCCGCGCCATGTCGCGATTATCATGGACGGCAATGGCCGTTGGGCGAAAAAGCGGGGGCTTCCCCGCGTAGCCGGGCATCGGGCTGGCGCGGAAGCCGTACGTCGTACCCTGAGAGCAGCCGTCAAGAATGGCGTTGAAGTGGTCACGCTTTATGCCTTTTCTTCCGAGAACTGGCGCCGGTCAGAGGAAGAGGTTTCCGACCTCAAGGGCCTGCTCGGCTACTATCTCGAACGGGAACTCGAATCGCTCGCCAAGGAAGGCGTCCGTCTCAAGCTGATTGGCGACTATTCGGCATTTGGTCCTGACCTGTCCAAGCGACTGGAAAAGGCGATGACCAAGCTTCAGCCCAGTAATCGGCTGACGCTGGTCGTTGCACTCAATTACGGGTCGCGCGCAGAAATTGCGCAAGCTGCTCAAAAGCTTGCGGTCAAAGTCGGGGAGGGCAGTCTCGACCCATCGGCGATCGACGAGAGCCTGGTTGCGGCGGAACTTCAGACCAACGACCTGCCCGAGCTTGATCTCCTTATCCGCACATCGGGCGAAGTCCGGCTCTCCAATTTCCTTCTCTGGCAGGCGGCCTACGCGGAGTTGATGTTCACGCCGACGCTCTGGCCGGATTTTGGCGAAGCCGAGTTCGAGGCGGCCATCGATCAGTACGCTTCGCGCGAAAGGCGGTTCGGCGGCCGGTGAGGGAGCTTCTCACTCGCATCATCTCAGGCATTGCCATGATTCTCATCGCCCTCGGAGCGGCGGTGGTGGGAGGCTATTACTTCGCCGTTCTGGTGGCCGCGGCGGCAACCGCGATGTTCTACGAATGGATGAGGATTGTTCGCGGCTGGGGCATTCATTGGGCGATCGGCGGCTTCGTCTACGCGCTGCTTCCAGCCATTGCCTTGCTGTGGATCCGGGACCGCAGCGGAGATCACGGTCTTTCATTGCTCCTCTGGGCATTCATCGTGACCTGGGCGACGGATATCGGTGCCTATTTCGTTGGCCGCAGCTTTGGCAAACGAAAGCTGGCGCCATCGATCAGCCCCGGGAAGACCATCGAGGGGCTCTGGGGGGGAGTCGCTGCGGCGGCGATATTTGGCGGAGCATGGGTCTTGGCAACCGGCCTTGGAAAGCCGCTTCTCCTCCTGGCGCCGTTGTTCGCAATTGCGGCACAAGCCGGCGACCTGTTTGAAAGCAAGCTTAAGCGCAGGGCTGGGGTGAAGGACTCCGGAAGTATCTTGCCGGGCCACGGCGGCGTGCTGGACCGGCTGGACGGACTGGTGCCCGTTGCCGTGCTGACGTTCGCGGCACAGGTCTTGGGACTGGCATGAGGAAGGTATCGATCCTCGGAGCCACCGGCTCCATCGGCAAGTCGACCCTCGACCTGATCGAACGATCATCGGAGGAATTCGAGGTCGTCGCACTGACCGCCGCCGTCAACGCTGAGGCCTTGGCTGACGCAGCGCGGAGGACAAACGCCAAGCTTGCGGTCATCGCCGACGAGAGCCGGCTTTACGTGTTGCGAGATGCTTTGAAAGGTACGAGCTGCCAAGCGGCGGCCGGCGTGGAGGCGCTCGTCGACGCAGCGACCGGTGACGCGGACCTCGTCATGGCCGCCATCGTCGGCTGCGCGGGCCTTGCTCCAACCATGGCAGCCGTCGAGGCCGGAAAGACCGTCGCTCTCGCCAACAAGGAAGCATTGGTCACCGCCGGCGACCTGATGACCGAAGCCGCTAAGGCCAGCGGCTCCACACTCTTGCCGGTCGATAGCGAGCATAACGCCATCTTCCAGTCTCTCGCCGGAAGCCGGAGCGAAGACGTTTCGCGCATCATATTAACGGCGAGCGGCGGACCTTTCCGGACCGCGACTTCAGATGCAATTGACGCCGCGACGCCGGCCCAGGCCGTCGCCCATCCGAATTGGAGCATGGGCGCCAAGATTTCGGTCGATTCCGCGACTCTGATGAACAAGGGGCTGGAGTTGATCGAGGCCCACTATCTGTTCGGGCTTCCGTCGGAGCGGATCGACATCCTCATTCACCCGCAATCAGTGATCCACTCGCTGGTGGAATATATCGATGGATCGGTCCTGGCCCAGCTCGGGTCGCCGGACATGCGCATTCCGATCGCCTACGCTCTGGCTTATCCTGCCCGCATGCCGACACCCGCGCAGAAACTCGACCTGGCCAGCATCGCAAGATTGGATTTCGAGGAGCCCGACACGACACGCTTCCCGGCGCTCCGACTTGCCCGGGAGGCCCTGGAAGAGGGGGGCTCCGCGCCAGCTGTCCTCAACGCGGCTAATGAGGTCGCCGTTGCAAGCTTTCTCGGCGGCGAGATCGCATTTCCGGACATCAGCCGGCTCGTCGAGACTGCGCTGGAAGACAACGGCCGCCAAGCACCGCAGTCCATCGAAGACGTCTATGAAATCGACCGCGAAGTGCGCAGTGGAGTTATGGCCATGATCAAGGAACTCTGCGCCTGATGCTTTCGCAACCGCCAATCTGGCTGATCCTCGTCGCGTTCGTTTGCGCGCTGGGACCGCTCGTGTTCATTCATGAGTTCGGCCATTACCTCGTTGCACGCTGGTTTGGCGTTGGTGCCGAAACCTTCTCGATTGGATTCGGCCGGGAAATCACGGGTTGGACCGACAAGCGTGGCACGCGATGGAAGGTCGGGTGGCTTCCGCTCGGCGGCTATGTGAAATTTGTCGGCGACGAGCATGAGGCCAGCGCGCCAGGCGATCTCAACAAGCTGACCCCGGAAGAGCGCGAGCGAAGCTTTCATTTCAAGCCGATCTGGCAGCGATTCCTGATCGTGCTCGCAGGCCCGATGTCGAACTTCATCCTGGCGATCCTGATTTTCGCGATTTTCTTCGCGGCATTCGGAGCTCCGCGAACACCGCCAGTCGTGAATGAGATCGAGCCCGGCAGTCCAGCAGCGACGGCTCAAATCCAGCAGGGCGATCGCATCCTGTCGATCGGCGGGCGGGATACGCCGACATTCGAGGAACTCAGGAACTACATCGTGATCCGTCCCGGCGAGAACGTCACGGTTCGACTCGAACGGGAACAGGAGATCAAGGAAATCCAGGTCACGCTCGGAACGGATATTGAGAAAGACCGGTTCGGCCAAAGCTACAAGAGAGGCCTCCTCGGCGTTTCGCCCGTCGATGCAGTTTATGAACCAGTCCCGGCGATTCAACTGATCCCGACCGCCACCGCCTATGTCGTCAAGCTCACGCGGACGATGCTGGTGGCGCTTTGGCAAATCATCACCGGCAGGCGATCCGTGAAGGAACTCGGCGGTCCGCTGAAGATCGCGCAAATCGCCGGACAGCAGGCCACGCTCGGTCTCATTCAGTTCGTCAGCCTCGTCGCACTGCTTTCAATTAATCTCGGATTCATCAACCTCTTGCCAGTCCCAGTGCTGGATGGTGGACATCTCCTCTTTTACGGAATCGAGGCTGTCCGGCGAAAGCCGGTCAGTCCCGAAGCACAAGACTGGGCCTTCCGAGGCGGTCTCGCATTCATCCTGGCCTTGCTCATTTTCACAACCGTCAACGATTTGGGGTCGTTCGGCTTGTGGGAACGGCTTGGGCGCTTGATTGGCTAGGTTGGTTAGGGCAGGGCTGCACACCATTCCCGCGGACCGCTGAGGGGCGGCCGCTGATTCTTGCATAAAAGGCGGGGACGCGTGATTTCAAAGCGGAAGTTTGTTGGCAGGCGCGCTGGAGCCGTCTTCCTTGTTGGAACGTCACTGGGCGGCTGGTCGATGCCGCTCATGGCGCAAGCGCAGCAGTCCGATCCCCTCGCTCCACAAACCGCTGCGCCGGCACCTCAGCCAGCTGCTCCCGCACCCGCAGCTGCTCAGCCACCGGCGCCTACGTCCGGAATGATTCGGTCGATCGCGGTCAGGGGCAGCCAGCGCCTCGAGGCGGAAACCATTCGCTCGTACGCCAACCTCGCGCCGGGCCAGAACTATACAGCCGAGACCTTGGATACGGCCCTCAAGGATCTCTACGCGACCGAACTCTTCTCCGACGTGGTGATCACGGGCGCGGAAACCGGCAACATCGTCATTACAGTCCAGGAAAATCCGGTCATCAACCGCATTATTCTGGAGGGCAACAAGCGGATCAAGGACGACAAGATCGTCCCCGAGATCAAGCTAAAGCCGCGCGAGATCTTTACTCGCTCGAAGGTGCGCGCCGACGTCGAACGCATCGTCGAACTGTACAAGCGCCAGGGTCGTTTCGCGGCGACGGTCGAACCGAAAATCGTCAACCTGGAGCAGAACCGCGTCGACCTGGTCTTCGAAGTCTACGAAGGGGACAAGTCGAAGGTTCGGAGCATCAACATCATCGGCAATGAGGCGTTCAAGGACGACCGCCTCAAGAAGGAGATGTTCACGAAGCAGGCGGGCGGCGTTCTCGGCTTCCTGAAGTCGAACGACAGCTACGATCCCGATCGGCTCGCGGCCGACCAGCAGAAGCTGCGCGCTTTCTACCTGACCGAAGGCTATGCCGATTTCCGTGTCGTCTCGGCCCTTGCCGAGCTGACGCCGGACCGCCGCGACTTCGTCATCACCTACGTCGTCGAGGAAGGTCCGCGCTACAAGCTCGGCCCGATCGAAGCCGAAAGCGCCCTGCGCGACCTCCCGCCGGAGAAGATCAAGGAAATCGTGAAGCTTGAGCCCGGCGGCTGGTTCAACGCGAAAGCCGTCGAAGACGCGGTCACCAAGCTGAACGAAGAAGCTGGAAACCTCGGCTACGCTTTCGCCGACATCAACCCGGCCTACGAGCGTGACGCCGAGAAGCACGAGATGGGCATCACGTTCCGGGTCGGCGAGACGCCGCGTACCTATGTCGAGCGCATCGACATTTCCGGAAACACTTCCACGCGCGACAAGGTCATCCGCCGCGAGTTCCGCGTCAACGAAGGCGATGCATTCAACGCGCTCAAGGTTAAGCGCTCGCAGGACCGGCTTCAGTCGCTCGGTTTCTTCCAAGAGAACCTGGAGGTGAAGCAGACGGAAGGCTCGACCCCCGACAAGGTCGTCCTTGGCCTCAATGTCGAGGAAAAGTCGACCGGTGAGCTTCAGCTCTCGGCCGGTTATTCGAGCCTCGAGAAGTTCATCCTTTCGTTCTCGATCGCGCAGCGCAACTTCATGGGCAAGGGCCAGGAGCTGAACGCTGGCGTGAACTGGTCGCGCTACTCCAAGTCGATTCAGCTTGGCTTTGTCGAACCGTACTTCCTCGACAAGAACATTCTGCTGGGCGGCGATATTTTCCGTCGCGATTACAACAGCTTCAACTATGTCGGGAATTCCCGGAACACGACGTATTCCCAGACCAGCACGGGTACTGCTTTGCGGCTCGGTTTCCCGCTGACCGAATATATGACGCTGGGTACCCGCTATTCGCTGGTCCAGGACAATATCACGCTGGACGAGAACACGTTTTACACGGACCCGGATCTTGTCGCCGATCCGGACGGAAACGGCCCACTTACGGGTAGCAACGGGCCTCTTCCCCCACAGTGTGACCCCCGGAAGGCAGGTCAGTACCTCTGCGACGAGGTGGGCAAGCGCCTGACGTCCGCGATTGGATATTCGCTTGTCTACAACGACACGGACGGCATCCGTCCCACGCGCGGTCAGTCCGTCGTGCTGTCGCAGGACTTCGCCGGGCTAGGCGGTGACGTGAAGTACATCCGCAGCCGACTTACCGGCATCAAATATTGGCAGCTTGGCTTGCTTGGCGGTGGCTGGGTCCTTTCGGCCCGTGCTGAGGGTGGTTACATCCATCCGCTGGAAAAATCCCCTTCAACGGGCAGCGATCCGATCCGGATCACCGACCGCTTCTTCGGCACGCAGCTGCGTGGCTTCGACATCCGCGGCATCGGTCCACGCATCATTCGCGAGCAATATGCGGCGGATGGCACGATCGACACGAGCCAGAAGAACCAGGTCAGCGACGCCTTGGGCGGCCGCGCATACTACATGGGTCGTATCGAGCTGGAATTCCCGACCAACTCGTCGCTCAAGAGCTTCGGCCTTCGTCCATCGGCGTTCATCGACGTCGGTTCGGTGTGGAGACTCACGACCCCCGTCACTGAAGACATCATCAAGTTCTGCTACAAGTCGGCGGCCCCTACGCAGGAAATCCGGCCACCGAGCACGAACCTCGACTGCGCCCAGTTCGGGGCAGGCTACGACAACACCAATTCATCGCCGGGTTTCCGGGAGCGTTACGTTGGCGATTCCGCCAGGCCGCGTCTCTCGATCGGTATCGGCGTGAACTGGGTCTCGCCGTTCGGTCCGCTGCGGATCGACATCGCCAAGGCCCTCCTGAAGACAGAGGGTGACGAAACCAAATTGTTCAGCTTCAACGTAGGAACTCAATTCTAATGCGCAAAATCGTCTTACTCGCCGCTGCTGCGGCAACCGTTGCCATTCCCGCCGCTGTCAACGCACAGGCTCGTGGTGGCATTATCATCGTCGACACGGACCAGATCCTGAAGACCTGCACCGCGTGCACGTCGGCAGCTTCGCAGCTTCAGCAGAAGCAGTCGACGCTCCGCAGCCGTGCACAGACGCTGCAGACGCAGCTGACCACGGAAGGCAAGCCGATCCAGGATGCTTTCCAGGCTCTCAACGGCAAAAAGCCCGATGCGGCCCTCCAGGCCCGGATCGACGCTTTCCAGACCAAGGAAGCGAACGCCCGCAAGGAGCTCGCGACTTCTGAGCAGCAGCTGCAGTCGACTGCCCAAAACGTGCAGCAGCAGATCGCTGGCCGCCTCGTGCAGATCGTCGAGCAGGTTCGCGCCCGCCGCGGTGCTGCACTCGCGGTTTCGAAGGACGCTACGCTAGCCAATGACCCCACTGGGGATGTCACCAGCGAGGTTCTGGCCGCTCTCAACAGCGCGCTGCCTTCAGTCAGCGTCACGCCGTTGCCGCAGCAGCAGCAACAGCAGCCGCAGGGACGCTAAGTCGAATGTCGGAAGGCGCCGCCCTCGGTCCGCTTGATGTGAAGCGGGTGATGGCGGCGCTTCCACATCGCTACCCCCTGTTGCTTGTCGATCGGGTCGAGACCCTCGTCCCCGATCAGTCGATCGTCGCAATCAAGGCCGTGACGATAAACGAGCAGTTCTTCCAGGGTCATTTCCCAGGCCGTCCGATCATGCCGGGCGTCCTCATCGTCGAGGCGATGGCGCAGGCCGCCGGCGTGCTCGCGGTGGAGTCCCTTGGCCTCGCAAACTCCGGCAAGCTCGTCTACTTCATGGCGATCGACGGCGCAAAGTTTCGCACGCCGGTCGAACCCGGCGTCCTTCTCAAGCTCGAAGTCGAGTTCGTTCAGAAGCGGTCGTCTGTCTGCAAGTTCGCGGGCAAAGCGACGATCGACGGCAAGCTTGCCGCCGAGGCGAACTTCACGGCGATGATCGCCGATCCGCCTACCGCCTAAGCGTCTTCGAGGATACGCCAACCCGCTTGGACCCGATCGATCCTGAACGCTTTCGAAAGCTTCGGGGAGTTCAATATTTCCTCGGGGCTGCCATCCGCGGCAACGCTTCCGCGATCAATCAAGATCACGCGGTCGAATTCTGCAACCTGATCGAGGTCGTGAACCGAGACCAGCGCTGATGACGCATGCGCCGCGGTTTCGGACCGCAAGATCTTGAGGGTCTTCAGTACCCAATACGGGTCCAAGTTCGACAAGGGCTCATCGAGCAGAAGCAAGCTGGGGCAAGCTGCGAGCGCCCGAGCTATGAGCGCACGCGCTCTTTCGCCCGTCGATAAGCGACTCACCGGGCGGTCGACTAGGGCTTGCAACTCAAGCTGCTCGATCAGTCGCTCGATTCTGCCGGGATCAGGCGACGATAACCCGAGGGCAATCACGTCACGCACGGATATCGGCCAGATCACATTACGCGACGCCGGCAGGAAAGACAGAAGACGCATGCGCCTGGAAGGCGACGCTTCGTCGGGGCTTTCTCCGCAAACTCTCACTGTGCCAGAGGTTGCTTCAATTCCAGCTAGTGCCCGAAGCAAGCTCGTTTTCCCCGAGCCATTCGGCCCTATGATCGCGATCATTTTTGACGGGCCAACCTCCAGGCTGGTCCTGTTCAGCCGCCTTGCCAGCTCAACATCTCGCGCTTCGAGAATCGGCGTCATGACGTCACCGTTCGGCGCATCCGGATCACGATCCAGATAAACAGCGGAGTCCCGATGGCCGTCGTGATGACACCAACCGGGATCGACCGCCCCGCGGGAGCAAGCCGGACGAGCAGGTCAGCCGAAGTCAGCAGGATTCCTCCGATTGCGGCGGCCGGTACCAGCGCTCGTCCCGGGTGCCCGCGAACCATGGCCCTCGCCAGGAATGGCGCAATCAGGCCGACGAAGGCGATCGCACCGCAGACCGAAACACAGGCACCTACAGCAATCGCGCTCAAAGTGACGACCTCTACCGCGAGGCGACGGGGCCGGTATCCGATCGAAGCAAGAACATCGTCGCCCAAGGCCATCATGTCGAGCGCCTGTGCTCTGCGGACAAGCAGGATTGAAGCTATCGAGGCCGGCACGAGCGCAGCCAAGGCTTGCGGCATGCCTCGATCCACGAAGCTTCCCATCAGCCACTCGAAGCTATCGTAGAAGGCAAAAGGAGAAGGTGCGAGGGCGAGCAAGAGGCTGGTTCCAGCGCTTGCCGCCAGCGCGATCGCGACGCCGGCTAGAAGCAGCGTCGCGGTTTCGCTCCGCCGCCCGGCGAGTGCGATTAGGACCGCGAGCGCGACAAGGGCTCCGAGCGCTCCGCAGGCCGCGAGAGCAAGTGGACCGCTGATGCCGAGCCAATATGCTCCTGCGACTGCGCCAAGCGCGGCCCCGCTGCTACTCCCCGTGATGTCCGGAGAGGCGAGGGGGTTGGCGAACGTCGCCTGCAGAGCGGCCCCGGTAAGGCCGAGAACGGCTCCATATCCCAATGCCAGAAGGGTTCGTGGAAGGCGGAGTTCCTGGATCAACATCCAGGCGAGGCCTGGATCGGCGCGGCGTGTCTCAAGCAGACTGCCAATGGGCAAGACGAGGCTGAGCGCTGCCGCGAGCGCAATCCCGGCTGCCAGGAGGAGAACCGATCTTCGGCTCATCGGATCAGTGAGCGCAGGCGCTCGATCTCAGGGATTACCAGCGGTCCCATGCACGTCCACCCTCGCCCATCCACTTCGACGCGCCTGGACTTGGCATTGCGGACGATCGGATGGCTGAGCCATGCGGCACCTCGTGAGAACTGTCCGCTCCGGTAGCGGCTCTGCACCAGCACGGCAGGCGGACGCACGAGGATGGTTTCGAGCGAGACGCGATCGCCTTGCAAGGGTCGTTGCTTCAGGCCAGCCAGGCGCATCCAGTCGGCACCCACGCTGGGGACGGCGATGGTCTGCCCAGCGCCGCCGATCCAGATTGCGTCCATCTGACGCGACCGAGCGGTGCTCCGCACATAATCCAGTCTCTTCAGCCATGCGCGAGCGCGGCCAGGATCGCCGATTGCGTCCGCTACCGCCCGGAGGTTCCAGGAGACGTCTTCAAGCTTGCTGACGGGTCTAAGGTCGACGGCCCTGATGCCAAGGCGGGAGGCGATCAGCGAACTCGCCCGCCCACCGCCCCCCATCGAGAGCACAACCGCAGGCCTCTTTGCGAGCACATCCTCGAGCGAGCCGCGATTGGCGTGATGACCCTGTGCCAGCTTCCAGAGCGGGGACTCCTGCGGATCCTGCGACAGGAAGCTGACACTGGCGATCTCCGACGGCTTCGCGAGCAGGAGGAGATATTCGTCCGTGCAGAGGTTGAGGGAAGCGACGCTAACGGCCGCGAGCAAGGCGGATGCCGCCATAAATGCTCCTCCCTTCCGTCCGATACCCGAGCGCATCCTGATAATTCGCGTCGAAGGCGTTGGCGACACGAGTGAACAGCTGCACGCCTCTCGTGACTTCGAAGCCAAGGCGGGCGCCCGCCAGCCAGTATGAACCCAGCCTCACTCGCTGATAGGGGAAGACATCAAAGTCCGTGTCGATGCGGCTGCCGACGTAGGCCATCGACGCTCCGTAAGTGAAGCGATCGATCCGTCCGTCTGCGCTGATCGCGCCACTATGTTTCGGTCGCCGCGCCTCGCGGATCCCAGAGCCGAGGTCGTTCGGTTCACTGGCTCTCACGTACGAATAATTGGCCGAAATTCGCAGTTTCTCTCCCAGTGACCAGTCCGCTTGTGCCTCGATACCGGAGCGGCGGCTCGCAGTTTTGCGGTTGTCGGTGCTGGAGAGAAACGTACTCGGATCGAAGGTGTCGATGATCTCGTCCTTGAGCCGCTGGCGATAGGCCGTGAGCGATGCGCCAAAACTGGCCTTGCGGTATCGCAGCGATCCTTCGAATTCGCGTGAATTCTCCGGCTTAAGTGACGGATTTCCAACGAATGAGTTGGGAAAGAATCCGAAGAGATCGAAGAAGGTTGGTTGGGCGATTCCTTCGCCGTACGAGCCTGCGATGGAGAAGCCACGGCCGACCTTCGCAAGGAGCGAAGCCCGGATCGTCGTCGCGTCCTTGAACCGGTTGAAGGCGTCGTGACGGACGGCGAGATCAGCCGAAATCGGTCCTGCGTCCGCGCGCCATTCGCCTGTCAATGACGAGTGCTTCCGGCTCTGGTCCTGGTCCGTCGCACCCCCGAAGTTGATGTCTCGCGCCTTGAAATCTTCGGTCTCGTGATCCGCCGCCAGGATGAAGCGATGGTCGACATCCCCTGTGCGGAAGCGATGCTGGACCTGCGCATCTAGAGCGGATCGTGTCCCCGACGTCCGGTTGAGCTCGATATCATCGAGGGAGTTGCGATTGCGGGAGGAGAGGAACGAACCGCCGACACGGCCGCTCCAGGATGCGTCCGCCTCCCCGATTTCAGTCCATAAGCGAGCAGCGCTGAGGCGGTTTCGGCTGCTGTCGAATGTATCCGTATGCTGGAAAGGCGGGTTGGGATTGTACCCATCGAACTCGCTTCGCCCCGAAAGGCTGAACGCAGCGGCGCCGAGTTTCACGCCCGGCCCGAGCGTCCAGCTCCCCCTGACGCGAGCGGACAGATTTCGGTATCCGTCCTTGTCGCCGTTGCCGTCGAAGGCGTCGATGCCGCTCGCTTTTTGCCAACCAATGCCAGCCGAAAGGTCTCCCTGCTCGCTGGCGATCGAGCCGGACGCCGAGCCCCGAAGGAAACCGAAGGACCCGCCTTCAAATCCGACCGCGTAGGAACTGCCTCGCGCGGCAAGGCCGTTGACGGCGACGACACCTCCAACTGCCTCGGAACCCCAAAGCGCCGATTGCGGCCCTCGCACCACCTCGATCCTCGAAGCGAGATCGGAGTTCAGCAGCTCGAACCGCGGCTGGTTCCCGGTCGCGGGATCGTTGGCACGAATGCCGTCGACGAAGAGTAGGGTGTGGTTATTCTCCGAGCCACGAATCCGCACCTCGGTCAGGGAGCCGGCAGGGCCCGACGTCGACACGGAAACAGATGGAGTCAACCTGAGTAAGCTGGGGATCAGCGGGTCACCAAGCCGCTCAATGGTGCGACCATCGATAATGCTGACGCTCGCGGGCGTGTCGGCGGCCTGTTCGGGTGCTCTTTCTGCGGTGATTACGATTTCGGTGCTTGGAACTGCGTCGATCACTTCATCCTCCTTTGACGAACGTGTCGTCGCAGAGGATGCGAAGCACCCACGCCCTACGGCTGGTCCCGGCCGGAGAAACGGACGACGGACCAAGGCAAGTGTCTGACTCCCGTCCATTGGACGGACACAGTTGCGGGCACAGCGCCGGCTTCGTACCGGCTTCCTTCTTGGCCAGCGGCCGTAGCCGCCGGACCTCGATCCGCAGGTGGGACTACGAGGGGGAGCCGAGCCTTGTCAATTCGCGCTCTTTCCCCTAGGTGCGCCCGACATTCCCGGCTGCTGGTCGGAAACCAGCGCCAATTCAAGGAACATCCGCATGAAATCCGGTACCCATCCCGACTACCACACCATTACCGTCCAGATGACGGACGGCACGACCTTCCAGACGCGCTCCACGTGGGGCAAGGAAGGCGACACGCTGCACCTCGAGATCGATCCGACGTCGCACCCGGCGTGGACTGGCGGTTCGCAGCGCATGCTTGACGCTGGCGGCCAGGTAGCTCGCTTCAACAAGCGTTTCGGCGGCCTCTCGCTCGGCAAGAAGTAAGCCATGTCTCAGGCGCCGGTCCTCGAAACCGAGCGCCTGCGCTTGCGGCCGTGGCGGAAGGAAGACTTCCACCCGTATCATGCGCTCCTGCAGCATCCCGAGGTGCATCGGCACTTCGGTCCGCAGCCCATGGGCGCGGAGGAGTGCTGGCGCCGCCTGACCTCGGCTGTCGGCGGCTGGGATCTCAACGGCTTCGGGACCTGGGCTGTCGAACGGAAGGGCGACGGCAGGCTGGTTGGCAACGCCGGCATCTTCACCGCATGGCGCGACCTTGAGCCTGAGTTCGGCGAGGAGCCGGAGATGGGCTGGATTTTCGCGGCCGAGACCCACGGGCAGGGCATGGCCTCTGAAGCGTGCAGGGCGGTGCTCGGCTGGACA
Source organism: Sphingomonas daechungensis (assembly GCF_039543105.1). NCBI lineage: Bacteria > Pseudomonadati > Pseudomonadota > Alphaproteobacteria > Sphingomonadales > Sphingomonadaceae > Sphingomonas > Sphingomonas daechungensis. The sequence continues at coordinate 105,017 of NZ_BAABJC010000001.1, forward strand.
GAGGCTAACCTGGCACCAACGCCGATCTGGGCAATTATCGCCCCCGCGAACGAGCCGTCATTGAAGCTTGCCGCCAAGCTCGGCTTCGAGCGTGTTCAAGAAACGGCATACCACGACGATCCGACCGTCGTCCTCAAGCGCCCGGCCTGGTAGTTACCAGCCGCCACCACCGCCGCCGCCGCCACCTCCGCCGGACGATCCGCCCCCGCCCGAGCCGCTGCTCGATCCCGGTGCCGTCGATGCCGAGGTGACTGTACTTGCAAGCGAGGAGCCGACCGAGTCCGCGAAGCGGCCGGGGTTGTCCCACGGGCTATTCGAGCCGGAATACCAAGCGAAGCCTTGTTGCCCCTGCGCTGCAGCCGCCGCGAGGACGCCCGCGAACCGGTCTGCCCAGCGATTTTCTACGCCAAGAGCGATTGCGTAGGGGAGGTAGCGCTCGAAGAGCTCGGGCGTGTCCTGCGGCGGGTTCATCCGGTCCAGCCGCTCGCGCTCCGTGATCGACAGATAGTGTTTGAACCCTGCGATCTGGTCGAGAACCCTGCGGCCCTCCCTGGTCGGCGCTGCAATCCACCAGAAGGACGAGATAACGAGAGGCAGTGCCAATAGCGGCAGCAGGAGTGGCAGCCACCATCCCGTGTTGAGCGCCTCGATCACCAACGGACCGCCGACGAACAAGGCTGCCACCGAGGCGGCCGCCATGCCGAGCGAGAGAAGGCACTTTCCGGTCTTCGACGAGCCGTGGATGACCATTGCCAGCAGGGCCGCGACCGCAATTGCGCCCAAAGTCACCAGGATCCGCCAGATCGCCGCGCCATCGGTCGCCGCAACGACGGCAGCCGCGACGACCCAGAAGGCTGCAGCAAAAAGGATCAAGCCCGCCCCGGCCCAACCCCAATTGCGATTGAACATCACGCCTTCGTAAGAATTCTTCAAAACACCATCCAAACCCTTCTTGGCGGACGAGAATTTTTCATGATTCTTCTGAACCATCATGACCTGCTCTCCGGTCATTGCGATCTCTCTGAGGGCCGCTTCTTCTTCGGCTGGGAGCGGGGTGGGGCCGGCCAGGCGTTCGAGCATCGTCTTGTCGCTGGAGAAGAACCCGCCTTTCTCTTCCGACAGTCGAATATGCCCTCTTACGCCCATATCGACCAAGGCGGCCGCAAAGGCGCGGTCGTCGGCGCCCATCTTCACGATATAGCGCATGCCGGCAGGCGTCAGGTCGTCGGGTGGAGAGAAGAGGGGGACGACGGTTCCCGCTCGCGGGTTCCGGCCTGCTCGAGCCCACGCGAAGAAGTAGTAAATGCCCAGGCCGATGAGTGCCATGACGCCGACGACGGGCGGGCCGTAGTCGGCGATGAGCCATTTTGTGCGATCGGACTCGCTCGGCTCGTCCACCACTCCCTTCGGAAAGGCGACCGCAACAGTCAGGCCCTCGTACGGCCCAAGCGGCCCCGTCGTCTGGAAGACGATCTCGCCGGGCTTCTCCTCAGTCACTCTCGCCTGAGACTGCGTCGAGCCTTGGACGCCGGTATAGGCGGCGCGCTGACCGAACGCGACGGCAGAGGGCAAACGGATCCTCGCTTCGGCGAAATCGATGGGAAACTGCCAGCCGTTGCCGGTCACGTTCCAATAGAGCTCGTCATAATCCTTGAAGCGGCCGACCTGGCGCGTCGTCTCGTAGCGGATGACATAGCGATGATCGCCGATGTCGACGAACGTGTCGGGGTCGCCGATCTTTATCCTGACGCCGTTTGAAACCGTCTCCGTAGACGCAGGGACCGGCTGCCCGTCGAGCGTGGCACCCTTGAAGGTGAATCCGACGTGGACCTGGGAGCCGTTTCTCCCTCCATAGCGGGTCGGGAAATCCCGGAAGATTCCGTGATTGATGGCATTGCGCTCGGCATGAACGTCAATGGTTTCAGTGACCTGGAGGGAAGAATCCTTCTGGATCTGGACGTCGCTGATGAAGCGCTGAATTCGTTCGTCGGCGCTGGCCGGCGCGGCTGCCACCAGCAACGCAATGGCGGTGATAACCCGCAACGGACCACGCACTGTCAGGCGCCTTGGCGCGGGAAGGACACCTTGGGGGCGGACTGGATCGCCGGATCGTCGTCCTGATAGAAGGGCTCCTCATTGAAGCCCATCGGCCTCGCGATCATGACCGCGGGGAAACTCTGGATCGACGTGTTCAGGTCGCGAACCGTGGCGTTGTAATACCGCCGGGCGCCCTGAAGCTCGCCTTCGATGTTGGCGAGCTGATCCTGGAGTTGCAGGAAATTCGTGTTGGCCTTGAGTTCCGGATAGGCCTCAGCAACCGCGAACAGGCGGCCGAGAATTCCGGTCATCTGCGCGTCGGCCTGGGCGGTCGCTTCGACTCCGCCAGCATTCACAGAGGCTGCGCGGGCCTTCGAGACCTCCTCGAACACCTCACGCTCGTGGGTCGCGTAGCCCTGAACCGTCTCGACGAGATTCGGGATCAAGTCGGCACGGCGCCGAAGCTGTACTGTAATTCCGCTAAAGCCCTCTTTCACGAGGGCGCGGAGACGCACCAGCCGGTTGTAGATGCCGATGACGAGCACCAGCACGAGGACGACGACCGCAAGGACAATCCAGCCCAACATTCCCATGTGATATTCCCCCAGGTTCGACGCGCGCGAACATAGGGGCTTACGGCTGTTCCCGCTAGAAGGCGCTCAGACCCGTGATCGCGCGTCCGAGGATCAGCGCGTGGACATCGTGCGTACCCTCGTAGGTGTTGACCGTCTCGAGGTTTGCCGCATGGCGCATGACCTGGAATTCGGCGCTGATACCGTTGCCGCCATGCATGTCGCGGGCGACACGGGCGATATCGAGCGCCTTGCCGCAATTGTTGCGCTTCAGGAGGCTGATCGTCTCCGGAATCAGCGTGCCCTCTTCGAGCCTGCGGCCAACGCGGAGTGCCGCTTGAAGGCCGAGCGTAATCTCGGTGACCATGTTAGCTAGCTTCAGCTGTACGATCTGGTTGGAGGCGAGGGGCCTTCCGAACTGCTTCCGATCGAGCGTGTACTGGCGCGCAGCGGCGTAGCAGGCTTCCGCAGCACCCATCGAGCCCCAGCCGATGCCGTAGCGGGCGCGGTTGAGGCAGCCGAACGGCCCCTTCAGGCCTTCGACATTGGGAAGGAGGGCGTCTTCGCCGACCTCGACATTGTCCATGACGATCTCGCCGGTGATCGAGGCGCGAAGCGACAGCTTCTCCTTGATCTTGGGAGCGCTGAGCCCGGGCATCCCCTTTTCGAGCACGAAGCCCCGGATCTTGCCGCCATGCGCATCGGACTTCGCCCAGACGACGAAAACGTCGGCGATCGGCGAGTTGGTAATCCACATCTTGGTGCCGGTGATGCGATAGCCGTTGGCCGTCTTCTCGGCGCGAGTGCGCATGCTGCTCGGGTCGGAGCCCGAGTCCGGCTCTGTCAGCCCGAAGCAGCCAACAAATTCTCCGCGGGCGAGTTTCGGCAGGTACTTCATCCTCTGCTCTTCGGAACCGTAAGCAAAGATCGGATACATCACGAGGCTCGACTGGACCGAACAGGCCGAACGGTAGCCGCTATCCACACGCTCGACGGCACGCGCGATCAGACCGTAGCTGACGTAGCCGAGGCCCGCTCCGCCATATTGTTCGGGAACCGTGGCACCGAGCAGGCCAAGCTCGCCCATTTCGCTCATGATCTCGCGGTCGAAGCGCTCTTCCATGTAAGCGCTGGTGACCCGTGGCTGCAGGTTCTCCTGCGCGTAATTCTCGGCCGTGTCGCGAACGAGGCGCTCCTCCTCGGTCAGCTGATGCTCGAGGTCGTACGGATCCGCCCAGTCGAACGGCAAAATGGCGGGCTCGGGATGGTGAGCGTCCGCCTTGAGAGAAGTGGCCACGTGAATACCCTGCGATTGAGAAAGTCGCGGGCTCCTTACAATTGTCAGTCGTCCTTCGCCACCCCAGTGCCGCCACCGCCGCCGAAGCTCTGCTTCATGGTGAAGCCGAAGCTGATGTGCCGGTTGCGCTCGCGAACCTCGCGAATGACGTCGATGGGCGTAGCGCGATTCGGGAAGAACAGCAGCCTCTCGCGGTTGCCGCTGGTGTCGAAGGCGTTGTCGACGTTGAAGCTGATCGCCGTTCGCGCGGTCGGGCGGTACTCGACGAAGGCCGTTCCATATGGGCCGCCATTGAAGTTCGAATCGAACTCGTCGGTGCGGTAGAAGGTGAAGCGGGCATTGTCGTTGACCGCGACGCCGTAGGACCATTTCCCGATGTCCCGGCGAACGTCGACGCTCCACTGCCAAGCCGGGAAGAACCCGCTGAACTTGCGTGGATCGCCCGTGATGGGGTCGTCGACGCGGGTTCGCTGAATGGTCCCGTCAAACTTGACGCGAAGGCCATTCCACACGCGTGAAAGCGGTGCATCCAGCGTGAGGGTCGCGAACGTGCGCTTGCCAGTGCCGATGTTCCCCGGTGCGTCGAACGTATTGCCCTGGTCATCCGTGATGAGAATTCGATCCTGGAGCATGCTGATCAGGTCGTAGCCGAGGTCCAGCTTGATCAGGCCCTGGCCAAGGAACGGATGCTCGGCCATCGCCCGGAATTCCCAGGTCCGCTGCGGTTGGAGGTTCTCGTTGCCCGCATTGACGCGGTCGGTCGAAAGCTCGGCCACGCTGATGAAGTCGTAGAAGTCCAGCTGGGCGACGACCCGGCGGATCGAGAAGCGCGAATGCCATCCGCCGCCCGGCTTCCAGTCCAGAGCGATGTTTGGCTTGAGGAATTTCAGCGTCCTGTCTGCCGAGGTATCGCCGGTCACGGTCAGGTGGGAGAACTCATAGTTCAATCCGCCGTCGATCCGGAGCACCGGTGACAGGTTCCGGCCGAGGCTAAAGTAGACCTCGCCGCGCTTCTCCTTGACCCGTGCGTCGTCGAGCGGAAGGTCGATGCGCACGCGATTGCCGCTCTGGTCGAAGGCGAACAGATCGACCGTGCTGTCGAGCGTGTTCAGCGCCGCTTCGGCGCCCGCTTCGAAGCTGAAGCCGGCAAGATCCGCTCGGGTCCAGCTCAGCCGTCCGATCGTCTCATTGCGTTGCGCCTGAACGCGCTGGTCGAAGCCGCCCACAACCGATCCGCCATTGGAGATCAGGCCGTCGCGTTCGAGGTACGTATCCTTGTCGTCGCGCTGGCGGCGAGTGGCCAAGCCGACGAGCTTGATCGCGCCGCCAAGCAGGGGCTGCGTAATGTCGCCGCCGACCTCGATCACGGGGTCGCGATACTTCTGGAAAAGATTGTCGTCGTGCTGGGGACCGCCAACGGGCGAGACGCGATTATCCTGCGTCAGGTCGAACCGGCTCGGCTGCCAGCGCAGGTTGATGCGGTACGCTTCCGATGCACTCTTCTCGAGCGCCCAGCTTCCCGCCAGGAACGGATCGCGGTTGAAGTAACTGTTGTGCTTGCGGCGGAATTCGACGGGCAAACCGGTGAGCTCGTCGGTGAGCGTGTCAGTGCCTTCCTCCAGCTGCCGGTTGCGGCCGGTGCCCGCCGACAGATTGAAGCTGGACTGGCCGGTACGGATAAGCGCCGAGCCCTGGATGTCGGTGTTGATATAGCCATCGTACCGCCGCATCGTCGCAGCGGTGATGTTGGCGTCGATGCCCGACTGTTCCGACAGGATGACGTTCAGCACCTGGCTCTTGCCGGCATAGTCGGAACCGAAAAGGTCGCCTGGGCCGACCTCGACGCGAACGACGCGCTGCGCCGGGATGCGGGAAAGAGTGACCTCCAGCGATTCGGCTTTCGATGTCGGGCGCGCCCCGTTGAAGACGACGTTACCCGCGGTACCTGCAAAACCGCGCACGTCGACCTGGCCAAGATTGGTCTGCGTGCTTCCAAGGTCGAGGGTGAAGCCCGGAACCCGCCGCACAATGTCCAGCGCCGATCGCGGAGCAAACTGCGCAAAATAGGCAGCCCCATATGTCGTCGTTCGTGACGTTCCGGCTTGCGGCGTAGCCGCTGTGGATTGGGGGTCGCTCGGGCTCGGAGTCTGCGCCGCGGCGATGTCGGGCATCACCAACGAACTCGCTGCAATCGTTCCAAGCAATAAGGCTCGCGCCATCCGGATCCCCCAAGTGATGTCTCGGGGGCCGCTAAGGCAGGGACTTCGAACGAACGACGCGGGTTCGATCAATCGACGAACGGTTCGACCAGAGCCGTTGGTGCACGCACGGGTGGCTGGGCGGCGAAGCGGGATACGAGCGCTCTTCATGCCGGCGAACTGAGGCGCGCCCGTCAAAGGCGACGCGGCTCGACCGTCAATTCTTCGTCAAAAGTGCACCGTTACCGCGAATCCAAGTATCGCGCGCAATTGGCGACAAGCCAGCTTTAACCCGCTCAGCGTTCAACGCAGCTCGCAGCCGCTCGTCCGCCGCCGCCAATCTCTGGTCACCATTCAGAGATGCGAAAAGAGGGTTCTTGAGCAATGAGATTGGGGGAACCTGGTTGAGGCTGAGAGGTGACTTCCGCGATAGCTCGTCGAGTTTGGCAAGTGCTTCATCGCGACGGCCCGACAACGCAGCGATATTTGCCTCGTTGACCGTTCGGATGGCTCCCCCGAGCCCCGCCTGAGGCAATTGCGAAGTGTTCTGCGCATAGGTTGCCAGCAAGCGGTTGGCGTCTGCTGTTCTGCCTGCACGCTGAAGTGCAAGCACCAATTCCGGGACGGCAACGGACGTAATGTCCACTTGGCCAGCCTGAATCGCTGGTCTGGTGCGATCATAGATTTCAACCAGGTCGGACCCGCGACCCATCAACAGGAGGAGCCTCGCCGAGCCCCAGAAGTTTGCACGGTCCCAGAAGTCGGGGCCGAGGGCCTTCGCTTCGGCGACCACTTTCTCAAGGTTACCGTTGAGGATTGCGATGGTCATCGGATCGAATGCGGCATGCCGCGAAGCCGCGCGAGTTTCCCCCAGCCAACCCAGGGCATTGGCCAGATAGAATTGCATCAGGCGCTCGTCGCCGAAGCGCGCCTCCAACGTCCGCGAATAGCGAAGGTTGTCGGCCAGGCGGTTCTCGGCGTTGGCAAAGCTTCGGAGCAGCTGGAGTTTGGCGCGATCGTCGCGGCTTAACGACAGGAAGCGACGCAACAAAGCGTGAGCCTCCTGATCGCGGCCAAGGAACAGCAGGGCGCCCGTCAAATGGTCGTAGTTGAGGCCCCAAAGGGGATCTAGTTCAACAGCGCGGCGATACTCGGCGATGCCCTCGTCGAAACGGTTCGAGATCCACAGCACCTGACCGAGCCAGCGATGATAATCCGAGCGCTGCGGGCTGAGCTCGACCGCCTTCCGATAGTAGGGAAGGGAGCTCTTGTCGTAGATGTTGAGCAATCCCATCGCCGCGTAGGCGTCACCCAGGTTTGGATCCAACTGAATGGCCTTGCGAGCCAGCCGCGTGGCCTCGGCGCGCGCTTCGTTGAGCGGGCGCGATCCATAATTGGTCGGATGGTCCGACAGCAGCATCTGCGCCTGCGCCAATTCAGCATAGGCAGGAGCATAATCGGGATCGAGGGCGATCGCCTGCTTCAACAGGTCGCTCGCCTCATTGAGCGGGTTTTCGCGACGTTCGCGAATCAGCTGCCGAGCTGCGAGGTACCGATCATAGACATCGGGAGTAGTCGTTCGGGTCGAGGAGACTCCAAAGGATTGTGAAAGCCGCGACGCAACGGTCTTCGCAATGTCGCCCTGGACAGCAAAGATGTCGCCGAGTTGCCGTTCGTATTTCTCGGACCACATCTGGGCACCATCGGACACGCGAGTGAGAGTGACGATCACGAGTACTCGATTGCCGGCGGTCCTGACGCTTCCGTCGAGCAGGTGCGTGATGCCCAGCTGGCGCGCCGTCTCCAATGCATTTTGCCGTTGTGCAATTTCCTCCGCGGAGACCCGCCCCAGCACCCGGAGGCGTTGCTCATGCGAGAGAAGATTCAGGATCTCGTCGGAAACTCCCGTCGCGAAATAGTCCTGCGTCTTCTGCCCGACTTCCTCGAAGGGCAGGACGGCAATGTTCGGCTGGGCTGCGGCCGTGCCCGGGCGGAGGAGATATACCCCCGCAGCAAGGATCAACGCGCCGATCAGAAGGAGCGGGAAGAACCATTTCCACCTGACCGCCCGTTGAGGAGGAAGGGAGTAAATCTCGTCGGCCTTCGACCTTGGAAAGCGTGCTGCCCTGCTCTCCAGAAGTGTTCGAGTCTCCTGAGATGGCTTTAGTCCGAGCTCGTCGCCGAGCCGCTTCTCCAGTCGTTCGGTCCGCCGGTGTGCACCCGCTCGATCGCCCAGGGCGATGTCGGCTCTGACGCCGGCGTGGGCAGCTCGTTCATCGAGAGGATCGATCGCCTCAAGGGCATCCGCTATCCTTCGCGCGGACGCTGCGTCCTCGCTGGAGAGGGCAGCGTCCGCTGCATCGGTCCCCTTGCGCTGGATCAATGCGGACAGCCGGGTTCGTTCGGTCCGGAGCCACTCGTCGAACTCCGGCGTCAGGTCATCGAGGTCGGTAAGGGGAGGCCACTGAACTTCCTGCAGCCGGTCAGCCATCTCGACTGCATCCAGGTCTTCTTCAAAACTGCTGACGTCATTCGAAAGCCGCTTCGGTCCGAGCGCGACCGATTCGCGACTCACGGTGAGGATCCCGGCGGTCGCCAGTTCACGCAGCTCGTAGAGGCTTTGACGAAGGCTCGCTTTGGCCTGTTCTTCTCCGCGATCGCCCCACAAGAGCTCGGCCAGTCGAAACCGGGGAACCGGTCCGCGTGACAGTGCCACAATCGCCAGGACCGCCCGCGTCTTCCTGGCCTTGGGCGTGAGGTCGTTGCCCGCCTGATCCATGAGGCGCAGCGGCCCGAGCAGCGTCATTGCCGCTTCGCTGGTCCAGATGTCCTGCCGGCTGCTGCCCTGGTCCGCCATCAGGTGTAGTGCATAACTATTACAGTGCGCCTTGGCGAGTTGAACGTGGCGGATGGGGTGGGATTCGAACCCACGGACGGCTTGCACCGTCGCTGGTTTTCAAGACCAGTGCCTTAAACCACTCGGCCACCCATCCTTCGTTCAGCTCTTGCCGCTATCGCGTGTCGGGATGGGACGTGCAAGGCGCGCGGCGAACACGGCTGGCGTTTATCGGCGTTTACCCCTTAGCCTTGCACGTGGAGGGAGTGACGAATTGCGGTTGAGCAGCGCCTGGATTCTAGCCGCGGTGGCTTCGCTGGCATGCGGACCGGCGAACGCACAGACGGACCCGCTCGCGCCGCTGGCTCAATCGCCTCGGCCGGCGCTGCAGCCCGTACAGACCATCAACATGCGCCCAGCCTTTGCCATGCCGTCGGCGTTCGATGCCTATAAGCTGTACCTCGCCGGTCTCGCCCGCAGCCAGGGGATCCGCGAGGCCACGATCCAGGCCAACGTCATGGACCTCACGCTGAATCGCCGCGTGATGGAGCTTGACCAGGCCCAGCCCGGTGGCCCGCCGAACAGCAGCTACATCCCGCCCTTCGCACCCTATCAGCGGGACCACGTTACCCCCAGCCTGATCCGCCGCGGGCAAGACCGGTACTCCTCGAATTACAGCAGTCTCGCCCGCATCCAGGCGCGCTACGGCGTCGATCCGGGCATCCTGATGGCCATCTACGGTCATGAGACGAGCTACGGCGCCGTAACCGGCGGATTCGACCTCCTGCAGGCCCTTGCCAGCCTCGCTTACGAAGGCCGCCGCCGACCGATGTTCGAGAGCGAATTCGTCTCGGCGCTCCGCCTGATCGACATGGGCGTGCCCCGATGGCGGCTGAAGGGCAGCTACGCAGGCGCGACCGGCTATCCGCAGTTCATGCCCTCGGTCGTGGTCAAGCTGCGCGCCGACGGCGACGGCGACGGCTATGCCGACATCTGGGGAAGCGAGGCGGACGGTCTCGCGTCGATCGCCAATTATCTCCGCAATGCCGGCTGGAAGGCCGGCGTTCCCTGGGGCGTAGCCGCGCGCGTGTCGCCGACGCTCAATCGCGCAGCGATTCGTTCGACCCTTCGGGCTCCGAGATGCGAGCGTGTCTATGCGAGGCACAGCCGCTGGCTGACGGTCGGCCAATGGCGGGCGATCGGCGTTGTCCCGTACAGCTCGGCTCTCGCCAACACCGAGGTCGCAACCCTCCTCGAGCCCGACGGGCCCAACGGGACGGCGTACCTGCTTACCGGCAATTATCGGGCGATCCTCGATTACAATTGCTCGAATTTCTACGCGTTGTCGGTCGGCCTTCTCGCAAACGCGATCACCGGGCGCTGAACCCCCTCGCGCCAGCCGAATCGCGGCGATAGGAAGGTCACTCACCTAGCCAAGCAGGACATTTCCGAGTCGATGAAACGCGCAGTACTGATTGCTTCCGTCACCGCCCTGACTCTAGCCTCCGGAGCGCCTGCCAAGGCTCCCCCATTCGATACGCCCGCCAGGGTTGCCTATCTGATCGACCTGACTTCGGGGGCGGTCTTGCTTTCGAAGAATGCTGACGTCCGGATGCCGCCCGCGTCGATGGCCAAGATGATGACCACCAACGTCGCCTTCGAGCTGATCAAGAAGGGCGACCTCAAGACTGACAAGAAGTGCACGGTCCGCCCGGAGACGTGGCAGAAATGGCATGGCCCGCAAGCCGGCTCGACCATGTTCCTCAGTCCGAACGAGCAGGTGTCGGTCGACGAGTTGCTGAAAGGGATCATCACCTTGTCGGGCAACGACGCTTCGGTCGTGCTCGCAGAGTGCATCGCGGGGACGGAGGAAGCCTTCGCCAACGTCATGAACGAGAATGCAAAGCGGCTGGGGCTGACGAATAGCCATTTTGGCAATTCGAACGGCTGGCCGGACGAGGGCCGGACCTACGTCACCGCTCGAGACCTGGCTACTCTGGCCCGAGCGGAGATCGAGAACTACCCCGATCTCTATAAGAAATATTACAGCCTTACCGAGTACACGCACGGGCAGACGCTGGGGTCGGGCGCCGCGATCACTCAGGCCAACCGCAACCCTTTGCTCGGCCGTGTCCCGGGCGCTGATGGACTGAAGACCGGCCATACCGAGGAGGCAGGCTATGGCTTCACCGGTTCTGCGGAGCAGAACGGACGCCGCCTGATCATGGTCGTGGCGGGTCTCGACAGCTTCAATCAGCGGATCACGGAGTCGGTTCGGCTGATGCAGTGGGGCTTCAACGCCTGGCAGTCGAAGCCCTTGTTCAAAGCCGGCGCAAGCATCGGATCCGCGAAGGTCCAACTGGGCAGCAGTAGCGAAGTCCCGCTGGTGGCGCCGCGTGACCTGGCCGTGACGATCCCGGCGGGAGTGCTCTCCAAGACCGGAGCGATGAAGATCCGCTACCAGGGACCGGTCAAGGCTCCGATTGCCAAGGGGCAGCACATTGCCGATCTGGTCGTGGCCATGCCAGATGGAGAGCAGGTGATGCCGCTCGTCGCCGGAGAAGCCGTTGGCGAAGCGGGCTTTTTCGGTCGCGCGTGGATCGGCCTCAAGCAGCTGTTCGGCATGGCGTGAGCGACGGACCGCGCTTCATCACGCTCGAAGGCGGAGAGGGCGTCGGCAAGTCGACCCAGCTGAAGGCCCTTCATGCCGCGCTGGCGGAAAGGGGCCTGCACTGCGCTATTACGCGCGAGCCGGGAGGCAGCGAGGGCGCCGAAGCGATCCGCGCTCTCGTACTCAGCGGCGACGACTCCCGTTGGTCCTCAGAGGCCGAAGCCCTGCTGTTCGCCGCTGCGCGTGCGGATCATGTCGAAAAAACGATCCGACCGGCGCTGGAGCAGGGCCACTGGGTGCTCAGCGATCGCTTTCTGGACTCGTCGCTTGCATATCAAGGCGGTGCGCTCGGTCTCGGAGTAGAGCGCGTTCGTGAACTTTACCGCTTCGCGTGTGGCGACTTCCTGCCGGACAGGACGCTCGTTCTGGTCCTCGATGAGGGTGCGGAGCGAGCCAGAGCCCGCGACACTGAAGGTTCTGATCGGATCGGTGGACGCTCCGACGCCTTCCATAGGGCGGTGGACGTCGCATTCCGTCAGATCGCCGCTCAAGAACCCGATCGCGTGCGACTAATCGACGCTTCAGGAACGCCACAGGACGTTACGGCGCGTCTTCTCGACAATCTCGCGGACCTGCTGCCATGATCTTCGGACAGGACCGAGCCGTTGAGCAATTCACCGCAGCGCGGCAGAGTGGTGCTCTTCACCATGCATGGCTTCTTTCGGGTCCAAAGGGCGTTGGAAAGGCAAGCTTTGCGAGGCTGGCGGCAACCCGCTTGCTCTCAGAGGCCGCAGGCCCTGCCTTCTCTGCCGCTGGCCTCGAGACTCCGGAAGATCATCGGATCGCCAAGCTGGTCGAAGCCGGAAGCCATCCCGACCTGCGCTGGCTGGAGCGGCTTACCAACGAAAAGACCGGTAATCTCGCTCGGAATATCAGCGTCGACCAGGTTCGCGCGCTCGGCGAACTGTTCGACCTGACGCCCGCGCTGTCGCCTTGGCGCGCAGTGGTCATCGATTCGATCGACGACCTCGAAAAATCCGCCGCCAACGCTCTTCTCAAGATGCTGGAGGAGCCGCCGGCGAATACCATTTTCTTCCTGGTCACGCATGCACCGGGGAGATTGCTACCGACGATCCGGTCTCGTTGCCGGCGGCTCGACTTCCAGCCGCTGGACGATGACGCCATGACGTCGATCCTGGCGAAGGCCCTGCCGATGCAAAAGGATTTCGAGAGGACGCGCGTCATCTCGGCGGCCGCAGGCTCCGCTGGAAGGGCTTTGGCACTGGCTGAGCTCGACCTCATTTCCCTGGAGGACAAGGCGCTTCGCATTCTCCGCCAGGGCGATCCGACCAACGGCCGACGATCCGACCTGGCGACGGAACTCGGCAAACGCGGCGCAGGCGACCGCTACGCAGCCTTCCTTGAGATCCTGCCGTCCGTCATCGCCCGCGAAGCCCGTTCGCTGAGCGGCGCCCCCAGGCAAAGGGCAGTGGATGCCTATTCTCGCACCCGCGAGCTGGTGGCGATCGCTCCCCGCCTATCGCTCGATCCCGCGGCAACGGTGTTCCAGCTAGGGGGAATTCTCGCTTCGGTTGCCGACCCGCTTCCTTGAAGCCCCAAACCGCCCCCGCTAGGGCGGTGACGAATGTCCGAACCTTTCTACATCACCACCGCGATCAGCTACCCGAACGGGCCGCCGCACATCGGCCATGCCTATGAGGCCATCGCGGCTGACGTGATCGCACGCTTCCGGCGATCTCAGGGATGCGACGTCCGGTTCCAGACAGGAACGGACGAGCATGGGCTCAAGATGGCCCAGGCGGCCCGTGCGGAGAATATCGAGCCTCGTGGCCTTGCGGACAGAATGTCGCGTCTTTTCCAGGAGATGTGCGACACGCTTAATGTCTCGTACGATCGTTTCATTCGCACCTCCCAGCCCGACCATTACCGCGCAAGCCAGGCGATCTGGAAAGCAATGGAGGAGAGGGGGGACCTCTATCTCGATCGCTACGAAGGTTGGTACTCGGTCCGCGACGAGGCCTACTACGAGGAAGACGAGCTCATCATCGGCGAAGGCGGCGAGAAGCTGTCACCGCAGGGAACTCCGGTCGAATGGACTGTCGAAGAGAGTTGGTTCTTTCGGCTGTCGAAATATCAGCAGCCGTTGCTCGACCTCTACGCGTCAAACCCCGAGTTCATCCAGCCGGACACCCGGCGCAACGAGATCGTCCGCTTCGTCGAAGGCGGCCTGAAGGATCTCAGCATCTCGCGCACCAGCTTCGACTGGGGTGTCCCGGTGCCGGGCAGCGACAACCATGTGATGTACGTCTGGCTGGACGCGCTGACGAACTACATCACCGGGCTTGGCTATCCCGACGAGACTGAACTGTGGGAGCGCTACTGGCCCGCGAACGTCCACCTGATCGGGAAGGACGTGGTCCGCTTCCACGCCGTCTATTGGCCGGCGTTCCTGATGTCGGCGGGGATTGCGTTGCCGAAGATGGTCTACGGTCACGGCTTTCTGCTGATCCGCGGCGAGAAGATGTCGAAGAGCGTCGGCAATGTCGTCGACCCCCTTGCGCTCGCGCGGGGCTTTGGCGTCGACCAGTTGCGCTACTTCCTCATGCGCGAAGTCACCTTCGGTCAGGACGGGAGCTACAGCGCCGAAGCAATCGTCAACCGCGTGAACGCCGAGCTCGCGAACAGTTTCGGCAATCTGGCGCAGCGCACTTTATCGATGGTCTTCAAGAACTTGAATGGAGTACTTCCTGCTGCAGGGGAACTCGCAGAAGATATCGATCTACTTCGTAAGGTTGATCAGGCCTGTGCGGATCTCAATGCGCGATTTGACGAGTATGCTTTCTCGGCGGGGTTAGAGGCCTGGATGGGCGCGGTCTTCGCCTGCAATGCCTATGTGGACGCACAGGCGCCGTGGGCGCTTCGCAAGACCGACGCGAACCGCATGGCAGCCGTGCTCGGCACGCTGGTGAGCGCCGTGCGGCAACTCGCTGAAGCTGTTGCACCAGTGATACCGTCCGCGTCGGCTGCGTTACTGAGCCAGATCGCGGAGGGGGACGACGGCAACCCGATTGCGCAGCCCCAACCTCTGTTCCCGCGGCTGGAACTGGAAGACGAGGCGTGAAGCTGATCGATAGCCATTGCCACCTGAACTACGCGGGCCTCGCCGAGCGCCAGGACGAGGTGCTCAATAGTGCCCGAGACAGAGGGGTAGCCGGGTTCCTCAACATTTCGACCCGTCAAAGCGAATGGGGAGACGTCCTTGGCGCCGCCGAGCGCAATCCCGATGTCTGGGCCACCGTCGGTGTCCACCCGCACGAGGCGGACGCCCATCCCGACCTCGGCGCCGCGGCCTTGATCGAGGGGGCCAACAACAGCCGGATCATCGCCATCGGGGAGTGCGGGCTCGATTATCATTACGACAAAAGCGATCGTGCCGCGCAGAGGGACCGCTTCCAAGCCCATATCGACGCGGCGCGCGAAACGGGCCTTCCGCTGGTCGTCCATACCCGCGACGCCGAAGACGACACGGCCGAGATCCTGGGCCGCGCCGTGCGAGAAGGGGGCATTTCTGGCGTGCTCCACTGCTTCACAGGGACGGCAGACCTCGCCCGCAAGGCATTGGATTTCGGCTTCTTTATCTCGCTGTCCGGCATCGTGACCTTCAAGAATGCGAAGGATCTGCAGGACACCGCGAAATGGCTTCCGTCGGACCGCGTCCTGATCGAGACGGATTCGCCATTCCTCGCACCCGTTCCCCATCGCGGGCAGACTTGCGAACCGGCATTTGTCGCGGACACGGCCGCGTTTGTTGCCGATCTGCGAGGTGAGGGCGTCGACAAGCTCGCGGAAACCACGACCGCCAACTTCTTTCGGCTATTCTCCCGGGCCGCTGCGTGAAGGTTCGCGTTCTCGGCTGCGGAACATCCTTCGGAGTTCCGCGGATCGGGAATGACTGGGGCCTTTGCGACCCTCATGAGCCCAGGAACCGCCGTCTCCGCTCGTCGATCCTGCTCCAGGTCGACGGGCAGCGCCTGCTCGTGGATTGCGGGCCAGACGTCAGACAGCAGCTTCTCGAGGCCGAAGTCAGATCCCTCGACGCTGTAATCGTTACGCATGATCATGCCGATCATTGCCACGGGATCGACGAACTTCGCGCCGTTTCCCAGGCTAACGGCGGCCCGATCCGCCTGCTTGCGCGCGCCGGCGTCCTGATAGGGCTCGAACGCCGCTTCGGATACATCTTCAAGAACCGGGGCCTTTACGAAGCTGTTGCCGAGCCCGATCCGGTCGGCTCTGAACTATTGTTCGGAGGCGCACGGATACGCTTTGTCGATCAGCCACACGGCGGGATCACATCGCTCGGAATGCGGGTCGATCACGCAGATAAATCGATCGCCTATTCGATCGATTTCAATGCGCTAACCGAGGAAATGCGTGCGTTGTATCAGGGCGTTGACGTCTGGATCAGCGACTGCCTGGGCCGCAAGCCGCATCCGACGCACGCCCATCTCGAAGCCGTGTTGCGCTGGGGCGAAGAGATGAAGGTCGGGAAACTGTACCTCTCACACCTCAACAACAGCATGGACTATCAAACGCTCGTAAGGGAGCTGCCTGATTGGGCGGCGCCGGCGCATGACGGACTGGAGATCGCGTTCTGATGGCTGAGAAGGGGCCTTACATCGTCTATTATGTGATCGCGGCAACCTTCGTCGCGAGCGCTTTGTTCGGAATGCGCCAGCCGATCGGGAAGACACTCAAAATGGTGTTGGCCTGGGTCGCGATTTTTGGGGTGGCGTTCATTCTCTTCTCATTCCGAGGTGAATTCAGCAGCTTCGGGCAGCGACTGAAGGCGGAAGCGCTCGGAACTCCAATCGAAGACGGCAAAGCTTTGCGGATCCCGATGGCGGACGACGGGCATTTCTGGGTCAACGCAAAGATCAACGGCCGCGATGTGCGGCTCATGGTCGACAGCGGCGCATCTATCACCACCGTTTCGAGGAACGTGGCCGAGGCCGCCGGCATGGAAATTGGCAACGAACACGTCCTTGTCAGCACGGCGAACGGCATGGCGCGCGCGACCAAGGGCTGGGCGAGCCGGCTGGAGGTCGGATCGATTGCACGGACCGACTTCCCCGTCGACATCAATGAGAACGATGACGTCAATCTGCTTGGAATGAACTTCCTCTCGTCGTTGTCCAGCTGGCGAGTGGAAGGCAATTACCTGGTGCTGCAGCCATGATGACCAACAGCCTGATGCTGGGGGGCGTCTACCTGCTGATGGCACTAATGCTCGTTCTCGGCAGCCTAATGGCCCGACGTGAGCCGTTTGCCAGGACGATCACGATTATCCTTGCCTGGATTGCGATATTCTCCGGAGGGTTCGTTCTCTTCACGTTTCGGGACGACCTAGGATACGTAGCCCAGCGGTTGCGGTCGGAGGCGACTGGCGAGCCGGTTAGGCATGGCCGCGAAATCCGCATTCCGATGGCCATCGACGGCCATTTCTGGGTCGATGCACGCGTCAACGGAAAGCCAATCAAATTCCTGATCGACAGCGGCGCGACCATGACCACGATTGGACGCCAGACGGCTGCGGACGTAGGCGTGCCCGTAAGTCCGAACCGGAACCAGATCGTGCGGACCGGTAACGGCTTCATTCGCGTCGCAACCGGCACAGCGAAGGATCTGCAGGTCGGCGACATCGAAAGACAGAACCTGCCGCTGCACATTGCCGATGACGATGATTTGAATGTGCTGGGGATGAATTTCTTGTCCTCGCTACGGCGTTGGGGCGTGGAAGGGCGTTGGCTGATCCTTGAGCCCTGAATCTAGTGTAGTTTTACATAATACATATTATCATACTTTTAAAATATGCGGTCTCAGCATGACGAAGGAGCCCTCTTGAGCCTCGAACGCCTAGTTTCGATCATGAAGCGCCTGCGCGACCCGGTCAGTGGTTGCGAATGGGACAGCGTGCAGACATTTGCGACGATTGCGCCCTACACGATCGAGGAAGCGTACGAAGTCGCAGACGCGATCGCGCGCGAAGACATGGACGCACTGGCCGACGAGCTTGGCGATCTGCAGCTTCAGGTCGTATTCCACTCCCGAATGGCCGAGGAAGCCGGCAAGTTCACGCTCGACGACGTCCTGAACCGCATCTGCGACAAGATGGAACGCCGACATCCGCACATTTTCGGGAACGCCAAGGATGGCGGCCATCACCTGTGGGAAATCATCAAGGCCGAAGAGCGCGCCGCAAACCCGGACAAGAGCGCGCTTGCGGGAGTCGCGCTGGCGCTACCGGCATTGGAGCGCGCCGCGAAGCTCCAAAGGCGGGCCGCAAGAACGGGATTCGACTGGCCTGACGCATCCGGAGCCCGCGCCAAAGTCTATGAAGAACTCGACGAGCTGGAACGCGAAACCGAACACCAGCCCATGTTCGAGGAAATGGGCGACCTCCTCTTCGCTGTCGTCAACTTAGCACGGAAACTTGATATCGAACCTGAAGCTGCTCTTCGCGCAGCCAACTACAAGTTCGAACGACGCTTTCGCGAAATCGAAAGGGCCCCAGGATTTTCAGACATGTCGCTCGACGAGATGGAAGATCTCTGGACCAGCGCGAAGAAGTCTCAGGCCGCTTCCATCGCCTGAAACCGGGCCCAATTGTCCGCCGAGAGCCGCACGGACACTTCGAGCGCATCTCCGGCAACACGTTGCTCAAGCACTTCACCTCGCGAGTGCAGCCATGCCAGCCGGCTTCCATCTGCCGCGTCGAGGCGAACCTGATGAATCTCGGTCCCTTGCTGAAGCGTTTGGGCGATGCGCTCTCGAAGATGATCCACGCCCCAACCGCTCAGGGCAGAGATTGGCACCACGTCTTCCCGCCGTTCTGCCTCTGCTAAAAGGGCTTGGCGCTCTTCCTCGTCGAGCAAATCGACTTTGTTCCAGGCCTCGAACCGTGGCGGCCCCGCGCCCTCTTCCAGCCCCAACGACGCGAGCACGTCTTCGACATCCGCGGCCTGCGCATCACGATCCGGGTGCGCCATGTCGCGGACGTGAACCAAGAGGTCCGCCGAAGCCACCTCTTCCAATGTGGCCCGAAAAGCGGCGATCAATTCGGTCGGGAGGTCGGAAACGAAACCCACGGTGTCGGACAGGATCGCCTTGTCAAAGCCCGGTATCCGGATGTTGCGCATCGTCGGATCGAGAGTCGCGAACAACATGTCTTCAGCCAGCACGCCGTCACCCGTCAACGTGTTGAATAACGTCGACTTTCCGGCGTTCGTGTAGCCAACCAAGGCAATGACTGGCCAGGGTGCGCGCTGCCGCCGGCCGCGATGAAGAGCACGGGTCCGCTTGACCTGCTCCAACTCTCGCCGAATGCGCGCCATGCGATCGCGGATCAGGCGCCGGTCCGCTTCGATCTGCGTCTCGCCGGGACCGCCCAAGAAGCCAAAGCCGCCGCGCTGGCGCTCCAGGTGGGTCCAAGTCCGCACAAGGCGTCCGGCCTGATAATCGAGATGCGCCAACTCGACCTGCAGTCGGCCTTCCGCGGTCGCCGCCCGCTCGCCGAAGATCTCCAGGATGAGGCTGGTCCGGTCGACGACCTTGGCGCCAACTTCCTCCTCCAGCGACTTCTGCTGGACCGGGCTCAGCGGAGCATCAACGATCAGCAGTCGCGCGTCATTCTCCTTGGCGATGTCGGCGATTTCCTCGACCTGCCCCTTCCCCAGCAGCGTTGCAGGCCGGATTTGCCGCAATCTGAAGGCCTTGCTGGCAACAACATCAACGCCAATCGCCCCGGCGAGGCCTTCTGCCTCCTCCAGTCGCGCCTCAGTCGAGCGGCGGGACCCTTCCCCTACCCGCTCAGGTACGACCACCACGGCACGCTCGCCGCGCGTGACGTCATTTTCGCTATCGTAAGTCGTCATGCCGCTGGCGTTTCATGTTCGCCCAGATCAAGCGCGTGCGGAGGCTGCAACGTGGAGATTGCGTGTTTATAAACGAGCTGCAGTTGCCCGTCCCGCTCCAGCAGCACCGAAAACTGGTCATATCCCGAGACCTGACCCTGAAGCATCACCCCGTTTACGAGAAAGAGCGTCATCGGCTGCTTCTCGCGAGCAGCCGCGGCGAGGAACGTATCCTGCAAAGATGGGCGGCCATTGGGATCGGGTGAGATCTCTGGCAGATCAGTCGGCGATCTCTGCGGCATGATGGTCGAGATGGCGTGCTTGTACACGAGCTGTGAGGTGGAATCGCGCCGTAACAGCAGGGAAAAAGCGTCGAACCAAGTGATGACCCCCTGAAGCTTCACGCCTTTTACAAGGAAGATCACGGCGGGCGATTTCGAGCGTCGAACGGTGTTCAGGAAATGGTCCTGCAGGCTTTGCGGCTTATCGACCATTCAAACTTCCGCTCAGGCTCACTCATCTCCGTCGCGCTTATCGGCGATGCCCAATGCCTTGAGCTTCCGATGCAGCGCCGACCGCTCCATTCCGATGAACGACGCTGTGCGCGAGATGTTGCCCGAGAAGCGGCGGATCTGGATTTTCAGATACTCGCGCTCGAAGGACTCACGAGCTTCGCGAAGTGGACTGCCCATGATCGTCAGCGTCGCGCTGGAAATGCCGGTCGAGCCTTGGTTGTCGAGAATTTCGGAGGGCAGTTGCTCAACATCGATGCTGGTGACGTCGCCCGGCGCGAGGATCACGGTCCGCTCGATGATGTTCCGCAGCTGGCGGACGTTCCCCGGCCACTCATGCGCCTGCAACGCCGCAACGGCTTCCTCCGACAAGTTCGGCGGCGTGATTCGGCGGTCCGAGGCGAAACGCGTGAGGAAATGATTCGCCAGTTCGGGAATATCCTCCCGGCGCTCGCGCAGAGGCGGAATCCGCACCGGCACGACATTGAGCCGATAGTAGAGATCTTCCCGGAAGCGCCCGTTCTCGATCTCGTCGGCCAGGTTCCGGGACGTCGCCGAAAGCACGCGGACGTCGACCTTGATCGGACGCTGCCCGCCAATGCGGTGGTAGCTCTGGTCGGTGAGGACGCGGAGGATCTTGCCCTGCGTAGTCAGCGGCATGTCCGCGATTTCATCGAGGAACAAGGTGCCGCCGTGAGCCTGTTCGAGGAGACCAGGCCGAGCGACGCCGTCGGACTCGCTTCCGAAGAGTTCTTCTTCCACTCGGTCAGGGCTCATTGTCGCTGACGAGACCACGATGAAGGGCGCTTTCGCGCGCGGGCTCCAGTTGTGGATCATCCGCGCGGCGATTTCCTTGCCGACACCGGCAGGCCCCGTAATCAGCACCCGGCTGCCGGTCGGAGCGACGCGCTTCAAGGTCGCACGCACGTTGTTGATGGCAATGGACGTGCCGTTGAGCTCGTCGTCCTGGCCGACCTGCTGCCTGAGATTTTCGTTCTCGCGGCGAAGCCTGTCCGTCTCCGTCGCTCGAGCGACGAGGTGGACGAGGCGCTCGGCCTCGAACGGCTTCTCGATAAAGTCGATTGCGCCTTCGCGGATGGCCGCAACGGCAGTGTCGAGATTGCCGTGTCCAGAAATCATCAGCACAGGGAGGTTCGGATCGCGTCGCTTCACCTCCTGCAGGATCTGCAAGCCGTCGAGGCGCGAGCCCTGCAGCCAGACGTCGAGCAGAACCAGCGACGGGCGTCGCTCCTCGATCGCATCGAGCGCGGCCGTGCTGTCGGCCGCAGACCGGACGCTATAGCCCTCATCCTCCAGCACTCCGCTGACCAGCTCGCGGATGTCGGCTTCGTCGTCGACTACGAGAACCTCAAGCGCCATCAGTTACTCCACCGTCTTCTTCTTCAGTTTTCAGTTCCCCCATTTCGGAACTTTCATTTGGCTCTTCGTGAGCCTCCGATTCGAGCGTCGCGAGGTGCTGGGCATCGAAGGCGATCCGCACATGCGTGCCGCCGCCGGGACGATCGAGAAATGCGATCTCGCCAAGATGCTCCTCGACGATCTTTTTGACGATGGCGAGCCCGAGCCCCGTCCCCCGCACCCGTGTCGTCATATACGGCTCAGTCAGCCGCTCCCGTTCTTCCGGCAGGCCCACGCCCGTATCGATGACGTCGATGATCAGCTGGCCCTGTGCCTCGTGGATTTTGAGGTCCACGCGGTCGCCGGCGAAATTATGCTCTCCCCTGCTCCGCCGCGCTTCGATCGCCTCGACGGCATTTTTCACCACGTTGCTGAGAGCCTGGCCGAGCTGCCGCCGATCGCAAACCATCTCGATCGGCCCTTCGGCCGGTGACAGCGAGAAGTTGACGCCGGGATGCGCAACCTCGTGGAGGAATAGCGACTGCCGCGCGATTTCGTGGATGTTTTCTTTCCGAAAGACCGGCTTCGGCATGCGCGCGAAGTTCGAGAATTCGTCCACCATCCGGCGAAGGTCGCCAACTTGGCGGACAATCGTTCCAGTCAGTCGCTCGAACGTCTCCGGCTCCGACTGGACTTCCTTGCCGAAACGCCGCTGAAGCCGCTCGGCCGCAAGCTGGATCGGGGTCAGCGGGTTCTTGATCTCGTGCGCAATCCGCCGGGCGATATCCGACCAGGCCGCACGGCGCTGGTCACTGAGCTGATCTGTGATATCGTCAAAGGTAATGACCGCACCTTGCTGATAACGAACACGTTTTACCGCCAAAGTGCGCTGCCCTGACTTAGAGACGATGAGAACGTCGGCTTCCCTTTGCTCCCCGCCCATGAATTCGTCGAGTTCCGGCGAAACGTCTTGCAGGGAAACTCCCTCCAAGGCCTCATCCTCATGCTGAAGCAGGCTTTCGGCCGAGCGATTGATCAGGAGGATACGATTCCTGGCGTCTAGGGCAACAACGCCCGAGGTCACACTGGAGAGAACAGCCTCGGTGAAAGCGCGACGCGTCTCGAGTTGAGCGTTCGCCGACATCAAAGCGCTAGTCTGCTCGTCAAGACGTCCGGTCATGCGATTGAAGGCACTGGCGAGCGTCTGAATCTCGTCTTCGGTTTTCGTAACCGGCACGCGGGCGGAGAAATCACCCTCCTCGATGCGTCCAGCGGCCGCCACCAGTTGGCCCATCGGCCGAACGAGGCGATCCGCAAGCTTGAGAGCAGCTGCGATCGCGAAGCCGACGATGACCAACGCCACCACCAGGAGCGCGCCGTTGAACCTAAGCTGGTTGTTCCGGGATCGCGAAAGCAGGGACTGATAGTCCTTCAGGACCTGCGTTCCCCGGTCGATCTGCTTCTGGAACTCCGGATCGAACACCCTTGCTGCATAAAGGTACGTGTTCGGGCCGTAATCGAGACGGGTGAGCGCTCCGATCCGATCCGAAGAATTGAGATTGATAACCCGTTGGTTCTGCAGCTTCCGAATCTGGTCCGCGGTGACTACGGACTCGAGATTTCGCGCATATGGGTCGACGAGCGCGATCGATTGGACGAGGCCCTTGTCGGAGACGTTCAGGATGACCGCCTCGGAGAGGTAACGATTGAGGACCTGTCGAGCAAAACCTTCCTGAAAGCGCGGATCTTCGATCGTAACCAGCCGCAGATATTCTGCGACGTCACTGCTCATCACTGTCGTTTCGTTCGCGACACGCTCCTCTTCCGCACTGTACGCGGCCTGAGGGATCGCAACCGTGTTCTCGAGCATGTTGCGCGCACGGTCTGAGAACCAGAACTCCATTCCGCTCTGGAACAGCAGTGACGCGAAGATCGCCACGAGCACGGTCGGGACCGCCGCCAACACTGAAAACAGCGTCACAAGCCTGGCGTGAAGCTTGCCGCTGCCCAGCCCTTCCCGCTTTGCGCGCTGACGGGCCACGCGGCGCGAATAGAGCACCATCAGAGCAATGGCCGGAATGAGATTTGCGACCAGCAGCAACGCAATCAGTGGAGGAGACAGCAAGGACCCAGGTTGGGCGCTTCGCGTCAGGACCCAAGTGCTGAAGGCGACTGTGGTGATGAGGACGGCCGCCACGCCCAACGTGGCGAAGCGCGACACGCGGCCAGTCGCCCGATTCCGGGCAAGCCAGCTCGAAAAATCGTTCTTATTCAACTGCGATTCGACGGCAGGCGCATCCACGCGCGCCGCCTAGCACAGCAGTTGCATGAAAAACACACTTACTGAAGCCGAATTGCCGCTTTTTCAGGCCGCCGCGCGCGAGAGCCAAGGCGAATAGAACTCGCGAAGCATCGAAACGACGGTCTTGGGATCGTCCTGCTGGTTCACCGTGTTGCGAAGCTCGGCCGAACCAGGAAGCCCCTTTGTGTACCAGCCGATGTGCTTCCGAGCGAGATTCACGCCGGTGTGCGTTCCGTACAGCTCTAGCATATCCTCATATTGCTCGAGCATCGTCGTCAGCTGCTCATCGAGCGTCGGATCGACCTTTTGTCCACTCTCGCCGAGGTCTGCCATCGTCTGACCAAGCAACCACGGTCGGCCATAAGCACCACGGCCGATCATCACTCCGTCAGCACCCGACTGCCGCAAAGCCTCCCGCGCGTCTTCGATCGAGCAGATGTCGCCATTCGCGATCACCGGGACGGACACCGCGTCCTTCACGCTGCGGATGAACCCCCAATCCGCGCTACCCTTGTACATCTGGCATCGCGTGCGACCGTGAACGGTGATCATCTTGATCCCGAGATCCTCGGCGATGCGGGCCAGCTCCGGCGCGTTGAGGCTGGAGTGATCCCAGCCCATGCGCATCTTCAGCGTGACCGGCACCTTCACCGCCTTCACTGTGGCGTCGATCAGTGCCGCCGCCAGCGGAAGATCGCGCATCAGCGCCGAACCCGCATCGCCGTTGACGACCTTTCGGACCGGGCAGCCCATGTTGATGTCGATGATCGCCGCGCCGCGCTGTTCGTTGAGCTTGGCGGCTTCGGCCATAACGTCCGGCTCGCAACCGGCCAGCTGGAGCGAAACCGGCTCCTCACTCGGATCCCACAGCGCCTTCTGCAGCGACTGGCGCGTCTCCCGGATCATCGCCTGGCTGGCGATCATCTCGCTGACCGTGAGGCCGGCGCCGAAGCGCTTCACGACCTTGCGGAACGGCAGGTCGGTGACGCCGGTCATCGGAGCCAGAATCACTGGCGACGCGATCTGGACGGGGCCGATCGAGATAGGCTTCAGCGCGGTCATGGGTTGGGCGCATGTAAGGGAAGAGCCCTTGGCGGACAAGGCAAGCGGCCCTAAGGCGCGCGCCGAATGTCCGTCACTGCCCTCATCGTCGCCGCCGGGAAGGGCGAACGCCTCGGCGGCGAGGTTCCTAAGCAATATCAGAGCTTGGGGGGCCGCCCGGTCCTTCGTTGGGCGGTGGAGGCCCTCATCAGGCATCCGTCGATCGATCAGGTCCGGGTAGTTATCGGGGAAGGCCAGGACGGTCACGCCCGCGAGGCGCTAGACGGGCTTGCTGTCGGCGATCTGATCATAGGAGGTGCGGAGCGTTCAAATAGCGTGCTCAACGGTCTGCATGCGATCGGCGAAGGCGCTGTGCTGGTTCACGATGCCGCCCGACCCTTCTGCCCACCTGAGGTCGTCGAACGGCTGTTGGCGGCGCTTGAACAGGCGGATGGCTCGGTTCCGGTTCTCCCGGTCGCCGACACTCTCGCCTCAGGCGGCCAGTTTCTCGAGGCGCCGGTTGACCGACGAAACCTGTTCCGCGTGCAGACCCCCCAGGCCTTCCACGTGGAGGACCTGATACATGCGTACCAAGAAGCAGGCGGAGCTTCGGCGACGGACGAATCGACGGTAATGCTGTCCGCAGGGCTGAAAGTCGCTACGGTTGAGGGCGATCCGATGCTTGAGAAGCTCACCATGCGCGCAGATTGGGAACGAGCGGAAGCCATTCTC
This sequence comes from Sphingomonas daechungensis, assembly GCF_039543105.1. NCBI lineage: Bacteria > Pseudomonadati > Pseudomonadota > Alphaproteobacteria > Sphingomonadales > Sphingomonadaceae > Sphingomonas > Sphingomonas daechungensis. Next base: position 130,448 of record NZ_BAABJC010000001.1, read on the forward strand.
GCATCGCGACTGGTGTCACGAACCGGTATGGGGTTCGACGTCCACGCCTTCGCGGGTGAGGGACCAATCATGTTGGGCGGTATCCCCGTCCCGCATTTGCGCGGTCTGTCGGGCCACAGCGACGCGGACGTCGCCCTTCACGCCATCACCGACGCCCTGCTCGGCGCGGCCGGCCTGGGTGACATTGGCGAGCACTTCCCGCCGTCCGATCCGCAGTGGAAGGGCGCATCATCCGATCTGTTCCTGAAGCACGCGGCGACGTTGATCAGAGACCAGGGCGGGCTAATCGATCACGTTGACGTCACCATCGTCGCCGAGGAGCCAAAGATCGGACCCCATCGTTCCGCGATCCGGGCACGTATCGCGGAGATCCTGCAGATGGCCATCGAACAGGTGAGCGTGAAGGCGACGACCACAGAGGGACTCGGCTTCACCGGGCGCCGCGAGGGCATGGCTGCGCAGGCCGTGGCAAGCATCCGTCTAGGCTTTATTCGGTGAGCGAAAATCTTCTCCCAAAGGCGCTGGTCGACAAAGCTCGTGAAGTCGTCGAAGCCAATCGCGCGGCCGGTAAAAGGATCGCCGTTGCCGAGAGCTGCACGGGTGGCCTGGTCAGCGCCGCGATAACCGAGATCGCTGGGTCGTCGGATGTCTTCGAAGCGGGTTACGTCACCTATTCGAACGCCGCCAAGATCGCCGACCTTCACGTCAGCCAGGAAGTGGTGGAGACTTTTGGCGCCGTCAGCATTGCCACCGCCTGGGCCATGGCGCGTGGCGCCCTTCAAGCCAGCGAGGCCGATACGGCGGTTGCGATTACGGGAATCGCCGGGCCGGGCGGCGGAAGCCCCAGCAAGCCTGTCGGAACGGTGGTCTTCGCCCGCGCCGACCGCGGCAAGGACCCTTCGGAGATCCACGCCGATCAGAAATTCTTCGACGAGCCGGGACGCGCCGGCGTTCGCCTTCAGGCGGCGCTCTGCGCGCTCGACTTGTTGATGCCGTAGAGAACGGCGGCGCGTTCCTCGAATGCCCGTGTCATGCGTCGGAGCGCTCGATCGAACATTTGGCCGGCTAGTGCTTCGAATATTCGCGACTTGAATGCGAAGTCGACCGAGAAACAGAGGTTCGTGCCGCCATCCGCTGCAGGTTCGAACTTCCACTCATTGTGGAGAAACTTGAGTGGGCCGTCGACATAGTCGACGAGAATGCGGTTCGGCCGGTCCTTGTCGACCCGACTCGTGAAGCGTTCCTTGAAGGCGTTGAACCCGACGACGAGATCGGCGACCGTTTGGGTTGGGCTGGACGACCGGATGCGCACTGCCACGACCCAGGGCAGGAACTCATCGTAGCGGGCAACATCGGCAACGAGGTCGAACAATTGCTCCGGAGTATACGGGAGGTGCTTCGTCTCCGTGTGACGCGGCATCAGCCGTTCGCTCGCTCCAGTTGGGCGTTGCGGGCGTCCTGCAATTTCTTGAAGTCGTCTCCCGCGTGATAGCTCGACCGCGTGAGAGGCGAGGCTGCAACGAGAAGGAACCCCTTGGCCCGGGCGATCGCCGAGTAGGCGTCGAACGCTTGCGGAGTGACAAACTCCTCGACTTTCGCGTGCTTGGGCGTCGGCTGCAAATACTGCCCCATGGTCAGGAAATCGACGCCCGCAGAGCGCATGTCGTCCATGACCTGATGCACTTCGAGCCGCTGCTCGCCAAGCCCGACCATCACGCCCGACTTGGTGAAGATATGCGGCGCCTTGCGCTTCACGCTCTCCAGCAGCCGTAATGACGCGTAATAGCGGGCCCCCGGGCGGATCGTCGGATAGAGCCTCGGGACGGTCTCGAGATTGTGGTTGTAAACATCCGGGCCAGCCTCGACGATCGCGTCGACAGCCGCCTCGCTCTTGTTGCGGAAGTCCGGCGTCAGGATTTCGATGGTCGTTTGCGGCGTCCGCTTCCGGAGCGCCTGGATCACCTTCACGAACTGCGAAGCACCGCCGTCGGGAAGGTCATCGCGATCGACCGATGTCACGACGATATGCTCGAGGCCGAGCTCGGCGGCCGCGATCGCGACATGCTCGGGCTCCAGCGGGTCGACCGCTCGCGGCATCCCGGTCTTCACGTTGCAGAAGGCGCAAGCCCGCGTGCAGGTATCGCCGAGAATCATCACGGTGGCGTGCTTCTTGGTCCAGCACTCGCCGATGTTCGGACAGGCCGCTTCCTCGCACACGGTCGCAAGGCCGAGATCGCGCATCAGCCGGCGCGTCGAATGATAAGCTGGACTTGTCGGCGCCTTGACGCGGATCCAGTCTGGCTTGCGCTGTCGAAGGACCGGTGCGGGATCGTTCATGCTGGCCAGATAGCGATTGGTCCCGCCGCTTGCCACCCCCGCCCTGCACCGGCTAGCGGGCACCGATGCCCTACCTGAACCAGCTCATCGAAGGTTATCGCCGCTTCCGCGCCAACGACTGGGAGCATGAGAGGGACCGCTGGTCGGAGCTTGCCGAGGGCCAGAACCCGCGGGTTATGATCCTCTCTTGCGCTGACAGCCGGGTCGACCCCGCGCAGATCTTCGATGCTCGGCCCGGAGAGATGTTCGTAGCGCGCAACATTGCCGCGCTCGCCCCGCCCTATGAAACCAGCCAGGGCTTTCACGGCGTGTCCGCCGCGCTCGAGTTTGCGGTAACGCAGCTAAAAGTCGGCGAGATCCTGGTAATGGGTCACGGCCTGTGCGGCGGCTGCGCCGCCGCGCTGACCGGTCAATTCGACGACACTGCGCCAGGCGAAGGCCACTTCATCGCTGACTGGGTGCAAATGCTGAAGGGCGCGAGAGATTCGGTCCGGGCTCGTCACAGCGAAATCGACAACGAGGCGTTCCTCGAAATGGAGCAAGAGGCGGTGAAGGTCAGTCTCGCCAATTTGCGGACGTTTCCGTGGATCGCCGAGCGTGAGCAGGCCGGTGAGCTCAAGCTGCATGGCGCGCATTTTTCAATCGCCGAGGGCCAGCTCTACATACTGGACGAGGCGGAAGATACCTTCCGCCCCGTCTCAATGAACTAATCTAACTTATTAGCAACGCGTGTTATAATCGTAGACCGGACGTCCGTACTGGTCGACGTAATAGCAATAGCCGCGGGTGTCGCGGTAATACTGCTTGCCCTTGATGACCGCGCCGAGGACGCCGCCCAGAACGGCACCGGCGATTGCGCCCTCGACTGGGCTGACTCCGCCAACCACAGCGCCGACCGCGGCACCGCCAACGGCGCCGACTGCGGCACCCGTCGCGACACGGCGACCCTGGTCGTTCTGGTAATAGGGGTCGTTGTAGCCGTAAGGGTTCGTTGCGCATCCCGTTACAGCGATACTCGCGGTCAGAACCGCGGCAATTGCAGTTTTCCTCATCGACTGTTCCTCCAAGCCCGTTATTTCCATCCCAATGCGGTTTCAGTGCTCGAACAGGCGTTTCGTTCCCGCACCGAACCATTAAGACACGGCGACATGAACGGATTCAGAATATGAATGAGCGGCACGACGAACGCGAGGACAACATCGCCCTGCTCATCGATGCAGACAATGCCAGTCCGGAGCATCTCGATGAAGTCCTCCTTGTTCTCGGCGAGCTCGGCGCCATCAATGTCCGCCGCGCCTACGGCAATTGGGCGAAAACCAGCCTCAAAGGCTGGGGTAACCTGACCGGCATCCACTCGATCGTCCCAATGCAGCAATTTGACGTCGCCAAGGGCAAGAGCGCAACGGACATGCGCATGACGATCGATGCCATGGACCTACTCTACCGGGGGCATGTCGACGGCTTTGGCATCATGTCGAGCGACAGCGATTTTCTGCCCCTCGCCCAGCGGATCCGCGAAGAAGGGCTGCCTGTTTACGGCTTCGGTACGGCGAAGACGCCGCTCGGCTTTCGGCAGGCGTGCACGCGGTTCTTTGACGTTGCGGCCCTGCAGCTGCCGCATGACGCGCAAACCGCGGATGCTGCAACGGCCGACAGCGAGAACCCCGTCGATGCTGAGCTCATCGACCTCCTCGGCCAAGCGTACAAAGCGTCCAAGCGCGACGACGAAGGCTATGCGTCCCTTTCAGAACTCGGGCAGCGGGCAACTGCCGTGTCGAGCTTCGCTGCCCGGAATTACGGCTTCACCCGCTTATCGGATCTCATTCGGTCAATCCCGAACTTCGAGGTCAAATCCAATCCAGACGGCAGCCTGCTCGTCAAACGGCTGAGATAACAAGCGAATTTGTTGCTTCGCTGACACAGGACAAAGCAATCCGAAAATCCCCGGAACTCGGTACCGCTACAGCAGTTTGCATTCAGGATTAGGGATCAGGATTTAAGTCGGACGAACGAATGCTGGATTCAAGCAGTCCGGAAGCATTGCTTAGTTGCGCGCTTGCTGCTGTCGACGACGAGGCAGCGTTCCGGGCAGAACTCGATAAAATCCCCGTGCCGGCTTACACCGCCGATCGAGACGGGCAGATCACGTATTGGAATCGAGCTTGCGTGGACTTCGCCGGTCGCGCGCCTCAGCTCGGCCAGGACAAGTGGTGCGTAACGTGGCGCCTTTTCACGCTGGATGGGGAACTGCTGCCACCGGAGGAATACCCACTGGCCAAGGCGATCAAGGAGCGCCGATCGATCCGGACCGACGTCGCTGTGGCGATGCGCCCCAACGGGTCTCGGGTTGCCTTCCGCCCCTACCCTACTCCGGTTTTCGACAAGGACGGGCAGTTGAAGGGTGCCGTCAACATGCTGATCGACATCAGCGAGGAGCAGGTCGAATCTCTTCAGGAGCAGGCGGCCCGACGCAGACGGCTCGCGAATGCCACCGACGACGGTTCCGCGCGCGAAATCCTGCGGTCGATGGCCAACGGCTATGAGGATTCGGCCGACGCGCTCCGCAAGTCCTAGGGCAAAACCCCCTCGGGCTACCGGTGCCTAGAGGAGCTCCAAGACCAGATGCACGAGATCGTTGGCGATGATTCCAGCCTCGCGGCGAACCTGTGCCTTCACGGGTAGGATGTAGCCACCGCTCTTCTGCGGAAACACGGATGTCCGCCAGGTGACGTCATTGATCGTCGCCTCCACGCGCACCGACCCGAACCCACCGCGATTCAGAAGGCTGTGCGCTCTTATCTCGCCTGAAAGATTCTCGGGCACAGTGACAAAGTGCCAGCTCGCGCTCTCACCGCTCCAGATCCAGAGGGGTGCCGTAAGTTCGATCAAACCGCTGGGACCGCTGCCGGCCCTTCTCTCAATCGTCGCTGGTGCTCCCGCCAAGCCGTGTAAATGCCGCTGCCAGTAATCAGAGCGGCACCTGCCACCGTGTGCATGCTCGGAACGTCCGAAAACAACATCCAGCCGAAAATCGTCGCAGCCACGATTTGAAGGTAGTCGAAGGGTGAAACCACGGAAACGGGCGCGCGCAGCGATGACGTCATCAGCAACTGCCCTACCCCGCCTGCCAAGCCACCCACAGCGACTAGAGCGAATGCGCGAGGTGCATGCATCTGGCCGAAGACCGGCATCAGAAGTGCGCCGACGAGGATACCGGCCGCAGCGAACCAGAACACGATCGCCGCGACATTTTCGCTTCGCTGAAGATGGCGGAGGGTTGTCGTCACACCCGCTTGCCCTACTGCACCGATCAGCGCGATCGTCACGCCGAGCAATGGCAGGCTGGACCCACCCGGACGAGCGACGATCAATACACCAACGAAGCCCAGAGCCACCGCGGCCCAGCGATGAGCACCGACATGCTCGCGAAGGATCAGGAACGACAGGATCGTCGCGAAGATCGGCGCAGTGAAATTGATGGCCGTCGCATCCGCCAGCGGAAGCAGGATCAAGGCCTGAAAGGTCAGCCCCATTGAAGTCAGTCCAAGCGCGCTCCGCCAGACGTGCGCCAGCGGGCGCTTCGGTCTGAGAGAGGCGAGGCTCTCGCGATTCAGGACCCAGATAAGGACGACCGGCAGGCTAAACAGCGAGCGGTAGAAGACCAGCTCCGGCGCATTCAACCCTTCCATGGACGCCAGCTTCAGCAAGGCGCCCATGCTTGAAAAACTCAGCCCGGAGCCGATCCTGCAGAGGATGCCGCTGACGACATGATCGTGGTCATGTCGAGCAGCGGCCCACCGCATATTTAGCGGGTCAGCTTTCGGTAGCTGGTGCGGTGCGGACGAGTCGCCTCCTCGCCGAGGCGCCGGATCTTGTCTTCCTCGTAAGCCTCGAAGTTGCCTTCGAACCATTCCACATGACTGTCGCCCTCGAATGCCAGGATGTGCGTCGCTAGGCGATCCAGGAAGAAGCGGTCGTGGCTGATGACCACCGCACAGCCGGCGAAATTCTCGATCGCTTCTTCGAGCGCACCCAATGTCTCAACGTCCAGATCGTTGGTCGGCTCGTCGAGCAGCAGGACGTTGCCGCCGCGCTTCAGCATCTTGGCGATGTTGACGCGGTTGCGCTCACCGCCAGACAGCTTGCCGACGTTCTTCTGCTGGTCCTGGCCCTTGAAGTTGAAGGCGCCGACGTAGGCCCGCGTCGATTGGTCGTGGCCATTGACCTTCATGTAATCGAGCCCGTCGGAGATCTCCTCCCAGACGTTCTTCGAGTCATCTAGGTGGTCACGGCTCTGGTCGACGTAGCCAAGATGGACGGTCGGACCGATGTCGACCTCGCCCGAGTCCGGCTTTTCCTGACCGGTGATCAGCTTGAACAAAGTCGACTTGCCGGCGCCGTTGGGACCGATGACGCCAACGATGCCGCCGGGCGGAAGCGTGAACGACAAGTCGTCGAACAAAAGCTTGTCGCCATAGGCCTTGGAGATGTTCCTCACTTCGATGACCTTGCCGCCGAGGCGTTCGGGCACCTGGATGAGGATTTCCGCCTTGCCCGGTACGTACTTTTCCTGCGCCGAAACCAGTTGATCGAACTTGGCGATACGCGCCTTCGACTTGGTCTGCCGCCCCTTCGCGCCCTGACGGATCCACTCAAGCTCGTGCCGGATGGCCGTTTGGCGGCCGGTCTCTTCGCGCTCTTCCTGCTCTAGGCGCTTGGCCTTCTTCTCAAGGTAGGTCGAGTAATTCCCCTCGTACGGGAAATATTTCCCGCGATCGATTTCAAGGATCCAGCTCACCACATTGTCGAGGAAGTAGCGGTCGTGAGTGATCATCAGAACCGCGCCCGCATATTCCTTGAGGTGCTGTTCCAGCCACTGGACGCTCTCGGCGTCGAGGTGGTTGGTCGGCTCGTCGAGCAGCAGGATCGACGGCTTCTGGATCAGCAGCCGGGTCAGCGCGATGCGGCGCTTTTCACCGCCTGAAAGGTTCTCGACCGACCAGTCGGACGGCGGGCAGCGAAGTGCTTCCATTGCGACTTCGAGCTGGTTGTCGAGCGACCAGCCGTCAACGGCGTCGATCTTTCCCTGGAGGTCGCCCATTTCTTCCATGAGCTTGTCGAAGTCAGTGTCTTCCTTGGGGTCGCCCATCTCGGCCGAAATCGCATTGAAGCGGTCGACCATGTCGGCGACGTCACGGGCGCCGTCCTTGACGTTCTCAAGCACGTTCTTCGACGGATCGAGCTGCGGCTCCTGCGGCAGATAGCCCACGGTAACGTTCTCGCCCGGCCAGGCTTCACCTTGGAAGTCCTTGTCGATGCCCGCCATGATTTTCATCAGCGTCGACTTGCCGGCGCCGTTCGGGCCGACGATGCCGATCTTGGCGCCGTGGTAGAATTGCAGGTTGATGTTGTTCAGCACCGGCTTCTGCGCGCCGGGGAAGGACTTGGTCATGTCCTTCATGACAAATGCGTATTGGGCGGCCATGGGGTCGCTTGTCTTCCTTTGGGTTCGGGATTTGAACGCGAGTTAGGCGATGAGCGGCGGGATTTCCACCCCGTCAGCCGCGGCCGATCATTTCCTCGGCATTTGCAAAGCGATAATCCTTGAACCTCTCGCGAAGGCGAAGCTTCGAAAGCTTACCGGTCGCCGTATGCGGCAGCTCGTCGACGAATTCGATTGCGTCCGGCATCCACCAGGAGGCGACATGCTTGCGAAGCTGGTCGCGGATTTCGCCCTCGGTCACCGCGCTGCCATTTGCCCTGACAACGCAGAGCAGCGGCCGTTCGTCCCACTTGGGATGCGGGATACCAATTGCGGCCGCCTCCGAAACTCCGGGGCAGCCGACAGCGGCATTCTCAAGCTCGATAGAGCTGATCCATTCGCCCCCGGACTTGATCACGTCCTTCGACCGATCGGTGATCTGCATGGTGCCGTCGGGATGGAGCACGGCGACGTCACCCGTATCAAACCACTGCTCCTCGTCCGTCGCGTCCTCGGTCGCCTTGAAATAGCGTTTGATGACCCATGGCCCACGGCACTGCAGCCGACCTGAAGACTTGCCGTCACGAGGCTGCACGCATCCCTCGTCGTCGACGATCCGGAGCTCGACTCCGAAGGGAACCCGTCCCTGTCGAGCAATGTATTCGACCTGGTCTTCATCGCTCAGATCGTCGAAGCCCGCCGGAGGCGCCCCGCACGTCCCGATCGGCGACGTTTCAGTCATTCCCCAGGCATGTCCAACCTGAACCCCGCGGTCGCGCAGCCAACGGATCATAGCCCGCGGCGCCGCCGACCCACCAATCGTGACCTGCTTGAGATCGGGGAATGTCTCACCGGTCCGCTCGACATGGTCGATCATGGTCAGCCACACCGTCGGCACGCCAGCGGAATGCGTGACCTTCTCGTCGCGAAAGAGCTGGCACATCTTCTCGGGCCGATAGTCCGACGACATCACCAGCTTTGCGCCGCAGGCTGGAGCCGCCCACGGCACACCCCAGGCATTGGCATGGAACATCGGGACAATCGGCAGGACGACAGCCTGCTTGGACATTCCCATGATGTCGGGAGTCATCTGCGCGAGCGTATGAAGCATCGTCGAACGATGCTCGTAGAGGACGCCCTTCGGATTGCCCGTCGTCCCGCTCGTGTAGCAGAGGCCGATCGGATCCCGCTCGTCGCCATCGACCCAGGCGTAATTGCCATCTTCGACGTCGATCCAGTCGCGGAAACCTGGCTCACCCACCGGGGGATCGAAGCAGATGAAATGTTCGATCGTCGTCCACTTCGGCTTCATGCGCTCCACGATCGGTGCGAACGCACGATCGTAGAGGAGGACGCGATCCTCGGCGTGATTGGCGATATATTCCAGCTGGTCGTCGAACAGCCGGGGATTGATGGTGTGCAGCACGGCTCCCATCCCGGTCGTGCCGTACCAGGAAATCAGATGATACTCGTGGTTCATCGCGAGCGTCGCGACACGGTCACCGCGCTTGATTCCCAGGCGCTCGAGTGCCTGCGCCATCTTGCGCGCGTCGCGAGCCACGTTTCGCCAATTGGTCCGGGTCAGGCGCCCGTCCGCCCAAGCGGTGACCACCTCCCCTTCGCCATGCTCACGTTCGGCGTGGTCGATCAGCCGCGTAACGCGCAGCGACCAGTCTTGCATTGCCCCTAGCTGCACAGCGCTCTCCCAACCGCAGCGCCGGCAGTTTGGACTGTCAGGACGAAACCGACAACTGGTTCGTTATTGCTACGGTCCGCTAAGCTAGAAGGGCAGCTTCATGCCCGGCGGCAACGGAAGTCCGCTGGTGACTTTCTGCATCTCCGAATTGGCTGCCTGATCGGCTTTCGCGCGCGCGTCGTTCAAAGCAGCCGCGATAAGGTCCTCGACCATCGCTTTTTCGGACGGCTGGAGCAGGCTCTCGTCGATGTCGATCCCCAGGATCGTTCCTTTGGCCGTGGCGCGAATCTTCACGAGGCCGCCGCCCGCAAGCCCCTCGACCTCGATGCCATCCAGGCTCTGCTGCGCCCGCTGAAGCTCGGCCTGCGCATTCTGAGCCATTTCCATGATCTTGTTCAGGTCGAGATCGGGCATCTGTCAGGCGCCTTTCGTAGTAGTAAAGGATTCCAGCGTCGCATCCGGGAACGCTTCGAACGCAGCTCGCACGGCCGGATCAGCGAGCACTTCCGACCGAACGCGCTCCTCGGCCATTTTCTCCCGGTCATGCAAGGACGGCTCTCCGGCCTCGTCCGAGAGCGAGACCTGCCATGCCTTGCCAGTTGCCTCCTTGAGCGCGGCGGCAAGGTCACGCGGCCAGTCCGTCCCAAGCGGCCGCATCGGCTTCAGGACGAGTTCCGGGGGAGCGAAGCGCACGAGGCCGACTTGGTCGTGGAGCTGTACTGCGAGCTGATGCTTCCCGCGTGCTTCGAGCAGCGCGACTAGGCCCGGCAAATCTGACGGAACTTGCGCAGTGATTCCGCTCGGTTTCGCCTGCGAAGTGGGTATTACCGGCGATCCAGCCGCCTCCCCCGAGAGGCGGGAGAGGACGCTGGCCGGGTCAGGAAGATCAGCCGCGTGAATCAGGCGAAGGAGCGCCATCATCGCCGCCTCACGCGGGTCAGGCGCGACCTGGACATCGGCAAGGCCCTTCAGGAGCATCTGCCAGACACGATGGATCTGCGCCCAGCCGAGCTGGTTGGCGAGTCTCTCGGCTGCTTCGCGTTGCTCTGCGGGAAGAGCTTCGGGGCTTGCGCCCGCCTTTGTGCGGGTCGCGAGGTGAAGCTCCTCCATCAGCCCACGGACGAGAGACGCCGGGTCGATACCGAGGTCATGCGCTTCGTCGAGATCGGCGAGCGTGGCACCGGCATCACCTGTAAGGACGTGCTCCAGCAGCCGCCGAATGCGTCCCCGATCAGCTAGGCCGAGCATGTCCCGGACCTGTTCCGCGGTAACGGTGCCGCCGCCATGTGCAATCGCCTGGTCGAGGATGGACAGGCCATCGCGTGCCGAGCCCTCGGCCGCGCGCGCGATCATCCGAAGGGCATCGTCCTCGACAGTAACGCCTTCCGCCTTGGACACCTCCGCAAAGTGAGCCGCGAGCTTCTCAGCAGGAATGCGACGGAGGTCGAAGCGCTGCGTTCGCGACAGGACCGTTAGCGGCACCTTGTCGACCTCGGTCGTAGCGAACAGGAATTTCACATGCTCAGGCGGTTCCTCAAGAGTCTTCAACAACGCGTTGAAGGCGTTCTTGGAAAGCATGTGGACTTCGTCGATGATGTAGATCTTGTAGCGCGCATTGACCGAGGCATAACGGACCGCGTCGATGATCTCACGGACATCGTCCACACCGGTGTGTGACGCGGCGTCCATTTCGATCACATCAATGTGTCGCCCTTCGGCAATCGCCTTGCACTGTTCACATACGCCGCACGGATTGATCGTCGGACCGCCGAGCCCATCGGTGCCGACGCAGTTGAGCGCCTTCGCAACAAGACGCGCCGTTGAGGTCTTCCCCACTCCGCGAACGCCGGTAAGCAGGAACGCGTGCGCGATCCGGCCGCGCTCGATCGCGTTGGCGAGGGTTTGCACCATCGCATCCTGGCCGATCAGCTCGGAGAAATTCTGAGGACGATACTTCCGCGCCAGCACGCGATACGGGGATCCGGGAGCCGTTTTGGGCACCTCAGGCAAGTCTAGGCCGAGGCCAAGCGATTCGGGTTCGTCCATCAGTTACGGTTTAGGAGCGCTGAAGGGTCCGCGCCAAGGCTTGAAGGTGGGAGCCGGAACGACCCGAGACGAAATCGTTGTGGCTGCTTCCTTCCGGATCTGACCAGGTTGGCGACAGCCTCGTCCGCCCGACTCCCGCGGCGCATATGGGTCAAGACCCTGGGACACGCAAGGTCGCCACCGGTCATCACTTCATGGATCATTCACGAGAGCTGCAGAATGTCGCAATGCCCGAGCCGGAGACTTCCGCATGCTTCTTCTCGCCTTGATTCCTTTTCTCGCATCCGCAGCGCAGGCAGAGGAACCGTCCGATCCTATCGTCGTCACGGCATATCCCTGGGCGCCGTTCATCAGCCCGATGGGTGAGCCGTTCCGATCACGCGGGCCTGATGATGATCCGTTTGTACGCTGGTTCTACCAGGTAGACCGGAATCGTGACGGAGTGCTGACCTCCGACGAGATGCGTATCGACGCAGACACGTTCTTCGCCAAGATTGACGCCAACCAGGACGGCAGGATCGATTCCGAGGAACGCATGGCTTACGAAGCCCAAATCGCACCGGAAGTTCAATCTAGCTCGAATTGGAAGCTCACGCACCAGGAAAGCGCCGCACAGCGCCAGTCCGGCGATCACTCCAAGGATAGCGAACGACATCGGCGATGGGCGAATGACATCGACGGATACCAGCCGGACGGCCTCCAGGGAGCGGCCCGCTACGGCCTGCTCAATCTCCCCGAACCTGTTGCTGGCGCGGATGCGGATTTCGACCGATATGTGACGCTGGAAGAGTTTCGGAGCGCCGCCTCATATCGCTTTCAGCTGCTCGACAGCGACCACTCTGGCAAACTGACAATGGACAACCTCAAACCTCTGATTCCTTCCCGGCCGAAGGAAGGAAAGCGCATCAAGCGCCGCAAGAATGCCCCCGACACGAGGATCGGACTCCCCCTGCCGGAGGGGAACTAGGTTCTCGACGACGTCTAGCCGTAAAGCCAATTCTTCGACCCCGCCGGGATGCGGACGTCGAGAGTCTCCATATCCTCGGTCAGGATGATCTGGCAGGCGAGCCGCGACGTTCGCGTCGCGTGCGCCGCAAGATCGAGGAGATCTTCCTCCTCGTCGCTCGCTCGCAGAAGCTTCTCGAAGTCGGCTTTGTCGACGATCACATGGCAGGTCGAACAGGCCATCACACCCTCGCACGCGCCCTCCAGAGGTTGTTTGGCTGCCCAGGCAATGTCGAGCAGGCGCTGTCCCGGCTTGGCCTCGACTTCCTTGTCCAGCGTGCCGTCTGGCTTGTGAAAGCGGATCTTGATCATGCAGCGAGCCCTTGCTGGGCGCGGGCTGCCGCATCGATGCGGTTCAAAGCCTCGATAATTTCTTCTGCGGATGTGTATCGCCCGAACCCGAGCCGGATTGACGAGCGGGCATCACGATCGCTGAGCCCGATTGCCCGAAGCACATGGCTCGGCCGGCCGGAACCGCTGGCGCAGGCACTCCCGAGAGAGAAAGCGATTTCGCGCTCGTCCGCGATGATCCGGGCCACGTCCACGTCCGGCAAACACAGGTTGAGGTTGCCGTGGTAGCGCCGAGTCATGCTTCCGTTGACGGTCCAGTCGGGTAGCGTTGACGAAGCTGCGGTGTTCCACAGTCGCTCGACGTGATCTTGATCGGCTTGCCGCCGTTCCGAAGCTAGCTTGGCCGCTGCGCCAAACCCTACGCACAGTGCGGGCGAGAGCGTTCCCGACCGGATGCCGAGTTCTTGGCCCCCGCCGTGGATGAGCGGCGCCGGCTCGGCACCCTGCCTCATCCATAGCGCTCCAATGCCCTTCGGACCGTGGATCTTGTGAGCCGAGACCGCGACGAGGTCCGGACCTTCGGGAATATCGACGCGGCCAAGCCCCTGAACCGCGTCGCAGAGCATCAACGCCCCGAACTCGTGCGCAAGTCTCGAAATTTCTCCGATGGGTTGAATGACGCCAATCTCGTTGTTGACGAGCATGACGGCGACAATCGCCACGTTCTCATCCACGGCGGCTTTGACGTCGTCCAGATCGAGCAACCCTTCCGAACCGACCGGAAGCCTCGTGACGTCATAGCCCCTGCCTTCCAGCCACTCGCAGGTATCCAGCACCGCCGCATGCTCGGTGGCAACGGTGACAATGCGGTTTCGCCCCTCCGCGCGCCCTAGCGTGCCCTTGAGCGCCCAGTTTAGAGCCTCCGTCGCGCCCCCAGTGAAGGCAATCCGTCCACCATGCAGGCCAATCGCCTCGTCGACCTGCTTGCGGGCCACGTCGATCGCTGCATCGGCTTCTCGCCCCCAGCGCGATGGCGAATGTGGATTGGCAAACTTCTCCTCGATCCACGGCTGCATCGCGTCCGCGACCTCGGGCGCAAGGGGGGTGGTCGCCTGGTAATCGAGGTAGATCATGCGGCCTTGGAAACTGCTCGTTCGCGAATCCGCAGCCATTCGCTGAGAAATCGGTCGACCTCTGCTTCGCCAGTATCCGGGCCGAAGCTCACGCGCACGAAGCAGGAGGCGATCTCGGGCGGCAGGCCCATGGCTTCCAGCACCAGGCTGGGCTTCATGCTTCCCGATGAACAGGCGCTTCCCGCCGACACCGCAATACCGGCAAGATCGAACTGCACCAGCTGCGTTGAGCTAGCGACGCCTGGCATCGCATAAGCTCCGATGATTGAAACCCGCGAGACGTCCGCACCGATCACGACACCACCCGCAGCGACAATTTCATGTTCAAGCCGCGCTCGCAGGCTCTTCAGCCGCTCCATGTCGTAAGGCCGGGCAGCGAGAGCCGCAGCAAATCCTGCGGCGCACGGCACATCCTGCGTGCCTCGGCGATAGCCCTTTTCCTGGCCGCCGACTGGCGCCAGCGTTCCGAGATCCTTGACCAGCAGCACACCAACGCCCGGCGGACCGCCGAGCTTGTGGGCGCACGCAGCGATGAAATCGGCATCCGGCAGCGGGATCTTGCCGGCCCCTTGAGCGCAATCCGCAAGCAGAAGCGATCCCGCAGCACGAATGCGTGGCGCCAGTCGTTCCAGCGGCTGAATGATCCCGGTCTCGTTATTGACCTGCTGAATGGCGATCAGCGTCCGCCCTTCGGCGAGGATTGCATCGAGCGCCTCTTCGTCAATCAGGCCGTTCGATTGAACCGGGATGACCTTTGAGCCCGTGCCCATGGAATGAGGCACGATGGCATGCTCAGTCGCGCCATGGGCTCTGTTCGGCACTCGCGCCCGCCTCGCGGCGATTTCCACAGCCTCACTAGCGCCGGACGTCAGAATGGTCTCACCGCGCCAGCCAAGCACATCGGCAATCGTCCGGCGCGCCTTCTCCAACGAAGAACGAGCGGCACGACCCTCAGCATAGGGCGAATTTGGGTTCCCCCAGGTCCTCAGCGCGTCGGCAATTGCCGCCTGCGCTGCCGGGAGCACATGCGTGGTTGCCGCGTGATCGAGGTGGATGCGAGTCTTACGAGTCAAAACGCCCGGATTTCCTGCAATTGCCAGTTGAAGCGGCACCCCTATATAGGAGCCGCCGCCGCGGTGCACCCGCACTCGCGGCCAACAGTCGTTACGCGAGCTACAAAACATTCATGCCTGAAGTTATTTTCCCAGGGCCGGACGGCCGTCTCGAAGGTCGTTTTCACCCCGGCACACGTCCGCGCGCACCGGTAGCGATGATCCTGCATTCGCACCCGCAAGCGGGCGGCACGATGAACAACAAGATCGTGCAATTGCTCTATCAAACCTTCGTGAAGCGCGGCTTCGCAACCTTGCGGTTCAACTTCCGCGGAGTCGGCAAGAGCCAGGGCACATTCGACAACGGCATCGGCGAACTCAGCGACGCAGCTTCCGCCCTTGATTGGGTGCAGCAGATACATCCGGAAGCGGAGACCACCTGGATCGCCGGCGTCAGCTTCGGCGCGTGGATCGGAATGCAACTCTTGATGCGCCGCCCGGAAATCCGCGGCTTTATCTCCATCGCGCCGCCGGCGAACATGTACGACTTCAGCTTCCTCGCGCCCTGCCCCTCCTCGGGCATCATCATCCAGGGCGAGGCGGACGAAGTCGTGACGCCAAGCGCCGTCCAAAAGCTCGTCGACAAGCTGCGTACGCAGCGGCACATCACCATTCATCACGATACGATCCCAGGCGCGAACCACTTCTTTGCGAACGAGCTCGACTTGCTGATGAAGAGCGTCGACGACTATCTCGACATGCGGCTGGCGACCGACAAGCCGGCGCCTGCGATCACCAAGCGCTAAATCGTCCAGATCAGGACGTTTCCGACCAGCACGGCCGCGGCGACCAGCATGAGGGCGCCGCGCCATCTGGTCGGCTTGGCCATGGCCAGCTTCACTCCGCCGATCGCGAGGAGGAAAGCTGCGATCATCGTGATCGCCAATGCCGCCGAACCAAATCCCTGCAATTCACTGCTCCCGTTTCACTAAGGCTTAACCGCTGCGAGTGCATGACGCCATTCATGCCGACCAATGAGCAGCAGGCGCGCCTCGAAGAGGCATTCGACAAGATCGAGGAAACGATCCTGCCGTGCATCGCAATGATGCTTGAGACCCTGCTGGAAGCGTCGGAGGGCGTCGCAAAGACCGATCCCAAGGTTCTCGCTGCTGAGCTACAGACCTTGGCGGCCGAGCTTGAGGAACTTACTCGCGCGGTCGAACGCAGCAGCCCGGTTCATCTCGAACCTGGAGAGTACAAGACCGCAGCGGCTTAAGCCTGCTCTGCCACGATCTGTGCGTGGAGCACTGGATCGATATTCCCGCCCGACAGAACGACAACGGTTCCTTCCACGGACGCGATTTCGCCTGACAGCAGTGCCGCCAGCGCGATCGCACCACCCGGTTCGACCACGAGCTGATGCTTTTCCCACGCCCATCGTACAGCGTCCCGGACAGCGCCTTCGCTGGCGGTCACCGCTCTCACTTGCCGATCCTGCAGAATTCCGAAGGTGATCGGCGACACGTGGGGCGTTTGCAGCGCATCGCAGAGGGTCGCGGGCGCATCGACTCCCACCGGGACGATTTTCCCCTGGGCCAGCGAGTTTTTCATGTCGTCCCAGCCTTCCGGCTCGACGATGACGATCTCCGCCTCCGGGCAAGCCAATGCGATGCCTGACGCCAATCCTCCACCGCCGCACGGCACGATAATGCGCTTGGGCGCCGTCGGCATTTGCTCGAGGATCTCGAGCCCCGCCGTCCCTTGCCCCGCGACAATGTGCACATCGTCGAAGCTCGGAACGACCGTGCCGCCGGTTTCGCCCGAGATTTGAGCGGCAATTCCTTCGCGGCTCTCGCGATAACGGTCGAAAAAGACGATCTCGGCGCCTTCGGCTCTCGTTCCCTCGACCTTCACGGCCGGAGCGTCTTTCGGCATGACGATGATCGCCGGAATCCCCAGCCGTCTGGCCGCGATCGCCACACCCCGCGCATGATTTCCCGACGAGAAGGCGACCACGCCGCGCTGTCGTTCGTCTTCGGAAAGCTGAAGTAACCGATTGCTTGCACCCCTCAGCTTGAAAGCTCCTCCGGTCTCCAGGCATTCGCATTTGAGCCAGATTCGCTGCCCCCGAACCTCGGATTCGATCAAGGGCGTGCGTTCAATCGAACCGGCAATGCGCTTGCCCGCCGTGATGACGTCCTCTCGAGTGACTTTCTCCGTCTCGCTCAACTCTCTGATTTCCTTGCTGTTTCGTTCAACCGTTGCAGAACGGCGACAAAAGTTCCGCTTCGCGAATTAAGGCTTCCGAAAAATCTTTACTTGAGGGTACCCCCTACATATATCGCGCTCCCGCTGCCCCATGGGACTTCCAACCGCAAGGCAGCTCTTTCGTCGAACTACCCAGTTGGAGGTCCCTTGAGTTGCACAAGCATCATCGCGCGCTGGGGCTAGCTGCCGCCCCTTTCGGCAACCCGGTTGCCGACATCGCAAATAGCCGACCGGTTCAGCCGGTTACGCTTCTCCGCCCGCATGCTGCGCGCCGCGCGGCACGTTTCTTCGTGGACAAGTTCCCTGGGCGGTCGCTGTACGCGGTGAAGGCGAATCCGTCGCCGTCGCTGTTGCAGATCCTGTGGGAAGAAGGCGTCACTCACTACGACGTCGCGTCGATCGGCGAGGTTCGCTTGGTCCACGAGACGCTGCCCGAGGCTGTGCTCTGCTTCATGCACCCGGTGAAGGCCGCCGAGGCGATCGCCGAGGCCTATTTCGAGCATGGCGTGAAGACCTTCAGCCTCGACACGCTCGAGGAACTGGAGAAGATCGTCGAGGCGACGTCAAAGGATGGCGCGGCGGCGACCGATCTCAACCTGCTCGTCCGGCTCCAGGTCAACAACGAGCACGCCAAGCTCAGCCTCGGCGCGAAGTTCGGTGCGCAGGCCGAAGACGTGAAGGCACTGCTCTTCGCCGCTCGCCAGGCCTCCGACGCGCTCGGCATCTGCTTCCACGTCGGCAGCCAGGCGATGTCGCCTGCCGCCTACGCTGAAGCCATGGGCCGCGTTCGTGACGCGATCGTCGAAGCGGCGGTCACCGTCGACATCGTCGATGTCGGCGGCGGCTTCCCGTCGACCTATCCGGGCATGGAGCCCCCGCCGCTCGAGGCCTATTTCGACGTCATCCACTCGACGTTCGAAGCGCTGCCAATCAGCTATTCGGCGGAGCTTTGGTGCGAGCCGGGCCGTGCGCTGTGCGCCGAATATGCGAGCCTGCTGGTCCGCGTCGAAAAGCGCCGTGGCAGCGAGTTGTACATCAACGACGGTGCCTATGGCGCCCTGTTCGACGCGGCGCACATCGGCTGGCGTTACCCGGTCCGGCTCGTGACGGAGCATGAGACGCCGGTTCGCCCGATGGACTTCAGCTTTTACGGGCCGACCTGCGACGACCTCGACCACATGACGGGACCGTTCCAGCTTCCGGGCGACGTTGCTGCCGGCGACTACATCGAAGTCGGAATGCTGGGCGCCTATGGCTGCGCAATGCGCACCGCCTTCAACGGCTTCGGCGCCGAGCGCACCGAGATCGTCGAGGACGAGCCGATGGCGACGCTCTACGGCGGCCAGCTCGCTCAATCGAACGTGGTGACGCTGTAAGGAACCCTCCTCTCCTGCTCGCGTAGGCGGG
Organism: Sphingomonas daechungensis; assembly: GCF_039543105.1. Lineage (NCBI taxonomy): Bacteria > Pseudomonadati > Pseudomonadota > Alphaproteobacteria > Sphingomonadales > Sphingomonadaceae > Sphingomonas > Sphingomonas daechungensis. Next base: position 149,165 of record NZ_BAABJC010000001.1, read on the forward strand.
GAATGGGGTGAGGCTGTCCCCCGCTAACAAAACGACATGCCCTTTTCCGATGTCGAGCCTATAGGCGCGGCAACCATTGGAGCATGACATGACGACCGACACGCTGAACAAGGTTCAGGATGCCGAGCGCATCAACGACACGCGCAAGGCCGAGCTTCTCGCGACGCCGATCGAGCACATCGACATCACCAAGTTCGACGCCCGCCCGATCATCGATTCGATGGGCAAGATGAGCTTCACCAGCCGCGATCTTTCGCGCGCTACGGGCATCTACAACCAGATGCTGGAGGACAAGGACTGCTCGATCATCCTGGTGATTGCGGGCTCGACCTCGGCCGGCGGCTGCATGGATCTCTATGCCGAACTCGTGAAGTCCAACATGGTCGACGCGATCGTCGCTACCGGCGCCTCGATCGTCGACATGGATTTCTTCGAAGCGCTTGGCCACAAGCACTACCAAGCCAATGAAATCCCTGACGATGATACGCTGCGGTCGCTTTACATCGACCGCATCTACGACACGTACATCGATGAGCAGCAGCTGCAGGATTGTGACTTCACGATCGGCAAGATCGCCGACAGCCTGGAGCCGCGCGCCTACTCCAGCCGCGCCTTCATCCGCGAGATGGGCAAGTGGCTGAGCGAGGGTAACGCCAAGAAGCAGGGCAGCCTCGTCCAGCTCGCCTACGAGCATGACGTGCCGATCTTCTGCCCGGCGTTCGTGGACAGCTCAGCCGGGTTCGGCCTCGTGAAGCATCAGGTCGACGCGATGAAGCGGGGCGGCCACTACATGGTGCTCGACGCCATCGCCGACTTCCGTGAACTCACCGACATCAAGATCAAGGCGGGCACTACCGGCCTGCTGATGATCGGCGGCGGCGTTCCGAAGAACTTCACGCAGGACACCGTCGTTTGCGCCGAGATCCTCGGCCATGACGACGTCGAGGTCCACAAATATGCCGTGCAGATCACCGTCGCTGACGTCCGCGATGGCGCGTGCTCCTCCTCGACGCTTCAGGAAGCGGCGAGCTGGGGCAAGGTCTCGACCGCGATGGAGCAGATGGTGTTTGCCGAGGCGACCAGCGTCCTTCCGCTCCTGGCGTCGGACGCCTGGCACCGTGGCGCGTGGCGCAACCGCGAGAAGCGCCGCTTCGCCAAGCTCTTCGACTAAAGATTGCCAACCGTAACGAACTGAAGCAGCCTCCCCTGGAAACAGGGGAGGCTTTTTCATGCACTACAGCCCGATACTCGCGCCCGTGGTGGCACTCGTCGCCTGGACGCTGATCGTCATGTTCTGGATGCTGCTCACCCGCATCCCGGCGATGCGGAAGGCTGGCATTACGTTAGGTACGGCGCGCCGCGGAGGCAGAGGCGCTAACCTGGACGGCGTCCTTCCCGACGATGTCCAGTGGAAATCCCACAACTACAATCACCTGATGGAGCAACCGACGATCTTCTATGCGATCGCGTTGACCCTCGCGCTCATGGATATGGGCTATGGCATCAACGTCTGGCTCGCCTGGGGCTACGTTGGGCTACGAGTGCTCCACAGCATCATCCAGGCGACCGTAAACGTCGTACTCTACCGCTTTACATGCTTTGCCCTGTCGTCGTTCTGCCTGCTGGGCCTGACCGTGCACGCTGGTGCACGCATCCTGCACGACTGCGGGATCCTCTAGCGAGTGAAAGCGGCTGCAAGCTCGACATGGGTCGACCAGCGGAATTGGCCAACAGGTCGCAGCCATTCGAGCCGGTAGCCGCCGTTCACGAGCGATCTCGCGTCCCGGGCGAAGGTCGCAGGATTGCAGCTGACGTAGGCGATCTTGGCCACTGCGGATTTCGCCAGAGCCGCGACCTGCTGTTCAGCGCCCGCCCTCGGCGGATCGAGGACGACGGCGTCAAAAGCACTGAGTTCCGCGGCGTCGAGTGGCCGCCGATAAAGATCGCGATGCTCCGCAGCGATATGCGGAGCGGCTCTCTTGAGAGCCAGAACCGCATTACGCGAAGCCTCTGCGGCATAAACCTTGCCTAAAAGCGCTAGTGCGAATGTCCCCAGCCCCGCAAACAGGTCCGCAGTTCGCTCGGGCTCGCTGGTAGCCTCTAGAACAGCGCCAACGAGCGCGTTCTCCCCGTCATCGGTAGCTTGAAGGAAGCCGCCGACCGGAAATCCAACGGCAACTCCGGAGAGCGTGACCGTTGCAGGAACGGGTTCGTAGAGCGTCTCCGGGCCCAATCCCTGATCGATTGACAGTCGTGCCAGCCCGTGGCGCTCGCAGAATGCCGTGAGCGCCTCCATTGCCTCATACCCTTCAGGCTCCACTCCCTTCAGGAGCAGGTCCAGTCCGCGATCGACCAGCGTCATCTGCACCTCAGCCGTAGCCCGGGGCTGCAACAACCCTCCCAGCAACTTTCGAAGAGGGGCGGCCAGCGCGAACAGCTCCGGACGCAGGATATGGCATTCGCGCATGTCCACGATGCGGTTCGACTTCTCGGCGTTGAAGCCGATCACGGCGCCCTGCCCCGTCATCAGCGTACGGAGGCTCGCACGGCGCCGGCTGTTCGGCGCGGATAGATGCGGTTCGCGGATATCGGTGGCGAGACCGTGCTGAGCCAGCGCCGTCTCTACCCGGGAGACCAAATACTGCAGGTAAGCCTGGTCGTCGACGTGCTGAAGCTGGCATCCGCCGCATTCCGGAAAGTGACGGCATGGCGGCACTTGATGGTGCGGCCCATGCCTCAGGGCGCCGTCCTCCTGAAGGATATCACCGGGAGCTGCGAAGGGAACGTGGGAGCCGTAGTCGGTCACGCCATCGCCCCGTGCAGCGATGCGGATGACGGTCTCAGTCATTCAGGTGGTCGAACGCGCTCGGAATTGCTTCGACCAGGTCGTCGGCGATCATGCCTGAACCCGCGATCTCCGCGGCGCGACCATGGAGCCAAACGGCCGCGCAAGCCGCTTCGAACGCAGCCATGCCGCGTGCCCGCAGAGCTCCAATCATTCCCGACAGCACGTCGCCCGTTCCAGCCGATGCCAGCCAGGTCGGGGCGGGAGGCGCAAAGCCTAGCCGCCCATCTGGCGATGCGACGAGCGTATCCGGTCCCTTGTAGACCACCACGGCCCCGGAACGCCGGGCGGCCGCGAGAGCCCGCTCCGCCTTCGAGCCTTCGAGCTTTCCAAACAGTCGCACGAATTCGCCCTCGTGCGGGGTCAAGACCGCGTCCTGTTCTCGAAGCCGTTCCGGCTCGCCCAGCTGCGCGATGGCATCCGCATCGATGACCTTCGGTGCATGAGAAGTGAGTGCCAGACTCAGAACCTGCGGCAAGTCTCCCATCCCCGGCCCAACGACAAGGCAGCCGATCCTTTCGTCATTGATTTGACCTATATCGGTCTGGACGATGGCGTACGGCAGGCCTTCGATCGATCGCGAGGTACTCACACGGACGTAACCCGCACCCGAACGAGCCGCCGCCTTAGCTGACAAGGCGATCGCGCCGGGCATTTTCCCTGCCAGCAGGTGGACCAGCCCGCGGCTGTACTTATGCGCCTCAGGATCGATCTGCGGCAAAGCCGAGCGGCCGATTTCCGACCAATCGCTTCCCGCAGCGACCCCGATATCCGCAAGGACGACACGTCCGCACCTTTGCATTGCCGGCATCAACCGATGGGCGGGCTTGAGAGCGCCGAACGTGACCGTCATGTCGAAGTCTGGAATCTCGCTCAGCATTACGCCGCTATCGCTGTCGACACCGCTTGGCACATCACACGCGATGCGTGTTTGAGCGCCTCGGTTCAGTCTGGAAAACTGTTCTAGTAGAGAAGCCTCTAGTCCACACCTGAGTCCGGTTCCGAATAGAGCATCAATGACGAGAGGCGCAGGATCTGTGCTTCCCCCCAGTATCTCCACCTGACCAGGCCACCGCCCACGGGCCCACTTCCCAGCCTCGCTTTTCGGCTCGGAGCTCGCGGCAACGCGAACGGCCACTCCCCGTTCGGCAAGATGGCGGGCAACGATATAGCCGTCTCCGCCGTTGTTCCCCGGTCCGCAGAGGATCAACGCCGGCATCTTCCCAACAAATCCGAACGCTGCTTCGGCGAGGGCAGCCCCGGCGCGCTCCATCAAAGTTTCGACCGGAGTTCCCGCGTCGATCGCACGCTTCTCAGCGGCGATCATCGCCTCCGTCGTCAGGATCGGTCTGCAAGTCATCCTGCGCGCGCTTAGCGCAGATAGGTCGCCAGCCGCCACCATTCCCGCGGGACGGCGATTTCGGCATGATCCCTGGCATCCTCGCTTTCGAACAGGGCGAAACAAGTCGCACCGCTCCCCGACATTCGTGCGAAGCTGACGCCGTTCTGAACTGAGAGCCACGCCAGGACCGTCCCAACGAGCGGCACCTGTTCGATGGCGGCCACCTCGAGGTCATTCCTGCCTGCGCGCCAATCGCCGAGAGGGCCCTTATCCTCCCCGTTCCAAGCTGCGAATACATCGGCAGTCTTGAGCTCAACCCGCGGATTCACGAGCAGAACGGGTGTGCCGCTGACGCCTGCGTCCACGGGCACCAGCTCATCCCCCGCCCCATCTCCCCTGACACTCATGCTTAGCAAACAGGCAGGGACGTCCGCGCCGAGGCCAGGCGCAACGGCACTCGCATGCGCAGGATCGATGCTCCACAATCGCGTCAGCAAACGAAGCGCGGCGGCCGCGTCAGCCGATCCTCCACCAATGCCTGATGCGACTGGGAGACTTTTGGTTAGCGTAAGCCTAGCGCCCCGATCGGTCCCGGCATGCTCACGAAGCGCGTTGGCGGCGCGAAGAGCCAAATTATCGGCAGGATTGCCAAGATCGCCGGCGAATGGGCCTCGAACATCAAGAGACAAGTTGTCGGCGTCAGCGGCGGACAACTCGTCACCATCTGTGCAGAAGGCAAAGATCGTTTCGATCCGGTGGCGTCCGTCGGGCAACTTGCCACGAACATGCAGCGCGAGGTTGAGCTTTGCCGGCGCCGGCTCGCAATATTCCGTCAAGGCGCGGCGTTCGCCGGAGTCAGGCCATTGTCGAGCTTGGCCTTGAGACGGACCGCGTCATCATTCTCCGCAGTAATGAGCGCTGCGGACCAGGAATAACGCGCCTCGAACTTGTTGCCGGCCTTGTAGAGGGCGTCGCCAAGATGCTCGTGGATCTCCGCCTGTGCCGGATCGCCCTTCGCGGCGCGGGTCAGGATTTCGATCGCCTCCTTTGTCCTCCCGCGCTTGAAAACGGCCCAGCCGAGCGAATCCGTGATCGAAGCATCGTCAGGAGCAAGCGCGCTGGCCTTGCGGATCATCGCCTCGGCCGTGTCGAGGTCTTCGCCACGTTCCAGCTTCGCATAACCCAGGAAATTCAGAATGATTGGCTGGTCCGGAGCGAGGGCAAGCGCTTGGCCAAGGAGATCGCGCGTTTCCGGCCAATGGTTCGCCTCCTCCAGAGACGTCGCCTCGAGGAACAGCAACGGCCAACGCTCTTCGGGTTTGGCATTGGGGCCAAGCATCTGGACCGCGCGGTTATACGCACCGGCGCTCTCTTCATAGCGCTTCAAATTGGAGAGGACGTCGCCAAGTCGGGCGTAATCACTCACCCCAGCGTTCGCAGCGGAAGCGGACTTCTGCGCGACCTGGAGGGCCTCCGCATCCCGATCCGCACTGACTAGCGAGCGCACCTCCGTATCGCGGGCCTGGGCCGCGAGCGGATCCGCAGCCGGGATCCCCCGGAGAACCCCAATTGCTTCATCCGCACGGCCACGCTGGCCGAGCATCAGGCCGAGCGTATGGGCCGTCGCGCTGCTCTCGGGCGCAGCGTAACGAGCGACCTGCGCGAACGACACAGGAAGCTTCTCGTTGCGCATACGGTCGAATTCGACGGCGATGAAATCGAGCAACTCGGCAAATGCCCGCCGGCTATTGTCGATGCGAATGCTCGACGACTTGCCTTGCAGGACCTTTTCCGCGGCCGGTGCGGCGCCCCTGTTCAAGCCCTGAAGGATCGTCTGGGCCCGATCCTTGTCTCCTGCGGCAACCAAGGCGTCCGCGAAAGCGAGACGCATGCGGAGCGAGCGGATGCCGCCGCCTTTCAAGGCCTGGTCGATAAACGGCTGAGCTTGTGCGGTTCGGCGGAACTTGATCAGGATGAGAGCGCGGTTCTCGGGTTCCAGGGCAGCCAGCAGGTTGTTTGGAGCCACGCCGTCCAAGGCCGCAATCGCCTTTGCCTCGTTGCCCGCATCGGCCTCGACCCATGCCTCGAGGAACGGCCCAGCAAATCCGACGTCTCCTGCCTCGGTCGGTTGCCGCAGCAGAGCGAGCGCGAGCTTGTTGTCGTTGGACCGCAGTGCCTCGGCAACCTGCAACATGCGCGCTTCGATCGGCGTACTTGCCGCAGGAAGGCTGCCAACGAGCTTCAGTGCCAACTTCATGTCGCCGGCGCTGATCGCCTGGGCCAGCGCTTCCCTGACCACTGGCTGGCTCGACGGGTTCGTGTCCGCCAGTTGGGCAAGGAGCTGCGCGGATCGGGCATGATTGCCATCGATCGCCGCCGCCCGACCTTCGAGATAGATTCGGGAGGCATTCGAAGTGGCAACGGCTCCAGCAGGCGCCGACGCGGCTGAAGCGATCAGCGCCAGCGCGACGGTGGTGACCCTACATGTTCGGGTAATTCGGCCCTCCGCCGCCTTCCGGGGTGACCCAGTTGATGTTCTGGGTCGGGTCCTTGATGTCGCAGGTCTTACAGTGGACGCAGTTCTGGGCATTGATTTGCAGCCGGGGCTTTCCGTTCGGTTCTTCGACAAACTCGTAGACGCCCGCCGGACAATAACGCTGTTCGGGCCCGTCGTAGAGCGCCAAATTCACGTCCACGGGTACGGTCGCATCCTTTAGCGTCAGGTGAACGGGCTGGTCTTCCTCATGGTTCGTGTTCGACAGGAACACCGATGTCAGACGATCGAAGGTCAGCACGCCATCCGGCTTCGGATAGTCGATTTTCTTGGCTTCGCTCTTCCTACGAAGCGTCGTGTTGTCGGCCTTGTGCTTCAGCGTCCAGGGCAGTCGAATGCCCAACTGGCCCAACCAGATGTCGAAACCCGCATAAAGCGTCCCAAGCAGGCCGCCGAAATGCGCTACCGCGGGCTGGGCGTTGCGCACCATCCGCAATTCCTTGTCGATCCAACTGGAGCGGACGGAGGGCTCGTAAGCTTCGAGAAGGTCACTGGACCGGTCCTTGCAGAGCGCGTCGAACGCGGCCTCGGCGGCCAGCATCCCCGACTTCATCGCCGTGTGCGTGCCCTTGATCCGGGGCACGTTCACGAACCCGGCCGAGCATCCGATCAGGGCGCCGCCGGGGAAAGCGAGCTGGGGAATGGCTTGCCAGCCCCCCTCATTAATGGCGCGGGCGCCGTACGACAGTCGACGGCCGCCTTCGATTTCGGCGCGAATGGCCGGATGCGTCTTCCAGCGCTGGAATTCCTCGAACGGCGACAAATAAGGGTTCGAGTAATCGAGGGCGACCACGAAGCCCAAGGCGACTTGGTTGTTCTCCTGATGATAGAGAAATCCGCCGCCCCAGGCGTCATCCAGGGGCCAGCCCTGCGAATGAATGACTCGTCCAGGCTTATGCTTGTCAGCAGGAATCTCCCACAACTCTTTGACACCCAGACCGAAAACCTGTGGTCCGGACTGATCACGCAGCCCGAATATGCGGGTCAGTTCCTTGGTCAGACTGCCGCGGGCACCCTCCGCAAAGAACGTGTACTTGGCATGCAGTTCCATACCTGGCTGGTAGTCCGGACGGTGTGAGCCATCGCGAGCAAGGCCCATGTCGCCTGTCGCGACGCCCTTTACCGAGCCGTCCTCGTTGAACAGCACTTCGGCGGCCGGAAATCCTGGAAAAATCTCGACGCCGAGTTCCTCGGCCTGCCCGGCCAGCCAGCGGCAGAAATTCCCAAGACTGAGGGTGTACGTCCCTTTGTTCCGCATGAACGGTGGCAAGGCGACATGCGGCATGCCGAACTTGCCGGTTTTCGACAGGACCCAGTGGTGATTTTCAGTGACCGGGACGGTGAGCGGCGAGCCTTTGTCGTTCCAGTCGGGTATGAGCTCAGTGAGGGCCTTGGGGTCGATTACCGCACCGGACAAAATGTGTGCCCCGACTTCGCTGCCCTTCTCGAGGATGCAGACCGAGATCTCGCGCCCGGCCTCGGCGGCAAGTTGCTTCAGACGGATCGCGGCGGACAAGCCGGCAGGCCCCGCGCCGACGATCACCACGTCATAGGCCATGGATTCGCGTTCGCTCATCGTTCCCCTCGTCGCACAGGCAGGGCGCCTCGCCCACGACAGCCCTGCTTTTCCTTGACCGCGCCGTCAATGCTAGTGGAGAATCCGTGGCATGGGTGGGGAGCACGACCGTTTGAGCGCGGCCGAGGCTGCCAGCGTGCTTGGCTGGTGGCTGGAAGCTGGCGTCGATGTCGCAATTCAGGAGCAGCCGCGCGCGTGGCTGGGCGCGGCGGCCGCTTCCACGCCGGAGGCGCACGTCATTGACGCATCTGAATCCATTGAAGAAGTACCCGCCAGCCTTGACGCATTCCGATCCTGGCTCGGTGAAACTCCCACTCTACCATTTGCGAAAGCCCATTCGCGTCGAGTGCTTCCCATTGGGGCGGAGGCGGCCGAGATCATGCTTCTGTTCGACATGCCGTCGGCCGAAGACGTGGCGGAGGGCCAGCCGATCGCTGGGCCTGCTTGGGAACTAACCGAACGAATGCTGGCAGCCATCGGCTTCAACGCGGAGCAGGCGTATGTCGGAAACATCTCCTGCGTTCATACTCCCGGATCGCGCCTCACGGCGGCGGAGCTGGAAGCTTGCGCGGCGATTGCCCGGCGACAGATCGCACTCGCAAAGCCCAAGAGACTTCTCCTGCTCGGAGATGGCCCCAGCAAGGCACTTTTGGGCAAGCCCGCGGCGGCAGCCCGCGGCCACGTTCACAAAATCGAAGGGGTGCGCACGGTAGCCACGTTCCACCCGCGGTTCCTGCTCGACCGGCCATCGAACAAGGCACTCGCGTGGGGCGACCTTCTGCTTCTGATGGAGGACGAAGTTTGAGCATCCACCTAATTCTTGCAGCAGCCGCGGCAGCGGCCACGCAGGGCCAGGCGTCGGACCCGCTCGCTCCGCTGCCGGCTCAACCGGCGGTCAGCCCTCCTGCCATCCTCGTTCCGGTACCCAGTACCCAGCAATCGCCGGCTGTGATCAGTCCGAACGCCACCCCTCCAGGGTCCTTGGTCGTCCAGCCTCCGTTTCCAACCACGAATTCACCGCCGGCCCCCGTCGTAGCAATTCGCGTGCCCCGCAATTGGGCCGAGGTGTTCTCGGCGATCCGCGGCGGCCGTTGGGCTGAGGCGCAAGCCGGGATCGTCGCCCTCCCTCAAGACACCCTGACGCCTGTCGCCAAGGCAGAGCTCTACACCGCCAAAGGCTCGCCCGTCGTATCGCTTGGCCAAATCCAGGCGCTTCTCGCCGAAGCTCCGGATTTGCCGCAGGCAGAGCAGCTATCGCGCCTCGCTTTGACGCGGGGGATGACGAACTATCCCTATTATGTCGCGAAGAAGCCGGTCACCTGGCTCGGCAATTCGCCCAGCCGAATGAAGGCGAAGGCCGTCGCTGGCGAGCCCGCCGCGGATCAGCTTCGGTCGCAGCTCGATCCGCTGATCAAGGCTGACGACGCGGTCAATGCCGAGTTGCTGCTAATCCAGGCCGCTCCGTCGCTCAGCTATGAAGCACGCGCCGAAGCGGGACAGCGGGTCGCATGGTCATATTACTCGATCAGCCGCGATACCGACGCGCGACGAGTGGCCGATACCTATCGGCAAGGCGCTACGGGCGATTGGGCAAGCCAATCGGCCTGGGTATCCGGCCTTGCATCGTGGCGGCTCAACGACTGCAACGCAGCCTCCTTCTCATTCAAAGAAGTGGGAAGCCGGGCGCAGCAGCGCGAGCTTTCCGCCGCGGGCTACTACTGGGCCGCACGTTCTGAGCAGATGTGCCGCAGGCCTGCAGCAGTTGCTCCATTGCTCCGGCTGGCATCCAACTCGCCTGAAAGCTTTTACGGCCTGCTCGCCCGCGAGACTTTAGGCGTCGATCGCCGCCTGCCGCCCGATATTCACAACGGCATCAGCCGTATCGCCAACCTGCCCAACGTCCGGCGCGCGGAAGAGCTGAGAAACATCGGCCAGCCCTGGCTCGCTGAGGAATTGATCGAGCACCAGGCCCAAATCGGCCGGGTCCAGGATCATCACGCGTTGATCGAGCTGGCCCGCAAGCTCGACCTTCCGTCGGCGCAATACTGGCTCGCTCACAATGGACAGTATGGCGCCGTTGTCGATGCGGTCGATCGCTATCCTGTCCCGCGCTGGATGCCGCGTAATGGCTGGCGCATCGACCCGGCCCTCGCACTCGCACACATGCGGCAGGAATCGAACTTCCGCACCGACGTGGTCAGCCCCGCCGGCGCCGTTGGCCTGATGCAGGTCCTGCCGACGACCGCCAATGCCATGGCCCGGCGCAACGGCTACGATGCCGGGAGCCTCTACGACCCGACCGCGAACATCGAATACGGCCAGAGCTTCATTGAAGCGATGCGGTCGTCTTCAGCCACCCAGGGCCAGCTTCCGAAGATTATCGCTGCCTATAACGCCGGACCGCTGCCCGTAGCGCGCTGGGCCTATATGGCTCCCGCCGACCCGCTGCTTTGGATTGAATCCATCCCCTACTGGGAGACCCGCTACTACGTTCCGGCAGTTCTTCGAAACCTGTGGGTTTACCAAGGGATAGCGGGCGCAGAGACGCCGACGCTCGACGCACTGGTCCAGCATCGCTGGCCGGCCTTTCCGACCGCCAAGACCAATCTGGCCGCCGCTTCTGAACTCCGGTCCGCCGGCGAACCCTGAGTCTTTGTTCTTGTTTCGTTCTGGCGTGCGGCGTAATTTCGCGACATGCCAATCGAGTCGATCAAGGGGCGCGGAGCGACGCGCAATCCAATCCCGACGCGCTTCAATCTCCAGAAGCGGCTGACGGAAGGAGAATGGCTGGATTCGGTTGAGGCGTTAGACGGCGTGCCGAAGCGACGGACGACGGTCACGATCGAACATCCCAAGTCTATCCTGAACCGCAACAAGTCGCCCGACATCGGTTTCGACCGATCGGTCAACGCCTATCGGGGCTGCGAGCACGGCTGCATCTACTGCTTCGCGAGGCCGACGCACGCCTTTCACGACCTCTCGCCTGGCGTAGATTTCGAATCCCGGCTGTTCGCCAAGCCCAATGCAGCGCAGCTTCTTCATGCGGCCTTGTCGCGGTCCGGATACGACTGCGCTCCAATCGCGATGGGGACGAACACCGACCCCTATCAGCCAATCGAGGAACGATGGCGAATCACCCGAGCGCTCATCGAGTTGCTGGTCGAGACGCGGCACCCCTTCTCCATCACTACCAAGTCCGACCGGGTGCTGCGGGACCTGGACCTGCTGAAGCCCGCGGGTGAGCTTGGGATCGTGTCCGTGGCGCTGTCCGTGACGTCACTCGACCCAAAGACGGCTCGGGCGCTGGAGCCGAGGGCCCCCGCTCCACACCGGCGCGTTGCCGCGATCAAGGCGCTCAACGATGCGGGCGTTCCTTGCCACATCGCCATCGCCCCGGTCGTGCCCCAGATCACCGACCACGAGATGGAAGCTCTAGTCGAGGCCGGAGCGAAGGCCGGAGCTCGCGGCGGCTTCTACCTCCCGGTCCGTCTCCCCCACGAGGTGGCACCCCTCTTCCGTGCTTGGCTCGACGAGCATTTTCCCGACCGTGCAGGGAAGGTCATGGCAACCATCCAGTCCCTTCGCGGAGGACGGGACAACGATCCCAATTTCTTCAGCCGAATGCAGGGTCAGGGTCCATGGGCCGATCTCCTGCGGACGCGCTTCGAGAAAGCCGCGAAGAAATACGGCCTGCCGCAGTCCAGGTTCGGGCTCCGGCGCGACCTTTTCCAACCACCGCAGGGCAATCAACTGAGGCTGCTTTGATGGATTTGGGCGCGCTTTTTATCGAACGCCGGGGTGACTTCGCCCGGCTCCCTGCCCTACGCAATGCCCATGCGTAATCCGTTCATTGCCGCGCTTCTGCTCGCGACTGCCGCTCCAGCTTTGTCTCAGGCTGTGCCTCCCCAAGTCTCCGGCCTCCGCGATGCCGCGTTGAAGGACGACTATGCCTGGGACATCGTTGAAGGTCTGACGACCGAGGTGGGCCAGCGAATGGCCGGCACGGAGGCCGAGGCAAGGGCTCGCGATTGGGCGGTCCGCAAGCTCACCGCAATGGGCTTTTCCAACGTCCGCATCGAGCCGTTCGACATGCCGGTCTGGACCCGTGGCCGGGAGGCGGCGGAAATCCTTGGACCCTTTCCGCAGAAGATGGTGGTGACAGCGCTCGGCAACAGCGCATCGACGCCGGGCGAAGGGATCACTGGGGAGGTGGTCGGCTTCAATTCCGAGGCGGAGTTCGAAGCGGCACCAGCCGAGACCGTTCGCGGTAAGATCGTCTTCGTGTCGCACGCCATGCCACGCACGCAGGACGGCTCGAGCTACGGCTATTTCGGCGCACCACGCCGGCAGGGCCCATCAGTCGCGAGCCGGAAAGGTGCGATCGCAATCATCGTTCGCTCGATCGGTACCGACTATCACCGCAACCCGCATGCCGGCGTCCAGCGGTTTGAAGACGGAGTGAAGCCCATTCCCGCCGGAGCGCTTAGCATCCCTGATGCCGAACAGCTTCAGCGCATCCTGAAGCGCGGCAAGCCGGTCACCATGCGGCTGACGCTTGTCTCGCAGGTCACTCAAGGCAAATCCGGAAACGTTATCGCCGAAGTCCCGGGGCGCGATTCCAAGGCCCCCATTCTCTTGGTTGGCGGCCATCTCGACAGCTGGGATCTCGGAACCGGGGCAATCGACGATGCGTCCGGCGTCGCAATCACCACGGCTGCCGCGAAGCGGATCATGGATGCTGGCAAGCCGTTGCGCACCATCCGCGTCGTCTGGTTCGGTGCGGAGGAGGTCGGCCTGTTCGGCGGCTTCGATTATCAGAAGAAGCACGGCAGCGAGCCGCACTATGCGATCGCCGAAAGCGATTTCGGCGCCGACCGCATCTGGAAGGTGGACAGCAAGCTCGGCAAGGACCGTGAAGCGGAGGGCAAGGCGCTTCAGCTGGCCTTGTCTCCGCTGGGCATCGTCCCGGGCTCACTCGACAAGGCGGATGGCTCCGACATCGAGCCCTTGCTCAATGCAGGGATGCCGGGTGTCGGCCTCAGCCAGGACGGCACGCATTACTTCGATCTTCATCACACGCCTGATGACACGCTGGACAAGATTGATCCCGAGGCGCTCCGCCAGAATGTCGCGGCTTACACTGCGATGCTGGCAACGCTCTCCGGCGGAATTGAGCCGGAGCCGAAACGGGGCAAACGGCGTTGAGACCCTGAAAGGGAGGATCCCATGCGAATTCTGTTTGCAATACCGCTTCTTCTGCTCGGCGCCTGCCAGGTCAGCAAGGATGACAACTCGACCACCGTTTCGTTCAACCAGGATGTGGCCGAGAACACCGCGGCGGACATCGGCAACACGGCCGAAAACATCGGCGGGATGATCGCCAATGACGTCGACCAAGCCGCTGACAAAGTCCAGAACAAGGTCGGGAACGTCGATGTCGACGTCAATGTCAGCCGCGATAACGACGGCCACGACGGCAATCATCAATAGCGAGGTTGTCCCTGCGCGACCCTTCGTCTAGCAGGCCCGCCGTCGGGGAGTAGCGCAGCCTGGTAGCGCATCTGCTTTGGGAGCAGAGGGTCGCAGGTTCGAATCCTGTCTCCCCGACCACTTCAACGCTTGCGGCGACGCTCCTCAGTCCTCGACCAAGGGGCAGGCGATGCCTGTAACGCCCGCAGAGAAAGCGAAGACGGACCCCGCGAGCGGTTGCTGGTCCAGTTGCTCGGGCTTGAGCAGATGCGTTGCCGTCGTCGCGAAAGCCGTCCGAAGATCGGCTCCCCCAAACGCGATCTTGGTAATGTTCGCGACCGGGAATCGAACTCGCTCAAGCAATTCGCCGGCGGGCGAATAGCGCCGCGTTTCCCACCCCGCGAACAGGCTGATCCATATGCAGCCTTCACTGTCGACAGTCGGGCCGTCCGGGTGGCCCTCGGAAGGGTCGATCCGGACGACCAGCTGCGATGGGCCCAGCTGCCCATCTCCCCAGATCTCGCAGGCCGAAATGGTGCCGCCCAGCGTATCGACCCAGTAAAGCATCTTGCCGTCAGGAGAGATCGCGGGTCCGTTGGTGATCGAGATGTTGGCCACGTTCGTCCGCATCAACTTGCCGCGGTAGTAGCAGTAGAAGGCACCAGTCTTCGATCGCTCGGTATCGTCCATCGTCCCGAACCATAGGCGCCCAACCGGGTCGACCACACCATCGTTCAACCGATTGTCCGGCATGTCCGGTTCGACCGCAACCAGAAGGCTGAACGTGCCCTTCTTCGGATCGAAGTGGTGCAGGCCGCCTTGCAAGCCGGCGATGAAGCCTCCGCCCTTCGCAGGAAGAACGAAACCCACCTGGGCAGGCGCTTCCCAGCTTTGCTGATCGCCACTTTCCGGATCGACGCGGTGGACTTGCCGCTTCTTGATGTCGACAAACCAGAGAGCCTGGTCTCGCTCGACCCAGACGGGACCTTCTCCCAGCGCGGCCCCTATTTCCCAAACCAGATGCGCTTGGCGGCTCATCGACGGCTCCCCTGCATCCCCTCCGGACTATTCTGCCGGAAAGCGTCCAAACAGATCGTTACACTCCCGTCGCGGCAAACGTGTGCCCGTCGGGATCGAGGTCGCGCAAATCCCGACCGCGCGTCTCCTTGCCGAACACGGCCACCAGGATCAGCGCCAGGATCGTGGGAACGATAATGATCAGCGAGACGACGTCCAGAGGCGGCACCAGCGCCAGGATGGCCAGGAACTGGGCAATCATCCCGCCCGCCTTGGTGCAAGCGGCCACGGTCCCGGTCGTCCGACCGCGGATTCTCAAAGGGAAGCTCTCCGCCGCGTACGGAAGCAGCATCGCCACCAGTCCGTTCGTTCCGACGATGAGCAAGGCGACGGGAAATACCGGGCTTCCCTGCCCCGTGAATTCGAGCCACAAAACGCCGGCTAGTCCGAGCAATGTCACTCCGATCGAGCCGACAACGGACCACTTCGTGCTCCAGCGGCTGTAGAAATAGGCGACCAGGAACACGGTCGGAAAGGCGATAAGCGCCGATTCAGCAAGCAGTCTGCTGGTGAGCTCCATGCTGTAGCCGCGTGCGACAAGGTCGGCCGGGAGCCAGAGCAGCAATCCGAAGTTGACCAGGCCGTAGCAAACTGCCGCGAGGCTGAGCGCGAACAGCTTCCCGAAGAAGGCACGGCCGGTGAGCGCGACGGACGATCCCTTGGCCAGGGCAACCGTCTCGGCCGCGCGGGTCGAGCGGGCTTCTGACCCGAAGCGCGCCATGACTTGCCGCGCTTCTTCCCGGCGCCCGCGCGCGAGCAGGAACTTCGCCGACTCGGGAATGAAGGCGCCAAGGAGTACGAGAGAAAGGCCGGTTGGCAGGTTCAGCAGCCACAGGATTCGCCAGCCGAAGTAAGGCTGGAGAAGCGCCGAGAACCCGCTCGCCGCGAAATATCCGCCAACGGCACCAAGGCCACCCACCAGCACCAGGCTCCATCCGCGATGCTTGCTCGGCATCATCTCGGCCAGCAGTGCGTAGGTCACCGGCAGCATTCCGCCTGCGGCCGCGCCCATCAGAAAACACATACCGATGTTCCAGTAGAGCGATGGCATCGCTCCGCAGATCGACGTGCCGACAAACATCACGGCCGACAGCAGGATGGAGGCCTTGCGGCCGTAGATGTCGGCGATGACGCCCCACACGACCGAGCCGACGACCGTACCGCTCAACGCGAAGAACGGAACCAGCGACGCCGTCGCTTTGGGAACGTCATATTCCTTGACCATGCCGGGGATAGTGAAGCCGAGGCTGGCCGGCTTCATGATGTCGATGATCAGAGCGATCACCAGAACGCCCATCAGCATCCAGTGCGCCCTCGACAGCGGCGCATCCTCGGGCGGAGAGACGACGATGTCCTGCGACGCCGACAGGATGCCTGATACATTCTTCGGAAGCAGGCCGTAAGCGGCGACGGCAATGCCCGCCACGATCAGGAACATGCCGAAGATCATGTCGCTGCCCATCGGCATGCCCACGAGCATGAAGTGCATGTTCCGGCCCATCCAGAACATCGGGGCATGAAGCAGGACGCCAGCGGTGACGGCGATTACGCCTATGATGAAGGCAATCAGACCTCGGCGGTCGGAAAGCGTGCTGGTGCTCAACATCAGCGCTCGGATTCGATCACACCATGGTTGCTTGCGAACGCCTCGGCTGCACCGAACAAGCCCGGTTGCGGGTGGACGATAACCTTGACCGGCATTTCGTCCATCATCCGCTCGAATCTGCCCTTCGCAATGAAGCGGTCACGAAAACCGGAACGCGGCAAAAAATCAACCAGTCGCAAGCCCAGCCCGCCGGCGAGCACGACTGCATGTGCTCCCTGCGCCAGCGCATAATCTCCGGCCGCGGCTCCGAAGGCCAGGCACAGGCGGTCCAGCGCAGCTGCGGCGAGCGTGTCGGTGCCCGCAAGGGCTGCGGTCCACAGGTCCTTCTCGTCGCGCAGCGTGTACGGTCTCTTCTCGATCGTGCCGAGCGCTTCGTAGATGTTGAGAAGGCCGCGGCCCGAAACCAGCCGCTCGACCGACACCCGGCGATAATTCGCACGAAGGTGATCGAGGATCTTGTCCTCGAGCGGATCGAGAGGCGCGAAGTCGATGTGGCCGCCTTCGGTCGCAATGACGTCATAGCCGTCCGCACGTTTGAGGAGGCTGGCCACGCCGAGCCCCGTGCCGGGGCCGACGATTGAGATCACGCCGGTCGTGGGCAGATCGGCCTCTGGCCCGCAAATGTGCCGGTAAGCCGACCCATCCAGACCGGCGACCGCATAGGCAATCGCCGCGAAGTCATTGACGATGACGAAGCGCTCGACGCCGAGCCGCTCGTGCATCAACGCTGGCCGAATCACCCAGGGATTGTTGGTCAGCTTCAAGACTTCGCCGCCGACCGGGCCGGCGAAGGCGATGGAGAGCTCGTTCGGAAGTGGCTGGTCGATCCGGCGACCGAATTCCTGCCATGCGTGCTGGAAACTTGCGAACTCGCTGGTCTTCACGGTGACCGGCTCACCGAGATGAACCACGCGGCCGTCATCGATTGACGCCAGCGCGAAGCGCGCGTGCGTCCCTCCGACATCGGCTGCCGCAATTGTCTTCATCTACAGTGACTCCCCGTTCCGAACGGGTGCCCTAGTAGTAAGCGATCGACAAAGCTGCCAGAGCCGTTCGATCAAGCCGCATCACGGCGATCGTGGTCGGCATCGAACTTCGCCTGCGCCAGGTGGATCGCCTCCACATTCTCGGTCGCCCAGGTAGCCAGCCCGCAAATGGGCTTCTGCAGCGATCGGCCGAGCTCGGTCAGCTCGTAATCCACGCGCGGAGGAATCGTCGGAGTGACCGTGCGATTGACCAATCCATCGCGCTCCAGGTTGCGAAGCGTCAGCGTCAGCATGCGCTGCGACACGCTGGGGATTTCGCGCCGAAGCTCGTTGAACCGCTTCGACCCGTCCCCAAGCGTCTGCACGACAAGCACGGTCCACTTGTCGCCAATGCGCGAAAGCAAGGTGCTGATGGTCCGGCAAACTGGATTCGAAGGGTCTTTCATCGGTCGGTCACCTCCATGTTCCCGGCTCACAAATTTGTTCGTCCAAAACAAAAAAGTGCGTTCTTGCGGGCGATTCTGCTGTAGTTATTTAGGGTGCCTCGGTAACAAATCCATACTTAGGAGGCAATAGTGACCATCCTGCATCTCGACGCCAGCATCAACGGCGAAAACAGTGCCAGCCGCGCGATCAGCCGTTCGATCGTCGAGCAGTTGAAGGCCGGACAGTGGGGAGCGAACGTGATCTATCGCGACCTGGCCTCCGACCCACTCCCGCACCTCACGCTCGATGCGTTCGCAAACACCGAGGTTCTCGACGAATTCCTGGCTGCCGACACGATCGTCATCGGCGCCCCGATGTATAACTTCACGCTGCCGACCCAGCTCAAGGCTTGGATCGACAGGATCATCGTCGCCGGGAAGACTTTCCAGTACACGGCCAGCGGACCTGAGGGCCTCGCCAAGGGCAAGCGCGTCATCATCGCCCTCGCCCGCGGCGGTTTCTATCATGAAAGCTCGCCGGCTTCGTCGCTCGAGCATCTCGAGACCTATCTGCGCGGCGTGTTCAATTTCATTGGCATCGAGCCCGAGTTCGTCGCAGCCGATGGCCTCGCGATCAGCCCCGAGCAGCGGGAAAGCTCGCTGAGCCAGGCCAAGGGAGAAACCCTCCGCCTCGCAGCCTGATTAGGAACGCGGGCGACCTAGTCCGCTCGCAGTTCGAGCCTCGGTCGCAAGTCCCCGCGGCCGGGGCTCGATGCTTGATCAAAGATGTGGTGGGCCCGGAGGGATTCGAACCCCCAACCTAGCCGTTATGAGCGGCCGGCTCTACCGTTGAGCTACAGGCCCTCACCGGTTGCGATGCGTTAGCGCTCGGCGCGCGTCCGGCGCAAGCTAGCCTCGGCGGCGCGGCAGAACGAGGGCGAGCTTTTCTCCGGTTACGCGAAGGTCGCCGCCCGCCGTCTGTGCGATCCCCCGAGCGAGTTTCAGCGAAAAGCCCGCAGCAAGCACGTCCGCGCCATCCTCAAGCCGGCCGAACAATTGCGCTTCGCTGAGTCCGCGAAGAGCTTGCGGGCGATTCATCGTCACCAGGCATTGGCCGACGTCGCAGTCGAGCGCGATCGTCAGCTTCTCCTTGGGCTCGACCACGTCGATCAGCGCGAAGCAGAACCGGCGCATCAGCCGCTCCAGTACGTTCTGGTCGAAGGTGGCGATCGCGGGGATACGGGAGAGATGGACCTCGGTGAGGCCATGGCGCTCGGACGCCCGAGTCTTCAATTCCTCCGATAGGCGGGTCAGGAGGGCATTGAGATCGGTCGAGCCTTCAAGAGCGGTGGCGGATCGAAGCTTCGCCGCAATATCGAGATCCTCGATCGCCGAGAGCAGCAACCTCGCCTGGGCCACGATTTCTGCGGCGCGTTCGCGATAGGGCTCCTCGGCCGGACCGAGATACTGGCCATCGATAATTTCCGCGAAGCCAATGATCGCGTTGAGCGGCGTGCGTAGTTCGTGGATCAGCTCGCGGAGGGCGTCCTCGTCGAGCGGCTCCTCGGCGGCAGAAACAACCTCTTCCGCAATGCGGTCCATCGACCGCACTCCGACTCCCCGGTAGCCCGCGAAACGGCCATCGGTCGGTTCGAACGCCGGCACCCCACTCAGCTTCCATTCCCCGGCGGCGGGCCCCTCGCCCGAAACGGTCATGATCGCATCGCGGAACGGCGCCCGGACCGAGAACGCCCGCTGAATGCGCTGGTCGACCCCGTTGTGCTCCTGCGGGCTCGCAAGCGAACGCCCGACCAGGGGTCCCCTTGGCACACCTTCGACCCAGCCGATTTCCCCGGACGGGCCACACTCCCATCGAAAGAGCGGCGGCGAGCCCTCGACTGGAGCGACCGGTGGCAAGGCTGCCCTCATCGCCGGATACGACTGGGCGCGATTGACCTGCCGTTCCTCGCGAAGATGCTCGATCCGGGCCAGGACCTCGCTGATCGACGGGATTGGCGGCATCTGCGCTTGCGGGACAGTCGGTGCGGGATCTGGCTCCGGCCGTGGTACCGGCTCTTGTTCGACGTCATGTTCGTGAACGGGTTCAGGCACGGCCTCGTCCGTGGAAACCGCCAGCGTCTCGGGCTCGAGGTCGACCGGGGGAGCCACGGGAGAAGGCGGCGGCGGCGCCGGCTGTGCTGCGCCCCAAGCAGGAAGCGCCGGATAAAGCGATCGGATGAACTGCCGGCTGTCGGGGCTAGCCGTCGCCAGCACATCCTTCCACTGAAATGGCTGCAGTCCGGCGGACGCAAGAACCGGTGCGGACACGGCCACAGTGTCGCTCGCGAAGAAAATGACCAGTGCAACGGGAAGCTGCGGCCGGGCTACGGCACGCGCGGCGGCGGCACGGAGCGGTTGCTCAATGCTCGGCGCATCGGACAGGATGACCTCAAGCGCCCGCTGGGCGAGAGGGGTCGAAAGGTCGGTAGAGCGCGCCAGAAGCTCGACCAGTTGGCGCCAGCGGACGGCGCGGTCGTGCGCATTGGACGCGGGCTGCGCCAGCACCGTATTCAGGCGATCATCGAACCGCACTAATTTCCGCTTCCTTCACGACCGGTGGGCCCACCGTTCACGGGCGCGCGTTCGTACGGAAGGGGCAGATGCTTAACCATCCCGATTTGGGACAGGGCAAACGTCAGAATTCCAAGGGATTAAGGGCGCCAGTTTCCCGGCGCCCCTCCCATCCTCTTACGCCAGTGTCCCGACGTAGGTGAGCCAGTACTTGGCGATTTCAGCCCGAGGTCCGGTCACGGCATTCAATGCCGCGGTCGCCCCAGCTTTGTCGCCGGCACGGGCCAGGGCCATGCCAAGATGCAGGTTGATGAGCCCGGCGTCGGCTCCAGGCTTCTTCAACGCTGCCCGATAGATCTCGACCGCCTTGGCATACTGGCCGTAGCCGTAGAGCAAGTCCGCGTTTCCAACGGCAACCTTTGCCGTCGCAGCGTTCAGGCCCTTCGCCGCTGCCGCATCGAGGCCGGAGGCCTCGCCTGCCGACTTCGTCTTCGCCTCGGCGATCTCTTCCTTGAACGGCGACTTGCCGAGGTCGACGACCTTGGCGGCAACGCCTTCCTCAAGAACGGCCTTGGCCTCGCCTGGATAGCCCTTCATCAGCGCAAGATAGGCGTAGCGATCGTAGTCGCTTTCATCCTTCATCGCATTGACCGCGCGAAGCAGCCGATAGAGGTCCAGCGTACCGGCTTCGTCGACCGTATTCAGGTTCCGGTAGATGCCGACGGAATCACGCCAGTTGCCCGGTGCCGGGTAGGCCGCGACCCACTGCCTGCTCAGCTCCGACGAAACCGGCAGCTTGGCCTTGTACGCGAGCGAAAGGGCCTGCCTGTACAGAGCCTCGGGTGCCTTTCCGCCGTTGGCACTTTGCTGCGCAATGCTCTGGCGCAATGCTGCCACCGCTTCGGCGGGGTTTCCACCCGCGGAGCGCGATTGGGCCAGGAGCGCCCCGACTTCTCCATTCGCCGGATCGAGCTGCTGAGCTTTCTCATACGCTGCAATGGCTTGCGGATACTGTTTGAGATTGTATCTCGCCTTTCCGAGGTTCAGGTAAAAGTTCGCCAACTGTGGCTGGTCGAGCCTTCCCGAAGCGATCAGCGCATCGAGGGCGGTCGCGATCTCGGCGTAATTCTTGCTCGCAACGCCAGCCTTCAGCTGCGCCTGCGAAGTCAGGTACCGCTCATCGGGCGACTGAGCCGCCGCCTGCGCCGCGGCAACCTTCGCCGGAATATTTGCCGTATCGTTGGAATCAACGGCCGTCACCAGCTCCTGGTAGGCCTTGGCGAACGCCGCTGAGATCTTGACCTTCTTGTCGCCGATCTGGACGGTCGCGGTGCCGCCCTTGGCCGGCTGCTTCTGCTCGTTTTCCTTGTCGCCGGCGGTGCGCGGCATCTGCTGGGGCGCGCTGGAGCCGTAGCCTTCACGCTGGGCGTAAGCCGATGTTGAAAGTGCCGTCGAAGCGGCGAGTACGGCACCAAGCGCCAGAGTAGTCGATTTCACTATTGCTCTCCCGTGCGCCGTCCTTGCGGCGCGTTGCTGCGCCGGGGCCAATAAACCCAGGCGAATGGAACGCCAAGACCGCTGTACGAGGCCAACTGAATTCTCGTTGAACCGGCCGCCGGGCGCGCCGCTGCTAACTTCGGATAAGGTCTTTCCCGTCCGGAAATGGACTAATCGAATATTGGGTCTCGCCACCTCCCTTGGCTTCGACACCTCAGGAACTGGCGGGACCCACCTCGGAAGCGGCTCGGTCACCCTCCAGAGACCGGGCCGTTTCTATTTTCTGTCCACAGGATCTGCGCTCAAAGCCTCGCGCGCGTACGCGCGCGCTCTGGCGCGCGGGTGGAAATCGGGCTAGGCCTTCCTATCTGGGGGGCACCGCCGTGCAAAGCGGCGGATTCCCCTGCGTATCCGCATCAGCAGACCTACAGGATCATCAGACTTGGCCACCGAACCGCCGGCAGAACTGACCGGCCCGACAGACCCTAGCGATATCGCTCCCATCTCAATCGTCGATGAGATGAAGACCAGCTACCTCGATTACGCGATGAGCGTGATCGTGAGCCGGGCGCTGCCCGACGTGCGCGACGGCCTGAAGCCGGTCCATCGTCGCATTCTCTACGCCTGCCAGGAAGCAGGCTATGTCGCCGGGCGACCCTATCGCAAATCGAGCCGCATCGTCGGTGACGTCATGGGTAAGTATCACCCGCACGGCGACAGCGCGATTTACGACGCATTGGCCCGGATGGTGCAGCCGTGGTCGCTTCGCGTTCCGCTGGTCGACGGCCAGGGCAACTTCGGATCGATGGACCCGGATCCTCCGGCGGCGATGCGCTACACCGAAGCGCGGCTGGCCAAGGTCGCCAACTTCCTGCTCGCGGATATCGACAAGGACACAGTCGACTTCACGCCGAACTATGACGCATCGGAGCGCGAACCGCAGGTCCTCCCCGCCCGTTTCCCCAACCTGCTGGTCAATGGCGCCGGCGGCATTGCGGTCGGCATGGCCACGAACATCCCGCCGCACAACTTGGGCGAGGTTCTGGCGGCATGCCGTGCCTATATGGACGATCCGACCGTCAGCTCCGAAGGTCTGATGGAGCATGTGAAGGGTCCGGATTTCCCCACCGGCGCTTTCATCCTCGGCCAGTCCGGCATCCGAAGCGCTTACACGACGGGCCGCGGCTCGATCATGATGCGCTCGCGCTACGAGGTCGAAGAAGGCCGTGGCGATCGGCGCTCGATTGTCCTGACGGAGATCCCCTACCAGGTCGGCAAGTCCGGCCTCGTCGAGAAGATTGCCGAAGCCGCCAAGGACAAGCGCATCGAAGGTGTCTCCGACATCCGCGATGAATCCAACCGCGAAGGCGTCCGGATCGTCATCGACCTGAAGCGCGATGCTACTCCCGACGTCGTCCTCAATCAGCTGTGGCGGCACACGCCGGCCCAGTCGTCGTTCCCGGCCAACATGCTGGCGATTCGCGGCGGACGCCCGGAAACGCTCACGCTCCGCGACATCATCGAAAGCTTCGTAAAGTATCGCGAAGAGGTCATTACCCGCCGTTCGAAGTACGAGCTGCTGAAGGCGCGCGAGCGGGCGCACATCTTGCTCGGCCTGGTCGTCGCGGTCACCAATCTCGACGAGGTCGTCAAGTTGATCCGGGGGTCGGCAAGCCCCGCCGAAGCCCGCGAGAAGCTGCTCGATCGGAAGTGGCCCGGGGCGGAGATCCGTCCCTACATTGCCTTGGTCGAGGCCGTCGAGCCGCAAGGCAAGTCGGACACCTACCAGCTCTCCGAAGCGCAGGTAAAAGCGATCCTCGAGCTTCGCCTGCACCGTCTCACGGCACTCGGCCGCGACGAGATCGGCAAGGAACTCAAGGAGCTGGCGGACTCGATCGGCGAACTGCTGGAAATCCTCGGCAACCGCGTCCGACTCTACGAGGTGATGCGCGAGGAGTTCGACGAGGTCGAGCGCGAGTTTGCAACGCCGCGCATGAGCGAGCTCGCCCCCGCTGCCGAAGGCATCGAGGACGAAGACCTGATCGAGGTCGAGGACATGGTCGTGACCGTGACCATGACCGGCTACATCAAGCGCACTCCACTGGCTCTGTTCCGTGAGCAGAAGCGCGGGGGCAAGGGCCGCGCCGGCATGCAGACCAAGGACGAGGATGCGGTCACCACGCTCTTCGTCACTTCGACTCACAATCCGGTGCTGTTCTTCTCGAACCTCGGCCGCGTCTACCGCATGAAGGTCTGGCGCCTGCCCGAAGGCGGGCCGAACACCAAGGGCCGGCCTATGATCAACCTCCTGCCGCTGGCGGAGGGTGAGACGATCTCGACCGTTCTTCCGCTGCCGCAGGACGAGAATGAGTGGGGCGACCTGCACATCATGTTCGCGACCGCGCACGGCACCGTTCGCCGCAACAGCATGGCCGCGTTCACGAATATCCCGACAGCCGGCAAGATCGCGATGCGCTTCGGAACCTCGGCCGTCGAAGGCGCCGATAGCGGCGACGACGGCGACGAGCAGCAGGCGGATCCGAGCGATCGCCTGATCGCCGTCGAGTTGTTGAGCGAAGATGACGACGTCCTCCTCGCCACGCGCAACGGCAAGGCGATCCGCTTCAAGTCGACCGACGTTCGCGAATTCCAGTCCCGGACCTCGACCGGCGTTCGAGGTGTCCGCTTGCTTGGCGGCGACGAGGTGATCTCGATGTCGATCCTCCGCCGTGCCGGCACCACGCAGGAGGAACGCGACGCCTATCTCAAGTCGCCGACCTGGCGCGGTGGATGCTGCCCCGAGGGTCTTTCGGAAGAGCGTTGGGCGGAAATTGCCGACAAGGAGCAATTCCTGCTGACCGTGACCGAGAACGGCTACGGCAAGCGGACGTCGACCTATGAATATCGCCGCACGAACCGCGGTGGCCAGGGGATCATCAACATTATCACCAGTGAGCGGAACGGTCCCGTCGTCGCGAGCTTCCCCGTCAAGCCGGGCGAGCAGCTGATGCTCATCACTGATCAGGCCAAGGTCATTCGTACGACCGTCGGCGACATTCGCATCACCGGGCGCAACACGCAGGGTGTCACGATCTTCAAGGTCGCTGAAAACGAGCATGTCGTCGGCGTCGCCAAGATCGACGAGAGCGAAGAGGATGAGATCGAACTTGACGGCGGTGACGAAAAGGCGCCGGAGGAAGGCGCCGTGATCGGGGAAAGCGAGCTCGAACGGCCCGCCGATCCCGAGCCCGGTGCGGAGTAGCGCCTAGGCGTTCAGACTTGCGGTGAGCCGTGGGAACGGCTTTTGGGCGCTTCGCGTTCGCTTTGGACAGTCCAAAGGAGAACCTGAATGGCCCTTCCCCACAATGCGCTCGTCCTTGTTGCCGATGGCACGAAAGTTCTGTTCTTTCGCAATCACGGAGACCAGAACCAAATCGACCTTCGGACCGAAGCGCATGACCGGCGTGAGGATCGCAAG
Source organism: Sphingomonas daechungensis (assembly GCF_039543105.1). Classification (NCBI taxonomy): domain Bacteria; kingdom Pseudomonadati; phylum Pseudomonadota; class Alphaproteobacteria; order Sphingomonadales; family Sphingomonadaceae; genus Sphingomonas; species Sphingomonas daechungensis. Next base: position 174,591 of record NZ_BAABJC010000001.1, read on the forward strand.
GATCGGGACATCAAGACAGACGGCCCCGGCACAGCTGCCGTGCGGATGTCCTCCGGGGGCGCCGACACGTTCCGTCCTGCAATGGGCGAGACCGACTTTCACCAGCAGGAAGAGGACCGCTGGATCAAGGACGCCGCGGAGGAGCTGAAGAAGCGCGCGCTTCGCAATGACTTCGACACGCTCGCCATCATCGCTCCACCGAAGGCGCTCGGCGTCCTGAAGAAGTGCCTTCACAAGGAAGTCGAAAAGCGCGTGGTCATGACCATCAACAAGGAAATGACCGACCGCCCGATTCCCGACATCGAAGAGCTCCTGGTCGGTGAGGCCGCCCCGCCTGCTTAGGATGGGGTGTATTACCATTATATAGCACCTCGTCCCATCCGCTTGCCCCGCCGTTCGCCGATCTGTCGGCCTCTTCCCTCTGCGCGTCGAATTGGCATGGTTCTTGAAGAGACCTCCCCGCAGCGCACCGCTGCCCAAAAAGGGAGATCAGAATGACCATGATGACGACGATCGTCGCAGTTGCGTTGGGCCTCACTCCGATTGGCCACGACGGAACCGTCAAGCCGATCAGCAATGACCAGGCGCGCCAGATCGGCCGTTTTACGGAGACGACGGACGACACCGGCACAACCCACCTGGTCGGCATCAATCGCGACACGGGCGAGCAATTCCATCTGACCGTCAACCCTTACGGCCGGGTCGAAGGCTCGGTCGGCAATTGGGCGGTGACGTTCCAGGTATCCAGCGCAGCTTGACGCGCACCGGTGTTCGTCAGGCGTAGAGGTGCACCACCTCAGCGCCTGGCGTGACCGCCTCCAGCAACAAGCTTCGATGACATCCCGCCGGGTCGCGCTCGTAGCAGAGCACCGCGCTCGGTTCCTCCTGCGCCAGCCCAGCCATTTGCGCGCCCTGGGCAATTGCCTCGGGCAGTTCAAGCTGACCCGCATAGATCCGCTCCAGCTCCATCTGTTTGCCGGCCCGGGCCGCCGCCCGGCCATCCGCCGGCGTTCCCAGAGCACGCAGGTGAACATAGTCGATCCCCGCGTCCGCCAATGCATTTCGAAGCGGCGTCTTGGAAAAGCCTGGCCGCCGCGAATTGGGCACTGCCCTGACGTCGATCACTCGCTTGACACCGGCCTGCGTCAGCGCCTCCAGGAATTCCCCGACCGTCGCGCCTTCGTATCCGATCGTGAAGATTTTCATCTCACTCTTTCCCGTCCGTAGTCGGAGGCGCCATCTCGTAGACCCGAACGTAATCGACCTCGAAACGTTGCGGCAAAGCCTCGTCGTCCAGCCCTTTCGCCCCGGCCCAATCGCCCCCCATCGCCAGGTTGAGGATCAAGTAGAAGGGCGTGTCGAACGGCCAGGCTCCCCGTACGCCGGGCTGGTCGTTCCTGACCCGCATGTAGGCACGGTCATCGACGCCGATCGTAATCGCATCCGGCGTCCAGCTAAGCTGGTAGCGATGAAATGCACTGCAGGCGGTCGGAAGTGCCTTCTGTGCGCCGCGTCCAGTGCCCTTCGTGTGATTGAACAGGCCGGTGTGCAGGTTCGCGTGGACCACGTTCGGCTGTGACCCGACATGTTCGAGGATGTCGATCTCGCCCCCGTCGGGCCAGGGCGCTGATCCCTGCGGCATCATCCAGAACGCCGGCCAACTTCCGCGCGTGCACGGCAGCTTCGCCGACGCCTCGAAGAAGCCGAACTTGAAGGCCGCCTTTCCGCGGGTGACGATCTTGGCCGAGCTGTACTTCTGCTTGCCCCAGTCCGGGCGCTTCCGGATCAGCTGCGGGTCCTTGCGAAGCTCGATGACGAGGCGACCGTTCTCAAGCCGGAGATTCTCCGGACGGTCGGCCGCGTAATATTGCAGCTCCTTGTTGTACCAACCCTCCTTGTTGCGGGAGGTGTCGAAGCTCCATTTGGCCTTGTCGAGCCGCGCTCCATTGAACTCGTCCGACCACAGCACGGCCGGGAGGTGAGCGGGCATGACCTCGTCGACAGCATAATTGTTTGCCGAGAGCGTGGCATCTTGGGCCGCAGCGGCCAAAAGCAATGTGGCAAGCATCATCGACTGGATAGCGCCTCGGATGAGGACTAACAGCCCGCATGCCTTTCGATATTCACATCATCGGCGGTGGCCTCGCCGGTTCCGAAGCGGCGTGGCAGCTTGCCGAAGCCGGGTTGAAGGTCCGCCTATCCGAAATGCGGGGCGGCGGCGACACGACACCTGCGCATGAGACCGATCGCTTCGCCGAGATGGTCTGTTCCAACAGCTTCCGGTCGGACGATGCCGAGAACAACGCCGTCGGCTTGCTTCACCAGGAGATGCGCACACTCGGTTCGCTGATCATGCGCTCTGCCGATCAGCACCGCGTTCCCGCGGGATCCGCGCTGGCAGTGGATCGCGACGCATTTGCTCTCGAAGTCACCCGGGCAATTGCCGGTCATCCCAATATCATCGTGGTCCGGGAACGAGTCGACGCGCTACCTGGTCACCCCACGATCCTCGCTACCGGGCCGCTCACCGGGTCGAAGCTCGCCGAAGCCATCGCGGCGGAGACTGGACAAGGGGCCCTCGCCTTTTTCGACGCCATCGCCCCGATCATTCATCGCGACAGCGTCGACATGGACATCTGCTGGATGGCCGCGCGCTGGGACAAGGGCGGGAAGGATTACATCAACTGCCCGCTCGACAAGGAGCAGTATGAGGCCTTCGTCCAGGCGCTCCGCGATGGTGAGAAAACCGAGTTCAAGGATTGGGAAAAGGACACCCCCTACTTCGAAGGCTGCATGCCGATCGAAGTCATGGCCGAGCGTGGCGTCGAGACTCTTCGCTTCGGCCCGATGAAGGGCGTCGGGCTCGACAATCCTCGCACCGGGCGCTGGCCCTATGCTGTCGTTCAGCTGCGGCAGGACAATGCGCTTGGCACCTTGTGGAACATGGTCGGCTTTCAAACCAAGCTGAAGCATGGTGAGCAGGTCCGCATTTTCCGTACCATTCCGGGCTTGGAGAACGCGGAGTTTGCCCGCCTCGGCGGCATCCACCGCAACAGCTTCATCAACTCCCCTCGCCTGCTCGACGAGCAGCTTCGCCTGAATTCGAAGCCAAACATCCGCTTCGCCGGGCAAATCACCGGTTGCGAAGGCTATGTGGAAAGTGCGGCTGTCGGCCTGATCGCCGCCCGGTTCGCGACTGCCGAGCTACGCGGCGAGACACTGCCACCGCTTCCGACCGAGACCGCGATTGGGGCATTGCTGAATCACATCACCGGCGGCGCTGACGAAGAGAGCTTCCAGCCGATGAACGTCAATTTCGGCCTGATGCCGCCGCTCCCGGAACGCTTCCGCAAGGCCGACCGCAAGAAGGCCTATACCGACCGGGCACGCGAGAGGTTTGCGGCCTGGCAGGCCGGGCAGCGTGCCGTCGAGCCGGTCTAGTTCTGGAAGCTGATCGTCGAGATCAACTCGGTCATGCGCAGCAGGCGCATGTGGATCACGTCCGAGACCGTATCGGGAAGACAATCGACGATCGCTTCCCTCGCTTCGAACAGGCTGGGCGCGACCTGGATCAATTCCATTTGCCAGTCGGGGAAGCTGCGGCTCACGACCTTGCGCTGATCACGGATCTCAAATCCGGAATGGCGCGGATCCTGGCGGAGTCGATCGATCAGGCCCTGGATCGCGCGTTCCGGCCCTTCGACGACCTGCAGGAAATGCGTTCCATTGAAGACCAGCAGTCCGGTGATATCGGCAGCGCGATTCTGCGCGCGCGACAACTCCTGGATGGTTTCAAGTTCGGCTTGGGGAAGATTGGCACGGGCGAGACTTGTGTACGTTACGGACGTCAACTGCATGCCTGGGCGATAGGTGCATTTCAGGCCGCCTCAAGCCAGTAACGTCGGGTTGAAGACGGAATTAACACGAACAGCGCTTTTTCTTCGGCGGAGGAGGGGCAGTCGTCGCAAATTCGGCCGAAGTCAGCCACCCGGATCGATCCTTGTCGGCGACGCCGAACTTCTCGATCGACTTCACCGCCCACTCCTCGAACGAAAGTGTGCCATTGCCGTTTGTGTCGAGCTTGGCGAACGCCTTGCGCCGGCTTCCGAGGATTTCCTCCCGCTCAATTCTACCATTCTTGTCCTTGTCCGCTCGGGAGAAGCGCTTCTCCTCGCGGCTCTTCGCCGTGGCCTCTGGCGGCTTCGGCAACGCCAGCATGCCAGGTCCGGGGTTTTGGGGCGGCGGCGGCGCTGCAAATTCGGGTGTCTGTGCGGCGCGGCTTTGCCAGAAGAGGAAGGCCCCGGTCAGGAGCAAAAAACAGGCCGCGGCCCCGGCTAGAAAACGCGCCAAGGCGATACTCCTTCAACACTAGGAGATTCGGCATCGGCAAACTCGCCGCCGCCCGTCGCCCTGTCAACGCGTCAGATGCGCCCCGTCAGCCGATGGCGGAGCATTGCTGCCAGCCGCGGCGGGCTTCCCTCCGGCTCGAACGGCGCGCCGGCTTTGAGGTCGCGGGCGGCGAACCTGGCAAGCGAAGTCAACGGTCGCAGCGGCCTTGCAAAGCGATGAGCCTTGAGACGCGTTGCGGGACCTCTCGCGTGAATCAGCAACTCAGGCACGCCGCGGCGGCCGACCGAGACCAGGGCATGGAGGGCGCCCGCTTCTGCAAGCAGCGCATCGTCGCCTCCCAACAGCTGGCCGGAGAGCTGAAACAGCAGGCTGCCCCTGGCGGCAACGCGCCCGGGGTCGACTTCTTCCTCCAGAAGGGTCGCCCAGCCATCCTCGAGCTCCGCGAGACTGGCGCCGCCGATGCCATTTGGCAGCAAGCTGCTCGCCGCAATTTTCAGCTTCGGTTCGGCAGGCACCTTTCCGCGGTCGAGATCCGCCAGTCGCTCGCGCCACCAGGCCAGCTTGGCAGCGCCCAGCGCCGGCTGCGTCGCCCGGGCAACGACGTCGCCCATCGCGGAGTCCAGCTGGAATAGCGCCTCCAGCGGCGTCCTGACGTCATCCGGCACATGTCGCAGCACCAGCGCGCGATCGGCTCCGATCGCCGCCGCTAGCTCTTCGTCAGCGGTAACAGACGGCCTTTGCGGCAGCGACGACATCCGATGCCTTGATCAGCGCCAGCTTCTCGAGATTGGCAGCGTACGGCAGCGGCACGTCGACATCCGTTACCCGCATGACAGGCGCATCGAGGTCGTCGAAGCCCTCTTCCATGCAGATCGCCATGATCTCGGAGCTGATCGAACAGGTTGGCCAGCCCTCTTCGACGACGACGAGGCGATTCGTACGCTTGAGACTTCCCAGCACCGTCGCCTTGTCGAGCGGGCGCAAGGTGCGCAGGTCGATGACCTCGGCGTTGATGCCCTGCCCCATCAGTTCCTGCGCCGCCTCCAGCGCCACGCCAACACCGATGGAATAGCTGACGATGGTCACGTCCTTGCCCGGTCGAACGATCCGCGCCTTGCCGATCGGCAGGACGTAATCGTCCATCTGCGGAACGTCGAAATGCTGGCCGTAGAGCAGCTCGTTTTCGAGGAAGACAACCGGGTCCTCGCTACGGATCGCTGCCTTCAGCAAACCCTTGGCATCTGCCGCGCTGTACGGCGCGATCACGATCAGTCCGGGAACGCTGGCATACCATGGACCGTAGTTCTGGCTGTGCTGCGCGCCGACCCGTGCCGCCGCACCATTCGGGCCGCGGAACACGATCGGACAGCGCATCTGGCCGCCCGACATGTAATTCGTCTTCGCGGCCGAGTTGATGATGTGGTCGATCGCCTGCATCGCGAAGTTGAAGGTCATGAACTCGACGATCGGCTTCAGGCCGCCCATCGCGGCGCCCGACCCAAGGCCCGCGAAGCCATATTCGGTGATCGGCGTATCGATCACCCGCCTGGGTCCAAACTCGTCGAGCAGGCCCTGGGTGACCTTGTATGCGCCCTGATACTGAGCGACTTCCTCACCCATCACGAACACCCGTTCGTCCTGGCGCATTTCCTCGGCCATCGCGTCGCGAAGGGCTTCGCGGACCGTAGTGCTGACCAGCGGTGTCCCTTCCGGCACTTCCGGCTCGTCCACGGTGTTGGCGACATCGGCAACCAGGTCGCGAGCGGCCGTGTCGAACACGTGCGGCGTCGGCAGTCCCTCCGCCTGCTGCGAAGCCGGAACATCGACTTCGTCCGCATCCTTCGGCTCGGGCGCCGGTGCTGTTTCGGGGGCAGGCGGTGGCGCGGGCGTGTCGCTGACGGTTTCCCCGTCAGCGGCGAGTAGAGCGATCGGCTGACCGACCTTCACACCGTCGGTGCCCTCCGGAACGAGGATCTTGGCGATCTTGCCCTCGTCGACGGCCTCGAATTCCATCGTCGCCTTGTCGGTCTCGATCTCGGCGAGGATGTCGCCCGACTTCACGTCGTCGCCTTCCTTGACCAGCCACTTGGCGAGCGTGCCCTCTTCCATCGTCGGCGACAGCGCCGGCATTTTGAGCTCGGTCGCCATCAGTAGGTCTCCACCAGCACGTCGGTATGCAATTCGCTGACCTCGGGCTCCGGCGCCTCCTCCGAGAACTTGGCAGCTTCGACGACGATGTCCTTGATTTCCTTGTCGATCGCCTTGAGCTCCTCTTCCGTCACGCCCATCGTCTCAAGCTCCTTGGCGGCGCGGTCGATCGGGTCGTGATGCTCGCGATAGTCCTGGACCTCCTCGCGGGTCCGGTATTTGGCCGGATCGGACATCGAATGGCCGCGATAGCGATAGGTGAGGAACTCGATGATGATCGGACCCTTGCCGCTGCGCGTCCATTCGAGCGCAACTTCGGCCGCGCCGCGGACCGCCAGCACGTCCATGCCGTCGACCTGGATGCCCGGGATCCGGAAGCTCTCGCCTCGCTTGTAGAGCAGCGGCTCCGAAGACGAGCGCTCGATGCTCGTCCCCATCGCATATTTGTTGTTCTCGATCGCGTAGATGACCGGAAGGTCCCACAGCTGAGCCATGTTGAAGCTCTCGTAGACCTGGCCCTGGTTGACCGCGCCGTCGCCGAAATAGGTCAGGCAGACGCCGCCATCGCCGCTGTACTGGTGCTTCAGCGCCAGGCCGGTGCCCAGCGAAACCTGCGCCCCCACGATGCCGTGGCCGCCGTAGAAGCCATGCTCGACACTGAACATGTGCATCGAGCCGCCCTTGCCCTTGGAGATGCCCGCGGCACGACCCGTCAGCTCGGCCATGATCACCTTCGGATCGATGCCGTAGGCGAGCATGTGGCCGTGATCCCGATAGCCCGTGATGACGCTGTCCTTGCCGACCGTCATTGCCGACTGGAGCCCGACCGCGACGGCCTCCTGGCCAATATAGAGGTGGCAGAAGCCGCCTATCAGGCCGAGGCCGTAGAGCTGTCCCGCGCGCTCCTCAAAGCGGCGGATAAGCAGCATCTCCCGATAGAATTGAAGCAGCTGGTCCTTTGTCGCCTTGAAACGCTTGGGGTCTTGGGGACGCTCCCGGTTCGGAATTTGCGGTGCTGCGCCTGCAGCGGCTTTCGGCCCCTCGCCCTTGCTCGGGACAGACTTTGCGGAACGCGCCACGCTTGATCCTCTTTATCGCGCCAATCGAATGAGCGGCGCGTCTATAGGTTGCACCGCTTCAAGCGGCAATGGCGTCAGTCGCCGGCAACGAAGGCCGTGATCTTCCAAGCGCCCGACTTCCTTTCCATCGTCAGCCGGTAGTCGGCCGCGCTGCGAAGATCGCCCGGCGCGACATAGGCCTCGCGCCCGTCCGCAAGCTTAATCCGGGCATCGCCCTGCTCGGGAAGCTCGATCACCGTGACCACCTCCCAATCAAGCTTGCCGAGCGCTTTACCGTCCTTGTCCCTGACCAGCGCGCCCGGATGAACCGCGAGCGCGGATTCGAACATGTCGGCATCAGGATCGAGCTGCGACGGGAATGACGGTGCAACCGCCACGCTTTCCCGAAGCGCGCAGCCGAGCGACAGCGCCTCTTTCAGCTCGTCCCAGACCTTGCTTTGCCCTGCGGAGCCCAACTCCCAGGCAGAACGAAAGGCGTCCTTACCCTCGCCGCCGCCGAAATCCACCAGCGCGCGGTCGTCGACCAGCAGCATCAAGCCATCGAAGTCTCGCTTTTCAACTGCAGCGATCACGCCGCTGCGAAAGGCAACGAAAGATGGGTCGGCCGCGCATTCATCGACCGGAGGCAGGCGCGTCGAACCAAACAATGACGCACCGAGAAGGAAGAGCGCTGCCGCCGTCAATTCAGCGGAACGATGACCTCGTCAGGCCGGACCAGGCCGAGATCGCGGCGGACCAGCTCGTCCGCCATGTCCGGATCCGCCTTGCGCGGGTCGAGCAAAGCGGAGCGGTGCCGAAGTTGCGCCTTTTCCGCTTCGAGGCGGGCCAGCTCGGCCTTTCTCGACTGAAGGTCGCGGTGATACCCGCCCCATGCGAGAAGGCCATTCGGGCCGGCAACAGCATAGCCGGCAAAATTGCCGACAACGATCAGCGCAAGCGCGGGCCAAAACACCCTACGCATCAAGCCGAAACTGCGTTGACCCCCACCCATCGGTCTTAAGAATCACGATGGAGTCATGAAGGCAAGAGAAAAGAACCCTTTGGGGGATAATCCTGTGGATTAGGCCGGCTTGTATGCCTTCAATGCCGCAATCCCCGGGTAACGCGCTGAATCGCCAAGCTCTTCCTCGATCCGGAGCAACTGGTTGTACTTGGCTGTGCGGTCCGACCGCGCCAGGCTGCCAGTCTTGATCTGCCCGCAGGACAACGCGACCGCCAGGTCGGCAATCGTCGAATCCTCGGTTTCGCCTGAACGGTGCGACATCACCGCCGTATACCCGGACGTCTGCGCAAGCCTGACGGCATCTATGGTCTCGGTCAGAGTCCCAATCTGGTTGACCTTGACGAGAATCGAATTTGCGATCCCGTTTTCAATACCTTGTGCGAGTCTATTCACGTTGGTTACGAAAAGATCGTCGCCAACGAGCTGAACGCGATCACCGATCATGTCGGACAGATACTTCCATCCTTCCATGTCGTCCTCGCCCATCCCGTCCTCGATGGAAGCGATCGGATAGGCATCCGAAAGCTCAGCGAGATACGTCGCCATTTCCATCGGGCTGAGGCTCCGTCCCTCGCCTTCGAGCTCGTACTTGCCGTTCTTGAAAAACTCGGTCGATGCGCAATCCAGCGCCAGCACCACGTCGCTCCCGGGCTTGTAGCCCGCTGATTCGACCGACCTGAGGATAAAATCGAGCGCCTCGCGCGCCGACGCGATGTTCGGGGCGAATCCACCCTCGTCGCCGACGGCCGTCGCCAGTCCTGCCTTGTGGAGTGCGGCCTTCAGCGCATGGAAGATCTCGGTGCCGCAACGAAGCGCCTCCGAAAAGGTCGGAGCGCCGACCGGCATGACCATGAATTCCTGGAAATCGATCGGATTGTCGGCATGAGCGCCACCGTTGACGATGTTCATCATCGGCACCGGCAATACGTTCGAGCTGACCCCGCCGACATAGCGGTACAGCGGCGCGCCCAGCGCATCGGCCGACGCCTTGGCCGCCGCCAGGCTCACGCCCAGAATGGCGTTGGCGCCCAGCCGCGCCTTGTTCGCGGTCCCGTCGAGGTCGATCATCGTGCGGTCGAGATCGGCCTGGTCCTCGGCTTCCATCCCGACGACGGCATTGGCGATCTCTCCGTTGACCGCCCGGACGGCCCTTTCGACGCCTTTTCCACCCCAGCGGCTCTTGTCGCCATCGCGAAGCTCAACCGCCTCGTGGGCACCGGTCGAGGCACCCGAAGGGACGGCAGCCCGGCCCATGCTCCCGTCTTCCAAAGTGACGTCAACCTCGACAGTCGGATTGCCACGGCTGTCCAGAATCTGGCGGGCATGGACGTCGACGATAGCGGTCATGGAAATCCTTCTTGCGGAAGCGTAATGATTTAGGTGCGCGCTGCACCTATATCCGGCGCGTCGGGCCGTGCAACTTTCAGCTTGGCGCACAGGAACGACACAGAGGCTGCAGGGTTGAGGTTGGAAAAGGAGAACTCGCAATGGGCGACAACAGGACCGACCTTCCGGAAGGCACCGACACGATCATCGCCGGAGCATCGGATGGCGGCGAATTGAGCACGGAGAACGAATTGTTGACTGATACCCAAGTGCCGGCGACTCGCGACACCGGCTCAACCGATCTGCGTAAGCGGCTGCGCGACGGCGGAGAGCGCTTGTCCGATGAGGCCGGCGACCGCGCTCGCGGGTTCGTCAGCCAGGGGCTTGAGCGATCCGCCGAGGCCCTTTCCAACGTCAGCAAGCTGGTCGGCGATACCGCCGATGGCCTCGATGAGCGTCTAGGCGAGGAGTATGGCGACTATGCGCGCCGCGCAGCCTCCGCGATAGAGAGCACCGCCAACAATATCGCGTCGAAGAACCCCGACGAATTGATCGAGGATACGCGCAACTTTGTCCGCAACAGCCCCGGCATCGCCGTCGCGGGCGCTGCCATCGTCGGCTTCGTGGTCGCCCGACTGCTGAAGTCCGGCTTCAGCACCCGGAATGAGAACGAAGAAGGCTAAGGTGCTTAAGACGCCGTCGGATCATGATCCTGCCACGGACGACAGCGATCGTCCGATCGGTTTGCTCGTCCATGAGCTCATCGAGGACGGCAAGGCCTATGCCCTGGCGGAACTCGACTATGTCAAAGCGATCGCTGCGGCCAAGGCCAATGCCCTCAAGCTGCCGGCGATCCTGTTCGGGGTGGCCGTGTTGTTCGCATTGGCTGCGTTCGTTGCCCTCGTTGTCGGAATCGCCAATGGCTTGGCCACTCTCATCGGCCCATTGGCTGGCGGGCTGGTGGCCTGCCTTCTGTTCGCGGCGATTGCAGGCGGGCTCGGTTGGTACGGCATGATGCGTCTTCGGCGGGATCTATGATCGGCGAGACCACGGACATGACAGCGGCCAAGCTGCAGGCGGAACGTGCCCGGTCCCAGCTGATGGACACGGCCCAGCGCCTACAGAACCGCGTCAGTCCCGGCACGCTCGCCTCAAACGTGTGGCAAGATGCCAAGGACAAGGGCGCTGACCTCGCCGAAACTGCTGTGGACGCCGTTCGGAAGCGGCCCGTTGCCGTGACCGGCGTGGTGGCCGCAATCGCCTTGTTCCTCGCGAGGGAACCGTTGGTCGACCTCGCGGGTAAGATGACCAAGGGCGTCCGCAAGAAGACGAACCGAAAGACCGCGTCCAAGACCCAATCCACGGAGAAAAGTGCATGACGGACAATCGCTCCAGCGTCGAAACGGAGCGTTCGACTCCTCGGCAACGCGCAATCGAAGCCTATGGGAATGCCCGCGATCGCGTCGGCAATGCCGGGCGTCGCGCCGGCGAATCTCTCGAAGAGGCCCCGCTACTCGTGCTCGCGGCCGGGCTCGCTGCCGGGGCTGCCATCGCGGCACTCCTGCCGAGGACGCGGACCGAGGATCGACTCCTGAAGCCGGTCACCGATCGCGCCAGGGAGACGGCGCGTGTCGCGGTGCAGGCCGCCAAGGACGCCGGCCAGGGCAGGCTCGATGAGCTCGGTCTCACCCGCGAAAAGGGATCGGACACCATCCGCTCCATCTTCCAGGGGTTCAGCGATGCCGCGAAGGCCTCAGGTCAGGCCGCGATCGGTAGCGTCCGCGGCAAGGAATGAGGCCCTGAGGCCGGTTCGCATAAGGCCCGAATCCTGCTAGCGGCCCGCCGATGAGCAAGCTTCACCTCGTGTTCGGCGGTCGCGTGAAAGATCCGCGCGGCCTGGATTTCGTCGATTTGAACGGAATCGATTTTGTCGGCCTGTTCGATAATTATGCCGAGGCCGAAGAGGCTTGGCGCGGCCGTGCCCAGCGGACTGTTGACGATGCAGAGATGAAGTACGTCGTCGTCCACCTCCACCGGCTGCTCGAACCGGAGAGCGACGGCAGCACGGCCTCAGCGGCTTAGGCGTTCCGGTAACGCCAAAGCAGAAGCGGGCGCTGAAGCAGCAATCCGGCGATGAACCCGCCAATGTGCGCTGGTGTCGCCAGCAGGTAGCCCTGCGTTCCGGCGAGCATTCCGCTCATGACCTGCAGGACGATCCACGCCGCGAGCAGCCACAGGGCATTGAGCGACCGATTGAGGCTTGGCGACGCGACAATCTTTTTCTGCTGACCGAAGCTCAAGGCGAAAGCGCCAATGACGGCGCTGATCGCACCGCTGGCGCCGATCATCGGGGTTGTTGAAAGCGGGGCGACCATCCACTGCGCGATCGCGGCCGTGTAGGCGCCAACTACGTAAAGCAGCACCATCGGCCAGAGGCCCAGTACCCGCTCGACCTGCGTCCCGCACCACACCAGCATCAGCACGTTGACCGCGACGTGGAGAAGTCCGCCGTGCACAAGTGTCGCCGTCAGCGGCGTCAACCACGCGGGCACCGGCGATGCGACCTGGACGACTTCGCTCAATCGTGCGGGGATGACACCAAGCAGCAGATCGACACTGCCGTTCGGATCGACCAGCTCAGCAAGGAGCCAGGCGGCGACCGTGACGATCGAAATAACGGCGGTAGCAGTGCGTGGGTAGCGCATCAGCGCGGAACCGCTCAGAGGAACTCGATCTTCTTGATCTCGTAGTAGCGATCGCCCGATGGCGTCGAGACCTCGACCTCCTCGCCAGCCTGACGGCCGATGAGGGCGCGGCCGAGCGGTGAGTTGTAGCTGATCCGCCCATCCTTCGCATCCGCCTCGACCTGGCCGACAAGCTGGTAGCGAACCTTCTTGTCGTCTTCGTCGAGGAGGGTGACGGTGGCACCGAACACCACCTTGTCGCCGGAAAGCGTGGTCGGATCGATCACCATTGCCCGGCTGAGCTGATCGTCGATGTCGGCGATCATCGCCTCGATCTGGCCCTGGCGCTCCTTGGCGGCGTGATATTCGGCGTTCTCGGAGAGGTCGCCATGCGCGCGAGCCGCTTCGATCGCTTCCACGACCGCCGGGCGCTCCACGGTTTTCAGCTGACGAACCTGCTCGCTCAGCTTGCGATGACCTTCGGCCAGCATCGGTACCTTTTCGGCACTCGCCATTGTTTTCGGCCTTTCCTCTTTCAAAACGCCGCCCGCCGCGCCCGTCTCAGGGTTCGCGATGCCAGGCGGATTGTCAGGTGGTTGTCAGTTTTTGGAGGCAGAATAATAGGATTGGAGAGAGCGGACTTCAAGCGCGTGCCCCCTCAACGCCTCAATCGCCCTCGCGGCTGCAAGGCTTCCGGCAGCAGTCGTGAAATAAGGCACCTTACGCGTCAGCGCCGTCGAGCGGATGGAGTAGCTGTCCTTCATCGACTGCCAGCCCTCGGTGGTGTTGAAGACTACCTGCACGTCACCGTCCATCAGCCTGTCGACAATGTGCGGCCGCCCTTGCGCAACCTTGTTCACCTTCTCGACCGCCAGCCCCTTCGACGACAGGTGGTCGGCGGTGCCGCCGGTCGCGATGATCGAATAGCCGAGCTCGATCATCTTCTCGACTGCCGGAACGATGTTGTCCTTGTCGGCATCCTTCACCGACACGAATGCCGTCCCGCTGTTCGGCAGGACAATCCCGGCTGCGATCAAGGCCTTGCCGAATGCAAGGTCGAATTCGCTATCGATTCCCATGACTTCGCCGGTACTTTTCATTTCTGGTCCGAGCACAGGGTCGGCACCGGGGAAGCGCGCGAAGGGAAATACCGATTCCTTGACGGCGACATGGCCGATATCGCGATCGATGGTGCCCTGGTCGGCAAGCGCCTCCCCGGCCATCACCCGCGCCGCAATCTTCGCGATCGGCCGCCCGATGGCCTTCGCAACAAACGGCACGGTGCGGCTGGCGCGCGGATTGACCTCGATCAGGTAGACCTCGTCGTCCTTGACCGCGAACTGCACGTTCATGAGGCCCCGCACGCCTAGTGCCAGCGCCAACTCCCGCGCCTGCCGCTCAATCTCGCTCACGACCGTATCGGACAGGCTGCGCGGCGGGATCGAGCAGGCGCTATCGCCGGAGTGCACACCAGCCTCCTCGATGTGCTGCAGAATGCCGGTCACCGCGACGTCGACCCCATCGGATATGGCATCGACGTCCACCTCGATCGCATCGCGAAGATAGCGGTCGATCAGCACAGGGCTCGAGCCCGACACGGCAACGGCGGTCGCGATGTAATGGTCGAGCTGCTCCGGCCCCTCGACGACCTCCATGCCGCGCCCGCCAAGCACGTAGGACGGACGCAGCAGCACCGGATAGCCGATGCGCGACGCCACCTGGATCGCTTCCTCGCGGCTACGGGCAAGACCGTTCGCGGGCTGCTTGAGCCCAAGCTTGTCAACGAGTTGCGCGAACCTCTCGCGATCTTCCGCGAGGTCGATCGAATCCGGCTTGGTGCCGAGGATCGCAATCCCCGCCGCTCCCAGGTCGGCCGCCAGCTTTAACGGCGTCTGCCCGCCAAGCTGGACGATCACGCCCAGCAGTTCCCCCTTTCCCTGCTCGCGCCGGACGATTTCCAGCACGTCTTCCGCCGTCAGCGGTTCGAAATAGAGGCGATCCGAGGTGTCAGGGTCGGTCGAAACCGTCTCCGGGTTGCAGTTGACCATGACGGTCTCCAGCCCAACCCCGTCGCGGCCAAGCGCGAAGGCGGCGTGGCAGCAACAATAGTCGAACTCGATGCCCTGGCCGATACGGTTTGGTCCGCCGCCCAGGATGATGACCTTCCTGCGGTCGCTAACCTCGGCCTCGTCCTCCGGCTCGCCGAACAGCGGCGCCTCATAGGTCGAATAGAGGTAAGGCGTCGCCGCATCGAACTCGGCCGCGCAGCTGTCGATGCGCTTGAAAACCGGACGAACGCCAAGCTTCAGCCGGTGCGCGCGCACCTCCGCCTCGGTTACGCCGCCGGTCATGTGCTTCAGCGCGTCGTGCATGATGCCGGAACCGCCGGCGATCATCTCGCTCATCTCGCGGTCGACACGCGCCGAGCGGAGCGCCAGCTGCGCCAGCCGCGCATCGGAAAAGCCCATTGCCTTCAACCGGCGCATCTCCGCCGGATCCTGCGGCAAGCCATCGCGCCGGACCTGTGCCTCCGCATCCACGATCTCCTGCAGCCGCTGCAGGAACCAAGGGTCGAAACCGGCGATCTGCGCGATCCGTTCGACCGTGAAGCCCTGGCGAAGCGCCTCCGCTGCGACCAGAAGCCGGTCGGGCGTCGCCTTGGCCAGCGCATTCTCGATCACGACCGGATCGACCCCGTCGTACTGCATTAGGCGGTCCAGCCCGCACAGACCCGTCTCGAGCCCCCGCAACGCCTTCTGCAGGCTCTCGGCGAACGAGCGGCCGATCGCCATCACCTCGCCCACCGACTTCATCGAGGTGCTGAGCAGCGCCGGCGAGCCCGCGAACTTCTCGAATGCGAAGCGCGGGATCTTGGTCACCACATAATCGATCGTCGGCTCGAAGCTCGCCGGGGTCGCGCCGCCGGTGATGTCGTTCCTGATTTCGTCGAGCGTATACCCAACCGCCAGCTTGGCCGCGACCTTGGCGATCGGGAAGCCGGTGGCCTTGGATGCGAGCGCCGACGACCGCGAAACGCGTGGGTTCATCTCGATCACGACTATTCGCCCGGTCTTCGGATTGATCGCGAACTGGACGTTGGAACCGCCTGTTTCGACGCCGATTTCGCGGAGGACAGCGATCGATGCTGACCGCATCCGCTGATATTCCTTGTCGGTCAGCGTCAGTGCGGGCGCAACGGTGATGGAATCGCCCGTGTGGACGCCCATCGGGTCGATATTTTCGATCGAGCAGATGATGATGGCGTTGTCGGCGCGGTCGCGCACGACTTCCATCTCATATTCTTTCCAACCGACGAGGCTTTCGTCGATCAGCACCTCGGTGGTGGGCGAGGCTTCGAGCCCGCCGCGGACAATCGCCTCATATTCCTCGCGATTGTAGGCGATGCCGCCGCCTGTCCCGCCCAACGTGAAGCTCGGTCGAATGACTGCCGGTAGCCCGACCTGCTCCAGCGCCGCGACCGCTTCATCCATCGAGTGCACGATCGCCGATCGCGGGCTCTCCAGCCCGATGCGGTCCATCGCATCGCGAAACTTCTGACGGTCCTCGGCCTTTTCGATCGCCTCGGCGTTCGCGCCGATCAGCTCGACGCCCAGTCGCTCCAGTGTCCCGTCCTTCGCCAGCGCCAGCGCCGTGTTCAGCGCCGTCTGCCCGCCCATGGTTGGAAGGACGACGTCCGGCTTTTCCTTCTCGATGATCTTTGCGACGAATTCCGGCGTAATCGGCTCGATGTACGTCGCATCCGCCAGCTCCGGATCGGTCATGATCGTCGCCGGGTTCGAATTGACGACGATGACCCGATAACCCTCTTCTTTCAGGGCCTTGACCGCCTGGCTTCCCGAATAGTCGAACTCGGCCGCCTGGCCGATGACGATCGGGCCGGCGCCGATGATGAGGATCGAGTTTATGTCGGTGCGTTTTGGCATCAGCTCGCTGGAAAGTTGACGGCGTTGACGAAGACGGCCTTCAGCCCGTTCTTGCGAGCGAACTTGGCGACACAGTCACGCTCTTGAGGGGTGGAGTCCGGACGGAACAGGAAGATAAGCCGCTTTTCGCTCTCATCCTGGAATAGCTCACCAAGCGCGAGACCGCAGCTCTGGCCGACGTCGTTTAGCTCGGCCTGCGTGTGAAAACGCGCGGTAGCGCAAGCACTCAGAGACATGGTGACGCCAGCGCATACCAATGACCGGCGACCCCAGATCATTCGACATTTCCATCGAGAGCCACGTTTCCAGTTATGTAGGCTTCGTTCCCCACGAGGCCCAACTTGAACGGGATCTTGCTCTCGTTGATTCCACGCAGAGCGCAATCTACGCGTTCGTAGGCCTCGTTCACGTCCGGCTTCATGTGCAGCTCTTCATCGCCGCGCAAATCGAACGTATTTCGAGCAATCCCGCACTTATCCGCAATCCTGTCCAACTCGGCTTGGCGGAAGTCATGGAGCGTCATCTTCGTTGCCGGCGCCGGCTCGCAAGAGATGCAAAAAGCACAAATTATGATCGCCGCGGCCGTCTTGCTCACTTCATCGCCCCGACGAACTTCTCGAACAGGTAGAAGCTGTCCATCGGCCCCGGGCTCGCCTCCGGGTGATACTGCACGCTGAATGCCGGCCGGTCGGTCAACTCGATCCCGCAATTGCTGTCGTCGAACAGCGACACGTGCGTTTCGTGGACATTCTCCGGAAGGCCTTCGCGCTCGACCGCGAAGCCGTGGTTCATGCTGGTAATCTCGACCTGCCCGTCCGACAGCCGCTTCACCGGATGATTGGCGCCCCGATGGCCCTGGAACATCTTGCTCGTCTTCCCGCCAACCGCGAGCGCCAGCATCTGGTGGCCAAGGCAGATGCCGAACAAAGGCTTCTTCGTCTCCAGCATCTGCCGAATCACCGGCACCGCATATTCGCCCGTCGCTGCCGGATCGCCCGGCCCATTGGACAGGAAGAATCCGTCCGGCTTGTGCGCCATGATCTCGTCGAAGGTCGCCGTCGCCGGCACTACCGTCACCCGGGCACCGGCCTCAACAAGGTTGCGGAAGATGTTGCGTTTGTTGCCATAATCGACCGCAACGACGTGCGGCCGACTCTCGTCCTCACCGCCAAGCTCATAGCCCTCGCCCCACTGCCAACGGCCACCCGTCCAACGCTCGACCTGCAGCCTGCTGACGTCCTTGGCGAGGTCCATGCCTTCGAGGCCGGGCCAGTCCGCCGCCAACTTCTGCAGCCGCTCGACGTCGAATTCGCCATTGGCGTTGTGCGCGATGACGACCGTCGGCGGGCCTTCCTGCCGCACGAGGCGCGTCAACGCCCGCGTATCCACGCCGGAAATGCCGATGCGCCCATACTTGCGCATCCAGTCCGCAAAGCCCTCGTTGGCGCGGTAGTTGCTCGGCTCGGTGACGACCTCGCGCACCAGGCAACCCAGCGCGTGCGCGTCCGCCGCCTCGACGTCCTCGTCATTGGCTCCTACGTTGCCGATGTGCGGAAAGGTGAAGGCGATGACCTGCTTCGCATAGGAAGGATCGGTCATCACTTCCTGGTATCCGGTCATGGCGGTATTGAAGCACAGCTCGCCGACCTGCTCGCCCTCTGAGCCGAAGCCTTTGCCCCAGACGACCCGGCCATCGGCGAAGACCACGACTCCCGTCGCGCCCTTCGGTTGAGGCGCGGACAAGGGTCGAGCGTCGGCCATGGGCGAAAGAGCCTTCCGTCAAGAGTTTTGCAGCGATGTCGCTAAGGCATTTCCGCTAGGCACATATGCGCGCCGGGTCAACGCTGGTAAGGGCCAAAATCCACAGCTAGTGCTCTCCGCATGATCCGCGACGACATCAAGACCGCTTTGGTGACCGCCATGAAGGGCGGCGACAAGGCCGCGACCGGCACGATTCGCCTCATCCAGTCGGCTCTCAAGAACCGCGATATCGAGCTGCGCACGTCGAGCTCGACCCCCGACGACGACCTGGTCGTGACGGAAGTCCTGCAGAAGATGATCAAGCAGCGGCGTGAGTCCGCCGATCTCTACCGCAAGGGCAATCGCGAGGAGCTGGCCGCGACCGAAGAGGCGGAAATCGCCGTTATCGAGCGATTCCTGCCCAAGCAAATGACCGACGATGAGGCCAGTGCCGCCATCCAGGCAATCATTGCCGAGACGGGCGCATCGGGGATGAAGGACATGGGCAAGGTGATGGGCGAGGTCAAAGCGCGGCTGGCCGGCCAGATCGATCCCGCTCGTGCCAGCGCCATGGTCCGCGCCGCGCTCGCCTGAGAAAAAGGCCCCGCCGCAGGAGTGCGACGGAGCCTCAGTTGGATCGTTCTTTCTAGTTGGCCGCCGCGGCGCTTCCGCCAGTGGCCGCACCGGTGCCGGTCATTCCGCCGACACCTTCCATCACCAGGTCGTAACAGAGCATCGCGATTGCCGTCGCCATTGCACCGGCCAGCGCTATTTGCAGATTGACCGTAATTGCCGCCAGCTGAGCGCCGATCGCCGGCAAAGTGCCAAGCGCCGTTCCGACGATCGGAAGCGCGATCAGGATGACTCCCGCGAGCACCATTCTTTCGCGCGGCATGGAAAGCCCGGCGATCAGGCCGAGTACAAGAAGCACCAACGCGACATTCAGCCCGCCGAGCGGAACGAAAGCCGCCACGATTGCGAGAAGTATGTAAAGCACGCGGGCAAGCCCGCCGACCTTGTTGATCATGATATTTCCCCCCTCAAAATGTCCCGGCCTGCGATCTCTCCTTTGCGGTCGCCGGAACAAGGAAAGATTAACCCTGTTTCGCCGCATTTCTCAGCGGAATGAATCGTTCAGAATCCGGTCGTTACGGGAGCGGTCAGAAATTCACCGCGGGAATCCGTCCCTGAGCGCCGACTCGCACTTGTGGATAATTCCGTCGCAAACGCTTGCGGCGCGCCGAGTCGAATGCGAGAAAAATCCCGCCGTCCATGAGTTTAAGTCCAGCCTTTCTCGACGAGCTTCGCGCCCGGACTTTGCTGTCGGCGATCATCTCGCCGTCGGTGAAGCTGCTCCGCGCCGGTCGCGAGTGGAAGGCGCGTTGCCCGTTCCACAACGAGAAGACACCCAGCTTCACCATCAACGACGAAAAGGGCTTCTACCATTGCTTCGGCTGCGGAGCTCACGGCGATGCCATCCGCTTCCTGACAGACGCCCGCGGACTGCCCTTCATGGATGCGGTGAAGGAGCTTGCCGGAAAAGCCGGACTCGAAGTCCCTGCTCCCGATCCCCAGGCTCGCGAGCGCGCCGAACGCACCGCCTCGCTGACTGACGTCATGGCGGCATGCCAGAAGTGGTTTGCCGAGCAGCTCGCCGGCGTCGACGGCGCCGACGCGCGCGAATACCTCAAGAACCGCGGCATCGGACCCGCAACGGTCGCCCGCTTCGGCATCGGCCTCGCGCCAGAAGGGCGGAACAAGCTCAAAAGCGCTCTACTGCACCTCGGCGAGGACAAGCTCGTCGAAACCGGAATGCTCATCAAGCCGGACCCCAATGAGTTCAAGGGCGGCGAGACCTACGACCGTTTCCGGGGCCGGCTGATGATCCCCATCCGCGACGCGCGCGGCAGAGTGATCGCGTTCGGAGGCCGCATCCTCGGCGCAGGCGAGCCGAAGTATCTGAACTCGCCCGACACGCCGCTCTTCGACAAGGGCCGCACGCTCTACAACCTCGACCTCGCCAGCCCGGCCACCCGCTCGGCCAGGCGCCTGATCGTCGTTGAAGGCTACATGGACGTCATCGCCCTCGACCGCGCTGGCGTGGCGGAGGCTGTCGCGCCCAACGGCACCGCCGTCACCGAAGCCCAGCTCGAACGCATGTGGCGGCTCGATCCCAACCCGATCCTCTGCTTCGACGGCGACAGCGCCGGCCAGAAGGCCGCCATCCGCGCCGCTTCCCGCGCTCTGCCGCTCCTCGCCCCCGAGCGCACGCTTCGCTTCGTCGAGCTTCCCGCCGGGCAGGATCCCGACGACGTCGTCCGCAGCGGCGGCCGCGAAGCCCTCGAAAGCCTCCTCGCCGAGCCCGAGCCGCTGGTCGATCGCCTCTGGCGCCACGAGCTCGCCGCCCAGCCTCTCACGACGCCCGAAGCCCGCGCCGGCCTTCGGCAGCGCCTGATCGAGCATTCGCAGGCCATCCGCGACCAGGCCCTGTCGCGCCTCTACCGCGAGGACTGGCTCCGCCGCTTCAACGAGCTCGTCCGCCCGCAGCAGCAATTCTCGCCCGCACCCCGGCGCGAGTGGAAGAAGCAAGGCGGCCGCTTCGTGCCCCCCGAAAAGCGCCCCGGCGATGTCATGAAGCGCATCAGCCGCGGCGGCATTGATGACGAGCACGCCCGCGCCCTCATCATCGGTTTCGCCAATTTTCCCGAAAGCTTGCAGGACCATTGCGAGCAGCTCGCGTCCCTGCCAATCGCCGGAACGCCCCTCGCCCGCCTGCGCGACAAGTTGGTCGATGCGGCAGTTTCGGGGGAAAAGCTTGATCGAGAGCGACTTGCTACCATATTGCGCGACAGTGGAACTGCGCCGGACCTCGAGCGAGCGCGCAGGACTGGGACAATGGCCTTTTCCTTCACCCGAAGCGACACGGCGCCCGAAAGGGCTGTGCGCGACCTCGGGATCGCCATCGACGCGTTGATGGCGGACGGGGAGATCGGCGCGGCCCTTGCGGCTGCGACCGAGCGGTTGAAGGACGGCGAAGAGGATGCGTTTGAGGAGCAGCTCCGGCTGCACTCCGAGCGTGAGGGAATCAAGGAGCGGCTGGCGTCTCTCGCCGGCAGTGACTAAGCGGCGGCACAAATGGCGAAAAACGAAGCAGTAGACACCGAGACGCAGGACAGCGGCGATGCACCGCTGATCGATCTCAACGACGCGTCGATCAAGAAGATGATCGCCCGCGCGAAGAAGCGCGGCTTCATCACGATCGATGAGCTGAACGAGGCCCTTCCCCAGGACCAGATGTCCTCGGAGCAGATCGAGGACATCATGTCCGCGATCAACGACATGGGCATCAACGTCGTCGAGAACGACGAGGCCTCGGACGACGACGAGGACAAGCAGGAAGAGGATTCCGCCGAGGACGAGGTCGATCCCCTCGACGACGGCGGCCCCCGCCCTGCCGCCGCGACCAAGAAGGAAGCCGTCGACCGCACCGACGACCCGGTCCGCATGTACCTGCGCGAAATGGGCGCGGTGGAATTGCTCTCCCGTGAGGGCGAAATCGCCATCGCCAAGCGCATCGAGGCGGGCCGCGACATCATGATTTGGGGCCTTTGCGAAAGCCCCATGACCTTCAACGCCATCATCGACTGGTCGAACGCCCTGAACGAAGGTCGCATGCAGCTGCGCGAGATCCTCGATCTCGAAGCCATGCTGTCGAAGGGTCCGACCGCCGAGCAGATCGCGGAGAGCGAGGAAGGCGAGGAAGGCGGCGAAGGCGGAGAGATCAGCGAGAAGACCGCCGGCCCCACCATCAAGGAAGAGGAAGACGTCGCCGACGAGCCCGAAGAGGGCGCGAACGAGGACGACGAGGACATGGTCGAGCGGCGGACCAAGCCGCAGGCCGAGGAGGACGACGACGAGAACGCTCTCTCGCTCGCCCAGATGGAAGAGCAGCTCAAGCCCCAGGCGCTCGAGAAGTTCGCGGCCATCACCTCGCTGTTCAAGAAATTCTCGAAGCTCCAGGCCGCGCGCCTCGACGCTCTCCAGACCGGCGCCGAATTCCCCGCTGCCGACGAGAAGAAGTACCAGAAGCTCCGCGAGCAGCTCACGGCCGAGGTCGAGAGCGTGCAGTTCCACGGCGCCAAGATCGAGTATCTCGTCGAGCAGCTCTACAGCCACAACCGCCGCCTGATGGCTCTCGGCGGCCAGATGCTGCGCCTGGCCGAGCGGCACCGCGTGCCCCGCCGCGCCTTCCTCGACAGCTACACGGGCAATGAGCTCGATGACGGCTGGCTCGACCGCGCCGCCGGCATCGACAAGAAGTTCGCCGCCTTCGCCGCCGCCGAAGCCGACAGCGTCGAGCGCATCCGCACCGACATCAGCGCGATCGCGCAGCAGGTCGGCACTTCGCTCCCCGAATACCGCCGCATCGTGAACATGGTGCAGAAGGGCGAGCGCGAGGCCCGCATCGCGAAGAAGGAGATGGTCGAGGCCAACCTCCGCCTCGTGATCTCCATCGCCAAAAAGTACACGAACCGCGGCCTGCAGTTCCTGGATCTCATCCAGGAAGGCAACATCGGCCTGATGAAGGCGGTCGACAAGTTCGAGTACCGTCGCGGCTACAAGTTCTCGACCTACGCCACCTGGTGGATCCGGCAGGCGATCACCCGCTCGATCGCCGACCAGGCGCGGACCATCCGCATCCCGGTCCACATGATCGAGACGATCAACAAGCTCGTCCGCACGGGCCGCCAGTTCCTGCACGAGACCGGCCGCGAAGCGACGCCGGAGGAGCTCGCCGAGCGCCTTTCGATGCCGCTCGAAAAGGTCCGCAAGGTGATGAAGATCGCCAAGGAGCCGATCAGCCTCGAAACGCCGATCGGCGACGAGGAAGACAGCCACCTCGGCGATTTCATCGAGGACAAGAACGCCGTCATCCCGGTGGACGCGGCGATTCAGTCGAACCTCAAGGAAACCGTCACCCGCGTGCTGGCGTCACTCACCCCGCGTGAGGAGCGCGTGCTTCGCATGCGCTTCGGCATCGGCATGAATACCGATCACACCCTGGAAGAGGTCGGGCAGCAGTTCTCGGTTACTCGCGAGCGTATTCGGCAGATCGAAGCGAAGGCGCTGCGGAAGCTGAAGCATCCGAGCCGGAGCCGGAAAATGCGGAGCTTCCTGGATCAGTGAATTAGCTGCACGTTTCGATCAGAACTTGCGCTGTCATCTCACAACGGCATCGCGTTCTCTACGATGAAGGCACTGCGCTTCCCAACCCGCCCTCGCTTTTCGCTGTCCTACAGCGCCAGGGCTGTGCCTTAAGATCGCGGATGCAGACGCCGCGCTCTTCCCGCCCGCGAAAACCACTCCGTCAGTGCGAACATTGGGACCATTCGGTCAGCTCGCTATCGAAAATTGCACGGTGCGCCGTTCCGCGTCGGCGCTGTCCAGGCGGACGCGGAGTGCGTCGCCCGGCTTCAGTCCGTCGGTCTTGATCCGCGCCACGATCGCGGGGGAGCAGCTCTGGATGCGCGCGCCGCGCTCGTCCACGTCGGTCACCACCGCGTCGAACGTGCTGCCCTCGCGGCCGGTCAGGACCACCGCCTCCGCCAGGTCGATTACCGCATGGGCGATCTGTCCCGACAAGGCGTCCGCCTTCTGCATGACGTCCGGCAGGCGCTCGAACACGCCCGGGTCCGCGACCGGCTGTCCGTTGGCGACCGCAAGCGCGGCTTCCACCACGTACCGGTCGGCGAGCCGGCGCAGCGGCGCCGTCGCATGGGCATAGGTCGCCGCGACCGCCGCGTGCCACGGCTTCGCGCCCTCGCGGTACGGCTCGTAGCCGGCGGCGGGGCTTGCGCGGCGGATCGCCAGCATTATCGCCGCGTCGGCCGGGCGTTCGGGGTCGAGCCGCCGCTCCAATTGCTCCAGGCTCTCGGGCTTGGGCCAGTCGAGGCCGAGCGCCCTCGCCGTATGGCGGAGCCGCTTCACCGCCCAGTCCTGCGGCTTGCCCATGGTGCGAAACAGGCCGGTCTTCGCCTGCAGCAACGCGTCGGCCACCGCCAGGTTGGTCGCCAGCGACAGGGCCGCGTTCTTCCGCTCCGCCCAGCTTTGCGGCCGCAATTGCAGCTGGAAGTGGCCGTTGTCCTGGACGACCTCCTGCTCCGGCGGTTCGACCCGCGCCGCGCCCCGCGCCAGCTCCGCCGCCTCGACCCGGTCGGTTAGCTCTGCAAAGCCCGCCGGCAGCTCGTCCTCGCGGACCGTCTCGTACGCCAGCTTGGCCCGGCTGCGGATGCGCGCCCTTTTTACCCCGTCGAGCTTCGCCTCTCCGGCCGGGTCGACCCGCACCGTGAACACGACCGCCGCTCTTTCGCCGTCCGGCAACAGGCTCACTGCGCCTTCGCACAGGATCGGCGGGTACAGCGGCACCTTCCCGTCGGGCAAATAATAGGATGTCCCGCGCACCCACGCCTCGCGGTCGAGCGCGCTGCCCGGCGCGACGAACCAGCCGACATCGGCGATCGCATAGTGGAGCAGCAGGTCGCTCCCCGCCGGCTCGATCGCGAACGCCTGGTCGAGATCGCGCGACTGCGCCGGGTCGAGCGTGACGAAATCGACCTGCGTCGCGTCTGCATGCTCGCCGATCGGCCGCCGCGCGACGGCTTTCGCCTCGGTCAGCACATCGGCCGGGAAGTCGCCAGGCAGCTGAAACTGCTGGCGGATCAGCGCCAGGCCGTGCCCAAGCAGGCAATCGCGATCGACGATCGTCCGCAAGCGTCAGTCAGCCGAAAACTTGATGGTCGCCATGACTTCGCCCGCCTCCCGCAAGGACGCGGCACCCCTTAGCAGCCGGAATGTGCGGGTGAAGAGCGGCTTTCACTCGCGGTTCAAGGTTGAACAGGCTAGTGGCCGTTCCAGCGACGCACCAGCCAAGACCATCGACCCTGTCCTCCTATCGCCTCCGCTCCGCGCAAGACGAAACGCCGCTTCGCCAGCGCGCGTCGGGCATCGCGCTCGCGGTGGCGATCAATCTCGTCATTCTGTTCGTTCTCCTCGGCATCGGCGTCATCCAGCGAGGACCGCCGCTGAAGCCTTCCGATACTCTCGTCGTTACGCTGTCCGAATCGCCCAGTTCCTCCAGCAAGGCGCCGCAGCCGAAGGTGCAGAAGCAGGCCGCGAAGCCGCGCCCGCCGCTTCCGCACATCCTCCCGATCAAGCCGCCGATCGCCGTCGAAAAGCCGCTCGACCTGATCCCGATGACGAAGCAGGAAATGGCCGCCGCCGATATCCGCGGCATTCCGACCGTCAGCAACAGCGGCGCCGGTTCCGGCAAATCCGGTGAGGGAGACTCCGAAGCCGTCGGCCGAGGCCCGAACGGGGACGTGATGTACGCCGCCGACTGGGCCCGCAAGCCGACGCACGCGGAGCTCAACGGCTACCTCCCGCCCAACGCGCCCGACGGCTACGGGCTGATCGCCTGCAAGACGCTCCCGCAAAACCGCGTCGACGATTGCATCGAGCTGGAGAATTACCCGCGCGGCTCACACCTCGCGAGCGCGGTCCGGCAGGCGGCTTGGCAGTTCCGGGTGAAGCCTCCGATCAAGAACGGCCGCCCGCTAATCGGCGAGTGGGTAAGGATCAAGATCACCTACACGCACTCCGCAGTCGCGATCGAATAAGGCGCTCCGTTAAATCCTCAGCTGGCTGCCAAGCTCAATGACGCGGTTGGTCGGGAGCTTGAAGAATTCCATCGCGCTTTCGGAGCTCTTCATCATCCAGGCGAACAGCCGCTCGCGCCAAAGGGCCATTCCGGGATGCTCCTTTGTCGCGATCAGTTTCTGCCTTCCGAGGAAGAAGCTCGTGCTCATCATGTTGAACGGCTCGCCACAGGTCTGAACGTTGGCAAGATCGGCGGGAATATCGACCTCCTCCATGAAGCCATAGTGCAGGATCACGCTGTAGAACCAGTTGCCGACCTTGTGAGTCTCGATCCGCTTCTTCTGCGGGACGTGCGGGATGTCCTCGACCTTCACGTTGAGAATCAGGACTCGCTCGTGGAGAACCTGGTTGTGCTTCAGATTGTGAAGCAGGGCCGACGGGACAGAATTCGGAGAGGTCGACAGGAAAACCGCAGTGCCGCGAACCCGGTGGATGGACGCCGCCGACTTGATGAACACCTCCATCGGAATGGTGTCTTCTTCCAGCCGCCGGCGCATGAGGGCGCGGCCCGTCGCCCAGGTGGTCAGCACCGTGAAGATAACGGACGCGACCAGCAGCGGGAACCAGCCGCCGTCGGCGATCTTGGTGATGTTCGAGGCGAAGAAGATCGCATCCACCGCGAAGAACAGGCCGATGGTGCAGAAGGCCAGCGCGCGATTCCATTTCCACACCTGGAAGATCAGCACGGCGAGCATGGCCGTGGTGATGAGCATCGTGCCGCTGACGGAAATGCCATAGGCAGCCGCCAACCTGGTCGAGGCACCGAAGCCGATAACGAGCAGCACGACCATTACCAGCAAGGTCCAGTTGACCGCAGGGATATAGATCTGGCCGGCCGCCTTGGCGCTGGTATGCGTGGTATGCAGGCGCGGCAGGAAGCCCAGCTGGATCGCCTGATGGGTAACGGAGAATGCTCCCGAGATGACCGCCTGGCTGGCGATAATCGTCGCTGCGGTAGCAATGACCACCAGCGGAAGCCGCGCCCACTCGGGCGCCATGATGAAGAAGGGATTTTCCGCGGCCGCGGGATTGCTGAGCAACAGCGCGCCCTGCCCCATGTAATTCAGCACCAGGCAAGGATAGACCAGTGTCAGCCACGACACGCCGATGGCCTTGCGGCCAAAGTGGCCCATGTCCGCATAGAGCGTCTCGGCGCCCGTCACTGCCAAGAAAACCGAGCCCATCGCTAGAAACGCCAGCTTCGGATCGTAGAGGAAGAACTTCACCGCCCAAGTCGGGCTAACGATGCCGATGATGTCGGGGTGCTGGGCAATGTTGGTAACGCCCAGAACAGCGAGCGCGGCGAAGTAGATGAGGACGACCGGGCCGAAGATGAGGCCCACCTTTGCGGTTCCACGCGATTGCACCAGGAAAAGTGCGATCAGGATCACAACGGCAATCGGAACCACCAATGGAGCGAACGACGCTTCGACAACCGTAAGCCCCTCGACGGCTGATAGAACGGAAATCGCCGGTGTGATGATGGCGTCGCCGTAAAACAGTGCTGTGGCGAGGACGCCGAGAGTGACAAGGCCGCTCGCCCATTTCTTGTCGCCAAGGTTTCGGGAGATCAGCGCCAGAAGAGCAAAGGACCCGCCTTCGCCCTTATTGTCCGCCCGCATGGCGACCAGGACATATTTCATCGTGACGATCAGCATCAGCGACCAGAAGATCAGGCTGAGCACCCCGAAGATGTGCAGCCTGTCGACCGCGAGCGGATGCGCGCCGAGGAAGCTTTCCTTCATCGCGTAGAGCGGCGAGGTGCCAATGTCGCCGTAAACGACGCCGATCGCGCCCAGCATGAGCATCGGGAGCGAGTGGGTTTGTGCCTCGTGTGCTGATTCCGGCGCGACGGCCGGCGTTTCCGTAAGAGTAGCCATGCCCCGAAGGTGAGGTCTGAGGGCATAAAGATTCCATGTGGATTCCGTGTGGTTCCTATGAAGAACGGGCGGGAATCAAGCGTCGACCACTCGACGTTTGTGCTGGTCGGGCCCAATTTGCGGTGATGGTCGGTCTAACTGAATCAAACCGCTCGGCCGCCGCGCAGGCGCGCGCCTATGCGGAGGCGATTCTTCTCGTCGCGGCGTCGACGATCATGGGGCTTCTGCTTGCACCCCGATGGGGCAATTCCGCTGTCGATCTCCTGTATTTGCCCGCGGTGCTTGCTGCAGGCGTGCTCGGCGGATTTGGCCCGGCACTTCTCGCAGCCTTGGCCTCGGCACTCGCCTACAATTTCTTCTTCACCGCGCCGCACATGACATTTCGCATCGACAGCGCGAACGACATCGTAACGGTCGTCGTGCTGTTCGCTGCAGCCGCACTGACGAGCCAACTCGCGTCCTCGATCCGCAAGCAGGCCCGGCTGGCCGAAGCGCACGCCGCTCGGAATGCGACCATCGCGGGCCTCGCCCGCCGGCTACTGACTTGTACGTCGGACAAGGAAATCGCGGATGTCGCCACCCGTGAGCTGGCGATGATCTTCGACTGTAACGCCTTGCTGGTCGAGAACGGCCGCGAGCCGCGGGTGCTTTCGAGCGCTCCGGGACAAATGGGCTTGGGTCCGAGCGACTTCGCTGCAGCGGCCTTAACCTTGGACGTCGGTGAGCGGGCCGGCCGGGGCCTGAACCGGGCGGTGCCAACGGAATGGCAGTTTCATCCGGTGAAGGCCGGCTCGGCCGTCATCGCGGCCATGGCTGTTGCCCGTGACGACGGTGCGCCACCGGTCCGCGAAGACCAGATCCAACTGCTCGACAACTTGCTCGATCAGGTGGCCCTCGCCCTGGAGCGCGCGCGTCTGGAAGGAGAAGCGCGCGAGTTCACCCGAGTCCGCGAGCGCGACCGAATCCGGTCGGTCCTGCTGTCGTCCATTGGGGAAGACCTCCGTCCCTCGTTGTCGGTCATCAGGGATTTGGCAGGCAAGCTCAGGCGGAGCGGCGTGGACGACAAGGAAAGCGTTTCGACAATCAGCGCCGAAGCCGCCAAGCTCGACCGCTACCTTTCCAATCTGGTCGATCTGGGCGTCGAGCAAGACCAGCGGCCGCTCGAGGCCGAAGGCGTGACCATCGATCTCTTGAAGCGAGCAGTGATGCGGGACGGGGATGAGGTCCACCTCACTCCGAAGGAATTTGCCGTGCTGGCCGAGCTGGCCAAGCATCCGGGCCAGGTTCTCAGCCACGCGCATCTGCTGCGGACCGCGTGGGGGCCAGCGCAAGAAACGCAGGCGGATTACCTGCGAGTCGCGGTTCGGGCGCTTCGGCAGAAGCTTGAAAGGGATCCGACTCACCCCAGCCTGATCATTAACGAACCGGCAGTGGGGTATCGTCTCCGCGCTCGATACGACGTCGAAGCCAAATCGTAACAGCCTTCGGAACGGCCAGTTTCAGCGGACGTTTTCCTGAACGTGCGCCCTCTTGCCCAGAGGCAGCGCCTGTTGGCGGAAGAGAAGCGGTTCGATCGTCGCTCGGTCGGGCCGCTTCTTCTTTGTTTTCGGCCTGAAAGAATGACCGAGACGGTAACCAATTGCTTTGGCACCCGCTTAAGTCGTGACCGGTAAATAAGGGTTCAGCAGCACCGGCCCAGCGAGTTTTCGGAGCGGTCCTGCCGGAACGACAAAGGAAACCCTGCTCCACCCTTCGCCTTCCCCAGAGGGCAGGGTTTCCAACCTCCCCCAAATCAGGCTTCAGGTGGCTCGGTAGACGCTCTTCCGAGCGATCGTTGCATGTAGACGTTGTCGAGCCAGCGCCCATGCTTCCAGCCGACTCCCTTCAGCCTGCCCACTTCGGTAAAGCCGCAAGAAGCGTGGAGCGCAACTGACGCCGGTTCCGCGCCGCCGATCACGCCGACAATCTGCCTGAAACCGGCCGCATCCGCTCTCTCGCAAAGCGTTTGGAGCAAGGCCTTTCCGATGCCGCGGCCCAACCAATCCGGGTGAACGTAAATGCTCGTCTCGCACGCCCAGGCGTAGGCCAGGCGGTCGCGGAACTGGGTAACATAGGCATAGCCCTGGAGCTCGCCATCTCTCGCCGCGACGATGAACGGCCAGCGGTTTTCGCGAATGCGGCGGATCTTGGCGAGCGTCTCCTCGGTCGATGGCGGGGTCAGGTCGTAGGACGCTGTTCCGTAGAGAACATGGTGCGCGTAGATGGCCGCAATCGCCGCGGCGTCGGTCTCCTCTGCATCCCGGATCATGGGGGCGTTTGCTTGCACTGCACAGGGGGGACCGCAACGTGAGGAATTGACGGCGCGTTAACCTTCATCCTTCGCACGGGCTTAAGGCACACCCGGTAAATTCCGAGTTGTCCCGGGGCGGTTCACCCCTTTTCCGCACGGGATCAGTGGACAGAAGCGTCAGTGAAGCCCTGCCCCACCCTTCGCCTTCCCCAGAGGGCAGGGCTTCCTCCTCCAACCGACGAAAGCTTCCCACGCTCACGGTCCTGCGGGTTCGTGCAAATTCCCAACTTTGGCGCATCGCACCAACTCGCAACTGCCGTTTGGCCAGCATTCGTTCAGCTGAAATCCCGTAGAAATGCGCCTTTCACGCAAATGGCACGCCTCCTGCTTAAGCATCTGCATCGACGGCGCCGCTGGCTCCGCAGGAAAAAGGAAGACCGATGCAGAACGTTCACACCGCCACCCTTGAGGATGACGATTTCGACTCGAACGAGCCGGATAGCCTCTTCGGCATCTGCCAGGCGGCGGGGGAAGACCTCCACATCAGCCCCTTCCTTCTGCGCGTCGGCCTGATCGCCTTGCTGTTCTTTGGCCCGTGGCTCGCGCTCGGTGCCTATGTCGGGCTTGGCGTAGTCGTCGTCAGCTCGCGTCTTCTCTTTCCGAAGCCGCGCAGTGCCAAGGCCGCGGAGCCCGTCTCGATCGCGGCGAAGCACGAATTCGTCCAGGACGAGCGCCAGCCGGAGCTGATCGCCGCCTGATATTCCTCAATTCCCAGGCAGAGGGGCGTCCGCACGGGCGCCCCTTTTCCGTTCGGCGGCTGCCATGTTCCACGATCGGAGGCTCGCGCTAACCTCCTCTTTACGCCCTTCGGCTACTGTCCGCTGACTAAGGGCAGCGCCCTGCGTGTTATGAGGGGAGTAGGATGGCGATCAATCGGTCCGTCGACCGTGCAGCGGTCAGCGTAGCCGAAGCGCATCTTGCCCGCGTCGCCGCGGACGGATCGTCGCGCCATCGTCACCTCAATGCCCTTCTCGAAGCTTCGAGCCTCAATCCAGCGCGCGATCTAGCGGACGCCGTGCACCTGCTCTGCGGGCTTCACGGAAACCAGCCGAGCCTGGTCGAACATGCCTATCAAAATGCCCCGAAAGGTCCGTCGAGCGATTGGCTTGCGCGGGCCGCCGAGGCTTTCGAGCGAGAGCGGTTGTTCCTCGTTCGGTTGACGTCGGCTGTTGGTCCCCTGCCCAGCACGCCGGGAGCGGCCGAAACCGAAGCGACCATGAACGCCCAGCGCAATGCGCTGGAAATCCTGGCGACGTCGGAACGTCGTGGCTGCGCCCTCGGGGCCGCCGCGGCGCTGGTCGGCGACTGGTGGCCGATCCGCCGCATCCTCGATCGCGCTGCATCTCGTGCCGGGATCGACTCGCCGGCCCCTGCGCTGCCCGATGAAGCGTCGATCGTCGCGGTCATCGAGGGTGCATCGGACACTCCAGCCAGCCAGCGGGCTCTGGGCTTTGGCGGCGAGCAGCTCCTGCTGCAGCATCGCGGGCTGTTCGACCTGCTCGAAGCCCGCTCGGAAGCTCGCAAGGACTATTGATCGGACTGTGCTCCTGCGCAGGCAGGAGCCTAGTATTCCCTAATGTGAAGAGTTCACTGGGCTCCTGCCTATGCAGGAGCGCGGAGCTCAATCGTCGCGGTAGGCGAGCTCGTAATTTCCCCAGCGGCGGCCCTTGATCCAGAGCGGCACGAAAACATTCTTCACCGGGATAAACTTGTCGCCGAGCTCCATGCGGTAAGTCGCGAGCATCGCCGGCTTCTCACTGTCGATTGCCGCCTGCGTCGTATCGTCCATGAAGATGCGCTTGTTGCGGCAGTGGGCGTCATTCCAGACCGGATCCGGGCCGGGTGTATGGCTGCGCTCTGTGAGGTGCGTCGGCAAATAGCCGTTCACGTCGGTGATCGCCGAGCCGATCAGGCGATCGTCGCTGCCCTTCACACGGTCGAGGATCGGCTGGACGTACTTGTCGGCGAATGCACAGAATGCGGTGTCGTATTGCTCGGGATTGGTACCCGGAATGAGCTTGTAATCGCGGTCGAACACCTCGCCGATGGAGATCTCTCCGGTCTCGATGCCGCGTTCGATGGACCCCTGGATGGCTCGCATCGCTTCCTGAGCCTTCAGGATGAATGGCGTGTCGTCGATCTCGGCGCCGGAATTGGCAAGCGTGTCGAGCATGGTGTTCGACAGCATTTCCAGATGCTCGAGCCGCTTCTGGGCCTGGAGCAGCTGGCTGCCGTTGTTGCGGGCGTCGCCGGCAAAGTCGGTGAGGCCGGCCTTAACGCGGTCCACGCTGGTCTGGATCATGCTGGTCGAATGGGCGATGCCCTCCGTCTGGCGGTCGACCATGGTGACGATTTCCGAGACCTCGCGAACCGTCTCGCTGATCTGACCGAAGCCTGACTGGGCCGCGCGGCTACGGTCGACGCCGGTCTTGATCTCGGTGGTGACGGCGCTCGCCTCGCGGGTCAACTCGCCGATCGTCGAGGCAATCTGGCTGGTCGCTGCACGCGTATCGTGAGCAAGCTTCTTCACCTCGGCGGCAACGACGGCGAAGCTGCGGCCGGCATCACCGGCGCGGGCGGCCTCGATCGTTGCGTTAAGCGCGAGCATGTTGGTCTTGCGGGCGATCGTCTCGATGGTCGAGGACACGGTCTGCACCTGGTTCATCGCCGATGCGAAGCCGGCCATGCGTTCGCCGAGTTGAACGACGAGTTCGGTCAGGCCCTTGAAGCCCGCGATGGTGCCGTCGATGGCTTCGCGTCCCGCTTCGAGCTTGGCACGCGCCTGTTCCGACAGGAGGCGCGCTTCGTCGGTGGAGTCCGACACGCGCGCCTGGTCGGCGAGCAGGCGCGTCGTCACTTCTTCCAGGCTATCGAGCATGTTGAGATGCTCGGTGATGCGCGAACCGACATCGCGGACGTAACCGGCGACATCACTGCATTCCATGGACAGGGAGCCACAATCGCGCGCAACGCTGCGGATCGCGTGTTCAGTGACTTCCTCGATACCGTGTGTGGCCATGGACCAGCCCGCTCCCCGAATGCCTTCGGAGATTGGAATAGAGGCAAGCCCCTACTCTTTCGTTAACCACGCCGCTCAGTAGCGGAGAAAGGCCTGGCTCTGCTCGTCCCAGGACCGTTCGTCGGGAAGCGTGAGGCTATCGAGGTCGTCCGGCGTGGCGTTGATATCGTCAACCCATTCGCGAAGTAGCGTTGAACCGTTAATCACGTCGATCGCGAGCTTCCCGAACTCATATTCATAAGGGAAATCGCGCCAAAGTTCGTAATCCGGATAGAGATTGCGGATGGCCTTGAAGCCGAGCGCCTGGAGCCGCCACGGCTTGAAATAGGTGTGATCGTAAAACGGCCCTTCGGCATGGATGAACACGCCGCTGCACAGCTGCTTCACATGCTTGTGGAAGGTCGGCTCGAACCAGATCTCACGCAACTTGCAGCCTTCAAGCCAGCTTGGGGCGAGCTCGTGCATCTGGGCGATGACCTTGCCCGCGTCGATGTCGGGAGCGCCGAACAGCTCCAGGGGCCGCGTTGTACCCCTGCCCTCGCTCAGCGTCGTGCCCTCGAGCATGACCGTGCCGGCGTAGGCGCGGGCCATGTTGACGTTGGCGGCATTGGGGCTCGGATTGATCCAGACGCGCTCCTGCGGCCAGCCGAAGCCGGGGCCTTCGGGTTGCCAGTCGGCCATCTCGATCACGCGGTAATCGACGTCGAGCTTGAAGCGGTCGACGAACCAGGCGCCCAGCTCGCCGAGCGTCAGCCCATGCCGCATCGGAATCTCGGCGGCTCCGACGAAACTTTCCCAGCCAGATCGCAGGATCAGCCCTTCGACCGGTCGACCCGCTGGATTGGGACGGTCGAGCACCCAGACGGCCTTCCCGTGCTCCGCGGCCGCTTCGAGCACGTACAAAAGGGTCGTGACGTAGGTGTAGATACGGCAGCCGAGATCCTGCAGGTCGATCAGGATGGTGTCGAACGTTCCCATCGACTGGCCTGTCGGTCGGCGAACCTCGCCGTAAAGGCTGAAGACCGGGATGCCATAGGTTGGATCCGTGAAGTCGGGAGACTCCATCATATTGTCCTGGAGGTCGCCGCGAACGCCGTGCTGCGGGCCGAACACGGCCGAAACCTTGAGGCCTGCAGCGAACAAGGCGTCGATGCTGTGGGTCAGGTCTTTCGTCACGGACGCGGGGTGGGCCAGAAGCGCGATGCGCTGGCCTTCCAGCGGGCGGCGAAGATCGGGATCCGCGAGGAGACGGTCGATTCCAAACAGGCTCATGCTGGCTGCTTAAGGGAGCTTTGCGACGAAGCAATCCGGCGAATGGAAATCCGGCTTGTCCGGCGCATGAGCCAGCGCCCAATAGGACTTGGTGCCGTTGGTTTCTTCCAGCACTGCCGCAAGGTTGAGCTCCCAGCTCTTGCCGGCCTCCACCGCGATGGTCGCGCCCAGCGTCCACCAGGTAAGATTGTCCTCCATGCGGATGTAGGGCGGTGCGCCGACATCCAGCTCCGCCATGCCGTCGCGATAGCCGGAGAATTCGTAGGCCGCCCATTGGCCTGAGGGCGCGAAGTTCCATTCCTGGTAGCGGTCGGCTCCGGTCTCGCGAAGAAATGCCTCGAAACATGTGGTTTTCCACAGCTCGTCAGTCCGCGAAGGGTCTTCCGCCTCGGGGATGACGAAGCGCGATGCGGGTGCGCCGATTCCGAACCAGATGTTGACCGTCGCGGTCGCGCCGAATGCAGCGGCGTGATCGACACTGGCCCAGACTTTCAGGTCGCCGATTCCCGACGGAGTCGCCTGATGCGGGATGAGGCTGAGCTGCACGGTTGTTCAGTAGCAGGAGGAAGACTGGCGCGCTAAGCAGGAAATGTGACGCTTTTCCGGGCTTTCCTGGCTTTACTCCTGCTCGCTCTTCCAGCGAGTTGGGCGGCGGCCGCCCCGCCCGTTCCTGCGGTCCAGATCGATCTCGACGCCTGGAGCGCAGCACAGCGGATGGGAGTCGGCGTAAACATCGGCAACACGTTGGAAAATACAGCGTCATGGGAGACCGGCTGGGGCAATCCGCCAATCACGAAGGCCTTCATCGACCATGTTGCCAGCCTCGGTTTCAAGACCGTCCGGCTGCCAATTGCGTGGGACACTTACGCCGATAATGGTCGGATCGACCGCGAAAAGCTCGAACGGGTCGGGGAGGTCGCGGACTGGATCACCTCTGCCGGGATGTTCTGCGTCATCAACATTCACTGGGATGGCGGCTGGATCGATTCCGGAGACAAGAAGAAGTTCGGGAAGGCCTTCCATACCTTCAGTCCCGAAGCGGACCGGAAATTCAGGAGCTACTGGTCCCAGATCGCCCGTCACTTCGCCAATCGCGATCAACGTTTGATCTTCGAGGCATTCAACGAAGAATCACACTTCGATGGCAGTGGATCGGAGAGCGACGCCCACGCAGCGCTTGGGCGGGTCAATCAGGCCTTCATCGACACAGTCCGCGCAATGGCGGCAATAATGCCAGGCGGCTTCTGATCATCGCGGGCTACACAACCGACATCGACAAGACCGCGACGGACATGTTCATCGTCCCGCGCGACACCGTTGCAAACAAACTCCTCCTGTCGGTCCATTACTACACGCCGTGGCCGTTCGCAGGCATGACGAAGGACGAAAGCTGGGGGAAGATGCGGCAGACCTGGGGGACCGCCGAAGACGTTGCCGAATTGCGACGCAACTTCGACAAGATGGAAAACTTTGCAAAGCGGAAGGATATTCCCGTCTTCGTCGGAGAGTTCGGAGCGGCTAATTCGAAGGATCCGCGCTCTCGCGCCAAGTGGATGGCCTCCGTCGCACTCACCGCCCAATCGAGAGGAATGATTCCGGTGCTGTGGGACATTGGGCAGGACATATCCCGCAATCCGCCATTCACCGTCAGCCCCGAACTCACCTTTGTCCTGAAGCAACTTCAGGCGCCCAAAGACGTGTCCAACGGGCAATGAGCTTGTTGCTTACTGCCCTGCAATGCTAGCCGACCGGACGATGACCAACTTCAAGTCCGGCCTCCTCCGCCTCCTCGACGAGCGCGGCTACATTCATCAGCTGACCGATGCCGAGGGCCTCGACGCCCTCGCGTCGAAGGAGATCGTGACCGGGTATATCGGCTTCGACGCGACCGCGCCGAGCCTGCATGTCGGGAGCCTGGTGCAGATCATGCTGCTCCGGCGCCTTCAGCAAAGCGGACACAAGCCGATCGTGCTGATGGGCGGCGGGACCACTAAGGTCGGCGATCCTACGGGGAAGGACGAAAGCCGCAAGCTGCTGACCGACGCGGAGATCGACACCAACATCGCCGGCATCCGCAAGGTGTTCGAGCGCTTCCTGACGTTCGGCGACGGGCCGACCGATGCCATCGTCGTCAATAACGACGAGTGGCTGAGCAAGCTGGAATACATCCCGTTTCTTCGGGACGTCGGGCGGCATTTCACCATCAACCGGATGATGACGTTCGACAGCGTACGCCTGCGCCTCGACCGCGAGCAGCCGCTGACGTTTCTCGAATTCAACTACATGATCCTGCAAGGCTACGACTTCCTGGAGCTGTCGCGGCGCTACGGCCTGCGGCTGCAGCTCGGCGGGTCGGATCAATGGGGTAATATCGTCAACGGGATCGAGCTCGCGCGCCGGATCGACGGGACCGAGGTCTATGGCGTCACGACGCCGCTGATCACCAATGCCGACGGATCGAAGATGGGCAAGACGGCGCAAGGCGCGGTCTGGCTCAATGAAGAGCAGTTGAGCGCCTACGATTACTGGCAGTTCTGGAGGAACGCGGACGACGCCAACGTAGGCAAGTTCCTGCGACTGTTCACGGAGCTTCCGCTCGACGAGGTCGAACGGCTTGAGCGGCTACCTGGCGCGCAGATCAACGAAGCGAAGATCGTGCTCGCCACCGAGACGACGGCAATGCTGCATGGGCGTGAAGCAGCTGACACTGCAGCCGAGACGGCACGGGCGACGTTCGAGCAAGGTGGGCTCGGCGACGACCTTCCGACCCTTTCGACCGGCGAAGGCGTGAGCATCGCCCAGGCGCTGACGGCCATCGGCTTCACACCGTCCAACAAGGAAGCGAAGCGGAAGATTGCCGAGGGTGCGGTCCGCTTGAATGACGAAATCGTCAGCGATCCCGGCTTAATTGTTACCGGTGGGAAGTTGAGCCTTGGCAAGAAGCGTCACGGCCTGCTCGTTCCCTAGCCGCTCCTGATCAGTCCAACCGCCTGGTCGCGCTCGAACAGATAGAGGCAGGTTCGCGCCGCTTGTCCGCGCGGTCCCGAGAGGCCCCCGTCGCGATCGAGAAGGATCAGCGTGTCGTCTTGCGCGATCTGGGCAAGCTCTTCGACGTCCTTGGCGGTTGCAACACGAAACGCGACTTCGCCAGACTGCCGGGTCCCCAGGATTTCTCCCGGCCCCCGCAGCCGTAAATCCTCCTCGGCAATCCGAAAGCCGTCATTGGTTTCGCGCATAAGCGCCAGTCGCGCGCGCCCGACCTCCGTGAGCGTCTGGCCGCGGATCAGGAGGCATGTGCTCTTGCCGGAACCTCGCCCGACGCGCCCTCGAAGCTGATGAAGCTGGGCGAGGCCGAAGCGCTCGGCGCCTTCGACGATCATCAGCGTTGCATTCGGCACGTCCACACCGACTTCGATCACCGTCGTGGCGACGAGAACCGACAGCGCATTGGCAGCGAAGCGGGACATCACTGCGTCCTTCTCGGGGCCCTTCATGCGGCCATGGACAAGCCCGACCTTATCGTCGCCGAAACGCAACCGAAGGATTCTTGCTCGTTCCTCGGCAGCTGCCGCATCGCTCTTCTCGCTCTCTTCGACGAGCGGACAGACCCAGTAGGCCTGTCCTCCAGCCGCCAGATGGCGGCCGAGCCCGTCGACGACTTCGCTCAAGCGCTCTTCGCTGATGACGCGGGTCTCCACCGGCGTCCGGCCCGGCGGCATCTCGTCGATCCGGCTGACGTCCATCTCGCCGTATTGGGTCAGGGTCAGCGTGCGCGGGATCGGCGTGGCGGTCATCACCAAGAGGTGCGGTGGGCGTTCCGCCTTGGCCGCGAGCAGAAGGCGCTGCGACACCCCGAACCGATGCTGTTCGTCGATCACCGCCAGACCGAGGTTCTTGTAGGCGACCTTCTCCTGGAAAATGGCGTGCGTCCCGACGAGAATGTCGATCGATCCATCGGCGAGCCCCATCAGGACGGACTCGCGCGCCTTGCCTTTTTCGCGACCGGTCAGGATGCCGACGCGGACGCCGATGCTGTCGACCTGCTTCAGGAGCGTCGCGTGGTGCTGGCGGGCGAGAATCTCGGTCGGTGCGAGCAGCGCCGCTTGCGCACCCGACTCGATCGCTGTCAGCATCGACATCAAGGCGACGAGCGTCTTGCCCGATCCGACGTCGCCCTGGAGCAGCCGCAGCATCGGCGCGGTCTGAGACATATCGCCGCGGATTTCCTCGACGACCCGCCGCTGCGCTCCGGTCAGCTGGTACGGCAGCTTCAGGCGAGCGATGATCTCGCCGGTACCCGGAAGCGCAACGCCGCGGTGCCGGCGCGACGCCTGGCGCAGAAGCATGAGTGCAAGCTGGTTGGCGAAAACCTCATCGTACGCGAGCCGCCGGCGTGGGTCGTCGGACCCCGGGTCGCGGTGCGCCTCTGCAACGGCAGAGCGCCACGGGCGCCACGCCTCGCGCGCCGCCAGGCTGGGTTCGATCCATTCGGGCAGATTGGGCGCGCGTTCGACCGCCATCGCCGCCAGCTCCCGAAGCCGCTTGTTCGTCAGGCCCTCTGTGAGCGGGTAGACGGGCTCGCGAATGGCGAGTTCCGCGCCCTTGTCAGACGGCAGCACCTCCGGGTGGATGATCTGCCACTCGTCCCCGTAAGCCTCGAGCTTGCCGGACACCGTCCGCGTTTCGCCCATCGGCAGGCTCTTCTTCGCCCAGCCGGGATTGTTGAAATAGATGAGACTGACCGTGTTGCCGTCGGCATCAGATGCGAAGACACGTGTCGGACCTCGTCCCGAGCGTGGCTGGCGGAACTGGAACG
This sequence comes from Sphingomonas daechungensis, assembly GCF_039543105.1. Lineage (NCBI taxonomy): Bacteria > Pseudomonadati > Pseudomonadota > Alphaproteobacteria > Sphingomonadales > Sphingomonadaceae > Sphingomonas > Sphingomonas daechungensis. The sequence goes on from NZ_BAABJC010000001.1 coordinate 213,918, forward strand.
GCTTCAAGTCGATAATCACGTCGCTGCCGAGCAGGCTGGAGTGCGCCGACTTTGCCCGTACCCGCTCAATCACGCCGGTCGGCAAGTGATAGAGAAGATCCACAGCGCGGGTAATGTCGAGGCGCTTCAACAGCTTGGCGACCTGCGGGCCCACACCTGGAAGGGTCTCCACCTCGGCAAACAGCGGGTTCAGGATTTCGGGCCGCATGCTGGGGTGTTAGCGCCTCACGCGGCGCTCGCAATCCAGACCGGGAATCACTACATCGCACGCATGCTTCCAGACGAGGAATTGAGGCGCCTGCACTGGCGAGCGCACCATCGCGGTACGCGCGAGGCGGACATGCTGATCGGCGGTTTCTTCGACACGCACGGTGAGTCGTGGAGTGCTGACGAGCGAGTCCTGTTCAATGACATGCTCAATGAGCAGGACGTCGACATCATGGCCTGGGCGATCGGAACCGCCGAGGCCCCCGCGCGCTTCGCTGGTCCCATGATCGATGCCCTCAAGCGCCTCGACTATATTCGGATCGCCCGATGACGGACGTGCTGCAGCGCGTCCTGCGCTCATCCGAGCCTTTGACCCTCGCTGGCGTGCCGTCCGGTTTCCTGCCCGTGCTCGCCGCCGATCTCGCGCGTGCCGCGCATGGCTCGTCGAAAAGCGGCCGGGCGGTGGTGATCGCCTCCGACGAAAGCGCCATGCGGGCACTCGCCGAAACGGTCCCGCTGTTTGCGCCCGAAGTCGAAGTGCTGACCCTGCCTTCTTGGGACTGCCTGCCTTACGACCGGACCTCACCCGCCCTCCGGGTGATGGCTGAGCGGCTTGCGACCTTGAACGCGTTGCAAGCCAAAGCGGAGGGCCCGCAACTCCTGGTGGCGACGGAAAATGCTGCGAGCCAGCGGCTGCTCACACCGTTCCGGGTTCGCCAGCTCACGAAGCGGATCGAGGCGGGCGCGCGGATCGACCGGAATCAGTTGGTGTCGCAGCTCAATGCCCTTGGCTACGAGCGCGTCGAATCGGTGGCTGAGCATGGCGAATATGCCGTTCGCGGGTCGTTGATCGACCTGTATCCTGCGGGCGAGCCCCTCGCCCTTCGCCTCGACTTCTTCGGCGATGAGATCGAGAGCCTGAGGCAGTTCGATCCCGCCGACCAGCGCTCGACCGACCGGGCCAAGGCGTTCACGCTGATGCCCGCCTCCGAGGCCCTGCTGGACGAAGAGACGATCAAGCGCTTCCGTTCGCGCTATCGCGAGACGTTCGGGGCCACGGCGACCGGCGACCCGCTCTACGAAGCGATCTCGGACAGCCGGCGGATGAGCGGGATGGAGCATTGGCTGCCGCTGTTCGAGGAACGGCTGACGACGCTTTTCGACCATCTTGGCGAGAACGACCTGATCGTTCGCGATTCCGGTGTCGATCAGGCGCTCGCCGCGCGCCGGGAATCGATCGACGATTATTATGCCAATCGCCGTAAGACCATGTCGGGGGAAGCTGGAAGCTACCGCCCGCTCGAGCCGAGTGCGCTCTATCTTACGGAAGAAGAGTGGACGCAGGCCGTTGCGGATCGACCGATCCACCTGACGTCACCGTTTCCCGAGCCCGAAAGTGCCCGCACCGTCAGCTTCGGCGTCGAACCGGCGCGGGATTTCGCTCCCGAACGGACACGCCAGGAAAATATCTACGAAGCCGTCGTCAATCATGTCGCCAAGCTACGGAAGACCGGTCACAAAGTTATCCTTGCCAGCTACACGCGCGGGGCTCGCGAGCGTCTTGCCGGGTTGCTGTCCGACCATGGGCTGAAATCCGAGAAATTGGCGGATAGCTGGCAGGAAGCGCTCGGCAGCAAGACGCAGCCCGCCCTTCTAGTCCTTCCGTTGGATCACGGCTTCACCGCGCCCGACATCGCGGTTCTCACCGAGCAGGACATGCTCGGCGACCGACTCGTTCGTCGCCGAAAGAAGCGGAAGGGCGCAGCGGCGTTTCTTTCCGAGCTGGCGACGCTCACGCCCGGCGATCTCGTCGTTCACAACGATCACGGCATCGGCCGTTACGAAGGCCTGACGTCAATCAACGTCGGCAAGTCTCCTCACGACTGTGTCGCGCTCGAATATGCCGGCGGCAACAAGCTCTATGTGCCGGTCGAAAATATCGAGCTTCTGACCCGCTACGGCAACGAAAGCGAAGGCGTGGTGCTCGACCGCCTTGGCGGCGAAGCTTGGCAGCGGCGCAAGTCGCGGATGAAGGAGCGCATTCGCGAGATCGCCGGTGAGCTGATCAAGACGGCGGCAATGCGCGCTACGCGCCCGGGCGTGGTGATGGAGCCGGACAGCGCCTTCCCGCAGTTCGTCAACCGCTTCCCCTACGAAGAAACCGACGATCAGGATCGGGCGATCGAGGAAGTTCTTGCCGACCTCGAGAGCGGCAAGCCGATGGACCGACTGGTCTGCGGCGACGTCGGCTTCGGCAAAACCGAAGTTGCGCTTCGGGCAGCATTCGTTGCGGCCATGTCCGGGATGCAGGTCGCGGTGGTGGCGCCGACCACCCTCCTCGCCCGCCAGCATTACCGGAACTTCGTCGAACGCCTCGAAGGTTTCCCGATCCGCGTCGGCCGGCTCTCACGTCTCGTGCCTGCCGCGGAGGCGAAGAAAACACGCGAAGACCTCGCCAATGGGCAGGTCGATATCGTCATCGGCACCCACGCGATCCTCGGCAAGGGCGTCGAGTTCAAGAGGTTGGGGCTGGTGATCGTCGATGAGGAGCAGCATTTCGGAGTCACGCACAAGGAGCGGCTGAAGGCCCTCAAGGCCGACGTGCACGTGCTGACGCTTACCGCGACACCGATTCCGCGAACGCTGCAAATGGCCATGAGCGGACTGCGCGAATTGAGCGTTATCCAGACACCACCGGTCGACCGCCTGGCGGTTCGCACCTACGTTTCACCCTGGGACTCCGTCGTGATCCGCGAAGCCCTGCTGCGCGAGCATTACCGCGGCGGGCAGAGCTTCTTTGTCGTTCCACGGATTGCCGACCTGCCCGAGATGGAGGAATGGCTCCGCGAAGAGGTGCCCGAGGTCAAAGCGGTCACCGCGCATGGGCAGATGGCACCGACCGAAGTCGAAGAGCGGATGAGCGCTTTTTACGACCGCAAGTACGATGTCCTGCTGTCGACGACGATCGTCGAGAGCGGTCTCGACATCCCCAGCGCCAACACCCTCATCGTGCATCGTGCGGACATCTTTGGACTCGCTCAGCTCTATCAGCTGCGTGGGCGCGTCGGCCGATCCAAGATACGCGCTTACGCCTATCTCACCACGCCCGCCGACCGGTCGATTACGGAGACGGCGGAGAAAAGGCTTCAGGTGCTCGCCAACCTCGATAGCCTCGGCGCGGGCTTCCAGCTCGCGAGCCATGATCTCGACATTCGAGGGGCGGGCAACTTGCTCGGCGATGAGCAGTCTGGTCATATCAAGGAAGTCGGCTTCGAGCTCTATCAGTCGATGCTTGAGGACGCGATCGTCGAGCAAAAGGCAGGCGGGATTCCGCGGCAGGAAGAGTTCACGCCGCAAATCAGCGTCGATGCCCCGATCCTCATTCCAGAAACCTATGTTCCCGACCTCGACCTCCGGATGGGCCTCTATCGCCGCCTCGGCGAGCTAGATGACAAGCAGGGCGTTGAAGGCTTTGCGGCGGAATTGATCGATCGCTTCGGCCCGTTGCCGTCTGAGACGCAAAACCTGCTGAAGATCGTCGAGACCAAGCTTAACGCGAAAAGGGCGATGATCGCCAAGCTGGACGTCGGACCGAAGGGCGCGCTTGTGACCTTTGCCGACAGCGGCTTCCCGGATCTCCCTGGCCTGCTCGGCTACATCGATCGGCTCAAGGGCACGGCGAAGCTCCGGCCAGACAGCAAGCTGGTCATCAGCCGCGACTGGCCGACTTCCGAGGCGCGGCTCAGTGGGGCCCTTCAGCTTTCGACGGGGCTCGCCCGCGTCGCTGCGGCTGCCGAGCGGGAGAAAGAAGCGGCTTAGGCCGCTGTCGAGCGGGAGACCGCGACGAAGCGCGACAATTCCATCTCGTCGAGCGCTCCTGCACCGATGAAGCCTTGATACATGTCGCACCCCCACTCCGCGAGAAGCAGGAGCTGTGTCGTGCTCTCCACACCTTCGACCACGACCGCAAGGCCGAGGTCGCGGGCGAGAGTGAAGATCGACCTAACGACAATGCGGTCGCGCTCGCTTGTGCCAATCCTGGCAACCAGCCCGCGGTCGATCTTCAGCGCGTCCAGTGGAAGGCTGCCGAGATAGGACAGGCTGGCATAGCCCGTTCCAAAATCGTCGAGCGCAACCTTGATGCCCTCCTTGCGAAGGATCGCGAGCCGTTCGGCAACGGTCTCGAGATCGCTGAGCAGGGCATTCTCCGTAATCTCGATCGTGACCCTTTTCGGATCGATGCCGACGGAATTGATCTGTCCAAGCAGCCAATCGACGTAGCTGTCCTGGAGGATGTCGGCAGGCAGCAGATTGATGGATATGCGAAGGCGCCGCAGCGGCCCTTCCCATGCCGCTGCGGCGCGCAACGCCTTGTACTGGACAAGGCGCGACAATTGCTCGGAGAGCCCTGCGGCTTCCGCACGAGCAAAGAGATCCTCTGCGCTGGCAGCCCTCTCCCAGCGCGCTAGCGCTTCGGCCCCGAATACCTCGCCAGTCCTCGGGTTGATCTGAGGCTGGAAGACCACGGAGATCTGCTGGTGAGCGATGACTGCCGCGAGCAACTCGTCGGAGCGGCGGCGCTGCGCTGGAGCCCTCCGCTCATCGGCCCGTTCCTTGGTCTCTGCTTCGATGCGCTTTTGCATGCACACTGGCTAAGCCTGCCTCTCAAGGGCGGATACGGGCCACCTTGCCCTCGCCCCACAACGGGACAGTGGCGTGCGGAGGGAAAATCCCTATGTTCAAGCGCGAAAGGAGCGGCGTTTGAGCGCTGACGCGGCCAAGTTCGGCAGTGAGGAAACGAAGCCTGACCTCGCAAGCCAGAAGATCGGCCTTCTTTCCTCCCACACCGAGGTCGCCAAGGCGGCCGAGGCGATGCTTCGCCGGCGATATGCGTGGGCGGACACCGACGACGCGGATGTGCTCGTTGCGTTGGGCGGCGACGGCTTCATGCTGCAAACCCTCCACGCGATGCTCGATGCGGGGACACCGAAGCCGGTGTTCGGGATGAACCGCGGCACCGTCGGCTTCCTGATGAACGAATGGAGGCTCGATCGGCTTTCCGAGCGCATCGCGGGCGCCAAGGCCATCCGCGTTGCTCCGCTGCAAATGACGGCGACCACGGACACCGGCGAAGTCCGGCGGCATGCGGCGATCAATGAAGTCTCGCTGCTCCGCGAGACGCGGCAAACAGCGAAGATCGAGATTCTCGTCAACGGCCGCGTCGCCCTGCCGGAACTGGCCTGTGACGGTGTCCTGGTGGCGACGCCGGCAGGTTCCACGGCTTACAACCTGTCTGCGAGAGGGCCGATCCTGCCGCTTGCCGCCAAGATGCTCGCGCTGACGCCGATCAGTCCGTTCCGGCCACGGCGTTGGTCAGGTGCGATCCTGCCCGACGACACCGCGGTCTGCTTCCGCATCCTGGAAGCCGAGAATCGCCCGGTTTCCGCCGTTGCCGATCAGGTCGAGGTTCGCGACGTCGTCAACGTCGAGGTCAGCCTGGACCGGGAGCGGTCGCTGACGTTGCTGTTCGATCCCGAGCATGCGCTCGACGAGCGGATCGCGATGGAGCAATTCGCCACTTAAGGGGCGATGGCACTTGCCTTTAGGGGCAGCTTCGCTATCTAGCCCGCCTGCCTGCGCGGCGTGAGCTGCGCGGTCGCTCCCCGGTAGCTCAGCGGTAGAGCATCCGACTGTTAATCGGACGGCCGCCTGTTCGAATCAGGCCCGGGGAGCCATTTCTTTTGCGCGCCAGACGAACGAAGCGGCCAGGCTTTCGCCCGACCGCTTCGGCGAGGCGCGTTCGTGTCTGGGAAGACCACCCCGCACCTCTAGAACGTGCTGCTGTTCCGGCTGGTCCACGGCGTCCCGCGGAGGGACAAACTATCCGTCGATCGCAGCCATCAGAGTGGCGTTGCCGCCTGCCGCCGTGGTGTCGATGCAGGTCACGCGCTCCGTGGCGAAGCGAGCCACATAATGCGGGCCGCCAGCTTTCGGGCCGGTTCCGGAAAGGCCTTCGCCGCCGAACGGCTGGCTTTCCACCACCGCACCGATCTGGTTGCGATTGACGTAGAAATTCCCGACCCGCGCGTGCTTCTCCACATAGTCGCGCACCGTATCAATTCGGCTCTGCAGACCGAGGGTCAGGCCGTAGCCTGTCGTGTTGATGGCCTCGATGACCTCGTGCAGCTTGTCCCCAGCGAAGCGCACGACATGGAGGATCGCCCCGAAATTCTCCTGATTCAATTCACTCAGCGACCGGATTTCATAGAAAGACGGAGCAACGAAACAGCCGTTTTCGGCCTCTTTCGGCAGCTTCAAGCGACAGATCTTCTTCGCATTCTTGTCGAGCCACGCAATGTGGTCCTCGAGCACCTTCCTGGCAGGCTCGTCGATGACGGGGCCGACGTCGGTGCGAAGGTCGCGCGGGTCGCCGACCGTCAGAGCCTCCATGGCACCCGAGATCATCTCGATCATGCCGTCAGCGACATCCTCCTGAACGAACAGCACGCGGAGTGCCGAACATCGCTGCCCGGCGCTTTGAAAGGCCGAGGAAATGACGTCGCGGGTCACCTGTTCCGGCAACGCCGAGCTGTCGACAATCATGGCGTTTTGACCACCTGTCTCGGCGACAAACGGAATGATCGGTCCAGCCCGCTCTGCCAGTGTCCGATTGATCGTGCGCGCAGTCTCGGTTGAGCCGGTGAACACCACGCCGGAAAGCAAGGGGTGTGCGGTCAGTGTGCCGCCGACGACCCTGCCCGAGCCGGGCGCGAGCTGAACAATATCCCTGGGGATGCCAGCCTGGTGCATCAACTCGATTGCCAGGGCGCCGATCAGGGGCGTCTGCCCCGCGGGCTTGGCGATAACGGCATTGCCCGCAGCAAGCGGCGCCGAAACGAGGCCGGTGAAGATCGCGAGCGGGAAATTCCACGGAGAGATGGCGGCAATCACCCCGCGCCCGTGGAGGCGGAGCTCGTTCTGCTCTCCGGTCGGCCCTGGAAGCGGCAGCGGCCCGCTGAACTGGCGGCGGGCTTCCGACGCGTAGAAGCGCAGGAAATCGACCGCCTCGCGCACTTCAAGCACGCCGTCGATCAATGTCTTTCCGGCTTCGCGCGTGCAGAGCGAGAAGAATTCTTCCGCATGTTCCTCGTAGAGATCGGCCGCGCGCTCCAAAAATTGCGCCCTCTTCTCTCCACCGAGCGAGTCCCATTCGACCTGAGCGTCATGAGCAGCGCGAACCATGCGATCGACGTCTTCGGCCGTCGCTTCGAACACTGTCCCGACAGCGATGCGGTGATCATGAGGCGAGACGATCGGTCTGCCCTCGCCTTTCCCAAGGCCTGGCTTGGCGGTCCACGTGCGGGCTTCGAGCCCCTTCAGCCGTTCCATCAACGGGTCGCGCACCAGCGGATCGCTGAGGTCGACGCCAGCGCTGTTGCGGCGCGCTGAGCCGAAGAGATCGGTTGGCAGAACGATCTTCGGATTCCGCTTGGGCGTGAGAGCATCAAGATCCGCGACGGGATCGCGGACGAGATCGTCGAGGCTGACGTGCTCGTCGGCAATGCGGTTCACGAACGAGGAATTGGCACCGTTCTCCAAAAGGCGACGAACGAGGTAGGCCAGCAGTTCCTTGTGGCTGCCGACAGGCGCATAAATGCGCACCGGTGTTTGCGGGTCGCCAATGCCCCTTTCGAGCTGGGCAAGCTCTTCGTAGAGCCCCTCGCCCATGCCGTGCAGGCGCTGGAATTCGAACTGCGTCTTTCCGGCAATCGCCTTGATCGCGGCGATTGTGTTGGCGTTGTGAGTGGCGAAGGCCGGATAGATGGCGTCGCTGGCAGCCAGCAGGATCTTCGCCGATGCCAAATAGGAGACGTCGGTCGCCACCTTGCGGGTGAAAACGGGATAGTCCGTCAGGCCGGCTACCTGCGCAGCCTTGATCTCCGTGTCCCAATAGGCGCCTTTCACCAGGCGAACCATCAGCTTGCGCCGATGCGCTCGTGCGGCCTCGACCACCCATTCGCATAACGGAACGGAGCGTTTCTGATACGCCTGGATGGCGATGCCGAGACCGCCCCAGCCGTTGGCGAACAGGCTGTCGTCGGCAAGCAAGGCTTCGAGCATGTCCATCTGAAGTTCGAGCCGGTCCGCTTCCTCGGCATCGATGGTCAGGTGAACGTCCGCCTTGCTCGCCTTCTGCGCCAGCTCGGTTAGGATCGGTAGGATGTAGGCCTTGGCCTCGTCTGCGTGGCTCCATTCGTAGCGGGGATGGAGCGCGGATAGCTTGACCGAAATTCCCGGGGACACGCGGAAGCCGTCCTTGGCCTCCTTGGCGATCCGATCGAGCGCGTTGCGATAAGCTTCGGCGTAACGTTCGGCATCCGCAATCGTGCGCGCAGCCTCTCCCAGCATGTCGAAGCTGTGCGTCAGCCCCTGAGATCGCTCCGGCGCGGCGCGGCGGAGCGCTTCGTCGATGGTGCGGCCAAACACGAAATTGCGGCCGAGGATCTTCATCGCTTCGCGAACGGCGGCGCGAACCACCGGCTCGCCAAGGCGGCCGACGGCGCGGCCAAGCGCAGCCTTCCAATTGTCGCTGCGATCGTTGGCTCCCTCCAGCACCTTGCCGGTCAGCAGCAGCGAGAAAGTCGCCGCATTGACGAAGGATGAGTCGGACTGACCGATTTTTTCGGCCCAGTCGGGGCCCGAGAGCTTGTCGGCGATCAGCTCATCCGCAGTATGCGCGTCGGGGATGCGGAGAAGCGCCTCAGCCAGGCACATCATCGCGACCCCTTCCTCGCTGCCGAGATCGTAGGCCTGCAGGAATGCGTCGAGGCCGGACGGCTTGTGCGAGCGAACGCCTTTCACCAGCGTCCTCGCAATCGCGTTTGCTTCGCTTAGCGCATCCGATGGCATGCGCGCTTGCGAAAGCCGCTCCAAGACGACCTCGTCCTCTTCAGCGCGATACGCGAGCCTGACCTTGTTGCGATTGACCTGGGCCATGCCCGCAGCTGCCCTCAGGCCAGCTGGCCGTGACAATGCTTGAACTTCTTGCCCGAGCCGCACGGGCAGAGCGAGTTGCGGCTGAGCGGCGGGGTCATGGTTTCGCCGTTCTCTCCCGCAGGGAGCTCCGGCTGCGGAATATTGAGCGACGAAATGCCGAGGCTCGAAAGGACTGAGCCTGCATCGCGGTCGGCCGTGTCGTCCTCACCCGACAGCGGATCGATGTGCTGGGTGATGAAGTCCGGAAGCTCCATGGGCGGCGGATCCTCGAGCCTGATTTCCGTCCTCATGAGCACGCGAGTGACTTCCTCACGGATGGACACCAGAAGGCGCTCGAACAGCAGGAATGCCTCCTGCTTATACTCATCGATCGGCTTCTTCTGCGCGTAACTGCGCAGATGGATGACCGCGCGGAGGGCGTCGAGCGTTGCGAGATGCTCTTTCCAGTGGTGATCCAGCGTCTGGAGGAGCACGCTCTTTTCGTAATTGTTCCAGCGCTCAAGCCCGAGTTCGGCAGGCTTCGATTCCATCTTCTCGTCGGCGAGCTTCTGCAAACGCTCGACGATCGTCTCCTGTTCGACGGCCTCTTCCTCAAGCCACTCCTCGAGCGGTGGCTGAAGATTGAAGATCAGGTCCACGCTTTCCCTAAGCCCGGCCACATCCCATTGCTCTGGATACGAGCCTGGAGGGCAGTGCGCAGTGACCAGCGAAACGGCCGTTTCCGCGCGCATGTCGACAACGACTTCGTTGACGTCTTCGGCGTCCATGATGTCTGCGCGCTGCTCGTAAATGACCTTGCGCTGGTCGTTCATCACGTCGTCGAATTCGACGACCTGCTTGCGGATGTCGTAGTTACGCGCTTCGACCTTCTTCTGCGCAGTTTCGATCGCCTTGGAGATCCACGGGCTGACGATCGCTTCGCCATCCTCAAGGTTCTTGTTCATCAGGCGCGCGAACATGGTCTGCGGGCCGAAGATGCGCAGAAGGTCGTCGTCGAGGCTCAGATAGAAACGCGAGAGGCCGGGGTCGCCCTGGCGGCCTGATCGCCCGCGTAGCTGATTGTCGATGCGCCGGCTCTCGTGGCGCTCGGTGCCGAGCACGAACAGGCCACCGATATCCAGCGCCTGCTGTTTCTCTATCGCAATCTCGGCGCGGATCTTTTCGGCCTGCGCCTCATATTCGGGCGTCCCTTCCGTGAGGTCGGGAAATTCGTCCTGCATCCGGAACTCGAGGTTGCCGCCAAGCTGAATGTCGGTGCCGCGGCCGGCCATGTTCGTGGCAATGGTCACTGCGCCCAGGCGGCCCGCCTGGGCGACAATATGCGCTTCGCTCTCGTGGAAGCGCGCGTTGAGCACCGAATGCTGGATATTCTCGCGCTGCAGGAACTCGGATAGCATTTCCGACTTCTCGATCGAGACCGTGCCGACCAGCACTGGCTGGCGAAGCTCCTGGCGGTGCTTGATCTCCTTCGCGATGGCCGCAAACTTGTCGGTGATGTTCTTGTAGAACTCATCGTCATCGTCGACGCGCTTCACCGGCACGTTGGTCGGAATCGATACGACGTTCATCCGGTAGATGTCGAAGAATTCCGGGGCTTCGGTCATCGCCGTGCCCGTCATGCCCGACAGCTTCGGATACATGCGGAAGTAATTCTGGAAGGTAATCGATGCGAGGGTCTGGTTCTCGGCCTCGATCGTGACGCCTTCCTTGGCTTCGACAGCCTGGTGAAGACCATCGGACCAGCGGCGTCCGTCCATCATGCGTCCGGTAAACTCGTCGATGATGACGACCTTCCCGTCCTTCACGATGTAGTCGATGTCCCGCTTGAACATGACGATCGCCTTGAGCGCCTGGTTCAGGTGGTGGACGACTTGCGTGTTGGCGATGTCATAGAGGTTGCGACCTTCGATCAGGCCCGCTTCCTCGAGCATCCGCTCGGCCTTTTCCGTACCCTCTTCAGTGAGGACGACCGTCTTCTGCTTCTCGTCCTTCTCGTAATCCTCGGGAACGAAGCTTTTCACGATCTTGTCGACGGAGACATAGAGCTCAGACTTGTCATCCGTGGGACCCGAAATGATCAGCGGCGTGCGCGCTTCGTCGATGAGGATCGAGTCGACCTCGTCGACAATCGCGAAGTTGAATGGCCGCTGGACCATCTGCTCGCGCGAGTACTTCATATTGTCGCGCAAATAGTCGAAGCCGAGTTCGTTGTTGGTCGCGTAGGTGATGTCGCTGTTGTAGGCCTCGCGCCGCTCCTCGTCGCTAAGGTTCGGGACGATCACGCCGACAGTCAGGCCGAGGAAGCGGTAGATCTGCCCCATCCACTCCGCGTCGCGGCGGGCGAGATAGTCGTTGACGGTGACGACGTGAACGCCCTTCCCCGGCAGAGCGTTGAGGTAGACGGCGAGCGTCGCGACGAGCGTCTTGCCTTCGCCGGTCTTCATCTCGGCGATCTCGCCGCGGTGAAGCGCGATACCGCCAATCATCTGGACGTCGTAGTGGCGCTGGCCAAGCGTGCGCCGCGCGGCTTCGCGAACGGTCGCAAAGGCTTCCGGAAGGAGATCGTCGAGCTTGGCTCCGCCTTCCAGGCGGCGACGGAAGATGTCGGTCTGGCCGCGAAGCTCCTCGTCGGTCATGGCCGAAATGGCCGGCTCGAACCCACTTACGGCGTCGACATATTTCCCAAGGCTTCGGACATAGCGATCGTTAGACGATCCGAAGATGCTCTTGGCCAGTGCGGCGATCATGGAAATCCTTTACGTGCCGGGCGCTTAGACGGCCTGAACGACTGCCCCCACAACAGCCGGCAAATTGTGGCGGGCGATGTAGGCAGCCCCCTAGCTCTAGTCAATGAAACGAGGGTTTAACAGCGAGCGGGACCGGAGGCCGTAAAAGCCACCGGTCCGGCCGCAGGATTTCGATTCGTTACGCCTGTGCGCTCGACTGGGAATCCAGGTTGCTCTCCAGCCACTGCTGGATCTGGCTGCGAGGAGCGGCGCCGACCTTCTGCGCGACCGGCTGTCCGCCCTTGAACAGTAGCATGGTCGGGATGCCGCGCACGCCGTAGCGGCCCGGGGTCTCAGGGTTTTCGTCGATGTTGATCTTCACGACGGAAACCTTCTCGCCCAGCTCGTTCGAGATTTCCTCAAGCGCGGGAGCGATCATCCGGCACGGACCGCACCACTCTGCCCAAAAATCGACGAGAACGGGACCCGAAGCACCCAAGACATCATCCTGGAAGCTCTGGTCGGTGACGGACTTGGTGGCCATTTCGAAATGTCTCCGTGACAAAAGTTAACGCACATATGGGGAGTGTGGTCGGCAGTCTCAACACTGCAATTGGAACAGCGCCGGTCCGCTGGTGTAAAGTAGCGCCGCGCGAACCTCCCGCCCGGGGAAGATGACCCGCAATGCGCCGGTGTAGGCCTTCATCTGGGACTGGTGCGGACCGGGTATTTCGCCTTCCGATGCTGGCACCTGGCCAGTCTTGAAGTCGATGACCGAGACGCGATCCTTCTCAACCAACAGCCGATCCACGGTTCCGGCAACGACCGTGCCGTCCGGCAGTGTCGCGGCGAGAGGTGCTTCAGCGAGAGAGCCGTCTCCGAACAGGGCGGCGAACCGCACATCCGACAACACTTCGCAAACGGTATCCGCAATCTCCGTCCGCCTCCCCTCCTCGGTGACGCCCGCGGAGCGCTCAAGCCAGCGCAGCGCAGTCGCGTGCCGGTGCTTCGGATCCACATCAGCCAACCGTTCGAGAAGTTGGTGGATCAACGTTCCCCGCTCGGCGGCGGCGCGCATCGTTTCACTCGGCGGCGGCAAGGCCTCCCGGTCTTCGGCGATCGCGGACGGAGCGAGCGGCCGCGGAGGGCGGGACTCCGGAGGCGCCGGGGCTGTGGCCCAAGCGGGAATCGGCGGGTTCGGAAGTGCCGCGGCGTCCGCTTTCGGTTTGACTGCACTGACAGGAACTGAGCCGCTGTAACGCAGGACCTGCCCCCATGGCTCTTCGACCACGGGTTCGGCCCCAAGCGAGACCAGCGCCCGCTCGACGCTGCTGTGCCAGCAGTTCTCAGGCCTGACGCCGTCCTTCGTTTTCGGCTTGATCCCGGCGATGACCAGCCGCTCCTCGGCGCGAGTCAGGCCGACGTAAAGGAGCCGCCAATGCTCTTGAAGGTCCCGAGCTTCCTCGACTGCGATGAGTTCGCTGAAGGGAGAGACACGCTCCGCCTTGCGCGGGCGGATAAGCGGGACTTCCCCCACTCCTGTTATCGGGAAATCCAGAGTACGCTGAACGCCGCCCAGGCGCGCCGGATCGGCCGTTGCGTCGGCGAGAATGACCACCGGAGCTTCCAGCCCCTTCGCGCCGTGCACCGTCATCACCCGCGCCGCGTTGGTCGGCGCCGAAGGGTCACGCTTGATCTCCACCTCCCCACGCGAAAACCAGTCCAGAAAGCGGTCGAGCGACGCAATCTCCTGCTGCTCGAAATCGAGTGCGCTCGTCAGCAGCTCGTCGATCGGATCCCGCGCGGCCAACCCGAGCCGACCGTAAAGCTTCCTTCGCCCGTCCATCGGCCCGCTGAGGATCGTCTCCAGGAAGCGGTGCGGTGTCGTGAAATCGGCCATCGCCAGAAGCTGGCCAAGCTCGTCCCTCGTTTTCCTGAACTCGGGCCGGGTATCCGCGCGTTCCCCCAGGCGCTGCCAGAGCGAAATGCGGTCGCGGCCGTGCGCTAGCTCGAGAAGCAGTTCCTGGCTCCAGCCAAGCAGCGGCGAGACCAACAGGTTGGCGAGGTTGAGATCGTCGAGCGGTTGCGCGGCGAATGCAATCGTCGCCAGCAAGTCCTTGACCGCCAGTGGCTCCTGAAGGTGCAGGCGGTCGATACCCGCCACCGGCACGCCCTCCTCGAACAGGCGCGCCACGATGAGCGACGCCAGCTCGCCTCGGCTTCTCACGAGGATCAGGACGTCTCCCGCGCTGAGCGGCCGCTTGGTCGACGCCAGCACGGGGCCCTCATCGATCCAGCTGCGAACCTGCCGGGCAAGGGCACTGGCGTAACGGCGGGCATCCTCGCCTAGCCAGCCTTCCTCGCCCTCTTCCTCCTCCACACCGTCCTCGACGGAGAAGGGCGTCCAGAGTTCGACAATCCCGGGCCTGCGGTCGAAGTGTGCCTGATGTTGGTTTGGCCGCTCCGGGAGGCCCATTCGTTCGTATCCAACGTCGGCGATCACCGCATCGACGACGTCAAGCACGGCAGGCGCGGAGCGATAGCTGGCCTCGATCGATAGATCGCGGAATTCCAGCGCGGCTGCCTCATCGTCATCGTCGGCAAACAGCATGCCGGAGGCGAAGCGGGCGCTGGACGATTGCTTGCGGACCCATTCGCGAGCGCGGCGGAACTCGTTCGGGTCGGTGCCCTGGAAACCGAAAATCGCCTGCTTGAAGTCGCCGACCATGAAGAGGGTGCGATTGCGGTCCTCGCGAGCGCCCGAGCCGGCGAAGAACTCACCCGCAAGCGCCTGCACGATCTCCCACTGCTCGCGGTTGGTGTCCTGGCTTTCGTCGACGAGAATATGGTCGGTGCGGCGATCAAGCTTGTAGCGCACCCACTCACTCATCCCCGGCGTAGCCAGAAGCGCGCGGGTCCAGGCGATCAGGTCGTTGAAGTCGGCAACACCTGCGCTCCGCTTCGCCGCGGAATAGGCGATGGCGAAGGCCTGCCCCGCCCGGAGCCCCGCCGCCATGTCGGCCGCCAGGCGAACGCCGTTCTGGACGGCGAGCAACTCGCTGACGAGGTTGGCAAGCCGACCGGCATGCTCTTCGTAATTGGGCTCAGCCTTCGTCTGTCCCGGCGAGACCTTCAGCGTGTCCTTGTCGGTGAGGACGACTTTCCTGATCTCGGTGAGCGAGGCGGCACGTTCGATCGGCGTCAGGGAAAGCCAGCGCTCGATGACGTCCGCATGGCCAAGCCCGGTCGACGCTCCCCAGCGCCGGTTTGCGTCGGCGATGGCGCGCAACAGATCGCGATCGATGCGGTCGTCGCCGAGATGATGAGCGAAGAAATCGTCGACCGAGGCATCGGGCAATCCCATTGTGCCGCGAATGAACGGCTCGATCGAATCCGGTGCGCCGAGCTTCGCCATTGCATCCGCAGCGTGCGCACAAAGCATCAAGTACCGGACCGCGCCTTCCTCGCCGAGGCGAAGGCTCAGGCATTGCACGTCCCCGATCAGCCGTTCGTCGCCCTTGGCTTCAGCGTCCGCCAGAAGGTTGGCCAGTGTCGTGCGGGCCAGCTCCTGCTCCGCCCTGCCCTCGATCGGCGCAAAGCCGGGGGTGATCCCCGCCTCCGCGGGGAAAGCCGCAAGCAGAGCCTGCGCGAAGCTGTGGATGGTCTGGATACGAAGGCCTCCAGGCGCTTCCAGGACCTTGGCGAACAGCCTACGAGCGCGTTCACGGCTATTCGGACCGGGGTCGGCGCGAAGGGCCATCAGGTCCTGCCCAAGCTCCGCATCCTTCATCCGAACCCAGGCGGCCAGGCGCGCCCCGATGCGGTTCGCCATCTCCGCCGCGCCGGCTTTCGTGAAAGTCAGGCAAAGGATCGTCTCGGGATCGGCGCCATTCAGCAGCAGGCTGAGGACGCGGCCAGTCAGGACCTGAGTCTTGCCCGATCCCGCCGACGCCGACACCGCGGCATGTACGTTGGGATCAACCGCAGCGGCCTGAGCACCCTGGAGGGACGGCAAAGGCTTGAACCGGCGCCCCATCAGGCGAGCGCTTCCATTGTCTTCGCAGCACTCATAAAGTTGGGGCGATCGTAAGCATTCAGAGGTTCGAAATGGCCGACAACGAAGACAGCGACGAAGCCAGCGAGCAGCGCCGGACGAAGCTCGTGAAGGCCGGTGTGGCGGTCGGGATCGGCTCGGCCGCGATCGTCGCAGCCTTGCTCTACGCGTCCAAGGTGAAGAAGAAGCCGCGCCGTTAACCTCACTTGCGGCCGTACCATTCTTCCAGTCGCATGAGCTGGTCATAGTCGCCATAGGGCGCGTAGCTCGGGTTCAGTTTCGCAATGAAGGGCTCGTCGCCCGTCAGCCACTTGCGGGCGGCTTCGCTGAAGTTCCGAAGCGCATGGTCGAGGAATTCCTCAGCGCCCATCGACTTGTCGGGCCGAACGCACTTCCCGAACTGGTCGCGATACTTGCTGAGCGACCAGTATTCGTGGGTGCTCGATTTGCCCGAGATACCATCGAACCCGCCGGCCTCCGCGATGAGCCCGAGCAGGCCCAATTGCAGCGCGAAGCCCTCGTCGACCGCTCGCTGCGACGGGGCCTTGCCGGTCTTGTAGTCGACGATCGCAATGCCGCCGCTTTCAAGCCGGTCTATGCGGTCGGCCTTGCCGTGAAGCACGACACCCTCGATCGTCGCTTCGCCCTTCTTCTCACCCGCGAGGGGTCGGCGTCCCTTGGCCTGGTTCTCGACCTCCTGCCCCTCGATCCAGCGGATCGCCTCCATCAGTCGCGGCTGCCAGAGTGCACGGAGCATCGGATGGATCGTCTCGCTGCGAAGGAGTTCGCGAGCGCGCCAGACCAGCCGCTCAGGATCGCAATTGTCCTCCTTCAGCCAGGTTTCGAAGACCTCATGAACGGCCGTTCCTTTCCAGGCCGCGCTGTGCTCCGCGTCGACCGGGTCCATTCGGCGCAGACCCAGGATCGCCTGCGCATAGAAGGCAAACGGGTCGGCCTTCAGGCGATCGACCGAGGTCACCGAAATCCTGGATGGACGAAGCGACCTGTCGGGCTTCGGTGCCGGGCGATCGGCGGGCATCGGACGACCGGGATCGTCAAGTGCCACCGAAAGCCGCTCCAGCCTGGTATCGTGCGCCAGCCCACCCGTCATCGCTTGCAGCCGCAGCCACAGCCGCGAAGCGACCGTCGGTGATCGGCTGTCGCGGCGCGCGCGCGTGATCAGCACTTGCGGCGCCCCAAGAGCACTGGCGAAGTCATGCGCCGAAAGGCCGATCCGGAATTCGAGACCAGGGAGACCAAGGTTCGCCCGGATCTTCGGCGCCAGCCAGGGATCGGGAGCTGGTAAGGCGGGCCATACCCCCTCGTTCAGCCCGCCCAGGATCATCAGATCGGCTTGCTGCAATCTCGCTTCGAGAAGGCCCCAGATGAACACGCGAGGATGCCCGCCGTAAGGCGGACGGACGCGCACCCCATCCAGGAACTGCCGCAGGATCGGACCGCTGTCGCTCGGCCCTAATGGCAGATCGGATCGGTCGAGCGCCTGAAGCTCCGCGAGCAGGTCCGCAGCTCCTCGACCCGCGACACCCGACCAGATCCTCTCGCCTGACAGTTCGCTGGCTGCGGCCGATGCCGCCCTTGCGAGACCGGACAGCGACTGAGCGTCCCGCACGGCAGCGAGGGTGGAGAGGCGCGGGCGAAGGCGCTTCCAGGCACGGTCACGAATTGCGTGCTCGGCGACATGTGCGTCGATGCCTTCAAGTCCACCGGCGGGTCGGGGCCCACGCAGCGCCTCGTCGAGCAAGCGAACGTCATCCATCCACCGGCGCCGCTCCTCGCCCTCCCTCCCGACGAGCGGGTGCTTCAGAAGCGCGAGCAAGGGAACCGGTGCCAGATCTTCCGCCGCTGCAGAGGCGATCGCCAGCAGCAAAGTGCCGGTCGGCAATTGGGACAGAGCCCGGCCGGCGCTATCGTCCGCCTCGATTCCCCAACGCCCGAGCAATGCGGAAACACGCTGGGCGAGCAGCCGATCGGGCGTGACGAGAGCGGCCGTTCGTCCCGGCGTCTCGAGCGCCTCACGGATCGCGAGAGCGATGGCCTGCGCTTCGGCCGCGGGATCGGAAAGCTCGACGGCCCGGATGCCGGTCAGCCGCCGCTCGGGCGGCCTCAGCGCGTTCCACTTGTCGCTGAAATCTGCGCCAGTCATCCCGTTCGCAATCGCGCGGCTTCGGACTGCAGGCGACGCAGATCGCCCGGATGACGGCCAGAGCTGGACCTCGCCCCTTGCCACGCCAATCCGGTCGAGGAGCAGCTTCAGATGGTATTGAGGGTGGGTTTCCTCGCTGCGACCGCGGTCGTCGGGGCCAAGCGCGTCCCATTCCGCGTCCGGCATCGCCTTGAGCAGGCTCAGGCCGGGGACCACGACGAGTCCGTTCGGCATTCGTGCGACCCGCCCCAGCAGGTCGGCAATTGCCGAAGCCGAGGTGGTGATTCCCGCGGCAACCGTGAATCCACTCGGCGGTCTCTCGGACCACCGCTGCGCTGTCCGCCGCAGAAGCCGATTGCGGCGATCGGTAAGATCGATGCGACCCCGCTCGGCGAGGAGCGATGGCCAGCGATCGAGAACGGCGCGAAACCGCTCCAGCGCCTTCTGCCAATGGTGCGCAAGGTCCGGTGCATCGGCCGCAGCGTCCGTCAACCGGCTCGGCTCAATCTCCTCGATCTCCAGGGCATCGATCGTCCGCGCCAGTTCCTGTGCCAGACGCAGGGCCTCGGCCGATGATTCTCCCGGTCCACGGACCATCTCCGCCAGGAGCATCAGCCGTTCGAGCGGATCGATCGCCGGCGGGATGGGGTCGTCATCGTCTGCCGGATCGAGCGCACCACCGATGCGGTCGTCAAGCTCCGGATCGCCGACCGGGATCAGGCGCGGCAGCAGCAGCCCCGACCCGCTCGCGCGAACGAACGCGTCCGTGACCGTTCTGACCGCACGATTGTTCGGCAGCAGGATCCGTCCGGACGCCAGCGCCAGGGGGTCGGCCCCGAATCTCGCGATCAGGCCCGCGACGAGGGAATCCGAAAAGGACCGGTGCGTGGGGATCGTGAAGACGGCCGGTTGGCCGCCGTGCCCCTCAGCCATTCTGCAGGAAGGCTTCGGTCTCGACGATGGACTTCGGCGTCCCGACATCGAACCACAGCCCCTGGTGGACTGCGCCGAAGCAGCGGCCTTCCTCGATCGCCCGGTCCCAGAAGACATTGGTTGAGAATGCACCCTCAGGCGCATCTCTCAGCAAAGCCTTGGACACGATCTGGATACCGGTGAAGACGAATGGTGCGATGCGCGCCTTCTCACGCCTTCTCAGGCGGCCTGCCCGGTCCATGTGAAAGTCGCCGAGCCCGCGATGATTCTGCGCCCGGGCGTGCGGCACGAGCAGCAGGAGAGCATCCATTCGTGAGCTGTCCCAATGCGAGGCCAGCAGCTTCAGCGTATCGGCGGGACCGTCGATCCAGAGGTTATCGCTATTCACCACCAGGAACGGATCGTCGTGGATCAGGGGTGCAGCCTTGACCAACCCGCCGCCCGTTTCGAGCAATTGCTCGCGCTCGTCGGAGATGGTGACGTTGAGCCCGCCGGCCTTCGCTGCAAGGTGGGCCTCGACCGAACCGGGGAGGTAGTGCACGTTGACGACGATATTCTCGACTCCGGCGGTGCGCAGCCGGTCGAGGACGTGGTCGATCAGAGGCTTGCCGGCAACTTCGACGAGCGGCTTTGGACGGGTCGCGGTTAGCGGCCGCATGCGCTTGCCCAGTCCGGCTGCCATAACCATCGCCGTCTTCGGCACATCCGCCGAGACTTCGGCACGAAGCCTCAGCGCGCGGCGAGCAGCGGTCACGCCGCCTCCTTCCACGGGGCGAGGCGAAACTCCGGGCCGACGTTTTCGTCGAACCAGCGACGGACCGGCTCCAGCCCTGTCTGGGCAAGATCGCGCTCCAGCAATCCCCACATGCGCGGCTGGAAATGCGTGTAGTGCGGCTTGTTGTCGCGTTTCCACAGGCGAGTGAATACGCCAAGGATCCGCGTGTTGCGCTGAGCGGCGAGGCCCCAATAAGCGCGCGCAAATCGCTCGTCCTGGCTTGTCGCGGTCACGTAGCGATCGAGCATTGCGCGCTCGATCGCAGGCGGCACATCGCGCCGCGCGTCTTCCAGAACGGATGCGAGGTCGTATGCCGGGTGACCGGCCAGCGCGTCCTGGAAATCGAGAAGTCCGAAATGCTTCACTCCCTCGCGGCCCTGGACCAGCATGACATTTTCGGCGTGATAGTCGCGCAGGACCGTGACGGGCCCAAGACCGTCGTTCGCGATGGGCTCAAGAACCTCCGTCCAGGCGGAGCAATACGCAAGTTCGTCCACCGTGAGGCCGACGGCGGGGCAATACCATTCGGTGAACAGCTTCAGTTCTTCGAGCCATTGCTGCAAGCCGTGCGGCGGAAGCCCCGGCATTGGCGGATGCCCGTGCAGATGAACCAGCACGTCCGTCGCCATCTCGTAGAGTTCTCTTTCTCGCGAAGGATCGCTGTCGAGACATTCGCGGAGGCGCTCGTCGCCAAAGTCGTTAAGGAGCAGCAACCCGCCGCTGACGTCCCGCGCGAGGATTTCCGGCGCCGTCAGTCCGGTCCTCGTCAGCCATTCCGCTACGGCGACGAAGGGACGAACGTCCTCATGTTGGGGCGGCGCATCCATCAAGACCGCGCTCCGGTCGCCGAGCTGCACGCGGAAATAGCGACGGAAGGACGCATCGCCTGCCAGCGGCCGGATTTCCGCACCTTCCCAACCGCACGAAGCGAGGAATTGGGGCGCGTGAGGCGGCGGAATCATGGTGGAGGCCATCGCCCTTGCCATGAAGACGGCACGTTCGCTGTCAAGCTCCGCGCGCCGTCCGCGGCAAAATCCAGGGTCAAAGCAAGCGCTTGCGGCCAGAGCCCGGTACCTGCCTTTTCCGGCCATTCGACCAGAAGCACACCGTCCGCGGCCGCGTCGAGGCCGAGTTCTTCCAATTCTCCATGATCCTCTATCCTGAACAGATCGACGTGCCAGACCGGCGGCGAGAGATCCTCATATGGCTGGACGATCGCGAAGCTGGGACTCGGCACATCGCCCTCATGCCCCAAAGCTTGGAGGATCGCGCGGGCCAAGGCAGTCTTGCCGACGCCCAAGGGCCCCCTGAGCGTAACGACGTCTCCTGGTCGCAGAAGTGCTGCCAGCCGCTGCCCGAACGCCCGTGTTTCGCTCTCATCGGGCAGGATCATCGGGAGCCGCGGGGTATCGTCAGCGTGACGGTGGTACCCTTACCTTTCTTGGAGTCCAATTCGACTGCACCGCCGTGCGCCTCGAGGAACTGACGGGTCAGGGGCAGTCCAAGTCCAAGTGCCGCCTCACCCCTGACGCCGGTTTCGTTGATCCGGTCGAACCGCTCGAAGACACGCGGCAAGTCCTGCTTCGAAATGCCGATGCCGTTGTCGACAACCCGAATGACGGCGTTCGCTTCGTCACCCGTAGCCTCCAGCCGCACCCGTCCCTTTCGATCGGTGTAGGCAATGGCGTTGTTGAGGACATGCTCGATCGACTCTCGAAGGCGCCTCACATCCCCGAAGACGAAGCCCGTGGTCGGCGCGACGTCGACCTCGAGCTTCTGCTCTTTCTCCTTTGCGCGGGCCTGCACCGTCTCGACCGCCATCCGGCACAGGCCACCGAGGTCCACGCGCTCCTTTTCGAGTGCGATTCCGCTGACGTCGCCCTGGGTCAGCGCAAGCACGTCGTCGATCAGCTTCGACAGCCGATCAACAGCCTCCAGGATCGCACTCACATAATCCGCGGCTGCAGGTGCAAGTTTCCCGGCGTATCCGCCAGCCAACATCTCCGCGAAACCGCCGATGGACGTGAGAGGCGTCCGCAATTCATAGCTGACGTTGGCCACGAAGTCCGTTTTGACCCGGTCCGCTTGCTCGAGCGCGGTCGCGCGTTCTCGCAAGGCTTCCTGAATCCGCGTCGAGTCCGTGACGTCGACCATCGTAAAGAGCGCGTTGCCATCAGGCAGCGGCACGGCAGCGAACTCGAAATGCCGGCCATCGGTCAGCGAGATATGACCGCTCGCGGGTTGCCTCTCGTTGGTGGTGTGCCGCACCATTTCACGGATCTGCGCCGCCGCCGTGGGATTGACGAGCTTGCGGGCCATCGCCGGCACGAGCTCATCGACACGCGGGTGCTCGGTAAGGCGTTCCTCCTCCAGGTCCCAGACGTCCTGGAACCTCTTGTTCCACAGGTATAGCCGTCCATCGCTGGCGAACACGCTGATCGCTTCGAACAGGTTGTCGAACGTCGCGGCACGAACCCGCAGCAAGGTGTCGCGAGCGGACGCAAGTCGCACCTGCTCGGTCCGATCCTCAAAGAACATCCGAAGACCGCCATCAGGCAGCGGTTGCGCGACAATGCGGAGATGGTCGCCGTCGGGAAGAATCCAGTCTTCCTCGATGACTTCCTGCGGGCTGGTAAACCATTCCCGACGTTCGGCCTTCCATACCGGAAAATCGCGGACTTCGGGGACTCGATTGCGTTCGCGCATGCGTTCCAGCACGCGGTCGAACTCTGGGCTCTCTGCCAGCCATTCTGGATCGAGCTGGGCCATTACGGCAAACGGCTGATTGAAGAAGCTGACGTTGCGGTCGCCGTCGAACTGCACGGTGCCCGCCGTCATTCGGTCCGCAAGATCCCGTTGCGACTGGACGTGGCGGGCAAGCTCGGCCCGCGCGTCCTCCAGGTCCTGAACGTCGATTGCGAAGCCGGCGACAGCGCCGGTCGGAAGCGGAACATTGACGATCCGCATCATGCGGCGTTCCCCCCGGATCGTCGCGGGCTGCATGCGGTAATGAAACTTGCCGGATTCGATCGCCGCTTGCGCGGAGGCACGCGCGCTGTCCGAGCCGGGAGCGTCGATCAGTTCGATCGAGCGTGCAATGACGTCGCCAGCATCCTTGGCCTCGACGGCCTCGACGAAGGCGCGATTGACCAGTCCCAGTCGAAGATCTGGTCCCCGATACCACATTGGGAACGGTGCCGCTTCGATAAGGTGTGTAAGCGAATCCAGCGCCGACTCTGTCTGATGGATTCGCAGATCGAGTTTGGACCGCTCCGCTTCCGCCGTGCTCGTGTCCGAAAGCCAGAGCAGCATTGTTCCGGCAGGTTCGGGCGCAGGGGCTGGCGCCCCCCGGATTTCGAGCACTCGATCCGAACCCGCCACCTTGGCCTGGAGTTCGACGCCCCCGCCTGAGAGCGATGCCGAGCGAACAGCCTGCTGGATTTCATCGAGGGCGGCGAGATCGAGCCCGAATTTTTCTCCGCCAAGATCGGACCATGTCCGGACTGGTCCCTTTAGGCCAAGTTCCCGGACGAGCCTCGAGTCCATTTCGACCGTGCCGTCGGGCCGCGCGATGAGCGGCCTCGCAGGCGACACTTCTAGCAAGGACGCCATCGACCGGGCGGCGGCGATTACCGACCTCGCTTCCCGGATTCGGCGGGCGGCAATGACCAGAACGGCCGCCGCAATCGCGAGCCAGAGCCCCGCGATAAACAGCACCAGCCATCCCGAACCCCCGATCTCGCCCATCAGTCCCCAGACTTCCGAAGAAGCCCGACTTTAGTCGCTGGCGCGCAGTTGCAAAGGAAAGAAAGCTCGGGGGCTCAGCCGACGAGGTCCGGACAAAAAAAACGGGCGGGATTTCTCCCGCCCGTCGAGTTGTTGATCAGGTTTGACCTTAGAAGATCTTCGCCTGTGCGTTGATGAAGAACGTCCGGCCACGGAAGTCCCATCCGGACTGCAGCGGGATGTTCGAAATGGTGTTCACGAACGGATCCTCGGCAGTGATCTTCGGCGGCTTCTTGTCGAAGACGTTCCGAACACCGGCCGTCAGGCTGTAGCGGTTGCTCGGCTCATAACGCAGGGCAAACGTGTGCAGCCAGTAGTCCTTGACCGAGAAGTCGTAGACGTTCGACGGGTAATCCGCCGGGTCGACCAGGAAGTTATCGCTGCTCTTGCCGATGAACTCGACACCCCAGCGAGCGTACCACGGACCCCAGTCGTATCCGACGTGACCGGTGCCGGCCCACTTCGGATTACCGATCGAACCTTCGAAGTGCGTTGCCGCAAAGTTCGGATCGTTCTGGTTGACGCGGTCGATAACCCGAACCGCATTGATGCCGAGGTCGAGCTTGCCCGGGCCCAGCTCGCGGTCGTAGCGGAGGGTGAAATCGATACCCTTCACCATGTCCGTCGCGACGTTGATGTACGACTGGGTGATCGTCAGCTGGCCGGTACCCGAGCCGGTGTACGGCGCGCGGACGACGAACTGGCAATACTCAGGCCGCGTTCCGTCGTAGCAACCACGGGCGAGAGCACCCGCGCCAAGCTGCGACACGCCGTTGTTCACCTCGATGCGGAAGTAATCGATGGCGAGCGACAGGTTACCGAAGGCCGGACCGAAGGTCGGCTGGATCACCGTCCCGAAGGTCAGGTTCTTCGACGTCTCCGCCTCAAGACCCGCAGCCGCGCCGCCCTGTTGGATGACCGTCGTGCTGCCGTTGTTGATGAAGTTGTTGGGCAACCCATCGGCAAGGCAGTTGGCGACGATCGTCTGGTTGGTGACGTTGAAGAGGCTGGTGCACGGATCGGTGCTCTGAGCCGACAGGAAGCCCGTCGTCGAACCCAGGAACTGTTCGTACAGCGCCGGAGCACGATACGAGGTGCCGTAGCTGCCGCGGAACGCCAGCCAGCGGGTTGGAGCCCACTTGCCGCCGATCTTGTACGTCGTGTCCGACCCGTACGATTCATAGTGGGTAAAGCGGCCCGAAGCGTTGAAGGTCAGCTCGTCAGCAAACGGAACGTTGCGGAGGACGGGGAACTCAAGCTCGGTAAATGCTTCCCAGACACTGTCGGAGCCCTTGGTGATCGGCGCCGAGGTGAAGTTGTACAGGTTGTTGCGCTGCGCATCGGACGACGGGACGTCGTTGATGCTCGACTTGCGATACTCGAAGCCGACCACAGCCTGAGCGTCACCGCCCGGCAGGCGGAACAGCGGTCCGTCGAACGTCGCGTTGAAGGTCGTCTCACGGAACGACGTATGGCCCACCACGTC
Organism: Sphingomonas daechungensis; assembly: GCF_039543105.1. Lineage (NCBI taxonomy): Bacteria > Pseudomonadati > Pseudomonadota > Alphaproteobacteria > Sphingomonadales > Sphingomonadaceae > Sphingomonas > Sphingomonas daechungensis. Next base: position 239,046 of record NZ_BAABJC010000001.1, read on the forward strand.
GTCGGTGACGTAGTCGAACCATGCTGCTGCCGCCGTGCGAGCCTGGCCGCCGATGATCGCATTGCTGATCGCCGGAGCTGGAACGCAGTTGCCGATCGTAACCACGCAGGCAAAACGCGCGCCCGGCGTGTTGGCGATCGTTGCACCCGGCGTCGTGATCGGCGTGCCAGCTGCGTTGACCAAGCGAACGTTCAAGCTCTGGGCAAGGCGATCCGCAAGGATCTGCTCGAAGCTGTAGGTGCCGTCGGCCCAGCTCTTGTTGGCGTAGAAGTCGTAACGCCACGTCGGCAGGAACGGCAGGTCGCCACGGAAACCAACCGAGAACTTCACGAAGTCCTGCGTCTGGCTGCTGTCGTAGATGCCGTAGTCGGCAAAGGTACGAATGCCGATGGCAGAGTTCACCCGGCGCGGCTGAGTTGTGAACAGACCGCCATTGGCTGCGAGCAGCAACGGGCTGTTCGGGGCATAGTCGAGAGTGAACTGGCGCTGGCCATTCTGCTGCGACTTGCGGCGGGTGATCAGCAGTTCCGAATAGAGCTGGCCGTCACCGAAGAAGCCGGTGTCGTAGGTCGCCGAGAGATAGCCCGTGTAGTTGCGGGTCGGCGAGATGACGTCCTGCTTCAGCATCGACGGAGCGAAAGTATCGCGAACCGCGAGGCTGCTGCCGAAACCGCCACCCGTCGTCGGGTTGTAGATCAGGCCGCCGACGCACTCGAACCCCGGCAGGGTTCCAGCGGTGTTCGCGGCATTCGGCCGCCAACGGTTACAATAGAGATAGTAGCCCGGAGGATTGGGCTCGAAGCCGGGCGCCACGTCGGTGCCCGGATTGTTAATGAAGTAGAAGCCGGTGCCGATCGTGTTGACCGTGACGCCGCCTTCTTCAAGCGGCCAGCACTTGTTCGTGTCGTTAACGCCCAGCGGGCTCAGGCGGCGCTGCTGCGGGCAACGGGTCCAGGGCAGGTCGCCCTGGGTGATGCGGTTGCGGTCGAACACTTCGATCGAGCCGAGGATCGAGAAACGCTCGCCCGACGTGCCGGCGGTGATCGAGTAACGCTGCGACGCGCCAGCACCGACTTCCGGAGCCGTGATGTCAGCTTCGATGGCAAGGCCGTTGAACTTGCTGAGCGTCACGATGTTGACGACGCCGGCGACGGCGTCCGAACCGTAAATCGACGACGCGCCGGTGTTCAGCACTTCGATCCGGTCGAGGATCGAGGTCGGCAGAACGTTCAAGTCGGCAGCACCCACCTGGCCGCGGGTACCGGCAGGAGCAATACGGCGGCCGTTGAGCAGGATCAGGGTGCGGGTCGTACCAAGGCCGCGCAGCGACAGCGTGTTCACGCCCGGACCGCCCTCAACGACGAAACCACCGAAGGTATCGTTGATCTGGCCGGTGCCGCCCGTGACGCCGACGCTCTGAAGCACTTCAGCGGTCGAATTGAAGCCGGCATCGACCGCGGCGTCGCGGTTGATGACAGTGACGGGGTCGACCCCGTTGAAATTGTTGCGACGGATGCGCGAACCGACGACGACGATGCCTGAATCGGCACCCGTGGTGGTCGCACCTTGTGCAATAGCCTCGCCTGCAGCCGTCTCAGCCGCAGGACAATTGGCGCTCGGATCCCGCTGGTCAGCAGGAGCCGCGCACGGGTCGCTGCCGGATGCCGGCGGCGTGGAGGTCTGCGCATTCGCAGGCGCTGCTATCGCAAGCGCTGCGAAGGAAGCAGACGTCAAAAATGCATAAGAAATTGGGCGCATGTGAAGTCGATCCCCCTCGGAGTGGATGGAAATTTCCCCTGCGGACGACTTACGAAACCCTCTGTGAAAAGAAAGCAAAGAGCGACGCTCCGCGAAAATCCGCGAGCGATTGTAGCATTAATGCAACATGACTTGGTGCTCAGGTTGGAAGCACCGGACAGTCCTCGCCCGCTCCCTCGATCATGCGTTGAGCGAGGATATCTCCGGATCGAACGTCACCGTCGTCAAAAACTCTGGAGTGCTAGGTCCCACCACCATCGGGCATTTGATGTTCGGCATCAGTTCGATCGCGAATAGCTCTTGAACCTCGCCTTCCAGCCGGAGCCACTCGACGATTTCTCCCGCGTCCAGATCCACGACCATGACGGCACAGATCGGGGTCAGGTTTCGTCGAGCCAGCTCGTCGCCGATCGGGATGTCCTGAAACGTTCCGTATCGCGGCTTCGAAACCGTCACCAAAGCGTACTGGCCAAGCAATGCCATGCCGCGGAGGAACCCGGGGCAAAATGCAATATCACGCAGTTCCCCCGTCTGCGGATTGACCTCGACGACATACCCGCGCCCGCTATCCACGGCATAGACCCGCCCATCGTCGGCCAAGCGAGGCGAATGCGGCATCAACAACCGGTCACTCACGATCCGATCGTCCTCCACGTCGATCAAGACACCCTTCGGGAGTGGACGTCCGTGCCAGCCATCGGCGACGTCCGTCTGGCTGACGGTCGTCACATACTTCGGCTTGCCAGCCAGCATGCCGAGACCGTTCATGTGGCAACGGTCCTCGTGCGCGAGCTCGGAAATGAACGGCGGCTTCCAGATCGGCTTGAAGCTGTGGATGGGGTCCAGCTTGGCCAGGCACGAATATGCCGTGTTTACGAACACGGGATTGCCAGTCTGGTCGACGGAAAGCTCATGAACGTCGATATCGCCCGTGACGTACATCGTCCGGGCCATGAGCGAGACATCGAAGCGCCCCTCCGCAATTTCACCCGCTTTGAGGATGTTCTCCAGCCTCCACAGGTGAGCGCGGGTGGCGAGCCAGAGGCCATCCCGATCCCAGCACACGCCCATCGCCCGGCCGAAATGCTGCTGATTCACGGAAATGGTCCCGTCCGGCATGGTCCCGGTCAGAAGCAACCGCCCGCTCTGGTACGAGGTGAATGCGAAGCTGGTCTTATGCCGCGTCAGCCATGCCGCAAGCCCACGCGACGCACCGATCTTGGTCTCCTGCGGCACTCCTTCGGGCGGAACGCCTGGCGTCTGAGAGGCTCCGGCGTGAACCGGCGGCGAAACTTGATCCGTCATGATCGGCGCATTCTCCGTGAGCGCGAGGTGGTTGCCGCGCCTCTAGCCCGCGACCTTCGGAACGCCAAATTGCCCGCGCTAGGCCGCGGCGCGGGTCGCGGCCCGGCGGCGCGCGACGAATTCGCGTGCCCTGGCATCCGCCTTTTCCACGATCGGCCAGATCGTGTTGATCGTCGGTTCGATCCTCCGCCACTTGTCCTTCTCAGGCGCGGAAACCGTCACCTTGGAAAGCGGAAGCGATGGACCAAGCTGGCGATCCCAGCCGAGCCCGAGGGCCGGCGCGAGAGACTCCATCTCAGCCTGCGGCGAGGCCAGGAAGGACCCATAGTCGACGACGTGCACTCGCTGATCGGGGATCTGTTCGAGATCGTCGAGCATGGTCTCGGTTGTGATTGCCCATTGGTGAGCGACGATCTCCGGCAAGGGCATGCCGTTCAAACGCCGCCAGCCGGGAACCAACAACAGGGACCAGGTCGCCCCCTGCCAGCCAGGTAGGCCCGGATACATCCGAAAGCCGCCTGACTGCCACGCCTCCAGCATGCTGTAGAGCGTCTCCCGCACGTCCCGGTACAGATAGACGAACTCGGAGTCCGGCCAGAGCGCGTCGAAGAATGGAATCCGAAGTGCGTTCTTGGGGGTCTTCTCCAACATGCGCGCGCGTCCGGCGGGAGCATTGCCGTCACGGTCCCGAAGCTGGCGATAAAAGCCTTCGGCGAGGTGCTCGGCCCGATCGGCAGTCGCATCGATGGCGGTCAGGCGATTCGACGACCACCCACGGTGCTGTGGCGCCAATCCCGGCACCGTCTCGATCAAACGATGGCTTTCGTCGCCGATCGAATACAGGCCAGGTGCCTGCTCCAACGTTTCGTAAAGCAGTGTCGAGCCCGAGCGCGGCGTGCTGACCACGATGACCGGACGATCGAAGCGCGCTCGGTATGAGTTCGACGGTGGCGGCTGCAGGCGTTGCTCCGAATGTGCCGATCCTGAAACGACGACGCCAACGCCCATGTCCATAAAGCTGTTCGATGCCGCAGCGGGTTCCGCCTGCCTGAGCGGCTCCCCAATTCCGCCCTCCGCCTTGGCAACGCGGCCTCCAGGCTCGGCGAGCGCCATGACAAAGATTAACTGGTCGAGCATCCGCGGCAGCGGCACTTCGTTCGGCATCTCCAGCTCCGAGATGCCGAGAGCGAGGATATCTCTCCGTGCCTGTTCCAGGACTCGCTCATATTCGCCACGGCCGGCGTCGTCGCTGCCGAACCTCGCCCAAACCGCAGCCCAGGCATCGATGAATTTCTCGACCCGATCCAATATCCTGATCGTCCGTGGATCGCTCCCCGCCTGTTCTCGCGTGAAAGCAAGGTGGCAGCGCATTTCCCACGGCGACATGACCTTGGGCGAATTCAGGCGTTCGAAGACAAGACCATCTCCGCTGCGCTCTCCGGGCCGGAGGAATCGCTCCGTTTGCGGACCCGACGCCGCAGCCTCGAGCAGGTCGGCAAAAGGACCGCCGCCGACCGTGTCCAACACCAGGTGAATGCGCTGGGCATCGCCACGGTTCTGGACGTCATGCTTGAGGAAACTGTCGAAAACCCAGCATTCGCCGGCTTTCATGTGGACGGTCTCGTCACCGCAGGTGAACTCGACGCCCGGATTCGTGATCACCGGGATGTGAATCCGCCAATGCGTGCGCCAATAGTAATGGATGTCGATGTGTGGTGGGACCTCGCTCCCCGCCGCCAGGCCCATAAAGCGGCTGCGGCCCCAGACACCGCCAATCTCCGCCATAATTTGGCGAACGTAGTCACAATGCTGGAGATGTGTTGTCGGACCCATCGGGCCGTCGATTGCGTCGCTGTCTTCGCCGATGGGCGTGACCAGGCGAACGGCCTCATTGCCGACAAAGCCCGTCGGATGCGGCGTCCAGGCGGAGGGCGGCAAGGCACGGACCTCTGCAGCAATGGCTTCCGCATCGAACCGGATGGGCAGTTTCAGGAAGGGCCGCTTCAAGCGCATTCAGTCATGATCCTCTTGCCGGACTTTAGCCAAAGCGGCCCCGTCGGCAAACAAAAGGGGCGCTTCCATCGCTGGAAACGCCCCCTCGCTGTTATTCCAGAGCCGCTTAGTAGCGGTAATGATCCGGCTTGAACGGACCCTGTTGCGGCACGCCGATGTAGGCGGCCTGCTTCTCATTGAGCTCGGTCAGATGAACGCCGAGCTTGCCGAGGTGAAGGCGGGCAACCTTCTCGTCGAGGTGCTTCGGAAGGACATAGACGTCGTTCTTGTACTGGTCGCTCTTCGTCCAGAGCTCGATCTGCGCGAGCACCTGGTTGGTGAAGGATGAGGACATCACGAAGCTCGGGTGGCCCGTCGCGTTGCCGAGGTTCACCAGGCGGCCCTTCGACAGGACGATGATCTTCTTGCCATCCGGGAATTCCACTTCGTCGACCTGCGGCTTGATCTCGGTCCACTTCATGTTCGACAGCGCGCCGATCTGGATCTCGCTGTCGAAGTGGCCGATGTTCGACACGATCGCCATGTTCTTCATCGCCCGCATATGGTCGAGCGTGATGACGTCCATGTTGCCGGTCGCGGTGACGAAGATGTCGGCGCGCGGGGCGGCCTCTTCCATCGTCACGACTTCATAGCCTTCCATCGCCGCCTGCAGCGCGCAGATCGGGTCGACTTCGGTCACGATGACGCGAGCGCCGCCGTTGCGGAGCGAAGCCGCCGAGCCCTTGCCGACGTCGCCGAAGCCGGCAACGCAGGCGATCTTACCGGCGAGCATGACGTCTGTGCCGCGGCGGATGGCGTCGACCAGCGACTCCTTACAGCCGTAGAGGTTGTCGAACTTCGACTTGGTGACGCTGTCGTTGACGTTGATCGCCGGGAACGGGAGCTTGCCGGTCTTGGCGAGCTCGTAAAGGCGGTGAACACCCGTGGTGGTTTCTTCCGATACGCCCTTGATCGCCTGGACGGTCTTGGTGAGATAGCCCGGACGCTCGGCCAGGAACTTTTTCAGCGTCGCAGCGAAGATTTCCTCTTCCTCGTTCGACGGCGTGAACAAAGCCTCGCCGGCCTCAACACGCGCGCCCCAAAGCGCGAACATCGTGGCGTCGCCACCGTCGTCGAGGATCATGTTGCAAGTCGTGTCCTGACCCCAGTCGAAGATGCGGGTGACGTAGTCCCAATATTCCTCGAGCGTTTCGCCCTTGATCGCGAACACCGGGATGTTGCGCGCAGCGATCGCGGCCGCAGCGTGATCCTGCGTCGAGAAGATGTTGCACGAGGCCCAGCGGATCTCGGCGCCGAGGTCGGCCAGCGTCTCGATCAGGACCGCGGTCTGGATCGTCATGTGCAGCGAGCCGGTGATGCGTGCGCCCTTCAGCGGCTTCGAAGCGCCATATTCATCGCGCAGCGCCATCAGGCCCGGCATTTCCGTTTCAGCGATCTCGATTTCCTTGCGACCGAAATCGGCAAGGCCGAGGTCCTTCACGACATAATCGGTGAAACGCGTTTCAGCCTGGGTCGCCACGTCAAAAATCTCCAATTGTGAATGCTGGTGCGCAAGGTGCGCGTCGCGCCGCCCCTAGCCGGACACGCGTCTCAAGGCAAATATAAAGAATTCTTTATATGTCCAAACGAGACAACTCACGCGGCGCCGGTCTCGTTGGCGAGCAGGCGAATGTCGATCCCGTCGGATTTGAACGCGGCGACCCAGCGCTCGTCGGTCGGCGTGTCGAAGATCAGCTTCGGCGTGGCTGGCGCGGCGTACCAGCCGTGCCGCGTCATCTCCTCGTCGAGCTGGCCCTCGCCCCAGCCAGCATAGCCGAGAGCGACAATCCACTGCGAGGGGCCTTGCCCCTCAGCGATCGCCTTCAGGACGTCGATCGTGCCGGTCATGCCGAACACTGCCCCGTCAGGTCCGTTGACCTGGAGAGAGTCCTGTCCGCCCCAGTCGGTCGAATGGAGGACGAAGCCCCGGCCCGGCTCGACCGGGCCGCCGTGGTGGACCGCGCAATCCGGGGCATCGCGGGGGTCGATTTCAAGCTGTTCCAGCAAGGACCGAAAGCGCATGCCGGCGCGCTTCTGGCCGATCCCGACGCCAACCGCGCCGTTCTCATCGTGCACGCAAAGCGCGACCACGGCACGCTCAAAGCGTGGGTCGGCCATTCCGGGCATTGCCAGCAGCAATTTGCCCGACAGGAAACGCGGCTCGTCCATGGATCGGTAATGAGCCGCGAGAGTTGACGCGGCAAGTCTTGAGAAGACACCCATCGCGGCTGTAGGGGCATCAGCCGTATTCCCTCCAAGGAGATTTCGCATGACGATCAATGTTGGCGACAAGCTGCCGGACGTTCCGCTGACCGTGGCGACCGACAACGGCCCCGAGCAAACCACCAGCGGCGAGTTCTTCGCCGGCCGCCGCGTGGCCCTGTTTGCCGTGCCGGGCGCCTTCACGCCGACCTGCTCCGCGCGCCATCTGCCGTCCTACGTCGAGAAGGCCGGAGACATCAAAGGCAAGGGCGTCGATGAGATCGCCTGCCTCTCGGTCAATGACCCGTTCGTCATGTCGGCCTGGAACAAGGCTGATGGCTCCAGCGACATCACCATGCTCGCTGACGGCAATGGCGCATTCTCCGATGCGCTCGGACTTTCGTTCGATGCCAGCAAGTTCGGCATGGGCAAGCGCAGCCAGCGCTATTCGATGCTGATCAACGACGGCGTCGTCGAACAGCTGAACGTCGAAGCGCCGGGCGAGTATCGCGCCTCGAGCGCCGAGACGCTGCTCGAACAACTTTAGGCGCGGCGTCCGTCGCTTATCCGCATCTCCTCACCGCTGGACTGAAACTTGCCTCGGTCCAGCGCGTTGAAAACACAACGAAACCTGGAGGAGATTCCAACATGGCAAGAAGCAACAACCGCGGCCGGAATAACAATCCGTCGGGCCGCAACCAGTACAGCAGCGACTGGCTGAACACGGTCAAGGACCGGCCGATCGCCGCCGCTGCAGTCGCGGCAGCCTCGGTCGGTGCAGGGGTGTTCCTCTGGTCGAAGCGCAACGCGCTTAGCGAGCAGATGAGCAACCTCAGCAGCCAGATCAGCGACTGGACCGAGAACATGCGCTCCTCGGGCAGCGATAGCGACGAGTTCGACACCGCCGGCGCTGACAGCTCACCCTCCGGCGCGGCGACCGGCAGCAGCTCGGCGCGCACTTCGCGCTCCACTGGGTCGCGGCCAACGGCCACCCGCAGCAAGAGCGGCATGAGTGAGACCGGCGGCGGCAATGGTTCGCTCGGCGCTCACACCGGATCGGGATCCGGTACGACGGCCTGACTTCAAGACCACCGAACAATGAAGGGGCGCCGCGAGGCGCCCCTTTTTCAATCTACCAACCGCACTGCTTCCCGCGGTTCTGCTCTTCGAGCCAAGTTTGAAGCGGCGCAAAATATTCGAGCATCGGCTTGGCCGACATCTCGCGGCTGCCGGTGAAGGCCTGGAGCGCATCCGGCCAGGGCTTCGATGCACCCATCGCCAGCATCTGGTTCAGCCGCTGACCGACTTCCTTGTTGCCATAGAAGCTGCAGCGGTGAAGCGGGCCCTGCCAGCCGGACATGTCGCAGGCGGCCTTGTAGAACTGGAACTGAAGGACTCGCGCCAGGAAGTAGCGAGCGTAAGGCGTGTTTCCCGGGATGTGGAACTTGGCGCCAGGATCGAAGTCCGCTTCCGAACGACCAACCGGCGGCGTGATGCCCTGATACTCGCGCTTCAGGTCGACCCAGGCCTGGTTATAGTTCGCCGGCGTGATCGAGCCGTTGAACACACCCCACCGCCACTTGTCGACCAGCAGGCCAAACGGAAGGAAGGCGACCTTGTCCATCGCCTGACGGAGCAGCAGGCCGGTGTCCTTGCTGGCATCCGGAACCTTGCTGCGGTCGAGAAGGCCGATCTGCACCAGATATTCCGGCGTCACCGACAGAGCGATGAAGTCGCCGATCGCTTCATGGAAGCCGTCGTTGGCGCCATTGAGATAGAAATAGGGCTGCTGGTTGTAGGCCCGCTGATAGAAGTTGTGCCCAAGCTCGTGATGGATGGTCACGAAGTCGTCGGCATTGACCTTGGTGCACATCTTGATGCGCAGGTCGTCCTTGTTGTCGAGGTCCCAGGCCGAAGCGTGACAGATGACCTCGCGATCCTGCGGCCGGGTGATCTGCGACCGGGTCCAGAAGCTCGCTGGAAGCGGCGCGAAGCCGAGCGAGGTGTAGAAGCCCTCACCGGCCTTCACCATCTTCACCGGGTCGTACTTCTTCGCCTTCAGCAACGCTTCAAGGTCGTATCCGATATCGCCCGAGCCCTTCGGCGCGACGACGTCGTAGATATTGCCCCACTCCTGTGCCCACATGTTGCCGAGAAGGTCGGCGCGGATCGGGCCGGTCGCTGGCTGCACGGCATTGCCGTACTTATGATTGAGCTTGGACCGCGTGTAGCAGTGGAGCGCCTGGTACAGCGGCTTCGTCTCCGCCCACAGTCGATCGTACATCGCCGAGAACTCCTCAGGCGACATGTCGTACTGCGACCGCCACATGGCCCCGGTATCGGCATAGCCGAGTTCCTTGGCACCTGCGTTCGCGATCTCGACCATGCGCGTATAGTCCTGGCGCATCGGCCGGCCGACATTCTCGTGCCAGCTCTGCCAGATTTCCTTGGTCTCGTTCGGATTGCGAAGCTCGCCCATCAGCGCTTCAGCGTCGTCGCCGGTGATGACCTTGCCGTTGTGCGTCGCGCGGCCCTTGCCGTAGGCCGACTGCAGGCGGGTCGTGATCTCGTTGAGCTCGGCGGCCGAGCCCGATGTTTGCGGCGCAGCAAGGACGAGAGCACCGCGAAGAATGTTCAGCTTGCGCGCGACGTCAGGATCGAGCCCGGGAACCCGCGCATATTGGGCGGCGAGGGTCGCATATTTGACGCCTTTCTCGGTCCCAATGGTTCCGAAATAGGCGTTCAGCGCATCGGTATCGTCGTTGATGTAGGTCGCATTCACCCAGGCGGCGCGGCCCCCGATGACGCTGAAGTCGAACATGTCCTTTTCGGCCGCAGCGATGAACTGCGCGGCCCCATCAGGCGTCAGCGGATACGGAAGCGCGTCCGCGGCCGGCGCGGCGGCACTCGCCGGAACTTCGGCGACCGGCGCTGCGGAAGACGTGTTGGCGGCGCAACCTGCAAGCGCGATCGCCGCAAGCGAAACAGATGCTGCAAATTTCATGGAATCGACTCTCCCCAAGCTCGGCAGACTCCCGAGGCGGCCCGACTGGAACTTGCCACCCCCTTTCGTCAAGCCGTGGCGCATGATCTTCAAACGGCGGAAAGAAATTCCGCGATGGCAATGCCGAACTCGGGCTTGGTAACCGAGCTCATGTGCGTTCCGGGCACTTCCCGAAACACGGCATTCGGAAGAACGTTCGCAAGCTCTTCGGCCGAACCGTTATCATCATCCTCGCTGCCGCAGACGACCAGCGTCGGCATGGTGAAGGCTTCAAGCCAGTCCATGAAGGTGTCCTCGAAGCTTTCGAGGAGCTGGGCCGCGGCGATGCGGTCGACACCCTGGCTCTTCATGAACTGGATGGACAGCCAGTGCGGGTCGCCGCGCTGCACGGTATCGAACAGTCGGATGGCTTCGACGAAGAAGGTCTTCCGACGCTCCCAGTTCCGCAAGCCTTCGAGGCCGGCACCGCCGAGGATCGCGCGCCGAGGCTTCAAGCCTTCGCCAATGCCCTCGACGGTTGTCCGTGAACCCAGCGAAAAACCGCCGAGGTCGAAGTCGGCGAGACCGAGATGGGCGATCATTTCGCGCAGATCGCGGGCCAGAATGCCCTTCGGATAAAATTCCGGACCATGCGGACGGCCGCTGGCCCCGTGAGCGCGGAGATCCGGCATGATCACGCGGAAACCCTGTTCGGCGATGCGGTCGGCGTGGCCGAAGCGAATCCAGTTCATTTTCGCGTCGGAAAAGAGTCCGTGGAGCAGGATGACCGGCCTGCCCTCGCCCAGTTCATGGTAGGCCAGGTCGACGCCATCGGAAGCCGACCACCGGCGGATTACAGCCCCCGTCATCCGCGAATGGTCCCAATGTTCGCACTAACGAAGCTGCAAACGGCGATTTCGGCGGAGCGATTTTTCATCGATGACGCGACATGTCAGGCGCATTCCTACTTTGCAACGGATGCGAGTTGCGGCGGAGAATGGACTTGGTCCGTTGGCGTGCCCGGACGCCTCTATCTGCAGGCTGGCGGCCGGAATGGGTGGATAGCTGCCGTCGCGATGCAGGCTGGTGATGTCAAAAGTGCGGATTGTAAGACCCTAGATTCAATGTCACCGGATCAAGGCACATCTTAGGACTCGTTGGCCCTTGATCCATCAATGTATGCGCAAAGCGTCCAGACGACCTTACGCAGGAAAACGGTTTGGTGTGCTGTCGATTGCATTCGGACTCTTCGCTTCAGCCGTGTCCTCAGCGGTATTTGCGCAGGACGATCCTGGATTTCTACACCCTGGCGCGTTAAACACGGCTTCCGGGCTCGACAGGGCGCGAGCACGGATCGCCGAGGGCCAAGAGCCATGGGCAAGCATCCTCCACAGGGTTGAACAGAAGGCTCAGGCGCCCGGCCTCGCTCTCACCGTCATCGACGCGGAGGATCAAACTCAGGCAGCGGCTTCGCAAGCAGAAGCCGTGAAAGCTTACGCCAATGCGCTCGCATGGCGCCTTACGGGCAATCGCAAATATTCTCGACGGGCTATCGCAATTCTCAACCTTTGGGCGAACTTACGAGGATTCGTCGGGAAGACCGATCAGGACAAATTGCACGCTGGATGGATCGGCGCACTTTTCGGCGAGGCAGCCGAAGTCATGCGAGAGTCTCCAGACTGGAGCACTGACGATATAGCAGCCTTGCAGGCCATGTTTCGGCGAGCATTCTACCCGCAGCTGCTCACGGCCAGTCACTGGAATGGCAATGTCGACCTGACCCAGATCGACGCTTTGATGACAATCTCCGTCTTCAACGACGACGTTTCCGCATTCAAAATTGGTCTGCAAAGGCTTGAGGCTCGAAGCAAGGCCTACATCTTTCTTCAATCCGATTTTGAGCCTGGCGCAGGCGATCATCGCATATCTCCGGCGGTCTGGTTCGATCCCGTTCGGTGGGTCGATGGCCTGACCCAAGAAACCTGCCGTGACAACGGCCATCATGCACAGTTTGGGTTAGCCTCAGCCCTCCACGCCGCTGAAATTGCCTGGAATCAGGGTGTGGATGTTTACACGCCCCAAACCAAGCGGTTTACCGCGGCAATGGAGCTCTTGGCCCGCCAACTCTTGACCGGCGACATGCAAGGTACCTGCGCCAACGCAGTTTCAACCGACACCGTCTTCAATACCTTTGAAGTCGGATTCAATCACTACCACTATCGCGTGGGCTTGCCTTTGCCGTTTACCGAGCGGCTAATTTCTGAGCGTGTAAGACCCGACGGCGCGTCGGAATTGAACATATTCCACGAGACTTTGACCCACGGCGCAAATGGCGAATATGTTTGGCAGCAGTAGCTGGTCCTGCTGGTCAATTCGATCAAGCAGCAGCAACTTCCGCTGCGTGGGCGCACCTTCGACGGAACCCTTTCATCCTCACTGCTGCAATGGCGTCGGAAGCTGCCACCGGAAGCCTAGTGGCAGGAATGGATCGAACTCCGCCACTAACCCCCAAGCGGCGGAAACGGTTGGAAAGCTGACGTTATCTACACCTATGCGATGCGCCCGAGCCGTCAGACTTCTCGGACTGGTTGCCGAACGCGACGGGTTCAATGGCATTTGGCAGATGCGCCGACACTACGCCATCATTGGCGCTAAACTTGACGGCGTTCGCTAGGGGACTCGTCCCGGGAGCCGACGTGCACTCCTTCAGAAAAGCGGGAGCGCAAATCAATGTCTCTCAGGCGCTGAAATGCTTAGTGGTCGAGTTCAGCGATGCATCTTTCCTAAACCTCCTTCCCGTCCCAAACACTAGGGTGAACCCTAGTGGCAGGAATGGTTCGAGGCGGTCCAAAACCTGAAGAAGGCATCTAGGTAATATTACTCATTCTAGCTAATCTGAGCATTAGTTAGGATCCGGAGATCATAGGTCGCCGGGGTCCGAATGATTGAGTATCGTCGCGGCATCGCCAGTCAGCGCAAGACGCCCTTTTGGCACTGGCACGCCGAGTGCCCTGGGTACCCGCTTTCGACATTTGCCATTCGCAAAATTCGGCCAGATGAGACTGAGCTGTGTCCTCGATGCGTTAGCTTGTCTGAGCGTTGAGGGCATTATGTCGCTGCTTCACGGCTCAGCGGTCAGCATGTGCCTAGTGTCCGCAATGGGTCGAAAGCGGCCACTAGGGATAGGCGAGAATGCGTAGTTCGTTCGATGAGACCCTAAGCAACCTGCAAGACTGCTTCGGCAAACTCTCGCGGCGCTTCCTGCGGCAAATTGTGCCCAATTCCGCCACCGATGGTCCTATGCTCATAATTGCCGGTGAACTTGGCGCGATAGGCAGCAGGCTGCGGGTGTGGAGCGCCATTGGCATCCCCTTCCATCGTAATCGTTGGAACACTGATCGTGGGCCCCGCTGCAAGTCGTTCCTCGATATCGTCGTACCGCGCATCCCCTTTCGCCAAGCCTATTCGCCAACGGTAATTGTGGATCACGACGGCCACATGGTCCGGATTGTCGAAGGAAAGCGCCGAGCGGGCAAAAGTCGCGTCGTCGAACTTCCACTGCGGCGAGGCGAGACGCCAGATCAGTTTGTTGAACTCGATGCGATTCTTCTCGTAGCCCAGTTTCCCTCGCTCCGTCGCGAAATAGAATTGGTACCACCACTGGTATTCCGCTTCGGGCGGGAGCGGTTGCTTTCCTGCCTGCTGGTTGCCGATCAGGTAGCCGCTGACGGACACGAGAGCCCTGACGCGTTCGGGCCATAGCGCCGACACTATGTCCGCCGTTCGCGCACCCCAGTCGAAACCCGCAAGGACTGCCCTATCGATTTTCAAAGCATCCAACAGAGCAACCGCGTCCATCGCCAGCGCGGCTGGCTGGCCATTGCGGACCGTGTCGGCGGACAGGAAGCGCGTCGAACCGTATCCGCGAAGGTAAGGGACGATCACGCGATGACCAGCGGCGGCAAGGATGGGCACGACTTCCTCGAAGGCGTGGATGTCGTAAGGCCAGCCATGAAGCAGTAGAGTTGGAATACCCTGTACAGGTCCAGCTTCGACGTAGCCAATGTTCAAAAGTCCGCCATCAATTTGCTTGATCGCCCCGAATGCTGGGACCGTCGCAGAAGTGGCCGCACCCAATTGACTCGCAGTCAGCGTCGCTGCGGCCACACCGAGAAATTCTCTCCGATCAAGCTGACCCAACTTGGCCTCCAATTTAAGGACAGGAATGCTCCACGTCGTGATGTTCGTCTTCCGGCGAGCCCTTCGTCACGATTTGTGCGCGGATGATCGGCACGACCAGCATGGGCGGAACGCTCACAAAGCAGATCCACGCCAGCCAGACGTTTACGAACGCAAGAGGGATCGAGGCGAGGTAAATCGCCAGAAAAGCAGCAGACTTGCGTAAGATGCGGTGATGAATGTCGCGGTGCGCTGCGTTGTGGCTCCGCCGCGATGCGTGCGAGCGAAGCAGCATGAAGGCCGCCGTGCTTGCCGCGCCGACCGAGCCGTAAACTGCCGCCGCTACAGACGAAAGTGGATGCGTCCCTAAAAATCTCGTCGCTAAGGGGATCGAGGAGATGCAGAACAGCAGGAGATTGTTGAACCAGATTGTGGTCCGGGTTGGCCGGCTGAGCGTAAAAATCAGGTAATGGTGGCTGACCCAGAGATTGGCGATGACGAAGAAACTGAGCGCGTAAGTCAGGTAGCCAGCGCCAAACCGCTGGAGCGTTACGGAATCACTTGCAAATGCAAGTCTGTCAGGGATGTGGACTTCCAGCACCATGATGGTGATGACGATCGCAAACACGCCATCCGAAAAGGACTCTACGCGGCGATTGGTCGGCCGCAGTTCCGGATCGACAGTCCGCGCGCCTATCTTTTCAGCGTGACTAACGGTTTGCCCTTCTCAATCACGTAGGTTGCCAATTCGGACGCGGGCGCCTCGCTGGAATTCCTGGCCGAGTGGAACACGCCAGCTGGCACGAACAGAACGTCGCCGGCCTTGACTGTAAACGCTCCTTCGCCCTCGACGTCGTACTCGATGGTGCCGTTAAGGACGTAGATGATTTCTTCCCCTGGATGACTGTGCATTGGAAAGGAAGCGCCCGGAGCAAAATCGACCCGAGCCTGAAGCGATTCCCAGCCGGGAATGCTGAGGTCGTGGCGCTGAAGGTCGGTACGCTCAGTGCCCGGAGGGCGCGCAGGAGGCGCTTGCCCCTGGATCGCTGCAACCGCAGCAATCGCAATTAAGGGTGACATAGTCTTCTCCCGAGGGATGGGCGGCACTTGATCGGCACCGCCCTCACAATCGTTCAGTGGCGCACAGATCTAAAGCCGTTTCGAACGTCGTCCGTCCAAAACTCCGGTTGTTCCCAGGCCATGAAGTGGCCGCCTTTCGGGTGGCGCTTGTAATAGATCATGTTCGGAAAGGCCGCCTTCGCCCATGTCTCAGGCACCTGGTAAAGTTCTGTCGGGTTGGAGCTGATGACGACCGGGACGGTCACACCCTGCGGCTTGAAGAACGCAAGCTTGTTCTCCCAGTACAGACGCGCGGAAGACACCGCCGTCTCGGTCAGCCAATAGAGGGTAATGTTATCGAGAACGTCGTCGCAACTAAGCCCTTCGCTTACCCCATCGAACACGCGCGAGATCATTTTCAGGCTCTCATCGTCATGATCAAGAATCCAGGCGGCGAGGCCGATCGGCGAATCCTCAAGCGCATAGAGAGTCTGCGGTCGAAGCGTCATCTCGTTGGCGTAGCCCAGGCCCTTCCCAAAAAAGAATTTCAGCTGTTCCAGGGCCTTCTGCTCATCGGCCGAGAGTCCTGAAGGGGCCGGCCCACCGTTCACCGCCGCGAAAATCTCCTCGGGAACCGCGGACGGCATGTTCAAATGAATACCTCGAACATGGTCGGAATGATTCACTGCAAGTTGTTCGGTGACCGGATCGCCCCAGTCGCCGCCGGATGCGACAAACTGATCGTAACCGAGCCTCTGCATCAGCATGGTCCACGCCTTTGCAATGCGGACTGGCTCCCATCCGAGCTCGGTCGGCTTGCCGGAAAATCCGTAGCCGGGAAGCGACGGGATCACGACGTCAAAGGAGTCTTCGGCTTTTCCGCCGTGAGCCGTGGGGTTCACCAGCGGGTCGATGATCTTCAATTGCTCAATGATCGATCCGGGCCAGCCGTGGGTGACGATGATCGGTAGCGCGCCTGGATTCTTTGACTTGGCGTGGATGAAGTGAATGTCCAGCCCGTCAATTGTGGTCACGAACATCGGCAGCGCGTTCAGCCGAGCTTCGATCTTTCTCCAGTCGTATTGGTTCGCCCAATAATCGGCAAGCTTCTGCATCGTCGCGAGCTGCACGCCCTGTGTGGGATTTGGCACAAGCTCTCGGCTGGGCCATCGCGTGGATTTCACCCGCCGCTTTAGGTCCGCCAGTTGCTCATCCGTTGCGTGGAATTTGAAAGGTCGGATCGATGCGTCGGCGCTCGGATCAGCCGTCGCGCCAATGAAAGCGCTTCGGGCAATCGGCGCAGACGATGAGGTCGGCTCTGGCGTCTGCGTGACGGTCTGAGAAGGAGTTGGTGACGGCGGAGGCATCGACTGAGCGCCGGCTGCGCCCATTGGAATTAGGACGCCGACAGCGCCGAGCACTGTGGAGGTAAGGAAATGACGCCTGGCAAGCGGAGGATGCAGTGCAAACATGTGGGGCCCTTCTCGTCAAAGTGAGGAGATGCACACGTACAGTCGGTCCGGCGCCCTCCGGGGCGCAGGCCGCAGTCTCGTGACGGGGCCGATGACGAGCGCTTCGACTTTCCGAAGCATCGACTCGATCGCGGTAACCGCCGTGCCTTAGCAGTCATCTGCCGTTGCCGTGAGTAGTCGACTCGAAGGTCTCAGCTTGAACTTATCCACAGGCCAGTAAGCGGGAGTTCCCAGCCACTATCCAAAGTCGGTCGAATGCTGCGGCAAGCTGAACTAGCGGCAGGTTTGGGTCGAAAGCTGCCACTAACTCGGCGCTGAATATTTAGCGTTGCCACCCGCGGGCCACCGTGCCAGCGTCCGACCCGCCCGCTAGCTGAGTCTCGCTAGCCGGCGCGTGCAGCATTCGGGGGAAGCTGTACATGAGAACGGGGAACAGCGGACGCCGAGGGCGTCCGCAATGATATTCAATTCGCTGACCTTCCTGGTCTTCTTCGCGCTCGTGCTCGCGCTGCACAACGCGCCGTTTTTCAGCTGGCACCAGAAGAAGATCAACCTGCTGATCGCGTCGTACCTGTTCTACGCCGCGTGGAACCCGCCGTTCGTGATCCTACTGTGGGTTTCGACCGTCGTCGACTGGTGGGCGGCCCAGTGGATGGTGCGCGCGAAGCAGGAGCGGACGCGCAAGATGTGGATGATCATCTCGGTGGTCGTGAACATCGGCATGCTCGGCTATTTCAAGTACGGCGAGTTCCTGCTCGAGAATTTCGTCATGCTCGCGGCGTCGATCGGCATCGATTACCAGCCGCCGAAGTGGGACATCATCCTGCCGGTCGGGATCAGCTTCTACACCTTCGCGACCCTGTCCTACACGTTGGACGTCTACCTCCGGCGGGCGAAGCCGGCGCAGCACTTCCTGGATTATGCGCTGTTCGTGACCTTCTTCCCGCACCTGGTCGCGGGTCCGATCATGCGGCCGACCGAGCTGGTGCCCCAGTTCGCGAACACGCGCCGAGCGACTGCGCATCAATTGTACTTCGGCCTGGCGCTGATCACCCTCGGCCTGTTCCAGAAGGTGGTGCTTGCGGACGGCTTCCTCGCGCCCGTCGTGGAGAAGGTTTACGACGCGCATCGGGGCGTTCCGATGGCGCTCGACGCCTGGGTCGCGACGCTGGCGTTCAGCGGGCAGATCTTCTGCGACTTCGCGGGCTATTCGACAACCGCGATCGGCGTTGCGATGTGCCTGGGCTTCGCGATGCCCGACAACTTTCGCTTCCCGTATGCGGCGGTCGGCTTTTCGGACTTCTGGCGGCGATGGCACATCACATTGTCGAGCTGGCTTCGCGACTACCTCTACATTCCGCTCGGAGGGAACCGGCATGGCCCGGCGCGGACCTATACCGCGCTGATGGGGACGATGCTGCTCGGCGGCCTATGGCACGGAGCGGCCTGGACCTTCGTCGTCTGGGGTGGGCTCCATGGGCTCTACCTGGTGGTTGAACGCTGGCTGCGGGCGCGATTCAAAGGCTGGACGCCGGGGCCGCTGGCCTTCGTCGGCCTCGGCCTGCTGACGTACGTCCTGGTCAACATCACCTGGGTGTTCTTCCGCGCCAAGGACTTCACCGTCGCCTCGACCATGCTGCAGTCGATGGCGGGGCTGGCGGCGGATCCGATCCCGATGATCGCGCTGCTGCCGATGATCTATGCGCTCGTGATCGTCGGCGGGATTGTCGGAACGCATTGGTGGATGCGCGACAAGACGCTGGAAATCGCGGTGGAGCGAACGCCCGCATGGCTCGTCGGCGGACTGCTGGCGATCATGGCGGTCGCGGTTCTTGCAGAACAGGGGAAAGGCAGTGCCTTCATCTACTTCCAGTTCTGACCCCGGCTCCGCGCCGAAGGGCATCGTCGAGCGTGAAGGCGCGCTTCCGGCGGGCCTCAGGCTGACCGCATCGGATCGGCCGGGCCAGGCTCAGCCGGTTCCGACGCGGGATGTGCCGGCGCAGCCGTGGGGACGGATTGCGCTTGGTGTGCTGGCCGCGTTGGTCGTCGGCGGGATCGCGCTCGAGGTGAATGCGCGGGAACGGATCGGCCTTCACGCGGGCGACCTCGACAATAGCGAGATTTCCTGGAGCAACGAGAAGATCAGAGCGGCCGGAGCGCCGGTCGCGATCGTCGGCGATTCCCGCATCCTGTTCGACACCGATCTCGACCGCTTCGAAGCGCTGACCGGGGTGCGGCCGATCCAGCTTGCGATCCACGGGACCAGTGCGCTCACCCTCCTCGAGGACATGGCGGACGACAAGGATTTCAACGGACTCCTGATTGTCGGGCTCGCCGACACGATGTTCTTCCAGCCGTTCGACGGATACGGCGGCTACGTCAAAAAATGGCATGAGTTCAGGGCGCCCTACCGGGTCGTGTCGAACGAGATCGACCACATGCTCCAGCGTCACCTCGCCTTCCTCGATTCCAACTATCGCCTCAGTGTTCTCGCCCATCGGCTGGACGACGACTTCCGGCCCGGCGTCGAAGGCCCCAAGGACGATATCTGGAAGCTGCAGGAAGTCGGTGAGCATCGGGCGACATATCTGTGGGACCGGGTGGAATATGACCCGGCGTGGCGCGCCAGGACGCGCTGGGCCTGGAAAGGCTTCAAGGACCCCTTCCCCTACACGCCGGACCTCATCGCCAAGGGTCATGCGAGGGCCAAGGCCGCCGTGGACAAGATTCGCACCCGAGGTGGCGACGTCATCTTCGTTCGTCCCCCCTCGGCGCCAGAACTGCGCGTGAACGAGGAAGCCCAGGTCCCCAAGGCCAAGGGTTGGGACGTCATCCTGCGCAACACGGAGAGCGCCGGCATCCACATCGACGATCTGCCCGGCGCAAAGGACCTTCCCTTGCCGGAATTTTCCCACCTCGGACGCAAGTGCGCGACGGTCTTCACCGACATTTACGTTCGGAAACTGACGGAACTGACGCCTCGGCTGCAGTTGCGCGCAGACGCTCCGCCGCCGCTGACCAAGGACTATTGCGTCCCGACCACTTAGCCGGGGAAGCTGCCCGTCGCGTCGACCCATTTGTCGACGAGCTTTTGATAATCCTCGGTCCGCATCTCCTTGAGTCCCTCGGTGTTCAGCCAGGCGCGATGAATACTCTCGGCACCGAAGTGATGCATCGGCTTGAACCGCGAGGGATCGTCAAAGCTGGCGACGGTCAGGTCCATGTTCTCGCTGCCTTCCTTGAAACGAAAGCCAAACGAGGTCCCGCATTCGCGGCAGTAGGAGCGCTCCGCAATTGGGGAGCTGTCGTACCAGTCGGGCTCATGCTCCCAGGCGACGTCGGACTGCTTCACGTTCTTGAAGGCGATGGAGATTGAGCCGGTCGCGCGTTGGCACATTCGGCAGTGGCAGAGGTACGCCTCGTCGTCGGCGATCTTCGCCGTGTAACGAACCCGCCCGCAAGCACATCCGCCGGACATTTCGTCAGCCACTTTGATCCTCCCTTGGTGAAGCGACATTTGCGCGGCTAAGGGGCGGCATGTCCAGCGGGCCAAGCGCGCAAGAGATCTGGAAGGACGCGACCTGGCTCGCGCAGGCGGTCGATCCGCGCGCAGGGCTTGTCCGGCTCGTCGAGATGACGCCCGACGACTACCGTGAGGCCAGTTTCCTCGACGATCGCATGTTTCAGCAGCGGCCGAGGATCACGCATCTCGTGCCGTGGGCCAGTGTGCTCGGATCGGCGCCGTCAAATCCGCGACGAGACGCCCGCTGGATCTTTCACATCAGCCATGTCGGCTCGACCTTGATCGCCAGACTGCTCGGCGAGATCGAGGGGGTCCTGTCCGTCCGCGAGCCGCGGGCACTTCGGGACCTGACGTTCTTCCCGGCGGAGGTCCGGGCCCGCTTCATCCCGCTGGTCCAGGCACTGTTCTCGCGCTCGTTCACGCCGGATGGAGCAGCCCTCATCAAGGCGACCAGCTTCGTTAGCGAAATTGCGGCGGAGCTGATCCCGGACAACGGGAAGGCCCTGTTTCTCTACACGACTCCGAAGTCCTTCATTCCGGGAATTCTCGCCGGCGAGAATTCGCGGAAGGAACTCGCAGGCCGCGCGGAGCAGCGGATGGCCAGACTCGCGAACCGAGGGGTCCAACTACCGCCGCCGCGACACGAAGCAGACCTGGCCGCGGCGGCCTGGGCATCGGAAATGGTTGCCCTGCAGACCGTCTCGAATGCTGAGGTGCGGTGGGCCGATTTCGACACAGTGCTCGAGGACATGCGGGGCTCGCTGACCTGGATGGCCGAGTTTTTCGGCTTCGACGCCAGCAAGAAGCGACTGGAGGAAATCGCTACGGGACCGCTGACCCGTCGCTATTCCAAGGCCACGCAGTACGAGTACAGCCCTGAGCTGCGCCGAGAGCTGCTTGCTGAAGCCGGGCGAACGCATCGCGCCGATATCGACAGCGCGCTTGCCATGCTCGACGCGGCGTCCGAAACAGCGCCATTGCTTCGAAAGGCCCTCGACCGGGCGCAGGCGGAGAGCTGAATGTATCGGGTCCTGGATATCCTGACACCGCAAGAGGTGGCGGAATGCCGCCAGATCGCGGCTTCGGCGACCTTCGTGCACGGCAAGATCAGCAACCCGCACAACACGGCGAAGCAGAACGAGCAGCTCCACGAGCAAGGCGCATACCAGCGCAGCGCAAAGATCGTGGCCGATGCGTTGCTACGGAGCGAAGAGTTCCACGAGTTCGCCTTCCCGGCGCAAATCGCTCCGCCCCTGCTGACACGGTACAAGCCGGGCATGCACTACGGCGCGCATGCCGACGCCGCCTACCTCAAGCTGCCACACGGCACCGTCCGCAGCGACCTCAGCTGCACGGTCTTCTTGAACGACCCTGGCGATTACGAGGGCGGATCGCTTCACGTGCGACTGGCTGACGCCAGCATCTGCTTCAAGCTCAATCCCGGCCAGGCGATCGTCTATCCTTCGGATACGCTGCACGAAGTCGAAGAAGTGACGAAGGGCGAACGGCTTGTTGCGATCACCTTCATCCAGAGCCGCGTGAAGGACCCGTTTCGGCGGCACATGCTGTTCGAGCTGAATGAGGTTGCCGCGCTCGAAGGACTGAAGATGGCGCCGGAGAATTTCAGCCGGATGCAGCTAATCCAGGCGAACCTGCTGCGCTATTGGGGTGACCAGCCTTAGCAATTGTCATTGCGAGCATAGCGAAGCAATCCAGCTGGATCGCCACGTCGCTGCACTCCTCGCGATGACGAAGGTGTCTACGCCGCCTTTTGCAGGTGCTTGCGACCGAGCAGCTCGGCGATCTGCACAGCGTTCAGCGCCGCGCCCTTGCGGAGGTTGTCGCTGACCACCCACAGGCTGAGGCCATTCTCGACCGTCGAATCCTCGCGGATCCGGGAGACGTAGGTCGCATATTCGCCGACGCATTCGATCGGCGTGACGTAGCCGCCATCCTCTCGCTTATCGACGACCATCACCCCCGGCGCCTCGCGCAGGATGTTGCGCGCTTCGTCGGCGGAAATCTCGTTCTCGAACTCGATGTTCACCGCCTCTGAATGGCCGACAAACACGGGCACACGGACGCAAGTCGCGGTCAGCTTGATCGACGGGCCGAGGATCTTCTTCGTCTCGACGACCATCTTCCACTCTTCCTTGGTCGAGCCGTCGTCGAGGAAGGTGTCGATGTGCGGGATGACGTTGAAAGCGATTTGCTTGGTGAACTTCACCGGCTCGTTGGCATCGCCGACGAAAATGTTGCGGGACTGCTCGAACAGCTCATCCATGCCCTGCTTCCCGGCGCCCGACACCGACTGGTAAGTGGCGACGACCACGCGCTTGATGCGGGCAGCGTCGTGCAGCGGCTTCAGCGCCACCACCAGCTGGGCGGTGGAACAGTTCGGGTTCGCGATGATGTTTTTCCTGGTGTAGCCGACGATCGCCTCGGCATTCACTTCGGGCACGATCAGCGGAACGTCCGGATCCATCCGATAGAGCGAGCTGTTGTCGATGACCGTGCAGCCGGCCTGCGCCGCGCGCGGCGCGTGCACTTTGCTGACGTCCGATCCGGCGGCGAACAGGGCAATGTCCCAACCGCTGAAGTCGAAATGCTCGAGGTTCTTGACCTTGAGCTCCTGCCCGCTGTCGCCGAAGTCGATGATGTCGCCCGTCGAGCGCGGCGAAGCCACCGCTGCAATCTCGTCCAGCGGAAACTGCCGCTCCGCAAGGATATTGAGCATCTCCCGCCCGACGTTTCCTGTCGCTCCGACAACTGCGACCCGATAGCCCATTCTTCAGTCTCCGTTTCGGGATCGCACCTAGTGCACCCGCGTGGATTCACCAAGTGTCGGGATCCCAATTTTTTGGTATGAGAGTCGCCCAAGCGACGCGCCCCGCGGCAGCTCGCGAGACGCGCCCTCAGTGTGAAGGGAGGTCTCCGTGCCCGCGACAACCATTTCCTCTTCCAAGCCCTCCAAGGCCAGCATCCCGGTCCGGAGGATCACATTCGCCGACGCGAATGCGGCTTTGCGTGAGGGTTGGGCCGACTTCATGGAGATGCGCGGCGACCTGATCTTCGTCGGGCTGATCTACGTGCTGGTTGGCTTGGTCGCAGCGACCGCGATCATGGGCGGCGCCTTGCTGCCCCTGCTCTTTCCGATCGTCGCCGGGGTCGGACTTCTCGGTCCAATCGCCGCGCTCGGGTTCTACGAGATGGCGAGGCGGCGAGAGAGCGGCCTCCATTCGAACTGGCAGCACTTTCTCGACGTCCGCAAGCGCCCGGGAATCGACGAGATCAGCGCCGTGGCTGCGTTGCTCCTGGGGATTTTCGTCGCCTGGATATTTGTCGCCAGCGCGCTCTACATCGCACTGTTCGGCTGGTGGGAGCCGGATTCGATTGGCGCCTTCGTCAGCCGGGTGTTCACGACGCCGGAAGGCTGGGCGCTGATCGTCATCGGTAATGCGATCGGCCTCGCCTTCTCCGCCCTCGTCCTGGGCCTCAGCGTCGTCTCGCTGCCGATGCTGGTCGATTGCGACATCAGCGCATCGGAAGCCGTCTCGACGTCATGGCGCGCCGTCCGGGAGAACCCGGGCGTGATGCTCCGCTGGGGGATCATCGTCGCGGCACTGCTGGTGCTCGGGTCGATCCCACTATTCGTGGGACTGGCGGTCGTGTTGCCGTGGCTCGGCTACGCGACCTGGCACCTCTACACGAAGCTGGTCGATCGCAGCGCGATCAAGTCGCGCCGCGACTGAACCTTAGGCTTCGGTCGATTCCGCCTTGGCGGCTTCGCGGCGCGGGTCGCGACGCTCGGCGATGCGCGCCGACTTACCGCGACGGCCACGCAGATAGTAGAGCTTCGCACGGCGGACTGCACCGCGGCGAACGACCTCGATCGAATCGATCGACGGCGAATAGAGCGGGAAGACGCGCTCGACGCCTTCGCCGAAGCTGATCTTGCGGACGGTGAAGCTGGAACCGACGCCCTTGTTCGAACGGGCGATGCAAACGCCTTCGAACGCCTGGACGCGGCTGCGGTCGCCTTCGACGACCTTCACGCCAACGCGGAGGGTATCGCCAGGGCGGAATTCGGGGACCTTCTTGTCGGCGGTCAGCGCTTCAATGGCTTCGCGCTCAAGAGTCTCGATCAGGTTCATTTCTTACTCGCTCTATCTTCACGCTGCGCGCCAGAGGGCGGTGCCTGCGATGCGCCCCCGTGGCGCTCGATCAGGTCCGGCCGCCTTAGCCGTGTATCTTCGACTGCCTTTGCGTGTCTCCACGCCGCAATCTTCGCATGATCCCCCGACCGCAGCACTTCGGGGATCGTGCGTCCTTCCCATGTTACTGGTCGGGTATAGTGCGGATATTCGAGTAGCCCCGCTTCGAAGCTCTCCTCCTCACCGCTGGAGGCCGCGCCCATTACCCCGGGAAGCAGTCTCACGCAAGCATCGAGGATGACCATCGCTCCAAGCTCTCCGCCCGAGAGGACGTAATCGCCGATCGAGACGGGTTCGATATCGCGGGCCTCGAAGATTCGCTCGTCGAATCCCTCGAAGCGGCCGCAGAGGAGAATGACCCCCTCGCCGGCTGCCAGTTCGCGGACGCGTTCCTGGCTGAGCGGTCTGCCGCGAGGGGTGAGCGCGAGGATCGGGCGGCCGTCGGCAACGCTGTCGACGGCGGCGGCGAGCACGTCGGGCTTCAGCACCATCCCTGCCCCACCGCCCGCCGGCGTATCGTCGACGCTGCGGTGCTTGTCGGTGGCGAAGTCGCGGATCTGCACCGTATCGAGCGACCAGGTGCCCTCACCCAGCGCCTTGCCTGCGAGGCTGACGCCGAGCGGACCCGGAAACATCTCCGGATAAAGGGTCAGGACGGTCGCGGCGAACGGCATGCGCGCGGGCTAGTCTGGAACCGTAGTTGCGGCAATCCATTGGGCCACGAATGGCTGAACCACTTCACTGCTTGATCGTCGGCGGCGGACCCGCTGGATTGACCGCCGCGATCTACCTCGCGCGCTTCCACCTCGACATCCTGGTGGTGGACGACGGCAAGGGGCGTGCGGAAAGCATTCCGTGTACCCACAACCATGCCGGCTATCCGGACGGGATCAGCGGCAAGGAACTCGTCCGGCTGATGCGCGAGCAGGCGCAGCGCTACGGTGCGCGGATCGAGCGGGACTATGTGACCCGGCTCGACCAGACCGAAAATGGCTTCTGCGCGACGTGGGGATCTGGCTCGGTCGAGACGAAGACGGTGCTGCTAGCAACCGGCGTGAAGAACCGGCGGCCGCCGATGGATGAGGAGCTTCATGACGAGGCGCTTCAGCGTGGCCTGATTCGCTACTGCCCGATCTGCGACGGGTTCGAGGTCACCGACAAGAACGTCGGCGTGATCGGCAGCGACAGCCGGGGAGTCGCGGAGGCCATATTCCTCCGCAGCTACACGCCTCACGTGACGCTCATCGCGCCCGACACGGCGCTGAAGGTCACGGAAGAAGACAAGTTACGACTGAAGGACGCGGGCATCGAATGCGTGGACGGGCCTGCTCAGGCGGTGGCCATTTCGGACAAGTGCATCGTCGTCGACACCGCCGAGGGGCATTACACCTTCGACAGCGTTTATCCGGCGCTGGGATCCGACACGCACACGCAGCTTGCCGAGCAGCTCGGAGCGAGGCTCAGCGAGCAGGGATGCATCGGCGTGGACGCGCGGCAGCGCACGAGCGTGCCGGGACTCTATGCGGCGGGAGACGTGGTGATCGGGCTCGACCAGATCAGCCATGCGATGGGTGAAGGCGGCGTCGCGGCGACGACGATCCGCAACGATCTGGCTAAAGAGCAGCCGCTGTTACGCTAGGAATTCCGGATCGAGGACGATGCGGCCGTCCTCCAGGTCGGCGACGCCATCGCGAAACGGGATCAGCGAGCGTTTGCCGTTGGGAAACTCGATCTCGAGCAAATCCCCCGCGCCGAAGTTCTCGACCGTGGCAACCGTGCCGACCGGCTTCCCGTCGCGATCGACGCAAGGCAGCCCGACGATGTCGGCGTGGTAGTATTCACCCTCTTCGAGCGGCGGCAGCGCAGAGCGATCCACCTCGATGAGCGATCCACGAAGGGCTTCGGCTGCAGATCGGTCCGCGACGCCTTCGAAGCGCGCGATCGCGGTCTTGCCGCCGTCGCGAGCAAAAAGAAGGCGGCGCTGGGCACCGCCTACGTAGACATTCTGATGTTGGGCGAGGCTGGCTGCGCTGTCGGAAAACAGCTTCAGCCGAACCTCGCCCTTCACGCCATGCGCGCCGGCCACTGCGGCGAGTGCGACGCGCTTGTCGGTCATCTTGTCCGTTACTCGGCCTTCTCGGTGTCCTCGGCGGCGCCTTCGGCAGGCTCTTCGCTCGAAACGCCCTCAGCTTCGGCAACCGGCTGTTCCGGCGTCTCGGCACCTTCGGCCGGAGCATCTTCGACCGAACCTTCGGCCGGCTCGGACGACGATTCAGCGACCGGAGCCTCTTCAGCGGCGGCTTCGGCTTCAGCCGGAGCTTCTTCGGCCGGGGCCTCAGCTTCCTCAGCAGCCGGAGCTTCAGCAGCAGCTTCCTCGGCGACCACTTCCTCAGCCGGAGCCTCGGTGACCTCTTCAGCGGCCGGCTCTTCGGCCGGAGCAGCAGCGGCCTCCGCGGCAGCGGCTTCAGCGTCTGCAGCGCGCTTCGCACGCTCTTCGACGCGCTCCTTGGCCTTCTCGCCCGGTTCCGCCTTCTTCGGGTTGTTGCGGGCCGGACGCTCCTTGATGCCGGCGGCATCGAGGAAGCGGAGGACGCGGTCCGACGGCTGCGCGCCGACCGACAGCCAATGCGAAATGCGATCGGCGTCCAGCTTCACGCGCTCCGGCGAATCCTTCGCCAGCAGCGGGTTGTAGGTGCCGACCTTCTCGATGAAGCGGCCGTCACGCGCGTTGCGGCTGTTCGCCACGACAATGCGGTAATAGGGGCGCTTCTTGGACCCGCCACGTGCGAGGCGAATTGCTACTGCCATGTCTTCAATCCTTCTTCTAAATTTCTGTTATTTCTTGCCAAACTTGTCGAAACCGGGAGGCAGGTTGAACGGGTGATTGCCGCCGAGGCCCGGAAGTGCGGGACTTCCGCCACCACCAAGGCCAGGCATTCCGCCAGCACCGGCGAGACCCCCTAGGCCCCCGCCGCCTCCAAACATTGCCGCGAGCTTGCCCAGCCCGCCCATCTTTTTCAGCCGCTTCATCACCGTGGACATTTCCTGGTGCATCTTGAGCAGCTTGTTCACTTCCTGAACGGTCGTTCCGCTGCCCTTGGCGATGCGGATCTTGCGCTTGGCGTTCACGATTTCCGGCTTGGCCCGCTCCTTCGCGGTCATGGAGGACAGCATCGCCTCCATGTGCACCAGCGCCTTGGAATCCTGCGCCTTGTCCATCGCGCCCTTCATGCCCTTCATCCCGGGCATCATGCCGGCAAGCGCGCCGAGGCCGCCCATGCGCTGCATCTGCTTGAGCTGTGACCAAAGGTCGTCGAGGTCGAACTTGCCCTTGGCCATCTTGGCCGCGAGCTTCTCGGCGTCCTCGATCTCGATGGTTTCGGCGGCGCGCTCGACCAGGCTGACGACGTCGCCCATCCCAAGGATGCGGCCGGCGACGCGGTCCGGGTGGAAGGCTTCCAGCTTGTCGAGCGCCTCGCCGACGCCGGCGAACTTGATCGGCTTGCCAGTGACCGCGCGCATCGACAGCGCCGCACCGCCTCGGGCATCGCCGTCCATGCGGGTCAGGATCACGCCGGTAAGGTCGACTTCGCCAGCGAAACCCTTGGCGACATTGACGGCGTCCTGGCCGGTCAGGCTGTCGACGACGAGAAGGGTTTCCGTGGGCTTCGACGCCTGGGCTACGGCCTTCATTTCTCCCATCAGCGCGTCGTCGACGTGGAGACGGCCCGCGGTGTCGAGGAGGACGACGTCGTAGGCCTGAAGCTTCGCGGCCTGGATCGCGCGGGCGGCGATCTCGACCGGCGGCTGACCCGCGACGATCGGGAGGGTGTCGACGTTTGTTTGGCGCCCGAGCACCGCGAGCTGCTCCTGCGCGGCTGGGCGGGCGACGTCGAGCGAGGCCATAAGGACGCGCTTGCGCTCGCGCTCCGTGAGGCGCTTGGCGAGCTTGGCGGTGGTGGTCGTCTTACCGGAGCCCTGGAGACCGACCATCATGATGACGGCCGGCGGGTTGACATCGAGGTTCAGCTCGGCGGTTTCTGAGCCAAGCGTTTCTACGAGAGCATCGTTGACGATCTTGACGACCATCTGGCCCGGCGTGACCGAGCGAATGACTTCCTGTCCGACCGCCTTCTCGGTGACCTTGTCGACGAAGTCGCGGGCAACGGGCAGCGCAACGTCGGCCTCGAGCAGCGCAACGCGCACCTCGCGCATCGCCGCACGCACGTCCGCTTCCGTAAGCGCACCGCGCCCACGAAGCCGGTCGAAAACATTGCCGAGCCGATCGCTCAGACTATCGAACATTCACGTCTCCCAATCGATGTCCGGCCCCATGTAGGGAGGCAAAACGCAAAATACGCCGGCGGATGAAACCTCATCGGCCAGCGTGCACCCTCGGGCGCGATCATCGATGTTGTGTCTAAAAGACGGGCGCGCCCTAGCGGATGCGCCTGCCGAAATCAACTCAGCCGCGGCTTGCCTTTTGGGGGCTTGCGCGGGCGCGAAGGGCCCCCGCCCGGTCCGCCTGGTCCTCGCGGACCATTGCCGGGGCCGTCGCCTTCCGGACGCGGAGGCCCTCGCCGCCCCTGCCCGTGGCGCACGGTACGGCGATCGTTCGGATTGCGGCGGTCACGCTCCGGGACACGGTCCATCGGACGCTGCGCCTGCATCTGCTGGCGTGGGCCCACGGCGTAGCCTTCCTTCAGCAGCTGCGTGAACGCCGCGCGGGTGCTGTTCGCGATCGCGTCCTGCAACTCCTTCGGAAGATCGGCGAACGTCACATTCGGGTGGATCGCCTGAACATCACGCAGAAGCTGGTTCGGAAGACCGCCGGAGGCGCTCTTCAGTGCTGCGACAGCATCGAGCACAGCCGAAAACAGGATCGACTGCATCACATCGTTGGCGGCTCTTTGCATGTTCCCTAACTCGCGGCTGGTGGACTTGCCCTGTGCCCGTCCCTAATTGCCGCTGCAAGTCATGACACGCACCTTTCACAAGATGCACGGCCTCGGGAACGACTTCGTGATCTTCGATGCGCGCGAAGAGCCGCTGTCGATGGACGAGGCGCTTGCCCGCGCGGTCTCCGATCGGAAGACCGGCATCGGCTGCGACCAGTTGATCGTCCTCGAGACCTCCAGTGTTGCCGATCTCGAGATGCGAATTTGGAACCATGATGGGATCGAGGTCGAAAGCTGCGGCAACGCATCCCGCTGCGTGGTTGCCCTCACTCATGCGAAGACGATCGAGACCGGCGGCGGCCTGGTAACGGGCGAAGAGGACGGCAGCGACGTCGAAGTCTCGCTCGGCGAGCCCCGCTTTGAATGGGACCAAGTCCCGGTCACCTACGCGATGCCGACCAACCCGATGCCGATGGCCTGGGGCGAGCTTCACAATCCCGTCGCGCTGAGCGTGGGCAACCCGCACGTCGTCTTCTTCGTGGAAAATGCCGATAGCATCGATCTCGACGAGCTCGGTCCACGGATCGAGCACGATCCCGTCTTTCCGGATCGGATCAACGTCAACGTCGCCGAAGTTCACCCCGAGGGTATTCGGCTGCGCACATGGGAACGCGGTGCGGGGATCACTCGAGCCTGCGGCACAGGGGCCAGCGCGACGGCCGTCGCCGCAATTCTCACGAAGCGCGCGCAGTCGCCGGTGAAGGTGACAATGCGCGGAGGCTCGCTGACCATCGCCTGGGCGCAAGGAGAGCCAATCCGCATGCGCGGAAGCGCGACCTACGTCTTCAAGGGCGAGATCGACCTGGAGGCGCTCGCGTGAGCGTCGAGACGATTACGTTAGGGTGCCGACTGAACTTCGCGGAGAGCGAGACCATCCGCCGTCTCGCGACCACCGACGAGGACTGGGTGGTCGTCAACAGCTGCGCGGTTACGAACGAGGCGGTGCGGCAGACGCGACAGTCGATCCGCCAGATGCGCCGCCAGCGTCCGTCCGCAAAAGTCCTTGTCACCGGCTGTGCGGCCGAGCTTAACCCGAAGTCGTTCGCAGACATGCCGGAAGTCGATCGGGTCGTCGGAAATGACAACAAGATCGGTAGCTTGCGCCGAAACGCCGTCAAGACGTCACAGGTCGTACCCGCCGGATTTCTGGGTCACGTCCGCAGTTTCGTCGCTATCCAGAACGG
Source organism: Sphingomonas daechungensis (assembly GCF_039543105.1). Classification (NCBI taxonomy): domain Bacteria; kingdom Pseudomonadati; phylum Pseudomonadota; class Alphaproteobacteria; order Sphingomonadales; family Sphingomonadaceae; genus Sphingomonas; species Sphingomonas daechungensis. Next base: position 269,935 of record NZ_BAABJC010000001.1, read on the forward strand.
TTGCGACCATCGCTGCACGTTCTGCTCGATCTGGCAGGCGCGCGGGCCGAGCCGGTCACTGCCCTTCGAAGCGATCCGCGATGCAGTCGAGCGCGAGCTTGAGCGCGGTGCCAAGGAGATCGCCCTCACCGGCGTCGATATCACCAGTTACGAACGCGACGGCTTGGGCCTTGGTGCTCTTTGCCAGCGCTTGCTGAGCAAAATCCCGGCTCTCGCCCGCCTGCGCCTGTCGTCGCTCGACAGCATCGAGATCGACGATGCCCTGCTCGAGTTGATTGCGGGTGAGCCACGACTGATGCCGCACTTCCACCTGTCGCTTCAGGCGGGCGACGACATGATCCTGAAGCGGATGAAGCGCCGGCACAGCCGCGTGGACGCTGTGCGGACCGTGGAGCGGATCAAGGTCGGACGGTCAGACGCGACAATCGGCGCGGACCTGATCGCCGGCTTCCCAACAGAAACCGAGGAAATGGCACGGAACAGTTTGAAGTTGCTTGAGGATTGCGACGTGGTCGCGGCCCATGTTTTCCCGTTCTCCCCTCGTCCGGACACCCCGGCCGCGCGCATGCCGCAGCTTGAGCGGGAGCTTGTGAAAGCGCGCGCGGCGAGGCTCCGTGAAGCGGCGGCCGAACGCCGTTCGCGCTGGCTGGGCAGTCTGGTCGGGTCCAACCAGGCGGTGATGATCGAGAACAATGGCAAGGGTCACAGCGACGGCTTCGCTCCGGTGAAAATCGACGGCGCGACTCGCGGTGAGATTGGCGAGGCGCACATCATCGGACGTGACGGCGATTGCTTGACGGCGGTGTGGGCATGAGTTGGCTCGACCGCCTGCGCGGCGGGTTTTCGAAGACTGCGGAAAAGGTCGCGGATAACCTTACGGGGCTAACCAGCCGTGCCGCCCTCGACACATCCACCCTCGACGACATCGAAGAGGCATTGATCGCCTCGGATTTGGGCCCAGAGGCTTCGAAGCGAATTCGAGAGGCGATTGCCCGGCAGAAGTTCGACAAATTGGATGAGCGGGGGCTCCGCTCGATCCTTGCCGAAGAGATTGAAAAGATACTCGCTCCCGTCGCCAAGCCCCTGCAAGTGTGGGGCTTTCCCCGCCCGCACGTGATCCTGGTGATCGGCGTTAACGGTTCCGGCAAGACCACGACCATCGGCAAGCTCGCCCACTGGCTGAAAGAACAGGATTACGGCGTCCTTCTGGCCGCCGGCGACACCTTCCGCGCCGCAGCCATCGAACAGCTCAAGATCTGGGGCGATCGAATTGGTGCTCCGGTCATCTCCGGCAAGGAAGGCGGCGACGCTGCCGGGATCGTCTTCGACGGTGTCAAGCAAGCGACAGACACGGGCATCGACGCGCTGATCGTCGACACGGCCGGCCGGCTCCAGAACAAGTCGCACCTGATGGAAGAGCTTTCCAAGATCCGGCGCGTGCTGGGCCGACTGAACCCGGAGGCCCCCCATGACGTCCTGCTCGTCCTCGACGCAACGACTGGGCAGAATGCACTTGCCCAGGTCGAGGTGTTTCGCGAGACCGCCGGAGTGACCGGACTGATCATGACCAAGCTGGATGGCACCGCGCGAGGCGGTGTTCTGGTGGCGGCCGCGGAAAAGTTCGGCTTGCCCATTCATGCCATCGGGGTCGGAGAGACAGCCGACGATCTCCGCCCCTTCGACCCGCGGGCCGTCGCCCGCGCCATTGCCGGATTGCCGCCTGAATGAGCGAGCAAGCCAAGCAAAGCTCATCCTGGACCATGCTGCTCGACTACGGGCCGCTGATCGTGTTTTTCGTCGCCTACAAGTTGGCGGGCTCGGGGCTGCAAGGCTCTCTGGTCGCCACCCTCGCCTTCATGGTGGCGGTGATCATCTCGATTGCCGTGGGCCTGCTTGTAGTGAAGCGCGTCTCGCCGATGGTCTGGATTTCGACCGCCCTGATCCTCGGTTTCGGCGCAATCACGCTCTATCTTCGCGATCCCAAGTTCATCCAGATGAAGCCGACCTTCATCTACCTCGGCTTCGCGGCGATGCTGGGCGGCGGGCTACTGCGCGGCAAGGCCTTGCTGAAGTGGCTGTTCGGACCGGTTTTCCCGGGGTTAACCGAGGAAGGCTGGCGCAAGCTGAGCCTCAACTGGGCTCTCTTTTTCCTGGCGCTGGCCGTTGCCAACGAAGTCATGCGCGCGACGCTGACCTTCGATACCTGGCTCACGATCAAGGTCTGGGGAGTCACCGTCGTGTCGCTGGTTTTTGCGGTCGCCAACATGCCCATGCTGCTCCGTCATGGCCTCGACCCCGAGCGCAAAGCGGAATCCATTGCGGAGACGCCCGTCGAATGAGTGATCCGATCCTGTCCATTCGCGGCCTCGAGAAGACGTACGGCAGCGGTACCCACGCGTTGAAGCCACTCGACCTCGACATCCAGCGCGGAGAGATCTTTGCGCTGCTAGGCCCAAACGGCGCGGGCAAGACGACGATGATCAGCATTGTCTGCGGCATCGTGACGCCAACGGCCGGCGAAGTGCTGATCGACGACAAGAATTGGCAAAGGAACTATCGCGAGGCGCGCAAACGGATCGGACTGGTCCCGCAAGAGCTGACCATGGACGTGTTCGAGCCTTTGATCAGCACGGTCAGCTTCAGCCGCGAGCTGTTCGGCCGCCGTCCCGATCCAAAGCGGATCGAGGAGATCCTCCGCGAGCTTTCGCTATGGGACAAGCGCAAGACGATCCTCAAGGAACTGTCCGGCGGCATGAAGCGCCGCGTGATGATCGCCAAGGCGCTCGCCCACGACCCGGACATCCTGTTCCTGGACGAGCCGACGGCCGGCGTCGACGTCGAGCTTCGCCGGGACATGTGGAACATGGTCCGCCGCCTCCGCGAGAACGGCACCACCATCATCCTCACGACCCACTACATCGAGGAGGCTGAGGAGATGGCCGACCGGGTAGGAGTCATCAACAAGGGCGAGCTGATCCTGGTCGAGGAGAAGACCGAGTTGATGAAGAAGCTCGGCCGCAAGGTCCTGCACCTGCAGCTCGCGGAAGCGCTGGAGACTGTCCCGGCGGCGCTTGCAGAATGGGACCTGAAACTCAGCGAGGACGGCGGAATGCTGACCTACGAGTTCGACGCCAAGGCCGACCGGACGGGCATTCCCTCGCTTCTGGGCGCGATGCGGGATGCAGGCATTGCCTTCAAGGACCTCGACACCCACCAGTCGAGCCTGGAGGACATTTTCGTGGGCTTGATCAATCACCAGAAAGCCGCCGCATGAACCTCCACGGCGTCCTGGCCATCTACAAGTTCGAGATGCACCGCTTCCGGCGGACCCTCTGGACTGGACTCGCGGTCCCGGTGATCACGACCTCGCTCTATTTCGTCGTGTTTGGCTCCGCGATCGGAAGCCGAATGAGCGAGATCAACGGCATTCCCTACGGGGCCTTCATCGTGCCGGGCCTGATGATGCTCTCGCTGTTCACAGAGAGCATCTTCAACGCGAGCTTCGGTATTCACATGCCGCGGTTCACGGGGACGATCTACGAGATCCTGTCGGCGCCCCTGTCCGCGTTGGAAACGGTGCTCGGCTATGTCGGCGCGGCCGCGAGCAAGGCGATCATCGTCGCCCTCGTCATCTTCGTGACCGCGCATTTGTTCGTCGATGTCGAAGTGAAGCACCCGCTGCTCATGCTGCTCTACCTGCTGCTGGTGGCGGCGACCTTTTGCTTGTTCGGCTTCATCGTCGGTATCTGGGCCAAGGGTTTCGAGCAGCTGCAGGTTATACCGCTGCTGATCGTCACGCCTCTCACCTTCCTCGGCGGCGCCTTCTATTCGATCGACATGCTCAAGGAGCCGTGGCGGTCCATCACCTTGTTCAACCCCGTGGTCTATCTCATCAACGGTTTCCGCTGGACCTTCTTCGGGACGGCTGACGTATCCTTCCCGGCCGCGCTCGCGGCGACCTTCGCCTTCTTCCTCGCCTGCGCCGGCGTGATCTGGTGGATCTTCCGCACAGGCTATCGACTAAAGCAGTAGTCGAAGGCACATTGCTCCCCAGGGCAAACTTGGGGGGGTAAACATGGAAAAGTTCGTGCGACTGATGGGCTGGGCCTATGCCCTGCTTTTCGTTGGCGTGACGGCACTGGGATACATGCCACCGCTGATGGACCACGACGGCTATTTGTTCGGCCTGTTCAAGCTGCAGTGGTGGGACGACGCCCTTCATCTCGGATCGGGCATCTGGGCGGCCTGGGCGGCCTGGAAATCGTACGATGCGACACGGACCTATTTCCGAATCTTCGGGCCGCTCTACTTCCTGGACGGCGTGTGCGGCCTGCTGACCGGCATGGGCTATCTCGACCTCGGGATCATCCTGCACGGGCCGGCGGACCTGCCGCTGGAGACCCGCATCGCTGCCAACATCCCGCACATCGCCATCGGCGGTTTCGCCATCATCGTCGGCTATCTGATCGCGCGTCGTCGCGGCGCTGGCAGTGAGCCTGCGACTGCGTGAAACGCCACTGGAAAGTTACGCTTTGGACGGGCGGTGTCCTCCTCGCGCTGGTCGCCGTCCCGATCGTCGTCACCGAAACGCGATGTCGAGCTCCGATCGACGGGTTGTCGACCGGCGGCTACCAGGCTCGCTTGGCCGATCCGAAGTGGCGTCGGGATGAATCCCGGACCTGGCTGACCTACCCTGAATGGCACATCGTTTATTCCGCGGAAGAGTTTGGACGACACCTTCAGTCGAAGCCGCCGAGCAGCTACCATTATTTGCGGGACATTGGAGGGTTCTGGCGCGGATTGTGTGCCGTAAACCGGGCGACCGCCGGCGCTGCCCAGACCGACGCCAAGGTGATGCTCTACACGATCGGGACCAGCTTCTCGGCCGAGCTGCTGTTCAAGGCGGCTTATGAGAACACGATCGGGCGGATCTCGGAGTGGATCGGCGGCTACAAAAGCGCCGACGATAAGTTGGCCGCAAAGGTGCAGCAGTCCTACGGCGCTTTCATGCATGAGACGCCTTGGTACGAATACCCGTTTAGCAAGGCACTTTCGGACCTGTGGCGCACTTCCGAGCCCAAGGCCAAGTTCCGGCATTGGGAGCGCCGCTTCGCGCTGAGCAGCGAGTATGGCGTGAAGACGGGGTACGCGAAGCTGATCGGTTTCGCTTCCGGGGCCAGCCTCGGCCGGGACGAGCGAGCATTACGCTTCGTCGTGCAAGGGAATGGGCAAGCGCTTGCGGGCGCGGATCCTCGCTTCAAGGTGACCGGGCATCTCGCCGACGGACTTACGGTCCTTGAGGCGCCTCGATACGCGCAGTTTACCGACCTGCTACTCAAGCTCGCTAACGGTAACGCCGAATTGGTCGAGATCAGCGGGAACGACGACATCTTCCTGACGATCTGGCTGCCGCCTGGAAGGTCGACGGCGTCACTCGGCAAAGAGCTGTTCTCCATCCCGCTCGACGAACCGCGCGGTTGGCGCCGCGTTGGGATCTCGACGAAAGTACACAAACTGCTGCCTGCGATCCGCGCCATCCAGCGGGATGGCGGCAAGGTAGAGCACGTCTACGACTATTGAGCGTTAGCCGACGGCCAGCGCGTAGCGTTCGTACCAGGTGTTGCTGAAAAGGCCGTCCGGGTCCCACTTTCGCTTTGCGGCGAAGACCTCCCGAACCTCGGGATAGGACGCGACCAGCTGCTCCGGCGAATAATAGAGCTGGTAGGGCAGGAAAAACCGGCCGCCCCGCGCGCGAGCCAGGTCGATCAGTTCGCTGGTCAGGCGTGCCATCCGGGCATTCCCGTCAGCGTCGGTCCGCTGGTTGAAGTAGAGCACCACCGAATAAGCGGGCGCGGGCGCGTAGGTCAGCCGGTTGTCTTCCTTGCCGACGACCCGCACCGAAGCGTTGAGAAGGTTGGCGTCGTGCTGCCGGACAATGGTCCTGAGACCGTCGATGAAGGGCAGCAGCTGATCGCGAGGAATGAAGTATTCCTGAAGGATATCCGTGTCGTTCTTCAGAGCGTTTCTGAGATATGGGACGCTGTCATGCATTGGGTCGTTGCGCGAAACGAGGCAAGCCTCGCCGTCTTTCATCGCCTGCGCACGCGTGACAGTGCACGCTTCCGCCCGATGCTCGAGGTTCTTTTCCGCCCACCATTTGAAGCTGCGGAAGGCGGTAGATTTCTTGGCCAAGTTGACCGTGAGCCGACGCATCTTGACCGAGCCGACCTCGGCCAGAGGCGCGCGCTCGGCACCGGACTCGTCGGTGTGGTGGTAGGTGTAGATCAGCGCCTCATCGAGCAGCGAACCAGGCGCGGTTGAAATGTGTGTGTACATCAGGCCGACAGACGGATCGGCGATGATCCGGGTCAGCCGGCCGGGCAGGTCCGACGTGGCGATCAGCTCCCGCTCCGATCGGTAGATCGCGTTGGGGACGACATCGATCTCCGCGGACAGGATGATGCCGAACAGGCCGTAGCCCCCGACGATCAGGTCGAAGAGCTCAGGGTTCTCCGTTCGGGAAACAGTCACCACCTGCCCGTCGGCGAGAAGGACGCGAAGCGAGCGGATCGAATCCCGGATGGCCCCGGCCTGATGGTCCATTCCGTGGGCGTTGACTGAAATGGAGCCGCCGACGGTAAAAATATCCGTCGACTGCATCGCCTTGACTGCAAAACGCGGATGGATGGCGTTTTGAATATCGTGCCAGGTTGCCCCGGCACCGACAGTAACGGTCGATTTCTCCGGATCGAGCCTGATCGCATTCATCTTGCGCATGTCGAGCATCAGCCCGCCGCGCCGGAAGGCATGGCCGCCCATGCTGTGGCGAACACCGGCGGGGGAAATCGTGAGTCCCTTGGCCTTGGCGTAGGTCAACGCCTGCTGCGCCTCCCGCTCGCTAACCGGAGCGATTACTCCGGCGATTGCGGTTCGGTCTACGCAGCTCGCGTCATTGACCGTCCCGCCTTTCTGCGCCCAGCGCGGCTCGGGCACCTGCTCCTGAACCGCGATCCCATGCGGGGTCGGGACTTCCGGCAGTACGTCGCCGCAGTCCTTTTCGCCATCAGGATCCGCAGCCAAGGGCTCCAGCGCAACGGTCGTTCCAACAGCAGCGACGCCGATGACTGAGGCGCCGATGACGAGCGTCTTGCGCTTCATTCCTTCTCCTTCGTGACCGTCTTCAGGGACTGATCGAGAGCAGCCTGGAAAGCTGCTGGATCCTCGATGTGCGGGATGTGACCGACACCCGACAGGATGGTCAGAGATCGTGCACGGGTGAGTGCCTCAATGCGCTTGCCTTGCGGGAGCGGCGTGACCGTGTCCGCGTCCCCCCAGATCAGCGCCACGGGAATCTTGATGGCGCTCAGAGTCGCCGACCGACGGCTCAGCGCACCATCCTGCTTGGTTAACAGGTTGGGAAGCCAGGCGGCATAGGCGGACGTCGAACCTTCGCGCAGCATGGGCTCGCGAAGAACCGGGATCCAACGATGCGCTTGTTCCTTCCGCTCGATCAGTGAGCGCAGAAAGGGCTCTAGCGCGTTGGGGTTCGTCACGATTGCGGACGTCGCGAGCTGCGCAACGGGTTCGGCACGCATGACCTTGGCGACAGGCGCCTCGGTCTTGGGATCGAGCTCACCAAGAGCGGCGTCGACGAGGACCAGGCCCCGAACCTGCTCCGGGTGACGCAGTCCCAACTCGGTGACTGCCCCCGCCCCAAAGCTGTGGCCGACAACGACCGCCGGCTTGCCGAGCACGCCGAGAATGGCCGACAGGCGCTCGGCCTGGGTAATGCGGTCATAGCGAGCGCTCGGATCGCGATCTGACCAACCAAACGGTGGCAGGTCGATGGCAATGACCCGCCAGCCCTGCTGCGCCAGGTGATCGGCCACTTCGCTCCAGAAACCGCTCCAAGCCGCGGTGCCGTGCACCAGGACTACGGGAATGCCATCGGCCGGCCCTGCGACTCGAGCGGCGACGTGCCCCGCCGGCGTTGCGAAGTAAGTGGTGCCCGCAGGCGCCGTCGCCTCACCTTCGCGCCAAGCCGCAAGGCCGCGAAGGATCAGCAAAAGAACAAGGATGAATAGGGCTAGCGCAATGAACCCACGGAGCGCGCTTGCACCCATCCGCACAGCCAAAGGCCGTTTCGCCTCACCCGCCCCCATGCCATTGGTATGAAACGCGGATGAGGCGTTCGCAAGCCTATGAAATCGCCTCGCTAGACCGGGCTTCCGCGCCCTCCTGATCGGCTCGGTCAGCGCCGTTTCCGTCGAGGTTCTGGGCGACAAAGTCCCAGTTGACGATGTTCGACAGGACCGAGGTCACGAACCGCGGCCGCTCATTGCGATAGTCGATGTAATATGCGTGCTCCCACACATCGAGCGTGAAGAGCGGCACCATGCCGTCGTGGACGAGCGGTGTGTCCGCGTCATGGAGCGAGGTGATCTTCAAGTGATCCCGGTCGAGCACGAGCCAGGCCCAGCCATTCGAGAAGTGGTTCACCGCTTCGTCGCCGAGTTTCTGGAGCAGCGGCTCGACGCCGCCGAACCCATCGTCGATCAGCTGCGCCAAGCGGCCGCTCGGCTGCTGCGCTTCCGGAGTCAGGCACTGCCAGAAGAAGCTGTGATTCCACAGCTGGGCGCTGTTGTTGAAAAGCTTCTTCTCACCACCTCCGCTGGCGTGCCGGATGACCTCGACCAACGATGCGCCCTCTAGCTCGGGCTTCGCGCTGACGAACTCGTTGGTCTTGTTGACGTAGGCGCGGTGATGCTTGCCCCAGTGGAATTCGAGCGTCTCCGCCGAGATGTGCGGCACAAGGGCGTCCTTGGCATAGGGAAGTTCGGGCAGCTGGAAGGCCATGGCGGTCTGTCTCCTTCGGGGATTTCGCCTGCATAACGATGCTCGGCCCATGTCGCTCCATGGTTCGTCGCACAACCTTGCGACTCACTGTTTCGGGGCCGTAAGAAGGTCTTGGAGCCGTCTGTCGGCGAAGGGGGAAACGATGGGAAAATTCTTTGAGAATCTGAACGGTGTCCTGATCGCGGGGTTGGTGCTGGCCATTCTGATCGTGGTATTTCCGAACAGCGGCTTCCAGAACTCGGTTGGCTCGACCGACTTGTGGCTGGGCGTGTTCCAGTGGCTGCACGTATTCTTCGGCATCACCTGGATCGGCCTGCTGTATTACTTCAACTTCGTGCAGATTCCGACCATGCCCACGGTACCCGCCGAACTGAAACCGGGGGTCACCAAATACATCGCTCCGAAGGCACTCTTCTATTTCCGCTGGGGTGCCGTCTTCACCGTCGTGACCGGCCTGATCCTCGCCTACCTCTACGGCGAGGAAAATGCGTTGCTGCTGAACGACCCATCCAACCGCCTGATCGGCATTGGCATGTGGCTAGCGCTGATCATGGCCTTCAACGTCTGGTTCATCATCTGGCCGAACCAGAAGAAGGCACTTGGGCTCGTCGAGGCGGACGACGCGACGAAGGCGAAGTCGGCCCGCACCGCGATGATCTTCTCGCGGCTGAACACCCTGCTGTCGATCCCGATGCTGCTGGCGATGACCAACATGCACTAGGCACTTGGCGAGCCGTCTACGGGCGGCTCACCTTGTAGCGGGCAAGGTCGCGACGCGGCGCGTCCCAGGCGGGTTTCAGTTGGACGGCCTGCTTCAGGTCCGCATAGGCCGCCTTGACGTTGCCGACGTCTTCCTGAGCCAGCCCGCGGCCGTAGTAAGCAACCTCCGGCAGCTCCGTTCCAAGCTCGATCGCTTTCGAAAAAAGCGGCACGGCCGCTTCGCTGTGACCCGTCCTCAACTGCAGGATCGCCATGTTGAGGTACGGCTCCGATCGCTGCGGATTCATCTGCATGGCAGCGCTGAAATCCGTCTCGGCACGCCCGTAGTCGCTCCGAAGCATGCGAACGATCCCGCGGTTCACGTGAGTCGCCAGGCGATCTTCGTCGGACAAAGCCTGGTCCGAAAAGGCCCGGTCGCAGGTGTTCATCGACTCAAGGGTGACGTTGCGCTGCTCGGCAGCCTTGAAACAACCCTCGGCGAAACTGCCGTCGAGGACTGAAATGCCCGCGGATGCTGGATACGCCAAAGAGCAGGCCACGGCGCCGGCAGCAAGGACTAGTGCTTTCATAAAAGCCTCCTCACCTTGCCGAGGCAGAATACGCCTCTTTGCGCCCGCATTCACTGCAAATTCGACAAACGGTCGGGATCAGGCGCCGTCGGTTTCCAGCAGCTTGTGGCGTTTCAGGGCGTGGCGAAGCTGGTCGTAGCTCAGATTGAGGGCGGCGGCCGTCGCACGCTGGTTGAAGCGATTGGCGGCAAGCGCGTTCTGCAGGAGGGCACGCTCGTAGTCTGACACCGCGGCCCGGAAGTCACTGGTCGATGCTGGCGGAGGTGCCGACGACGGACTTTCCGCGCTCGGAACTGGCTCCTCCGAAACTTTGGCGTCCGTATGCGACGGGTGGGTGACCTGCCCGATCGCCGGTGCCCACGGAGAATGGAATGGATCGAACTGTATGGCGTCGATGTCCCGCTCGGGATCCTCCCAACGATAGACCGCGCGCTCCACCACATTCCTGAGCTCGCGGACGTTTCCCGGCCAATTATAGGCTTCGAGCTCCGCGACGGCCCGGGGAGAAAAGCCCGGCCAGTTGGGCCACTCCAGCTCCACCGCCATCCGCCGACCAAAATGATCCGCCAGCAGCGATATATCTCCCGTCCGTGCGCGCAGCGGCGGGAGGGTCACCACCTCGAACGACAAGCGATCAAGCAAGTCAGCCCGAAAATGACCTTTGTCGACCTGGAGCGGAAGGTTTTCGTTGGTCGCTGCGACGATCCGGACATCGACCGAAATCGGTTTGGACGCTCCTATGCGGGTAATCTCGCCGTACTCCACCGCGCGCAGCAGGCGGTCCTGTGCAGGCATCGACAAGGTTCCGAGTTCGTCGAGGAAGAGCGTTCCGCCGTCCGCCTCTTCGAACCGTCCGTGGCGAGTCTTCGACGCGCCGGTGAAGCTGCCGGCCTCGTGCCCGAACAATTCGGCTTCGATCAGCGTCTCGGGAAGCGCCGCGCAGTTCATCACTACCAGGGGCCCCGCCCAGCGCGACGACAAGTGGTGAAGACGTTCGGCGATCAACTCCTTGCCTGTGCCGCGCTCGCCAATGACCAGGACCGGGCGATTAAGGGGCGCCGCACGGCTCGCCCGCTCGACAGCATCGAGAAAGGCCAGGCTCTGCCCGACGAACTGATTTGTCCGCTCCATCGCGCTGATAATTGGTGTCTCGCCCCATCAGTTGGCAAGATATTTCAGTTGAGATATTGGCGAATTTCTGCAGTTTTTCTATTCTTCAGCCATTTCGCGCATTCTGGCACGATCCTTGTATATCTTTTGGCCATACAGGCCTGATTACGATTGCGGAGTTTGAAATGGGTATATTCTCTCGCACGAGGGATATCTTCGCGGCGAACATGACGGAGCTTCTCGACCGGTCCGAAGACCCGGCGAAGATGATCCGCATGATCATCCTCGAAATGGAAGAAACGTTGGTGGAAGTCCGCGCCAGTGCCGCGCGCTCCATTGCCGATGGCAAGGAAATGCGCCGGGCGCTGAAGCGCCTTGAGGAGCTTCAATCGAGCTGGACCGAGAAGGCCGAGCTTGCACTGAGCAAGGACCGCGAGGACCTTGCCAAGGCTGCGCTGATCGAGCGCCAGAAGGCTGCCGACATGGCCGGCGGACTTCGTGCCGAGATCGATCAGATCGACGAGACCCTCAAGACCTACGAAGCGGATATCGCCAAGCTGCAGGGCAAATTGCGCGAGGCGCGTGCCCGGCAAAATGCTATTGCGGCTCGCCTCGAGAGTGCGGTCACGCGTGCCAAGGCCCGTGAGATCATGCACGGCGGACGGACGGAAGATGCCTTCTCGAAGTTCGAGGTGCTGGAACGCCGGGCCGACTTCGCGGAGGGTCGTGCCGATGCGCTCGGCATGACCGGGCCGAAGAGCCTCGAGGAAGAGATTGCCGAATTGCGTGCGTCCGAACAGGTCGACGCAGAACTGGAAGCCATGAAGGCGGCGCTGAAGCGCAAAGGGGATTAGAGAATGGAAGGTGTGATTGGTCCGATCGTCATATGCACGATCCTGTTCATCGGGCTCCCGTGGATCCTGTTCCACTACATCACGAAGTGGAAAACGGCCGCGACGATTACCGGTGCCGATGAGAAGTTGCTGGATGAACTTTACGATCTCGCACGCCGCCTGGACGACAGGCTGTGCTCGATCGAACGGATCATGACTGCCGAGAACCCGAACTGGAAGCAGCAGTGCCTGCCGGACGCAACCGACCGCATCGCTGACGAGCTTAGCCAGGTCCGCAACCGTGGTCGCAGCCGCGCCCGGACAGGAGAATGAACGTGGCGTACCAGCCTCCCAGCCGGACCCGGTTCTACCGGGACAAGCGCAACGGCAAAGTCATGGGCATTTGCGCCGGCATCGCCGACTATACCGGCTTCGACATCAGCCTGGTCCGGATCACGATGATCGCCGCCGTCTTTCTCAGCAGCGGGTCGATCCTGCCGGTTTATTTCATTGCCGGTTGGTTGGTCCCCGAACAGCCGAGGGAGCTCGAAGGCACGGATGTCCAGGAGCGCGAATTCTGGCAGTCGGTTCGGCGGTCACCCGCCCGCACCGCGCGAGATATCCGCCTGCGGTTGAAGGACATCGATCGCCGGCTTGCCGACGTCGAAAGTTACGTCACGACCGAAAACCGTTCGCTTGCTCGGGAAATCGAGCAGCTTCGCTAGTCGTCATCAGGGGTTGGAGGATTTCATGAACCTTGCGGTGCTCATTCCGATTGCGGGCATTGCTGGCGGCGTCGCAATCATGTGGATGTGCTTCAAGTATCTGGAGCTACGGATCACCGACCGCAAAGCGCTCGACGACGTGGCCCGTGAAACTGCCGAGAAGAAGCGGCTGGAGGCGCGCGTCGCCATCCTGGAGCGGATCGTAACGGATCGCGGTATCCAAACCGCCGACCAGATCGACGCCTTGGTGGAACGCGACGCGCTCGACCGTGAATCCGAACAGGTTCGGTAACTAAGGGGAATATGACAATGGACGCAGAGATTTTGTCACTTTTGTCGAACCTGTTCCCGATGATCGCTGTCATCGTGACCGTCGCCGTGGCCGGATGGGTCTTCACGACCTGGCTCAGGATCAAGAACGGCTATCCGCTCGAAACGTCGTGGGGCACGCCGCTCCACCCATCCAACAGCCGCGAGAACGGCGAGCGGATCAAGCTACTGACGAGTGAGAACGCACAACTCCGCGCAGAACTGAGCGCCATCAAGGACCGCCTAGAGACGGTCGAACGGATCGTCACCGACCAACCGCACAGACTCGCTCGCGAAATCGATGCTCTCGCGATCGACAAAGGCGGAAACGCCTGATGAACAGCATCGCCAGCTGGATCTGGGTTCTCATCCCTCTCGCCGCGATCGGAATCGCGCCTTTCAAGATGTGGATTCGGGTCAAGGAAAAGCAGATCGAGGCGCAGACAAGCCTTGCTGCGGAGAAGAGCGCCCAATATGCCGCACACGTCGAGCGCATCGAGGCGCGTCTTCGCGTGCTAGAGCAGATTGTGACCGACCGGGGCGTTGAGACGGCTGCCCAGATCGAGGCCCTGCGTGATGCGCCGCGTCCGGAGATTGGAGAGAAAGTTCGATGAACAACCCCTTCGAGTTTGTTCTCATCATCATCGCGATGGTCTTCCTCTTCGCCTTGCTGAAGCGCCGGATGGAGAACGGTGACGGCCGCGGCCAGGAGCCCGCCGAGGAAAGCCGGGAGAACGCTCGGCTTCGGGACGAGGTTTCGGAACTGAAGGAGCGCATCAAGGTGCTCGAACGGATTACCGTTGAGAAGGAAAACAGCCTCTCGCGAGAGATCGAGGACCTTCGTAACCGGTAGTGGTAGAATGCGTTTCCGTCGCCTGCTAGGCGACGACCGTGACGGACCTCCCGCCGATTCAGGAAATTCTTGACGAATATGAGCTGCTCGATGGCGAGGATCGCTACCGGCTGCTGATCGACCTCGGCCGCAAGCTGGAGCATATGCCCGACGCCCTGAAGACAGACGCGACCAAAGTCCGCGGCTGCTCGGCGAGCGTCTGGGTCTACCCAACGACGGCAGATGGACGACTGCACTTCCTCGCGGACAGCAACGCTGCCATCACCAAGGGAATCGTCGCGCTCGTCCTGTCCGCCGTTCAGGACAAGTCGGCCGAGGACGTCGCCAGCATGGATGTCGCGCAAGCCCTCGCCCCATTCGAACTCAGCAAGCATCTCAGCGCCAGCCGGACGCAAGGCGTGCCCAACATGATCGCGCTAGTCCGCGAAACCGCTCAGCGGCTGGCGGCATGAGCAAGGCGGATTCGGCCGAAGCGGCGGCCCAGTTCGATCCGCGCCGCTTTGTGGAGCTGGCCCGCAAGGTCGGACACGGAAGCGCGTTGGAAATCGACTATCAGGACTCTGGTCCGGACTGGCTGGAGCTCGCGCTGCCCTGGCGGGAAGAGCTTGTCGGCGTTCCGGAGACGGGCGTGCTCGCTTCCGGTGCGATCGTCAGCCTGATCGATACGGCTAGCGGCGGTTCGGTGTGGATGAAACTTGGCCGCTTCGTGCCCATCGTCACGCTCGACCTTCGCCTCGATTATATGCGGCCGGCGCTCAAGGGCGAGACCGTCTTCGCCCGCTGCGAGTGCGTGAAGGTGACGCGGCAAGTCGCCTTCGTGCGTGGCGTCGCCCATGGCGGCGACCCGGCGCATCCGATCGCACAGAGCGCCGCGACCTTCATGGTCAGCCGCTAGGCGGCTTTCCCGGTCTTCCGCTCTTCCGCCTTGCGGAGAACCTCGTAGGCCGCCTGGACCTTTTGAAACTTGTCGGCGGCCTCCCTATTCCCCGCGTTCGTGTCCGGATGATGCTCCTTCGCCAGCCGACGATAGGCGGATTTCACATCCTTGAACTCGGCATCTGGGTCGAGCTCCAGAACATCAAGCGCACGCATCTCGTCCCGGCTGCGCGTGCCATCGCCCGGGCCGGCCCACTGCCATTGAGCGGACTGGCGGAAGGCGGATGCGCCGGACTCCTCTTCCTTCGCGCGTCGAGCAGCCTCTTCCGGGCTGAGGCCGGCAAAGTAGTTCCAGTTCTTGTTATATTCGGCTGCGTGGGGCTCGCAGAAATACCAGCGGTCCTTGCTGTTGGGCGCCTTGGGCGCCGGCCGATCGCCGGCCTCGTTACAGCCCTCGCGGTCGCAGAGCCGAACCTTCGTCGCGCCCCGTGCGGTGGCGCCGTACGCGCGCCAGCGTGGAAATCCCCAGTCGTTCGATCTCTTCTGACCTACCATTCCGACCCCGATAAACGCTGAACGCGCCCCTGCGAAGGCAGGAGCCCAGTCGCTTTTCCAAAAAGAAGCACTGGCCCCCTGCCTGCGCAGGGAAACAGTATTGCCAGAGGGCCTGTAAGCCGGGTTCTGTCCAGCGCATTGCTGCGCCTGTGCGGCCATTCCTCTAGGAGGCGGATTACTCCGCCCCTCAAGCAACCAACCCGGGCGACGAGCCGAAACAAGCTCATATGCCGCCCCTATTCGGTCTTGCACCCGGTGGGGTTTTCCGTGCCGGTGACGTTGCCGCCCCCGCGGTGCGCTCTTGCCGCACCCTTTCGACCTTACCCGCCCGAGAGCGAGCGGTATCCTTTCTGTGGCACTTTCCCTGAGCCTTGCCGAAGCAGGACCCGCCGGGCGTTACCCGGCACCGTTGTTCCGTGGAGCCCGGACTTTCCTCGCCTTGCTTGCGCAAGCCGCGGCCGCCCGGCCCTCTGGCAGGGCTGCATATAGTGCCAAGCGGCTATTTGTTCGAGTCAGTCGCCGATTGGGGGATCTTCGTTCCGAGGAGGACCAGGCGTTCGCCGGTAATCCCGAACCAATGCGGCGTGCCCGCAGGGATTAGTACGACGTCGCCAGGTTTCAGCGCCCGCGTCTCTCCTCCCTCGATTTCGCTCCCCTCGAGCAAGGTCGGGTTGGTCGTGACCGGATCGACAAGCCGTCCGCCGGAGATCATGGTTCCGCTCCCGGCAACGACCGTGAAATACTCCGCCTGGTCGGGGTGAACCGCAGGCTTTGCCGGCTTTCGCCAATATTCGAGAGCGGCGACGACTTCGCCGTTCCGTACCAACGGCTTCCACATGAAGCCCTGGTCCGCTGTCATCGACGTGCGCATCGCTTCGACCTGTGCGGTCACATCATCCGCGGACGCAAAAGCAGTCGGACCTGCGGCGGCCTGCGCGAGGAGAGCAGCTGAAAGTAACGCAAGGATCATAGCTCAAAACTCTGACGGAGGTTCGTCACTGCGGCCTCGGCAGCAGCAACGACAGGAGTTTCGCGCGGCATTCGCCGTCGACGATCCCGTCGATCAAGTCCGGCCGGTAACGCCGCTGGAATGCGATCACCGCCTTCTGCTCGTCCGTGACGTCGTAGCCGAACCGCTCAAGCGCGAGGAGGAAGGCGGCGTCGGTCCAGAAGGGATCGATCAGGTCGCGGGTCGGGCTCGGCAAGGCCAGGCGATACCGTGCGAGTGCCTCCCACGGAAATAGCTCGCCCGGGTCTTCCTTCCGGGCGGGAGCAACATCGGAATGACCGACGATGTTGCCGCGCCCGATGCCGTGGCGATCCTTGATGTCGGCGAGCAATGGAATGAGCGACGCCATCTGCTCATCCGGAAAGTTGCGGTACCCGAATTCGTGGCCCGGATTGACCAGCTCGATGCCCACGCTCGCGCTGTTCACGTCGGAAATGCCGCGCCAGCGGGACTTGCCGGCGTGCCAGGCGCGTTTCTCCTCATCGACCAGGCGATAGATGACCCCATCTTCGTCGATCAGGTAGTGACAGGAGACCTTGGCCTCCGGAGAGGTCAGGCGGTTCAGAGCGCCTTCGGCGTCCGGCATTCCGGTGTAATGGAGAACGATCATCGAGACCGGCATCATGCGGTCGTCGAAGTTCGGCGACGGCCTGTCGATCATGTCGAGGTCCATCCACGCAAAGGCGCACAGCATTGGGGGCTAGGTCAAGCCCTTCAGGCTTGCGCGGCCATTCGGCGATCGTCGTTCTTGCGATGGTCCAGCCGATAGAGACCGCGCACCTTGGTGTCGGAAACCAACTTCTTCGTCTGGCCGATGACCGTTTCGCCAGCGCCCAGCATCAGCCAGCCGTCCTCGGCCATCGCGGACGACAGTCGATCGAATGCCTGGGCCTTCTTCTCCGAGCAGAGATAGAGCAGGACATTGCGGCAGAGGATGATGTCGAACCCTCCCGCCGGCTGGGGCGGCAGGTCGAGCAGGTTGTGCACCTGGAACCTAACGTTCCGGCGAAGCGGCTCGATGATCCGCCAGCCATCGCCGCCTTCCTCAAACCAGCGCACGGTCTGGGTGATCGCGAGACCGCGCTGCACCTCGAACTGCGAATAAACCCCAGCGCGAGCGCGATCGATGACGCAACTCGAAACGTCCGTGCCGAGAATATCTACGGTCCAGCCGCGCCATTTGTCGGCCTCGTCGGCGAACATCATCGCCAGTGAATAGGCTTCCTGCCCAGTGGAACAGCCCGCCGACCAGATCCGCAGCCTCTTCTTCGATGCACGCTTTGCCGCGAGCGCCGGCAATGCGTGCCTGGCGAGCGTGTCGAAGGGCGTCCGGTCGCGGAAGAAATAGGTCTCGTTGTTCAGAAGCGCCTCGACCACTTGGCTCGACAGGCCGGGCTCCTTGCCCATGACCAGGATCGTGATGAGTTCGTCGAGTGTCGCGATGCTGCGCTCTCGAAGCAATGCGGAGAGCGCCGTCTCGATCCGCCAGCGACGGCTCATGGTGAGCTGTTGGCCGGTACGCGCCTCCAGCAAGCCGGCAAGGATCCGGCTGGAACTATCGCTTATCTGCAAGCACTGTCTCCCACACGCGACGCAACACGGCGAGCAAGCTTATCCGGTGGCATGATGGCGCACGCGAGGCCGGCCTCGAGGATGGCGCGCGGCATGCCCCAGACGGCGCAACTAGCCTCGTCCTGGGCGAGAACCGAGCCGCCGGCCGCGACCAACTTGGCCGCTCCAAGCGCCCCATCGCGGCCCATGCCCGTCAGCACCACACCGGCGGCGCCGTTCCCGAAGTAAGTGCTGATCGATTCAAACATTGGATCCAGGGAGGGCATGCACCCGGTGGACGATGCGCTTCGATCCAGATGAGCGACTGGTCCATCCAGCCCTTGCTCGACCAGCAAGTGGGCATCACCCGGCGCGATCAGAACGCGATCGGGAAGAAGAGCCATGCCGTCTTCCGCAACCAGCGTTTCGCGCTTTGCGGCGATGCCGAGCTGGCGAGCAAATACCGGCATGAAGGGCGCCGGAAGATGCTGCGTGACCAAAATCGGAATGCCGATCCGCCGCGGCAGAGTCTCAAAGAAGCTGTTGAGTGCGTGAATGCCGCCGGTCGAGGCACCAATGGCGAGCACTTCGATCGGATCGTTCGACATTGCACGGAGCGGCGCGTGAACGATCTTGCTAACTGGAGCGACGGACCGCCGCTGGTCGTCTGCATAGCCGAGTGCCTTCAGCCGCGAGATCAGGACTTCCGAAAAGCGCCCATTGAATCGGCCGGTTCCCGGCTTCGGAAGTGCGTCGGCTGCTCCAAGCGCGAGTGCTGCGACCGTCTCCTCGGCGCCCTCTTCGGCCATCGAGGATACGATCATAATGTGCGCGCCGCTGGCGTTGTCGAGAATGCGTGGGATCGAGCGCAATCCGCCTGCCCCGGGCATTTCCAGATCGAGGAGAATGGTGTCGACGCGGACGGCTTGCAGCGCATCGATCGCGTCTTCCGCGGTTCCAGCCACCGCCGCGAGCTCGAACGAGCCGTCGCTTTCGACCATACGGGACAACACCGACCGTGCGACCATGCTGTCGTCCACGATCATCAGGCGGATCCGGCGCTTCCTGACTGGCGGGACCTGCTGACGATCCCGCGAACTGGCGACCGCCCGCTCCACGGTGCGGGCCTTAGGCTACGCCGACGAGCTGAAGCTTGATGTGCAGCGTCTCTCGGTCGAAGGGCTTCATCACATATTCGTCTGCGCCGGCTTCCAGGGCAGCACGGATGTGCGCCATGTCGTTCTCGGTCGTGCAGAAGACGACCTTGGGCTGGTCGTCGTGCCCGCGCTGGCGAAGCAGGCGCAGGAACTCCATTCCGCTCATCACCGGCATGTTCCAGTCGAGCAAGACCACGTCCGGCATCTTCTCTTCGCAGCGAGAAAGGGCTTCGCGTCCGTCGCCAGCCTCATCAACCTCGAAATTCAGGGTTTCGAGAATGTGCCTTGCGACTTTGCGAATGACCTTCGAGTCATCGACGATCAAACAGCTCTTCATACAACAAACACTTCCCACTGCGGCTTTCGCGAGATGACTTAAACGCTAACGGTAACGAAGAGCTTAAGCAGCTTGCCGCTCGGCGCCGCCGACCAGTGCGGCGATGTCGATCAGCAACCTCGGCCCTTCTTCGGTATCGACCATTCCCTGTGACACGCGCTCCCAGCCGGCTCCCATGGCTGCTCGAACAGCCACCGGCTCAGAGAGCGCCTCGACCACGTCTTCGACGAGATCGACTATGAGCGCGTAATGATGGCCGTCGAGCTCGACGACCGCCGCTTCGCGAATGCCGTCCGAGCAGTCGGTATGGCCCAGTTCCAGCGAGCGCATGCAGTCGATCACCGTCAACACTCGGCTTCGAAGCGCCGAAAGACCTGCGACATGCGGCGCGGCCCGGGGGACGGGGATCAACGTGTCCAGCTCCACCACGGACTCGACGGAGGCCGCAGGAAGAGCGACGCGTTCGCCAGCGATGGTCACGATCAGCAGAAGCTCCGACATCAGCGTTTCCCTGCGCCGGCCGATTTCAGCGCCATCAGAAGCGCCGCGCGGTCGTAGCGATAAATGGTTTCGTCCTTCGACGATGCCGGCTCGGGTTCGGCACGAAGGCGGATTGTGCGAGCCGCGGAGCCTGCCTCAGAAGCGTCGGCTAGGATCGCGAGGTGCGCTTCGACCTCGTCGAGCTCGGAAACCACACGGTAGCCGGCGGCTTCAACGATCGGACGAAGCATGTTCTGCATCCAGGGATCGTCCGAGGGCAGCCGGCAGACGAGCTGTTCGGATGGCTGGACTGCGGATGCGGCGATGTTGGCGAATAGCCAGTGCGGGTCGATCAACTCTGCCGGCTCGCCGGACACAAGGGTGACACCGGATACCTCGCCCGGCGATGCAGCCTGTATGACGTCATTGCCGACCACCGACAGATCGATGACCTCCTGGAAGGCGTAGCCGATCTCGCGCGAGCCGTCGTTCAAGCGGAAGAGGCGGACCTTCTCGCTTGGCAGTTCGCCGTTCACGCCCGACAGCGGAAGGATCGTCTCGCCGAGCTGCACTCGCAATTCCCCGGCTCCGGGCCGAATGGCGCTGGCGGGCACTTCCTCGATCCGGTCGACAACCGCGAGGCGCATGGCTCGACGGCCTCCATCGAGCCCGCGGAAGAGGAGAACAGGCGTTTCCGCGTCGATCGGCGCGGCCGGAGCCTCGACGATACGCGCGGCACGGTCGTGGACTTCGAGTTTCACGCCCCCCACCTGGGCGATGCCGGCAGGGTCGAAGAGAAGAATGGGGCTACCGTCATCCGCAAGGGTTGTGCCGGCGTAGAGGCCAGTCGCCATCACTGCAGGAGCGGCAGGCTTCACGACCAGCTCTTCATGATCGTGGATGCGATCGACGGCCAAGGCATAGACGTCGGCGCCGGCCGGCCGGAGCACGACGAGCGAGCGCTCATGCTCGGGGATATCGCTTTCGAGGCCGAGGACATCGGAGAGGGCGATCTCCGGCACGCGGCGTCCGCGGATGGTGGCGACCCCTGCCCCGCCAAGCTTCTCGAGGACGACGCTTTCGCCATTCGCGCGGACGATTTCGTCGATTGCCGAGCGCGGAATCGCGAAGTTCTGACCGGCGACGGACACCGTGAGGGCCGGGATGATCGTGAGCGTCAATGGGACGCGCAAAGTCATGCGCGTGCCCACCCCGACGGTGCTGTCGACTTCGACGATGCCGCCAATGCGCTCGATGTTCGAACGGACGACGTCCATGCCCACGCCGCGCCCCGAGATCGCTGTCACTTGCTTGGCGGTCGAAAGACCCGCCTCGAAAATGAGAGAAAGCTGTTCGCGATGGCTGAGATCGGCCGCTTCGGCCTTCTCGATGACGCCTGCCGCGATTGCTTTCTCGACGAGCTTCTTGCCATTGATCCCGCGGCCGTCGTCCTGGATGTCGATGAGGATCTGGTTTCCGGACTGGCGTGCAGACACCGACAGGATGCCGATTTCCCGCTTGCCTGCCTTGAGGCGTTCCGCAGGTGTTTCGATGCCGTGATCCACGGCGTTGCGGATGATGTGGGTCAGCGGGTCACGGATCATCTCGATCATCTCGCGATCGAGCTCGACGTCACCACCCTCGATATCGACCAAGACCTGCTTGTTGAGTTCGGCCGACAGGTCGCGGACCATGCGCGGCAAGGCCACGAACAGGTTCTCGATCCGCTGCATACGGGTGCGGGTGATAGCGTCCCGCATCTCGGCGATGATCGAAGACAGGCGTTCGAAAGCTCCGTCGACAGCGACTTCGCTAGTGGTTTCCCGCAGCCGGCGTGCAAGTTCATTGCGGGCGAGCACCATGTCGGAGACACCGCTCATTAGGCGATCAAGCAACTCCACCGAAAGCCGGATCGTGCGCGGCGCTGAGGCCTTGCTCTGGGCCTCCGCAACTGTCGCAGCGACTGGAGCAGTCGTGACTTCGGCCCGCTCTTGAAGAGCGAGGATGAGTGACGTGTCGTCACCCTCCGGCAGCTTCTCACCAGCGTCCAGGGTGGCGATCATTTCGGCAATCTTGTCGATGATCGCCAAGACCGCGCTGACCAGTGCAGGGTCGGCGTGACGGCGGCCGGCTCGGACTTCGGCAAGCGCATCCTCTGCGGCATGGTTCAGCGCCTCGAGCCGCGGGAAGTCGAAGAAGCCGCAATTGCCTTTGACGGTGTGAACGAAGCGAAAGATGGAATCGAGACGCGCACGATCGTCAGGCGAGGCCTCCCAGGCGACGATCTCTCCGCCCAGCGCCTCAAGCATTTCCCGGCATTCGGCAATGAATTCGGAAATCAGATCGTCCATCGCAACGCGGTCCCGCCCCTCTCGGGCCGCTTATGACGATCAGGAGTTAATGCGCCGTTAGCCCTGATGCTTCCTAGTTCCGGGGAACCACGGCGCCGATCATGAGCACCTCGGGCGCCGGTTCCGACAGCCGGATCGACCCGCCGGATTCCTCCGCTAGGGTGGAAGCCAGCCAAGCTCCCGCCGCACGCGGTTCGATCTCGCCACTTGGAACGCCTTTGGTCAGGATTTCACGGAGACCCGCGTCCAGCATGACACGGGGGCCCTCACCGCGGATCGCGATTTCCAGTCCTGCACCCGTGGTTTCGGCGCCCACGTCCAGCCTTCCCCCGCGCACCAGAGCGTCTCCGGCGATGAGCGCGAGGTTGAGGAGAAGCTTCATTGCGCCTTTCGAGAGCTTCTCGGGAGCAACCATCCAGCCAAGCTCGATCCTTCGCTCGGCCCCAAAAATGCCCTGAAGGGCGACCTTGGCCTCGTTCGCGTCGATTAGCTCGCCAAACCCCCCTCCGGCTCCAAACGCGAGACGAAAGAACTTCAGCTTGTTCGCGGTAGCCCGGGCACTGTCGCCAAGGAGCTCCAGGCATTGCGCCCGCATCTCGGGATCCTGCTCGTCAGCGAGCAGCTCGATACCATTGTTGAGTGCCCCCACGGGCGACATCAGGTCGTGGCAAAGCCTTGAACACAGGAGGCTGGCGAAATCGACGTCCTTCATGGTCGGCGTGAGTGAACCAGACTTCACCTTCGTGCAAGTTTGCGCATCCGGGAGAACGGCGGCTAGCATGTTGGCGATCCAGCCTGTTGGAGACAATCGCGCGTGAGAAGCCTCGCCTTTGCGGCCGTCGCCGCCACTTTGACACTCAGTTCCGCAATCTCTGCCCCGCCGACGTCGACCGTGACGATCGACAAGGCTCGCATCGACCGCTCACTGCAGGACATGGTCAGCAGCGGCCGCGCCGCTGGAGCATCGGCTCTGGTCTGGAAGGATGGCAAGGAAGCATATTTCGGTACCGCTGGGTATGCGGACCGGGAGGCGAAACGCCCCTTCAGCCGTGACACGCTTGTCCAGATCTTCTCTATGACGAAGCCAGTGAGCGGCGTGGCGTTCATGCAGCTTTGGGAACAGGGCAAGTTCGGCCTGGACGATCCCTTGTCCATGTACCTGCCGGAATTCGCCAACGCCAAGGTGTTCGTGGGCAAGGACACTGCCGGCAATCCAATCCTGGTCGCCCCGCGCCGCCCGATCCTGATCCGCGACATTGTGCGTCACACCGCAGGCTTCGGCTATGGACCGGGCCCAACCTACCCCGAAGAGGCATTCGCGAAGGCCGACCCGCTCAACCTCGCGAATGATCTGCCGGAGTTCGGGCGCCGCCTGGCCACGGTCCCTCTGCTCTACGAACCTGGGACGAAATGGCGTTACAGCGCGGGCGTCGATGTCCAGGCCCTGCTCGTCCAGAAGCTGAGCGGGCAGCCGTATGAAGAGTATGTGCGGCAGCATATCTTCGAGCCGCTCGGGATGAAGGAAACCGGCTGGACGCAGCCGGAGTCGATCCTGCCCCGCCTTGCCGCAGGCTATGCCAAGGGCCCCGACGGAACGCTGCAAAGAAAGTCCGAGGCCGACTTCCGCCACATGAACTTCAATCCGGAGCGTAAGCTCACCATGGGGGGTGCCGGCCTGATTTCGTCCGTCGACGACTTCATGCGTTTTGCTCGGATGCTGGTGAACGGCGGAACCCTGGACGGCGTGCGCATCCTAAAGCCGTCGACGGTAAGGATGATGGCGACCAACGAGCTCGATGCGCGGGTGACCGACCGGCAGTGGCTTCCGGACAAGGGGAACGGCGGCTTCGGCATCGACTTCGCTGTACGCACCGGACAGCCAAAGGACACTCAGGAAAATCGCGGCGCCGTCGGCGAGTTCTTCTGGGACGGCGCCTGGTCAACCCTGTTCTGGGTCGATCCCGCCAACAAGCTGACGGCGGTGTTCTTCGTCCAGAAAGATCCGTTCGACCGGTCTCTCCACCGCGACATCCGGCGGGCAATTTACGGGGACGATTATCTGGGACCGACGGGCGACTGAGCCGAATATTGAAGTGGCGAAAAGAATCCCCATATCCAACACGTGGGGGGCCACCAGGTCATCAGCGTCGAGCTTCTGCCGAGCCATTCGGGATGGCGGCTGGACCGCGCGCTTGCCGATGCGCTCCCGACTTTATCTCGCGAACGGCTAAAGGCGCTCATCCGCAGCGGATCGCTGCAGTCGATGGCCTCGGTGGCGGTTCGCGATCCGGCGACCAAGGTCCGCGGGAACGAGGCTTTCCAGCTCACGGTTCCCGAGCCGACGCCGGCGCACAACGTACCTCAGGACATTCCACTGAGGATCGTCTTCGAGGATGAGCATCTGCTGGTCGTCGACAAGCCGGCGGGCCTCGTCGTTCACCCGGCGGCGGGTAACCCGGACGGGACCTTGGTGAATGCCCTGCTCCACCATTGCGGCGGCAGCCTGTCGGGTATCGGCGGCGTCGCCCGGCCGGGGATCGTCCATCGGATCGACAAGGACACTTCAGGACTGCTGGTGGTTGCCAAGACGGACGTGGCCCATGAGGGCTTGGCCAAGCAATTCGCCGTCCACTCGATCGACCGGAGATACCTGGCCATCGTGAAGGGGAGACCGAAGACCTCAGAAGGCACGGTCGATGCCCCGCTCGCGCGGTCTTCGACCAACCGCAAGAAGATCTCGATCGTCGAAGGTGGTCGCGGCAAGAGAGCGGTAACGCACTGGCGCCGCTTGGAATTCCTGCGCGATGCAGCACTCGTCGAGTGCCGACTGGAAACGGGCCGAACCCATCAGGTCCGGGTTCACATGGCCTCGCTCGGGCATCCCTTGCTCGGCGATCCTGTCTACGGCCGTTCGGCAAAGAGTTCTTCCGAGCTGTTGAAAAGGCTTAATTTTCATCGTCAGGCGCTTCACGCGGCGGAGCTTGGATTCGTCCACCCCGTAACGAAGAACCGCTTATCGTTCGCGAGTGGCATGCCAGCGGACATGCAGGAACTGTTCACCGCCCTTTTGGTATAGGAATTAACGTGCCAGGCAGCGTAATAAGCAGCCGGCCCAGGGAGACGTTTGAAGCACATGGCACAAAAGAATGTCGTCTCGATCCCCGCAAGCGGCGGGGAGGCAGGGCTGAATCGCTACCTGTCCGAGATCAAGAAATTTCCGATCCTCGCCCCGGAAGAGGAATACATGCTCGCCAAGCGCTGGCGTGAGCATGGGGACACGGACGCGGCCGCCAAGCTGGTCAACTCGCACCTTCGTCTCGTTGCGAAGATCGCCATGGGCTATCGGGGCTACGGCCTGCCGGTCAGCGAGCTGATCTCCGAAGGCAATATCGGCCTGATGCAGGGCGTAAAGAAGTTCGAGCCCGACCGGGGCTTCCGCCTCGCCACTTATGCGATGTGGTGGATCCGCGCGTCGATCCAGGAATTCATCCTGCGCTCGTGGAGCCTCGTGAAGATGGGCACGACGGCGGCCCAGAAGAAGCTCTTCTTCAATCTCCGCCGGATGAAGAACCAGATCGAGGCGTTCGAAGAGGGGGATCTCAAGCCAGCGGACGTCGCCAAGATCGCCAAGGACCTCGGCGTGACCGAGGAAGAAGTCGTTTCGATGAACCGCCGTATGGGCATGGGCGGCGACACCAGCCTCAATGCCCCGCTCGCGAGCACCGAGGGCGAAGGTCAGTGGCAGGATTTCCTCGTCGACGAAGGTCCGCTCCAGGACGAGCGGATCGCCGAGGACCAGGAAAGCCGCGTCCGCCACGACCTTTTGATGGACGCGCTGGAGACGCTCAATGAGCGTGAGAAGTTCATTCTCACCGAGCGCCGCCTGACCGACGAGCCGAAGACGCTCGAAGAGCTGAGCCAGGTCTACGGCGTCAGCCGCGAGCGCATTCGCCAGATCGAGGTGCGCGCTTTCGAAAAGCTGCAGTCGGCGCTGATCCGTCTGGCCGGCGAGAAGAGGCTTCTGCCCGCCGCCTGAGAAATGGCCCGCTCCGAGGGGCTCGAACCCCCAACCTTCGGGTTCGAAGCCCGACGCTCTATCCGGTTGAGCTAGGAGCGGATGCCGTTTCCAATACCCATGGACCGAGAGTTTTCAACGCGGGAAATGGCTCTATCGATGTCGGGGTAGCACCCGATGTACAGGCGAGCGGCGAAGCGACAACCGATACCGGTGAATTGCTCAAGTCCGAAATCCTGGGTCCTTGTGCTGACCGTTTGGCTCCTGGCCTTTGGAACTCCTGCGCGCGCGCAAGACATCAGATCCCCGGGACCCTCCGAGACCAAGTCCCCTGCAGCTCAGGAAGAGCCCGCCGGCAAGGGAAAGGACCGGCGTAAAGCCGACGTCCTTATCGCGCCTGTCCCATTCTCAAGCCCGTCAAGCGGCCCCGGCCTCGCAGGGGGTGTCGTCGTCTTCTACAACCCGAATGGCGGACCCCAGCAATGGATCACGGGCGGGGGCGTAATCTGGACCAATCGCGGTACGAAAGGCCTAGGCGCCTATCACAGCATGTCGCTGAACCAGGACCGTTTCCGGTTCAACGCTCTCGCGACCTACCTGAATGCCATCCAGCGATATTTCGGCGTCGGCGAATCCGATGGCGATCGAGGCGAGTCTCTGGAGCTCCGAAACAAGACGTTCGAAACCCGGCTGCATGCGCAAATACGAGTATTTCCGCATGGCTATGGGGGCCTCCAGTATCGTCTCATGACGACGAATGCGGAGCCCAACGAGGATCCGGGCCGGACGCAGCCTCCGCCCCAAGACGAACTGAACAGCACCCTTTCAATGCTCGGCCCCTCGTTCGCCTACGACGCGCGCGACAGCCAGACTCAGCCGCGCCGGGGCGTGCTGCTGAGCTCGTCATGGCTGTTTGGAGCGAAGGTGCTGGGCAACAGCTTCGCGCACAACAAGCTCTCTTTATCGGGAAGCGCTTACGAACCTCTAGGAACTGGCACCGTAGTTGCTGCCAATGTTCGGATCTGTGCGACGTCCGGCCATGTCCCCTATTACGACCTGTGCATGTTCGGATCGGACAACGCGCTTCGCGGATATCCAAGCGGTCGCTACCGCGACCGTGCAAGCTGGGCAGCTCAAGTCGAGCTCCGGCAGCACATCATCGGTCGCTGGGGCGGCGTCGCTTTCGCGGGGTTGGGAGGGATCGCCCCGTCGGCTGGCGATATCGTCGGGAAAGGTAATATGCTCCCCGCGGGCGGCATCGGGGTCCGTTATCGCCCGTTCAACGACAACGACGTGCAGGTTCGGCTCGATTTCGGTCTGGGTAAGGACGCCAGCGGAATCTATCTTGGGCTCGGCGAAGCATTCTGAACCGTAGGCGACGAACACCAATCCTTGTATCAAGCCCGGCGTGCGATCCGCGTGCCAAGATCGAGAGTGCTGATGACCGAACAGAAAGATCTTCCCGGCGGCGTGATTCATGAGTTGCCGGGCGACCTGAGAAATGCGTTGGTCGCCGAACCCGCAGCGCTCGCAACCTGGGAAGTTATCACCCCCCTCGCTCGCAACGAATGGATCTGCTGGGTCGACTCCGCAAAAAAGCAGGAGACCCGGCTGAAGCGCATCAAGTGGGGCACGGAGAACCTACGCGACGGGAAGCGCCGCCCCTGCTGCTGGCCCGGCTGCCCTCACCGCTGAAGCCCGCCACCCCCTGAAAACATCTGTCGGGCGCAGAATCGAGACGGCATCTCTTCCGACCCCCTTGCCAACGGCGGCAAACAGTCCGACGCTGATTGTTTCAGAAGAGCGCGTGAGCGCCTTCAAGCGACTCGCGCGCCCGGGAACGGACGAAGGGAGAGTCGCATGCCTGGAACTGCTGCCAACGGCACTCGAGCAATCGCGCTGGTCGGACCGGCCGGCGCGGGAAAGACCAGCCTGGCGGAAGCCATGCTGTTCGCAGCCGGAGCAACCGACCGGCTTGGCTCCACTGCAAACGGCAGCAGCATCGGCGATAGCAGCCCGGAAGCCCGCCAGCGTGGCGGCTCAACCGAGGTCAACCTCTACAACTTCAAATATCTCGACGACGAATATGCGCTGATCGACGTGCCGGGATCGATCGGTTTCGCCGCCGATGGCGCTCGCGCGGTCGCTGCTGCCGACCTGGCGATCGTCGTCGTCGATCCGGATCCGGCGCGCGCACCTCTCGCGGCCCCTGCCCTTCGGATGCTCGACGAGCTCGGCATTCCCCATCTCATTTACGTCAACCGGATCGACCAGGCCCATGGTCGCATCCGCGATCTGTTGACAGCCCTCCAGCCGATGAGTGTCTCTCCGCTGATTGCTCGCCAGATTCCCATTTGGGACGGCGAGAAGGTCAGCGGCTTTGTCGATCTCGCGCTCGAATACGCCTTCAAGTATCGCGCGGGGCAGGAAAGCGAGCGGATCGATATTCCCGCCGACCTGCAATCGCGTGAAATCGAAGCACGGACGCACATGCTGGAACAACTCGCCGATCATGACGACGAGCTGCTCGAGCAATTGCTGATGGATGAGACGCCGAGCCGCGAGAAGGTGCTGAAGGACCTCGCTCGCGAGACCGGCGAGAACATCGGCGTGTCGGTTCTGTTCGGCTGCGCCACGAGCTCATGGGGCGTGAGGCGGCTGTTGAAAGCCCTACGTCACGAAGCTCCTGCACCGCAGTCATCGGCGACGCGGTTGTCCGTCGCGGACCCGTCGATGTACGTGTTCAAGGTTCTGCATGGTTCCATCGGGCGTCTGGCACTCGCCCGAGTTCTCGGCGGCAAGATCCGCGAGGGCTCGGACCTCAAAGCGCAAAGCGGCGAGCACACCCGCGCAGGCTCGCTGTTCAAGGTCCAGGGTGAGAAGACGCAGAAGATTACCGAAGCGAACCCCGGCGACATTGTCGCCATCGCCAAGGTCGACGGCGTCAAGGGTGGCGAATGGATCGGCTCGGGCAAGCTGCCGCCCGCCATCGACATCGAATATCCGGCGCGAAACTGCGCCTTCGCGATCGAACCGGCCGACCGCAAGGATGACGTGAAGCTCTCCGGAGCGCTCCAGCGGCTGGTCGAGGAAGATGCCGGGCTGGTCGTCGAACATGACGAGGCGAACCACGAGATCCGTCTTCGCGGCGTCAACGACGAGCATCTCAGCACCGTGATCGGCCGGCTGAAGCGCCGCTACGGAGTCGAGGTGAAGAGCCATCCGCCAGCCGTCGGCTATCGGGAATCCGTCCGGAAGCCCGTCCGGCAGCACGGCCGTCACAAGAAGCAGTCAGGTGGTCACGGCCAGTTCGGCGACGTCATCATTGAAATTCGCCCAGTCAGCCGCGGCGACGGCTTTCAGTTCGAAGAAAAGATCCATGGCGGCTCGGTGCCGAAGCAGTGGATCCCGGCAGTCGAGGACGGCGTGCGCGAGGCCATGGTAAAGGGACCGCTCGGCTTCCAGGTAGTCGATGTCGCAGTGACCCTGGTCGATGGCAGCTATCATAGCGTGGACAGCTCGGAGCTCGCGTTCCGGCTAGCGGGCAGGCTGGCGATGCAGGAGGCTCTGTCAGCGGCTGCGCCCCACCTGCTGGAGCCGATGCACAAGATCACCGTCGTCTGCCCGTCGAGCGCCACCAGCCGCATCACCTCGGCGGTCGCCGGACGGCGCGGCCAGATGCTTGGCATGGGACCGCGTGATGGCTGGACCGGCTGGGACCGCGTCGAGGCCCTGTTGCCCGAGGCGGAGCTGGGCGGGCTGGAAGCAGAGCTTCGGTCGCAGAGCCAAGGCCTTGCCACCTACGAGGCGGAGTTCGACCATCTGGCCGAGCTCAACGGGCCGCTTGCGGACAAGGTGATTCAGCAGCGCGTTCCAGAACCGGCCTGACCGCCGAAAATTGCTGACGACAGACACCGGCGGCTCGTCTAGGCGAGCCGGCGAATGAGGCACTGGTTCAAAGACGCCCACTTCCGGTCGCTGCTGAAGAATAGCGGCTACCTGGCGGCGTCGAAGGCGGTGGCGGCCGTCGCCGGAATCGCCACGCTTGCCATTGCCGGGCGAGGGCTCGGCGTCGAGCTTTTCGGCATGCTCATCCTCATCACCAGCTATGCCAAGGCAGCGAGCGGGCTGAGCAAGTTTCAATCGTGGCAACTGATCGTCCGCTACGGCGGGCAGGCTCTCGTCACCGGCGAACATGAGGAGTTTAAGGCCTCGACCGGCTTCGCCTTCGCTCTCGACGTCTTGAGCGGCCTCGGCGGGATGCTCGTCGCGGTCATGTTGCTGCCGTTCATCGGTCGATGGTTCGGGATCGACGACCGATTTCTGTGGCTTGCCATGCTTTATTGCACGTTGCTCCCGACGATGGGCGCCGCGACCCCGATCGGCGTCCTGCGGGCACTCGACCGCTTCGACCTGATCAGCTGGCAGGGCAGCGGCTATCCAATCGTTCGCGCCGTGCTTTCGGCCATTGCTTTCGCCTTGGATGGCGGTTTCGAAACCTATGTCGCGATCTGGTTCGTTACCGAGCTCGGGGGCGATCTTTACATGTGGTTCCTGGCCTGGCGGGAGCTTCGGCGGCGGGGGATGCTAGAGGGCATTCGGCCGACCTTGCGGCCGGAGATGCTTCCCGGGGCCTGGCGCTTCGCGATCCACGTCAACCTAACGTCCAGCCTCGTCACTGCGTGGGGGCCGGTAGCGCGATTGGTGGTTGGCGGCCTTTTAGGTGCAACGGGCGCTGGCCTGTTCCGAGTGGCTTCCAGCTTGACCGACAGCGCCGCGAAGCCGGCGGACCTCTTGTCCAAGGCCTTCTACCCGGAAGTGGTGCGAATGGACCTCAAGACGAAGAAACCGTGGAACCTGATGCTGCGCGGTACCGCCATGGCCGCTTTCGCCAGCATTCTCAGCGTCCTCATTATCCTCGTCGTCGGAAAGCCGTTAATCTCGCTGCTGTTCGGCAAGGAGTTCATCGGCGCCTACCCGATTATCCTCGTCCTCATTATCGCGCCACTGCTGGCGATCATCAGCTTCCCACTCCCGTCGATGCTCTACGCGCTCGACCGGCCGGATGCGCCTCTCACCGCGCGCCTGATCGGCACGATCCTCTTCTTCGTGACGGTCGCGCCACTCTCATGGAGCTTTGGAGTGATCGGAGCTGCCCTGGCCTTCGTCATTGGTAATGCGGCCACCGTCATCGTCCTCGTTTTCCAGCTCTTTCGAGAATACCGCCGGGTCAGGGCGTGATGGAACCGACGCCGCGGATCTGGGTGCTGCTCGGCTGGCGCCGGGGCGACAACAACCAACTGCTCGCCCTGGCCGAAGCCCTCGGCCTGCCGTTCGAAACCCGGACGCTTTCCTATCGGAGAAGCTGGGCGCTCTTGCTCAACCTTCTTCCCAAGCGCCCTCATTTGTTGACCAGGCGCGCGCGACATTCGTTTGAACCGCCATGGCCCGATCTCGTGATTGGAATCGGGCGTCGAAGCGTCGCGGTGTCGCGTTGGATCAGAAAGCGCAGCGGCAAACACACGAAAATCGTCCGCCTCGGCAATCCACGGGCGGAAAATCGGCTGTTCGACCTGGTCATTACGACTGCCCAATATCCCGTTGCTCATGATGAGAATGTCCTGGTCCTTCCGATCGCCCTGGGTCGGCATGGAAAACCGCCGAAACCGACGGACGCGGAGAGCAAGCTTTTGAACTCGCTCCCGCGTCCGCACCTGCTAGCCGCACTCGGCGGGCCGACGCGGTATTGGCGGCTGCCTGAGGACCGGCTTGTCAATTCCTTGAAGGTGCTCGCGCAACGGGCAAAATCGACCGGCGGCACCCTGATCGTGATTGGAAGCCCGCGAACTCCGGCGTCTGCGTTCGAAGCGGTGCGAGCTTCTGGCGTAGCTTGCCACGTGATTTTGGATCGAGAGGTTCGCTATCCGATACTTCTCGCCGACGCGGATGAGAACTTCGTCACCGCCGATAGTGTATCGATGATCTCCGAAGCGGTGATGACAGGGAACCCGGTGGGGCTGATACCCGTCGAGCTCGACAGCGAAGGCCGCCAGAAGCTCGGCATCGAAGGCGTCTCGATCTCCCGACGCGACATTCGCAAGTTCTGGGCAAATCTCGATCGTCTCGGCTTAGCCGGCACGGTCGATCGCCCGCTCTGCAATCCGATCGAGGATCCGGTGCGAATGGCAGCCGACGCCGTAAAGCGACTTCTAAGCCAGCGCGTCCCCTAAGCTCCAGCCGCGATAGCGCTCGACGAGCTGCAGCGAGTCATGACGCACGTGATTTGCCGCCATCTCAGACTTCAGCTCTTCACGGGTGACCGAACCTTCATCGACGAGGTCCGCGAGCACCGAATAGACGAGAGCCTCCTGCTTCGGATCCGGGTGCGATACGTAATGGCGATTGGCCCAGCGGCGCAGGAAATCGAACGGTCCGCGCTTGCGGAGCGTGTAGTCGACCGGAAGTCCCGTCTTCCACGGCTGGGTCCGACGCTTGGTGGTGTGAAGAATGCCAGTGTCCTTCGTCAGCCGGTCGAAGTCGTTCCAATGCGGCTCCAGGAAGCCAACGGTCGAACGGTCCTCACGCTTCAGCTCGATCCAGTCGACGTAATCGAACCTGTGACCGAATAGGTCGGCGAGATCGTTGTCGAAGTTCCAATGCTGCAGCTTCGCGTTGTCGAGCAGCATGACGGACGTAGCGATATAATCCGCCTGCTTGTTATGACCGGGGCGCGCGACCGCCATGATCGCCTTCCCGCGCATGTCACGCTCCAGCAGGTCCGCGACATCTCCAACGCCGAAGCAGTCCGGGTCGGTGACCAACGCTCGACCCTCGAAGTTCATGAGGCTGGGTGGAGCGAAGCGCAGCGGCGTAAAGCTTTGCAGGTCGTCGGGATCCCATGGCCGGACATGCCCGCCGCGAAGGATGGACTGCCCGGGCTGCATCAATCGCGGAAAGTCCTGCACGCGCATGATCTTCACGTCGAAGCTGTCCGGGCGCCTGCTGCTGCGCTTGTAGCTGTGCGCGGAAATCTTTGCGCCCAGCAGCTGGCGATCGTTCGCCTGGATGAAGACGGTCGGCTTCACGTCGCTGTTCTATGCAGTCGGCACGAATTGCATTGCTGGGCCTTAGCGAAGGGAGTCGACGACCGCCACCGGATGCCAGTCGCCCAGGCCGTTCCTTTCAGCGAACTCTGCAGGGAAGCTCTCGCCAGCGTGGATCCCCCCCGCCACGAACACGGCGTCAAATCCCATCCTGGCCGCTCCCAGAATATCTGTCTGGAGCGCATCTCCCACGGCAATCACCTCCTCGATCGAAGGGCTGCCGGCGAGCTTCAACGCGTGACGGTAAATGGCGGGAAATGGCTTGCCATACCATTCCACGCGACCGCCGAGATCGATGTACAAGTCGGCCAGGGCGCCTGCGCAAGGCTCCGTTTCACCGCCCCGAACGACGATCCGATCGGGGTTCAGGCAGTGCATCAGGACATTGCGTGTGACGAGATCTTCCAGCTCCATGAGATACTCACCGACGGTCCGGCGCTCGTCGTCGAGACCTGTGCAAGCGAACTCTGTAAATTCCCCATTTTCAGCGATCCACACACCGCGCCCTTCGAGGATCTCGCGATCTGCCCCGGTACCAATAAACCCGACCGGGGATCCTTTGGCAGTAAGGGCCGCAATCCCCGCTTCTCCGCTCGTCGATATGCCGTTCCATGCGTCGCGCGGAAGTCCGATCCGGTCGAGCTGCTGCTCCACCGCCTCCGCCGTCCGCGGGGCATTGGTGATCAGGATGACCTTGCGGCCCTCCTCACGCCATTGACGGAGGCGATCCGCGGACCCTGGGTAAAGCCGTACTCCATCGTGGATGACGCCCCAGATGTCGCAGAGGATCACACGATAGCGTTCGGGCAGCGCGTCGAGGGCGGTCATTCGAGACCTGAATCAATAAGAGCCTGCTCAATTGGCCCGACGTCCTCCGGGTTGTTGAGTTCGCGGAGTGCGAAGGAAGGGGTCGCGACATCCACAACTGCCACCGGCACACCGGCGACCAGGAACCGCAGCTGCTCCAGCCCCTCGAGCGTCTCAAGCTCGCTTACCGGAGTCGCCGCATATCGTTCGAGCGCTTCCGGTCGGTAGGCGTAGACCCCGACATGCAGGCGGACAGGCGACAGCCCGTCCGACAATGATCCATCCGGAAGGTGCGGGATCAACCGCTTGGAAAAATAGAGGGCGTATCCTTGCCCGTCCGTCACGACCGAAGTCCCCCCGACGCGACCAGCCGCTTCCTCGGCCTGTAGCGCTCGAACCTCATCGCTCCGCAATCGCATCGCTGGGGTAGCCACCAGAGCATCGCTGTCGTCGCGCATCCGCGCGATCAGGGATTCGACGAAGCCGGGAGGCGTAAGCAATGCGTCGCCTTGGAAATTGATGATCAAGTCCGGGTCGTGAAGTGAAGCGAGCGCCTCGGCACAGCGCTCGGTGCCGTTGCGGCATTCGGGGGACGTCATGATGACCCCCACTCCGAAATTGTTGCAGGCATTGGCGATCTGCTCGTCATCGGTTGTGACGTAAACGCCGGAGACGCCCGAAACGCGGCGTGCCGCCTCGACGCTTCGCTGAATCAACGGCTTCGCGACGCCGCCGACTCCTTTCAGCTCGACAAGGGGCTTTCCGGGATATCGCGTCGACGCGAAGCGAGCGGGAATCAGGATAACAGTGTTCATCGGGTCACCGGACAATCGTGGATATGGAGGATGCCGATCGGCCGCCGCCGCTCGTCCTTGCCTTCGACGACGAACAAAGTCGTGATCCGATGTTCGTCGAACATCGCCAATGCGTCGTCGATTAACGCGTCTGACCTAATCGTTTTCGGACTGCCGGTCATGAACTCGCTCGCCGTATGATCGAGCCCCTCCTCCATGTGTCGCCTCAGATCACCGTCAGTGATGACGCCGACGAGATAGCCCTCGCCGTCGATCACTCCGACCACGCCGAGGCGCTTGGCTGTCATTTCGACGATCACGTCGCGCATTGCGCTATCAGCGCGGGTCAGCGGAACCTCATTGCCGGAGTGCATGACCCTGCTGATGGGCTTCAATCTGGCGCCCAAGGCTCCACCGGGGTGGAGACGGCCGAAGTCGCTCCTGTCGAACCCCTTGAGGTGCATGACCGTCATGGCAAGGGCGTCTCCGAGCGCGAGCGACATCGTCGTGGAGGTCGTCGGGGCGACGCTCTCCGGTCCCACTTCCCGCCATTGCGGCAACAGCAGAGGCGCTGAGGCCGCTCTGGCAAGCAGCGAGTGGGAATTGCCGGTGATGCCGATAACCGGGATGGACACGGCACTGAAGTGATCGATGACCGGCTCCAACTCGGCCGTTTCCCCGCTAAGCGAGATCAGAATGGCGACATCGCCGGAGTCTGCCATTCCAAGATCGCCATGAATGGCTTCTGCGAGGTGCAGAAAGACCGAAGTCGTTCCGGTCGAAGCGAACGTCGCGGAAATCTTGCGACCGATGTGCCCGGACTTCCCGAGCCCGGCGACGATCAGCTTGCCACGGCACCCGACGATCAGGTCGACAGCGTGCTCAAAAGCCTCACCAAGGCCCTCGGCCAGCGCATCCAAGGCACGCGCCTCGTCGCGAAGCACGTGCCGCCCGAATTCGAGCAAGTTCGCCTTTTCGGAATCGGCCATCGGCGCTCGACTAGCGGGAGCAGCGCGGGCTGTGAAGCAGCGCGGCTTGACGCGGAGAGGCTCAACCGCTTGGGTCTCAAACTGTTTCGGCTTTGAAGGTGATGGTGTGGCGAAGCGACTGACGCGGTTCATCTTGCTGGCCTTGCTGCTCGGCGTCATCGCCGGCTGGGCGATCAATTCCGCGATCGACGACGGTTCGCCCGAAAGCGCCGAAACGCTCAAGCAGATTGCCGATTATCTCAGTATCGTGACGGCGCTTTTCCTGCGCCTGATCAAGATGATCATTGCCCCGCTGGTCTTCTCGACTTTGGTCGCGGGTATTGCCCACATGGGAGACATTGCGGCGCTTGGTCGTGTCGGTCTGCGCTCGCTGATCTGGTTCATCCTTGCCAGCCTCGTTTCGCTGACCCTTGGCCTGATCCTCGTCAACCTGCTGCAACCGGGTGTCGGGCTGAACCTGCCGTTACCTCCGACGACGGCGGCGAGTGGCGTGGAGACGGCAGCTTTCAATCTCAAGGATTTTGTGACGCACCTCGTGCCCGCGTCGATCTTCGAGGCAATGAGCTCGAATGAAATCCTGCCGATCGTGATCTTCTCGATCTTCTTCGGCGTGGCGCTGACGGCGATCGGTGATGCCGGCAAGCCAATCGTCAAGGGCGTGGAGTCGTTGGTGAAGGTGATGCTGCAGGTCACCGATTACGTGATGCGCTTCGCCCCGCTGGCGGTGTTTACTGCCGTCACCAGCTCGATCGCCGAAAAGGGGCCGGAGATCCTGCTCACTTTCGGCAAATTCGTTGGCAGCTTCTACCTAGGCCTCGCGATCCTGTGGACGTTGCTCATTGCAGCGGCCTTCGTGATCGTCGGTCCCCGGACAAGACATCTCGTCCGCTACATTCGAGACCCCGTCGTCCTCGCTTTTTCCACCGCCTCCAGCGAAGCAGCCTATCCCCGAACTCTGGAGGCACTCGATCGCTTCGGCGTGCCCCCGCGCATTGCGAGCTTCGTCCTGCCGCTCGGCTATTCGTTCAATCTCGACGGGTCGATGATGTACATGACCTTTGCGACGATCTTCATCGCGCAGGCCTATGGCATCGACCTGACCCTCGGCCAGGAGATCACCATGCTCCTGGTCTTGATGATCACGTCGAAGGGCATGGCTGGGGTCCCGCGCGCCAGCCTGGTGGTGATCGCAGCGACCATGTCGATGTTCAGCATTCCGGAAGCCGGCCTGCTTTTGATCCTTGCGGTCGATCACTTCCTCGACATGGGCCGGTCGGCAACCAACGTCGTCGGCAATGCGGTGGCCGCCACGGTGGTTGCAAAATGGGAGGGCGATCTCGACCCCGAGGAGCCCGCCGACATCGAGCCGCCGCATGCTCCGTCACATGTTGCCCGGACCAAGCCGATCGACGATCACTTTTAATCGAACGGGCGATCGATGCTCGGCGGTGGGACGGTGAACCACTTGGGGCCCGCCTCGGTCATGTGGAAGCAGTCCTCGAGACGAATGCCAAACTTGCCGGGAAGATAGATTCCGGGTTCGTTCGAAAAGCACATGCCAGGTGCCAGCGGGGTCATCTCGCCATGAACGAGATTGACGGGCTCGTGACCCTCCATGCCGATCCCGTGGCCAGTCCGGTGCGACGTTCCCGGTAGCTTGTAGCCGGGACCATAGCCCCAGCTTTCGTAAGCGCTGCGAACGGCGTCATCGACACTGCCAGCGGGAGCACCCACCTTGGCTGCGGCCATCGCGATGTCCTGGCCTCGGCGCATCTGCTCCCACACCTTGCGCTGATCGGCCGACGGGGCGCCGCCATAAACGAACGTGCGGGAGATGTCCGACTGATAACCATGAACATCGCAGCCGCAATCGAGCAGGACGACTTCACCCTTGCGCACATGCTGCGGCTTCCCTGAACCGTGCGGATAGGCCGCCGCCTCCCCGAGCAGGATCAGGCCGCCGTCCGTCTTTCCGCCCTGCGCTTCGACGGCAGCCACGTAGAGCATGTCGATGTCAGCGGGCGTCATGCCTTCGCGGATATTCGGGTGAATGCTCCTGAAAGCATTGACGGTGATGTCGGCCGCCGCCTGCATCAGCGCCAGTTCCGCCGGAGTCTTGATCATCCGCACCTGCCGGACGACCGGGTTTGCACTGACGATCTTGGCATCGGGAAGCTGCCTTTGCAGCCGGTTCATGATGAAATAGCGGTTGGTCTCTTCGAAGCCGATCGGAGCGTTTGCGACGCCACGTTCCTTGAGGAAATCGGCCACCAGCTTCAGCGGCTCCTCGTCTTCCTGCCATGCTCGAACCTCGGCCGGAACGACCAGCATCTCCCGGATCGAAGGACCCTCGAAGAACGGAGTGACGACAATTGGCTCGCCCTGCGCGGGAATGACGACAGCCGTTAGCCGCTCACTCCGCCACCACTGGATGCCGGTGAAGTAGTCGAGGCTTGGACCGGCTTCGACGAGCACGGAGCCGATCCCGTTCTTCTGCATCAATTCACGGGCTCTCGCGAGGCGCGAGAGTCGCTCTTCGGCTGAGATTGGTGGAGGCAACTTGACCGGCGCGATGTCGGCGCTTGCCGCCGCAGCGATGCGATCAGGGATGAACGACGTCAGCGCGAGCGCACCTCCGCTTTGCATCAGCGCACGGCGAGAAAGCTTCAGTGCTGTCATGTTCGACCCCCTTCGAAGGACTGACTGTTGCATGCCGCGATCAGTTCGGCCAGCAGGCACTATGCCGTTCAATCTGCATCAGCTGCCGGGTTCCGGGCCACGGCCCGGTCCGCGCGAGACGATCGCACTTCTCGCGGGACTGATGGCCCTGAACGCCTTTGCCATCGACGCAATGGTGCCGGCCCTGCCCGACATCGGGTGGTCGCTTCACGTCGTGCATGAGAATGACCAGCAGCTGGTCATCGTCGCCTATTTCGTCGGGTTTGCCTCGACCCAGCTGATTTGGGGCCCGCTGGCCGACCGTTTCGGGCGCAAGCCCATCCTCGCCGCGGGCGTCGCGCTCTACATGCTGTTCGCCTTGCTATGCGGTCTCGCAGGCAGCTTTCCGCTGCTGATCGCCGGACGCGTCGCGATGGGCGCATCCGCGGCGGTGACACGGGTGCTGGTCGTGGCGATGGTGCGCGACCTGTTCGAGGGCGAAGCCATGGCGCGGGTCATGAGCC
This sequence comes from Sphingomonas daechungensis, assembly GCF_039543105.1. Lineage (NCBI taxonomy): Bacteria > Pseudomonadati > Pseudomonadota > Alphaproteobacteria > Sphingomonadales > Sphingomonadaceae > Sphingomonas > Sphingomonas daechungensis. The sequence continues at coordinate 309,116 of NZ_BAABJC010000001.1, forward strand.
TGGTCTTCATGGTGTTCATGGTCGTGCCCGTCCTTGCTCCGAGCATCGGGCAGGTCATCCTGCTCTTCGGAAGCTGGCGCGCAATCTTTCTTGTCTTCGCGGGTTACGGCCTGCTGATGCTTACCTGGTCGTGGGTCCGCCTGCCTGAGACCCTGCACCCCGAGTATCGCCGAAGTCTGGCGCCCGACGAAATCATCAGCGCAGCCGTCGAGGCGGTCAAGGAGCCGCTCTCGCGTGGCTATACCCTTGCCCTGACGGCCACGTTCGGAGCGCTCGTCGCATACATCAGCTCGATCCAGCAGATTGTCGCGGAGGCGTTTCACCAGCCGCATCTGCTGGGCCTCGTTTTTGGAGCGATCGCGGCGCCGATGGCGCTGGCTTCATGGACCAACGCGCGGGTGGTTGGCCGCTTCGGACTGAGGCGCGTTGGCCACGGAGCTTCCGCAGCTTTTCTCGCGGTCGCTTTGGTCCATCTCGCCGTAGGGGTGAGCGGACATGAAAGCCTGGTGACTTTCATAATCCTCCAGGCGCTGACGATGGTCTGCTTTGCCTTCGCCTCGTCCAACCTCAGCACGCTGGCGATGGATCGGATGGCAGCCATCGCCGGCACTGCCTCGTCCGTTCAGGGCGTGGTCGGCACGATCGGCGCAGCAATCATCGGCTACGCTATTGGGCAAGCCTTCAACGGGACGGTGCTGCCGTTCCTTTGGGGAATGGCAGGCTGCGCCTTGGCCGGATCGGCCTTCGTCGTCCTGACGGAACCCGGGCGCCTCTTTGCCGGACCGACCGCGGCGAGCGAGCAGCCGGAGCCGCCCGCCGCCGCGGAGGCCTAGGGATTATTCTGCGGCGATGTCGTCTTCGGGTGAAGGTCCGACCATCAACGCTTCGCCGACTTCCTCGGTCTTGCCGCGGATCGCCCGGTCGAGGCGCTCGGCAACGTCGGGATTTTCCTTGAGATAGACCTTGGCGTTCTCACGGCCCTGACCGATCCGGATCGAGTTATAGCTGAACCAGGCGCCCGACTTTTCGACCAGGCCGGCCTTCACGCCGAGGTCGAGGATCTCACCGACCTTGGACACGCCCTCGCCGTACATGATGTCGAATTCGACCTGCTTGAACGGCGGCGCGACCTTGTTCTTCACGACCTTCACGCGGGTCGTGTTGCCGACGATATCGTCGCGATCCTTGATCTGGCCCGTGCGGCGGATGTCGAGACGCACCGACGCGTAAAACTTCAGCGCGTTGCCGCCCGTCGTTGTTTCCGGGTTGCCGTACATGACGCCGATCTTCATGCGGACCTGGTTGATGAAGATGACCAGGCAGCGCGAGCGGCTGATCGAGCCGGTCAGCTTGCGCAGCGCCTGGCTCATCAGGCGAGCCTGAAGGCCGACGTGGCTGTCGCCCATCTCGCCTTCGATCTCCGCCCTTGGAACCAGCGCCGCAACGGAGTCGATCACCAGAACGTCGATCGCGTTCGAGCGGACCAGAGTGTCGACAATCTCCAGCGCCTGTTCGCCGGTGTCCGGCTGCGAGACAATCAACTCGTCGATGTCGACGCCGAGCTTTCTGGCGTAGACGGGGTCCAGCGCGTGCTCGGCATCCACGAATGCTGCCGTTCCGCCGCTCTTCTGAGCTTCCGCAATCGCATGAAGCGCAAGGGTCGTCTTGCCCGAGCTTTCCGGTCCGTAAATCTCAACGATGCGCCCGCGCGGAAGCCCGCCGACGCCAAGCGCAATGTCCAGCCCAAGGCTGCCGGTCGAGATCGTCTCGATCTCGATCTTCTCGCGGCTGCCGAGCTTCATTGCCGAGCCCTTGCCGAACGCGCGATCGATTTGCGCGAGCGCTGCTTCGAGGGCCTTTTGTCTATCCATTCCGGGTACTTCCAATCCGCTACCGATGACCTTGAGCTGCGCTGCCATGCTACTCATCCTCTCGTCAACGGGCGGCCGAGCCCCGCCCCCATATTCTTTTCGTACATGCTTTGTTCTTAGAGAACAAGAGGAGAACATGTGGCGGTAAAGTCACTAACGCCACGGAGAGCAGCGCCTTTCGCGTGGCCTTAGGGAGAACGGGTACGCAGCGTTGGACTACGCCTTCAATTCCTACAATGGAATGCTTCGCTGCTGCCGAGAAGCTCAGACGGCGAACGCTGCCTCAAGCGCCGGCGTTACGCGGTCCACGGTGTACGGCTTCTCGATCACCGGCACGTTGGCGAACTGGGCAGGAGGCGGATCGACATGGCCACCCGTCGCAAGGACGAAGGGAATCTGCTGTTCACGCAGGCGCTCGGCCACCGGCCAGACGCTTTCGCCCTTCAAGTTCACGTCGAGGATCGCGCAGTCGAAGCCGCCCTGATCGGCAACCGCCATCGCGTCCTCGACGGATTCACAAGTTGCGGTGACTGAATGGCCGAGAGACTCGAGGAAGTCCTCGAGCATCATCGCGATCAGTGGCTCGTCCTCAACAACCAGGATGCTACGCTGCCCCATAAGCGTGAGGCATAAGCCGCCGCCGCGCGACCGCAAGCCCTATTTGCTACGCGGGCGTAAGGGCTTTGCGCGCCGCTTCGGCCAGCTCCTGGACGGAGAATGGCTTCGGCAGGAAAGCAACCTTGTCAATGTCGATCGACTTGCGCAGCTGCTCCTCGGCATAACCGGACATGAAGAGCACCGGGAGCTCGGGCCGGGATTGGCGAGCCTCGCGAACCATTGTCGGTCCGTCCATTTCGGGCATGACCACGTCGCTGATCAGCAAAACGAACTCATCCCCGCGATCAAGGATTTCGAGCGCCTCGAAGCCATTGTTCGCAGTCACCACAGAGTAGCCATGACGGATGAGCGCCCTCTCGGCGACGGTGCGAACCATGGGCTCGTCCTCGACAAGCAGAACGGTGCCGCTTCCCCACAGCTCGTTGTCAGTTGCCTTCGTTGGCTTGGCCGCCTGCGGTGCATCCCCGGCGTGGTGGACGGGCAAATAGATGATGAACCTCGTGCCCTCATCCACCTTCGAATCCGCGAAGATGAAACCGCCCGACTGCTTCACGATGCCGTAGACGGTGGAGAGTCCGAGACCGGTCCCCTTCCCCACTTCCTTGGTGGTGAAGAACGGCTCGAACACCTTGCCGAGCACGCTAGGTGGAATGCCGCAACCCGTGTCGCTGACCGATAGCGCCGTATAGTCGGCGATCGGCAGGATTTCGGAGCCCAGTTCCGCCACCTGGTCGGCGCGGACAGCGTAGGTCTGGATCGTGAGCGTGCCGCCGCTTTTGGCTGCCATCGCATCACGGGCATTGACCGCGAGGTTGATGATCACCTGCTCAAGCTGGCCCGGATCCGCGCGCACTGCACCAAGGCTACGGCCGTGCTTGACGACGAGAACTACCGTCTCACCGAGCAGCCGCTTCAGCAGATGCGAAACTTCGGAGACGACGTCGGGAAGCTGGAGCACCTGCGGGCGCAGGGTCTGCTGACGCGAGAAGGCGAGCAGCTGGCGGGTCAAACCGGCGGCGCGGTTCGAGTTCGACTTGATCTGCTGGATGTCGTCGTAATCGCTGTCGCCCGGCGTGTGCCGCATCAGCATCAGGTCGCAGTGGCCGATGATTGCGGTCAGGATGTTGTTAAAGTCGTGCGCAACGCCGCCGGCGAGCTGACCGACCGCCTGCATCTTGGTCGCCTGTGCGATCTGGCGCTTGAGCTTGGCTTCCTCGCTGTTGTCCTTGAGCAGCAGCAGGACAGCCGCATCGCCGAGGCCGCGAAGACCGGCGATCGTGAGCGCAACTGGCTCCTTCGGGTCGCGGGTCAGTCGGACCGCAATGTCGCCCGACATGGCCGGACCGCGCGCATTGCGTCGGACCGCATCGGCAACGGCGGCCTTGTCTTCCTTGACGACCAGGTCACCAGGATAGACCGCTTTCCCCTTCATCCCGGACGCAGTCCGGAACGCCTGGTTCATGGTCAGGAACCGACCGTCACGGTCAACCAGCGCCAAGCCGATCGGCATCATGTCCAACAAGGCTTGCAGGTTCGAAGAACTCGATGAGGAACCGGAATCGTCGAACAGGAGGAACGTGCCAATTCCGTTGGGCTGAACTGGGTTTACCGGCACGTGAACCGCTCGCATCGCGCTTCCCGTCTCGCCCTCGACCGGCAGGTGGAAGAGGCCGTCGTCCGACACGTGAACGAGTTCCGCGAAGCGCGGACCATCCATTTGACCCGGCGGAATGGCGCGGTCGCTGAAGAGCTTGTTTGCAGCCAGGAGCTTACCATCTGCGTCGACCAAGGCGGCCAATACACCGGCCTTCGACAGGCGTTCGCCGGCCACTCCGGAAATACCCTGGATCGCGAGCGACACTGGGTCCGCGGTCGGAGGCGTCGGATACCGCCAGAGAAGCATGTCGTTGCGAAGACCGGCGCGTTGGACTTCGACTGCAGTTGTACCGGCAAGTGTCGCAACGCCCGCAACACAGCCCGCGCCGTCACGCCAAGCCATGGATACCGCAGTCAGGATCGACTGCGTGGATTCCTCGTCAGCGGGGAGTTTCAGGGGTGGTACAGCGTCAAACCGCGTCCGATAAGCTTCATTGGCGGCGAGAAGTGCACCGTCCGGCGATGTGATCGCGGCAGGCTCATCGCAAAGTGCGAGAGCCGCTCCCACCAAGCCGTAATCCGGCCCCTGAACAATGCTCTCGACGGGCGCTTTCTCTGGCGGAGCACGAAAAGCGATTAGGCCTCCCACAGCGCCCGCCAACGCGAGGAGCGCCAGCACAAGGGCGGGGATAGGTCCAACACTAAAATAGATTGCGGCGACGCTCAGGACTGCCGCCGCGCCGAGACCCGGAAGCAGCCAGCGACCGCCGCCGTCCAGTGGACGGTCGGCGATCGGTGGCAGTTCCTGATGCAGCATTACCAGATACGTACGCGGTCAGCCGGTGCGAGGTAAAGCTTCTGGCCCTGCTGGACGTTATACGCCGGGTACCAAGGGTCCATGTTGCGGACGATATCGGTCCGCTGCGGCGACGGCGAGTGCGGATCGGTCAGCAGGCGATTCAGCAGATTGGCCTCGCGATAGTTACGCCGCCACACCTGTGCCCAGCCGAGATAGAAGCGCTGGTCTGCGGACATCCCGTCGATGACCGGCGGCTCCTTGCCTCCGAGCGACGCGATGTAGGCGTCGTGAGCGACGGTGAGGCCGGCGAGGTCAGCGACGTTCTCACCCATCGTCAGCTTACCGTTGACGTGCTTGCCGGGCAGCGGCTCGTAGGCATTGTACTGCTGCTCGAGCTTGTCGAGGCGCGAGGTAAACGCCTTGGTGTCGCCTGGAGTCCACCAGTCGATCAACTTGCCGGTGCTGTCGTACTTCGCGCCCTGATCGTCGAAATGGTGGCTGAGCTCATGCCCGATGACGGCGCCGATTCCGCCATAGTTGACGGCCGGGTCCGCGTTCGGATCGAAAAAGGGCGGCTGCAGGATCGCGGCCGGGAAGACGATCTCGATCATGCCGAAATTGGCATAGGCGTTGATCGTCATCGGGGTCATGCCCCATTCCCAGCGGCGGATCGGTCCACCGAGCTTGCCGAGCTCATAGGCATGCTCGAATTCGGCAGAGCGCATGGCATTGCCGAGCACGTCGTTCCGGTCGATCTGAAGCCCGTTCATGTCGCGCCACTGGCTCGGGTAGCCGATCTTCGGCGTAAAGGCGGCGAGCTTGGCGTGCGCCTTCACCTTGGTCTCCGGCGCCATCCATTCCAGCGTATCGATGCGGCGGTCCATCGCGGCGATGACATTCTTCACCAGCTGGTCGGCGGCGGCCTTTGTTTCCGGCGGAAAGTACTTCGCGACGTAGAGCTGGCTGACATCGTCACCAAGCGCTGCGGTCGTGAAGTCGACGCCGCGCTTCCAGCGGGCCTCCTGCTCCGGCGTGCCATTGAGAGTGTTGCCGTAGAAAGCGAAGGATTCCTTGTCGAACGCGGACGGCAGGTACGCGGAATATCCGTCGAGCGACTGGACTAGCAATTGGTCCTTGAGAACGCCGATCGGTGCCTTCGCCACGATCGCGGCTTCGCCGGCGACCGCGCTTGGCTGGGCGACGATCAGGCTATCCACGTTCGCACCGATGCCGCTGAGCAGGCCCTTGAAGTTGAAGCCGGGAGCCTTCTTCGAAAGCTCGGCGACAGTCATCTTGTTGTAGGTCTTGTTGGCGTCGCGGCTGTCGGTCTTGGTCCAGTGAACGCGAGCGATCTTCGTCTCTAGATCCAGAACCGCCTTGGCGCGCGCGGCGGCATTGGCTTCGCCGGCGAGAGTAAGAACGTTGGTCAGGTGCTGGAGATACTTTGCGCGGGTCTCGACCAGCTTTGCATCGTTGGAGAGATAATAGTCGCGGTCGGGCATGCCGAGCCCGGACTGAAACAGGGTCAGCGCATAATTCTCGGGCGCCTTGTCGTCCTGGCCGATATACATGCCGAACGGACCGCCAATGCCGAGGCGGTTGGCCTGCGCGTAGAGCGCATCCAACTCAGCCTTCGACTTCACGGAGCGGATTTTCCCAAGCCACGGCTCAAAGGGGGCTAGGCCCTTGGATTCGATCGCGGCCGTATCGAGGAAGCTTGCGTAGGCATTGCCGATCTTGCTGTTCGGATCCTTCGCGGCATTCTCGATCAGCTCGCGGGTGCGCTGCCGCGACAGATCGTCGAGAACGGTGAACATGCCGTAGTTCGACTTGTCCGCCGGGATCGGAGTACTCTTGGCCCAGGTGCCGTTGGCAAAACCGTAGAAGTCGTCGCCGGGCCGGATCGCAGTGTCCATCCCCGCCGTATCGATGCCGAACGAGCCATAGGTGGGCTTCGGTGCGGGCGGCGCTTCGGCGGCCGGTGGCGTCGTTTCCGCGGGCGGCGGCGGCATATCGGCCGGAGCGGTGGCACATCCGGCGAGCGCGGTGCTCGCCGCAAGAGCGACAATCCAATGCTTCATATGATGTTTTCCCTCAGGAGATTTCTTGAACCTGTGCGCCCTCGCGCGCGATCGCCCGGCGTTGTCCCCATTTGTGAGCGACCCACCAGCGCCATCCGACGAGCGACACCCAATATCCTGCGAACGCAAAGACTCCGCCGATGACGGCCAGGCCCGCGACCATTGCAGGAGCAGCGTCGGAAACGAGCCATGCCATCCAGCGCCAGACGCTGGCATGAGTGGAGGCGAGCGCCTGGAGCGTGGTGAGATCGGCCTTGAAGCCCATTCGACTGCCGACGTTGACCGCTGCAACCAAGAAGAACGGCGTCGTCGCGGGATTGGATAGGAACGTCATCGCGGCGGCAATCGCGACATTGGCCCTGAACGGCATGCAGAACAGAGCCGCGCCGACAATTTGGAGCCCCGGCACCATCAGGAAGATTCCTACGAACAGCCCGACTGCAACACCGCGCGGAACCGAACGTCGGGTGAATCGCCAGAGATCGGATCTGCGGATCCGGTGTCCGAATGGTTTCAGCCAGCGGCTATTCTGGACGTCTTCGGGGGACGGCGCGTGCTTCGCCATGAAGCCGCGAATGGCGCCCGCGATCCTAGCCACGGTTTCTCAGCAGGCGCTGCTGCTCCCGTTTCCAGTCGCGTTCCTTCACCGTGTCGCGCTTGTCATGCACTTTCTTGCCTCGGGCGAGTGCAAGTTCGACCTTCGCCCTTCCCCGAGAATTGAAATATATGGATAATGGCACCAGCGTCAGCCCCTGACGCTGCACCGCACCCTGCAATTTCGAGATTTCGCGGCCTTTGAGCAACAGCTTGCGTTGCCGCCTCGGCTCATGATTCAGGCGATTGCCGTGGCTGTATTCCGGGATGTGGCTGTTGATCAGCCAGACCTCCTCACCCTCGACGGTGGCGTAGCTCTCGGCAATCGAACCTTCGCCCTGACGGAGCGCCTTCACCTCGGTTCCGACAAGAGCAATACCCGCTTCGACGCGGTCGTCGACGAAATAGTCGAACCGCGCGCGCCGGTTCTCGGCGACGACCTTTTTCTTGTCGAAGGGTGCTGGAAGGGGCTTGGACACGTCAGACTATATAGGGATCAGATCAGCCCTGCATGCTCCAGAGCTTTGTCGACCGCGCGCTTCGACCCATCCGAGGCTGGGGTCAAGGGCAAGCGCATCTCCTCAGGATAGCCCGGCCGCACGCGGGTCAACGCATATTTGGTCGGTCCCGGCGATGCATCCGAAAACAATGCCGCGTGAAGCGGATAGAGGCGATCCTGCAGCTTCAGCGCGTCGTCCCACCGCCCCTCGCGGGTCGCGGACTGGAAGTCGGCACACAGCTTTGGCGCGACGTTTGCGCTCACGGAAATGCAGCCGACGCCGCCCATGGCGTTGAAGCCGAGCGCCATGTCGTCATTGCCCGACAACTGGCAGAAGTCCTCGCCGCAGGTCAGCCGCTGCGCCGTCACCCGCGCCAAATTGCCCGTTGCGTCTTTCACGCCCACGATCCGCGGGTGCCTGGCTATCTCTGCTAGCGATTCTACCGAAATGTCGGCCACGGTTCGCCCCGGCACATTGTAGACGATGATCGGAAGCTCCGAAGCGTCCGCAACCGCAAGGAAATGCGCGACGAGACCCGCCTGGCTGGGTCGATTGTAGTACGGGACGACTACCAATGCGCCATCCGCGCCAGCATCCTTCGCGGCCTTCACATGGTCGAGACAGGTGGCCGTCGAATTGCTTCCACAACCCGCGATGACGGGCACCCTGCCCCTCGCATGATCGACGACGAGCCGAAAGATCGCGTGCTGCTCCTCGCTGGTCAGCGTCGCGACCTCACCCGTGGTGCCGCAAGGGACGAGAGCGCTGCTTCCCTCCTCAATCTGCCAGTCGACGAATGCCAGAAGTGAGTCTTCATCGACACAGTTGCCGGAAAAAGGTGTCACCAGTGCCGGTATCGACCCGTAAAACATCAACTTTTCGCCTTCACGAGGGACTCCGCGACGTGGATAATCACGGCGGGTGTTCAGGGACTGATAAGGAGGGCGGTCGGATAATGTCCAGCATGAGAGGTGTCGCGCTCACCGTCCTGCTTGTCACATCGACGGCAGGGTCCACGCAGTCGCCCTATTCCGTGCCCGCACAGAGCACGGCGATGGCGGCCCCCGCCTATGGCTCCAGCGTCGGCTATTCGCTGAATGACTGGCGCAGGCTGAGGCAGAACAGCGGTTACACATTTGCCGACTATGCCCGCTTCCTGAATGCCAATCCCGGCTGGCCGGAAGAGTCCAAGCTTCGCGGCTGGGCGGAAAAGGCGATGCGCCCCGGTGAGAATGCCGGCGTGGTTCTGGCATTCTTCTCGAACCAGCAGCCGCAGACCGGCAACGGCTATGCCCGTCTGACCGATGCGCTTAGCGCTACGGGCAGGACCGCGGAGGCCCTGGCAGCCGCTCGGGCAGCATGGGCCTCTCCCGATCTCAGCGCCTACGACGAGCAGAGCATTCTCTCTCGCTACGGGCGGTACTTCACAGTGCAGGACCATGACCAACGGACGGACGCGCTTCTGTTCGCCAAGGATCCGACGGACGCGCAGCGCTTCCTGGCGATGACGTCGCCGGCAAGGCAGGCCGCTTTCACGGCGCGCGTCGCGATGCAAAGCCGCTGGCCGGACGCCGAAGCCCGCTACCAGGCGGTGATCGGCCAGGTCACCGTAGACGCCGGCCTGATGATGGACCGCGCGCGGTACCTTCGCGACGCGAATTGGGAATCGTCTGCACGCCAGTTGTTCGCTCGCGATCACAACTTTCGATACCGCCCTGTCGACCCTGAGCGCTTCATGGACATGCAGCTGCTGCTCGCCAACGGCGCGGCGCAGGACGGGTCATGGACGCTGGCCTACAATATCACGCGGCAGACCGACGATGTCTTGCCGCCAGGCGTGAACGTCAGCGATCAGCCGCTTGGAATACGAGACAAATACACGTCATTGATGTGGCTCGGCGGGACCGCCGCCTGGAGCGGGCTCAACCGCCCGAATGACGCTGTCGTGATGTTCGACCGCTATTCGCGGGGCGGCAAGTCGCTGCAGGTCCTGTCGAAGGGTCTTTACTGGGCCGGAAAGGCCTCCCTCTCGGCGCGTCGAGGGAATGACGCGACCGCCTATTTCCAGCGTGCGGCCGTTTACCCCGAACTCTTCTACGGACAGCTCGCCCTGGAACAGCTCGGGCGTGCGATTCCCGCCCCGGGGCCGCTGCCGACGTTCGCCGTCAGTCCCGCGCAACGCGCCGAATTCGGAAACCGCAGGCTGGTCCAGGCCGTCCAGATCACTGGGTCGCAAGGCCGACGCGACGAACAGACCTTGTTCGTTCGCGCGCTAGCAGAGTCGCTGAACAACGACGCAGAGCGCGTTCTCGCGACCCAATTCGGGCAGCGGGTCGATCGTCAGGATATCGGCGTGTGGGTGGCCCGCATGGCGCGCGTGAAGGGCAATGCCTTCTACGTCGAGACGGCCTACCCTCGCCTGCCGGTAGCGGTGCAGGGCGGGCGGATGTGGTCGCTCGCTCACGGCATCACGCGCCAGGAAAGCTCATTCGACCGTGCGGCGGTCAGCCACGCCGGCGCGCGCGGAATGATGCAGCTGATGCCCGGGACTGCGCGCGAGCAGGCCGGGAAGATGGGCCTTGGCTACGACGGTTACCGTCTGACGTCCGATCCTTCGTACAACGTCACGCTCGGTACCGCCTATTTCCAGCGCATGCTCAACATCTGGGACGGGAATGCGCCGCTGGCGGTCGCAAGCTATAACGCTGGCTCCGGCGCGGTGGGCCGATGGGTACGGCAATATGGCGATCCGCGCGGCCGCAAGGACGTGCTCCAATGGATCGAGCAGATCCCCTACAGCGAGACCAAGGCCTATGTTCAGCGCGTGATCGAGAACAGCGTCGTTTACGACCGCATGAACCCGAGCAATCCGACGCAGGCCGTTCACGTCTCCCGCTTCCTCGGCAAGAGCGCTCCAGGCTAAGAACCGATCATGAGTCAGGGGCAACCGCGGTTCATCACCGCTGACGGCTTCGCCAAGTTGCGAGCCGAATATGAAGAGCTGTTCTCAAACGAGCGCCCGAAGCTAGTCGAAACGATCTCCTGGGCCGCGGCGAACGGCGATCGTTCCGAGAACGGCGACTACATCTATGGGCGAAAGAAGCTTCGCGAGATCGATCGGAGGCTGGGCTTCCTCGCAAAGGTGATGAAGGCCGCAAAGATCGTCGACCCGGCGGCGCAAGGCTCACGCGACCAGATCCGGTTCGGAGCGACGATCGAACTCGCCGACGAAGAGGATTTGCGCCGGACGTTGACGATTGTCGGCGACGACGAGGCGGATGCATCGGCCGGCAGGATCGGATGGAGCGCGCCCCTGGCGAGAGCGTTGGTCGGCGCGCGCGTCGGCGATGAACGGACGGTTCGGTTGCCGGCGGGAGAGAAGAGCTACGAAGTAATGGCCATCCACTACCCCGAGGCCTGAGTTCAGGCGAAGCGCTGCCGCAAATGCTCCAGCGACGCATCGTGCGTCAGGTCGAGGTGCAGCGGTGTCACCGACACGTAGCCATCGGCGATCACCTCCAGATCCGTGGAGTGCCCGGGCGTCTCGACAACCGGGGCGAGCCCGAACCAGAAGTAAGTGTAGCCCCGGGGGTCCTGACGCTCGACCAGGCGAAGGCGGCCATAGTCGCGAATTCCCTGACGGCAGACGCGAACCCCCTTCACTTGCTCGGGCGGAAGCGCCGGGAAGTTGACGTTGACGAGGGAACCCGCCGCCATGTCCATGTCGATGATCGGCGCGAGCGCCTTCTCTGCCCAGGCCTCGGCTGCCGCGAACGGAACCGTGTCCCCCATCCCCTCACGCGAATAGGCCTGGCTGAGCGCGATCGAACGAACGCCGGCGAGAGCGCCCTCCATCGCTGCGGAGACCGTGCCGGAATAGGTGACGTCCTCGGCAAGATTGGCACCCCGATTAATGCCCGAGAGGATCAGGTCCGGTGGCGACTCCTTCATGATGTGAGCCAGCGCCATCATGACCGCGTCGGTCGGTGTGCCGGTCACGGAAAAACGACGATTGTCGTGACGGCGAACGCGGACCGGCTGGGTCAATGTCAGCGAATGTCCTGCACCTGACTGCTCCTCCGTCGGTGCAACGACCCAGATGTCGTCCGAGAATCGCCTAGCGACCGTCTCGAGCAGGTCGAGCCCGCGCGCATTGATGCCGTCGTCGTTCGTCAGGAGAATTCGCATGGCCCGTGCCTATGCGGGACAGATGCACACCCGGCAATGGCGCCTCATGCGCTAAATCGGCAACAGAATCGTCATTTATTCACTGCCCGTTTGACAGTTCTTGTTAAGCGCCAACGGCTTATCTATAGGCGCGAGTGGGGGTAAACCGACTGAGTCCGGTTCCTAAGTACCGGTAAAGTCGACCTAATCCGCCACGGCTGCACCGTTGGCACGGCCGCAGCCAGCGGCGGCGCATACGGGGGTGTCCGGCGCGCTCGGGGGAGCACGTTCGGTCCGAGCTGGGAGGGGTTCCAAATGGCTACTGCACTCGTCGATCTTTACGGCGGTCAACCGATACCGTTCGACCGTATCATCCTCGCCGAAGGTTACCGGCCGAGCGATGACGAAGAGTTCATGTGCGATCTTCACCGCGCATACTTCCTTCACAAGCTGAAAGACTGGAAGGAAGACATCGTCGAAGAGTCGCGCCAGACGATGGCCCAGCTTCAGGTCGACTCGCTCCGCGAACCCGACATTGCCGATCGCGCATCAAGCGAAACGGACTGGGGCATCGAGCTCCGCACTCGTGACCGCCAGCGCAAGCTGATCGCCAAGATCGATAGTGCCATCCGTCGCCTTTACGAGGGCGAATATGGCTATTGCGAAGTAACTGGCGATCCGATTTCGCTTGCTCGCCTTGAGGCTCGTCCGATTGCGACGATGACCCTGGAGGCGCAAGAGCGCCACGAGCGGATCGAGAAAGTGTCGCGGGACGACTGATTGCCGTCCCGCGAACGGGCGCTTCCTAGTGGAAGTGGCCGGCTAGTTCGTCTTTGAGTCTCAGCTTCTCTTTCTTGAGCTCATGGAGCTTGATCATGTCGGGGAGCGGACGGTGCTCTTCCTCGTCAATTTGTGCGGCGAGGTGAGCGTGCTGAGATGTGAGCTCCTCGGCATGTGCCTTGTCCATCGGTGCCATTCCTTTCCTTGAATGCGACTGGATAGCGTCAGTAGTAAAACACTTTTCTGGCGGTTTGTCTCGTATCGTTGATGTCTGCTCAGCCGACTGGGGTCGCGGCTCATCGCGCCCGGATGGCAACAATGCTATTGCCGTTGAAGGGAAGATTTGAAGCAAATGAACGACACTCTCCGAGAAGAGATCGATGCATTGAAGGCCGAGCATCGGCGCCTCGACGAGGAGATTGTCTCCCTTTCTTCGGAGCCTTTGTACGATCAGCTGGAGATCGCCCGACTCAAGCGCCGGAAGCTCCAGCTCAAGGACCAGATCCAGCTTCTGGTTGACCGTAGCACGCCCGACATCATCGCATGATTACTGTCCCGTAACGGGATAATTCCGCCGCCGCGCGCCTCTCAGCGGCGTTTCATGCGTTTTCAGGCCAGAAGAACAATGGCAGTCATTGCGGGATGGACGATTCGAGCAATCCGCCGGCTGAAGCACGTATAACGTCGCGGCTGATCGACAGCCTCTACACCGAGGCAATGCTGCTCGCCGACGAGGCACGGTCCTATTTCGACGACGCCGGGCGCGACGATCGCAGCACGCTCGAGCCGTTCGTACGGGTCGGATTCGCCTGTGAGTCGCTGAAGGTGACGACTCGGATCATGCACATTGTCGCCTGGCTGCTCACGCAGCGGGCAGTCGAGAGCGGAGAGCTGTCCGGCCGCGAAGGACGCCGGCCGGAGCGCCGGCTCGGCCACGCCGCCGAGAGCGAGCCCGATCTTGTCTCCAAGCTCCCGCCCTCGGCGCAGCACCTGATCGAGGCCAGCAGCGAACTTTACGCGCGAATCAAACGGATCGACGAGGGCGTCGTCACCGAGGAGCCGATCGCAAGCCCGGCCCGGGCGCTGATGGGTCGCCTGGAACGCGGCCTTGGTGGGAATTTCGGCTAAGCGTTGATAGGCTGCGCGCCATGCGCAGTTTTTCCTTTCACCCAGGGCCAAGGCTCCTCGCCGGTGACGGCCAGTCTGAGACCCTGGCCGATCTGCTGCCTCCAGGTCCGGTCTTGTTCGTCACCGATGAACAGCTCGTCGGGCTTGGACTGATCGACAAGGCGCGCGAGGCACTGATCGAAAGCGGTCGCGAGGTCGTCCTGTTCGACGAGGTCGAGGCTGATCCGTCGCGTCAGACTGTCGAGACGGCGGTGGACACTGGACGATCCGCGCAGGTGGCTTCCGTCGTTGGGTTCGGTGGCGGAAGTCCGATGGATGTGGCAAAGCTCGCCGCCTACTTGCTTGGCTCCGGCGACAATCTGGATGAGGTCTGGGGTGTCGACGTCGCCAAGGGGCAACGCCTCCCGCTGGTCCTCGTCCCGACAACGGCAGGCACGGGGTCCGAAGCGACCCCAATCTCCGTCATCACTTGCGAGGGCGGCGTGAAGCTTGCGGTCAACGCCCGCCCGCTGACGGCAGATTGGGCGGTGCTCGATGCGCAATTGACCGTAGGGCTTCCCCGCAGCGTAACCGCGGCAACGGGAATCGACGCAATCGTCCACGCAGTGGAAGCCTACACCTCGGCGCGGCTCAAGAACCCGATCTCGGACGCTCTCGCCCGCGAAGCGCTTCGGTTGCTTTCAGAGAATCTGCTCACGGCCTGCACGGAACCGGCGAATATCGCCGCGCGCGAAGCGATGCTGCTTGGTGCCCACCTCGCCGGTGCGGCCTTTTCGAACGCCCCCGTCGCTGGGGTTCACGCCCTCGCCTACCCCCTCGGCGGGCTCCATCATCTCCCGCACGGCGTGAGCAACGCCCTGATGCTGAGGCATGTGCTCCAGCACAACGCCGAAGCGGCGCGCGACCATTACGCGGAGCTGGCGCCGATCGTCGTACCTCAGTGCGAATCGGGAGGCAGTCAGGCTCGTGCAGCGCTGCTCATTAACCGTCTCGACCAGTTGGTCGCCGAAAGCGGAATAGCAACACGCCTCCGCGACTATGGGATCGATATTGCCGAGGCTCCTTTGCTCGCGCGGGAAGCGATGAAGCAGAAGCGGCTGCTCGTGAACAATCCCTGCGAAATTACCGAATACGATGCCCAGCGGCTTTACGAGGCTGCCTGGTGAGCCGCACGCCGGCGGCCACCCGGTCGGACTTCAAGACATGGCGCACGATGTCTACGCGCTGGGCCGACAACGACGCCTACGGCCACGTCAACAACACGGTCTACTATGAGTGGTTCGATAGCGCGGTGAACGCCTGGATGGTCGAGAACGGGATGCTCGACATCGCCCATGGCGATCCCATTGCCCTGGTCGTCGAAACGCGCTGCACTTATGCTGCGCCCCTCGCCTTCCCGCAAGCGATCGAGGTGGGTCTCGCCGTTTCCGCGATTGGCCGGTCAAGCATCCGCTATCGCATCGGGATCTTTGCCGAGGGCGCCGTTAGCGCTGCGGCGGAGGGAGAATTCGTCCACGTTGTCGTCGATCGGGCGAGCCGCCGGCCTGTTGCTATCCCCGCCAATTGGCGGGAACGTCTGGAAACGCTTAGCTAGCGCAAAGCCTCGACTTCGCCGAGCGATACTCCGACGACAGCTTGGCGACGAGCTCGCCGGCAGGCAGCACGCTCTCGACCGCGCCGACCCCCTGCCCCGACCCCCAGATGTCGCGCCAGGCCTTCGCACCCGTTGCCGACTGGAAGTTCATCGCATCCGCGCCGGGCTGCGGAAGATTCTCCGGGTCGAGACCTGCCGCGACGATCGATGCTCGAAGATAATTACCGTGAATGCCAGTGAACAGGTTGGAATAGACGATATCGGCGGCACTGCTGTCGACGATTGCCTGCTTGTAGTCATCGCTGGCCCGAGCCTCTTGCGTCGCGATGAAGGCCGAACCGATGTAGGCGAGGTCCGCACCCGCAGCCTGAGCGGCGAGGACAGCCTCACCCGTCGCAATCGCCCCCGAAAGAGCCAGCGGACCGTCGAACCAACGGCGGATTTCATGGATCAAGGCGAACGGTGACCAGCGGCCGGCATGCCCGCCGGCACCCGCCGCGACCGCGATCAGTCCGTCAGCGCCCTTCTCGATCGCCTTCCGCGCAAAGCGGTCGTCGATGATGTCGTGCAGCGTGATCCCGCCCCAGGCATGGACTGCGTGATTGAGCTCTTCCCGGGCGCCGAGCGACGTAATGACGATCGGCACCTTCCACTTCGCGCACACTTGGACGTCATGCTCGAAGCGGTCGTTGGATCGGTGGACGATTTGATTGACGGCGTAAGGCGCTGACGGGGCCTCGGGATGGTCCCGATCATGTTCGGCCAACGCCTCCGTGATTTCATGGAGCCACTCATCGAGCTGCTCGGCCGGACGCGCGTTCAGCGCCGGGAAGCTGCCAACGACGCCCGCCTTGCACTGGGCAATGACCAGCTTTGGATTCGAAACAATGAAGAGCGGTGCTCCGATAACGGGCAGCCGCAGGTTTGAAAGGATGGGAGGAAGCATCAGACCCCGTGATACTCGCGATACCAGTCGACAAAACGCGGCACGCCGTCGTCGATGGTGGTGGTTGGCTGGAAGCCGTGATCAGCCTCGATAGCGCTGATATCGGCGAATGTGTTCTTTACATCGCCGGCCTGCATCGGCTGCGGTGAGATCAGCGCCTTCCGCCCGGTCGCTTGCTCCAGGAGTTCGACGACGCGCATCAGGTCTTCGCTACGGTTGTTACCGATGTTGTAAAGCGCATGCGGCGCGATCCCGCCGCCGGCCTTCGTCGACCCGTCATCCGCGGGTGGGCCGTCGAGGCAGGAAACCACGCCCGTGACGATATCATCGATGTAGGTGAAATCCCGGCGCATCTCGCCGCCGTTGAACAGTGGAAGCGGCTCACCGGCATAAAGCGCCTTGGTGAAAATCCACATCGCCATGTCTGGGCGACCCCAGGGCCCGTAGACGGTGAAGAAGCGCAAACCGGTCGAAGGCAGCCTGAAGATGTTGGCGTAGGATTCGCTCATCAGCTCATTCGCCTTCTTGCTGGCGGCGTAGAGCGAGAGCGGATGGTCGACGCGGTCCTCAACCCGGAACGGCAGCGACTTGTTGCCTCCGTAGACGGAAGATGAAGATGCATAGACGAAGTGGCTTGAACCGCGCGCACGAGCAAGCTCGAGCATATTGCCATGCCCGACAAGGTTCGAGTTGAAGTAAACCTGCGGGTTCTCAAGGCTGTAGCGCACGCCCGCTTGGGCCCCTAGATGGACGATCCGGTCAAAATCCGCCGTTCGGCTAAGCTCTTCCAGGGCTCCCGCGTTCGAGAAATCGAGATGGTCGAAGCGAAAGCGGTCGCCGAAGTCTCGCGCGAGACCGTCAAGCCGCGCCTGTTTCAGCTTCGGATCGTAATAGGCATTGAGATTGTCGATGCCGACCACGCGGTCGCCGCGCGCGAGTAGGCGCCGGGCCGTCGCCGCCCCGATAAAACCAGCCACCCCCGTGACGAGAACCGTCATGCATGTCGATTAGCCGGACGTTATGCCGAAGCGCCACTGTTAAATCGTTGGCCCTCCGGACACGTCAGATTGCCGTGCGGCCGTCGATGTTGCCGGGGGGCGAGTAGCGGCAGATAAGATAGTCCCATTGATGGCTCGGGTAGATGGCGCACCCGACGCGCGTCGTGCTTCGCCACACCATCTGGGTGTAATGGCCAACGTCCGCCCAGTTCCCAGTCCGGCTCACATAAGGAAATGGCATTCCGGGCCGGTAGTTCGCGCGCTCGGCTATCCAATTTCCAACCATCTGTTCCGGCGAATAGGCGCCGCGAGTCCCCATCCACAGATTCTCATGCTGACCCGCCCGGCCAGACCTCCGGGAATGCTTGAGCCTTCCAATTCTCGCCAGAACTGGTCCGTAGGATGCTGCTGAAGCGGCCAGCACAGGATCCCATTGCAACGGAGCAACTCCGAGGCGCGCTCGTTCCTGATTGTGAGCAGCCAACAGTCGATAGGCGGTCAGACTGGATGCATAAGGGTGGCTTGCGGATGCCGCTGGCGTCGATGCGGCGATCAGCGCCAGCCAAATGAGTCCCTTGAACATCGTCCGATTCCCAACCCGTTGGAAGATGCTATTCAGCTTTGTCGCCAACGAAGAGATGCCGGCGATTCATTTTGCCGCCGATCGGACTCATTTCATCGATAATGCGGTTAGATCAGCTCACCTTGGCCAGGATAGCTGCGGGGGCATGATGCTCCATGACTCTCGCTCAGAAACGCCCGAGCGACCTTGGGGTTCGTAAGGCGGACCACCCGCCGGCGATCCGGCTGGTAACCAAAGAGACCCAGACCATAAGGGTAGCCGGTAAGCTCGCCGTAAAGTGATGTCTCCAATCCGATCGGGCCGCTCCTCGTCCTGTCAGTCGCGATGTCTCCCGAAATTTGTCGGTCGAGTATAATGCTAAGAGCGGGTCCTACATCCCAATAGGTTTCGAACACCACTCCCGGCCCGGCATATGGGCAAACACCCCCGAGGATGATCGTCGATCCCTGTGGCAGCCCGGCGAGGTCTCGCTTTGCTGCGGTCAGGATCTGCTGCTGACGACGCGAGGCGTCGACCCAATAGCTTTCGATGATCGAGATCCGAAGCATCGCGACCGCAACTACCAGCCCGATGGTAGTAGCCATGACCGGTCCGCGGATCCTTTCGCTCGACAATTGCGTAACCCAACACATGGCGGCGACAAAGATCATTGCCAGTCCCGGCGCCGCAGCCATTGTGACCCGGTTGGAAAGCCCGGTCGGAGATAGGAGAAGACCGCCCAGGACGAGGAAAACGGCATGGCCGAGCAAGAAGGTTGCGAGGCCGACGACGGCCATTATCGCTGGGCGCATAGGGCCCGCGTTCCACATTCGCCAAGTCGTCAACCCGCCGATGGCGATCCCGGCACCTATGGCACCGAGGCCGATTTGCCCCGTCAAGAGGGAGCTGATTGCGTTCCCCCACCCCCGCAGCGTCTGGAAACCGTAGACGTCTATTCCGGCAAACAGGTTGGGACCGGACTGGGTACGCCAGTCGAACCCCGGGTCGAAGGCCTGCAACGGAATGGCAAGAAACGGATAGAGCTTGGAAAGCGGCTGCATCCGGTCGCTGATTGCCATCTTCACCAAGACCGAAATCATGATCGTCAACACCGTGATTGCGATCAGGAACACCTTCTCGCGAGTGAGCAGCACCTGACCTTTGCGTTGCCGGTCGGCCACGACGAGCCCCACCGGAAAGGCGACTATCAATGGAGCGAAGATCTCGTAGGAAAGCGCGCTGATGGCGGCGCAGGCGACCGCTAGGGCGATCCACGGCCAGCGTCCTGTCCTCAGGAATGACGTCTGGGCATGCATCGACGCAAGAGCCGCAAGCATCGACAAGGGCACCTGCACCGTCGCGACCCAGACGCGAATGGTGGAAAGTTGCGGAAGAACGGTAAAGACCGCCACGGTAGCGAATGCTTCCGGACGCCTGAAGTCGAGGCGGAGGAGGAGCAGGTAAAGCGCAAGCGCGCAGAGCGCGATCACAGCGGTATTGATCAGGTGATAGCCGAGTGGATTGAGCCCGAAGACTTTGAAAAGAAGCAGGATGTAGGCGCCCTGGACAGGCCGGCCAGGATAATCCCCGAGGAGATCTGCAAAGCTGGTGCGGCCCTTCAGGAACTCGCCAACGAGGCCCCAGTCGTCACTGTAGAAGCCGACGCTCGCGACATAGGGAGCGGCGGAAATGAGCACGAGCAATAGGATGCAGGCCGTGTCGATGCCGACAGCCTTCCGCTCGGCCGTACATCCCGCCTCGATCATCGGTCCTTGCTTGAGACGTAAGCCCTTGCACCCCGCAGGAACTGCCGTGCCAAAGCGAGCGTCTGACGGCCGAGGCGCTTTCCGAACGAGGGAGCGGGAGCAGGCTCGATGAAGTAGGACGCGTGGATATCCTTCCAGCCAAGGCCGGCGGATGCGAGCGTGTAGAAAAAGGTCTCGGGATCCTGCCATTCGGAGCGGACGTCTGCTCCGAACGGACCCGCCGAATGCGCCTTGAAGTGGAACGCCTGCCTGCCATTCGACGTCTCGATAAAGGCGTCACGATATTTCTCGGCGACCGACCATCCATCGACAAGGCTGAAGGCTTTGTACCCGGCATCGACCAAGGCGGCGTACACATCGATGGAATGGGATTCCGCCGAGATTTCGGGGGGATGGATTCCGGCCCTGAAGATTTCGCGAAGTACGGCGCCGTCCATCCCTTCGAGATCGACCTTGACGTAGCGGGGCGCGCCATGATCGCGGATCACTTCGGACGGCCGTCTGCACAACACTTCGACACGCTCGAACTCTTCCGCATTCTCAAGATCGGGCGCAGCCAACTGACTGAGAACGTGGTTGGTTTTGTGAGTGTAGAAGTCGAGCGACCTCCCACTATCCTCAGTCGATAGGGCAACGTTCAAGACCACGAGCCGGCCCGCGGCGATCTCTTGTGCGAACCTCTCCTCAACAGCCTTGCAGAGCGCCGGATTGGCCTCGACCCCGACAACCTTGTCGGCCTTCAGCAGGTAATACTCTACGTCGTCGCCATTATTCATGCCGAAATCGTAGATGACGCCGCCCTGCATTCGCCACGTGTGACAGCAGCAATGACGGAAGGCTACTCCCCGTCAGCAGTTGCTGTAAGAAGCGAGAGTCATGGCGGCCGCGTCCAGAGTTTCGGTGATCTCGAGCTTCTTCAATGCGGAGGATTTCCTCGCGGAATGCGTGCAGAGCGTGCTCGAACAGGACTTCGCCGATTTGGAGTTGATCCTCGTTGACGATGGCTCCGAAGATCGCAGCTCGCAGATTGCATTGAGTTTCGCCGCAAGCGACGAACGGGTCCGCTATCTCGAGCATCCGGGACATCAGAACCGCGGCACCTGCGCCTCCCGGAACCTGGGGCTTCGAGAGTAGAGCAGCGAGCTGGTCGCGTTCATCGATGCCGACGATCGGTGGAGGCCATTGAAGCTCCGCCAGCAGCTGGAAATCATGGACCAAATGCCGGACGTCGACGCGGTCTGCGGCGCGGTGAACTTCTGGGCCAGCCATGCAGGCGGAAACGACGAAACGATCGCGACGGGACACGTTTTCAATCGCGCTATCGCCGCGCCGGAAGGGCTCCTTAATATCTATCCGCTGGGAAAGGCCGATCCCCCCTGCCCTTCGGATTTGCTGATGCGGCGCACAATCGTGGAGGCAATCGGCGGCTTCGAGGAGTCCTTCACAGGCCCGCGACAGCTGTACGAGGACGCCCTGCCAATCACGGTCGTAGCCCACGGGCGGTGACCCGCCGAGCCCGCATTCGATCAGCGACAGCCCGGTCAACGGCGAGACCGTCACGCAATGGGGGATGATCTCGGACAGGTCCTCTTGGGTGGTCTGACCGATGAAGTAAATTCGTGAGCGAATGCCGAGCCGATCGGCAAGCTCTTCCAGCTCCGCCTGCATTGGCCCTGCGCCCGCGAGGACGCCGATGGCCGTCGGCTCTTGCTCGACCACCAAAGCCATGGCCTTAAGCGCTTCGTCCGGCTGCTTCAGCTTCAGCAGCCGGCCGACATAGAGCAGGGTTGGATGGCCGAACGGAATGCCGAGCCTGGCGAACGTCTCCTCACCGCGCGTCCGGTCTTCAGGCGGAATCATGTGCACACGCTGGATGTTCCCGGAAATCGGGATGATGGCGGTGTGCCGTCGCGCTCCGTTCGCAATGGCCCACCCGAGGTTATTGCGGTTGTTGCCCGCAACTAGGTCCGCGCGCTTCAAAACGAAGCGGCCGATGGCCTGCTGCAAGCGGTAAGACGGGATCAGCCGCGGCATGGCGAGCGCGCCGGCTTCACGGTGAAGCTCTTCATAATTGCCGCCGATGCGTATCATCAGCGGCTTACCCGTCATGCGACTGAGCGCCCAGGCCAGCAGCCCCGAAAGAAATGGATCGGTCGCAGCAACGACCCCGACGTCCTGCTTGTGAACCAGCCTCTTAAGCACGCGCAACAGGGCCGCCTGGGACAGCAAGAAGTTCAACGGCAGCAGCGAACGCGGAAGGCGGTAAAGCTCGCTCATACCTTCGACGACCAGCTGGCGCTTTGTGAAGCGGATCAAGTGAATCCGCCCTTTCTCGGCTCCCACCAGGTCGGCGACGGGGTGAACCGAGATCACCCGGTCGAAATAGCCCGAGGCATGACGAGCCTCGAAGTTATGCTCGTGCTTCTTCTCGCGCACCTCAGCCGCGCGATACTCGGCTGCGATGTAAAGAATGCCCCGCTTTGCCATAATTCAGGCGCGCGGATGGGCGTGACGATAGACGTCGAGCAGGCGCGCAGCGTCGACGGCCGTGTAAATTTGCGTCGACGACAGGCTGGCGTGACCGAGCAATTCCTGCAGCGCGCGAAGGTCCGCTCCGCGAGCGAGCAGATGCGTCGCAAAGCTGTGGCGTAGCGCATGCGGGGTCAGGCTGTCGGGCAGTCCGAGGCGCCGACGGGCCGCGGCAACCGCGCGGCGAACCAGATCGGGATTGAGCGGTCCACCCCTCACCCCGAGGAACAGGGGACCGTCCTTGTCGATCGGCCAGGGACACTGGCGAGCATAATCGTCGATCGCGTCCCTCACCGCCGGCATGATCGGTACCACGCGCGTCTTGGAGCGCTTGCCGGTGACCCGCAGGGCCTGGCCGATGGGGCGGACGCTACCGGTCAGCGAAAGCGCTTCGGCGACGCGCAGGCCGCTGCCGTAAAGGAGGAGCAGGATCGCAAGATCACGCGCGCCGATCCATTCCGCCGGAGCAGCGTCGCCGGCATCTTCGGCAAGCGACACCGCTTCATCGGGCGCCACCGGTCTCGGCAGGGTCCTCGGCCTCCGGGGGGCGCGGGTCCTTGGCAGTTGCGGCAGATTTCCCTGCTGTTCAGCGGCATAGGTCAGGAAGTTGCGAACAGCCGAAAGCTCTCGCGCGGTCGATGCGGCGCCAAGACCCTCGCGGCGGCGGTCCGCGAGAAAGGCCCGCAAGTCCTGCGCCGAAATCACCAGCAGAGACGCGTCATCGACCGCTTCCCCGCGATAGGCGCCAAGAAAGTCGATCAGCCGATGAGCCGTCGCGACATAGGCTCTCGCGGTATGCTGCGAGCGCCTGCGATCATGAAGAAGATGACCAGCCCACCGCTCGACGAGCGCGCGCGCTGGATGATCGCTCAGCTCTTGGGGTCCACCAGCCACCGGCGGATGATAGCCGCAAGACTCCGGCCAAGGAACATCAGCAATTCCGACCCGTGACGAGCATCGAGATCGAGCTCCGATCGCTGTCCAAGCGTCAGCAAACCGGCGGGAAGCCGATCACCGCAATCGATACTGATCAGCGCTTCGGCACGGATCAGTTCGCAGGCAGGTCCGAACAGTGGATGACCGTGGGGCACGGCGCGCATCGACACACCCTCAACCTGGTCGATCCACCGCAACAGCAGCTGCGGTTCGACCTGGTGGACGCCATTGCAGTCCGCACGGAAAGCCCGATCACCCACCATCAAGGCAAGCGAGACCGCGTCGATGCCCAGTATGAGCGGCCATTCCTGCGTCACGACGTGAAGGAGATCGTCCGTTCCGTCGGCTTCCATCGCCGCCAGCACAGCCTCGTGGATGGCCGACACTGCTCCTGAATGCCCGCGTGCAAAGGCAATCAGGTCCTGGTTGGCTTCCTCGACAACACCCAGGCGCTCACGCAGATGCGCGAGAGCGTGGTCCTTGAACGGGATCACTCTAGCCATGCGGACAGATTTACGCCCGCATCGGTTAATTTCCTACAACGATGCGATCATCCGCGCTCGCCCGGCCGTGCAGGATCCTGGTACGCCGGAGGAGGCGGAGGCGGCGGAGCAGCCATCACCTGCAGGCCCTGCAGCATGTTCAGATGGTTCTGAACGACCGGGACGATGTTGCTTGCGGTCGTTCGCAGCGCTGGCACGTCGCCGCCGCTCGCATAGCCCTGGTGGAGCTGGAGCGCCTGCTGGTGCGCTTGGATCTGCACGTCGCGGAAGACCATGTCGAACTGCCCCGGAGGAGCCGACTGTATCTGCTGAAGCATCGCCGCGTGTTCTGGGCGCAATGCCGGGGGCGGCGCTGCAATCCCGGCCGACTGGGCAGCAGCCATCAGCTGCTGCGTGCTGTTCGTATGATCGGCGACCAGCATCTGCCCGATCTGCCGGACCGACGGGTTTTGGGACATCTGCTGCGCGAGCTGTCCCGACTGAATCTCGAACTGGTCACTGCTCCCCGCCATTCCGAGATAGTTCGGGGCGTAGAGCGGCGAGTTCACGTCGACCGCCGGTGCTGCCGGCTCTGGCGGATTTGTAGCGCAGGCGGACAACAGAGCAGCCGCTGCGGCGGAGACGAGCAATAACCTCATTCGGACCTCCCGTTTTCTGGATGAACAGAAAACAGGTCCGCTAAGCGTCTGTTCCTACGGCAGTTCTTTGCTAGCCGATCTCTTGACCGGTCTTTTCCCAGTCGGCGAGGAAACTCTTGATGCCATTGTCGGTCAGTGGGTGCTTGAACAGCTGGTGGATGATCTTCGGGGGCGCCGTCATGACGTCAGCGCCGATCTTCGCTGCTTCGAGCACGTGGATCGGGTGGCGGACGCTGGCGACAAGGATCTCGGTGCCGAAGTCGTAATTGTCGTAGATCAGGCGGATGTCGGCGATGAGCTGCATGCCATCGAAACCGATGTCGTCATGGCGGCCGACGAACGGCGAAATGAACGTCGCTCCAGCCTTGGCCGCCAGCAACGCCTGGACCGCCGAAAAGCACAGGGTCACGTTGACCATCGTGCCATCGCTGGTCAGCGCCTTGCACGTCTTCAGCCCGTCCTCGGTCAGCGGGACCTTGATCGCGATATTGTCGGCGATCTTCCGGAGAATCTCGGCCTCTCGCATCATGCCTTCATGGTCGAGGGCGACGACCTCGGCGGAGACCGGCCCCTTTACGATCGATGCGATTTCCCGGGTCACCTCGATGAAATCGCGACCGGACTTGTGGATCAGCGAAGGGTTGGTCGTGACACCGTCGAGCAGGCCCGTGGCGGCAAGCTCGCGGATCTCGGCGATCTCGGCGGTATCAGCGAAGAATTTCATGGTTTGCGTCAGTCCCGGCTTTGGTGGATTTGCAGCCGCATAGCCGGTGCTTCGCGGGCCGTCACCCGATTCGCACCGTCACGAGGGAGGGGCAATTGAGCGAGCACGTCCGGGTCGAACGCAACGAGGATGTCCTGGCGATCACCCTCGCCCGCCCGGATCGGCGGAACGCGATTACCGTCGCGATGTATGCCGCGCTGGCGGACGCATTCGAAGCCGCCGCGACGGACGAAGGTCTTCGGCTGATCACGCTAAGTGGCGAGGGTCAGGACTTCACGGCCGGAAACGACCTCGGCGATTTCATGGCCGAGCTTCCGCGCGACGGATCCGACATCCCGGTCTGGCGATTGCTAAGGGCGCTCGCGAGGAATGAGGTGCCGGTGGTGGCCTCGGTGCACGGGAACGCGGTCGGCATTGGGACGACCATGCTGTTCCATTGCGATTTCGTAATCGCCGAGGAAGGGACCCGGTTTCTGATGCCCTTTGTCGACCTTGGCCTGGTTCCCGAGGCGGCAAGTTCCTTGATCCTGCCGCGGCTGGCGGGGCGCCGCCGGGCGGCGCGCTACCTTCTTCTCGGCGAGCCCTTCGGGCCGGAGGAGGCGCAGGAATTCGGGCTCGTCAGTCATGTCGCGCCCGCGGGTCAGCTTCAAGCTGTGACAGCGAAGATCGTTGGAGCGCTTCGGGCCAAGCCGTCCGAAGCGCTGCGCCTGACCCAGCGGCTCTTGAGGCGCAGTCAGTCCGACGAGGTGCTGGAGCGCATGCAGCTGGAGAACGGACATTTCTCCGAGCGGCTGACATCGAGCGAGGTGCGCGACGCCATCTCCGCTTTCTTCGCCAGCCGGGCGAAGGCGGTCAGCTAGCGGTGTAAGCGCGCTTCGAGCGGTTGAGAGTGATCGTCGGACCCCCGATGAAGATGAAGTTCATCTTCTTGCTGTAGCTGATCGAGAGGTCGCGGTAACCCGTGCCGGGCACCGGATCGGCCACAGTGAACGCTCCGTCACCCTTCCCGAACAGCTTGGAGGTGATCCGCGCCTTGATCTGGACGTCTGAGGGGCTGGTGCAAACGCCGCTACTGGGAATGCAAAGGGTCGCGTACCGCGCTCCTTCGCCCAGCGCGTGCTGCATACCCGCGTTGGCCTGGTAGAGCAGTCCGACCTGGAACAGGCCGTAGATCATCGAGACGAGCACCGGCAGTGCAAGCGCCATTTCGATGGCAGCGGCGCCGCGTGTGTCGCGCTTCAGGATCGAAAGCCGCTTCATTGCGTCCTCATTCCGGTCTTGCCGGTAATTGTGAACGTGCCGTCGGCATTCGCCCGCGGATAATATTTCGACCGGAACATTGGCGTGAACGTGCCCTGCACGGCAACGGTCACCCAACGCGCATAAGTTGCGGACCCTGAGCAGACCGAGTTGTAATTCGTGGCACGCACACCGTCGCATTCCAGCCAGTAATCGATGGTGACGTTGGCGGTCGGAACACCGGCGGCCGCGGCCGCTTCGGTCTGCAGGGTACCGTAGGTGCTGGTCGTCGTCTGGTACTGCTGGACCTTTTCGATCGCACGCTGTGCCGACTGCTCGAGCTTCAGCTTGTACGAATAGGCGCGAGCCATATCGACCATCCCGATCAGCAGCGACCCCAGGATAGGTGCGACAAGTGCGAGTTCGATGATCGATGCGCCGCGTTCATCGCGGATAAGGCGTTTAGTGCTCATGACTATTCCACCAGCCTAATCTTGGAGCCCTTGAACGAGGAAGAGCCGGAGTTAGCCGGACAGACGTTGCTGACCGCGCTGTTGCCGGTGAACGTCACGCGCTTTGATACGATCTGCAGGCAGTTCGTCTGCATGCCCGTCGTTCCGTTGAAGGTCAGGTCCGCGCGAGGGAAATAGAGCGCCCCTTGCAGCGACGATGAGCTATTACCGTTGACCTTCTGTGAGTTGTCCGCCGTCGCTCGCCGATCCTGGTAGATCAGGATGCCCTTGTACGTTCCCGAGCTCGGCGCGGTCATGTCAACGTCAGCGCCACCGTTCATGTCGACCCCGCCGATGGTGGCCGTCGCACTGCTACTGCGGTTGGTCAGGACGATGGTGCAGCCGCTGCAGCTGACGTTGGCTTGCGCACCGGTGCTGAAGGAGCCGCCGTCGATGATGTACGTGCCCGACCCAAGGGTAACGTTCCCCTTCAGATTAAGACTGCTGTAGCAACCCGCCGTCAGCGACGCGCTCGTGTTCGGATTCACCGTAACGCTTGGGCAAGCGCCGGATGGAAAATCGGTCGCGGGAGGGGCTGTCACGCCAGCAAAGGGATCAGCCTGCGCCAGTGTAAACGGCTGAAGCACGGTTCCAGTGTGCCAGTGCGTGCTCGCCGGGATTCCGCCGACGGCGGCAACCGGGCTTGCGCCAACATCGGACGAACCCGTAGCCACGGCCGCCGACATCGACGTCGAATTCGTGATCATCCCACAACCAAGATCAACGTCCGTGCTGCCGGTCGCGTCGATGCCGGTCACCGCCTGGTTCTCGAGGCTGATAACGCAGTAGTCGCCGCTGGGGACGATGGTTGCTGTTGAGATGCCGCGGATGGTCGGGGCAGCGTTCATGAAGAGTCCGGAGAAGGCGAGCTTCTTCTGAATCTCGAGCACGACGCGAACCGCGTTCGAGTCCGCAGTATAGCTGCCGACAGTCGGCGGATTGGTCAGACCGCACCAGGTCGCAATCCCGGTAAGGTTGTTCTTCTTGAGATCGTAGGCGACCGGATCGGCGTAGGTCGGGTTGGTCAGATTGTTGCAGCTTCCCACCGACTTACCCGATGCGATCGCGTAAACCCCGGCATAGGCGGCGGAGTCCGCGGCGCGCTGGATCTGCCTTTTCCAAAGCGTCCACTGGATCGTGTCACTGGCAAGACCAGCCGATCCCAGCACGAGCGGGAGTGCCGCGCCCGCAATCGCAAGAGTGTTTCCACGACGGTCGCGCCACAGGCGCTTGATTGACGAGATCATCTGTCGAACCTCAGGCAGTCGATGCGCATTGCATGCCTCTATCCCGGTCAAGGTGAGGGAAAGGTTCAAAGTTTCGGTTAACGCCGCTTAACGAGCGATCGGCGAGCGGCCTTGAACGCGGGCGTATTAGTTATATAATACAGTAGAAGTTGTCGCTTGCGCGGCGTACGGGTGATGTCCACCCTGCTCGCTCGCACTGCGATTGGATGACAAGGATTTGACGATGGCCACGGAACCAACGACCGAGACCAAGACGGACACCAAGCTGAAGCTGGACCCGCCGGAGGCTCTCAACCCGATCGCGCCGGCAGAAGCCGCTGGCCTGGTGCCGTTGAAGACCGAAGAGACGAGCGAGCTCGACAAGAGGGTCGATCAGTTCGTCGAGGAGCTCGCCGCCCTCGACGCGAACAGCCCGGAGTTCGGCAAGAAGGTCGACCAGTTGACCGCCATGGGCCGCAAGGAGATCGCCGAGGCCGCCGGCGCATCCAACCGCTTCCTCGACCGGCCGGTCAAGGCCATCGACAAGGATAGCGGCATCGGCGCAGACCTGACCGAGCTTCGCCGTACGGTGGAGGAGCTCGACCCGAAGGGCGCAACCAAGACCAAGAAGTTTCTTGGCATCATCCCGTTCGGCAACAGCATCGACCGCTATTTCGATAAGTATCGCAGCTCGCAGACGCACATTTCGAAGATCCTGGGCAGCCTCGCGAACGGCAAGGACGAGCTGCTGATGGACAATGCCGCCATCGATACCGAGCGCGCCGGCCTGTGGAAGACAATGCACAAGCTCGAGCAGATGGTTCATATCTCCAAGAGCCTCGACCAGAAGCTGGAAGACAAGGCGGCCGAGCTCGATGCCACGGATCCGGCCAAGGCCAAGGCGATCCGGGAGAGTGCCCTCTTCTATACGCGGCAGCGCACGACCGACCTGCTGACGCAAATGGCGGTGACGGTTCAGGGCTATCTCGCCCTCGACCTCGTCAAGAAGAACAACGTCGAGTTGGTGAAGGGCGTCGATCGCGCTTCGACCACGACAGTCTCGGCCTTGCGAACGGCGGTGACCGTTGCTCAGGCGATGACGAACCAGAAGCTGGTGCTTCAGCAGATCACCGCGCTCAACACGACGACTGCGGGCATGATCGACAGCACCGGCGAGATGCTCCGGACCCAGACGGGAGCGATCCATGAGCAGGCTGCATCCTCGACCATTCCGCTCGAGACGCTCCAGCGGGCGTTCCAGAATATCTACGAGACGATGGACCAGATCGACCGATTCAAACTCCAGGCGCTCGACAGCATGAAGCAGACGGTCAACACGCTTTCGTCCGAGGTCGAGAAGTCGAAGGGCTACATCGCTCGTGCCGAGGGAGTGAACCAGGCTAAGCTGGAGGGCAGCGTCTCTCCGCTGACGCCTATTGAGAGCAAATGAGCACAGAGAGGTTCGATCGGGTTATCCAGCGTGCCGACCGCGTCATGCGGCAGCTGGACGAGCGCGACGGCGCGGTTCGCGAGGCCGCGCGGCGCGAACGGCAGCGGCTGAACTCAGACCTCGCCCGACGCGTATCGCGTGTGGGCGTCGCGATTGGCGTGGTGAGCCTGATCACCATCATCGTCGGACTGATTCAGCCCATCGGCATGTTCGGATTTCTGGCGGCCGTCGGGATCGCGATCGGCATCGCCGCGCTCCTCGGCTTCATGCCGAGCGGCAAGGGCAACGCCACGGCTCCCGCCGCTGACCTGCCCAATGGCGCGATGGTCCAACGCTTCGATTCCTATCTCTATCGGCAACGCGGGGCCCTGCCCGCGCCCGCGCGCGCGGAAATCGATGCAATCAGCAGGGTCCTTCCATCGCTCAAGCAGACACTGGAGCGCATCGACGACCTCAATCCGGATGCTCAGGACGCTCGCAGGCTGATGTCGGTGCACCTGCCAGGCCTGATCGACCGCTACATCAATGTCCCGGCCGAGTTCCGGAGCCACAAGGACGGCGAGGACGTAACCGTGGACGAGAGGCTGGTCGAGGGACTCCATGCCGGGCGTGATGCGCTCGCCGAGGTCGCAGAGCGTCTGGCCCGGTCGGATGTCGCGGCGTTCGAAACGCAAGGCCGCTTCATCCAGAGCCGCTATGGCGAGGACGGACAACAGCTCCTTCGTCCCGGCGACAGCAAAGATCGGGACATGATCGAAAGCTGAGACCCCTGTTTCAGGCCGGGCTCCATGCTATTGAGAGGCGGGCGATTTAACGGGGGTTGCTGGCGACAATGGCGACGGATTCCGCATCAGGGGTCGAAGCTGCTCGTCCGCGCCTGACGTTCCCTGATCGCCTGCCCGACCTCAAACGCGGGTCGGTGCTGATTTTCCAGCTAATCTGGATTCCTGCATTGCTGCTGGCAGTGGTCGGACCGATCGCTGGCCTTTGGTTCCGGTTTGCGGATGCGGGGGAGAACTCCGCCTTGATCGTCGGAAGCCGTGCGGGACTTGCGCTGTCGGAAGACGACCTGACCAGGGTCCGGTTCCCCGTCGGCGACGCGGCAAAGGCCGCAGAGGTCAGGCCTGGCGACGACATCATCGCGATCGAAGGGTTAGACGTTGCCAGGGTCGTGCCGATCTCCAAGGCCGGCCGCGCCAGGCCCCACGACGCGACAGAAACGGATTACGCCCTTTTCTCCCCGATCATCGAAGGCGAGGACGAGGCCGATCTTACGATCCGTCTGCGCTCCAGCGACGGTACGGAACGCGACTTCAGGACGAAGCTTGGCGAGCAGCACATCGACCAGGCCGCCGGCAGGTTCGGGCTGCCGCCGATCCTCCTCAACGTCATCGACCTGCTGCACCTCATTACCTATCCGTTCCTGCTGTTCGCGGCGTGGATCCTCCACCGCCGTAAGCCCGAAGACCTGATCAGCTCGATCCTTTCGCTGGCAATCCTCTTCACCATCGCTGCGGAGCAGCCGTCCGCGGGCTTCCTCACCTACGTTCTGCACGTTCCGGAATGGGCTCACCGGCTGCTCTACGATCTTGGGAACATCTGCCTGCTTGCCGGAGTACTGCTCTTCCCCTTCGGCCAGCTACGACCCCGGTTCGTTCTGGTTGCACTTGCGCTCTTGCCGGTGCTGCTCGTGTTGTCCGGCGACTGGTACCGCGCGACCTTTCTGATGTTCATGCTCGTCGCCGTCGCGACCCTGTTCGCCCGCATTCGCCAGACACCCGAGGGCGACGCGAGACAGCAGATCAAATGGGCGCTGTTCGGGTTCTCCGGCTATGCATTCTTTCTCGCAGCCGCCCTGACGATGGATGGAGCGAAGCTTCACGTCAGCTCGTTCGGAAGCCAGATGCTTCTCGAGCTGCTGGGCGGACTGAGCTTTGGCCTCGCTTTCCTGACTCTTCAGCTTGGGCTTCTAATCGCCCTCCTCCGTTTTCGCCTTTACGACGCGGAAGCGGTCATCAGCCGGTCGGCTAACTTTGCCTTGATCACGCTGGGTGTGGCGGCAGTGTTCGCGGCCACCGCGGACGGCCTGAAGCAGATCATCCTCAACTATTACGGGAACACCGGCAGCACGGCGCCGGTCGTCTTCGCGGCAGCTATCGCGACCGTGGTCATCAGCCCCCTCCAGGAGCGCATTCAGCGATGGTCGGAAAAGCGCTTCCAGCGGAACCTCGTCATGCTTCGGGACGACCTTCCCGAGTGCGTCCGCGAGCTTCGCGAAACGGCCTCGACCCAGGATCTTCTCGAAGAAATGCTGAAGCGGGTCGAAGCAGGCGTTCGCACAACGCGCCTTGCTGTTCTCCTCGACAATAAGGTCGCGGCCGTTCGCGGAATCAGCGAGGCCGACGCTGCCATCTGGCTCAAGGAATTCGACCCCAACAGCTGCCAGGACGAAGTCTGTGCCTCGTCCGACAAGACTTTCCCGATCCGTGTTCCGCTTCAGACGCGGGCCAGCGAAGGGGAATGGATCGGCTGGCTACTGATTGGTCCGCGACCCGACGGCTCGATCCTCAGCAAGGATGAGCAAAAAGCTCTCGTCGACGTCGCCGGTCCAATCACCATGGCCATCCGCATCGCGTCTCGCCGCGAGGAGCGCGAGCATGTGCTGGAACGCCGGATCGAAGCGCTCGAATCTCGGCTTTCACCAAGTCCCGCAAATTAAATCTGAATTTATTGACCCTCTTCAACCACGCGCATACTTTGCGCGCGTCTCAAGGGGGACGAGTCCAATGCTTCGCGTCATGACCATTGCGGCAATCCTGCTCGCTGTGCCGACTGCACCTGCAATTCCGGCCGTGCAGGATAGCGCCCAAGAACAGGGGAAGTGCGAGGACACGCCTGAGAAGAAAGCCAAGCGCTCCATGTTCGGGAGCATGATCGGCGGACTCACGGGCGGGATTCTCGGGCGGGCCGGTGGTGTTGCAAGCAGCCTGGTCCCGGTCGGATCGCTCGTGACCGATGAATTGCTCAAGCTCCTCGACTGCAAGGAGCAAAGGCAGGCCGCGAACGCCACGAGCAAGGCGCTTGAGGGCGGTGTCGGCACCGAAGTGAGTTGGAAGAGCGAAACCCGTCAGAACGTGACGGGATCGTCAAAGGTTACCGGCCAGCAGAAGCTTGCTGACGGTTCGCAGTGCATGACCGTGACGGACGTGGTCATCATCGATGGTGAAGAGACCACTGTGCCCAAGCGGATGTGCCGCGGAAAGGGCGAAAGCGGATACCGGAAAGCATAGGGTGAGCCTCCTCACCCTGTTGGTCGCGGCCGGCGTATCGGTCGCGGATACGGAGGCTGCAACTGCGGCCATCCCGCGCGATCCCAATAATCCATCATGCCCGAGGACGCTCGACTGGTCGACGTACCGGGAGATGCGCTTTACCCTCTTCGAGTTCGAGGCTCGTCGCATTCTCAAGGCCGAAGGCATGATCGATGCCGACGCCGCGCTACGACTGAGGGACGCGCTGAAGCAGTACGACCCGATCGACGAAATCTGGCTGCGCTCGCCAGGCGGCGATGCCCGTGTCGGCAATCAGGCGGGCATGCTGATCCGCAAGGCGGGGATCCCCACGCGCATTCCGCCGGGATGGGCCTGCTTCTCGGCCTGCAATTTTATCTTCATGGGCGGCCCGATCCGCTTCATCGATGACGGCGGAAATTTCGTGGTCCACATGTTCACGCACCTTGCCGACAAGGACGCGGTTCACGCGGAAGTTTCGCAAGGCGCGGACAAGGCTGCTGCGCTGATTGGCGATGTCGAACAGGACTCCGCCATGCTCGCCAGCGAAGATAACGACTTCCTGATCAAGATGGGTGTGTCGCGAAAGCTGCTGACGGAAGTCATGTACAAGCAGAAGGCCGTGGCGAGCGGCGGCGACAAGTCGACGCGGCGATGCCTCACCGGTCAGGAAGCCGTGAAATATAACGTCGCAAACGCTCAATGAATTGGGGGATTGTCAGATGACGCGCCGGATTCCGCACATGGCTGCTGCAGCAATGGCCTTGATCGTCCTCAGCGCCGGGGCCGCCTCGGCCAAGACGCTCGTCGTTCGATCCGTCGGCCCGTCGGCGAAATCCTATCCGCCCGGAAAAGCTCTCCCCGACACCGCCAAGATTTCCTTGCAGGCAGGCGACAGCGTCACTGTCCTGTCGCCCGGCGCAAAGCGCACGCTGCGGGGGCCGGGTACCTTCCCGGCCGCCTCCGCGAGCGCTGAGGGATTGTCCCAGGCGGCGGCAAAACGCACACGCTTCGGCGCGATGCGCACCGGCGACCTCGCGCTCAACCCCAGCCCCTGGAACCTGGACGTCACGCAAAGCGGGACGGTCTGCGTATTGGGAAGCGGCCTGAAAATGTGGCGCCCGAATTCGGAGGACGCGGCGAAGCTCAGCATCAAGGGTCCAGCCGGCGCGGCGACCACCGTCACCTGGCCGGCAGGCAAGTCGACAATGGATTGGCCGGCATCCGTCAAAATTTCCTCCGGCACCGATTACCAAATTGCGATGGCCGATAGCGCTTCGCCCGAAACGGTGCGTTTCGCGGTGCTTCCGTCCATCCCGCAGGACATCACGGACGCGGCGCAGGAGTTGATCAAGAACGGCTGCCAGAACCAGCTGGACGTGCTCGTCGACGGTCTCGATAGCGCTCAGTAGCGCCTAGCCTACAACGCCTTCCGCGCGGAGACGGCCGATTTCCGCTGGATCGATTGAAAGCTGCGCGAGAACATCATCGGTATGCTCGCCGAGCGCTGGCGGCGGGAGGTCTGAATCGGCGCGATCACCATCGATGCGCACCGGAGATCCGACAGTTGGCATGCCAGCCAAGGTCCGCACAGTGCGGCGATGTTGCGCCTGAATGTCGGCCAGGGCCTGGCTGATGTTATTGATCGGACCGGCCGGAATGCCGGCCGCTTCGAGCTTCGCGAACCAGGCGTCGGCACTGTCCTGACGGATGCAGTCGGAGACCAGCCCGACCATTTGCTCCCGATTTGCGACGCGCGAGGCATTACTGGCGAACCGCTCGTCGCTCACCCATTCAGGATGGCCGCACAGCTCCGCCAGCTTCGCGAATTGACTGTTATTCCCGACCGCAATCACGAGCGGCTTATCCGCCGCCTCGAACGGCTGGTAGGGCACGATATTCGGGTGCGTGTTGCCCTGGCGCGGCGGGTCATGGCCTGAGACCAACGCGTTCGACGCCTGGTTTGCGAGCATGGCGAGCTGCGTGTCGAACAGGGCCATATCGATGTGCGCGCCCTCCCCCTTTCGCTCTCGCCGGAACAGGGCCGAAAGGATTGCCACGGTCGTGTAGAGGCCGGTGAACAGGTCGACCACGGCGACGCCGACACGCATCGGTCCGCCGCCGGGCGTGCCATCGGGCTGGCCGGTGATGCTCATCAGGCCGCCCATCGCCTGGATGATGTAGTCGTAGCCGGCGCGCTCCGCGTAGGGGCCGTGCTGCCCGAAACCGGTGATCGAGGCGACGATCAGGCGCGGATCGGCTCCGCGCAGGCTCTCGGCATCCAGACCGAACTTCTCGAGGCCTCCGACCTTGAAGTTCTCGACGACAATGTCGCTCCGTTCGGCGAGCTTCCGAACCAGCTCTGCCCCTTCCGGCTGGGCGAAGTCGATCGCCGCCGATTTCTTCCCACGGTTCGCGCTCAGGAAATAAGCGGCGACGCGCTTGTCGCCTTCGCCGTGCCAGGGCGGACCCCAGTGCCGCGTGTCATCGCCGTAACCCGGCCGTTCGATCTTGATCACCTCGGCACCAAGATCCGCGAGCAGCTGCGTGCACCACGGCCCCGCAAGCACGCGCGAAAGGTCGAGCACCCGGACTCCGGCGAGCGGCGGGGTCACGGCTTGCGCCTGCTCCACGGCTTGCGGTCAGCGAGAATGGCTTGCGCCGCATTATGACCGGGAGCGCCTGTGACGCCTCCGCCAGGATGAGCGCCCGATCCGCAAAGATAAAGGCCCTTGAGCGGCATGCGGTAGTCCGCCGCCCCAATCATCGGACGAGCGCTGAACAACTGGTCCAGGCTCATCTTCCCATGGAAAATGTCCCCGCCGATCAGGCCAAACCGGCGCTCGAGGTCGAGCGGCGAATGGATCTGCCGCCCGATCACCGACTTGGCGAAGCCTGGAGCATGAGAATCGACCGTAGCGATAATCGCGTCGGCCGCTTTTTCGCGTTCCTTGTCCCAGCTGCGGCTCGGCCCGAGATCGTAGCGAAAGTGCTGGCAGAATAGAGACGCGACATGCTTGCCCTTGGGCGCGAGGGTCGTGTCCAGTGTCGACGGGATCAGCATTTCGACGACCGGGTTCTTGGTCCAGCCATTGAGCTCCGCGTCGAGCCAGGCCTGGTGCATGTAGCCAAGGCTCGGGGCCATGATGATGCCTGCGGTCAGGTGGTCGCCCTTCTTCGGCAACACAGTGAACTTCGGCAGCTCTGACAAAGCCACGTTCATCCGGAAGGTCGCGCTTTCGCCCTTCCAGTGGTGCATTCGGCTGTGCACATCAGGATCGACCGCACCTTGAGGCACCAGCCGGTCAAAGAGCATCTTGGGGTTGACGCCGGCAACGATCGTCGCGGCGCGCCAGGCCTTGCCGCCGGCAACGACGCCAGCCGCCTTGCCCTTTTCGACGATGATCTCCTCGACCCGCGTTCCGAGGACGATATCCACGCCCTTCTCGCGCGCCGACCGCGCCATCGCCTGCGTGATGGAGCCCATGCCGCCGATGGCATGTCCCCAGGCACCGGGCACGCCGGCTGCCTCGCCAAACAGATGGTGCAGCAGCACGTAGGCGCTGCCCGGCGCGTTCGGAGAGTTGAAATTGCCAACGACTCCGTCGAAGCCGAACAGCGCCTTGACGATATCGGTCTCGAAGTAGCGCTCCAGCACTTCCGTCGCGCTGCGAAGAGCGAAGTCGTGTACCACGCGCGTTTCCGCGAGCGAAAGGCCCGCCATGTCCTTGCCGAGCGTGAGGATCTTCGGAATTGCGCTGAGCCTCGCGCCGACGTTTGGCGGAGCACGCAGCAGCCATTTCTTGAGCAGTGCAACGACGGCTTCCAGGTCGGCGACGTAGCGATCGTACCCTTCGGCGTCCTTTTTCGAATGCCGCGCGATTTCCTTACGGGTCAGGCCGTTGCGACCGGAGAGCAAATATTCGCCGTTGCCGGGGAGAAAATTGTCGGTCTTCCGCAGAACGACCTTCAAGCCGTGGCGCTCAAGCTCGAGATCGCGAATGACCTTCGGGTTGAGCAGGCTGACGGTGTAGCTTGCCGCGGAATTGCGGAAGCCGGGCAGAAACTCGTCGGTCACGGCAGCTCCTCCGACGGTCTCCGCCGCTTCCAGAACCGTGACCTTCAGCCCCTTGGCCGCGAGATAATTGGCGCAGGTCAGCCCGTTATGGCCGGCGCCGATGACGATGACGTCGGATTCCATCAATCCCCCACCTAAGGTGTTTTCCGGCCTATAGAGCCCCGCCCTTGCTGCCGCCAGTCGTACGGCTGTTGCCAAAATTTGGCACCGAGCGCCGCGTCTTTGCGCACTCCGCGCAGCCGTATTAGTCTAGTAATACGCCGACATCTGATTTCGGAGTGGGGACATGAAGACAATGGCAATTCTGGTCGGCGCCGCAGCAATCGCGATCACCCCGGCGGGAGCAACAGCGGCACTGCAGGGCGCGGGCGCAGCAAAGCCCGCGGCTGCGGTCGATGCCCAGGCAGTCGTCGCCGACGTGCAGCGCATCCTGAACGAGAATTACGTGCTCCCCGAGCTTCGCCCGCAACTTTCGGCTACGTTGGCCAAGGGTCTTGCCGACGGGCATTACGACGTCAGCGATCCGGGCGTCCTCGCGGAGCGCATCAATGCCGATCTCACGGCGGTGGCGCACGATGCGCATCTCGGCATGCATCCCGATCCTAAGCAGGCGGCCGAGCTCGCCGCCCGTCCGCGGGGCGCAGGCGCTGATGACGCTCCGCCGACGCCGGAAGAGATACGGTTCGCGAACGGGCTCAACCACGGGATCCTCCAGCTCAAGGTCCTGCCTGGGAACATCCGGTACATGGAGACGATCGGCTTCTTCTGGGGCGGGGAGAAGACAAAGGACGTCTACGACAATGCGATGAGCTTCCTGAAGGACGGCGACGCGATCATCATCGACATGCGCAAGAACGGTGGGGGCAGCCCCGACGCCGTGCGGTACATGATCAGTCACTTTCTGAAGCCGAATACTCCGATCGTGACCTTCTACATGCGCGGCGAAAAGGGTGACACTTGGAAGAGCGTCGCCACGCCCACCGGTAGCCTGGCCGGCAAGCCCCTCTACGTCCTGACCGGCGGCCGAAGCGCCAGCGCGGCCGAAGAATTCATCGGGCACGTGAACGGCTTCAAGCTTGGTGAACTGGTCGGCGAATCGACCGCCGGCGCGGGTTACCGGAACGAATTCTTCCCGGTCACCGGCGGCTATGTGATCAGCGTCTCGGTGGGCCGAGCTGTCCTCGCTTCGACCGGCAAGGATTGGGAGAAAGTCGGTATCGCACCGACGATCAAGGCCAGCCAGGACACCGCGCTGGAAGTCGCGCAGATGAGCGCGCTTCGAAAGCTCGCGGCAGCTGCAACCGGGCGCGACAAGGACGTGCTCGAAGGCAGCGCCCGAGTTCTCGAAGCGCAGATCAAGCCGGTCTCTACCGCGTTGCCGCTGCCGCAGTACGTCGGCGTCTACGGCGTCCGCCACATCACGGATGACGGCGGCACGCTGACCTTTCAGCGCGAAGGCGGGCCGAAGGGTCGGCTCGTAGCCATCGGACCGAACGAGTTCGCCTTTGCGGAGGATCCGATGCAGCGCGTGAAGTTCAAGGTTGCCGGGAACAGCGCGAGCGAACTCGAACTGATCCGAAGCGACGGAAGCCGAGTGGTCGCCGCCCGAAACCCCTGATCACCTCATCAGGACAAGCTCTTCCGACATCGTCGGGTGGAGCGCGACGGTCGCGTCAAAGTCGGACTTCTTCAGGCCGGCTTTGACCGCGATCGCCGCAGCCTGGAGAATTTCGGGCGCGTCGGGGCCGATCATGTGCACGCCGACAACCTTGTCCGTCTCTCCGTCCAGGACGAGCTTGTAGAGCGAGCGCTCGTTCCGGCCGGCGAGCACGTTTTTCATCGGACGGAAATCGGACGTGAAAGTCTTCACCGTTCCGAGCCGGTTGCGGGCCTCGCCTTCGGTCATGCCGACACCGGCGAGCGGCGGATGGCTGAACACGGCGCTCGGGATGCAATTGTAATCGACCTTGTGCGGCTTGTTGCCGAAGAAGCTGTCGGAGAATGCTTGTCCCTCGCGGATGGCGATGGGCGTCAGCTGTACGCGGTTGGTGACATCGCCGACCGCGAAGATCGACGGAACGTTTGTCCGGTTCTCGTCATCGACCTCGATCTCGCCCTTTTCGCCGACTTTCACGCCCGCGGCATCGCAGCCGAGCCCTTCGGTGTTGGGCTGACGGCCGACCGCGAAAAGAACCTGATCCGCCTCGATATCATCGCAGCCAGTCATCCGGACGTGAAGCTTGCCGTCGTCGCCTCTCTCGATGGCTTCGATAGTCGCGTGGAACTTGTAGTCGATGCCCTTGCGGATAGAGATCTGGATCAGGCGGTCGACGATTTGCTGGTCGTAACCCCGCAGGAGCACGTCAGTTCGGTTCACCAGCGTTACGTGGCTTCCAAACTGGTGAAAGATGCCCGCGAACTCATTGGCGATGTAACCTCCGCCCGCGATGACAATCCGCTTCGGCAGCTCATCCAGGTGGAACGTCTCGTTCGAGCTGATTGCGTGCTCGATGCCGGGCAACTCGGGCATCAGCGGGCGAGCGCCGGTCGCGATGAGGATCTTGTCGGCTGTCACCGTCTTACCAGACGCGAGCTGGATCGCGTTCGGGCCAGCCAGTGTCGCGCGCTCCTTGAAGATGGTGACGTCGTGGTTCGTCAGCGTCTCGGTGTAGGCACCCTCCAGCCGACCGACCTCGGCCAGCACATTGTCGCGCAGCACGGCCCAGTCGAAACGCTTCTGCGGCACGTCCCAGCCGAACATGGCAGCGTCGTCGAGGTCCTCGGCGAAGTGCGCGCCGTAGACGAGCAGCTTTTTCGGGACGCAGCCGCGAATGACGCAAGTGCCCCCGACCTTGTGCTCCTCGGCCACGGCCACTCGAGCGCCATGACTGGATGCAACCCGCGCAGCTCGCACGCCGCCGGATCCGCCACCGATTACGAACAGGTCAAAGTCAGCCATTCACGTCCTCCGTGGCGCGTTTCTCTCCCACGGACCGATTTCGCGCCAATCACTTGTTTGCATCACTGCGATGCCGGAACCGCACCGACCGGCTCGAGCCAGATCGCCCGGCCCTTAAAGTCGGTCGTGATCAGGAAATTCCGCAGGATCGAAATTCCGACGTTGAAATCGTTGGCGCTTGGCTGATCGTCAATGGCCGCGGTGACGTCGCGGAAGGTCACGCCCGCGACCTGCAGACTGTCAAGCTTGACCAGGTCTCGCTGAACCTCGCCGCCGATGCCTCCACCGGACTTGCGGCCTTCGACTTTCAGTTTCAATCGCTCGGCCATCGCGCGCGAAATCAGCACTTCGCTGCCATTTCCTAGGTCGAACTCGGCACGCGCCGCGAGGCCGTTCACGGTTACTGGGATCGCCTCGATCCCCGCATGACCGGCAAGATCAAGGCGCTGTCCTGGTGGAACCTGGTCCGGCGATGCGGGATCGATCGAGCCGTTGCGGATATCGATCCGTAGGCGCGACGCGTCGAACAGCTCCCGTCCGATAATCGCATGTGTGGGATGTTCGAGAAGCCTCGAAGAGATCTCGGAGAGGTCCGTCACAACTAGTGCCTCGGGCTCGTACGATATGCCTAACGCTTCCACCGCAATGCCGGGGATCACCCGCGCAGGTGCTTCTCCACCCGAGCCCTTGATCTTGATGGCTTCCCCCTTAGGGAGATTCGCCTGCTTTGCGAAGGTCGGGTCGACAATCGTTCCCTCGGCACCGCTGTCGAGGAGCGCTTCGGTGGAGACACCGGCGATCTTTGCCGGAATGAACAGACGGCCATTGTGGAGCGCCAAGGTCTCTGCGGATGCGCTGGCCGAAATGGCCAAAACTGCAGCGCAGAGAATAAATTTCACAGTCCGGCTCGGTCGATCAGTGCCCGCGTCGAAGCATCGAACGCGTCATCGTCAGCCGACTCATCGAGTTTGCGGGCGATTTGCTTGCCGAGTTCGACGCCGAACTGGTCGAAAGGATTGATCCCAAGGAGGATCGCATTGGCGAACGTGCGGTGCTCGTAAAAGGCGATCAACGCTCCAAGCGTCCTCGCGTCGAGGCGATCGAGGAGGATGGTCGAGCTCGGGCGATTTCCAGGATAGCTCCGGTGCGGATCGTCGCTCTGCCGTCCTCGCATCAAGGCGGCGCCCTGTGCAAAAGCGTTGAGAAGAAGCTGCCGGTGATGGTCGGGCGGGAGGCTGTCCTCCGCTTCCGTTACGGCAATGAATTCGACTGGGACGAGGATCGTGCCCTGGTGCAGGAGCTGGAAGACGGCGTGCTGTGCGTCAGTTCCGGTTCCACCCCAGGTGACCGGAGCGGTCGGCTGACCAACGGGAGAGCCGTCAACCTTCACCGACTTGCCGTTCGACTCCATTTCCAGCTGCTGAAGGTAGAACGGCAGGAGCCGGAGACGCTCGTCATACGCGAAAGCGCCGCGGCTCTGGCAATCGAACTTGCGGACGTAGAAACGATCGACGAAGGCCGAAATAAGCGGTGCGTTCTTGGCCGGCTCAGCATAGCG
Organism: Sphingomonas daechungensis; assembly: GCF_039543105.1. Lineage (NCBI taxonomy): Bacteria > Pseudomonadati > Pseudomonadota > Alphaproteobacteria > Sphingomonadales > Sphingomonadaceae > Sphingomonas > Sphingomonas daechungensis. Next base: position 350,758 of record NZ_BAABJC010000001.1, read on the forward strand.
GAAATGCCGATCCATCTCGGCAGCGCCCTCAAGCAGCTCCTCAAAGGCGGTCCAGCCCAGAGCGAGCGCGGCGGAAAGGCCCACGGCACTCCACAACGAATAGCGGCCGCCGACGCCCTCGCTGAACTGAAGCACCCGAGTCTCGTCAATCCCGGCGTCGATCGCGGCCTCGGGGCTGGCGGTGACTGCGATGACACGGCCGAAGGGATCTTCGACTCCGGCCTCCTGCAGCCAGGCGATCGCCGCGTTGAGGTTCGCCATCGTCTCCGCGGTCGTGAAAGTCTTCGACGCGGCGACAACCAGCGTCGTCTCGGGGTCGAGCATCGACACGGCATCGTCGAACGCTTCGCCGTCGATGTTGGACAAAAACCGGACCTCGAGGCGGTCCGACCGGCGTCCGAGCGCATCGACCAGCAAGGCCGGACCGAGCACCGAGCCTCCGATGCCGATATGAAGCACGCCGGTCACTTCTCCGAAGGCCTCCGCTTCGATCGCATCAACGAGGGCGCGCATTCGTCCGCGACGGGCGCTCGACAACTCCACCGCGTCCGGCGCCCCGGTGCCGCGTTCGGCGACATGCTCGGCCGGGCGACCTTCCGTCGTATTGACCTCTGCTCCCGCGAACAAAGCCTCGCGGGTCTGCGCAAACTGGGCGCTCTCTGCGACGGCGACGAAAGACTTCAGCAGATGTTTGTCGAGATGCGTCTTGGACCAGTCGAAATAGAGACCGCCCAGTTCCAGTGAAAAGGCGGAGAGCCTGTCTGCATCCTGCTCGAAGAGCTTTTCGAGCGTCTGAACCTCGTGCGCGTCGATCGCGCTCCATCCGTCGGCGGTCATGGGCGGCGTCATAGTCGGGCGGCTCGCAAAAACCATCCCCGCCTTGACGCAATGCCGCAGGCCAGAAACAAGCTCGCCCATGGCTTTAAGCTTTGCGCGCCGATCGGGCGAAAAAACCGGAAGAACAGAAAGACGTGGCGGATTCTTGCGCCTGGTCGTCGAGGTTCTGCTGATCGCCTGGGTCGTGCGCGTCTTCGTCTTTGCGCCCTTCAGCATTCCCTCCGGGTCGATGCTGCCAACCGTTTACATCGGCGACTATCTGCTCGTCGCCAAATGGCCGTACGGCTTCTCCCGCTACAGCTTCCCGTGGGGATTCCCGTCTTTCGACGGCCGGATTTTCAGCACGCTCCCGGAACGCGGTGACATCGTGGTGTTCCGGGCACCCGGCACCGATGAGGACTACATCAAGCGCGTTATCGGGCTCCCTGGCGACCGCGTTGCCGTCCAGGGCGGCATGCTGATCCTCAACGGCAAGCCGATCGCTCGCCAACAAGCCGGCACGTTTCCGATGCCGATTTCCGCCAATAGCCCCTGCCGGGTCGTGCCAGGAGCAACGGCCATGACAGGTCTGACCGATGACGGTGCGGCCGCGTGCCTTTACCCCGTCTTCAATGAGACACTCCCGGGCGGTCGCAGCTACAGCGTGATCGACCAGGTCGAGAATCCGCGGGCCGATGAATTTTCGGATGTCGTCGTGCCTGAAGGTCACCTGTTCCTGATGGGCGACAACCGGGATGATAGCCTGGACAGCAGATTCTCCGTCCAGGAAGGCGGCATCGGCTTCGTGCCGGTGGAAAACCTGATCGGGCGAGCCACCGTCATCTTCTGGTCTACTGACGGATCTTCCGAGTATCTTAAGCCCTGGACCTGGTTCAGCGCCCTTCGCGGCGACCGTATTGCCAGCGGCGTGAACGGCACCCGGCAATGACCGACCTGGCCGAATTCCTCGAACGGACGTTGCAGCACAAGCCAAAGGATCTCGGCCTGTTCCAACGTGCCGTAACGCATTCAAGCGTCGGCAAGGACAGCTACGAGCGCCTCGAGTTCTTGGGCGATCGAGTCATTGGGCTGGTCGTTGCGCGCTGGCTTTATGAGCGGTTCCCGCATGAGCCCGAGGGCAAGCTATCGCGTCGGTACAATGACCTAGTGGCGCGCCAGACGTGCGCCGAAATTGGGCGGGATATTGGCCTTCCCTCCTATATCAAACTGGGCAAACAGGCACGCGAGGACGGCGCCAATCAAAGCGACAACGTCGTCGGAGACGTGGTCGAGTCCCTGATCGGAGCTCTCCTGATGGACGACGGCCTGGGCAAGGCCGAAGCTTTCATACGCAGAGCGTGGGGCCCTTACGTCGAATCGCAAGGCCTGGCGCCGAAGCACCCCAAGTCAGCCCTTCAGGAGCTTGCGGCTGCCCGGAACTGGTCCGTGCCGGAGTATGAGCTTGCCGGGAGGAGCGGCGCGCATCATGCGCCACGGTTCACGGTCAAGGTCGCTGTCAGAAACGTCGGCGAGGCAACCGCCGAAGGGCTGAGCAAGCAAGAGGCCGAAACCGCAGCCGCCGCGGCCTTGTTGGAGCAGTTGCAATGAACGACGTGACCACCCGCGCAGGCTTCGTCGCCGTGATCGGTGCACCCAATGCGGGCAAGTCGACGCTCGTGAATGCGCTCGTCGGTCAAAAGGTCGCGATTGTCAGTCCGAAGGCGCAAACGACGCGGGCGCGGCTGATGGGGATTGCGATCAACGACAGGACGCAGATCCTTCTGGTCGACACGCCCGGCATCTTCGAGCCCAAGCGGCGACTGGACCGCGCAATGGTCGCGGCAGCCTGGGGCGGAGCCGGCGATGCCGACCTGATCCTCCTCGTCATTGATGCCGATGCCGGCCTCAATCGGCAGGTCGAGCAGATCCTGGCCGGTCTTGAGCATCGCGAGCATCCTTTGTGGATCGCGCTCAACAAGGTCGATCTGGTCAAGAAGCCGAAGCTCCTCGAGCTATCACTGAAGCTGACCGAACGGTTAGACCCGGATCACGTTTTCATGATTAGCGCGGCAAGCGGCGATGGCGTTCCGGAGCTCAAGACGGCGCTGGGCAGCGCGATGCCCGAGGGCCCGTGGCTTTATCCCGAAGATGACGTTTCGGACGCGACCGACCGGATGATCGCGGCGGAGCTGACGCGGGAGCAGATCTACAACCAGCTTCACCAGGAGCTACCCTACTCCACCGCCATCGAGACGGAGAGCTGGGAGGATCGCCCCGACGGGTCGACCGTCATTCACCAGCAGATCTTCGTCGAGCGCGACAGCCAGAAGGCCATCGTCATCGGCAAGGGTGGCTCACGCCTGCGACTGATCGGTGAGAATGCGCGTGCGGAGATCACTGAACATCTCGGCCGCAAGGTGCACCTGTTCCTGCACGTGAAGGTCAACCCGCGCTGGGGAGAAGATCGCGCGCTGTACGAGGATATCGGCCTGGAATGGTCCGATTAGGCCAGGCTGAGCACTTCATCGACCCATTCGGGCACCAGTTTCCCTGCCGGGCCGATCCGGCTTTCATCGAAGAACGTGCTTCCAAGGCTCGGTTCGAGATTGATCTCGAGAGTCTGGGCGCCGCAGTATCGGGCCGTCTGCACGAAACCTGCTGCGGGATAGACCGCGCCGGAGGTCCCGATCGAAACGAACAGGTCGGCATGCTGCAGGGCCTCGTCGATGCGCTCCATATCGTACGGCATCTCGCCGAACCAGACGATATCCGGCCGAACCTGGCCTGCCGTGCCGCAGGACGAACAACGGGCGGATTGGCCCATGTCGCCGGACCAAGCGAAGCGCTCGTCGCAGCTTCGGCACCATCCTTTAGTCAATTCGCCGTGCATGTGGAGAAGCCGCTTCGATCCGGCACGCTCGTGCAAGTCGTCGACGTTCTGAGTGACGAGCAGCAACTCGCCCGGCCATTGCGCGTCCAATTTCGCGAGTGTCTCGTGAGCGGCGTTCGGTTTCACCGATCCTAACTTGGCTCGCCTCGCATCGTAGAAAGCATGGACCAGCGCCGGGTCTCTCTGAAATGCCTCCGGTGTGCAGACATCCTCGACGCGGTGTCCCTCCCAAAGGCCGTCCGGTCCCCGGAAGGTCGCTAGACCGCTTTCGGCCGAGACGCCTGCGCCGGTGAGAATGACAATACGTCCTAACGACCCTCGACTCATGCGTTGAGCTTTCCAGTATACGGACTAACATGGGTTAGAGTTTCCATTGGCCTTATCCGGTGACAATCGCTTTGGTCTTGATATTAGTGGTTTTTCGGCCCGCGTAGCGAGCAGAGTTGGGGGCGGACATTCGCAAGATCCTGTATTCGCGTTTGCCGGATCGCGTTGGCAATCGCGCCACTGCGCTTCTGATCGAAATTGGCATCGGTCTGGGCGCAGCGCTGGCCATGCTGCTTGTCAGGTTCGGGCTGACCGAAGTTGCAGGCGACCGAGCTCCCTATGCCCTCAACTTCCTGGCCGTGGTCATTGCCACGTTGATCGCCGGATGGCGGAGCGGGCTCATCGCGCTCCTCCTGGGCCAAGTCCTCACATGGTACCTGATCGTCAGTCCCACGCTGACGCCCAACGGGGTCGACCGGGACCGGCTTGGCGGGTTCATCTTAGCCACTTGCTCAGTCGGGCTCATCCTCTTCGTCATGGCGCTCTATCAGCGCGAGATCGCCAAGGGCGTCGCGGAACGAGAGCGCCGGCTGAAGCTCCTCGACCAGGCTCTCGATGAGATCGATCATCGCACCCGCAACAATTATTCGACGGTGCTTGCCGTCGTTCAGCTCCAGGCCCAGCGCTCGCAGGATCCCAGCGTCAAGACGGCGCTCCGGCAGGTCGCCGATCGCATCCAGGCGATTGCCAGCGCATCCGAAAAGCTGGCGCTTCGTAGCGGCGACCTCGACCGGATCAAGCTCGACGAGCATTTGTGCAGCCTGGTCGACCAGATCGACCGCGGCATCGCTCGCGACGGAATCGACGTCGTCTGCGACGTGGAGGAGGTCAGCGCGAGCCCGGATATGGCCACGTCCATTTCCATTATCGTGAATGAGCTTGTGACCAATGCGATCAAGCATGCATTCAATGGCGAGGGACACGGCAGCGTGTCCGTGAAGGGCAAAGCTGGGCAACTGTTCGAGCTGGTTGTCGAGGACGATGGCCGCGGAATTGCCGCGGCGTCCAAGCCTGAACGCAGCGGTCTCGGATCGAAGCTCGTGGACAGCTTCGTCAGGCAGCTGGGCGCGCACCATGAGGTCGTTTCGACCGAGCGCGGGACGGTTCATCGCTTGCTGATTCCGGACCTCAACTAGTGGGTCAAATCCGCATCGGTATCGGCGGCTGGACCTACGAGCCATGGCGCGGCGCCTTCTACCCATCCGACCTGCCGCAGAAGCGCGAGCTCGAGTATGCGTCTCGTCAACTGACGGCCATCGAGATCAATGCCACCTTCTATTCCCGCCAAAGCCCGAAGAGTTGGCAAGGGTGGGCCGACACCGTGCCCGAAGGCTTCCAGTTCGCGGTCAAGGCCTCGCGCTTCTGCGTCACCCGGCCAAAGCTCGCCGACGCCGGCGAAGGCATTGGAAACTTCTACAAGCAAGGCCTGACGGCGCTGGGCGACAAGCTGGGCCCGACATTGTGGATGCTGGCCAAGCACCGCAAGTTCGATCGCGACGACATCGCAGCTTTCCTGGAGCTTCTTCCGGACCAACATGAGGGTGTCCGGCTGCGTCACGCGATCGAGCCGCGGCACGAGAGCTTCCGCGACGAAGCGTTCTTCGACCTCTGCCGCGAGCGCGACGTCGCTGTAGTCTACGGCGACGACGATGAATTTCCCTGCGTTGACGCCGACACGGCAAGCTTTCGATACGCGCGGCTCCAACGGATGAACGAGGACGTCGTCACTGGTTACGGCGAGCCGGAGCTGGACGGCTTTGCGGAGAAAGCAAAGGCTTGGTCCGCCAATGGCGATGCCTACATCTTCATGATCAACGGGGCCAAGGTACGGGCACCCTCTGCCGCCAAAGCCCTTCTCCAGCGTCTCTCCTAATTTCCATTAGTAACGGGCCCGTAACGTCACTATAGGCGCGACCGGGACGACGCCGCTGTACGGCGTCTCGCCTTCAGGCGACGCCGCCCCACCGCCGAAGGCGCTCATGTCTTCGGCATTCGGGGAGGATAAACATGCGAAAATTCCTGATCGGCGCTGCGGCGCTGGCTGCTCTCAGTTGGTCGCTGCCGGCCACAGCACAGGACAGCTCCGTCAAGGGCGGCCCGTTCTGGCAAGCAAACCGCATCTACGTCGAGGATGGACAGTTCGAAAACTACATGGACTGGCTGACCAAGACTTGGGCAGCCAACCAGGAATTCGCAAAGTCGCAGGGTTGGCTCCTCGAATATCACATCTTGAACAGCGTGAATCCGCGTGATGGTGAGCCGAATGTCATTCTCCTCACCCGCTTCAACGATTTCCCGTCTGCGGCGGAAGCGGATCGTCGCGGCGCCCTCATCAACCAGCGCATGCAGCAAACCGACAAGAGTGCAGACGCCGCCAGCGGCGACCGGACGAAGATGCGCAAGCTGATGGGCAGCGCGCTCTACGTCGAGATGATCAAGCGCTAAAGGAGTCTCGCGCCGGTGCCTGTTGCGCAGGCACCGGCGCTGAGCCATCAGTGCCGATATGCGCACTGACGAGCAGCCGATCCGCATCAGCCTCTTCGCTCCGAATGGGAGGATGGGCCGCGCCATCGCCGATGCAGTCGCCCAAACCGATGAGTTCGCGATCGATCAAGATCATGCGGACGTCCTGATCGATTTTTCTGCACCCTCAGCGCTTCAGGCCAGCCTGGATCGTGCGGCCGCCGCCGCCATTCCGATCCTGGTCGGCACGACCGGCCTCGACGACTTCGCCGATCGCCGGATCGCGGCCGCCGCAAAGGACATTGCAGTCCTGCGAGCCGCGAACACGTCTCTGGGCGTCGCGCTTCTCGCCGACCTGGTGGAGCGCGCTGCAAGCGTGCTCGGGCCTGAATGGGATATCGAGATCGTCGAGATGCACCACCGGCAGAAGGCGGATGCCCCGTCAGGCACGGCGCTGGCTTTAGGTGACGCCGCAGCCCGAGGACGGCAGTCGAAGCTGAGGACCGAGCGCGGCCGCGACGGCACGAATCTCAAGCGCGAGGAAGGCGCGATCGGGTTTGCTTCCCTTCGCGGCGGAACTGTCGCCGGCGACCACGATGTGATTTTTGCCGGGCCCGAAGAACGGCTGATCCTTTCGCACAGGGCAGAGAACCGCATGATCTTCGCCAGGGGAGCGCTCGCCGCAGCGCGCTACCTCGTCGGAAAGCCGGCGGGCATTTACACCATGCGCGACGTCGTCGGGGCCGACGCGGTTTGACGCAGGCCGCCAGCCCGGGATCATCTCACGGCCTCGTGAGACGGCTGGGGCTGTTCGACGCAACCATGTTGGTGATGGGCGGGATCATTGGATCCGGCATTTTCGTCAATCCTGCAGAGGTCGCCCGGCACGTCCACAGTCGCGAGCTGATTGTCGGCGTCTGGCTGCTGGGAGGAGTCGTCGCCCTTGCCGGAGCATTGGTCTACGCCGAATTGGCCGCGCGAAGGCCCGATGTCGGGGGACAATATGCGTACATCCGCGACGCCTTTGGGCAGACCCCGGCGTTCCTCTACGGCTGGTCCCTGCTGCTCGTCATACAATCCGGAGGCATGGCCGCAGTCGCGATCACATTCGCGCGCTATTTCAATGACCTGAGCGCACTCAACTTGTCGGATGGCCTGGTCGCGATCGCAGCGCTGGCCCTGCTGACGCTGATCAACTGCTTCGGCGTCCGATCCGGCAGCAATACGCAGAACCTGCTCATGGTCCTGAAAATCGGAGCGATCGTGGCACTCGTTGTCGCGGGCCTCGCTTTCGCTCCCGCGAACTACCAGCCCACTCCCACGGCGGAGGCTGGCTCGCAGATCGCGGGGATCGGCGCAGCGATGACTGCCGTGATGTTCTCGTACGGCGGTTGGCAGACATCGAGCTTCGTCGCGGGCGAAATGCGCAATCCTCAGCGCGACCTTGCGCGCGGGCTCCTGCTGGGCGTCGTGGGCGTGATCATTCTTTATACTGCGGTGGCGTTCATCTGCTTGCAGGCACTCGGGCCGCAGGGTCTTGCCGAGTCCAAGACGCCTGCGAGCGATGTCATGCGCCTGGCGCTGGGCGAGAAAGGCGCCGCGTTCATCGCACTCGGCATTGCGATTTCCGCCCTCGGCTTTCTCAGCCAGGGCATGTTGACCGCGCCGCGCGTCTATTTCGCGATGGCGGAAGACGGCGTATTTTTCCGCTCACTGACCAAGGTCAACGAGCACAGCCGCGTCCCCGTGCGCGCCATCCTGCTTCAAGGGATCGCAGCAGCAATCATCGCCTTGTCGGGCACTTATGGCCAAATCCTCGCTTACGTGGTGTCAGTCGATTTCCTGTTCTTTGGCCTGACCGGTGCGGCGCTCTTCATCTTCCGAGCCCGTGATCCAGTCGCACCAGGGTTCAAGGCGCCCGGCCATCCCGTCACGACAGGGATCTTCGTCGCCGCCTGCTTCGCCATCGTGGTCGCAACGGTCATGACCAGTGTTGTGAACAGCCTGATCGGTTACGCGATCCTGCTTCTCGGCATCCCCGCCTGCCGCTTCTGGCAGAGACAGAATCGTCCATCGGCATGACCAACCGGATCATGCAGTCGGACTATATGCACTGGGCAAAGTTCAAGCCGCCGGTGAGGTACGCCCTGACCTCAAGCGAGGTCCCGCACTATCACATGGACCGACTGCCAATCAGCCTGGCTGACCTTGATCTGGATGGCGCAAGCCACCCCCGCTACGCGCCGCTTCGCGACGCCATTGGGGCGCGCTACGGCATGCCGACTGACCGCATCGTCGCAGCCGACGGGACGTCCATGGCGAATTTCCTCTCTCTCGCCGCATTGATCCAGCCTGGCGATGAGGTCCTGATCGAGCGGCCCACCTATGAGCCGCTCCTCGGCGCCGCGAGTTTCCTCGGCGCAGAGATCAGGCGCTTCGACCGGCAGCCGAACGAAGGTTTCCGACTTGATCTGGACGCTGTCGCAGCCGTGATCAGCCACCGCACACGCCTCATCGTTCTCACGAATCTGCACAACCCTAGCGGGAATCTGACCGGCGAGAGCATCCTGAAGGACCTCGGCGCCCTCGCCTCGAGCCACGGCGCGCACGTCCTTGTCGACGAAGTCTATCTCGACGCCGCAGTTCCGCCGCGCCGTAGCGCCGCTCATCTCGGCAGCGAGTTCGTGTGCACGAACAGCCTGACCAAGGTCTACGGCCTCAGCGGCCTCCGCTGCGGGTGGGTCCTCGCTGAGCCTGGCCTTGCCGAGCGCATGTGGCGACTGAACGACCTGCTTGGAGTCAATCAGGCGCATCAGGCCGAGCGCCTCGCTTGCATCGCGTTCGACCAGCTCGACATGATCAATTCCGATAACCAGCCGATGCTCGCTCGAAACCGTGCCACCTGGAACGCGTTCGCAGAAGGCCGGCAGGACGTTAAGGCGGCTCCGGCAGAGCATGGCATTACGGTCTTCCCCAAGTGGTCGGGTGGAGACACGGAACGTCTCGCCGCACTCCTCAGGGAAGAGTACGATTCGGCTGTCGTTCCCGGCCGCTGGTTCGAAATGCCGGACCACTTCCGTGTCGGGCTTGGCCTTCCACCCGCCGACTTTGACGAAGGCTTGGCGCGGCTCGGACGAGCGCTGGACGACCTGAAATGAACCGCGAACACGTCTTCGAGTTTTTCCGCCGGCTTGCGGAAGAGAACCCCTCCCCAACGACCGAGCTCGAGTACGAAAATCCATACACCTTGCTCGTCGCAGTGGTGCTGTCGGCCCAGGCAACCGATGCGAGCGTGAATATCGCGACCCGTCCGCTATTTGCCCGAGTGAAGACACCGGAGCGGATGGTCGCCCTGGGCGAGGCAAAGGTCCGCGACGTGATCAAGACGATTGGCCTGTTCAACACCAAGGCCAAGAACGTCATCGCCTTGTCCCAAGCGTTGATCCGCGATCACGACAGTCAGGTTCCGGGCACGCGAGAGGAGCTGGAGAAGCTCCCTGGGGTCGGTCGCAAGACCGCCAACGTCGTGCTCAACACGGCTTTCCACCAGGAGACGTTCGCTGTCGACACGCACATCTTCCGTGTGTGCAATCGAACGGGCCTAGCCCCGGGGAAGGACGTTCTGAAGGTCGAGCTCAGGCTCGAAAAAGTCGTACCGCAGCCCTTTCGGCTTAATGCGCACCACTGGCTGATCCTTCACGGCCGCTACATCTGCAAGGCGCGCAAGCCGGAATGCTGGCGCTGCCCCGTGATCGACCTTTGCCGCTACAAGCCGAAGACGCCGCCGCCGGGGACTAAACCCAGCGTCGCTCGAACCGGGAACCCAAGGTCGTCAGCAACTCGTATTGCGAAAGGCCGGAAGCCTCTGCTGCAGTCCTGAGGTCGTAATCGATCTCGACCCAGTCGCCTTCGCCGAGCGATGGTGCGACGTCGCAATCGACTGCGATCAGATCCATCGAAACCCGTCCCAGCACAGGCAAGGCAAACTCGCCCGCGAAGGCAGTGCCCCTGGATGAGAAGCCACGGAGATACCCGTCGGCGTACCCGACGTTGAGGATCGCCGCTTCGACGTCCGCCTCAGCGACAAATGTCGCGCCATACCCGCAGCTCTCGCCGGCACGGATGGTGCGGCGCTGGACGACCTGCGCTTCGACCCGCGCGACCTGCCGAATTTCCGCCTGTGCCTCGTCACGCGGGATGCCACCGTAGAGGGCAAGCCCGGGCCTCACGAGATCGAAGCTGTAATCGCGCCCCAGGTAGATCCCGGCCGAATTTACCAAACTGTAACGCCTTGCTTGCACCGAACCCGCAATCTCGCGGAAGCGCTGGAGTTGCGTACCGTTCAGGGCATGGTCCTCGTCCGCGCAGGCGAGGTGCGAATGGAGTGTGTCGATGGCGAGACCATCGAGCGCGCCCACTTCTTCCGGCCGAAGCCCAAGGCGATTCATGCCCGTATCGATCATCACGTCACAGGGACGGCCGGCTCCCGCAAGCTTCCAGCGAGCGACTTGTTCGACGCTGTTGAGGACCGGTCGGGCATTGGACCTAGACGCAGCCTCCATATCCGCAGGGCCAACCCCGTGCAGAACTGCAAGGTTCGTCCCTTCGGGCAAAGGGCCAAGCTCCTCGGCTTCCGCCCAGATCGACACGAAGAAGTCCCGGCAGCCGGCTTCGGCGAGCGTGTGGAGAGCCTCCCGGGCTCCGAGCCCGTAGGCGTTGGCCTTGATTGCAGCCCCCGCGGGCACACCCGCCCGCTCCGCAAGGGTTCGCCAATTCTGGGCGAGCGAGGTCTTGTCGATAGTCAAACGCAGCGGGCGATCCATGTCGGCCGCCTAACGGCCTCGCTGTTCGTCGTCGAGATGCGCCTTTGCATTCTCCCAGTCCCGTCCGTCGAACTGTTCGACGGCAAGGTCGATCGGTCGATCGAGGCATTTGGCGTTCACGCTCCAGGCGTCGGGATGGGAACGCGGCTGGTAGAAGCTCTTGACCCCGCATTTGGAGCAGAACAGGTGCTCCGCCGCCCCGCTGCCGAACCGGTAGCTGGCGAGGTCGTTGCGACCGGTGATCAGCTCGAAATCCGCATGCGGCACCATCACATGGAGGAAGCCCGTCATCGAGCAGATGGAGCAATTGCACTCAAGCGCGGCGGCAGGCCCGTCCGGCATCCTCGCCGTGAACCTTACTGCCCCGCAATGACAGCCACCCGAAACCTCAACCATCGCGGCGGTCTAGGTGGAGCACCGGCGCCAGACAAGGCGAAGGGCGCCCCGGGGAGGCCGGGACGCCCTTCTTGGAGAACTCGAAAGGTCTAGCGGCTGGCGGTGACAGCCAAGACGGCACCGCGCTGGGCAGCGGCCAACAGGGCTTCCCGTTTGCCAGCTGCATTCTCGATCGCGTCCTTGCGGCACTCGCGAGCCTTGTTCTGGCCGACGAGGTCGACGTCCGAGGGGCTGCCGCAAACTTCGCGGGCCGCCTGCGCGAGGCGATGGTCGAGGGTCCGCTGTCCACTCGTGCTGGATAGGTCGAGATCGGCGGTCTGGACGTAGCTAATGTGAGTCTGTGGCACAGCCGGCGTCTCCGCAAATGCGGGTGCCGCCTTCAGCGCGCCAGCGGTGATCAGCGCTGATAGCAGTGCGATTGCGTAGGGGTTCTTCATGGTCGCTTCCCTTTTGAAATTCAGGACCGGCTTACCGGAGCGACCATCCAGATAATCCCGGCAATCAGTTCGCGTAAGCAACGATTTCGTGCTAACATTCTGCAAAATTGCAGAACGGCAGTAGCGCCTTCAGGCGCTAGGAAAGCGGTCATGTTCGACTGGAACGACCTTCGATATTTCCTTGCGGTCGCGCGCGACGGAAGCACGCTTGCAGCCGCGCGGGCCCTGCGCGTCAGCCAGACCACCGTCGCGCGGCGGATTGCGGCGCTGGAGGAGGGACTCGGAGTTCGCCTCTTCGAAAAGCGACAAGCCGGATATTCGCTAACGCCTGCCGGCGAGGAGCTAGTGGATCGCGCGCAAGTCGTGGAACAGGCCGCGAGTGGCTTCTCCGAAGCTTCGTCGGCCTTGGCGAGAGACACGTCGGGCACCGTCCGCATAACCACCCAGGAAATCTTTGCCGTAAGCCTGCTCTCGCCCATGCTTCGCGAACTTCACGAGCGGCATCCCGAGATCATGATCGAACTCGACGACAGCCAGGACCTGCGAGATCTCGGCGAGGGCGAGGCGGACATCGCACTGCGAAGCTCGTATGGCGATCCCGCCGCTGGCATTGTCGGCCGACGGATCGGTATCGACGATTGGACGCTCTACTGCAGCCGGGATTATGCCGCTTCGCACGGCGTACCTGCCACGCGCCACGAGCTGAAGAAGCACGCCTTCATCGGCGGTGGCGGGCCGAAGCTTTGGCGCGCCTATTCTGCTTGGCTGCACGACCTCGGTCTCGATGACCGGATCATCATGCATCATGCCTCAGCGATGGGAATGATGTCGGCGATCCGCTCGGGCCTTGGCATCGCGGTCCTCCCCTGCATTGTCGCTGACGCCGACCCGGACCTGATCCAGTGCGTTCCGCCGAAAGACGACCATGGCCGCGTCATGTGGCTCGTCACGCACGAACGCGTCCGCCACACCCCGCGGGTGAGGATCGTGATCGATTTCCTCTACGAGCGGATCATGCGCCACAAGAAGGCGCTCGAAGCCCAGCGCGCCGCCGTCGCAGCCTAGACGGGCCCGCCGCGCCAGGTTGGCATCGGCCTATCCCCGACAGCAACCTCAACTGCGGCCCTGGCCAGCAATTGCGTGGATTCCAAGGTAGGAAGTGGCGACACATCTTTGCTGACCAGCAGCGGGATCTCCGTGCAGACCAGCGCCACTGCGTCGCATTCATCCGCCTTCAGCTTCTCGATAATGCGCACATAGGCATCGCGTGACGAGTCGGTGAAAACGCCAAGGCAGAGTTCGTCGAAGATGATGTCGTTGACCGTCTTCTGATCCTCCGCCGACGGAACGGCCCACGCAATTCCGCGACGGCCCAGCGCACCCGGGTAGACCGGCCCGTTCATCGTATACTTGGTGCCGAGAATCCCGACCTTTCCGCGGCCGTCCTTCGCCGCCTGCTCCGCCACCACCTCGCCGATGTTCAGGCCCGGGATCGGAAAAGGCTCTCCCGCGGCCTCCATCGCGATGTGGGCGGTGTTATCCGGAAGGACGAAGAAATCGGCGCCGGCAGCCGCAAGCTTCCTCGCATCGTTCATGAAGAAGCCGCGCAGCTCCTCGTTATCGCCCCGCTCCCATGCGTCGAGCACTAACGCCATGGGCGAACAGGTCATCGTGATCTCGGGATGCATGTGCGCGCCAAGCTTCGCCAAGCCCTCCATGCACGCCGTGTGAAAACAAAGCGTCGCCCCCTCGAAGCTGTGCGCGAGGATGCCGACGTGCTTCATTCCACCGTAACGCTCTTCGCGAGGTTGCGCGGCTGATCGACGTCCGTGCCTTTGGTCACCGCCACGTGGTACGCCAGCAACTGCACCGGCACCGCGTAGACGAGGGGCGCGATCAGCGGGTGCACTTCGGGCATCTCGATCGTCGCGATGCAGCCCTCGCCGGCATCTTCGAGGCCCTTGGCATCGCTGATCAGAACGATCTTGCCTCCGCGGGCCCGGACCTCCTGCATGTTGCTGACCGTTTTCTCGAACAGCGGCCCGGACGGCGCGAGGACGATCACTGGGACAGCTTCGTCGATCAGCGCAATCGGCCCATGCTTCATCTCGCCGGCGGCATAGCCTTCGGCGTGGATGTAGCTGATTTCCTTGAGCTTTAGCGCGCCTTCGAGAGCCAGCGGATAGTCTGGACCACGACCGAGGTAGAGCACGTCCCGCGCCGGCGCGATAAGATGCGCCATGGAGGCAATATCGTCATCGTGGCCGAGCGCTGCGTTCAGTGCGGCGGGGGCCTCCTGGAGGTGCTGGACGATTTCCTGCTCTTCTTCCCGACTCAGTCTGCCCTTCGCGCGGGCAAGGTTCGCCGAGAGAGCGGCCAGCACCGCCAACTGGCAGGTGAACGCCTTCGTCGAAGCCACGCCGATTTCCGGCCCGGCATACGTGGGAAGCAGAAGGTCCGCCTCGCGAGCCATCGAGCTTGTCGGCACGTTCACGACGACCGCAATCCGCTGTTGCTCGCTCCGGGCATGCCGCAGCGCCGCGAGCGTATCGGCCGTCTCGCCCGACTGACTGATGAAGAGCGCGAGCCCACCAGGCTCCAGCACCGGCTGGCGGTAGCGAAACTCGCTGGCAACATCGATGTCGACGGGAACGCGGGCGAACTGCTCAATCCAGTATTTCGCGACCATCCCCGCGTAAAAGCTGGTGCCGCAAGCCACGATGGTGACCCGGCCCACGGTCGCGAGGTCGAGGTCGCCTGTCGGCAATGCCACTTCGCCCTCGAATGGACGGACATAGCTCTGGAGCGTCTGAGCGACGGCGATCGGCTGCTCGAAGATCTCTTTCTGCATGTAATGGGCGTAATTGCCCTTCTCGACCGGAGCCGCAGAAGCGCCGGATTCGACGATCTCCCGCTCGACGGGCTGATTGTCACGGTCAAAGATCTCGATGCCCTCGCGGCGAACCACCGCCCAATCGCCCTCGTCGAGATAGGCAATCCGCTGCGTCCAAGGGGCGACAGCGAGCGCATCGGAGCCGAGATAATTCTCGCCGTCGCCATAGCCGACGGTGAGCGGCGCACCCATTCGCGCGCCAATGATGAGGTCGGGATAGTCGCGGAACAGAAATGCGATCGCGAACGCTCCCTGCAGCCGCGGCAGCACGGCGGCGACCGCGTCCTGCGGCGACGCGCCGCCTTCGACCTCCCGGGCAACCAGATGGGCGACAACTTCGGTGTCCGTCTCGCTTCGGAACTCGCGGCCATCGGCGATGAGCTCTTCTCTCAGCGGCTTGAAATTCTCGATGATGCCGTTGTGGACGATCGCCACCGGTCCGACGATGTGAGGGTGCGCATTGTCGACGGTCGGCGCCCCATGCGTCGCCCACCGCGTGTGAGCGATGCCAATCGTCCCACCGAGCTTTTCCCTGGCCAGCTCGCGGGCGAGATTGTCCAGCTTCCCTTCTGCCCGGCGACGGACGAGCTCACCGTGGTCGATCGTGCAGATGCCGGCACTGTCGTATCCGCGATATTCGAGCCGCTTCAGTCCGTCGAACAGCCGCTGAGCGACTTCACTTTTCCCGACAATCCCAACGATTCCGCACATAGACCCTCACTGGACGACCGCGTCCGACCCGCCCGACTGAGTAGTCCGTCCATTATGGATGTAAACTGGTCCATATTGGGCTTGTTCTACAGCGGTACCGTCCAACTCTTAACGCACATCAGCCGAGCTGTTCTGCGGGATAGCTCTAGTTCGGACGGAACAAAGTCTGGCCGCTGACCCGAAGTTCGGCTGGAGAGGGCCGCGATCAGGTTCTTGCGCGCGCCGGCCTTATGCCGGTCACAAAGCCTCTTCCAAGGCTGCAATTGGCTGTTAGGCTTGAGACATCGGTAGGGGGCCGTTTGTGAGTTTGTTCAAGTTTGGGGCGCTCGCGCTTGCGAGCACAGGCGTTCTTGCGTGCGCGGCGAATGCGCAGACGTCCACGCAATGCGAAGTCCATATCTACCCGGCTGATGGGGTGCACAGCGTCGGTGAGGATTTCGACGCCACCAAGCGCGTCGACCAAGATTTGAAGCATTATTACGAGATGGCCGGCCGTCCGCTCGATTGGCTGACACCGAGGCGTCAGGGCGAGATCTTGAGCGAAGTGGTGGTCGGTCACGTTCTCGGTATTTCCGAGACTTCTCGGGTGATCCATGCCAACTTCCTCACTCGCCGAGAAGCGATCGCGGCTGGCCCGAAGGCTCCGTCGACCGCCGCCTGCACGGTGGAAGTCATGCTCCCGCAAATCATGCTTGAGCGCGGCGGTCTCGCCGAGCGGTCCGTTCGCGTTTTTGGAGTCGTTCGACGCTTCGAAAACGGCACGCAAGTCTCGACCTTCAGCAGCTACGGCGCCGCCCCGATGCCCGGATTCCAGCTTCGGTCACCCGCGGAGGCAGAGAAAGCGACTCAGATCGTCGAGGCGGCTTATCGGGGAGCAGTTGAGGAACTGCTGCAGAATTCAGCAAAGCAAAAGCGTAAGTGAGGGGGAGAAGATCTTGAAATTCATGTATCTACTCAGCGCGGCACTGATCACCGCCGGTCCGGCGATTGCACAGGAGGTCGCTCCGGCGCCTGCGCCAGAGACTGTGACATCCGAAGCGGCACCTTCAGCACCCGCATCTTCTGAAGCCTCGACTGTCCAGGAAACCTCACCGTCACCCGTTGTCACGGCGGCCGCGGCTCCCGTCGCCGATGAGCCGAAGTGCGAACTGCACATCTGGCCGGCGGAGCGGTTCCAGGCGATGACGACGGGATGGCTTGGAGGCGGTCTGCTGGATGCCGCCATCCATGCGGACGGCGACAAGGCGCGCCGCTCGCAAATGGCGTCCGCTCTCGACCCGGGAGGTCAGCTTGACGCGCTTCAGAAGCTCGATCTCATCGCGCTTCTCAAGCTGCCTGCATCCAAGATTGTAACGCACGAGGAGGCGCTCGACCGCAAGACGGTCAACAAGATCCTGACCCGCCGCTCGGACTCGAAGGCGTCTTGCTATTCGGAGTTGATCGTCACCGACGTGCTTTACACCAAGGCGGCGATGTGGGGCCGCTCGCTCAGGACGTCTTTCATCCTGCGGCAGTTCGACGCGAGCACTGGGGCGCCGCGGATCAAGAAGACGACAGGCGGGAATGGCCTCAAGATCTTCCCGGCCAAGAAAGGCGAAGACACGACAGAGGCAGACGCGGAGCTCGTCAGCATCTTCCAGAAGAACTTCACCGAAGCGACGGAGAATTTCGCCAAGCAGACCGGCTCGACGAGCTAAGACCGATAAGGCGGCGGATGGCGCGGACGGCTAGTTGGCTTTCTTCGCCATCCGCTCCCGGAAGCGCTTGGCCCAGCCGGCTATGCCCTTCTGATCGCTGCGTTCAACGGCGAGGCTGTCGGCAGCGACATCCTTGGTGATGACTGAACCGGCACCGATGATCGCGCCTTCCCCGACGTTGACCGGCGCAACCAGCGCCGTGTTGGAGCCGATGAAGGCGCCAGCACCGATCACCGTGCTGTACTTGCCGAAGCCGTCGTAGTTACAGGTGATTGTGCCGGCGCCGATGTTGGCATCCGCGCCAACGTCTGCATCCCCGATGTATGAAAGGTGGTTCGCCTTCGCGCCTGGGCCCAGCACAGCCTTTTTCACTTCGACAAAGTTTCCAACCTTGGCCTTCTCGCCGATCTTCGCACCTGGGCGAAGCCGCGCAAAAGGTCCGATCACCGCTTTGGTCGCAACGATAGCGCCCTCGATGTGGCTGAATGCCTTGATGGTCGCCCCGTCCGCGATTTCGACGCCGGGGCCGAACACTACGTGCGGTTCCACTGTGACGTCGCGGCCGAGCTTGGTGTCGGCGGCGAACCAGACGCTCTCCGGATCGATTAGGGTCGCGCCGTCCTGCAGTGCTCGCTCGCGGCGGCGGCGCTGCCAGTCGAGTTCGAGGTGCGCCAGTTCCGCGCGGCTATTCACTCCTGCGGTTTCGTAAGGGTCACCTTCGATGACGACCGCGTCACGTCCTTCGGCAGCCGCGATGTTGACGACGTCGGGCAGATAATATTCCCCGGCGGCATTGTCGTTGCCGACCTCGTCGAGCCAGCGGAACAGGTCGGCTGCGCGGACGGCCATCATGCCGCTGTTGCACAAGCGAACCGCCCGCTCGTCGTCGGTCGCGTCCTTGAACTCGACCATTTTGGCGATGCAGTCGCCCTCGCCGAGAATGATACGGCCATAATTGAGCGGGTCGTCGGGAGTCGACGCGAGCACGACCACTCCAGGTCCATCCTGCCCGTCGAGCCGATCAAGCATGCGCTTCAGCGTATCGGGCTCAACGAACGGCGTGTCGCCGTAGAGGATCAGGACCGATCCATCATACCCCGACAGCGCGTCCCTCGCTTGCTGAACGGCGTGGGCCGTACCTTTCTGCTCTGCCTGATGCGCAATCAGAACGTCACGCCCCACAAGCGCCTTCTCTACCTGGTCGCGTCCTTTGCCGACTACCACGACACGCTTTTCGGCGCCGAGGCGATCGACGCTGTCGAGCAAGTGCATCAGCAGCGCCTTGCCGGCGATCGGATGCAGGACCTTATGCGTGTCCGAGCGCATGCGGGTGCCCTGCCCTGCCGCTAGGATCACGACTGCGAAATTGGGTGTGTCGCTCATTCGGGTGCGAGCAATGGCACCTTAGCTGAGACCGGCCAAGTGCCTTTGCCGAAGCGCATCGATCGGCTGCAGCTTTCCACCGTCCTCAACGTGCCAGAAACTCCAGCCGTTGCACGATGGAGCACCCTGTAGCGCAGCGCCGACCTTGTGGATGGAGCCGGCGTGCGCGTCACACACGAGCGATCCGTCAGCGCAAACCTTGGCCTGCCAGCGGCGCTTGCTGTCGGTCAGCATCGACCCGGGCGCGACCATTCCGGATTCGACTAGAAGCCCGAAGGCCACGCGAGGCGCAGAGCGCTTGTCCGGCACCACCTGCATCGCGCTCTCATCGAGCGGTAGAGTAGATTCGATGCGCTGCAAGGCGACCTTCACGTAGGACTTCTCGCGCTCGATGCCGATCCAGCGGCGCCCGAGACGGCGAGCCACTGCACCCGTCGTGCCGGTGCCGAAGAACGGATCGAGCACGACGTCGCCCGGCTTCGTGCAGGCCAGTAGGATACGATAGAGCAAGGCCTCGGGCTTCTGCGTCGGATGGGCCTTGATGCCCTCGTCGTCCTTCACCCGCTCCTGCCCGCTGCAAATCGGCAGCACCCAATCGGACCGCATCTGCAAGTCGTCGTTGAGCGCCTTCATCGCGCGATAGTTGAACGTGTAGCGCGCCTTCTCGTCCTTGGCGCACCAGATCAGGGTCTCGTGGGCGTTGGTGAAGCGCGTGCCGCGGAAGTTCGGCATCGGGTTGGCCTTGCGCCAGATCACGTCATTCAGGATCCAGAATTCAGCATCCTGAAGCAGAGAGCCGACACGGAAGATGTTGTGGTAGCTGCCGATCACCCAGATCGTGCCGTTGTCCTTGAGGATGCGGCGGGCCTCGGCGAGCCACTCGCGCGTGAAATCATCATAGGCGGCAAGGCTGTCGAACTTGTCCCATTCGTCATCTACGGCATCGACTCGGCTGCCTTCGGGGCGGAACAGGTCACCGCCCAGCTGGAGGTTATAGGGCGGATCGGCGAAGATCATGTCGACCGACTTGTCGGGCAGGCGCGCCATCTCGGCGATGCAGTCGCCCATCAGGATCTGGTCGAGCGGAAGCTCTCGCTTCGCCGGACTGGTGCGCGGGCGCAGCGCGCCCTGTGTCTCCGCAATGCGGGCGATCAAGTTCATGCAACTCCCCCTTGCGGTGAAAAGTGAGTCAGGCCTGACTCGCGGTCAAGCGAACAGAGGTTAACGCCGCCTGGAGGTGGTTGAGAACGAAGAGAGTCCGCTAAGACTCGACCACAAGATGTTGAGTCTCCTGGGACTCCCGAGACTCAACCTGTGGTGGTGTGACTCAAAGGACTCGCGATTGCGATTTCCGGAAGTTGCAACTCCGGTTGAGCAGCTGCGGCGAGCATATCGCGAACCAGACCGAAGCTGCGGCGGTGTAAAGGCGTCGGTCCAAGCTCGCGCAAGGCCCGTCGGTGATGGGGCGTCGGATAGCCGCGATTCCGCTCCCATCCGTAACCGGGATAAGTCTCCGCGTGCTGCACCATCATGCGATCGCGAGTGACCTTGGCGATGATCGAGGCGGCGGCGATGGAGCGGCACTTGGCGTCGCCGTCGACGATCGCCTTGGACGGCCGCTGCCATTTCGGAGTCGCGTTGCCATCGACGAGCACCCACGCCGGCTCGATACCGAGTGCCTCGACCGCCCGGCTCATTGCCAACATGCGCGCCCAGTAGATGTTGATCGTGTCGATCTCTTCCACGCTGGCGACGCCGACGCCAAATGCCGCGACCTTGGTCAGCTTGGCATAAAGCGCCTCGCGCTTTTCCAGCGGCAAGTTCTTGGAATCGTCGATGCCGCGCGGAAATTTGTTGCGGTCGAGGATACAGGCCGCTGCGACCACCGGCCCCGCAAGCGGGGCGCAGCCGGCCTCATCCACGCCGGCAAGCGGCTGCGGGAAGTCCAGCTCGATCTTGAAGGAGCAGCGGCGAGGCATTGAGTCACTTGTGTACCCCTGCGAAGGCAGGGGTCCAGTGACCTATCGCTGATTTTCCACAAGAAACTGGGCCCCTGCCTTCGCAGGAGCGCAACAACTACTCGACGCGCCAGGGCGGGAAGCGGCGCGCTTCCCCCGCCTTGTAGAGGAAAATGATGTTACCCGACGGGTCGCGAAGGCGGGCCTCGCGCCACATCCACGGCTGGTTGCGCGGCGCATGCTCGAACAGAATACCGAGGCGGGCGAGCCGCTCCACGCGGGCATCGAGGTCGTCGCATTCGAGGTAGACGGCGGTCGTCGCCGAGATCTTCTCGTCCGGATCGGCCTGGATCGACAGGGTCGCTCCGCCAAACGTCTCGAACCGGGCGTAGGAGTTTTCCGGGCTGTCGACGATCTGCTTGAGGCCGAGCTTCGAATAGAAATCGACGGACTTGGCGTAATCCTTCACCGTCAGCGTCACCTGGTTGAGCCGCGGTCCCGGACCCACGTCCAGGCGGACATTGGTCGACCCTACAGGGCCCGAGCCATGCCCGAGGTCCGGCGCTGCATAGAGCGCCACCCGGACAAAGGTCCGCGCTCGCTCCACCGCTGACGTCAAACTGTCGCCCTGCCCCAGAAGGCAGGCAATCGCGCTCGCCAGCGTGCAGCCGGTGCCGTGCGTGCTGGTGGTGTCGATCCGCTGGCCCTGCCAGCTGGTCATGTTGTCGGTTTCGATCAGTGCATCGGCGAGCGTGTCGCCTTCCTCGTGACCACCTTTGATCAGCACCGCGCAACCGTGATCGCCCACGAGTCCGAGAGCGGCAGCGACCGGGTCATCCTGATTGCTGAGCCGCGCGAGCTCCGGCAGGTTGGGCGTGACGATCGTCGCAAGGTCCATCAAAGGGCCGAAAGCGGCGATCGTGGCGTCGTCGGCCAGCGAGGATCCGCTCGTCGCGACCATGACCGGGTCAAAGACGATCGGGAGATCGGGATTCTCTGCCTTGAGCCGTTGAAGCCTCAGAGCGAGCTGCTCCGCGGCAAAGACGCTGCCGATCATTCCGATCTTCACCGCGTCGACGCCAATATCCTCGATGACCGCGTCGATCTGGGCGAGGATCACCTCGGCCGGGACCGGGTGCACGGCGGTCACTCCCGTCGTGTTCTGCGCGGTCACGGCCGTCACCGCGGTCATCGCATGGCCGCCGAGCATCGTGATTGTCTTGATGTCGGCCTGGATGCCGGCGCCCCCGCCGGAATCCGAGCCGGCGATGACGAGGACTCGCGCGGGCTTCGCGGTCATTGCGGCGCTTCGGGCGCCGTACGGGGCGAAACTGTCCATGCGCACAGCGTCCCGGTTTCGCGTCTAATTGCGAAGAAAGGGTTCACGCTGCGCTTTGTACCGCCTCGCAGATGTCGTCGACCAGCCGCTCGACGAGCTTGGGGTCGTCGCCTTCGGCCATGACCCGGATGAGAGGTTCGGTGCCCGACTTGCGGATGACGAGGCGACCACGCCCCTCAAGCTCCGCTTCGGCGGCGGCAATCCGCTGCTGGACGCGGTCGGTTTCGAGCGGCGCCTTGCCGCCGTTGAAGCGCACATTCCTCAGCAGCTGCGGCACCGGGTCGAACAGGTGCAGGACCTCGCTTGAGGGCTTGCCGCTATCGACCAGCGCGGCAAGCACCTGGAGTGCGGCGACCAGCCCGTCGCCGGTGGTCGAATGGTCGCTCAGGATGATGTGACCGGACTGCTCCCCGCCGACATTGCACTTCTTCTCCCGCATCGCCTCCAGAACGTAGCGGTCGCCGACTGCGGTTCGGATGAGCCCAATCCCCTCCTGCTGAAGCCGGCGTTCCAGCCCGAGGTTGGACATGACCGTCGCGACGACCGAACCGCCGCGAAGCTCGCCGCGACGTTGAAGGTCGAGCCCGACCAGCGCCATCATCTGGTCGCCGTCGATGATGCGTCCCTTCTCGTCGACCAGGATCAGGCGATCGGCGTCGCCGTCGAGCGCGATGCCGATGTGAGCACCGCTCGCGACGACCGTTTCCTGCAACAGCTGGGGCTTGGTCGATCCGCATTCGGCGTTGATGTTGAGGCCGTCCGGCTTCACGCCGATCGGGATGACGTCGGCGCCGAGCTCCCACAGAGCCTCCGGAGCGACGTGGTAGGCGGCGCCATTCGCGCAATCGACAACGATTTTGAGGCCGTCCAGGCGAAGCCGTTCCGGAAATGTCGACTTCACATGGTGAATGTACCGCCCACGGGCATCGTCGATACGGCGGGCCCGCCCGATCTTCTCCGCAGCGACGAGCTTCACGCCCTTTTCGATCTTCGCTTCGATGGCCTGCTCGGTCTTGTCACTGAGCTTGTAGCCATCCGGCCCGAATAGCTTGATGCCATTGTCGGCGAACGGGTTGTGCGAGGCGGAGATCATCACGCCGATATCCGCGCGCATCGACCGTGTCAGCATCGCCACCGCCGGCGTAGGCATCGGCCCGAGCAGCACCACGTCCATGCCCACGGAGGTGAAACCGGCGACCATCGCCGATTCCATCATGTAGCCGCTGAGGCGCGTGTCTTTGCCGATCACGACACGATGGCGGTGATCGCCGCGGAGGAAGTGAGCACCTGCTGCCTGCCCGACGCGAAGCGCCGTTTCGGCCGTCATCGGCTCGCTATTGGTCAGGCCGCGGATACCGTCGGTACCGAAGAATTTGCGTGTCATTGAAATCGGTTTAGCGCGGCTGGTTCAGCAGTGCGAGTGGTCAGCCAACCCAACTCCAAATGCCGACCGGC
The DNA here is from genome assembly GCF_039543105.1 of Sphingomonas daechungensis. Taxonomy (NCBI): domain Bacteria; kingdom Pseudomonadati; phylum Pseudomonadota; class Alphaproteobacteria; order Sphingomonadales; family Sphingomonadaceae; genus Sphingomonas; species Sphingomonas daechungensis. Next base: position 374,346 of record NZ_BAABJC010000001.1, read on the forward strand.
CCGGGGTGAAGCCAGGTGGCGACCAGGAACAGCAATGTCCCGCCGAGGACTGCGGTCGTGCCCGGCCACTTCGCACCCTTTGTGAATGGAATGAAGGCGGTCTGGGCCAGCCATTCGTGGAAGTGCTCGCCCATCAGCTTCCGCTTCTTCGCATCCTGCCCCACCGATCCAACGACCGCGAGGACGAAAATGGCGGTGTCGAATACGAGCGCCTTCATGGTGGCGATCACAAGGAAGTGCACGATCGCCCAGAGCGCGAAGCTCCACATCATGGGGTGGCGGGTGATAGTGAAGACGCCTCCCGGAATTCGCCCGCGCTCGAGGCGAGCGCCCGGAAGCGCCGGATTGCTGATGAAGGAGCCGACGAAAAGGATCGAAGCCAGCCACATCAAGACGGTCCCGACAGGCCAAACCCATGCGCCGAACTGCCAGTTGGGCGGCTCCCGTCCGATGGCATGGTAGAAATAGATCATCAGTCCGAAGAACAGCAGCGACTGGAGCGAATAGACGAGTTGGAAGCCGCGTTCCCCCAAATGGCTGACCATCCAGGAACGCATGGGGTGCGACCAAAGGAGATGAAGACCGACGAAGGCGATGCAGGACAGGAACAGTCCGGCCTGCGGAGTCACCGCGTGTAAGCCTCAGGAAGCACGTCGCGGCTCAGGTCTCTGTACCGGTCGCGCAGCTTGGTCTGCCTCGTGTCCATCGGCTGTTGCACCCCGTCGATGAATACCGCGTCTGCGTTGGACGATACCTGAAGTGGGTCTCCAGACCAAATGACGACATCGGCTCGGCGGCCAGGCGTGAGGCTGCCGATATCTCGACCCATTCCAAGAGCCTCGGCGGGACCCGAGGTGATCATTGCCAATGCCTCACCCCAGCGCACTCCGCTGGCGCCCGGCACATCTCTCAATGCAACGAGATTGCCGGCATATTGCCGCTGGTTGAACAAGTAGCGGGTATCGTTGTCATCGATCATGCCGATGGCCACGCGCACGCCGGCATTCCGCATTCTTCCGACATTCGACTGGGTCGCAGCGATCTGTTCGAAGTTCGCGGGCAAGTCGTTCACCGCAGAAGCGATAACCGGCACGTTCGCGGCAGCGATCTTGTCGGCGACCAGCCAACCTTCCGTCGCTCCGACAAGTACGATCTTCAACGCGGGATAGTCACGCTTCAGGCTCAGAACGTTGAGGATGTCGCGAGCCCGCTCGACGTGAACCAGCAGCGCCTGCCGTCCCTGCAGCACAGGCACCAGTGCCACGGCATCATATCGGGTGAGAAGCACGTCGTCGCTTCGTCGTGCATCCGGCCCATAGAGGCGCGACTCGTTCGGGTTGCGGACGATCGGCTGGTCGGCCTGGTTTTCGACCGCCCTGCCCGACGACGCGATCGAGCCGGAATATCGGCCCAGTTCCCTCGCCTCGCGGAGTGCGTTGCGGAACTGGATGTACGCGGACGGCCGCGACCCGCCCGCCGTGTTGCCGCCTGTTTCCCCAAGCTCGACAAATTGGAAGGCGCGAGCGCGCGTGATCGGCTCCATGTCGGCACCGAGGTCGATCACTGCGCCCTGCCCGGCAAAGATGCTGCGGGCGACGTTCGGCGCCACGATCGCGCGCGTAACCCCGTCGGCCCGGTTCACCGAGATGGCCGTGTCGGACGGATTGATACCCGGGGCGACGTCGATCGCCGCTCCGAACGGACCGTTCTGGGCCTTGTCGTCGGTTAGCGGCCCGGAAAGATCGACTTCGCTCAGGCCAAGGCGTGAGAAGCCGGCGACGATGCCGGGCGTAACCCACTTGCCCCGGGCGTCGACGACCTCCGCTCCGGGCGGAATGCGCACGTTGGCGCCGGCAGCGACGATGCGTCCATTGCGGATGACGACAGTGCCGCCCGTTATGGGCTCGGAGCCGTCTCCGAGCGCAACGGTGCCGCCCGTGATTGCGATCGTCTGCGCGGCGACCGGAGCCGCTGTTGCAAGGAGCGCGCAGGCGATGAGCACGCGGATCACTTGACGTCTCCCTCGCCCGGCTGTCCGAGCTCGAAGTCGCTGACGGGCTTCATCCGCGGGTTGCCGCTGAAGTACATGAGCGCGCCGTCGATCCACACGCGCTCAGGGCGGGCGTAGGTGCTGAACGGATTGGCGTTCCACAGGACGACGTCGGCCATCTTGCCTTGCTTCAGGCTGCCGGTCTTGTCGGCAATGCCCAGCGCCTTGGCCGGATTGTAGCTGAGCCAGGTCCAGGCGTGCTCATCGCTGATGGACAGACCCATGCGACGCCCGTCGGCGAGCGCCTTCGCTGCCTCCTGGTTCAATCGCTGGATGCCGTTCGGATCGTCGGAGTGGACGATCGCGCAGGCGCCGGCATGGTCGACCAGCGGGATGTTTTCCTTCATTCCGTCATAGGCTTCCATCTTGAAGCCCCACCAGTCGGCCCACATCGCCGCGCAAATGCCGTTGGCGGCTAAAAGATCGGCAACCTTGTAGGCTTCGACAGCGTGATGGAAGGCCGTGATCTTGTAGCCGAATTCCTTCGACATATCGATCATGATGGCCATTTCGTCGGCGCGGTAGCAGTGGTTGTGCACCAGGATCTGGCCGTTCAGCACGCCCATCAGCGTGTCCATCGCCAGATCGCGCTCCGGCATATCACCGCCGGTCTTATTATAGCGATCCCATTTGCGCTTGTAGGCCTGCGCCTTGATCCATGTCGCGCGATCCACCGCGATGTTCCCCATCCGAGTCTGGGGCATCTGGCTCTTGGATCCGTAAACGCGCTTCGGGTTTTCACCGCATGCCATCTTCAGACCGTAAGGAGCGCCGGGGAACTTCATCCCCTGCACAGTCCGCGCGGGGACGTTCTTCAGCGTGACGGACCGACCGCCGAACAGGTTTGCCGACCCCGGAAGGATCTGCAGCGCCGTGACGCCACCGTTCATCAGGGCCCGGCTGAAGCCGGGGTCCTGCGGCCACACGCTGTGTTCCGCCCAGACCTCAGGCCGAACCGGGCTGGTCGCCTCATTGCCATCGCTGTGTGCTGGGACTCCGGGCGACGGGTAGTCGCCGAGGTGGCTGTGCACATCGATAATGCCGGGCGTTACGAACTTGCCGGTACCATCGACCTGATAGGCACCCTCAGGAACCGGCGTGTCGGCTCCACCGATCGCCTGAACCACGCCATCGGCGAGAACGACCGTGCCGTTTTCGATGCGACCGCCTTCCCCGTCGAAGATAGTCGCGCCGCGGATTGCGGTCACGGCTCCCGGGTAGCGCTGGTAGGTCGACGGATACGGGTCCTGGTTGATCCGCACAGGCGGCGCCGCTTTCTTGGGCGGCGGCGTCTGCGCGCATCCGGACGCAAGGAAGGCAGCGGCGGCACAGGCCGCCGTCACCCACTTATTTGACACCATGCATCCACTTCTTGAGCGGGAAGCTCAGGAGGAAGAGGACGACACCGGCGCCGATGGCGATCCAGGCGATGGTCGTGAACGTCGCTGCGTAGGTGTCGAGGCTGACCTTCAGGTTGGTGACCTGACCGCCCACCGTCTCGACGCTCGCGAACTGCGCGACGACGCCTGCGACATATTGCGCAACCGAGATCGAGAGGAACCAGACCCCCATCATCAGGCCAACCACCCTGGCGATCGACAATTTGGTGATCATGCTCAATCCGACCGGCGATATGCACAATTCTGCGAGCGAATGGATCAGGTAGAGGCCGGCGAGCCACCAGAGGCCAACCTGCCAATTGTTCTCGGGGCCGGCGAACGTCGTTCCGAGCACCAGGAACAGGAATCCTGCTCCGACGCCAACGAGCGCGATCGAGAACTTCACCGGTATGGACGGCTCGAGGCCTCGCTTTGCCAATCCGAGCCAAAGCAGGCTCATCAACGGCGCGAAGATCACGATGCTGATCGGGTTGAAGTTCTGGGTCTGCGGCGCCGACATCGCGAACAATCCGAACACGCTGCGATCGGTGTTGCGATCCGCGAACAGGGTCAGCGACGATCCTGCCTGCTCAAACAAGGTCCAGAAGAAGACGTTGAAGACGATGAGGATCATCGCCGCCGTCATCATCTGCGCTTCCTGCTTCGTTCCCTTCGCGAAAGACCAGGCGAGGATTCCCGGCACAGCGATGATGAACGTGCCGAACAGCAGCTTGCCCATCAGCGGAAGCGAGGCGAGATAGCCGATGAAGCCCGAACCAGGTTCGGCCTCCGTTGCGTTCATCAGGTTGCTGAACAGGAAGACGAACACGGGAACCGCGAGCAATGCGCAGATGTAGATGGCGACGTCGCGATTCTTCGCGTCTGCGGGCCGCTCGCCATAGCCATCGAGGCGCCCGCCATCGAACTGGATGAGGGCGTAGCTGATCAGCATGCCGACGCCGGCAAGGCTGAGACCGGCCCACCAACCGAGCCAGTCGGCAAGGAAGGGACAGAGCAACTGCCCGCCAATAGAGCCGAGATTGATGCCCATGTAGAAGATGGTGAAGCCGCTGTCCCGGCGACGGTCGCCCTGATCATACAGTGCGCCGACGATGGTCGAAATGTTCGGCTTGAAGAAGCCGTTCCCCACCGAAACTAGCGACAGTGCGATCAACATGATCGTCAGCGTCAGCGGGTCGCGCTCGCCGCCGAACTCGACCGTGCCTTTGGCAAGTCGCCGCGCTTCCTGCCCATTATTCAGAAGCGACACGGATCCGTCGTCATTGCCCCGGATCAGGAGCTTCTGGCCTCCGTCGACGATGAAACGCGCCTCGTTCGGATCACTCGTCGGCCGGTCGACGAAATTGTCGCGGACAACTTCGTATCGCTGGCCATCGATCGTCGCGATCGGCTTAGCCGCCGAACCGCCAAAGGCGAGGGTGAAATAGCCTAGCGCCATCAGAATGGCGCCGAACTTGATGGAGCGCTTGGAGCCCAGATACTGGTCGGCGATGAAGCCACCGACTAGCGGGGTCAGGTAAACGAGGGCCGTGTAGCCGCCGTAGAGGCCGGTCGCCTGCTGATCCGAGAAGAGAAAGTGCTTGGTCAGATAGAGCGTCAGCAACGCTCGCATGCCGTAGTAGCCGAAACGCTCCCACATCTCCGTAGTGAAGAGGCGAGCGAGCTGGCGCGGGTGCCCGAACCAGGTTTCCTTCTTGGCTGGATTGGTGCGCCCCGAAGCGGGCGAAAAAGGTTCTTCTACGGCCGGTGTATCGACCATCCGGATGTCTCCCCTCACGGATGTACTCAAGTGGCGGCGACCCTAACGGGCAATTCTTCCTTGTGAAGCGGATTGTTGCGGGCGTCCGGCCTCCCTAGATGAACGGCTCGATGCTTAACGACCTTTCCTCGACCTTATCCTTGCTCAAGACCCGCCGTTCCGGCCGCCCGCGCGAAATGGTTGGGCCCGGTCCTTCAGACGATGAGCTGCGGCAGATCCTCGAGATCGCGATGCGGGTTCCTGACCACGGCAAGCTGGCGCCCTGGCGCTTCGTCGTCGTCGGAAAGGACCAGCGGAACGCCCTCGCAAATCTTCTGCATAAGGCTCTCGATGCCGAGGATGCGCAGGCAGGAAACGCACATCACGAGAAGGAAGAGGAATTCGCGCATCAAGGTGAAGCGTTGATCGTTCTCGTCTCATCGCCGGTGCAGAACCACAAGATTCCGGTCTGGGAGCAGGAGCTTTCGGCCGGGGCGGCGGCAATGAACCTGCTCACGGCCGCTCACGCTGCGGGATATGTCGGGGGGTGGATCACGGGCTGGCGGGCCTATTCGCCGACCGTCAACGCCGCCTTCGCGGGCCCGGGCGAACGCATCGTCGGCTTCATCTTTCTGGGAACCCCCGGACGGGAGCTTGAGGAACGTCCGCGTCCCGATCCGGGCCATGTCGTTCGGAAATGGGCGTCGCCCGCAGATTGACCAGACATCCGACGTGCTGTATTAGAACAGCATGACGCTTCGCACGAGTCACGAGAAACCGGTCTACGTCCGCCTCCGCGAGACAATTGCCGACGCAATCCTTTCCGGACAGTTTCGTGACGGCGACCCCCTTCCCTCGGTTCGTGCTTTGGCAGCGGAGCAGCAGGCGAACCCGCTGACCGTCGCCAAGGCGTATCAGGGCTTCCAGGATGAAGGATTGGTCACTGTTCGGCGCGGCGTCGGCCTGTTCGTCGCGCCGGGCGCACGCGCGCGTCTGCGGGACGGGGAGCGCAAGCGCTTCATCGAACAGGAATGGCCGGCGATCCGCGAGCGCATGGCCCGCCTCGGCATCGATCCGGCCGACCTCGCCGAACGGCAGAGCGCCTAGGCCAGCTCCTCCGCGGGAGCTTGGTAGATCATCTCGGCCGTAGCTTCCGCACCGGCGCCGAGACCAACCGCTTCCGGCACGATCACCGACAGAAAATATTCGATCGCAGCGCGCCGGCCGGCATTGCCTCCACCACCTTCGCCGGCATTGATCGCTCGTCCCAGTCGCTCCACCAGCCAGCCCGCTGTCAGGACAGCTGCCATGGTCATCAGCGGGTAGCTGGCCGTTAGGCGGTCATCCGGCGAGGCGTTGCGCGCGCTCGCCACCAGCACTTCCAGCTCATCCGTCAGCAGGATGAGTTCCTTGTGCTGCGCGTCGGCCCGAATATCCGCGATCAGCCCGTCGAACGCCGCGCCGCCGTCCAGGCCTATCTTTCGCTGGACGAAGTCTGCTGCCTGAATCCCGTTCGTACCCTCGTAGATCGGGGCGATACGAGCATCCCGAAGATGCTGCGCGGCCCCGGTTTCCTCGATGAACCCCATGCCACCGTGGACCTGGATGCCGAGGCTGGCCACCTCGCAGCCGACGTCCGTGCACCAACCTTTGACCAACGGCGTCAGGACGTCAGCGCGCAACCCGGCCTCGCCGTCGCCGACGTTCGCGCGGTCGAGTTGGCCGAAAGCGTAATAGGCTAGCGAGCGTGCGGCGATGGTCAGAGCGCGCATACGGACGAGCATCCGCCGGACGTCCGGATGATCGGCGATCCGCACCGGCAGGCCCGCTCTCACGCCCTGCTTGCGATCTAGCGCATAGGCGACCGCGCGCTGGGTCGCGCGCTCGGCGAGCCCGACGCCCTGCAGGCCGACATTCAGGCGGGCATTGTTCATCATCGTGAACATTGCGGACATGCCGCCCAGCTCAGGGCCGATCAGCCAGCCGGTTGCGCCGCCCTCTTCCCCGTAGGCCATCACGCACGTCGGCGACGCGTGGATGCCCATCTTGTGCTCGATGGACACGCAACCGAGATCGTTTGGAGTGCCGTCCGGAAGCACCTTCGGAACGAGGAACAGGGAAACCCCCTTCGTGCCGTCCGGAGCGCCGGGCGTGCGGGCGAGCACCATGTGAACGATGTTGTCGGTGAGATCGTGCTCCCCGTAGGTGATGAAGATCTTGGTCCCGCTGACTTTCCAGCTGCCGTCCCCTGCGGGAACGGCTTTCGACTTGAGCGCACCCACGTCGCTTCCGGCCTGAGGCTCGGTCAGGTTCATCGTCGCAGTCCACTCACCGCTGACGATCTTGGACAGATATTCGCGTTTCAGGTCGTCCGAGCCATGCGCGTCGATCGCCTCCACGGCACCAAGGCCAAGCATCGGGCACAGCGCAAAGGCCACGTTGGCCGCGTTGAAATCCTCCATCATCGCCGCCGAGAGGCTGTTCGGAAGGCCCTGCCCGCCGGCCTCGACGGGTCCGGAGAGGCCCATCCATCCGCCTTCGACAAACCTCGCATAGGCTTCCCGCCAACCTGGCGGCGTCGTCACGGCACCATCGACCCAGCGCGATCCCTCGCGGTCGCCCACCGTGTTGAGTGGCGCAAGCTCACCCTCCGCGAATTCGGCGGCACCTTGAAGCACCGCATCGACCATGTCCGGCGTCGCTTCGGCAAAGCGATTGGATTTCGCGAGTTCGGCGATGCGCACGACATGATCAAGGACAAGGCGTTGGTCACTGACTGGGCTTGCGAAGCTCATGTTTGCTCCACTTGATGGCGGCTGCCCGCGTCTATAGCGGCGGCGCCATGCCAGATGCCACCCGGATCCTGCCGTATAGTACGGACGCGATCGCCGAAGCGGCGGATCTTATTCGTAATGGGCTGCCGGTCGCGGTCGCGACGGAGACGGTCTACGGCCTGGCGGCGGATGCGACCAATGCCGGAGCGGTTGCTCGAATCTATGAGGCGAAGGGACGTCCGGGCTTCAATCCGTTAATCGTCCACGTGCCTGACCTGGCTTCGGCAACGGAGATCGGAGAATTCTCGACCGAGGCTGTGGACCTTGCCAAGCAATATTGGCCCGGCCCCCTGACCCTCGTCGTGCCGCTTCGATTGACCTCGCCGATCGCTTCACTGGTTACAGCAGGCCTTCCGACGATCGCTCTGCGGGTCCCGGCCCATCCGGCAATGCAAGCTTTGCTGCAGGAGGTTGGGCGCCCGCTGGCCGCGCCATCCGCCAACGCCAGCGGGAGCATCAGCCCAACCCGCGCCGAACATGTCTTGAAGAGCCTCGGCGGTCGAATCCCGCTGATCGTCGATGCCGGACCGACCGAGCGCGGCCTTGAATCGACCATCATCGCCGCGACCGGCGGTCCTCTTAGACTTCTCCGACGCGGTCCAATCGAAGTCGCTCAAGCCGTCGAAGGGCACAGCGACAAGATCGAAGCCCCTGGGCAGCTCGCGAGCCATTACGCCCCGTCGAAGCCACTGCGCCTTAATGCTAGTGAGCCGCTAAGCGACGAATTCCTGATCGGCTTCGGTCAGGTGGCCGGTGACGCGAACCTCAGTGAATCCGGCGACCTTGTCGAAGCCGCAGCGCGCCTTTTCGACCTTCTTCACCTCGCCGATGACTCGGAACAAGCGCGGATTGCGGTTGCCCCCATCCCTGCCGACGGCCTCGGTGCCGCAATCAACGATCGCTTGCACCGCGCCGCAACCGCGTGATCGGTTAGCGACCCGTCCGGTTTGAAACTGCAGCGATATTCGTTCGCCTACCGGCCGCCTGCTCCTCGGTCTGCGGTGCGCGAAGCTGCGTGACAGTCGCCGAAGACGGCTGCTCCGCCCCGACAAGGAGTCGTTCCACCATGGACTGGATCAGCGTATCCACGGCGGACTCGCTCGCTAGTCCTCCCCTGACCAGGCAGCGGTCGACCAGAACACGCCGGAAGGCCTCATACAGCCCGGGCTCGGGCGTGGTCGGACGAGACCAGAAGGTGTCGAGATGCTCCTGATGCGTCAGGCCAGGCAAGTCGTAGATCGCTTCGCCCACAGTGCAAACGGGCACGTCATTAGAGAGCGCAAGCGTGGCCGACGTGCTGTTGACGCAAACCAATCCTCGCGACTGGCGTGCCATCTTCTCCAGGTCACCGCCGTCAACGAAGTGCAGCCGATTTTCGAGTCCGAGCCGGCGGCCGTGCTCCCCGACAAATCGTGACCAATTGTAGAAGCTGCAATCGAGCGGATGGGCTTTCAAGAGGAGATGAACGTCCTCCGGCGCATTGGCCGCGAAGCTCTCGACGACATAGCTGGCAGCGCTCTGCATGTCCGGGAACGGCGAGTGCGCTCGAATTTGGAAATCCCCTGATAGCTGTAGGGGGAGTAGGAATTTCGGTTGCCCCTCGAGTTCACCAAGCACCTGCGTCGCGTGCCGCGATGCCCGCTTCTCGCGCCAGAATTTCCAAAGCCAGCCGAATCCCTCCTTCAGGATCGGAGTGCTTCTGTGCGACCGGTAGTGCGGAAAGGAAAAGCGCCGTTGCAGAACATGATGGTAATACCAGTACGAGTCCCTCGCCCGCCGCTTGAAGCTGGCGGTAACCGGCGGCAAATCGGGCTCCGGTGGCAAGGTAGCCGCTTCGCGGAAGAACCAGCTCTTGTCGCGGGACAGCGGCGAACGAGCGTTTACGCCCTCGCGCTCAAGCGTCATCCAGTGCGGTCGAAGATAGCCCTCCTCGAGGACATGCGTGCGGACGTCTCGGAGGGCAGCAACGCCGTGCGCGGCCAGGTGATACGGCCGGCAATCGCCGTAGAGCAGCAGGTCGGTAATCCCATTTCGACGCAGGAAGTCGTCGAAGAACACCGGCCATTCGGAGAAACGACCACGAAAATTGACCGCGCCTTCCGGCCAATCGAGCGCATCGCCGCCGCTGAGATTGATCCGGTGAACCTCAGCGCCCTGCTTTGCCATTTCGGCGCCGAGCAATTGGAAGAACGGTCCCGGAGGCCCCTGCAGAAAAACAAAGGAACGCTGTGCCATTTACTCTACGCCTTGATTCCCGCCAGCCGCTTCTTCCAGCGACCCTGCAGCCTACGCAACTTAACAACTCCGTGACTTTGCCGCCCGGCCGCGCCCTCGGCAATCCTGCGGATGAGGATTTCCGGCGGACAGGGTAAACCAGTCACCGGGTCCAGATAGCGAGGATAAGTCAGGAGGACGGCGGCTACGAGCTCATCCAAAGAGCGTTTCGCACTGCGCCGCGCCGGCACCGGGCCCAGATCGGTCGTCAGGCCCCAACCTGCGTAGAATGGCACCCCGTGCGCGGTGACCGGCTTCTTCCGCAATAGGGCCTCGAAGCCCGCAAGCGAAGTGTTGACGTGAAGCTCGTCCACGTAATCGATCAGCGCGGAAATCGGCTGATCTCGGACGATTTCGTCCGCCAGAGCGAGAGCCTCGCGATCTTCAACCGCTCCGATCCGATGTCCGGCCTCCACGTCGGGATGTGGCTTGTAAATGATGCACGCATCCGGGCGCTGCTCCCGTACCCGCCTGAGCAGGTCGAGATTGCCCGCGACAGCCTGCGCACCGCACAAGACAGCGCGATCATCTTCGACCTGACCGGGAACAAGCACGTAATGTCTGTTTGGTTCCCGAGCCTCCAGCTTGGCCGAGCCGGAGCCATATTTGCTGACACCGACTTCAACGATCAGCTCTCGAAGATCGCGCGCCCGTTGCAGCGTCCCGGAATCAAAAGCTCCATTCTGGAGTAGATTCTCCAGTTCACTCGGCTTGGCGGGATCGAAATGAACACCGAGACGATCGACAACGATCGACAGCGGAGGAACGCAGTCGGAGCCGAGGCCGACGGAGCGAATGAACCCGTCCTCAACCTCCAGGACGGCGTCCGCCTCCCGCTCGATTCTCGCGAGGACGTCAGTCGGCGTCCGCGACTTCCAGACAGCGATCTCGCCGTCCGAGTCTGCGCTCGAAAGCGCGGTCTTGAAGGGAACCGGGTCCTCCCCAGCCCACAGCAAGGGTGCGACGGTCGGCTGCTTCCAGAAGGCAAATCCGAACGCTGACGTAATCTCGCGGTTGCTGTCGATCAGCTTGCGCCAAAAACCACAGAGAGCTGCGGCCTCCATCACGTTCATTGGCGCGCCGGAGTACGGATTCACGTAGGTCTGATCGGAGAGATACGCAGCAGCCGCTTCACGAGACGTGACTGAAGAATAGCGACCGGGGGCGACACAGGCTACGGGAATGCCGTTTATTGCGGCGATCAGGACGAGCTCGTCGTCTCCGTCCACGATGATCCGCCGGGCATTGTCCAGCACGTACCAAGGATCGCAGGCGCCCCATAGGCGGCCGACCTCCTTGCCAACCGAGGGCACGTTTGCCGAAGGCTGATCGGTCCAGAACAAGACTGGCTCCGCAGCCTCCAGCGTCGGGAATGCCTCAACCGGCATGAGAGTTCTGACAAGGGTGAATGGCTCGCAAGGGAGCTCGGGCTGTTTCGCCCAGTACTCACCGCCCACTCGAAGCTTGGCGATCTCGCCAAGCGCCGTTTCAACTGAAGGGACCCTTCGGTCACCAGCGACCGAACCCGGTCCGCGAATTGACGCAACATTGGCGCCGGGGAAAGGCGGCACCCGCAGAAAAGGCTCGGACTCACCGATGTTCATAGCAATGGTTAATTACAGCCGCTTTTCGTTGGACGGACAACCGTGCGAGTGTGCTCGCTCGCATATTCCGTCCTTAACGCGTCAAGCCTCGTAAATAGGCTGCATATTCGCCCTTGCCGAGACGGGTGATGGCCCGGTTCAGCCCTTCATCGTCAATAAAACCGGTCCGCCATGCGATCTCTTCCGGACATGCGATCTTCATGCCCTGCCGGCGCTCCAGCGTAGCCACGAATTCTGCGGCCTCGAGAAGACTGTCCGGTGTTCCGGTGTCCAGCCAGGCATAGCCCCTGCCCATCACCTCCACGGAGAGCTCCCCACGTTCGAGGTAAACGCGGTTCACGTCGGTGATCTCGAGCTCGCCACGCGCCGAAGGCTGAATGTCAGCAGCGATATCGACGATCTTCTCGTCGTAGAAATAGAGGCCGGTCACCGCCCAATGTGACTTCGGCTGTGACGGCTTCTCCTCGATGCTGAGTGCCCGCATCGCGTCATCGAACTCGACCACGCCATAACGTTCCGGATCGGCAACCTGATAAGCAAAGACGGTTGCACCATCCATTCTGCTGCGGGCTTCCTGCAGCGTGTCCGAAAAACCATGGCCGAAGAAGATGTTGTCGCCGAGGACGAGGCAAGAAGGACCTCCTGCCACGAAGTCGGCGCCGATCGTGAACGCCTGCGCCAAGCCTTTGGGCTCCGGCTGCACGGCGTAGGAAATCTGCATGCCCCACTGCGAACCATCTCCCAGCAAATGTCGGAACGCGGCCGAATCGTGCGGAGTTGTGATGACCAGAACCTCGCGGATCCCCGCGAGCATCAAGGTGGTCAGCGGATAATAAATAAGCGGCTTGTCGTAGACCGGCATCAGCTGCTTCGAGACCGCAAGGGTCATTGGGAAAAGGCGCGTACCACTGCCGCCGGCCAGGATGATGCCCTTCATTACGCTGTAACCTTTAGAGACTTGAGAAGACGCTCGACGACCTCGTCGGTGGACTGCCGCCAATCGGGCAGTCGTACACCATGCAGCCGCGCAAGCTTGGAGCTGTCCAATCGCGAGTTCGCGGGGCGCTTGGCCGGGGTCGGATAATCACGAGTTTCGATCCTCCGTACGACAGCGGTCGGCCCGCCCCGTGAACCCGACGATTGGAAGATCGCATCCGCGAAATCGGCCCAGCTTCCTTCGCCGGACGCGGTCATGTGAAACACGCCTCTCAGCTCCGGGTCATTCGATGCTTGGAGGTTTTCCAGGACAGAAACGATTGCCTCCGCGATGTCGAGCGCGCTGGTTGGATTTCCGCGCTGATCGGCGACCACTCCAACCTCGTCGCGATCGCCTGCCAGGCGCAGCATCGTCTTCACGAAATTGGCACTGAACGGGCTGTAAACCCACGCGGTTCGCAGGATCGCCGAATTGTCATGCGTCGCGAGGACTGCCTCCTCGCCGGCGCGTTTCGACGCGCCATAGACGCTGGCCGGGCCCGTAGGATCCTGCTCGACGTACGGCTCATTCTTGGAGCCGTCGAAGACATAATCCGTGGAAATCTGGACCAGAGGGACACTGAGGTCCCGCGCCGCCATAGCAATCGCGCGAGGGCCCTCGGCATTGATCGCGAAGGCGAGATCTCTCTCACTCTCGGCCTTATCGACCGCCGTGTAGGCGGCGGCGGAGACGATGGCATCCGGCCGGGACGCCCTGACCGCCGCCACGATCGAGTTCGGATCACTGGACAAGTCCAGTTGGGGCTGACCAAGCGCCACGATCTCGTGTCCCGCCTTTGGCCCGAATTCCAGCAAGGACTCGAGGACCTGGCCCTCAGGCCCGCCAGTTACTACGATGCGCACGACTTGCCCCTCAGGCTCTCGCAGCCTTCAGCAGGCCGAGCCGCTGACCCGCATAGCGTTCCCGAAGCGGCTGCCACCACCATTCGTTGTCGAGATACCAAGCCACGGTTTTCTCGATCCCGCTATCGAAATCCTCTTGAGCCCGCCAGCCGAGTTCGTCCTCCAGCTTGGTCGCGTCAATGGCGTAGCGCGCATCATGGCCGGGCCGATCCGTCACGAATTCGATCAATTCCTCACGTGGGCGGTTCGCCGGGGCGAGCCGATCGAGGACTTCGCAAATCCGCCGGACCACTTCGATGTTCCGACGCTCGTTGCGACCGCCGACGTTGTAGGTCTCGCCGATCCGCCCTCGTTCCGCGATCGTATCGAGCGCCCGTGCGTGGTCCTCGACGTAGAGCCAGTCACGGACATTATTGCCCTTCCCGTAAACCGGCAGGCGCTCACCCGCGAGCGCATTGAGGATCGTCAGTGGAATGAGCTTCTCTGGAAAGTGAAAGGGCCCGTAATTGTTCGAGCAATTCGATACTACGATCGGCAAGCCGTAGGTCCGCTGCCACGCCTTCGCGAGATGATCAGAGGACGCCTTGGACGCCGAATAGGGAGAGCTGGGGTCGTAGGGCGTGTCTTCCCTGAACAGCCCGTCCTCGCCAAGCGAACCGTAAACTTCGTCAGTGGATACATGAAGAAAGCGGAAGGCATCTTTTTCCGCGTCCGGAAGCTTCGACCAATAGCCGCGCGCCACCTCCAGCAAGGTGAAGGTTCCGATGACATTCGTTTCGATGAAATCCGCAGCGCCGGTAATCGAGCGGTCGACGTGGCTTTCGGCCGCAAGGTGCATGATGCGATTCGGGCGAAAATCCTGGAACGCTTTCTCCATGGCGCCGCGATCGCAAATGTTCGCCTGCAGGAAGCGGTAGTTGGGCTTGTCCTCGACCGAATTCAGCGATGCTCGATTGCCGGCATAAGTCAGGGCATCGACGTTCAGGACGTCATAACCCCTCTCCAGGACCAGATGTCGAACAAGAGCGGAGCCGATAAAGCCCGCACCCCCGGTCACGATTACGCGCATCACTTGCCTTCCATCGAAAAGTACTCCGGCAGATCCGCCAGGCGTGGCTGCGTTTGGTCCTTCGCCGACAATGTCGACGGGTCAACCAGATCGGGCCACTCAACGGCGATCTCGGGATCGTCCCACGCCACGCCCTTATCGTTCTCGGGGCTGTAATAATTGGTTACGCGATACCCGATCACAGAATTCGGCTGGAGCGTGCAGAAGGCATGCCCGAAGCCAACGGGGATCCAGAGCTGGTTGTTCTCCTCTGGCGTGAGGGTCGTCGAGACCCAGCGTCCGTAAGTCGGAGAGTCACCTCGCAGGTCGACGGCGACATCGAGAACCGACCCGGCGAGGCAGCGGACGAGCTTTCCCTGAGCCATCGGATGTGACTGGAAATGGATGCCTCGAAGGGTGCCTCGCCGCACGCTCAGGGATTGGTTGTCCTGGACGAATTCGACGGGACCGACACATTCGACAAAGGACCCCAACCGGAAGATTTCCGAAAAGTAGCCCCGGTCGTCTTCGATCTTGCGCGGGACGACTTCCAGTGGTCCCTCGATGTCGAAGGTACGAAATTCCATCAACTGTCCTTGAATGATCTCAATTGGATCCGAGCGAGCCCGGAATAGCGTTCCAATCTCTCGTTTCAACCATTGTTCTGAACATTCTAGAGAGATTGCCGACCGGCCTCAAAAGCCTGCAAGCCAGCCGTCCACGATTGCAAAGTGGCTTTCCCAGGATGGCGATCGGTAATCCGCTAGCCGACGTAACTGGCGCTCGCGTTCGGGGCCGCCTTCCGCGAATGACGAAATGGTCAATTCCCATGCGACCTCGTCACCCGGCGGAAGGTAAGTTGGGATATCGTTGACGACTTCGCGATATACTGGAAGTTCCGAGGCGATGGTCGGTGTGCCGTAGTTCAGCGCCTCAACAATCGGTAGCCCGAAGCCCTCAGCGACCGACGGCATCAAAAGGGCGCAGGCCCCTGCGATCCATGCCGCAAGCTCCTCATCGCCGCAGTCCTCGAAGTGCAGGACCTTGGCCTTGAGATCCCCAAGATTCCCAAGGATCGCAATAGCTTCGTCAGCCTCCCATCCGGGTTGACCAACGATGACGAGGATGGGCGCCTCTTGGCCCATCGTCCTCACGAGTCGCTGCCAGACGCGAAGGAGCTTAAGATGATCCTTGCGTGCCTCGATCGTTCCGACCGTAACGAAGTAGGGTCGGTCGAGCACCTTGCCTGCCACCGGCCGACCGGAGCCATATCCGCAAATCCAGGCAACGACATTCGCGGGCATCGGAATCGATCGAAGCGCGGCGAATTCCGCAAGTTCGTCGATGGTAATTTGCGAATTGCCGATAATTCCGGTCGCGCTTTCGAGGGCGTTGATCATCCGCTCACGATGCTTCTCCCCCTCTCCGGGTCTGCAGAGTTCCGGATGCGCAATCGGGATGAGGTCGTGGATAAAGTAGAATGCGCGAATGTCGTTGCGCTTTAGCCAGCCCGCAATCGCTCGGTCATTCAGTCCGGTATGGCCGACATTAAGATATCGCAGACCCCGTTTCGGAGGGGGGCGCTGACCAACGAGCATGGCTGCAGCGAGCGTACGAAAGAGTGCTCCTTTCCCGACCGATCGCCCGGAAAGAAGAAGTTCAAACAACCTTCTTGACCAGATGGCAGACAGTACACGGTGTCGACCCTTCCACTGAAGAACGGCGAGTGATCGGCCCTTGAAATGATCAACGTAGGCCAGACAGACACGGTCGATTCCGGTCGGATGCCTCCCTCGCCAAGTGCGCCAAACCATCCGGGTGACATCGAGCAGTATCGGAGCCTGCTCGACAGGGCGCTTTCTCAAGGGATAGCCTGGCCAAGACCCAACGCGGTGAATGCCAGCGACGAGACAATGCTCACGAATCTCTGAAAGTCACTGAGTGGAGCAGTGCTGACGTAAAGAACATCCTTATTCCTGATCGGGAATGTTTGAGCGACGAAGAAGCTCTTGGGATCACTGAGATTAACGCGGTAAATCACGGGAATGAGCCCGTCGGGAGTCCGTCGCGCCGTTGCGGCAACACCGGGATCTAGCGCGGCAGGATCTTCCAGTCTGAAGATGAATACACCGCGGATGTCGGCGCGGTCATCCCTAAGGCCGCCGGCCCTCCCGAGCGCCTGAGAAAGCGTGATGCCCGTCGCTTCAAACTCAACTTCGGAGCTTTTTCCTGTCGCGCCCAAGGAAGTAAAACTGAAGGGCTGGTAAAGCGCTGTAACCACGTCGTCAGACTGCAGCCGCACATTTTGCGCAGGGTCGTGAATGATCGTCTCGAGAGGAAGCGAGACGACCCGATCGCCGCGCGTGATTCGAATGGTCATCTTGCCAACCGGCTGCTTCACGCCACCCGCACTGGCTACAATATCGAGGAGACGTTCGCCTCGCGGAGTCAGCGGCACCCGAGCATTTTTCGCTACTTCGCCAACGACGGTTACGTTTGCGCTAGCGTTAGTCACCAGGCGGACCGCGACCTGAGGGTCGTGAGCCTTCCGCGCAAGGCGGTTTTCGATTTCACGCTCGATGTCGTGCGGAGTCCGCCCGGAAGCTCTGATTGCGCCAGCAAACGGAAAATGGATCATCCCGTCTCGGTCGACCATCATCTCTGGCATCGGTGTCCGCTGGCCAACACCTGTTGCTGCGGCCAACACTGAAGAACTGCTTTCCGAACCGAAATTCGCGCTGCTTCCGAATAGCACTGCCGGGGGAGCTTCCCACACCGTGACCTCGAGGACGTCGCCGGGGCCGACGATCGTTCCCGCCGGTGGCACATCCCCGAGGGCTTCGGAAAAGAGCGTGGACCTCGAACTTGCTAAAACCTGACGAGCGACATTGTCCGTTACGTCGACGACCTTGATATCGGCAGCGCCAACCTGGTCGCCGTTCGCGCCCTTGATCGAACTGGCGCTCGGCCCTGCAGAGCCTAGCGACGTGCAGGCGCCCAAGGCCAAAAGCAACGCACTGGCAACAACGAACCCTGAACGACCGCCAGCAATGCCGCGCGGATGGAGATACTCCATCAACCCTCCAAAATGCAGAATGTGGCGCTCTCTAAAAGGGTTAGCCGCATTGCTCAATGGTGAATGGCTCCGCAGTTTCCGCATTTGGTTATGTACAGTCCAAGACCCTGCCGCCTATAGAGACATGGCATTCAACGGGTGTTAAGGGTGGCGTATCGAAAGGCTGCGCTACGCTCAAGAGAGCCAGAAGGCGCAGCGATGTTTCAGGAATTTCAATCATTTGGACGTCAAGATGAAGGTACCGGCGGAAGACGAGCTGGGCTGAAGCAAGTGCTAGCCTCGGCATCCAAGAAGCTTAGGATCAGCAATTGGCTCTTCTTCGCAACGGTTGTCATTCCGACAATCGTTGCCGTCGTCTATTACGGTCTCGTGGCGTCGGACGTTTACGTGTCGGAATCGAAATTCGTCGTTCGAAGCCCGGACAAGCCGGCAGCGTCGGGAATCGGTGTGATCTTGAAGAGTGCCGGTTTCGCCAATGCAGGCGATGAGCTCTATGCTGCCCAGTCGTACGCAACATCGCGCGATGCGCTTCGCGCGATCAATCGGAACGGTGCGTTCAAGCTCGCTTATTCGCGTCCGCAGATTTCACTCGCGGATCGCTTCGACCCGCTCGGCTTCTCGGGCTCCTTCGAAGATCTTTACAAGTATTTTCAGAAGAAGATCAGACTCCAGAACGATTCCGCAACCTCGATCAGCACTTTGACCGTTCGGGCCTATACGGCCGAGGACGCGCACCGGTTCAATCAGGAATTGCTGGAGATGTCGGAAGCAACCGTCAACCGGCTCAACCAACGCGGACGCCAGGACCTCATCCGCTATGCCCAGACCGAGGTCGACAGCGCGAAAGCCAAAGCCCAGGCTGCCGCGGTTGCCCTGGCTGCTTATCGAAATCGTTCGGGTATCGTCGATCCTGAGAAGCAGGCGTCGGTCCAGATGCAGATGGTCTCAAAACTTCAAGACAACCTAATCGCCGCCAAAACTGAACTAGCCCAGCTTCAGCAATATACACCGGACAACCCTCGAATCCCCGTGGTCGGCACGCAAATTGGCACGATCCAAGCTGAAATCGACAGGGAACTGGGAAAGGTTGCCGGCAATCGGCGATCGCTCGCCGCCACCACCGTGGAATTTCAGCGGCTAACCCTGGAAGATCAGTTCGCGGCCAAGCAACTTGCCGCCTCCCTCGGATCGCTTGAAGAAGCTCGAAACGAAGCTCAGCGGAAACAGGCCTATGTGGAACGAATCGTGCAGCCGAACCTGCCTGACGATCCCATTGAACCGCGCCGCTTGAGGGGCATCCTGACTACCCTCGTATTAGGTCTGGTTGCTTTCGGCATTCTTCGAATGCTTCTCGCTGGCGTCAAAGAGCATGCCCAGTAACAAGTCCAACGTATCTACCGGCGCCCTCCTAAGAGACAGCTCGTGGACGGTGAACCGGCGCGTCGTTGGAGCCTTGCTCCTGCGCGAACTGCTAACGCGGTACGGACGGAACAACATCGGCTTCCTTTGGCTGTTCATAGAGCCGATGCTGTTCACACTGGCGATCACGATCGTGTGGTCGGCGTTCCGTTCAGTCCACAGTTCGAGCATCCCGATCGTCGCCTTCGCTTTGACGGGCTATTCTTCGCTGTTGATGTGGCGGAACATGCCGGGGCGGTGCGTCGGGGCGCTCAAATCGAACATGTCGTTGTTGTTTCACCGGCAGGTGACGGTCATCGACATCTACACCGCGCGTATCCTGCTTGAATTCATGGCGACGTCGACCAGTTTCGTCGTTCTCGGGATCGTATTCTATTCGATGGAATGGCTCCCGGCTCCCGAAGATCCACTCCAGGTGCTCGCGGGCTGGGTCCTGCTTGGCTGGTTTGGCGCCGGACTTGCCCTGACCATAGGAGGCCTTTCGGAGAAGTTCGATCTCGTGGCTAAGCTCTGGCCACCCATGTCCTATTTCCTGATGCCACTGTCGGGTGTCGCCTACATTGCCGACGCGCTTCCACAGAACGCGCGGGAAATTGCGCTGTACCTGCCAATGTTCAATGCTCTCGAGTACCTGCGGGAAGGCTGGTTCGGTTCCCTGATGACCGCCCATTACGATGTCGGCTACGTTGCGGCCGTGAATGCCGTCCTTACCTTTGCTGGTCTAAGTCTCGCCCGTCAGGCGCAACTCGACACGAGCGAAGAATGATTAAGCTGACCAACGTTTCAAAGGACTATCCGACGAAGGCAGGCTGGCGTCGGGTCCTTTCCAACATCGACCTGACGATCAATCCGGGCGAAAGGGTCGGGATTCTCGGCAGGAACGGCGCTGGCAAGTCCACCCTGATCCGTCTGATCAGTGGCGCGGAGCCACCCACGCTGGGCACGATCGAGCGCAACATGTCTGTGTCGTGGCCGCTTGCTTTTACGGGCGGCTTCCATGGCACTCTAACCGGAGCGGACAACGTCCGGTTCGTATGTCGCATCTACGGCGTGGATTTCGAGCCTCGCTTCCAATTCGTGCGAGAATTCTCGGATCTCGGCATCTACCTCAACGAACCGGTCGCGACCTACTCATCCGGTATGCGGGCTCGTCTGGCATTCGCCATCTCGATGACAATCGATTTCGATTGCTATCTCATCGATGAAGTCATGGCTGTCGGAGATGAGCGTTTCCGGGAACGGTGTCGTGTCGAACTGTTCGAGAAGCGCAAGGACAAGGCGATGCTGATTGTTTCGCACAGCCATCGCTATCTGAAAGGCAATTGCGATCGCTTCCTGCTCTTCCGCGACGGCACCGTCGAAGAGCATAAGGACTTTGAGGAAGTCTATTTCCGCTACAAGGCTTCGCTTGGCGAGGGCTTCGCGACGAAGGAGCAAATGGTTGCCGCGATGCAATAGCTACGGGCAACCCGGTTAAGAACATGGCCGTCATCGAGCGTCACCCCGAAGTCGAAGACTACATCGTCGAAATCACGCTGGACGAGGTGCGGTCTCGCGGAGGCATCGCTGACCTTTTTGAAGAGGGTCGTCTGGTGATACTCAAGGATTACCGGCTCGATTTCGATTTCGATGCACTTTCGCAACTTGAGACATCGACCGACGCCGTCAGCGATCTGGAGATGCGCAGGCGGCTGAAGAAGCTGGTCTCCACCAGTTTCTTCGAAGGCGAACCACCGCGGAAATCGTGGAAAAAGCTGACCTTCGCCGACTCCTTCCGTCAAGCCATTTTCGACTGCTTGTGCCGCGGAGAGCCACGAACGTTCGATCGCGTCTCTGCCGCTTTGAAGTCGGCCCATGACCAAGCCCTACGCACATTCGAGACATGCTTCCCGTCGTATGAACCCTTCCGACTGATTCCGAGCCTTCGCTTGACGCGGACCCTTTTCGAAAATCTACACTGGGACAATCACTCGATCGACGACGATTTTCATCAAGCCAGGATATTCGCGAACCTCGATAGTCGGCCCCGTATCTGGAACCTCAGCCACAGGTTTCCTGACTGGGTGCGCAAGTTCTATCTTGAGCACAATCTCGGCCGTTTTGCCGGCAAGGACCCCAACCTGCTGATCGATTATGTCACCGGAAAGGTCTTTGGCGGGACGCAGGCCACGTGGATGGACAATCAGCCACGCCACCGGATCGCTTTCGATCCCGGCGAGGTATGGCTCGGAGAGTCCCGGCTGCTTTCGCACCAAATCGTCTATGGCGAGCGAGCCATGGTCTACATGTGGTTCGTCAGGGCCGCATCGATGGCCGACCCCGAAAACCGCTTCAATGCATCGGTCGAACGCGTCCACCTGGAAATGCAGGGATCGCAAAGCCTCGCATCACGCGCCGGTTAACCTCACTTGCGAGTGTCGGCTCCGGTCCGGAAGTGATCCTTCCACCAGACATTAGCTTTCTCGAACACGACAATACTGTCGTAGAATGAGATGCTTCCCGTCGTTCGGGTGAACTCGGTGGATTCCAGTTCGCCTTTGGTGTGATCGGCGTTCAGTTCGTCGATCAGGCCTTTGCACTTGTTGATGAACGAGTCCTCGACGTGGAGCCCGCCGCCCCAGTGCGGCCAGTAGCTCGTGTGCATGTCTTCCACCATGTAAACGCCGTTCTTCGGGACCTTGGGGTAAAGGAACTCAAACATGTCCCAGGTCGGCTTCATGTGGTGGCTGGCGTCGTCCAGTACGACATCCGGCGCGCCGAATTCGTCGATGACCGAAGCGAGGAATACGGGGTCGGCCTGGTTGCCGATGCGCACCTTTATCCCGGGCGCTTCGTGCGCCAGACAGTCACTGTTGATGTCGAGGCCGACGATGAGGGCATTCGGACCGAAATAGCGCTGCCACATCTGTAGGGATCCGCCACCGTAGACCCCGACTTCCCAGAAAACGAGCGACCGATCGCGCCACGGCGAGAAATGGCGCTCATAAATGGGAAAATAGTGTGCCCATTTGTGAATGACCTTGTCGTCATTGATTAGGAAATCTTGCCACAGGCTCACAGATTGATTCTCCAAGGGATTTTGGCGTTGGACCGGGCGATAGGAAACGCCGAGGCCCTCTTCAATAGAAGGTGGTAAATTGTCTGAACGATGACGATTTGAACCGTTGCAGTTCCACTATGATTGGCTAAGGGATTTGGAGCCTAAACCAAGGAGATTGAACGTGAATCTGGCGCCGGCCGAAGTTCCTGTTGAGCCCGCGAGCGACGTCTTTCCAAGCCTCACGCCGCACGACCCGATCTCACGTAACCGCATTGTTCAGGCGATCCTCGACCTGTTCGACGCCCCCGATTACCTTGAGATTGGGGTGAACAAGGGCATGACCTTCAACGCGCTCAAGGCGGGAACGAAGGTTGCGGTCGATCCCAAATTCCTGTTCGACTTCGAAGCGGTCAGGCAGGAAGTTCCGGGAACCAGCTTTCACGAGACAACCAGCGACGACTACTTCGGCAATATCGCGTCGCGCGATACGGCCTTCGATGTCATCTACCTCGATGGGCTCCATACCGCTGAGCAGACAATCCGCGATCTCGTAAACGCAACTTCCTTCCTCAAGGATTGCGGCGTCATCATCATCGATGATGTTTTCCCCTGCTCGTATGTCGCTTCGCTTCCCAACCGCCGTGAAACCAGACTCATCCGCCAGGCTTCGGGCGATACCACCGGCGCCTGGATGGGAGACGTCTATCGACTAGTCTTCTTCGTAGAGACCTTCTGTCAGCAGTTCAGTTATTGCACGGTCAACAACAATCACGGGCAGCTCGTGATGTGGAGAGAGCCACGCAGGAGCGTTCCGGATCGCACCCTCACGCAGGTCGGAGAGAAGGCATACAAGGATATCTTTCTTGAGAAGGACAGCTTCCAATGCGCCCCGCTGAGCCAGATCCTGAAAAGGATCGAGGCGGCACGCCGCTGATCTGACGGCATCAGTGCGATAAGGTCGAAATTGCTGTTTCGACGACGCGCCTGAGACTTCCAGCGCGATCATCGGCATTCGTGTCGTTCCTGGGATCCCCGATGTGCCTCTCGAGATCCGTCCGGATCGCCGCAAGTGCTGACGCGCGGATGTTCCCTGGTGTGGTCAATTCGGCGAAGCTTTGAAGATCCTCGAACACGGCTACCAGATCGATCAGGCCTGAGTGCTTCTTCCGATCGGTTGACATTCCCGCGTTCAACAACAGTCGATCCGACACGGTCCACTTCCGGCAAATGTTCGAGAGCAAAGGCGTGAAACGGGAGATCGAGTCCGACCGCCGCCCAATTACGAAAACCGCCGGCACGGCCGATCCACACAGTTCCAGCGCATGGATGGCGCTTCCCTCCGCGAACACGGCAATGCTGCTGGAACGAAGGATCTTTATCAATTCGGTGAGAGAAAAACGCTCCGGGTAGATGATTTCGAAGCCTTCCTCCTCCAGCGCGGCCTCGATGAAACTTTCCCCATAGAATGACCCGGTATGGTGATGGTGCATTCTCGATACGTAGATGCGTCGGCCGCCCCCGGCAGGACCGGCCCGACGGTCAAGCGACCCGTCGAGCATCTGCTGGTAGCCTGGAATGATTGTTGGACCGGCCATCTGTCTCGCCTGAGGTCCGACGAAAAGCCGGCGAAACAACGTCGGTTGCTCCACCCGAAGAACCTGCCGCCCCGAAATCCCGTGAAGGTTCAGTGCCTCGATTACGTAAGGCATGACTTTGGTGTGGTTGATCGGGAAGAACGCGAACTTTGCGCCCGCCAGCTCGGGTACCGCGAAGCGCGGCCAAAGCCGATGGATGCTTTCGGAGATCGCGTGCCCGAAGTGGCGAAACAATAATCCGCCATAGATTATCGGCTCGTCGACGATCTGAAAGTCGGTTTCGGCGCGTACGAGCGGTTGTATTTTGACGACGCTTTCAGTCCGTCCATAGCGATGATGACCAAGCAGTGCCGAAGGGGGATCTGCCGCCATCGCCATACGCGTCTTGCTATTGCCTGCGGCCAAAGGCGTCATCGCTACATCACGTAGTTCAACCACGTCCGGCCACTGCATCGCAGTCATTTGCCCCGGCAATGACTCATCGCGACTTGGGATTCGAGTGGTTGGCCGGGCGTGTAGCGCTCGAACAGCTCCATGAAATAGTCGGCGTAGAAATCGTCTCTGAAGAAAATGTAGTTCAGACCGCCGACGCCACGCTGTTGGTATTGCTTGATCTTCTCGACACTGAGCTTGACGTGCCGGTGAGTGCGCAACTGCTCCCACGAATAGCGCCAGCCGAGCCTGGTTAGCTGGTCAACAATTTCGAGGTTTTTGGGGTTATCGAAATTGATCTCGATAAGCACAGTCTTGAGGGAGGAATGATCCAGCGTTCGGAGCATTCCATTGACTACGCGATGCTCGAGCCCGTCAACGTCGATCTTGATGTGGTCAGGTGGCGAAAGGCCTCCCGCCACCAATGTATCAAGCTTCTGTCCGACACAGCCCTGCTGCCTGCGGCTGTCCTTGCTCACTTTCCAGTCCGCCGAAAACTCCTTGTCCTCGGTCCAGCTGTTCTCCTGGAAGTCGTGATAGGAGATGCCGAGACCGAAGTCGCTCAGCAGGAGCCTATCGACCTTGTCGACGTCGCTTAGCGCGAGGCAGTAGGCAAGGACACGTTCCTGGAGGTCGTTCAGGTAGATGTTCTTGTTGAGCTCGGCATAGTTGAGCGCCTCGGGCTCGAACGCATAGACCTTCGCGTTCCGCATGACGGCCGCGTAGACAGTGTACATTCCGACATTGGCGCCAATATCGTAAAGTGTCTGGCCGTCTTCGAACGTATCGATCCAGGCCAGCGTGATCGGCTCTTTCGAGAAAAGGGATCTCAGCCTCTTCTTGCTTGATGAACCCGTCGTGGCGAACCGCATTACCCGGCCCTGGTGCGGAACGTCGGCATATTCCAATTCAAGCCACTTGGTCCGGATGCAGTTCTCATCGGGCCGCTTTTCATCGGCGACGTGCCGAGGAGGACGCGAAAAGCCGAGAGCACGCATGATGCGGTTCGTCATGCCATTAGCTTCCGGGCTCGCAGTTCCGCATTGGCCTTTTCAAGCAGGTCGGCCGGGATCGGCTGAGTATCGACCCAGTTGCAAAACCGTCTCATCCCCTCTTCGAGCGAGATCGCCGGCCGCAACCCAGTAATGTTCTCCAATTGCTCGATATTCGCGAAATTATGCCGAATATCCCCCAACCGATATTCGCCGGTGACGTGTGGTTCTGTGTTCGAGCCCATAATACGGCAGAGAAGCTGGGCAACGTGCATGATCGAGGCGGCTTCGCCGCGTCCGACGTTGAGCGTCACGCCGTCCTGGAGCGGCCGCTCGGCGCAGCGCAAAACTGCCGCAACCACATCCTCAACGTGGACGAAATCGCGGGATTCCTCGCCATCCTCGAAAATCGGCAAGGGCAAGCCGAGACGGATCCGCGTGGAGAAGATGGAGAGGATTCCGGTGTAGGGGTTCGAAAGCGACTGACCCTCTCCGAACACATTCTGGAATCTCAGAATCGAATGGCCGATCCCGAGGGCCGTGCAGGCGACGCGAACCAGGTCCTCCTGCGCCAACTTCGTCGCGGCATAGATCGATGCCGGCGCCAATGCGTCGTCTTCTCGGGTTGCTGTCGGTTCAAGTCGACCGCCGCAAACCGGACAGGGCGCCGTCCATCGGTGCGCCTTCAGTTGCTCTGGTCCGCGCGTCGGTGGAAAGCGCCGGACTCCTTCGGGAGCGCACGTCCGACAAAGATAGGCGCCCTCACCATATACCGAACGGCTTGATGCCAGCACGACGTTCGCGACGGAGTGCGGCCGGTTGGCAAGGATGTCGAACAGCAGAGCAGTGCCCTGAACATTGACTCGGTAATATCGATCAATCTCGTACATCGACTGGCCGGTGCCGGTCTCCGCTGCGAGGTGGACCACCGTATCGATTCCATCAAGAGCGGCTTCGAGTTCTGTCCGCGCGGTTATGTCGCCACGAATGAAGATGGCGCCGGCAGGGGCTTCGAACGAAGGGTCTTCCCCGTGAATCTGCGGTGACAGGTTATCGAAGACAACGACCTTGCAGTTCGCGGCGAGTGCTGCCCTCGAGAGATGGCGGCCGATGAAGCCGGCGCCCCCAGTAATCAGGATCGTCTGCATTCTCTTTTCTCAGCGCTTGTCGAGCGCAACCTCGTCGCATTCAACTTCGACAATGCGGGTAGCAACTTCGAGATGCTCATCGTCGTTCGCTCCCCGCGGGATCGCTGAGGCTGGCGGCACCGATGAGGCGTCGGTAGCATGCTGCATGAACAGCCTCATTACGTGAGACACGCCGTCCTCGACGACGTTCCGTAGATCAGGGGCAAAGTAGGTGCCGCGATTGAACGCCCCAGTAATGATTTCGTACGAGGGGAAATAGTGAACGTTGGCGAAGCGCCGACGGACTGTTTCGGCCGCCACGCGCAAGACCGACTTCGAATATGTCGTCGCAGACAGGACGTTCTCGTCCGGCTGAGCCGTTGCCACGAGCGGAACGGGTGAAACAGTGAAAACGATTTCCGCTTCCGGGTTCACTTCGGAAAGTGCCTGACGAAACGCGGTCAGATCCGCGATCACATCCTCAACCGGCTGATTGTAGAATTCGTAACGTCCCGGATCGAAAGTGCCGCCCTCAACTCCGGGGCATAGAGGAAAAACGGCGCCATCTTCCTTGGAGCGCCAGCATTCTGTGAGCCCAAGAGTGAACACGAAGACGTCGAGGGTCTCGAACATCCTTCGAACTGCGGTCAGATGTTGCCGCCGATCGGCGGCCAGCTCTTCTGCGGACACGTATCCGCCGGGCTGCGTCGTCGGCCTGAACGGGTCCAGGAAGACGTCCTCCGACTCTTTCCATTGGCCTTCCACCGGCGAAAAGCGATCAAACGCTCTCCAAAATAGCTGGAGAAGCTGACGTGCAGTGTAGATGTTGCCGTACCGGGCAGAGAAGAGACCATAATTGTTTCGATCCCTGACCGAGGCCGGCAGGATCGGATGACCCGCTTCTGCGACGTAATAATTGTAGCCGGAATTCCTGAGGTGCCTCGCGATGTGCTGCGCGAAACAACTTCCGGCGGTTGCCACCTTGGTCTCTGCAGTGATCCGAAGCTCGAAGACTCCGACCGGGTCGACATCTTCGGGTGCGGGGCCTGCGACTGTGCGTTTCCAGAACGCCTTGTCATGCAGTGCCTTATAAGGATGCTGACTCATGCCTCGCCTCGCGTCTTGTCTTCGGTGAATCGAGTCTCAATCTCGCGCAGCAGAAGCTCTCCATAGAAGTGGTTGGCGTGGGTCGCGTCGTTGGCGTAGAAATCGCGAGCGAGGAATCCCCGCCGGTCAACGGCCTTTGCGGGTGGCATCATCAATTCGACGCCAAGATCATCGCAAAGCATCTCGAGAACTCGCGTCTGCAGAGTCCAGAATTTCAAGCGCAGCGCGGGTGAGGAAACACCCTGGTTCGCGATCCCCTCTTTCGCAAAGAAGGATTCGTGAAATTGCTGGATGAATTCGTTGTCGGACTTCGGAGGGGGCGGAAGGACATGGATCATGCGAGCCGAAGTCGCCTTCCGCAAGGCTTCAATCGACTTTCCATCTCCGTTGCGGATGCCCTTCTCGAATGCAGTCTCCAGCATCCGGTATGGGATCAGTTCCGCGCCGTCCTGAAGCTTCGCCTCCTTACCAGGCTCAAGAAAATCGAAGGGGTTGGCGTGCTGGATCGTGCTGAACACGGCGTGTTGGTTACCCCCGATCATCGAGATCACGATGTCATGCTGTCGGAGTGGGCGCACAATCTCGATGAACTCTTCGAGGCTGGTATCCCCTTGCATCTTGCCGTTCTTGATCTTCGACAGGCGGTGGGCCTTGAGAGGCGCAGGCTTCCCCTTCCCTTCGCGCTTCTCGATGGCGCGTTGAACGGCGTAGCTGTGGCTATCGCCGAACAGGAGAATTCTAGGCTTTCTCAACGAAGACTCCGCTCGACGCGCTTTCATTGAGTGACCAGCGTCGGGAATGACTTTACCAGCCGATCGACCGCCAGCATCTGCCCCAAATAGTCAGAGAGCGCAGTAAGCGGCAAGGCGCAAGGGCCGTCGCAAAGCGCCCTATCGGGATCCGGATGCGCTTCGACGAAAAGGCCGGCGATTCCAAGCGCCATGCCCGCACGGGCCAACTCCGTTGCTTGGGCGCGCCTTCCGCCCGCGCTGTCGGATCGCCCCCCGGGGCGTTGCAGCGCATGCGTAGCATCGAAAACAACCGGAGCCAGCGGCTTCATGTCGTCCATGCCGAGCATGTCGACCACGAGGTTGTTGTAGCCAAAGCTAGTACCCCGTTCGCAAAGGACGACCCGGTCGTTCCCCGCTTCCCGGCACTTGTTGATGATGTGCTTCATCTCCTGCGGAGCCAGAAATTGCGGTTTCTTCACGTTGATGACCGCGCCTGTGCGGGCAATGGCAACGACGAGGTCGGTCTGTCGGGCCAGAAACGCCGGCAGCTGAAGGATGTCAGCCACTTCGGCGGCTGCGGCCGCCTGATGAGGTTCGTGCACGTCCGTTAGCACAGGGACGTCGAAGCGGCGTTTCACCTCCGCGAGAACAGACAGACCTTTCTCAAGTCCGGGCCCCCGGAAGGATTCGATCGACGAGCGGTTGGCCTTATCGAACGAGGCCTTGAAGACATATGGAATCCCCAGGTCGCCCGTGATTTCGACGAACTTGCTCGCCACTTCCATCACCAGATCTTCGCTTTCGATGACGTTCATCCCTCCAATCAGGACGAACGGCCGATCATTGGCGAACGTGATGCCATCCTTAAGAACTACGCTGTCTGACAAACTTCGTTTTCCTCTTTGAGCTCAAGAGCTTGAGGCCCAATTGCCTCCTTGGCGAGCCTCATGACCCCGAGCACCTGTTCGCGCAAGCGCCCAACGCTGTACTCTTGCTCAAGCCGGTTCTGGGCCCGCTGGACCATTCCCAGGCGCTCGTTTTCGTCATTGACCAGTCGGTCCAGTGCCGCGAACCATTCGTCGGTAGTGGCCGCCAGAATTCCGCAGCCATCCGCGCAGCACTCGTCATAGACCGTTCCGCGGCTCGCCACGACCGCAGCCCCGCTCGCGGTGTACTCGACCCATTTCGTGTTCGCCTTCATCAGATTGAAGTCGATCGGGACAAGCGGACAAATTCCGACATCCCAATGACGTGCCGCAAATTCTTCGAGGAATTTCGAATAATTTGCCACCGGCGGTGCCGTGACAACGCGGCTGCCAAATCGCTCGAGCGACAGCGGAACGGGGATTGAGCCAAATAGCTCGAACTCCACTAGCGGGTTGTGGTCGAGGAGTTGCTCGATCGCCGGCAAGATCATCTCGAGGTTATGGGCGTGGTCTGCACTAGCCATGTAGCCGACCTTTCGGGCACTTCCACGAGCCGGCGTGCGCAGGACAGATCCCGAGCAATAGATCCTGCCCGACACCACTTGCAGGTCCGGGAAATATTCAAGAAACCTGTGCTTCAATTTCTCAGTTGATGCATAGACCAGGTTGGCAGCGGTCAGGAGGTAACGGACGGAGGCGATCCGTTCGGGGGCGTTGTGATGTTCGAACTTCCGTTGCCCAATGTTGGGCGGAATTGCCAAGAGGTCGTCATCGACGTGATAGACGATTGGCAAGTCATTCTTTCGCGCCCAATCGACGATGGTCTCATATCCAGGACCGCTGTAGCGGCAGAAGATGATTATTGAAGGATTGTAGCTATCGAGAAGGTCGGCGATCTCCGGCGACCGAGCATCGGTATCCGTGCGGAGCTGACCAAGCTCCTGCTCTGTCACCAGCTTGCTTGCAAGCTCGCCCCGCGCGACCATGGGAGCAAGCGGCTTCGTAAAGCTCAGCTGAAGGGTCGGAACATTGCCGTTGGCAACGAACAGAACCCGTTCGCGCTCTGGAAGAAAAGCCGTGGGCCTGATCTCAACCCGGCGGGCTGTCTCGAATAATTTTGCATAGCGCTGAAAGACGTCTTGCGGATCAAGAGGCATTTCCTGCCGATCGAGGAAGCGTTGCTGAAGTTCGACGAAGGGCTCAGGGTCCTCAATCGCCGCCTTGCTAAACTCGGCCCACTCCGCAGGAGTCGAGACAGCGGACAGACCGTCGTAATTCCCAGCGTCCATGCCACCGCCCTGATCTCTCCAGACGGCGGTCGGGATTTCCGCAAGAAGCATATCGATCAGTACGGACGATGGAGCCGAAATTCCGTAGCCGAATTGACGAAGATTCACCCGGTACATCGGGGCATTCTCGATGCGTGCATTTCGCGGCAGCGGGACCTTGTTCTTGAGAACGTATTGGCCACCGGGATGCGGACGCAAAGCGACTTCACGACCTTCCTCTTCGAGCGCACTGCAAAATTCGGCGAATGCGTCGACGAACTCCCCCTTGAAGTCGCCGGCACCGTTCAGGCGCACCGAGTGGAGGTTTTCGCAGACGATCCCCATGCGCCTTGGATCGCGCGCGACTTCGGCTGAATGCAACTGAAGCACTGAGGTCGGACCTGTCACCAGCAGCTTGCTCCGCTGAGAAGCCGACATGGAGACGAGGTGTTCTGACGGTTGCCAAGCACAGACGATATCTGCGCCGAAAGAGGCCGTCGCACCGTGAGCCCGAACGTGATCAGCACTATGACGGAAGCCGACACATTCGAAACCGTGCTGCAATGTTACCTTAAGATACGATGGGGGGGCGTAACGAAAGACGGAATGCGTCGTCACATGGTTGTGGAGGTACGATTCACTTGCTGCGAAAATGAGCCCCTCACCGCTCAAATGCCGGTAGGCCTCCCAGTCGGAGTTGAAATACTCAACGCGCGCACTCGTTTCGGACTGGGTTTGCGCCAACTCCCTTTGCCAGATCCCGAAGATGTCACGGCCGGTGAACTTCGTGGAAACGAGGATCAAGACATCCAGGCTGAAGCTGCGCGAGGCCATGTATATGAGCGGCCGCAGGATGTTCACATCCTGGACGAGATTTACGAGAAAGACTGCGGTTCGATTGCTTGGCATAGTGGTGTCGTCACGCCGAGAAGGGCAGTGGAGAGTTCTCGGACAGGATCACTTGGCTGGGCCCAAACGCTTCTGCCATTAGCTCGCGAATTTGCCGCATCGCAGGTCGATATGTAGCCAATTGGAAAGTCAGCGGGGCATCGTGCCAGCTTTCACCAGGAAGCAGTTCCCGACCGGACAGTCCATTGCCCCCCGATACCCGCCAGTACTTCTTCTCCGAGAAACGGATTTCCTCCCCTAGTCGATCCCGAAATTCGGGAATCAACGATTTTGCAGCCTTGTCGGCAATCAACATTACGAGTTCGCCCGGAGCACCGCGAAAGATGACATCGAATCCAAATTGTGCTGGGCAATAGGGACTGGCCACGGAAAAGCCCTTCAAAGCATGAACCGCCTTGTGGGCGGCACCATTCGTAGCTTGCCCATGAACGAGGATGAGCGCGCCTGAGGAGGGCGCGTTCCCTTCGGACGCCGGTATAGATCTGAGGAAATTAGCGAATGAAGCGGCTTCTGTTGCCGCAGAAGCAGTTGCCTGCATTGCCGCGGTGAATGCTTCCAGTTTTCCCGGCGCGTGCCTCATGGTTCCGTGGTCCAGATCGGCCTGAAACGCCGAAATATCCCGGTAAATGAACTCTGAGAGCGGCTCGTACAGAGGGTATCCCGACGAGATGACCTGGCACCCTGCCGTCAAGGCGGTCACTGCGCGATTCTGAGATTTTGCGGCGCTGAATGCTTGCGCGTTCACTGGCAGGAAGCATGCGAAGGCTTCGAGGAGCAGATCCCTCTCGTTGGATTCAGTCCACTGGTCTATCTTCGACCTGACCGGAAGCCGCCCAAGAAGCGCCAATCCATCGGCATCAAGCGCGCGTTCGTTTGTAAGCACGGTCAATTCGATATTCTTCTCAGCATTGGCCAGAGTTCGAAGCACTCCACCGAATGCTGCCAGATCATTCAGGCCGACTTTGAAGTGAGGGTTGTCGCCTACTCCGAACCACATCAGTTGAACGGTCTTCTCGGTCCGTGCCCGCGCAAGCTTGGAATGGAGCAACCTCGGGAGATCATCGAATTCGGCCGGGGCCGCGGGGTCATTCACAACGTGAGCAGGCAAGTCGCTCGTGTAGCCGTGCACGATTCGCGCCATCGCGGGGGTCGAGCAAATTGCGAATTGGCAGAGGGGCAAGAGCTGGCCGAGCCAGTTCCGATAACGCACAAGCCGGCTGTCCGAAGACTGACTGAAATAATCGTCGAACAGATCGACCCCGACCAACAATCCTTTCCTTCCGGCGGCGGCCGCTGCGACGAGGGCCCGAGCGTCGTGGCACTTGCTTATGAGGATTACATCGAAGTCAGTTTGGTCAACCGAGAAAGCGGCGACATCTTCAAGAGCAAGCGTAATGCCCATTCGCTCCAGGGGCGATTTCAGCCTCCCGTAGCGTATGCGCGCGCCGGCGTAGGTCTTGTATTCCTCCGACGGAATGAGAACCGCGATCCTCAAAGGAGTGACTCCAGGCGCATGGCATTTTGCGCCATAGGGGGCCGGAGCAGCGGCGATCCTTCGCCCCGCTCGGCCAAGTAACCGGCCGTGACCAGGGACGTGCAGACATGCATGCCCTCGTCCGATCGCATCGGTCCCGCTCGCTGGAGCCAACCCGCCGCAACCGAGGTTCGCGCTAGCCAGAAATCGCGCGGCGGCAAGGACGCCGGATAGTTCGAACGCCAGAATAGAGCCGACTTGGGAGGGTGGTCAGATCCCGAAACTCCAGCAAGCGTTCCCTGATCCGCGATCGCCGCATGCCATCCCTTCCCCCGCCTTTCCGCAGAGACGATGACGCAGGATGCCGATTTGGCTGCAGGTTCCTCAAGGATCGTTGAGAGTACTCGCGCCGTTCGATTGTCGTGGAGTGTCACGTTCGCACCGATGTAGCCCACGAACGGTGTTTCCACTGCAGCCAGCGCGAGATCTATCTCCGCGAACTCGCTCACGCGTCCGGGGAAAAGACGCCGGGCGAGCGCAAGGACCTCCGCGCCTGCGTTGCCGAGGAATGAAACTGCAGCGGGAAATGAAACTGCTTGAAGCGAAAGCGTCTCGATGGTCTGGGCGAGCCCACTCGATGTAGTTTCATCCGAAGCGACTAGCCACGTAATTGCACCCGTATCCTGTGGCCCCAGTGGTACGGGCTGAGCCACTGGGACAAGCAGCTCTGCATCGGTGGGCGCTCTACGATGCTGCCGAATTGCGGCGACGGGAGCCCTGCTTCCGAGTTGACTCACACCGCTCGGGACAAGTCTAGGCCAGGCTTCGGCATATCCCGGTACAGACGTTCTCAGTAGCTCAGCGTGCGTAATCGGCAATTCCGCCAAGGTGGCAGGCTTAGCTTGGTCCGAACCTGCCAGCACCACCGGAAGAACGACGTCGTTCGTAACCGGAGCCCCTTTTTCGCAGGAGGAGACCAGGATACTGATCGTAGGGATCATGTCAGCCGAAAGTCTCAGCCTGCTGCCGCGTTTGCCTCGACTGCCATCCACCTGGATAGAAGCTGCCAGGTAATCGACGCCCCGCTGATCTCCGGGGGTCGGCGACGAAGTCACCTCGATCCGCAGTACCTTTGAGAGCCAAGCTTGAATGTCCGCCTGGAACAATGGCTCGGACCCGTCACCGCCGTTCAGGTCAACCTCAAGCCCCCCCAAGAACGGTTCGCCAGTATCACTGAGGCTTGCCCGCAAGTGACCGGACAAAGCCTCACTATGACCAAGAATGTCGATGGCGCTTGGAGTTTCCTTGTTCGCTTCTCGCGCTAGCAAGAGCAGCTCGGGAAAATGCGCACCTCCCCGACAAAGCGACGGAAAAACAAGCATTTTCGAGCCGCGGATAGTGCCGTCAGGATCGGCCAAAACAAAAACAAGGGGGAAGAAGGGATTTCTCAGGTTCACATCGATGAAATCGGTGGCCGCGATCACAAGCCCTTCGCCAAGGAGCGCAAGGGAACCACCTTTTTCAGGATCGTGCTGGTACGCCCGAACGATGCACCCCGCGCCGTCCGCGCTCCATCTCGTGCGAAGACGGCCATCACCCGTTTGCCAAGCGTCAATGAGCGTCTCGGACGTCTCAACCGATCCCATTTCGATCGCTCGGACCTCACTCGAGGTGCTTGGGAAACCAGAAAAGCGCGCCAATTCCAAGAAGGAGGCCTGAAGGGAGGCACGGTGCCGGGCATCCTCAAGATAGCCGATAGGAATACCGTCGATCGAAACCAAACAAGGCCTGCTTCCATCGAGTTGGAAGCTGCGCGTCCAACGCGCAGGGGCTGACTTCGCGATGGGAAAGTTGGCACATGGAGCCGCCGGCCCGAACTCACTGTTGAATGCGAGGGCTGTAAACTCGGCGGGAACCGGAGACCGAGCCGAAATGCTGCGACCTTCAGACTGACCGAACTCAATATAATGAAGGAGCGGATTCTGGCCGGATCTTGCGACGTCGGGATTTGCCGTCAGATAGGTCGAGGTCGAGAATTCCGGTCCAGGATCGCGGCCCTCTCGGCTCCCATTCAGCAGGAAGTGCAACGCCGCATCGCACCCGGAATCGGCCACGTCAGGGTATTTTGATAGATACCACTCGGCATCGAAATACGAAGATCGTCGAATCTGCGCGACCCGAAACTCTCGAATCTTTCGATCCCCTCCACCGAGCGCTCTGCTAATCTGCATTCCAATCCGGTGGAGCATTTTGGCGGACTGCGCCGAAATGCGCCAAGGCAGGGACTGCCGCATCTCGAGAATGATCGCCTCTGCTTCCGCGAGACGAACCTGCGATTTTCGCAGCTTTTCTTGATCTCGGACAAGCTGGTGCTGAGTTGAGCGATACTTGCGCTTTACGTCCTTGAGCTCTGTTTCGAGCGCATCTTGTTTCTTGGCAAGCCGCTGGATTTGCTGCTCAGCTTCCTCATATCTTTCCGACTGACTACGGGCAGTAGCTTCGGATTTTGCAGCCAGCGCGTCCATCTCACGTCGATGGTGCTCATCGGAAATTTCGCGGCTCCGACCATATTCCTCAGCCGCACGAAAGGCTTCCTCCCGCATGCGATCGATCTGCCTCCGCAGATCATCTTGAACTTGCAGGCCTTCCGCTACCGCCTCTTC
This sequence comes from Sphingomonas daechungensis, assembly GCF_039543105.1. Taxonomy (NCBI): domain Bacteria; kingdom Pseudomonadati; phylum Pseudomonadota; class Alphaproteobacteria; order Sphingomonadales; family Sphingomonadaceae; genus Sphingomonas; species Sphingomonas daechungensis. The sequence goes on from NZ_BAABJC010000001.1 coordinate 409,892, forward strand.
GAGCGAAGTTCGCTTTGCAATCGCGTCGGAAAGAAGCGTAACTGCGCTTGCCAATCTTTCTTCGAGCCGAGCCTGCGAAATCGATTGCTCGGCCAGAGTGGCCCTGATGGCATCGAGATCTCCGGTCGAGCGCCTTGCCCGTGCGAGTTCGGCGGCCGTTTCGTCAGCCTGCGATTTGAGACCGGCCATGCGCTTGCGATCGAGCCTGGCCCGCTCAAGGGCGTCCGATACCATAGGTCCCGTTCGATTGAGTTCGGCCCGGATTCGATCAAGGGTTTCAAAATCGACGGAAGATTCAGGCGTTCCCGTCGTCCATCCGAGAAGGACTCGATAGGCTTCGGAAATTTGCGGAAATCTCGCAAGCTCGATGAAGGCCTGCTCGTCCGCGATGCGGTGATGCCTAAGATCGGTGGAAAGAAAATCGGCCACCTTTTCGCCGTCGACTGAACTCGCATCGATTGGGATCTTTAGCGTCCTAGCGATGCGCTCCAGCACGGATTGCCAGTCATCCAGAAGTTGATCGAAAGTCAGGGCAACCCGAGGGAGCCCTCTCGTTCCCAACTCCGCATCAAGGAGATAACGCACCCAAAGGAGCAATCCGTATTCAGGGTCGAACCCGTTTCGTTGAGACAACGATTGCGCGACCTCCAGCGGATTGCGCAAAATCATTGGATAGCCAGTCCGCGCAGCCAACGTTGTGAAGACTGGCTGCCACAACCCCAGAAGACGACACATCCGAGGATCTTTAGCGACGATCGAAGCAGATCCGTCGTACTCGGATTTCAGAGTCTCTTGCGCGAGTTTCCGAAGCTGCTCCAGCTTGCGCCGCCCAAGCGAAGATAGCTCAACGTCCTCCACACCGTGCCAAGTTGTTCCTAAATCACGAAAAAGCTCCTCATTGAGAGATTTCACGGATTCGGATTCCCAAAGGCCTCGCTCATTACCTGCACTGGGCGGAAGGAGCGTTCGCGGCACAGCCAGTCCCGCCAAGCCAAGCATCCCAGCGAGCGCAGACGTCCCCGATCTGTGCATGCCGAGCACGACCACGGCATGTTCGAACTGGGGGACGCTCATCTTCTTGATTTTTCGCTATTTTCGTTGAAGGGATAGTTCGCTACCGACGGATTGCTATAAAGGGGTTTTCGAACGGGAAACAACCATGTTGTTGCCGTTCGTTCGATTAATTGAGATGGTGCGGGTGGTGGGGCTCGCCACAACGGATTAGCAGGATTTTGCTCGTTTGAGCGCGGGTGGAACAGGAATAGTAGATGCGTGATGCACAGTTACCCAAAATCTTCGTTGGTTACGACAGCAGGGAAGATATTGCGTGGCAAGTTTGCCGGCACTCCCTTCTTCGCCATGCCGACAATGCGTTGAATGTCATCCCTTTGCGCCAACCGGCTCTCCGGGAGCTTGGCTTGTACACGCGCTCACTGGACACCGGTGCGTCAACAGAATTCTCTCTTACTCGTTTCCTGACACCGTACCTGGCGGGACTTCATGGGTGGGTACTGTTCTGCGACTGTGACTTCTTGTTTACTGTGGATGTTAGAAACGTTTTCGAAGGTTTGGATGCGAGCAAGGCCTTGTATTGCGTCCAACATGAATACACCCCGGCCCAGCAGGTTAAGATGGATGGGAAGCAGCAAGCAGTCTATCCGCGGAAGAACTGGTCGTCTTTCATGCTTTTCAACTGCGACCACCCCGATGTTCGCTCGCTTACACCTGCGGTCGTGAATTCGGTAAGCCCGGCGTTCCTGCACCGGTTCGAGTGGATCAAGAACGAGTCCGCAATCGGCGCACTCGATCTGGACTGGAATTTCCTGGAGGGGGAATATTCGAAACCCCAGAAAACGCCTCGCGTGATTCACTTCACGAATGGCGGTCCATGGTTCGATGAATGGCAGAACTGCGATTACGCGGATCTCTGGCTCCACGAACGAGCCCTCTATCTAGAGGCGAATGCAGAGCGGGATGTCCGCGTTGCCGCGTGACTGCCGAAATCACCATCTGGAGATTGCGGCCAAGTAATCGATCGTCAACTTGAGGCGGCGTCTGATTGCGTTCGAACCATTGGCTAGCTGATGGAATAGCAATCCGAAATCGACGGCCGCAGTCTTTCTGTCGTCGAGTTTTCGGTACAGGTCCCAGAACCCATCAGCACCGAGCACCGGAATCAAGTTGAAGATTCCGTGGAAACCGAATGTCGGACCGACGGGGTCTCCCCGCTCAAAGGAAAATCGCTCGGCGAGTGAGCGATCCGCGAACTTGAGCCCCTTAAGCTCGAGGAATGTTCTATTCGTTCTGCAAATCGCAATGTCTTCCGGATGGCCGAGCACGAAGTGCGGATCGCGGCAAGCATCCATCAGCCTGCGGCTGCGAAGCGAGAATCCACCGTTTCCCACATTGTGGCCGTCAAGGAATTGGGGCCATGGGGCGCCGATGTAGTCGTAGTCCAGGAATCGTGGATCCCACCTCGCCGCATCCAGCACGAAGCCGTCCCACTGTATGATCAACGCGTGGGACGTCATCACATGCTCGCCGAGGCCGCGAAGCACGAATTCGGAATATTCTGCCCCGGACTTGAGAAGAGGGCCGTCGATCAAGCGGATCCGGGAATCTGAAACAGGGTGATCCGCCGCCCCGAACAGCAGGCAGTCTGCGAAGTCGATCCGGTCGAGGCAGATCTTCAACGCGCGTACAGTAGCCGTAACGTTTACCGATGCTGCCGCGCAGATGGTAACTTCGGGTAGAAGCAGTCGCGCCATCGGGTCAGACGGCAATAACGAATTGCTCGCAGAACGGGCTAAGATGTGGATGGTGATAAGGGTCGCGCTCGCAATCCGTGCCCCACTTGCGCTTCAGCGCCGCCAGTTCTCCCGCGAACCGCGTTCGGTTCAGCCTTGCCCGATCGTCCCCGCGGGACTTCGATTCGTGGTGGATCAAAGTAGCCCTTGGCTCATAAAATGACTGCCAGCCTCTCTCGTTGAGCTTCAAGCAGAGGTCCACGTCATTGAACGCCACGGGGAAGTTCACTTCATCGAAACCACCCGCCGCAAGAAACTTATGTCGTGCCAAGATCATGCAGGCGCCCGTGACCGCGTTAGTTCGCTGCGGGAGATTTGCTCGATTGAAGTAACCTTCTGCCTCCAACGCCTGGAAGCGATGAGCGTGACCTGCTCCGCCGCCTATGCCTGTTACCACCCCAGCATGCTGAATTGTGTGATCGGGATACAAGAGCCGGGCCCCCACCGCTCCGATGTCCGCGCGCATCGCCTGAGCAATCATGGATCGAAGCCAGGCCGAGTCCATCATCTCGACATCGTTATTGAGAAAACAAAGGTATTCAGTGCGAGTCTGTCTAACCGCCGCGTTGTTTAATGCCGAATAGTTGAACGGACCCGGAATATGCAGAATCCTAGCTCCCTGCCCTTCGAGCGAGTGGAGGTATTCGAGGGCTTCGGTATCATCGGTTCCATTATCGACGATCAAGATTTCGACGGCTGGGTAGTCCACTTGCTTCACGCCATTGATGCAATTGCGAAGCAGGGGGAGCTGATTGCGTGTAGGTACGATAACGGTGACCTCAGCCGCACTTGAAGCTCCAATTGCTCCAACTGCAGCGAGGCTCCTTGTTGCCTTTGGCCTTTGTCGCCGATGATGCAGCACCATCGGAATCCGCACAGGGATGTTTTCCGATGAAATTAGATCGAGGACCAGATCTCGGACCCAGCCTCCTGGCCGCAACTTTCGGAGCGCCGATGTCGAGACTTTCAAAATGCAGGAGTGGGTCACGAAATCATGGTGAGCGAACAATTCTGGATTCCAGCTCGGCTTGAAGTGCGGCAATTGCCGCTCTCCTCTGAGCCCGATCAGGTCATCGTCGGCATAGAAGATCGAGCTTTTGGGTAGGCGCCCGCCTTCCCCGGCGTAGGTATCCAGAGCGCTTTCCGAAAGTCTGTCGCCAGACCGGGCAATACATATCCACGACGCGTCAGGTACCAGTTCGGCCAGGTCGGTTGGCTCGGGAATCCAAACGAACGGCCCCATCTTGTCGGCGCCGCCGACAACTATCAATCGTTCCACACCCTTGAATGAAGAGATCGTTTCTCCGAGATTCTCCTCACTCTCCGTACAGTCTATCACGCCAATCAATGAGAACGCTCTTCCCGGGGCGGACGCGAACGACGTAGCGCGTGTTTTTGGCTCGATCTTTTCGATCCAAAGAGCGTAAGCGCTGGGCGACTTGCCAATCAGCTCGGCGAAGCGGTTTCGTGCGCGAAGACGCAAGCCGCGCAACCGCCAAACTACCGCCTCCAGATATCGCCATGGTTCCAAGCGAAAGGCATCAAAGTGGACGCGGAGCGTCAACTGCCGTCTGCGCCAGCCCCACTTCTCATTTTGCGGGGCTTTGGTGCTGTTCGGCAATCTCGATCGGTATTGTTTCAGCAAGGGAGCATTGCGCCAGTCGAGGGAGATTGCCTTCGCATGAATCGAATCCATGGTCGGCAACGACCTGCCAACCCCTTGCGTGTAGCCGGCAGTACGCCTTCGGCCTAGCCGAGACCTAATCGAAGGAAGTCGTGCACATGGACAATGCCGACCGGGTTTCCGGGATTTATTGAGGCATCGCTATCAAGAACGAAGACGCTCGTGATTGCGTTCTCGTTCAGGAAAACGAGCACGTCTTCAGCAAGAGTTTCCAAGGAAACCGTCTTCGGGTTGATTGTCATAACCTGCTCGGCGGTTGCAGTCGGCAGGTCGTCGAAATGGCGACGAATGTCGCCATCAGTGATGACTCCAATCAGCCTGCCAGTGGCATTCACCACGCCCGCGATGCCGAACCCGGTGGACGTCATGGTTATAATGACATCCCGCATCTCCGCCGACTGGCTGACGAGAGGCAATTTGCTCGGACCATGCATGATCTCGGAGACGGGGGTCAAGCGAAGCCCTAGCGATCCGCCCGGATGAAGGACCTTCATGTCATCGCGTGAGAATCCGCGCATATCCATAAGAGCCATGGCGAGCGCATCACCGAGCGCGAGCTGCATCGTGGTGGAGGTCGTCGGAGCAATGTTCGCGGGGCATGCTTCCCTGGCAGCGGGTAGGCAAAGCTTGATGTCGGCTCGCTCGATAACAAGGGATTCGCGTTTCGATGCGACGCCAATCACTTTGACCCGAATGGTCGACGCATAGCGGAGAAATGCCCTTAGTTCGCTCGTGTTTCCCGAGTTCGAAATGACGACCAGAACATCTCCGGCAACCAGCATTCCGAGATCGCCGTGAGCCGCCTCGGCAGGATGGACATAAATCGCAGGTGTCCCTGTGGCCGCAAGCGTCGCAGCCCACTTACGTCCGATATGACCGGATTTGCCCATACCGGTCACCACCACCCGGCCAGGGGCCGCCAAGATGGCGTTGCAAGCATCGACAAACGAGGCGTCGAGCGCCTGCGCCAAGACGCTTAGCGCCCGAGCTTCGATGCTGATTACTTCGGAACCACGACGGAGAATCGAGCCGTCGCAAGGCTGCGTCCGCAGGATAGGCTGAACTGTCACTGGCCCCTCTTCGCAAATACAGTTTCAGGCACCGAGCTCGCCTGTCGAATATCACCTCAATGAGGAAACATCCGCTTAGTCGTCCTTGCTTTCATATTCCAGCATCGACGACGGGATTTGACCTAATTCGGTCAATGGTGTTGCGGCATGACATCACGATCGTGCCGGGTAAAGGCAAAATTTGCTCCAAAATCAGTCGAAGCCCGCGGATGAACCGAGGATGAACTACCGTACGGTCGTGTTATTCGCTATTTACTCTATAACAATCAGCGGAATATTAATTCCGTCGACTTCGGAGCGTTCTCAATTCTGAGGCATTTGGCAGCATGAACGGCCGAGGCGGATCTCCTCGTGCATGAGGTTGCTGATCGCATATGGATTGCCGATGACAGGATTCATTACGAAAACAAGACGATATTGGCGAAATCGGGGCGGTCATCACCGTTCAGTCAAGATCGTGTTATAAGTTAGGTCCTATTTGACAGGAGCTGAGTTTGTTCGCCGAATGACTGTTGCGGATTTGCAATACCGGCATTTGCATTAGACAATTTCTGACGTGTGACGCTTGACTGTTTGCCCCCAGCCGTGCTGCCCACGGGAGCGAACATTGTGAAAATGCCGCAGATTTAAGAGTTTCGAAGACAATTGTTGTTTAGCGGGAACCACCCCGCGGTTCTGGGTTTAATAGTCACTCCTTGTGTAGAGAAAGGGGATTTTTCGATGAGGCTAGTTCGTATCGGTGCCTTCACGGCGTTAGCTTTGCTGGCGACCTCACAGGCGAGCGCCCAGTCGCTGTACGGAATCCGTGCAGAGGCGAATGTGGGCGTCGATCGCTTTTATTCCGAAGGCAACCATGACAACCACCTCGGTTACGGTGGTGAGATTGGCGCCGATTTCGACCTCGGTGGATTCGTCGTAGGTCCCTACGGCAGCTACTGGATGTCGAAGGCAGAGAACGTCACGCGTGACGGTCCGGGCGTCGCATATCGCAAATCGTTCGAAGAGTGGGGCGCGGGTCTTCGCGCCGGTGCTCTCGTTACGCCGTCGACCCTGATTTACGCCAAGGGCGGCTGGGTCATCAACGAGCAGCGCAAGTTCTTCGACGCCGACAATCCACTCGGCAGCTACTACAACCACTTCCGCACCCGCGGTTGGCAGGTTGGCGCTGGTGTCGAACAGAGCGTCAGCAACATGTTCTACGTGAAGGGCGAAGCCCGGTATTCAAACTACCGGACGAACTCCTCGCGTCTGGCCATGCTGGTCGGTGCCGGCATCCGGTTCGGTGGCGCTGAAGCCGCCCCGCCGCCCCCTCCGCCACCGCCGCCGCCTCCGCCGCCGCCCCCGCCGCCTGCTACGCAGACGTGCCCGGACGGCTCGGTGATCCTGGCGACCGAGGCCTGCCCGGCTCCGCCGCCGCCGCCGCCTCCGCCGCCGCCGGCGCCAGAGCGCGGCTAAGCAGCCAAGCAAAGAGAACCCCGGGAGAGTCGCCTCTCCCGGGGTTTTTCTTTGTCCAAAGTGTGAAGCCTAGGCGGGAGCGCCTGCCGATTTCGTGCGGGCCTGGAAGCTCTTCCGGAGCTTCTGCAGCTTTGGTGGAATTACGGCGATGCAGTAGGGATTCCGCTGACCTTCGCCTTCCCAATACTGCTGGTGATAATCCTCGGCGGGGTACCAAGGGCCGTTCGCCTCGATCGTCGTGACGATCTTCCCACCCCAACCCGGGTTTGAGCGTTCGATCCCTTCGCGAGCCTGGCGACTTTGCTCGTCGTTCTGAGGGAAGATCGCGGACCGGTACTGGGTGCCGATGTCGTTGCCCTGGCGATTGAGCTGGGTCGGATCGTGCGTCGCGAAGAAGATATTGAGCAGGTCATCGTAGCTGACGACATCCGGGTCGAAGGTGACCCGGATCGCCTCGGCGTGACCTGTGTCACCGCCGCAAACCTGCTTGTACGTCGGATTGGCGACCTCGCCGCCAATGTAGCCGCTCTCGACCTTGGTCACGCCGACCACATCGTTGAATACGGCTTCGGTGCACCAGAAGCATCCGCCTGCAAATACGGCGACGTCTTGGGCCATTATCCGCTCCTGCTAATTCGGGGAGCGACTAATGTAGGTTCGATCAGCCCTGCTTATAAGATGCCTTGAGGCTGGCGAGTTCCAGCCGCTTGCCAACCCATTCCGCCAGTTCCTCGAACGTCAGCGGCTCGTCGAAAACGATCCCGGCCTTACGGTCCGAGTACCACCGGATCTCGCCGCGGACAGGCCGCAGGCTCTCGACCACCACCACGACCTTCTTGCCGAGGCAATATTCCTCGATCGGCTCGACCTTCATTCCGCCGAGCGACATGTCGTGCACATCGACGGTGTAGTAGATCTTGTCGACGCGAAGCGATGCCTTGCAGCTAACTTCCAGTCGGGGCGGCCGCGATCGGAAGCCGTGACGGGGCTTGCGGCCCGCCAAAAGCTCACCCAGGTCGATGTTCTGATCGAACTTCACGCCGATCGTGCCTTCGCGGATCCAGACGATTGAGCCCGGAATCTTCTGAGAAGACAGTTCGACGGATACTTCATCACCAACCGACACCGGCTGCCCGGCCTCTGCCATCAGGCCACCGGCGGATACGTTGCGAACACGGATCAGCTGCTCGCCCGAGGGACCGTCCAGCTTGGCGACGCGAAGCATCGGAGCGACGCGCTCCTCATTGCGACGCTCCGACGGGCGCGGAACGGCAGTGCTGAGCGAGAAAGTGGTCGAATCGAATGTACCGTCTTCCACACTGGGAATACGGATTTCTCTCCGACGAATGAGCGATCCGAACATGAAATGCGCTCCGGCGAGCTAAAAACCAATGCTCTCCGTTACTAAGTTACGGTTAAGAAGCCGTTTCATTTGTTTGACGTGCACATGCTTTCAGGCGCAGAATCCACAAGGTCGCGGGTTGGATGGGAGTTGGCGATGAAGCAGCCTCAGCTGCTGCTGATTGATGACGAGCCGGCGCTTGCCGATTTCGTCGCCAGTGCGGCCCGCGAAATCGGTTTCAGTCCGACCATCACGTCGAACGACGCAAGCTTCCGCGCCGAATTTCAGGCGAAACGGCCAGACGCTGTCGCGATGGATCTGGGTATGCCGGTCGATGGCGTCGAACTGCTGCGATTCCTGGCCGACGAGGATTTTGCCGGGCCGGTCCTGATTATCAGCGGGTTTGATCGCCGGGTTCTGGAATCCGCCTTCCGCCTGGGTGAGGCGCAGGGCCTGCAGATGGCCGGGCCGCTGGAGAAGCCCGTCCGACTGGAAGAGCTCGAGAACCTGCTCAAGCGACTGAAGCCGGTGGTGCCCTCTTGACGGCAGCAGACCGCAAGCTCCTCGAAAGCTTCAGGAAGGCGCTTGCGGAAAATCAGCTTCGTCTTGTCTATCAGCCGAAGGTCAGCCTTCGCGACGGCACCTTGGGGAGGGTCGAAGCCCTGGTTCGCTGGGACGATCCCGAGTTGGGCTCCGTCTCCCCCACCCGCTTCGTACCGCTCGCCGAAGAGCATGGCCTCATTGACAAGCTGACCGAGTGGGGCCTGCGAACCACCTTCCAGCAATGGCGCAGATGGAAGGACCAGGGCCTTGAGATGCGCCTTGCGTTCAATATCTCGGCCGTCAGCCTTGAAAGTCTCGACTTTCCGGACCTCGTCGAACGCATCTGCCGCGAGATGGAAGTGCCGGCCGACCGACTGGTGCTGGAATTGACGGAGGGCGCCACCCAACAGTTCGTGAAACTGATGGACACGCTTACCCGCTTCCGGATCAAGGGCATCGGCCTTGCAATCGACGACTTTGGGACGGGCTATTCGTCGCTTCTTCAACTTCGCCAGCTGCCCTTCACAGAGCTGAAGATCGACCGCTGCTTCGTCGTCGATCTACCCCAGGCGCACGATTCCCGCCTGATTGTTCGAACGATCGTCGAACTCGCCCATGGCCTTGGTCTTGTTGCAACGGCGGAGGGCGTCGAGACGGTCGAACAGCTCCGCTGCGTGCGCGAGCTGGGATGCGACGTCGTCCAGGGGTTTCTGATCTCCCCGCCGCTCGAGCCGGACGCGCTCCTCGACTGGAACCGCGAGTTCAAGAAGCGTTGGCCGCAACTCCTATCCGACGAAGATTTGGAGCTATGGGGCGATGTTGAAGCGAATGCCCTGAGCGAGCGGTAGGTCCTTGCCGTAGTTCACGGTGCTGGTCTGCCGACGCATATAGGCTTTCCAGCTGTCCGAGCCGCTTTCGCGTCCGCCACCCGTTTCCTTCTCGCCCCCGAACGCCCCGCCGATTTCCGCCCCCGACGGGCCGATGTTGACGTTGGCAATGCCGCAATCGGAGCCCGCCGCTGCCACAAACTGCTCGGCCTCGCGCAGATCATTGGTGAAAATGGCGGATGAAAGCCCTTGCGGCACTTCATTGTTGAGGCGAAGTGCGTCCTCGAACTTTCGGTATCGCATCACGTATAGGATCGGCGCGAAGGTTTCTGTCAGGACGCGCCCCTCCTGCTGCTCGACTTCAACCAGAGTGGGGCGAACGTAGAAGCCCCCGGCAACGCCATCGACCCGTTCCAGTCCGCCGCCGAGTGCACGTTCCATGGCCGCGTATGCATCTTCATCAATCAGGGGACCAACGAGAGTGTTCCGTTCCCGCGGGTCGCCGACCCGGACGCTGGAGTAAAGCTGCTTCAGCTTTGGCACGAGCTGCCCGTACACATCCTCGTGGACAATGAGGCGCCGAAGCGAAGTGCATCGCTGGCCCGCCGTCCCGACCGCTGAGAAGAGAATAGCCCGCTCGGCGAGTCCGAGGTCGGCGGACGGAGCAACGATCATTGCGTTGTTCCCGCCAAGCTCGAGCAGAACGCGCCCGAACCTTCGCGCAACCCGTGGCCCGACGGCGCGTCCCATGGCGGTCGACCCCGTCGCCGAAACCAGCGCGATCCGCGGATCGTCGACGAGCGCTTCGCCCACATCGCGACCGCCTTGAACGAGTTGAACGAGACCTTCAGGCGCATCTCCGAAACGTGCCAATGCCCTTCGGACTAGAGCCAAAACCGCTTCGGCCGTCAGTGGCGTCTTTTCGCTGGGCTTCCAGACCACCGGATTACCGCAGACGAGCGCCAATGCCGCGTTCCAGGCCCAGACCGCGACTGGAAAATTGAAGGCGCTGATGACCAGCACGGGTCCGAGCGGGAGCCATTGCTCCATCATCCGGTGATTGGGCCGTTCGCTGGCGATCGTGAGCCCGTATAGCTGACGCGATAGCCCAACCGCGAAATCGCAGATGTCGATCATCTCCTGAACTTCGCCGAGCCCCTCCTGAACGATCTTCCCGCTCTCGAGGGTCACAAGCCGCGCCAAGGGCTCCTTGGCGCCGCGTAGCTCTTCGCCGAGCAACCGGACGAGCTCACCACGGCGTGGGGCGGGAACAGATCGCCATCGCCAGAATGCATCGGCAGCTCGGTCGCCTGCGAGAGCCGGGTCGCCCAACCGCACCCGACCGATCTCGCCGCCATCGATCGGCGAGTAGCTCGCGAGATCGCCCGTCGACACGACGCCGAACTGCTCCAAGATGTTGGCGGCTTCTTCTGCCGGGCTCATGCGAAAAGCTCCCTTGCGCGGGCCATGGCTTGCACGCCCGCATCGATGGTTTCGTCACGCTTGGCAAAGCAGAGCCGGACGAGATGACGCGACGGATTGTCCTCTGCGAAGGCGGACACGGGGATTGTCGCCACCCCTGCCCGCTCGACGGCCGCATTTGCAAAGGTCTCGTCGTCGACCTCGATGCCGGACGCCTCAAGGTCGACGCAGAGGAAATAGGTCGAAGCGGGTTCGAGAACGACGTAACCTGCCTGTCTCAAACCTTCGCTCATTCGGTTGAGGGCCCGCGAGAAGCGCCCGCGCATCGGCTCGATCCAGGCATCGCCTTCGGTAAGTCCGTAGGCAACCGCCGACTGGAGGCTGGGTGCGGTGGAGAAGGTCAGGAATTGATGGGCACGCGCCGTAATTGCCGCCTTGGCTGGCGATGCCACGATCCATCCGACCTTCCATCCCGTGAGCGAGAAGATCTTGCCTGCGGAGCCAGCCTTGAGCGTGCGGTCAGCCATGCCGGGAAGCATCGCCAACGGCGTAAACCGGTCTCCGTGAAGCAGGATATGCTCCCAGACTTCGTCACTGATCACTGTGAAATCGTGCCTGTTCGCGAAATCCGCGACGATCTGCAGTTCGTCACCTGCGAACAGGCGGCCGGTGGGATTGTGCGGATTGTTGAAGATGACTGCCTTGGTTCGGTCCGTCACCGCAGTTTCCAACGCATCGGCATCGATCCGCCACTCCGGCGGGGTGAGCGCAACTTCCCGCGGTGTCGCCCCAGCGCGCCGGATCATCGGCGCATAGCTGTCGTAGGCGGGGGTGAAGATGATCACTTCATCCCCGGGCTCGACCGCGGCGAGGATCATTGCGCCGAGCGCCTCGGTCGCGCCGCTGGTCACGCAGATTTGATCCGGCTGCAGCCGCTCTCCGTAGTGCCGTCCATAATGACTAGCGATAGCCTCACGAAGCTTCGGAAGCCCGCGCGACGGCGCATATTGATTGGATTCGGACTTGAGAGCCTCCGCAGCGGCATCCAGGATTGCATTCGGCCATCCGAAATCGGGGAAACCCTGGCCGAGGTTCACGGCACCGAGCTTTGCCGCGGCGAGGCTCATGCGCTCGAACACGCTGACGTCCATGGTCTCGTAAAGCGGGTTCAAATCACCGCGCCTTCACCCCGCATCCGCGCGATATCCTCACCTGAATAGCCGAGCTCTCCGAGGATCGCCTCGGCATCCTCGCCTTCGAGCCGCGGTGGGTCCGGCCGGGCCAGCACGGTGCTCGAATATCGTGGCGCCGGAGCCGGTTGAAAAACGCCGTCCAGGTCGATGAACGTGCGCCTGGCGATGTTGTGCGGATGAAGGGGCGCTTCCTCGAGCTCGAGGACGGGCGTCACGCAGGCGTCAGTCCCGGCGAAATGTGCCGCCCACTGGTCACGTGTGCGGGTCTTGATGACTGCCGCGATCTCGTCCCGGCTCGCGCCGGGACTAAGCGCTAGGCCTTTGGCGAGGGCTTGCTGGAATTGTGGCTCGATGGCGCCGATCGCTACGAACTTGCCGTCCGAGCAGCGGTAGATCCCGTAATTTGGAGCACCGCCGTCGAGGAGGTTGGCCTCCCGCTTATCCTTCCAGTGACCCCCGGCAAGCAAGCCGAAGGTCATAGCCCCGATCAGTGCTGCACCCTCGCTCATCGCACCGTCGATGACCTGGCCGCTGCCGCCAGCGCGCACCGCAAAGAGAGCAGACACCATGCCGAACGCGAGCATCATCGCTCCGCCAGCATAATCCCCAAGGTAATTGATGGGCGAAATGGGGCGGTCCTTGGGCCCAATGCCGTGCAGCAACCCGGACAGCGCGATATAATTGATGTCGTGCCCGGCATCCTGCGCCAATGGACCATCCTGGCCCCATCCCGTCACCCGACCGTAGACCAGTTTCGGATTTGCTCGGAGCAGTTCGTCCGGACCAAGACCCAAGCGCTCCATCACGCCCGGGCGATATCCTTCGATCAGGCCATCCGCATCGGTGGCGAGACGACGGACAATTTCACAAGCTTCGGGACGCTTGAGATTGAGCGAAATGCTCCGACGTGACCGGCGCAGCGGGTCGTTCTCGAAGCCGATCATCCCCGCCTTTTCGACACGGATAACCTCGGCACCATGATCGGCAAGCATCATGGCCGCGAACGGCGCCGGGCCAATGCCGCCCATCTCGACAATCCTGATGCCCTTGAGCGGCCCAGCCATACGGCGTCCATGCACCGGCATTGGCCACCTTCACAAGGGTGCCAGTTGAGCTGCTAGACCCAGAAGATGTCCGGTTTGACATCCCACTGCGTGGCGACACTATTGTAGGCGTTTGCCGCATTGTCCGCGAAGCCGCCTGTGGCAGTCCCCAGCCAATCGGTCATCCGCCCGTCGACATTTCGCCAAAGGATATCGTCGCGGCCGTCCCCGTTGAAGTCGCCGATTGCGGCGACTTGCCAGTCGACCGACACACCGTTCAACGAATTGGCGGCATTCGGTGAAAATCCGCCATTGGCGGTCCCCAACCAATCGGTGATCCGACCATCGTCATGCCGCCACAGGATGTCGTCGCGGCCGTCGCCGTTGAAGTCACCGGCGCCAACGACATGCCATTGTGTTGCGACGCTATTGTAGGCGTTGGCCGCATTGTCCGTGAAACCGCCGGTGGCCGTTCCCAACCAATCGGTCATCCGCCCGTCGACATTTCGCCAGAGAATGTCGTCACGCCCATCGCCGTTGAAGTCGCCAATTGCCGCGATTTTCCAGTCGACCGACACGCCATTCAGAGAATTTGCTGAGTTGGGGGCAAATCCGCCATTGGCGGTGCCAAGCCAATCCGTGATCCGACCATCGTCATGCCGCCACAGGATGTCGTCGCGGCCGTCGCCGTTAAAGTCACCGGCGCCGACGACATGCCATTGGGTTGCGACGCTATTGTAGGCGTTTGCGGCATTGTCCGCGAAACCGCCGGTGGCGGTCCCTAGCCAATCGGTCATCCGCCCATCGACGTTCCGCCAGAGAATGTCGTCTCGCCCATCGCCGTTGAAGTCGCCAGTCGCCGCGACCTGCCAGTCGACCGACACGCCGTTCAACGAGTTGGCGGCATTCGGCGCAAATCCTCCATTCGCGGTCCCGAGCCAGTCGGTAATGCGACCATCGTCGTGCCGCCACAGGATGTCGCTGCGGCCGTCGCCGTTGAAGTCGTTCCGGGCGTCCTGCACGATCGCCTGCTGAATCGTCAGCTGAACTCCGCCGCCCGCTGCAGCAGTGGCCACAATTGTGCCGCTGAAGCCGCTCAATGTCATAGAACCGCCGCTGTAGGTCAGCGTGTTGCCGGTCAGGTTGAACGTGAACGACGCCAGCACCGCATCGGTGAAGACGATTGCATCGCCAAGGCTGAAATCCGTGATCGTGTCGCCATTGTGATCGGATATCGTGTCGCGGAACATGTCGCTCCCGGAGCCGCCGGTCAGAGTGTCGGCACCGGCAAGCCCGCTCAGCGTATTGGCAACCGAATTGCCAATCATGATGTCGGCTCGATCTCCACCGATTGCATTTTCAATGACCGTGCCGCGCGCAATGCTGACGTTCCCACGTTCGCCCCCGACACTCGAGAAGGTTTCGGGATTCAGATTGATCGTCTGTGCAGACTGATACTGCGAATAGTCGAGTGTATCGATGCCGCCTGTATCGAAGATCGTATAAGCTACGTTTGCCAGTGTGTACGGCGATCCAGCATTTCCGGTCGGGCCGTAAATGGTGTCGCCCGACCGAGTGGTCGTCGAGAGACCATACAGCTGTTGAATCGCCAGAATGTCGGCAACCATTGGCGTTACGACATACGCGCTGGTGAAGCCCTGGCCGCTAAAATACGTGTTCTCGGTCTGGCTGAAATAGGACATGACCGAGGTTGCCCAAGCGTCGTTCTGGTAAAGCGCGTCGTAGGGATAATCAGCCGTCGTATTGTAATTTCCGGCGTGTCCGAGACCGAGCGCATGGCCAATCTCGTGCAAATAGGCCTGATAAGCATAGCCGCCAATGTTGGGACCGTAATCCGAAAGCCACGTCACATCGACGTTGATGTCTGAGTGCGTGATATTCCCGTTGGAATAGCTGGACGAAGTATACGCTCCATCGTCGGGCGGAACGCTGGTGTCCGTAAATGTGATTCTCGCCCCGGTTCCTAAGGCTGTCTCCTGAAAAGTGATTCCGGTGATCTGGCTCCAGGTCTGCAGCGCAGCTCGCGCAAGTGCCTGGCCTTCCGGGGTGAGACCCGTGATGTCCACCGTCAGCGTGCGCGTCGCATCGAGAACAAACTTGTGGGCAGTGCCACCCCAGTACCCGCTCGCAAGCTGGTTCGCGATCTGGTCGTTGGTCCAGACCGGTGGTGTTTGATAAGCCGTGACGTTCACTTGATAGTCGCCGGTTGAACCGGGATACGGGTCGTTCGGATTATTCGGGTCCTGATAAGCCCCAACGTCGATGTAATAGACGCCGGTGTAGCTCGCTTGGAAACTGAGCAGGGAGTTCAGGTTGACGCCGAGGTTCACGTCATCGTTGGTGTAAATGACGTTTCCGCTCTGATCCCGGATCTGGAGGAACGGATCGCCCAACGTAATGCCGTTCAGCGCGACCGTTATGGCTTGTCCCGCTGTCAGATTGATCTTGATCCAGTCATGATCGCCGACTGTCTCGATCGTGTTCACGACCGAACCGCCCACCGCGATCGTCGTCGTCGTCGTATTGTTGTTCGGAATATCGACCAAGATCTCAGCTCCCCACAACCGCGCCCGGATTGACCGGCCTAAACGGTGTCACCAACTATCATCGACGCGGTAAGATGCCCGCGAAATTCGATCTGCACAAATATCAAGAATTCTTTCCGCCGGCTTTGGTTAGCTCGGCGGCGATTGCCCTGGCGAAGCGCTGGAAAGCGCTCTTGGACAACGGTTTGTCCATCTGAGCGAATCCTTGCTCCGGCAACGTCCCACCCTCGGCCGTCGTGATCTTCGCGCTCAAGCGCGACATCGGAAGCACGGTAATCTCAATCTGATAACCGACGCCTGGCGCCTGTTCATCAACCGCAGCCGCAATCGCCTGGCAGAGCACATCGGAACCACCGGAATCCGCCGGGAGCTTTTCGCCACCGATGACCTTGCAGCCCCTCGATGTATTGCCGGCGGTCATTGCGCAGGCGCATCCTGCAGCTGCAACAAGAATAACGGCGGCCGCGGTCTGAACCAGTCTTTCACGCATTCCGCCTCCCCGCCCTCGCATCTCATCTAGCCCGCCGTGAATCTCGCGACAATCATAAACTTGTCAAAGGGTTATGAGCGTAAACATTAACGCTGGATTGCGAACTCACGGCTTCCACGGAATTCACCACGATTGTTGGACTATAACCCGTTGTGAACGAAGGCGCAGCATGGACGACATCGCGCGCCGCCAGCGTCAAATCGCGCGCAACCCGACCTCTTCATTGGTGAACTCCAACCCAACTGTGAGCAGCGCTCGGAAGGCATTGTACCCGCATCGTTGCGGGAAGAAGGCGTGGAAGAAGAGCTGCGGCCTACCGTCTCGGCCAGGCGCGACGGATGCATGACCCGGCGCCCACCATTCCCGGACCGACTTCAGGAGAGGCTCGGCCTTCTTCTGCCAAGGTCCGAATGGATGATCGGCCACCGCGACACCAATGCCATAAGCCGGCGTCGAAAAGTCGTTGCCGGCGTAAAGCATCCAGTACCGGCCATTCTGCTTGGTCACGAAGGGGCCCTCGATCAAATGACCTTCCCAATCGAGGTCGTTGGCGAGGACGATATGCTCGTCTCCGGCGAAAGAGCGCCCGTCCCGCGACAACCGTCGCGCGTGAATCGGCGTTCGCATCGCTTCGACGATCCTTTCCGCATGGCCGCAGTCGACGAGGGCCGGCTTTACCCGCGGCCAGTTGTCGAGCGCTGCCTCGATCAGCGGCTGCATCAGGAAGAAGCGCTCCATCGGCCGCCGGCTGTTCGCCCAGGGCTGCACTGCGGCTGCAAAGGCGGCCGTCCTGCGGTCGGACTCCCGTTCGAAGAGACGCTCAATCAGTTCAGGGTGATCGCGAAGCAGGCCGGCCAAAGGCCTTGGCCATAGCCCGTTCGTGTCGTTCTTCCAGAACAGGTAAGTGGAACCGTCCTCGTCAACGAAAATGTGGGAGTCGATCACGCCGCCGCTTGCGGCTGTGCCGGGGTATAGAACCTCGCCACCCGTGATGAGTGGCTCCCCGTTGTCGATCCAGGGCCCGAAAGGTGTCGGAGCGTGTGCCAGTCCGATCGCCAGGGCATTCGATTTCTGGCGCGCCGTGAAGGCTGTCCAATACTCTTCGCCAACCTTCGCCATCTCCGGCGCCCAGAAGTCGGCGACACGCTTTCCGGTCGCTGCCCACTTTGGCGCCCGCCCTTCTGGAAAGATGAACCCGCGATGCTCCCAATGTTTTAGGTCGCTGGAGTGCAGGATCGGAAAGGCGTCGTCCGCATCGTTGGTCGTCGCGGTGAGGATCCAGCCGTCATCGACCTTGGACACGGCAGGATCGCCATACCCGTACAGCGACCGCTCGCTGAGGTTCTTGGTGATAAGCGGCTGCCACTTGGCCTCGCCCATCTCGGCCGACGGAAAATCGTGAGTCCCCGGCCCGCGCGTCCCGAAATCTTCGGCGAGGTCGGCAAAGAAGCGAAGGTAATCGCCATGCTCCCCGCCACCGACGCGATAGTTGCGCGAATAGCCGTCGGACGCGCGAACCGAGAAGAGCGTCGCTTCCCCGTCCTCGTTGGCATCGACGGCGAAATTGGGAGTTACATCTACCATTCAGCGTGGCGATACGCGGCACAGGCCAACGATAAAACCATGAAAACGATGAGAAAGTCCGGATCGGCGGCGACTTGATCGCTTGGCTGGGGCGGCAGGATTCGAACCTGCGAATGCCGGTACCAAAAACCGGTGCCTTACCACTTGGCGACGCCCCAGCAGGCGGCCCGTCGATGCGGGGAAGGCGCGCTTATAGCTGCCGCTTCTATCAAGGGAACCCCAAGCTTCGCGCTCGGCGTCAGCCTCTGCTAAGTGTTGCCGCGATGAGCCAGAACCCCATTCGCGACTTCCATGCGCACATTTATTTCGACGCGGACCAGTTGGATCGCGCCGAGAAGCTCGCCCACGCCGCTCGCGAGCGTTTCAACCTCCGCATTGGCCACTTTCACACCAATCCGGTCGGGCCTCACCCGCGCGGCAGTTGCCAGCTCACGGTCCTGCCTGAGGAGTTCGGTGACTTCGCACAATGGATGGCGCTCAACCGGGATGGCCTGACGATTTTTGCCCACACCAGCACCGGCTCGGATTACGTCGACCACACCGAGCATGTGATATGGTTCGGGCCGAGCGAAATGCTGGACCTCTCGATCTTCGACGACGGGGAATAGACGTCAGAAGACTTGCTCGACCCATCCATACGGGTCGGGAGCATCGCCCCGTTGAATATCCACCAAAGCGGACCGAAGCCGCAAAGTGAGCGGTCCGGTCGACTGCCCGCCGATGGCGAACTCACCATCCGCTTCCTTCACTCGGCCGATCGGTGTGACGACGGCCGCCGTGCCGCACGCGAATGCCTCGGTCAGCCGACCACTTTCCGCGTCGGCTTTCCACTGCTCGATCGAATAGGGCTCTTCGCGGACGGTTAGCCCCATGTCGCGCGCAAGTGTGAGCAGCGAATCCCGGGTGACACCGTGCAGAATGGTTCCGTCCAGCGGCGGCGTCTGGATCGATCCGTCCTCGAACACGAAGAAGACGTTCATTCCGCCAAGTTCCTCGACCCAGCGGCGCTCGGTGGCGTCGAGGAAGACGACCTGGTCGCAACCGTTCCGGACGGCTTCCGCCTGGGCAACCAGGCTACCCGCATAATTGCCACCGCACTTGGCTTCGCCCGTACCGCCAGGGGCCGCTCGAACGTACTCACGGGTCACCCACAGAGATACGCTCGCCGCGTCACCCTTGAAGTAGGATCCGACCGACGAGGCAATTACGGCGTAGATGAACTGCGTCGACGAGCGCATTCCAAGAAACGATCCGTTCGCGATCATGAACGGCCGCAGATAGAGCGACCCATCCTCGGTCGCGGGAATCCAGTCCCGGTCGGCGCGCACCAGCGCGCGGACGGAGTCCAGGAACATCTCTTCGGGCAGCGGCGGCATGGCCAGGCGGATCGCCGATTTGGCGAATCGCCGGGCATTGGCATCGGGCCGGAACAAGGCCGCTCCGCCGCCCGGCCGCCGATAAGCCTTCATCCCCTCGAAGATCTCCTGGGCATAATGAAGCACCGGTGCGGCGGGATCCATCGTGAACGGATGGCGCGCGGTCAGCCTCGCGTCGTGCCAGCCCTTCGCCTCATCATATTCGATGATGGCCATGTGGTCCGTGAAGACCCGGCCGAAACCCGGGTCCTCGAGCAGGCGCGCGCGCTCTTCCGGGGGAACCGGCTTTGCGGCCGGTTCGAACGCCAGGCGGCTGTCATCGTCCAAGGTGAGTTCGCCGATCATGTTCCATCCCTGTTACGGGGTCGGAACTAGGCCGAAGGAGCTTCCTGGGCAAGTTTGGGCCCCTTAGCCTCCTCGGCAAGTTCGGCGGCACGACGCGAAGCCGCGCTCACCGTCAGGGACACCAGCTTGTCGAGCACGTCGTCGCGGCGAAGCACGGCAAGCCCGGCCTCGGTCGTTCCATTCGGGCTGGCGACGCGCCGTACGACGTCGCCCATGCTCTCGTGGGTGGACGCGGCCATCCAGGCGGTTCCCAGCACGGTCTCTAGAGCAACGGTAGCCGCTAGCTCAGAAGAAAGGCCGCGCTCGACCCCGGCCTTGGCCAGGGCTTCGACGAAACTTGCAACATATGCAGGGCCTGCGCCCGCGACCGAGCCGACCGCCGCCAGGCTGCTCTCGTTGTTGACCCACAAGGCATAGCCGAGCTGCGCGAACAGCTGGGAGACTTCCTGGTGCAGCTCGCCCGGGATGTCCTCGCCGTACAAGGCGATGACACCACGGCGCACTGCCACGGGCAGATTGGGAAGCGCGCGGACGATCGCCCCCGCCGTCCAGAACTTCTGCCGCAAGGTCTCGAGCTCGACGCCGACCAGGAGCGAAACGACCAGAGTCTGCGAGGTCAGGTGAGCCGTCAGCCGGGAGACGACATCGTCCAGCTGCTGCGGCTTGCAGCCGAGAATGACCAGCCGCGGAGCGGGACCCGCAGCGGCGTAATTGCTGGTGACGCGGAGCCCCGGGACGGGCTTCGCGCTCGGCCGGATGACGACCGCGTCGCTGAGATCGACGTTCGCCGACTGCCAGCCTTCGACCATGGCTCCGGCTATGTTGCCGCAGCCGATGAACCAAATTGGATTCAGGACCAGTTTAAGCCTCCCCGTGCGTATCGATCAGGGCCGCGGCAATGGCCTCGCCCGGCGATTTCCCGCCCCAGAGCACGAACTGGAACACGGGATAAAAGCGCTCGCATTCCTCGAGCGCGGCTTCGATGATGGCTTCGGCCTGATCGAGCGTCAGGCCGTCGTTCTCACGCGTGTCGAGAATGGTCGCGTGGCGAAAGACGATCAGGCCGGACCCCGACCACATTTCGAAATGGCCGAGCCAGAGCTGCTCGTTGATCAACCCCAGGCTCTCGTACACGGCCTGGCGCTTCTCCGCCGTCACCTTGATGTCGGGGAAGGCGAGGAACTGAAGCACCTGGTCCTCGGGACGCCACACTCCGCGAAGCTCGTACTGAGTCCAGCTGCCGATCGCCGATGCAACGATCTCTCCCTCGCCCGAACGCTCGCACGCCCAGCCACGAGCCTCGAAATATTGTTCGAGAACTTCGATTGGAGCGCCGTCGTCGCGCTCTTCCTGGACGTCTTCCTCGCTCAGGATCAGGCCTCCGGGCTCGACTTCGGCTTTGTCGGACGCTTCGCCGCGGTTGCGGTCCCGCCGACTTTCGCCTCGAGAGCTACGATCCGTGCCTTGAGCGCCTCATTCTCGTCGCGGGCCGCAGCGGCCATCGCCTTCACGGCTTCGAATTCGTCGCGGCTGACAAAATCCGCACCCGCCATCCATTCCCGCGCTCTTTCGCGCATGGAGGCTTCGGCCTCACGGCCCACTCCGGCCATGGTCCCGGCAACGCCGTTCACCATCTTCACGAAGTCGTCGAACAGCTTGTTCTCGGACTGCATTGCAATCTCCTCCACCGCCAAGGGCCGGGCAACGCGTTCGGCGAGCGCCCGAGCGAGCAGATAGGGAAGGTCGGACGCGCCCGCTAGGGTCTAAGTCAGCGCAGAGCGAAGGTGGCGGTTTCCAACTCGCTCGTTTCCGGCAGCACGACCTTCAGCTTCTTCCGCGCGAAATCGATGGAAACGCGGTCGAAGCTCCTCAGCGCGTTCATACCGAGGAGGAGTGCCGGCTTGTCGTCAAGGCCAAGCCGTTTGAAGGCCGGCGAGTTGGTGAAGATCACCGGCATCTTCTTTAGCGTGATGCCGCCCACGCTCAGCTCTCGAACGATCGTGTATTCGCCCATGAGCTTCGCCCCGGAAACGGACTGGAGCTCCACCTCGCCCGTCCGCTTGACCTTGCCGCCTTGGCTGAGCTTGCGGCGAAGCGCCTCGTTGCCCAGCGACACCTGAGCGCCGGTATCAATCACGAGAGTGACCGGGATATGCTCGGCATTCGCTTTCGTCAGGATCAGTCGCCCATTGCGGACCTTCGCGGTGACGACGATCGTATCCTTGTCTTCGGCGACAAATTTCGCCGAAGGTACGATCGTCAGCGTCTGCTTCTTGAAATCGAACAGGACTCGCTGGGAGCGCAGGGAATCGAGTCCGAGGATCCCGTCCGCACCCATATGCTCGGATTCGAGCAAAGCGGCATCGACGTCCCTCACCTCTTTCGCGGTGATGTCGAGAACCGAGACATTGGCAGTCTCGATCTGCGTTTCGCCGGTGACGCTGTGAAGTGTCGTTCCCTTGCGGCCGTTCAGCCGAAGCTGGCGGGCGAGATCCGACGAGATTGCCGTGCGGTCGGCGCCCGTATCGATCAGGAACCGGTAAGGACCATGGCCGGCAACCTTCACCGGAACCGTCATGCGGTCGTAGCCATCCTCCTTGAAGCGGAGGTCCGTCGCCTGCGTGGTCGAATCGACCTTGTCGGGCTGGGCGACCGTTTCATATTCCTGGGTCCGGATTTGCTCCGGCATCTTCACCCATTGCGCCGAAACGGGCGCCGCCGTTCCAAGTATGGCAAGGCCGACGGCAGGCAGAATTCGCATATCCCGCACCCTTCTTTGAGGACGCACTTATATCATGAAACGGGGTGCGTGCGGGAATTTCGACGAACGACTAGGCGCCGGGGTTCAGGTTCCCGATCGCCGAGTTGAGTGCGGCCGCGAAGCAGAGCCACAGCAGGTAAGGAAGCATCAGGTACCCCGCCACCGGCCGAATTTGCCGGAACTGGCCGGCTGCAAGCGCCGCGAGCCCAACCATCACCACGATAATGACCAGCGCCGGATAGATCATTCGGGCGCCGAAGAAGACGGGTGACCAGGCGAAATTCAGCGCCAGCTGGGCAAAGAAAAGGATCAGCGCGTTGCGACGCTTCGCCGAAGGCGGCTCGGCCAGGATCATCGCTACCGCGATTCCAAGCAGAGCGTAAAGGATCGGCCAGACCACGCCGAAGGCCCAGCCCGGCGGCATGAAGAACGGCTTGACGAGGCCATCAAACCACGGATTTCCGTAACCGGAGTTGGAGAGCCAGCCACTCAGGCCGCCAAGGATTTCGATCGCGGGGACCGTGACTATGGCAAATTTCCACCATGCACGGCGCTGGACAGTCTCAACCATTCTTCTGCGCTCCCAGCAGGAATTCCACGTTGCCTTCCGGACCCGTAATCGGGCTTCGTTCGATCCCGAGCACCGTCCAGCCCTGCGATTCAACCCAGTCTTTGGCCTGTAGGCAGACGCGCTCGTGCACTTCGGGGTTCCGGACGACGCCGCCCTTCCCCACCTCCTCTCGCCCGGCCTCGAACTGCGGCTTGACGAGCGCAACCAGATTCGCGCCGGGCCTTGCCAGTTTGAGCGGCGCTTCGAGCACCTTCGCCAGTGAGATGAAGCTCGCGTCGCACACGACGGTGTCGATCGGCTCCGGGACCTGCTCTGCGGTCAATGCGCGCGCATTTGTCTGCTCGTGAACGATCACGCGAGGATCGTTGCGCAGCTTCCAGGCAAGCTGATTGGTCCCGACGTCGACGGCATAAACCTTCGCCGCGCCTCGCGAGAGCAACACGTCGGTGAAGCCGCCGGTGGATGACCCGACGTCGAGGCCGACGGCACCCGTCACATCAAACCCGAAATGATTGAGGCCGTGATCCAGCTTGATCCCGCCGCGCGAGACCCAGGGATGGTCCCTCCCGCGGACCTCGAGGGCCGCCTCAACGGCTAGCATGTCTCCCGCTTTCGCGAGCTTCCTCTCGCCACTGAATACGGCGCCCGCCATGATCAGCGCCTGCGCCCGCGTCCGGCTGTCCGCGAGCCCGCGGCTGACCAGCAATTGGTCTGCGCGGACTTTGACTACGCCCGCACCTCTTCGACACCCGCGCTGTTGACGCGCAGGGCCTTCAGCACCGTCTCGACGATCTGGGGCGCGTTGAGGCCCGCCTCGTCATACTGCTTCTCGGGCTTGTCGTGATCCTGGAAGCGGTCGGGCAAGCGCATGGTGCGGATCTTCAGACCCGCGTCGACCAGGCCTTCGTCGCTGGCAAGCGTCAGGACGTGCGCGCCAAGGCCGCCGATCGCGGCTTCTTCAATTGTCACGGCGACTTCGTGGGTGGTCAGCAGCTTGCGGATCAGCGCCTCGTCCAGCGGCTTGGCGAAGCGCAGGTCGGCGACGGTGGTCGAAAGACCCTTGGCTTCCAGCTGCTCGGCAGCCTTCTCGGCTTCGGCGAGGCGCGTTCCCAGCGACAGAATCGCGACCTTGCTGCCCTGCTTGACGACGCGGCCCTTACCGATCTCCAGCGGTTCGGGATCGGCAGGCAGCGGCACTCCACGACCCTCTCCGCGCGGATAGCGGACGGCAATCGGCCCGCTGTCATGCAGCTGCATCGTCTTGACCATGCGCGCGAGATCGGCCTCGTCCGCGGCCGCCATCACGACGAAATTTGGCAAAGTGCAGAGATAGGCCAGGTCGAAGCTTCCGGCATGGGTCGCCCCATCGGCGCCCACGAGACCCGCGCGATCCATCGCGAAACGAACCGGCAAGTTCTGGATCGCAACGTCGTGGACCACTTGGTCATAAGCGCGCTGCAGGAATGTCGAATAGATCGCAACGAAGGGCCGCATGCCCTGCGCGGCGAGGCCGGCGGCGAAGGTCACGCCGTGCTGCTCGGCGATGCCGACATCGAACGCACGCTCGGGATGGGCTTTGGCGAACTTGTCGACGCCGGTTCCGGACGGCATCGCAGCAGTGATCGCGCAAATGCGAGGATCAGCTTCCGCTAGTTTTGCGAGCGTCTCTCCAAAAACATTCTGGTAAGCGGGCGGACCCCCACCGGGGCCCTTGTCCTGCTTGCCCGAGACCACGTCGAACTTGACGACGCCGTGATATTTATCCGCTGAGCTTTCCGCCGGTCCGTAGCCCTTGCCCTTATGGGTGACGACGTGGACCAGCATCGGCCCGATGTCCGCATCGCGGACGTTCTCGAGCACCTCGACCAGCGCCTCCACGTCGTGCCCGTCGACCGGGCCAACATAGTAGAACCCTAGCTCGTCGAAGAGCGTGCCGCCGGTGAACATGCCGCGCGCATATTCTTCCATCCGCCGAGCCGTGCGGTGCAACGGCTCCGGCATTGCCCGCGCGATCCTTTGCGCGAGCTTGCGCGGAGCGAGATACTTGTTCGAGCTGACCAGGCGCGCGAGCGCGTTGCGAAGCGAGCCGACCGGCGGCGCGATCGACATGTCATTGTCGTTGAGGATCACGACCAGCCGGTTCCCGGCGGCCTCTGCGTTGTTCATCGCCTCATAGGCCATGCCGGCGGACATCGCGCCGTCGCCGATGACCGCGATCGCCTTGCCGGGATCTCCCGACAGCTTGTTGGCGATGGCAAAGCCCAGGGCCGCCGAGATCGATGTCGAGCTATGCGCCGCGCCGAATGGGTCGAACTCGCTTTCGCTCCGCTTGGTGAAGCCGCTGAGGCCCGAGCCTTGCCGGAGCGTACGAATTCGGTCGCGTCGGCCGGTAACGATCTTGTGAGGGTAGGCCTGGTGACCGACGTCCCAGATCAGCTTGTCGTGGGGCGTATCGAAAACAAAGTGGAGCGCGACGGTCAGCTCGACCACGCCAAGGCCCGCACCGAGGTGGCCGCCGGTCACGGAGACCGCGGAGATGACTTCCTGCCTCAGTTCATCGGACAGCTGCGGGAGTTTCTCCCTGTCCAGCTTGCGAATATCTTGAGGATACGGAACCGTGTCGAGCAACGGTGTTACGGGCCGGTCGGACATGGGCTGGCATGTATCGGGAACCCGGCGTGATGTCACCCAAGCTGGGCCAATTCACGTATTGCTCACGGATTGCTCAGGTGGGGACTGCCCCGACCGGGTCAGTTGCTGTCGCATTCCCCGCAGGTGCCGCGCACCTCAATCACCGGGCGGGCGGATGAAAATCCGGCGCTTGCCGCAGCCTTCCGAACTCCGCCGGACA
Organism: Sphingomonas daechungensis; assembly: GCF_039543105.1. Taxonomy (NCBI): domain Bacteria; kingdom Pseudomonadati; phylum Pseudomonadota; class Alphaproteobacteria; order Sphingomonadales; family Sphingomonadaceae; genus Sphingomonas; species Sphingomonas daechungensis. The sequence goes on from NZ_BAABJC010000001.1 coordinate 435,823, forward strand.
AGGCGTCGTCATCGATGTGCACCGCCTGCCCGCAATTGTCGCAGATCAGGAAGATGCAGTCGTGGAGGCAGTCGGGATGCGCGTTGGCGACATAAGCGTTGGCGCTCTCCACCCGGCGCGCCAGGTTGGCCCCCACGAACAAGTCGAGGATCCGATAGACGCTGTTGGCCGCAACCCGGCGTCCCTGGTTCTTCGAAACCGCCTCAGCGATGTCGTAGGCGCTCGCCGGACGGTCGAAGCCGGCGAGGGCTTCGAACACCGATTCCCGCATTCCGGTCCACTGCTCGCCACGGCTGGTTAGCTGCTCGCGCGCGGCCTTCTTGAGCGACTCGCCCTGATGAAGTTGATGCTCGTGCGCACCCATGGGTTGGAGATAGTCCTGCGGCCGTTGGCCCGCAAGCGCGTGCTCAGTCGCCCGCGATCCGGTTGAGTTGATGGCCGAGGGCCAGAACGCCGACGCCGACGACGGTGTAGAGCGCTTCGGATCCGTTGTGAGGAAGGGTCAGCGCACCCGCCATGACACCAAGGCCGAGGCTGCCCACCGCGCTCGGCAACATGAAGCCGTGTTCCATGATCCCGCGGCCCAGCGCGAAGCTGCCGAGGATCATGGCCAGACTGAGGCCGACTTCGTGGATGATCGGGGCACCGAGAAACCCGCCCGCCGCCGAAACGACACCCAGGAGAACGGCAGTCGCCAGGCAATGCACGAGGCAAAGGCCGGACAGGCCAATGGCCATCCGGTCGAGCCTCCGGGTGTGAAGCGCGATTGCCATGATGGGCAAGGATATAACGTGCACTTCTTAAGGTTACAACATCACATGGACAAAATTTCATGATGCAAACCCGGGCTTCGCGCTCTTGGCAAAGCGATCCCGCCGCCCGATACGCCCGCCGCAATGGACTCGACCCTTCCCCTGCCCCGCGCGACCGACAGGCCGGCCAGGCGTCCGCTCGCCATTTCCAACTGGCTGATGGCCGTCGCCGCGATGGTCTTCCTGATGGTCGTCGTCGGCGGGATCACGCGCCTGACTGAAAGCGGCCTGTCGATCACCGAATGGAAGCCAGTCACGGGAGCGATCCCACCACTGACGCAGTCAGAATGGCAGCACGCGTTCGAACTCTACCAGCGGACACCCGAGTATCTGGAGATCAACTGCCCCGCCGGAATGACTCTGGCCCAGTTCAAGTTCATCTTCTTCTGGGAATGGCTGCACCGCCTGATCGGCCGGCTGATTGGCGTCGTGTTCGCCGTGCCCTTGGTATGGTTCGCCGCGAAGCGGGCCATCCCGCAGGGTTATGGCTGGAAGCTGGTCGGCCTGCTCGTCCTCGGCGGGCTCCAGGGCGTGCTCGGCTGGTATATGGTCATGTCGGGACTGGTGGATCGGACCGACGTGAGCCACTTCCGGCTCTCCGCTCACCTCTTGCTGGCGCTGACCATCATGGCCGCCTGCGTGTGGGTTGCACTGGACTTGAGACAGCTGGCGAAGACCGGCGCAAGCCGACCCGCCCGCTTGAACGGCTCCTCGGTGATCGTGCTCGCCGCACTCTTCATTCAGCTTCTGTTCGGGGCGTGGGTCGCGGGCCTGAATGCCGGACAGGTCGCCAATGACTGGCCGACAATGCAGGGCCGCCTTTATCCGGATGGCGTGGATTGGAGCCGGGGTGCACTTCACGCCTTCACGAATGATCCTTTCCTGATCCACTTCATCCACCGCTGGTGGGCATGGGTAGTCGTGGTCTTGCTCATTATTTTCGCCCGCCACATCCGCCAGCTCGAGGGCGGTCGGGCCGCTTCGATTGCCATCCATTCTGCGTTCGGAACACAGGTTCTCCTCGGCATTTTTACGGTCCTCAGCGGGGTCGCGATCTGGCTGGCCGCCTTGCATCAGGCGGTCGGAGCAGGCCTGGTGATCGCGACGGTCTGGGGAGCGCACGTCCTTGGACGAAAGACGGCATGAGCGTCGTCTCCGTCTACGCGATCTTCGCGACTGCCGAGGAAGCCGAGCGCATCGGCCGAACCGTGGTCGAGGAAAGGCTAGCCGCCTGCATCAACATCCTTGGGACCTGCCGGTCGATCTATCGCTGGCAGGGCGAGGTTGAGACAGCCGAGGAAGTGCCGGCGATCCTCAAGACCACTGGCGAAGCGGCAGACGCGTTGATTTCGCGCATCGCCGGCCTGCACAGTTACGACGTGCCGTGCATCGCTGTCTGGCCGATCGAAAAATTGCTGCTCAGCTATGCCGAGTGGGCCGAACAAAGCGTCGGCCCACTCGGGAACGCCTAGACCGCCGAGACCGGCTGCTCGACGCCTGTCGGGTGAGCGATCCGTGCTCGTCCAGCCGAGATCGCGAAGAAGCACAGGATCGCGTAGCAGATCGCGGGCACGATGAGGGCGGTGACGTAGTCGCTGTTCTGCGACACCAGTCCAACAAGCGGCGGGATGGCAGCGCCGCCGATGATCGAGAAGCACAGGAAGCCGGATGTTGCCTCCTCCGAAGCCGTCGAACGCTCCAGCGTGATCGTGAAGATCACCGGGAACATGATCGAGTTGAACAAGCCAATCGAGAGCGCAACATAGCCCGCGTTCACCCCGCCGACCGCGAAGACGTACAGGCACATCAGGCATGCTATGCCGGTGAACGCCGCGAGCAGCTTCGGCGCCGCGACCCTGGTCAGCAAGGCGGATCCGACCAGCCGACCGACCATCGCCCCGCCCCAATAGAGACTGACGAACTTGGCGGCGCTTTCCAGAGGAATGCCCCAGACGCGATCGCTGTTGAGGAAGAACGCCATTTGCGTTCCGATTGCGACCTCGGCTCCGACGTAGAGGAAGATCGCGAGGCCGCCGAACAGTGCCCAGGGCGAGGACGTCGCATCTCGGAACGTCGCCAATATCCCCCGACGAGCGGTCTCGTCGGACGGTGCCGGCGCCGAAGCGCTAATCACCCGACGGCCCAACCAGATCACGATTCCGACCAGGACGATCAGCCCGGCAATCCAGAAGAAAGCGCGGTCGATGCCGGCGAGCGATTGGGCTCGCACCTCGTCCGAGATCGCGGTTCCGTGCTTCACCTCGACGCCCTTCAGGAAGAGCGCAGCCCCGAGGTACGGTCCGATAAACGTGCCGAGGCTGTTGAACGTCTGACTGAAGGTGAGCCGGAAATGGCTTCGCTCAGGCGCCCCCAACGCGGCTGCCAGTGGGTTTGCGGCAACCTGCAAAATCGTAATCCCGCTCGCGAGGACGAAGAGGCCCAGCAGCACAAGCTCGTAAACGGCGATGTTCGCGGCGGCGAGCATGATCAGGCAGCCCGCGACCATCAGCGCCAAAGCGATGAGCACCGTTCCGACGGCCTTGCGCCGAGAAAGGAGAACTGCGGCCGGAATGCTCATCACGCCATAAGCGATAAAGAATGCCGACGCGCTAAGCTGCGCTTCGACATCGCTAAGCTGGAAAATGCCCTTCACGGCCGCGACTAGCGGATCGACCAGCGATGTAATGAAGCCCCATGCAAAGAACAGGCAGGTGACGATCGCATAGGCGCTGGTCACTGTTGCCGAACGGCCGTCCGATTGCGCCAAGCTCACTCTCCCCAGAATAATGGCGGCGTCTTGGTGGCAGGGATGCCCCTACGTCACAAGCCGGAAAACGGCTTACCGCGCCGAGGCTGCATCCATCGCCAGGGCGATTGAGCCCATCGGCCCCGCCTGGGTCCCGAGTTCCGGAGCGACGACATAGTCCGTCCGAGGCAATGCAAGGTAACCGTTGAAGCTCTCGATCAACATGGTCTGGATCCGGGCGAGCAGATGAGGCTGCCGCTCGATGACGCCGCCACCGATCGCGATCCGCATCGGGCACGCCGCGCAGACAAGCGTATGGCAAAGCTGCGCGAGGGCCGACGCGACGCTTTCCCAAACCGGATCATCCTCGAGAACGCTGTCGATTGCGCGGCCCTGCAAGCGCGCCTTCAAAGCGGTTCCAGACGCAAGGCCCTCGACGCAGTCCCCGTGGAAGCTGCACGAACCCGGCCAGGTGTCGCCGGGAAGTCGCGCCGGGCGGATGTGACCAAGCTCGCTATGCGCGAACCCCCGCATCGGCCGGCCGTTGGCAACAAGGCCGACCCCGACGCCGGTGCCGACCGTAATGTAGGCGAAATCATGGAAACCGCGCCCCGAACCCCACCGCATTTCGGCAAGCGCGGCTCCATTGACATCAGTATCGAACGCAACCGACGTTCCCGCAGCGCGGGCAAGGCGCCCAGCAACATCGACTTGCGACCAGCCAGGCTTCGTCGTCGTGGTGATAAACCCGAACGTCGGCGAGCCCGTCCGCAGATCGACCGGTCCGAAACTGTTGATCCCAAGGGCCGCAACGCCGTCGCGCGCCCATTCGGACAGGATCTCTGCAATGGCCCCCAAAGTCTCCTCGGGCGTCGCCGTTGGAACGGTCTCCTGCCGCAGGATCCGCTCCGGCGAAACAGCAAGAGTGCACACACATTTGGTGCCGCCCAGTTCCACTCCCGCGAACGGCAACTCCCCCAAGGTGCTCTCCCCAATCGCTTTCGCCGCCCCGGCCAGCAGGCTACACTGCTACAGGTAAGCGCGGCAATCAGGAGCTGTTTTTGAACGAAGACCATCGCCAGTTGATCGAGACGGTAGGCGCGTCCCCGCTTGCGATGGTGGTCAGCAACCCGCGACTGCCCGACAATCCCATCGAGGTCGCCAATTCCGCTTTTTGCCAGCTGACCGGCTACGACGAAAATGAAGTGGTCGGCCGGAACTGCCGCTTCCTTGCCGGAGAAAACACCGAAGACTGGGTCACCGACGAAATCCGCGACGCGCTTCGCGGGCGCCGGCCGGTCCTGGTCGACATCCTCAACTATCGTCGGGACGGCACGCCATTCCGCAACGGAGTGATGATCACGCCCTTGTTCGACCCCGAGGGCGGACTAGCCTGGTTCCTCGGCTCTCAAGTCGATCTTGGGCCGCCCTCGGATGACCGCCTGTCGGGTCGCCGTCAGCGCGCGGTAGCCCTGATCGCAGGTCTCCCTGCGCGGCAGAAGGAGGTTCTCCAGGGCATGGCGCGCGGCCTGCTCAACAAGCAGATCGCCTGGGAGCTGAAGATCAGCGAGAAGACGGTGAAGATGCACCGCGCCCTGCTGCTCGAGCGGCTCGGTGTCACCAGTTCCGCGGAAGCGATCAGGCTCGCGGTGGAAGCGGGTTTCTAATCTAGCGCCTTGCTGATCTTTGACAGCGGCGCTGCCAAGGCCTGCTCGACCGCGCCGAACGCGCTCAGGGCCAAGGCGCCGGCGATCACTGCAATCCCCGCAAACTCCATCGTCCGTCCGACGAGCCGGCTTTGATCGTGCCGCGCCTGGGGCACTCGTAACGCCCGGCGCCGCTCGATCGGACGCCCCGCCCTCTCCGGAGCAGCAGTCGAATGACCGTTGAGCAGCGCCCGCAGGAAGATCGGATCCTGCGACCGAAGCCCCACGCGGTGCCCCTTCGCCCATGCCACCCGGGCGACGATCGACTGCGTCCCGCGGCAGATCTCGACGTAGGTCCCTCGCTGCGGCCGCTCAGCCGACTGGATGCCGAGCCCATGAAGCGAGGCGTTGAGGATGCAGACGTCGTGCCACGACGCGCCGCTGCGCATCCTGGCCTTGACCATCACCTTCTGCCGGTCCTCACGAGGCTTCACTGCCGCCGCCCTCAATCGCGCCGCTCCGATCGAGCGGCCCCACGCGGCAAGAATGTTAAGTCCCGGCAGGGCAGCGGCTGCTTAAGCATTCCTGCAATCCGGAGCGGGTTGCTTGGCTTCCGGTATTATTTTACCCGCCGTCAAACAGCCGGATTTGCTTGACGAATTCGCCCTCCGCTGCCATTGGCCCCTCCGACAGCGGCGCCAATTGGGTGCCGCTTTCCCGTTTTTGAAAGAGGCAAACGCCATGAAGGCGCTGATGAAGACGACCAAGTCGGCCAAGCCGGCTGAGGTCGAAAAGAAGTGGCACCTGATCGATGCAGACGGGCTGGTTGTCGGCCGTGTCGCGACGATTATCGCCAATATCCTGCGCGGCAAGCACAAGCCGAGCTACACCCCGCACGTCGATTGCGGCGACCATGTCGTCGTCATCAATGCAGACAAGGTCCGTTTCACCGGTCGCAAGCTGCAGCAAAAGGTGTACTACAAGCACACCGGTTACGCGGGCGGCATCAAGGGCGTTACTGCTGGCAAGGTCCTCGAGGGCCGTTTCCCCGAGCGCGTTCTCGAGAAGGCGGTTGAGCGCATGATCCCGCGTGGCCCGCTCGGCCGCGACCAGATGCGCGCGCTGCACCTCTACAATGGCACCGAGCACCCGCACGGCGGCCAGAACCCCGAAACTCTCGACGTCGCGTCGATGAACCGCAAGAACAAGGTGGGCGCATAATGTCCGACACTCGCCAGTCCCTTTCCGACCTCGCTGAGCTGACCGGCCAGCAGGCCGCGCAGCCGGCTCCGGTCGCTGCAGACGCTGCTCCGGCTCAGGCCGAGGCCGCTGAAGCCGCTCCGCCGCCGCCTCCGGTCCAGGCCGAGACGCCGCTTCGCGAGCAGCAGCTCGACAAGTATGGCCGCGCCTACGCGACCGGCCGCCGCAAGGACGCCATTGCGCGCGTCTGGCTGAAGCCAGGCTCGGGCAGGATCGAAGTGAACGGCCGCGACCAGGAGACCTACTTCGCGCGACCGTCGCTCCGCCTCGTCATCAACCAGCCGTTCGACATCACGGATCGCACCGGTCAGTACGACATCGTCGCCACCGTCAAGGGCGGCGGGCTGTCGGGCCAGGCTGGCGCCGTGAAGCATGGCATCGCCCAGGCGCTCAGCCGCTTCGAACCGGCGCTCCGCACGACGGTCAAGCAGGCAGGCTTCCTGACCCGCGACCCGCGCGTCGTCGAGCGCAAGAAGTACGGCCGCGCAAAGGCACGCCGCAGCTTCCAGTTCTCGAAGCGCTAAACGCTTTACCGAACGTCACGCGAAGGGCGGTCCGGAGCTTCCGGGCCGCCCTTTTCGATTCTAAGGCAACAGCATGCCGAAAGCCTTCACCCGGGCGGTGAGCCCGAAACTATCCGACTGCGAGCTCACCCATCTCGATCGCGTGCCGATCGACGCGGCCAGGGCAAAAGCTCAGCATTCCGCCTACGAGCAGGCGCTGTCGGACGCGGGATACGAGGTCATTCGCCTCCCCGATCTCCCGGAGCACCCCGATGGCGTCTTCGTGGAGGACACGGCTCTCCTCCTCGACGGCCGCGCGATTATCCTCAACCCGGGCGTCGCCTCTCGCGCCGCGGAGACCTCATCCACCGCAAGCGGCCTCGCGGACCACTTCCCGCTGCACCGCCTGCCTGCGGGGCACGTCGATGGCGGCGACGTTCTTCGCATCGGGACCACGCTATACGTCGGCCTCTCCACGCGGACAGATGCCGAGGGGATCGGGGCTCTACGAAGGTTGGCCGGGACATTCGGCTTCAATGTCGTGACGGCCGAGTTGGCCGAGTGCCTCCACCTGAAGACGGGCGCAACGCTTGCCGGGGCGGATGACCAGGGGACTCCCCTCCTGCTTCACAATCCGAAGGCCGTAGACGCCGCTCAGTTTGCGGGCGTTCGTCCTGTGGCCGTGGATCCCGAAGAGCCGGCTGCCGGCAATTGCGTGCGACTATTCGACCGCATCATCCTGCCCGCGGGCAATCCGAAAGCCGCGGAGAAACTTCGCAGACTGGGCCTGCATGTAGTCGAGGTCGATGTATCGGAGCTTCAGAAGGCCGAAGCCGGCGTCACCTGCATGAGCCTGATCGCGGACTAGTCGCGAGACGCGTCTTGCCAGTCCGCGCGATCAGGCGCGCATCAGCGCGATAAGGAAGCAGATTGCGATCGTCATGCCCGGCGCTCCATGAAGAACGTGCCGGCAACCAATCTCAAACTTGTTTCGCAGTTGCAACAATGAATTTTGTGCACTTGCGAACGCGCCGGCGTTAACCACGCCGGCTGGAATATCGTAGATTGCCGCCGTTATTCCCGGGTCTGCATGAGCTTCTGAAGTGCCTCCGACCGCTGGATGAGCGCAGTGATTTCGCGAGCCTCGAGCTCCGTCTCAAAGCTGACTCCGATCACCTCGCCGCTGCGCCACCGGACGATCGCCACGCGGCCGAGTGTTCCGCAGTCCAATGTCACGGCCGTCCCGGTTGCAAGCGAGAGCGGGCTGATCAACTTTGCACCCCCCGCAGACAGGTCGAGCAGCTGAACCGAATGTCGCTCATCTTGGACCTGAAGAAAGGCAGGCAGTGCCACCGGGACCCGCGGATAGGCCCGCCGGTCCGCGAAGGGATCACCGTCATGAGCAGTGGGTGCCGAGCTTGCCATCACATTTGCCAATCGCGACGGCTTAGCACTTCGGTGCTGCCGAGAAGTAAACGGCGGTGTCTGATTCGAGTGGGGCTGGTTGCTTGCGAAAGGCCCATCAGCGGGACAGGCGATTCCTGGCTTCCGCGTCGTCCAGCGGCAGACCAATCCTTTTGTGCCGGCTCGCCTCGCCGCTCACTATGCGGACGTCGCCGCGCGGGAGGCGGAGCGCCTTGGCAAGCATGGCGATAACAGCAGCGTTCGCCGCTCCGTCTGCGGGCGGCTCCGCGACGCGGACTTCCAGCTCCTCGCGACCGTCGGCACCCGGTCGCCATCCGCCGATGCCCGGCCGGGCGGAGCGCGTCGTCACGCGGATGGCGATTTGACTCTTCATCGGCTTCGCAGTCGATAAGGACCGCAAATGGCAAACGACAAGCATCCGGACACGAAAGTCGTCCAAGGCGGCCGGCGCAAGGAATGGCTGCGCAACATGGTCAACGTGCCAGTCTCGCGCACCTCGACCGTCCTCTTCGACAATATGGAAGCCTCGCGGGAGGCGTATCCTCCCGTCAACGGACGGCTGAGCTACGGGCGCAATGGTACCTGGACGCAATGGTCGTTGGCGGAGGCGCTGACCGAGCTGGAGCCCGGCGCGGAAGGGACGATGCTGTTTCCGTCCGGGTCGGCGGCGGTATCCATCGCGCTGACCAGCGTTCTCGCGCCAGGGGACGAGCTCTTGATGGTCGACAGCACCTATGGACCGACACGGCATTTCTGCGACCGCGAGCTCAAGCGGCTGAACGTCAGCACCGTCTATTACGATCCTTTGTCGTCGCCCGCCGAGATCGAAGCGTTGATCGGCGAGAAGACGCGCGCGGTCTTCATGGAAAGCCCGGGATCGTTGACGTTCGAAGTGCAGGACGTTCCCGGCATTTGCGCGATGGCGAAGGCGCGTGGGCTGTCGACCCTGCTCGACAATACCTGGGCCACGTCCTTCTTCTTCACCGCGATCGACAAGGGCGTCGATTTGTCGGTGGTCGCCTGCACCAAATATATCTCCGGCCACTCCGACGTGATGATGGGCGCCGTGACTGCGGCGACCTCGCACATGACCAGGTTGACGCGAACCAGCCGAAGCTTCGGGCAATATGTCAGCCCCGACGACGCCTATCTCGTTGCGAGGGGTTTGCGCACGCTCGGCGCCCGCCTCCGCCAGCATGAGCTGGGCGCGGTCAAGGTCGCCCACTGGCTGAAGGACCAGCCGCAGGTCGCACGGGTCATCCACCCCGCCTTCGCCGATTGCCCCGGGCATGCGTTCTGGAAGCGGGATTTCACAGGATCGACCGGCCTCTTCTCGGTTGCCCTCAAGGGCGGCTCCGCCGCCGATCTCGATCGCCTGATCGACAGCCTGGAGCTGTTCGGGATCGGCTACAGCTGGGGCGGGTTCGAAAGCCTCGCAATGTCGGCGGATACCGACAACCTGCGCACTGCGGCTCTGCGCGATTACGGTGGCCCCCTACTCCGACTGCACATCGGCCTCGAGGATCCCGACGACCTGATCGCTGACCTTTCCGCTGCCCTCGCGGATTATCCGGCGGCGTAAACCGGCACGATCATTTCGGCGGCCCCGCTGGCTCGCTTCGTCAGCGGTTTAGTCCATCGCCATTGCGGGCTTCTCGCCCTTCCCCTGCTGGCCCTTCTTCATCAGCAGCAGCAGCGGAAGCACGGCGAAGGTGACCAGCATCATCAGCTTGAAATCGTCGAGATAGGCAATGAACACCGCCTGTCGCGTCGCTTCCGCGTTGATCATCGCAATGGCCGTCGACCCGCCCGGCGCGATGGTCTGAAGCAAGGTTGGATCGGCGGTCGGGATCGTCTGCTCGGTGATGGTGCTCGCGATGTCTGCGTGCGCGACCTGCGTCATCCGCACGAGCTGAGCGCTGACGACGGCGATGCCGATCGATCCGCCGATGTTTCGCGACAGGTTCAGCAAGGCGGCCGCCGTCGTTCGCATCATCGGCGCAAGTGTCTCGAACGCCAAACTTTGGAGCGGCACGAAGATGAGGCCAAGGCCGAGGCCCTGGACGATCCCGCTCATGATCACCGGCCGCGACGGCTGGTCGAGCGCAAAGCCGGTCATCATCCAGAGCGAAATGCCCATTAGCGCAACGCCGATGCCGACCAGGATTCGGGAGTCGATCTTCCCGGTCAGCCGTCCGGCGAGAAGCATGGAGATCAGGGTGCCGACACCGCGAGGTGCGGTGAGAAAGCCCGACTGCAGCACCGAATATCCGTACAGGTTCTGGAGCAATGGCGGCAGCAAGGCGAGGCCGGCGAGCAAGAGAACGCCAGTGACCGCCATGAACAACAACGCCGTCGCGAAATTTCGATCCTTGAACAGGGCCCTGTCGAATAGCGGTTCGCGGGCGGTGATCATGTGCACCACGAACATCCACGACGCGGCGATCGCGAAGCCGAGCTCGATGCGAATTTCCCAGCTCGACAGCCAGTCTTCCTGCTGGCCGCGGTCGAGGAACAGCTGAAGGGCGCCAAGAGCGATCGCGAGCAGGGCGAAGCCGAACATGTCGAACTTGCGCTGAAGCGTGTCCGTCTTCGGCATGTAGCGCAGCATGATCAGGGCGCAGATCACGCCGACCGGCAGGTTGACCAGGAAGACCCACCGCCAGTTGTAATTGTCAGTCAGCCAGCCGCCGAGGACCGGGCCGAGGATCGGGCCAATCATCACGCCGCCCCCGAACAGCGCCATCGCCTGTCCATGCTTCTCGCGCGGGTTGATGTCGAACAGGGTGGCCTGGGCGAGCGGGACGATGAATGCACCGCTGACACCTTGAAGTGCGCGGAAGATCACCATCTCGGACAGCGAAACTGCGGAGGCGCACAGAACCGACGCGATGGTGAATCCGACCACGCTGATCAGGAGCAGGCGCTTGCGTCCTACCTTGTCGGCGAGCCAGCCGCTGATCGGCAGCGCAATCGCCGACGCGACGATGTAGCTCGTCAGGACCCAGTTGATCTGGTCCTGCGTCGCACTGAGATCTGCCGCCATGTGCGGCAGCGCCACGTTGGCGATCGTCGTGTCCAGCACCTGCAGGAGGACGGCCATCATCACCCCGACGGTGACGATGATCCGTTCGCCTGCAGGAAGCGGGTGCGCAGCGAGATGTGCCGGAGTGTCGGCCAAGAACCGCGACCTACTTGTCGAAGTAGACGGTGACGTCCGAGGACAGGCCGGCAATCATTGGCTTCGAGGGTGACCCGTCGAAGGCGATTCGGACCGGAACGCGCTGAGTGACCTTGACCCAGTTGCCGTTGGCGTTCTGCGCCGGGATGATCGCGAACTCGCTACCCGTGCCGGCGCCAATGCTCTGGACGTGTGCCTTGAATTCCTGCCCCGGATAAGCGTCGATCTCGATTTTCGCGCGCTGGCCCGGGAGCATCTTGCCGACGTCCTTTTCCTTGAAATTGGCCTCGACCCACGCGTTCTGGTTGTGAACGAGAGAGATCATGCCCACCCCCTGCACGGCCATCTGACCGACTTGGAGGCGGTCGGCATTGGCGATGGTGCCGTCCATCGGCGCACGGATCTCCGTGCGGGAAAGGTCGAGCTTCGCCTTGTCGACGGCCGCCTGGGCCTGCGCGATCGAAGGCTGCTCACCCGGAGCGAGCGCCGCATGTGCATTCGCTGCCCGCGCCCTGGCGTCCGCCAGAGCGGTTTCCGCAGTGCGGACCTCGTTGAGCGCATCCTCATAGTCGGCGCGCGTCGTGAAGCCGCGCTTCAGCAGCGCCGACTGACGCGACAAAGCATTCTGCTTGATCTGAAGATTGGCCGCCGCGCCAGTGATGTCGGCGCCGGTGCCGGAAGCCTGGGTGCGCAGCTGCGTGGTCTGCAGCCGGGCTGCCGCGAGCTGGCCTTCCGCCTGCTCAAGCGCGACGCGGAAGGGCTCCGGATCGATACGGAAAAGGATCTGGCCGCGCTTCACGACGTCGCCGTTCTTCACATTCACGGCAATCACGGGCCCGTTCACTTGCGAACTGACGGAGACGATATCCTGCTTCACCGCGGCATTGTCCGTGGAAACGCTGTCGCCGCTTTCGAGCCAGTAGTAGCCGCCGCCAAGCAACAACAAAGCGGGCACGATGAGAAGCAGGAAGGGCCGCAGCCAGCGCCTCCTGCTCGGCCGGGGCTCGTCGATGACTTCGGCCGCGGCGGCCGTGGTCGCCTCATCCACCTCGGTGGGGGTTCCGCTGATCTTTTCCTGCTTCATCTCGTTCATGCCTCGGCTGCTTTCCGGCCGCGCTGGATCACTGAAACATTTTCCCTGACGCGAGCGAGAATGGCGCTCACGCGCTCAAGCTCACTCGGTTCGATCCCGTCGAACGCTTCTTCGACCAGTTCGTGTCCGATGCCTCGAAGGCGGGCGACGAGCGGCTTTGCCCGCTCGGTGACTTGAAGCCGCCAAACGCGACGGTCGGCGGGGTCCGGCGTTCGCTCGACATGGCCAGCCTCTTCAAGCCGGTCGACGATGCGTGACAGCGTGATCGGCTCGACGTCCAGCATGTCGGCGAGCTCGACCTGGCGGAGGCCCGGCATCCGCGTCAGGCGAAGCAATACCTTCCATTGCGCGCGGGTTACGCCAAGCGCCGACGCTCGCCGGTCGAACGACTTGCGAAGCGCGTGCGCGGTCTCGGCAATTTGAAACGGCAAGTCTTCCATAGCCCTACATATAATAAGCCTGCTTATTAGTTCAACGCCAAACTAAGTGTAGCGTTCCCGACACAATCGAGATTCTCGTTATGCTTCAAAGGGGGGGCAGCGGCACAATCGGCCGTGCCCGGCGTTTATTGACTTGGATTAATTCCGGAGCCCGACCCGTGGCTGATGAGCGCATCGTTGCTGTTGGATTGCTGACCCAGCGGGAAGTCGATCTGTTAGGAAAGAGCTTTTCGCGACTTTGGCCCGTCGACGACACGCCATGCTTCGCCGATCTGATCGAGGCGATCGACAGGGCCGATGAGGAATTGAAAATGGCGCACCAGCTCCAACCGGTGCAACGCCTGGATCAGTAAACGCGACGCTGCGCCGAAATCAGCATTCGAAGCAACATCGCGACCGGTCGAGGAACGCCGACCTTTCCTTCAAGCCAGAGGCTCACGGCCGAGCGGGAAACACCAATCGCGTTGGCGAGATCGTTTTGCGTACGATAGCCCAGGGTCCGCATGGCGCTCCGAAGTTCTTCGGGCGACATGGACGCCAGCATTTCCTTGTTCGACGCGTCACTGGTCATCGGGACGCACTGTAGCGGCTTAACGACGCTCGCGGGAAGGGCCTCAGATGGCGTCTGCCCCACGGTCGCCCGTGCGGATGCGAACGGCCTGCTCAATGTCCGAAACGAAGATTTTCCCGTCACCGATGCGTCCGGTGCGTGCCGATTCGGCAATCGCTTCGACCACATTGTCGACCATGCCGTCCTCGACGACGACCTCGATCTTCACTTTCGGCAGGAAGTCGATGACATATTCGGCGCCGCGATAAAGCTCCGTATGGCCCTTCTGGCGGCCAAAGCCTTTGACTTCGGTGACGGTGATGCCGGACACGCCAACGTCGTGGAGGGCGTCCTTCACATCGTCCAACTTGAACGGCTTGATGATCGCTTCGACCTTCTTCACCTCGCCCCCGGCACTTTGACTTGGTGACCCGATCATGCCCAATCAGGGCCGCATTTGGAAGGCAGTGGGCCGCACAAATCGATCGAAAGCCTGAAATGAAAGCCATCATCCTCTCCGCCGGCCAGGGCTCGCGGCTCGGACATCTGGTCGACGGCCGTCCTAAGTGCCTGATCGAGTTCAGCGGACGCACTTTGCTCGACCGCCAGCTCGACACATTGGAGGCGAATGGCGTGCACGAGGCGGTCGTCGTTACCGGCTTCCACGACGAGCTGGTCAACGAGGCGATCGCGAAGCGGACCGGCGGCCCGAAGGTCCGGACGATCTTCAATCCGTTCTACAAGGTCGCCGACAACACGGGCTCACTCTACATGGCGCGCGAGGAACTGAGCGGCGATTGCCTGGTATGGAATGGCGACACGCTGGTTTCGCGCGACCTGATGGCCAAAGTTGTCGGCAACGACCGGTCCGGGATCTGCGTCACCATCGACCGCAAGGAGGGCTACGACGACGACGACATGAAGGTCGTCGCCGACGACGACGATGGCCGCCTGCGCGCAATCGGCAAGCGCATCACCGAAGGCGTCAACGCTGAGTCGATCGGCTTGCTCGCGTTCCGCTCAGGCGGCGCCGAGCAGTTCCGCGGCGCCATCGAAAAGGCGATGCGCACCAGCGAGGGGACCACCATCTGGTACCTCCGCGTGATCCACCACCTCGCTCAGACCGGAGAAGTGTGGACGCTCGACATCAACGGCGCGGAATGGGGCGAGGTCGACTTCCCGCCGGACGTGGAGGCGGCGCAAGACCTGACGGCCCGGTGGGATGCGGCGGCGGAGGCGGTTGCCGCCGAGTAGGAGTGTCAAGCTGGGCGGAGAGCGGTCGACGTGAATCTATTCACTCGCTGTTTCCAGCCGTCTGGCACGGGACGGCCGCAAGAAGAAGAGAAGCAATTGGTTTCAGATGGCCCAATCCGCCTCCAACCAGATCTTGGTCGTATCGGTCGCGAACATGCTGGCATGATAGCGCGCAAGGCGGGCTGACAGCGCCAGGCGTTTCTTCTTCACGCTCGCCAGTAGATCCAATTCCTTTCCGTAGCGCTGATCGAGCCGATCGGAATTGAATCGGTGATAAGTCACTGTGATGTCGAACGTATCGAAGGGCGCGAATTTTTTGGAGCTGTAGCCCGCGCTCCCGTAGAAATCCCGAAGCCCGTTGGGAGGGGTGGTCGTGAACTTGTCCGCCCAGCCGTTGAATTTGAACAAGCTGGCAAGCGGCGTTTGCACGCTGGTCAGCGGCAGACCCTCATCGGCTCCAAGAACCTCATAACCGGCGCCGATACTAAACCCGCGATACCCGGATAAGGTCGCTTCGGCTAACCAGTACCTCGCGGAATAATCGTTGGGATTTCGACCGTAGTTGCTCTGACGGGCACCGCTCAAGGCATAAGTGACCTTGCCGACGCCCTTGATGGCTACAGACCCCGCCATCCTTGCGCCGTAAGTCTGACTGGAAAGCCGAAAGCCCTGAACGGCAAGCTCGTCCTGGTCGACGAAATAGGCAAGACGGTCAGCGTAACCGGAACGCTTTGGTACCCTGCCAAGGCGAAGACATTATCGCCTGAGACAGCCTGCTGTCTGGCGCCCTGGCCGTGAGTCCCGTTCACCGTTCTGTCCGACCAGGCGTATGTCAGGTCCGCAAAGGGGCCGTTCGCTTTGCCGAGCTGAATTCGGGCCGCATCGAACGTTTGCTGGTTCTGACGAAAGTTGGACGATCCGACAAAGCGCTGGTCGGCGAGTTCCAGAACCTGGCGCCCTAACGTCGCAGTGTGGCCCTTCCCGTCGGCGTAGCGCATCTGCACGCGAATGAGCTCAACGTTTTGCGGATCAACCACCACCGGATGATCGAGGCGGCCGTTGGTACCGCTGTTGTAATCATCGACGAGGGCCGCAGTCGCCTCCGCCTCTGCCAAGACGGACCAAGGCCCGGCGGACAATGACACTCCCGGTCGGATGCGCATCGTGAAAGCCCGCGCATCGTCAGGAAGCCCGTCTTGTTCCACATGCTCGTATCGGACCCGAAGGTCGATCAGCGGCCGGAGCGCGAAGGTCTCGGCATTTGCCGCACCCGGAATCAGCAATGCTGCTGCTGCCGCCAAGTACTTCATTGCAAATCCTTCGCAGAAATGCCGCCCGCCCGGGTTTAGAGAGAGACGAGGCGGGCGGCGGGAGGTCAGGCGGCGTTTTGCACCATGCTGCCCTCAAGCTTGTCGAGCTCTCCGGATTCGCGAGCCTTCTTGCCGTAGACGTACTCGAACAGCGGTCCGGCCATCATCGTCGTGACGATGGCCATCAGCACCATCATCGAGAAAAGCGTCGGACCGATGATGCCCTTCTGAAGTCCGATGTTGATTATGATCAGTTCCATGAGCCCGCGCGAATTCATCAGCGCGCCGATGCCGAGCGCAGTGCGATTGTCTTCGCCGGACAGCCGCGCGGCCGCCCAACACGCGCCGAACTTGGCGGCGATCGAGATGGCCAGGATACCGAGTGCAATCAGCAGCAGCGGGATGGAGTTCACCATGTCCATCCGAGTGTTGAGTCCGGAGTAGGTGAAGAACATCGGCAGCAGCATTACGACGGCAATCGGCTCAACCTTTCGCTTGAGCTCCTGGACGAACAGGCCGCGCGGCATGAAAGCGCCGAGCAGGAAGCCGCCGAAAACGGCGTGGATGCCGATCGCGTCCATCAGGAATGCCGACAGGCAGTAAAGCACTAGCGTTACGGCGAGGACCGTGTTGGTCATCTCGCCCTTGGCTTCGACCGCTCGCCCGAGCGGTGCGAGAAGGCGCTTGCCGAACAGGATCATGAAGGTCGCATAAAGCGCGCCGCCGCCGATCGCGATGACTGCTACGCCTGGCCCCGCGCCGAATGTGGCGAGCACGATCGCAAGCACGCACCAGGAGACCGCATCGTCAAACGCCCCGGCGGTCAGCGAGAGCGTGCCGAGCGAGCTGTTGTTCAGTCCGCGCTCGTTGATGATACGAGCCAGCATCGGGAATGCCGTGAGTGCGATGCAGGCGCCCATGAACAGGGTGGCGTTCCACTGGCTGATCCCCGGCGTGAACAGGCCAGGCACGGTCAATAGAAACGGCGTGATCAAGATCGCGAACAGGAATGGCGTGGCGATCCCCGCAGCAGATACGCTGGCCGCACTTCTGGCCTTCGTCTTGAAGTGATCCAGCTGAAGCGTCGTGCCGACGAGGAACATGTACAGGCCGACACCGAATTGTGCCCCCGTGTAGAGAACACTCTTCGTCTCCTTCGGGAAAAGCGCCGCCTGGAAATCGGGAAAAGCCAGGCCAAGCAGAGAGGGGCCGAGGATGACTCCGGCGATCATCTCGCCGACGACCTGAGGCTGGCCCAGGAACTTCTGGCCGAGCCAGCCGACGGCGCGGCAGGCGAAGATGATGACCGCAAGCTGGAGGAAGAAGTGAATGCTATAGTCGCCCGGCGAGAAGCTGTGCGAGGCGTTCACTGCCGGCCCATGCGCACCCATGATGTCCCCGAACGCCTTGACTGTCTCGCTCCAAAGTCCCGTCACTATTCAGCCTCCCCCGCCGCCAACCGGTCGTCGAACAAGAGACAGGAAGGTGGGAAACTCCATCGCGCACAACAGTGAATTGTTAGCGCTAACGGCGATTTCGGCACTTTGTGCAATTTTTGTTGCGAGGACGACACGAAGTAGTAACGTGCCTACGTTTTATCGCCTGAATTGTAGGTATGTAGGATCATTGGAGCCGAACTTTGAAGAGCTTCGGAAGCCGCGAATTCAATCAGGATGTGAGCCAGGCGAAGCGAGTCGCGCTGTATGAGCCTGTCTTCGTGACCGACCGCGGAAAGCCGACCCATGTCCTGTTGAGTATCGACGCCTACCGCCACCTCGTGGGCAAGACGGACACGATCGCCGACCTCCTGAAGTCCTCCGAAGCGATAAGCGCCGAGCCTGACTGGCGTTCGGCGGGGCCCTGGGCGCGGAAGGGCTAGGCGTGCACCTGCTGGACACCGGCGTAGTCTGGGCTATGCGCGGCCATGACTCCGCTCAGCCAGACGAACAATTGCTGGAGTGGGTATCGGGGCAGATGCCGAGCACGCTCTACGTGTCCGTCGTTTCCCTGATGGAGTTCGAGAACGGAACGCGGTCCATGGAGCGAAAGGACAAACTGTCTTCCGCCGCAATCCGTGAATGGATCGACACGCGCTTTCGCCCTGCATTCTCAGGAAGGATCATTCCCATCGACGAAGCCGTCGTCCGACGCTGGTCGCATATGGGCTATTCGGATTTCCGCGATGGCATTCTTGCCGCAACGGCGGTGGAGCATGGCCTGGTCATCGCGACGCGAGAGCCAGGCAATTTTCGCACCGGAAAGGTCAAGACGATCAACCCGTGGACCTACACGCCCGACGCGGACGACCTCGACTGGCGGCGCGCGTCGCGAAGCGCCCCGATCTGGCTCAAGAGTCTCTTTGTCCGCGCCTGATCAGGCGGCTTCGGTAAGCTCGGAAACGAGATCGCGATGGGAAGGCAGGTCGCGCGCGGCCTTCTCGCCGAAGGCCTGGATGCGCTCGAAAAGCCGCTGAGCGGCCGCGACTTTCGGGAAGTCGGACCGGCCGGCCGACAGATCGGTCTGAAACTCCATTCCGTAGAGAATGTACTGATAATTGAAGAAGGCGAAGCTTTCGACATCGAGGATGAAGTCGAAACGTCCCGGCGGGCGGTAGCGCCACTGTGCCAGGAGCTCGCGCAACTCTTCCGGGATAGTCGCCGGATCGGCATTCTCACGCCAGAAGGGCTCTTCCCGCTTTGACAGGCAGTAATGGAGTTTCAAGAACTTCACGATGTTCTCGAACCGCGCCGACATCAGCTGGTTGAAACGGCGTGCCGGGGCGTCGACGGGTCCGTAGTGCGGGAATAGCTCGGCGATCATTCCCACCGCCGCTTCGATCAGCACAAGGCCCGTCGCCTCCAGCGGCTCGACGAAACCCGCCGAGAGCCCAACCGAGACGCAATTCCGCACCCACTGCTTCTGGCGATAGCCCGGCTCGAATGCCAGGATGCGGACATTGGCTTCTATGAACTGCGGTCCGATGTAATCGCCAAGGATGGCAACGGCGCGGTCGTCGTCAATGTGATCGCCCGAATAGACGCAACCGATCCCGCGCGACCCGGCGAGGCCGATGTCCCAGGTCCAGCCGCCCTCATGCGCGGTCGCCAGCGTGTAACTTTCGATCGGCGCATTTGGCGTGCTGTACGGAATCTTGCAGGCGGCGGCCCGGTTGGTGAAAAGCCGATCGCTAACGGACTCTAACGGGCTGCCCAGGGCCCGTCCGATCAGCTCGGCGCGGAAGCCGCTGCAGTCGATGTACAAATCGGCGTTCAGCTCGCTTCCGTCCTTCAGAACCACGCGGTCGATGGCGCCGTCATCGGTCAGTTCCGCATGCTCGAGTTCGCCTGAGATATGGACCACGCCCAATTCCTGCGCTCGTTCGGCGAGAAGGCGTGCCAGGCTGTGGGCGTCGACATGATAGGCATAATTGAGTGGGCCGTCGAAATCCGGCTCACCCGGCCGCTTCGGTCCGCGCTTGGCGCCTGCCACGCGGTCCTGGATGGTGACGGCCTCGGCAAAGGAGGGCCGCGAGTTGGACTCCTGCAGCAGCCAGTATGGAACGAGGCTGGTTTCCTCGGAATAGAACGGGGCTTCGAACGGGTGGAAGAAATGGTGCCGCTTCCCGGGCTGGGGCGCGTGGAGCCAGTCGTTGAACAGAATGCCTTGCTTGAACGTCGCGGACGACTGGCGGATGAACTTGCGCTCATCGATGTCGAGGAAGCGCAACGTTTCTCGGATCGTCGGAAAGGTCCCCTCGCCAACCCCGATAATGCCAATGTCGGGCGATTCCAGCAGAGTGATCTTCAGATGCGGGTTGTCCTGCAGCGCGAGCGCCTTTGCGAGGTACGCGGCCGAAAGCCAACCGGCCGTTCCACCGCCGACAACCAAGATATTCCTGCTGACGCTATCCATTTCGTTCGCGATAGCGGGCTAATCGTTCTGAGAACATAGGAACGACGCGTCCCGACCTTCCCTACCTGGTGGCAGAAATGGGTCGAAAGCAGACGGTGGACGAGCGTCTAAGAGGTGGGAGGCAAAAACCTGCTGACCACATCACGCGCCAGCCGCGCCGGACGCTGCGTCACCGCGTCGAGGCAGCACCAGCAGCTCTTCACTTCGCTGAGCACGTCCTGCCCGCGCCGGACGACCGTGGTGAAGTAGGCGCGAGCGCCCTCGACCTTCTCCGCGATCACCTCCGCGACGACATTGTCCTGGAGGAAGGTCGGCTTGCGGTAGGAAATCTCATGCTTGAGCGCGACCCACAGGTGCCGCGCCACCGCGTCGGGCGGAGCGACGCTCTGCCAATAATCGATCACGGCGTCCTGAACCCATTTCAGGTACACGGAATTGTTGACATGACCCATGTGGTCGATGTCGGACGGATCGATCGCGACCGGGTGTCGAAACATGTGCAAGCTCGTGCTCATGGGAGACAAACTCCCATTAACTGACAAAAGTGTCAATTAACTGTTAGTTCCGACGCGCCTCAGAAATAGGGCGGGTGGTCGAGACCGGCCGGGCTCTTCGTGAAGATCTCGCAACCGTCCTCAGTGATCCCGATCGAATGTTCGAACTGGGCCGACAGCGAGCGATCGCGGGTGACGGCGGTCCAGCCGTCATCGAGCATCTTCACGTCAGGCCGGCCGATGTTGATCATCGGCTCGACGGTGAAGAACATGCCCGGCCGAAGCTCCGGACCGGTGCCGGGCCGGCCGGCGTGGACGACTTCAGGACTGTCATGGAACAGGCGCCCTACCCCGTGCCCGCAAAAATCGCGGACAACCGTATACCGGCGAGCTTCCGCGTGGCGTTGAATCGCAGCGGCGATGTCGCCCAGGCGGTTGCCCGGCTTCGCCTGCTCAAGGCCGAGCATCAGGCATTCGTAGGTCACGTCGACCAGCTTGCGCGCCTTCAGGGGCACGTCGCCGACCAGGTACATGCGGCTGGTGTCGCCGTGCCAGCCATCGACGATTGGCGTCACGTCGATGTTGACGATGTCGCCGTCCTTCAGCTTCCGGTCTTCCGGTATGCCGTGGCAGACGACGTGGTTGATCGAGGTGCAGCAACTCTTGGTGTAGCCGCGATAGCCCAGCGTCGCCGGAATGGCCCCTTCACGAAGCATGTGCTCGCGAACGATGTCGTCGAGCGCCGCTGTCGTGACCCCGGGGACGACGTGCGGTACCAGCGCATCGAGAATCTCGGCGGCCAGGCGGCCCGCCTTTCGCATGCCCTCGAATCCCTCGGGCCCGTGAAGCTTGATCTGGCCGTTGCGGGCTTCGACCCGGTCCTCGGCACCAACGGTGATATAGTCGGTCATTCCCAGCAACATAGGCGAAGGATGCCGAATTTGCACCCGCGACTTGCCGAAAAGTCACTTTGAACTTGGCTGGGTCCGGCGCGTATGGGCGTCCTATGGCTGAAGAAAAGGTCTGGACCGCTGCGCTCCTCGTCATCGGCGACGAAATCCTGTCGGGCCGCACCCAGGACAAGAATATCTCTCAGGTCGCGGTCTGGCTCAATGTGCAGGGCATCCGGTTGGAAGAGGTTCGCGTGGTGCCGGACCACCAGGCTCGCATCGCGGACGGCGTCAATGCGCTGCGGACCGCCTACGATTATGTTTTCACCACCGGCGGGATCGGCCCAACCCACGACGACATCACCGTGGATTCGATCGCGGCAGCATTCGGCGTGCCGGTGATCGTTCACCCGAAGGCCAGGCAGATCCTCGAGGATTATTACGTCACGCGCGGCGGCGTCAGCGAGGCCCGGCTCCGCATGGCGCGGGTCCCCGAAGGCGCCGAGCTCATTCCCAACCCGACCTCCGGCGCGCCCGGCGTGAAGATGGAGAACGTCTACATCATGGCCGGTGTGCCGAGCATCGCGGCCGCCATGCTCCAGGCGCTCGACGGCAAGCTCGAAGGTGGACGGCCCGTCCTATCCGCCACGGTGGGGGCATACGCACCCGAAAGCGACGTCGCCGACCTGCTGCGCGAAACCGAGGAAACGCACACCGGCGTAGCGATCGGCAGCTATCCGTTCTTCAAGGAGGGCCGTTACGGCGCCAATTTCGTGGTAAGGTCGGACGACGGCGACCTCGTCGACCGCACCTCGGCCGACCTCCAGCGTCGCCTCTCGGAAGCCGGCTACGAGCCGTATCCAGGCGGCCTCTAGAAAAGGCCTATTTCAAGCTCCGTAGCGACAATGTAACGCTGACGCCGAGGGGGCGTCGGCGGGATGTCGAACGAAGAGCGTCAGTCGACGGTTTTCCTGAGCTATGCGCACGCCGACAAGGCTCGCGCCCAGCGCATTTCGTCAGCACTCGAAAACGCCGGCTATACGGTCTGGTGGGACCAACTGATCGAAGGCGGCTCGCAGTTCGCCAGGTCCATCGACGAGGCGCTGGACAAGGCGGATGCGGTGGTCGTGCTGTGGTCGAAGAACTCGATCGATTCCGACTGGGTCCGCGACGAAGCCTCCCACGCCCGCGACCGGAAGAGGCTGGTTCCGGTTTCGATCGACCGAAGCACCCCTCCCCTCGGTTTCCGTCAATATCAGATGATCGATCTGTCGCGGTGGCGTGGGAAGGCGGATGCTCCGGAAATGGAAGCGGTCGGACGTGCGATCGCCGCGGCTGTCGGGCAGCAACCCTTGGCGCAACTCACGAAGTCCCAGCCGGTCAATCGACGCAAGGTCCTGATCGCTGGAGGAGCAGCGGTGGTGGCGGCCGCAGGAGGTGCCATCGCTTGGCGCGGCTGGTTCGGCGGCTCTCAACCCGAGGCGCGCAGCATTGCCATCCTGCCCTTCAAGAATCTCAGTGGCGATCCGGCACAGGCCTTCCTGTCGGACGGGCTGACTGAGGAAATCCGGTCGACACTCGCGCGCAACGCTGGCCTGAAGGTGCTCGCTGGCACGACGTCGGCAACCATCAGCAAGGATGACACAGACGCGAAATCGATCTCCCGCAAGCTCGGGGTCGGATATTTGCTCGACGGTTCGGTTCAGCGCTCCGGAGACCGGGTCCGCGTCTCGACCAACCTCACCAATGGTGAAACCGGCTTCTCCGAGTGGTCGCAGAGCGTAGATCGCCAGGTCGGCGACATCTTCGCATTCCAAAGCGAGATCGCAAGTAACGTATCGAATGCCCTGTCCGTCCAGATGGCGACCGACGCGCCGTCGCTTGGCGGGACAGAGAACGCAAAGGCTTATGAGGCCTACCTTCGCGGCAAGGCGCTCTACAATCTGGCCAAGAACGAAGAGACGGATCGCGAGGCGCGGGCGAATTTCGAACTGGCCGTGGCATCCGACCCGAACTTCGCGCTCGCCCATGCGGCATTGTCGCGAGTCCTCGCTTCGCTTGCATCGCAAAGCGCCAAGGCCAATGAGCTCAAGCCGCTTTACACCGCCGCGGTGCAGCAGGCGGAACGCGCCATCGATCTAGCCCCAAAGCTGGCCGATGGTCACCTGGCACTAGGATATTCGAAGTTTGCGGGTTTCCTCGACGTACGGGGCGCGAAGCCGTCGTATGACCGAGCCTATGAGTATGGCCGAGGCGATGCAGATATCGTCCTCCTCTATGCCTTGTACGTCGTGCGCGCACGGCGCTTCGCGGAGGCGCGCGATGCAATCGAGCGAGCGCTTGCGCTCGATCCGCTCAATCCGCGCACGCATCGCGCTTCCGGGCTGATCGCCTATGCATCGCGTCGCTACGGCGATGCCGTTGCTGCCTATCGGCAGGCTCTTCAGCTGAACCCGGAAATCTCGAACGCCAATGCCTTCATGGGCAATTCGCTGATGCTGATGAACAAGCTGCCGCAAGCACGTGCGGCCATCGCGTCGGAGAAGAGCGACATGTTCAGGCTGACCAGCCAGGCGATCCTTGAGCATCGCTTCGGAAATCCGGCGGCTGCGCAGGAAGCGTATGCCGAACTCGTCACCAAACTGGGCGATGCCGCGGTCTATCAGCAGGCCGAAGTCATGGCCCAGTTCGGCAGGACTTCCGAAGCGATCGACCTCCTGCGCCGGGCGCGCGCGGTGGGCGATGCCGGTTTGACCGCAATCGCCACAGATCCGATGCTCGACCCCATCGCTCGCGACCCGGACTTCGTGCGGCTCGTCAAGGAACTGGGCTTCGCATGACGAGGGCTATCGCGAGAGCCGGATTCGTGAGATTTTCCGCGCTCCCGTGAGGAGAGCGGCCATGCTGATGCACGACGATTTGGGATTCTCGGCTTTCGGACCGGAGGATGAAGACGACCGTGGCGATCCGGGCGATCGTGGAGATCCAGGCGATCGCGGCGATCCCGGTGATCGCGGCGATCCTGGCGACCGCTAGCGAAGTTCGCTGACCGACGGGTCGCTCGCCATCGCGCGAGCGATCCAGTCGCGGAAATGCTCATTGTCGATGCGCAGGTAAACGCCCGCGCTGTCCGGGCGGTAGCAGCCCTGCCCCCAGTTCACGATCCCCACGAGCCTCGGCTCGTCCCCTTCGAGCACGAGCGGTCCGCCGCTGTCGCCGGTGCAGGTATCCGCATCGTCGCCGGGCGTCCGGCCGGTGGCGCAGAGCTGATATTCGGGGACGTTCTGGTATTGCGGATAGTCGGCGCAATCGACCGTTTTCAGGTCGACAGACGTAAGTTCCGCCTGGAAGCCTGAGCCCTTCTTCTCTTCGAGCTGACCCCAGCCGGTCGCATAGACATCGACGTCCGGCTCGAGGGGCGGGCCATCGTAGAGCGCGATCGGTGAAATTGGGCCGGCGTTGACGGGGTTGGTTTCAGGATCCGCGACGAAGTGGACCAGCGCGATGTCGTAGGCATGCTCCTTCTGGTTCCAATCGGCATGACGAACCATCCGGTCGATCCTGAAGGTCACGCCCTCGTCATTGTCGATATAGTCGGCGCCCAGCCTGACACGGTGCCCGTTATCGATCCGCGCCTGATTGATGCAGTGGGCCGCGGTCAGCACCCAACCCTGCGCGATCAGGCTCCCGCCGCACTTGTGAGCGAGGTCCCAGCCATCGCGGCCGCTTTCCTTGTCTTCCTGGGTCCAGACCGGATGGCCGCTGTAGATCTGCACCTGCCACGGCGTTGCCCCAGTCGTACCCTCCTGCTGCTCGTCAGGCGGGCCGGCCTCCTGCACCGAAAGCGCAGCAGCAGCGAGAAGAAACAGCAACATGGACAGTCCCCCGACATGGCCAGGCTGGAGCGGGTAACGGGAATCGAACCCGTACGTTCAGCTTGGGAAGCTGACAGGCTACCACTACATCATACCCGCTCGGCAGCGCGTCCGAATTAGGTCTTGCCTCTCCCACCGTCAACGCGCTCTACTTGAACCGTGGGGGCTACCGAACATCAGCCGGTAAGGGTCGAAGCCGCAGCGCTTCACGACCGCGCTCTTCGCTATTTCGATTTCGTTATGGTCGCGTTCGTGACGATCCTCCTCCTTTCCAACGTGCTCGGCGCGGGCAAGGTGGCGACAGTCAACTTGCCGGCTATCGGCGACTGGCCGTTCGGTGCCGGCATCCTTTTCTTTCCTTTGTCCTATGTCATCGGCGACGTGCTGACCGAGGTCTACGGCTATGCTCGCGCCCGCCGCTGCATCTGGGCCGGAACGACGGCCCTCGTATTCATGGCCTTCATGGCCACGGTCGTTGTCGCCTTGCCGCCAGCGCCAGATTGGGGAGGCCAGAGCGCCTACGAGCAGGTCTTCGGACAGGTCCCGCGGATCGTATTCGCTTCGATCATAGCGTTCTGGGCAGGCGAGTTCGCCAACAGTCTCGTTCTCGCCAAGATGAAGGTCTGGACGCAGGGAAAGCATCTCTGGACGCGAACCATCGGCAGCACCGTCGTCGGTCAGGGTGTGGATAGCCTGATATTCTACCCGCTAGCATTCTGGGGGGCCTCCGGGTGGACCAACGACCTCGTCGTCAAGGTGATGTTTACGCAGTGGGTGCTCAAGGTCAGCTGGGAAGCTCTCTTGACACCGGTTACCTATCTGGTTGTGGGCTTCCTGAAACGCCGCGAAGGCGTGGATGTCTTTGACGAACGGACAGATTTCACGCCGTTCCGCGCCAAGATTTAACATTTGTTATCCGTGTACCGCGTTCTATTGACCTTCAATCTCTGGGGGGTGCAGCGTGGGAAGCGAAAATGGGTCAGGGCTCGGTGGGCCGCAGCTTCCCCGGCGCAACGCACGCGTTCCATTGCAGGCCGAAGTCCAATTGAGGCGCAGCGGCCAACGTCATTACATGGTCAATGTCTACGATATCTCTCCGGAAGGGTGCCGGCTGGAATTCGTTGAAAGACCTCGCCTGGACGAGACGGTTTGGGTGAAGCTGGGGTCGCTTGAATCGATTGAGGCGAATGTCTGTTGGGTTAAGGGGCACGATGTCGGTGTCGAGTTCGTGCGTCCGATCCATCCTGCCGTATTCGCGACGACGGTCGAGAAGCTGAAGAGAGGCTGATCCAGCCGCAGGGGTGAGGCCGCCCATTGGCTGGACACCGACATTAATTCGGCGTTTATTCACTTCGAGAATCGTCTCGCGGCTCGGCAAGACCGCTGCGATTCTTACCCTTGCTTGTCACAAGGTTGAAGCGGTTCGGGGCCTTCGCGCTCCGGGCCGCTTCTCTTATTGCGCTGAGATTCCCGCTCAGGTCGTCCCGCTCAAAACCTTTTGTTCACTCTCCTCAAGCATGAGGGGACGAAGGCGAAATGAATCAGACCGTTGCACAACCCGTTGGTCAGCCCGACCGCAGGCGCGCCGAACGAGCCGCGCTGCGGCTGAGCGCGACCATGCGAGAGGCCGGCCGCGCCCGTGTCGGCGTCAGGGTGATCGATATCTCGACGCACGGCTGCAGGGTCGAGGCGACCAACGTACCGCCTGCCGATACCTGGATCTGGCTGAGCATTGCGGGCCTTGAAACCCAGTATTGCCGGGTCGTCTGGCGCGCCCAGGAATTCGCCGGCTTCGAGTTCGTAACTCCGCTCGCGGAAGCCGTTCTCGAGAGACTGCTGCAGGATCAGCATCAGCTGACCGAATCGACGATCAACGAGCTCCGCGACATCGCCAACCGGACTCACCGTCTCGCGACCAATCAAACCGGTTCGGACACCGAGACCCTCGCCGAGCTGTCGAAAAAGTGCGCCGTGGAAGCGGTGATCGAGGGTTTCCGGCTCAGCGAAGCCAAACCCGGCGACAAATCAACACCCGCCTGAGGCTAGGCCTCTCCCGCCGGCGGCTGACCCAGGGCGGCGCCCCGGTCAGCCTCCAGCCAATCCAGATCACGCAGCCTTGGCGCTCAGGATCGCGCCGAGGCCACCCTCGGCTTCGATGCGCTCGGCCAGGCTGCCACGCGGAAGATCGTGCTTTAACGCCCATGCGAGGACCGATTCCAGCTGGGAGATGGTTGCCTCGTCGCACAGGCCGTCAAATGCCAGCTTGACCACCGGCTTCATCGGCGAGCGGAGCTGGATCTTGAGCCCTTGGGCTTCGACCAGCTTCAGATATTCTTCTGCATTTTCTTCAGCATCGAGCGCGAAGTCATAGGCAGCGCTCAGTCCTTCATACAAAGCAGCGTTAGCGCGCAGCTTCGCCGCCCGGGCTTCGTCCGCCTTCGAGCGAACTTCCGACAATCTGGTCTGCATGAATCCCTCCGGTACGGAATTTGAAACTTCTGGTTCGGGCTCAGTCTCTTCGACGCTCGCCGCCTGCGGCTCTGGCTCGGCCTCGAGTTCCTCGACGTAGCCTTCGGCTTCGACCGGCAACTCCTCGGGCTCGACGTGGTCTTCGGCTTCCGTCAGCGCTTCCTCAGGCTCGACTTCGCTTACCACCTCCGGCTCGGCCTCTCGGACCGGCTCGGTCGGCAACTTCGAGTCCATCTGGACGACGTTGCCATAGAAGTTTCCGACCCCGGCAATGGCGTCGAAGATTTTGGCGAAGCCAGGACGCTTTTCGCTGACGGGGTCCGGAGCGGGCTCATCGTATTCGGATTCGCTCGAAGCTTCCTCGTACTCGGGCGAATGCTCCTCCACATCTGCGATCGCTTCGGGCTCCTCGACCAGCTCGGCTTCGACCTGGACGGGTTCGTCTTCGACAGGCTCGGGCGCGACTTCGGCGACTTCGTCTTCGATGACCGGCTCGGCCTGCACAGGTTCCTCGGACGGCTCCCGCTCCACGACCTCTTCCGGTGTCGAGGACTCCTCAACCTTGGCGTCACCAGCAGCCAGGCTCACAAAGCCATAGACGTAGTCGACGTAGGTACCGGTCGAGCTGAAGGGCAGTAACGTCACGCCGCAGCGGGTGGTCCCCGCCTCGCTCACAAATTCGTCCTCGAACGCGATGGCCTGGCGGGCGCTGGCCACCGCTGGAAGCTGCTTCGCAATGCAGGCGAGCAAGGACGGCGATGCGGCCTGGCTAATGCTTTCGATCTTGGGCCCGTCCTTGAGCGACTGCCCGAGATGGCGGATCTCCGCATCCTCGCCGCCGCCGATCAGCTCGAGAAGGAGGCTGGAGGGACCCGCGTCCGAGATTTCGAGGGGATCGAGGTCGCGGATTGGGGGAAAATGGCGATCACCGCGGATTGACAACCAGTAGTTGTATACCGTCGCATGACGGCGCCGTTCGGCCGCCGTGACACTTTCCAACTTGCTCAGCAGGACTTCCGCCGACGAATCCTCGGCTGCCTTCATGGCTGGAGCAGGCGCACCCATTGATAACCCTCCGCACTTTCCCGCTGGAGGTTCTGCGCCCCTGTTTCTTAGAAAAGGTTAAATCTGCGGCGATTTTAATCGCTTCGCCCGCATCTGCTCCGGAAATGCGCCATTTCGGGTCGGTTCCCTTCAGAAGCCGTGAAAAGTTCACGCGCCTCCTGACTCTTTGCCGCGCTTCGGGAATCGCTTCGTGCAGGCCGCTTTCGCGGCGAATCACAACTCAGACGAGGTCATGATGGCTACCGACGCGGGCAAAATTCTTTCGCGCATCAAGGACGAGGAGATCGAATGGGTCGACCTCCGCTTCACCGATCCGAAGGGCAAGTGGCAGCACCTGACCATGGCGTCGGGCCTGATTGACGAGGACCAGCTGACCGACGGCTTCATGTTCGACGGAAGCTCGATCGCTGGCTGGAAGGCCATCAACGAGTCCGACATGATCCTGAAGCCGGATCTCGAAGCGGCCTACATCGATCCTTTCAGCGCAACGCCGATGCTCGTTCTGTTCTGCAATGTCGTCGAACCCTCGACCGGCGACCTCTACAGTCGTGATCCACGCTCGACCGCTACCCGCGCTGAGGCCTATCTCAAGCAGACCGGTATCGCCGACACCGTCTATGTCGGTCCGGAAGCCGAGTTCTTCATGTTCGACGATGTCCGCTTCGAGGACGGCTACAGCGCCTCGTCCTATCGAATCGACGACATTGAGCTGCCGACCAACACCGGTCGTGAATATGACGGCGGCAACCTCGCCCATCGTCCGCGCGCCAAGGGCGGCTACTTCCCGGTTGCTCCAGTCGACAGCGCCCAGGACATCCGCGCCGAGATGCTCTCGACGATGATCGAGATGGGCCTTCCTTGCGACAAGCATCACCACGAGGTTGCGGCCGCGCAGCACGAGCTTGGCCTGACCTACGGCGAACTCGTCACGACCGCCGACCGCATGCAGATTTACAAGTATGTCGTGCACATGGTCGCGCAGGCCTACGGCAAGACGGCGACCTTCATGCCGAAGCCGATCGCCCAGGATAACGGGTCGGGCATGCATACCCACATGTCGCTGTGGAAGGGCGGCAAGCCGCTCTTCGCGGGAAATGGCTATGCGGGCCTAAGCGAGACCGCGCTCTACTTCATTGGCGGCGTCATCAAGCACGCCCGTGCGCTGAACGCGTTCACGAACCCGACGACCAACAGCTACAAGCGTCTGGTGCCGGGCTTCGAGGCCCCGGTCCTCCTCGCTTACTCCAGCCGCAATCGCTCGGCGTCGTGCCGCATTCCGTACGGCACGGGCGAGAAGGCGAAGCGGGTGGAATTCCGCTTCCCCGACGCTCTCGCCAACCCTTACCTTGCCTATGCAGCGCTGCTAATGGCCGGCCTCGACGGCATCCAGAACCGCATCCATCCGGGCGACCCGATGGACAAGAACCTGTACGACCTGCCGCCGCAGGAGCTGGTCAACGTTCCGACCGTTTGCGGATCGCTGCGTGAGGCTTTGGTCAACCTGCAGAACGACCGCGCCTTCCTGACCAAGGGCGACGTGTTCAGCGAAGACCAGATCGATGCTTACATCGAACTCAAGTGGGACGAAGTGATGCGCTGGGAGACCACGCCGAGCCCGGTCGAGTTCGACATGTATTATTCGTCGTAAGGCTCACGTCTTATTAACTGAAGTCAGTCATTTGGTGGCCTCATGAGTGTCGAGGCCCCGCGTAACAGCTTCAGAGCGGCGATTCTGAGCGGCGAGAAACCCGCCCTGGTCGTCACCGACAAGAATTCGCAGCTCGAGGGGGCTGGCGGCGAGCTTGGGAGCGTGCGCGTTCCGCGGGCAGAAACGCGGCGCGGCAACCACCGCGGCGTCAATCGCCACCGCCTCGACAGCGAATCCGCCATGCTCTTGTTCAAAGGCGAACCTCGCCCTGTAGAGGTCGTGAACCTTTCGAGCGGCGGCGCCATGCTTCGTTGCGACATCACCCCGCGCCTCTGGGACCTGGTCGAGCTACAGCTCGGTGAAGGTCTTGGGCTCGAAGGCGCGGTGCGCTGGATCAAGGACGGCGCGATCGGCGTCGAATTTGCTCACGAAACGCGAATCGAATGCGATCGCCAGCAACGCGCCGAGCTGCTTCTCTCGGTCATTCAGCGGAGCTTCCCCGACGATCACGTGCGGCTCGATGAGCTGGACGTCGAAGAGGACGTCGAGGCCGTCGAGGAAGATCTCGGCAACCGCGACGAAAAACGCCACCCGCTGATCTGGAAAGGCGAAATCCACTACGCGCACGACAGCAACCCGGTGCGGCTAAGGAATGTTTCCGCCGGCGGTGCCCTCGTCGATGTAGCCGTCGACGATTACCCGATCGGCGCCGAAGTGCTCCTCGACCTTGGAGATGCCGGCCAGTTCTTCACTATCGTGCAGTGGGTTTGCGGCGACCAGGCTGGCCTTCGCTTTGTCCAACCGTTCGACCTTGCGTGCCTGGCCAACGCACGGCCGGACGTGATGCCCCACAGCTGGACCGTCCCGAGCTTCCTGCACGCCGACGATGACGACGATTCCCCGTGGAGCGAAAAGTGGGGACGCAGCTCGATCGATGAGATCCGCACCGACCTCGAAGGCTTCCTCAAGCGCTGACGCGCACGAAAACGATGCCGGTCCGATCCTCACGGATCTTCTTCCAATCATGGTCATGCTCGAGCAGCGCGACCAGCTTCTTGTAACGGTGGGGCAAGATCGCCCAGCGGATTCCCCATTTGTCGACAACCTGATCGAGCATCGCGGCGTCGCCGTCAGTGATCTTCTTGTATCCGATGACGAGTTCGTCCCCGTACATGTCGCCGCGACCGTCGACGTACGGCTTGATCCCCGACAGAAGCAAAGGGCCGCCCATCACGTAGCCATTGAGCACGGGCTGAGACCGAAGTTCGCCCGGGACTGACGCGATCAGCTTCCACGGGTTGGATTCGACTTCATCAGGCGTGATTGGCCATGCGAGCCGTATCGCGATCAAGACAAGAGCGCACCCGCTGGCGGCCAACCAGACTGGCCTCGTCATCTCAGTTTCCCGCGGAACCGTGGCGAAGGCGGCGGGCAGGAGCACGGCGGACACGATCGCCAAGACTGCCTGATGCCTTGTCTGCAGGAATGCGAGGGCGAGCAGGAAAGCGAGAAGCATCCATCTCACCGGATGCATCTTTGGCCGCTTCCACACGATCAACGCAGCAACCGCCAGAAGGAGGACGAAGAAGAAGGGAGTCCGTTGCGGACTGGACGGCTTCCACTCATCGATGAAGGGAAGCATCGAGAGATTGGCAATCCGGAGGGGGTGCAGAACGCCCTCTATGCCGTTGGCATTGACGAGCACCGCTATGGCGAGGAGCAGTCCAAACAGCCCCCATTGCCGGAACGCCCGAGCGCGACCATCCGGCTGCCAGATCGCCTCGAGCCCGAACGCCGCTGCGACGACAAGCCCCATCACGAAGCTGCCGTGCATGTTCGCCCAGACGACCATCAAGAGCGCGGCCGCCAGCGGCGGGGCACGGTCGCGCTCTCGCGCCCGGATCATCAGCACTGTCCAGAAGGCGAGCAGCGCCCAGGCGAACAGATGCGGCCTGGCCAGCAAGGACGGAATGAGGATTGCATCCATTGCCAGGACGACGCCGAGGGACGGGAGCGGTCGCACCGATCGCAGGGCATTGGTGAAGACGATTGCGTTCAGCGCGACCAGCGCCGCCGTGGCCAGCGCGCTGATGCCGCTATATCCCGCCATGCGATACGCGGCGGCGAGCGGGACTTCCGCGCCCCACTCAATCGGGACCCAGGGACGGTCGGCCCAGGAGAAGGAAAACGGGTCCGTCTTCGGGATCGTGCCATGCGACAAAATCCATTCGCCTGTGGCGATGTGCCAGCTGACGTCACCGTCGTTGAAGATTGTCCTCGAACCGCCGAGCGTGATCGGGACCAGGAGGATCGCGATGACCAGGACCAGGTAGAATTTCACGCGGTCAGCGGGCTGGAGAGCCAACGCCTTCACTCCTCCAGGATCTGGCTGTTCGTCTTGGTTTCAGGCAGCATCACGAAGCCGATCGCGGCCATTCCAATGACCGCTGAGAGATACCAATAGAAACCGCTCTCGACACCCGCCTGCTTGAACCAAAGCGCTACATATTCGGCCGTGCCTCCGAACAAGGTGTTGCCCACCGCATAGGGCAAGGCCACGCCAAGCGTGCGGATGTGTGCCGGAAAAAGTTCGGCTTTGATGAGGCCGCTGATCGATGTGTACGCACCGAGCAGCACCAACGGAACCAGGACCAGCGCGAGAGCCGTCATCGGCTCCGTCGCCCCGCTGATTGCGCTGTAGATCGGAACCGAGACCAGGGTTCCGCCGAAGCCGAAGATGTAGAGCATCGGCTTCCGACCCCATCGGTCGGCCGCCATCCCCCACCATGGCTGGATCAGCATGAAGACGATGAGCGCGATGGTCATGATCATCGTTGCAGTGGGCTTGGAAAATCCGCTCGTGTTGACAAGGAACTTCTGCATGTAAGTCGTGTAGGCGTAGAAGGCGGCGGAGCCTCCGCCGCTGATTGCAGCGACGATCAGGAACTCGCGGGGATGACTGCGCCATAGATGGCTGATCGTCGATGGCGCCCGGTCCTTGCTCTGCCTCTTGAAGGACTCCGTCTCCCCGAGCCTTGCGCGGAGGAAATAGACGGCGAAGGCGAGGATTGCGCCGACACCAAACGCGATCCGCCAACCCCATTGCTGGAGTTCAGATTCCGGCATCAAGGCCTGAAGAAGAACGACCACGGCAAGCGCCAGCAGCTGCCCGCCGATCAGGGTGATATACTGAAAGCTCGCCCAGAAGGCGCGCCGATTGCGCATCGCCTTTTCGGAGATGTAGGTCGCGCTGGCGCCATATTCGCCGCCGACCGACAAACCTTGCAGCATTCGTGCGACGACAAGGATCGTTGGCGCAATCGCTCCAGCCATCGCGTAGGTCGGAGCCGCCGCAATCAACAGTGCACCGCCAGCCATCAAGGCAACGGACAAGGTCAGCCCCGACTTCCTGCCGTAGCGGTCCGAATAGATGCCCATCATCCATGCGCCGATGGGTCGCATCAGGAAGCCGACGGCAAAAATTGCCGCGGCGCTCAGCAGTTGGGCGGTCGGATCTTCTTTCGGGAAGAAGACCGGCGCGAAGTAGATGGTCAGGACGGAGTAGGCATACCAGTCGTACCATTCGACGAGATTGCCCGCCGAACCGCCCAGGATATCCCGGATCCGTTTCCGCGCGTCCGCAGCCGAACTTGCGGCAGCCGCCGTCGCCAAGGCTAAGCGGTCTTTTGGGCTCTGGCGCGAGCAGCGGCGCCGTGCCCATAGATGAAGTAAAGCACCACACCGATCGCTTGTGCGATGAAGAAGAACAACTGTGTGCGCGTTGGCAGACTGTAGAAGAGATACAGGCAGCCGAGGATGCCAGCGATGCCGACGAGCCAGGGCAGCGGCGTCTTGAAACGCCGTTCGCGATTCGGCTCCCGCTGGCGAAGAACCAGCATCGCCGCACATACCGCGACGAAAGCCGCGAGTGTTCCCGCATTGGCCAAGGCGGCGATCGAGGTCAGTGGGATCAGGCCTGCGAAAACTGACGTGACGACCGCCGTGAAGATCGTGATGCGGACCGGCGTTCCGCGGCTCGACACCCGTGCGAGCGAGCTTGGCAGCAGCCCATCGCGCGCGACGGTGAAGAAGATGCGGCTCTGCCCGTAGAAGAACGCGAGGATCACCGTTGGCAGCGCAATCACTGCCGAAGCGCCAAGCACGCGTGCTGCCCACGGCTGCCCGATCTCACGCAGGATGAGCGCCAATGGCTCGGCGCTATCGGCAAAGCCGGTGTAGGCGACCGCGCCGATCGCTGCGGCCGCGACGACCATGTAGATCGCGACGCAAACGACCATCGACCCGACGATACCGATGGCAAGGTCGCGGCTCGGGTCCTTGGCTTCCTCCGCCGCAGTCGCGATCGCGTCGAAGCCGTAGAAGGCAAAGAAGATGATCGCCGCGGCCGCCATCACCCCGACTTCGCTTCCCGACGGTCCAGATTTGGGGAAGCCGAACGGCATGAACGGCTGGAAATGCGAGGAGTCGAAGACCGGCAAAGCAACAGCAATGAACAAGGCGAGCGCCGCCATCTTGATAACGACCAAGATGGCATTCACGGTCGCGCTTTCGCGTGTGCCGGCAATCAGCATCCCGGCGACAACGACGATAATGAAGATCGCGGGGACGTTGATGATCCCCCCGAGCTCTGGCCCCTTTATCAGGGCGTCAGGTAACCCCATTCCTATCGAGCTTAGAAAACCCGCCGCATAGCCCGACCAACCGACGGCCACGGCGCTGACGACCAAGGTGTATTCGAGGATCAGCGCCACGCCGATCATCCAGGCGATGAGCTCGCCGAAAACCGCGTAGGAATAGGTGTACGCGCTGCCCGAAGCAGGGATCATCGTGGCGACTTCCGCATAGGCGAGCGCTGCGCAGGCACAGATCGCGCCGGCGATGGCGAAGGACAGGATCACGGCCGGGCCCGCCTTGCCGGCGCCGACCCCGATCAATGTAAGAATGCCGGTACCGACGATTGCCCCGACGCCAAGCGCGACGAGGTGCGGCCAGGACAGGGACTGCGCAAGACGATGCTCTTCCGGAAGGTCCTCGCGAGCGACGACCTGCTTGCGCACATTCCAGTTCTTCATGAAGCCTCCCCTGCCTGAGCGCTGTTCTGGCACGCCAGCGGGTGCGGCTCAATAATCCTTGCTGACCCTGAGGTTCGCGCTGGTCCGGCCGATCGTCGAAATCGACGAAAGGATCGAAAGCCAGCGGGTCACCTGGAACTCCGCGCGCGTGGCGGAATAGCCCTGCCCGTCCGTGATGACTTCGACGTACAGCCTACGAGTCACGAACTTACCCGCCGCGACGGCAGTCTTCTGCCCGGTTGCGACGTCGGCGGGAATGATCCGGAGCCGGTCCAGGCCCACGGCCTTCCGCAAGCTGTTGATCGGGTCCAGTCCACCGCCGCCGGACTGAAGGGCGGCGACCGCGGATGCGAGCTGCAGAGCCTCGGCGGCGGACAGGTTGGTAATCGAAGTGCCGAACAGGATGCGGGAGAGAAGCTCATCCTCAGGAAGCGGCGGAACGCTTGTGAAGCTGATATCCGGCTGCAACCCGCTGCCCCCGACGACCACCGTCGCGTCCAGGCCCTGCACGTTCGCCTGTGCTCGAATGTCGAGGATCGGATCCGGCGGATATTCGCCCCGGAAGCGGATGATTCCCCGATCCAGTCGGAAGGTCCGGCCGGCGAAGTCATATTCGCCGCGGACGAGATTTGCCTGGCCGGTCATGCGGGGCGCATCCGCCGTGCCGGTAACGTGCAGATTGGTGGACCAGATGCTGTCGATCCCTAGTCCCCGCACTTTGACCTCGCCGCCCGATACGTCGAAGTCGAGCCTCCACGGATGAAGGGCGGCAATTTCGATGACCTCGTCCTGATCGAGGCCGATGTGACGCACTTGCAATTGCGGGACGGCTGCAGCGGCGCTCGCCTGGCCCAAGGTGAACCGACCGTTGTCGAGATGGAGCTTGCCGCTGATCGTTCCGCCCTGCCCGTCCGAACGGACCTGAATGGGTCCGGTGACCCGCGCGGCGATGTCGTCGCGGTCGAGCAGCAGCGCGTGGCTGGCGTTGAACGAAAGGTTTAGCGCGGCCATCCCACCGCTGAAGTCCACCGTTCCGGTACCTTCGACGGACCCATTGCCTTTGGTCGTCCCGGCCAGCCGCTTGAAAACCAGGCGTGAACCGATGAACTGCCCGTCGACCTGGAGCTGTTCGACGAGTGTGCCGGTGACTGCGCTCTCGACGCGACCGTTCGTCGTGTGAACCGATCCGCGAATGGTCGGATCGACGAGCTTGCCGCCAATGTCCGCGCCGATCGAAATCGGACCTGTCAGGTCGAAGATCTCGATCCCCGACAGCCGCCAAAGCGTGTCGGTTGGGCCGGCATAGCGAAGCTGGGCCAGCAATGGGGCATTGAGCAACTCCGTCACAAGGTCCCCGCCACCGATCGGCGCGAAGCGAACCTGTGCACGCCCGATCGTCTCGCCTCCACTGACCGCCACAGCCCGCATCGCTGCCTTGTCGCCGGTGATGATGGCGGCGACACCGACGTCGATCGGCTTTGACGCAAGCACGAGCCCTGACCGGCTAAGGCCACGGATCTTGAGGTCGACGCGCCCGTTGCGGTTGCCCTTCCAGGCGTAGTCGAGCCGGCCGGAAGCGATTCCGCTGAGATCGAGATCGGGCCAGCCGAGATCCAGCACTTCCAGTGGCATGGACTGCAGTTGGACGTGAACCTCGGGGAGCGATCCGCTGCGGCCCGCGACGACCGCGCGCCCACTGGAAAAGGTTATGCTGGTGGGAGCGAGCTGCCAGCCGTCACCCGCTCGCGTGAGGACCGCAGCCTGGTTCAGAACAAGCGGCTGGTGCTCGACGGAACCCTTCCCTGTGACCTCGATGCGGTCGGGCGATACATCCGCCAGCGCGTTGAATTCGAATGCCGCGCCGCGGCGACCAGCGAGCACTGCCTGGATCTGTCCTGACCCGTTCACCAGCTTTGCGTTGGCCTTCAGGCTGGCCAGGGTCATGCCGGACATCTGAAGGCCATGTGCGTTGACCGATCCGTCGATGGTCGTGCGGCCGTCCTGCAGGATCATGCTGCCATCGATCCGTCCCGACTTCACAGCCAGCATCGGGAAATGGACGTCTGTCGCGTTGAGATGCGCCTCGATCCTCTGCGCGCCATTCACGGGCGCAAAGCCAAGTGTGCCGTCGAGCCCTCCCCCAGCCAGTGTCAACGTGCCGGTGAAGCCGCCCGGGTCGGCGCGTAGATCGCCCGAGGCGCGTGTCCCGCTGACATCCAGGGCAGCAATCGAGATAACCGCCGCTCCGCCCTTGGGCAGGAGGATGCGGCCGTTGCTGGTGAAGGGACCCAATCGCGACTGACCGTTCGCTTTGTAGTCGAAACCCGCGGCTGTCGGGTCCAGCAATACGTTCACGTCGCGGAGTCCGAGAGCCTCATTCGGGCTATCCAGGAAGAGTTGAACGCGCGGCCGGACGATATCTCCATCGAGAGTCAGCCGGAACGAACCGTAGAGCGCCTGCTTTCCGCGGCCCACCATGTGGAAAGTACCGTCATGGTTGCGACGACCTTCGCCAGCCAGGCGAAGCTTGGGCGAGTAAAGCTGAAGGCCGGTGAAATAGAGGATCCCATCCGGGCCTCGCTCGAGCCGCGTCTCGATTCTCGGCAGGCCGCCCGTGAGGCTGGCAAAGAAACTGTTGTCGAGCCTTCGGACCCAGACCTTGCCGGTGCCGACCACTCTCGAGCCCTTGCCATTCGGGCCGGGCACGACCGTGAGTTCCGTCTGGACGTCGACGATTCCCAGGCCCTCAATGAAATAGCGCGTCAGTCCGCCAGAAATCACCACCCGGAAATGGCCGGTCACCAGATCGAACAGCAGCCCGAGCTTCGCGTTCAGCTTCGCGCTTCTGAGCTGCAGCCCATCACCTCGAACGAACTTCGGCGTGACTGTCAGGACGCCGTCGAGCCGTGCGTTGGCGAGAATGTCGCCCGCGACATCGCCGATGCCCGTAATCGCCCGGGCCGACAGTTGCAGCGGAACGCGCATCGGCCACGGCGAAAGATTGCCGCTCCCTTCGGCACGCACGTTCACGAAACCGATGTCGTCGAACTTCAGGGCGGGAGACGTCAGGCGGTACGAAAAGCGCGCGGTCTCATACGGGCCGTCGAGCGTCCACAGCATGCGGATGTCGCGACCCGTCATGTTGGTGAACAGCGCTTGTGGACGAAGCAGATCGACGCCCAGGCGAAGGTCCTCGTACCGGCCCTCGGCAAGGTCGACCGCGCCGCTTGCGACGGCGCGCAGCGCTGCCGAACCGACGGTCAGCTTCCCGCCAAGTATCCGATCCTTGAATGTGGCGTCGCCGATCACCTTCACCGTCGGTGACGTCAGCGCCTTCCATCGCCCTTTCAGAAATGGCGCGGGTGCAAGCGCGCCCGAAAGACCGTATCGACCGTCGCGAACGGTCAACTCGAGGCGGGCAGCCTTCCGATTCGAAACATCCAGCGCTGCGATACCCCGCCATGCGGTCCACGAGCCGTCGCCGGTCACAACCAGATCGATCGAGCGTTTCCAGCCAAGCAACGCCGGAACAATTCCGTCGGCGGGAGAGTGCGAGCGGACTTCCAAATCGAACCTGTTGCCGTCCGGCTCGGCATCGAGCTTGAGCGCGAGCTGGTCGCCGCCGCGGTCCATTTTTGCACGGAGATCGACGAGAGCCCGGCCTCCACGCACGTCGGCGCTTCCGTAGACCGACCCGCTGCGCGCAACGCCGGTGACGTCCTTCGCAAGCTCGAGCCGGTGGATGCTGAGTTCGCCAACATGGATGTCGAACTTGGGAAGCAATGGGCCATGTCGCCCAGTCGCTTTCATTTTCGGCAGACGGAGAAGCGTTATTCGATCCGCCTCGATCCGCTCCAGGAAAAGCGAGTTGCGAAACCAGCGCAGCGGCGCCCAGTCGATATCGATTTCGGGCGAAGTGACGAAGACTCCGTTCTGATCGAGCACCGCAATGTTCTTGAGCTTCGTTTCGCGGAAAATTGAGCCTTCGATGCGCCCGATGCGGAAGCGCAGCCCAGAAGACGTCTCGATTCGCTCGATCCGGTCGACGATGAAGCGGTGGCCCGGAGCGGTGTCGAGAACGATCAGCCCGACAACGGCCAATGCGAAAATGGCCGCAACGAATGCCAGCAACTCGGTCGCCAGGCGCCGCGGCCAGCTCCGCTTCGGCCGATCGGGCGGCGCAGCCGGGACTGCGGTTTCGGCGGCCTCGGCCACGCTAGAACGCTTGTCCTAGAGAAACGACGACGGCGATCCTGGAATCGTTGGCCCGCGGATTGAGCGGCGTTCCGACATCAATCCGGATCGGTCCGAAAGCCGAATAGTATCGAAGGCCCACGCCCGCGCCGAGCTGCCAGCTATTGAGATCCGGCATGGCGTCCGTGGTTAGAGTGCCACCGTCGAGGAACGGGACCACTCCGAAATTGCCTCCGAACGCTTTGAGACGGATGCGTGCTTCGAGGGCAAATTCGGCGAGACCTGACCCGCCGATCGGATCGTCGAATGCGTCGCGCGGGCCCAGGCGCTGGAAGCCATACCCGCGGACGGAGCCGCCTCCCCCTGAGTAGAAACGCCTGGAGGGAGCAATTTCCGACGACTCAGCCCCGAGGATCGTCCCAAGCCTGATTCTGCCGGCCAGCACGACACTGTCCGAAACCGGCCGGTAGGCGCTCGCGTCCAACTGGATCCGCGCATATGTTGTATTCGAGCCCTTGACCGAGACCTCCGGGCTGACGCGGCCGCCGAGTCGAAAGCCCGTCGAGGGGTTCAGTAGGTCGTTCGATCCGTCGTAACGGAGACTTAGCGGCAACGCGCCTATGAAGAAGGCCCGCGTTTCCTTGGTATTGATGTCGTTGAAGATGCCGCGCTCGTCGGTCGCGATGAGGTCCGCGCCGTAGCTCCACGTCCACTTCTTCTGCCAGATGATGTTGCTCTGCCGCTCGATCAGGCCGCTGAGCCGGAGCGTCCGCGCTTCATAAGCATCACGATTGACGTTGCTGGCGAGCGCCAGGATGTCGAGCGTCTGGTCGCGGCGGCGGAAATTGCTGCGGCGAAGCTCGACCGATGCCATCTGCTCCTGCGTGCCGGCGATGCCCCGCACCGTGAGGGCGCCTTCCGGATTGATGAAGTTGCGATGCTGCCAGCTCGCCTCAACGCGCACGCCTTCACCCGTGCCGTAGCCGAGTTCTCCGGCAACGGTCCGCATCGGAGCGGGCTCGAGGTGTACGTCGATATTGATTGTCTGCCGATCGGCTGACGGGACGAGCTTTACATCGGCTGACGCGACGAGCCCCGTCGCGACGAGCGCACGTCGCAGGTCATTGACCTTCGATTGCTTGAACTGGTCACCCGTGTCGAACCGCGCGATGGTCGCGATGTGACGGGCCGAGAACGGAGGCTTGCCGCTGACCGTGAACTTCCCGAAATGCGCGACCGGTCCGGGTTGCACGGGCAGGACCAGGGTGGCGGTTTGCGTTCGGTGATCGGCTTCGATCTTTTGCTCGCCAATTTCCGCTAGCGCATAGCCATCCTCCCCAAGCGCGACCTTGAGCGCGGTACCGGCATTGATGACGTTTTCCGCGATCACCGGATCGCCCGCCTTGACGGCGAATGCGCTGCGCAGCGATGCCGCTTCCTCGCCGGCCGACTCGAGGCCGGGAAGCTCAACCGACTGAAACGTGAATTGTCGCCCCGGGTCGGCGACCAGAACAACGCGGATCGCGTCCTTGATCGGCTCAATCCGGGGATCGACCACGGCATCAAAATAGCCGCGGGATCGCAGGAGCTGGGTCAGTAGGTCTGCGTCCGCCCTCGACCGCCGGTCGATCTGCGCCGCATTCAATGCCTCGCCATGGCCTTGGCGAAGCGCCGATTGCGTATTGAACGTTTCCGTGAGCGCCCGCTCGCCATCGACCCCCTGAAGGCCTTCCAGGACAACGGAGTATTTGCTTTCCTTGGTGGAATCGACTTCGGCCGCCTTCGTCTCAGTCGCATCCGCAGCAGGTTCGGTGGCGTCCAGCGGAGCAATCACGTCCGGCGCGTTCATGTCCGGCCAGTCGACGCCAAGGTCCGGCATGGGATCGAGCGGCGCATTCGGATCCAATTCCGCGGATCCCTGCGATTGCGACCAAGCGGGGGCGAAAGGGCACAGCAATGCAGCGACCGCGCATGCGGTCAGCGGCGCTCTTCCCCACGCTCTCATGATAGGAGCCTAACCGGCGCTCCTGAACGGCGCCAGTCCGGTCTATGGTCTAGTGCACAGTTCCACGCACTTCTTCGTCGGAAAGTGTCGCGATGACCCGCTCGATCTGCCGCCAATGGCAGAATCGAAGCAAGTTGCCCGCATCGCGGCTGCTTTCCGCACGCGCCGCGGCCTCAAACCCTGCATCGTCCCCGAAGCGGTCGATAAGGTCCGAAGCTTCCGTGAGAGCAAGGCGGCCAGCGATGTAGGGCGAGTCCATGTCTCCCATTAACCCCGAACCCCTTTCCCGATGACCGACATTCCTGGTCAACCGATCGTTCACCATGAATGTTTGGAGGGGTGGAGCCAACGACCGCGCTCTGCCATGAGCGATTTCATGGCGACACGAAAACCGATGGCCGGCGGATTCCTGTGGATGATCGCGATCCTCGCCGGAGCGATCTGGGGCGTCATGGCTGGCAATCCCATGAAGGGCATATTGATCGGCACGTTTGCGGGCGCGGCGATGGCCGCAGCCATCTGGTTGCTGGATCGCTCGCGCCGCTGATCAGCCGATCTTGCGGCCGGCCCAGATAACGCGGCCGATACAGTTGATCGCCTCGATGTCGCAATCCGGCCAATCGGGATAGGCGGGATTGTCAGACTGCACAGTGACTCGCCGGCCGGCCGGATGAAGCGCGAGGCGCTTGACGACCAGCGCATCGTCGGCGCGAAGGACGTAGATCCCGTCTCGCAGTCTTTCGTTGCAGTCGCCCAGGTCGACCAGAATATCGTCGCCCGCGTTCAGCGTCGGCGCCATGGAATCGCCTTCGACACGGATGATGGACAGACGGCCGGCCGGCGATTGGGTCAGGCTTTTCAGCCAGCCCTCGTCGAATGCGAAATAGGCTTTGCCGACTTGATCGTACGGGATTGCCCCCGGTCCCGCCGAGGCACGAACCGCGCTGCGGTTTACGGCGACCAACCCACCAACCGCCTCATCGCCCGACGGTCCACCAAGTAGCGCCTCCGAGACGGAAAAATATCGTGCGAGCTTGCGGCGTTCATCCTCACCGAGGCGCTTCGGGACGCCGCGGCGGACGAATTGCTGGATGTAGGCCGGGTTGCGACCCAGCATCCGCGAAAGGCCGGCAAAGTCCTCCCCCCGCTCGGCGCATAGCCGCTCAAGAACTGTGCGGGGGTCGTTCAACATGGTTTCCTCATAGTTATAGGAAAATCCCTAGACAAGTAGGAATTGCATTGGGAGGGAATGGGCAGCCGAGTCGCGTTGGGTAATGAGGAATAGCAAGTGCATTTACTTCGTGAAGTTGAGAAGTTCCTGAATCGGAGCCAAATCGCGCCGACTCGTTTCGGTCGCGACGCGGTTGGCGATCCACGCTTCGTGTTCGACCTTCGCAGAGGGCGAGAGCCGCGCGAAGCGACAGTCGAGCGTGTCCGTGCTTTTCTGGAGACTGTCCAATGAACCGCCTTGCCATGTCCCGGGCTGGCGCTGCCTTGCTACGTGCCCTCCTCGCCCGCGCACTCGTCAATCGTGATAGGATTTTGCTTACGCACTATCGTTCAACCGATTGGCAATCGCTCACTTTCGTCGGCGAACGTCACGAAATGCAGTTCAGGATTCCAGGGCCAGGAGCCAATGAAATCTTCAAGATGATGACCAGCGATCTCTCGGACAGCGAGTTCGCGATTCCCGGACAGCTGGTCGCCGACGTGCTCGTGTACGGAAAGCCGTCACACGAGCGCGACGGCTCCCTCAGCTTCGCCATCGAGGCGCTGACGATAGAGAATTAGCGGAGCGAGCGGCGGAGAGCTGCAAGCGCATCGTGCAGCTCTTGCGTCGCGTCCGGCGGAGTTCGCCGGGGATTACCGCGCAGATGGGTTTCAATCCGCTCTCGCATTTCGCCCGCCGTCTCCGCAGGCTGGAAAAGCTGCACAACGCGCGAATCTGGAACTTCAGGCTCCACTACCTCGTCAAGTACGAGTTCTTCACCGGGCGCTTTTTCCTCGGTGGCACCGAGCCGCTCGACGATGCCAACCACGTCGGCCTGTTCCAGCAGTTCGGCAACGGACGATTGTTCATACTCCGCCGGAGCCTGCTCGAACTGGCTGATCGGAAAGCCCCTTCGCTCTCCCCCGAATTTCCTGAGGAAAAGCCAGGTTGCGCCAAACGCTCCCGCGCCTGCTGCCACGGGTGTCACCGCGACAATCGACTGACCACCGAACGTCCCGGCCGCAAAAGCCACCGCCGACCCAAATATCGCAGCCGGCGCAAGTTCGAACGCCAGCGACCACCCAATGTTTTCGCGCTCACCCATGCGATCGGGTGTAACGGGAAATCCTTTCCAGCCGGTTAGGCAGTTTCCTCGGCGGCCGCCATCGCACCGGACTTCTCGACCAGCCGGATGACGGCTTCCGTGAAGGCAGGTACATCGTCGGGGTTGCGGCTTGTGACGATGTTTCCGTCGGTCACGGCAGCTTCGTCGACGACATTCGCGCCCGCATTGCGAAGATCGGTGCGGATCGATGGCCAGCTGGTCGCCGTCTTTCCGCGCAGGAGGTCGGCCTCGACCAGCAGCCAGGGACCATGACAGATGGCGGCAATGGGCTTTCCCGCCTGGTTGAAGGCGCGGATCAGCTCGATTGCCGCTCCGTTCGTCCGCAAGTGATCGGGATTGCGGACACCGCCGGGGAGGACCAATGCGTCGTAATCCTCGGCGCGAGCCTGCTCGATCGTTAGATCCGGGCGGATCGTCCTGCCGGGATCGTCGTGAACGGTCGCCTGAATCGGCTTCAGATCCGGAGACGCAAGTTTCACA
This sequence comes from Sphingomonas daechungensis, assembly GCF_039543105.1. Classification (NCBI taxonomy): domain Bacteria; kingdom Pseudomonadati; phylum Pseudomonadota; class Alphaproteobacteria; order Sphingomonadales; family Sphingomonadaceae; genus Sphingomonas; species Sphingomonas daechungensis. The sequence continues at coordinate 480,504 of NZ_BAABJC010000001.1, forward strand.
TTCGCGCCTCGATCCTGAAAGATCTGGCGCGGGCCGAACAGTTCCGATTCTTCGAAGCCGTCGCTCGAAACAATCAGGATTCGCGCATTCGAAATCTCGGGCACAGGCACCTCCTTTGGGCTCGGTCAGGAACTCGCTGGCCCTCCCGGCGCTTAAGCGTGCCGATGGGCGATGAGAAGCGGAACGGCGGCAGGCTGAGGCACAGCAGCGACAGCGAGCCCGGCTACACCCGCAGGAAGCAAGGCCGGTACTGGCAATATTTTGATGAATCCGGCGCCCGGGTGACCGATCGCGAGACGATCGAACGTCTGAATGCGATCGCGCTTCCGCCGGCTTATGAGAACGCGTGGTTCTGCAAGGACGAAAACGGCCATCTTCAGGCGACCGGCATCGATGCTCGGGGGCGCAAACAATACCGCTACCACCTCGGGTTTCGGGCTAGGCGGGATAAGAAGAAATATACCGGCACACTGGAATTCGGACTGTCCTTGCCGAAGATCCGCGCCCGGGTTGCGGCCGACCTCAAGAAGCGCTCGCTGAGCCGAGACGCGGTGCTGGCGGCGGTCGTTCGACTGCTCGACACGGGCTACCTCCGCATCGGCAACGAGCAATATGCGAAAGCGAACAAGAGCTTCGGAGCGACCACGCTCAGGTCGCGGCATCTCCGCCGCAAGGGCAACAAGCTGACGATGCGGTTCACCGGCAAGCACGGGATCGTCCACGAGGTGCCGATTACGGATTCCAATCTTCGGCGGATCGTTTCGAAATGCCAGGACCTGCCGGGCCAGCATCTCTTCCAGTACATGGCCGAAGACGGGGAAGCCTGCGCGGTGAGTTCCGCCGACGTCAACGCCTATATCCGCGAAGCATCCGGAGGCGACTTCACCGCCAAGAACTTCCGCACCTGGGGCGCGAGTGTGATCGCCTTCGAGCAGATGCTGGCCGCAACCGAGTTCGAGAAGGCACGCATCAGCCTCAAGACGGTCCTGGAGCCCGTCGCGGAAGCGCTCGGCAATACGCCGGCCATCAGCCGCAAATCCTATGTCCATCCCAAGCTGATCGAAGCCGCTCGCGACCGCCCGCGAAACCCGCTTAACGGTCTGAAAAGGCCGCGCGAGCGCAAGTGGCTGTCGGCCGAAGAGGTTGGCCTTCTCAAGTTTCTTGGCGCCGAGAAGCGTACCGCGAAAACTTGATTGCGGTTGGCACCGCCGCCACAAGCCGCCTCATGAAGCCGAAATTCGACGCCGTAAAACCTACCCAATCGGTCATCTCCTGGCTGATCGAGAACCGCGAAAGCGCTTTGGTCGGCGCACTGGTGGCGGCCGGCATCGTCGGGCTGATGCTGATCCTGCGCCTTGTCGGCCAAAGGATGGTCGCCCGCGAAACCGAGGCCCAGCATTTCGGATGGCAGAGCGTCATCGGCCGCGTGCTGGCGCGAACGACCGTCTTTTTCATGGTGATGACGGCGATCGACATTGTCACCACCTACGCCCAGCTTCCGCGGCGCGCTCAGCACTTGGTCGACATCGGCTTCACGGTCGCCTCCGCCCTTCAGGGCGCGATCTGGGCTCGGGAGCTGATCCTCGGCCTGATTGCGCGGAAGGTCGGCGAAGAAACGAGCGAGTCCGCGCTGAGTAACGCGACGTCGATCATCCGCGTGCTTGTCAGCGTGGTCCTCTTCGCGATCGCCTTCATCGTCATTCTCGACAATCTCGGGGTCAACGTCACTGCGCTGGTTGCCGGCCTCGGCATCGGCGGCATTGCAATCGGCCTTGCCGCGCAGGGCATTTTCGCGGACCTTTTCGCGGCCCTTTCGATCCTGTTCGACAAACCGTTCCGCAAGGGTGATGTCGTCCGTTACGGCACCACGACCGGCGTGGTCGAACGGATCGGGCTCAAGACCACTCGCCTCCGCGGGGCCAGCGGCGAACAGGTCATCATGGCCAACACCAAGCTCCTCGAGCAGGAGCTACACAACGTCACCGACGCTCGGGTGCGGCGCACTTGGTTGCCGTTCGGTCTAGTCTACCAGACATCGTCCGAGACGCTCGAGCGATTGCCGGAGATCGTGGCTGGACCGGTCGACGCGGTGAAGAACTGCAAGCTCGTCCGCTGCTGCGCCCTCGCGTTCGGACCGAGCTCGATCGACTGCGAAATCGTCTATGACGATAGAACGCGAGACCCGGACTCGCTGGCGCGCCACCGGTCCGAGATCATCGTCAACGTGAAGCGCGCGTTCGAAAGCGAGGGCATCGCCTTCGCCTATCCAACGCAAACGTCCTTCACGGCCGCACCAGACGGATCGTTCATCATGCCCTATGCCGAGCGCGGTGCTTCAGGTTCCGAAGGCTGAGCGAAGTTCGACTTGCCCACGCGCGTCTGGCCGTTCTAACTGACAATCGTGCCAGTTACTTCCCTTTACGACCTCCGCTCGCGCATCGGCTCCGAAGTCGGCGTTTCGAGTTGGCTAACAATGGACCAGCAGCGGATCGACCAATTCGCCGACGCGACCGAGGATCGTCAGTTCATTCATGTTGATCCCGTGGCTGCCGCGCAGACGCCGTTCGGTGGGACGATCGGCCACGGCTTCCTGACCCTGTCGATGCTTTCGCGCATGGCCGCGGAGGCGATGCTTGTGCCGGACAGCATCAGGATGGCGGTCAACTACGGTCTCGATCGCGTGCGCTTCATTGCACCGGTCCGCAGCGGCAAGCGGATCCGCGGCCGCTTCCGGCTTGACTCGGTGGACGAGAAAGCGCCCGGGCAATTGCTGTTGCGTCACACCGTGACCGTAGAGATCGAGGGCGAGGAGAAGCCCGCACTGACGGCCGAATGGCTCGGCCTGCTGTTCGTTTGAGGAGAGAAGAATGTCCGTCCGCGACGCCGTAATCGTTTCGACCGCGCGAACCCCCATCGGCCGTGCTTACAAGGGCGCGTTCAATGCGACACCTGGTGCAACTCTTGGTGCGCTTTCACTTGCACCGGCCATCGAGCGTGCAGGCATCGACGCTGGCGAAATCGACGACGTGACGTGGGGCTGCGTGCTCACCCAGGGCGTTCAGGCGGGCAATATCGGCCGGCAGGTCGCCTTGCGCGCCGGCTGTCCGGTGACCGTTAGCGGGCAGACTATCGACCGCCAGTGCGCGTCCGGCCTGATGGCCATCGCGACTGCCGCGAAGCAGGTCATCATCGACAGGATGGATATCGTTGCCGCCGGCGGACAGGATTCGATCAGCCTGGTGCAGACGCCCGAAATGCGGATCGGCGGCGACCCTTCGCTGATCGCGATTCACAAGGATGTCTACATGCCGATGCTCGGCACGGCGGAGACCGTCGCCCAGCGCTACAAGATCAGCCGCGAGGCGCAGGACGAATATGCTCTCCAGTCGCAGCAGCGAACGGCCGCCGCGCAGGCTGCCGGCCGCTTCGATGCCGAAATCGTGCCGGTCACGGTGACGATGAGCGTCAAGGACAAGGAAACCGGCGAGGTTTCGCAAAAGGAAGTCTCGCTCGCCAAGGACGAAGGCAATCGCGCCGACACCACGTTGGAAGGCCTCGCATCCCTGCAGCCGGTGCTTGGCCCCGGCACGCACATCACCGCCGGCAACGCCAGCCAGCTCAGCGACGGTTCGTCGGCTTGCATCATCATGGACGCTACGGTCGCAGAGAAGCGCGGCCTGGAGCCGCTCGGCCGCTATGTCGGCATGGCGGTCGCCGGCACGGAGCCGGACGAAATGGGTATCGGTCCCGTATTCGCGGTTCCCAAGCTGCTCGACCGGTTCGGCCTGAAAATGGACGACATCGGCCTGTGGGAGCTGAACGAGGCATTTGCGGTCCAGGTGCTCTATTGCCGCGACAAGCTCGGAATCCCCAACGACCTGCTCAACGTAGACGGTGGCGCGATTTCGATCGGCCACCCGTACGGCATGTCAGGTGCGCGCCTGACCGGTCATGCTTTGATCGAGGGCAAGCGCCGCGGCGCGAAATATGTCGTCACCACCATGTGCATCGGCGGCGGCATGGGCGCGGCTGGATTGTTCGAGGTTTTCTAGGAAGCCGCCAGCCCGAATTCCTCATTCAATCCTGGGCGGCCACCAGTGCGTCGGCCGGTCGTCGCGGCGTTCCGAACGCGATGATCAGCGCCGACGCCGCAATCAGGATTCCAGCGACGAGGAAGGCAGCGCCGTCGAAGCCGTTGCGGCTTCCCCAAGCGAGGCTCTGCGCCGCGATCAGCGGGCCGAATATGGCAGCAACGCTGTTCATCGACCCCAGTCCTCCCTGGAGTGCGCCCTGCCGTGTCGCGTCGACCATCCGCGACAGCAGGCCGTTCATGGCCGGCCAGGCCAACGCGCCGAGGCAGCCGATCAGAAAGTAAGCGTAAACCTGCCAGCCGTGTGATGCGAACGCATAGGCGAGCAACGTGACTGCCCCGCATGAAAGTCCGACGACAGCCGCCCCCCACTCTCCGAGACGCTTCACGACACGTTCGGTGAGGAAGACTTGCACCAGCAGCTGGAGTGCACCGACCCACACCAGGCTCCATCCGATCGCCGCCGAATCCCAGCCAAGGCGGATCGCGGCCCAGAAGGCCCAGACAGCGGGATAAACGACTCCGCCCAGCTGCCAGAGGAACCATGCGATCAGCAGAGGCGTGGCATTGCCGGCGTGAAAAAGCGGCTTGAATGCACCGATGACGTGCGCATCGCGAAGGCGGAACGGGCGACGGTTCTCCGGCTTCAATGTCTCGGGCAGGAAAAGCAGCATGGCGACTGCATTGATCGCCGCCAGCGCACCGGCGACGAAGAAAGGCGCTCGGGTGCCGAAGGCAGACACGACTCCGCCCAGCGCAGGGCCGATCACGAAGCCGACCCCGAATGATGCGCCGAGCAGTCCGAACGTGGCGGCGCGCTTCTCCGGAGGCGTCACGTCTGCAATCACCGCACCCGCCGGGCCCATGCTTGCGCCGGCGATCCCAGCAACCGCCCTACCGACGAACAGCCAGGCGATCGTCGGTGCCCAGGCCATGACGAAATAGTCGATGGCGAAGGCAATCATGGCCGCGATCAGGACGATGCGCCGGCCAAAGCGATCACCGAGATTCCCCATGATGGGTCCGGCGAAGAACTGCGCGAGGGCGAAAACCGCCAGCATCCAGCCGGACACCCGGGTCGCCGCAGCAAGGTCCATCCGCCCAAGCTCGGTAATCAGCTCGGGCAGCACCGGCATGACAATGCCGAAACCAATGACGTCGACGGTTACGGCGGCGAGGACAATGGGAACCGCCCGATGTTCGAAACGCACCATGTGTTCATGCATGGCAAAGAAGCTGAGCCATGTCGAAACAGCTGTTTGCGGTTGGCGCTGTAGGCCCTAGTCTCGAATCATATGAGCGCCGTCGAACTCGTCGCGCTAGCCGCTTCGATCAGCCTGCTCGCGGGCTGGCGCCTCTATCTCGTGGTATTCGCCACCGGTCTCGCAATGAAGTTTGGCTGGGTCGCGCTTCCGGAGCAGTTGCGGACGCTGGACGTGCTCGCGAACAACTGGATCATCGGCATTGCCGGTGCCGGGGCATTCGCGGAATTCTTCGCCGACAAGATCGCTTGGGTCGACAGCATCTGGGACACCGTTCACTCCGTCATCCGACCGGTCGGTGGAGCCCTATTGAGCCTGGCCATCGTCGATTCAGCGGATCCGAGCTGGCAGGTGGCAAGCTTCCTTCTCGGCGGCGGTGCAGCCTTCATCGCTCATGCCGGAAAGGCGGGAGCGCGCACATTGGTGAACGTCAGCCCGGAGCCTTTCTCGAACGTAGTTGTGTCCACCGGCGAGGACGTGGCCACCGTGGGCCTCTTCGCGCTTGCGATCGCCAACCCGGTCGCCGCCGTACTGATCGCTCTGCTGCTCGTGGCCTTGTCGATCTGGCTGGTGATCGCGGCTCGGCGCGCGCTGACGCGTCTGCTTGAACCCAAACGCCGTGAAGCTGTTTAGTCCGGCAAGGAGTTCAAAGATGCCCGAATCCAATCGCCCACTGGTCGAACGCATCGCCCGCGTGCTCGCCGGCGCAGCGCACAGCAGCAATGCGGAAGGCAGCGATCCATCCGCAGCCGAGAAAGTCGACCTCACCTGGCCCGAGCACGTCAAGCAGGCGCTTGCCGTCCTCCACACTGCCCGCGAGCCGGACGAGGCGATGGCCGCGGCCGGCGATTCTGAAGTCTGGCGTGACATGGTTGAGGCTGCGCTGGCTCAGCGGGTCGATTGAGCCCCCGAACGCGAACGCGCAAAGCCAGTCCCAACTGGACGCTTGTCGCCTGCGTCCTCGCGTCCAGCCTGTCCTTCGTCGAAGGCTCCGTTCTTAGCGTTGCCCTACCTGCCATCCGCGCGAGCTACGGAGCGGGGGCGGCCGAGGTCCAGTGGGTGGTCAACGCCTATCTTCTCCCATTGTCGGCGTTGCTGCTCTTGGGCGGAGCGCTGGGGGATCATTACGGACGGCGCCGGTTGCTCGTCATTGGAACCAGCATATTCGCGGTCACGTCCCTGCTTTGCGCATTGGCGGCAACCCTTCCCATCCTGTTGGCTGCCCGAGCGGCACAGGGCGTCGGCGCGGCCCTACTGCTCCCCAACAGCCTAGCCTTGCTCAACGCCGCTTTCGAAGGCGAGAAGCGCGGGCGTGCGGTCGGCATATGGGCTGCTGCCGGAGCCGCAGCGGCGGCGGTCGCGCCTCTGATCGGGGGGTGGCTGGTCGATCACGCCGGCTGGCCCTCGATCTTCTACATCAACCTGCCGCTTGCGCTGGGAGCGATCCTGCTCGCGCTGAGGTTCGTTGAGGAAAGCAGGGAAAAAGGCGCTGGCCGCACCGATTATGCCGGCGCGCTGCTGATCACGGCAGGGCTAGGCGGCCTGACCTATGCGCTCACCTTGTGGTCGGCGAATGGCCGATGGAGTACCGCCGCGATCTCCACCGGCCTCGCCGGCCTCGCCTTGGTGGCGGGGTTTCTCCTCGTCGAGAAGCGTCGGGGGCAGCAGGCGATGATGCCGCTCGGCCTGTTCGGCGACCGCTGCTTTACCGGGCTGAACCTGATGACGTTCCTTCTCTACGGTGCGTTTGCGGCGGCGATGCTTCTGATCCCGTACGTGCTGATCACCAGCGGCGGCTATTCGCCGGTCCAGGCTGGAATGGCGATGCTTCCGCTGCCGATTCTCATGACCACCATTTCGCCGACCATGGGCTCGCTCGCCGCCCGCATCGGGCCCCGCTTGCCGCTGACCGTCGGTCCGATCGTGGTCGGTGCAGGCATGCTGCTCGGAAGGCTGGTCAGCCCTGACGCCAGCTATTGGACGGGAGTCTTTCCGACGATACTTGTTTCAGCGATCGGAATGACGATTGCCGTCGCGCCATTGACGTCCTCGGTCCTCAGCTCGGTCGAGGAACAGCACGTTGCGATGGCGTCCGGCTTCAACAGCGCCGTTGCCCGGCTGGGCGGGTTGATTGCAACCGCAATGCTCGGGTCCGTGCTGGGCCGGGAAGACGCCGGCCTCTTCGACGGATTTCACTCCGCCATGACGATCGCGGCGGTAGTCGCCGCGCTTGCAGGGATCGTCGCGCTCACCATGCTGGGTGGAGTTCGGATGCGGAAGGCCTGACTTCAGGCGTTCTTGGCGATCCAGTCCTCGACAACCGGCGCGATGCGCTCGCGCCACTTGCGCCCGTTGAAAATGCCGTAGTGGCCGACGTCCTTGGCCATGAAATATTGCTTCTTGGACGAGCCGAGACCGGTCGAGATGTCCAGCGCAGCCTTGGTCTGGCCAATGCCCGAAATATCGTCGCGCTCGCCCTCGATGGCGAGCAGCGCGGTGTCCTTGATCGCCCTGGGATCGACCTTGTCGCCGCGGTGCATCAGCTGGCCCTTGGGCAGCAGATGGCGCTGGAAGACGATATCGACCGTTTGCAGGTAGAATTCGGCAGTCATGTCGGCGACCGAGCGATATTCGTCGTAGAAATTCTGGGTCGAAGTCGCGCTCTCCTCATCGCCTTCGACCAGATGCTTGAACATCTCCCAATGGCTGACGAGGTGGCTGCCGAGGTTCATGGTCATGAAGCCCGCGAGCTGAAGGAAGCCCGGATAAACCTTCCGGCCGGCGCCCGGATAATAGAGCGGAACGGTGGCGATCGCATTCTTCTGGAACCACGCTAGCGGACGCTCGGTCGCAAGAGTATTCACCGCAGTCGGCGCCTCGCGGCTGTCGACCGGTCCGCCCATCATCGTCAGCGTCTTTGGACGCCAGCGATTGCGGGAAGCATTCATCAGCGCGACGGCAGCATAGGCCGGAACCGACGGCTGGCAGACCGCCAGGACGTGGGGACGCTCGCCCCTCGCTTCGCCGATCGCCTCAATGAACTCGATGAGATAATCGACGTAATCGTCGAAATCGAAGGTGCCCTCGCTGAGCGGTACCGACTTCGCGTCGCGCCAATCGGTGATGTAGACGTCATGCTTCGGAAGCATCCGCTCCACCGTGCCGCGAAGCAGCGTCGCGAAGTGTCCGGACATCGGCGCCACGATCAGCAGCGGCGGATCCTTGTCGGCCACACCTTCGCGGACGAAGCGCTTGAGCTGCCCGAACGGCTCCCGGACCAGGATTTCCTCGTGAACCTTGACCTTGCGGCCCTTCACGATCGTTTCCTTCAGGCCGAATTCCGGCTTCCCTCGTGGCGCCGCAGCATGGGCGAACACGTCGAGAGCCGCCGAAATCATCGGACTCATCGAGGCGTAAGCAAATGGGTTTGCTGGATTATTCAGCCACCCCGCGCTCATTCCCGCCAATTTGCTCGCACCCGCGAGAAACGAGCGCTGAACTTCGTAGGCGTCATACAGCATTTAGGGGGCACCCTCATCACCACGAACCAATGGATGTGGACCCCATTTGCTCCAACGGCAAGGGCCATGTTGCACTGCACTCATTGCGGTGCGCAATTGAGGGACAGCGCCACGGCTGCTAGTCGGCAACGATGGCCAGCGCCGCAAACCGCCCCAAGGGCCGCTCCGTCAAGAACCTGCGCATGATCTGGCGCTTCGCCTCGCAATATCGCGGGCATATCGCAGCGGCGGCGGCAGCCCTGGTGGTTGCTGCGGCGGCGACATCGGGCGTCCCATACGCCTTCAAGCTCATCATCGACAAAGGGTTTGCCACCGGGGGCTCCACGCGGGACATCGCCCGCTGGTTCGAATATCTGCTGATGCTGGTCGGCGTGATGGCCATCGCGACGGCTGTCCGGTATTTCTTCGTGTCCTGGCTGGGCGAGCGCACCGTCGCCGACATCCGCCTTGCGGTTCATCGCAACCTGCTTCGCCTGTCGCCCGGCTTCTTTGAAGAGAACCGGCCCGCGGAGATTACCTCCCGGCTGACCGTCGACACGACGATTATCGAGCAAGTTGTCGGCACCACGGTTTCCGTCGCGCTTCGAAACGTCGTCCTGGCGATCGCCTGCGTCGGCATCCTCATTTATTTGTCGCCGAAGCTCGCCGGACTGATGCTGCTCGGCCTTCCACTTGCACTGGGACCGATCATTCTTCTCGGCCGCCGCGTCCGCAAGATCTCGACCAGCAGCCAGGACCGCATTGCCGATGTCGGAGCAGTAACCAGCGAGGTGCTTGGATCGATGAAGATCGTCCAGGCTTTCGGGCAGCAAGGCCGCGAGGCCTCCCGCTTCACCGAAGCCGTCGAGCGCGTCTTCGCAACCGCCAAGAAACGCATCCTGCTGCGCGCCATCATGACAGCTTGTGCAATCTTCCTGATGTTCGGTGCCATCACCCTGATCATCTGGCAGGGCGCGGTGGATGTCGCCGCCGGGCGGATGACGGGTGGCACCATTGCGGCGTTCGTTCTCTACGGCGGTCTTCTCGCCGGCGCTTTCGGGGCACTGTCCGAAGTGTATGGCGATTTCCTTCGCGCGGCCGGCGCTTCCGAACGCCTGACCGAGTTGCTGGAAGCGGAGCCCGACATTCGGGCGCCGGCCAACCCGAAGGTGCTGCCGCAGCCCGCCCGTGGCGAGCTCACGTTCGAAGACGTCACTTTTCATTATCCGACGCGGCGTGATGTCTCCGCTCTCGAGGGCTTCAACCTCGATGTGAAGGCGCGTGAGCGACTTGCGCTGGTGGGTCCTTCGGGAGCCGGCAAGACGACGATCTTCCAGCTGGCCGAGCGCTTCTACGACCCGCAATCCGGCCGAGTGCTGCTCGACGGCGTCGATCTCCGCGACGCCGATCCCGCCGACATCCGGCAGCGGATCGCTTTGGTCCCTCAGGAGACGGTTATGTTCGCCGCAACCGCGCGCGACAATCTTCGCTACGGCAACTGGAACGCCAGCGAAGAGGACATCTGGCAAGCCGCGCGCGACGCACACGCCGAGGAATTCCTGCGCAAGCTTCCGGATGGTCTCGACACGTTCATGGGTGAAGGCGGAGCGCGCCTCTCGGGCGGACAACGTCAGCGCATTGCGATTGCTCGAGCGCTGCTTCGCAATGCGCCCTTGTTGCTCCTCGATGAGGCGACGTCAGCGCTGGATGCAGAAAGCGAACGGCTGGTGCAGGACGCTCTCGACCGCTTGATGGCGGATCGAACGACGATCGTCATTGCGCATCGCCTCGCAACCGTACGCGCGGCCGACCGCATCGTCGTGATGGATCACGGCAGGATCGTCGAGGAAGGCACGCACGCCACGCTGACACGTCGCGAGGGCCTTTACGCAAGGCTGGCGCGGCTCCAGTTCGAAGACCGCGCCGCCTAAGACTTAGCTCTTTGCGCCGCCTGTCGGTGCAGTCCCGCTGCCGCGGCTCGAACCGCCCTTGCGAGCCGTTGTCGTCCGCTTGCGAGCGGCGGGCTTGCGCGCAGCCGTGGTCGTGGACTTGCGAGCCGCCGCCGGCTTCGCGGATTTCGCGCGGGTAGCCGTCGAAGCCTTCGCGGCCGCCGGCGCCTTCTTCGCGGCAGGCTTCCTTGCGGCAGGCTTCTTCGCCGCAGGGCGTTTCGCGCTCGAACGCTTTGCGGTGCTCTTGGCGGCGACCGGCGCTCCCTCATCCGTGAACTTGCCGGAAAGGACTCGCTGCGCGGCATCGGCGACCGCCTCCGCAATCAATGACCCGAGTTTCGAAGCGCTGGAAACCATGGTGCTTGCAGCCGCCTGCGCGGTGTCCGCGGCATCCAGGCCAGCATCGCGAATCTTGCGGCGCGCGGCAGGGCTGGCGCTGATCGCGGCAGCTGCGGCGGCAAGTCCGGCCGCAAGCATTTCGCGGCTCATCGCTGCCTTGGCAATCTTATCGAGAGTTTCGTTCTTGGAAGACTTTTTCCCGGTGGTGGACTTGGCCATCGCAATCGTTCCTTTCGGTCTTGCCCAGAAGACACTTCAACTGCCGTACGGTTCCGTTTCGGCAACGAACCATGTGTGTAATTGCGAAGAATCAAATTGCACAGATACGTTAAAGGGGACCGCTGCCAAAGCAACGATCCCCTCGAACATGGTCAGCGGCCGGAAGTGTTTGGCCGTCCGTCCAGCGCTACGGCCGACGAACCCCCCTTTCCGACCTCTCTGCTGAACCATGAGACATCGGATCACCTCCTTTCGCTGCGTTGAAGCTGAGATGAAGATGATTCGTGTGCGCGCAAATCACAAGACTTGTAATGCGCTGGAAATCTGCAATCTTCGGAAATTCGCGTGCGCCGAAACTAGGCGCGGCAATCCTCGACAACATGCGCAATTTCTGTCCCCGCCGGAAGGACCAGCGCCGGTGAGCCGGGCGTCAGGATCGCGATGCGCCCACGGCTGAAGACGAGCGCGTCCAGCAGTGCATCCGAGGCCCCGACCTGCGCGATCAGTCGCCCGGACCGTGAGTCGAAACGTGCCGTCAATTGGCGCGACAGCGAGCTCGTCCAGAACGAAAGGCTCGTTGTCGCGACTGCGCTCGTTCGCGACAGCGTCACGAGCCGCGTGACGGTACCGCAAGCGACAACCGCGCGCGTGGTGCCTGTCCCGTCGACGAAGGCGGCCTCGCTTCCGCCCGCAACTGACCGGTAAACCCAGGCACCCGGACTGATCGGCGAATAGCTGAAATCGGTGGTTGTCGATTGGGCGCGCAGTGGGCCAAGCGCGAACGCACAAGCCGCCGCGGCGAGCGCGACCTTCTTCACATGTGTTCCGATCACTTGGTCAGCCGGTCGACTTTGTCCTTGAGGGCCGCCAGCTCTTCACGGAGCTTGTCGAGCTCGGCATCGCCCTCCGGCTTTTCCGTTTTCGCCTTTGGTTTTGCGGCGGGTCCGGAAAAAGCGCGACTCGTGTTCTCGAACATCTCCATGTTGCGCTTCGCGAGATCGGCGAAAACCTTGCCGCCGAAAGCGTCGCGCATCGCGCTCTGGTTGCGTTGGAACGCGTCCATGGCCGCTTCGAGATATTGCGGGACGACGCCCTGCATCGAGTTTCCGTAAAGACCGATCAGCTGCTTCAGGAAATTTACCGGAAGCATGGTGGATCCGCGCGCTTCCTCGTCGACGATGATCTGCGTCAGGACCTGGCGCGTGATGTCCTCGCCCGTCTTCGCATCGACGACTTCGAACTCGCGTCCCTCCCGCACCATCTCCGCAAGGCGGTCGAGAGTGATGTAGGAAGAGCATTCCGTGTCGTAGAGACGCCGGTTAGCGTATTTCTTGATTGTCACCTTGTCCGAGGACCTGGCCATGAACCGCTCCGATAACTCCCCGGACCACCTACTACCGGAACATAGTGCGCTGCAACATGAACGCGCGCCGCGCCCACTTCCACTGTTTCTCGAGATGGTCCGGATGGTTGGGGAAAACGACCCGCAGACCGCCCGCGCGGCGCTCGACGGGCTCGTAAAATACGAGCGAGCGGCGCGCACTATTCGACGGCCGACGGGGCGCGTGGTCGCCAGGGTTGGCCCGGCAGTGTTGCGCGACCATGGTGGCACCGGTCCGCCGGCGATCCTGGTCCCGTCGCTGATCAACCCGCCCGACGTGCTCGACTTGGACGAAGACGTGTCGCTCGCTTCGGCGATCGCGCAGATGGGACGCCGAAGCCTGCTGCTCGATTGGGGACCCGCGCGGGAGCGAGCGGAGCACGACATCGGCGGTCACGTTTCAAATCTGCTAGCACCGCTCATCGCGCAACTCGACGAACAGCCGGCGCTCATCGGATACTGCCTGGGCGGGACAATGGCGATTGCGGCTGCAAACCTCACCCCCGCAGAGCGCGTGGCGACGATCGCCGCGCCCTGGCGATTTTCGAATTATCCAGAAGACTCGCGAAAATCTTTGCTCGACCTTTGGCGCGCGGCAAAATTGCCGGCAACTTCGCTGAAGGTGCTGCCGATGGAAGTTCTTCAAGCCGCATTCTGGTCGCTCGATCCGTCACGAACGGTCGCCAAGTTCGCCGACTTTGCGAAGCTCGACGCAGGCGAGGCGAACGAGCGGCGCTTCGTCGTCCTGGAAGATTGGGCGAACGAGGGCGAGGCCCTGCCCTTCCCCGCCGCCCGCGAACTGATCGAGGACTTCTTCGGATCCGACCTGCCCGGATCCGGCCGCTGGATGATCCGCGGCCGAGCGATGAGCGATCGGCTGGCCGTCCCGCTCCTGAATTGCACTGCATCCAAGGACCGCATCACGCCGGCGGTCAGCGCCCCTGCCGGAACGACCCACGACATCCCTTCCGGGCACGTTGGCATGATTGTCGGATCGGCCCGCCATGGCCTGCACTGTGCGCTCGCCGCATTCCTCGACCCGGCTTGCCGCTAGCCCCACCTGCGGCTAAGCGCGGCTCCCACGCACCCGTAGCTCAGCTGGATAGAGCGCTGCCCTCCGAAGGCAGAGGCCACAGGTTCGAATCCTGTCGGGTGCGCCATTCCCGTGCAAAACTGGGCACCTTGGTGGCGCCGCTGCCTGCGGTAGCTATGACGGCTCGCTCCAGATCCTTTCGCGAGCCTCGGATCTGAACCTTGTCAGCTTCGACCGTCACGTCTTCGATGAGTAGCCGAACATAGGCTTGGCGGAGTGCGGGGCTGTCGCCTCGCAGTCCGTCGCTTAGGAGCTTGCCGAATCGGCCAATGACATCCGGCGTAATGCGGCGCTGGCAGGAGGCGAGCTGTCGTTCGAGCGATGCAATGTCGGCGGTGAGCGCAGCAATGCGGTGCCGATGATGGGTCAGGCGCTCGGCAAAGTCCCAATCGCCTGGCGAGGCAAGTCCCTGCTCGACGAGCTCATAAAGCCGGTTGAGCGCGCCCTCGCTGTTGGTCTTGGCAGCGCGGAGCAGTGCAAGCTCCTCACGCCTCCGCTGATCAGACTCGTCGCTCTTCTCCAGAAACGCCGTCAGCAGCTCGGGAAGACGCTCGGGTGCCAGTACTCGCTCCTCGAGCGCGGCGAGAACAATCCCATCCAGCTTCTCCATCCGGATGGAACGGCCCGTGCAGGCAGTCTCGCCCCGCGTGGCTCGCCGTGAGCAGGCATAATAGCGGTACCGACCAGACTTGCCGGTTCGGATGGTCATGGCGCCGCCACAGTCCGGGCACCCACAACGGGCAATACCCGTCAGAAGCGTGGGCCCCGAGACGACCCTCGCGGGTGTCCGTCTCGGGTTACGCTGCCCAAGTCGTGCTTGGACCGTCAGAAACGTCTCTTCGTCGATGATGGATGGGACAGCGATCGGCACCCACTCTTCGCGCGGTCGTCGTTCGCCGCTCCGGGAATCCTTCTGGTTGAAGTAGTGCGTGCCCATGTAGGTCGTACGCCGAAGCACAACGTCCACGTTGGAGACGTGGAAGGGCTTGCCGCGATAGGTATAGTTCCGGCCGTTGAGCCAGGAGACGATCTTCTTGATGCCCATCGGGCCTGAAGAACCGTCGCCCTCCAGATAGAGTGAGAAGATCTTCCGAACGACTGATGCCTCGGCTTCGTCCAGAGCGAGCACCTTCTTATCCTTGTCGCCGCGGCGCTCGGCAATCACGACCTTGTAGCCGAGCGGCGCGACCGCCCCATTCCAGAAGCCATCCCGGGCATTGGCGACCATCGAGCGCCGCACGTGCTTGGCCGTCTCGGCGCTCTGATATTCGTCGAACTTGCTGAGGATGGATCGAACTAGGTCGCCAGTCGCACCCTCGCCAACGTCTTGGGTAATGGAGACCAGGTTCACCTTCGTCTTTGCGAGCTTGCGACGGTAGCGCTCGAACTCGAACTGATCGCGAAAGAAGCGGCTGAAGCTGTGAACGATGATCAAATCGTAAGGCCGCTCACGCGACGTTGCTGCCTCGATCATCGCCTGGAACTGCGGGCGATTGTCATCCGTCGCTGACGCGCCCGGCTCCCGGAACACCTCTGCCAGCTCGATATTACGCGCTTCGCAGTAGGACGTGATCGCAGCCACCTGATCGGCAAGGCTGGTCTCATGTTCAGCCTGCCGATTGGTCGAGACACGCACATAAGCCGCGGCTCGCTGCAAGCTTGCTACAGCTTCAAGGGAAGATGCCGGCTTCGTGACCATAACGCTCCTCAGGAAAACAGCCCGAGAATCTCTCGACTGAGGTATCGGTGAAGCAATGTTACTTCCTCGTCTGTGATGGGAAGGCAAGGTTGCAGGTCGTAGTCTGCGGGATTGTCATTCGCCGCGGTGTTCCTGCCTGGAACAACGGGCAAGAGAGGATCGAGCAATCTACCATCATCGGACGCCTCTGGGGTCTGAGATCCGCTCGTTGAGGCCCGCATTGATCCGGCTAGTGTCATTCAACCCTCCGCTCGTGAGGGTTTCCTGAGGTGACCTGAAAATCAGCCGGCGCAACAGTCCACTGTTGTAAGGGGCGATCTTACAACAGCGATTGCCGGTCCAGCTGACGAATTTTTTTGGGCAGTTAGGCCTGCGGTACAGCCGTGATCACCGTGTCCGGCTGCGGCTTCTTCGTCCTTCCCGGTAGATCGAACGTGAGGAGGCCTTGGGCCTTCATCACATTGAGCAAGTCTTTCGTCTGCGTAAGACGCATTGCGTGAGCTTCCATGACCTCAGCGGCGAGATCGTCGAAGCGCGCAGGGCCGCGCGAGAGCGCTTCCATGATCAAACGTTCGGCCGCGTATCGTTGATTAGCGGACCCGACGCCCCTCGCCTGCTGCTGCGATTCGCTTACCTCCGCGACCGACCAAAATCCCGGCTGGTGGGTCTCTTCTTGGCTGATCGTCGCCCTCGTCTGCATTTCGCTGAGTTCGACCTTCTCGTGAACGTCGCGGAATACCGCGACGCCCTTCCGGGAGTGGGTGCCGAGGACGAGGCGCATCTTGCGGCGGTTCTCGCGAGGTTTGAGGATCGTCATGTCGGGCGCATAAGTTGCCGCGCCGCTGCTTTTGATCTTCTGCTTCAACAGCAGCAGAATGCGCTCCTCGTTGCTGAGGTACGCTGGCAGGGCGTTGAACTCGTCCTTCCAGTCAGGGTCAGCAAGGAACCTGCCGAACGACGCCGCGACGCTCGAAAACCCGGCGTGGCGGTTCACATGCTCGGCCATGAAGTTGAGCAAGAATTCGCCGTTCATCTTTTTCAAGAACGCGAAGACCGGCTCTGATCGAATGTCCCACCCCGTGGGGTCAATGAACGTGAAGGTGAAGCCGTCGCGGCAGGCTCTCGCGATCTCGTCGAGATTGTCTTCGAAGGAGCCGGGAAAGACGTGAATCTCGAACGCGCTGTGCTGCTCAGCGTAGGCGCGAAGACGCTCAACGGCTTCCGGCCGACGCTCGCAGAAGCAGAAGCGGATTTTCAGGCCACGGACGCCATTCTTTCCCAAGTCGGCTCGAACTGCTTCCAAGGTCCGTAATGCCTGATCGAACGAGGCATCGGAACAATCGTCAGTTGTGACGCTCCACGGCCCCGCGAACGCGTCCACGAAGTTGAAGGTGGATGAGCGTCCTTGGAGAGTCTTGTAGGCCGCAGTTTGGAGATATTGCGTCAGGAACTCGTGCTTGATGAACGACTGTTCTCGACCCTGATACTGCTCAAGCTGCGCTGCCAAAGACCGCTCCTCATTGCCGTAGCGATGCTAAGATTGGCTCCGGCACGATCTGCCAAGGGAAGCCATTCCACTCTTCACCATCGAGGAGACGACCGCCGGACTTGGGCCGCGCGCCGCCCCATTGCTTGAAGAAGAACGCAACGCCGTCACGCTCACAGTGCTCTCGGATTTCGGTTGCCCAGCGACCGTCCATCTGCCTTGCGCCGGGTCCACTCTCGCCGCCGACAATCGCCCACGCGATGCCCGACAGGTCCACTTCGCCAATCCGGCCGAGCAGCGGTTCGAAGGAGATAAACCGCGCCTCGGAGTCGATCTGCTTGAGGTGCTCGATCCGGCTCGAGCGCGGTGCATCTTCGACCGACACGCCAAGCCAGATATGGCGCGGGACCGGCTGGTTGCCATAACGGCGGCGCATGTAGTCGCGCATTAAGGAGCTGCGCTTAGTCAGCACTTGGTAGACGTGCCAATCGGCGTCTTCCATCGCGTCGAAAACGCGGTCGATGTGCCTGCGATCAACGTCCTTGTGGAACAGGTCACTCATCGAGTTCACGAAGATCATCCGAGGCCGTCGCCACGCGGCTGGCTGGCCCAAGCGGGAAGGCCATAGGCGCAGGTCGAAGCCTTGCTCGTAAGCATGGCCCGGAATCCCTCGCCAGCGTTCAGCGAAGCGCTCAGCATAGCAGTTGTCGCAGCCGGGACCGATCTTCGTGCAACCCGTCACCGGATTCCACGTCGCGTCTGTCCACTCTATCTCGGAACTCTGTGCCACTTACGCTCCCCGGCCCGCCGCCTAAATACAGCAAAAAATGAACGGCACAAACGGGGAACAGTTGCTGTCGTCCTGATAGCCCGCTTCATGCACCGCGATCACTGCCTATGTAACAGCCATGAAAGACCGACTACCGACAGCCGACGACGTGGTGCTCGGCACGAAAGCAGACCTCGATCAGGTGCTCGGCTGGCTTGAGCGCGAGTACGAGGAGGACGGCGAGGGCTTCTGGTGCAACCGGAACTTGTTCCCGAAGGCCCTCGACGATGAGGACTTCTACGTGATCCGGCAGGGCGGCGAAGCTATCGCATTCCAACTCGGCCACTACTCACCTGACATAGCGAACGTAAGGAAGGACAAGCAGCGGCAAGGCTTCGGCACCGCGCTGCTCAACGCGGCTATCGCTCGCGCCCGCCGCGACAACGTGAACATCCTGGACGTTGAGTGCGCCCCGCGCACGTCGCTGACGTTTTGGGAGAAGCATGGCTTCGAGCGGTATACGGACGGCCCACGGATCAAGGCTCGCCGCATCCTCCAACGGGAAGCCGAACTGCCGTCAGAACTGCCCCGCGTCCCCATCAGGATCGAATTCTATCCCGAGCGCGTGATCTACAGCCGCGACGAGCAGGTTGAGCCGATTGCCATTCAGGAGGTCTCGGGCGCTCGCCTCGACGACGGCGCTGTGATCCTCGAACGCCGCGTGATCTGCTCGGACGACACCGGCCGGAACAACGGCGATCTCGTGATCAAGATCGAGGTTGATGGGGAAGAACGCTACTTCGGAAAGGCGAAGTACGACGACGCGGAGGCGGCGGGCGTCGAGCGAGATTGGAAGGGCGGAGCCTTCTACCTCGACGTGATCGAGCCGCTAGAGGGTTAGCGCTCGCCTTCCTCGATGGCCTCGAAGTAGCTGCTCAACGCCTGCTCGATCGCGCGGTGAATAATCTCCTCGTCGTCGCCTTTCAGCGTCTCACTCCCAACCGCGTGACCAGCATATTTGCCAAGGCCCACTTGGAACTTGCCGTCGCGGATGGAGAAGAAGGCGCTTCGTCCGCGCGCATTGTATTTGCCGCCCCACTTGTTCGGCTGGTCGCCCTTGGCGCAGTAGAACTGGATTTCCGGATGCTGGAGACGCGGGATGGTCGACCAGTTGTCAGTGATGATCACCGGAACACCTTTGGCCTCGAAGCGCCGCTTTGCGTCTTCGAGAACCGGCATGACTTTGGCGATCAGAGCCTCCTTGTCCCGCGCATATTGCGCGTCCCGTGCTTCCTTCTCGCGGCGCTCTTGCTCTGCCTTGTCGACCCGCCTGCGTTCACTATCCCCGCTGACGCGGTCAAACATATCGTCGAAATTCGGCACGCTCACTCCGCGACTTGATGGTGATCCCCGCTGGATTCCAACCAGCGACCTCCTAGTTAACCTCCCAGGTCGGTTTTTGCAGCCCCGTTGCAGGGCTCGTGGTCGGCGTGAAGCAAAACGCTAGGCAAAGCACGCGGGCGAGGCGCGGGGCTGAGCGCTGCGCGGGGTTTCAGCAGCGCGCTAGGTGCATCAAAACGCGTCAGGGACCCTTCTCTCCTGCGTCAGAGGGGAGAGAGGTGCGTCAGAACTGATAGGAAAGACGCGCGGGCGAGGCGCGGGGACAAGCGCCCCGCGGCGGGTTCGCAGTAAGCGCTAATGTCGGCTTTCGACCCATTCGCGACATTGCCGGAGCGTCTGCTTTCGATCCAAAGCAGACATTCGCCGTCCGCCGACCTAGCCGTGAATGGTCTCGCCGCGCTCTAACATGGCGACGTAGTCGGCAATTTTCCTAGCGCGCGTCTCGGGGCGTTTGACGGAGCCGATGCGGTAGAGAATTGCGTATC
This sequence comes from Sphingomonas daechungensis, assembly GCF_039543105.1. Taxonomy (NCBI): domain Bacteria; kingdom Pseudomonadati; phylum Pseudomonadota; class Alphaproteobacteria; order Sphingomonadales; family Sphingomonadaceae; genus Sphingomonas; species Sphingomonas daechungensis. The sequence goes on from NZ_BAABJC010000001.1 coordinate 500,177, forward strand.
GGTTCGCGCCCTTCAGCGTTGCAAAGAACTTAGCTGCCTCAGGATTGGCGTCGAGTGCATCCTGAAGATCAGGGGGGATTTTCGCCGAACTTGCCGGCGCATATGCTGCGTCCCACCTGCCATCGGCCTTGGCAGCGTCGACTTGCGCGACACCCGACTTTCGCATCCGGCCTTCGGCGAGCAGCTCCATTGCTCGCTTCTTATTCACCTGAGACCATTTGCTGCGAGCTTTTCGCGGAGTGAAACGCACGAGCCAATATTGGCCGTTGTATTTGTCGAGTTGTCCGTCGATCCACCCGTAACAAAGCGCAACATCTACCGCTTCCGCTTTTGTCAGGCTTGGCGCGCTCGCCGATTTCTTCGGAAGCTTTAGCCATGCCCCAGCAACGTCCGCAGGCTGATCGTCCAGCCACTCTTCAAAACTTGCGGCGTTGCCGAAGGCCAGAACAGGTAAACCGCCGCGATGCTCAGTCACTCGTAGGGAAATAGCCGATTGGCTTATTCTCGCAACCGCTTGACCGTCCGCCTTCGACCCATTGCTGCCGTTAAGGGCGCCTGCCATCGTGCGCTGATGATCGACTGCCCAAGCGCGTATGTGGTCCTGCGGCTAGCACTGTGAATCCGAGCTCCGCGCGCCTTAAAAAATTCCTCACCAGCGAGATGCGCATGTCGCACATCTACCAGCCCCTGATGCTGCGCGAGCTCCTGCTGAATGGTGGAAGAGCCAGCCGAGAGGCCATCGCCCGCGCTATCCTCGAACACGATCCCTCTCAAGTCGAGTATTACGAGCAGGTCGTTCAGAACATGGTCGGCCGCGTACTCACGTCGAAGCCTGATCTCGTTCGACGCGAAGGGCGCGAATACGAGCTGGTGGCAGCGCCAGAGCTTTCTCAAGACGAGCGACGCGAGCTGATCGGGATCTGCGATGAGCAGATCGCTCGCTACCTCGCTGCACGAGGAGCTGCAGTCTGGTCACATCGTCGTCGTCAGGGCCGGATTCTTTCAGGAAGCATCAGATACGAAGTCCTGAAGAGGGCGCGATTCAGATGCGAGCTGTGTGGTGTATCTGCCGATGAGCGTGCTCTCGAGGTCGATCATATCGTCCCGCGCAATCATGGCGGCAGCGATGACATCTCGAACCTGCAGGCGCTCTGCTATACTTGCAACGCCTCGAAGCGTGATCGCGACGACACGGACTTTCGGGATCACAAAAACCTCTACCAGCAACGAGAGTCTGGCTGCTTGTTCTGTGAAACGGCGAGAAGTGGCATCGTCGCAGAGAACGAGCTGGCCTATGTTCGTCGTGATGGCTTCCCTGTCACGCACCTTCACACGCTAGTCATCCCGAAGCGCCACGTCGCAAGCTACCTCGACCTGACGCAACCAGAACTGAATGCGGTGCATCAGCTGAGCGTGTCGCAGAGAACGTCGCTGCAGTCGGAAGACGGGACGATTGCAGGGTTCAACGTCGGCGTGAACGATGGTGCCGCAGCTGGCCAAACGATCATGCACGCCCACTTGCACCTAATTCCTCGCAGGAGTGGTGACGTTGCGCGACCACGTGGAGGCATCAGACACGTCATCCCAGGCCGAGGCGAATATGGATGAAGCGTGCTGGCAGCTTTCGACCCAAAGCATCCATTTGCCGCGGAAGCCTATGGGGAGTGGTAGTTCAGCACGCTCTAGGTGAAGCAAATTGTGGCAATGCGCTTCCTCTCTCATTTCAGGGGAAAAGAAGTGAAGCAAAACCGATAGGAAAAGCAGGCGGGCGAGGCGCGGGGACCAGCGCGGCGTAGCGCGCTAATACCTGACGCCTAATGTCCGCTTTCGACCCAAAGCGGACATTCACGCCTCCTGATGTTAAGCAGGTCGGGGAGGTGCTTCGATGATGAACCGCTGCTCGTCGCTTCCATTCGCGATCGCCGCGGCATTGCTCTGCGGCGCATCGGCAATGGCTCAACCGCATCAGGACGTGCGTGGCTCGGGCGCAAGCAAGCCGCTTGTCCTTCAGCCAACTGATGGGGAGCCGCGAATGCGGCGTCCACCGCCGTCGGCGCTTTCTACGCTGGCCGCGCCATTCCTCATCAAAGTGGATGAGCGCAACGGCGGAGCCAAGGACTTCGTCATCTTCACGGAGGACGTGCCGGTCGGGCAAACTATTTCGCCCCACAGACATCCGCACTCCGAGGAAATCCTCTTCATTCACGCTGGGACAGGCACGGCGTGGCTGGATGGCAAAGAAGCGAAGGTTGGGCCCGGCACCATCATCTTCATGCCGCCGAACACGGGTGTGCGGCTGACGAACGACGGCAAGGAACCTATCTCGCTCATGGCTGTCTTCTCACGTCCCGGCTTCGACAAGTATCAGCGGGACATATCTGTCCCAGCCGGTGAGCCGGCCAAGCCGCTGACCGTCGAGGAGCTAGCCGCTATCCGGGCGCGACATACCGACTCCGTTCTTTACGACCCGGTGCCGTCAAAGCCGCGTTAGCGTCCGCTTTCCACCCGTTGCGGACGTGTCTACCCTCACGGGCATGAGCCAAGGACATCCCGTTCAATGAGCGTCGCATTCCGACGCGAGAGCGACGAGGAGCATCTCGAGCCCAGGTTCGAGCTGCCCATTCCTCCAGGCCCGAACCTCGTAACGCCACGCGGGCTCGCGTTAATCGAAGCGCGTGTCGCCGAACTTGAGGCTCGTCTCGCGGATCCGCTTCCGGAAGAGGAGCGCAATGCCGTGCTGCGAGATGCTCGCTACTGGCACGCCCGCCAAGCCAGCGCTCAGTTGGCACCGGCGCCCTCTGGCGAGACTGTCGCGATTGGTACTTTGGTGACCTACAGGCGCGACAATCAGTCTCGGACTGTTGAGATTGTCGGCCACGACGAGAGCGACCCGGCGACCGCACGCATCGGCTTCAATGCGCCGCTAGTTCGGGCAATGCTTGGCGCTGAGCTGGGCGATGAGATTGAACTCCCCAACGGCCACACCCTCACCATCCTGGCCATCGCCCTCGCCTGACTTACTCCACGCGTTTCCGTCCGCTTTCGACCCATTGCGGACATTGGCTGGCGTCCGGCGTGGGACAATTTTTCAACATTCTTCGAACCGATGTCACATCGGTCGGACCTGTCTCGTCATTTGTTTCGAGCGCCTCGATGCTCGTTACAAGGAGACCGACTATGACCCCCCGCCTCGACAACCCGTCTGCAGTGTTCCCCGCCGGCTTCAAGGCAATGGTCGCGCTCGAGCAAGCGCTGGCCCAAGCGATCGATCCGGAACTGCTGGAACTGGTGAAGTTGCGCGCGTCCCAGATCAATGGCTGCGCCTTCTGCATTTACATGCACACCAGCGACTTGCGTAAGCGTGGAGTGGACGAGATGAAGCTGTACCTGCTCAACGCTTGGCGGGACTCGTACCTCTTTTCAGAGCGCGAGCGGGCGGCGCTGGCGTGGACCGAAGCCCTGACCCGGGTCGCGGATGATGGCGCACCGGACGACGCGTACAACGCGCTCGCCGAACAATTTAGTGAGGAGGAGCGGGTGCAACTGACCTTCGCCATCGGCGCGATCAACGTCTGGAATCGACTTCAGGTCGGCTTCCACGTCGCTCATCCGCCACGTGGCGCAGCGATGCGCGATGCAGCCTGACCAGCGCCTGGCCGTCTTCGAGGCGCAGCGACCGCGGTTGCTGCGCCTCGCTTACCGCATGCTGGGGTCGCTGAGCGAGGCGGAGGACGTCGTCCAGGACGCGTGGCCCCGCTGGGCAGTAGTCAGCGGCGGAGTCGACGTGCCGGCCGCCTATCTCACCCGGATCGTGACTCGCCTGTGCCTCGACCAGCTGAAATCGGCGCGGGCTCGGCGCGAGGAATATGTCGGCGCCTGGTTGCCGGAGCCGCTGTTGCAGCAAGCCGACGAGGAGGCAATTGCCGACGACGTCACCCTGACGCTCATGATGGCCATGGAGAGGCTCTCCCCACTCGAGCGCGCCGCCTTCCTATTGCATGACATTTTCGAAACCCCACTGAACGAAGTGGCGGCCACGCTGGAACGTGAGCCCGCAGCGGTTCGCCAGCTCGCATCTCGCGCCCGCCGCCACGTACGTGAGGCGCGACCCCGCTTTACGCTATCGCCGCAAAGCGCGTCGGAACTCGTGCGCGCCTTTCATGAGGCCAGCACGAAAGGCGACATTAAAATGTTGAGCGGAATCCTTGCGGACGAGGTCGCGGTCTTTTCCGATGGTGGCGGCAAGGTGCTTGCCTTCCGTAACGTCGTCCGCGGCATGGATCGCGTAATCCGCTTGTTCGAGGGGTTGGCGCGAAAGGCTGCCTACCGACCGCGATTGCTATGTAACGTGATGATCGATGGCCTTCCCGGCTTCGTGAGCATCGATCGCGGAGAGGTGCTGCAGACCACGGCGCTGGAAGTCCGAGGCGGAAAGATCACCGCGCTCTACATCGTGCGCAACCCGGATAAGTTGCGTCACGTAGAAGCGTTGCTGGCGGAGCAAACGTCCTGAGGGAGCGGAAGCGGCCGAGCTCGGCGGGAATGTCCGCTTTCCACCCAAACCCGACATTAGCTCCTGCAGCTCTCAAGCGGCGAGAAGCGCCGCGCCGGGACGCTCGGAGCTCCCTCCGGGTGAATGAAATCGAATGACGGACCGTCCTCTCCGTACGCAGAGGGGAAGAAGGTGAATCAAAAGCTACAGGAAAAGCACGCGGGCGAGGCGCGGGGACCAGCGCGGTGCCGACTAGAAATGATCTGAATCATCGCCCGCGCATCGCATGGGTTCATGAAGAAAAACGAGAGATCCGGTGCAGCCAACTACTAATCCCCACCCCATCGGATCATCTCGAAGCCCGCTCACCGGGCAATTTGACGGAAAGAGCTCTGGCCAGGCTTCCCCTTTTCGCTTCGCCGGAGCTCTTGCCGTTATCCATAGGGGCCGCCGGGCTGAGTTGACCTGACAGCCAGTTCGGCGGAAACGCCGACGGATGGCTGCTCCCACAGCAGGATAGAGCGTTGAAGGTTCGGTTCTACGGAAAGCTGGCGGACCTGTTCGGCAGTGAACGGGAGATCGCCGTCGATACGCCTTGCACGGTCGCTGACCTGCGAGACAGGCTGGCCATCGAACATCCCCTCGGCGCAGAATCGCTGCAGCACAAGCGAGTAAGAGCCTGCATCGGCTACGAGATCGCCCGGGACACGGATGTAGTTCCCGACGGAGCGGTGCTCGAGTTCCTGGCACCCGTGTCGGGTGGTTGATGTCAGTCTACGCACGCCTGGAAGACCACCGCCTGGATCCCGCTGCCGAGTTGGATGAACTCACGCGGGTTGCGGGTGGAGATGGCGCGGTCGTTACGTTTGTTGGCCTGGCCAGGGACACCGCTCACGGTGGCCAGCAGGTAGAGAAGCTCGTCCTTGAGCGTCATCCCCATCTCACAACAGCGTCGCTAGAGCAGATTGCATCACACGGGGCCGCGCGCTTCAAGGTCAGCCATGTGCGTGTGGTCCACCGCTGCGGCGACATCCGGCCGGGCGAGGCGATAGTTTTCGCCGGGGCATCCGCAGTGCACCGGCGAGAAGCATTCGAAGCTGTCGACTATCTCATGGATCGCTTGAAGACCGAGGCCGTATTCTGGAAGCGCGAGGAAGGCCCGTCCGGCTCCAGCTGGATCGAGCCTACCGAGAAAGATTATGCGGATCGTGGCCGTTGGGAGTGACACTTGGCGGGAATAGACGAGAGCCTGACCTTTTATCCGCTTCGCATCGCAGTGCTCACGATCTCGGACACGCGTGACGAGCAAACCGACAAGTCGGGCGCACTGCTTGCCGACCGGCTTCAGCAGGCTGGCCACGAGCTTGCCGGCAAGTCCATCGTAAAGGACGAGGTCGAGGCGATCCGGGGCCTGGTCCAGGCGTGGAGCGACGACCCGCAAGTCGACGTGATCATCTCGACGGGCGGTACGGGCTTCGCGCCGCGAGACGTCACTCCCGAAGCCGTAAGGCCACTATTCCGACGGGAAATGGACGGTTTTTCCGTGTTGTTCCACCAGGCGAGCTCCGGCACCGTGGGCCTGTCCACACTCCAGTCCCGCGCCTGCGCCGGACAGATTGACGATACGTTCATCTTCTGCCTGCCCGGATCGAGCGGCGCGTGCCGCGACGGCTGGGACCTCGTGCTTTCGAAGGAGCTCGATAGCCGTTATCGTCCCTGCTCTCTCGCTGGCCAGATTCCACGACTGAGGCACCTTTGCGCATGAGCCAGCTCACGCATCTGGACGAAAGCGGCAGAGTGCGGATGGTCGACGTATCCGACAAGAAGGTGACGGCGCGCACGGCGAGGGCGGTTGGCTCGCTTACTTGTCTGCCTGCAACACTCGATCAGGTGCGGGCAGGAACCACCCCCAAGGGGGCGGTGATCGCCACGGCCGAACTGGCGGGCATCATGGCCGCGAAGCGGACGGCCGAACTCATCCCGCTTTGTCATCCTCTTCCCCTCACGAAGGCCGAGGTCGCGATCGAGATGGACGATGCGATGCCTGGTTTTCGTATCGGAGCAGAGGTCCGGACCAATGGAGTGACGGGCGTCGAGATGGAGGCGCTCACCGCGGTATCCGTTGCGTGCCTGACCCTCTTCGACATGCTCAAGGCAATCGATCGAACCATGATCATCGGCGGCATCGAGGTTGCGGGGAAGAGCGGCGGCAAGTCTGGCGATTGGGACCGGTCCGGCCAATCATGATCAGCTTCGACGAGGCTTTAGAGCGGATCCGCGCTGCAGCTCGGCCGCTCGCAAAGGAAAGCGCCCCGATCGACGGAGCTGCCGGCCGCGTTCTTGCTGCGCCCGTCATTGCGCAAATCGCGTCGCCCCGCTGTGACGTCTCGGCGATGGACGGCTACGCCGTTCGTGAGGCTGACCTGACGGCGCTGCCCGCGCGACTGCAAGTCGTGGGCGAGTCCTTCGCGGGTAGCGGCTGGAGCAGGTCGATCGGCGAGGGCGAATGCGTCCGCATCTTCACCGGAGCGCCAGTGCCCGAAGGAGCCGACCGGGTCGTCATTCAGGAGAACGTACGTCGTGACGGCGAGCACGCGATCATCGAGGAGCAACCCGGAAAGGCCCGGCATATCCGCGAGCGTGGCGGCGACTTCAAATATGGTGACGAGCTTCTCCGGCCCGGCCGAATGCTCGACAAACGAGCCATTGTGGCCGCGGCCGCCGCAGACATCGCCCAAGTCGAAGTCTTCAAACGGCCGCGGGTCTCGATCCTGAGCACAGGCGACGAACTCGCGGAGCCCGGGATGGCCGCGGAGCGGCCCGATGCAATTCCCGAGAGCGTCTCCCTGGGTGTGGCAGCGCTGGTCGGCGAATGGGGCGGTTCCATCGTGAGTCGCCAAAGACTTCGCGACGACCTTTCGTCCATGGAACGAGCCGCCGCTCACGCAATTGCATCTTCGGACCTCGTGCTCGTCACGGGCGGAGCGTCCGTCGGCGAGAAAGACTTCGCCAAGGCGATGTTCGGATCTGCGGCCCTCTCGCTCATCTTCTCGAAGGTCTCCATCAAACCCGGCAAGCCTGTCTGGTTCGGTCGGTCGGGGCGTACGCTGGTGATGGGCCTGCCGGGCAATCCGACCTCGGCACTCGTGACTGCCCGGCTTTTGCTCGCGCCCCTCCTTGCAGGCCTCTCCGGGAGAGAGCCGATGGAGGCGCTACGCTGGCGTTCCGCCACGTTAAAAACAGCGCTCAGGGACTGCGGCGCACGCGAAACGTTCCACCGCGCCCGTTGGAGCGGAAATGACGTGGAGGTGTTCGCCTTCCAGGATTCCAGTGCACAGAAGGTGCTCGCCGACGCCGACCTGCTCGTCCGTCAGAACGCCAATTCGCCGGACATTCACGCGGGCGACGAGATCAGGGCGCTGGACTTCTAACTGGCCCCGGATTGACCGAGATCAATGCGGAAGCCCGCCGGAGCCGTAATCCCAGTGGCATGGCCCTTCCATCGACGTTCGGCCGCCAAGGCCTCTTTGAGCTCAGCCAACAAGCGGATCAGTTCGAGCATCTCGCCGCCTTCATGAGCAGACCCGATGGGCGGGTTCATATGTTGGAGCGAGCGGCGGAATGCCGGGCAAGGGCCGCGTTGATCCAGGCGGCGGCGGGGGCCGGCATGGCAATGCGCCGCCTAAGCGGGACAGGCGCTGATGGACCTGAATTATCTTCTTTATCGACAGCAGGTTGAACGAAGCAGAGCGGATGCGGCGTCGTGCGAGGAAGCTCGCCGAGCGCACGGGCAGCTTGCCGCGCTTTACGAAGAAGCGATCGAAACGATGACAAGTGGGAATGTCTCGTTCCTTGCACGGCCGAAGCATGCGCGGCAGCAACACTGGTCGAGCGAACTTCGCCGGTTGGCGGCAGGTTATTCGGAAAGAGGGGTCAGGCCAGCAGGCGCTCGGCCTCAGCGAGATCCTGTTCCGAATTAATGTTGAAGAAGGGATCGAGCGGATCGACTGGCCAGTCGATGGCCACGTAGCCGACGATCTTAGCGAAACCCTTCAACGATCGACGTCCCGACGCGAGATATTCAGCGAAGGCGTCGAGCCCTTCGGTCCGCCATAAGCCGCAAACCGGGTGTTGATGACCGCCGCTGCAGGCGATCACCGCACGGCTTTGCCCGATCGAATCCAGAAGTCGATCTGCAAGATCGGTGGGCAGAAACGGCATGTCGGCCGGTATGGTCAGAACCGCACTGACGCCCTCGTCACGCGCAAAGCGAAGTGCGGCTACAAGGCCGCCAAGCGGGCCCTCGATTTCTGGATCGTCTCGAACAACGGGGATCCCGATGTTCCCGATTTGCGTCTCGTCCCGGACAGCGACGGCGCAGAGCTTTGAAATGCCAGACGCGTAACACACGGCTCTTTCGAGCAAGCTGACTCCGCCCAGCAATCGCAACGGCTTGTTTCCGCCGATGCGCTTGCCTTCACCGCCGGCGAGAATGACGACAGCGATCTTCACGTAAAGAACAGCTTCATCGCAGCGATCACAAGGACGATCGCCAATCCCTGGAGCAGCCGGCACCGAGGAAGGAGTGAGACGCCCAACCAGGTTCCAAGCAGAGCGCCGGCGAAGACCGATACGACGAGGATCGGCAATTCGGCGGGAAGCCGCTGTACGCTCGCTAGATTGCCGAGGAGGCCAGCCGCCGAATTGAGCACGATGAAGGCCGCCGCGATGCCGGACGTCTTCCGCGCATCTTCCCAGCCGAACAGGATAATCAAGGGGCTCAGAAATATGCCGCCCCCGGTGCCGGTGAGGCCGGCGAGCAGGCCGAGAGCCGCTCCGGCCGGCAGCGTTACTGCCAAAGAAGGTGGATGTGCCGGCCGGGCTGCGAGACGTTCAGGCTGCCAGAACAGGCGCACCGCCGCGAGCAGCAGCATTGCTCCGACGAGCGGCCGGTAAATCGAAGGCGCAAGCTCCATGCTGCCGCCGATGTACGCGGCAGGCACAGCAGTCACCGCAAATGCCGAAAGAATGGGCCAGTCGGTCTGTCCTTTCAAAGCGAAACGCCCGGCAGCGAACGTCGCGACTACCAGATTCAGGGCAAGCGCCGTCGGGCGCATCGTCTCAGGCGCTACCGAAAACAACGCCATGATTGCGAGATAGGCGGATGCACCACCGTGGCCGACGCTTGAATAGAGCGCCGCCGCGACAGCCATTAGCGTCGCAATCCAGACAATCGTCGTTCCGTCCATCGACCCTCCCAGCGCCCAGCCTGTCCTGATCGGACTGCATAGCTTTGCGATAGATCACTTCGACAGTGCGCCATCCCGCCTAGTGGCGCAGAAAGTAACAACAAGTGAGCAGGGGCAATGCGCGTGAACAACCACCTCATTCGGGCGACGGGCGTTCTCCTTGCGCTGCTCGCGCTTTCAACGCCCGCATTCGCCGCTGGAGCGGACAACACTCAAGAACCCGATCACCTGCAAATCAAGCCGATCGTCGACGCGCGACTGCGTTACGAATCCGTCGATCAGGGCCCGCTCGAGGCCGATGCCCTGACGCTGCGCTTGCGTGCAGGCGCGGAAGCGAGGCTCGGAAAATTCTCGATCCTGGCCGAAGGCGAGGGAACGCTGGCGCCCGTCAACGACTACAATGCCTTCCCGTTCGTCATCATCGATGGCCAGCGGCGGCCGCAATTCGCCGTGGTTTCGGATCCGCAGAATGTCGAGCTCAACCGGCTGCAGCTGCAGTACAAGTCGAAGGAGCTCACCGTCACCGCCGGCCGTCAGCGGATCAATCTCGATGACCAGCGATGGGTCGGCTCCGTCGGCTGGCGGCAGAACGAGCAAACATTCGACGCGATCCGAGGCGAAGCGGCAGTCGGACCGGTTTTCCTGGACCTGACCTATGCCATCAGCCAGCGAACCATTTTCGGTGGAGATGCCGGTCCAAGAGCCGCAATCGGCGGCAAGTTCATATTCGCCGGTCTCGGCACCAAGCTCGGCCCGATTCAGGGCAAGCTGTTCAGCTACCTGATCGACTATGACGAAGGCTTCGCGCTGCCGAACAGCAGCCAGACCTACGGCGGATATCTCGCCGGTTCGGTTCCGTTGGGGAAAGCAACGGAGTTCTCACTCCGCGCGAGCTACGCACGCCAGTCGGATTACGGTCGAAATCCATTCGACTATGCCGCCGATTATTGGTCATTCGAAGCGGGAACAAAGCTCGCCGGTTTCAACATCACAGGCGGATGGGAACGGCTTGGCAGCGACAATGGCCGAGCAGTTCAGACGCCGCTCGCCACGCTCCATAAGTTCAACGGCTGGGCGGACCTGTTCCTGACCACTCCGCCCAACGGCCTCGAAGATGCCTATCTCTCGGTCGGACGGACATTCGAGGGTGTCAAAATGCTGCCCGGCCTCAATGCGAATGTCGCCTTCCATCAGTTCGACAGCGCCCGAAGCAATCTCGAATATGGGACGGAGTGGGACGCGTCGGCAGGATTCAAGATCGGCAAGGTTGGCCTGCTGCTGAAGTATGCCAACTATGACGCGAAGGACTTCGGCGCCGACACGCGCAAGCTGTGGCTTCAGGCTGAATGGACTCTGTAGGACCCGCCCCGCCGAACCAACGAGCACCGCCGTCCACTGAGGACGATGCGCGGTGGCGTCAGCTTGGGTACAAGCACGCCAAATACATCCAGCGAATTCAGGCGGTCGAGAGCCTGTCGGACGTGTACCGGGGCAAGGGCGGCTACTGGGAGGACAGCACGGATTACCAGTGGTAAGCCGGCATCTGACGATCTAGCGGACGAAAGACCTCCCCGGCCTAGGCCAATCCGACACTCTCACCCTGCGCCATTGAGCGCAGACCGTCACGGTCGAGGACTTCGACGCGATCCTGAGCCTGAAGGCGGATGAGGCCGCGGCTTCGGAGGTGCGCGAGCATCCGGCTCACGGTTTCCTTGGTGAGCCCAAGATAATCGGCGATGTCGATCCGGCTCATGGGCAGGTCGAAGGTCCTCTCGGGAAGGCCGCTCGCGCGTTCCGCACGCTCGAGGAGCGAGAGGAAGAAGCTCGCCAGACGCTCTGCCGCGGCCTTGCGGCCAAGCAGCACCATCTGCCGCTGCGCCTCCGCCAGCTCGTGCGCGGCCAAGCGGTAGAGCTCCCGCTCGACTTGGGGATGCTCAGCGATAAAGCGATCAAAAGCGTCTCGCGAAAACCACCACAATTCCGTCTCTTCGAGAGCTTCGACCGTAAACGCATATTCCTGGTCGACGCTGACGCCGAGGAAGTCGCCCGGGAACATGAAGCCGGTGATCTGCCGCCGCCCATCGGCCAGGAGCGTATAGAGTTTGAGTGCTCCGTGAGTGACCATGAACACGCGCTTTGCCGGATCGCCCTCGTGAAAGACCGACTGCTCCGGCCGGAGACGTTGCATCGTGCCGAGCCCCCGCATTCCGGCAAGCGTGGGAGCATCGAGGCCGCGGCAGATCGTGATTGGCCGGACGGGACAGTCCGCACACGGATGCCCTTCTGGCAGTGATGTCAGATTACCAGTCGGCACGTAAGGCAAGTTGCTCGTCCTGCTCGGTCACAGCCCGAAATAGCGAATGATCTGGCTCAACATTCAAATAGCTGATCCGGCCTAGCGTTCAATCGTTCCGAATGACTGCGCCAAGAGGATGAATGCCGGATTTGACCGTTGAAGCTGTTGGACTGGACCGGCTGGCCGAGATTTATCCGCTCATCCGCTCGGCAACGCGCGTCAGCCTTGAACGATGGCAGGTATTCGGCAGGGAACTCCTCGCGGGAGACGGCGGCGTGCTTGCCGTAACGGCGCCCGACAACTGCGTTCACGGTGTGGCGGCCTATCGGCCCGTCGGGAACCTACGTCACCAAAAGACCTTGGACGTGGAGGTGATCGTGGCATTCGAACTGCGCGGCGACGACCGCGTCAGGGAGATGCTCTGCCGGGAACTTGAGCGGATCGCAGTCGATCTCAACTGCAGCGCGGTGAACTTGACCGTCAGTGCGCGTACCGCCGAACCGTCGTCACGGGCCCGCGAGGGGCTGGAGCGGCTCGGACTGAAACTCGATACCGCCTGCTTTGTCCGCGAGTTGCCCGGACAGTCGCGCTAGAGCAGAAAATAGACGGCCAGCGCGACGCCGACGACCGTGACGATCAGCCAGACGATCGGCCATCCTTCACCTTCATTTTCCGTTGCCGACGTCGTGTCGATTGGAGCGGGTGACGACTCCGTCGTAGGGTAGATCGTCTCGGTCCCGCTCTTGAGGGCGGGGTTGAGCGGAGTGTCTCTAGGCTCGTCTCTAGATTGCTCGTTCATTCTCATCCCCTTCCTGGATGGAAACGTGGGGAGCGTGCTCGCTGCATCCGCGCACCGTCAAGCGCCAGTGGACCATCGCGAGCAGACATGCCGTCCCTGGATCATCCGTGCTCTTGAGGCTGGACGTCAGAGTCGCCCAGTCCTCTTCCGAAGCGAAACGGTTGAAGTCGGACATGGCCATGCGGACGTAGCCAGTCGGAGTCATGCCCTGCTGGACGGCGGCGCGCTTCACTTCGCCCGCAAGTTGCGGATCCGAGCGTTCGAGCCATGCCTGGAAGCTGCCGGACGAGTTCCGCGCTTCCGCCAGCATGTCCCCAAGCAGCGGCATCAGCTGGTACCCTCGATGCGGATGCCTTCGATGTGGTTGCGAGCAGCCAGATCCGCGACGTACCGGGCCGCACCGATCGACCAACTCCGTGCTTCCAGCATGTCGGCGATACGCTCGCGTACCATGTCGAACGTCATCGTCCGGCCCTCGTTACGGCGGTGCAGTCTCAGGATGTGCCAGCCGAAGCGCGACCTGACCGGCTCCCTGGAGGTCCCGCAGTCAGGAAGTGCCTCCAGCGCTGAATGAATTTCCGGAACGAGCTCGCCGCGTCGGATTTGACCCAGGGACCCGTCCTGCTGCGCCGATGCGCAGCCTGAATGCGCTCGGGCCGCCGCTGCGAACTTCGAAGCATCATCGCCGATCTCGCCGATGATCTTCCGCGCCCTCTCAAACGCCAGAGTCCACGCGTCTTCATCCACGCCGTCAGGCTCGATCAGAATGTGCGCTGCTTCGAAGAGCGTCGGCGTACGAAACCGATCGAGGTTCGCATCGTAATAACGGCGGCACTCAGATTCGCCCGGCTCGACTGGAAGGACCTGCTCTTCGAGAAGGCCGTGGATGAGAGCATCCTCCTCGACCTCGGTGCGGCCAGCCTCGTCCCCTGCCTGGCTAACCGAAATACCCGCCCGACGTGCCTCCTGAAGCAGCAGTTCTCGAACCGCCAAAGCGCGCGCGGCTTCGACCCACGCCGTTTCGGCGTCCGGCGCGGGGTGGTGCTGGATTTCCTGAGCGATCGCTTCCGGCGTAATCTCGACGCCGTTGACGCGGACCTCGCCGAACGTTGGCGGAGGCGGGATCAGAGGCTCGGGACCGCCGCCGCACCCGCCCGTCTCGCACGAACTCATCATCTTCGGCGCCGGCCGTTGCGCCGGATCGCCGAGATTGATCACGTCGAGGCGCCGGCTCATGCGCCCTCCTGCCCGCTTTCCGCCATCTGGCGAAGCACGGTCGGTCCCCCGTAGCTGGGAGCGCCGCCGGCCGGTCCGCGGGTCGGGGAAGCCGCCGCGCCCTTCGCACGCCTCGTCCGCACGATCTGGAAGCCGGGCCGAAGCAGGTACCAGACGGGCGCGCTCCAGATATGGACCAAGCGAGTGAAGGGCGTGATCAGGAACAGAGTCAGGCCAAGGATGATGTGCAGCTTGTAGACGAGCGCGACCTCCTTGATCAGATCGGGCGCTCCCGGATTGAGGGTGAGGATGCCGTTCGCCCAGCGCATGAATTTCACCATCTCGCTCCCGTCGAGGTGCTTCAAAGTCCACCAGGTGGTGAGCAGCCCGAGCGTGAGCTGCGACCAGAGCAGCACCAGGACGAGGATGTCGCCGACTGACGAGCTCTTCCGGATCCGTGGGTCGAACAGCCTTCGATGCAATAGCAGGGTGCATCCGACATACGCGCACAAACCCGCGATCCCGCCGACGACCAATGCCGTGGTCTGCTTGAACGAGTGGCTGACCCCAAGCGCGTCGAAGACGTTGATCGGCGTCAGAAGGCCGATGAAATGGCCGACCAGCAGAACCAGGATGCCCATATGGAAGAGGTTCGAGCCGAGGACCATCTGACGGCGTCGCAGGAACTGGCTCGATTGCGAGCGCCAGCTGTACTGGTTGGAATCGAAACGCAGGATGCTCCCGACGACGAGGACCGTCACCGCGAGATAGGGATACCAGCCAAACGCGAGCTGGTTGATGAAATCCATCATCGTGCAACCTCCTGGTTCACCGGGCGGTTCGAGGCCCTGATCTTGGCGACGACGCCGGTCGGTCCACCCATTTCATGCGCTCCGCCGAGGTTGAAAGAGACGGGCGCCTCTTCCCACTCGGCATCGATATCGGCGGCATCTTCCGCCGGTGTGTTCTCGTCGACCAGTGCGCGAGCATCGGCGTCCACTCGCACTTTCGACAAAGCGATCAGCGCGTGGAAGATCGCTCCGTAAGGCGCTTCCCGCTTGTCGAGACGTTCCGCGAGTGCAGCGAAGACGTGCACGGGCTGAACAAGCATCTCGCGCGCATCCCGTGCCGACAGGCACGACGCATATTCGAGGAACACCGGCACGAAGTCCGGAAGCTCGCTGGCCTCAAGGAAAAAGCCGCTTTCCATATATTGCTGGCCGAGGTCGATCATCGCCTGGCCGCGCTCACGGCTGTCGCCGTGGACGTGCTCGAACAGGTGCAGCGACAATGAGCGCGAGCGGTCGAACAACTCGCTGTAGGCGGATTGCAGGTCTAGAAGCTCCGTCGTTTCGAGCCGCCCCAGAAGCGATTCCAACCTTGCCAGTTCAACAGTGGGCAGTACCCCCTCCGATCGAAGCAGGTGGCGAATCTCGCCGGCATTTTCCTTCAGCTCCGCCGAAGGATAGCCAAGCAAAGCGGCGAGCGATCTCAGGGTCAGCTTCATGAAGAAATGTCCATTCGAGGTTCGCGCTTGGCTCTTGCCTTGTCGGCACCGCCGCCGAACAGGTTGACCTTGGTCCTGCCCTGTGTCCCTTCTCGGAAGCCGAAGCCGGAAGATCCACGCAGCACATAGGCGTCCTCGTCCAGCTCGCGCCGGGCGGTCGGGATCACGTACCGATCTTCATAGGCCGCCAGCGCCATGATCCGGTACATCTCCTCGATCCGGTTGCGCGTCAGGCCCACACGCCCGGGGATGCTCTCGTCGATGCGGCCCTCCACGCTCTTCGCACGCATGTAGGCGCGCATCGCGAGCATCCGCTCAAGCGCGGCTGCAATCGGCTCCTCGTCGCCGGCGGTCAGCAGGTTGGCGAGGTAGCGCAGCGGAATGCGCAATGACCGCACGTCGGGCATTCCGTCCTGCACCGACATCTTGCCGGCCTCGGCCGCCGACTGGATCGGCGACAGCGGCGGGACGTACCAGACCATCGGTAAAGTCCGGTATTCCGGGTGCAGCGGGAAGGCGATCTTCCACTCGACGGCCATTTTGTAGACGGGCGAGCGCATTGCCGCTTCGAGCCATTGGTCGGTAATGCCTTCGGCGCGTGCGGCTTCCTGCACCGCGACGTCGTTAGGATCGAGGAATACGTCCAACTGAGCCGGGTACAGGTCCTTCGGATCCTCGACCGAAGCCGCGGCCTCGATCCTGTCGGCATCGTAGAGGACCACTCCAAGGTATCGGATTCTGCCGACGCAGGTTTCCGAGCATACCGTTGGCTGGCCCGTCTCGATGCGCGGGTAGCAGAAGATACACTTCTCCGACTTTCCGCTCGACCAGTTGTAATAGATCTTTTTGTAGGGGCAGCCCGACACGCACATCCGCCAGCCGCGGCACTTCTCCTGGTCGATGAGGACGATGCCGTCTTCCGCCCTCTTGTAGATCGCGCCTGACGGGCAGGACGCGAGGCATGCCGGGTTCAGGCAGTGCTCGCACAACCTCGGCAGGTACATCATGAACGTCTTTTCGAACTGGCCGTAGATTTCCTTCTCGACGCCTTCGAAATTGTAGTCGCAGCTCCTTTTCTCGAACTCGCCGCCGAGCATGTCTTCCCAGTTACCGCTCCACTCGATCTTGTTGAGCTTTTCGCCGGTGACCAGCGATCGTGGCCTCGCTGTAGGCTGCGCCTGAAGCTCCGGCGCATTCTGCAGCCATTCGTATTCGAACGTGTACGGCTCGTAGAAATCGTCAATCTCGGGCAGGTGCGGATTGGCGAAGATCTTCGACAGGATGCGCCATTTCGCGCCCTGCCGCGGAACGATCTTGCCGTTCTTCTTGCGGACCCAGCCGCCCTTCCAGCGCTCCTGGTTCTCCCAGTCCTTGGGGTAGCCGATGCCGGGCTTCGTCTCGACGTTGTTGAACCAGACGTATTCGACGCCTTCTCGGTTGGTCCAGACGTTCTTGCAGGTGATCGAGCAGGTGTGACAGCCGATGCACTTGTCGAGGTTCAGGACCATGGCGATCTGTGCGCGGACCTTCATCGCGCCACCTCCTTTCGGGAGGCTTGATCGCTTCTGACGCCGGTTCCCCAGTCCGCGGTCCCGCCCTCGACGTTCATCGCGTCGTCGGCCGCCTTGTCGAACCAGTTCACCTGGCTCATCTTCCTGACGATCACGAACTCGTCGCGGTTGGCGCCGACGGTCCCGTAATAGTTGAAGCCGTAGGCAAGCTGGACGTAGCCGCCGATCATGTGCGTCGGCTTCATGTTGATGCGCGTGACGCTGTTGTGGATGCCGCCGCGCTGACCGGTGATTTCAGATCCGACCGTGTTCGTCAGCTTTTCCTGGGCGTGATACATGATCGCCGAACCGGGCATGATGCGCTGCGACACGATCGCCCGGGCGGTCAGCGCGCCGTTGACGTTGAACACCTCGATCCAGTCATTGTCGACGATCCCCGCCGACTTCGCATCATCCTCGCTGATCCAGACGGTCGGCCCGCCCCGGTTCAGGCTGAGCATGATGAGGTTCTCGGTATAGGTCGAATGGATGCCCCACTTCTGGTGCGGCGTGAGGATGTTGAGCAGGATCTCCGTGTTTCCGTTCGGCAACTTGCCGAGAACCTGCCGAACCGTCTTCGTGTCGATCGGCGGCCGCCAGGTGACGAAGCCTTCGCCGAACGCGCGCATCCAGTGATGATCCTGGTAGAGTTGCTGCCGACCGGTGAGCGTGCGCCATGGGATCAGCTCGTGCACGTTGGTGTAACCGGCGTTGTAACAGACGTGCTCGCTCTCGAGCCCCGACCAGATCGGCGACGAGATGATCTTGCGCGGTTGGGCAGCGACGTCGCGGAAACGGATCTTTTCCTCTTCCTTGCCCTCGGCAAGATGGGAGTGGTCGCGACCGGTGACCTTGGCCAGCGCTTCCCAGGCCTTCACTGCAACCTCGCCGTTCGTTTCCGGCGCCAGCATCAGGATCGTCTCGCAGGCGTCGATATCGGAATCGATCTTCGGCCGCCCCTCGGTCGTTCCCTCGAGAACGCGGCCGTTGAGATCGCCAAGAAGTTCGACCTCATGCTTCGTGTCCCAGTTGAGGCCCTTGGCGCCGTTGCCGAGCTTTTCGAGCAGCGGCCCCATCGAGGTGAAGCGCGCGAACGTCTCCGGATAATTCCGCTCGACCAGAGCCACGTTCGGCATGGTCTTGCCGGGACTCGGTTCGCATTCCCCTTTCAGCCAGTCCTTGGGCTCATAAGGTTGCGCGAGCTCTCCCGGAGTGTCGTGCTGAATCGGGGTCATCACGAGGTCGTGCTCAACCCCGAGAACCTCGGGAGCGACGTCGGAGAACTTCTTCGCGATCTCGCGGAAGATGTTCCAGTCGCTCTTGGTCTCCCAAGCCGGGTCCACCGCCGCTGAAAGCGGGTGGATGAACGGGTGCATGTCCGACGTGTTGAGGTCGTGCTTTTCGTACCATGTGGCAGTCGGAAGCACGACATCGGAGTATATGCTGGTGGTCGACATCCGGAAGTCGATGTTGACCATGAGGTCGAGCTTTCCGACCGGCGCGTCTTCGCGCCAGACGACGTCTTTAGGCCGCTCAAGACCTGCCGCTTCCTCGTCAGTGCCGATGACACCATGCATCGATCCGACGAGATGCTTGAGGAAATATTCATGGCCCTTGCCGCTCGCTCCGAGAACGTTCGATCGCCAGAAGAACATGTTGCGCGGCCAGTTGACGGGATTGTCGGGATCGAGGCTGGCGGGCTTCAATTCGCCTGACTTGAATGCACCGGCAATCGCCTGAGCCGGATCGGCGCCTGACTCTTTCAGCCTGTTGCCCCATTCGATCGGGTTGGCGTCGAACTGGGGCGCCGACGGGAGCCAGCCCATTCGCTCGGCTTTCGCGTTGTAATCGAGCAGGCTGCCGGACCAGTCGCCTTCCGGCGCAAGCGGCGACAGAATCTCCGACATTTTCAGGGACTCATACCGCCACTGATCGGTGTGCGCGTAGAAGAAGCTGGTGCCGTTCATCTGCCTCGGCGGCCGGGTCCAGTCGAGGCCGAACGCCAGCGGCAGCCAGCCGGTCTGCGGACGAAGTTTTTCCTGTCCGACATAGTGCGACCAGCCGCCGCCGGACTGGCCGATGCATCCGCACATCACGAGCAGCGAGATGATCCCGCGATAGCTCATGTCCATGTGGTACCAGTGGTTCAGGCCGGCCCCGAGGATCACCATGGAGCGGCCCTTGGTGATCTCGGCATTGGACGCGAACTCGCGCGCGACCTGGATGATCGCTTGTCGAGGCACTCCGGTGACCTTCTCGGCCCATGCCGGCGAGAATGGAACGTCGTCGTCGAAACTCTTGGCGACATTGTCTCCGCCGAACCCTCGATCGACGCCGTAGTTGGCGCAGAACAGGTCGAAGACGGTCGCGACGTAACCCTTGCTGCCGTCGGCGAACTTCAGTTCCTTGACGGGCACGTTGCGCATCAGCACGTCATCATGCTCGGTTGCGACGAAGTCGTGCGGAGCGTCGGCGCCGAAATAGGGGAAAGCCACCGGTTCGATTGAGTCATGGTCTTCCGCGAGCGTCACCCGCAGCCTGACGCCCTTGCCTCCCTCGTCTATCTCCTCGAGGTTCCACTTGCCCGGGTCGCCCCACCGATGACCTGCGGCCCCTGCCGGTACGACCAGCTTGCCGGTCAGCTCGTCATAGGCGACGCATTTCCAGTCCGGGTTGTTGGTTTTCGCGATCTTGCCGCCAAAATCGGCTGCCCGGACGAAACGGTCCGCAACGAGCCTGCCCTCCCGTTCGACCAGCTTCACGAGCAGCGGAAAGTCTGAGTATTTCCGAGTGTACCCCTCGAAATATTCCACCTGCCGGTCGATGTGGAACTCGCGCAGGACGACATGGCCCAAGGCGAGCGCCAGCGCCGCGTCGGTGCCCTGCTTCGGATGGAGCCACATGTCGGAGAATTTCGCGGCCTCGTTGTAGTCCGGAGCGATGACGACACTCTTGGCGCCGCGGTATCGCACCTCCGAATAGAAATGCGCGTCGGGCGCGCGCGTCATCGGGATGTTCGAGCCCCACACGAGCAGGAAGCCGGCATTGTACCAGTCGGCGCTTTCCGGAACGTCGGTCTGCTCGCCCCAGGTTTGCGGGCTCGACGGCGGCAGATCGCAATACCAATCGTAGAAGCTCAGGAGGTTGCCGCCGATGAGGGACAGGTACCTGCTGCCCGCCGCGTAGGAGATCATCGACATCGCCGGGATCGGCGAAAAGCCCGCCACCCGGTCCGGACCATATTCCTTGATCGTATAAGCATTGGCGGCCGCGATCAGCTCGGTCACCTCGTCCCAGCCGACCCGTACGAACCCGCCGCGTCCGCGCTTCGACACCCAGTCGCGGCGCTTCTCCGTATCCTGGACGATCGACTTCCACGCGGCGACCGGAGTCATCGTCTTGCGCGCCTCCCGCCAGTGGCGAACCAGCCTCGCGCGGACGAGCGGATATTTGATGCGCGTGCCTGAGTAGAGATACCAGCTGTAGCTAGCCCCACGCGGGCAACCCCGAGGCTCGTGGTTCGGCAGGTCGGGCCGGGTCCGCGGATAATCGGTCTGCTGGGTCTCCCAGGTAACGATGCCGCCCTTGACGTAGATCTTCCACGAGCAGGAACCGGTGCAGTTCACGCCATGCGTCGAGCGCACGATCTTGTCCGCCGCCCAGCGCTTCCGATACGCATCTTCCCAATCGCGCGCCTCGTCCGTCGTGATCCCGTGACCATCGGAGAATTTCTCCTGTGTCCGGCGGAAGTAGGTCAGGCGGTCGAGAAAATGACTCATGCGACAGTCCTCTTAGGCGGGCACGGTGGAAGTGGTGCGAAGTCTCGGCCTGCGCTCCAGGTCATGAAGCACGCCTCGCGGCCCGCTGTAGGCGAACCAGGTCAGCGCTGCGCAGCTGAGGTAGAAGAACAGGAAGCCCCACAGCGCAGCATCGGCAGTGCCCGTCAGCTGGATCGAAGAGCCGTAGGCTTTCGGAATATAGAAAGCGCCGTACGCGGCGATTGCGGAAGTAAAGCCGATCACCGCCGCGGACTCCCGTTCGGCCTGAGAGCGCCGCTGCGGCTCCGGAACGTTCGGCTCGGTCCGGTCGACCTCGCGCCTCATGATGCCCGGCACCATCTGGAAGGTCGACGCATTGCCGACACCGCTCGCAACGAACAGCAGCAGGACCATCACGAAGAAGCCGCTGAAGCTACGGGCGTCCAGCGACCAGATCATTCCGACGGTCGCTGCAATCTGCACGACGAACACCCAGAAGCTCACGCGTGCGCCGCCATAGCGGTCGGAAACCCAGCCCGTCGCAGCACGCGAAACCGCGCCCAGCAGCGGTCCGATGAACGCATATTTGAGCGCATTCACTTCCGGGAAGACGAGCTTGGCGAGCAGCGGGAAGCCCGCCGACATTCCGATGAAGGTTCCGAAGGTGCCGGTGTACAGCCAGCACATCAGCCAAGTGTGCAGCCGGCCAAAGATCGCGGCCTGGTCGGCGAACGAGGACTTCGCGCTAAGGATGTCGTTCATTCCGAACCACGCGGCGATCGAGCCGAGGATGATCAGCGGCACCCAGACAAATCCCGCATTCTGCATCCAAAGTTGGGCGCCATCAGAAGCGGTCTGCGCCTGTCCGCCGAGTGCCCCGAACAGGCTCATCGTGACGACGACCGGAACGAGGAACTGCATCACGCTCACGCCGAGGTTGCCGAGACCGGCGTTGAGGGCGAGCGCATTCCCCTTCTCCGCCTTGGGGAAGAAAAAGCTGATGTTTGCCATCGAGGAAGCGAAATTGCCGCCGCCAAGCCCGCACAGAAGCGCGAGCACAAGGAAGATGAGATAGGGCGTGTCAGGGGACTGCACCGCATAGCCGATCCCGAATGCGGGAATCAGAAGCGAGCCTGTCGAGAGCGTAGTCCATAGCCTCCCGCCGAAGACCGGCACGAGGAAGGCGTAGAAGATGCGCAGCGTCGCGCCCGACAAACCCGGCAGCGCGGCCAGCCAGAACAATTGGTCGGTCGAGAAGTCGAAGCCGATTGCCGGAAGACGCGCGACGACAACGCTCCAGACCATCCAGACGGCGAAGGAGAGCATCAGGCAATAGGTTGAAATCCACAGGTTTCGCCGCGCGACCGCACGGCCGCCCTTTTTCCAGAATTCCTCGTCCTCGGGACGCCAGTCGGCGATTGGCCCTGCACGACGCGGCGGCACGGTGATCCCGGGCTCTCCAAAGCCTTGCATTTCCGGAAGCTCAGGCACTTGGCCGGGCTCGCCGCGGCGAAGCGCCGCGCGCTCCATCTGGCGAATTGCGAAATGCATCCATGTCAGCGCCACCGAGGCCAGGACGAACAGAAGCACGAAGCAGCTGGTCCACACGCCAGTCAGGTCGAGCAGTGAGCCGAACGCAAGCGGAAGCACGAAGCCGCCGAGGCCGCCGATCATTCCAACGAGGCCGCCGACCGCCCCGACGTGGTTCGGGTAGTAGACGGGAATGTGCTTGAAGACCGCCGCCTTGCCGAGGCTCATGAAGAAGCCGAGCACGAAGATGGTCACGAGGAACGGGACCAGCCCCATCTCGGTGCGGAACGTGATTGGTCCGCGTACACCTTCGATGATGTAGGTGGTCGGCGGATAGGATAGCATGAAGGTGGTGAGCACCGAGATGCCGAAGGTGACGTAGAGCACCGACCGCGCACCGTAGCGGTCGGACAGCTTGCCCCCGTAAATCCGGAACAGGCTTGCCGGAACCGAGTAGAACGCCGCGAGCATGCCGGCGGTCTTTACGTCCAAGTGGTAGACGCCCATCAGGTAACGCGGCAGCCACAAGGCCAGGGCCACGAAAGCTCCAAAGACGAAGAAATAGTAGAGGGCGAAGCGCCAAACCTGCACGTTCTTGAGGGCCGCGAGCTGGCTTGCCATGCTTGCAGCCTTGCGGTGCGACTTGGCCCGCTCGAGCTGTTCCGGGTCCTCCTTCGTGAACATCAGGAAAAGGACCGCCGTCACGGCGAGACCCCCTGCCCATACCTGAGCGACAGCCTGCCAGCCCATGGCGACCATCACGAACGGAGCAAGGAACTTCGTGACGGCCGCGCCGACGTTGCCGGCGCCGAAGATTCCGAGCGCGAGGCCCTGCCGTTCCTTGGGATAGAATTTCGAGACGTACGTCACGCCGACGGAGAAGGCACCGCCCGCGATGCCGACGCCGAGCGCCGCCACCAGCAGCTGGGGATAGGTGTGGGCGTAGGACGTCAGGAACGTCGCTATGGCCCCGAGCACCATGACCGCGGCGAAGACCCGACGGCCGCCGAACTGGTCCGCCCAGACACCAAGAAAGACGCGGGTGAGGGAGCCGGTGAGGATCGGGGTTCCGACGAGCAGGCCGAATTCCGTCTCGGTGAGCCCGAGCTGGTCCTTCACGCCAAGGCCGATGATCGAGAAGATCGTCCAGACGGCGAAGCACACGGTGAAGGCAATGGTGCTGGACCAAAGCGCCTGTTTGGCGCCCTTGGCAGGCTGCTCGCTCGTCCTAACCATTCCAGTTCCCCCGCAATCGGCGAATCGTTGTGCGGTGCCTCTCGCAGCAAGCGTGGGGGAAGGGATTGATCAGAATCATTTGGCGCGCGGCTCAGCCTCCCGTCACGCTCATGTGCCGCTCCACGGCGGGTGCGCCGCCGATGCGGAACTCGTGGCGTCTCGGCTTGCCGGCCAGAAGCCGATCGAGAAGTTCGTCGACCGCGCCCGCGCGTCCCGAACGCAGCGCATCGCGAAGTTCGACTTTCTGGTCGTGGCCGAGGCAACCATAGACGGTCCCCGTCGCCGCGATCCGGATGCGGTTGCAGCCATCGCAGAAATTATTCGTGAGCGGCGTGATGAAACCGACGCGAGAGCGAAGTTCCAGCACGTCATGGTACCGCGACGGCCCGCCCGTTCGCATTGTGCTCGGCACGAGCGTGAAGCGTTCCTCAAGGCGGCGCTTCACTGTGTCCAGCGGCAAGTAATGCGCCGTTCGGTCCTCCTCGACCTCACCCAAGGGCATCGTCTCGATAAGAGTGAGGTCGATCGACATCGCCGCACACCAACGCAGCATGCCCTCGATCTCGTCCTCGTTGATTCCGGCGAGCGCGACCATGTTGATCTTGACGGACAGCCCCGAGGTCAGCGCCGCATCGATACCGCGAAGAACCTGCGCAAGATCGCCGCCGCGCGTGATGTGGCCGAACCGCTCCGGCCGCCGGCTGTCGAGACTGATGTTGATCCGTCTGACGCCTGCGTCATGAAGCTCGCCGGCGAACCGCTCGAGCCGCGTACCGTTCGTCGTCATGACAAGCTCGTCCAGTCCGGCGCCGATCCTTTGGCCAAGCCCCCGTACGACCTCCATGACTCCCTTGCGAACCAGCGGCTCGCCGCCGGTAAGGCGGATCTTCCGGATTCCCCGGGCGATCAGGATGTCCGAAAGCTCGACCATCTCCTCGAGGGTCAGGATCTCGCGCTTGGGCAGGAACTGCATGCGTTCGGCCATGCAATAGCGACAGCGCAGGTCGCAGCGATCGGTGACGGAGAGCCGCACGTAGGTGATCCGTCGACCGAAGCTGTCGACGAGACCATCCGGTTTGTGAGGCGATGCAACCTCGCTCACGGACCTCCCTTCACCGCGCGTCTTCATGCGGCGCTGGCTAGTCCCTCGGTTAGGCCGCCTCGATGATCTGGATCAAGTGGCTGTGTTGGCGATGTCGATAACGCGCTCCAAATGACCGATACGCTGTCGCCAGAGCTCCTCGCGCGGTACGCCGATGCCAGACTTCCCCGCTACACGAGCTATCCCACGGCGCCCCATTTCTCGCCGGACGTCGGCGAAGCACAGTATCGATTCTGGCTCGCGAGTTTGCCTGCGACAGACGCATCTCTGTACCTTCACATCCCCTTCTGCCGCGCCATGTGCTGGTACTGCGGCTGCCACACGACCGTGGCCGCGCGGGAGGCGCCGGTGCTTCGGTACCTGGAGTGCCTGCGCCAGGAGATCGACCTCGTCGCTCGCTACGCTGGCAGTCTGTTGTCCGTCCGCCATGTTCATTTTGGGGGCGGCACCCCGACCCTGATGCCTCCGGAACAGATGCAGTTGACGATGGATCGGCTGAAGACGCATTTCCGCATTGCCGACCAAGCTGAGATCGCCATTGAAATCGACCCGCGCACATTCACTCCGGAAATGGCGACCACCCTTGGCCGGTCCGGCTTCAATCGCGCGAGCATCGGCGTCCAGACATTCGATCTGGGGGTGCAGCAGGCGATCAATCGCGTCCAGAGTTTCGAAGCAACCGAAGCTTCAGTGAGATTGCTTCGCTCGAATGGCGTACGCGCGATCAATTTCGACTTGATCTACGGGCTGCCTGGGCAGACCGTCCAATCGTGCCTCCAGACGGTTGAGCAAGCCCTGGTCCCTCGGCCCGACCGCCTGGCCGTTTTCGGCTATGCGCACGTGCCGTCGTTCAAACCGCATCAGCGCAAGATCGACGGAGCGGCCCTGCCTGATTCGGAGATGCGCTTTGCCCAGTCCCGGGCCATTGCCGAGGCGCTCGTCGGCGCGGGATATGTGGAGATCGGTCTCGATCATTTCGCGCTACCGGACGACCCGCTTGCCAAGGCCTCAGCCAACGGGCGGCTTCATCGCAACTTCCAAGGATACACGACCGACGAGGCCGAGGTGTTGATCGGACTCGGCGCTTCCTCGATCGGCCGCATGCCGCAGGGCTTCGTCCAGAACGAAGTCCGCCTTCCCGAATATGAGCGGCTCGTCCGGCAGTGCCGGCTCCCAGTCGCTCGCGGCTACCGCTTCGCTGGTGAAGATCAGCTGCGCGCCGCGATCATAGAGCGACTCATGTGCGACCAGCACGTGGACCTCGGCGCCGTCTGTCAGGGGTTCGGCGCCGATCCGGCGAAGCTGCTTGCAGCCACGCCGCTGGAATCAATGATCGCCGACGGCCTCGTCGAGCGCGAAGGCGCGCGTCTTTCGGTGACACGCCATGCCCGACCGCTGGTGCGCTCGATCGCCGCAGCGTTCGACGCACATTTGTCAGAAAATGACCGCCACAGCCGGGCAATCTAACTCACCCGTCTTAGGGAAATTCCGTAATCCCCGACAATGCGGCTATTGATATTCGCCAGACCTAGGGGGGCACTCGATGCGGTTACTGACAGTTGGCTCGCTCGCGGTCGCAATCCTGTTCTTGTTTCCGCTGCCCGCATCGGCCCATTGCGACGGTCTCGATGGACCGGTTGTCGCTGCGGCGCGCAAGGCGCTTCAATCTGGCGATCCGAATTCCGTCCTGATCTGGGTCCAAGCGAAGGACGAGGCGGAAGTGCGCCGTGCCTTCGCTGAGGCTGTAGCCGTCCGCAAGATCAATGCTGAAGCTCGCGAGCTGGCCGACCGCTACTTCTTCGAGACACTTGTCCGCATGCATCGCGCGGGAGAGGGTGCTCCGTACACGGGCCTCAAGCCCGCCGGCCGGGACCTCGGCCCGGCGATCCCGCTAGCAGACAAGGCAGTCGCGAGCGGCGCGGACGCGGAGTTGGCCACGTTCGCCGCGAAGGAGGTCGAGCAAGGCATCCACGAGAAGTTCGCTGATCTTCAGCGGAAGCGGAACTTTCGCCGGGATGATCTCGCCGCCGGACGCGAATATGTGGCGAGCTACGTCGCATTTGTTCACTATGTCGAAGGACTACACCAGGCGGTGGGCGCCAACGCAGCCGGTCATTATGCCGAAGGCCAGCGGGAACCCGTAGAGCACCACGAATGAGCATTAGCGGTGACCCGCCGGCCGTGGCAGCGCGTGTGCCGACGGAGAAAGAGAGACGAGAAGCCGTCCCCACACGCCAGTGGATCAGGGTGTGGGACCTGCCGCTCCGCGTCTTTCACTGGGCATTAGTGCTCACCATCGCGGTCGCCTTCCTCTCCTCCGAGGAGGACAGCGCATTGAACGACTGGCACGTGCTGTCGGGCTGGGTTGCCGCAGTCCTACTGGCATTTCGGCTGGTATGGGGTTTCATCGGGGGAGAGCACAGCCGCTTTTCGGACTTTATTCGACCCTCCCGCATTGCCGGTCACATCGCGGGTCTCGTGAATGGTCGTAGAGGATCCGACCTTGGCCATAATCCGCTCGGGGCCGTTGCGGTGGTGCTCCTGCTTGCACTCACTGGAGTCACTGTCTGGACGGGCGCATTCGGTGGCGAAGCGTCGGAAGACTTGCATGAACTGGTCGCCTGGACTCTGCTCGCGGTGATCGGCCTTCATATCGCCGCAGTCGTCGTCATGTCCTTGATCGAGAAAGAGAATCTCCCGCGAGCAATGATAAGCGGCGACAAGCCGGCGACGCGTCACCCCGGTGCCGTTGACGCAAGGCGTCCATCCATCCCCGCCTTGCTTGCCGCAACGATCGTAATTGTCGGGACGATTCTCGCGATCCTCCAGTATGATCCTCAGGCATTCATGCCCCGAAGTGCCGAAGCTTTCGAGCATCGCACTGAAACCGGCGCCGAACCTTCGCAAGCGGTCGAGGAAGAGCGGGAAGAGGACTAAGGGCGCTTACCAAGCCGCGAGGATCCCGCTTAACCGCATTTCGAATAGCCGCAGTCGAGGCAATTGTTGCAGCCTTCGACTTTCACGAGGGCCGATGCGCCGCACTGCGGGCATTGCGGCATTGCCTTGGTTGCGGCCATCGCGAACGCGTTGGGAGGTGCCACTTCCGGCAGCAGTCCGCCCAAGTGCCGCTCGACGATGTCGCCGATCGCGGCGAGCAGCGAGGGCACGTATCGGCCCTGCATCCAGGCACCGCCACGCGGATCGAAGACGGCCTTGAGCTCCTCGGCGACGAAGGCGACGTCCGAGCTGCGCCGGAAGACCGCCGAGATCATCCGCGTCAGGCCCAGTGTCCACGCATAATGCTCCATGTTCTTGGAGTTGATGAACATCTCGAACGGCCGCCGTTGGCCGTCCTGGTCGACGTCGTTGATCGTAACGTAAACTGCATGCGCGCTTTCGGGCCATTTGAGCTTGTACGTGGTGCCGTAAAGCTGATCAGCGCGCGGCGCCAAAGGCTCCTCGCTCTTCAGTTCTGTCGACGCCATGCCCGTTACGCTCAGCACCGAGCCGGTAACGGCGTTCGGCCGGTACGTCGTGAGCCCCTTGCACCCCAGATGATAGCCCTCGACGTAAATGTCGGCGAACTCCTCGAAGCTGATATCCTCCGGGCAGTTCACGGTCTTCGAAATCGAGCTGTCGATGAGCGCCTGCGCCGCGGCCTGCATCGTCAGATGATCGGCAGGCGAGAGAGTCTGAGCGCTGACGAACAGATCGTCGGGCGGAGGGATGTCACCTTTGACCTGCCGCCAAACGCGCATGGCATAATCCTCGACTTTTTCTTCTCGCTTCGTACCGTCGGGCTGAAGTATTTTTCGAGTGTAGGAATAGGCAAAAACCGGCTCGATTCCGGAAGAGACATTACCCGCTAGCAACGATGTCGTTCCGGTGGGGGCAATCGACGTGAGGCAACCGTTGCGAAGTCCGTTCTCAGCGATGAGCGCGCGCGTGCCCTCATCCAGATCGGCGAGGTTCGACCGCTCGAGCATGCTCGGATCGTAGAGAGGGAAGGCACCCTTCTCGCCCGCCAGGCGCGCGGACGCGCGATAGGCTTCGCGCTTCATAATGCCGAGCCAGCGACGCGTGAGGTCCACCGCTTCGCTGCTTCCGTAAGCCGCGTCGCAAAAGAGCAAAGCATCGGCGAGGCCCGTGATTCCAAGGCCAATGCGCCGTTTGGCCTTCGCTTCGGCCTCCTGCTCCGGCAGCGGGTATCGCGAGATGTCGATGACGTTGTCGAGCATGCGAACAGCCGTGTGCGTGAGTTCGGCGAGCTTCGTTTCGTCGAGCCTCCCGCCCTCGAACGGGCTCTGGACGAGCCGAGCGAGGTTGATCGATCCCAGTAGGCACGCGCCATATGGCGGCAACATCTGCTCGCCACAGGGGTTGCTGGCGCTGATCGTCTCGCAATGCGCAAGATTGTTCGCCGCATTCACCCGGTCGACGAAGATCACCCCCGGCTCTGCTGCGTCGTAGCTCGCGCGCATGAGCCTCTCCCAAAGCTCACGCGCGCGAACCGTCCGCGCCGTCTCCCCCTGGAAGACAAGGGGCCAGTCCCCATCGCTTCCGAGCGCAGACATGAATCTGTCGGTGACCAGGACCGACAGGTTGAAATTGCGGAATCGGGCCGGGTCCCGCTTGGCGTCGATGAACGCTTCGATGTCGGGGTGATCGATGCGCAGACAGCCCATCATGGCCCCGCGGCGCTGGCCGGCGGAGTGGACGGTCCGGCACATGGAGTCCCAGCAATCCATGAACGTCAGCGGTCCGGAGGCATCGGCGCCGACCCCGTGCACGGGACTTCCCGCGGGGCGGATCGTCGAAAAGTCCATTCCGACTCCGCCACCTTGCTGCATCGTCAGCGCCGCCTGCTTCAGATGCTCGAAAATGCCGTCGAGGCTGTCGGGGATCGTCCCCATGACGAAGCAGTTGAACAGGGTAACGCTTCGGTCCGTGCCCGCGCCAGCGAGGACCCGTCCCGCCGGAATGAAACGCATGTCCGCGATGGCGTCGCCGAAGCGTGTTTCCCATCGGTCGCGCAGTTCGGGAACTTCGGCCCCCGCGACGGCACGCGCGACTCTCTCGGCGGTTTCCTCGAAGCTGCCGTCACCCGCCCCCTCGCTGGTTTTGAAGCGATACTTGGCAGTCCAGATCTCTTCCGCGAGCGCGACATCGAACACGATTATTCCCCCCTCCACATGGCTTGGAGGGGAGCTTGGCAGCCATGAGACGACGCGCTTTGATCTAGCGCAATCGTGCGTCTCAGAGCTTGCCGTCGATCCGAGGTTTCGACAGGATCGGGCCGTAGGCGACGAGGAAGAGCAGGAAGGCACCCATCCAGGCTGCGCCCGCCACTTCTATGCCCATGCGATAGTCGAGAAGGCCGAGCGGTGCTGTGACCCGCAGCAGCGCGCCGGCTGTGACCAATACGTAGGCGGCTTGCGTGAGCAGGCTCGCCCGAAGTTCACGGCCTGTATGACCCAGTGTGGCGCGGCTCATGACTGCCAGGATCATTGTCGCCATCGCGCCGGCGGTCAGGGCATGGACGGCCGTGGATCGAGGGATCGGCGCGCCGAAATCGACCGCGGCCAGGAGGGCGAGGCCGATCGGTACCCAAAGGTACCCGACGTGAAGGATGAGCACGAGCGGATCGGCGAAAGTCTTCCACCCTTTCCAGCGCGCAAGCCGTGCGGCCTGACCTGCCGCCGCGACGGCAAACAATGTGCCGGTGAGCCATCCCGGCGGTGCCGTGATCCACGCCAGGAAGGCGAAGGCCGTGAGGCCGATAATGGCCATGTCGAAGGGCGCCGGCTGTCCCGGCAATCCCTCCCGCAGGCCCTGTTTGCTGAGCCAGTTCCGCGTGAACGACGGAATGATTCGACCGCCGATGAGCGAAATGAGGATGATCACCAACGCGACTGCGCATTTCCAAGCATGGTCGGCATCGATCAGCCCCGCCGCCCCCCCATGATCGGCGGCGTCGACAAGCCCGAAAAGGAAGATCAGCCCGACGACCGGCAGATTGCGGTTCTTCGACTCGAGCACTTCGCGCGCAGCAACCGCTGTCAGCACCATAAAGAAACCGACATCGATCGCCGCTGCGACGACAGCTCCGATCGCGGCGGAGAAAAGGACGGCCAGGCGCCCCGCGACCCAAAGTCCGAACAATGCCGCCAGCGGCGGACCTGCAATTGGCAGGCGCCCGGTCCAATTGGGCACTGCAGTCAGCAGGAAGCCGCCGACGACTGCCCCGACGAAACCGAAGAGCATCTCGTGGCGGTGCCATGCGAGCGGATCGAACGCGGTTGGCAGTTGAACAGCGCCCGCGAGCGCCAGAAGCCACAGCGTCAGGGCAACGACCGCCCAGAGCGACCCTCCGAAAAAGAAGGGCCTGAAGCCGCCCCGCAGGAAAGGCGGCGCGGCGGCCATTCGCGCATAGCGAAGCGCCAACATCTGCTCACCGCGAGTCTGCACCGAATCCTCCATCCTCGCCGCTCCTGCCGGGTAGCGGCACGCTGCCTGAAAACTGCGTCAAAATCCGATCGACGACGTAAGCTTGGTGAATACCCGACCGTCGCGATTGGATTTGACCTAAATCAAAAAGCGTCTTTGCGAGCGCAGTTAAGCCGACTTCAGACAAGGAGTCGGACATATGACACGCCAGATCGACCATGCGAAACTGCTTGCCCGCGAAGAAGTCGTTTCTCCCCCAACTCCCCGTGCTTGCGTCGACCAAGGGTTCGAGCTCCCGCCGGCGATATTCCGCGCGATGGCCGCACTGTTTTTCGGCTTCCTGGCAGTCCTCACTGTCGGTCTCGCGGAGCCGCACCTCATCGTCCCAATGGGCGTCAACTTCGCATTCCTCACCACATTCTTCGCGGTGCCCGCGCTATTTGCCGGGCAAGCCGGTGGCGCTTCCCGCTCGCGCCCCCTGTCCGAATTCATGCGGAAGGGGATCGAAACAGCAACCGGTCACAGCTCGGGCGGCGAGGCGATGGTACTGGTGCTCATCCTACCGGCGCTGATCTTCTGTTGGGCGGTTGCGATCGTAACGATCGTCGCTTTGGTGTAACCGGAGTCCGGCCGCCGCTCTATGATGCTGACGCCGGCGAGGCGGCCGCCACGGGGCGGGGTCTAATTGATCCTTGCACTCTAGATTTGGGCGAGACGACAATAGGGTTTAGCGGAACGAATATTTCCCAGTGATCTGAGTGCCCATCATATTCATGTCCGGTGCGCCATTCCGTTCAATGCGTTCGTCAGTCGGCGGATGACCAGTGGATGTGGACGATCTTCCATGCTCCGCCGCTGCGGCGAAGCACCATGGTTTCGGTCGTGACGACATCGATTGGCTTGCCCTTGTAGGTGCCGGTCGTACGGCCTTCGCTGGCGATCCAGGCGAGATCGCCGGCCAGTTCACCGGTCCGGCGCGTTACTTCGCTCAAGACGGCCTGGCTGAACGCGGAGTCGGCGCTGAGATGGTGCGACGCATATTCCGCTTTGCCGCGCTCGACGCCGCCGGCTTCGAAGATGACGGCATTATCGGCGAGGAAGCCGAGTGCACTGTCGGTGTCGCCACGCGTGAGAGCAGCGTGGAAACCATCCACGACTGCCGCGGCAGGTTGCACCGTCCGATCAAGAGCCGCATCCACTGATGCGGGCTTGTGCTGCTCAGGATGAGCCGCGGCTGCGCTAGCCAACAAGATTCCAAATGCGAACTTCAGTGCCGAATGCATCTCCAACCCCTCTCAATCGATCATCAGAACCAAGTCCGCAGGCCTACGACAAAGCTGAGACTGCTCGGATCGTCGCCATCGGCTCGAAGGAAGCGCCGGGTATCGCCGAAGGCATGTTCGTAGCTAAGACCCGCGTACGGCGCGAGATTGGGCGTGACCTGGTAGCGCAGCCGCAATCCCACCTCGGCCTTCGACAGCCCTGAACCGACGCGCTCTTGCGGGATATCCTGCAGAGACAGGTCGACCTCCGCACGTGGCTGAAGGATCAGATTTTGCGTAATGCGAACATCGTGCTCCGCTTCGGCCCGGGCCGTCACGTCTCCCTTATCGGAGAGGAAAGCCGCGGCATCCAACTCAATCCAGTACGGCAGCAAGCCCTGCACCCCGACCACCAGGCGGCCGCGGGTGTCCGGCTGTGCATCGAAGCGAACGCCGGTCTGGACGTCGAACCAGGGATCGACCGCATGGCTCCAGAGCGCCTGGAATTCCGCCTGCTCCGGCTTGCTACCGTAAGCGCCTTCGATCTCGGTCTTCAGCCACAGCTTGTCGATGTCGCCGCCGTACCAGCCTTCCGCATTCAGGAAGTAGCCGTCGCGACCGCTTCGAAAACGCGTTTCCAGCTGGTCGACCAGGATCTTCGACATCAGCATCTTGCCATGCTCGTTGAAGAGCACGGCGCGCCCATCCGCCATCGCGTCCTTGCCCCAGGCGGTGTCCGCGGCGTTCTCGGGTCCCTGCAATGCTTCCGGAGGCGGCGGCCCGACCGGAACGTCAACCGCCGTCGCGCTCATGTCGTGGCCGGCATGCTCAGCAGAGGGCTCGTTCGGCATGACGTGCCCAGCGTGCGGGTCGGTGACCGGCATGTCGTGGCCCGCATGCGGGTCGGCCTGCGCTTTCGGCATATCCATCCTGGACGTGCCTGACATATCGTGCCCGGCATGGGGGTCCGCTGCTGGTTCCGCCGGAGGCTTCTTCGCCGTCGGCTTCTTCGCTGGCGGCTTCTTCGTTGGCGGCGCCTTCTTTGACGAAGGCTTCTTGGATGCCGGCTTCTTGGCGGTCGCCTTTTTGGGTGAAGGCGTTTTCGCCGCCGGCGTCTTGGCCGGTGCGGGCATCTTCATGCCGGGCATATCGTGGCCGGCATGCTGCGCCATGGCCGGTGAGGCCGTGAGTGCAGACGCAGCAAGGAGGAGGATCAGGCGCTTCATGACTCGCCTCCTTCCAGGGGGCGGACCTTCACGACGCGCATCATCCCAGCGTGCATGTGGTAGAGTAAATGGCAGTGGAACGCCCAGTCGCCCGGAGCGTCGGCGGTCATGTCGAGATCGACAAAACTGCCCGGAAGCACGCGGACGGTGTGCTTCATCGGCTGGTGCGAGCCATGGCCGTTCACGAGCTGCCAGAAGTGACCGTGGATGTGCATTGGATGGGTCATCATGGTGTCGTTGATGAGCCGCATCCGCACCCGTTCGTTCCGCGCCAGCCGGTACGGCTCCGGACGCTCGGACAATTGCTCGCCGTCCATCGACCACATGAAGCGCTCCATGTTGCCGGTGAGATGGATATCGATGCGCCGGGTCGGCCCCCGCATGTCCTTGAATGGCTTGAGCGCAACCAGGTCGCGGTAATTCAGGACCTTGTGACCCACGTCGTCCAGCCCGATGCCGGGATGGCCCGTGCGGTCCGTTGGCATGGGGGCGATCATGTCGACGCCGACGCCAACCGGAAAATCGACCTTCGACTTGTCGCGCATGTTCATTGCGCTGTGATCGGTCGGCGCAGGTGCCGGCGAGCCGGCGGCGGCGCTCGCTCCGTGACCTGTGTGATCCATCCCCGGCATCGACGAACCGGCCGGGCCGTGGCTCATGCCCATATCCGCCATGCGCAAGACCGGCCTTTCGCGAAGTGCCGGAGCGGCGGCGCGCATGCCAGGGCGCGGAGCCAAAGTCGCGAGGCCTTGTCCTGAACGATCGATGGTCTCCGCGACGATCGTGTAGGCCTGGTCCTCAGGCTCGACGATGACGTCGTACGTCTCGGCATTGCCGATCTGGAATTCCTCGACCTCGACCGGACGCACATTGATTCCGTCGGCTTGAACGACGGTCATTCGCAGGCCGGGGATGCGGAAGTTGTAGATGGTCTGGGTCGCCGCATTGATGACCCGGAGGCGAACCCGCTCGCCCGCTCGAAACAGGCCGGTCCAGTTCTCTGCCGCCGAATGGCCGTTGATCAGGTAGGTGTAGGCCGCCGCCGTGACGTCCGCGATGTCGGTTGGGTCCATCCGCATCCGGGCGAACATCGCCCGCTCTTCCGGCGTCAGAGGATTGGCTCCCTTCAGCCGATCCTCCAGCGTCAGCTTCTGCCGATTGAAGAAGCCGCCCTCCTGCTTGAGGCGGGTGAAGATCATATGCGGGTGCAGGAAGCTCCAGTCCGAAAGAACGATCACATGTTCACGGTCGAAGCTGACTGGGTCGGACTCGGCCGGGTCGAAGATGATCGGACCGTAATGGCCGAGCTGTTCCTGGAGCCCGGAGTGGCTGTGATACCAGTAGGTCCCGGACTGAATGATCGGGAACTCGTACACGAACGTCGAATGGGCCTTGATTCCGGGAAAGCTGACGCCCGGAACGCCGTCCATCTGGAAGGGAACCAGCACCCCATGCCAGTGGATCGACGTGTCCTCGTCCAGCTCGTTCTTCACCGTGATCCGAACATTCTGTCCCTCGCGAAGTCGAACGAGCGGACCCGGAATCGTGCCGTTCATGGTGACGGCATGCGCGATCCGGCCATCGACATTGAACGCCGAGTTTCCGACCGTGATGGCAATGTCGTTTCCGCTAAGCGTGCTGGACCCCTTCGCGGCGGCCAGCCCCGGGCTGACGCCCATCGCCCACCCGGGGTAAGCGCCAGCGAGACCGGCTGCTGCAGCGCTTCCCGCAAGGAAATTGCGTCGATCGAGCAAGATCATGAGTATCGCCTAACCAATGGAGTGCGGACGCCGGACGCCCGCGCGGTGTTCGGATGGCTGAAAGGCGCCGCCCCCTCGGAGCGGCGCCTGCCAGATCAGTGCGAGTGGCCCTCGTGGGTGTCAGCGGACGCAGCCGGCGCTTCGGCCTTCTTGTCCATGCACTCCATCTTGCCGTCCTTGCCCTTCATCTTCTCGCAGCAATCCTTGCAGTCATGCTTGTCGTGCATGCCCTGCATCTTGCTGTGGTCCATGCCCTGGTGCTGGGCGTGGTTGGCGTGAGGATCAGCGACTGGCGCCGTCTGGGCGGCAGCCGGAACGGCGATGACGAGCGCGAGCGCTCCGATGAACGTCTTCATGTGAAAATCTCCAAACTGAACGTGAAAACTGAAATCTCAGTCTTCACGCCCGCCTTGGAGGAGGAGTCGCGATCTCAAGCTCGTTGTCGCTCACGGCCTTGGTCGCGATGACGAACCGCGGTGGCTCGGGCTTGAGTTCAGCATAGCCGACCTCGGAATACGCCGCCGGCAATGCGCTGCAGGAAGCACAATGCATGCTCATCTTGGCAGGAGCATCCGCCGGCTTCTGGTGGTCACCGCAATGGCCGTCAGTCGCAGCCACCGGTTCGCCAACCTGCGCGTTGGCAATGCCGCCCATGCCGAAGGGCATGAGGAACAAGCCGACGAGCGTCAGAAGCCTGAGAACGGCCGAAGTCATTGCGCCCACATAGGTCGCCGAACCTTTACGGGCAATGACCATCGGCTCGGCCCTTGACTCATGCACCCATTCCGTCCCCCAATGGTCCGATCCGGAAGTCTTGGGGTTACTCCGTGCGGCCTTGTACGAATTGGCGTCTCGCGAAAGCTGTTATCTCGGCGGCCTCGATTGCCGTGGTCACCGGATGCGCGACCGTCCCGCCGCCGCCCAACGCGGTCAGCGAATTCGCTCTCGACTCATCGACAAACTACATTGTTGAGGCTCAGGCGCGCGGCCGGTTGCTGCGGCTGAAGGTCGATCCGGGCGCTCCCTACTTCGTACTGCTCAATGACAAGGTCGCGAAGGAGCTTCGGCTGGTCAGCACCAAATCGGCGACCCTCGCCGTCGGGCCGCTCCGGCTGAAAGCCAACACGCGCAACGAGAAACTGACGATCCGCGGAGAGACATCCGCGAAGCCAGTGATGTGGGTGAAAGGCGAAGCGATTCCGGACGCAGACGGCGTTATCAATCCCGCCAATCTGCCGGGCAACGGCGTCACCCTGAAGCTTCGCGAAGCCGCGGCCGACGAACAGGTCATCCAGCTGCCGATGCGCTTCGACCGGCAGCGCGGGCTTTACTACGAATTCGACTATGGCGGGCAGCTCATCCTGACGCGGTTCACGCTCGAGGACCGGCTGACAACGACGACCGGCGCCGCGGCCTCCGTGATATCCAAGCGACGAAGCGGATTGTGGGAGGGCGGTCCCTTCGTTCACCAGGTCAGGTTCGGGGTACCGCGGCCGGTGCGAAGGATGGTGCTCGGCCAGACTCTCTCCGTGAAGGGCTTCCCGCTCAACGAGTTCGCCGTCCGCGTGATGGACGATCGCGGCTCCTATTTGCTCCCCGACAAGCAGGTCGCGAGTGAAGACGCCGATGCGGATGAAACGGAAGGCAGTGGCATTGTCGTCACCGGCAAGGGCAAGCGCAGCTACGGTGCAGCACATTTCTGGCTGATGGTCGGAAGCGATGCTTTGTCCCGCTGCAGCAGCCTCACCTATCAGGCCAGGCATTTGATTTTGCGCTGCTCAACGGCGCGAACCTAATTCAGGAAAGAAAGGCGATCTTATGAAGAGCCCAGTTCTGCTTGCCACGGCGGCCCTCGCGATGTCGCTTCCCACCGGTGCCCCGTCGGCCACCCCGCCCGCGCCGACCGCGCTGCAAGCCTTCGGTGTGTGTGCCACCAAGAACTACGAAGGTGCGGAGCTGTTGGCGACGCAGCCCGGATCGCCCGAAGAAGCCGAAGTCATCGCCGAATACGGAAGCCGGTCTTGCTCTCCTCCGACCAGCGAGGCCGGGATCCTCCGCGGTGCCGTCGCCGAGCAATTGTTCAAAACGGATTTCGGAACGATCGGCGGTCGCCCCAAGCGCGACCTGATCGAAGTTTTCACCGTGGACATGAATGAGCTTGCCGCACTGGGAACCGACGCCAAAAGGCGGATCGATTACGTCGCATTCGGAACCTGCGTTGCGGCCTCCGACCCCGACAATGCTTCGGCGCTCCTCAAGACGGCGGCGGGAAGCGCGGAAGAGCGGCAGGTGATGGTCACCATGGTGCCGAAATATGCTGCCTGCGTTTCCGAGGGCGATACGTTCAACCTCTCGCGCGCGGACCTGCGCAGCGCGCTGGCCGAAGGCGCATACCGCCTGGCCCTGTCGCAATCCCTCAACCAGGAAGTGATCGTCACCGGCACTCGCGATCCGTCGAAAAGTGTGCAGTGCAAGCAGATCGAATCGCCGGGAACGCACCTTCGCAAGAGCGTCTGCATGACCGAGGCCAACTGGGCCGCTCGCGAGCGCGAGAATGAATTTCAGGCCAAGGAAGACCAGCGCCACTTCCGTGAATATCAGGAACGGCTCCAGACCTGCATCACCTATTCGCTCGGAGGTGACGGCAGCCGGCCTCCCTGCCGCATGAACTGACCTCGCCGGCGCAAGGAGGGAACCGCGTCCGCCGCCCTCCCGTTGGGCGGTGGATGATCCATCAACCGCTTACTCCGCCGGATGATTTCGAGGCGCCAGGCTCCAGCGAAGGCTTCTACGCCGAAGTCGTGCACCTGATGGCCGAGTCCGGCATTCCGTTCCTGCTGTCGGGCACCTACGCCCTCTCCTGCTACACGGGCATCATCCGGCCGACGAAAGACGTCGACGTTTTCGCCAAGGCGGGCGATGCGCTGCGGATGCTGAGCTTCTTCAAGGAGCGCGGTTTCGACGTGCAGATCGTAGACGACCGCTGGCTGGCGCGGGTCACGCGGGGCGAGCAATTCGTGGACATCATCACGAACATGCCGACGTCCGCGACGCACGTAACCGATGAATGGTTCAAGGAAGCCCCCGAGGCGGTCCTGTTCGAGACCAAGGTCCATCTGGTCCCGCCAACGCAGTTCGTCTGGTCGAAGATCTATGTCCAGGACCGCTACCGCTACGATGGCGCCGACGTCACGCACATGTTCCTCAAGAGGTCGGAGGACATCGACTGGCGCCAGCTCATTTCCAGCATGGAATTGCACTGGGAAGTGCTGCTGACCGCGGTCCTCAACTTCCGCTTCATCTACCCGAGCGAGCGGCACCTGATTCCGCGCTGGGTCATGGACGAACTCCTCGAACGGCTCGGCGCGCAGCTGGAGATGCCGTCGGCGGGAAAGCGCGTGTGCCGCGGCCGTATCTTCAGCCCCCGCGACTATCAGATCGACGTTGCGGAGTGGGGCTTCTCCGAAGCTGTCGGCAATCTTGAAGAGAATTATGCAACCCACGGATAAGGTTACCGTCGCCGCCATCGGCGACCTCCACGTCACCGAGCAAAATGTCGCGCCCTACCGCGAAATGTTCGCGGAGATCTCACGCGTGGCCGACGTGCTCGTGCTGTGCGGCGACCTCACCAATTTCGGGAAGACGAGCGAAGCCGAAATCCTCGCCGAGGACATCCGGACGTCCGCGATCCCGGTGATCGGCGTGCTCGGCAATCACGATTATGAATGCGGACAACCGGAAGTCGTCGCGAACATTCTGACCGCAGCAGGGATGACCGTGCTCGACGAGCAGGCGATCGAGATCAAGGGCGTCGGCTTCGCCGGAGTGAAGGGATTTCTCGGCGGGTTCGGCCGCGGCGAGCTTGCACCCTTCGGAGAGCCGATCATCAAGGCCTTCGTCGACGAGGCCCTGAACGAGGCGCGCAAGCTGGAGAATGGCTTACGGACGCTGCGCACCGAGCGAAGCTTGGCAGTGCTCCATTATTCTCCGATCGCCGAAACGCTCGAGGGAGAGCCGCTGGAGATTTTCCAATATCTGGGCTCGGCCCGGCTGGCCGATGCCATCGACCGCTTCGACCATGTGAAGGCCGTCGTCCATGGTCACGCGCATCATGGAACTTACGAAGGGCAAACGATGCGCGGCATCCCCGTTTACAACGTCGCCCAGTTCGTGGTTCGGGAACAGTTCAAGCGGCCGTACGCCTTGCTGGAAATCTAGCCCTTCGTCTCTCCGGGGATCGGTGTCGGAGTATGCAGCACCTCGATCACGTAGAGGCGCTTTACCAGCACGTAAGCGACAACCGTCAGCGGAGCGGCCAGGATGACGCCCAGCGTTCCGAACAAAATCCCGAATGCAATCAACGCGAAAAGCAGGATCACGCCTGGGAGGTCTACCGCATATTGCTGCACCAGCGGCGTCAGGATGTAGCCTTCGAATTGCTGCACGGCGAAATAGAGCAGCAGCACCCAAAGCGCCTGGTCGGGACCGACCGCCAGCGCCAGCAGGATGGCCGGGATCGTCGACAGGATCGGCCCGATGAAAGGAATGAATTCAAGAACGCCCGCCATCAGGCCGAGGACAAAGGCGGACGGCATGCCGAGCGCCCATAGGCCCAACCCCGTCAGCAGCCCGACGACGACCATCGCGATCAGCTGCCCTCGAAGCCACAGCCGCAACGCATTCTCCGACTCCGAGACAGCCTCCAGCGCGAGGCTGCGCTTTGCGGGTGGAATCAGCTTGACGGCGCCGGTCAGATAGAAGCGCGGTTGCGTGGCCAGGAACACGCCGGCGACGATGACGACGATCACGTCGGCGATGCCGCTTCCGATCGAGAGCACCGTTCCCGCGAACGCGGACAGGCTGCTGCCGCCCGGAGCCCTGATGCTTTGGGCGATGTGCTTGATCTGGTCGCCGAGTCCGAGGTCTCCCATGCGCGCTTCGAATGCGTGCCAGGCCACCGGGAGCGTCCGGCGGAGGATTTCGACCTGCTCGGCGACGTGCGACCCGAACAAGGCAATGAGGCCGACGGCAAGGCCCAGGATTGTCGTAATCGAGAGCGCCACCGCAATGCCGTTCCGGCACCCGATCGCTTTCTCGAGCCGATCGCCGAAAGCGCGGAACACGGTCGCGACTACGATGGCTCCGAAGAACATCAGCAGCAAAGTTCGAAGCTGCCATGCCAGGATGAAGAGCGCGCCGAGGCCGAGGACGATCAGGACCCGGCGAACGAATTGGCGGTCCCCGGACTCGTCCGCCTTCCGAGCCATCAGGCGGCCCGCCAGCTTTCGAGGATTTCGACGAACCGGCTTAGCCACGCATTGGTCTGGTGCCCATCGACGACGCGGTGGTCGATGGTCAGGGTGACATATGCCATCGGCCTCACCAGGATCGCATCCTGGCCATCGACCTCACGGACGATCACGCGCTTCTCAAGCTTTCCGATGCCCAGGATCGCCGCCTGCCCCTGATGAAGGATGATCGGCGCGGCGAGCAGCGAGCCGGAAACCCCGTGGTTGGAAATGGTGAAGCTGCCGCCCGAGACGTCGGACCGTTCGAGCTTCCCTTCGCGAGCGCGCCGCGTGAGGTCGTCGAGCCTGGCGCCGATCTGCTCGAGAGTGAGACTGCCCGCATCCTTCACAACGGGGACGACGAGGCCTTTCTCGCCCAGCGCAGTACCGACGCCCACGTCGATGGTCGGCGAGATCGCGATGCGGTCCTGCTCCCAACGACCGTTGATCGCCGGAGCGACCGCCATCGCTTCGGCAGCCGCCTTCACGATGTACGCGGTGTAGCTGAGCTTCTTGCCCTTGGCGGCCAGTGCAGACTTGTGCGCCGCGATAGCCGAAAAGTCGGCTTCGAAGACGGCGGTGACGTGCGGAGCCTCGCTGACCGCGCGGACCATGTTGTCGGCGATTGACCTGCGCATGCGGTCGTGCGGGATGTCCTGCGCGGAGAAATGCCGCGGCTGGGCGGTCGCGGGTTCGCCGACGCTGACGACGGTTGCGGAAGAGACGGCGCGATCCACGTCTTCCCGCGTCACCCGGCCGTTGCGTCCCGTTCCGGCAATCCGCGATGGGTCGATTCCATTCTGAAGACAGGCCCGCCGCACGGACGGGCTGAGGCGCGTCTCCATATGCCCCTGCAAAGGCAGGGGCCCAGTCGTACGCGGCGCGTCTTCGCTAACGGTAGCATCTTGCGTTTCGGGCTCAGTCTGAGCTCTCGCCTTCGCAGGAGCGTCCTCAACGCTGATCCGTCCGAGCAAGGCGCCCGGAACGGCTTCCGCGTCCGTATCGAGAACAATTTCGGTTAGAACCCCCGCCGCGGGCGCAGGCACTTCCTGCGTAACCTTGTCAGTCTCCAGCTCGACCAGCGGGTCGTTCTCGGCCACCGCATCGCCGATCTGCTTCAGCCAGGCGCGAACGACTGCCTTAGTGCCTTCCTGCTCATCGGGAACGCGGACCTCGATCACCTTAGAATCCCACCAGCCGGTCGATCTCGGCGCGGATGCGCTCGACGTTGGGAAGCGCCCATTCCATCAGCTTGGGATGATGCGGGCTCGGAATGTCGGGCATGGTCACCCGGGCGACCGGCGCATCGAGGTCGAGGAACGCCTCGTCCGCGACCACTGCCGCGATCTCTGCCCCGAACCCGCCGGTCCGCAAGTCTTCATGCACGATCAGGCAGCGGCGGGTGCGGCGAACACTTTCGAGCACCATTTCGCGATCCCACGGCATGAGTGTCCGCAGATCGATCACGTCGGCGCTGACACCTTCCGTCGCAGATTCGGAACGGGGCACCATCGCTCCCCACGTGACGATCGTGATCTGATCGCCCTCACGCGTTTTCTTCGCTCGGCCGAACTCGAGGACATATTCGTCGCCAGGCCAAGGGCGCCTTGCCCAGC
This sequence comes from Sphingomonas daechungensis, assembly GCF_039543105.1. Taxonomy (NCBI): domain Bacteria; kingdom Pseudomonadati; phylum Pseudomonadota; class Alphaproteobacteria; order Sphingomonadales; family Sphingomonadaceae; genus Sphingomonas; species Sphingomonas daechungensis. The sequence continues at coordinate 542,510 of NZ_BAABJC010000001.1, forward strand.
TATCGTCCAGCATCGCGCGATGCTCGAAGAACAGCACCGGATCGTTCCCTCGCAAGCTTTCGCGCAACAGGCCTACTGCGTCCTCGGCATTGGACGGCACCGCCACCTTCCACCCGGGATTATGAACGAACTGCACCTCGTTAGTCTGGCTGTGCCAGGGATCGCCGCACTTGAAGAAACCGCCCGGAACGCGAAGGACCATCGGCGCGGCGAAGCGGTTGTGCGTCCGCCAGCGCATCGTGCCGCAATCGTTGATCTGCTCGGTCGCGGGCTCGGCGTATTTTCGGAACTGGATCTCGGGGACCGGCATCAGGCCGGCAAGTGCCATTCCGACCGCCCGGCCGACGATCCCCTCTTCGTTGAGCGACGTATCGAACACACGATCGCGGCCGAACTTCTCTTGCAGGCCGAGCGTCACGGCATGGACGCCGCCCTTTGGACCCACGTCCTCACCAAAGACGCAGACCCGCGGGTTGCTCGCCAGCTCCTGGTCGAGCACGCGGCGGATCGCGGTGACCATGTTGATTCGCTGGCCTTCGGGCGCCGGCACAGTCGTGGAGGGTGGCGCCTTGAAGCCAGTGCTCCAGAGGCCACCGACCTGCTGCATTTCGCCGTCGAAGAAGACGTGATCCGTCACCGTGTCGGGCGAGGACACACCCCGCGATTCCGCCTCGGCACGGGCAGCGCCAACTTCCCAGGCGACTTCGTTCTCGATCCGGTCCCAGTCGTCGTCGCCGATCTGCAGGTTGGCGCAATGAGCCTTGAGCTTGGGCAGCGGATCGCGTGACCATTCGGCTTCGATCTCCGACGCCGACTTGTAGCTTTGCGTGTCCTGGAAGCTGTGCCCCTCCAATCGAGGGACCGTCACACGAAGCAAGGCCGGAGCGCGACTGGCTCGAACGTGCTTCACCGCGTCCTTGACCAGCCTGGCGGCCTCGTCCGGATCCGTGCCGTCGCCATTGAAGATCGTCAGTCCGGAAAAGCTGGCGAGATTGGCGGCGATATCCTTGCCAGGTGTCTGATATTCCGAGGGGACCGAGATGCCGTAGCCATTATCCTCGACGTAGAACAACAACGGCAATTGTTGTGTCGTAGCAATTGTTAGCGACGACCAAAATCCACCAGTGGCGCAGCTTGCGTCTCCGCCGAGCACCACGGCGATGGCGTCCGCCGGGCCTTCCTTCAGCACTTTCGATTTGTAGTCGATCGCCTGGGCCCATCCGGCCGCCGGCGTATACTGGGCCCCCACCCCGCCGCACATCGGAAGCGCGTGAGCGCCGCCCGGATTGGGATAGTTGAACACCACGCCGATATCGCGGCCATCGGAGTAGCCGCCCGCCAAGCCCATCCCCGACCCGAGCGCATCTGCCAGCGGCACGCCCAGCGCCAGCAACAGCGGCCGCGAACGATAATAGCCGCACGCAGCATCGCCATCCTTGAGCTGCAGACCGAGCAGCACCTGGGCAAGGTCATGCCCACGCGCCGAGAACTGGTAGAGGACCTTCTTGGCCGGGACGAGTTCCTGCTCCTCCAGACGGTCCATTTCGCGGCTGGTCAGGACAAGCCGTGCAACCTCGCGCCAATTCACATCTGCTGACACTCGGCCCGGATCCCGATCGGCCATGGCGAGCTACGCGTCCAGCGTCTCGACCACGGCGGTGATAAATCGATCGACCTGCTCGTCGCTCAGTCCCACCACGTTGAAGCGGCCGCTATCAGCCATGTAGATCGCGTGCTTCTCACGAAGGGCGAGCACCTGGTCCTTGGTCACCGGAAGCATGGAGAACATTCCGAACTGGTCGCCGATGTAGGCCAGGCGCGGGTCCGCGGCCGCGATGCGCTTGCGAACGGCATTGATGCGGTCCCGCATGGCGGCGAGCTCGTCGGGCCAGCGCGTCTTCAGTTCAGGCGTATCGAGAACGATGCGAACCGCGGCCGCTCCGTGATCGGGCGGCATCGACCACATTTCTCGCGCACGCTGAGACACATGAGCCATCGCCCGTGCCGTCGCCTCGGTCGAGCCGGTCTTGACGTACAGCGAACCGACACGATCCCGATAGACGCTGAAATTCTTGTCGCAACTATGAGCGGCAATCAGTTCGTCGCAGACGTCAAGCAAGCCATGGAAGCCGCGCGCATCCTGCTCCAGCCCGCGAGCGAAGCCTTGGTAGGCAATGTCGACGAAGGGCAGCAGGCGGCGATCGACGATGATGCGCGTAACTTCGTCCCACTGGTCGTCGGACAAGTCCGCGCCAGTCGGATTGTGACAGCACCCGTGAAGCAGGACGACGTCGCCCGGACGCGCATCGTTTAGGGCATCGACCATCGCCTCGAACCGGATACGGCAGCCGTCCCGGTCGTAATAAGGATATTCGACGATCTGCAGCCCGACCGCGCGAATGATCGGCGGATGGTTAGGCCAGGTCGGCGTGCCGACGATCACCCGGGCCTGCGGGTTGGCGGTCGCGATGAGCTCGAACCCGAGCCGCAGCGCTCCGCAGCCTCCCGGTGTCTGCAAGCCGGCGATGCGGTCATCGCCAGCATGCCTGCCAAGGGCGATCGGCCGCAGGAGCTCGGTATAGCGCTTGTCGCCGGCCATCCCGAGGTAGGACTTGGACTCCTGGGTATCGAGAAGGCTCTGCTCGGCGTCCTTGATCACCTTCAGGATCGGAGTGCGGCCCTCGCCGTCCCGGAAGACGCCGACACCGACGTCGATCTTCTCCGCTCTCGGATCGGCATTGCAGAGCGCGATCAGCTGGAGGAGGGAATCCGTCTCGACGGCCGGTAAATCGGCCAGTCCGCGAGCGCGAGTGTCGGTTTCGGTCAGCATGGAAATGCGCTTAGCGCGCCTAAGCGTCGTAATCCACTGCGACCCCGTCGCCGACGGGCACCGACTGGCATGTGAGGACGTAGCCGGATGCGATCTCTTCGTCCGTCAGGCCGTAGCGGGCAGCCATTTCGACTTTTCCGCTGGTCACTTTCGCCCGGCACGTGGCGCAAACGCCCGCCTTGCAGGCGAACGGCGCCGGAAGACCGGAAGCGCGAGTACTGTCGAGGATGTTGGCTTCGGTGAACGCAACCTTCCGGGTACGGCCGTCGAGCGTGACCGACATCGTCGTGCCGGCCGCCTGCGTCTGGAGCTGCGCCATCTCCGCGGCGAGCGCAGCGGACGGGCGATCGGCGGTGAAGCGCTCGATATGGATGCGCTCCTTGTCGATGTTGCGGTCGAGCAAAGCGCCTTCCGCCGCATCCATCATCGGTCCGGGGCCGCAGATGAACCAGGCGTCGACGCTTGCTGGATCGCCGACCAGCGAGGTGATCGCCTCATCGCAGCGCGCACGGTCGAGCATGCCGTTGAAGAGGTCGATGTCGCCCTCTTCCTCGGCGAGGAAATGATGAAGCGACAGGCGGCCGAGGTAGCGGTCCTTCAGCTCGGCCAGTTCTTCGAGGAAGATGATCGAGCTGCTGTCTCGATTACCGTAGAGAAGGGTGAACTGGCTCTCGGGCTCTTCCTTCAGCGTGGTCTTCAACAGCGAGAGCACCGGCGTGATGCCGGAGCCGCCAGCGATCCCGACGATGTGGCGCTTGGCGGTGGGCGCGAACTCGGTCGTGAAGCTGCCGTGCGGAGGCATGACTTCGACCGTGTCACCGGCCTTCAGATTGTCGCCCACCCAGTTGGAAAATAGGCCGCCCGCGATCCGCTTGACGGTGACCATCCAGTCCTGCTCGGCCGGCGCGGTGCAGAGCGAATAATTGCGGCGCACGTCCTCGCCGTCGATCTCCGCCTTTAGCGTCAGATGCTGCCCTGCCTTGAAAGCAAACGACTCGCGAAGCTCGGGCGGGATGACAAAGCGGATCGAATTGGCTTCTGCGGTCTCGGGGACAATCTCCGCGACCTCAAGCGTGTGGAAATGCTTGTCCATCACCACGTCGCGTCGGGGTAGGTGCGCGGCAGGAACTGCACCACCGCCAGCAGATGCCCAAGATGCTCGCTGTGATGGCCGCGCCGGCCGCCGAGGATCGGGCGCTGATCAGCCGGAACCTCCAACTTGGCTTCGGCAAGCACTGCAGCAATCGCCGACCGATATTCATCCTCGAACTCGCGCGGGTCCGGCGCGATGCCGCGATCGATCAGCGCCTGCAGCGTCTCGTCGACCTCGAACAGCTCCGGCACGAAGCGCCAGTTCCAGTCGAGCCCTTCCGCCATTCGCCGAGCGCTCTCCTCCGTGCCGTCGCCAAGGCGGATCACCCACTCAGCCGACAGTTCGCGGTGATACGCGACTTCCTTCACCGCCTTCGACGCGAATTCGACGAGGAAACGATCGCTTGACCGGGTCAGCCGATCGAACAGCATGTGCTGCCAGGTGGAGAACAGGAAATGCCGCGCCATCGTCCGCGCGAAGTCGCCGTTGGGCTGCTCGACCAGCCAGCAATTGCGGAAATCGAGCACGTCGCGATGGAACGCCAGCTTGTCCCCGTCGCCTGCCTCTTCGAGCAGATGCGTCGCCTGCCCGATCAGGTCGAGCGACAGGTTCGCAAGGCTGAGGTCGACCTCCAGCACCGGCCCGTGCCCGCACCATTCGCTCAGTCGCTGGCCGAGGATCAGCGAGTCATCGCCAAGGCGCAGCAGATAGTCGAACCGCACCGGGTCCGGCGCACCGGCGGACGGCGCGTCGAAGCTGCCCTTCCCGGTCGCTCCGGTCGGCAGGTCGATCGGCGGCAGCGAAGCCATCAGATGTGCTTCACCTCGTCCGGGATCTCGTAGAACGTCGGGTGCCGGTAAATCTTGTCGGCCGCCGGCTCGAACAGCTCACCCGCTTGCTCAGGGTCGGAGGCGGTGATCTCCGCCGAGGGCACGACCCAGATGCTCACCCCTTCCATGCGCCGCGTGTAGGTGTCGCGCGCGTGGCGGAGCGCGAGCTCCGCGTCAGGAGCATGAACGCTTCCAAAGTGGCGATGCGAAAGACCGCCCTTGGTGCGGACGAAGACTTCCCAGAGCGGCCAGTCATGGCTCACGCGGCCTTCCTCTCGCGGCGCTTCGCTTCATGCGCAGCGGCAGCGTCGCGGACCCAGGCGCCGTCTTCCCAGGCCTTGCGGCGGGCCTCCATGCGTTCCTTCGCGACAGGGCCTTCCCCGCGGACGACCGAGTAGAATTCTTCCCAGTCGACGACGCCGAAGTCGTAGCCGCCCTTCTCCTCGTTCCACTCGAGAGCGGCATCCGGAACCTTGAGGCCCAGGAAGTCCGCTTGCGGGACGGTGATGTCGACGAACTTCTGGCGAAGCTCGTCATTAGTCTCGCGCTTGATCCGCCAGCGCATTGACTGCGCGGTGTTCGGGCTGTCCTCGTCCGGCGGACCGAACATCATTAGCGACGGCCACCACCAGCGGTTGAGCGCGTCCTGCGCCATCCGCTTTTGCTCAGGCGTGCCATTCGCCATGGCGATCATGATTTCGTAGCCCTGGCGCTGGTGGAAGCTCTCTTCCTTGCACACGCGGACCATCGCACGGGCATAGGGGCCGTAGCTCGTCCGCTGCAGCGGCACCTGGTTCATGATCGCCGCGCCGTCGACCAGCCAGCCGATCGCGCCGATGTCTGCCCAGGTCAGCGTCGGGTAATTGAAGATGGTCGAGTACTTGGCCTTGCCGCTGTGCAGCGCCTCGATCATCTCCTCGCGGCTCGTGCCGAGCGTCTCCGCCGCGCAATAGAGGTAAAGGCCGTGCCCCGCCTCGTCCTGCACCTTTGCGAGCAGGATCGCCTTGCGGCGCAGCGACGGCGCACGCGTGATCCAATTGCCTTCCGGAAGCATGCCGACGATCTCAGAGTGAGCATGCTGCGAAATCTGCCGCGTCAGCGTGCGGCGATAGGCCTCGGGCATCCAGTCCTTCGGCTCGATGAACTCGTCAGCCGCAACGCGCGCCTCGAATGCTTCGAGGAGCTTGGGGTCCTCAAGGTTCTGGATCTTCGCCGTCTTCGAAAGCTCGGTGGTATACATGGGCAGCGATGTAGCTCTGTCGGGCCTAACGTTCAAACCTCGACGATGGCGCCGCCGATCGTCCGAGAATATCCTGTGAACTCGGCGATCGGCCGACCGTCACTCGCCCGCACCGTGACACGAGTCACTCCGCTGCGCCCGACTCGGCTGATTTCCTCCGCTTCCGCGATCAGCGTTTCGCCCGCTTTCGCGGCATCGAGAAAGACGATGTTGGCCTGGGCGGCGACGGTTCGCTCATTGCCACCGTTGCAGACATAAGCGAACGCCGTGTCGGCAAGGCTGAAGACCATTCCGCCGTGCGCGATGCCGTGCCCGTTCAACATGTCGTCGCGCAAGGTCATCCGGAGACGAACGTAGCCCTCACGGGCCTCCTCGATTTCGATTCCCCAGGACGGCCCCGTCCCCTCGGCGGCCAGCATCTCATGCGCGACGCGGTTGGCGAGTTGATCGGCGTCCATCGGCTTTCACTATCGGCGCCAGCTTGTTTCGGCATCCCTTTTGTTCGTAGTCAGGGCCGGGGAGAGTCGGATGGCCGAATATGAAACGATCCTGTTGGAGACCGACGGGCCCGTCGCCCGCATCACGCTGAACCGGCCTGACCGGCTGAACAGCTTCACAGCCGCCATGCATGACGAGCTGAAGCACGCCATCGACGAAGCAGCGGGTTCTCGCGTGCTGGTCCTCACGGGCGCCGGCCGCGGCTTCTGTGCGGGCCAGGACCTAAACGATCGCCAGGTCTCTGTTGGGGGGCATCCGGTCGATCTGGGCATGACCGTGGAGACCGGATGGAATCCCCTCGTCCGAAAGATCGCCGAGCTCAAGATCCCGGTGATTGCGCGCGTGAACGGCGTGGCCGCCGGCGCTGGAGCGAACGTCGCTCTTGCTTGCGACATGGTGGTTGCGGCGCGCTCGGCGAAATTCATCCAGAGTTTCGCCGCCATCGGCTTGATCCCCGATAGTGGAGGAACCTGGGTCCTGCCCCGCTTGATCGGCCAGGCCCGCGCGATGGGGCTCGCCCTGACGGGAGAGCCGATCAGCGCGGAGACGGCCGAAGACTGGGGAATGATCTGGAAATGCGTCGACGATGAAGAGTTGGACGTTGAGGTCGATGGCATCACCCGGAAGCTCGCGTCGCTCCCGCCCCTGGGACTCTGCGCGATCAAGCGGATGATCCGCGAAAGCTGGTCGCACACGCTCGAACAGGAACTCAACCGCCAGCGCGACCAGATGCGCCGACTGGGCTTCTCCGAGGACTATCGCGAAGGCGTCACCGCCTTCCTGGAAAAACGCCCGCCGAACTTCGCCGGGCGCTAGGCCTAGCCTTCGATAATCACTTCCGTGCCGAGCTTGGTGAAGCCGAACAGCTTCTCCGCAAACTTCATCGGCATGCGAACGCAGCCGTGGCTCGCCGGATACCCGGGGTTCACGCCGCCGTGGAGCGCAATGCCATATTCGTCGATGCGCTGCATGTAGGGCATGGACGCATTGTTATACTTCCTCGAGCGATAGTCCTTTCGCTTCTCGAGAATCTTCCAGAAGCCCAGCGGCGTCACCATTCCGGTCTTGGCGCTGGAGATCGAGGCCGCGCCAACAAGGACGTCGCCGCGATAGACGTATGCGGTCTGCACCAGCAGATCGATGACGATCTTCGGATTCCCCTCCGTCGGCACCGTCTCCGCCCAGACGAAATTGCCTGGCGTCAGGAAGGCCTTGCCGAACGTGTCGACCATGGCCTTGTGCGCCTTCTCCGCATTGCCCTGGGTCCAACGGTACGGAAGCGGCTGGGCGACCGGTTCGGCCACCTTCGGCGGCGGCGGCGGAGCCGTTTCGCAGCCCGCTAGCACCAGCGCAGTAACAACCACTAAACCCTTGATGAGTTTACGCATTTTTAACCCCAGCGTTGCTCTTGGCGGCAGGATTGTCGCATTTTTCCGCCGCGCACAAGCGCTCAGGATTCTCCACCCGGAACCGGCCATCTACTGCGCCGAAATGCAACGCTTAAGGTGACCAGGACGACTGCAGCAGCAACCGTATCGGCGACCCAGTCGAGGATGTCCGCATCGCGATGCAATGCGGGGATTGCCTGAACCAGTTCGATGAAGGCTCCGAACAGCGACAGCCAAACACACAGGGCCAGGATCTTCGTGCGCGGATACGCAAAGAAGGCGAGTACCCCGAGGACGGCGAACGCCGACATATGCTGGACCTTGTCCGATGGCTCGCCGGGAAGCTGCGGCGGGATCGGAATGATCGCCATGACGAACGCGAACACAGTCGCGGCCCAGAATGTCATTCGGAGAATCGTGAGGCGCCGCTCTTGGGTCATCGGCGCTCCTATTGCGTCGCGAGACCGCTGCCCGCAATGACGCCGCGGCGAGGTGACCCGATGACCGTGCAATTGTTGAATTACGCTTTCGACCGTTGGACCCCTGGCGAAGGCAAGCTCGCGGAGCTCCAGAGCGCAATTGACGGTGCGCCGGTCGCGACGACGGGATCGGGCGGCATCGACTTCGGCGAAATGCTGAAGCACGCCAGGGATGTTGGCGGGCCGGCCTTGCGCAAGCTGACCTTCCACGAGCGGGCGCGAGTGCTGAAGGCGCTCGGCCAGGCGATCATGGCCCGCAAGGAAGAGCTGTACGAGCTCAACTACCTCACCGGCGCGACCCGCAAGGACGGGTGGATCGACATCGAAGGCGGCGCGGGCACGCTGTTTTCCTTTTCGTCCAAGGGCCGTCGCGAGCTTCCCGACGCGCATGTACTGATGGATGGCGCGGTCGAGCCCTTGTCCAAGTCGGGCAGCTTCGTCGGTCAGCACATCTACACGCCGCTGCAGGGCGCGGCGGTGCACATCAACGCCTTCAACTTCCCGGTCTGGGGAATGTTGGAGAAGCTCGCGCCCACTTTCCTCGCGGGCGTTCCCGCAATCGTGAAGCCGGCATCCTCGACTGCTTATCTCACCGAGGCGGCGGTCCGGATCATGACGGACTCCGGCGTTCTCCCAACGGGCGCGTTGCAGCTGATCGTGGGCGGGGTCGGCGACCTGTTCGATCATCTTACCGGACAGGACGTCGTCAGTTTCACCGGTTCCGCATCGACAGCACTGAAGCTCCGCACCCATCCGACCGTCATGCGCGAGTCGGTTCGCTTCATCGCCGAGCAGGACAGCCTCAACGCCTCGGTGCTTGGACCAGACGCGGCCCCTAGCACGCCGGAGTTCGATCTTTTCGTCCGCGAAGTCGCGATCGAAATGACGGTGAAAGCGGGTCAGAAGTGCACGGCCATCCGCCGCGCCATGGCGCCGGCTGCATACCTAGATGCGGTCCAGCAGGCGCTGGCCGAAAAGCTCGCATCGACGAAAGTTGGCGATCCGCGATCCGCGGACACGCGCATGGGCGCGCTCGTCAGCCTGTCGCAGCGTGACGATGTACGGCAGAAGATCGCGGAGCTTGAAGCAGCCGGCGCGAGGATCGTCGCGGGTAACCCGTCGGCCGATTCGGCAGTCGCAGGCGGAGCGTTCCTCCCGCCAGTTCTCCTGCGCACCGACGATCCGTGGTCGACGGTGGCCGTCCACGATGTCGAGCCGTTCGGTCCGGTTTCGACAATCATGCCCTACCGCGACCTAGACGATGCCATTGCGCTAGCAAACCGCGGCAAAGGCAGCCTGGCGCTATCGCTCTTCACCCATTCCGCCGACGCTGCGCGCGACTTCATCGGTGGTGCCGCGGCCTACCACGGGCGAATGCTTGTCATCGACCGCACCAACTCGAAGGAATCGACCGGGCACGGTTCTCCCCTGCCCGTCCTCGTCCACGGCGGCCCCGGACGCGCGGGCGGCGGCGAGGAAATGGGCGGCATTCGCGGCGTGAAGCACTACATGCAGCGCACCGCGATCCAGTCGTCCCCGACCATGATCGCCGCGATCACCGGACAATATGTGCCGGGCGCGCCGAAGCACCTTATCGACGTTCATCCCTTCCGGCGAACCATGTCCGAACTTGAGATCGGCGACACATGGAAGACCGAAAGCCGGACGGTCAGCATTGCCGACATCGAGCATTTCGCGGAATTCACCGGCGACAAATTCTATGCCCACATGGATGAGGAAGCGGCCAAGGCCTCACCGATCTTCGAAGGCCGCGTCGCTCACGGCTACCTGATCCTGAGCTTCGCGGCGGGCCTGTTCGTCGATCCGGATCCGGGTCCCGTGCTGGCCAACACAGGCCTTGAGAATCTCCGTTTCCTGATTCCGCTCTATCCGGGCGATTCCATGCGGGTCGAACTCAGTGTTCGGTCGAAGTCGCTGAAGAGCGAGGAAACCGGAGTGGTTCGCTGGGCGGTCGAAGTCTTCAACCAGAAGGACGAGTTGGTCGCCACTTACGACCTTCTCACCGAGAACGTGCCCTAAAGCGAACGCACCAGCTTCGTGGCGACGGCAATCCATGGCGGGTTGGCGACGATCTGCTGCCGCCCACCGGCTCCCGGCGGCAGAAGTTGCAGCCGTTCCGCATCGCGGTCGATGAGGCGGCCGAACAGGAAGCGACCGGCCGGTCTCGGCACCAGGACGTCCCGGTTGAGAGCGCCAGCGAATCCGTCGGCTTCGACGGTCTCGCACCAAATCTCGTCCCCGGCCCGGTAATCGCCCTTGCTTGCTGAGACGGTGATAGCGACCTGACCGCCCTTCGGCCGCGGAGGGACGACGACGCTCGTGCGCTTGGGGGCAGTTGCACCAAGAACGCCAAGCACCGCAACCACAGGCAGCTCAACCTTTTCGCCGCCACCGCCATCAACCAGATCCGCGGCGTCGACCCCAAGGGCCTCGGCGATCCGGTTCAGCCAGATGATCGAGACGGTCCGCATCCCCGTCTCCAACCGGCCGATGGTCTGCGGCGTGGTCGGGGGATTACATGCCTTCGCCACGTCGTCGAGGGTCATCCCCCGTGCTCTCCTGACTTCCCGAATTCGCGTGATCATTGCCGCCCCCGCCGCTTCTTAACCTATACGGTTTTTCCTCTGTCCTACAGATTTTCCATTGTGGCAAGTCACCCAGCGAATCGTTTGAACGGGAGGTTGGATGACTCGGGATGGTAATGGACGCATCTTGGCAGAGCGCGCTATCGGCCCCAACAACGCGCCGAAGGCACGCTCATCAAAGGCACGAGCGGCCCGATCGGTTACCGTCAACCTCGCCGAATCTCCGCTCGGGTGGCTATTCTCGCGACAGTTGGTGACGCGCAGGCAGTTCGACGCGGGCGAGCAACTCCGCTCGGACTGGGAGCGAGCGCAGCTCGCGCCCCGGATCACCATGGCTTGGGATGCGGCACCGGTATCCGGGCGTCGCGGCGGGTCAGGCTCCGACGTCGACCTCGGCGGAGCGCAGATCGACGCCAAGCGCCGCTTCCAGTCCGCCATCGATGCTGCTGGCCCCGGCCTGTCCGACATTCTCTGGCGGGTCGTATGTTCCGGCGAAGGTATGCGGGAGGCCGAAAGCGCGCTGGGCTGGCCGGCGCGCGCCGGGAAGCTCGTGCTGACCCTCGCGCTCGACCGCATCGCGGACTATTACCGCATCCGCTAAAATGCGCGGATGAGCGCCGTTACTGCGAACATTCGGACCATTCGAAGGAAGGCAGCGCAATGATTCTCTATGGCTCGACCCCTTCGTTCGCAAGGTTGCGGCCTACATGCACGAGAAGGGCCTCGAATTTGAATTGAAGGGGACCGGCTTTCCTAACCATTCGCCGGAGTTCTGCGAGGCCAGCCCGTTCAAGAAGATGCCGGCCCTGCAAGACGGCGACTATTGCCTCGCGGATTCCAGTGCGATCATCCACTACCTGGAAGCGAAGCACCCGACACCGTCTCTGATCCCGGCCGACCCCCAAGCTCGGGGCAAGGTCGTCTGGTTCGATGAGTTTTCCGACACGATCATGGCCGCCTGCGGGGCCAAGATGTTCTTCAACCGCATCGTCGGCCCGCGCTTCATTGGGATTCCGGGTGACCAGGACGCTGCCGACCTCGCGGAACGCAGCGAACTTCCGCCGATTCTCGATTACATCGAGCGCGTCGCGCCAGAGGGCGACGGCTACCTGGTCGGGGATTCGCTCACCGTCGCGGACATTTCCGTCGCGAGCCCGTTCGTGAACTTGCGGCACCTCAGGACCGAGCTTGATGAAAGCCGTTACCCGAAGACGATCGCCTATGTTCAGCGGATCCTGTCCCGCCCCAGCTTTGCTCCGCTCGTGGAAAGCGAAACCGCCCTTCTCGAGCGTACGGCGGTTCCTGCCGAATAAGAAAACGCCGCGCCCGTAGTTGCGGGCGCGGCGCTTCCTTCAAGACCTCAAGCGTCAGATGTTGCCGCTCGAACCTTCGATGTCGCTTTCGCTGTCCTGCGAGCGCTCCGAGTTGCGTTCGATATCGCTCTGGTTCGACGCTCCGCGACCTTGCTCGGCAAAGCCCGATTCGGGACTTCCGCCTTGCTGCAGATATTCGCCGGAATCCTCGTTCTGGTTGCCGACAAAGCCGCCATCGGGGCTCTGGCCCGACTGTGACTGGGATCCGCCGAGATTCGACTGGTCGCTCTGGCTCAGCGTATCCGTGTCGCTCTGATTGGCCTGACCGGTCGAGCTCTGCCCGCCACTCTGGCCATATTCCTGGTCGCCCTGGTTGCCGAGACCCGGTTCCTGGGAACCGGAGCCGCCCTGCTGACCGGTCGACTGCGGGTTCTGGTTCTGCCCGAACTGCTGCTGGGACTGCTGTCCCTGCTCGTTCTGGTTCTGCTGGCCCAAAGGCTGCTGCTGTCCGCTGCCTTCGTTCTGGTCACGGGTCTGCTCGCGTTCGCCTTCCATGCTCACTCTCCTACTCGCATCGCCCCGCTTGCTCTCGAATGCATAACAGGGGGAGCGGGACAGCCGTTCCGCCAGCCCTGACCGGATTGCGACGAATGGAAAGCGCGAGTGCCCTTTTCTCGACGAACGGATTGAAACCGCAAAGAAAAAGGCCGCCGGATTGCTCCAGCGGCCCAAATTTCCGACGTCGAAAAGAGCTTACTGCTCGTCTTCGGCCGTCTCGGCAGCCTCAGCTTCAGCGGCCGGAGCTTCCTCGGCTTCAGCCTCAGCCTCGGCCGGAGCGGCTTCCGCCTCCTCCGTTGCCGGAGTTTCGGGAGCGAGGTCCTCCGCGGCCGGAGCAGCCTCGTCCTCGAACATCTGGGCAAGGACGTCGACGCCCTGCGCCTGCAGGTCCGCCTCTTCCGGCGAACGCGCGACGTTGACCTTCACGACGACCGAGACTTCCGGATGCAGCGCAACCTTCACCTCGTGAACGCCGATGGTCTTGATCGGACGATCGAGAACGATCTGGCTCTTGACGACCTTGGCACCGTCGGCGTCGAGCGCCTCGACGATGTCGCGGGCCGAAACCGAACCGTACAGCTGGCCCGTGTTCGAAGCCTGGCGGATCAGCTGAACCGTCTTGCCATCGACGCCCTTGGCCGACTTCTCAGCATCGGTGCGACGCTCGGCGTTGTCCGCCTCGATCTTCGCGCGATTAGCCTCGAAGACCTTGCGGTTCGACTCGTTGGCACGGAGCGCCTTCTTGTTCGGCAGCAGATAGTTGCGCGCGAAACCGTTCTTGACGGTGACGACGTCGCCAATGCTGCCGAGCTTTTCGACGCGTTCGAGCAGGATGACTTCCATGTCGTCCTCTCCTTACTTCACGACGTAGGGAAGCAGGCCGATGTGGCGGGCGCGCTTGATCGCCTTCGCCAGCTCACGCTGCTTCTTGGTGGACACCGCGGTGATGCGGCTCGGAACGATCTTGCCACGCTCGGACATGAAGCCCTGAAGCAGGCGGATGTCCTTGTAGTCGATCTTGGGGGCGTCCTTGCCGGAGAACGGGCAGCTCTTGCGGCGGCGGAAAAATGCACGTGCCATGGGTTAGGCCTCCATCTCTTCGCCACGCGGGGCGCGGTCGCCACGGTCGCGGCCGAAGCCGCCGCGGTCACCACGATCACCACGATCGTCGCGCGGGCCACGCTCACGGTCGCGTTCGCCACGGCGCATCATCGCGGACGGACCGCTCTCATGCTCGTCGACGCGAAGGGTGAGGAAACGGATGACGTCCTCGTTGATGTTCGTCTGGCGCTCAAGCTCGGCAATGGCCGGCGCCGGCGCATCGATGTCGAGCGCGACGTAATGGGCCTTGCGGTTCTTAGCGATGCGATAAGCAATGTTGCGGAGACCCCAGTTCTCCGTCCGGACGACCTTACCGCCATTGTCGGTAACGATCTTGGTAGCGTTTTCCGCAAGCGCATCGACCTGGGCCTGAGCCAGATCCTGACGCGCGAGGAAAACATGCTCGTAGAGCGGCATGTTTCAATGCACCTATGTTGGCCGATCGCTGACGTGCCCCAGTGGCACGCCCCTCCGGCTGTCTTCCAAAAAGCACAAGCGCGGAAGGTGACCCTCCGCGCCAGCGGTGGGGCCTATGACGGAACAGCCCCCAAAACGCAAGTCCGGAGCGGAGCCGCCGCCACTCTCGTTCGTTACCGTTCCGGAAGGAGCTCACTATGCGTAAACTTGCAATTGGCGGATCGCTCGCCGTGCTGGCCTTGGCAGGCTGCACCACGTCCGGCGTCGGCACGGGACAGTCGGCGGTCGGCAACGTCGGTGCGACATTCACTTACACTCAAACCGGTGCAACCCGAGGAACAATGGTCGCCAGCCTGACCAATGGGCAGGTGTTCCAGGGTCAATTCTTCCAGGTCACTCAGGAATCCCGGGTCACGGACTTCGGCTCGCTGTGGAATGGATGGGGTCCCGGCTGGGGTTGGGGTCGCGGCTGGGGCGGCCGTCGCTGGGGTTACGGCTGGGGCGGATGGGGCCCCTGGGGTCCGTCCGACGAAACGATCACCCACTACAGCGGCCAGATCCTCGCGAATTTGCAGGGGCCGGGCGGGTTCATGCGATGCAACTTCTCTCTCGCCCGGCCGAGTTCCGGTATGGCCGGCGGCGGCGCAGGTCAGTGTCAGTTGCCGACGGGCGCAATCATCCATGCGCAGTTCCCAACGGCCTACGGCGCCTATTGATTGCGGCGAAGGGCTCCCGATTGCGCCGGGAGCCCTAGTCGTGGCACATCTGAGCCATGGCGACGCAGCTCAAGTCGGTATCACCGACGAACGACCCGCTGGAGAACATGAGCCTCCCCGGATGGCTCTATTACGATCCGGAATTCTTCGAAGCCGAAAAGCGCGCCTTCCTGCGGGCATCGCCGCAAGTCGTCTGTCACGAGAGCGAGATCGCGGAACCGGGCGAGTGGCGCACGCTGGAGTATCTTGGCGAGAGCATCATCGTCATTCGCGGCGACGACCGTCAGATCCGCGCCTTCTCGAATGTGTGCCGCCACCGCGGTTCGCGGCTCGTCGACGGAACCGGTGGCTGCTCGAAGGTTCTGACTTGTCCCTATCACGCGTGGAGCTTTTCACGTGACGGGCGGCTTGTGGGCGTTCCGCACCGGCAGGAATATCCGGGCTTGCAAACGGATCAGCTCAGCCTGTTCCCCGTCTCACTGGAGAACTGGCGCGGGTTCCTGTTCGTCACGCTCGAGCCCGGGGTCCCATCGGTAGCCGAAATCATGGCTCCGTACGAGCAAGAGATCGAGCCGTACCGTTTCGAGGAGCTGCGCCCGCTTCAGCAGGTCAGGCTCCGCCCCCGCGCGCTCAACTGGAAGACGATCTCCGACAATTATTCGGATCACCTGCATATCCCTGTCGGCCATCCCGGCCTGACCCGCCTGTTTGGACGCAGCTACCGGATCGAAGCACAGAATTGGGTCGACAAAATGGAGGGCGACCTCGTCGAAAAAGTCTCGGCCAATCCATCGGAGCGTGTCTATCAGCATCACTTGCCGAGGGTGGATCACCTGCCGGAAAGCCACCAGCGCAAGTGGCTGTATTACAAACTTTTCCCGAACGTCGCGTTCGATATCTACCCGGACCAGGTCGACTTCATGCAGTTCCTGCCGGTCAGTGCCACTGAGAGCGTCATTCGGGAGATCAGCTACGGCCTTCCCGACGACCGCCGCGAGATGAAGGCGGTCCGCTACCTCAACTGGCGCATCAATCGGCGAGTGAACGCCGAGGATACCGAGCTGATCACTCGCGTGCAGCTCGGCATGCAATCGCCCGCCTACGTCGCCGGTCCGCTAGGAACGAGCGAGGTTTGCCTTCGCAGTTTCGCCAAGAAGCTCAGGCGGATGATCCCGGAGGCGCGGCAGGAATCGCCTCCCCCAGAGGGATGGAGCCGCCGCGCGAATTGAGCCGATGCATGACCGCCCGGATCGCAAGACCGGCGGCCAAGAGCACAAGGCACCAGAGGTTCGCTTCGAGACCGACGCCGTAAGCTGCGAATAGGACGAACACGAGCGCGACGCCGACGATCAGCCGGGAACCGGTGTTGGGGTTCGCCTTCCAGGCTGCGAGAGCGCCGACGGCGTAGAGCGGCAGGATCCCCGCTGCCGGCAGCAAGATGATGAAGGTGAAGAGGCTTGCGGTCGCGCGGCTGCTGTTGGCGAGCAAGAGTAGGATCATCAGGATTGCGACGACGACCTGGGCAGCAACCGGCGTTCCTGCGCCATGCGTCCTCGCCAGCGAGGCTGGAAGGTCGCCGCGCAAGGCCAGCGAGTAGGTCAATTCCCCGGTGCCGAGGATCAGTCCGTTGAGGCACCCGAACGCACTCACCGCAATCGTCAGTGCGGCCAGCGATGCGGCGACATTGCCCCACCGGGACACCAGCACATCGGCGTATGGCGCAGGCGAGTTGACGATGACGTTCGCTGGCAGGAGCAGCAGGATGGCGGTCCCCGCCGCCATGTAGAGGACGACGACGAAGACCGTCCCACGGAAGATTGCGCGGGGCAGTGTACGCTCTGCGTCCCGGACCTTGCCCACCGGCGCCGTCGCATTCTCGAACCCCGTGAGCGCGTAGAACGTCAGGGCCGTAGCGGCAGCCACGTTCGCGAAGGTGATCGGCGTTGGTGTAAGCTGTTCGAAGGGAACTGGACCTGACCCGCGCTCCGCAAACAGCCAGACCACTGCCAACAGTGGCAGCACCTTGATCGCCACGGTCAGGATTGACAGGCCGCCTGCTGCGCGAACTCCGAATGCATTCACGATGGTCAGGACGACGACGCAGAGAATGGCCAGCGGCACGACCGACTGACTCGCGTTGAACGGCGCACCGACGAAGGACAATGCGGCTGCGGCGCCCACTGCCAGCGACGCGCCGGCGACCCAGTTCGAAAACCAGAAAGACCAGGCGACGAGGAAAGCGACGGTCGGTCCGAACTCGCGCTCGATGTTGGCCTGGATTCCGTCTCCGCCGAGCCGGGATACCTGTGCAAGAGCTAACGCGATGCAAAGGATGCCGATACCGCTGATCGGCCAGGCCCAAAGGGCATTAGGACCCAGCGGCGCCAGGCTGACCGGGAGCATGAAAATGCCGGCCCCGATGACGGTCCCGACCACCAGGGCCGACGTCATCCAGATGCCCATTTTGCCTTCGTCGCTGTCTGCCATCGTTCTGCTCCCCCGCAGTTTCGATTGACGCGGACGCTACAGACGCAGACTTTCACTCGCGCTCGGACTTGAGCGCCTCATCAGGAGATAGACAGGAACTCCGGTGGCCAGCAGTGCTGCGCCCCACATGGTCGCTTCGGCACCGGCGCCATAGAATGTCCACAAGGCATAGGTGGCGCCGACTAGAGCCGTGAAGGTTACCGCGGCGCCCTTCGCTTTACCCTGCTTGATCAATGCCAGCATCGTCACCGCGCCGGCGAGATAGAGAACGAGAGTGGCCACCGTCGCCAGAAGGACGATGAAGGAGTAAATCTCGATCATTCCGCCGCTCAGGTTGGTGGCAATCAGGGCGACGCTCAGCGTGCAGCCGACCAGTTGGGCATAGACCGGCATGCCCTTGTTGTTCACCCGGGCGAAGAAGCGCGGGAACACGCCCCGCTCCGCCAGCACGAGCAGGACCTCGGCCTGAAGGAACACCCAGCCGTTCAGGGCGCCGAGCGCGCTGATAGCCGCGAAGGCCGCAATGATCTTCCCCGCCTCCGATCCCCAGAAACGGCCAATGAGATCGGCGAGCGGTGCGCTCGACTGCGCTGCGATCTCCGACGGCAGAAGCAAGAAGACCGCAAGCGTGACGAGCACATAGACGACGCCAACGAACAACGTGCCGAACAGGGTCGCGCGAGCGATCGTCCGGCCGGGATCAAGCACACGCCCCGCCGGAATGCATCCGGCCTCGAAGCCCTGCATCGGCCAGAGAGCCAGAGCTGCGGCCCCCGCGATGGCCGCAATGCTGATGGGTGTTGGAGCGATGTTTGCGGCGGTTGCATCGGATCCGTCCCCGGTGCCAAGCACAATCACGGCGACGAAGATTACGGTCAGAAGCGGAATGACCTTGAGGATCGTCGTGACGATCTGGATCGATCCGGACGCCTTGACCCCTCGGAGGGCGATTGCTGTCATCATGATGACCATGCCGATGGCGCAGAGCGGCCCTACGGCCGGCCTGGCGAAGAACTCGGGGGCGAACGGCGACAGGTAACTGATGAGGCCGATGCCGATCCCGGCGTTCGTAACCCATTGCGATATCCAATAAGCCCACATCACGAAGAAGCCCGCCATCGGTCCGAACGCACTGGTGATGTAGTCGTAAGGCCCGCCGGCCTCCGGCATCAGCCGGGCCAGCGACGCGAACACATAGGCGAGGCACAGCGCGCCGCCGATCGTGATCCCCCAGCCGTAAAGCGCATTCCAGCCGAACGGTGCGAGCGCGGCCGGGATCAGGAAGATGCCCGTTCCGATGGTGTTGCCGATGACCAGGGCGAGGCAGGTCCAAAGGCCGATCTGGCGCGGCGGGGCCTTGATCTCGTGAGTCATCGGGGCACAGGTGTTGCAGCTTCACGGCCCCTGTGCAATCGGCGCTGCCTTCGGTCAGAACGGGGCAGAAATGCGCGCATTCCTTTTTCCAGGTCAGGGCAGCCAGGCGGTTGGCATGGGCGACGCGCTCGCCGGCGCGAGCAGGGCAGCGCGCGACGTTCTTGAGGAGGTCGACGAAGCGCTCGGCCAGAACCTTTCGCGGCTGATGCGCGAAGGGCCTGAGGACGAGCTGAAGCTCACCGAGAACGCGCAGCCGGCGATCATGGCGAACTCGATGGCGGTGTTCGCGGCACTGACCAAGGAAGGCAGCGTCGATCTTGCGAAGGCGGCGAATTTCGTCGCCGGGCACAGCCTCGGAGAATATTCCGCACTCTGTGCTGCTGGCGCCTTCGATCTTTCGACAACCGCGAAATTGCTCAAGCTGCGCGGCCAGGCGATGCAGCAGGCGGTTCCAGTCGGCCAGGGCGCAATGGCTGCGCTGCTGGGTGCAGACCTTGAGCTCGCGCGTCGCATTGCGGACGCCGCTGCTCAGGGCGAAGTCTGCACCGTCGCCAACGACAATGACCCGAGCCAGGTCGTCATCTCCGGTCACAAAGGCGCGATCGACCGGGCGATCGAGATCGCGAAGGAGATGGGTGCCAAGCGTGCCATCGCCCTCCCCGTCTCCGCGCCGTTCCATTGCCCATTGATGCAGCCAGCCGCCGACGCGATGCAGGATGCGCTGAGCTATGTGGTGGTGGGCGATCTTGCCGTACCGGTCTTTGCCAACGTCACCGCGCAGGCTGAAAACGATCCGGACACGATCCGCAACCTTCTGGTCGAGCAGGTCACGGGAATGGTCCGTTGGCGCGAAAGCGTACTCAACATGGGCGAGACCGGCGTCGTCGAATTCGTGGAGCTCGGCGGGAAGGTGCTTGGCCCGATGGTCAAGCGCATCCTGCCCGATGCCAAGGTGACAAGCGTCGTGTCGATCGAAGATATCGAAGCGCTCGCGAAGGAGATTGCATGATGTTCGACCTGACCGGCATGACCGCGCTGGTGACCGGCGCTTCGGGTGGCCTCGGCAGCTCCATCGCCAAGGCCCTTTCGGCGCAAGGTGCGCGCCTCGCGGTGTCGGGCAGCAATGTCGAGAAGCTTGAGAGTTTTCGAGCCAGTCTCGGTGGCGATCACGTCGCCCTACCTTGCAATCTTTCGGACGGCGCGGCGGTCGACCAGCTCGTACCGCAGGCGGTAGAAGCGCTCGGAAAGCTCGACATCCTCGTCAACAATGCCGGCGTGACCAAAGACAATCTCCTCATGCGGATGAAGGACGAGGAGTTCGAGGACGTGATCCGCATCAACCTCGAAGCAGCGTTCCGCCTGATGCGTGCAGCCGCCAAGCCGATGATGAAGGCCCGCTTCGGACGGATCATCTCGATCACTTCGGTCGTCGGAGTGACCGGCAACCCGGGTCAGGCAAACTATGTCGCATCCAAGGCCGGCCTGATCGGAATGACGAAATCCGTGGCCCAGGAACTCGCCAGCCGGGGCATCACCGTGAACGCAATCGCCCCGGGGTTCATGACGTCCGCGATGACCGACGCGCTCAACGACCAGCAACGTGAGGGCATCCTGTCTCGCATTCCGTTGGGCGCGATGGGGACGGGTGACGATATCGGCGCCGCAGTGGTCTATCTCGCGTCCAAGGAAGCCGGATATGTCACGGGCCAGACTCTGAACGTGAACGGCGGGATGGTCATGCTTTGATGGACGGCGCGGCGAACTGAAATCGCCGCGACGATCAGGGGCGGCGCCAGTCCGAGCGGTATCAGTGTCCATTCGCCCACCTGCCGCGCCACCAACGGCGTGAACCAGGCGAACAGCATCAGGCTTTTCTCCCACGACAAATAACCGTTGGCCCGGCCATGCCTCCACAGCCAGGCCAAAGCGGGGAGAAGCACGACTGCGTCGTAATCCAGCACGTAGGGCGTCGACAGCAACGTCGCGGCGCAGACGAGCGCATTGCGTAGATCCGCGTCTGCCTTGCGGCACGTCAGGACGACCACTGCGGTGATTGAAGCGATGGTCGCGGCCAACTGCACAGCATAGCTCATCGTTAGGCCGCCACCCCACATCCTTACGGTCGCGAAGGGGCTCATGATCTTATGCCAGCCGGTCACGCCCTGCTCGATCACGACTGCGCGGGTCAGTGGAAGGCTGTCAAAGAAGGCCTGCCAGACGGGCAGCCCCCACACGAGCAGAGTTGCCGCGACCAGAATTGCCGCCGACAGGAAGGCCCCTGCGATCGCCCGCCAGTTGCGGTCGGCCAAGAGCAGCGCCGGGATGATCAGGGCAAGCTGCGGCTTGTAGATCAGGCAGCCAAAGAGGATCCCAGCAAGGAACGGTCGCCGGTCCATCAACGCCAGGCCTCCGCCCAGCAGAAGTGCGGTCAGGAAGCCGTTGTGACCATGAGTGAGGCAGATGAGCGCCACTGGCGCGCCGAGCGTGAGCAACAGCGTCTCCCGGCGTGGCAGCAGCCGCCATATCATCACCGTCAGCGGCGCAAGTGTCGAAATCTGCCAGGCGATCAGCGCCGGCACGTACGGAAGCGTCGCCAGCGCCGTGGCAATCAGCAGGAACGGTGGCGGATAATGCCACCCGAACACATCTACCTCCTCGCGTCCGTGAACGGCCCGCTGAACCGCGAAGTGTTCAGGCCAGGACCAAACGAACGGCGCCTTGCCATCGAGCACCATGCGGCCGGCTGTCCAGACGTTCGAGAAGTCGGTTCCAGGCGGCCGACCGAGGGCGTCGAGCGTTCCGTCCGCCGTCGCAAAGAGCCAGACAATACAAAGGATTGAGATAGCCAAAGTGACGGTCGAGACGGCGCGCACTCGCTCCGCCGAAACCACTCGGCCGCTTGCCAGCAATTCCACGCAACGCAACTCCGGCTCAATACATCCGAAACCGAGCGGCCGATCCTTAGAGGAACAATCCTTGTCGTTCCCTAAACGCCACCTATATCGCCCTCGAAATCAACATTTCGGCTGCCTGGTTCGGGGGCCGAGAGGGGCTTTGAAGAGAGGGACTAGATATGGCCAAAGTCATTGGCATCGACTTGGGCACGACCAACAGCTGCGTTGCTGTCATGGAAGGCGGCAAGCCCAAGGTCATCGAGAATAGCGAAGGCGCGCGCACGACCCCGTCGGTCGTCGCGTTCACCAAGGAAGGTGAGCGCCTCGTTGGACAGCCTGCGAAGCGACAGGCGGTCACAAATCCGGACAACACGATTTTCGCGGTGAAGCGCCTGATCGGCCGCCGCTTCGACGATCCGATCACCAAGAAGGATACGGAGCTCGTCCCCTACAAGATCGTCAAGGGCAACAATGGCGACGCATGGGTCCAGGCCGGCGGCAAGGATTATTCCCCGTCGCAGGTTTCCGCCTTCATTCTGCAGAAGATGAAGGAAACCGCCGAGGCGTATCTTGGCGAGACCGTCACCCAGGCGGTCATCACCGTTCCCGCATACTTCAACGACGCGCAGCGGCAGGCGACCAAGGACGCCGGCCAGATCGCGGGCCTTGAAGTGCTGCGTATCATCAACGAGCCGACCGCGGCCGCGCTCGCCTATGGCCTCGAGAAGGAAGAGGGCAAGACGATTGCCGTCTACGATCTCGGCGGCGGCACGTTCGACGTCTCGGTCCTCGAGATCGGCGACGGCGTGTTCGAGGTGAAGTCGACCAACGGCGACACCTTCCTCGGCGGCGAAGATTTCGACGCTCGCATCGTCAATTTCCTGGCGGACAAGTTCAAGCAGAAGGAAAATATCGACCTTCGCACCGACCGCCTCGCTCTGCAGCGCCTCAAGGAAGCTGCCGAGAAGGCGAAGATCGAGCTGTCCTCGGCCCAGACGACCGAGATCAACCAGCCGTTCATCACGGCCCGCATGGAAGGCGGCGCAACGACCCCGCTCCACCTCGTGGAGACGATCACCCGCGCCGATCTCGAAAAGCTGGTCGACGACCTCATCCAGCGCACCATCGAACCGTGCAAGAAGGCGCTCAAGGACGCCGGGCTCGACGCCAAGGATATCGCGGACGTCGTTCTCGTTGGCGGTATGACCCGCATGCCGCGCGTGCGTGAGAAGGTGAAGGAATTCTTCGGCCGCGAACCGCACACCGGCGTGAACCCGGACGAAGTCGTCGCCATGGGCGCGGCGATCCAGGCCGGCGTCCTTCAGGGCGACGTCAAGGACGTGCTCCTGCTCGACGTGACCCCGCTGTCGCTGGGCATCGAGACGCTGGGCGGCGTGTTCACTCGCATGATCGACCGCAACACGACGATCCCAACCAAGAAGTCGCAGACTTTCTCGACCGCCGAGGACAATCAGAACGCGGTGACCATCCGCGTTTTCCAGGGCGAGCGCGAAATGGCTGCCGACAACAAGGTGCTCGGCCAGTTCGACCTGGTCGGAATTCCGCCTGCTCCGCGCGGCGTGCCGCAGATCGAGGTCACGTTCGACATCGACGCCAACGGCATCGTGCACGTGACGGCGAAGGACAAGGGCACCGGTAAGGAACAGCAGATTCGCATCCAGGCGTCTGGTGGCCTGTCGGATTCCGACATCGAGAAGATGGTTCAGGAAGCCGAGCAGTTCGCCGAGGACGACAAGAAGCGTCGCGGTGCGGCCGAGGCCAAGAACCAGGCCGAAAGCCTCATCCACTCGACTGAGCAGCAGCTCAAGGAGCATGGCGACAAGGTCGACGAGGCTACACGGACCGAAATCGAGACTGCGCTCGCCGAAGCCAAGACTGCGGTTGAAGGCGGCGATGCCGACCAGATGACGCAGAAGACGCAGGCGCTCGCGCAGGCGGCGATGAAGCTCGGCGAGGCCATGTACAAGGCCCAGCAGGAGCAGGCCGGTACCGCCACCGGTGAAGCCGGTGCGGAAGGCACTTCGTCGCAGCCCGACGAAGACGTCGTCGATGCGGAATTCTCCGAGGTCGACGACGAGAACAAGGGCTAAGGGCGATGCCGGCTGTGACCCAGCCGGCGTCAGCCGCGCGTACCGGGGGCGTGTAAGTGGTGGATCAGGATTATTACGACGTTCTTGGCGTGCAGCGTGGCGCGGACCCTGAGACGATCAAGGCCGCCTATCGCAAGCTCGCCAAGGAGCATCATCCTGATCGCCACAACGGCTGCGCGGACCGGGAAGCGCATTTCAAGGCGATCAACGAAGCCTATGATTGCCTGAAGGACCCACAAAAGCGCGCCGCCTACGACCGGTTCGGAAAAGCGGCGTTCCAGAACGGTGGCGGTGGCGATCCGTTCGGGGGTGCCGGCGGGTTCGAAAGCTTCTCCGACATCTTCTCGTCGATCTTCGGAGAGTTTGCAGACCGCGCGGGCGGGCAGCAAAACCCGGCGCGCGGCGCGGACCTTCGCTACGATCTGGAAATGTCGCTGGAGGACGCGTTTGGCGGCACTGAAGCCACGATCTCCATCGAAGCGATGGCCCAGTGCGAAAACTGCGAGGGCCGCGGCTGCAATTCCGAAGATTGCGCGAGGACCTGCAACACCTGCGGCGGTCACGGCCGGGTTCGTGCTCAGCAAGGCTTCTTCATGGTCGAGCGGGGCTGCCCCAACTGCCGTGGCAGCGGCCAGGTGATCGCCGATCCGTGCCACAATTGCGAAGGCGAAGGCCGCGCGCTCAAGCGCCGCAAGCTGACCGTCAACATCCCGGCCGGCGTCGACGAAGGCACTCGCATCCGTGTTGCCGGTGAAGGTGAAGCGGGTGTGCGCAATGCGCCCGGCGGCGATCTCTACATCTTCGTCCACATGAAGCGCCACCCGGTCTACGCCCGCGAAGGCACAACTTTGATCGCGGAATGCCCGGTGACCTTCACGACAGCGGCCCTCGGGGGAGCCATCGACCTGCCCGGCATCGACGGCAAGACGATCGAACTCAAGATCCCCGCCGGCATCCAGTCCGGCGAGCAGCTTCGTCAGCGCGGAGCAGGTATGAGCGTTCTTAACGGACGTGGACGCGGCGATTTGGTCGCGCGCGTGCTGGTCGAGACCCCGACACGGCTCAACTCCAAGCAGAAGAAGATCCTCGAGGAGTTCCGCGAGACCGAAACCGGCGACGAATGCCCCGCTTCGAAGGGCTTCTTCAGCCGGATCCGCGACATGCTCTAGAGGATTTCGGGCAACCGCCTCGACAGGATCCCCAAGGTATAGGGCTTCTGAATTACCGGACGGTCGATGAGGCGGTCTGGAAGCCGTGCCTGCTCGCCATAGCCTGTCGCAAAGAGGAACGGGATTTCCAACGTTGCCAACCGATCGGCAATGGAAAAGCTGGTCGTGTCACCGAGATTGATGTCGAGGACCGCGATGTCCGGCCGCTCGAGTTCGATCGCCGCGATCGCTCCGGGAACCGTCGCCTCTGTCGCCACCTTCTTCGCACCCAGGCGGCGAAGGACATCCTCGGCGTCGAGTGCGATGATCAGGCTGTCTTCCACCAGGAGCACGGATTTACCGGCAATCAACTGCGGGTCGAAGTCTGTCGACGTGATTGCAATATCCGGATGCGGAGCGCGGACCCTCGTCTCGCCATTCTCTTCTGGCTTAACGACATGCTTGGCCGGAATCACGAAACGGGCGCGGAAGCCCTCGGGCGGAAATTGGATCTCCGCGCTTCCGCCCAGATCATAGGATACGCTGTGCTGGATGATCGTCGATCCAAACCCCTTTCGGGTTGGTTCGACCACCGGAGGTCCACCGACCTCAACCCAGTCGATGACAAGCGAGTTCGCTTTGTCGCGCGCCCAGCTCACATTCACGTCACCGTTGTCGCTGAGGCTTCCATACTTGGCGCTGTTGGTGACGAGTTCGTGAATAACGAGCGCCATCGAAGAATAGGCCTGAGGGTTGAGCTGAGCCGGCTCACCCTCCAGGTGGATGCGCTGCTTCTTGTCGCTGACAAATGCGGCGACTTCCGCATCGAATAATGCGCGGAGCGGCGCAGGGCCCCAGCGATCATCAGTGATCTGATTATGTGCTCGCGCAAGGGCATGGATGCGCTGATCAATGGTCTTCGCGAAGTCCTCGATATTGCCTTCAAGGCCGGGCCGCGACTGGCGGATGAGCCCACGTATCAACGATAGAATGTTCCGAACGCGGTGATTCAGCTCCGCAATCAACAGCTCCTGCCGCTCGTTTGCCTCACGGCGATGCACGCTGGCCTCGTCGGCCATTCGCAGCACGACCTCGAGCAAGGTTGCCCGAAGTGTCTCAGCCACCCGGAGCTCCGGCGTCGTGAACTTGTTCGACCGGCCGCGAACCAGCTCCTTCCACTCTTCGAAGCTTTCGCGCGGCGTCAGGCGCGGACCGTTCGGACCGAACTCGACCGGCTTGTGCGGGTCGCCGGCCCAGCGCACCGACCGCACCTTTTCCTGCCGGAACAGGACGACATAATCCCTCGGCGACCGGCTGATCGGGATGGCGAGCATTCCCGCTGCCTGGTCCATGTAGCGCTCGGCGTCGGGCACCAGGTCGCCGATGTGGTCGGTGGCGTAGATCTTTTGCGCGGCGGCGCCGTTCAGCGCATTGATGATGTCCGCGAACCCCCGCGTATCGGGGGTCGATCCGGCGAACGCGTAATTGCCGTTGAGCCAGATGCCGACGCCGTCGGCCGGGATCGCCTCGTTCATGATGTCGTTGAGGATCATCGGATCGCCAAGCAGGGACTCGTCCGAGGCGATGATGCTCAGCAGGCGATCGGAGATGTCCCGTGCGCGATGTTCATATTCGACCATCGCCTTCCGCTCGCGAGACTCGATCCGCATCGCGAACATCTGGGCGAACAGCTCGGCGACCGAACGCCGCTCGAAGCTGGGGCAGCGCGGGCTGTAGTGGTGACACGCCACCAAGCCCCACAACTCACCCTCGACGATGATCGAAATCGACATGGACGCGCGCACGCCCATGTTTCGCAGATATTCGATGTGGATCGGTGAGACGGTTCGGAGGACCGACAATGAGAGGTCGAGCGGCTCCTTGCGCTCGTTGAGCGCAGGCACGATCGGGACCGGCTCGCTGTCGATGTCGGTGATCACGCGCAGCAAGTTGCGCTTGTAGAGCTCGCGCGCCTGCTTCGGGATGTCGCTGGCCGGGTAATGCAGGCCGAGAAAGCTGCCAATGCCAGGCTTGGCCGTTTCCGCGACCACCGCACCGGACCCAGTCTCGTCGAACTGGTAGACCATCACCCGGTCGAAGCCTGTCAGGGCGCGGACCTGCCGTGCGCCTTCGTTGAAGAAACGTTCGATCGTCGGTGCGTTGTCGAGACGCGCGATCATCCCCCGGACGGTACCCGTGGCGTCGCCATAGGCATGATCGCTCGACGGCTCGCCCTCGATGATGATCAGTCCCTCGATCATATGGACGGCGACGTCGAACAAACGGCTTTCGGGGAATAGGCTGCAGCGGAAGATGCGTTCGGACGCGTCCGGGCTGCGCAGAAGCGACAGCCGGTTGCGGATGGCGTGGATTGCGTCCGGCGACAGCAGGGTCGATGCCGGCTTGCCGATGACATCCTTCGGCTCGCGGTCGAAGAAGTCGGCAAAATTCGCGGAGACCCGTGAAACCATCCAGTCGCTGCTCAGTGCAAGCAGGAACCCGATCGGCTGGATCGCTCCGATGAAGTGGATCGGTTCCCGGTCGCAATTCGTCAGGTCGACCGCTTGCGACGGGTCAGTCCGGTTGGTGCTCAAATTGACGCCCTTGCCTACAAATTCTCGAAACAGGCGAAGGTGTTAAGCGCACTGACCCCGGCCCGATGAAGAACAACGCTGCCGTAGAGATTCCGTTCAAGTTCCGCAACGAAAGCCGCCCAAGACCCCTTGGGTGACGGGCTAAGGAAGCTTTTCGGCAGGTGCTCTCCGACATCCTTCCGGAGCACCGCGCCCCCCAGCCGCGAGCCTTCGAGGACGTAGAGTCCGCCCCAGATGGAGGCTTCGTCAGCGTAGTCCGGAGCGCGTGCGCGAGTTGGCAAGGGCCGGCTCAAAGCGGCGAGATCAGCCCTGAGGGCATCGGAGCGCCGGCGCTGCGGCCAGTCCTGAAGCAGTCTGGCCGCACCCGCTTTCTCCAGCGCCTCCTCGATCGGAAGGAAGGCGGCCGCCTGCGCCGCCAGAAAATCCGCGTAGGAGCGGTCATCCGACAGATCGAATGCGGAGAAAAGTGCGTCTACCCGGTCATGGGCCGGCCTGGTGATGGAACGCAGATACGAACGCGCGCTCAATCGCTGGCGCCTCCAAAGACGCGGGAGAAGATCGTGTCGACTTCCTTCAGGTGGTAATCGAGGTTGAAGAGGCCTTCCAACTGTTCGGAAGTCAGCTTCGCAGTGACGTCCGGGTCGTCCTTGAGGAGCTGGAGCAGCGAAAGCTGTCCGTCGGACTCCCAGACCTTCATCGCGTTGCGCTGGACGAGCGAATAGGAGTCCTCGCGGCTCATGCCGGCCTGGGTGAGCGCCAGCAGCACGCGCTGCGAATGGATCAGCCCGCCCATGCGATTGAGGTTCTTTTCCATCCGCTCGGGATAGACGAGCAGTTTGTCGACCACGCCAGTCAGCCGCGCCAGGGCAAAATCCAGCGTGATCGTCGCGTCAGGACCGATGAAGCGCTCGACCGAAGAATGCGAGATGTCCCGCTCGTGCCAGAGCGCCACATTCTCCATCGCCGGAACGACGGCGCTGCGGACGACGCGCGCGAGGCCGGTAAGATTCTCGGTGAGCACCGGGTTCCGCTTGTGCGGCATCGCCGAGCTGCCCTTCTGGCCGGGCGAGAAATATTCCTCCGCTTCGAGCACCTCGGTGCGCTGGAGATGGCGGATCTCGGTTGCCAGCCGCTCGATCGAGGACGCGATCACGCCCAAGGTCGCGAAGAACATGGCGTGACGGTCGCGCGGGATCACCTGGGTCGAAATGGGCTCCGGCGTCAGGCCCAGCTCCTTGGCGACATGGGCTTCGATCTCCGGCCGGACATTGGCAAACGTCCCTACGGCTCCCGAAATCGCACAGGTCGCGACGTCATCGCGCGCAGCGACCAGGCGAGCGCGGCTGCGATCGAACTCGGCATAGGCCTGCGCCAGCTTCAGCCCGAACGTGGTCGGTTCGGCATGGATGCCATGGCTACGGCCGATGGTCGGCGTCAGTTTATGCTCGAACGCACGCGTCTTCAGCGCCTCGAGCAATTTGTCGAGATCGGCGATCAGCAGGTCCGCGGCCTGTTTCAGCTGCACCGCGAGGGCCGTGTCCAGAACGTCGGAGCTCGTCATACCCTGGTGCAGCCAGCGCCGCTCCGGCCCGAGCTTCTCGCCGGCCCAGGTGAGGAAGGCGATCACGTCATGCTTGGTAACCGCTTCGATCGCGTCGATGGCGGGAACGTCGATCTCGCCGAGAACGTCACTGTCGTACGCCTTGCGGATCGTCGCGGCATCCTCGGCCGCGATCATCCCCACCTGCCCCATCGCCTCCGCCGCAAACACTTCGATCGCGAACCAGATGCGATAGCGGTTTTCGGCCGACCAGATGGCCGTCATCTCGGGGCGGGAATAGCGGGGAACCATGCGCCGGGCGGCTAGCAGGGATGCCGCGATGCATCAAATCGCATTCGGACGAGGAACGCGGGATGTTTAGGGCCGTTTCCGAAAGAGCGTCTGGAGGACCCCGTATCATGACTCGTCAAGCCACGCTTTTTCGTATGGTCCTGCCGGATCACACATGCCCGTACGGTGTTCGTGCCAAGGAGATGCTCGAAGCGTGCGGGTTCCAGGTGGACGATCGCATCCTGAGGAGCCGCGAGGAGGTGGAAACCTTCAAGGCTGAGAACAACCTGGCCACTACCCCATTCATTCTGATCGACGACCAACCGATCGGCGGAACAGAAGAGCTGGAGCGCTACCTCGCGACGACCTGATCGGAAGTCACATCAGGCCCATCGTCCGCAAGCTCGACTGTCCCCGGGTCCCGACGATCACATGATCGTGCACCGTGACCTTCATGTGCCGTCCCGCCTCCATCAGCTCTCTGGTCAACTTGATATCGGCCTGGCTTGGCGTCGGATCGCCGCTGGGGTGATTGTGGACGATGATGATCGCGGTTGCTCCGTGAGCCATTGCCCGCTTCATGACCTCGCGTACGTGCATCGAGGCCTCGTCGACCGATCCGCGCCACATCGCCTCGTTGGCAATCAGGATGTTCTTGGCGTTGAGAAAAAGGACTCGCACCTCTTCCACCGGCGAATGGGCCATCGCCGCTCGCAGATAGTCCTGCAACGCGTCCCAGCTCGACAGGACCGGCCGGTCTTCGAGGCGAGCCTCTAGAAGGCGATGCGCGGTCGCCTCCGCGATCTTGAGGGCGGCAACGACGCCGTCGCTCAGTCCCTCCCGCTTCAGGCTCTCGGGATCGGCAGAAAGCAAAGGCCCGATGCCGCCGAATTGCGCGATCAGCGCTTTCGCCTGCGCCTTGGTGTCGCGGCGCGGGATGGCAAGCGCCAACAAATATTCGACGAGCTCGTGATCCAGCAGGGCCTTCGGCCCGCCGTCGAACAGGCGCTGGCGAAGGCGGGCGCGGTGCCCTGACGCGTTACCCGGAACATACTCCATCCCGCACCGACGCTAGGCGACAAAGGTCACCGCTTGCAACGCCGGGTTCATGTCGCCAACGGAACGGGGCCGTAGCGGGAGGGTTTCTAAGAGCCGATGGCAGCAATGCGGAGCGATGACGGCGATTCTCCCGGCGGCACACGTGTCGAGCGCCGGCGCGGCTGGCGCCGGGTCGCCGCGATCGCCCTCGCCGCTTTCCTCGTCCTGCTGACGATCGCGGTCGCCGGCGTCTGGATTGCCCGCAAGCCGATCGCGACCGAAGTTCTCGAGGACCAGTTCGAGAAGCGCGGCGTCAAGGCGACCTATCACCTCGACCGCGTAGGACTACGCACCGAGCAGGTTAGCAACCTCGTCATTGGCGATCCCAAGAACCCGGATCTCACCGCCCGCTTCGCGCAGATCCAGGTACGCTGGACGCTAACCGGGAGCGTCAGCGTCTATCGCATCGTCGCACGCGGCGTCCGCCTGCGGGGCAAGGTCGTCAACGGCAAGGTCGATTGGGGCGATGTCAGCAAGATGCTGCCGGCGCCGAGCGGAGAGCCGTTCGCACTTCCCAACGTCGTGCTCGATATCGCGGACAGCAGCATCGCTCTCCAAACTCCGATGGGCCCGGTGGGGTTCGCGTTGGCGGGAACCGGCAACTTGACGGGCGGCTTCAAGGGCAATGTCGCGGCGATCAGTCCACGGATCGACATGGGCAAGTGCAGCCTCGACGGCATGCGCGCCTACACCGCGGTTCGGGTGGTCGCCCGCCGGCCTCATGTCGAAGGGCCCTTCGTGGCCGAACGGTTCACTTGCCCCAGCAGTAACCTGCTGATGCAGCGGCCCCGCTTCGAATTGAAAAGCATCTTCAGCGAGAGTTTCACCGCCTTCGACGGCAGTGCCCGCGTGACGACGCAAAGCATCGTTGCCGGCGCGAATGGACTCGCGGCGATGACCGGCAACGTCACTTTCACGGGTACGCCTACCGCCGCTTACGGAAAGATCGATGCGTCCGCCCAGCGTTCGCGGCTCGGGCCCATTTATGCCGACCGCACCCGGATTGATGGCAAATATCTGATCGGCGCCTCCGCCGGCACGCTGTCACTGGTGTCCAACTATTCCGCCGATGGCGCCGCGCTTGATCGTTCGGTTCTGGCAAGTGTCGTCGACCCGCTGGCCGCGGCCAAGGACACACCGATCGGTCCGATTGCAGTCTCGATCAGCAACGGCATCGCCAAGGCGTCACAGTCGTTCAACGCGTCGGGCTCGATTCGGATGGTGAACTATCCCGGCGGAGGTGCCGCCCGCATCGAGACCGCGAACGTCCAGGCTCCGACAGGCGCCCGCGCTCAGGTCTCCGGCGGTGACGGAGTCACATATTACTGGCCGTCGGGACGCCTGCGCATCGATGGTCTGATCAAGATGGCCGGTGGCGGCCTTCCCGACGGCCAGGTGCTCCTGCGCCAGCCACGCAGCGGGGCACCGATGACCGGCATGGCGCGCTTCGCCCCCTACCAGGCGGGGGCATCGCGGCTCGCGCTCGATCCGATCCGGTTCCAGGCCAGCGCCAGCGGGGCCACCGATTTCAGCACCGTTGCGCTTCTCGACGGACCGTTCCCCGACGGCCGGGTCCAGGCCTTCCGCCTGCCGCTCAACGGGACGCTTGGCCCAGCGGGGGCGTTCACTGTCGGCCGCGGCTGCATCGTTACCAGCTGGCGGCTGTTCCGAATGCGGGAAATCGAGTTTGGGCCGACGAGGCTGCCCGTCTGCGCGATCGGCGCGGCGATCGTTTCCCAGCCCGCAGAAGGCGACCTGCGCATCGCAGCAAGACTCAGTAAGCCACAGCTCGCGGGGCGGCTGGGCAAGTCCCCGCTTCAGCTCCGGGCCGACACTGCCCAAATCATCGGCCAGCAGTTCTCGGCCGCCGATCTGGGCGTCCGCATCGGCCGGTCCGAGGCGCCATTCGCGTTCGACGCGGCCAACCTCAAGGGGACGTTCGGCGGCAGCGGGATCAGCGGCACCTTCGCCGGCGGCCGCTCGACGATCGGGACGGTGCCGCTGGTGCTGAGCGACGCGGATGGCAAATGGCGCTTCTTCAAGAACGACCTGACAGTCAGCGGCGCCCTCAACCTCTCGGATCGGGATCCGACCCCGCGTTTCTACACCCTACGAAGCAACGACTTCCGCGTGACCTTGTCCGGAGACGACATCCGTGCCGGCGGAACCCTGGTGCATCCGGACAGCGGGACGAAGGTCACCGACGTCACCATTCGCCACTCGCTCGCCAGCGATAGCGGCCAGGCCGTTCTCGATGTTCCCGGGATCGCCTTCAACGAAGGCCTGCAGCCGGAAGAGCTGACACGGCTGACGGAAGGCGTGATCGCCCTCGTTCAGGGCACGGTTCGCGGTCGCGGCGAGATCAACTGGAATGGCGACGGCAAGGTCACCTCGACCGGCGAATTCTCCACCGCGAACATGGACCTCGCCGCTCCCTTCGGGCCAGTCACCGGCCTGTCCACGACGGGGCATTTCACCGACCTGCTGGGTCTCGTCACCGCCCCGGGCCAGACCGCGACGGTGGCGACGGTCAACCCGGGTATCCTCGTGGAGAACGGGGTCATCAAATACCAGCTGCTGCCCGACCAGCTAGTGAAGGTCGAGCGCGGCGAATGGCCGTTCATGGGCGGCCGCCTCATCCTTCATGAAACGATTCTCAACTTCGGCCGGCCCAGTCCGAAGCGCCTGACGTTCGAGGTCGAAGGCTTCGACGCCAAGCAGTTCATCGACAGCTTCGGGTTCGAAGGGATCACCATCACCGGAACCTTCGACGGCGTGCTGCCGATGATTTTCGACGAGAACGGCGGTCGGGTTGTCGGCGGCCGGCTGCATTCGCGGCCGCCGGGCGGGGACTTCACCTACAATGGGACCAAGCCCGACGCGGGCATCGCGGTCGGCCTGGCCTTCGACCTGCTGAGCAACCTGAAGTATCACGAAATGACGATCCGCCTCGATGGCGATCTTGCCGGCGAATTTGCTTCGAGGTTCGAGATTGGCGAGGTGTCGCTTGGCAACCGCGGTGGCTTTGCTGCCGGTCTCGTTCGCAACGCCTTCAAGAAGGTGCCGCTGAAGGTGAATCTCAGCGTCCACGGGCCGTTCCGCGCGCTGATCCAGATGGCCAAGGGCTTCAAGGACCCGAAAGACGTCATCGCGCCGGTACTCCCTTTCCCGCTCGATACGCCCGGCCTCGCGACCGAGACCCGCGTCATCCGCAAGGAAGAAGAGCAGCAATCCAATGTCCCACCGATCAAGGACCAGGTGGATGTGTCTACAACCCCAGAGCCAAGCGAGTGAGCCGATGATGAAATACCGGAGATCGATCCCAAGGCTGAGTGCGGGCGCCCTGATGGCGATATCGCTGGCGGGCTGCGTGACGGTGAAGACGCCTGACAAACCGATCGAAATCAACCTCAACGTCGAGATCCGGCAGGAGGTGCTCGTCCGGCTTCAGCAGGACGCACAGCAACTCATTCAGCAAAACCCGGATGCCTTCCCGCAAACGCCGAAGCAATAAGATGCGCGATCTGAAATTCCTGGCCGTCGCGGCCTTCGCAGCGGCAGTTCCGGCGGTTGCCCCTGCGCAGCAGGGCTATGCCGAGTTGGCGGCTGCCCGCCGCGCGGGGCAGGTCGGTGAGCGCTACGACGGATATCTGGGGATCGCGTCCCAGCCGGCGCCGGTAGTCGTCAGGCAGGTCAATGCCATCAACATTCGACGTCGATCGCTCTACGTCGACCTGGGCCGACGTCGCGGGGTGACGCCGCAGGTCGCAGGGCTCGCGACCGGATGCGAACTTCTGACCCGCGTGCAGGTTGGCGAGGCCTATCTGCTTCAGGACGGTGTCTGGCGCCGGCGCCAGCCCGGCCAGGTCATCGCCCAGCCGAGCTATTGCGGCTAGTTCACTCCACCGGAGGCCGGGGCTCGAACGAAGACCGATACTCGGGCTTGAGGCGGTCGATCATCGTTGCTGTGATGGGAAGCGTTATCTCGTAGTCCCCTTCAGCGTAGGGACCGGCGACATACTGATCGGCGATCACCGTGATGTGATCGAACCGGCCATTCTTGTCCGTGTCGGTGACGAGGACTGTAAGCTCCTTCCATTCCGGGCAATTGCCGAACAGGTCGTCAGGCTTCACCGGCTCCTCGCGCCTTTTCTCACGCTCTCGATTGAGGAGGATGCAGAACGGCTGCCGGATCGCTCCGGTCCAGCTCTGCCCCGGCTGGAGCAGGTCCTGGATCGAGATTTCGCGCTTCAGCTCGCGGTCCCACAGCAAGGAACCCGAACCGCTCGACCCGTGCGCTCCACCCGTGAAGGCGTAGACGTTGCTCTCGAGGCTGAGCAGCCGCTCCGACTGGCCCTCGGTCTCATAATGCTTCTGGGTCTCGTGGGCGTGGTAGTCGTAGCCGTCCTTCAGCCGGCCATCGCGATCTTCCTTGGCGCCCGCGATCAGCTCGGCTTTTGTCTCATCCTTGTCCTTAGTGAAGCGCGCCACGAGTTCGGGTACCGCGGAAGCTTCCGCCGGCCAGCTGTAGGCGAAACTGTAGAGGCTGGTTTCCTCCTCGACCTTGAACGGCTTGGCGGCGGGCACGATTGGCTGCGGCGACGAACGGACCTGCTGGCTGGAGGCAGGCCGCGCCCTGTTCTCCTCAACAGA
The DNA here is from genome assembly GCF_039543105.1 of Sphingomonas daechungensis. Classification (NCBI taxonomy): domain Bacteria; kingdom Pseudomonadati; phylum Pseudomonadota; class Alphaproteobacteria; order Sphingomonadales; family Sphingomonadaceae; genus Sphingomonas; species Sphingomonas daechungensis. Next base: position 577,769 of record NZ_BAABJC010000001.1, read on the forward strand.
CGAAGGCGCTGACTGCTGGCCGCAGGCCGCTAGCGCGACGAGCATTATGACGCTGGCTCTCATGCCGTCGAGTGTACACATTGCAGCGTTGGCTGACAGGGCTTCGCGGCGGTTGACTTGGCCCCGCCCCCTTCATAAAGGAGCGGCGCCTAGGCGGCCTTGGTCGCCGCCATGTTTCTCGCCCTTTGAACACCCCAATCATGGCGGGGCGACGCACAGGGAAAGATCATGGCGACGGACGAGACCGGGCAGGACCAAAAGCTTCCACCAGATGCAAGGCTCGATTCGCTCGAACAGCGGCTCGACCGGTTGCAAGAGGCGGAGGCGAAACGGACCGGCAAGGCACAGGCAAATCCGAGCACTCGGATTTGGAGTTTGATGTTCAGCCACCTCATCGGCGCTCCGGCGGGCGGTGGGATTATCGGGTGGGGCCTCGACACGTTGTTCGGGACCTTTCCGACGTTCTTCCTGATCATGCTCTTCGTGGGCTTCGGGGTGGGCGTGGTGAACGTCATGCGAATTTCGAAAACGCCGCCGGGCAATTCGCCCGGGACGGGATCGTAAGAGGGTAAGAGCGAAGTGGCCGAAGCAGGCAAGATCGATCCGATGCACCAGTTCACGGTGGAACCCATCGTTCCACTGAACATCGGCGGTTACGACATCAGCTTCACGAACAATTCCCTCTGGCTGATGATCGCGCTCGCGCTGATCCTTGGCTTCATGATGATGGGAATGAAGCGCCAACTCGTTCCGGGCCGCTGGCAGATGGCGGTGGAAGGCCTGACCGGCTTCATCGACAATATGGTGCAAGTGAACATCGGGCCCGAGGGCAAGAAGTTCATGCCCTACATCTTCTCACTGTTCGTATTCATCCTGACCGCGAACCTGCTCGGCCTGTTCCCGCTCAGCGTCATCCCGGGCCAGCACCAGTTCACCACGACCAGCCAGTTCAGCATCACCGGCGTCCTCGCCGTCCTGAGCTTCTCGATTGTCCTGATCGTCGGCTTCTGGCGCCACGGCTTCCATTTCTTCTCGCTTTTCGTCCCGCATGGCACGCCGAAGATCATGATCCCGCTGATCGCGGCCATCGAGTTCATCTCGTTCATGGTCCGCCCGTTCAGTCTCGGCCTCCGGCTGTTCGTCGCGATGATCGCCGGCCACATCCTGATGGAAGTGTTCGGAAACTTCATTGTTGGGACGAGCAATGCGTTCATCGCGGACCCGCTCAGCGGCGGTGGGCTGATGGGTCTATTGGTAGCGCTTATCAGCTTCTTCTTCATCGTCGGCGTGACTGCGTTGGAGCTGCTGGTCTGCGCGATCCAAGCTTACGTATTTGCGCTGTTGACGTCCCTGTATCTCAACGACGCAGTCAACCTTCACTAAGAGTTCGATAAAAGGAGTTTCACATGGATTTCGCTTCCGCACAGGTCATCGGTGCCGGTCTTGCAGCCATCGGCGTTGGCGCCGCGGCCATCGGCGTCGGCAACGTCTTCGGCTCGTTCCTCGAGAGCGCGCTCCGCAACCCGGCAGCCGCCGACGGCCAGCAGGGCCGCCTGTTCATCGGCTTCGCCGCCGCCGAGCTTCTGGGCCTGATCGCATTCGCGGTCGCCATGATCATTCTCTACGCGCGTTGATCATTCTCCGGCCGGTTCGTCCGGCCGGATAATCGGGACCTTCGATGCCTCAGATTAATCAGCTTTCCGAAGTCTTCATCAGCCAGCTCTTCTGGCTGCTGTTGGTGTTCGGCATCATCTACTTCTGGATCGGGCGCGGAATGGTGCCGAAGATCCAGTCGGTCGTGGAAGACCGCGACCGCAAGATCGCCGAAGACTTGGCGGCCGCCCAAAGCGCCCGCGAGCAGGCGGAAGCTGCCGAGGAAGCGTATCGCGAGCGGATCGACGCGAGCCGCAGCGAGGCATTGAAGGTCGCGCAGGACGCCAAGCAGCAGGCCGGCCTCGACACCGAGAAGCGCCTGAAGGCCGTGGACGACAAGGTCGCCAAGAAGATTGCCGATGCCGAGGCGAAGATCCGCGAGGCGGCGGACGCTGCTCGCCACGATCTCGAAACGGTGGCGGCGGACGCCGCGAGCGAGCTGGTCGCCAAGCTGACCGGCCAGAAGATTGCTCCGAAGGACGCTCAGCCGGCGGTCAAGGCGGTGCTCAATGGCTAATCCGCACGCAGAAACCACTGCTACCGTCGAGCATGGCGGTGCGGTGGAACATGCCGAACCGGCCGCGTTCGGCCTGATCACCGCGCCGATGTTCATCGGCCTGGCGATGCTGGTCGTTATCGCGATCATCATCGCGAAAAAGGTCCCGGCCGCGATCGGCAAGGCACTGGACAGCAAGATCGACGTGATCCGCAACCAGCTCGCCGAAGCGGAATCGCTCCGCAAGGACGCCGAAAAGCTCAAGGCCGAATATGAGGCCAAGACGAAGTCGGCGGACACGGAAGCGGCTTCCATCGTCGATCGGGCTCGTCACGAAGCGGAAGCGATCGTTGCCCAGGCCAAGGACAATGCCGAGGTCCTCGTGGAGCGCCGCCAGCGCATGGCCGAAGACAAGATCGCCGCCGAAGAGCGTGCAGCGGTCGAGCAACTCCGCGCCACCGCCGCCGACGCCGCCCGCGAAGCCGCCGCCCGCATCATTCGCGAGCGCGTCGACGCCAAGGCTGACGAAACGCTCGTCGCCGACGCGATCCGGAGCATCGGCAGCCGCTAAGAAGCTGTTTCAGCGCCGCCGATCGAAGATCTTCACCAAAGATAGTGCGATTAGACCGAGCAGCGCGAAGCTGACGTGCGCGCGCTCGAGAAGGTGCCAGGGGCGACTGAAGTCTGTCAGCCACAGCATGATAGCGCCAAGCGCTGCGGCAAGCCCTACCATTGGCCAGCTCAATCGTGCCGCCTTCGATCGGTACTGATCCATAATAGTTCGTTCGGGACCGACGGGAACGCGCCGAACAAAGTGAGCAGTCAGCCGTATCCTCCAAAGTAGCCGGTTTGCCGCGCAAATCGACGAGAACCATCACGGCTATCGCGCTAATCCAGAGCGCTTGCGACCAAACATCCGTGCCGCCCCATCGCATGGCGGCCAACATCCACACCATGAGGACTGCGAAGCTAACCTGATTGAGGAGGGCATCAAGACGCTCGAAGCGATCGATGCATTCGTCACGTTCTTGGGGCGTAACACGAACCGGACGTCCGCGCCCGAACTTGCGAAAAGTCAGACCGTATTCGTCGGCTTCGAACTGGTCCTCGAAACGAAATTGGTCATCCGCCTCGTCTTCCGGTCCCGGATCCCGATATCCCCGCATGAACCCCCTTGTCCGTTGCCGAATGATATGGCGCATGGCATGGCGCAAGGCCAAGGGCGGTTAGCTCAGTTGGTAGAGCATCTCGTTTACACCGAGAGGGTCGGCGGTTCGAGCCCGTCACCGCCCACCATTTCCAAATAGGTGCCTCAGTCCACCCTGAGATCGCGCGCTTCTTCAAGATCGTCGCGCCACGCATTGCGGCGTCGCTCGCGCCAGTCGATCAGCAGCTTCAGCGCCGCCATGAACATCAGCATTGCACCGACCAGCATGACCACCGCTGCACCGGTCCAGCGCTCTACCCGAGAGAAGGCGTCCGGCAGGGTAAGGACAAGGATACTTGCAGGAATCACCGCCGCGAAGCCGAGCAGGAGTTGCGGCCAGGAAGTGACTTCCGCCCGCATCATCCAGGCACCGAGAAAGCCGAGCTTCTCGCCAACCGGCAGCCGCCTCCGCAGCGGCAGTGTGACCGCCTGGTCCGCCCAGTAGCGAAGCCCGAAGCCGAGCAGAATCGCCGTGCTGAAGTACCCGGCTGCCAGCCAGCTGCTGGGAACATAAGGCATGGCGAACGCCGACAGGAAACAGAACGCGAAGACTCCCGCGAACCAGGTGCGGGTGATGGTCCGCGTGCGTTGGATATGGCGGGCTACCAGCCGATCGCGCTCCAGTCGGGTAACTTCCACAGGGGCGCCACGCTGACGGAAGCGGAAGACCCAGCGGTCAACCTCCCACCGGAACTGGCTTTCGAATGGCGCTGACGACCGGAACATGAGACCAGGCTAACAGCCTCGGGTTCATAATTCATGACCGTCAGACGGTGCCGACCGGGCCAACCTCGGCGAAGTACTGGCGCATCGCAAGGCTTGCTTCGGGCGAGAGCTCGACGAACACACGCCGACCGTCATGCGGGTCTGCCCGGCGGCGGAAAATGCCCTGGTCCGTCATGGTCTTGAGCCAGCGCAGGGCCGTCGTTGCGGGCACCGCAGCGGCGATGCAAAGGCTCGAGACGGGAACGCGAAGCTGAGCGATTTCCGCCTGCAGAAGATCGAGCAACATGTCCCACGCGGGATCGGCAAACAGGTCTTCCTTGAAGAAGCGGTTGCGCAAGCGGCGGGCACGAATGACCTGGCGCACGGCCTCGGCCGGAATCTGGGGTGCGTCCCCGGTTCGCAGCTCAGGGATCGTCCGCGGGGTTGCGTCGGGCCCCGAGGACAGGCGCGCAAGCGTCGACGCGATCCGTCCCACTTCGTCGCTGAGCTGACGTAGCCGCTCGCTACTGCGATCAGACGCGATGTCCGAGACTTTTCGATATTGATGAATGCCCGAGGTCGAGACAGCCAGGGCCGCCGCCCGCTCGGCATCGTTGCCATCGATCAGCAGCTCGACGGGGCTTCCCCCGACGCCCAGGAAGGCCAGGTCGAGCAGGTCCTTGCTTGCAGACACGACCGCGCAATAGCGTCCCTCGCTGGCGTCATGGCTGACCTGGGCAAGCAGCCGATCCATCACCGGCCCGCCATCTCGCTCCAATTCAATCCAGACCGCCGAGGCGGAGGGCTGGATCTCAATACGCTCCGAAGCTTGCTCAAGCGGAATGGCCGCGCCGACGCGGGCCCCGGCGGCTTCAACGGTCATGATTGCCCTGCGAAGCGAAGCCTCGCTGTCCCCGGCAATCAGAACCGGAGCGGAGGTCAATTCAGTCTGGCTATTATGCTCGGTCGAGTAGGCGTTCATGCGACACCCCAGTTACAAAAGCGTGCCGAGCAACAACGTTGTTAGACTGCAAAGCGGAGCAAAGTCAGCCCAAAACTGAGTCCGAAACGGAGTGAATTCCAAGACCGCAGAAAGATTTGCGCCATAGTTGCCGCTCTGCGGGGGACACGCGAGTGAATGCGTCTAGGAAGGCCGCGTCGATCTCGGCGCGAATGCAATGGTTATCTGAACTCAATCGGGCAATCGACGAGGCGCAATGGCTCGCCTGGCGCATTGGCGTGGTCGAGGGCCGGAACGCGCTGGCACTTGAGCTTTACGTGCAGCTGGAGATGATGCGGGCGGAGGTCGAGGCCATGCGCCCGCGCATCTCCGTCCGATCTGGCTCAAACCCCGACAGGGATCTCCCCGCCGCCGGAGAATGGCTCGAGAAATGAGCCGATCGCAGTCGGCTTCCAGCCGCCGGTGGCGACGAAGCCCCGGTTGAGGAAGGCGCGCTTGCCGTAAGCGAGCGGATTGCCGTCGGGGCCATCGACGATGCCTCCCGCCGCGAGCAGGACCGCGTGGCCGGCCGCCGTGTCCCATTCGCTGGTCGGCGACAGCCGCGGGTAGATGTCGGCGCGTCCTTCGGCGACAATACAGAACTTGAGCGACGATCCGATCGCGACGTAGCCGCACTCCCCCGCCGCCTGGGCGAGATAATCGGCGGTCGGCTGGTTGAAATGCGATTTCGACGCCACGGCGACGAGCTGCTCGCCAGGCTGCCGGACCGAGATCGGGATGCGTCCGCTGTGATCTTCGAGCCACGCGCCCTCTCCGACCAGGCCTCCATGGAGCCGCTGCGTTGCAGGAGCGAACACCGCGCCAAGATGCGGGACGCCCTCGGCGATCAGCCCGATGTTGACCGTGTAGTCGTCACCGCCCCGGACGAACTCCTTGGTCCCGTCGAGCGGGTCGACGAGGAAGTAGGTGTCGCCATGCGCGGGAATGCGGCCGGCAGCCACTTCTTCCTCGGCAATGACCGGGACGCCGGGCGCGGCCCTGGCAAGTGCCGCAAGGATGACCAGCTCGGCCGCCCGGTCTGCTTCAGTGACCGGAGACGAGTCCTGCTTGTGCTCGACGTCGTAGCCACGCCGGACAACCTCGAGGATCGCCTCGCCCGCCTCGCGCGCCGCTACCGCGATTTCATCCAGAAGCCGGCCGTAATCGATCAACGAGGCGCCATTCGGATGCCGCCATCGAGACGGATCGCTTCTGCATTCAGATAAGGAGTCTCGACGATGAAGGCTGCGAGATCGGCATATTCCTCGGCCTTGCCGAGCCGCTTCGGGAACGGGACTTGCGCACCGAGGGCGTCTTGCACGTTCGGCGGCATCATCGCGACCATCGGCGTCTTGAACACACCCGGGAGGATGGTGTTCACGCGGATGCCGTCGTTCATAAGGTCGCGAGCAATCGGCAGGGCCATCGCCAGCACGCCGCCCTTCGACGCCGAATAGGCCGCTTGTCCGATCTGCCCGTCTTCGGCCGCGACCGATGCGGTATTGATGATGCAGCCGCGCTCCCCGTCTTCCAGCGGATCGAGATTGACCATGCCGTAAGCCGAGTGAGCGATGCAGCGGAACGAGCCGATCAGGTTGATCTGGATGGCCAGCTCGAACTGGATCATCGGATACGCCTTCGGCTCCTTGGTCTCCTTGTCTCGGCCGACGGTCTTGGCGGCATTGGCCACGCCGGCGCAGTTGACCAGCACGCGCTCCTGCCCGTGAGCCTCACGCGCCTTGGCGAACGCTGCGGCAACTTTCTCGTCGCTGGTCACGTCGACTTCGCAGAATATTCCACCGATCTCGGCGGCGACCTTCTCGCCTTTCTCGATGTCGCGATCGAACACGGCGACCTTGGCACCGCGGCTTGCAAGCTCGCGAGCGGTGGCCTCACCGAGTCCGGATGCGCCGCCGGTCACGACCGCGGCAATGCCCTGAATCTTCATTTTGTCTCCTTGGGTTCGACACGAGCGAGGACCGCGCCCTCGCTGACCTGGACGCCAGCCTGCGCGCTCAATTCGGCGACCGTGCCATCGAATGGCGCGGTCAATCCATGCTCCATTTTCATGGCTTCCAATGTGAGCAAACGTTGCCCTTTCGCAACCGTTTCTCCCTGAGAAACCTCGACGGCAGTGACCTTCCCCGGCATCGGCGCTGCGATCACACCGTTGGCGATGCCCTGCCCGGCGACGCTTCCCCGCGCAGCAAGGTCGAATTCGTATGCATTGCCCTCGTAGAAGGCGACCACGCGCTCATCGTCACGGAAGCCTGAGACGGCGGCGAAATCGCCCTCGTCCGACGAGACCGTACGGAAGTCGCCGTGGAAGCCCAGCGCGACACTGGTCCGCTGCGGGGCATTGAGGCGGAAGCCCGAAAGGCCGGCGAAGGCGTCGTCATTCTCATCCTGCGCGAGCGCTACGACTGCGGCCCCACGCCAAATCGCGTCGTCCGGTTCGGCGTCAGGGACAAGCGTCTCGATGTGACGCTCGATGAAGCCCGTATCGAGCTCGGCCGCCCCGAACTCCGGCTGCAGCAAGGCGTTGAACAGGAAGCCGGCGTTTGTGCGGACCGGCCAGACTTCGACCTCGTCCAGGATGGAAGCAAGCTCGCCGATCGCTTCCTCGCGGTCGTCGCCGCGGGCGACAAGCTTGGCGATCATCGGGTCGTAGAAGGGCGAAATGGCATCGCCCTCTTCAACACCCGTCTCGATGCGGCCGTCTTCGCCCAGATCGAAATGGTCGAGCGGACCAACGCTCGGCAGGAAGCCCTTCGCCGGATCCTCGGCGTAAAGCCGCGCCTCGATTGCCCAGCCATTGATCGACAATTCGCCCTGCGTCTTCGGAAGCTTTTCGCCCGATGCGACGCGGAGCTGCCATTCGACCAGGTCCTGACCGGTGATCTCTTCGGTTACCGGATGCTCGACCTGCAGGCGTGTGTTCATTTCCATGAACCAGATGCGGTCACCCTTCAGGCCGTCGCTGGCGTCGGCGATGAACTCGATCGTCCCCGCGCCTTCGTAGTTCACGGCCTTGGCTGCGCGCACTGCCGCGCCGCAGACCGCTTCGCGGGTCGCCTCGTCCATGCCGGGCGCGGGCGCTTCCTCGATCACCTTCTGGTGGCGGCGCTGGAGCGAGCAGTCGCGCTCGAACAAATGGACGACGTTGCCGTGGCTGTCGCCGAAGACCTGCACTTCGATGTGGCGCGGCGAGAGGATGTATTTCTCGATCAACACGCGGTCGTCGCCGAATGAGCTGGCTGCCTCGCGCTTACAGCTTTCGAGCGCGTCGTCGAAGTGCGCGCCGTCGTCGACGCGGCGCATGCCCTTGCCGCCGCCACCCGCCACCGCCTTGATCAGCACCGGATAGCCGATCGTGTCGGCCTCGGCCTTCAGGCGCTTTGGGTCCTGATCCTCGCCGAGATAGCCGGGCGTCACCGGCACGCCGGCGTCGGACATGAGTTTCTTCGCGGCGTCCTTCAGGCCCATGGCGCGGATGCTGTCGGGCTTCGGCCCGACCCAGATCAGGCCGGCGTCAATCACCGCCTGCGCGAAGTCGGCATTTTCCGACAGGAAGCCGTAGCCCGGGTGGATAGCTTCGGCACCGGTGGCCTTGGCCGCCTCGATGATCTTCTCGCCGACCAGGTAGCTCTCGCGCGCCGGGCTCGGCCCGATGTGCACCGCCTCGTCCGCCATCCGCACATGAAGCGCATTGGCATCCGCATCGGAGTAGACCGCAACCGTCCGCACGCCCATCTCGCGCGCGGTCCGGATGATGCGGCAGGCAATCTCGCCGCGATTGGCGATAAGCAGCGACGAGATCATTCGGCGGCCACCCGCATCGGCTCTTCCGCGACCAACGGCTTGAGTCCCAGCTTGGCGAACAGGGCCGCGTCGGCGTTGTCGCCAGCATTCGGCGTCGTCAGCAACCGGTCGCCGGTGAAGATGCTGTTCGCTCCCGCCAGAAAGCACAGCCCCTGCGTGCTCTCCGACATGCTTTCACGGCCTGCCGAGAGGCGAACCATCGACTTCGGCATGGTGATCCGGGCGACCGCGACCGTCCGCACGAACTCGATGTCGTCGATCGGCTTCTCATCGCCCCACATTTCGCCGAGCACCGTGCCCTTCACCGGCACCAAAGCATTGACCGGCACGCTCTCCGGATGGCGCGGGAGCGTCGCCAGCGCATGGATGAAGCCGACGCGGTCCGCGCGCGTCTCGCCCATGCCGACGATTCCGCCGCAGCAGACCGCCATTCCCGCCTTGCGCACTTCCTCCAACGTATCGAGGCGCTCCTGGAAAGTCCGCGTGGTGATGATGTCGCCGTAATGCTCGGGCGAGGTGTCGATGTTGTGATTGTAATAGTCGAGGCCCGCGTCCTTCAGCGCCCGCGCCTGCTCGCCGGTCAGCATGCCGAGCGTCATGCAGGTCTCGAGGCCCATCGCCTTCACTTCGCTGACCATTTCGAGCAGCGCCGGCATGTCGCGCTCCTTCGGCTCACGCCATGCCGCGCCCATGCAGAAGCGCTGCGACCCATGCGCCTTGGCCTCACGAGCAGCTGCGATGACAGCGTCGGCGTCCATCAATTTCTCGGCCTTGAGGCCGGTGTCCGCATGCGCCGACTGCGAGCAATAGCCGCAATCCTCGGGGCAACCGCCGGTCTTGATCGACAGCAGAGTGCAAAGCTGCACTTCACCCGCCGCGTGATGATGCCGGTGCACGTCCGCAGCACGGAACACGAGCTCCGTGAAAGGAAGGTCGAAGAGCTCCGCGATCTCGGCGCGGGTCCAGTCGTTGCGGGTCATTGGGCCGGGCAATCCGTAGTTCGAGAAGAGAAGGTCAGGTTCATGATCTTCCAGGTGCCGTTGTCGCGGACCAAGTCGAAATGGTCGTAGCCGCAATTGCTGACCTTGCCGCCGACGCGCACGACGAACGGGGCCCAGACCATCGCCACGTCTCCGTCGATCTCGATTGCAGGGTCGCTGATCCGCTCCTGAAAGCCCTCGCCCGGCTTCAGGCGCTCGGCGAACTGGATCCAGCTTTGCTGCCGCAGACCGCTTGAGTTCGCCCGCGTTCCAGTCGCTGTGACTCGGCCCTCGGGATAGACGTAACGAAGCATCCCTGCAGCGTCTCCGCTTTCGAATGCGGCGAACACGGCGTTGATCGGAGCGAGGACTGCTGCAGTGTCGCCATCGGGCGGCGGCAGCGCTTCGGCCGGCGGCAATCCCTGAGCTGCAACTGCTGCAAGAAATGAAAGAATTACAGCCATGCTTTGCGTCACATCCTGAACACGCCGAACTGCGGCCGCTCGGGGATCGGCGCATTCAGACAGGCCGCGAAGGCCAGCCCAAGCACATCCCGCGTCTGCGCCGGATCGATGATCCCGTCGTCCCACAGCCGCGACGTGGCATGCCACGGATTGCCCTGCGCTTCGTAGTCATCGCGGATCGGTTGCTTGAAGGCTTCCGCCTGCTCGGGCGTCCACTTGTCGGCATCGCGGTGGACGGTCGCCAGAACGCTCGCCGCCTGCTCGCCACCCATCACGCTGATGCGCGAGTTGGGCCAAGTGAAGAGGAAGCGCGGCGAGTAGGCGCGGCCGCTCATTCCGTAATTTCCGGCGCCGAAGCTTCCGCCGATCAGCACGGTGATCTTCGGAACGCTCGCGGTAGCGACGGCGGTGACCAGCTTCGCGCCATGTTTCGCAATGCCTTCCGCCTCATACTTTCCGCCGACCATGAAACCGCTGATGTTCTGCAGGAACAGCAACGGTGTGCGGCGCTGGCAGGCGAGCTCGATGAAGTGCGCGCCTTTCACGGCGCTCTCGCTGAACAGGATGCCGTTATTGGCGAGGATCGCGACCGGCATGCCCCAGATGTGCGCGAAGCCGCAGACGAGGGTCGAGCCGTAGAGCGGCTTGAACTCGTGGAACTCCGAACCGTCGACGATGCGGGCGATGATCTCGTGCACGTCGTAGGGCGCGCGGACGTCCTCCGGGATGACGCCGTACAACTCTTCCGGGTCGTAGGCCGGCGCTCGCGGCTCGCGAAGCTCGATGCCCGCGCCCGCTTCGCTTTGCAGCGTCGAGACGATGTCGCGGACGATGGTCAGCGCATGTTCGTCACTCTCGGCGAGATGATCTACGACGCCCGACTTGCGCGCATGGAGGTCTCCGCCGCCGAGGTCCTCGGCGCTGATCTCCTCGCCAGTGGCCGCCTTCACCAGCGGCGGGCCGCCTAGGAAGATCGTCCCCTGGTTGCGGACGATGACGCTCTCGTCGCTCATCGCGGGGACGTAAGCGCCGCCAGCAGTGCAGCTGCCCATGACGCAGGCGACCTGGGCGATGCCCTTCGAACTCATCTGCGCCTGGTTGAAGAAGATGCGCCCGAAATGCTCGCGGTCGGGGAAGACCTCGGCCTGGTGCGGCAGGTTCGCTCCGCCGCTGTCGACGAGGTAGACGCACGGCAATCGGTTCTCGAGCGCGATCTCCTGCGCACGGAGGTGCTTCTTCACGGTCAGCGGGTAATAGGTCCCGCCCTTCACCGTCGCGTCGTTGCAGACGATCATCACCTGCTTGCCCGACACGCGGCCGATACCGGCGATCATGCCCGCGCCCGGCACCTCGTGATCGTACAAATCGAAGGCCGCGAGCTGGCCGATTTCGAGGAACGGCGATCCCGAATCGAGCAGGCGCTCGACGCGGTCGCGCGGAAGCAGCTTGCCGCGCGAAACGTGGCGCTCGCGATGCTTCTCGGGACCGCCCTGCGCCGCCTCGGCGACGTCCGCGCGCAACTTCTGGACGAGCGAGAGGTTGTGCTCACGGCGGGCACGAAATTCGTCGTTGTCCGGGCTGATGCTTGTCTGAAGCCTTGGTGCGCTCATGCCCTCAGGTGGTCCGTTGGTCGAAAAATCCCTGCGCCCGCCTAGCTGCTGCTGCAGCGCTTGGCAAAACCCCATGAAAGGTCCCGAATGACCCGTTCAAAGTTGCTTCTGGTTGCGTCCGCGTTCGCACTGTCGCTTTCCGCCTGCCAGCAAGCCGGCACTGGCACCGAACAAGGTAGCACCGCCCAAGGGACCGAACTTGGAATCGTGCCCGCCTCGATGGACAAATCCGTCAAGCCGGGCGACGACTTCTTCGCTTTCGCCAACGGCAGCTGGGTCAAGAATACGCCCATCCCCGAAGACCGTTCTCGCATCGGTGCCTTCACCATCGCCGACCAGGAACGCGAGCGGCAGACGAAGGACATGATCGCCGAGATCCTCAAGGCGAATCCGGATGCCGGCTCGAACGAGGGGAAGATCGCCAACTTCTACAATGCCTATCTGAACACGGACGCGATCGACAAAGCCGGCCTAGGCCCCGCCAAGGCGGACCTCGATGCGATCGGCGGCATCGCCGACAAGACCCAGCTGAGCGCTGCCATCGGCCGCACCTTGCGTGCCGACACCGATCCGCTCAACGCGACCAATTTTCACACCGAGAACCTGTTCGGAATCTTCGTCACTCAGGGACTGAGCACGCCGGGCGAGCAATTGCCCTACATCATGCAGGGCGGCATCGGCCTACCGGAGCGTGAGTATTACCTCAGCGGCGACGCCAAGATGGCCGACCTTCGCAACACGTACCGCACCTATGTCGGTCAGATCCTGCAGCTTGCCAATTACCCTGACGCCAAGGCGGCGGCAGACCGGGTGATGGCGCTGGAAACGAAGATCGCGAACGCGCACGCGACGCGTGAGGAAAGCGAGGATTTCGCCCAGGGCGTGAAGGTCTGGTCACGCGCGGAACTGGAAAAGAACGCGCCTGGCCTGGACTGGAAAGCGCTACTCGACGCGGCGCAACTCGGCAGCGCGCCCAAGTTCGAAGCATATAATGCCAACGCCATTCCGAAGCTGTCGGCGCTCGTTGCGTCGGAGCCGCTGCATGCGTGGAAGGACTGGCTGGCGTTTCATACGCTCAACCAGCAGGCCGACGTGCTCCCCAAGGGCTTCCGTGATGCGAGCTTTGCGTTCAACAGCACCGCGCTTCTTGGAATCCCCAAGGAGCGCCCGCGGGATGAGTTGGCGCTGAACGCAGTCAGCGACACGCTCCAGGACGCCGTAGGCAAGACCTATGTCGACCGCTACTTCCCGGCGTCCTCGAAGGCCGAAATTCAGCGGATGGTCGAGGAGATCAAGGCTGCCTTCGCGCGCCGCGTCGAGGCGCTCGACTGGATGGCGCCGTCGACAAAGGCGGAAGCGCTCAAGAAAGTGAAATCGATCGTTGTCGGCGTCGGCTATCCCGACACTTGGCGCGACATTTCCTCGCTGGAGATCGGCGGCAACGCCTACGCCAACGCCAAAGCGGCGAGTCTCGCAGAATACCGCCACCAGATCGCGAAGATCGGCAAACCGATGGATCGCGCCGAATGGTGGATGCCGCCGCAACTGGTGAACGCGGTCAACCTGCCGGTGCAGAACGCGCTCAACTTCCCGGCAGCAATCCTTCAGCGGCCCTTCTTCGATCCGAAGGCCGACCCGGCATTCAACTATGGCGCAATCGGCTCCGTGATCGGGCACGAGATCAGCCACAGCTTCGACAACAACGGCGCTCTGTTCGATTCCACCGGTGCGCTTCGCAACTGGTGGACTCCAGCGGACTTCAAGCGTTTCCAGCAGGCGGGCGATGCGCTGGCCGCGCAGTACGACGAATACGAAGCGCTTCCCGGACTCCACCTGAACGGCAAGCTGACGCTAGGCGAGAACATCGCCGACGTGGCCGGCCTCGCCGCGGCCTACGACGCCTACAAGCATTCGCTCGGCGGCAAGGAGGCGCAGGCCATCGACGGCTATTCCGGCGACCAGCGCTTCTTCATCGCCTACGCGCAGGCGTGGGCGACCAAGATGCGCGACGAGCAGCTTCGCCAACGAGTCCTGACCGACGGCCACGCGCCGGGGCAATTCCGTGCCCTGACCGTTCGCAACCTCGATCCGTGGTACACGGCGTTCGACGTCAAGGAAGGCGAGAAACTCTATCTGGCGCCCGACAAGCGGGTAAAGGTCTGGTAGTTACTGCGGCAGCTCCGCGCGTGCCTTGAGGTAGGCGTAGAGCGCGTCGCGTTCGTGCGGCGTGAAATGCGTAAAGCGGCTGACGGCGACCTCGCCCATCAGGGGGTTCTTGAATTTCCGACCGCCCGGGAGCTTGCCCTCGGTCAGGAGGGTCTCGAATTCCTCGCGGGAGTAAGCGCCGGCGACGATCAGATCGGGCGTGAACCCGGGATCCCCTTGCAGCGCTGACCCGTGGCACTCGGCACAGGTCACGGACGCGATGTATCTGCCCTGCGCGTACTCGGGTCCGAGATCGACCGGTCGCTTGTGCTTCCACTCCTTCACGAAGTCGGCGGCAGGCTTGAACTTGCCACTCGCGATCAGTTCCTTCGTTTCGGCCTCGAACGGGAGCATGGCCTGCGTCGGGCCGCCCTTCGGCTTCAGCGATCGCAAGTCGGCAATCAGTGCCGTCATGTCGGCGTCGCTAAGGTGCTGGAATACTTCCGACGGCATTCCCCACAAGGGCTTGCCGCTTGACCGTTCGCCGACCCGCAGGACATGCTCGATCTGCTGATCGCTGTATGCGGCGAGATCGCGCGTCAGGTTCGACGCGTAAGCCTCGTAGAAGCGGTGGCCGTCCAGATCCTTGCCGTGACAGCCGTGGCAACCCAACGCCCAGCCGATCCGCTTGCCATGCGCAAGCCGGGCGGCCGCATCCTTCACGTTGGCCCCGTCGAATGCGACTTCCATTGGCGCGGCGACGGCTGCAGGCGCGTCGGCCGCTTTCCGGTCGCAGCCGCTCGTTGCTGCAAGCAAAACCATGGCGAGAAGTCGCTGGCACATGAAAGTCCCCCTGACGACGCAGCCATAAAGCAGTCGGAAGCGACAGCCGAATCAGCCAGCTTCGAGCCGCTCCCTTCGCGACGTTCGCGACGACACCCGGAGAGTCGCCAACGCGCCAAGCATCATCAGGGCGCCGGCCAGCATCAGTGCATGCCGGGGATCGCCGCCAAGAACCGGCCGGTAGATCAGCGGCATCGTCACGGTTTCGATCAGCATCGGGATGACGATGAACATGTTGAAAATACCCATGTAGACGCCGGTCCGCTCCGGCGGGATGGCGTCGGCCAGCATTACGTAGGTGTTTCCCATCATCCCGGCCCAGCCGATGCCGATGCCGAGGGTCGCCGCGTAAAGCGTCGCCGTCCCGCTCGCCCCCGCGATCAGCAACATCGCGGCGCCGGACGCGGCCAGGCACGCGGCATGGACCAGCGAGACGCTGAAGCGCTTCAGGACCGGGATCAGGATGAGAGCGCCTGCAAATGCGATCGCATTGTAAACGACGCCCATCTTCTGGGCCGTCAGTGTGGCATCGATGTAGGCGGCGCTGGCGGCCTCGGTCGTCCCGAACAGTGACCGTGACACCGACAGGGAAATGTACTGCCAATAGACGAACATCGCATACCATTGGCAAAGCATCGCAACCGCCAACCGTCGCATGGCCTGTGGCATCTCCCGAACCGCGTCCACGACTTCAGCAAGAGCCGCGCCGAAGCCGCGCGGCAAGGCGGCAATGCGCGCCTTCTCGGCTTCGTCGAGCTTCAGCTCTGGCACGCGGACGACCGAATAGACGATCGTCCCGAGCGACAGGATCGCGCCGACCACGAACGCCAGCTTGACGATGTCCGGGATCGGGTGCCCTGGCATGATCGCCGTCGACACCCCGGCCGCTGCCAATAGCGACGGCGCAGCATAAGACGTGCACTGGGCAAGGCCGGTGAAAGCACTCTGCGTCAGGAACCCCGCAGGCTGCTGTTCGGGCAGCAACCGGTCGGCGACATAAGCCCGGTAAGGTTCCATCGTGACGTTATTGCCCGCGTCCAGCAGCCAGAGCAGCGACGCCGCCATCCACAGCGTGGGACTGTAGGGCATGGCAAACAGGCACAGCGAACAGACGATCGCGCCAATCAGGAAATATGGCGTGCGCCGTCCCATCCGCGACAAGGTACGGTCGCTCAACGCACCGATGATCGGTTGCACCAGCAGGCCCGTCATCGGACCGGCAAGCCAGAGCAATGGCATGGTCGCCTCGTCGGCGCCGAGGAATTTGTAGATCGGCGTCATGTTTGCCTGCTGCAGCCCGAAGCTGAACTGCAGGCCGAAGAAGCCGATGTTCATTTCGACAATGCGCCCGATGCTCAGCCGATCGCGCACTCACGTCCCCCGCCAATGCAGCGGACCTTATGGGCGCAATCCTCACGCGGGCAAAATCAGGCCTAACCTGAGTTAGGAGCCAACCAGCTCCCGGCCGATCAACATGCGGCGGATTTCGTTCGTGCCGGCGCCGATGTCGAGCAGCTTCGCGTCGCGATAGTAGCGTTCGACCGGCCAGTCCTTGGTGTAGCCCGCGCCGCCCAACGCCTGGACCGCTTCGTTTGCGACCTTCACCGCATTTTCCGACGCCAGCAGGATCGCACCCGCCGCATCGTGCCGCGTCGTCTTGCCCGCGTCGCACGCTTTGGCGACCTGGTAGACGTAGGCACGCGCCGAATTGAGCGCGACGTACATGTCGGCGACCTTGGCTTGCATCAGCTGGAATGTCCCGATCGGTTTCCCGAACTGCTTGCGCTCGCGAACGTAGGGCAGGACCACGTCGAGGCATGCCTGCATGATTCCGATCTGCATGCCGGCGAGAACGGTCCGCTCGTAATCGAGCCCGCTCATCAGCACCTCGACGCCCTTGTTCTCCTCGCCGAGGATATTCTCGGGCGGAACGAAGCAATCGTCGAACACCAGCTCCGCCGTCGGCGAGCCGCGGATGCCGAGCTTGTCGACCTTCTGGCCGATCGAGAACCCGTCCATCTCGCGCTCGATCAGGAAGGCGGTAATGCCGCGGCTGCCCTCGCCCGTCTTGGCATACACGACGAGCGTGTTGGCTTCGGAGCCGTTTGTAATCCAGAACTTGGTGCCGTTGAGGCGGTAGCCGTTGCCGACCTTCTCCGCCTTCAGCTTCATGCTGACGACGTCGCTGCCCGCGCCCGCCTCGCTCATAGCGAGCGCGCCGACATGCTCGCCGCTGATGAGCTTGGGGAGGTACTTCTGCTTCTGCTCCGGGTTCGCCCAGCGACGGATCTGGTTCACGCAGAGGTTGGAGTGTGCGCCATAGCTGAGCCCGACGGAGCCGGACGCGCGGGCGACCTCTTCCTGCGCCACGACATGCTCGAGATAGCCGAGGCCAAGTCCGCCATCCTCTTCGGCGACGGTAATTCCGTGCAGCCCAAGCTCGCCCATCTGCGGCCAGAGGTGACGCGGAAACTCGTCCTTCTCGTCGATCTCCGCCGCGATCGGCGCGATCTTGTCGGCGGCGAAGCGCTGCGTGGATTCGCGGATGGTGTCGGCCATCTCGCCGAGCTGGAAGTCGAAGGTCGCGTCGGACATTTCAAAGCCTCTCGTGTTGGAGGCGCGCGTAGCACCGGCATTGAGGTTTGAACAAGCAAGCCGGCAGTCTTATGTGCGGCGCAACAATCCGACTCCGGAGCACATTCGATGGCCACCACCGCTGAAGATCCCACCGTCATTCTTTCGATCGCCCGCACGCCGATGGGCGCCATGCAGGGCTCGCTGTCCGACGCGACCGCGACCGACCTGGGCGCGACGGCGGTGAAGGCCGCCGTGGAACGTGCTGGCGTCTCCGGCGAGGATATCGACCGCATCTACATGGGCTGCGTGCTTCCGGCCGGTCTTGGTCAGGCCCCTGCCCGCCAGGCGGCGCTCAAGGCGGGTCTCCCGAAGTCGGTCCAGGCGACCACCGTCAACAAGGTCTGCGGCTCGGGCATGCAGACGGTGATCATGGGCGACGAAGCTCTCACGGCCGGCAATGCCGACTTCATCATCGCGGGCGGCATGGAGTCGATGACCAACGCCCCGTATTTGCTCAAGAAGCACCGCTCGGGCGCACGCATCGGCCATGACACGGCCTACGACCACATGTTCCTCGACGGCCTCGAGGACGCCTACGAAGAAGGCCGCGCGATGGGGAGCTTCGCCCAGTGCACCGCCGACGAATATCAGCTGACGCGCGAGCAGATGGACAATTACGCCATCGAGAGCCTCAGTCGCGCCAAGGCCGCGATCGACAATGGCGGCTTCAAGGACGAAATCGTCCCCGTCACCATCAAGAGCCGCGCCGGCGAGACCGTCGTCGACACCGACGAAGCCCCGGGCCGCGGCCGTCCGGACAAGATTCCGCAGCTGAAGCCCGCTTTCTCGAAGGAAGGCACGATCACCGCCGCGACCAGCTCGTCCATCTCCGACGGTGCCGCCGCCGTCGTCCTGACCCGCGAGAGCGTCGCCAGCGCCAAGGGCCTTGATCCGGTCGCCCGCATTGTTGCGACCGCCGCCCACGCGCAGGAGCCGGCGCAGTTCACCGTCGCCCCGATCGGCGCCATCGAGAAGGTGCTCGAAAAGGCCGGCTGGAAGGCTTCGGAAGTCGACCTGTGGGAAGTGAACGAGGCGTTCGCCTGCGTCGCCATGTTCGCGATGAAGGACCTCGGCATCCCGCACGAGAAGATCAACGTCCACGGCGGCGCTACCGCCCTGGGTCACCCGATCGGCGCCAGCGGAACGCGCATCCTCGTCACTCTCATCAATGCGCTCAAAGGCAAGGACCTCAAGCGCGGCGTCGCCAGCCTCTGCATCGGCGGCGGCGAAGCGACGGCCGTGGCGGTGGAACTCGTCTGACCGCTTGACTCCGTACCGCGGTACGGGAGCTAAAGGAGTGTCCGACTCGTTCTAAAGACGAAGGACACTCCAATGACCAAACATGACCCGATCGCTCCGGCGACGGAGAAAACCGCCATCCTCTACCGGATGGTCATGCCCAGCCATGTGTGCCCCTGGGGAATCAAGTCGAAGCACCTGCTGGAAAGCCGCGGGTTCAAGGTCGATGACCGCCACCTGCGGACCAGGGAGGAAACCGACGCATTCAAAGCCACGCATAGCGTAACGACGACGCCGCAGACCTTCATTCACGGCGAACGCGTCGGCGGCTACGACGACCTGCGGCGCTTTTTCGGGAAGCGCGTGCAGGCGAAGGGCGAAACCAGCTACGTGCCCATTATCGCCTTGTTCTCGCTTACGCCCTGGGCGCATTGGCGTTGAGCGTCGCCAATTTCGAAACACCCTTCACCGTTCGAGCCGCGGAATGGTTCATCGGCATTTCGATGATCGTTCTGGCATTCCTGAAATTGCAGGACGTCGAATCGTTCTCTGCGATGTTTCTCAACTACGATCTGCTGTCGCGGCGATGGGTTCCATACGCCAGCCTGTATCCGGTGCTCGAAGCCATAGCGGGCGTTCTGATGCTGTCTGATCGCCTGCATTGGCTGAGCGTGCCAATTGCCCTGTTCATCGGGACCGAAGGGGCAATCAGCGTCTTCAAAGCTGTCTATGTCGACAAGCGAGAACTGAAATGCGCGTGCGTCGGCGGATCGTCGAACGTGCCACTTGGCTTTGTCTCGCTAACCGAGAACTTGTTCATGGTCGGGATGGCGATTTGGATGGCGCGAATGTGGCTCTGATTCGCGGCCCAAACGATCCGGTGATATGGCGAGACCCCTCAAACGGGGAGAAAGCCATGCGCCTGACGATCGTCACACTTGCCGCAATTGCCTTGGTTAGCTGCAACAAAGCCGAAGCACCGGCAGACACGAATGCCGATGCCAATGCCGTCGACGTTAACGCTGTCGACGCAAATGCCGCCGCGACGCCCGCCGCGTTCCAGCTCAACGAGACGACCTGGACCTTCACCGACAAGGACGGCCAGGCCATCAAGGAGTCGATCGACGCCAGCGGCAACTACATCGCCAACGCGGGTGACAAGCATCTCGACCACGGCACCTCGGTGATAAAGGATGGCAAGGCTTGCTTCACCAGCGCGATGAACAAGGACGGCGAGGTCTGCTGGACCATTCAGGCCGTCGAGGTCGGTCAGGCGATGGAAACGACCAGCGACAAGGGCGAGAAGCTCACCGTCACGCGAGTTGCGTATGAACCGATGACGATGCCGGCGCCCGCCCAATAAGCAGACGCTGCTGCGCGGGCCCTACTTTGGGCCCGCGTAGGCCAGGCACTCGAGCTCGAGTTGGGCTCCCAGCGCAAGGCCGCTCGCTCCGAATGCACTGCGTGCGGGCAGCTTCCCTTCGGGGAAGTAGGGCACGTACACCGCATTGAACGCCGGCCAGTTCTTCATGTCGGCGATCATGACCGTGCATTTGAACACGTCGCCCCAGTCAAGGCCCCTCGCCTTCAGCGCGGCGCCGACGTTCTCCATCGTCTGCTTGGCCTGGCCCTCGAAGGTCTCCGGCAGCTTGCCGTCAGGTCCGATGCCGATCTGACCGGAGAGGTACATCACGTCCCCGACGCGTACCGCGCTGGAGAAGGGAGCGGGCCGGCCGGTGATCGCCCCTGGCGCAGGGAAGTATTCGACGGTCGGCGGCGCAGCCTGTGCGGCACCTGCGGACATGAGCAAAATCACCGACGCGATCAATTTCATCTTCGCCCCCTGTTGTGGTCGCGACCGTCATAGCATCTTTGCGGCTCAGCGGGGCATCAGCATTCCGCGCCTGCCGACGGCGATGAATGCGGTCAGGAGCTGGAGGATGATGAGCAGGGACACGAACGCCAGCGGGCTGATCCAGGGCACGTACCCGAGGTGCGCAAGCGCCGCCCAGCCGCCGAACAAGACGAGGGTCGCGTAAAAGCCATAGGCCGAGGCTTCCCTCGTCAGCTGCCACGTCAGCTCATCATATTGCTTCACGCCAGCCGCGGTCACCGCGACGACGGCAATCAGGCACAATGCCGCAATTGCCAGCGCGACCTGGTTGTCGATGCCGCCCCCCGCCATGGCGAGAACGAGCACGAAGACGCCGATCAAGATGGTTGCGATTGCACTGGTCCTGAGCTTTGGCCGCTCTTCGCGAAGTTCGTCGGCATCCTCGACGTTGAGGAAGTGCGCCCCAGTCTTTGGCGCCGCCACGCCCAAAGCGACCATCAGACCGATTAGCAGGTAGACAATGCCGCACGCGGCCGCGATGAGCACGGATGGGTTCTTCAGGTCCATGTTCGGCTCGCCGACGAACTTGAAGAACAAAAGGGACGCGACCGCTCCGACGATAGCTCCCGCAAGCATGCGCCAAATCATGACGCGCATTTTCCTGGCATCCATGGTTGCACTCATTTCGACGGTTCCTCCGGTTCCCATTTGTCGATGAAGATCTGGTCGACGGGCACGGCGAAGAGTTTCGCCAGGCGCAGCGCCAATGGGAGGCTCGGGTCGTACTTGTCGGTTTCGACACAGTTGATGGTCTGCCGCGAGACGCCAATGCGCCTCGCCAACTCACCCTGACTCCAGCCGCGCGCCTCGCGGATGTGCTTCAGCCGATTCTCCACGCGCCAATCATCTGTCCAGAACTCTTGACTGTCAAGAGTGTTGGACAGGTACTCGCAGAGACGAATTAATCGACGGTTTCTCCGTCACTTACGCCCCAGATGTCGGACGTGCGGATATAGCCTTCGCGCTTGTCGACGCTGAAATGGCACCAGCCGTTTCCACAATGCTCAATGCGGCCGACCACCCCCGGCTGGGCATTGTAGCGAAGCCGGCTGCCGGCATCGGGCTTGGCATAAATGGATCGCGGATCGCCTGGCTTCACGATGGCAGTGCGGCGATCGCTGAGCAGCGTAACCAGCATCCAGCCCTGCGTGCCCTCCGGATCCTCGATCAGGCGCCAATTCGGATAGGTCTTTACCACCCGGATCGGCAGGTCGCGGCGCTTGTAGAGCCAGACGCCCGGATAATTCCGCCCCGGACCAGTGCGCATCATTGCCTCGCCCGAAGCGATCGATGCCCAGTACGGCGGCTTCTTGTCCTGCGCGGCCGCGGGAACGGCGAGCGCCAGGATGACTGCGGCGAGAACCCCCTTACGCACGAACCTCAAGCTCCCGTCAGGATGCGGTCCACAAGTTGCTTCACCGTCGGGACGAAGCCGTTCGAATAAAATGGGTCGGTCTTGAACCGGAACGCCGCGTGCCCGGCGAAAATGAGGTTGTTTTCGACGGGCCCGCCATGCGCGATATCCTGAAGCGTCTTCTGGATGCAGAAGCTGCGCGGGTCGGCGAGACGCCCGGTCGAATTCTTCTCATTGTCCGCCCAGGATGAGAACGAACATTGGCTGAGGCAGCCCATGCATTCCGCCTGGTCGTGGCGGATCTGGTTCTTCTCCTCAGTCGTGACGAAGATGAGCGTTTCGTCCGGAGTCTTCAGCGCCTCATTATACCCGGCGGCGAACCATTCGCGCGCATGCTGAAGGTCGCCCTTGGTGACCCAGTAGCCACGCTTCCTGCCGACGCCCACGTCGAGCTCGAAGTGATGGTCGCCGAGGGGCTCCTTGGTAAAGGCCACCTGCCGGTGCGACCGCGCCTCAAGGTTGCGCAGGAACGGGTTGCGGACTGCGGAAGAATAGAAGCCGGTCGGCGAAAAGCGGTGCAGCAGCACATCGCCCTCTTCCAGAGTCATCAGCCGCGCCTTCCACTCGGGCGGGATCGGGCTTTCCTGGGTCAGCAGCGGCCGGGTTCCGAACTGAAAGACAATCTGCCCGAGCTCCGGATTGTCGATCCAGTTCTCCCACTCGTCGAGGCGCCAGACGCCGCCGGCCATCACGATCGGAACGCTGTCGGCGATGCCGTTGTCGCGCATGGTTTGGCGAAGTGCGGCAACGCGCGGATAAGGATCCTGCGGCGCGCGCGGGTCTTCGGCATTGGAAAGCCCGTTGTGACCGCCAGCCAGCCACGGATCCTCGTAGACGACCGCGGCCAGCCATTCCGCCGCCTTGGAATATGCGCGCTTCCACAATGCGCTGAAAGCACGAGCGGAGCTGATGATCGGCAGATAATTGACGCCGTAGGAGGCTGCGATCTCGCTCAGCTTGTAGGGCATGCCGGCGCCGCAGGTGACGCCGGTGACCAAGCCCTTCGTGCGCTCGAGTACGCCGTGGAGCACGCGCTGCGCGCCGCCCATTTCCCACAGCACGTTGATGTTGATCGCGCCCTTGCCCGACGCCATGTCGTAAGCGCGCTGGACCTGCGCGACGGCACCGTCGATCGCGTACTGGATAAGCTCTTCGTGGCGATCCCGGCGGGACATGCCGTTGTAGATTTGCGGGATGATCCGGCCTTCCGGATCGTAGCTGTCGGCATTGACCGCGGACACGGTGCCGATGCCGCCGGCAGCCGCCCAGGCGCCGGAACTCGCGTGATTGGTCGCAGAGACGCCCTTGCCGCCTTCAACCAGCGGCCAGACCTCGCGTCCGCCGTAAAGGATGGGCTGCAGCCCCTTGAACAATTCGTCTCTCCTGTTTCGCGGCTATATACGGTCTCTTGCTGACAATTCTGCAAAAATCCACTGGGGAGCGCCCATAGCAAACGGGCCGGGGATTTCTCCCCGGCCCGCCCTTGATTGTCTATCGGTACCTTTGCTTAGCAGCGGCCCTGCGCAACCTGGCCGCCGACGACCGCGCCGAGCGCTCCGCCGATCAGCGCGCCGGCCGTACCGTTGCCCGTGCGATAGCCATAGCGGTTGTGACTGGTCGCAACCTGCGATCCGACGACTGCGCCAAGCGCACCGCCGATCAACGCGCCGGTCGTGCCGTTGCCGCAGCGGTAGCGCTCGCCGTAGTAGCGGCTGTTGTACCCGTTTCCGTAGTAGGGCGAGCCATAGTAGCTGTTGCCGTAGTACGGGCTGCCGTAATAGCCGCCGTAGGCGTTCGAGCCGTAGTAGCGCGAACCGTAGTAGGGGCTCGCATACCGCGTCGAAACGTAGCGCGTGCGGTTCGGGACGTAGCGGACCGTCTCGACCGCCCGGACCCTGTGATGGCGATTCCAATCGTGGTCCCTCGCCGAAGCGGCGGTCGGGGCCGCGATCATCGACGCTGCCGAGAGCGTCAGGATTGCAGTCTTTAACATCGAAATACTCCTCGATGACCAGTGGCCACGCGGGGCCAGTCAAGGAGTTAAGTACGACTTTGCAACTGACAACGCGCTGAATGCGCCGTTCACCCCAGGTCTTGCAGCGAATAGTCGAGCCCGATGTCGACCGATGGCGCGGATTGGGTGATCCGTCCGACCGAGATGTAGTTCACGCCGGTCTCCGCAATGCCGCGGATGGTGTCGAGGTTCACGCCGCCGGAGGCCTCCAGCGGGACGCGACCGGCAACCGACTCCACCGCCTCGCGAAGAACCGGAGGTGGCATGTTGTCGAGCAGGAGGCGATCGGCGCCAGCTTCCAGCGCAGGCTCGATCTGCGCAACGCGATCGACTTCGACCTGGACCTGGAACCCGGTGTTCGCAGCCTTCGCCGCACGAACGGCATTCGCCACGCCGCCAGCGACGGCGACATGGTTGTCCTTGATCAGGAGACCGTCGTCGAGCCTCATGCGGTGGTTCTCCGCTCCTCCCATCCGCGCCGCGTATTTCTCTAGCAGCCTCAGTCCGGGGATGGTCTTGCGGGTGTCGAGCAAGATCGCCCCCGTCCCCGCGATCTTCTCGACGTAGCGTCGCGTCAGGGTCGCAATCCCCGACAGGTGCTGGAGCGTGTTCAACGCCGAGCGCTCGGCAGACAGCATGGCCCGCGCATTGCCTTCGAGGCGCATTATCACCGACCTGGCGGGTACGCTGTCCCCGTCCGTGACCAGCTTCTCGATCCGCACATCCTTGTCGAGCGCGCGGAAGAAGGCGGCAGCAATCTCAAGCCCCGCGATGGCGATCGGCTCCCGGCAGTTCATCTCCGCGGTGAAGCGAGCATCGGCCGCGATCGTCGCGGCGGAAGTGATGTCGCCGCCTGAGCCCAGGTCCTCGGCAAGCACGCGGCGGACGAATTCCTGAACATCGAACTGGTCGGATAAAGCCATGCGCCGCCTCTAAGCGAGCGCCGCGCAGCCTGCTAGTGAGTCGCGTCCTCGACTACCTTTTCGTCGCCGACGATCCGCCAATGATCCTCCCGGCGTTCGTAGCGCTGGGTCGTTCGGGACTCGAACCCGCCGCCCTTCAAAGCCTGCAGCGTCAAGGTGACGGCGTCGTCGACGATATCGATCCGGTTGAAGTTCTGTTCCTCGTCCCGAAGACGCACGGAGGTCGCCGTTCCCGCCTGGACTACGAGCGCCGGTCCGGCGCGGGTGACGAGATCGTGGGCGCTATGCGTCGAGGCCGTGTGGTGATGACCTGCCAGCAGCAAGTCGACTCCCGACTCTGCGGCTGCGTCGAGCGCAAGTCCGCTCCTCCCCGCTGCTCGCTCGACTTCGCCGGTTTCACCGACCGGAAGAGCGAATAGGGGATGGTGAGTGACGAGGACCCGCAGGCAGTTCGGATCGCTGCGTTCGAACGTGCTGCGGATGAACTGGATCTGCTCGCGGCTGATGCGGCCGTCCTTGAAGGTCAGCGATCGCGCCGTGTTGATGCCAAGCACCGATACGCCGGGCAGTTCATGAAACGGGCACAGCGTCTCGTCGATGTACCTCTTGTAACGGGTCAGTGGCGACAGGAAGCGCCGAAAGACGTCGTACAGCGGGACATCGTGGTTGCCCGGAACGGCCAGAACGTCGTGTCCTGCTTCGCGCAGGCGCTCCAGGAACTCGCATGCCTGCTGGAACTGCTCGGTGCGCGCGCGCTGGGTGAAGTCGCCGCTGATGACGACCAGGTCGGGCTTCTCTTCGTCGACACGCTGCACGACCGCATCCACCAGACGGGGATCGTGTGCGCCGAAATGAAGATCGGAAAGGTGGATCAGGCGAACCATGTGCTTCCAACACTGTCACCCTGAACTTGTTTCAGGGTCCATGAACTCGGCACTTGCAGTCGGCCGCCAACGCTGGTGTTCATGGATGCTGAACCAAGTTCAGCATGACGGGGGCGATGGACCGTACCGACGCGAATACCGGGACGCGCGAAGTATCCGAGCGGCTGCGCTTCGATACCGAAGCGCTGGACGGATGGATGGGCGAGCACATCCCCGGAGTTGGCGGGCCGATCTCGGTCAGTCAGTTCAAGGGCGGCCAGTCCAACCCGACGTACCGCGTCGACAAGGGCTCCCAAAGCTTCGTCCTTCGCCGCAAGCCGCCGGGCAAACTGCTCCCCGGCGCCCATGCGGTCGACCGTGAATATCGCGTGCTTGCGGCACTCGGCGCCCAGGGCTTTCCGGTCCCGCGGGTGTACGGCCTGTGCGAAGACGACAGCGTCATTGGCACCGCCTTCTACGTCATGGACATGGTGCCCGGCCGGATCGTCTGGGAAGCGCATTTCCCGGGCATGAGTCGGGAACGGCGAGCCGCACACTTCGACGCCATGAACGCAACAATCGCCTTGCTGCACAGCTACGATCCGGACGCCATTGGCCTCGGTGACTATGGCAAGGCGACAGGGTTCGTCGAACGCCAGGTAGGACGGTGGTCGAAGCAATATCTCGCCGACACGGATGGCGGGCGCGTGCCGGCAATGGACGAGCTCGTCGACTGGCTCGGCAAGCACCTCCCAGCCGACAACAGCCGATCCAGCGTCGTGCATGGCGACTATCGCTGCGACAATATGATCTTCGACGCGGACGAACCGGCGGTCCGCGCAGTGCTCGACTGGGAATTGTCCACGTTGGGTGATCCCGTGGCGGACTTCACCTATCACCTGCTGATGTACCGCATGCCCGGAGGACCGAGCTTCAGCGGCCTGGCCGGTATGGACCTCGAGGCTTTGGGCATCCCGTCCGAGGACGATTATGTCGCCGCCTATTGCCGTCGCACCGGCCGCGATCACTTGCCCAACAAGGATTACCTGGTCGTCTTCTGCCTGTTCCGGCTCGCCGCCATCCTTCACGGGATCAAAGGCCGGTTGGCGCGGGGCAACGCTTCGTCGGCTCATGCGGCGCAGATGGTGGAGAGGCTCGAACCTCTTGCCGAACTGGCGCTCTCCGAAGCGAAAAAGGCGCAGTTGTAGCGCTTTTCAGCAAGTGCTCAGGACTTCCTCAGGCTTTCTGCTCCGGCTTGAGTGACTGACAATGCGTCGTTTGAAGGAGGCGCACATGGAAGCAGTCACGGATATTGTCGCAGGCTCGCGCTGGAGCCGTTGGCGA
Organism: Sphingomonas daechungensis; assembly: GCF_039543105.1. NCBI lineage: Bacteria > Pseudomonadati > Pseudomonadota > Alphaproteobacteria > Sphingomonadales > Sphingomonadaceae > Sphingomonas > Sphingomonas daechungensis. Next base: position 605,022 of record NZ_BAABJC010000001.1, read on the forward strand.
ATCGTCATGTGGGGAACCGCTACGTTCCTGCTCCTGCTGCCCGCGATCGCGATGCAGTTCACAAGCGAAGTCGATTGGGACGCGCGCGATTTCGTTATCATGGGTGTGATGCTCGCGAGCGCATGCGCTGTATGCGAACTGGCTGCCCGGGCATCAAGCAATGGCGCTTACCGAACCGCTGCAGGGATTGCGGTCGGGACCGCCCTTCTCACCGCCTGGACAAACCTGGCCGTTGGAATGATCGGTTCGGAGTCCAATCCCTACAACTTGGTGTTCGCGGGCGTTCTGGGCATTGCGCTGGTTGGAGCAATCGTCGCGCGGTTCGAGGCGTCCGGAATGGCGCGAGCGATGATCGCGGCCGGTCTCGCCCAAGCCGCCGCCGGTGCATTCGGACTGACCGCTGACGTCCGCGGCGCGCTGTTCAGCATGGGCTTCTCAGGTCTCTGGCTGCTGTCGGCGCTGACCTTCCGCGTCGCGGCGCGGCAATTGGCCGCTTCTTCCAAACTCGTGTAAAGTTCGAAACGCACGACTCATCTGCGTGCGAGAGGGAGACGGCTCATGCACAAAGGCATTGCGGCGTTCCTGGTCATGGCCGCGGCAATCGCCCCGGCCCCTGTTCCCGACTTCACGGCGAGCGCCGACCCCACGCGCTTCGGCGACCCCAATGAGAAGATCTGCGAGGATATCATCGTCACCGGAAGCCGGCTTGCGAAAAGACGCTTTTGCGGCACGCGCCAGGAATGGGAAGAAAAGCGCATGGAAGACCGCAAGCTGATCGAAGAGATTCAGCGTAGCCCGTGCCAGATCACGAAGAGCGGGGGAAACTCGAACGCCTGCGTGCCAATATAGGAAAGGGCCCTCGTCGATCGCTCGAAGAGGGCCGATTACCTAATTCGTCGGAAAACCGCGCTTCTTCAGCAATGCGTTCACGTCGGGATCGCGGCCGCGGAACTCGCGGTAGGCTTCGGCGCGATCGGTCTCGTTGCCGGTCGACAGCAGATACTTCTTGAAGTTGCCTGCGACCGTCTTGTCCCACGGGCTGCCCGCCTCCTCGAACGCCGCCCAGGTGTCGGCGTCCATCACTTCCGACCAGAGGTAGGAATAATAGCCGGCCGAATAAGCGTCGGACGAGAAGAGGTGACCGAACTGCGGCATGCGGTGCCGCATCACGATCTCCTTCGGCATGCCGATTTCCGCCAGCGTCTTCTTCTCGAACGCGTCCGGATCGACCACGCCGCTGGGGTCGGTGTGCAGCTTCATGTCGACGATCGCCGAGCCGAGATATTCGACCGTGGCAAAGCCTTGGTTGAACGTCTTCGCCTTCTGGATCTTGTCGACCAGGGCCTGCGGCATCGGCGCGCCGGTCTGGTAGTGCTTCGCAAAGCGTGACAGCACTTCCGGCGTCAGCAGCCAATTCTCGTTCACCTGGCTCGGATACTCGACGAAGTCGCGCTGCAAGCCGCCGAGGCTCGGATAGCGGACGTTGACCAGCAGGTAGTTGATGGCGTGCCCGAACTCGTGGAACAGGGTTTCCGCATCGTCGAGGCTGATCAACACCGGCTTGCCCGGTTCGCCCTTGGTGAAGTTGTTGTTGTTCGACGCAAGGACGATGTTGTCGTTGAGCAACTTCGAGCGGCTGCGGTACGTCGTCATCCACGCGCCCGAGCGCTTCCCGTCACGCGCGAAGGCGTCGAAGTAGAAGACGCCGACGACCTTGCCAGTCGGGATGTCCGTCACTTCGAACGTGCGGACATCCGGATTAAAGACGGGGATCTTGCCCGTATTTTCCTTGAAGCCGAGGCCGTAGAGTTGGCCCGCCTCCCAGAACATGCCGTCGACGAGATTGTTGAGCGCGAAATACGGCTTAATCTCGTCCTGGCTAAGGTCGTACTTCTGCTTGCGGACCTTCTCCTGGTAGTAGCGATAATCCCACGGCTCGATGGTGATCTTGTCGCCCAGCTTGTTGGCGAGCGCCTGCTGGTCCGCGACCTCTTCCTTCACGCGGGCGACCGCCGGGGTCCAGACGCGCATCATCAGGTCCATCGCCTTGGCCGGGTCCTTGGCCATGGTGTCCTGCATCCGCCACTCGGCGTGGTTCTTGAACCCTAGCAGCTTTGCGCGGTCGGCGCGCAGCTTCACGATCCTGGCGATGGTCGCGTTGGTGTCGTTTGCGTTGCCGTTGTCGCCGCGGTTGACGAACGCCGTCCAAACCTTCTCGCGAAGCGCGCGATTGTCCGCGAACGACAGCACCGGGTCGACGACCGAGCGCGTGTTCTTCAGCGCATAGGTGCCGGCCGGAAGCTTGCGGTCCTTGGCCGCGCCGGCGAGCGCGACCTTCACGTCGTCGGGAACGCCCTTCAGCTCCGCCTCGGTCGCGGTGATGTAGGTGCCCTCGTCTGCCAGCAGCCTCTCGTTGAACGTCGAGAAAAGCGTCGCCAGTTCCTGGTTCATCGACGCCAGTTGCGCCTTCTGCGCTGGGTTCAGGTTGGCGCCGCTGCGAATGAAACCCTCGTAGGTCCGCGTCAGAAGGCGGTCCTGCACGGCATCGAGGCCGAGCGTCGCCTTGCGGTCGTAAAGCGACTTCACGCGCTGAAAGAGCTTCTCGTTGAAATTGATCTCGTCGAACGCGGCGGAGATTTTCGGCTGCCAATCCTTGTCGAGCGCCTGGTATTCCGGCGTCGACATATTGTCGGTCATGACGGCGAACACGTTCTCGACCCGAGAGAAGCGCTGCCCGGCCTTTTCCATCGCTTCGATCGTGTTTTCGAATGTCGGCGGCGCCGGATTGTTGGCGATCGCATCGATCTCGCGGCGCTGATCTTCGATGCCGAACTGGAACGCCTGCGGAAACAGCTTGGGATCGACCTTATCCCAAGGCGGAACGCCATCGTACGGGCCGGACCAGTCGGCCAGCAGGACGTTGGTCGGAACCGCTACGCTGGCGGACGCGGCCGGAGCCTTCGCCTGCGCATGTGCGGCCGTGCCAATGGCGGCCATCGAAAGAATGGCCGTCGTGGCCAGCAGCATCTTCATATTACCCCTCGATCAAGGAAAAATGGTGTCGCCGCATCGCGGACCGGCCGCGATGCAACAAGCGGGACTTCGACGAACGGCAGATAGGTACCCGCAAGTGAACCGTCGCTGACGTTCAGAACTGCATGAAGTTCAGCAGCTTGACGTCGACGGCCATGCCCTCGGCCCGTCGTGCTGCGACGAATGCGGCTATATCTTCGCGGGCGACCAGATGGACGTTGATGTCCTCATGGTCCGTGCCCCCGCCCTCGCCGACTTTGCGGAGACCGGTCGCGCGAACCAAAGTGAAGCTCTCGGTCAGCATTCCCGGCGAGGACTGGAATTCGCCGAGCACCTCGATTTGATCTGCGGTGTAACCCGTCTCTTCCTCGAGTTCCTTGACGGCCGTGCCCTCGACGGTCGCATTGGGGTCCTCGTCGCCGACGAGGCCAGCCGGTAGCTCGAGGCAGCGATTGCCGACCGGTACGCGATACTGGTCTATCAGGACAACCTTGCCCTCGGTCTCGGCGAGGATGACGACTGCCGTTACCCCCCGCGTCCGCGAGACATATTCCCAGCGGCCGCGCTTCAGGGTGCGGACGAACTTCCCTTCCCACTTCACTTCCAATGGAGCGTCGGCGTCCGCTGTCATAGTTCGATGAGCTTGTCCGGAATCTCGTTGGTATCGGTGGCGGAACGCGGGAAGTGCTCGGCAAGCACCGCACCGACCCGCTCGATGGCCGCCACGATCCCGTCCGCGGGCCTTCCAGCCTTCACGCCTTCGAGAAGAGCAGCCATCGCCTCGCCCCAAGTCTCCGGCGTCGTGACCTTGAGGATAGCTTCGTCGGCGACAATCTCGGCGCGCCGCTCGCCCATCGAAAGATAGATGAGGATGCCGGTGCGGCCGACGGTCCGGCGCTCGGCGCCCGCCTTGAACACCGAAATCGCCCGACGCCGCACCCGCCGGGTCTTGGTCGCTCCAGGCGTCAACGCCAGTCGCAGCGGCATGTACTTAAGGATGAGAAGGACCGCGGTGAACTTCAGCACCGCCAGGATCATCAGGAATGTCAGCAGCTCGCGAAGCGTCGATTCCGGCCGCCACGACCCGAGGAAGACGTCGAGCCACCATTCGAGTCCCCACGGCCAGATCGCCGCCCAAGCGAGCACTGCGATCAACGCCAGCACCGCCCAGTGCAACGCGACATCATGATAGGAATCGCTGAGCGGCGTCGCGGCCGCGATGATCTCGCCATCGCTCTTCGCCTCCGCCGCGGCAATCGCCGCGCTGACCCGCGAATGATCCTCTTCGCTAAGTTGCAGCATCACCAGCTTCCCCCTGCGCCGCCGCCGCCAAAGCCGCCTCCGCCACCGGAGAAGCCCCCGCCTCCGCCGAACCCGCCGCCGCCGCCAAAGCCGCCTCCACCGCCCCAGCCACCGCCGCCGCCCCAGCCGCCACGATTGCGCGACCCGCGGCTGAGCTCATTGAGGCCCCACAGCACAATCAGGGGATCGATTCCGCCACGGCGGCGGCGATAGCGCCGTCCGCTCATGCCGCGCGAAAGCGAACCGATGATCACGAAGAAAATGACGACGATAAAAATGACCGGGATGAAACCCGCGCCGCCGCTCCGCCGCTGACTCTCCTGCTGGCGGGCCTTGTCGATGTTGGCCTGCGCCTGGTCGGCCGGAAGCTCCATCTGCTTGATGATGGCGTCCGCCCCCGCGGTTATTCCCGCGCCATAGTCCGGCGGGTTCTTCTTGAATTCCGGAAGGATCTTCTCGCGAACGATCACGCCGGACATCGCGTCGGTCAGGAACCCTCCCGCGCCATAGCCGGTGGTGATCCACACCTTCCGCTCATTCGGTGCGACGAGGAGGATGACACCGTCATCCTCCTTGGCCTGGCCAATGCCCCACCTGCGGCCGAGCTGGTAAGCGTAGTCCTCGATCGGCAAGCCATCGAGGCTCTTCACCGTCGCGACCACGAACTGCCGCCCGGTCTGTGCTTCGAGCGTCTGCGACTTGCTCGAGATGTCGAGTTCCTGCTCCGGACGAAGCAGCTCTGCCTGGTCGACCACGCGGCCGGTCAGCTTCGGAAAGTTCTGCGCCGAAGCTGGCGCTGCCCACAATACTAACACCGTCATTGCGAGCGCAGCGAAGCAATCCAGAAGCTTCCGCTGGATCGCCACGTCGCTACGCTCCTCGCGATGACGGGTCAGTGGATCAGCTCGCGTTGAAGTTCACCGATGGCGCAGCTTCCGCGCCTGCCGCCGCCTGAAACGGCACCTTCGGCTTGGCGCCATAAAAGATCTTGGCGCCGATCGCGTCCGGGAACGTGCGGATGCGGGTATTATAGGCCTGCACCGCCTCGTTATAGTCGCGGCGCGACGCGTTGATGCGGTTCTCCGTGCCTTCCAGCTGATCCTGCAGCGCGAGGAAGTTCGTGTTGGACTTCAGGTCGGGATAGGCTTCCTGCAACCGCTGCAGCGGGATGATCGCCTGCGTCAGCCGGTTCTGAGCCTCGTTGAACGCCTGCACCTTGGCAGGGTCGCTAAGGTCGTCCGCGCTGAGCTGGACGCGGCCGGCATTGGCGCGGGCGTTGGTCACCTCGACCAGCACCGATTTCTCCTGTTGAGCGTATCCCTTGACGGTCTCGACCAGGTTCGGGATCAGGTCCGCGCGCCGCTGATAATCCGCCTGCAGGTCGCCCCACTTCGCATTTACGTTCTCCTCTGCAGTCGGAACGCTGTTGAGCCCGCACCCGGCAAGGCTGAGAGCGGCAAGTGGAGCGAGAAGACCAAATCGACGCAGTGCGGTCATGACGTTTCCCCTGAAGAGCAACCGGCGCGCTAAGTAGAGGGCGGCAAGCTGTTTTACAATAGCAACACACGTGAACTGCTGACTTCCAAACGTCCACATCTGCGCTAGGCTCCACTCCGCGAAGCGAAAGGAGAACCTCCATGTTCAGCGAATTCCGGGACTTCATCGCACGCGGCAACGTGCTCGACCTCGCCGTAGCCGTCATCATCGGAGCTGCATTCGGAACGATCGCCACCAGCCTGACGGGCGACATCATCATGCCGATCGTCGGCGCGATCTTCGGCGGGCTCGACTTTTCCAGCCATTTCATCGTGCTCGGCCAGATCCCGGCGGACTACGGCGGCTCGGTGACCGATTACGCCGCGCTCAAGAAAGCGGGGATCCCAGTCTTGGGCTGGGGCGAGTTTGTCACGGTCGTCATCAACTTCGTCATCCTCGCCTTCATCATCTTCCTGCTTGTTCGAACCGCGAACAAAGTGATGAAGAAGGCCGAGGACGCGCCTGCCGGCCCGACGGAGGTCGACCTGCTCACGGAGATTCGGGACGAGCTGAAAAAGCGCTAGGCTTTGTTCTGGTTAGTCATCTTTGCGGGCGTCTTCGTGGTGCTGCTCGCGTCATGGAGCCGCAAGCAAAAGCAGGGGGCAGCGGTCGCGGGAATCCGCACTCACTTCCCGCGCATAGCCCGGTTGCGTCTGATTGCGGCATGCCCCGGCCTCGACGGCATCCTCCAGGAAACCGAGCTACGAATGCTCTTCGACTGGATCCTGCTGCAGCTCTACGGGCGGACCCACACGTCGAGTTTTGGCGACCTCATGCAATGGACCATCGAGCATGGCGAAGGCGAAAGCCTCCAGCTGATGTCTGAGGTCACGCGCGACGCGGTCGACCGTCTTCCGGCGCCAGCCTTGCAGGTGATCGACGGCTGCGAAGGACGTGTCGTCGCAGCCGTAATCATCGACCAGGCATTGAGCGAGACCGGGCGCAACATCGCGCCCGAACTCAACCAGAAATACGTGTGACTATTTTGGACGGCCGTTGAAGCCCGCCTCCGCTCGCAACGCGTCGGCATCCATCAGGACACCGTCGCTCATCACCTGATTAACGTGACGTAGGTCGCCGATGCGCTCCGACGGATCGCCATCGACGAGTACCAGATCGGCTTCCTTGCCGACGGTGATCGAACCAGTGCGGTTGTCAGCTTTCACATTCCGGGCCGCGTTGATGGTCGCGGTCGCAAGCGCCTGTCCCGGCGTCATGCCGCCGTCGACATAGAGTTCGAGCTCTCGCACCAGCTCCATGCCGTAGCCGTCGGTGCCGGCGACGATCGGCGCCCCGGCCGCGCGGAGCCTGTTCACGTAGACCCCCATTTTCTTGACGCTTGCCTCGGCATCGGCGCGAGTCATGCCCTCCGGATAGGGGATGGGCCCCGACTTGAAGCCGCGCTCGGTCGCTGCCGGCAGCGTTCCGACATATGCGGTATACGCCGGCTGGATCTGCCCCGCATTGGCAAGCAGCACGCCTTCGACGACCACCAGGGTCGGGTCGAGCGCAATCTTCTTCTCTGCCATGGTCTTGATCACCGTCTTCATCGGCTCGGCATCGAGGTCGACGTCCTTGAAGTACTGGCCCGGCCCGGTCATCCGCGCGGTCGTGTTCGACTTCGCGACGATTGCGTCCGGCATCGCCTGCATCGTTCCGAAGTAAATGTGGGTGATTTCGTCATAGCCGGCGTTGATCGCATCCAGCGTCCGCATTCCGGCGGGGATGTGGCCGTGGACGTGAAGCCCCAGCTCATGGGCCAGCTTCGCAGCGGGAGGGATCCAGGCCGGATTCATCGATGTGTAGAACTTCACGCCGGTCAGGCCGGCGTCGTGAATCTTCCGGACGGCCGCGAGAGTCTCTTCGAGGCTGCCAACCGCCATGCTTCCCTGCGCGGCGAGCGGCCCTTTCTGGTCGACAATGACGGAATCGAAGCATTCGGGCGCCAGCAGCTTGCCGTTCGACCGCCGTTCGCGCTGCGACACCTGAAGCTCCAGCGGCCCACCGGGATTGCGGCAGGACGTCACGCCGAGCGCGAGCTCGCTAACCGCCGTGAAGTCGTCCGAAACGTGCATGTGGCTGTCCCACAGGCCGGGAACTAAGGTCTTCCCCGCACCGTCGATCACGCGCGTTCCCGCGGGCAAGGACGCCGGAACCGCGCCGACGCTGACGATCTTGCCGCCGGAAGTCAGGACGTTCTGGTTGGCCACGAACGTCTCGCCGAGCGAGTCATAGACCTGCACATTCTTGAACAGCACGGGCCGCTTGGCGTCGGCGGTCAGGAACTTCGCTGCTGTTGCCGGGGCCAGACCGGCGATCGCCGCATCCTGCGCCGCCTGCATCCTGTCCATGTTGGCCTCATAGCCTTCCGGCAGAAGCGTCAAGCCGACGAGCGCTCCGAAGAACTTGCCGTCGGACGTCCATACTGGCGTCGGGGTCTGAGTCGTGCCGCGCAGAAGCTGGAGCTCAACCTTCCTCTTTCCCTGCGGCCCCTCGACCTCAAGCTCGGAAATCTTGGTCAGCGTCGCCTTGCCCGAGGGCAGGAGCGGCAGGCCAGCTTCGCCAGCCGCGAGGATGCGGTCGATCTGCGGCGCGAAGGACAGGAACGTCCCGCCTTGCGGAAGATAATAAGCGGCACTCGTATAGGGCGCGCTGCCCTTGTCGACCGGGCTGGTCCAGGCTGCCTGCCCGCCGCTCACGGCATAGTTTTCCGCCGCGTCGCCACTTGGCGTCACGCCGCGGATGACGATCTCGCTCGGCATGTTGTCCGAACCGAAGCGGAAGGTTTCGTCTGTCTCGAAAATCAGTCCGCGCAGCAGAATCGACTGCCGAAACGCCATCCGCCCATCGGGGAGTTTCCACGCATATTCGTCGCCATGCTTGCCGGCCGAGGAAATCACCACGTAGTGCGCAGCGTCCTTTGGCGGCACGAGCAGCTGATCCTTTGGCGTCGGAGCGGCAATGGCGGCTGGCGCGGACGCGACCAGCAAAGCGGAAAGAATCGTATGGCGCACGGTGAACCCCCTAGTTCGAAGGGGGCGCACCGTAAGGCGCAAACGGGCCGAGGCAAATCGCGTTCGACGAACGCGGCTTACTGCAGACGGACGAGCGCCTCCGGGATCTTGCTCGACCCGGGGCCGACTTCCCAATGGACCTGCTTGCCGAGCGCGTGCGGCGACGTGCCGTCCTCGCTGTTGTTGGTCGCAATCTCACCGTCGGTGACGATGGTAAAGCGGCCCTGCGCCCTGGACACCGGACCGTCCTTCATCTGGCTCGCGGCGGCGGCGCCGGCGCGAGCCCCGAGCGGCCCTGCCCCACCAGTGAAAGCAGGCGCGTTGACGAACACAGAACCGTCGGCGCGTCGCCGGATCGCGATGAAGGGAATGATTACGTCATTGTCGGGCAGAGCGGGGAAGACGAAGTCCTGCGTCGCGCGCCCTTCGAAATGATAGTCGACGTCATAGACGCCCTTTCCGCGATAGGTGACGGAGCGATATCCGGCATATTTGCCGAGCTTGGTTGCGAAGGCTCTGGCGGACTCGTCGTCGAACCCTGGAAGGCCGAACATCTTCGCCATGTTCTCGGCGTCTTCGCGCTTGGATTTCACGCGCTCGGCCGATTGCTTTTCGTATTCGCCCTTAGCCTTGGCAAGCTCGGCCGCAGTGCAGGGGCGCACTGAATCTTCGCCCGGAGGCGGCTCTTCCGTGACCTGCATGGACCCCTGAACCGAGGTTAGCACCCGCGTGCTCCCGTCCTTGTGGCAGCGCAGAAATTCGTTTTTCCACGGCTCGACCTTGGCCTCCGCATCCGGCGGGGTCTGGAGGACGATCTCGCCCTTGTAATCAAGGATGAAATTGCCGTCCTTCTTCAGCGTCAGGTCGGACGCGAATTTGCCCGGGCCCCAAAGGCAGCCGGTCAGCAGTAGCGGCGCGGCCACTGCGAAAATGCGCTTTCCCCAAGTGTGCATGGCGTACCCCCTTGCAAGGACGCTAGCCAACCATTCTCGTCATTGCGAGCGTGGCGAAGCAATCCAGACGTTGGCTGCATTGCCGCGTCGCCTGCGGCTCCTCGCAATGACGGAAAGGAAAGTGGGGAGCTTCTGTTGCCCGGTGCTCCCCGTACCGCTGGAATCCCCTTCTGTTGCCCGGTGGGGTCCGACCGCGCTTTTGTCTTTGTAACTTAGACCGTTAGGCCGTCAGTTACGCAGCAATTGCGAGCGCCTCGTTATCGTTGGCACTTGTGTGAATGAGCCGTCACGGTGGCATCCATACCGATCGGCAACCGCGTCTTTATTACACTCGTCGATCCTATTTCGCCCCCGTCAGCAACCGCCGGATTTCGCCCGGTTGGCGGCTGGTGGTGGAGGCGCCGGGGTACTGCCCCCCGGGTCCGAAGTGTCTATTCCACGCGACAGTCTACCGACATAGCCGGGTTGCCCCGGCAGGGACCAAGATAGGGATTTCGGAACCTCGGGACAAGTTTGCATGGGTTTTGCAGCGTTGCTATGCGTGACCCGATACAGAACGCCTTTGGGGGTAAGTCGATGAAGAAGCTTGGTTTTCTGCTTGTTGGGACCGCGTCGCTGGCTCTCGCCGCGTGCGGCAGCAAGGACTCGGACACGCTGAACGAAGCCGAGGCCGCGAATGTCGAGGCGAACGCGCTCAACGATCTCGCCGCCAATGCCGCCAATGCGGAGATGGAAGCGCTCGGCAACCAGCAGCAGCAGCTCGATGCCGAGAATGCGGCCAACGCAACGGTCCCTGAGACGGTGGACGGCAACCTGACCAGCCCGTCGAAGGTCGAGGACGACGTTCAGGGCATGTAATCGCCCACGATGGAATGGCTGAGGCCGTCGTCCCTGCGGGGCGGCGGCCTTTTTCTTTGCTCCGCGCACGCCTAGGTCGCTTGGTGATGAGCGATGACGCCATACCCGCCGCGACCGTGATCATCGTTCGCGAGAACGGCGAGCAAGTGCCCGAGATCCTGATGGTGGAGCGCGCCGCGGGGATGGCCTTCGCCGGCGGTGCCTGGGTCTTCCCCGGCGGGCGCATCGACGAAGCGGACCGCACGCTCGGTGACCGTTTCGCCTTTGATGGCGCCGCCAGGATCGCCGCAGTCCGCGAGGCCCTCGAAGAAACCGCGATTCCGGTAGGACTTACACCGGTTCCTTCCAGCGATCTCTCGGCCGGTTTGCAGCGCGAATTGCTCGCCGGCCGGGCACTCGAGGATCTCACCGGGGAGCACGGTCTGAACCTGTCCCTAGATGCCCTGACGCCACTCGCCAGGTGGGTGCCCCGCTTCCATGCCACCCGGCGCTTCGACACCTTGTTTTATGTTGCGCGCGCACCGGACGGCGACTGGCAGCCCAACGTGCTGGAGCACGAATGCGCGGGCGCGCACTGGACCACCGCCGCCAATGCCCTGGACCGCGACAGCCGCGGTGAAATTCAGCTGATCTTTCCGACCCGTCGTACGCTTGAGCGGCTAGCGCAGCATTCCAGCTTCGACGAGATCGTCGCCGACGCCGGATCGCACGCCATCGAACCGATCAGCCCGTGGGTCGAAGAAATCGACGGGGAAAGGTTCATCACGATCCCCGAGGGCATCGGATTCCCGGTCACGCGGGAAAAGCTCGAGGGTCTCTGGCGCGGCTAGCGGCCGGACGGTCGCTGCGATCTCTTCCGAGTCGCGTGCTCGTCACAATAAAAAGGGGACCCACAGTCGCCTGCGAGTCCCCTGTTCGCCTCAAGGGCGACGCTTCTACTTCAGGTGGTTCGAAAGGTGCTTATTCATTTCGAACATCGTCACGCGGTCCTTGCCAAAGACCTTGCGAAGCTTGTCGTCAGCGACGATTTCCCGCTTGTTCTGAGGGTTTTGCAGGTTGTTCTTGCGAATGTGATCCCACACCTTCGAGACAACCTGGCTGCGCGGAAGCGGATCGCTACCGGTGATTGCAGCGAGATCCGCTGAAGGCTGAACCGGCCTCGCCAGTCCGCCGCCTGCTTTCCGCCCCGACCCTGATTTTTCTGCCATAACGGCCCTCCTGTTGTTCTCTGATTGATAGAGCGGAAAGAGTCGCTCTTGGCAATGCGTTTTCAGAGGGAAACTCGGCGATTTTACAGTCGGAACGGAACGACTCGGTTCAGGACGTCGTGACCGATGTCCGCGCGCCCTCCGAATGGCACTCCGGATCGCTTGCACCACTCATGCACGATCGCGACTTCGTCACGCCCGAAATCGGGGTCGTTGTCGGGGATATCCCCCACTCTCCCGAGCCGCAGACGCGCCACCTTCCGGATGTTCGCGCTGCCCGTCACATGGAACATCGTGCGGTCAATGCGATAGTGATGCTCGCTCACATCCTCGATAAGCAAATCGACGCCTGTGAAGTCCGGTTCGAGCACCGTGCCGAGCAGGGCCGCGAGCACGGTCAGATTGAATGCCATCGCTGGAGACTGGAGGTCGGGCTCCAGCGCTGACGGGTCGCGATTGACGATCCAGTCGAGCGCCCGGCTTACCGCCACTTCACCCCCCTCGCGCATCAGGTCCTGCGGCATCGGCCCCCAGGCTACGTTCAGTCCGGCCTTGTGAAATCCCGCGTGGAGAAATCCCGCGTCGCTGTAGCCCATGTACAGTTTCGAACGCGCCGCATCGGGGAGATGCTTGAGCGCGGCCTCCGCGATCCGGTTCGATCCGTAGCCGCCGCGCGCGAACCAGACCGCGCCGAACTCCGGATCCTTCATCACCTCGATCAGCGCCGACAGACGCTGGTCGTCGGTCCCCGCGAAATGCCCGTCCGACAGGAAGCATTGCGGATGGATGGCAAGCTCGCAGTCGCCGCGCTTGGCAACCAGCGCTTCAAGTCGCTCCGCGGCCTCGCGCGACAGCGTGCAGCTCGGAGCAACGACGGCAATCTTCATCCCCGCTGCTTAGGGTGAGACCGCGAGCCTCCGCAATGGGTGGGACGCCGTCGACACCTGCAAATGGCGACTTTGGGCGGAGAACGGACATTCTGTGGTAGGCTGGCTCGATGAGTAGCCGCCGAAAGAGCGTACTGGTCGTTCTGACTGTGGCGGCGATGGCGAGTTGTCGCCCCGGCGAAAGACCCTTCCTTCAAGTCCAGTTCTGTCTCACGGAATCAGCAGGAGCAGACGAACTTAAGCGTGTGCTTCGGCAAATCGCCCGCGACGAGGAAATGGAATTCGGAGACCGCAGCGCCGAAACGAACGAGGAACTACGGGCAATGGGGAACAGCCTGGCGCCCGAGGTCGAGCGATCCTTTCCAATAATCAACGTTTTTGTGCGTCGCGGCGACATCGGAGTGGGAGGTGGGAACGTCGGCCTAGGTCCAAACCAAGTGGCTTTGGGGTTTAGTCGCGACACTACTGAAGGGCGTCTCTTTGCAAAACGAACGGTTCATCGCCTTCAACAAACGTGGATGCTGGTAAAGGTGCCAAATGATCGGGGCGCGTTCCCGCTAAAGAATTGCCCCCCTGCCGCCTAATGGCAGGTTGAGTTCGAAAGCTGCCATTAGCCTCCAATGCCGCCCACATCTTGGCGGTGGCGTCGTGGGCCAAGTTGGTGCAGCTTTGGGTCCGACAGGGGGACCTCATGAAGACAAGAATTGCGTTCGCATTGGCCGTCACCGGCCTGCTGTCGTCGTCGGCGCTGGCGCAAGCGCCCTCCGACTACGATTTGCTGATCGACAACGGCACGATCTACGACGGCATGGGCGGGACGCCGTTCACCGGTGACGTTGCGATCAAGGGTGACAAGATCGTCTACGTCGGGCCGCAGGCGCCCGGCGCGGCAACGAAGACCATCGACGCCACCGGCATGGCCGTCTCGCCCGGCTTCATCAACATGCTGAGCTGGGCGGTGGAAAGCCTGATCCAGGATGGCCGCGGCCTCAGCGACACAACGCAGGGCGTTACGCTCGAAGTCTTTGGCGAGGGCGATTCCATGGGTCCGCTCAACCCGAAGATGAAGAAGCTCGCCGTGGCGCGGCAAGGCGACATCAAATATCCGATCGAGTGGACGACGCTCGGCGAGTATCTGACCTACCTCACCAGGAAGGGGATCACGCCCAACGTCGCCTCCTTCATCGGCGCGACCACGGTCCGCATGCACGAACTTGGCGAAGGTGATGTTGACCCGACGCCGGAGCAGTTGGCCCGCATGCGCGCGCTTGTCCGCGAAGCGATGAAGGAAGGCGCACTCGGGGTCGGCTCGTCGCTGATCTACATGCCGGCCTATTTCGCCGAGACGCCCGAGCTGATCGCGATCACCGAGGAAGCCGGCAAGTGCGGCGGAATGTACATCAGCCACATGCGCAACGAGGGCTACAAGCTGCTCGAAGCGATCGACGAGCTGATCGAGATTTCGCGCAAGTCGGGCGCGCCCGCCGAAATCTACCACTTCAAGCAGGCCGGGGCGGAGAATTGGCCCAAGCTCGACGAGGCGATCGCGCGCGTCGAAAAGGCCCGTGCCGAGGGCCTGCGGATCACCGCCGACATGTACACCTATCCGGCCGGTGCGACAGGCCTCGACGCGGCCATGCCGGTCTGGGTCCAGGCAGGTGGGCTGGAACAATGGATTGCGCGGCTGAAGGACCCGGCAACGCGGGCGAAAGTCATCGCGGAGATGAAGGATCCCAAGGCCGATTGGGAGAATCTCGTGCTGCTTGCCGGAGGTCCCGAGAAGGTGCTGCTCGTCAGCTTCAAGAACCCGAAGCTCAAGCCGCTGACGGGAAAGACCCTCGCCGAGGTCGCGAAGATGCGCGGCAAGAGCCCTGAAGAGACCGCAATGGACCTCGTCATCGAGGACGGCAGCCGCGTAGGCACCGTCTATTTCCTGATGAACGAGGACAATGTTCGCCGCGAGACGGCATTGCCGTGGATGAGCTTCGGCTCCGACGCCGAGTCCCAGGCGCCTGAAGGCGTCTTCCTCAAGTCGAGCACCCACCCCCGCGCCTACGGCAACTTCACGCGCGCGCTAGGAACCTATGCCCGCGACCAGAAGACCGCACCGCTGGCCGACATGATCCGGCGCATGACCTCCCTCCCGGCGACCAACATCGGCATCAAGGGTCGTGGAGTATTGCGCGATGGCTATTATGCCGACGTCGTCATCTTCGACCCCGCCAGGATCCAGGACCATGCGACGTTCGAAAAGCCGCAGCAGCTGTCGACCGGAGTCCGCGACGTTTTCGTGAACGGCACGCAGGTTCTGAAGAACGGGCAGCACACCGGCGCAAAGCCGGGCCGTTTCGTGCGCGGGCCGGGCTGGACCGGCTGGGCGGACGGAGGCGCTTGCAAATAAGCGTCCGCCCAATAGGGCCGTGTGGCAATGACTGAATCCAACGTCTTCTTCTGCGGCATCGGCGGCAGCGGCATGCTTCCGCTGGCGTCGATCGTCCGCGCAACCGGCGCAAAGGTCGCCGGCTCAGATCGCTCGCTCGACGCCGGCCGCGTTGCCAACAAGTTCGCTTATCTCCGCTCGCTCGGCATCGGCCTGTTTCCTCAGGACGGGTCCGGGCTCGCGCCGGGAATGACCCTGGTGACGTCTGCGGCCGTCGAGGAAACGGTGCCCGACGTCGTCCGCGCCCGCGAGCTTGGCCTGGACCATCTCACCCGCCCGCAATTCCTCGCCCAGTTGCTCAATGACGCACAGCGGAGCGTCGCTGTGGGCGGCACCAGCGGCAAGTCGACGGTGACGGGCATGATCGGCTGGATCCTCAACGCCACGCACCGCCAGCCGACGGTGATGAACGGCGCGGTGATGAAGAACTTCGTCACTCCATCCGCACCCTTTGCCAGCGCACTTGTCGGCGATCCGGAATTGTTCGTCAGCGAGGTCGACGAAAGCGACGGCTCCATCGCGCTCTACAGGCCGGAAGTCGCGGTGCTGACCAACATCAGCCTCGACCACAAGGAAATGGACGAGCTGCGGTCCCTGTTCGCGTCATTCCTGCTGCGCGCCCGCCGCGCTATCGTGAACCTCGACGACCCCGAGACGCGCGCCATCGCCGACGCCATCCCGGCCGACCAGCGCATCGGCTACGGCTTCGACGCCCCAGGCGCCGAATTCATGGGCAAGAATTTGGAGCTGCTGCCGGGCGGAAGCACCTTCACCGTGATCGCCGGCGACGAGACTCACGACGTCCAGCTCAATGTCCCCGGCCGCCACAACGCGTCGAATGCCCTCGCTGCAATTGCCGCGACGCGAGCGCTCGGCGTTGCGCTAGCGGATTCCGCAGCGGCACTCGGCCGCTTCGAGGGGTTGAAGCGCCGGCTGGAAAACGTCGGGACGGCTGGTGGAGTCACGGTCATTGATGACTTCGCGCACAACCCCGACAAGATCGACGCATCGCTTGCGACCCTGCGTGCGCAGCCCGGCCGGTTGCTGATCATGTTCCAGCCGCACGGTTATGGGCCGCTGACCAAAATGGGCGAGGAGCTTGCCGACAGTTTCGCCAAGGGTCTCGCGCCCGACGACCGCCTCTATCTCCCCGACCCCGTCTATCAAGGCGGCACGGTCGAACGCACGCGGGGATCGGATTGGCTGGCCGATCAGGTCCGCGATCGGGGCGGCCAGGCGGAACATATCGCGGATCGTGCCGCGATCGGCGAAGCGCTGCTGGCCGAGGCGCGCGACGGCGACCGCATCGTCATCATGGGCGCGCGCGACGATTCCCTCAGCGAATTCGCCGTGCTTCTCGTCGAGCGTCTCGCCCAACGGAACTCCTGAGCCGGTTTGGCGTCGGGCAGGCATGGCCAAACCCGGCAGCGTCACCGGATGGCTCCTTGCGGAAGACGACCGCAAGAAGCTGTTGCGACAGTTCCCGCCCAAATTCGAAAACGCAGTCGCGCATCACGTGACAGTGCGGACGGAAGCGGAGCACGAGTCGATCCCGCCGGAAGTGACCGCGCAGATCGTCGGGAGGACGGACGACGGAAAAGGCGTCGAGGCCATGGTGGTGACCATCGACGGCAGCACCGATCGCGCAGACGGATCGACCTATCACATCACATGGTCGCTGGCGGAAGGGCGGCGCGCTCGCGAGAGTAACGACGTCCTGAAGGAGCGTGGCTGGAAGGAGCTGGATCACCCGATCGCGATCCATCTTCGGCCGGCGCGAATCTAATGGCGAAGCAGCCTCATCTTTTCCTGGATTGCGACGGGGTGCTCGCGGACTTCGACGCCGGCGCGAAGCTGCTGCTGGGAATGAGCCCGACGCAGTTCGAAGCACGCCATGGCCGCGGTGAGTTCTGGAAGCGACTGGCCCGCCACGGCAATTTCTACGGCGACCTCAAGCAAATGCCGGACGCCCAAGATCTGTTTCAGGCCGTGAAGCACCTCAAGCCGACGATCCTGACCGGGGTGCCGCTAGGAACCTGGGCCGCGCCGCAGAAGGAACGCTGGGCGAAGAAGCATTTTCCAGGCGTGCCGATCATCACGACGCTCGCCCGCAAGAAGCATCTCCATATGGAGCGTGGCGACGTCCTGGTCGATGACCGTCAGAACCACCGGCACTTATGGGAGCATGCCGGGGGCGTGTTCATTCATCACAAGAATGCGGAAGACACGCTTCGCGCGCTCGCGGACATCTATCCGTCAGTGAAAGCGGACGCCTAGGCGGCCTGTTGCAGGTCCACCTTTTCGACCCACTCCGGCCAGAACACCGGCTCCCGGTTCGACCAGCCCGGCGCCGTCGCAGCGCTCTCGCTGATCGACTGGAGCAGGGTCCGGCGACGGTCCGGATGCAGGTGCGGCAGCGCCGCAGCCGAACAGAACGAGGCCGGCAGCCACGGACGGGCCGAAGCACCCACCAGCCGCTCGTAGAGAAAGCGGAATGCCGCGAAGTTCGGCAGGCGGTCCTGGCCGAGATCGAACGCGGCGAGCGTGATCAGCATGCCCATGAACGGCTCGATCATGTCGAGGCCGCTGTCGTCGGGCACCTGCATGCGAAGATGGTCGAGCTGCTTGTAAATTCGGGATTGTGCGCGGATCGAGGCGGCTTCGCCTTCATCTCGGGCCCAGCATTCGATCGCATCGCGACGGCCGTAAGCCACATCCAGCGAGCGGCGAATGTAGCGCTGCGTCGCCTTAGGGAAGCTTGCGAACTCCTTCATCTCAGAGATCAGCAACGCGCCGTTTGCTGGCTGGCTGGTCCGCGTGATCATCACCCCGACTCCTTAGTCCCACCGGCAGGATGATGCGGCCGCAGTAGTTGCGGTTTGCTTAACCACTTATCCCACCCCCATTCAGATTGAATCAGACGGTGGGCATGACAGCAACGTTAAACTTTAACGACTCGTCGCAAAACGATGCCGCTGTTGATTCCGGGCAACTGAATTGGGGATAAGTCCCCGTCAGAGCCTAATTTTTGTCGGGAAATCCGGAAGACGGCACCGGTTCGTCGCTGCCCGGCTGGGCCGCGGAGGGCGGATCGGATGCGTCCATCGATTCGTCGCTTCCGACATCGACCTTGGCTTGCTCGCAGCCTGGATTTTCCTTCAATTTGTCCTCGAGATCCTTGCCCGGTGGGTTGGAGATCACTGGCGGCGGAACCTTGGATTTCTCGTCCCTGGCCTGGTCGTTCATATGGATGTCCTTCGGCGAATCGTTTCGAAGGCTGAACGAGCAATGCGTGGCTGCGTTCCTGCACTCGCCCCGTTTATCTGGCGTTCAGCTTCGACGAGCCGCCGCGACGCTTCTGCCAAAGGCCAGGCGGCAATTGCGACGGTGCGAATTGCGTGATTACTAACAGCCAAATGCAAGCATTCTCGCCCAGCCCCGCCGACGACATCGAGCAGGGCCGATTTTCGGACTGGCCGCTGGCGCTGAAGTCGATCCTCGGCTTCTGGTTCGTCTACGCCTTGACCGTCGCCGCCCGGGCCCTGATGGGCACCGACGCCTTTACCGTCCTGTTCAACAAGCTGATCATCATCGGCATCGGCATTTTGCTGACTGGCCTGATCTACGTCCTGATCGCCACCTTCGCGGGCACTTCGAACATCAGGCGCAAGGCAATCGTCGCCGGCATCGCGTCCGCGCTCGCCTCGATCGGCATGGCCGGCGCCTTCATCGCCATCGAAGACCTGATGCGCGAGCCCAAGGAAGTCTTCCGTTACCAATCGCGCGAAGGCTTCGTCATCATCGAGAAGGGCCATACGCTGACCGTCGAGCGTCGTGCGCAGGAGCCGCTGGTCGTCACCTGGCCGCGAATGGGGCAGCTCGATGCCTACAAGCGCGTCCGTTACGCTGCCGACACCGCCGTCGTCTGGCTGTTCTTCTTCGCGGCGTGGAGCGCCTTTTATCTCGCGACCAAGGCGCAGGCCGAAGCGCTCACCGCCCAGCGGCGCGCAGTCGAGGCGGAAAGCGCCGCCCAGGCCGCCCAGGTCCGGGCCCTCCGCTACCAGATCAACCCGCACTTCCTGTTCAACACGCTGAACTCGCTTTCCTCGCTGGTCATGAGCGGCCGGCCCGAGGAAGCGGAGAACATGATCCTCAAGCTTTCGACGTTCTTCCGGTCCAGCCTGTCGCTGGATGCATCGGCGGACGTGACCCTCGCTGAGGAAATCGAGCTGCAACGCCTGTACCTCGACATCGAGAAAGTCCGCTTCCCGCGCCGGCTGAAAGTCGAGATCGATATTCCCCAGGAGCTCCGCAGCGCGCGGGTCCCCGGCCTCCTGCTCCAGCCGCTTGTCGAGAATGCGATCAAATATGGAGTGTCCGGCACCCGCGACACGGTCACGCTGACGATCCGCGCGGCCGAGGCCGGGCCGGGCCGTTTCACCATCGAAGTGCAGAACAGCGGCGCGGAAGCCAATTCGAGGAGCCGCAACGGCAAGCCGGACGGCACCGGCGTCGGCCTGACCAATGTCTGCCAGCGCCTCGAAGCGCGCTTCGGTTCGTCCGCGAAATGTGAGTTTGGCCCAACCGCCGACGGTGGTTATCGTGTCTTCCTGACACTGCCGCTGGATCGCTCGGATGGATGAAGAGCAGCCGCTGAGGCTTCTGATTGCCGATGATGAACCGCTGGCTGCCGAGAGGCTCCAGCTGCTGTTGGCGCAGTGCCCGGAAGTCGACCTGATCGGCACCGCGAGCGACGGCGAAAGCGCCGTTCGCATGGCCGAAGCGCTGAACCCCGATCTCCTGCTGCTCGACATCGAGATGCCGGGCCTCGACGGAATCGAGGTCGCCCGAGCGCTCGCCGCGAAGAAACCTTCGGCCGTCGTGATCTTCATCACCGCCTTCGATCAGTTCGCAGTGGCCGCGTTCGAGGTCGAAGCCGTCGACTATCTGATGAAGCCGGTCACGCCCGACCGGCTCAACCGCGCCCTGAAGCGCGCCCGCGACCATCTCCGACGGCGCGAAAAAGCGCCCGCAGCGAAGCCGGCATCGACATCGCCTTACCTGGAAGAGTTCTGGGCATCGGATCTTTCAGGCCTCGTTCGCATCGCCTCGCGGGACGTCGACCGCGTCTCGGCCGAGCGCGATTACATGCGCCTCCACGTCGGCCGGCGCAGCTGGCTGATCCATCATTCGATGAATGCGCTCGAGGAGGGCCTCGATCCCGAACTGTTCGTGCGCCTCCATCGCTCGGCGATCGTTCGAAAGGACTTCATCGCCGGCTTCTCGCGCAATCCCTCCGGTCGCTGGATCGCTCGCCTCAGCGACGGGACGGAACAGCCGGTGGGCCGCCTCTACACCGACAAGGTCCGTACGATCGCCCGGCGCTAAAGCATTTGCCCGGCTGCCGCGCCTGAGGAGAGGCGCCGCAACCGGACTTCTGCAATCTGAATTTCGCTGGGCGGGCTAGGCGCGCAGCGTGGGCGTTGCGACAGCCGCGGCCGAAGCCACCTGCTTTCCAACCTCGCCCGCTTGCCCCTGGGTCACCGTCGGCAGCACTAGACCGGCCGAGGCGACGGCGGCTGCGATAATCATCAACAGTTTCATCGTCTCGCTCCCTTGATTTGCGGCGCGGCGGCCTATCGGGGAAGTCGAGGGGTGATCGAACCGCCGCGTCGCACGATCCCGCTACGACGAAGGTTCACGTGCGTCCCGTGCGGCTCGACCAATGCCGCGTGGCCGTCTGCGACCGTTTACATGTGTCGACGAAGGCCGTTCGTCTGGCGGCAGTTCGACGAACGCCCGATCTAGTCCTCGCTTGAAACGGACTCCGTGCTCTTGTTCACAACGGTGGTCACGGCGACGTCCAGCGTGACGTTGCCGAGCGTGCGGAAGATGTCCGGCACCATCTCCACCGCCACCAGCAATGCGAGGGGCGCGATCGGCACACCCAAAGCCATGGCAATGGGCGCGATCGAGCTGATGAAGCTGACTTCGCCGGGCAGGCTAACGGCGCCGTAGCTCATCACCGCGCCGACCGCCGTCGCAGCGATCATCTGCGCCATGGTCGGCTCATACCCAAGCCAATGCGCGACGTAGAATGCGACTGCGGTGTTCATCGCCGGTCCCGTTGCGCGGAACAAAGCGACCGCCAGCGGCAACGTGACGTCCGCAACCTGCTCCCGGACGCCGAGCACCTTTGCAGCCCCGAGCATCGCCGGCAGCGAGGCAAGCGAAGATCGCGTGGAAATGGCGACGCTCTGCGGTGCGATGAGCCCTTTACTGAATGTGGCAAGACCAATCCGGCCCCAGATCAAGGCAATCGGATAGGCCCACAGAGTAACCAGCACGCCAATTGCGGAGATGACGAGAATGTAATGCCCGAGCCCGGCAAACGCAGCGCCGCCAGCGCTCGCACCGACGCTGAATGCGAGCGCGAAGACACCGAGCGGCGCGATCAGCAGCACCCAGCCGATGATGATCAGCAGCGCATCCGCGATCCCCTGGAACAGCTCGACGATAGAGCGCCGGCGGGTGACGTCGATTCGTG
This sequence comes from Sphingomonas daechungensis, assembly GCF_039543105.1. NCBI lineage: Bacteria > Pseudomonadati > Pseudomonadota > Alphaproteobacteria > Sphingomonadales > Sphingomonadaceae > Sphingomonas > Sphingomonas daechungensis. The sequence goes on from NZ_BAABJC010000001.1 coordinate 626,800, forward strand.
CAACCGCCAGTGCGAACAGCAGAGCGAACACCACGAGCGGAAGCACGTCTCCATTGGCGGCGGCCGAGATGACATTGCCGGGGATGACGCCTTTGAAGAAGTCGATCGCGGCGGGCATCGGTCCCGAGGCCACCGACTGATCGAGCCCGGCAAGGCCGGCCTGCATCGCCTGGGCCTGCGCTTCCGGAAGCGGGACCGCGCCCGTCAGAAGCGTCACCGCTACTGCTCCGAAGATCGCGGATGCCGTGCAGAGGATGACGATCCACAGCACCGATCGGGCCGCGATCTTTCCTGCGCGCGCCGCCTCGGCCCCCGCCGCGACGCCTGTGATCAGAAGCGCGACGACGAGCGGAATGACCGTCATCTTCAGCGCGTTGAGCCACAGGCGGCCGATCAGGCTGGTGGCCTGAAGTGCAGGCTCGCGGAGGCCGTCGCCAGTGCGTTGGGCGATGACCCCGGCGATGAGCCCGAGGATCAAGGCGATCAGGACGAGATAAGGCCGCCCTCCACGAATTGGCTTGGCGGCGGCCTCTTCGGCCCGATCGGCTGTGGTCATTTAGGCTTCCGGAACTTGTAGACGAAACGGTCGGTCTTGCCGCGGATCTTCGCGTCGAAGACCAGCAGGCTATGGTCGTCCGCGGGGTTGCGAAGCAAGTCGCTTTCCGCCTCCAGCTTGAAGCCGGCTTTTTCGAAATCCGCCTTGACCACCGCCGGATCGATCCGGTGATACTTCTCGACCGTCTCGCGGGTGTCGCCCGGATTACCGACGTGGTCGATGACGCCGACGATGCCGCCCGGCTTCATCGCTTCATAGAGCGTCTTCACGAAGACGTCGGGATCCATGCGGACGACGCCGTACTTTGCGCTCTCCCAATAGACGTCGTGATAATTGAGGTTGATCATCGCAAAGTCGTAGGACTTGGCCGGCAGGGAGATTGCCTCGAACGGCTGCACGATCATGTGCGTGTTCGGCGTCTTCGCCTGGAACGCGGCGAACTTCTCCTGCGTCTCCTTGCCGTAGAACTGGTTGGGCTCCCACACCGTCACGTGCCCGGCCTTGCCGACGGCGGGCGCCATGATTTCGGCCCAGTATCGATTGCCGCCGAACAGGTCGATTGCCTGCATCCCGCTTTGCAGCCCGAGGAACTTGAGCACCTCGGCAGGCTTGCGGGATTCGTCGAGCTTCACATTGTCTTCGCTGCGGCTGGAGGTCGCGGCGACGGCGGCCGCCACATCGGCCGGCTTCGCGACCGCGATCGTGGCCAGCGTCGACCCACTCGCCAGAGCCAGCGAAAGGCCGAGCAATTTTATGGTTCGCATTGGGATTCCCCCTTGTTGATGTGCCGTCCGGCTATCTGGCCTTCGCGGCGGCCAACAATCACTCTTCTGTAAACGTGCAGCATGGCGCGCCCAAGGGATTATCGTTAGGACTGTGCTCCCAATCAGCCATGATCTTTGGGGGAAGTGCAATGGCTACTGTTGCTTCGTCGGCCGCCGATCTTCAATCCCGCGAGCGCCGTTTTTACACGCGGATGGCGCTGTTCCTGACCGCGCTGGTTTTCGTTGGCTTCGCGCCTAGCTTCTACCTGCGCGGAATCGTCCCCGAATACCCGCGCCCCAACCCGACCCTTCCGCCCTGGGTTATTTTCCACGGATTGCTGTTCACGCTCTGGATGCTGGTCTTCGTCACCCAGACGCAGCTCGTCGCCGCTGGCCGCCGCGACATTCACATGAAGCTTGGCGCGGCATCGATGTTCCTCGCCATCGCCATGATCCCGGTCATGTATCTGACAGGCGTGTGGCAGGTGGTCCGCAATAACGTCCCGCCCTTCACCACGCCGCTCGACTGGACAGCGCTCCCCCTCCTCGCGATGCCTGCTTTCGCATTCCTCGTCTGGCAGGGCTGGAAACGCCGTCGCGAAGCGCAATGGCACAAGCGTCTTATGCTCGGCGCGGCGATGGTCGTCGTGCTCGGTCCCAGCTTCGGCCGAATTCCGCTAGCCCCACCGGTCAAGGCCCTCTTCGCGGTTCAGATGATCGTGACCCTAGCCTTCTTCCTGCCCCTGTTCATTTGGGACAAGCGCACGCTCGGCAAAACGCATCCCGCGACAAAGGTCGCGTTCGGTACCTACGCGCTGGCGACGCTCGCCGCTGTTGCGCTGATCGTCAGCGGCACCTGGGCGCCGATCGCAGCGCGGTTGCCGGGGGTTGGGGGTTAGTCCCGCCGCTAGACCTAGCCTTCCAATCGCCATGACATGCGTTGGGTAAACGAGCTTTTGGCTGGCTTGCCCGACTGGTCGATGGCCGGCGAGAACGTCGCGCGTTCCATGATCACGCCACACGTTCGCGAGTCGAGCAAAGCACTTCCGCTGGTCTGAAGCACAGAGCAATCCTTCGGCATTCCCGTTTCATCCACCAAAATGAGAACGCGTATCGAGCCCTGCTGATTCAGCCTTTGTGAAGTCAGAGGATAATCGTCGCCTGACACTACGGCGGTCCTCTGGAGATTGCCTGTCGCTCCAGCGCGGAGTTTCGCTTGGCGTTCATCCCCAATGTTCCAACGATCCTGTAGCCGATCCACGCATCCGTTCAGCTCGGTGAGAACGGGTTGGGGCAGGGGCCCGAGATCGAATTCGTCATTGAGCCCTTCCTGAATCGCGATTTTCACAGATTTCGCCGTTCGGGCCGCAGAGGATTGCGCTGTGCCAAGATTGATAAGGTGGGTGACGCGCTTGTTGCCACTCGTGGGATAGCTAAGCGAACTTTCGGTGAAACTCTGCCCATCAAAGGTCAGCGTCGCATCAGATTGCAATTGCCCTTTGCGGTATCCCGAACGAAGGATCGCTAGCTGATAAGTGCTTTCTGTCGGCGCAGCCTTCAGAGCCAGCGTAATCGGCTTCTTGGGATCGCCGTACTGTCGGGTTACGAGGCAACGCAAATCCGAGGCTTCCACTTTCCAGGCACCAATTGGCGGAGCAGCAAAGGCCGACTGGGAAACCCCGGCGAACGCCACCGATGCCACGAGCAAGACGCGGATAATCATCAGCTGATCTCCCCAACATCACCGAGCGAAACGGCAATACGCTAGGCCGCGGCAGCCTTGCCAGCCCTCTCGGACGCCATCGATTGCACTAGCTTCAGCGCATGTTGCGCCGACAAAGCGGAACCCTCCTGCCACAGGCCGAGATACGACAAATGCTCGCCGGCGAAGACGATCGGTCCCTCCGGCTTCAGCAGTTCGGTGTATTCGCTCCCGCGCGGCCCCTCATCGCCGAGACCGCCGCCCCACAGCGCTCCGACACCTTCCGAATAAGGCACCTGGCCCCAGTTCACGGCCAATGGGCTTTCCAGCAGTTGGGACTTGCCGGGGTGAAGCGCTTCGATCGACTCCCGGCTGACCCGAATCTGGTCGGCGATAGGGAGTTTCACGAAAGCGTCGGGCGTATTGTCGTGCGTCCAGCCCGCGACATAGGCGCCGACGATGACTCCCCGCGCCGAGTGATGACCGCTGCTGGGATAAAGGACATTCTCGTTCAGCTTGTCCGTCCAGGCGAGGCCCCCATAGACTCCGTCGGCCTCCCAGAAGCGAGGCGACTCGAACGCAACCTTTGCGCTTCGCAAAATGTTGACCTTCTTCAACGCAGCCTTCTTGGCGGGTGAAAAGTCGTTTGGCACTCGCTCCAGGATGTTGGCCGGCAGCGTGACAATCGCGAAGTCGGCTTCGGTCACTCCGCCCGCATGTTCGATCCGCACCCGGTCGCCGACCCGGCGGATCGCGTTGACCGGGGTGTTGAGGCGGACGCTCGGCTTCACCTGCTCGTAGATCCCGTAGGATATGCGATCCATGCCTCCGACCGGCTGCAACATGGTCGGCTGCATATCGATGATCGCCTGGAAGATTTGGGGAAACGCAGCCCCGCGGTTCGGCAGCATTTCCCTGATCGTCAGCGGGTCCAGCGCCTTTCCTGCCTGAGTGTAGCCACCCGGCCATTCGGAATAGCCGGAGCTTGGCTGGGCAACCAGAACGCCCTTCTCGTTGAGGCCGCCGTAGAACCGCAGGAACTGGCGAAACTGGCCGAGCTCTTCCTTGGGCATGGCGGCGTTCAGCGCGTTCTGGTCGATCGCCTTGGCCAGCAGCTCGGCGATGCGGCCCTGCATGTCATTGACCATCTGCCGGCCCGGACGGACTTTCCCGCCAAAGTCCCAGCCGGTCGCCATGTGGCTGTTGACGAAGGTCTCCATCGGGACGTTGAAGCGGCGGGCATAGCCGAGGATCGCGTGGTGCCACGAAGGGATGCGCGCCGGTCCCGCGTTGAAATACAGCCCCTCCGAAAAGTTCGCCCGCTGCGCCGGCCGGTCGATCTGGATCAGCGGGTCGTTGCCGCGGATCGTCCAGGCGCGCCCGCCGACACGGTCGCGCGCCTCGAGAACGGTGACTTGATAGCCGGCCTGCTGAAGCTCATAGGCCGAGACCAGCCCGGCGATCCCCGCGCCCAGGATGACGACCGAACGCCCGTTTCCCGAGGCCTTGGGCAACGCGAAATCCGCCGCTGACGCAGCCGACGGCATCGACAATCCGAGCATCTGCATCGCTGCGAGCGCCGCCCCCGCTCCGCCCACCGTGCCGACACGCATAAGCACTTCACGCCGACTGATCGCCATTCGTCTGCCCCCTGTTTCGACTCGCTCCATCCCCCAGCTGTTCGGCAGGATGCCAAGGATTTGCGGTCGATGCCTCATTTATCCGCCGGCCCACGCATCGCCTCGGCTGTTCGCGCGTTCTTCCAACAACTTAACCCAAGGACAGTGGAGCTTCCGGATGGAAAACAAGGACCAGATCAGCACTCTCAACACGCTCATTGCCACCACAATCGATAGCATCACGGGTTACGAGGATTCCGCCCAGAACGTCGACAGCGAGCGACTGCGGGAGATCTTCCGCCGCAACGCCGACGAACGCCAGGAAGTCGTCAGCAGCCTGCGCGAGGAAGTGCGCCGGCTCGGCGGCGATCCGGAAGAGTCGGGCTCATTCCTCGGCAAGGCTCACCAGCGTTTCGAGGACCTGAAGGCGGCCATCACCGGACGCGACGAAAAAGCGATCGTCAACGAGGTCGAGCGCGGAGAAGACTATCTGAAGGAGAAGTTCGAAACCGCCCTCGAAAGCGGCGACCTCACCGGCGACAGTCGCGCGACCGTCGAGCAATCCTACCAGACGGTCCGCCGCGGGCATGACCAGATCAGCCAGCTCAAGCACGGCATGGAAGCGGGCGCCTGACCCTCGACTCAGTTTAGCGAATATGCGGCGGCGTCTTCGGGCGCCGCCGTTTCTTCATGCGCCGAACAACAGCTTCACGTGGTTGCGGAACAGCCGCGTCTGGCGTCCCATCAAACCAGGATCGGCAAGCGCCTTCGACAGGATAATCGCCCCTTCGACCGTCGTCGTTAGCGTATCGGCGAGGCCTTCAAGGTCGACCTCCACCTTTGCCGGATGCACCGCCGCGATCTCGTTCAGCCAGCCCGAAAATCGGCCGCGCATTCGCAGCAGGTAGGACGTGTTCATCTGGATCACCTCGGCGTCGAACAGCCGCTCCTGATAGGTGACACTGGCCACCATGCAGCCAGGGTGCAGCGTCTCCATGTCGTCCATCATCTGGGCGTAGAGATTGAGGAAGATGAGAAAGGCCTGCAGCGGATCGTCCGACAGTTCGCGCGCCCGTCCCTCCAGCGTCTCGATGATCTTCTCGTCTTCGGAAAGGAAGCGGTCGAACAGCTGCCGCGCCATGTCGTTCTTGTCGCGGAAATGGTAGAAGAAGCCGCTTTTCGTAATGCCCGCCGCCTCGACCAATTCCTCGATCGATGTCGCCGCGAACCCCTTCTGGACGATGGCATCGTACGCGACGTCGAGGATCTTCTCTCGCGTGCGCTCGCCCTTGGTCTGCGCGCTCGACTCCAACTGTACCGCAGGTCCAGTTTTCTCCATCAGCTTGTCGACCATGAGCGCGTTGTCCCCCGCGAGACTCACTACAAGTCACTGAATCTCTGTGTTTTTGCAAGAAGGCACGCCCTAGAGACCGTGCTCCTGCTAGAGATGGTATAGACCAATTGGGTAAATCCGTCCCCACAACCAGGATCGGGGAAGACGATGATCGGACTGTACCACTACATTGCGCTGGGGTTCTTCGTCGGTTTTGCCGCGCTCGAGCTGTTGCTCGCCGGGCGCAAGTTCCCGCCGGTTGCCCATTGGCGGCTGCAGGGCACGGCCTTCACCCTCCTCTATTTCGCGCTTGCGACTTACGCGCCATTGTTCTGGGACGGATGGCTCGGCGAGCACCGCCTCTTTGCCGCGGATACCCTGCCCCTGTGGCTCCAGATCGTCGGAGGATTCCTCCTGCTGGAGCTCGGCATCTACGTCTGGCACCGGACTATGCACAACGTGACGTTCCTGTGGCGCTGGTTCCACCAGATGCATCACAGCCCGGAGCGCGTGGACATCTGGGGTGCGCTCTATTTCCACCCATTTGATTCGATCGGCTGGGCCTTCCTTGGGAGCCTCGCTCTGGTTCTCGGATTTGGGGTCAGCGCGGAAGCAGCCATTGCCATCAACGTGATCGCGACGTTCTACGGCATGTTCCAGCACCTGAACGTCCGTACGCCGCACTGGCTCGGCTACATCATCCAGCGCCCGGAAAGTCATTCGGCGCACCACGAACGCGGCGTCCACGCACGGAATTATTCGGACCTGCCGATGTGGGACATGATCTTCGGCACGTTCCACAACCCGAAGGAATTCACCGGCGAGTGCGGCTTCTACGACGGCGGTTCGAAGCGCGTCGGCGACCTGCTTCGGGGCAAGCTGATCGCCTGATCTCAGTCGTCCGGCGTTCAGGAACATGTGGTAAGAGCGTGAACCCCGGAAGGAGTTTCGCCGATGCGCCGTCTCCTGTTGCTAGTCCCCGCTCTCATGATCGTCGCTCCAGCCGCGATCGCCGCGCCGCCAGTGCAGACCATCTCGCTCTACAGCTACGGCTACAAGCCCGGCCCGATTGCCTTGGCAGCCGGTCAGGAAGTGACCCTCAAGTTCGTCAACACGGCCGGCAAAGGCCACGACTTTACCGCACCCGATTTCTTCGCCCATTCGAAGATCGTCTCGGGCGACGTGAAACAGGGCGAAGTCGACCTCAAGGGCGGCGAGACGAAGACGGTCACGCTCGTACCTTCCGCCGGCGAGTACAAGGTTCACTGCGGACACCCGTTCCACTCGACCTTCGGGATGCACACGACGATTGTCGTACGTTAGAGGCGACGGCAGTCGCTCGGCGCGGGCCGGCCGGCGAAGCGGTCCTGAATCCAGCTAAGCGTTTCCGTTGCGCTGTCCTTGGCGCTGGTTGCATGACCCGGCCCGCTGATCGTGATGTATTTCAGGCGGGCGCCGGACCGGCACAGTGCCTTCGAATGTGCGAGCGTGACGGCCGGCGCTACCAGATCGTCCTTTGGGTTTTGCGCGATCAGCAAAGGCACTCCGAAATCGTGCGTGGTCGGACTGTTGCGATGAGCGAGCGAGGCCCAGGGCTCAATGCGACCCAAATCCAAAGTCTTCCATCGGCTCTGCAAGGTAGCGACGCCCAGAATCGTCCCAAGCTTCGGCTTGGAGTTGAGCTCGATGCAATTGTTCTGCGCCAGCCGCTTCAGGATGCGCTGAGACTGTGCACCGCCGAACGGCGCCAGTGAAGCGTGGTAACGCTGGTTCCAAGTGTAGCCGATGTACGCGGTGAAGAAGGTCCGAACCGATTTATTCGCGCTCTGCCGCAGGTTCTGCACGAGATCCGTGGGCGGAGCGGCGGCGGCCACTCCAACGAGCTGCAGCTCGGGCGCGTAACGGGCCGAAATCTGACCGGTCCACAGTGCCGCATGACCGCCCTGGGATTCACCCCACACCGCGTAACGGCTCCCGGCCGCAGCGCCCGGAATGGACCGCGCCGCCCGCACCGCATCCAGCACCGAGCGGCCTGTATCAACCCCAACCAGGAACGGATGGACGCCGTCCGAGCCGAGCCCGGGATAGTCGGGCGCGACGACGACATAACCGCTCCGGACTGCTTCAAGCCCGGGAGTCGCATTCCAGAAATTGGGGCTCAGGGACGGCGCGCACTTCGTTACCACGCCCCAGGTCCCGTGGGTCCAGGCCAGCACGTTTCGCGGCTGTGCTGGAATGGCCTCGCGCGGCGCAGCGACGATCCCCGTCGCCTGCACCGGCCGGCCATCGCCGAGCAGGGTCCAATAGCGGACCTTCCACGCCTGCATCCCGCCCGGCGTTTCCACGATTGGCTCGGCGCTGATCAGCGTGCCGGCGCGCCCCTGCGCCAACGCAGGAGATGCGGCGCTCAACATCAATGCCGGGATCAGGAAGGTGGAGATCGTCCGTACAGCGCGCATTCTGCCTCCTGCTGCCATGCGGCGAGACGCAACGCTACAACCCGTCCGGCTCGCCGACGGCCGGAGGCGAATTGCGTAACAGAAACATCCGTAGAAACCACTAGGCTGAAAGGCCGCCTCGCTTGCGTGTTTTCTCGATCTGGCAATAGTCAGCGAAACTGACTGGGGGATCGGCGATGCGCAGAGTCTTGCTGGCGCTTGGCGCAATCATGTTGATCGGGGCGACGTCGTCCGATGGGTCTCAGCGAACGCCGGAAACGCAGGCGAAGCTGGATTCCTGGCTGGCCGGGCGCGTGGCCGGCAAGCCGATGCGCTGCATCGCGCCGGACAAGACACGAAGCCCGATCGGGATCGACGACGGCACGCTGCTGTTTCGCGACGGCCCCCGCATCTGGCGCAACGACTTGCAGGCCGGTCAGGGCTGCTCGGATCTATCCGGACTTCGAACTCTGGGACGGGAGGGCAATCGCCTGCGGGTATGCCGCGGAGAGCGGCTGCTCGTCGTCGACATGCCCACCGGCTCCACTGTCGGCGCCTGCATCCTCGGCGACTTCGTCCCCTACGAGCGCGCCAAATAAGGGCACTCGCAGGAATCTCAGCGTCAGCAACCCATGACCCAATTGTCGAACGCGGCCCTGATTTCAGGGGGCAGGCCGCGAGCGGTCGACACTCGTAGCTTCAGACGCTCCACGTCCCCATTCGAAAGCGGAACGTCGAACGTCACTCCGCACTCGCCATGCTCCGACCAGGCGACCGTGCCGAAAGCCCTTACTTCTGCGATTGTGACGACCAGGTCTGCGCCCATCTTGGGAAGCAGTTGTCCGCTCAGCCGGGCACCCGTGGAGGACACGTCAACGACCAACACGGAATGCGATTCCGTGAGGGTCGTGATTACCGCGATCAGCGGCGCATCCGTCCTCGGCGCGGCCCGACGACCGCCACCGAAACTCTTTCCAAAAATACTCATACTCGGCCCTTACCTGGGCCCCCCACTCGAACCGCCCGTTTGGGCCGATTAACCTAAGCCTTTGTTCCCGGACGTGATTAACGGACGCCTGCGGGCGGCGCAGTATCTCTCGGGGGCGGCTGGAAAGGCAGCGACCGCTGGCTATTGTTCAATGTTCGTAGGATCGAGAAAGGCACATGATGTTTCTCAATGTCGATCACGTGACCATCGCAGTGGCCGACGCGGGCCCGGCCATCGCCTTCTTCGCCCTTCTCGGCTTTCGGGAGGAGCATGTGCTGACGATCGATGGCGGCGCTCCCGCGCACTACATGGGCATGCCGGAGATGAAGGCGCAGCACATCACGCTCGCGCTCGAAGGTGCGAACCCACGGTTCGAGATTCAGCTACTCGAATTCACGCCGACGCCAGGGACCGATCCCGGCCTGCATCCGACAAATCTTCGGGAACGGGGTTTCAACCATCTCGCGCTTCGGGTCGACGATCTGGGCGCTGCAGCAAAGCACCTCGAGGCCAATGGCGTCACCATGCTGAGTGAAGAGCTGGACTACATCAGCCGGAAGCTGCGGCTCTTCGAGGGTCCGGAGGGAATTACGCTTGAGTTGGTGCAGTGGGTTGGAAGCTGATTTCCCGTCTCGCGGCACAGCAGGATCGGTTCATGTTCTTGTTCGGCCCTTCCATGTAAGAGTCTCCGCATGCGTCGCCTGTTCATCTCCGCGCTGATCGTCCTTGTGGCAGCATTCACCGCAGGTCCCGCCGCTGTCGCGCAAACGCAGGCCCCCGCGGCCGCAGCCCACAACCCGCTTACCGGCGAGATTCCGATCAAGAGCGAGTTCGTCCTGTCGACGATGCTTCAGAAGTCGTGGGGCGAAGGCAAGATTCCGCCGTCCGCCGCGCCCGACGTGGTCGGAGCCTTCCGCTTTCAGTGCAACCCCGGCCACCTGCTCTACGACGACCCGATCGTTTATCCGGGCCAGCCCGGCAAATCGCACCTGCACCAGTTCTTCGGCAATCTCGATGCGGACGCTTATTCGACCTACCGTTCGCTTCGCACGAAGGGGAACAGCACCTGCGGTGGAGCGGTGAACCGTTCGGGCTACTGGCAACCCGCGATGCTCGACGGCAAGGGCAATGCGGTCCGCCCGATCTACACCACCATCTACTACAAGCGCCGGCCAAGCAGTGATCCAGTCTGCTGGGACCGCAAGCACTGGGCATACCAGGGCAAGTGCGTGCCGTTGCCCAACGGTCTCAAGTTCATCTTCGGGTACGACATGCTGACGAAATCCGCTCCAACCGGCTCGTTCGACTGGATCTGCGTGCACAAGGGCGAGCCGGTGCAGCAGCGCGCCTTTCCGACCCTTAAGAAGCTGGCCGATTCCGGCATCTGCCAGGTCGGCATGGAAATCTGGTCGCGAGGACATTCCCCGACCTGCTGGGACGGACAGAACCTCGACAGCCCCAACCATCGCACGCACGTCTCTTACGCACAGCGGGACATGGGCTCCGGACAACCGCGCTGCGACAACAAGCATCCCTACGTGATCGCCGATTTCCAGCTGAGCTCGGCCTACAAGATCTTGCCCGGCGACGACATTCGCCTGTGGTCCCTTTCATCGGACGCGATGGTCGGCAAGGAAGCGGGCGCCTCGTTCCACGCTGACTTCTTCATGGCCTGGGACCCGGACGCGCACGCGATGTGGGAAGGCCCGGACGGCTGCATCGAGCGGATGCTCAACTGCTCGGGCGGCGACATGGGGAACGGGTTGCAGATCATCGACGCCTGGGCCCGCGGCGACGAAGACCCCCACCTTGTCCCACTGTCGTCGATCCCCAATCACCAGATGGCGATGGCGCACGAGCACTAGTCATCTGAGGGAGCCAGCCGGCTCAGCGTGATCGCAAACCCCAAACAGAAATGGGGGCCGGCATTGCTGCCAGCCCCCACTGCGCCGAGCGAAGGATCTACCGGTTTTCAAGTCCAGATCCCGAGAGATCCGATCCAGAAATCCAAGTTCACCAGCTCAGGCGTCGCTTCCCATCAAATCGCTCCCTCGTGAGAGGAGCCTCGACCATCTACTGGACTGCGCCACCCGAGGGTTCGCTTGTCTTTCAACTATCGTCGCCTGGTCCGAAAACCAAAACAATCCGATGTTCCGCGGCCCTTCTTGGGTCGACCACTCTTGCGTCTCGCTTTGCTCTTCCGACCGAAGTCTTCCGAACCGCGTCGCGCTAGAGGAAGATCAACTCTTCCGGCGCCTCTTCCCGACTGGCCCCGCGATCCTCCGAGGAGTTTCACATTGCCTGTCGGCGGAGATCGGTCCTTCCGTCACTCGCCGCTCCTTCCTGCCGTTGCCGGCGCTCCGGTGAGGCGGGGACTTCCGTCCCGATCACCCTTGAACAATGCACCTCGCCGCCGAGTCGGGGAAGCGAAAAATACGTGCTCAAGCCTGTGGATAACGGGGATATCGGTAACAAAGGTTAGAACGTTTCGTGACTCTTTCGAGTCGTCCGAAAAAGTTGCCGTTCCGTTCCCCCTAACCTACCTCAGGTCCGTGCCTGAATCGCCGTCCAACCTGCCCGACTCGCCCGATCCGAGTCGCGAAGCCCCCTGGCTCGCCGGCCTCAACCCGCCGCAGCGGGAGGCCGTGCTCACGACCGAGGGCCCGGTGCTGGTCCTCGCCGGCGCCGGCACGGGCAAGACCTCCGCCCTCACCGCCCGCCTCGCCAACCTGATCGCGACCCGCAAGGCGTGGCCCAGCCAGATCCTCGCGGTCACCTTCACCAACAAGGCCGCGCGCGAGATGAAGGAGCGCATCGCCAAGATCAGCGGCGGAGCGATCGAGGGCATGCCCTGGCTCGGCACCTTCCACTCGGTCGCCGCGCGCATGCTCCGCAGCCATGCCGAGCTCGTCGGCCTCCAATCCAACTTCACCATCCTCGACACCGACGACCAGCTCCGCGTCCTCAAGCAGCTGATCAGCGCCGCCAATCTCGACGAGAAGCGCTGGCCCGCGCGCCAGCTCGCCGGCCTCATCGACCGCTGGAAGAACCGCGGCTGGACCCCGAAGGAAGTCGACCTCGGCGAAGCGGAGGCATTCGGCCCCGGGCGCGGGCGCGAGCTTTACGCCGCCTACCAGGACCGCCTGCGCACATTGAACGCCTGCGACTTCGGCGACCTGCTGCTGCACATGCTGACCATCTTCCGCACGCACCCCGACGTGCTGGAAAGCTACCGCGATCGCTTCCGCTACATCCTCGTCGACGAATATCAGGACACCAACCAGTCGCAGTATGCCTGGCTGAGGCTCCTCGCCGAGCCGCGGCGCAACCTGTGCTGCGTCGGCGACGACGACCAGTCGATCTATTCCTGGCGCGGGGCCGAAGTCGCCAACATCCTCCGCTTCGAAAAGGACTTCCCCGGCGCGAAGATCGTCCGCCTCGAACAGAACTACCGCTCCACCTCCCACATCCTCGCCGCCGCCGACGGCCTCATCGCCAACAATTCCGGCCGCCTCGGCAAGACGCTCTGGACGGACAAGGGTGACGGCGAAAAGGTCAAGGTCGTCGGCATCTGGGACGGCCCGGAGGAAGCGCGCCGCATCGGTGAGGACGTCGAGGGCTTCCAGCGCCGCGGGCTCAGCCTCGACGACGTCGCCATCCTCGTCCGCGCCCAATTCCAGACCCGCGAGTTCGAAGAGCGCTTCATCGCGATCGGCCTGCCCTACCAGATCATCGGCGGCTTCCGCTTCTACGAGCGCGCCGAGATCCGCGACGCCCTCGCCTACCTCCGCCTCATCCACCAGCCCGCCGATGACCTCGCGTTCGAGCGCATCGTCAACCAGCCCAAGCGTGGCCTCGGCGACAAGGCGTTGGCCACCATCCACGCGCACGCGCGCGCGACTCAGGAGCCCCTGCTCATCTCCGCCGCGCGGCTGCTCGACACCGACGAGCTTCAGGCCCGCGCCCGCTCCAGCCTCGGCCGCTTCGTCGCCGACATCCACCGCTGGAAGCAGATGTCGAACGAGCTACCTCATGCCGAGCTCGCCCGCATCATGCTCGACGAAAGCGGCTACACCGCCATGCTCCAGGCCGACCGCAGCGCGGAAAGCGCCGGCCGCCTCGAAAACCTTGCCGAGCTCACGCGCGCGATGGAGGAGTACGAGACCCTCCCCGCCTTCCTCGAGCATGTCAGCCTCGTCATGGACAATGACGAGAACCGGCAGGGCGAGAAGGTCACCATCATGACCATCCACGCCGCCAAGGGGCTGGAGTTCGACGTCGTCTATCTGCCCGGCTGGGAGGAAGGCATCTTCCCGTCGCAGCGCGCGCTCGATGAAGGCGGCCTCGCCAGCCTCGAGGAGGAGCGCCGCCTCGCTTACGTCGCCATCACCCGCGCGCGGAAAAAGGCGACGGTCATGCACGCCGCCAACCGCCGCATCTACGGCCAGTGGACCAGCTCACTCCCCAGCCGCTTCGTCGGCGAGCTTCCCGACGAGCACATCGAGACGGAAACGACCATGTCCGGCGGCGAGAGCCTGTGGCGAGCGCAATGGAGCGAGCGCGCCGACCCCTTCGCCCACCTCGGCCCCGCCCAGTCGATGCGGGCGTCGACGCGAGGCCCCGGCTGGCAGCGAGCAAGCCAGGGCGGCCGCTTCAACCGCGACCCGGCCCGCGTGATCGAGGCGAAGGCCTCGGCGGTATCCTTAGGCAACCAGGGCCGCACCGACCTGGAGCTCGGCCAGCGCGTGTTCCACGGCAAGTTCGGCTACGGCAAGATCGTCGCGCAGGAAGGCAACAAGCTCGAGATCGAGTTCGAGCATGCGGGGTTGAAGAAGGTGTTGGATTCGTTCGTCAGCGCAGGCTGAATTAGACACACATGATTGTATATGAACAATCACTAAATTAGTGACTGCTAATGGATAAAGTAGTCGCCATATCCCCTTCCGAAATGACCGCTAATGCGGCCAAGGCCGCGGCGCTACTGAAGATGCTCGCCAACGAGAATCGGCTGCTAATCCTCTGCCATCTCATTGCTGAGGAAGAGATATCGGTCGGCGACCTTACGTCGCGAATTGGCCTAAGCCAGTCCGCACTCTCGCAGCATTTGGCAAAGCTTCGGGACCAAGGCTTGGTCGCGTTCCGACGCGAGGCCCAAACTCTTTTCTACAGGGTCGGTGACGAACGTGCGGCTCAGGTGCTGATCCTGCTTCATAAGATGTTTTGCTCGAAGGAAGGTGGCGACCCTTCGTGGAAATCACCTAATGCGGACAAGCAGCCAGCACGGCAGATGGGCCCAAAAGGAACCCGCCCATGAACGTTCCAGCGAATCTGATCCAGCGCAACGACGCGGCCGTTCACTTCGGACGTGCGGAAACTCAGGTCGAACAAGCGCTCCAGAGCGACATCCATCGCCCCGTCGTTCGCACCTTCTTCGACGAGCCGACTTTCACTGCGACCCACATCGTGCACGATCCTGCGACGAAGGCGGCAGCCATCGTCGATAGCGTGATGGATTTCGACGAGGCAGCAGGACGCACATCCTTCGAAAGCGCTGACCGGATCATCGATTACGTCAAGGCGGAGGGCCTGACCGTCGAATGGCTGCTGGAGACCCACGCTCATGCCGATCACCTGTCGGCGGCGCCTTATCTTCAGCAGAAGCTGGGAGGAGCCCTCGCGATCGGCGAGGACATCCGCAGCGTTCAGGAAGTGTTCGGCAAGATCTTCAACGAGGGCACAGAATTCGCGCGTGACGGATCGCAGTTCGACAGGCTTTTCGCCGATGGAGACAAGTTCAGCCTCGGCGGAATCCCAGCAATCGCGCTCCATGTTCCCGGGCACACGCCGGCCGATATGGCCTACGTGATCGGCGATGCTGCCTTCATTGGCGACACACTCTTCATGCCCGACTACGGCACCGCGCGAGCCGACTTCCCCGGCGGCGACGCACACCGGCTGTTTCGCTCCATCCACCGGCTACTCGAACTTCCGGACGAAACCCGCCTGTTCCTGTGCCACGACTATAAGGCCCCGAACCGCGATGAATTCGCCTGGGAGACGACCGTCCGCGCTGAGCGATCGAGCAACGTGCACGTCCACGAAGGCGTCGACGAAGACGCTTTCGTGGCCATGCGCACCGCGCGTGATGCGACGCTCGACATGCCGCGCCTGATCCTGCCTTCGGTGCAGGTGAACATGCGAGGCGGCCATTTGCCCGAGCCGGAATCGAACGGCACTCGCTACCTCAAACTGCCGCTCAACCTGCTATAATGCTGGAACCGCTCCCCGTTGCATTTGCCGTCTTCGGCGGATTGCTGATCGGCGCTGCAGCTGCACTGCTTCTTTTGCTCACGGGCCGGATTGCCGGTGTTAGTGGAATGTTCGCTACGGTAGTCCGGATCGCGGATGCAGGACCGCCGTGGCGACTGGCTGCTGCTTTCGTGATCGGTCTTCCGGTTGGAGCGATTGTGGCTTCGACGTTGATCCGCCAGCCGCAGATTGAAGTGACCTCGTCGGTACCGGTGCTGATCGCTGCGGGACTGCTCGTCGGTTTCGGCACACGCCTCGGGAACGGATGCACAAGCGGGCACGGCGTCTGCGGGATCGGCCGCCTTTCATTTCGCTCAATCGCCGCGACCCTCGCCTTTATGGCAGCCGCGGCCGCCACGGTATTCGTCACTCGACATTTGATGGGAGCCTGACTTGCGCACAGTCCTTCCAGCCCTGGCGTCCGGCATTCTGTTTGGTGCCGGCCTCGCGGTATCGGACATGATCAATCCGTCTCGCGTGTTAGGGTTTCTGGACCTCGCCGGGTCTTGGGATCCAACCCTTGCCTTCGTGATGATCGGGGCCGTGCTTGCGTCAGCCATCGGGTACGTCGTTTCACGGCGATTGAGGGCACCGATTTTCGGACGCAGCTTCTTCATCCCGGAAAACCGTCAGCTTGACAGTCAGCTGATCGGTGGAGCGGTCTTGTTCGGGATTGGCTGGGGAATGGTCGGGTTCTGCCCCGGCCCGGCCATCGCCGGACTCGCCTTCGGAATGTGGCAGGCGTGGCTGTTCGTTGCAGCAATGATCATCGGGATGTTCCTGCACCGCGTCGTTGCGGGTCTGCGCCGAATGAGCCCGATGCATTCGCCGACTGACGCCTGATGCTGGAGACCTCCCAGTACATTCTCGGCGCGTTTTCAGGCGGTCTCGTCGGCTTCGTGCTTGGCTTGGTTGGCGGAGGCGGCTCGATCCTCGCCGTTCCACTCATGGTTTACCTAGTCGGCGTCTCCAATCCGCACGTGGCCATCGGCACCAGTGCTTTCGCCGTCGCCGCCAATGCAGCCACCGGACTTGCGAGCCATGCCCGGCATGGCCACGTTAAATGGAGGTGCGCTGCAGTTTTCGCCCTCGCCGGAATTGCCGGCGCAGCGGCCGGGTCAACGCTCGGAAAGAACTTCGACGGCCAAAAGCTGCTCTTCCTGTTCGCGCTGGTCATGATCGCGGTCGGCATCCTCATGCTCAAACGTCGAGGTCATGCCGGCGACGCCGGAGTCCGGCTGGGACGCGAAAACGCTCCGAAACTCGTTGCTTACGGGCTCGGAGCGGGGCTCTTCTCTGGATTCTTTGGAATAGGGGGCGGCTTCCTGATCGTGCCTGGCTTGATCGCGGCAACGGGCATGCCAATGCTCAACGCGGTCGGCTCGTCGTTGGTCGGTGTAACTTCCTTCGGCCTGACGACGGCCGGAAACTACGCCATTTCCGGGCTGGTCGACTGGCCACTCGCCGTGGCCTTTATCGCCGGGGGGCTGGGAGGCGGCATCGTCGGAACGCGCGCAGCTCGCCATCTTTCCGCAAAGCGGGACGCGCTAACCCTCGTCTTTGCAATCCTAATCTTCGCCGTCGCCACCTACATGCTTTGGCAAACGGCCGGTCAATTTCTCTCCTAGATCGGAAAAGGCTGTCCTACAGCCTTAGTTCTATGATCCAATATGGTTCATGGGCCCGTTTTTCACGAACCAGTCAATTTCACTTCCGGACGATGCCCGCGCCATTAAGGCTGGACGGCGGAAAGGCAGATCGCCTTCATCGGGGCGCTGGCCGAAACCGCGAATGCACTGCCCTCAGTGCGAACATTGGGACCATTCGCGCCCGCTTCTCCCGCGCCCGGCACGGTCAATTTGGTCAACTTCCCCTCTGGCAAAGCTGACGCTCGCTGGCTTTCGAACGGCCCCGACGCCCTCTCGGCGCGCGGATATCCGTCGCGCCCCGTGGCGTGGACGCACAAGCGCCGTCAGGTCGTTTCCTTGAAGACCTTGCCGTCCTTCATGATGACGGAGAAGTTGGCCGGGTTCCCGACCAGGTCGACGTTGGCGAGCGGGTTGCCGTTGACGAGCAGCAGGTCGGCCAATGCGCCCTCCTGAACCACGCCGAGCTTGCCTTGATAGGGCGAGCGCAGGCCGGACAGCGCCAGCAGCTCCGCATTGTCGTGCGTCACCATCTTCAGGATTTCCGCAGACGTGAACCACGGCTTCAACCGCAGGATGTACGCGTTCTGCTGCGCGTTGAGCTCCGGCTCGAACAGGAAGTCCGTGCCCCAGGCGAGCTTGACGCCAAGCCGCTTGGCCATCGGCCACAGCCGGGCCTGGCCCTCGATCACGGGCTTGCGCTTCTCCCGCCGCTGCGGGCTCATCGCGTCGGTGCTTTCGACCAGGTTCTGGCTCGACAACCAGATGCCGCGCTCCGCCATCAGCCGGAGCGTGTCTTCGTCGAGGAGCTGTCCGTGCTCAATGCACTTGACGCCCGCCTCGATCGCCCGCCGCACCGCCCGCGACGTATAGGCGTGAACCGTGACGTACGTGCCCCAGTCCTCGGCGGCGTCCACGGCCGCCTTCATCTCGTCCAGCGTGTATTGGGTCACGTCCACCGGGTCGTAGTCGGACGACGTCCCTCCGCCCGCCATGACCTTGATCTGGCTCGCCCCGAACCGCAGCGCCTCGCGGGTTGCCGCAAGGACCTCGTCGCGCCCGTCGGCGATGTAGCCGGCGCCCATCAGTTCGGCACGCGACGCCTTGCCTGTCCACCGGCGCGGTCCCTCGTCCGGGGTGCGATAGTCGCCATGCCCTGCGGTCTGCGAAATGGTCGGGCCCGATGGCCAGATCCGGGGACCACTGACCCGGCCCGCGTCGATCGCCTGCTTCAGCTCGAAAATCGGCCCGCCGACGTCCCTGACCGACGTGAAGCCGCGCATCAGCGTGCCGGTCGCGTTGGCGGCCGCGGCCTTGCCGACTTTCTCGGGCGTCAGATCGGGCGAGGCCATCTGCTGCTGGGTCAGCGCCCCGAAGGTCAGGTGGACGTGAACGTCGATCAGGCCCGGCATCAGCGTGCGGCCGCGACCTTCGATGACCTTGGCACCGGATGTCGATCGGACCTGGGGGCCAATCGAAGCGATGTGATTGCCGCGAACCAGGACGTTGGTCGGTCCCGACAGGCTCGGCCCGACGCCGTCGAACACCCTGACGTTCCGGAACAGGACCTCGGTCTCGAGCGGTGGCGTGCCTTGCGCGCTGGCGATTGATGGAAACGCCAACGCAAATGGCGCGAGGAACGATATCCATCTTGATGGAGGCGTTCGCAGGTTCATCGCAATCTCCACGAAGGAAAGACGAGAACTGGCGGGTCGCGAGCACTGTCGAACCGCTTCGCCGAGCTATCCCTTCCGCGAAGCTGCCACAATGTAGGCTATGTGCTTAATGGACGCTGCGAGGCGGTTCAGTCCGCGCTTTGCAAGTTACGTTCCGCCTTTGCCGCGGCTTCCAGCGCACGCATGTGCTCGGACCGTTCGGCCCTGGCCGCCATCTGCATCCAGGCAGCTTCGGCGCGCAGGCAGCGGTCGCGGACATTGTCCAGCGTGGCGGCATCCGCTTCGGAACGAGCCTGCTCGGCGCGGAGCAGGTAGACCTGCCGCTCCTTGGAATGCGGTTGGGAAACAACGGTCATGATCAAAACTCCTGGGCTCCCGCAGCCCGCTCCGCGCGTGGCGGAACGGGCCGAAGGTCCTCCCGAGGACGGGAGGGAAATGCGTACTTAGGCGGACTGAAGGTTGACCGCGCTGGTCTTGCCGCGACGGTCCTGCTCCAGCTCGTAGCTGACGCGCTGGTCCTTCTGCAGCGTGCGCAGGCCCGCGCGCTCGACTGCCGTGATGTGGACGAAAGCGTCCGTGCCGCCGTCTTCCGGGGCGATGAAGCCGTAGCCCTTTTGGTCGTTGAAAAACTTTACGGTGCCGATTGGCATGAGTGTCATTCCTTCCTGGAGGACCGCCGATCGGTCCTCTCCCGCTAGGAGAGGCGAATAGAAGGAATAAGGAGCCGCAAAGCGCCTGAAGACCGTTCGATTGCGACTGATAGCGAGGGCTAGATAGGCCTTTTCACGGCAAATGTAACCTTGCGGACAATCCGTGCCTGATGTGCGCGGCTCGCGGGCCCCACAGCTACCGCGTCATAATCGATGCTCATGCCGCCATAAATCGCGGGATTCCGTACTTTTCTTTGTACTGTAACCTAAACGATGTTAATGCCGATGCATCGGGTCCGTTCAGTTCGGTCATCCGCAAACGGGGGTTTGCCCGCAAGTCGCGTTCATCCAACAAATGGTGGGCCGCAGGCACGCGCGTCCATGACCAGAAGGAGGGCACGTTGCGAAAATATCTACTGGCTGCCGCTGCTGCGGCGGCAATTGCCTCACCGGCCGCGGCTCGCGATGGCAGCGGTTATTTCGGAGTTGAGGGCGGCGCCCTCTTCCCGAAGGACAAGTCGGCCGTGTTCGCGGGCAACTTCTCGTCCTCCGAAGGCTTTTCCTACGACTTCATCGCCGACTACAAGACGAACTATAAGACCGGCATCGATCTCGACCTCATCGCGGGTTACGATTTCGGCATGTTCCGCCTCGAAGGCGAA
Source organism: Sphingomonas daechungensis (assembly GCF_039543105.1). Classification (NCBI taxonomy): domain Bacteria; kingdom Pseudomonadati; phylum Pseudomonadota; class Alphaproteobacteria; order Sphingomonadales; family Sphingomonadaceae; genus Sphingomonas; species Sphingomonas daechungensis. The sequence goes on from NZ_BAABJC010000001.1 coordinate 647,143, forward strand.
GTGGGCTGGAAAAAGGCCAAGCACGGCAGCTACGACAATGCGACCCTGGTTGCGGACAGCAGCGAGGGCAGCACGTATACCTACGGACCGTACGATATCGACGCCGACGGCCGGACGACGGTTCTGTCCGGCATGGTCAACGCCTTGCTCGATTTCGGCGACGAGAACGGCCTCAGCTTCTATGCGGGCGGCGGTATTGGATACGCCTCCGTCAAATATAAGCTGGCGGTCAGCACGACAGCGACCAGTCCGGCGACGGTCGTCGACGCGGCGTCCGGATCGATCAAGGACAGCGGCCTCGCCTGGCAAGCCATCGCGGGCATACGCTATGCGATATCGCCCAACATCGACCTCGGTCTGAAGTATAGATACTTCCAGGGACCGAGGGTGAAGGATGCCTACACCTTCGATAATGGGATCCTTGCGGGCGCCGCGGCCTTTGATGCAGGAAGGTTCCAGTCGCATAGCGTGCTGGCGAGCCTGATCTACAACTTCGCGTCGCCGGCACCGCCGCCGCCGCCTCCACCCCCGCCACCTCCGCCGCCTCCGCCGCCGCCGGCGACGCAGACGTGCCCGGACGGATCGGTGATCCTGGCGACCGAGGCCTGCCCGGCTCCGCCGCCTCCGCCTCCTCCGCCGCCACCGGCGCCGGAACGCGGCTGACTTTAGTCAGGCGTGAAATGAAATCGGGCGGGGTGGGAAACCACTCCGCCCTTTTTCTTGACTAGCTGTCCCAGTTTTCGAGGGCTGGCCCGAGCGCATCCTTCAGCTCGCCTAACCAGGGCTCGTAGTTCCGCCAGACGTCGACGCCGTCACGGTTGATGGGCCGCCGAACCTGCTCTGCACTCGGCGTGCGCACTGCCCTTCTGTTGGAATGGAACTCCATGCAGGCCGGATCGAACGGGACACCGATGTAATCCAGCATCCGCCGCACTTCAGGCTCCGGTTCCTCGATCAGCCGTTCGTTGAGGACATGGTGGATCGCTCCCGGCTGAACCGTCTCGAAATGCCGCATGAAGCGCCAGTAATTGAAGTAGAACTCCCCGATCGCTCGCAGGCTGTAGGAAAAGGTCACCCCGGTCGCGTAATTCTGTTTGAAGTTCGAAAAGCCGCACGCCATCGGGAAGCGCCGCGCATCGATCATCTTCGCGTTGGGAAGCGCAAGTCGGATCAAGGTTGCGTTGATCCAGTTGCCCGGCATCTTGTCGACGAAAAATGGCTTGTCGGTGTGCCGGAACGGCCGTGTCCGCTCCACATACTCCTCGCCGATCGCCTTGATCTCCGATGCGTCGAGCGCGGCAATCGCCTCGCCCACCGTCTGCCCCGTCGACCGCCGCAGCCGCGAAGCTAGCGCATTCAGGACCGGCAGCTCCGACGTCCCTTCGATCTGTGGATGGCTGGCGAGGATCTGTTCGATCAGCGTCGATCCCGACCGGTGTAGGCCGAATACGAAAATCGGGTCGGACGCCGGACAGCCGGCACCGCGGAACCGTTCGAAGATCTCCGGTGTGCAGTGCTCGATTGCATCCTCGACCGGTGCATCGATGGGCACGGACTCCGGATCGATCTGGCTGGTGCGGATGACGTTCCCGGCAAGGTAATGGCGGAACGAAGATTCGAAGTTGCGCTGGTCTTCATACGCTTTTCCGAGCGCGAAATGGATGTGGAGCGCTTCGTCGGGAGTAAGCTTGCGGCCGAGCGCCTGGTGCATCTGCGCAATGTCAGGCGCGGTAAAGCGATAGGACTTGAAGTTGGCGAGAGTCCAATACGCCTGGCCCATCGTCGGCTCGATCTTGGTTGCGCGCTTCAGGGCCTTCACCGCTTCATCAGTCCGCCCCGCTGTCTTCAGCGCGTTGGCGAGGTTCATCCAAGTCCCGGCTCGGTTCGGCTGCTGGCGAAGCATGCGCTTGTAAGTCCCGATCTGCTCATCGTGCATGCCGAGCAGGCCGAGCGTCCGGGCCTCCATCCCGCTGACTTCGATCCGTGAGCGGAAGTCGGCGGGAAGCTCTTCGAACTCCTTTAGCGCGAGCGCGGCGCCGGCATGCTTCTGAAGGTGTTCGATCAACGCCAACCGCCTGTCCGGCGACGGGTCGGCCGACACGGCGCGACGCAGGAGAACTGTCGCATCCTCCACGCGAGCATCCTCTGCGGCAATCTGCGCAAGGACGGTCAGAGCATCTGCGTCAGTCGGGTCTTCGATCAAGCGGTCGCGCAGCAGCATCTGCGCCTTGGCCCGATCGCCCGCGCGCAGAGCGGCCGCGGCGAAATTGAGCGCGACCTTCGACTTTGCGGAGCGGCCCCTAAGCGACAGCGGATTGGCGAACATACCACCGGAATGGATACTCGCCGCACCCGCCTGTCAACTTCGGCTGAAAGCTTCCCGCGCCTTTCGTTCGGCAATGATTTCGGCGTCGATTGCCATCGCCTCGAACTTCGCCGCGATCTGCGGGTTGGAGAGCCGCGCCGCCATGCGGTGAAAGCGGTCTGCCCGCTCGCGATAATCCTCGGCCGGAAGATCCTCTACCGGCATCTTGTACCAGCGCATCTGACGTTCCCGGCAGTTCTGCGGGACCGTTTCGCTCAAGCAGACCGGGTTTCACATACGGTGATGTACTTAGGGTCCAGGCTTCGAGATTTATCCACCGGAATATCATTCGCATCGGCCCGGATTGTAAGGTCTTGTTTACTGCAATCCGGTCACTTGAAGGCCGGAGGTGGCGTATGACAATTCAAGCCCGGCTGGAGACTTTGAAGACGACGTCGAGGCGGACGTCACCACGCCGGAAGCTGAGCCTGAGCGCGTCGCTTCCATCGAGCGGAATGCCCGTGGTGATCCACGACATCTCGACGACTGGCGTGCTTCTGCAGACGGCGGCCAAGCTGGAACCGTTCGACGATTTCGAGATCGACCTACCCGCAATCGGCGCAACCAGCGCGTTCGTGGTCTGGAACAGCGGCGAATACTTCGGATGCGAATTCGCGAACCCCGTTTCTCGTGCGGCGGTCAGCGCGGCACTTCTCCGCAGCCCGATCGTGAAGCCCGACACGGCAGTAGCGGTCGAAGAAGAAAGCGAGGTCGATGACCCGCCTGACGACCGCTTCGCCCTCGGAACGCGACTGAGAGCGATTCTGGGCATTTCGATCGCGCTCTGGGCTGTCATCCTCTGGCTGGTGGGCGTGCTGTAGCCGGGCGGCGTTTGCCATGGCTGCATGAAGCGCTATCCGATCATTGCAACGGTCGCGGGAAGGTCAATCATGGATCACGCAACGCCGAACCTCCCATCTCGCGATTTCGAGGCCACATCGCAATTCTATGTCCGGCTCGGTTTCGAGGAGACGTGGCGCGACCGCGGCTGGATGATCCTCAAGCGCGGCGGGCTTGCGCTGGAGTTCTTCCTCTACCCCGACCTCGATCCACTCGAGAGTTCGTTCGGATGTTGCCTGCGGCTCGACGACGTCGCGAGCTTCTACGAGACTTGCAGGGAAGCGGGAATTCCGGAGGCTCGAACCGGCCTGCCCCGGCTTCAGCCGCCCAAGGTCGAAGCGAGCGGGCTGACCATCGGTTACATGGTCGACCTGGATGGCACCCTGGCCCGGCTCGTCCAGAATTCGTCCTGATCCTCGATCGCGGGCCGCTCCACGGCTTGGGCAAAGCGGAAGGCACTGCGGGACGATCCGGCCTGTGGGCATTCGGACAGGCTGGCGAGCTCGCTCAGCGGCTGGCCGCCCCGCTCCGTCGTCAGGAAGTACCGGCCCGTTCGAAGATGCTGCCGCGCACTGACCCACACGCTCTCGCCGTCATCGTCGACAACCCAAAGCTGGTTATCGGGAGACGCGTCCAGCCAGCGCATCGTTTCGTCGATCGAGTAGATCTGGCCGGCGAAGCCGACGGATTCGATCAGGCAGTCCGGATGCGCGCGGTCGCGCCGGATGGACGTCACCTGGTAACGAGACATCGACACCTCCTCGGTCCGCGGATCGACTCAGCACGAGCGGCACTTCTGTTTCATTATGGCACAGTAACAATTGTTATCGCAACTCCGCCGCAAGCCTGGCGGGAGTCCGGGACCGCAGCTAAGTCTGCGCAATGCAATCAAATCATTTGAGAATCCGCGACAATGCCGACCTTCACCGGTTCGAGATTGACCTCGGCAACGGCAGCCGGGCTTTCGCGCAATACATGCTCGGTCACGGCAAGATCGTCTTCACACATACTGAGGTTCCGAAGGATCACGAGGGGCAAGGGATCGGCACTGCGTTGATCCGGTTCGCGCTCGACGCGGCCCGGGATCGCGGCCTCAAGGTTGTTCCGACCTGCCCATTTTTCGCGGATTATCTGAAGAAGCATCCAGACGTTCAGGATCTGCTGACTGAAGACTGGAAGCAACGTCTGGGTGTGGTTTCTCCCGATTGACACGATTGCCAAAAGCTGGACCCCTTTTTGCCTCAAATCCCTTCTAGCAGAGGCACATGGCGACAACCGCACCTTCCGTTCCCAACTGGCCGTCGCAGCGCTTCGCCTGCATCGTCGGAGCGCCGCGGTGCGGAACGACGACGCTTGCCCGTCTGCTCGAAAGTCATCCCGAGGTCAGTTTCTCAAGTGTGAAGGAGCCGCATTACTTCGCGCTGTTCGATCTCGACGATCTCGACCAGGATGAGCTGAAACAGACTGTCGCCGACGAATATCTGGCGCGTTACTTTCATGACGTCGATCCGGATGCCCAGGTGATGGCAGAGGGATCGGTTTCCTACCTGTACGCGCCCGAGCGCCTGCTGCCGTTGCTGCGGCTTTGGCCCGACGCCAAGTTCATCATCGCCGTGCGTGACCCGATCCAGCAGCTGCCGTCGTTCCACCAACGGCTTGTCCACCAGGGCGACGAGACGGTGGAGGACTTCGAAGAGGCCTGGCGGCTGATCGACGAGCGCCGCTCAGGCCGGAAGATCCCGCGAACCTGCCTCGACGCGCGCCAGCTCCAGTATGACGAGGTCGCCCGGTTCGGGAAGCATGTCGGTCGCTTCTTCGACGTTGTCGGCCGCGATCGTTGCCACGTCGTCGTCTTCGACGATCTGCGGGCCGATCCGGCAAAGGCCTATGCGGGCGTTCTCGATTTCCTCGACCTGCCTCCGGCGCCGATGCCGGAAAACTGGAACCCCCGCCCGCGCCGGGGCGTGAAGGTGAAATGGCTGCAGCGCCTGCTGAAGCGGCCGCCGATCGCCCGCACCGTTCTGGCCGGGCCGCAGTTCCGCAAGCGGATCGCCGCCAAACCGCAGCGAAGGCCGCCGGCACCGCTGCGCGCAATCATGTCGGCTCGCCGGGCCCTGCTGGAATGGAATCGCACCGATCCTCCGCCTGTGCGCCTCAGTCCGTCCTTCGCACAGGAAATCCGCGAGGCCTTGCGCGATGACGTTGCGAAGCTCTCCGCCCTCCTCGATCGCGATCTCAGCCACTGGCTTGGGTCAAGTGACAAGAAGAGCGCGTCCTACGATCAGGCCGCCTGACGGAACCGCCACTGAGCTGTCGCAGTTTCGGCACTGCGTGACGGAGGGCTGACCATGTCCGACCAGGCTCGAAAATACATCATCCGGACCTGCGGCGTGCTGATCGTCCTGCTCGCGGCGGGCGCGGCGTTGCTACCGCTGGAGCGTGGTTTGCCCGGACGCCTGGTGGTCGGTTGGCTGCTGGTTGCCGCAGGAGCGATCGAATTGGTGGCGGCAATGGCCCGCCGGGTTCACTGGCCAAGCGGAGCGATCGCCGCGGCTGCAACAATGCTCGCCGGATTCAGGCTGGCGTTTGACGAGGACGCCAATTTCTTCCCGGTGCTCAACATGGTCATACTATGGCTGGTCATTCGCATGGCGGCGCTGGCCTTCGCCGCAAGCCGGTCGATGCCGCCGCTGCGAGGCTGGTTGAGGGTCGTCGCGGCCACCGATTTCCTGCTCGCCGTGATGCTTCTCGCGGGCATTCCAATCGCGCTCATTGTCTACGGCCTGTTCGGAACCACCAGCGAGATCATCGCCACATTCGCGTGGGTCCTGGCCATCAGTTTCGTCGTCAACGGGGCTTTCCTGTTCGCCGCCGCACCGATCGAAGCGAGCGAACGCGAATGAGGCGCAATCGCGGAAAACGGCCGTAGCAAGGAACCCGACTCGGCCGAAAAGCATTGTTCCGGCCAAAGTCAATAATTGAAAAAGAGCATTGTTATGAGGAAGCTAGCGCGTGCGCTTGCGGCTGTGGCCGTCTGCGCTCTTAGTGTCCCCACCGTCCCGGCCGTCGCTTCGGTCGAAACCGTCGAAGCGCAAATGACTGCGGCGAGCGCCGCGTCGATCGCCCGCCAGGACATGTTCGACGCCTTCGGCGAAGCGGACATCAAGCCCGGACAGTATCTGTGGCGCGACGTCCCGAAAAGCGCGGGCGAAGAGCGGGTGGTGATCAGCCTGTCGGATCAGATGGCCTATCTGTATCGCGGCGAGACCATCGTCGCGGCGGCGTCGATCTCGACTGCGAAGCCGCCGAAGATCACGCCGACCGGTATCTTCACGGTGCTGGAGAAGCGCCCGATGTACCGGTCGAAGAAGTACGACAACGCGCCGATGCCGTTCATGCAGCGCATCGACGACTACGGCATTGCCATGCACGCCGGATACAATCCGGGCGAGCCGGCTTCACACGGTTGCATCCGCATGCCGTCCAAGTTTGCGGCCAAGCTGTACCAGGTGACCGGCGTCGGGACGCCGGTCCTGATCGGCGCCTGACGGTCCGATCATGGACGACAAGGTCTACGACGAGCCCAGTGAGGTGGAGGCGGAGGACGGCGTCGTGGTCGTCAACGGCCCCGACGCCGTCGACGTGCAGCTCACCCCCGAGGCGGCCGACGAAATCTCCGAACGGCTGATCACTGGCGCGATGAAGGCGCGCGGACAGCGTTACTTCTCCGATCGCAAGAAATGAAAAGGGGCCGCTGTGCGGCCCCGGCAAGTATTCGGAAGGTGACGAAACGAAAGCCGTCCGGGTGGAGGGTGGGGTGTCAGGCTCCCGCCCCATCACCTTCCGATGCCTGCGCCGCGATCTTTGAGGATCGCAACGCAAGGTAGGCGCGGAACGTCTGAAGCCTGCGCGCGCAAGCGGGTTCGTTCTTTCGAAACTCCCCCACCAACGACAGGCCGACTCTTTGAACGCCCCGAGTCGCGCTTACCCAAGGCCGGAGGATATCATGAATTTCAGAGGAGTCGGACTCTTCTGTGCATAAGTCAGTGGATGGGCGTCGTTTTTGCCCAGCCGCCACCCTCACGCAGTCTTCACGCGCACCGGGATCCGCAGATAGGAGACGCCATTTTCTTCCGCCGGCGGCATGCGTCCGGCACGGATATTCACCTGGATCGACGGCAGCAGAAGCTTCGGGGTCGAAAGGGTGGTGTCACGCTCCTCGCGCATCGTCACGAACTCGTCCTCGGTGACGCACGCGGTCAGATGCACGTTCCGACGCTGGTCCGCGACCGTCGTCTCCCAGCGATACTCGTCGCGGCCCGGAGCCTTGTAGTCGTGGCACATGTAAAGCCGAGTGTCCGGCGGTAAGGCGAGCAGCTTCTGGATCGATCGATAAAGCTGGCGGGCATCGCCGCCCGGGAAATCCGTTCGCGCCGTGCCGTAGTCCGGCATGAACAAGGTGTCGCCGACGAACACGGCATCGCCGACTCGATAACTGACGTCCGCCGCCGTATGGCCCGGCGTCGCAATCACCTCGATCTCCAGCTCTCCGAGAGCAATCCGGTCGCCATCGTTCAGCAGCAGGTCGAAATCGCTTCCGTCGACCTTGAGGTCGTCGGCTGAGAACATCGGCCGGAACACCTTTTGCACGTCCCGAATCTTCGCCCCGATCCCGATCCTCGCGCCGGTCTTCGCCTTGAACAGCGGCGCGGCAGACAGGTGATCGGCATGAGCATGCGTCTCGAGCACATGAGTGACAGTCAGCCGGTTGGCGGCGACCGCTTCGAGCACCCGTTCCGCGGACTGCGTATCGACCGTGCCGTCCACTGGATCGTAGTCGAGCACTGGGTCGATCACGACCGCCTGCCGGCTCTGGGGGTCCCAAATCAGGTAGGTAATCGTGTTCGTTTGGTCGTCGAAGAAACCGCGGATTTCCGGCACGTCGCTCATGGAAGATTAGAGGCTCCCTCGAGCCGCAAAATCAAGGGCGCTCGTCGAACTCTTGCGCGGTCCGGCCCGCGTGCAGGTCGGCGAGTTCTTCGTGACGGCGGCGGATATCGGGATCCGTCGCATTTTCCGCCAGTTCGCGGCATTGCTGCTCACGATGACGATGATAGGCCAACTGATCGAAGGTCATGGCCAACTCCAGCTTACAAGCGTCAGCTTTGTCATGCTGTCAGGGCGCCGTGCCTGAGGGATACGAGGCGCCGATAAACATGCGTTAGCACGTCCCGGCCGCTGCACCTAATCCTCCTCCGGAAAGCGGTCGCGCTACCGCAACAGCCGGCGCGTTCCGGAGGAGTCGTCGTTCTTCCGCTTAGATTTGCACTTCTTCGAGCGTGGTGGTCTCAGGCGCCGGCAGTCCCGAGTTTCTGATTTCCTGCTGAAGCTCTTCCTTCCGCATAGCCATCCGCTCGCCAAGTTCCTTGACGTCGACGTCGGCTGCCCGCGTTTGGGCGAACAAGCCTTCCTTGGGCTTCTCTTCTTCCTCGACGTGGTGCTCGATTTCTTCCTTCAGCACCTTGACCTTGGCGTCGTAGAATTCGTCCGACGGTTCGCCGGCCTCGATCTCGGCGATCAGGACTTTCGCGGCGTCATGTTCGACGAAGCTCTCCTTCACCAGGTCGTCGTCGACCTTCCCTTCCACTGCCGGATAGAAGATTTCCTCCTCCAGCATCGTGTGGATGGTGAGTTCCTTGCAGATTTCGAGCGCAAGCTTCTGCTTGCGGCCGTCCCCGCGCGCTTTCTCGAACTGTTCGAACAGGTCTTCGACCTTACGATGATCTTCTTTCAGGAGCGCGATGGCATCCTGAGACTGGGCACTGGCCATTGGTGGTCCTCCTTCTTTCGGGAGTGAAACCAACCGTTTGCCTCGGTGTTCCTGAAGCGTGCGTCACGAAAAAGGTAAAGCTACGGGCACGGACCGCGTGGACTGGAAAGGGATCGGGTACCTGACCTCGATTGCGAGCGTGGTCTTTCTCGGCGCGGTCGCCTGGCCGGGTCCTGAAGAGCCCGATTGGGTGCTGCCCGCGCTCATTGCAGGCATGGTCCTGTCAATCCTCGGCATGGGCTTCCGCTACATGTCGCATCTGCAGGAACGGCGCGAGATTCGGGAAGCGAAGGCCGAGGCCCGCCGAAGCTGAAGGTCAGCCGCGCACGCGCTTGCGTTCCCGGCCGCCGCCGTCGCCGCTCGACACCTCGTCGTCGTTTTCCGCGCGAGCGATCGTCCTCGGATCGCCTCCGGTTTTGTCGAGTTCCAGCCAGTCGCGGAACGGCAGGTGATAGATCATGTCCATCACCTCGAACTCCAGCCCGCCCGGCTGGCTCGTATTGCTGTTCCACAGCGCAACCACGCCGCTCTTCTTTTGCGGGTCGAACAGGATCAGCGAGCGGTACCCGGCAACGCCACCGCGGTGCCCGACGATGTGATGGCCGGCATAGTCGTAGCTGCGCCAGCCGTAGCCGTAGTCGGCCTCACCAAGTCGCTCGAGGAACTTGCGCATGCGGCCCCGCTCGCCCGGCGTCTTCACCAGCGGCGCGTGGACGGTGTCGAGCACGCCTTGCGACAAGACGTCCGGCATCTCGCCCATCTGCGCGAGCATCCACAGCGACATGTCCTTGATGTTGCTGTTGACGCCCCCGGCGGCCGGGACGCGGTAATAGCTGTCGTTCAGCTTGATCGGCCGGCGCGCAGCGTCGTGCGGCTTGGCCCAGCTCCTGGCACCGGTCAGGCCGCTCATCGACACCGACGCCTGGGTCATGCCGATGGGGTTGAACAGATACTGCATCACCGCCTTTTCGTACGGCAAGTGCGTAATGCCCTCGACCAGCTCCGACGCGCCGTCGTAGGCGACGTTCTGGTAGCTCCAGCACGTTCCCGGCGGGCAGATCAGGTTCAATTGCGAAAGGCTGGCGCGGAGCAGCTTGGTGTCCTGCCCTTCCTCGAGCTTGTTATCGTAGGCATTACGATAGAGCCCAAGCCGGTGGCTCAGCATGTCACCCACGGTCGCGCGATATTCCGCGCCCGCCGGCAGCTTCAGCGAAGGCACGTAGGTCGCGACCGGTCCGCTAAGGTTGACCTTGCCCTCTTCGGCGAGCTTGGCGACCATCGATCCCGCGACACCCTTCGAAACCGAGGCCCAGCGGAAAATCGTGTCCGGCGTCACGCGCTCCCCTGAGCCTGCCTCGGTCTCCCCATATCCCTTCAGGAACGTGATCCGGCCGTTCTCGACCACCCCGACCGCGAGGCCGACCATCGAGCGCTTTTCCGCGAGCTGTTGAAGCCGCCGGTCGAGCGAAGCGTAATCGACGTCCTTGCGAGCATCTGTCGACAGCGATGCGAGACGAACGTGGGATTTCGGGATGGTGTGCGCCGCGGGCTTCGGGTCCTCCGGCGAACGCATTGCGAATGCAGCCGTCGCAAGCAGCGCGAATGCGCCGAGCCCTAAGATATGCGGCTTTTCCACCAGTTACTCCCCACCACCAACGCCGATGTGACCGTGGAGTCCATTCCGCTCAACGACTCTCGCTCCCTCCTGCGGCGAAGCGGGCGGGGTCCACGACGAACGACCTGCTGGCCATCGCCGTCCGCCTCGCTTAAAGCCGCACGCGATGCAGTTCCTGAAGACCTTGATCTGGGTCGTCATCGCAGTCTCGCTGGCGCTTCTGGCCAGCGGCAATTGGCATGACGTCACGCTGAACCTGTGGGGCGATATCCAGATCGACATCAAGATCCCGGTCCTGATGGCAGTGATGTTCCTGCTGGGGTGGCTACCGACCTATCTCATCTATCGTGCACAATCCTGGCGGCTTCGCGGGCGGGTGGAAAGCCTCGAGCGCCAGCAGGCCGTCTTGCGCGAAGCCCCCACGGCTCCGGTGGAGGATGCGCCGGTCATATGAGCCCGGTCTTCGTTGCGATCGACACGCCCGATCTCGAGCGAGCACGGACGCTGGCGGAAAGCGTTCGCGGTCATGCCGGTGGCGTAAAGCTCGGGCTCGAGTTCTTCTCCGCCAACGGGCCCGCAGGCGTTCTCGCAATCAAGGACCTCGACCTTCCCGTCTTCCTCGACCTGAAGTTCCACGACATTCCGAACACCGTCGCGAAGGCCGTTGAGGCGCTGCAGGCGATCGAGCCTACGGTTCTGACAGTCCACGCGGCTGGCGGACGCGCCATGCTGGAAGCTGCCAAGGCTGCGGCTGCGCCCAGTACGAAGGTGGTCGCGGTCACGGTGCTGACCAGCCTGGATGGCAGCGATCTCCATTCCATCGGGGTAGCGTCGGAGCCTCGCGAACAGGTCGAACGGCTGGCACAGCTGGCGCGGTCGGCCGGGTTGGACGGGATCGTCTGCTCCGGAGCCGAGGTCGCGGCTGCAAAGGCCGCGTGGCCAGACGGCTTCTTCGTTGTTCCCGGCGTTCGCCCGGAGGGCGGCGAGGTTTCAGACCAGAAGCGGGTCGTTACGCCGCGCCAGGCGTTGGACGACGGAGCGTCGATCCTCGTCATCGGCCGCCCGATCACCGGAGCTGCGGACCCAATTGCAGCGTTGCGCGAAATCAGCGCATCACTCGAACACAAGACAAGCGCGGCTGTGCAGGCCTGAGCCCCCGCGCAAGACATGAGGCAAATATGAGTTGGTTGAGCAGGGTCCGTAACGGAATCCCCTTCCTGCCGAAAAGGCAGTCGGCGGAAAACCTTTGGCATAAGTGCAAAAAGTGCGGGACGATGGTCTTCACCAAGGAATGGGAAGACAATCTCAGCGTCTGCCCGCGCTGCGACTATCACGATCGCATCGGTGTCCAGGTCCGCTTCGACCAGCTGTTCGACGGCGATTACGAAGTCTTGCCCGCCCCGGAAGTGCGCGAGGACCCGCTGCGGTTTCGAGACAGCAAGCGCTACACCGACCGCATCAAGACGGCGCGCACGACCACGGAAATGCGTGACGCACTCACCAACGCCAAGGGCAAGATTGCCGGCAAGCCTGCCGTTGTCGGCGTCCAGGACTTCGCCTTCATGGGCGGATCGATGGGCATTGCCGTCGGCGCCGCGTTCGTCGCCGGTGTCCGGCGCGCCATCGCCGACAAGTGCCCTTACGTGATCTTCACCGCGGCTGGCGGCGCCCGCATGCAGGAAGGCATCCTGTCCCTCATGCAGATGCCCAAGACGACGGTGGCGCTGGCAGAACTCAAGGACGCCGGACTGCCCTACATTGTCGTCCTGACCGATCCGACCACCGGCGGCGTCACCGCCTCATATGCAATGCTCGGCGACGTCCAGCTTGCAGAACCCGGCGCCCTGATCGGCTTCGCGGGCCAGCGGGTCATCGAGCAGACCATCCGCGAGAAGCTCCCCGAAGGCTTCCAGCGCGCCGAATACCTTCTCGACCACGGCATGATCGACATGGTCGTGCCGCGCAGCGAGCTCAAGGAAACGCTTGGCAAGCTCATCGGCTACCTGACGCCGGAGAGGAAGAAGAAGGCGGCCTGATGCCGGACTTCGCGCGGTCGGACGATCCGGCCGTCCAGGCGCAGCTCGACCGGTTGGCGCAGCTTTCTCCAGGCGGCGACCGCCTCGGCCTCGACCGCATCACCCGGCTGCTCGACCGCCTCGGGCGGCCGCAGGATCGACTTCCACCGGCATTTCATGTCGCGGGCACCAACGGCAAAGGCTCGACCTGCGCCTTCCTTCGCGCGGCGATTGAGGCAAGCGGCCGCACCGTCCACATCTTCACCAGCCCCCACCTCGTCCGCTTCAATGAGCGGATCCGCATTGCCGGCACGCTGATCACCGATGAGCAGCTGGCCGCCTTCCTCTCCGACGTGCTTGATGCGGCGGGAGACATCGACGCCAGCTTCTTCGAGGTCACGACAGCCGTCGCCTTCCTCGCATTCGCGCGAACTCCGGCGGATGCCGCGGTCATCGAAGTGGGCCTCGGCGGCCGCCTCGATGCGACCAACATGATCGACCGGCCCCTCGTCTGCGGGATTGCCGCGCTCGGCATCGACCATCAGCAATTCCTCGGCAACAGCCTGGTCGAAATTGCGGGAGAGAAGGCCGGTATCGCCAAGCCTGGAGTGCCCCTGGTGGTCCTGTCCCAACCTCCGGAGGCGGAAGCCGCAATCCAGCACGTGGCCGACCTGCGCGGTGCGCCGGTTCAGTTAGAAGGTCGCGACTGGACCATCGACCCAACCCTTCGCTCCTCGCTGCTCGGCGACCACCAGGTCCGCAACGCCAATCTCGCCTGGCATATGCTGCGGCAGCAGGACCACATCCCCATCAGCCGAGCCTCATTCCTGAGCGGGCTGACATCAGCCCAATGGCCCGCGCGCTTCCAGGAACTTGCACCAGGGCCGCTGACGCAGGGCGTGGAGACCTGGCTCGACGGCGCGCACAATCCCGAAGCGGCCAAATCCCTCGCGCTCCTGCTCGTCGACCACGGTCCGAAGCACATCATCCTCGGAGTACTTGCCAACAAGGACGCGGACGCCATCGTCGACACGCTAAGGCCGCACGCGCTGTCGTTCACGTTCGTGCCGGTGCCCGATCATGCGCATCACGATCCGCAGGAGCTTGCCAGGCGTTTCGGCGGCCACTCCGCCAACTCGCTTGAGGACGCGCTCAACGACCTGCCGGCACCGCGTCTGATTGCCGGATCGCTATACCTCGCCGGAGAAGCGCTCCGGCTGAACGAGCAAGTTCCCGATTAGCGTTCTTCGGGCAATTCGTCGTCCGAATGGGCGGTCCTCGCGTCCCCCGGCCCTTCGACCCCGGCACTGCCGATCGACTGATCGACCAGGCCGGTGCGCATCATGATCCAAAACAGGATGATGCCGGGCACGGCCGCGGCGGTCGTCATCAGGTAGAAGTTCACGTAGCCCATTGCATCGATCAGCGCACCGGCGGTTGTGCCGGTCAGGAAGCGGCCGACGATGCTCGCCGCAGCCGAAATCAGCGCGAACTGCGAGGCCGTGAACCTCAGGTCACATAGCGCAGAGAAATAGGCGATCACGGTAACGCCGCCGATGCCGCTGGCGATATTCTCGAAGCCGATCGCCCCTGCCATGCCGAGGTTACTGTGACCCGATGCGGCAAGCAGAGCGAAGCTGAAGTTGGAAACGGCCATCAGGATCAGGCTGATAAACACCGATCGCTTCATCCCCAGCCGCGTGTACATCACGCCGCCGATGAACACGCCGATGAGATAGGCCCAGAAGCCGACCCCGACATCGTAGATCGCGATCTCGTCGTTGGTGAAACCAAGGTCGTCGAACAGCAGACGAAGCGTCAGGTTCGCGAGCGTATCGCCGATCTTGTGGAGGAGGATGAACAGCAGCACGAGGAACGCGCCCTGCCTCGAGAAGAACTCCACAAACGGTTTCCAGACGGACTCGATGGTCCGCGCAATTCCCTTCTTCTCGACTGGCTCCCGGTGCCGCTTCGGCTCGCCGTAGATAAGCGCCGTGAGCATCGCGGGGAGCGCGAGTGCGGCGCAGGCCATGTAGGCGGCAGACCAATCCGCTCGCGCCGCGACGACGAGTGCGAGCGCACCTGCTCCGGCCGAGCCGATGCGCCAGCCATATTGCGACATGCCCGATCCGACGCCGAGCTGGCGGGGCTCCAGCGTCTCGATGCGATAGGCGTCGATAACGATGTCGAAGCTGGCGCCAGCGATTCCGACCAGGATGGCCGCGGTGACGACCGCTGAAACACTGGCGGCTGGGTCGACCAAAGCGAGGTTGACCACTGCGGCAATGACCGCCGCGCCTGTCACCAGCATCCATGAAACACGCTGCCCGAGCCGGCCCAATATTGGCAGCCGCACGCCGTCCATGATCCAGGCCCAGAGAAACTTGAAGTTGTAAGCGAGGAAGACCAGCGCGAAGGCTGTGATGGTCGACTTGTCGATCCCGTCCTGCTTCAGGCGCGTCGTTAGCGTCGCGCCGATCATCGCATAAGGGAAGCCCGACGAAACGCCGAGGAAGAAGGCCGCGATGGGCGCCGCTTCGGTATAGGGCCGAACGCCCGCCGGAAGCACCGAACGCCAGCCGCGATCCGCCTCGGTCACTGTCGCCATCAAACCCTCCCCAACTCTTCCGTCATGCTTAAGCAGCCCGCGTCCGACTGAACAGGGGGTGAGCGATTAGGCTTGCGAACGCGTCCGGTCAGGCGCACTTTTCACCGCATGGACATGCCTGCCAAAGCCTCTCGTCCAAGCGAAGGGCAGCGCGCGCTCGCCGAGAAACTGGTCAGCGGGGAAAAACCGGCCGAACCGCGGGTCATCGAGCTCGACGCTTCGGTCTACATTGATCCGCTGCGGTTTGAGCAGGAGCGCCGCGCCATCTTCGAGAAATGGCCGCTGCTGCTCGCCCCGTCGGCGCTATTGCCGGACAACAACACCGCCATCGCCCGTGACGGATACGGCGTGCCGCTGATCATCTCGCGCGACGGCGATGGCAGGGTCCATGTCATGGCCAATGTCTGCCGCCACCGTGGCACGCGCCTGATCGAAAGCGCGGGAGTCGTCTCGTCAAAGCGGATTATCTGCCCCTATCACGCCTGGACCTACGGCTCGGACGGCAAGCTGATGGCAATCCCGCGCGCCGACTGCTTCCCGGGCATCGACAGGGCGGACCGCCCGCTGATGCAGTTCCCGGCTTTGGAAAGCGGCGGCTTCATCTGGTTCGCGCAGGCCCCCGATGCCGACTTCAGCCAGGTCGAAGCGCTTGCCGAGGACATGGAAGCGTTCGGGATGTCCGGCCTCCACCTCTACCGCCGCAAGACCCACCAGGTCGCGTCCAACTGGAAGCAGGTGATGGACGCGTTTCTGGAAAGCTATCACGTCCAGCGCCTCCACGCGGAAACCATCGCGCCATTCTTCACCGACGGAATCGCGGCGGCAGACTTCATCGGTCCGCACCAGCGCGCCATCGTGGGCCGCGCCGACTATCTTTCCGACATCGATCGCGATGATTGGGCTGCGCTGAGGCGGGTGCTGACTTACACCTACGCCTTCTTCCCGACCTCGATCCTGATCGTCAGCCCCGACTACATCAACCTCCTGGTCGTCATGCCGCAGACGGTCGGTACCTGCCTGGTCGAGGATTTCATGCTAATCAATGAGCCGCCCCAAACCCCCCAGGCCGAGGCGCATTGGGAGCGCAGCTGGGAGTTGCTCGACGGCGGGACCTTTGCAGCAGAAGACTTCCGCGCGGCGACCCTATGCCAGCGCGGCATCGAATCCGGCATGGTCAAGACCGTCACCGTGGGCGGGCTGGAGGACGGCATTGCCGTCTTCCACCAGCGGCTCGGATCGCTGCTCTAGCCTTCGGGAGTAAACAGTTCGACGCCCTTGGGCGGCTTCGCGCCCTTCCCCGACAGGCGCTTGTCGACCGCCTCCAGCGCGAGCTTCAGCGTCCGCTCCGAATAGGGCTTGGTGATGCAGCCGAGCGCTAGCTGAACCGACTCCGGCGGAAGTTCGTGCCCGGTCGAGAACACGATCGGCACACCGCGCCTCTTGGCCGCATGGGCGAGGTCCAGCCCCGTCCGCTCCCCCGACAGTCGATAATCGCTGAGGACCAGGTCGACCTGCTCACTGTCCAGGCGCTCGATCGCATCCTCGAAGCTGTCGAGTGTCGCCACGACCTCGTAGCCGAGGTCGCCAAGCATGACTTCGTTGTCGAATGCCGTCAGCGGCTCATCCTCGACGATGAGAATTCGATTGACGATCCGTTTGCGCTTCCCGAACAGCATCAACTCTCCGATATCATGGCTTCGCCCCCGCAACGAACGAAACGAAAACCTGTGCCGCGGCACCGCCCGCGCAACAGCAGTT
The DNA here is from genome assembly GCF_039543105.1 of Sphingomonas daechungensis. Taxonomy (NCBI): domain Bacteria; kingdom Pseudomonadati; phylum Pseudomonadota; class Alphaproteobacteria; order Sphingomonadales; family Sphingomonadaceae; genus Sphingomonas; species Sphingomonas daechungensis. Next base: position 664,174 of record NZ_BAABJC010000001.1, read on the forward strand.
TTTCAGCCGCCCCGCCACCGCGCGAGAGCGGACCACAGCGTATTGCAAAGTTGCTGGCTCGCGCCGGCGTCGCATCTCGACGCAATGTCGAGCGGATGATCGCCGAAGGCCGCATCGCCATCAATGGCGAGAAGCTCACCACCCCGGCGACCTTGCTGACCGATCTTGCCGGCGTCACGGTTGACGGGAAGCCGGTTCGGCCGGCCGCGGCCACGCGGCTGTTCCGCTTCTACAAACCGCCCGGGACGATCACCGCGATCAGGGACCCGAAGGGCCGCGCCACCATCTACGACAAGCTTCCGCCCGGCCTTCCGCGCGTGATGCCGGTCGGCCGCCTCGACTTCATGACCGAGGGCCTGCTGCTGCTTACCAACGACGGCGAATGGAAGCGCAAGCTGGAGCTGCCGAGCACTGCCGTTGTCCGCCAGTATCGCGCGCGTGCCTTTGGTCATGTCACCCAGGCGCAGCTAGATCGGCTGGCGGAGGGCATCACGATCGAAGGCATTCACTATGGCTCGATCATCGCCAACCTCGAGCGGCGCACAAGCCGAAACTTCTGGATCGAGCTCAGCCTGACCGAGGGCAAGAACCGCGAAGTTCGCCGTGTCCTCGCCCATCTCGGCTTGCAAGTCTCCCGGCTGATCCGGACCGCCTACGGACCGCTCACGCTCGAAGGCTTGGAGCCCGGCGATGCCGACGAAGTACGCCAGGCCGACCTCGACGCGTTCCGGTCCTCGCTGAAGTGAGGATCATCGCCGGCCAGTTTCGCGGCCGGCCGTTGCAGGCTCCTGCTGGCTCCGAGACGCGCCCGACGGCCGATCGCGTCCGCGAAGCCCTGTTTTCCATGCTGGCGAGCAGGCTCGGGTCGTTCGAGGGGCTGCGGGTCGCCGACCTTTACGCGGGGAGCGGAGCCCTCGGTCTCGAGGCGGTCTCCCGCGGCGCAGCCCATGCGACGTTTGTTGAGAACGATCCTCGAGCCCGGGCCGCCATCAAGGCCAATGCCGAAAAGCTCGGCGTCGCGGACCAAGTTCGAGTCATCGGTGGCTCCGCACTTGCCTTGCCTCGCGCGGAGCTTTTCGATTTGGTTTTCGCCGATCCGCCCTACGCGGCCGGCTCAGGGACCTCAGCGCTGAAAGCCGTAAGGCAGGCCGAATGGCTTGCCCCCGGCGGTTGGATGGCGATCGAGACCGACCGGAAAGAAGCCGTCGATTCCGACGACTACGACATCGAGGCTGAGCGCGAGATCGCCCGCGCGCGGATTACGCTTGTGCGCCGCTCTTAGCCTGCCGCTCCTCGCCGGCGCGCTTCGAAGCTTCGCGGATCTCGTCGATTTCGGTTGCAAGCCGACGCCCGACCGCAGCCGCAGCCGCCTTGCCTGCCGCCTTCAGCGTCCGCTTGTTCGTGCCGACCGCGCCTTCGGTACGGCCTGATCGGGACTCGGTGATGGCCGCCAGCGCCGCTGTGGCACCAACCGCCAGCAGGTCGATGACCAATGGGCTTTGAAGCAGCTTGACCAGTGCATCGACGGGGTCGCTCTTCGACGACGACTTCGACTTGCCGCCGCCGCCGGACCCGCTCGAACTGCTTCTCCGAACTGCCTTACCCGTCGTGTTCGCGGCCTTTGCCGTCGCTTTCTTCGCCATAACGCCAAATCTCCTTTGGTCGGCTCAACCCACACGCTGCATCAATGTATCCTCGAACGGGCGCGCGAGCGCGCAGGCATTCTCGCGCGTGCTGTCCAGCCAGGTCGAGACGTCGCCCGGCCGAAGCATCACCGGCATCGCCTTGGGATGAACCTCGCCGACGATCGTGTTCGCCTCACAGGTCAGGAACGCCATGAACGGCCCGCCCTCGCCCGGCCGCCACAGCCCCGCGAAGGCGAACAGGGGGGACTCATGCACATCGGTCAGGCCGAACCAAACCTTCTGCTTCCGCCCCACTTCTCCGGTCCATTCGCAGAACTTGGTAACGGGGACGATGCATCGGCGCGCGGGCTGCTGGAGCGCGTTGCGCCAGAATGGGCTGGCGAGATTGCGGATGTTGGTAATCGCCCGCGATCCGGCCGCCTGGGGCCCCGGAAAGCCCCATTTCATGTGCTCCAGCTTCAGGCCGCCATTCTCATTGCGGCGAAGAACGGGCGCAAGCTGGCCCGGGTAGATTTCGTCGAACGGCGGGAGATTGGTCGTATCGCCGTCGAACGACCCGAAGATTCGACGGAGTTCATCCACAGTCGCCGTCATCGTGTAAAGGTTACACATACTGTTTCAGCACCGTATCGGCCTCCCGCAACCGTTCGTCGTTAACAGGCCGCGCGGCGTTGAACATAGTCTCGTCCGCTTCGCTCCGATGAGCAAATCTGCTTGCATCATCTGGAGGGAGTAACATGCGTAACCTGTTTCTTGCTGCCGCGGCCGCGTCGATGGTCGTGCCGGTGGCGACCGCGACGCCTGCTCAGGCGCGCAGCACTTATTACAAGGGCAAGATCTGGAAGGACTCCGAAGGCCGGTACCGCTGCAAGCGGTCGAACGGCACGACGGGCCTTATTGTCGGCGCCGCGGGAGGCGCCCTCGTCGGGCGCGCCATCGACACGCATGGCGAGCGCGCGACCGGGACCATTCTCGGGGCTGCCGCCGGTGCACTGCTCGGCCGAAGCATCGATCGCAGCCGGGTGCGCTGCCGCTAATCCCGATTACCCGGCCGGCGCCAGTCCCCCCGGATATCCCCCGGCGCCGGCCACCCCCCTTCACTGTATTGACACACTAACACAGCTAGGCGTATCCTCCACGCATCAGGGAGGACAGGTATGTACAGCCAAAATGAGATCGACGAGGCGGTATCCGCCGGTGCGATCACCCCGGAAGCTGCAGGCGCATTGCGCTCGTTCGTCGAAGGACAGCGCTCGCTGCCGACTCAGGACGAAGAACAATTCCGCCTGATCACAGGCTTCAACGATATCTTCGTGTCGATCGCCGCGGCGATCCTGTTGTTCGCGGTCGGCTGGATCGGCCAGTGGATCGGCGAGCGTGCCGGCACGGGGATCGATCATGGTCCGTCGTTCCTGGCCCCGGCGGCCGTCGCAGCGGTGAGCTGGTCTCTCGCGCTTTTCTTCACTGCCAGGCGCCGGATGGCCTTGCCGTCTATCCTTCTGCTCCTCGCCTTCGTGGGCGGCGTTCTGCTGACGTCGGCATTCGTGATGGTGTTCGCGATCGGGCCCAGCGCGTTCGAGAATAACCCGCAGCTTGGGGGTGTCATCGGCGCGCTGTCCGCCGCCATCGCCGCAGCCGGAGCCTGGCTCCACTGGCGCCGTTTCCACGTCCCCATCACCGTTGCCGCTGGCGCGGCATCCATCGCCGCCATCGCGGTCGGCCTGCTGGTCGCCGCTCTCGGCGCCAACGTGGAGGACGCTAAGAACGTGATCCTCGGCTTCGTGCTCCTGCTCGGCATCGGCACATTCCTGTTCGCGATGTGGTGGGACGGCTCGGACCGTGCGCGCATCACCCGCCGCTCGGACGTCGCCTTTTGGCTTCACCTGCTGGCAGCGCCGATGATCGTGCACCCGGTCTTCACTCTGCTCGGACTCAACGATGGCAATGCGACCATGGGCGAAGGCCTGGTCGTCGTGCTGCTCTACATCGCGCTCGGCGTCACTGCGCTTGCGATCGACCGCCGCGCGCTGCTGGTGTCGGCGCTCGCCTACGTCCTGTTCGCGATGCAGCAGTTGTTCCGTGAGTTCGGAGCGGTCGAGCTCAACATTGCGCTGACCGGCCTCATCATCGGTTCCGCGCTGCTGATGCTCTCAGCCTTTTGGCACCAGGCCCGGGCCCTCATCGTCCGGCCGCTTCCCGAAGGGTTGCGCGACCGGTTGCCGCTGCTCGACCGGGCCTCGGCTATTCCTCAACCAGCCGCATGAGGCGACGCTCGATCGGGGCCAGGATGCCGTGAAGCTCCTGGCCTCGCTTGAGCACCAGCCCATGCTCACTGACCAAGGCAAACGCCCCCTGCTTCAACCGAAGCGCGGGGCGTTTCTCTATGCGGATCTCCGGCCGCTCCGACGTACGCCGGAAGGCGGCGAACACTGCGACGTCGACGCCCATGTGGATGGCGTAATCGCGCCAGTGCCCGGCAGCCACCATCCGCCCATAAAGGTCGAGAATGCGCTTGATCTCGAGGCGATCGAACGTGGCAATTGGGCGCCGGTCCCGAGGGTTCGGGAACGGCGCGATGACGCTCAAGCGCTTTTGGCCCTTGGCGCGGGCTGGCGCGCAGCTTTCAGCGCGGCGACCTCTTTGCGCAGCTCGGCGATCTCGTCCTCAAGCTCGTTGAGTCGGGCACGGCCCGGATCGCAATCCTCTCCGCACGGAGTACCGTAGGCGACGAAGCCGGGGCTATAATGCACCGTGTCGATCGGCACCGGCCGCGCGGGAATGCCAACGACGGTCGCCCCCGAAGGAACGTCCTTGGTGACCACGGAGTTGGCGCCGATTTTTGCGCCCGCGCCGACCTCGATCGGTCCGAGCACTTGCGCGCCCGAGCCAATGACCACGCCGTCACGAATCGTCGGGTGGCGCTTGCCGCCCGCGCCGGTTGAGGGGTTGGTGCCGCCCAAGGTCACGCTCTGGTAGATGGTGACGTTGTCGCCGATCTCGGCGGTCTCGCCGATCACTGTGAAGCCATGATCGATGAAGAAATTACGACCGATCTTCGCACCCGGATGAATGTCGATCGCGGTCAGAAAACGGGCAATATGGTTCACAAGACGCGCCGGGAAATAGAGTTGCCCCTCCCAGAGCCAATGGCCCAGGCGGTGAAACGCAAGGGCGATGACGCCGGGGTAAAGCAGGACTTCCCAGCGTGATCGCGCGGCCGGGTCGCGGGCTTTCACCGATTCCAAATAGGCGCCGATGCCCGTGCGCGGGGCTGCTGTCGTCTCTTCCACCACGAGCACTAATTTAAGTGCGAGACGCCTCGAATGAAAGACGGGGCGCGTTGCGGCAGTGCAACATCCGCTTGCAGACGGACGGACTGTTCGCCAAACGCCAACGAAACGAGCCGGAGGTCGACATTCTCCAACACATCCTGGCAGATCCCCAAGCGCTTCTGATCTTTGCACTAATCGGGTTTTCAGCGCAGTTGGTCGATGGCGCGCTAGGCATGGCGTTCGGCCAGATTTCCAGCACGATCCTCATCAGCATCGGCGTGCCCCCCGCGGCTGCATCGGCCGGCGTCCATACTGCGGAGACGTTCACGACCGCGGTTTCCGCGATCAGTCACGTCGCCCACCGTAATGTCGATTGGAGCCTGTTTACCAGGCTCGCGATCCCCGGGGTGATTGGCGGCGTCCTCGGCGCCTATGTCCTCACCGCCGTTGATGCGTCCGCGGCCAAGCCCTTCGTGCTCGCTTATCTGACGTCTCTCGGCCTCTACCTTTTCTACCGCGGAATCATGCACCGCCACACGGAGCGCACTCCGAAGGTCGTGTCGCCGCTCGGTTTCATCGGCGGTTTCCTCGACGCGGCCGGCGGTGGCGGCTGGGGCGGGATCGTCACCTCCAACCTGCTCGTCCAGGGCAGCAACCCGCGCAAGACCATCGGCACGGTCAACACCGCCGAATTCTTCCTGACGGTGACCATCTCGGCGACCTTCATCGCCACGCTCGGCCTGAGGGCCTTCACGGTCGCGACCACAGGCCTGCTTCTGGGCGGCGTCCTGGCCGCACCGTTTGGCGCCTGGGTCGCCAAGCGGGTGAATCCGGATCTGCTGCTGACGTTTGTCGGCGCGCTACTCACCACCGTCAGTCTGTACGGGCTCTATCGCGCACTCATGTAAGGGAGGTCGGCATGGTTCGAAGGTCCCGCTCGGTCATCGCTTTGGCGCTTCTCTGCCTGCCGGCCACGGCCTGGGGCGGGACAGCCGAGAACAAGGCTCTGGCATCTCGTATCATCCTCGAGAAGATGGGCGAGGGCCGCTTTGACATCCAGCCGGAAATCTACGGGCCTGGTTTCGTCGCCCACGGTTTCGCGCGTGACTATACGCTCGCGGAGGACGAGGCTTCTGGACCAGCTAAGAGCGGCATTCCCCGACCTTGAAGTGAAGGTCGAGCGCATCATCGCCGAGGGCGATCTCGTCTCTCTGCACTGGAGCGCGGTGGGCACGAATACGGTCGCCGTTCCCGGCTTTCCGGGACAAGGCAAGAAAGTCGAAATAGACGGAATGAGCTTCTTCCGGTTCAAGGACGGGAAGATCGTCGAGGAATGGTCCACCTACGACAATCTGACGATCATGAAGCAATTGGGCTTGATGGGAGAGAAGTAGCTCTCATCGTGGGAGTCGCTTATAGCGTCGAGATTGATTGGAATTCTCGATGACTATCCATCTCCCCACGATCAAGCAGCTCCAATATCTCGTGGCACTTCGCCAGCACGGCCACTTCGGCAAGGCAGCCGAATCTTGCTTCGTGACCCAGTCGACGCTCTCCGCCGGCCTGCGCGAGCTGGAGAACCTCCTCGGTATCGTTCTGGTCGAGCGGACTCGCCGCGTGGTTCGCTTTACGCCGCTCGGCCTCAAGATCTCCGAAAAGGCCTTGCGCGTTCTTCGCGAAGCCGAGGAGCTGACCGACATGGCCCGAGCCGAAGGCAAGCCGCTCCACGGCGAACTCCGCATGGGGGTCATCCCGACCATCGCCCCATTCCTGCTGCCGGCGATGCTGCCGCGACTGCGTCGGCAATGGCCGAACCTGAAGCTGTTCCTGCGCGAGGAGACCAGCCAGGCCGCTTGCGACGCGCTCCATCGCGGCCAGCTCGATTGCGTCCTGCTGGCAATGCCCTTCCCCTGCGGCGACGTGGAGAAGGCGCAGCTGTTCGAAGACCGCCTGTTCGTTGCCTTCCCGCGCGGAGAAGCGCCGCCGGATACCAGTGTCGAGCCGCGAGCCATCGATGAGCAGCGCCTGCTCATGCTCGAGGATGGCCATTGCCTGAAGGATCATGCTCTGTCGGCCTGCAATCGACCGGAGATGCGGGCTGATGCCGCCATGATGGGGACGTCGCTGCACACGCTGGTGCAGATGGTGGACAATGGACTTGGGGTGACCTTTGTCCCCGGCATGGCGATCGATGCAGGGATTCTCGAAGGCACAGGCGTCGACGCCCGCCCACTCAGCTCGGATCACGGGTTTCGCCAGGTTGCGCTGATCTGGCGCCGCTCAAGCCCGCGCGAGGAGGAGTTCCGCCTGCTTGCCGACGCACTTCGCCAGATCGCCCACGACCTCAACCCAAGCCTGGGCACAAAAACGCCGGAAATCCGCGAGGTCGAGCTAGCCTGAAACGAAGCGGTCGCCACCACGGACTTGCGGGAAGTCCGTAGCAGCGACCGGCGCCGTCACTTGGTCAAGGCAGGCTCTTATTTGGGGGGGGCCTGCCCTGTCCCACGGCGATCGAGATCGAAGCGGTCGGCGTTCATCACCTTGGTCCAGGCCTTGATGAAGTCGCGGACGAACTTCGCCTCGCAGCCCTTCTCGGCATAGACCTCGGCGGTCGCGCGAAGCTGGCTGTTCGATCCGAAGATGAGGTCGGTTCGTGTGGCCCGCCACTTCTCCTGACGGCCGCCGCGGGTGTAGCCAATGAACAGCTCGTCGCTCGAAGGGTCGACGAGGTCCCAGAAGGTGTCGTTGTCGAGCAGATTGACGAAGAAGTCGTTGGTCAACTGTCCCTTGCGGTTGGTGAACACGCCCTCCGGCGCATCCTTGTAGTTGGCGCCGAGGACGCGGAGCCCGCCAAGCAGTACCGTCATTTCCGGTGCCGACAGGCCGAGCAGCGACGCCTTGTCGAGAAGCAATTCCTCGGTCTTCACGTTCTGGCGGGTCTTGAGGAAGTTCCGGAAGCCGTCGGCCTGCGGTTCCATCCACACGAAGCTGTCGACGTCGGTCCACTCCTGCGTCGCATCGCCGCGGCCGCCGGTGAACGGAACCGAGACGTCGAAGCCCGCGTCCTTTGCCGCCTTCTCGACTGCTGCCGAACCAGCAAGCACGATCGCGTCCGCAAGCGACATCGATCCCCGCAGCTCATTGAGCTTGGCGAGAACCTTTGCCAGTTCCTCCGGCTCATTGACCTGCCAGTCCTTCTGCGGGTCGAGCGCAATGCGCGCGCCGTTGGCGCCGCCGCGATGGTCAGACTTGCGGTAGGTCGAAGCCGAGGCCCAGGCCGTCTTGACCAGCTGCGAGACGGTAAGGCCGCTCGACAGCACCGCGGACTTGAACGCCGCGACGTCGGCATCCGACGGAACGGTGCCTTGCGGAACCGGGTCCTGCCAGATCAACGTCTCTTCCGGGACGTCCGGGCCGAGGTATCGAATCTTCGGTCCCATGTCGCGGTGGGTCAGCTTGAACCATGCGCGAGCGAAGGCATCGTCGAGCGCCGCCTGGTCGTCACGGAACCGCTCGGAGATGGCGCGGAACTCCGGATCCATCTTCAGCGCCATGTCGGCCGTCGTCATCATCGTCGGCACGCGCTTGGACGGGTCGCGAGCGTCGGGCGCCATGTCTTCCGGATCGGGATTGATCGGAGTCCACTGCTTGGCGCCGGCCGGGCTTTCGACCAGCTCATAGTCGTACTTGAACAGCAGGCGGAAATAGTCGCCGCCCCACTGGGTCGGGTTGTTCGACCATGCGCCTTCGATGCCCGACGTCGTGATGTGACCCTTGCCGATCTCGTCGTCGTCGGTGAGCCAGCCGAGGCCCTGAAGGTGAACCGACTCCGAGGCCGGATCCTTGCCGAAGCTCTCGGCGGGCTTGGCGCCGTGCGCCTTGCCGAACGCGTGGCCGCCGGCGGTCAGCGCAACCGTCTCTTCCGAATTCATCGCCATGCGCAGGAAGGTCGCCTTCATGTCGCGGGCCGACAGCAGCGGGTCCGGATTGCCGCCCGGGCCTTCCGGATTGACGTAGATGAGGCCCATCTGGATCGCCGCAAGCGGGCCTTCCAGCTCAGGCAGTTCCTCGGTGATCCGAGTCTTCGCACCCTGGTTGACCCAGATTTCCTCGGCGCCCCAGAAGGTGTCGCCTTCGGACTGGTAGACGTCCTTGCGGCCGCCGCCGAAGCCGAACACCGGGCCGCCCATGCTTTCGATGGCGACGTTACCGGCCAAAATGAACAGGTCGGCCCAGCTGATCGACGGGCCGTACTTCTGCTTGATCGGCCACAGCAGGCGCCGTGCCTTGTCGAGGTTGCCGTTGTCGGGCCAGCTGTTGAGCGGCTCGAACCGCTGCTGCCCGCTCGACGCACCGCCGCGGCCGTCGGTCACACGGTACGTGCCGGCCGCGTGCCAGGCCATACGGATCATGAACGGGCCATAGTGACCATAATCGGCCGGCCACCACGACTTGCTGTCGGTCATCAGCGCGGTGAGGTCCTGCTTCACCGCCTGGTAGTCGAGCTTGCTGAAGGCCTCGGCATAATCGAAGTCCTCGCCCATCGGGTCCGGCGAGACCCCATGCTGATGGAGCATGTCGACGGGCAGCGCTTCGGGCCACCAGTCGCGGTTGGTGCGGCCGAGAAGCGAGCGTGCCTTCGAAACCGGGCAACCGCCCATCGAACCCGTTTTGACGTCCATGATTCTGCACCTCTCCAAGCCTGGGAAATGCAGCCTCCTACTCGCGCGCGCTGAACGACAGAAACGATGAATCTTTGTCAGTATGCACGGGAAAATCGATTAGTGTCGAGCAACCGAGCACAGCGACGCCGACGCACAGCGTCGCCGGAGCAGTGCGAAGAGATTGCGAGAGCCGGCCAGCGGGCGCAGCCCGACCGACGTCACGGGATTTACTCCCGTGACGGTGAGCTTCCGCGACCTCAATCCATGTGCTTCAGGCCAACCCGCAGATAATCCCACCCGGTCACCAGCGTCAGCGCCGCTGCCGCCCACAGGCTTCCGATCCCGACCAAATGGATCCAGTGCTGCGCCGGGAAAGCCCCACCCAGAATCAGGGCCCCCAAGGCCACCAGCTGGAATGTCGTCTTCCACTTCGCGAGCGCACTGACCGGCACCAGCACCTTCAACTCGGCCAGGAACTCGCGCAGCCCCGAGACCATGATCTCGCGTAGCAGGATGATCAGCGCCGGAATGACGCTCCAGTCCTGGATGATCGGCGCATCGCCGTCGGCCTTCCGGCTCGCCATCAGCATGACCAGCACCGCCGCGACCATGATCTTGTCCGCGATCGGGTCGAGGAACTGCCCAAGCCGCGAAATCCGCCCCTGCGCCCGCGCAAGATATCCGTCGAAATAATCGGTGACCCCGACGATGCAGTAGAGCACGAACGTGATCGCATAATCCCACGGCGCCGGCTTCCACAGCAGGAACACCAGCAAGGGCACGGCAAAGATCCGCGACAGCGTGAGTAGGTTCGGAACGCTCAGCATGCTGAGACCGCTCTACGCAAAGCGCCATCCAAGCAAAAGACGGCAGCGGGAGAATGTCCGCTTTCGACCCAAACCTGTCGCTAGGCCTTCGACCCGTTGCGGCCATTCAAACCGGGGTTAGATTGCAGGCGGTTTAGTCGGAGGGGAGACTTCCATGCTTGGCTTAATCGCTGCGGCACTCACGGCTGCAAGCAGTCCGTCTTTCGTGGTCAAGCCCTGTCTCGACGTATCACTGGTGTCCCGTGCCCGATGCGGGACTGTGATGGTTCCAGAGGATCGCTCGCGTCGTTCAGGCCGTCAAATTGGACTAAACTTGATCGTGATCTCGGCGGCAAAGCCCTTGAAGCAACCTCAGGCGCTTTTCGACCTCGATGGTGGCCCGGGCCTCGCCGACACTAAGAATGCCGGCTTTTATCTGACCGACGGAACGGCATACGCTGAGACACGCGATATCGTTCTCATCGATCAGCGCGGCACAGGCGGTTCGAATCCGCTGGACTGCCCGGAGTTTGACGCACCCGACAAGGCGCTTCAGCCGATGTTTCCAGTGGCGGCGGTTCAGTCCTGCCGGGCCAGGCTGAGCAGGAGCGCGGACCTTACACGCTACACGACCGATGATGCCGTGGCCGACCTCGATGATGTGCGTCGGGCGCTCGGCTACGCCAAGATTGATCTGTTCGCCTTGTCCTACGGAACCACGCTTGCCCTGCGATATGTGCAGCGCCACGAAAACCGAGTCCGGAGCGCCGTTCTCTTGTCTGCTGTTCCGCCTTCAGCCATGCCGCCCCGGCACCACGCCACAGCTGCCCAACCCGCGCTCGACCAATTGATTGCTGATTGCGCGGCGGATGCGTCGTGTTCGAGCCGCTATCCGAATTTGAGAGCAAGGCTGAAAGAGGCTTTGGACAAGCTTCAAATCTCGGCGAAGGTCACGCCGTCGGTAGCGATGGAGCGCCTGCGGACGAAGCTCTACTCGCCGGGCGGAGCGCGTAGCGAACCGAACCTAATCGATCGTCTTGCGAAAGGCGACATTTCCGTTCTCTGGTCCGAAAACGAGCGAGCCGGCTTCAATTACTTCGACGGCGTGTATCTGACCATCACTTGCTCGGAGAGCCTGCCCTTTTTCGACGAAACCGAAGCAAGGAAAAACGCGCAGAAGACAGTGTTCGGCGATTATCGCCTGACCCGCCAGCGTGAGGCGTGCGCGAATTGGCCACGGGCTCAGGTCAAGAATGACTTTTTCGAGCCGGTGCGAGCGCGGGTACCTGTGCTTTTCCTTTCGGGTAACCGCGACCCAGTCACGCCCGGGAAATGGGCTGAGGAAGCCGCCCAGGGCCTACCAAACTCTCGGCTCATCGTCATTACTTGGGCGGGACATATTGTGGACGGCCTTACGGGCCTCGACAGTTGCTTCGATCCCCAGGTCGTGCGCTTTCTTGAAACCGCCGATCCCAAGTCGGTGGATGATCGATGCTTTGCATCAATGATGCCGCCGCCGTTCAAGATGTAGCTAACGGTCGGGTATCAGCTTTCCACCCGTTGCTGCCTCCATCGTCGCCCGAGTCGATTCCCGCCCCCGTCGTACGATAGTCGATCCGGCGCTTGTCCCCGTAGCTTTACCCGCTAAGGGTTGAGCCACCGAGGCGGCGCAGGACGGCAAGCTTGTTTCTGAGTTCATATTCGGCGGGCTGATGCAGGATTCCCTTCATCTGTTGCGCACACGGCGGTTCCTGCCGATCTTCACGACGCAATTCCTCGGCGCTTTCAACGACAATCTCTTCCGCACCGCGATGGTGCTGCTGGTGATTTACGGCATCTACGGCGATGCCGAGCAGGAGGCGGCGTTCAGCGCGATCGCCGGCGGGCTGTTCATCCTCCCCTTCTTCCTCCTCTCGGCGCTGTCGGGCCAGCTGGCCGACGCCATGGACAAGGCCAGGATTGTCCGCATCGTGAAAAGCGCGGAGATCGGGATCATGATCTTCGGTGCCGCGGGTCTGCTTCTGCAGAATACGGCGCTGATGCTGATCGCGCTGACCGCCATGGGCGTCCACTCGACCTTTTTCGGCCCGATCAAGTACGCGATCCTGCCACAGCACCTGACCAAGGATGAGGTGCTCGGCGGAACCGGGCTAGTCGAGGCGGGCACCTATATCGCGATCCTCGGCGGGACGATTCTCGGGGGGCTTCTCGTGCTGCAGCGGCCGGACGGCAGCTATCACGCCGAATGGGCCGCGGTCGGCGTCCTGGTGGTTGCCTTGATTGGCCGCATCGCGGGCGGCTTCGTCCCGCCTGCGCCGCCGGCCGACGATGCCGAAATTCCCGGATACCCGCACCGCGGCATGGATTGGCACATCGTGCGCGCCTCCATCACTTTGGTCAGCGCGACCCTGCACGTCCGCCGCCTGTTCCTCGCCATCCTGTCGATCAGCTTCTTCTGGGCGATGGGCGCAGTTCTGGCCGCACAATTCCCGCCGCTGGTGAAGAACGTGCTCTTTGCCGACCAAAGCGTCGCGACCCTGTTCCTCGCCGTCTTCTCGGTCGGCGTCGCCATCGGCTCGGTTGCGATCAACCGCATGCTGAAGGGCAACGTCTCGGCCCGCTTCGCCCCGTCATCGGCTCTACTGATGGGGATCTTCGTCCTGCTGCTCTACTGGTTGACCAAGGACTGGACGCCTCCGGGAACGGAACTTGTCGACGTCCGCGAATTCCTCCGTCACCCGCTCGGATGGGCGGTCGTGCTCGACCTCCTCGGCGTTGCGATCGCCGGTGGCATGTTCGTGGTGCCGCTCTACGCCTTCCTGACAACGACGGTGCCGAAGTCCGAAACTGCGCGGACCGTGGCTGCGAACAATATCGTCAATTCAGGAGCGATGGTGCTGGCGACGCTGATCCTGACCGGGCTCGTGCTCGTCGGCGTGTCGGTCGCGGAGACCTTGTTCCTGGTCGCCGTGGCAAGCGTGATTGCGGCCTGGCTAGGCTGGAAGCTTCACCTCGCCTGCAACTAGGACAGGCTGGCTAGAAGATCAGGACGGACACGAACACGAAGCCGACCGCAAAGGTCGAAGCGAACAGCTTGACGTCGTCGCTGACCGAAAAGCCGGCTCGATCGGCCGAACCCAGCAAGAAGCCGGGAATGCGCTTTCCGAACAGCCGCGGATCGATGGCAACTACAGGACGATTCATACGCATGTGCATTTCTTAAGATGCTTTTAACCATGCGTACAACGTCACAAAATAGGGATACGCTCCCGACGTCTCGGAACGGGACGGAGCTCAGTCGGGAATGAAGGTTTACGCGGCGCGCGAGGAGTTTTGCGCGGAACGCTCGGCAGACTGCGATTTGCGGCTGATCAGCTGGGCCGCCTGGTCGGCCTCCATCGGCTTGCCGAAGTACCAGCCCTGACCGCTCGAACAGCCGATGGCGAGGACCGCGGCATGCGCCGCCTCGCTCTCGATCCCTTCGACCAGGATCGGCACCTCAAGCGCGTCGGCCAGTGTCGCGACGGCGCGCACGATTGCGGCGCTTTGACCGCTCTCGTGGATGTTGGTGATGAACGACCGGTCGATCTTGATGATGTCGAACGGCAGCTGGCGCAGATGCGACAGCGACGAGAAACCGGTGCCGAAATCGTCGAGCGCCAGGCGGATGCCCTGGTTCTTCAGGCTGGCGATGATGTTTCGCGCGAGGTCGATGTCACCAAACAGAGAGCTCTCGGTGATTTCGACCACCAGGCGGTCGGCAGGGAACGCCGTCTCGGTCAGGATGCGGACGATCCGCTCGGCCAGCCAGCCGTCGGAGAACTGCGTCGGCGAGATGTTGACGGAAATCTTGATCGACGGGTCCCAGTCGCGAGTAGCGACCAGAGCGGCGCGGATCACCTGTTCCGACAGGCGATCCATCACGCCGATTTCCTCGGCGATCGGAATGAAGCGGTCGGGCGGGATGATCCCGGCCAATGGGTGGCGCCAGCGGGCCAGCACCTCGAAACCGGTGATCTCGCCCGTGCACAGGTCCACCTGCGGCTCAAAGAAGGGCAGGAACTGCTCGTGCTCCAGGCCGAAGCGGATGCCCTGCTCGATCTCGCCATGCTGGAGCAATGCGCGTTCCATCGCCGCATCGAACCAGATCGGGCGGACGGTGCGGCCGGTCTTGGCGTGATCGAGCGCAATGTCGGCCCGCCGCAGGAGGTCGGGCACGCGAACTTCGCCAGCCGGCGCGACAGCCATTCCCGCAAAGGCCCCGACCTGGATCATCTTGCCGTCGATTTCGAACGGCCGCGTCGCCAGCTTGAGCAAGGTCTCGATCTGCTTCTCCGCGCCAGGATGCTCATCATGCTCCAGCGTTCGCGCAATCGCGAACTCGTCCCCGCCCATTCTGCCGACGACGGCACCCTCGCCGGCATGCTCGAGGATGGTCACGGCAATGCCGCGAAGCATGGCATCGCCGGTGTCGAACCCGTGGCGGTCGTAAACGGCGCGGAAGCGATGGAGCTGTACCGACGAAATCAGCAGGGCCGCGCCATCGGCGTCCGCCCTTTGGCGAAGGTCCTCGACACTGTCGGCAAAGCCCTTGCGGTTCAGGAGCCCAGTGACGGGATCCGTCGTTGCGGCGATTGCGGCGCGACGCTCGCCTTCGATCCGGCGCTCAGTTTCATGCTGAAGGTCGACGTAGCGGCGCCATCCAAACAGGATCAGCGCCACGTTCAGAGTCATGGCGATGGCCGCGACCTGCGCTCCGGGGCCGATGACGGCCTGCGCGTCGGCCAGCCGGCGGAAGAAGTCGGTCCCGTTCCCGATAAGCAGGATGACGGCCGCGATGACCGTCCCCAGCACGACCCAATCGTGCCGCGAACTCTCGAGCGGAGAACCGCGCTGGAATTTAAACAGCCCCTTGACCACGACCGTTTCAATACCGGCACAAGATTAATAATTTGCGCGAAGATCCGGAGTGAAACCGGTTCAGCAGCGCGATGCTCGGCATGCCGAGGCAAGCCTGTGCCCGATATTGGTGCGGACGGTGGGAATCGAACCCACACTCCCGTTACGGGAAGAGGATTTTAAGTCCCCAGCGTCTACCGTTCCGCCACGTCCGCTTGTGCCAGCCGCAGCGACGGTAGTGCGCCCCGGCTATTCGGCAGTCACCTCGCCTAAGTTCAGCCGCTCGCGCATTTCCTTGCCCGGCTTGAAATAGGGCACGCGCTTGGCGTTGACCGACACCGGATCGCCGGTGCGCGGATTGCGGCCGACGCGCGCGTCGCGCTGGCGTGTCGAGAACGCACCGAAGCCGCGCAGCTCGACCCGGCCGCCCGTGGCCAATTGCTCTGTAATGGAATCGAAAAGCGCCCCGACCACGCTTTCCACCTCACGCTGGGTAAGGTCGGGAAAATCCCCGCACAATTTCTGCACCAATTCCGAACGGATCATCTCATCCCCGCAGACACACTCATGATTGACGCCTCTCCCCCAAGAAGCGCTGTCAAGCTGTCAGAAAGGCTACGGCGGCGCAAGTGCCGCCGTAGCTTACACCTGCCTACTTTTTCTTCGTGGCCTTCTTCTCGGTTTCGGCCTGCTTTTCCTTCAGCGCCGCACCGAGGATGTCGCCGAGCGAAGCGCCCGAATCCGACGATCCGTACTGCGCCACGGCCTGCTTCTCTTCGGCGATCTGAAGCGCCTTGATCGAGAAGTTCGGCTTCTTCGACCGGTCGAGGCCGGTGATCATCGCGTCGAACTTCTGGCCGACCTGGAAGCGCTCCGGACGCTGCTCGTCGCGGTCGCGACCAAGGTCGGTGCGCTTGAGGAAGCCCGAAGCGCCGCCATCGGCGATCTGAACTTCCAGGCCGCCGTCCTTCACCTCGAGGACCTCGACGGTGACGATCTCGCCCTTCTTGCCGCCGGCAGCGCCTGCCGAGCCGGCCGAAACGCCGCCACGCTCAAGCTGCTTGATGCCAAGGCTGATGCGCTCCTTCTCGACGTCGACGTCGAGCACCTGCGCCTGGACGGTCTCGCCCTTGCGATGCAGGTTGAGCGCGTCCTCGCCCGACACGCCCCAGGCGATGTCCGACATGTGGACCATGCCGTCGACGTCGCCTTCGAGGCCGACGAACAGGCCGAACTCGGTCGAGTTCTTGACTTCGCCCTCGACGGTCGAACCGACCGGGTGAGCTTCGGCGAAGGCTTCCCACGGATTGGCTTGGGCCTGCTTGAGGCCGAGCGAAATCCGGCGCTTCTCCTGGTCGACCTCGAGCACCTTCACTTCCACTTCCTGCGAAGTGGAGACGATCTTGCCCGGGTGGACGTTCTTCTTCGTCCAGCTCATCTCGGAAACGTGGACGAGGCCCTCGATGCCGGCTTCGAGCTCAACGAAAGCACCATATTCGGTGATGTTCGTCACACGGCCCTGGAACACGCCGCCGACCGGATACTTGGCCGCTGCGCCTTCCCACGGATCGGTCTCGAGCTGCTTCATGCCGAGGCTGATGCGCTGCGTTTCCTTGTTGATGCGGATGATCTGCACCTTCACGGTGTCGCCGATGTTCAGCACCTCGCTCGGGTGGTTGACCCGCTTGTAGCTGATGTCGGTGACGTGCAGCAGGCCGTCGATGCCGCCGAGATCCACGAACGCACCGTAATCGGTGATGTTCTTGACCACGCCGTCGATGACCTGGCCCTCGGCCAGCGACTGGATGAGGCCGCTGCGCTGCTCGGCGCGGGTCTCTTCCAGGATGGCGCGGCGCGACACGACGATATTGCCGCGGCGGCGGTCCATCTTCAGCACGACGAACGGCTGCGCGATTTCCATCAGCGGGCCGACGTCGCGGACCGGGCGGATGTCCACCTGCGAGCCCGGAAGGAAGGCCACGGCGCCGCCGAGGTCGACCGTGAAGCCGCCCTTCACGCGGCCGAAGATCACGCCTTCGACGCGGTTGCCGGCTTCGAATTCCTTTTCGAGCTTGTCCCACGCGGCTTCGCGGCGAGCGCGGTCGCGCGACAGCATCGCCTCGCCCTGCGAATTCTCGACGCGGTCGACGAACACTTCGACGGTATCGCCGACGGAAATTTCTGCCTTGTGGCCCGGGGCTGCGAATTCGCGCAGCGGCACTCGGCCTTCGGATTTGAGGCCCACGTCGATCACCGCGAGATCATTCTCGATCGCGGTCACGGTGCCCTTGACGACCTTGCCCTCGAAAGCCTCGTTCTCACCGCCCAAGGACTTGTTGAGGAGATCCGCGAAATCGTCGCGGGTCGGAAATGCCGTGGTTGCCATAAACTCGTGTGTCTTTCAGTATTCGGCCTGCCGCGGAGCGCGCCACCATGGCGAGCCTTCACATGCGGACCTGGTTCAATGCACTGCCGCCCCGGGCTCATCCCGAGGTGGCGTCCTCAAGGTCGGTTTCGTCCGGGCAGCCCATCCAAGCAAAAAGCGAGTTCCGGTGCCGGATCAGCCGGTACACCGCACGCGCTCGCCAATTGAGACGGGCTGTCCAGAGGGGATCACCGCCCGCCGGACGGCTGCGCCCTTAGACTAGAGGGGCGTTAGGAGCAAGGTGCGTGGAAAAGCTAGTGGCAGCTTTCGACCCATTCCTGCCACGAACAAATTGCCCTTTGGAGCCATCACGGGAGTTAATCCCGTGATGTCGGACGCATCTCGCGGCTTAGGCCCTCCGGATCAAGTCCGAGGCGCGCGCCGGCCCGCCTGTATCGTCTCTTCGTGCTGCTCGGCGATTTGGCTGTCCTACAGCCCCCATTCTGTGTCTTATCCTGCCAGATGAACCGCCAGCACGAACACAGCCGCACGATTGAGCTTGAAAACACCCTCGTCACTGCGAACATTGGGACCATTCGCACCCCACGCCCGAACGCGCGGCAGGGTCAAAATGGTCAACTTCCCCTTCGGAAAACTCCAACAGCCGCCAATTTTCGCGGCCGTGTCCGGCCTTGCCAAAAATGGGATTAACCGATTCCACGGCTTCGTGCGTTAGGACCTGCAGGGTCGCGCCGGTTGTTGAGGGGAGCTGGTTTGAGAGTGTCGTGGGTCGTGGTGGCGATTGCTGTTGGCGTCGCGGGGGCTGGAGCCGCCGCGGGGAAGCTGCCGCCGTTGCGCGATCCGGTTTTCCTCAACATCGGTTTCGTCTGCCAGTGGCAGAACCGCTGCATGGACCAGCAGCAACGGGCGATGAAGCGCGCCTTGTCCTACACCAGGAAGGCCACTCCGCCGTCGTGGAAGGTGCACCTCTGCAACCGCCGGGCGGTGCAGCGACGGAGCGGACGGGTCGACTGGATCAGCTACAACAACTGCATCCGCAATCCGAACGTCCAGCGGTCGACCGCTGCGCGCTAGCCTTGCCGGCCGGCTCGTCAAAACGGTGGATAAGTCAGTCGGATAGCGGCGATCGAAAGACTTTGTTAACCAATTGGCACGGATTCTTGACGGGTCCGGAGCGGGATGACCTCCGATCCGGTCTGGAGACAATTCGTGCCTTACTACAGGCTTTATTTCCTCGATCGGCGGGGCCGCTTCGGTCGCGTCGAGGGCTTCGCTGCTGAAGACGATCCGACGGCCATCCGCCAGTCCGAGAAGCATGGCGATGCGGTCAAGGAATTGTGGTGCGGCGGTCGCCGCGTGAAGCAATGGACGGAGGGCAAGGCCGCCTAGAGCGCGGCCTTCCGGCTTCCCCTACCAGCTGCCGCGGCCAGCCCGGCGGCGGGCCAGCGCGTCCTGTTCGCTTTCCAGCGGCGCCGGATCGATGCTCGCATCCCGCTCCTTCATTTCGAGGAAGGTGCGGACGGTATCGGCGGACAGCGGGCGGCCGAACAGATATCCCTGCCCTTCGGCGCACCCATATTTCCCAAGCTCGTTGCGGACCTGCTCGGACTCGATCCCCTCGGCGGTGATCGGCACGTTCAGCGTGTGGCCAAGGCTGGTGATCGTGTTGACGATCGCCGCGGTCTGCTCGCTCTTCACGATGGTGCTGATGAAGCTCTTGTCGATCTTGATGCGATCGACGGGCAGATTGTTGACCTGCGCCAGGCTGGCATAGCCGGTGCCGAAATCGTCGAGCGAGATGCTGATGCCGACGTTCTTCAGGCTCTGGATGGTCGACAGCACCTGGTCGCGGTCCTCGAGCAGCGAGGCCTCGGTAATCTCCACTTCCAGCCGGTGCGCCGGGAAGCCCGCTTCGGTGATCAGCTTCATGATGTGCTGTGCAAGCTGCGGATCGCGGAACTGCACTGGCGAGATGTTGACCGCCATCTTCAGGTGGCCCGGCCATTCTCGCGCCTCGTTCAGCGCCTGCTCGATCACCTTCATGGTCAGCGGACCGATCAAGCCGGTCTTCTCCGCTGCTTCGATGAAGGATTCCGCCTCCAGGAAACCGCGGGTCGGCGAACGCCAGCGCGCCAGGGTCTCGAACCCGACCAGCTCGCGAGAAGCGAGGTCGATCAATGGTTGGAAGAACGGAATGAACTCGCCGTTCTCGATGCCGCTGCGAATATCTTCTTCCAGCTTCACGCGGTCGGTCAGCTCGCGCTCCAGCTCGGGATCGAACCAGGCAAAGCAGTTCCGCCCGGCACGCTTGGCGGCGTAAAGCGCGAAGTCGGTTTCGCGGAGAACGTCTTCTTCCTTCTGCAGGCGGCGCACTTCGGCGAGCCCAATCGAGGCCGAGACGAACACCTGGACGTTGCCGAGGTCGACCGGCTTGGCCAGCTTGGAAAGGATCGTCTGGGCAACCATTTCCGCATCCCGGGTGCTGCCTCCTTCAAACATCACGGCGAATTCGTCGCCGCCGATGCGGGCGCAGCACGACCCTTCCGGACATTCACGTTCGAGCGTCTGAGCAACCAGCTTTAGCAGCTGGTCGCCGGCGACATGCCCGTGGAGATCGTTGACCCGCTTGAAATGGTCGAGATCGAGAAGGAGCAGGATGCCGGAGTTCTTGGACCCGAGCAGGTCGCCAAGCGCACGCATCAGCTCGCGGCGATTGGCGAGGCCGGTTGCGGGATCCGTGTTCGCGTTCCGCTCGGCCTGGCGCTCTGCACGATCATATTTGTCGAGCGCCTCGCGCAGGTCCTTTGAACGTCGCCATCCGAACAGGATGATTGCGATGTTGAGGAGGAACGCGACCGGCAACGCGTCGTCGTGAAGATCGACGCCGGCGATTGCTGTTGGCAGCAACTGGCTACCCAGCGCCACGAACAGGATGATCGCCGCCAGCGTGGCGCACGTCGTAATCAAATGGCTGCTAGCAATCCTCACAGCCGCGCTCCTTCGTGCCCGCACCGGTCAATCTCGTTTCTTTGATCCCACGGCGCACGAACTACCGAACATGTGTGAAAAATCTGCTACTTGGCCTCTAGGCAAATTCCTATTGCAAATAGGGAACGAATAGTGAACATTTCCCCGCGGAGTCGCATTTTCGCTCTCCCAAGGAGGCCCCGATTGCTGGTTCTCGATCCTGCCGCCGTCATGGCGATTGCCGCATTGATCGGCAGCGTGTCGGCGCTGGTGTGGTCCGTTCGCCGAAAGCCCTGACGGCTACTGCAGCGGCCGTCCGGCCATGATGTCGCTGATCTCCCGAAGCCGGACGATATAGGCCGAGGTCAGGCAGTTCGACGTCTCGCACTCTTCACGTTTGTCGTCGAAGATCTGTCGCGTGCCCGCGAGCGCGGCACGCTTGCGCTGGTCGGCAGCCGACCATGATTGCCGGTAAAGAAGCGTGAGCTGGCGATCGAGTGACGCAAGATTCACGTCACCGCAGATCAAGCGATCCGCCCTTGCCGCCGAGCCTGCACACCTGTCGCTCTGGGAGTTTGCTTGAGTACCCGCAGGCTTGACCTGAGCGGCAACTGGCTTGGCCGGGGTGACCGCCTCAACGGAAACAGGCGCGATCTTTTCGGGATGCGGCTTTGCGGCTTCCGTTCGGACTAAGGCCGCTGGAGCGGAAGGAGACGTCGCGGAAGCCGCAGGATTGGCGGCTGCCGGAGACTTCCGATCTGGGACCGGGATCGGCTTGCTTTGCTCTGCCTGTTTGAGGGGCGGTTCCGGCGACAGCCGCGGAAGCACAGCGTAGGTGACCATTCCCGCTGCAAGCAGCACGACAATCACGGCAGCGGAAGCGCCGATGCGCGTACTTCAACGCACTTCCGTCTTGGGAGGGTCGAAGGGTTCGAATGAGAGCGAGCTTTTGGAAGCCGACGTCCCATCATAGGCGGCGCGCTTGGCCGGATCGCCAAGGACGGCGTAGGCAACGTTGATCGCCCGCGCTGCTCGGCCGCTTCCACGCTCGGATCCGCGTCCGGATGGAATCGCCGCATGAGGACGCGATAGGCGGATCGGATCGCCGGCTGATCGGCGCCGGGCTGGATGCCCAAGACTGCGTAATGATCCTGTTCCACGGGCGTTGTTCGACCGTCTAGCCCCTATTCCCGTCCATCCTGACGGAGGCTTCGCCCGATGTGCAACCCCGCAAATGCAAATTGTGATGGCGGTCGGCCGTCGCACAGCGGCGCAGAATTCCTTAGTGATGGCCGGAAGAATCCCGTCGAGGCACGACTTGAAGAACAACCAGCTCATCGGACTCCCGACCGACTCCCACTCGTCGTTCCTCCGCGGGGCGGCGAAGGCGCCCGCAGCGATCCGCTCTGCGCTGCTTTCGGATCATGGCAACCAGGCGACGGAACTGGGCTCGGAAATCGGAATCGACATCACGCTCAGTGACGTCGGCGATCTTCCGCTCGACGAAAGCGAAGCCGACTTCGATCGGATTCGCGCCGCAGCGGCATCCGCCGCAGCGAGCGGGTCCCGGCCCATCTTCCTGGGCGGCGACCACATGGTCACCTACCCGATCGTGGCCGGGATTGCCGAGATCCATGGTCCCGTGAATATCCTGCATTTCGATGCACATCCGGACCTCTACGATGACTTTGGCGACGATCCGCTAAGCCACGCTTCTCCATTCGCCCGGATCATGGAGCGCGACCTGGCGAAGCGCCTCGTCCAGGTCGGGATCCGGACTTTGAACAGCCATTGTCGCAAGCAGGCCCAGCGCTTCGGCGTCGAGATGGTCGAGATGAAGGATTTCGCCGTCGATGCGATCCCGATCCCGGAAGGACCGCTCTACATCAGCATCGACCTCGACGCCCTCGATCCCGCTTTCGCGCCAGGCGTGTCTCACCATGAGCCCGGCGGCCTGACCGTTCGCGACATAGTATCGGTCTTGCATCGCGTTCGCGGGCCGGTCGTCGGAGCGGACGTGGTCGAATACAATTCCTCGCGGGACATCAACGGGATGACCGCGGTCGTCGCCGCGAAATTCGTCAAGGAGCTCGCCGCCCTTCACTAACAAAATTAGGGAGCGAACCCGGGCTGTGTTAGTATTCTTCCTATCACCGATCATTCGCCCCGCAGGCATCGGTGGCTGAGAGATTGTTATGCTCCCGCTTGCAGACGGAGTATGACAATGACCTCCTCGAAGAGACCCGACCTCCAGCGATTCCTGAACAGGTTGACCAGCCGCTCCATTCTTAGTCGCGAGGAGCAGGAGGCTGTGCTCGATCTTCCCGCCTACGCGGAGCAAGTCCGAGCCAATCGAGACTTCGTTCGGTTGGGCGAAACGCTGGACCATTCATGCCTTGTCGTTGCCGGCTATGTCGGAAGGTTCGAGCAGAATTCCGACGGCGTCAGGCAAATTACGGCCCTGCACATTCCCGGTGACATGGCCGATCTCCATTCGGTCGTTCAGCCAGAGGCCACCTCAGCGTTGCAGGCCCTGGCCACGACCACGATCCTGCGCGTTCCGCATAATGCCGTTCGCGCGGCGACGGCGGCATTTCCTGCGCTCGCCGAAGCGCTGTGGCGCGACTGCATGGTCGATTCCTCGATCCTCTCCCAATGGGTGGTCAACGTGGGCCGCAGGGATGCGCGCACACGCATCGCTCACTTGCTGTGCGAGATTGCCGTTCGACTCCAGGTCGCGCCGGCCAGGGGCGAGATTCTGTTCCCCTTCCCGCTGACGCAAAATCACCTGGCCGACGCAACGGGCCTGACAGCGGTTCATGTGAACCGCACCATCCAATCGCTTCGTCTCGATGGCCTGGCCGACATCAAGCACAACGCCCGGATTCCCGATTGGAACGCGCTGGCCGAGGCGGGCGATTTCGATCCGGATTACCTACAGATGGCCGTCAGGCCGAAGAAGCAATTTCCGTTCCAACTGACGGAATCGAACGCAGCGTTTGCTGCCCAGAATTAGCAGGCGGCGCCGGTATCGACGCCGCCCTGATTTGTTACTTGTACCGATCCACCATCTGCGCCGGCGTCAGCGGTCCGACGACCATCGTATCGGTGTGCGAAGCGATATTCTTGCGCAACTCCAGCCCGACCTTCGGCCCCGTCGGCATACCCGCTTTCGCGGCAGCCGCTTCGATCGCGGCGTCCTGAGCGTCTGTGGTGACAGGCGAGATCATGAGATAGTCCCAGCTGTCCCCATCGGTATGGGCGTAGAGCTGGCTCGACGGTACGCCCGCCGAAACGGCAATCCGATCCTGCTGGGCCAGCCATTGCAGAAGGGCTTCCTGATGCCCTGGCGCGGCGCGATAGATGGAAATCACCGCACGCGGTGCTGACGCAGACTGGGCATAAGCAATCGACCCTGCAGCGGCTGCGCCCGCAAGTGCTGCCGCGGCATATTTCATGAATGAGTTCATTGGTTTTCCCCTGCTCTCGATGGAACGCAGGTGGGGACCACATCCAGCGCGACTCTCCCCCTTCGCGCGCGACGGCGGAGTGCGCCTCTACTGCTGTTGAGTCAAACGGGCTGATCAGGCTTCGGCAAGCTGCCGTTCCACGAGACGGATCGCCTCGGCAATGGACTGTTCGATGTCGAGCCCGCTGGTATCGAGAAGCTCCGCATCCTCCGCCTGCCTGAGCGGCGCGATTTCCCGTGACGAGTCCCTCTCATCGCGAGCACGGATGTCCAGCAGCACGTCCTCATAATGACTGGGCATCCCTCGCTCGAGAAGTTCGCGGACCCGGCGCTGTGCGCGGACTTCGGGACTGGCCGTCACGAACAGCTTCGCGTCGGCATCGGGCGCGATCACCGTGCCAATATCGCGGCCATCGAGGACAGCCCCGCCATCCTGAGCGGCGAATTCGCGCTGGCGCTGGAGCAAGGCGGCGCGGACCGACGCGTAGGACGAGACCTTCGAGGCGATGCGGGACACCGGCTCGCTACGAAGCTCCTCGTCATCGGGATCGAAACGGAGGTCGCCGCAGGCCCGGAGCGCCTCGAACTCGATGGTTGGATCGCCGCCCCAGCGCCAGAGATTCAGCGCAACGGCGCGGTAAAGGAGGCCGGTGTCCATATGCGGCAGGTCGAAATGCTTCGCCAAAGCGCGGGCGATCGTGCCCTTGCCGCTGGCCGCCGGACCGTCGACCGCAATCACGAGCCCCTTGCGCGGGCCGCTTCCAGTTCCGAAATTACCGTTCAAGCGAGGCGCTTTGACAGGGCGGGTAGCCTATGGCAAGGCGCCCGCCCGAACGCTGCCGCCTTGTTGCGGCTACCCGGATTTTGACTGGAGTTTGACCCACATGGTGAAGCCCGAATGGGGCACCAAGCGCACTTGCCCCAAGTGCTCGACCCGATTTTACGATCTTGGCAATGACGAGCCGGTGCACTGCATCGAGTGCGGCACGGAATGGATTCCAGAACCGGTTCTGAAGTCGAAGCAGCCGCTGCCGTTCGAGGCCGCGGAAGCCAAGCAGAAGGAACCGGCGACCGACCAGGACCTCGAGGCCGAGGATCTGGCGATCGACGAGGAAGAAGAGCCGAGCGCGGACGAGGAAGTCGATCTCGATACGGGCGACGACGACCTTGGCGTCGGCAAGGCCGGAGAAGACGAAGAGGGATAAGCGTGCCGGCGGGGATCAAATTCTCCGTTTTCAGGCGGGAAAACATCGCCTAAGGCGCGAAGGAACGGGGCCGTAGCTCAGCTGGGAGAGCGTCGCAATGGCATTGCGAAGGTCAGGGGTTCGATCCCCCTCGGCTCCACCATCCTTCTGAAATCACTGGAAGATTCCTGAACGGCTCACCCTTTGGGTGGGCCGTTTTTGTGTTGCCGCTCGGGCAGCCTCTCTGTTCTTGGAGGAGGCGACGCTTCACGGGCGCCGCCTCCGTCTTTGGCATCAGGCTCGGTTAGAGCGCGTTCGAGACGTTACCGAACGTCGTGTTCAGCTTGCCGCCGACACCTTGCAGTGCGCCGATGCAGGCAACGGCGATCAAAGCAGCGATCAGGCCGTACTCGATGGCCGTCGCGCCGCGCTCGTTGCGAATCAATTTCAAAATCTTCGACATCACACTCTCCCTCCCGCTCCAGGCGAAAGAATTACTCGTTGTCACGCGCGATCATCGGATCGCACTGGCCAACTGTCCGCCAAAGTGATTGCCGAATTCCTAAGCGCACAAATGAAAACGGCGGCGTCCCGAAGGACACCGCCGTTCGTTGGTACGCTTGAAGGCTCTTAGAGAGCGTTCGAAACGTTGCCGAACGTCGTGTTCAGCTTGGTGCCGATGCCCTGCATCGCACCAATCGCCGCAACGGCGATGAGAGCTGCAATCAGGCCATATTCAATGGCCGTCGCGCCCTGCTCGTTCTTAATCAGCTTGAGAAACTTCGACATTTCCGACCTCCTAAGTCCACCCGGGATGCTGGACGCCCCGCCCGCGCAA
The DNA here is from genome assembly GCF_039543105.1 of Sphingomonas daechungensis. Lineage (NCBI taxonomy): Bacteria > Pseudomonadati > Pseudomonadota > Alphaproteobacteria > Sphingomonadales > Sphingomonadaceae > Sphingomonas > Sphingomonas daechungensis. The sequence goes on from NZ_BAABJC010000001.1 coordinate 690,305, forward strand.
TTTACGATTGCGAAGGTCGGCTGGAGTTTAGTGCGATCAGAGTTGAGAAAGGCTTAAGCCGGCGGGTTAGCGAGCGTTAACCGCAAAAAAGAAGCGGCGGCGCCTTTCGGCACCGCCGCTCCCGTAAGTCTCAAAAGCCTTAGAGGGCGTTCGAAACGTTACCGAAAGTCGTGTTCAGCTTGGTGCCGATGCCGCGCATCGCACCAATCGCCGCAACGGCGATGAGAGCCGCAATCAGGCCATACTCGATGGCCGTTGCGCCCTTGCTGTCGTTCATCAGCTTGACGAACCGCTTGAACATTTCTGGTCTCCTGTCCTCGAAGTCGGGAGCTAGTCCCATTCCGGCCTGCAAATCCGTGCAGGTCGAGGGCCTTAATAGGAGTCGGGTGTTGAGAAATGTTTAAACGCAGAGGTGAATAAACGTTAATTATACTTGACCTACTGGAAGAGCTTCTCGATCTCCTTCAGCACCTCGCGGAGCGGTTCCACGCCCTCGCTCCATTCGTCAGGCAACGGGCTTTGCTTGTCGCGCCGAGGCTTTGCAACAGGCACCCGGAACTCGGATGGAAGCTGCGGGCCGGCGCGCCCATCGACCGCGATCGCCGAGACCATGAAGTTATGCCAGAGCTGCGCCGGCACCGTCCCCCCACTGACCTTGCGGCCCAGCGGCTTGTCATCGTCGCGCCCGACCCAGACACCCACCACGAGGTTGCCCGCGAAGCCGACGAACAAGGCATCGCGATTGTCCTGGCTGGTACCGGTCTTACCAAACGTCGGCACCGAAAGCGCTGCCCGACGGCCGGTGCCGTTGTTTGCCGCCGCATAGAGGAGGTCGAGCATCGGCGCCCAGTCACGGCGCGAATCCATGCGTCCGCCGCCCTTCAGCAAGCCTGAGAAGCGCCCTTCCTGAACCTCGTCGGGCAGTCCTCGCGCGCGAATCGGATAACGGCCGCCGGCGACCGCTGCGTACGCAGAGGTAAGTTCGAGCAGGCTGACGCCGGCGGTACCGAGCGCGACGCTGGGCGAATTCGGAAGCTGCGTGGTGATCCCCAGCTCCCGCGCGGCGCGCATGACGTTGGGACGGCCGATGCTTTCCGATAGGCGGACAGTCGCCGCGTTGCTCGAACGCGCGAACGCTTCGCGAAGTGTGATCGGACCGTGATAGACGCCGTCGCTATTGGCGGGCGTCCAACCGTCAATCGTGATCGGCCGGTCCTCGATGATGCTGTCGGGCGTGTAGCCGGCCCGAAGCGCGGCGAGATAGACGAACAGCTTGAAGGCCGAGCCCGGCTGGCGGCGTGACTGGGTGGCCCGGTTGAAGGGGCTTTCGGCGTAGCTCGTGCCGCCGACCATTGCCACGACACGGCCGTCGGGGCGCATCGCCACCAGCGCCGCCTGGGCGCCCGGAATGCCGGAGCGGGCGATCGTCCGAACTGCGATCCGCTGCAGGTCGGCGTCCAGAGTCGTGCGAACCTTCACCTCACCAAAGTCCGACTCGAAGGCGTCGCGGGCTTCGGGCGCAACCCAGTCGGCAAAATAGGTGCCGGTCGGAATCTTGGATGACTGATAGACCGGCCTGGCAGGCGTCGCAGCGTTCGCGCGCGCGTGGGTGATAGCGCCCGTGTCCGCCATCGCGTTCAGCACCAGCTCGCTGCGGGCCTGAGCGAGCTTCAGGTTGCGGGTCGGAGCCAGCCGCGAGGGCGCCTGAACCACCCCGGCAAGCATGGCCGACTGCGCCAGCGTCAGGTTTTCCGGTGCACGCCCAAAATAATGCTCCGACGCGGCCCGCAAGCCGTAGACGCCGTCGCCAAAGTAGACGCTCGACAAATAGCGGGAGAGGATTTCGTCCTTGGTCAGCCAGGCTTCGAGCCAGAAGGCGATGATCACCTCCTGCGCCTTCCGCTTCATGCTTCGGTTCGAAGACAGGAAGCTGGTCTTGGCGAGCTGCTGGGTGATCGTGCTGCCGCCCTGGCGAACACCGCCAGCCTGCGCGTTCGCAACCATGGCCCGGGCGATGCCGCGCGGATCGATACCCCAGTGGCTGTAGAAGCGGCGATCCTCGATTGCGACGAAGGCGGAGGGCGTGACGGCGTTGAGCTTCGTCACGTCAACGGGAGCTTCCTTGATCGCACCCCGGCGCGCGATCGGCTGTCCTTCCTGTGACACGAGCAGGATCGCCGGATCGTCGAGCGGTTCGAGCGCACGCGAGAGCGGAGCGGTGACAATTAGCCAGATCAAAGTGACGAGGGTGACGGCCGAAATCGCATAGAGCACGAGCGGCCAGCGCCGGCGCTTCGGCTTGGCCGGAACATCCGGCTGGATCTCGGGACGCGGAGCTTCGTGCGCGAAAGGATCCGGCAGGTCCTCGACGTTGGAACCTCCCCGGCTCCAGATTCCTTCGTTGTCGACCACTCTTGTTCCCGGACACCCTTCAGGTGACTTATACTAGTAAAACAGTTGGAGGCACATATCCAGAGATTTGCTGAACCGCGGCTTACGACTAAACAGCGCCGATGCGGTCGCCGGTAACTCGTCGCGCCCTTGTTGCGGCTTCGATCCTGATTGCAGCGCTGTGCGCCGCCTCTTGTCAGCGCAACGACCGGGGCGAGACAAACGTCCTGGTGATCGGCGCCCAGCCCAGGATCACTGACCCCGCTTCCGGAGCTCTGACTGAGCCGCAGGCCGTGCTGCTGGCCAATGTCGCCCAGGGCCTCGTTGCGTTCGATCCCTCCGGCCAGATCATTCCGGGGCTCGCCGAGCGCTGGAACGTGACCGACGACGGCCTCAGCTACATTTTCCGGCTGCAGACGGCGAAGTGGCCCGACGGGCGGAAGATCACGGCGCAGCAAGTCGCCCGGTTGCTTCGTCGCCAAATTTCCGCCCGAAGCAATAACGCGCTCAAGGACACGCTAGGAGCGATCGACGAGATCACGCCAATGACCGATCGCGTGATCGAGATCAGCCTGACAGCACCGCGCCCGCACCTGCTCCAGCTCCTCGCCCAGCCGGAATTCGCGATCGTCAGCGAGAACCAGGGTAGCGGGCCGTTCGCGATTTCTCCCAAGAGCAAGCCCGACGCGCTGCTGCTGCGCAGGTCCGTTACGTCACTCGACGATGACCTGACCACTCAGGAAGACGTCATCTTGGGCGGCCGTCCTGCTCCCGACGCGATCAAGGCGTTTATCGCGGGAGAGACGGAGCTGGTGCTCGGCGGCACGTTCGCCGATCTCGCCTATGCTCGAAGCGCCGATCTGCCGAAGACCGCGTTGCGCTTCGATCCGGCGATGGGCCTGTTTGGCTTGGTTCCTGCGCGCGGTTCCGGCCCGGTGGCCGACCTCGCGTTCCGCCGGCTGCTGTCCCAAGCGATCGACCGGCAGGCCTTGATCGATGCCCTGAACGTTCCCGGCCTCCTGCCGCGAGCGACGATATTGGAGCCCGGTCTTGATGGAGTGCCGAGCCCGGTGGCGCCGCCTTGGATGAGCACACCCATCGACCAGCGGCGTGCCACGCTTTCCGCGGCGGCTGAGCGAATGATCGGCCGGCTGGACGCGCCGGTCATCAGGATCGCCCTCCCCGACTCCCCCGGGGCGAAAATCATGCTCAGCCGCCTGGCGAGCGACTGGGGAGCGCTCGGCATCAAAGTTGAGGATGCGGAAAAGGGAGGCCCCGCCGACTTGAGGCTGATCGACCTGGTCGCGCCGTCAAGCTCTCCGGCCTGGTACCTGCGCTCGTTCCGGTGCGGAATCGTATCCGTGTGTGATGCCGAAGCGGATGAACTTCTGAACGGCGCTCGCGCCGCGACGGTCCCGGCTCAGCGCTACGGCCTGTTCACGCAGGCTGCCCAGAGGATGGACGATCAGCAGCTATTTATCGCGCTCACGGCTCCGATCCGCTGGTCGCTCGTTTCGACGCAGATGCAAGGCTTCGCAAACAATCGCTTCGCAACCCACACTTTGGTCGGGCTCCGCCAGCGCCCGGACCGGGACCGGGGCGAGTGATCGACCCAAAGGCGTTGGTGCCCCCACTTGGAAACGATCCGGCCTCCGTTCGCCAGCGGGTCGAGTCGCTGGAAAAGATCATGGAGCGGATGATCGTAATCCCCGGCCTCAGACAGGGTGTCGGGCTCGACGTGATTCTCGACCTCGTGCCGTTTGCCGGCAGCACTGCGGCCGCTGCGCTCGGAGCCTATGTCGCGTGGGAGGCCCGCAACCTCAAAATGTCCAAGTGGGACATGACCCGGATGGCCGGCAACGTCGGGATCGACTGGCTCCTCGGCCTGATTCCTTTTTTCGGCGCGATCCCGGATTTCTTCTTCCGTTCCAATTCGCGGAACCTTCGAATCATCAAGAAGCATCTTGACCGGCATCACCCGGCGAGCGCTACCGTTGAAAGCACGACGGCGCCGAACCCCTCCTCCTGAGCCGCGGCATTTGTGCTATGAGCTGTCCCTCTTGCGGGGGCAGGCACATGACCAAAGACCAGAAGACAGTTGCGGTCGGGGCAGCATCCGGAATCGCAGGCATGATCCTGCTGGCCTGGGCGATTGCCACCTATTTCCCGACACCGCAGGTCGTCGATAATAACGGAGACCGCCTAGCCTATGCGTTTCGCTGGTCGGTGGTGGCGATCCTGCCATTGTTCGTGATGCTGGTCGCGGTCGGCAACGAGCGCTTTCTGAGCGAGGCCATCGATCCGACGCTCGGCAAGGAAAGCCAAAAGATGGTCGTCAACGGCCGCGTCGCGGACAATACGCTGCAACAGTTCGTGTGTTTCCTCGTCGGGATCGGGGCACTGTCGGTGAGCCTGCCGATCGAGCGGATCAGCTTCGTGCCCGCCGTCGCCATCACGTTCGTCGTCTGCCGCACGATCTTCTGGATCGGCTACCGTATCCATCCGCTCTATCGAGCGCCCGGATTCTCTTCGACCGCCTACATGAATGCGTTCATGTACCTCGCCGTCCTGTGGATGCGGCTGACCTAATCGCCGCTGATCCTGGGGTCGATGATCGGCTTGCCGACGTCGCCCTGCCCCACTGTTCGTCCTGCCATGTCCAGCATGCGGTCGAGGGGAATGCGGGCGCGGTCCATGATTTCCGGCGACAGCTCGATCCGCGGCTCGAGGTCGCGCAAGGCGACGTAGAGCTTTTCGAGCGTGTTAAGAGCCATGTACGGGCACATGTTGCAGTTGCAGTTCCCGTCGCCGCCGGGGACGCCGATGAAGGTCTTCTGCGGCGCCGCCTTTTCCATCTGGTGGATGATGTGCGGCTCGGTCGCGACAAGAATGGTCTGCGCCGGTGAGCTTAGCGCGAAGTCGAGGATCGCCTTGGTCGATCCGACGAGGTCCGCATGGTCGACGATGTGCGGCGGGCATTCCGGGTGGGCGGCAACCGGTGCATCCGGATATTCGGCCTTGAGCTTCAGAAGCTCGGTTTCGCTGAACGCCTGGTGGACGATGCACACGCCCGGCCAAAGCAACATCTCGCGGTCGAACTTACGGGCGAGATAGCCGCCGAGGTGCCGGTCGGGACCGAAGATGATCTTCTGGTCCTTCGGGATCTGGTCGAGGATCACAGCGGCCGAGGAGCTGGTGACGATGATGTCGCTGAGCGCTTTCACCGCCGCCGAGCAGTTGATGTAGGTCAGCGCGATATGATCGGGATGCGCTGCCCGGAATGCGGCGAACTGGTCCGGCGGGCAGCTGTCTTCGAGGCTGCAGCCGGCATCCATATCGGGGAGGATGACTGTCTTCTGGGGCGACAGGATCTTCGCCGTTTCCGCCATGAAACGCACGCCGCAGAACGCGATCACGTCGGCGTCCGTCGCGGCGGCCTTGCGGGACAAGTCGAGGCTATCGCCGACGAAATCGGCGAGGTCCTGGATTTCCGGCTTCTGATAATAATGGGCGAGAATGACGGCGTTGCGCTCGCGCTTCAGCCGCTCGATTTCGGAGAGAAGATCGAGCCCCTTCAGGCTAGGCGATTGTACCGTCATCTATTTCCCCTGAGCCCGCCTTTGCTGAGCCTCTGAAATCGCTTCGTTATATGGTGTGGACGTGTCGAGATAGGAAGGATCGTCGGCGCCTTCTTCGAACGCGAATTTCGCAACGACCTTGGCATTGTCGAAGCCTGCCGCCTTCAAGGGCATGGAGAAGCTTCTCTCGATCGCCTGGCGCGCCGAGTCCCGGGCTAGCCGCATCGGCAGTTCCGCCTGCGCCTGCTTGCGAAGGTCAGCCACCGCCCGCGCTCGATTGGCCGAATCAAGCTCGGTCTCCGCGTTGGTGAGCGTCGCCAGGACGCCACCCGAACCATACTCCCGTGCGGCGTTCAGATCGACTTCCGGACCCGCAATCTCGACGTCGGGGATGCGTACGCTCAAAGTCTGCGATCCAGCGTCCCAGCGCACGTCTTCCGGTTCCAGCTTGGACAGGTCGACCTCGTAGCGGACGTTGCCGGGTAGGATCAGGGTGCGTTCGGTGCTGACCAGCCCGCCGAGCCGCTCCTGCTCGCTGCTGACAACCGAAACATAGCGGGCGACGAAGGTGATCAGCCGATTCTGGGCCCGCATGGACTCGAGGCTCGATGTCGCGATGGTCTTGGCGTTCGGCCCGCCGAAAATGCGGTCGGCAATCCCGGACGTCACGCCGAGCAGGACGCCGAGCACGAGCGCGACAATGATGGCGGCAATGGCCAGGGGCTTGTTCAGGCGGCTTTCGACCATGTCTCTCCTTCCCGAACAACGAGCGCACGTTTCTCGAGGTCCACGAGATGCGCGAGCACCGATCCTCCCGCCGCCGCGACGAGCCTCGAATCCAGCCCGGGATAAGCGTTGGCGACGATATCGGGAACGTCGCGCGGCTGCTCCGCGACCAGGCGCAGGATCTGGTTCTCCCGCTGCATCCGGTGGATCATCAGGCTCCGCACGTAACGCTGCGGGTTCGGCACTGGCGGCCCGTGCGCAGGATAGAATACGCGATCGTGACGCTGCCGAAGCTTGTCGAGGCTGGCCATGTAGGCGGCCATGTCGCCGTCGGGCGGAACGACGACGGTGGTCGACCAACCCATGACATGGTCACCGGTGAGCAGCGCATCGCCGACAGCGAAGCAGAGATGGTTCGAAGTATGGCCAGGCGTCGCCACCGCCGTGACAGCCCGGCCATCGACCTCGATCGCCTCACCGTCTTCGAGCACGCGGTGGGGCGAATAGTCGCCGTCGAATGCCGCGTCGGCCCGAGGTCCCACGCTTTCGAGGGCCAGCGGCGCGCAGCCGACGATCAGGGCTCCTGTCGCGTCCGCCAAGGGCCGTGCGGCGGGGCTGTGGTCGCGATGGGTGTGCGTGCACATGATCGCTGCGATCCGACGATCGCCGATCGCCCGTAACAATGCCTCGATGTGCTCGGGCAAGTCGGGACCAGGGTCGACGACCGCGACTTCCTCTTCGCCGATCAGATAGGTTTGCGTCCCGTAATAGGTGAACGCGGAGGGATTATGCGCGAGCACCCTGGCAATACCGGGCTCGAGCGCTTCGAGCAGTTCGTAGGGCGCGTCCACGCTCATTGCTGTGCCATGGAGTGGGTCGGCGCGTCGAGTGTCTGACGTTGTCGGCTTATTCCGCAGGGACGGCGAGCGGAGCGGCCATGGGCGCCGCTTCGACGACCCGGCGAGTTCGCGCCGCGAATGCCTTGCGGTAGATCGGGCCGAACAGGGTCTCCATGCTGCGGTCCCAGCTGTACTGATGCGCTTCGACCTGAGCGATCTCGCTCATTCGGCGCCGGTCCGATTGCCAGACGGCAAGGATATTGGCCGCCATTGCATCGGAATCGTCGACCGGGCCGAGCCGGCCAATCGCATCGTTGACGCGGTCGACCATCGCGCCGGCCGCGACGCCCACCACCGGCAGGCCGGAGGCTTGCGCCTCGACGATGGACACGCCGAATGTCTCGTCCGCCATTCCCGAGACGTAGATGTCGGCGCTTGCCAGCCACAGCGCCAGCTCGCGGCGGTCGCGCACAAAGCCTGGCGCATGAATGCGCGGGTCGCCGAGCGCCGCAATCTCATCCCGCAGCGGCCCTTCGCCGAGCAATACCAGCCGAGCGCCAAGGGATTCCGGGAGCTTGCGGAAAGCTTCGACAACGATCTGCGGCTTTTTCTCGAGATCGAGACGGCCAACGTAGATCAGCAAGGGCTTGCCGTCTTCGGCGCCAACCAATTGCCGCCGTCGCTCTTCGCGTAAGGCTGGTCCGAAGTCGCCCAGTTCCACCCCAAGCGGGACGATACCGATGTCATCGACACCATACGACCGCAGCTTTGCCGCGCCGCCATTCTCGCTCAGCGCGAAAACGGCATCGAACCGGCGATATAGCTGTCCGCAGTACCGGTAGCATATGCGACCGGCGACGCCCGCCAGGGTGCTGCCGATCACCTTCGAGAAGGGCCGTTCGGCGTAGACCGTCGGGAAATCGGTGAAATAGCCGCCAACCAGCGCCGTATCCGGGAATTTCCGGCGGTGGGCGATCGCCGCCCACGGGAGATTGTAACTGTCCTGGCACTCGATCAGGTCGGGCCTGAACTGCTCCATGATGCGGCGTACGGCGCCGTTCCGGAGCATCAGCCGGTAATTCGGGCTTCCCGGTACGCGCGGCGAGCGAACGGTCGCGGTGATCGCGCGTCCTTCGACCGTAACGTTGTCCTCCGCACCGGGAACGATCAACAAATGCCGGTGCGGCGTCCGGCCCAGGATGTGGTTGCGCTTGTGACGGAGGTACGTTCCGACGCCGCCGCCGACTTCCGACCAGCTCTGCGTCACGTCGCAAATCAGCCTTTCGACCGCCATCGGACTGGTCATTTCAGGATCGTCGCGGCTCATCGAGCATCCCAACACAATGCAAGCGACAAAGTGCCGACGGCCGTAGTGCGGCAAATCTGTCGGCTCTTTTTACACATTGCGCTGACCGCTTCTCGCTCGATTTCTCAAAATTGGCTATTTTCTGCCGTTTATTTGAATTGGCACGGCGATTGCTACTATTACCGTGTCCACTTGGTCCCACGCCAACGAAAGGGACGGTGCAGCGGTTATTCTGGTCCCGCTCACCGTCCCTTTTTGTTTCTACAAACTACTGAGCCTCGGCACCGACAAGCTGCTGCAGCTCGCCGCTCTTGAACATCTCCATCATGATGTCCGAACCGCCGACGAACTCGCCCTTCACGTAGAGCTGCGGAATTGTCGGCCAATCCGAATATTCCTTGATGCCTTGACGGATCTCCTGATCCTGGAGGACGTCGACGCTTTCGAACGGAACACCCAGGTGCTCCAGGATGCTCACGGCCCGGCTCGAAAAGCCGCACTGCGGGAAGAGGGGCGTGCCCTTCATGAACAGCACGACCTCGTTGGCCTTGACGATGTCGCCGATGCGGCTGTTGGCATCGCTCATATCAATTCTCCTTATCGCGCAGCGGTTTCGAGCTGCAGCGCATGCAATTCCCCGCCCATCCGGCCACCCAGCGCAGCGTAGACGCGCTGGTGCTGCCTGACGCGCGGCATCCCTTCGAATGTGGGGCTGATGACCCGTGCTGCATAGTGGTCGCCGTCACCGGCGAGATCGGTGATCGTAACCTCGGCGTCGGGAATCGCCTCACGGATGAGCCGCTCGATCTCCATTGCGGCCATCGGCACGATCAGCCTCCCTGGGCGTCGATCAGCTGGCGGCGGGCCTCGAACGACTTCAGCTGAAGCGTCTGGCGGATCTCGTCGTCGCTGGTTTCGATGCCGGCCGCCGTCAGGTCGCCGAGGATCTTGCGGATGACGTCCTCGTCGCCCGCTTCCTCGAAGTCGGCCCGGATTACGTCCTTTGCGTATGACTCCGCTTCTGCCTCGGTCAGGCCCATCTTGCCGGCAGCCCATTCGCCCAGCAGCCGGTTACGGCGGGCGACCAGGCGGAACTTCATTTCTTCATCGTGCGCGAATTTCGTTTCGAAGGCGCGCTCACGGTCGTCGAAAGTGCTCACTCAACGTCCTTTGCTTGTTCGCCCGCGAAATAGGGCGGTCGGGGCGGCGTGGCAACGGCACGAAAAATGCCGCCGGCGCAGGGTAGCACCGGCGGCACGACTTGCCCGAGGAAGGAACGTCAGGCGAGTTGAACGAGGCGGCCCTGCGTCGAACGCTTGCGGCGCATGGCGAAACCGACTGCGCCAAAGCCCATGAGCATCATCGCCCAGGTTGCAGGCTCCGGAACGGAATTCGAAATCAACGTGAACGTGCCGCGCACATTCGCGCTGCCGGGCGTGGCGAAGGTTGCGTCGCTGAGAAGCAGCGAGAAAGAACCGCCGTTGCCGAAGCTGAAGATCGTCGGCGTGTCAGACCAGTTCACCGTGCCGCAGCCGCCGGCGAAGAGACCGCAGCCACCGAACAGACCGGTGATGAAGCCTGTCGTCGATCCCGTAACGAGGCCGCCATTGGCGTCCGCCGGGTTCAGGAACGAGAAGTCCACCGAGATCTGACGCGGAGTGGTGTCCTCGAACAGGTTCACCGCTGTCTCCGGCGTTCCGATCGTCAGGACGTTGGCAGTGAACGTCGAACCGACGTTGGCGAGCGTGAACGGACCGTAAGACAGGCCAGAGCCAGAGACCAAGAGACCGTTCGGGCCGGAATAACCGTTGACCGTCGTCCCCGCCGGATCGCCCTCGATCGTGACGCTGGCCGCTGCCGGTGTGGAAGCGAGGGTGACTGCGGCGAGCGTCGCCGCGGCAAGCAAATAACGATTCATAACTGTCCCCAAATTACGCGGGGCGGACAATCCGCCACAGCACTCGCGGTAAACTTTCGTTAACCAAGCAAGTCAGCTTGTCCAGTGAATTTTGTCAAAACGGCTTGTCACTTTTTGGGACTCGGAAGTCCGTTTCGGACCGGCTTCAGTCGATCCTGACGACAAGCTTCCCGATAACCCTTCGCTCGGCGATGGCGCGGATCGCGTCCCCGGCCCGCTCGAGCGTGTAGGTGTCGCTGATCTTCGGCGAGATCATCCCCTGCCGCCACAGCTTGAACAGCGATTCGACATGAGCCGCATTGGCCTTGGGATCGCGCGCCGCGAAGGCGCCCCAGAATACGCCGCAGACGTCGCAGCTCTTGAGCAAGGTAAGATTGAGCGGAAGCCGCGCAATGCCCGCGGGAAAGCCGACGACGAGGAAGCGACCCTCCCAGGCGATACTGCGCAACGCGGCCTCGGTGTAATCGCCTCCCACCGGATCGTAGATGACATCCGCGCCAGCCGGACCAACCGCATCCTTGAACAATTGTGCGAGCGCCTTTTGCCCCTCGCGGTCGAATGGTCCCTGCGAATAGACAATCGCTTCGTCTGCACCAGCGTCGAGCGCCGCCTTCGCCTTCTCCTCCGAAGAGACGGCGGCGATGACACGCGCCTCGAACGCCTTGCCGAGCTCAACCGCAGCCAGCCCGACACCACCCGCGGCGCCGAGCACAAGCATCGTCTGGCCCGCCTGAAGTTTGCCGCGGTCGACCACGGCATGAATCGACGTCGCGTACGTCAACAAGAGAGCCGCGCCCTCTTCGAAGCTGCGTTCCTCGGGCAGCCGGAAAGCCGAGCGGGCCGGAATGACGACCTTTTCGGCAAGCGCGCCGAATCCGGTCACCGCGATAATCCGGTCGCCGACGCTCCAGCCTTCGACGCCTTCTCCCAATGCCTCGACTTCTCCGGACAATTCGCCGCCCGGCGCGAACGGTCGGGGCGGCTTCAGTTGGTACTTGTCCTCGATGATCAGCACGTCCGGGAAGTTGATAGCCGCCGCACGGACGCGAACGAGCAGTTCACCGGGACCGGGCTGCGGATCCGGCAGCTCGGACAGGCGAAGCGTTTCCGGACCGCCGGTCTCATGACTGAGAAGCGCTTTCATCGGCGATCAATCTCCCGGGCTTGAGCAGGCGGGGCCGTCAGGATTCGTCCAGCAGGCCGCGCCGGTGATAACGTCCTTCTCGGCCGGTATCGCGAGATCCTCTTCAGCGAAGATCCATTCGAAGGTGAGCTGGCCCTTTGCGGTCGAATAGATGAACGGGTCACTCGCTCCGCTGGCGCTGGAGATGCTGATACGCTCGATGCCGCGAGCAGCGGCGGATTTTACCGCGCCGCTCTGGCAGGCGGCGTTGATCGCGGCCTTGATTTGCCCTTCCGCCTTGCTCCGGAAGGCTTCGAGCTCTGTCGCGCCAAAGCTCTTGCCGGCACCGTTGCTGGCGAAGCTCTCGGCATTCAGTACAACCGCCCAGTGGTCGGCGCATCCACCCTGCCCGGCCGCTGACGCAAGCACCGAAGCGAAGAGCATGGCTCCGATCATTTGGCCGCCGCCGGGAACGCCGGGAGTAGCGGAATGTCGCGCGGTTCGTGCTGGATGATGACCTTCGCCCCGGCCTCCTTCGCCAGCTTCTCGAACGCATCCATCGACTGGAGCGTCTGCTCGCGGCTGGTGTTGAACGGCGGGACGCCGCGCTTCTCGCGCGCCTCGCGTGAATGATAGAGGTCGCCCGTCAGGAGCACCGGCCCGGACGCCAGCTTCACCAGTAGGGCCATATGGTCAGGCGTGTGGCCCGGCAGATGCAGGGCCATCACGCTTCCATCGCCGAAAACATCGACGTCGCCCTCGGCGCTATGCACCTTGGCGACTTCCTTGCGCCACGGACCGAAGGGATCGTCCTTGCCCTTCGTTTGCTCAAAATCCTTGGTGCCGATGAGGAGCTCGGCGTTCGGGAATTCCGCCGCCTGGCCGGTGTGGTCTGCGTGCATGTGACTGATGCCGACGATATCGACGTCGGATGGCTTCAGGCCGATCTGCTCTAGTTGCTCGGGAATCGTCTTGTCCTGCTTGACCGAAAGTTCGCCGAGATCCTTGTCCTGGCCCTTCCAGGCGGCTGGAAAGCCAGTGTCCCACAAAAGCACCTGGTCGCCGTGGCGGATCACGTAGCAGCTGTCGGTGATGACTCGAGGACCGGGCTCGTAAAGGCCGGGCTTGTCCGAAAAGAACTTGTCGAAATTCTTGATCGTAGGCGTGCCGCAATCGAGACGAACCAGCGACAGCCCTGCGGCTTGCTGGGCCGGAGCGGGCTGGTTTGCCATTGCGGTCTCATCGTTCGCCGACGGGGCCGATGTCCCACAGGCGGAGGCTGCGATTGCCGCTGAACCGAGCAGACCGAGGATCAAGCTTCGCATCTTCGCTCCCATTCGCTGACTAGGGATTGGTGTCTTCAAACCAGACGCGCCGACCGGGGAAGTCAATGACCATCCGGGTCCGGTCGAGCCAATCCAGGCCGAGGATGATTGCCGCCCTGTCGTCGACGCCGAACGCTGCGAACACTGGCAGGTCCGCCACGAGGACAGGTGCTTCGGCCAGCCGACGATCGCCAAGCTGAATGTCCGCGACCCGCGTCGTCCCCGTTTCCACGGTCACATTGGTCGCACCGTGGATGGTGTCACCCTTGTTCAGTTTCGCCGGATCGAGGCCAAGCTCCCGCCCAAGGGCCCAATTGATCCGCGTCTTTCGCGCACCCGTATCGATGACTGCCGTGGCTTTAACGGTTCCAATCGTCACCGGCACGGTCAGGAGATTGCCGGTCGTCGGCTTAGCTTCGATCGGTTTGCTTCTGAGGTCACGCGGGAGGGTCGAGGGAGCAAGCAGGACGATCCGCTTGTTCGGCAAGTCGAAATCGACCGTGCGATCCCCGAAGACGTCGAGACCGACGATTCCCGCCAGCTTCACGCCATCCGCGCGCGGCTCGAGGCGCACCGCTTTGAGCGCGTCCTTCCGAACGCCATCGAGCGAGATGCTGCCGAGCTCGACCAATGGAAGGTCGTCCGCGCCTGTTTGTCCTTGCAGCTTTTCGCTGCCGGCGATCTTCAGCCCCGCCTTGTCGGAGAAGTCGGCGTAGACAGCGCTGCCTTCGGCGCCAGTATCGAAGACGAACTGGGCCTCGCCGAATGCGCCTTCGACCGGGACCGTGGCATGTCCCGTCTGGGCAATCTCGACCGGCACTGCCGCAGCGGCCGGAACCGCGACGAGCGAGAGTGCCAGGCTGAGACTCCGGATCATTCGACGTAGTTCGCGGTCGTCTTCTCGCGCACTTCTTCCGCAGTCACACCGGGCGCCAGCTCAATCAGCTTAAACGGACTGTCGTGGTCCGGCCGGTGAAAGACCGCGAGGTCAGTGATGATCATGTCCACGACGTTCTTGCCGGTCAGCGGCAGCGTGCATTCCGGGATGAACTTCGGGTCGCCCGACTTCGCATTATGCTCCATTACGACGATGATCTTTTTGACGCCGGCGACGAGGTCCATCGCGCCGCCCATCCCCTTGATCATCTTGCCGGGGATCATCCAGTTGGCGATGTCGCCCTTCTCGCTGACTTCCATCGCGCCGAGCACGGTCAGGTCGATATGCCCGCCGCGGATCATCGCGAAGCTTGCCGCACTGTCGAAGTAGCTCGACGACGGAAGCTCGCTGATCGTCTGCTTGCCGGCATTGATGAGGTCCGGATCGACCTGGTCCTCGTACGGGAACGGGCCGATGCCGAGCATTCCATTCTCGCTCTGCAGCGTGACCGTCATGCCTCCGGGGATGTTGTTCGCTACGAGCGTCGGAATGCCGATGCCGAGGTTCACGTAATAGCCATCGCGCAGCTCCTTCGCCGCGCGGGCGGCCATCTGGTCGCGGGTCCAGCCCTTCGTCTCCGCTGCAGTCGCCATTATGCCGCCTCCCGCTGACGAACCGTCTTGAACTCGATCTTCTTGTCGTACGGAGCGCCGAGGATCAGGCGCTTCACGTAAATCGATGGCAGATGGATGCCGTCCGGATCGAGCGAGCCGACCGGAACAATCTCTTCGACCTCGGCGACGCAGATCTTGCCGCTGGTTGCCGCCGGCTGGTTGAAGTTGCGAGCGGTCTTGCGGAAGACGAGGTTGCCGCTCTCGTCAGCCTTCCAACCCTTCACCACACTAAGGTCAGCGCGAATGCCGCGCTCAAGGATGTAATCCTCGCCGTCGAAGCTCTTCACTTCCTTGCCCTCGGCGACCTGCGTGCCGACGCCGGTCTTGGTGTAGAAGCCGGGAATGCCCGCACCGCCTGCGCGAAGCCGCTCCGCGAGCGTGCCCTGCGGCGTGAACTCGACCTCCAGCTCGCCGGCGAGGAATTGCCTCTCGAACTCCTTGTTCTCGCCCACGTAAGACGAGATCATTTTCTTCACCTGGCGAGTGCGGAGGAGCTTGCCGAGACCCTCATTGTCGATGCCGGCGTTGTTCGAAGCGATCGTGAGATCCTTGACCCCGCTCGCCTGGATCGCGTCGATCAGGCGCTCCGGAATGCCGCACAGGCCGAATCCGCCCGCGGCGATGGTCATCCCGTCGAACAGCAGTCCCTGGAGCGCCTCTTCGGCGCTGGAATAGATCTTCTGCATTGGCACTCCTTGGCGCCGCCTGTGCCGTTCGCGGTAGGAGGGGTCAAGCAGCAGTCAGCGAACGCGGCTACTGCGGAACCCCGCCGACTGGATTCCGGCTTCAGCGCAAGCGGCGTCGTCAGCGGGAGCTTCCCCCGACGCCCCGACCGCGCCTAGTCTCATTTTGCCGTCCGCAGTCCAGATCGGAACGCCGCCTGCGACTGTTACGACATGCGGTGCATTGGCAAATCCAGGGGTGTCCCTGGCAGACTGTTCCATTTGCGCGGTGGGAAAACCCCAAGCGGCCACGGCCTGTGCCTTGGCGAGCGCAAAATCCATGATCCCACTACCGTTGCCATCCATGCGAAGCGCCGCAACGAGATGTCCGCCCGCATCCACTACGGCAATCGCGTGACTTTGGCTCTTGGCGGAAGCGTGCGCTGCGCAGCCCGCGATGATGGCCTGGGCAGTTTTGGCATCGAGTGTCGGGATCGCCTGCGCTTGCGCGGCGCCTGCCGCAATCAGCGCTGCAATGACTGTGAGACGCAAAGGCAATCTCCTCGCAAAACGTCGCAGGAGCCCTGCCAACCTGGGTCCGTCACCGCAATCGACGGTTCGATAAAGCGACAAGCCCGCTCCGCTAAAGGCTGAGTTCTTCGAAGCACGCGAGCGCGCGATGCCGTTCGTCCCACGGGACGAAGATATGGTCGTGGCGAAGTGCGGCGACCACGTTGGCGCTGATCTCGGCCTCTGCCAGTGCGCTCGACAGGGCCGCGGTTAATCCGACCGCATCGAGACTCGAATAGATCGGCAGGCTGATCCGTGCCCATTCGCCCGCGGGACTGGGACGGATGATCGTCAGCTCCTCGTCCTCTCGGATCAGCGCGAAGGCATCCGATGGCAGCGAAGGCTCATCCGTTGGCGCGAAGCTATAGCGTCCCGGATGGAGCGCCGGCTTCAACCCTCTCAAAAGCCGGGAAAGGTCGCGCTCCCCCGCCAATGCTCAGGAGCGGAGCTTGGCGAGTACGCCCTGCAGCTGCATGGCGTTGGACATGTCGCCTTCGATGCGAAGCTTGCCGGTCATGAACGCCGTCATGCCGTCGAGCTGGCCGGCGGCCATCGCCTGCCAGTCATCCCAATTGACCTTGATCGTGGTGTCGGCCGCGCCGTCTTCTTCGCTGACCTGGCTGGCGGCTCCGTCGAGCAGGATGACGCCCTCGCTGCCGAAGTCGAGCTTCACGCGCTTGCCCGGGACCCAGGCTTGACCTTCCTGCATGCGCGACACCAGTTCCTGCTTGGTCATTGTTGCTTTCTCCCTTGTCAGTAACGCCTACCCCGACGTTGAACCGTCTTCAAGGCGCGCCTATCTGGCCTGGCATGGGATACGAAACCGACCTCAAGCTCTTCATCGACGGCGTCTGGAAAAGCGGCGAAGGCCGCGATGCCCACACGGTCGTGAACCCCGTCAACGCCAGCCCGATCGCGGAGGTCCCCTACGCGACCAAGGCGGATCTGGAGGAGGCTCTCGAAGCTTCGAGCCGCGCCTGGCCGGAATGGCGGTCAATGGACGTCGAGAAGCGCGCAGCGATCCTGCACAAGGCCGCGGCACTGCTTCGGGAGCGCGTCGACCTCATTGCCGCCACGCTGACCCAGGAGCAGGGCAAGATCCTTGCCGAAGCGAAGTCGGAGGTCGCCGCTTCCGCCCAGCTGTTCGACTGGTACGCCGAGGAAGCGAAGCGCGATTACGGCCGGACGCTCGTTCGACCCGCGGGCCAACTCAGCCGCGTGATCCGCCAGCCGGTCGGCCCGGTGGCGACGTTCACACCGTGGAATTTTCCGCTCTATTTGCTTGCGAAGAAAGTCAGCGCCGCGCTAGCGGCGGGCTGCACCGTCATTTCGCGTCCCCCGCACGAGACGCCGGGTGTCGGCACCGAGATGTTCCGCGCGCTTGCTGACGCGGGCGTCCCGAACGGCGTTGCCCAGCTCATTCACGGCGACGCCGCGCTGGTCAGTGAGACGCTGATCGCCAGCCGCATCATCCGCAAAGTCAGCTTCACCGGATCAACCAATGTCGGCAAGCATCTCATGCGCCTGTGCGCCGACAGCATGACGCGCGTCACGATGGAGCTTGGCGGCCACGCGCCGGTGTTGATCTTCGACGATTGCGATCTGGAAAAGACGCTCGACATGGTCGTCCCGCAGAAGTTCCGGAATGCCGGGCAGGTCTGCGTTTCGCCGACGCGCTTCTATGTCCAGAGCGGCATCTATGACGCGTTCGTGAAGGGCTTCGCCGAGCGTACCGCCAAGGTGAAGATCGGCAACGGTCTCGAAGCGGACACCCGCATGGGCCCGCTCGCCAACAGCCGACGCCCGGACGCGATCGACGCGCTCGTGCAGGACGCCAAGGCCAAGGGCGCACGCGTCCTTGCCGGAGGCGAGCGAGGCGAAGGCGGCTTCTTCTTTCAGCCGACGCTTCTCGCCGACGTCCCGAACGAAGCAAACATCATGAATGACGAGCCATTCGGCCCAGTCGCCGTATCGCGTCCGTTCGACACGTTCGAGGACGCCATCGAGCAGGCCAACCGCCTGCCCTTCGGCCTCGCCGCCTTCGCCTTCACCGAGAACGGCCGCCGCGCCAACCTGATCGGCGACCTGGTCGAAAGCGGCATGGTCGGGATCAATACCTTCGCCTTGTCGTCCGCGGACGCGCCGTTCGGCGGCGTCAAGGACTCGGGGTTCGGCTCGGAAGGCGGCAAGGAAGGCCTGGAGAGCTATCAGGTCGTGAAAGCGATCCACCAGGCCTAGCTGGCGATTTCCCCTTCCGGCGCTCCCCTGCCGAGCTTGTCAGGCAACGGCTCGCCCTTTGGGGTGAAGTCGAGCGAAACCGAGTTGATGCAGTAGCGCTCACCGGTCGGTGGCGGGCCGTCGGGGAAGACGTGACCCTGGTGCGATCCGCAGCGGGCGCAGACGATTTCCGTCCGGATCATGCCGTAGCTGGTGTCACGGATGTACTGGAGATGGTCGGGGTTGAACGGCTGGGTAAAGCTCGGCCAACCGGTGCCGCTCTCGAACTTCGATCCGCCTTTGAACAACGGCAAACCGCAGAGCCGGCATGTAAACAGGCCCTCGCGCTTCTCATCCATTAACACGCCGCAGAACGGAGCCTCCGTGCCGTGGTCCAGCAGGACGTGCCTCTCCTGCTCCGTCAGATCCGTTTCGAGCTCGTGCCGCTGGATGTCGCTCGGCGGAGTCAGGTCGAACTGAAGTGTGGCCGTGTCGTCCATGATCGTTCCTCCGAGTCAGCGTGAATCGGCTTTAGCAGCTTCTCGCGACGCACGCGCCCTTTGCCCGTCGCATTCGAACCGGCTAACGGGCGCGCCATGACCAAGCGCACCGGTGGCCGCATCCTTGTCGACCAGCTCCGCATTCAGGGCTGTGACCGCATCTTCACCGTTCCGGGCGAAAGCTTCCTTGCCGTCCTCGATGCGCTTCATGACACGCCCGAGATCGACACCGTCGTCTGCCGCCAGGAGGGTGGCGTGTCGTACATGGCCGACGCCGACGGCAAGCTGACGGGACGGCCCGGGGTCGCCTTCGTCACCCGCGGCCCGGGCGCTACGAACGCGACCGCCGGCGTCCACGTGGCGTTCCAGGATTCGACGCCGATGATCCTGTTCATCGGAGACGTGGCCCGCGGCGATCGCGACCGCGAAGGCTTTCAGGAAATCGACTTTCCGGCCTTCTTCGGTCCCATCGCGAAGTGGGCCGCCCGGATCGAAGATGCGCGCCGAATTCCGGAGTATATCTATCGCGCCTATCGCGTCGCTACCGCCGGCCGGCCCGGCCCGGTGGTACTGGCCCTGCCGGAAGACATGCTTCGGGATGAGGTCGAGGCGCTCGATCGTCCGCGCGTTCCGCCGGTCGCCGAAGGGCCGGATCCCGGCGCGGTCCAGGCCCTGTTCGAGCTGCTGAAAGAAGCGACCGATCCGATTGCCATCGTGGGCGGCGCCGACTGGAGCCCGCGAGCGGCCCACCATTTCGCCAACTTCGCCTTCCGCCATGGAATTCCGGTCGCTGCGGCATTCCGGCGCCAGGACGCGATCGCGAACAGCTGCGCCGTCTACGCCGGCCAGCTTGGCTATGGGCCGAACCCCAAGCTCCAACAGCGCATTCGCGATGCCGACCTGATTCTCGCGGTCGGCGCGCGCCTCGGGGAGTCGACCACCGACGGCTACACGTTGATCACGCCGGACCATCCCGGCCAGACGCTCGTCCACGTCCATCCCGACCCGAACGAGCTTGGTCACGTCTATCACGCCGACCTCCCGATCTGCTCGGACATGGGCGAGTTTTCGGAGATGATCGACGAGTGGATCGATCCCGACGTGGTTCGCTTCTCCTGCGGGGAGAAGGCGCATGCTGAGTGGCTCGAATGGTCGGAGCCGAAGCCGCGCGAAGGCGTTGCTCTCGACCTTGGCCCCTGCGTGGCGGCGATGCGCGAGAAGCTCCCCGAAAGCAGCATCATCTGTAACGGGGCAGGCAATTTCTCCGGCTGGTGGCACCGCTACTGGCGTTACGGCTGCATGCCGACGCAGCTGGCGCCAACCTCGGGCACGATGGGCTACGGGCTGCCTGCCGCAGTAGCGGGCGCTCTCCGTTTCAGGGACCGGCCGGTCGTCTGCGTCGCGGGCGACGGCGACTTTCTGATGAACGGGCAGGAACTCGCGACGGCGGCGCAATATGGTGCCGACCTGCTCGTCATCATCGTCGACAACGGCTTCTACGGCACGATCCGCATGCACCAGGAGCGGGAGTATCCTGAGCGTATCTCTGCAACTCAGCTTGCCAACCCGGACTTCGCCGCGCTCGCGCGCGCCTTTGGCGGCTGGGCGGAGACCGCCGATACGACGCAAGGCTTTGTCGCCGCGCTTGACCAAGCGATGGGACGAAAGGGAATTCGCCTGATCCACTGCAAGACGGACGTCGAGCAGATCACCAACGCGACGACGATCTCGTCTCTTCGCAAGAACGCGAAAGCCTGATCCTCAAATCCGCGTCAGCCTTCCTGCCAACCCTCTTCGCCTATTAAAGGGACGAAGCGGACGCCCCCAAGGTTCTCTTGAACGACCGTGCCGTCCACACGCTTGGTGATCTTGAGCAGATCCTGCACCCGTCCAGGACCACCAACCGGCATGACCAGCCGGCCTCCCGGAGCAAGCTGATCGATCAGAACTTGCGGCACATGGCTGCCGCTGGCAGCGGCGATGATCGCATCGAACGGAGCCGCATCCGGCCACCCCAAGGTGCCGTCTCCCTCGAATATCGCCACGTTCTTGAATCGGGCGCGCATTCGCTCGCGTGCGACTTTGACCAGTCGCGGCTGGCGCTCGATTCCTATGACCTCTGCGGCAATGCGACTGATGACGGCGGCGGCATATCCCGAGCCGGTGCCGATCTCGAGCACGCGGTCATTCGGCCCGATCTCTGCAGCAGCGATCATCAAAGCAACCATGTAAGGCTGCGAGATGGTTTGGCCGGCCTCGATCGGCAGAGGATGGTCCTCATAGGCTGCCGACGCACTTCCGGCGGAAACGAAGTCCTCCCGCGGAACGTTGCGAAAGGCATCAAGTATGGTGGGGCTATTTAGCCCCCGTGCTTCGATTTGCCGGCGCACCATCCGCTCGCGAAGCTTTGCGAAATCGGGCATAGGCTGCTCCGACCGGATAAACTGCCATAGATCGGGAGCGTTCCGATGGCGTCGATCGACGTAAGGTTCTCTGGATCCGTTCCTGCCAATTATGAGCAGTACATGGTGCCGCTGCTGTTCCGGCCCTACGCCGAGGAAATTGCGAAACGGGTTGCTCGGTTTGATCCCAGTGACATTCTGGAAACCGCGGCGGGCACCGGAGTCGTGACGGCCGCTCTTGCCGCCTCTCTGCCCGAAGCGCGCATCGTCGCCACAGATCTCAACCAGCCAATGCTGGACGTGGCCGCAACGCGGGTGAATTCGGGAAACGTCAGATTCCAGCAGGCCGACGCGCTCGAACTGCCATTCGAGGATGGGAGCTTCGACATCGTGGTCTGCCAGTTCGGCGTCATGTTCTACCCCGACAAGGTGCGCGGGAATGCGGAAGCAAGAAGAGTGCTTCGCGACGCCGGGCGATACGTCGTCGCGATCTGGGATCGCATAGAGGAGAACAAGCTCTCCAACCTGGCCAACGACAGCATGCGACGGCTGTTTCCGGAGAATCCTCCGCAGTTCATGACCAGGGGGCCGTTTAGCTACCACGACCCGGAATGGATCCGGCGCGACCTCCGAGACGCTGGTTTCGGCGACATTGAAATTGAAACAGTCGAGCTGACCAGCCGAAGTCCGTCCGCAGTCGAAGGTTCACGCGGGCTGGTCTACGGATCGCCGATGGGGGTTGAGCTGGCGGATTATGGGCCGGACGCGCTCGACCGCGTGTTCGACGAGATGGTGAAAGGCGGACGGGCTTACGAAGGACCCGACGGTTTTGCTGCGCCGATGCGGGCGCACATCGTTACCGCGACTAGATAAGACCCGCGAGCGGACTGCTCGGGTCTGCGTAGCGTCGCTTCTGCATTCGGCCGGATAGATACGCGAGGCGTCCGGCCTCGACGGCCGCCTTCATCGCCCGCGCCATCATCACCGGCTCCTTGGCCTCCGCGATGGCGGTGTTCATCAGCACACCGTCGCAGCCGAGCTCCATCGCCTGCGCCGCGTCGCTGGCAGTCCCGACGCCAGCATCGACCAGCACGGGAACGCTCGCCCCTTCGACAATCAGGCGGATGGTCACGCGGTTCTGTATGCCAAGGCCGGAGCCGATCGGTGCGCCCAAGGGCATGATCGCGACCGCGCCGGCTTCCTCGAGCTGCTTGGCGGCGATCGGATCGTCGACGCAGTAGACCATCGGCTCGAAGCCCTCCTTCACGAGTACCTCGGTCGCGCGCAGCGTCTCGCGCATATCCGGGTAAAGCGTCTTCGCCTCGCCGAGCACTTCCAGCTTCACGAGGTTCCAGCCGCCCGCCTCGCGCGCCAGCCGCAGCGTGCGGATCGCGTCGTCCGCGGTGAAGCAGCCGGCGGTGTTGGGCAGATAGGTGATCTTTTTCGGATCGATGAAGTCCGTCAGCATCGGCTCGTTCGGGTTCGAAATGTTCACTCGCCGCACGGCGACGGTGACAATCTCGGCTCCCGACGCTTCAACGGCCGCCGCATTTTCTTCCAGGCTCTTGTACTTGCCCGTGCCGACAATCAGCCGCGACGTGAACGTGCGGCCGGCGACGGCCCAGCGATCCGCCTTCACCGGGTTCTCGACGTTCATCAACCGCCTCCCACGAAGCGAACGATCTCGAAATCGTCGCCGTCGCGCACAGAGACTTCGTCCAGCGTCGAGCGCGGTACGACCTCGAGGTTCCGCTCGACCGCAACACGAACGGGGTCGAAGCCAAGCTCGCTGACGAGCTCGGCAATGGTGATGCCTTCCGCGACCCGGCGATGCTCGCCGTTGATGCGGACTTGGACTGTGTGATCGACCGTCATTTGCCGGGTTCAGATAGGAACGTCCGGCCCCTCGCGCAATTGAAGACAGGAGCGCTTTGACTGGACGCCGCCGTTCGAGGCGGTAAGACGCGGCGCAAACGGCCCGATTGGGCAGAATTTAGGGGATTCGAAATGGCCGAGACCGGCAAGGGCGGAGCCGACAAGAACGCATCGATGCGTGTCGACACTGCCCTCGTGCGCGAACTCGCTGAACTGCTGAGCGCGAACGACCTCAACGAGATCGAGGTCGAGGATGGCGACCGCAAGATCAAGGTGCGCCGGGATGCGCCGACGGCTTATGTGTCGGCTCCGCCTCCTGCCGCGCTGGCGGCCGCGCCCGCGCTGACGGCGCCTCCGGTGCATGCCAAGGAAGACCTCGGAACACATGAAGACGAAGTTTCGGGTGAGCCTGTGAAGTCGCCGATGGTCGGCACGGCGTTCATGTCGCCTGAGCCTGGCGCCAAGCCGTTCATCACCGTCGGACAGGCCGTCAAGGCCGGCGACACGTTGCTCATCGTCGAGGCGATGAAGGTGATGAACCCGATCACCGCGCCCAAGGCCGGCACAGTCAAGAAGATCAACGTCGCGGACGGCCAGCCCGTCGAGTTCGACCAGTCCCTGGTGGTGCTCGGCTAAGTCATGGCCATTCAAAAGCTACTGATCGCGAACCGCGGCGAGATTGCGCTGCGTATCCATCGCGCTTGCCATGAACTAGGCATCAAGACCGTCGCAGTTCACTCGACCGCCGACGCCGACGCGATGCACGTGCGGCTTGCCGACGAGACCGTCTGCATCGGCCCACCCGCGGCGACCGACTCTTACCTCAACATCCCGAACATCATCTCGGCGGCTGAGATCGTCCACGCCGATGCGATCCACCCGGGCTACGGCTTTCTCTCCGAAAACGCGCAGTTTGCGGAGATCGTCGAGAGCCACGGCATCATCTGGGTCGGCCCGAAGCCGGAGCACATCCGGATCATGGGCGACAAGATCGAGGCCAAGCGCACGGCCGCTAAGCTCGGCCTTCCGCTCGTTCCCGGCTCGGCGGGGGCGCTGACGAGCGTCGCCGAGGCCCACGCGCTGGCCGAGGAGATCGGCTACCCGGTCCTGATCAAGGCCGCATCCGGCGGCGGCGGTCGTGGCATGAAGGTCGTCCAGTCCGACGACCAGCTCGAAAGCCTGATGAGCCAGGCGGCGTCCGAGGCGCGTTCCGCGTTCGGCGACGACACCGTCTACATGGAAAAATATCTCGCCGACCCGCGCCACATCGAATTTCAGGTGTTCGGCGACGGCGAAGGCGCGGCGATCCACCTCGGCGAGCGCGACTGCTCGCTGCAGCGGCGTCACCAGAAGGTCCTGGAGGAAGCCCCCTCCCCTGTCATCACGCCGGAAGAGCGCGAGCGCATGGGCGAGATCGTCCGCAAGGCGATGAGCGACATGGGCTACCGCGGCGCGGGCACCATCGAGTTCCTCTACGAAAACGGCGAGTTCTACTTCATCGAGATGAACACCCGGCTTCAGGTCGAGCATCCGGTGACCGAAATGATCAGCGGGATCGACCTGGTCCGCGAGCAGATCCGCGTTGCGCAGGGCGAAGGCCTGTCATGCCGGCAGGAGCAGATCCACCTGCACGGCCACGCCATCGAGTGCCGCATCAACGCCGAAGACCCAATGACCTTTGCGCCGTCGCCGGGCCTCGTGAAGAATTACGTCGCTCCCGGGGGCATGCACGTCCGCGTCGATAGCGGCCTGTACACAGGCTACCGCGTGCCTCCGTACTACGACAGCATGATCGGCAAGCTGATCGTCTATGGCACTACGCGCGAACGCTGCATCATGCGCCTCCGCCGCGCGCTGGAGGAGTTCGTGGTCGAGGGCATGAAGACCACTATCCCGCTCCACCAAGCGCTGGTCCGCGACGAGGAGTTCCTCCGCGGCGAATATACCATCAAATGGCTTGAACAGTGGCTGGAGAAGCAGCAGGTCGCTGCCGAATAGTCCTTCCGCTTACTTCTTCGGCCCGAGGTCGAGGAGCACGATCGGGCCCACGTCCACCGTCTGCTTCGCGGTTGCGAGATGGACGGTCACCTTGACCGAGTTGGCCGGATAGTCGCGATCCGCCGTTCCGCGAATCTGGAAGTCCTTCCATTCCGGCCCGATGTCGACCGACTGCTGCAGAAGCGAGGAATAGGGCTCGGACGCAAGCTGCACCGCGACATAGGGAATGGTCGTCGCGGTCGCCCCTCCCTCGCCCTTCTCAAGCCTGGCCGAGACCATGAGCACGAGTTGGTCGCCTGCCTTGATCGGCTTCGGGATCGCTGTCTCCACCGCGCTGTCCCAGACGTTGGCACCCTTCTTCGGAACCTGGACGCGGAGCGCCTTGCCGCCCTGTGCAGCCGGATCGTCATGAAGCGAGGCCTTGGCACCGTTGACCGACGGGGCTGACGGATCGTTGATGATCTTGCTTGCCAAATCATCCGCCGCCTGTCCGTAGGCCGGAGCGACGGCAGAAAGCGAAAGGGCTGCAAAAGCGAAAAATGACCGAGACAGCATGCAATTCTCCCCAACTGCGGTGCCAACAAATCAGGTCTCGGCCGATCTCGCAACTGTCTTGAGAGACCGGTCGGCCGGTCGCCTGAACCGCCGATAACGAGTACGTTCAGCCTTGAATCAAGCGACTTGGCGCAAATCCGCATCGACCTGCTTGTAGGAGGGCACTGATGCGTAAACTCACTTTGGTTTTGGCCGCTGCCGGATCGGCGCTTGCGATCGCAACACCTGCCGCTGCGCAATATTATCCGCAGCCGTATGGGAACGATCGCGGTTACGGAAATGAGTACGGCTACAACCGGGGCTATGCCGACGCTGGCGGACTCCACCGCAGGATAGAAAACGTCCTGAAATCGATCGACGGAATTCGGCCTGACATGCGGCGCCAGATTTATTCCGAAGCCATCGGCCTCGACCGTGCGCTGCGAATGGCGTCTCGCAACGGGCTGAACCCGTGGGAAGCCCGCGAGTTCGACCAGCGGATCTACCAGCTGGAGATCCGGCAGGGCCGCTCGTCCTGGAACCGTGGCGGGCGCTACGGAGGCTACGACGACCGGTATTACCGAGACGACCGCCGCGACCGCCGCGACCGTTGGGACGGTGACGACGACTAATGTAGCGGGCACCCCGGGCTAGACGCTCGGGGTGCTTCCGTTCAGGATTTCGCGGTCTGGATCATCATCAAGGGGTTCGGGGTCGCGTCTCCAGTTCTCACCATCGTGTTCCGATCACGATGAATAAACGGGTCCGACTGTCCCTTCACGATCAACGTCGTTTCCGAAGCGTAGCTCCAACTGTCATCGGAATGGAACGTGATTTCGAGCTGATAGCGGTCAGTCCGGAACGCATATTCCAGGAAGGCCGTGGAGCAGATCCCATACTCCGTCGGCCCGCGCTCGGCGACGACCGTCAGGCGGTCATCCCCCGGCTGCGCCTGCCCGGCGGCCAGCGCAGTCTGCCCCCGCGGGATTGCCAAAGTCTGCAGCACCAGGCCCGTGGCCGGCTCCCACAACCAATAGCCGACCTGGTCGTGGAAGGTGATGTCCTCTTCGGGCGTATTGATATGAATGTGGTACCGCAGACCGTAGAACAGCTGCGGACCGTTGGCCTGCGGATCGATCGGCTGGAACTCGATGCGCTCGATGTAGTCGCGGTGCTCCGGCCCGTCCGCCTTCGGATTGATGTCCAGCCCTGCTGAGGATTGCCATGTGCCCGCCAGCCGCCGCAGGGGACCAAGGTTCGCCAACGTGTCCGGATCGACGTCGCTCGGCTCTGTGAAGATGTCCGTCGGGAAGGGATTCATCGGCGGTCTTCCTTCAGCGTCGTTTCCCGCCCGGATGCGACGGCTGTCCGCATCACGCAAGCGTGGGCAACCGTTGCACTTTCAACGGCCATATGCGTTCCTTGGACGGACGTATCCGATGGGCACTTACACCGCCACACCCGCGAACGATCGAGCCAAGGCGCTCGCCGGAGTTGCCTTGGTGCATATCGTTATCGGCGCCGTCATCCTGACCGGACTCAATGTCCACAATGTCCGCCACGCCGTTGAGAGCCTCAAGACCTTCGATATTGAAGAGAGGTCGCCTCCGCCGCCCGCGCCGCCGCCACCTCAGCCAAAGGCCGACCGCACGAAGGATCAGGAAGGAGCCGCCGGCAAGAAGGCCGAGCCAACGCAGGTCGTCGCGCCGAAGCCTGCAATTGTCGTTCCTACCAAGCCGCCAGTGGTTGCCGCGCCCGTTGCGGGTACCGGGAACCAGGCGCGCGCGGGCGCGGCGGCGACCGGAGTTGGACCCGGCGCTGGCGGATCGGGAACCGGTCGAGGCGGCGGAGGCAATGGCGATTTCACCGGGTTCACGCCGGCTCGGCTGGTCCGCAATCTCAATCGCGGTGATTATCGCGAGCTGACCGGCGGCCGACTACCCTACGGCCGGGCCATGGTCGCTCTTCAGCTCGACCCAAGCGGACTGCCCATCAATTGCCGAGTCACGCGATCGAGCGGAGACGCCGACGTCGATGGCAGGCTTTGCCCACTGATCTACCGTCGGTTGAGGTTTCGCCCGGCCTTTGACGCGGATGGCCGGCCGATCCCCTATCGACTGGACTATGTCGCCAATTGGTCGCTGTAATTTCTATCGCGCCGCCGTCTGCGCTGCGTCGGCCGATCCCTCTGCCAGCCTTGCCTTGTCGCGTCCGTAGACGTCGTCGAGGAACGCGATCTGCGAGCCATCTGGCACCGCGGTCAGATAGGTAATGTAGACCGGAACGGGTTTATCGAGCGGCACCTTCTCTTCGGGGCCCGCTCCCTTCCAGGTCAGGTCGCGTCCGAACAGCCAGCGCCCCAAGCGCCAAGCCGACTCCAGCCTCACGCAACCGCCGCTGTACAGCCGGGCGGCCTGCTCGAAGAGTTCTCGCTCCGGGTTGTCGTGGAGGTAGACTCCCTCCTCGTTCGGGAACATGAATTTGATGCGGCCCATCGAGTTATGAGCGCCCGGCAGTTGGCGGATCAGCACCTTTTGGCGGCCATCCGCAACGGCTTGCCAGTCGATGGCCGAAGGATCGAAGATCTGGGGGTTGTCGACGAAATCGGAGACGACCTGGTAACCCTGCCGGTCGAGATACGGCAGTCCCAGCTTCACGACGTTCGGAGCTATCCGTTCCGCCGCCAGGTCCGCCGGAACGTACCAGTAGGGGTTGAGGTTCGCGAAACGGATGTATGCCGCCATCATCGGCGTTGGATAGATCGGCTTCCCGACCACGACCCGCATCGAATCCACGGTCTTGCCATCTTCGATCATGAACAGGCGTTGGGCGGCCGCATTGACGAGCACGTAGCGGCCGTCGCCCACCGGCAGCTCGCGAGCGCGGTCGAGATTGAGCCGGACGAGATCGCGCTGGCTAGCATCGTAATTGCCCGAGAGCAGAGCGTGGCGAAGCTGCGCATAGAGCGGGTTCATCCAGCGCATTTCCGCGATGTAGACCTCGAGCGAAGGCGCCGTAGCTGCCGTCTCGAGGATTGCGCGGTCGTTCGGCATCTCCGGCTTCAACTCGGCGTCGACGTAGATCGTATCGCTCCGCTTGGTCGACCGAAGGTCGCGCACATAGGCAACGAAGGCGCGGCTCAGTTGAGCGTCCGCTCGGCGCGCGGCCTTGGCGCTGCCGGACTGCCGCGCGGCCTGGACGATATGTTCCAGCTTTTCGACGTCGTAGCGGTCGCCATTGAGGCCATCGGCGTCCGCATTCCGAAGCGTCTCCAGAAGCAAATCCGCCGGCCGTCCCGATTGCGACAGCCACAGCAAGCGGCCGTCACGCGCCTTGTAGAATTCGGAAACGCCCTCTGCTCCGGCTGCGAAGCGCGCGGCGGTCGACTGTGCGGCCGCTGCCGAGCCGGGAAGCGCCGAAGATACCCCCGCAAGCAGGAGCGCCGCGAAGCCTCCGCGCAGGGCGGAAAAAATGCGCACCGACCGCTGAGGGCCGGTGCGCATCGTACGCGTACAGATCACTGAGTGGACCGAGGCGTTAGCCGCGCTCACCCGAGCGAGCCGGCGGCGTGTAGGTCGGGGCCGGAGCCGTCGACTGCGGCGCGCCCGCATAATACTGGCCGTTCTGAACATAACCGTCCACGCGCCCATCGTTGTCGCGGTCGGCCCAGATGGCGCCGGCGAGACCGCCGACGGCAGCACCGATCACTGCGCCTTCGAGCAGGCTGACGCCCGGAATGACCGCACCGGCAACCGCGCCGAGAGCCGCACCACCGACAGCGCCCGTTGCAACGCGACGAAGCGTCGGGTCATAGCCCTGCGGGGTGCCCGTGTAATACTGGCCGTTCGAAACGTAGCCATCGACATAGCCGTCGTTGTTCTGGTCGGCCCAGACTGCGCCGGCGAGACCGCCGATCGCTGCGCCGACAGCGGCACCTTCGATCACGTTCACGCCCGGAACCACTGCACCGACGGCTGCGCCACCGGCCGCGCCGATCGCTGCGCCCTGCGCAACGTCACCCGCGGTTTGGCTGTCGGTCGCGCAAGCGCTCAGCGCTACCGAGCTGGCCAGCACGACTGCCAGAAATGATTTTTGCATCGTCTATCTCCCGATTGTTAATCTTCCGGACCATGCCCCGGGCCCTGAAATCCCCGGCGAACGGTGCATGTCACGCGCGAGAAACGACGCTTGCGCAACATCGTTCCGGCAACGCGACAATGCTTCGACGCGGGAATGAACCGGACTGACGGCGCATTCGTTGCCAAAAGCGGCGTAAGAACTAGGAACTGTCCGTGACATGAACGTAACGATCTATCACAATCCGCTCTGCGGAACATCGCGCAAAACGCTCGAAATCCTGCGGGAAAGCGGTGAGGATCCGACCGTCGTCGAATACCTTAAGACGCCGCCGAGCCGCGAAGTGCTCAAGGCAATTTACGCTCGCGCCGGCATCTCACCGCGCGAAGGGCTGCGGACGAAGGAGCCGATTGCCACGGAGCTGGGGCTCACGCGTCCCGAGGTCAGCGATGACGAGATCCTCGATGCAATGATGGAGCATCCGATCCTGATCAACCGGCCGCTGGTCGTGACCGACAAGGGGGCCCGGCTTTGCCGACCGCAAGACGTCGTCCATGAGATCCTCTAGCATCGGCGTCGCTGACAAGCCGCTGGAACCATCGCATATTCCACCGCGATGAGTCGGTTGGACCCACGTCTTCTGCTGCAAGGCTACGCGGCCGGAATTTTCCCGATGGCCGACAGCCGGGAAGCATCCGAGCTGTTCTGGGTCGAGCCACGCTCTCGCGCGATTATCCCTCTCGACGCATTCCATCTTTCAAGGTCTCTGCGCCGGACGATCCGGTCGGGGCGATTTTCCGTAACGATGGACCGTGACTTTCTTGCGGTGATCACCGCCTGCGCCGACCGCGATGAGACCTGGATCAACGACGACATCGAGCATGCGATGGTCACCCTGCACTCGACAGGGCATGCCCATTCGATCGAAGTTTGGGACCACGGCGAACTGGTCGGCGGCCTTTACGGCGTGAAGCTTGGGCGCGCCTTTTTCGGCGAAAGCATGTTCAGCCGCCGCACTGACGCCTCGAAGGTTGCGCTCGCGTGGCTTGTCGCGCGGATGAAGGTCGGCGGCTTTTCGCTGCTCGACTGCCAGTTCATGACCGCCCACCTCGCCTCGCTCGGCGCCGTGAGCATCTCACGCAAAGACTATGTCGCGTTGCTTTCCGCAGCACTTGGCGGAGCTGGCGCAGGCTCCGTCGGCGCTGAAGGTTCGGGCGCCGGGGCTTCCGCGGGTCCGGCCGCATTGTCCCTGCGATCCGCACTGCCCGATCTGTTCGCCCTGGACCGATTGCTCGAAGCGACCGGCGCCGCGGGCTCGGCGGCGGCTGAGGGATATGTCATCGCGCAGCTCTTGGGCCAGACGTCGTAGATTGGATGCTCGACGACGTTCAGTGACGGCGATTCCTTATAGACCCAGCCGGAGAAGGCCCGGATCCAACGCTTATCGGGCTGCTGGACATCGAGCTGGAGGAAAGCGCCGGTCAGTTTTTCGCTTTCCCATGGTGCAGTCGTCTCGCAGGCGCGGAGACGCACGATGGCATCCTTCACCTGGATCGACTGGCCCGGCTTCATGGTCAGGTCGCGAACGATTCCGTTCCGCTTGTTGAGCAGCGAGATGACTGCGACGCGCTCCGCCATCGGGGTCACGTCGGCGTTCTGCCCCGCGCCGCGCGCAGCCGTCGGAAGCTGGACGCGATTGCCCTGGTCATCGTCCTTGCGCTGGCAGCCCGCCGCGAGCAGCAGCGCCAGCAGCGTGCCGGTTACGGCGTAGGTCTTCACGCTCAGTCTGGCGTCCAGGCCTGATAGTCGCCCGTCGAGGCAGGCCTCAGCTGATTCTTCGACAGCGACCCATCGGGCCGGAACGCGGCCATCGTGCCGGTCGGATTGACCTGCGGCGGCTGTTCGAACCTGCGACGGTCCGGGAGCGATGTGTCCGGGAGGCCGTCGATCGTGCCCTTCAGCCAGGCCTGCCAATCAGGCGGAACCCGGCTGCCGTCGTTCGATCCGTTGTAGATGACCCAGCGGGTCGCCGGGTTCTTCTTGCCCTCGAAATAGACGTTGCCGGCGTCGTCACGACCGACTTCCTTTCCGTGAAGGCGCGTGAACAGCCCCGTCCCCCACGTCGCGCCGTTCCACCAGGTGAATGTCCGAGACCAGAATCCCATGGCCCGCGCATCTGCCCGCTCGGGCTCGCGAGTGCAAGCATCAGGCCTCAATGAGGCCAGTTGACCTTGTCGCCCTCCTTTATGTGAAGCTCGGCAGCGCGCCCGCCAGGAATTTCAAGGACAGCAGACACCGCCTCGAGCGAAGGAATTGGCTCCAGGGACATCGGGACGGCATTTTCCGCGATGCGCCCCACGGTGCCGTTCGGGCGAATGAACACCAGGTCGAGCGGGATGAGCGTATTCTTCATCCAGAAGCTTGCGTCGGTCGGCGGATCGTAAGGGAAAATCATGCCTCGGTCGGGCGCGAGCGACTCCCGGAACATCAGGCCTCGCGCCTGCTGCTCAGGCGTGCGAGCGATTTCGACCGTGAATTTGTGCGTTCCCGAAGACGAATGAATCGTGAGTGGAACCTGTTCGAGGCCGGCGGAGGACTTCTCGGCAACTTGAGGGGCAGTCGTTGCCGAACCGCAAGCGCTGCTCGCCGCAATAGCCGCCGCAGCCAACGCGCGGCCTAGGAGTCCGAATGCAGTTCGACCGCGGTCAGGCCTTTCTTCCCCTCGGCTATGCGCGCCAGCACGTGCTGTCCCGGCTGCAGGTCCCCGACATCCGAGTTCCGGACGGTCTCCATATGAACGAAAATATCGTGCGCGTCCGGGTCCCCGACGCGGTTGACGAAGCCGTAGCCTTTTACGCGATTGAACCATTTCACCTCTACAGGTTCGAACTCACCGGCCGAATCCGACAAGGCCTTACGGTCTATGTCCTTGCTCGTCGAGCGGGCAACCCTGGGCGGAGGAACGACGGCGGAGCCAACGTCGATCGAGATGACCTTCTTGGCCTGGAGCCCGCGATCGAGCCGCATCGGGACGACTTCCACGATCGCGCCTTCCGGCAAGCTCCTGCGGCCATGCTCCCGCAAGACACTGAAATGTATGAGGATATCGCCGTCGATGGAATCGCTGATCAGAAAGCCGAAGCCTCGCGTGGCATCGAACCACTTCACTCGGCCAACGACCGCCTCCATCTCCGACGAATCGTCAGCGACCGCCTCGGCGTCGTCGAGCGGATGATGTTCGGGCTGTGTTGCCATTCCTGACTTCTCGCGCTGCACAATACACTACTAACATGTGTCTAAGTGTCGTGAAACCGACTTAACGACTCTTCTCTTGCAGGTCGTTAAGGTCCGGTTCGCTGCCAGGTTCAGCGTCGATCACTGCTTTCGCCAGTTCAAAGCGGTGGCCGGCGCGGATCATGGCCGCGAGCGCCTTCTCTCTCCCATTTCGATCGGGTGGAACATCAGCAAAAGGCCCTAGGTGACGCCTGCGGGCAAATCGCAATGCCGAGCGAGCCGCTTCCTCCGCCGCCAGATTCTGTGCGGCCGCTCCGTCTTCCTCATCGATTCCAGCTGCACGAAGGGCTTGAGCGACGCGATGCCCGCCGTAGCCCCGCTCCGAAAGCAAACGAGATTTCGACATCGCATAGAGGGCGTCATCGACCAGGCCGCTAGCCGCTATGCGCTCCACCAGCGTCTCGATTTCGGGCTCTCGGTCACCATCCCAGCCGCGCTCGCGAACCTTGCGATTCAAATAGTTGACCAGCTTGGCCCGCGTCGTTGCAAACTTGCCCACGTAGAAAAGGGCGAGTTCGTGGAGGCTTTCGCCGTTTAACGGCTTTCGCGGTCGGGCGGACCGTCGGACATGCATCGGCCCAATTTGTGCCACACTCGCACACCAGTACAAGTCATCCCACTGATGAGGTGGGCGACAGGCCGCGCCTTTGGCGGGCATTTTGATGATGGTGAAGGCTTGCTCGACCGCAACAACACGATCGTAGCCGACCTCGCTCCCGCAGGCGCAACGCCGACCCTGGACTCGCTCCCGCGACGCGTGGCGGACTTTGCGACCCTGGGCGAGGCGCTCGACTACGCGGCGCGCGGGCGTCGCGGCATGAATTTCCACGACGCGCGCGGCACGCTGGTCAGGGCTTACCCCTTTGCCGAGCTGCGCGAGGACGCGCTTGCCCATGCGCAGCGCTTCATGGCGCTAGGACTGAGGCCGGGTGAGCGCCTGGCCCTCATCGCAGAGACGGGTCCCGAGTTTGCGGCCTGCTTCTTCGGCGCCGTTTACGCCGGCCTATGGCCTGTACCGCTGCCTCTGCCGACCAGCTTCGGCGGCCGCGAGGCCTATGTCGAGCAGCTTCGAGTCATGCTCACAAGCAGCGACCCGTCACTGTTTGTCTGCTCGGCCGAACTGATCTCTTATGCGGAAGAGGCCGCCGCTGGACGGACTACTTCCGTGCGCTCCTGGGATAGCCTCGGCGAAGTCGTCTCGAGTGAGAGCGAGTTGCCGATCCCCGACGCCGACGATGTCGCTTATCTCCAATATTCCAGCGGATCGACGCGCTTCCCGCATGGCGTGGCTGTCACGCATCGCCAGCTTCTGTCGAATCTCCATGCTCATGGTGTCGGCCTGGAGGTCATCGAGACTGACCGCGTTATTTCATGGCTTCCCTGGTACCACGATATGGGGCTGGTCGGATGCATGCTGTCGCCGATCGCGCTTCAGCTCTCCACCGACTACCAGAAGACCGAAGACTTCGCCCGCCGCCCACTTGCGTGGCTCGACATGGTCACGCGCAATCCCGGTACCAGCGTCAGTTACTCGCCGACCTTTGGCTACGACATTTGCGCTCGTCGTATGTCGTCACAGACCCGCGCGGAAGATCGCTTCGACCTGTCGCGCTGGCGGATTGCCGGCAATGGCGCCGACATGATCCGGCCCGACGTGATGCAGGCCTTCGTCGACGCCTTCGCAGATGCCGGCTTCAAGGCCGCCGCATTCTGCCCAAGCTACGGCCTGGCCGAGGCGACGCTTGCCGTTTCCTTGATGCCGCCGGGTGAAGGTATCCGCATCGAGCTGGTCGAAGAGACCGTCCTGAACGGCGGCGACAACGGCTCGCCGGAGCGTCCGCGCCGGTACCGGGCGGTCGTCAATTGCGGAAAGCCGGTCCGCGGAATGGAAATCGAAATCCGCGGTGAGGATGGTGCTTTGCTCGAAGACCGCGGCATCGGTCGCGTTTTCGTCCGCGGTTCGTCGGTCATGCACAGCTACTATCGTGATCCGGAAGCCACCGCCGCCTGCCTGAAGGACGATTGGCTGGATACCGGCGACATGGGCTACATGTCGGGCGGCTACATCTTCATCGTCGGCCGCGCGAAGGACATGATCATCATCAACGGCCGCAATCACTGGCCGCAGGACATCGAGTGGGCGGTCGAGCAGCTTCCCGGCTTCAAGTCCGGCGATATCGCCGCCTTCGCGATCACGGGTCCGTCAGGCGAGGAAACCCCGGCCGTCCTTGTTCACTGCCGAGTCTCGGATCCCACCGAACGTGGCCGGCTTCGCGATGACATCCGTGAGCGGGTTCGCGCGATCACCGGCATCACGCCGATCGTCGAACTCGTCCCGCCGCGGTCCTTGCCCCGCACGAGTTCGGGCAAGCTGTCTCGGACCAAGGCACGCAATCTCTACCTCTCCGGCGAGATTCAGCCCTTCGACATCGCTGCCTGAAATCAGGTCTTCAGCAACGTAAGTTAGTCTGCCATCGTAGCCGCTTTCCGCGTGCAGGAGAGCGCCGTTGAGCGATGAAGTCATTGTCGTCGACCTTGGCTTACAGTTGGCCGTGGTCACGGCGTTCATTGTGCTGATGGTCGTGGTTCACAGCGCAGGCCTCGTGGCCATCTCGAAGGTCCTGCACCTTCACGACGATCGCGCCATACCCAACGAATTCGGCCTTCGCGCTTCATTCCTCATGGGAACTTACGGGCTGCTACTATTCACGTTGCACTTCTTCGAGATCTACCTTTTCGCGCTCTTTTATCGTCACGTCGGGGCGTTAAGGTCGATGGAAGCGGCGCTTTATTATTCAGCGTCCTGCTACGCCACGCTCGGGTCCGCACCCGCTCATTTCGACGAGGAATGGCGGCTGCTCGGTTCACTCGAAGCGCTGATCGGCTTCGTCCTGATCGGCTGGTCGACAGCGTTCATGGTCGGGACGCTTCGCAAGATCATCAATTGAACGCCGCCCTTGCGCGCCCGTCGTTCGCCGCATAAGTCGCGCCTCGGCCTAGGGGTATAGCTCAGTTGGTAGAGCATCGGTCTCCAAAACCGAGGGTCGTGGGTTCGAGTCCCTCTGCCCCTGCCAGCCTTGAAGACTCAAGCCGGTATCGCTAAGTCGCTTTCAGCTCCGTCGGCCTCCGGGTCCGCGGAGCGTTTTTCTATCTCGAAGAGGCAATGTCGGTGGCGAAGACCTCCCCAGGCGAATTCATCAGGCAGGTACGCAGCGAAGCGTCGAAGGTCGTCTGGCCGACCTGGGCGGAGACTGTCCGCACCGCAATCATGGTTTTCATCATGACCGCCCTCCTTGCCATCTTCTTTTTCGCGACCGATTCGTTCTTCAGCGCGATCGTCAAATTCCTGCTTGGCCTGATCGGCTAGCGAGCAACGGGGAACTCAACACATCATGTCCCGCTGGTACATCATCCACGCATACTCAGGCTTCGAGAACAAGGTGAAGGACGCGATCCTTTCCGAAGCTACGCGCCTTGGCCTCGAAACCCAGGTCGAAGCCGTCGAAGTCCCGACCGAGAAGGTCACCGAGATTCGCCGCGGCAAGAAGGTCACGTCGGACCGCAAGTTCTTCCCCGGCTACGTTCTCGCCAAGCTGGCGATGAACGACCAGGTCTATCACCTTGTGAAGAACACACCGAAGGTCACCGGCTTCCTCGGGCCCGGCGGCAAGCCGCAGCCGATCACCGAAGCCGAGGCCGCGCGCATCCTTTCGACCAAGGAAGAGGCTGCGTCCGCCGCGCCGAAGCAGAAGGTCAATGTCGACTATGAGATCGGTGATGCCGTGAAGGTGCTCGACGGTCCGTTCGCGAGCTTCAACGGTGTTGTCGAGGAACTCGACTTCGACCGCGGCCGCGTAAAGGTCTCTGTCTCGATCTTCGGTCGCGCGACCCCCGTCGAACTCGAATTCGAGCAGGTCGAACGGGTCAAGTAGCCCACGAACGAAAGCGACCCGGCCGCCTTGGGGTGTGGCCGGATCGCTCCGTTTCTTCAGCAGGGCTAGTCGCCGAAGGTCGAGGTCCGTGACGCAGGTCGCTCACCGCCCCCCGAACCTCTCGCCCGCACTACGAAGGCGAAAAGCGCACTGGTACTTATCGTTCGATAAGTCGGACAGCCGACATTCCCGACGGCGTCACGCCTGAATGAAAGTGATGAGCGCGACGGCCATGAAAGTCGCGCCGAGCACGGCCGTGAAGCCCGCGAGGACCGCCGCTCCTTGGCGCGTGTGCAGCCTCCCGCGCCTGCGGGCATACAAGCCGCCGCTCAGCATCAGGACTCCCAGGAACAAGGCCAGGAAACTGCCGATACTGACGAGGTCGATATATTCCACAAACTCCTCCGAGGTTTCTCAGGGGCTCAACTCCCTGCCGCCCGGTTGGATGCAGTGAATAACCTGCATTGAGACGGCGCGCTTTCGCCTTGCGTTGGATTTGCCTCTCTGCCTGCCTTCCGCTATGGGCCGCGGCTTCCGAGACATTATCGGAAAATGCTGCGGGAGTTCGCCTCGGCGTCCGCTTGGACCGCTAAACTTGAAATGAGAGTGAAATGGCAAAGAAGATAACCGGCTATATCAAGCTGCAGGTGCCCGCGGGCATCGCAAACCCGTCGCCGCCGATCGGCCCGGCGCTGGGTCAGCGCGGCGTCAACATCATGGAATTCTGCAAGGCGTTCAACGCCGCCACGCAGGAGCTCGAGAAGGGCGCTCCGATCCCGACGGTCATCACTGTCTATGCGGATCGCAGCTTCTCCTTCGCGACGAAGACGCCTCCGGCGAGCTTCCTCCTGAAGAAGGCAGCGAACCTCAAGTCGGGCTCGAAGGAGCCGGGCAAGGTCAGCGCGGGCACCATCAAGCGCTCGAAGCTGGCGGAAATCGCCGAGGCCAAGATGAAGGACCTCAACGCCAACGACATCGAGGCGGCAACGAAGATCATCGAAGGCTCCGCTCGCGCGATGGGCCTCCAGGTTGTGGAGGGCTAAGCCATGACGAAGCAGACGAAGAAGCAAAAGGCCCAGGCTGGCGCAGTCGATCGTGAGAAGTTCTACGCGGTGGACGAAGCGCTTTCACTCGTGAAGCAGAACGCGACCTCGAAGTTCGACGAGACCGTTGAAGTTGCGCTCAACCTCGGTGTCGATCCGCGCCACGCCGACCAGATGGTTCGCGGCGTCGTCAACCTGCCGAAGGGCACCGGCAAGACTGTCCGCGTCGCCGTGTTCGCCAAGGGCGCGAAGGCAGACGAGGCCACCGCAGCCGGCGCCGACAAGGTCGGCGCGGAAGACCTCATGGAAGAGATGCAGAGCGGCAAGCTCGATTATGACCGCGTCATCGCGACGCCGGACATGATGGGCGTCGTTGGCCGTCTCGGTAAGGTGCTGGGTCCCAAGGGCCTGATGCCGAACCCGAAGCTCGGCACCGTCACCATGGACGTCACTAAGGCCGTCACCGACGCCAAGTCGGGCCAGGTCGAGTTCCGCGTCGAGAAGGCTGGCATCATCCACGCCGGCATCGGCAAGGCGAGCTTTGCTCAAGAAGACCTGAAGGCGAACTTCGACGCGTTCCTCGACGCGATCGTCAAGGCCAAGCCGTCGGGAGCCAAGGGCAAGTTCGTGAAGAAGATTGCGATCAGCTCGACCATGGGTCCGGGCGTCAAGATCGACAGCACGGAGATCGCGGGCGCCTAACGGCTTCCACGGTTGAAGAAAGTACGGCCGGGCTCCCCTTGGGGGCTCGGCCTTTTCTTTGTCAGATTCGCTGGAATCCCATCGCGATCAGCCCGCCGGCAGCAATCGCGACACCGTAGGGAATGCCTCCGCCCGGTCGGAGGAGGATGATCCGCTTGCGCGCGTCGTCACTCCAGTTGAACGAGCGCACCGCCAACACCAGCAGCGCCAGGACACCGCCGGCCAAGGCCACCGCGACCATCATCCACAATGCGCCCTTGAGATCGAACCAGAGACCGAGCGCGGCGAGCAGCTTGACGTCTCCTCCACCCAGCTTCCCGGCCGCAAACATCGGAGTGCCCAGAAGGAGCAGGACGATGAATACCGCACCGTTTTGCCAAAGCGAGAGCTGTGGCCCGGTCAGAAAGGCCGCGAGAACCGCTCCGGCCAGGACGAGCAACACCACGATGTTCGCAATGCGCAGCCTCACGGCATCCTCGACGGCAGCAGCAAGAAGCAGGACGGTGAGGACGATCGCCAGCCACTGCGGCGACAATGCAGCGAGGTTCACTTTTTCGGCACCGCCATGGCAAGGTTGTTGGCCGCGCGCGCATAATATTGCGTCCGCACCTCGATCGCCTGGGTGAAGGCCGCGACGGCTTTCTTGTTGTTCCCCTGGAGCCTCGCAACGACGCCGGCGTCATTCAGACGCGCGGCCCAATCGACCTCGCTCTCCCCTGCCCGTCGCTGAGGCAGGTCCTCGCTGACGGCAGCACGCGCAAGCTCCAGGTTGGCCGCGATGCGCGGATTCTTCGGATCCAGCGTCGAGGCCCGCTCCAGCTTGCCGAACGCTTCATTCCAATTTCCCCGAGCCAGCAAAGACCAGCCGTAATTGTTCAGCACTTCCGCTCGGTCAGGCGCGAGCGCCGTAGCGCGAGAGTAGGATTCGTCGGCGACGGCCCAATCGCCGCGGTAGTCCGCCGCAACCCCCCGCGCGTTCCAGGCCCGCCACGTCGCAGTCGGGAAGCTCGTCGCCCGATCCAGCAGCTTCGCTCCCTGGGCGACGTCCCCCGCCTTCATGGCCGCGATCCCCGCATGCTCATACATCACGCCGTCGGACGGGTTCGACGCCAGCAGCGGGAGGTAGCGCGGCAGCGCACCCTGATAGTCACCCGACGCATAGGCCAGCTCGGCGAGAAGGCGGTCGATCTCCGGCCCGGTTACGCCCGCCTTGACCGCATTGGCGATCATCAGGCGTGCTTGTTCGAGGCGGCCCGCCTGGATCGCGAACGCGGCTTCGCTGAGCGATGGCACCGGGGGCTGAACCGCTGGTGCCGGTACGGGCTTTGCAGCCGCGAGAGCGGCCGAAAGCAGCAGTGCAATCATGCGCTGGCCCGACGAAGCGCCGGCCGTCGTGCGGCATCGCTGCCGAGGAGAATGACGATATGCGCTCCCGATGCTCGCGGAGCCATCGGGAATCCAAACTGCGTCGAAAGCCGCTGCGCCACGACGCGCTTGTCCGCCGGATACAGGATGACGCTACGCGAACGCGTAGCGAGTGCGTTGCCGATGCTGAGACCACGCCACCCCCGAGCGTTCAGCCACATGCGGGTCCTCGCCGCCAGCCGATCGACCCGCGCGGCATTGAGAAGGCGAACCTTCACGGGGATCGCATTGGCGCTGGCCTCTCGGAGCGGAACGAACCGAACCGTCGTGCTCCTGGAGGACAATGCGACCGTGGTCGGCTGCCACACGGGCTTCGGAACCGTCACCAGCGCAATCTCGCCCATCGAAATCCGTTCGAGATGCGGACCCCGCTCCTCCGCGAACGACAGCCGCTGCGGCGTTTCGTCGAAGGGTCTGGCGAGATAGGGAGTCATCAAGTCGCCCGCGACCTCGACGCGCATCGGCTGCGGCGGGGCTGCGCTGTCGGCTAGCTGCACGGGAGCGGCACCGAACGCTCGCTTGGCAACCGGCACGGTCGCCGGCTGAATCGGCCGGACCGCAGGAAGCTTGATCGAAACCGATTGGGGCGAGCTCGCTGTCTGCATGACGGGTGCATTTTGCGGGGCCGGCGTTGCCACGCGCTCCACCACGGCCATTTCGACACGTCCCGTTTGCCCGGGCGCAACGTTCAGCGTGACGGGCGCGGGAGCCGGAACAGCCAGATAGACCGGTGCCTCGGCGAACGTGCGCGCGGGCAGTTGAACCTCGGCAACCGCGACATCCGCCGCCGGGGCGGGGCGATTGGGCGAAGCGATACGCTCGGCTGGCGCCGGCGCTGTGACTGGCGCAGGCACGACCTCGACCTCGGCGACATACTCTGCCGAATCCAGGGCCTGGCTGGCCGCCATTCGCGCAGCAATCTCCTCGCGCACTGCAATCGCTTCATCCGTACGACCCTGAAGCTGCAGCGAGCTCACAAGGGCCGCGAGGATCTGCGTATCGCCCGGAGCGAGCGCGAGCGCCGCTTCGTAATTCCGGCGCGACAGGTCGTACCGCCCCATCTGGTCGTAGCATTGCGCCATTCCGACCAATGCGTCCGTGCTGTTGGGATCGTCGCGCGCCGCCATGCGATAAGCGCTGAGCGCCAAAGCCACGTTGCCGAGCGCGAACTGGCCGCGGGCCTCCGCGATCCTCGCCGGAACCGGCTGCTTGCCCTCGGCAATCGGGGTAGGCGTCGAGCGAATGGATAGCTTCCCGTCCTCTCCGCAGCCGCCGACCATCGTCACGATGGTGACCGAAACAAGGAATTTAGCCCCCCGCTTCATATCAACCTCCCCCTAGATTCGGGACGACGCTACGAATGACCCGGATTGCGGCCGGAAGCATCAGCACCCCGATCATGACGGGAAGCATGCATCCGACCAATGGAACCGAAAGCAAAACCGGCAGCCTGTGCGCTTTTTCCTCAGCGCGCATTCGGCGGCGTTCACGCATTTCAGCGGCATAGACGCGCAGCGTCTGGGCAATCGACGAACCCAGCTTCGATGACTGGATGAGCAGGGTTGCGAAAGCGCGAATTTCTTCAGCGCCCGCACGGTCGGCCATACGCCGCAAGGCGTCCTCATGGCTCCGCCCCGCGCGAAGCTCGAGCACCACGGCGCCGAATTGCTCGGCCAGGCGCGGATGCGAATTGGTCATTTCCATGCCGACGCGAGCGAAAGCGGAGTCCATGCCGAGGCCTGCCTCGACGCAGACCAGCATCAGGTCCAGCGCGTCCGGGAAGCCGTTGATGATTTCCTGTTGCCTGCGGTCCGCCCGAGCCGCGAGGAACACAGCCGGGATGTAAAGGCCGGCCAGCGCGGCAATCACGACGACCGCATAGAGCTTCAGAATGCTCGGCGTTGAGTTCGTTGCCCACAGCAGAGCGAAGATCAGCAGCGGCAGTCCGATGACGAGCACGAGGCGAATGAGGGTGTAGAGACGCGGAGCGTAAGGCGCGGTGAAGCCCGCAGCGACCAGCTTCTTGCGAACGGAGTCATCGCGGGTGTCGACCAGCGACAGGCCCGCGCCTTCAATCCCATTGACCAGCTTCAGCCAGGCATTTTCCGTATCCTGGCTGCGAAGCGAAGCTCCGACCACTGGATGATCCGAGAAATCCCCATCGACCAGCCGGCGACGCGACATCTGCCGCGCCGTGAAGGCACCGGTGGCGAAATAGGCTCCGGCCGCGACGAGCGCGAACAGGCCAAGCAGGACGCCGAGGCGGATGATCGGATAATCGGTAAACAACTGGGTCATCGCATCACACCTTCAGGTCGACCAGCTTGCGGATGCTGACGAAGCCGATGACGTACATCATGATCAGCCCGATGAAGCCCGGCATGAACATCGGGTCGTCGGCGACGTCGAGGTAGAATCCGGGGTTCATGATGAACAGCATCGCAAACGCGAACAGCGGCAGGACGGTCAGCATGATCGCCGTCATCCGCCCTTCGCTCGAAAGCGCGCGGACCTTGAGATACATCGAATGCCGCTCGCGGATCACGGTCGACAGATTGTCGAGGATCTCGGCGAGATTACCGCCGGTTTCGCTCTGTACCGAGAGCGAGACGACGAACATGCGCATGTCTTCGAGATCCCAGCGGTCGGCCATTGCCTGCAGCGCGTCGCGCAGCTCGGCGCCGTAGGTCACCTCGTCGACGACGACCCCGAATTGGCTTCCGATCGGATCCGGCATCTCCACGGTCAGCAGGTCGAGAGCTGCCGCAATCGGGTGCCCTGCGCGAAGGCCGCGGACAAAGACGTCGAGCGCAGTTGGGAACTGCTCCTGCATCTTCTTGCGCGTCCGGTTGGCGCGGAAATTCAGGTACATGATCGGCAGGAATGCGCCCACGACGCCCGCGAACGTCGCGATCATCAGAAACCGGCCCATTGCGAACGGCACCTGAAGCAAGGCCATCAGCAGCACGATCAGGAAGAAGATCGCCACCGGGGCGAGCAGGATCATCAGGATCAGGCGCCCGGTCGGAACGGTCACCTGCGCAGCGACGAGCATGCGCTCGAACTTTTGCCCGATATGCTGGAACATCACCGGCAGGTGAGCCGAAAAATTACTCTGCTTCCGCCGCAGCAGGCTCATCGTCTGTTCGCGGTCGCGGCCTTCGCCGATCATCCGCAGGCGCAGGTTGATGGCTTTCCCTTCGGCCCGATTGCTGGCCATCCAGCCGACCATGACTTCAACGAGCAGCAGGACCGCACCGAAGGTGCAGCCAAGGATCAGTGCTTTGAGCCAGGCGTCGTTCATCCCTCGAGCTTCGCGTCAGGTCGGAAGAGATCGGCGGACAATGTGACGCCGTGCGCCATCACCTGCTCGATGAACTTGGGCCGGATGCCGGTCGCTTCGAACTTGCCGAGAACCTGTCCGTCAGAAGCGATGCCAGTCTGACGGAAGCGGAAGATCTCCTGCATCGTCACGACTTCGCCTTCCATACCGGTCAGCTCCGACAGGCTGAGCAACTTGCGGCGGCCGTCGGACAGGCGCCCGATCTGGATCACGACGTTGAGAGCGGACGAAATCTGCGCTCTCGCCGAGCGAGCCGGAATGTCGATACCGCTCATGCCGATCATCTGCTCGACGCGCGACAGAGCGTCACGAGCAGTATTGGCGTGGACGGTCGTCATCGACCCATCGTGGCCCGTGTTCATGGCCTGAAGCATGTCGAAGGCCTCACCGGCGCGAACCTCGCCGACGATGATGCGATCGGGACGCATACGCAGCGAGTTCTTGACGAGTTCACGCTGAGTAATCTCGCCCTTGCCTTCGATGTTCGGCGGACGGGTTTCCAGCCGAACGACATGTTCCTGCTGAAGCTGGAGTTCGGCCGAGTC
This sequence comes from Sphingomonas daechungensis, assembly GCF_039543105.1. Taxonomy (NCBI): domain Bacteria; kingdom Pseudomonadati; phylum Pseudomonadota; class Alphaproteobacteria; order Sphingomonadales; family Sphingomonadaceae; genus Sphingomonas; species Sphingomonas daechungensis. Next base: position 734,181 of record NZ_BAABJC010000001.1, read on the forward strand.
TTCGATCGTGACGATGCGCTCGCGATTGTCGATGTAGGCCGACATTGCATTCAGCATCGTCGTCTTGCCCGAACCGGTACCGCCCGAGATGAGGACGTTACGGCGCGACTTCACGACGGCCTTCAGCACTTCGGCGACCTGCGCGGGAACGCTGCCGATCTCGATCAGGCGATCCATGCTGATCGGCACGCGCGCGAATTTACGAATAGACATGGACGCGCCGTCGATCGCCAGTGGCGGGACAATCGCGTTGACGCGGCTTCCGTCCGCAAGGCGGGCATCCACCATCGGCGCAGACTCGTCGATACGCCGGCCTACCGCCGAAACGATCTTCTGGATGATGCGGAACAGGTGCCGCTCGTCCTTGAACCGCACGTTGGTATGCTCGAGGACGCCATACTTCTCGACGAACACCTGGTTGTAGCCGTTGATGAGAATGTCGGTAATCGTCGGGTCCTTGAGCAATGGCTCGATTGGGCCCAGGCCCAGCAACTCATCCAGGACATCGCCGACGAGTGCCTTGCGCTCGGCATTGTTGAGCGCCTGGTTCTGCTTCGACAGCTCTTCGTAGACGATATCGCCGACTTCGGCCTCGATCTGCTGGCGCGACATCTTGTCGAGCGCCTGCAGGTTGATGACGTCCAGCAACCGCTGGTGAAGCTCGACCTTCAGGTCGGTGTGCGTATCGCGATTGGCGAATGCGCCGGCGTCACCGACGGTTACGATTCGGAGGTCTTCCGCCGATCTCGGGGCTTCGATTTCCTCTGAGCCTGCCTTTTTGCGAACTTGCCACATGTCTTAGCGCTCCCGCCCGAAGGCTGCTGCAAGGCCCGCTTCTAACATGTCGATGTCCTTGCCGACCGCGCTCTTGCGCTTGATGTCCGAGATCGGGACGCCCCTCTCGATGGCTGGGACCATCACGCCCGGGTCGTTGGTGATCGTGTAGGAAACGTCACGGCCGAGCGCCTTTTGCACGTCGGCAGGCTTCACGCTCCTCAATAGCCCCTTCTCGAAGCGATTGACGATTACCCGCAGGTCGACGGACGCCAGGTCCTGCTCACGCAGCAGGTCTAGCTGGCGGCGCGCACGGTGGAGGCCGCTGACGCTGAGCTCGGTGACCAGCAGCACCATGTCGGCCTGGGCCAGAAGCGAGAGCGACCAGTTGGTCCAGCTCGCCGGAAGGTCGACGAAAACCGTCCCGAACTCGCGTTTTGCGATCTCGATGATTTCGATCAGCTGATCGCTGTTCACGGCGTCGAGCGGCATCAAAGACGTGGGCGCCGCGATAACCTTGAGACCGCTGGGATGCGTCGTCGTCGTTGCGCGAAGAAGCTCGCCGTCGATCCGCCCGCCTGCTTCGATCAGGTCGAGGAAAGTCAGCTGCGGACGCAGGCCGAGCTGAAACGCAGCGTTGCCGAACTGGAGATCCAGGTCGAGCAGGCAGACGTCGCGATGAAATCGCTCTTCGTTTTCCGCAGCGCGGATGGCGAGTTGGCTCAGAAGCGAAGTTGCCCCGATACCGCCGACGCTCTTGGTGATGCAGACGACCTTGCCGTTGGCGGGCTGCAGCGCCGAGGCGCTCCGCTTCAGCTGGTCGCGGATCGGCGAGAGCGAGGTTTCGAGGTCGTCGACGTCCAGCGGCAGCGGCACGACGTCGTGTGCGCCGGCGCGGACGAGCTGGCGGACAAGCGCCAGCGGAGGCTCGTATGCCGCGGCGATCAGCGGCGTCCTCGTCGAGGCGGCCAGCTTTTCGAAGCGCCTCATCGAAGCCGGATCGCCCGGATCGACCTGGATTACCGCAGCAGCGCTGCCGGCGAGGTCCTCGGCGTCGATCGGATCTCCGACCTCGCCGACGTTGAGGCTCAGCGGAAAGCCGGCGGCGCTCGCGCCGACCAGCGCCGCGGCATCGCCGTCGGCACCGCTCAGGTACAACTGCACGGCAGCTTCCCGCTTATGGGCCTTCCAGGTCGAGGCCGTCTCGTTAGGGTTGATCACGCTCACCTGCACACCTCAATTCGAAAAATTGCCCTGGCCATCCTCGAGAGTCAGCGAAGCGCTGACGGTCGGGAGTACGAGTCGTCCACCTAGAAACATGAAAATCAAAGGCCGGAACGGAACGCCGGCGGCCTGCACCGTTACGATCGGCGCCACGTCAGAGCCTGTTGGGTCGCCCGCATATCCAAGACCGGAGTTTTCGTATCGAATCGTCACGTTGGACCGGCTGACATAGTTCGCCATCAGGTTCATTCTGTCCGCGACGCGGTTGAACGCAGTGTTGTCCGCCGTCGTGGCAATCCCCGAACAGTTCGAGATGCAACTACATGATGCCGCCGTGCCGTTGGACGTGCATTGCATCGACCCGAACGATGACGTCGGGATCGCGGAGCCCTGTCCAAGCGTAGCCGCGAAGTTCTTCGCAGCGAGGTCGGTTGGCACCATGGTCGTCACGACGGCCATCCGAGCGCCCATCTGCGTCGCCTTTTCGACCTGGTTCAGCATCCACATGTACCGGCCGACATCGATCATCCCGAGCAACAGCAGCACGAGCAGCGGCAGAACCATCGCGAATTCCGCGCCTACGGCACCGCTCGTGCGCCTCCATAGCGCTCTCAGGGGCGTCACGCTCATATGCCCATCACCACGGCCCGCTCTGTGGCTCTCAGTTGGAGACCAGCGGAGTTGAAGCCGATAACTGAAAAGAGCGACGTGTAGGGAACGCTCGCCTGCACGACCACGATCGGGATTTCGGTCCCGGACCCATATGCCGTGACATAAGTCCCGGAGGAATTCGAGACACATGTTGCTGTGACCGAAACCGAAGCGGCGTTCGTCCATCCCGCAAGTCGCGGCGTCCCGCCCGCCGCAAGCTGGTTCGTCCGCGTGACATTTTGCGTATCGGCAACGACGGTGCCGCCGATTGTGCCTGCTGGACATGTGAAATCCGCAAAGCTTTGCCGCGCCGCGAAGCGAGCACCATCGCGAACCGCTTTCACGACGACGTGCTCGGAATAGAAGTAATGACCCAGCTCCATCGACCCGAACATGAGGGCGATGAGCAGGGGCGCGACAAGCGCCATTTCGGCGGCGGCCGCACCGGATTGTTGACGAAGCAAACGCGACAACATGAGGGCTACTCAATCAGGCGCGGAACATCGCGCCGGCTGATCTGGGGGATTGCCCCGCCCTGTCCTGTACCGGCCGCCCCGATCACCTCGATGTAGATGTCGTTGATGCTGCCATAGGCATTTTCGTAGTTGGTGCCGCTATAGGCGAAGGTGCTGTTCCCTGCGCAGCCGGCACCGGAATCGCAACGACGACGAGCGATGCTTGGTTCAGTCAGGAAGACGTCGATGAATCCGGCGACCGGGAGCGTCTTCTTGCCGTTAAGACCGGTGCTATTGGCGACGCTTATGCAATTGACGACGGCGGCCGTGATCCGGCGACGATCGGTCCCGCTCGGATTGGGAGCGATTCCGGGTGCCAGGCACTTGTTCTGGGGCTGGCCCCATTGCGTGAAGCCCGCGGCTCCCGCCTTGCCGGTCGCCGGCAACCGCGTAGCGGGACTTGCCGCTTCCCAAAGGTAAGTTTCATATCGAGTCACGATACCATTGCCGTCGGCGTCGAGACCGGGTTCTGTTGCCCAGGTGATTCCGGTGTGATTACTTCTGAAATAGGCATCGATGTCCCATTGGCCGTCGCCGACACGGCCATAAGTGCAGAACGGATAGGAAGAGTTATTACCTGACGTCCGCATGAAGTAATGGCAGCGATCACGGGGATAGCCCATGATCTGTGGCGTCTTCGTCGAAGCGACATTCGGAGCATCGGGGAAGTACTTGGGCGGCGTCGTGGTGAGCATTGCAGCCGCCGTCGCAGTGTTCTCCTGCCACGTGCAGTTGCTGCCGGTGTTCGACATCACAACGTCTTTGGTGACGTTGCTTGATGGTGAGCATGGGCCGGACTGGCAGGCCGAATTGTTGCCCGGCTTGAAGTCGAACCGCATGTTCAGCGAGTCTCGAACGGCGTTCAGGATATTGCCTGTTTCGGTCACGACCCCGGACGTGGACTGACAATTGCCAAGCAGCGTGTTGGAAGCGAGGGCAGCGGCCACGCTGTTCGCACCATTTCCAAGCTGGTCGAGGAAGCCGAAGTTGCCCGGCCCCCATTGGGTCCCGCCCTGCGCCATCACGATGCCGGTTCCGGGATTGAGGCCGCCAGGCGAAAGATTGACGTTGGTGTTTCCGCTCGGCTCGGTCGGGTTGCAGATGAAGAACGGCACGACGCCGCAGACGGCGCTGCTGAGCCCCGCAATCGCGCTCGCGTTCGTGCTGCCGGAGAAGGCGGCTACGATCGGCGTAAACGCGAAATTGGCCGTGCGGTTGTTGACGGTCACGCGGACGAAATTGGAGTCCGCGTCGCCGGTAGCTGCGGTGTTGGTGGTCGGGTCGGTGTAGGCCGAGTAGAACGTCACGCTTGCGATCGAGACGTTCGGCGAGCTCGCGTCGTTGGCCATCCGCGTCTGGTTGGTGATCAGCGTGGTCGCCGCGGACGTCGCACGCGTCTGCGCGCCAGGGTCGCCGTCGAGCTGCGTTGCAGCGGCCAGGGCGGCTTGGTCGGCGGCATTTTGGAGCTCGGTGTCCATCGCCGCGACGCGTGAATAGTCGAACGCGATACCGCCGACGGCAATCAGCGCGAACAGCGACAGGCCGACGGTGGGCGCGACGCTACCCTTATCGCTACGAAGGAACCTTCCGAGAAAACGCCGCATTTTCTCCCATCCTTATTGCGGGCCGCTGCTGCCGCCGCTGCTGCCGCCGGAGCCGCCGCCAGTCGTGCCCATCATCTCGACCGCCTTGACGTTGCCGGTGCGGTAGCGCTTGACCGCCGCCGCGCCCTTGTCGCCATTGTCGCCCGGCTGGGCGTCTTCGGCGGTGTAGACCGGATCCGGATCGATGGTCTGGATCGCCATGTTGTACTTCTGAGCCTCGCCGAACCCGGGATCGAAGGACTGGGTGGCGGGATCGACCGCGCAAGCGCCGATCAGCAGCGCCGCGGGCGCAAGAAGCGTCAGCTTAGAGGACATGGCCATATTCCTTTTCAAAGCCGACCGGCTTCTTGGCTGCCGAGCCGCCGGGCGCTGCCGGAGGCGACGGTGGCGGGGTCCGCGTCTGCTGCGGGCCGAGTTCCTGGATCGGGGCGACGCCCGTGTCCGTCCGCCCGAGGAGGAACAGGTCCGCCTCGTTCGGCTGCTGGACGCGGTCGGTCGGCACCTTCATCGATCCTGCGCGGACCGGCTTCACCAGCCGCGGCGTGACGATCATCACCAGCTCCGTTTCGTCCCGCTGGAAGCCCGTCGAGCGGAACAAAGAGCCGATGATCGGCAGCGAGCCGAGGATCGGGAACTGGCGCACCGTGTCCTGGAAGTCGTTGCGGATGAGCCCGGCAAGCGCGAAGCTCTCGCCGTCGCGAAGCTCGACCGTCGTCTTGGCGCGGCGGGTCTGGACCCCCGGAATGCGCAGATTGTTGATGACGATCGACGCGGACTGGTCGATCGAGCTGACTTCCGGCGCGACGACCATGCTGATCACGCCATCGGCAAGGACCGTGGGCGTGAAGGCGAGGCTGACGCCGAACGGCTTCCATTCGACGGTGATCGCGGAGCTTGCGCTGCCGTTGCTGCCACCGCCGCCGCCCGAATTCTGGACGACCGGAACCGGGAACTCACCGCCAGCGAGAAAGCTCGCGGTCTCACCTGACAAGGCAACCAGGGTTGGCTCGGCAAGCGTGTTGACCAATCCCTTGCGCTCCAATGCATCCAGTGTCGCCTGGAAGCTAAGGCCAAGGATGCTAAAATTGCGGGAGATGATCCCGAAGCTGTCGATGATTGACCCCAACGAATAAATCGGATCGCCGGGAACTGTCTGCGTTACGCCATTGACGGTGCTGGTAATCGGCACACCGGGAGTCAGGCTTGCGCCACCGCCAATGACACCGGTCAGGCCGTTGTTGCCGCTGCCCGACAGGCCGCCGATGCCGACGCCGATCTGCTTCAGGGCCGACCGCTTGATCTCGGAGAACCGAACCTCGAGCATGACCTGCTGCGAAGAGCCCATCGAGAGCATGTTAACGACCTTGCCCGGGGCATAGGTCTCGGCGATCTGCACCGCCCGGTCGGCGGCCACCGCATTCGGCACCACGCCTTCGAGGACGATCGAATCGTTGGAGATGCGTGCCCCGACGCTGTCGCCCGGCATCAGCTCGGAAAGCTGGCGGCGAAGCGAGATCACGTCCGGCCCGACGACCACGTCGACCACCGCGATCAGCATGTTGTTGCGGTCGTAGAGGGTCAGGCTGGTCGTCCCGGCCTTCTTGCCAAGGACGTACAGCGACTGGTCGGTCAACGGCAGGACGTCGGCGATGTCCGGCGCTCCAATCAGGGCCTTTGCGTAAGGCCGGTCGGACCGGATCACCTGGCTCTTGTTGACGGGAACCGCGACCTCGCCGGCGTGGACGCCTTCGGCGACGCTGATGCGGCTATCCTGGGCGGCGGCCGGCGTCGTTACGCTGGCGACCGCAAGGGCAAGCGCGGTAAGCGCGACCCTTCCCTTCAGATCACGACCCATAACCCCCCACTTCGTAGTTGCTGCCGGTGGTCCCCCGAACCACCTCAACATTGTTGGAGCGCGGCACGACGGGCGCCGGGCGGCGGACCACCACGACGCGGCGCGGCGCACCGACGGACTGGCGCGGAACGAGCGTTGCCGAAGCCGTGGCCGCGGGCGGGCGCGCGCCGCCGTAATAGGAATAGCGAAGATCCTCGAGGCTGACGGTCGAGACCCGGCCGGCATCCTGCTGCTCGCCGGGCTTGCGAAGCACGAGGCTGAGCGAGCCGACGTTCTGCGCGAGCGCAAGCTTCTGCGCGTCCATCGGATTGACTTCGAGCGTTGCCGTCTTGGCAACGACCGGCTTGCCGTCCGCGTCCTGCGCGTTCTGGTCAATGGCAATGACCTTGATCGCCTGCAGCAACACGTCCGTCACCTGGCGGTTGTCCTGGCCCGGGATGGTCCGCGTGATCAGGACGTCGACGCTGTCCATCGGCTGGACGAAGCCGGCAACGCCGGACACGTCGTTGATGCGGACCGCGGCGGCGCGCATGCCATCCGGAAGCAGATAGGCGATCGACGGGCCAAGGCCCTCGCCGGCCAGCTTGGTCGCCAGGATCGCCTCATTGAGGGCGATCGGCCGAAGCACGACGCGCTTCTTGCCGCCGGGTACGAGCTGCTGAAAATTGGAAAACGCGCCGGCAGGAATGCTGGCGGTCGGATAATCGACGAACTTGACCTTGTCCGCCGTGATCTCGGTTCCGTAATCGAGCGGAACGGCCGCGACCGCGACCTTGGTGGTGCCCTGCACCGCCTGCGCGACCTTTTCGTCGCTTCGGCCCAGATAGGCGTTCGCCAGATAGACTGCGAACAGTCCCAATACGACCGCAACGCCCAGCGCGATCAGCGTCTGCCTATTCATCCCTTGGCGCCCCCCGCCTATGTCAGATGGATAATGCCACCTTTGAAATCAGGAAGATAGTAGGGACGGCCGCAGCGACTGCGGCCGTCCCCAATCCGATTAGCAGGTCGTGCTATTCGGGTTGTTGATGCAGTTCGACGCGCTGTTCATCGCACCGCCAATGGCGCCGCCCAGCAGGATCGCCGCAATGGCGATGCCGGTGCCGACGATGGCGAGGATGAGAGCATATTCGGCAGCAGAAGCACCGCTGTCGTCCTTAAGCATCTTGATGAAAGTCTTCATGTGTTCGTTCCTTCCCTCGGTAATGCGTTCGCGTGGTAAGCGCGAAGACACGCCTGCGACTGAGGAAAGTGGCGATAAGGTTCGAGCGACGCCTTGTGTCCCGGATACGCAGACGGGAACCCCCACACGGCACCGCCGAACTGCCCCCCAAGGCCGCTCGGCTGACACAAGGGCTGCGCTCGGCTTAACTTCTTGTCAAGCATTAGGATTTAATTTTTGTTAACTGAGTCGCCGTGACTCAAGACAAATAAATCCCTGATAATGTTGATTAATTTCTCGTAGTGGCTTCGCGCTCTGTGTCCATTTTGTCTCATTTGTGGACAAGCGGAGGCTCCACACAGAAGCGTTTCCTGTATCGGTCCCGAAACAAATTAAGGTGAATTTTCCGACGGTTGCCCGAATCGATCAAGGAGGAGATCAGGCGGGGATCCGGCTCCGGTACGTCACGTTCACGCGGCGCGACAACAGCAGGTAGGGAAGCCACAGCCCGATGCTGATCAGCACCTTCTTCACATTGCCATCGAGCAGGCTCTGAAGCGGATTGGCGACCTCGGTAGGAAGGCCTGCGGTCCGGGCGACCAGCTCGGCCGTCACAAGCTGGAACGCCAGGTCCAACCCCCAGATGGCAGCGAGCAATCGCGGAAACAGCGGCACATGGCGAAGCGCGGCGACGAAAGCCACGGCGTAAAGGCTGGTCATCAGCACGACGTCGAGCGTCATCATCGTGTGCAGGACCGAGAGCCAAGCGGGGACAGGTCCGGAGATCGCTGGCATCGATCCGAAGTACTCGAGGGCCCGGATCGGAACGGCGACGAGCATTCCGACCATCAACGAGACCATGATCCCGCCCGCGCCATAGAGCCGGTGCTTGCGCGCCAATTCACGTTCGACTTCGGTCCATCGTCCAATCCTCGCCAGCCGGAATCGAGGTTGGGGTTGCCGGTCGCCGTCCGCGAACCACCGCAGGGCCAAAACCAACGATGCCGCCGGTGCGAAGACGAGCAACGCATAGGGCAGCATGGTCTCGACGCCGAATGGCTGACCGGCCGGACTGAAGGCGATGCGCACTGCAGACGCCAACCCGGCGATAATCAGCCAGGCGATAACGATCCAGTCGAGCCGGTCTTCTATCTGCACCCGGACAACGGCCGCCTTCGCATGAAGGCGATCACCAATCCGCTGCCCGACCGAAACCAAGCTCACCAAATACTCCTGCTAGCGCGATGTACCGGAACCTCGAGATAGGCCGGCGGCTCGCAGTTTAAAGCATCTTCTCTAGGCGGATGTTCCGAACGTCGGCTTGATTCCCTTTGTCGGTTTGGCACTGTCGTTTACTGAAGTTGCTGGGGTGCATCGTCGGAACGGGGGCGACGATTTCAGGGTGACAGTCAGCCGACCATCTCTTTCGCCATTGGGGCTGCTGGTCATCTTTCCGGCAATCGCTGTCGTACATGCCATCCCAATGGCGATCTACCACTCCGCTGATCTCGATAAATTTGGCGTAAGCTGGCTCACTCACATCCATGCGAAGGGTTGGAGCGCATTCTCCGCCCCCTTTGGCAACTATTCGCCGACTTACCTCTATCTCCTTCGTGTCGCGTCGCCGCTTCTGAACTGGCTTTCCCCGCAAATCGTATTGAAACTCATAGCCCTTTGCGGGGCACTATGGTTGTGCGTCAGCCTCGTACGCCTTTTCACATCTTTAAGGACGCGAGACCCGTGGCTCGGCGGACTCCTCTCCCTCTTGCTACCGAGCGTGATCTTCAACACGTCGTTCCTGGGCCAGTCAGACACATTCTGGATTACGGCTTGCGTCCTCTCCCTTCGTGCCGTGGTCGAAGGGCGCATGGGTTGGGCCGGGTTCTGGATCGGCGTCTCATTCGCGTTCAAGGCGCAGGCGGCTTTTCTCGCCCCCTTCATTGCGTTCGCGTTCGTCTCCAACAGAGTGAGACCGGGAATCTGGCTGATCCCACTGGCGGTGTGGACTGCTGCAATGCTGCCCGCTTACCTGTTGGGCTGGCCCGCGCAGGACCTGGCGATGATCTATCTCCGCCAGGCCGCATGGCAGCCGGACGACCCCTACGTGAGCAATGCTGCGAGTTGGTGGACCGTGTTCGGATTCTATTATCCGGGACTGGCGATCCGGCTATTCCCGATTGGCTACGTCTCGGCTTTTATTGCAGCCGTCTTGCTCGTTCGCCTGCCAAGGTCCCGATCGGCGTTACAGCTCTTGCGAATGGCGACCTGGAGCGCCGTATTCATGCCCTTCCTGCTGCCGGGCATGCATGAGCGATACTTCATGCTCGCTGACATCTTGGCATTCTCTTTGGCTTGGGCTTTCCCCGATCGAAGGACGATCGCCGTAGCGGTTCTTCTTCAGCTGGCATCCGCAGTGCCGTCCTACGCTTGGGCATTCGGATGGCCGCCAGTTCAGTTAGCGGCACCCTTCCTGTCGCTCGCGGCGATCCTCATTCTTCTCGATGACGTCCTCAAAGGATTCCGGCCAACTCGCGAACAGCGCTACCCCACACAAGGATTGGCATGACAGAAAATCGCGCACGAATTCGCTGGGGACGAACCCTCGCTTCAGGCTTCGGACTGCTGCTCGTCGCGTTGAGCGTCCAGGCTTGGTCGCGCCATTTCTCCCACGAATTCATGACCGACTATCTCAGCTATTGGGCGGCCGGGAAGCTGACGCTCGCGGGGGATCCGGCGGGGGCTTACGATGTTGCGAAGCATCGCGCAGTCGAGTTTTCGGTGACCGAGTTCAAGGGTCTCAACCCCTTCCCCTACCCGCCACCGTTCCTGCTCCTCGTCGCGCCGTTCAGCCTGCTGCCCTACATGTGGGGCTTTGCGGCGTGGGTGGTGGTGACCTTCGCCGCTTACCTGCTGCTGACCCGCCGGGCGATCGAGACGCCCTACGCGCTGGCGCATCCGCCGGTGCTGATGAACGGCCTGATCGGGCAGAACGGCTTCCTGACCGCGGGCCTGTTCACCGCCGGGACCGCGATGCTTCGCGAACGGCCGTTCCTGGCCGGCGCGATCCTCGGCTGCCTGGTGATCAAACCGCAGCTGGCGCTGCTGCTGCCGGTCGCGGTGATCGCCGCGCGCTTGTGGCCCGCGATTGCCGGGGCGCTGGCAACGGCGGGAGTGCTTGGGCTCGTCTCGCTCGCTCTGTTCGGGGCCAGCGCCTTCATCGGGTTCTGGAATATCCTGCCGCTCTACACGGAGCTGATGCGGCAGGACAAATGGCCGTGGAACGAGTTCATCAGCGTCTTCGCCTTCCTGCGCTACTTCGGCGTCGATCAGACGGTGGCGCTTTCGGTGCACGCGGTGGTGGCCGCGGCGGCGGTTGCGCTGACCTGGATCGCCTGGTCGCGGAACTGGAAGAACCAGGTGCCGATCCTGGCCGCAGCGACCCTGCTCGTCCCGCCATACCTGCTGACCTACGACGCCTTGCTGATGATCATCCCGATGGGGTTCTGGCTGAAGGATCGGGAGCGGGCGCGGCTGGTCGGCCTGCTGTGGCTGCTCTGCTTCCTGCCGATCGCCTTCTACTTCAACCTCTACCGCGGGCCGAACACGGTGCCGCTAGCGGCCTTGCTGTTCCTTGGCGTCTGCGTTGCCGACCGGCTGCGCGGGGGCCGCAAGGGGCTGGTCGCGGCGGACGTGGATCACGCCCACCTCGTCTGAATAGACCCGCCGCCAGTCGGGTGAGGCGTCCAGCTTTTCGACCAGGCGATTGCCCTTCTGCAGCATGGTCCAGCGGAAGCCGTATTTCCGGACGCTATCCGTAAAGGCGTCCCAATCGCCGTCGTTCATCTTCAGGTACGTCTTGAAGTAGTCGTCGCCATACATGTCGGCGCGGCCGTCGATGAAGACCTTCACGCCGCTGAGGATCAGCGGTCCGCCCATGCTATATTCGTTGAGAACCGGCTGATCGCGAAGCTCCGGCGGGATGTGGGCAATGAGTCCGCGCGGATTCGAGAAGGTTTCGCGCGGCTGGAGCGGGATCATCGCCCGCACTCCGACGATGGGCAGTGCAGCGACGGCGGCCGCGCCGAGCCAAAGGCGTTTCTCGCCATTCGAGGCAAAGGTTGGCGGGGCATCTTTGCGTCCCGGGCCGGCAAGCTTCGGCGTGACGATCATCGCCGACAGGATAATGAACACCGACTGGTGGCGGATGTGGGTGAAAGCCATCAGAAGCGTCAGCAGCAACAGCGCCAGCTCGCCCGGCCGAAACTGCGGCCGCTTGGCGAGCAGCGCGCCGAGGACGCCGATCAGCAAGCCGTAGAAGATCGGGGTCGAGCTCGGGTTGCTCGCCTGCCACTCGCCGATCGAGAGTAGAGTGGTCATGCTCGAGATCTCGAGCGGATAGAGCACCCCCTTGACGCCATAGGCATTGAGCATGGCGGCCAGGAGGATCGCGATCCCGAACACCAGCCAGCGGATGAAGACCTTGCGGTCGAACCTGGCATCGATCCACGCGTCCAGCCCGCAGGCCGCTGACACCAGGAACCCGGCGAAATAGCTGCCATGGATGTTCGCCCAGAGGACGATGAACAGCGCCCAGGCTAGCGGCGGCGCCCTTCCCGCATCCCGGTAGCGGAACATGACCGCGGCCCAGAGGGCGAGGAACGGCCAGGTCAGGACATGCGGCCTGGCCATGATGAACGGTTGGAGCACCAGGTAGGTGGCGGCAAAGGCGACCAGGAGCGCGACCGGCCCCGCCTTGTCCCTTAAGTACCAGAAGAGGGTTCCGAACAGGGCCATCAGCGCCAGCGCGACCAGAGCGGCAAGCCCCGCGAACCCGGCCAGGTTGTAGGCGCCGGCGAGGATCAGCTCCGCGCCCCACTCGAACGCGATCCACGGCTTGCCCGCCATGGTGAACGAAAACGGGTCCGTCCGCGGGATCTTGTAGTGGTGCTCGATGATCCACCGCCCCGCCGCGATGTGCCAGCTAACGTCGCCGTCGCGGAACACGCTCCAGTTGCTGGCTATGAACGGAGGGACAGCGAGGACGAAGACGGCGAACAGCAGCTTGTCGAAGAAGCCGTAGCGCTCGGGCCGGATCAGCGGCTGCCGTTCTTTCAGTTCACCCGACACGCGCGCCCCCGAGCCCGTTCTCACGCGGCAACCTAGCCTGTCGGGAGGAACGGAGAAGCTGGATGTTCCGGCCGCCCCGTTTTAGATCAATGACAGCCGAACGGATCGGAATTGCCGTCCGGATCGCTGGTCGCGGTGCCGCAGGACCTCAGGCCGCCGACCAGCAGCAGGCCCGCCATGTGCGGAGAAGCCATCGACGTGCCCGAAAGCGTCGCATATCCGCCGCCCTTGTAGGTCGACAGGATGCTCACCCCCGGTTCCGCGTAATCCACCGGCGGGTTGCCGTAGTTCGAGAAGGACGCAAACTTCTTCGAAGAGTCCACGGCCGACACCGTGTAGATGTTGCTTCCGTTGGCGCTTGCCGGGCTGTGATTGTTGGCGTCATCGGACTCATTGCCGGCGGCCAATGCGAACTTGACGCTCGCGGATGCACTGACGACCGCGTCGTTCAACGCCTGCGAGAACCCTCCGCCAAGACTCATGTTGGCGACGTCGCCCGATTTCCCGATCGACTTCACATAATCGATGCCGGCGATAACGCCCGAGGTAGAACCTGAACCGTTCGCACCCAACACGCGGACGGCGACGAGCCGGATCCCGGCCGCAACGCCGACCACCCCGACACCGTTCTTCTTGGCGCCGATCGTTCCCGACACGTGCGTGCCATGCCCATTCTTGTCGCCTGCATCGCCACCGACGAAACTCTTGCTACGCGCCGTGTCGACGTTGAGGTCAGGATGTGTGAGATCGATGCCGGAATCGATCACGAAAGCAGTCTTGGTCGAACCGCTCATGTCGACGGATCCACCGACCGCGGTGATCCCCGGAGGAGTCTGCTCCGCTCCGCCACCACCGCCACCGCCCGGCCGGGCGACGATCTTCATCACCTGGTCCTGCTCGCAGCCGGCGATCTTCGGGTTGGCGCGCTTCATTTCGGCGACCGCGCTGCGGCCATTCGAAAGCGCGGCGGTGTGCACGGCAAAGCCCTTGATCGCATGCTCATATGTGAAAAGCACCTGGCCAAGGACGGGCCCCGCAGCCTTCGCGGCCTCATTGCGGACGTCCGCGCCCGGCATCGAGCGGGCAAAAGTGCAGATGTACTGGTTGCTTATCTTGTCCGCAGATTGTGCGGCCGCCGGACTTGCCATAACCATGGCAGCCACCGACGATGCCAGAAGCGTAGCGCAAATACGCATTCAATTTTCCCCTTGTTGAACGACGCCCCGAGTCGAAGTCGGCGATGCTCGACCGTGACTAATTGCCTGTCAACAATTGTTAATTTGCGCGACGTGCGATGGCGTCTCAAATTGCATCAAGGTTGACTTCTGAGCGCTCTTCGGTAGAGGGCGCGGCTCGCACGTGCCCTCGGGTACGCGCAACCGTCCGAGACAGCTGCTGAGGTTCGCCTCTTAATTTGCAGCCGAGACGGGGACAGGAATCATTCGAAGCGCCTAGCGCTTCGTCGTGCGTTGCGAAATGCGCAGCGCCAGCGAAACCAACTCCCCACGGACACGAAGTGCCTGAGCGCTTGCGCTCAGGTTTTGTTGAACCTCGCTTCGGACTTGCCCGGGGCGAAATACGGAGTTGGCATGGATCGTTCGCAAAAAGCCGATCTGGTCGACGAGCTGAAGAACGTCTTCAACGAGACGAGCGTGGTTGTTATCACTCGCAACAACGGTCTCTCGGTCGCGCAGTCCACGGACCTGCGCTTGAAGATGCGCGACGCCGGCGCCCAGTACAAAGTTGCGAAGAACCGGCTTGCACTCATTGCGCTGGACGGCACGCGTTACAGCCCGATCGGGGACCTTCTGAAGGGCCCGACCGCGCTTGCAACGTCGACCGACCCGGTCGCGGCCGCCAAGGTGGCCGTCGACTTCGCCAAGACGAACGACAAGTTCGAAATCGTCGGCGGCGCGATGGGCGACACCGTGCTCGATGTCGATGGGATCAAGGCGCTTGCCGCCCTTCCGTCGCTCGACGAACTGCGTGCGAAGCTCGTGGGCCTCATCCAGGCGCCCGCCAGCAAGATCGCCCGCACCGTCAACGAGCCCGGCGCACAGCTTGCCCGTGTCTTCGGTGCTTACGCGGCATCAGCTGCATAGGCCGACCACTTTCAATCAACGCACGACACATGGGGCTAAGGCCCCGCAAAGGAGTATCAAATGGCTGACATTGCTAAGCTGGTCGACCAGCTTTCCGAACTGACCGTCCTCGAAGCCGCGGATCTCGCCAAGGCTCTCGAAGAGAAGTGGGGCGTTTCCGCTGCGGCTGCTGTCGCGGCTGCTCCGGCTGCTGGCGGTGGCGCTGCTGCCCCGGCCGCTGAAGAGAAGACCGAGTTCGACGTCATCCTCACGGGCGACGGCGGCAAGAAGATCAACGTGATCAAGGAAGTTCGCGCGATCACCGGTCTGGGTCTCGGCGAAGCCAAGGCGCTCGTTGAATCGGCTCCGAAGGCCGTCAAGGAAGGCGTCAACAAGGACGAAGCCGAGAAGATCAAGAAGCAGATCGAGGAAGCCGGCGGAACCGTCGAGCTCAAGTAAGCTTCGTCAGCTTCTGACTAAATCAAAGGGGCGGCTCCCTTGGGGCCGCCCCTTTTTCGTTTGGCGCGCGACGCGGCAACTGCCTAATCGTCCAACATGCCGCACGAACGACACCCTTTCGACATCGCCACCGATCTCGTACCGACTGGACCCGACAGCTGGATTGCACGCACCCGCGACGCGTACTGGAACATGGTCGGCCCGTTCGGCGGACTGGTTACGGCGCTGCTCTTCAAGTCGGCGCTTGTTCATCCTGCTCGCAGGGGCGAGCCTGTCGCCCTGACCGTCAATTTCTGTGCGCCGGTTGCCAAGGGCGAAATGCACATCACCGCGCTTCCGGCGCGGACCAACCGCTCCACGCAGCACTGGACCATGACTATGCTGCAGGAAGGCGAGTGCGTCGCGACGGCAAGCGCCATGTTCGGGAAGCGGCCCGAAACATTCTCCGACCTTACGCTCCTCCCTCCTGACGTACCGCCTTTCGAGGATCTCGAGCGGATGCCCTGGGCGGGAGCAGGCTGGATCGAGCGGTTCGACTTGCGGTTCGCGCAGGGCGCGCCGTTCTGGGCCGGTTCCACGGAAGGCGCCTCGTCCAGGTCGACGCTGTGGATCGCTTCCGATCCGCCGCGCCCCCTCGACTTCGTTGGGCTTGCGGCGCTTACCGACATTTTCTTTGGACGGATCATCCACATCCGACAGCAGATGGTGCCATTCGGAACGGTGAGCCTGACTTCCTATTTCCATGCCACGGAGGATGACCTGAAGAGCCTCGGGCCGAGCCCGGTTCTAGGCACCGCGGAGGCCCGCATTTTCGACCGCGGATTCCATGACCAGTCCGCCCAACTCTGGAGCGAGGGCGGACGTCTGCTGGCGACCAGTCATCAACTCGTCTATTTCCGCGATCCAGCCTGATCGCCGCGGTCCCGAAAAATCCTGCAGCAACCCCCTTCACAAGGGGAAAAATAGGATTATATCGCTCCTATCCAACAAATAGACGGCTCCGCCGCACGTTTTCGTGCGCCCGGGGCTTTTCCCGTCCTCTCCGGGACAGGGTCCGAACAGCGCACGGACCGCACGCATTGGAGAGGAGCAACGGGGAGCAGCGCTCCACTTCATGTGCTCCTGCGAAGGCAGGAGCCTAGTACTGGACCCCGGCCCTCGCCGGGGAACAGCAGCGCAGGGAAGACAATGGCGACCAAGGCGATCGACGCACCGGCCAAGAGCCGTTCCACCAACTCGCGGCGCATCCGCAAGATCTTTGGCAACGTCCACGAGATCTCGGAGATGCCGAACCTCATCGAGGTCCAGCGCGAGAGCTACGAGCAGTTCCTCCGTTCCGACCCGTCGACCGGCTATGTGTCCGGCCTCGAGAAGACCCTTCGCTCGGTTTTCCCGATCGAGGATTTTGCGGGCACCGCGCACCTCGACTTCGACCATTACGAGCTCGAAGATCCGAAGTACGACACCGATGAGTGCCGCCAGCGTGGCCTGACCTATGCCGCGCCGATGCGCGTCACACTGCGCCTGACCACCTTCGAGATCGACCCCGAGACCGAGACCAAGTCGGTCATCGATATCAAGGAGCAGGACGTTTACATGGGCGACATGCCGCTCATGACGCAGAACGGCACCTTCATCGTCAACGGCACCGAGCGTGTGATCGTCAGCCAGATGCACCGTTCGCCGGGGGTCCTGTTCGACCACGATCGCGGCAAGACCCACGCTTCGGGCAAGTTCCTGTTCGCCGCCCGCGTCATTCCCTACCGCGGCAGCTGGCTGGATTTCGAGTTCGACGCCAAGGACATCGTCAACGTCCGCATCGACCGTAAGCGCAAGCTTCCGGTGACGACCCTGCTGCTTGCGCTGCAGCTTGGGCCGGAGGAAATTCTCAACCTGTTCTACAACACGGTCAGCTACGTCCGCGGCAAGAACGGCTGGGAAATCCCCTACGTCGCCGACGCGTGGCGCGGCCAGAAGCCGATCCACGACCTTGCCAACGCAGAGACCGGCGAGATCGTCTTCAAGGCGAATGAGAAGATCACTCCGCGCCGCGCCAACCAGGCGGGCAAGGACGGCCTCAAGGCCCTCGTGGTCCCGACCGAGGAAATCTTCGGTCGCTTCTCGGCGCACGACCTCGTCAACGACAAGACCGGTGAGATCTACATCGAGGCCGGCGACGAGGTCACTCCGGAGAACCTCGAGAAGCTCGACAAGGCGGGCGTGAAGACGCTCGAACTGCTCGACATCGATTACGTGAACACGGGTCCGTGGATCCGCAACACGCTGAAGGCCGACAAGAACGAGGAAGCGGACTCGGCGCTGGCCGACATCTATCGCGTCATGCGCCCTGGCGAGCCGCCGACCCGTGAGACCGCGGACGCGCTCTTCTACGGCCTGTTCTTCGATCCGGAGCGCTACGATCTCTCCGCGGTTGGCCGCGTGAAGCTCAACATGCGCCTTGGCCTCGACGTCGAGGACACGGTCACCACGCTTCGGCGCGAGGACATCCTCGCCGTTGTTCAGGAGTTGGTGAACCTGAAGGACGGCAAGGGCGAGATCGACGACATCGACAACCTTGCCAACCGCCGTGTGCGTTCGGTCGGTGAGCTGCTGGAAAACCAGTACCGCATCGGCCTGCTCCGCATGGAGCGTGCCGTGAAGGAGCGCATGAGCAGCGTCGACGTGTCGACGGTCATGCCGAACGACCTCATCAACGCCAAGCCGGCGGTCGCCGCGGTCCGCGAGTTCTTCGGCTCGTCACAGCTGTCGCAGTTCATGGACCAGACGAACCCGCTGTCGGAAGTCACCAACAAGCGTCGCATCACGGCCCTCGGGCCGGGCGGCCTGACCCGCGAGCGCGCTGGCTTCGAAGTCCGCGACGTTCACCCGACGCACTATGGCCGCATCTGCCCGATCGAAACGCCGGAAGGCCCGAACATCGGCCTGATCAACAGCCTCGCCTCGTTCAGCCGCGTCAACAAGTACGGCTTCATCGAGACGCCGTACCGCAAGGTCGTCGACGGCAAGGTGACCAAGGACGTCGTCTACCTCTCCGCCATGGAGGAGGCGAAGCACACGATCGCCCAGGCGAATGCGGAGCTCAACAAGGACAACACGTTCGCCGAGGAGATCATCTCCGCCCGGCGCAACGGCGAGTTCCTGATCGCCCCTCGCGAGCAGATCACGCTCATGGACGTGTCGCCGAAGCAGCTCGTGTCCGTGGCGGCCTCGCTGATCCCGTTCCTCGAGAACGACGACGCGAACCGCGCCCTGATGGGCTCGAACATGCAGCGCCAGGCGGTTCCGTTGATCCGCGCCGAAGCGCCGCTCGTCGGCACCGGCATGGAAGAGACCGTCGCCCGTGACTCGGGCGCGGCCATTGCCGCCCGCCGCTCGGGCGTGGTCGATCAGGTCGATGCGACGCGTATCGTCGTTCGCGTCACCGGCGATCTCAAGGCCGGTGAATCGGGCGTCGACATCTACACGCTGATGAAGTTCCAGCGCTCGAACCAGAACACCTGCATCAACCAGCGCCCGCTGGTGAAGGTCGGTGACACGGTTAGCGCCGGTGAGATCATCGCCGACGGTCCGTCGACGGAATATGGTGAGCTGGCGCTCGGCCGTAACGTGCTCGTCGCGTTCATGCCGTGGAACGGGTACAACTATGAGGACTCGATCCTGATCTCCGAGCGGATCGTGAAGGACGACGTCTTCACCTCGATCCACATCGAAGAGTTCGAGGTCATGGCCCGCGACACCAAGCTCGGGCCGGAGGACATCACCCGCGACATCCCGAACGTCGGCGAGGAAGCTCTGCGCAACCTCGACGAGGCGGGCATCGTCTACATCGGTGCCGAGGTCGAGCCGGGCGACATCCTGTGCGGCAAGATCACGCCGAAGGGCGAAAGCCCGATGACGCCGGAGGAAAAGCTCCTCCGCGCCATCTTTGGCGAGAAGGCCTCGGACGTCCGCGATACCTCGCTGCGTCTGCCGCCGGGCGTGTCGGGCACGATCGTCGAAGTCCGCGTCTTCAACCGTCACGGCATCGACATCGATGACCGTACTCGTGCCATCCAGGCCGAGGAAAAGGACCGGTTGAGGAAGGATGCCGACGACGAGCGCGCTATCCTCAATCGTGCGACCTTCGCACGCCTTCGCGAAATGCTGCTGAAGCAGGTTGCGACGGCTGCTCCGAAGAGCATCAAGAAGGGTTCGACCGTCGACGATGCGGCGCTGGAAGCGACCGAGAAGCACGACTGGTGGAAGATCGCCGTCAAGGACGATGCCCGCCAGGCCGACATCGAGGCGCTGAAGGCGCAGTACGACGAGGCCGCCAACGTCATCACCCGCCGCTTCGAAGACCGTGTCGAGAAGCTGGAGCGTGGCGACGAGCTGCCGCCGGGCGTGCTGAAGATGGTCAAGGTCTTCGTCGCCGTGAAGCGCAAGCTTCAGCCGGGCGACAAGATGGCCGGCCGTCACGGCAACAAGGGCGTCATCAGCCGCATCCTCCCGCAGGAGGACATGCCGTTCCTTGAGGACGGAACTCCGGTGGACATCGTGCTGAACCCGCTCGGCGTGCCGTCGCGAATGAACGTCGGTCAGATCTTCGAGACGCACCTAGGCTGGGCGTCGCGCGGCCTGGGTCGCCAGATCCAGGAAATGCTCGACGGCATGCATGAGCGTGGCAAGGACATTGCCGGCAAGGATGCCAAGGAAGTCCGGACCAAGCTCAAGGACGTCTACGGCGACGCTTATGCCAAGGACATCGATGCCCGCGACGACGAAGCCGTTGTCGAACTGGCATCGAACCTGGTCGGTGGTGTTCCGATGGGCACTCCGGTGTTCGACGGCGCCCGCGAAAGCGACGTTTCGGCCATGCTCGACAAGGCCGGCCTGAACACGTCGGGTCAGGTGACCCTGTTCGACGGCCGGACCGGCGATCCTTTCGACCGTCAGGTGACCGTGGGCTACATCTACATGCTGAAGCTCCACCACCTCGTGGACGACAAGATCCACGCGCGTTCGATCGGTCCGTACAGCCTCGTCACCCAGCAGCCGTTGGGCGGTAAGGCGCAGTTCGGCGGTCAGCGCTTCGGCGAAATGGAGGTCTGGGCACTGCAGGCTTACGGCGCTGCCTACACCCTTCAGGAAATGCTGACGGTGAAGTCGGACGACGTGATCGGCCGCACCAAGGTCTATGAAGCGATCGTCAAGGGCGACGACACCTTCGAAGCCGGCATTCCGGAGAGCTTCAACGTGCTCGTGAAGGAAATGCGCAGCCTTGGCCTGAACGTCGAGCTGGATTCGGTCGCATCCGAGGACGATCCGCCGGCGATCGCAGCCGAATAACTGAACGAGATCGGCGGGGTCTAACCGGCCCCGCCACCCAATCCCTGCCCCTCATGGAACCGAGGGGACGAGAGGAAGAGAAAAGATGAACGAACTGACGCCATTCGCAAATCCGATCGCCAAGCCCGAGACGTTCGACGAGATCAAGATCGGCATCGCGAGCCCGGAAAAGATCCGCAGCTGGTCGTTCGGCGAGATCAAGAAGCCGGAGACCATCAACTACCGCACGTTCAAGCCGGAGCGTGACGGCCTCTTCTGTGCGCGCATCTTCGGTCCGATCAAGGATTACGAGTGCCTGTGCGGCAAGTACAAGCGCATGAAGTACAAGGGCATCGTCTGCGAAAAGTGCGGCGTGGAAGTGACCGTTTCGAAGGTCCGCCGCGAGCGCATGGGCCATATCGAGCTCGCAGCGCCCGTTGCCCACATCTGGTTCCTGAAGTCGCTTCCGAGCCGCATCGGCCTCCTGCTCGACATGCAGCTGAAGCAGCTCGAGCGCATCCTGTATTTCGAGAGCTACGTTGTTCTTGAACCGGGCCTGACCCCGCTCGAGAAGAACCAGCTCCTGACCGAGGACGAGCTTCTCGCCGCGCAGGACGAGTATGGCGAAGACGCCTTCTCGGCCGGCATCGGCGCCGAAGCGGTCAAGACCATGCTCATGGACCTCGACCTCGAGGGTGAGCGCAAGGAACTGCTCGACGAGCTTGCGGTCACGAAGTCCGAACTGAAGCCGAAGAAGATCATCAAGCGGCTGAAGGTCGTCGAAAGCTTCATCGATTCCGGCAACCGTCCGGAGTGGATGATCCTTGAAGTCGTGCCGGTCATTCCGCCCGAGCTTCGCCCGCTCGTTCCGCTGGACGGCGGCCGCTTCGCGACGTCGGATCTCAACGACCTTTATCGCCGCGTCATCAACCGTAACAACCGCCTGAAGCGGCTCATCGAGCTGCGCGCTCCGGACATCATCGTCCGCAACGAAAAGCGCATGCTTCAGGAGGCTGTCGACGCTCTGTTCGACAACGGCCGCCGCGGCCGCACGATCACGGGCGCCAACAAGCGTCCGCTGAAGTCGCTCAGCGACATGCTCAAGGGCAAGCAGGGCCGCTTCCGTCAGAACCTGCTCGGCAAGCGCGTCGACTATTCGGGCCGCTCGGTCATCGTGACCGGACCGGAGCTCAAGCTGCACCAGTGCGGCCTTCCGAAGAAGATGGCGCTCGAGCTGTTCAAGCCGTTCATCTACTCGCGCCTCGACGCCAAGGGTCTCTCGATGACCCTGAAGCAGGCGAAGAAGTGGGTCGA
Organism: Sphingomonas daechungensis; assembly: GCF_039543105.1. Taxonomy (NCBI): domain Bacteria; kingdom Pseudomonadati; phylum Pseudomonadota; class Alphaproteobacteria; order Sphingomonadales; family Sphingomonadaceae; genus Sphingomonas; species Sphingomonas daechungensis. Next base: position 756,275 of record NZ_BAABJC010000001.1, read on the forward strand.
AAAGGAGCGCAAGGAAGTCTGGGACATCCTGGACGAAGTGATCCGTGAGCACCCGGTTCTGCTGAACCGCGCGCCGACGCTTCACCGTCTCGGCATCCAGGCGTTCGAGCCGGTCCTGATCGAGGGCAAGGCGATCCAGCTTCACCCGCTGGTCTGCGCCGCGTTCAATGCCGACTTCGACGGCGACCAGATGGCGGTGCACGTCCCGCTGAGCCTCGAAGCTCAGCTGGAAGCCCGCGTCCTGATGATGTCCACGAACAACATCCTGTCGCCCGCCAACGGCAAGCCGATCATCGTTCCGTCGCAGGACATGGTTCTCGGCCTCTACTATCTCAGCCTCGAGAAAGAGAATGAGCCTGGCCAGGGCATGCTGCTCAGCGACATGACCGAGGTTCACCAGGCTCTCGCAGCCGGTGCCGTGACCCTTCATTCGAAGATTGTCAGCCGCGTCCCGCAGACGGACGAGGACGGCAACACCTACATGAAGCGGTTCGAGACCACTCCGGGGCGCATGCTCCTCGGCGAGACCCTTCCGAAGAGCCACAAGGTGCCCTTCGAGACGGTGAACCGTGTGCTGACCAAGAAGGAGATCGGCGACGTCATCGACATCGTCTATCGCCACACTGGCCAGAAGGAGACGGTGCTGTTCGCCGACGCCATCATGGCGCTTGGTTTCCGCCACGCGTTCCGCGCCGGCATCTCGTTCGGCAAGGACGACATGGTCATCCCGGCCGACAAGGTGAAGCTGGTCGACGATACCCGCGCGCTCGTGAAGGATTACGAGCAGCAGTATCAGGACGGCCTGATCACCCAGCAGGAAAAGTACAACAAGGTGATCGACGCCTGGTCGCGTTGCGGCGACCAAGTCGCCTCGGCGATGATGAAGGAAATTTCGGCAACGCCGACGCGTGAGGATGGCCGCCAGGCGGACCTGAACTCGATCTACATGATGGCCCACTCGGGCGCTCGTGGCTCGCAGGCGCAGATCAAGCAGCTTGCGGGCATGCGCGGCCTGATGGCCAAGCCGTCGGGCGAGATCATCGAAACGCCGATCATCTCGAACTTCAAGGAAGGCCTGACCGTCCTTGAATACTTCAACTCGACCCACGGCGCCCGCAAGGGCCTGGCCGACACGGCGCTCAAGACGGCGAACTCGGGTTACCTGACCCGCCGTCTCGTCGACGTGTCGCAGGATGCCGTGATCATCGAGGACGACTGCGGCACCGACCGTGCGCTGGAAATGCGCGCGATCGTGCAGGGTGGTGCCACCATCGCTTCGCTCGGTGAGCGCGTCCTTGGCCGCACCACGGCCGAAGATGTCATCGACGCGAAGTCGGGCGATGTGATCATTCCGGAAGGTGCGCTTCTCGACGAGGCGATGGTCGCCCAGATCGAGGCGATCGGCCTGCAGGGCGTGAAGATCCGCTCGCCGCTGGTCTGCGCTTCGAAGCAGGGCGTCTGCGCCAAGTGCTATGGCCGTGACCTCGCTCGCGGTACGCCGGTCAACATCGGTGAGGCTGTCGGCGTCATTGCCGCCCAGTCGATCGGTGAGCCTGGCACGCAGCTGACGATGCGGACCTTCCACATCGGCGGCGCGGCTCAGCTCAACGAGCAGTCGAACCTCGAAGCGCCGGTCGACGGCACGATCGAGTTCCGCGATATGCCGACGATCACCGACCCGCGCGGCCGGCACATCTCGCTGTCCCGCTCTGGCGAAATCGCGATCCTCGACATGGACGGCCGCGAGCTTTCGACCCACCGCGTTCCGTACGGCGCTCACCTGCTGTGCGAGAGCGGCCACATCGTCAGCAAGGGCGATCGGATTGCCGAATGGGATCCGTCGTTCAGCCCGGTCATCACCGAGCGTGCTGGTACCGTGAAGTACCAGGACCTCATCGAGAACCGGACGATGTCGGAGCAGATCGACGAGTCCACCGGTATCGCACAGCGTGTCGTGACCGACGACATGGCGAAGTCGAAGAAGGACGCGCTTCAGCCGCGCCTGACTTTGACCGGCGACAAGGCCGAAGAAGCCGGTGTCTACCGTCTGGCTCAAGGCGCCATCGTCGCTGTCGAGGACGGCCAGAAGGTCGAAGCCGGCGAAGTGCTCGCCCGTATGCCGCGGGAAGCCGCGCGTACGCGTGACATTACCGGCGGTCTGCCGCGCGTCGCCGAGCTCTTCGAAGCCCGCAAGCCCAAGGAAAACGCGATCATCGCGAAGGTCTCGGGCAAGGTCAGCTTCAAGAAGGACTACAAGGCCAAGCGCAAGATCGCGATCATCCCGGACGACGGTTCGGAGGCGGTCGAGTATCTGGTGCCGAAGTCGAAGGTCATCGACGTCCAGGAAGGCGATTACGTGAAGCGCGGCGACAACCTCGTCGGCGGTTCGCCTGATCCGCACGACATCCTGGAAGTTCTCGGTGTCGAGGCACTTGCCGAGTACCTCGTGAGCGAGATCCAGGAAGTCTATCGACTGCAGGGCGTGAAGATCAACGACAAGCACATCGAGGTGATCGTTCGCCAGATGCTGCAGAAGGTCGAGATCACCGACGGCGGCGACACCACGCTGCTGGCCGGCGAGCAGGTCGATCGCGAGGAGATGGACGAGATCAACTCCAAGCTCGACAAGAAGCAGAAGAAGGCTGAAGGCAAGCCGGTCCTCCTTGGCATCACCAAGGCGAGCCTGCAGACCCGCAGCTTCATCTCTGCTGCGTCGTTCCAGGAGACGACCCGCGTCCTCACCGAAGCGGCCGTCCAGGGCAAGGTCGACACGCTCACGGGTCTCAAGGAGAACGTGATCGTGGGACGCCTGATCCCGGCCGGTACCGGCTCCAGCATGAAGGAACTCCGGGTTGCGGCTTCCAGCCGTGACGCGGCCCTCCGCGCGACGCACCGTCGCATGCAGGAAGCCCTGATCGCTCCGAATTCGGCTGAAGAACTTCGCGCTGCGGAGAATGCACGTTCGGTTCGTGACGATAAGGCAGGCACGGGTCCCGACCCGCTCTCCGAAGTCGTTCCGAGCGGTCATGGCACCGATGCGGACGCGGGCGACTATCTGACGGAGTAGTCGCTAGCCTTCCAAGGCAAAAAGAAAGCCCCGCCGACGCAAACCGGCGGGGCTTTTTGTTTGATTACTCGGCCGGTTAGCAGCGACCGCTCTTGATCGCATTCTCCGTGCAATTTGCCGCCGATTCCACGTCCTTCGCAGCGCCGCGAACGGTGTTGCACGCGGCAAGGGCCAAGCAGCTCCCAACCAGCAATGCCGTGATCAACTTCGAATTCATGTCCACCCTCCTTACGGTTCCGGAACAACATTAATCCAACTGTCCGCCTTGTCGACCGTAGGACGGCTGAACGGCCCATGAAAAATGCCCCGCCGGGCGCTTTCCCCGACGAGGCATCTTCGAACTGTTGCGATTGTGCTTCGGCTAGGCGCCGATGATCAGCACTTGCCGCCGTTCATCGTGTTCTCGGTGCAATTGGCGACCGAATTCACATCGCGGGCAGCTCCACGGACGGTGTTACAGGCTGCGGTCGCAAGGGCGGCCGTGATGAGCGCCGCCGTCAAAAGCTTCTGGACCATAAATTACTCCTCGTCTGACGGCTGATTGTAACGCGCCTATCCGGGATGCGCTCCATTCCGGCACCGGAATTTCTTAAACCGCCACCGGTGCTGAAATGTGAGGGTGCGGCTCGTAGGCCTCGAAGACAAAGTCCTCGGGCTCATAATCGAAGATCGATTGGCCCCGGTCCTTGAGGATCAGCTGTGGAAGCGACCGCGGCTCGCGGCTCAGCTGCAGGCGCGCCTGCTCCAGATGGTTCGAGTAGAGATGGACGTCGCCGCCAGTCCACACGAACACGCCCGGCTCATGCCCAGTCTCACGCGCAAGCATGTGGGTCAGGAGCGCATAGCTGGCGATGTTGAACGGCACGCCGAGGAAGAAATCAGCGCTGCGCTGATAGAGCTGAAGGTTCAGCCGCCCACCGGCGACCTGCGTCTGGAACAGGCAGTGGCAGGGCGCCAACGCCATCCGATCGATCTCGCCCGGATTCCAGGCAGTCACGATCTGTCGCCGCGAGGAAGGATCGCGCCTGATCAGGTCAACGAGGTTGGCGATCTGGTCGATTTCGCGTCCGTCTGCCGTCTCCCAATGCCGCCATTGCTTGCCGTACACCGGTCCTAGGTCGCCCTGCTCGTCCGCCCATTCATTCCAGATGCTGACCTTGCGGTCCTGCAGCCAGCGAATGTTGGTGTCTCCGCGCAGGAACCACAGCAGCTCGACGATGATCGATCGCAGGTGAAGCTTCTTCGTCGTCAGCAAGGGGAAGCCGTCGCGGAGGTCGAACCGCATCTGCGCGCCGAATCGGGTCAGCGTCCCCGTACCTGTGCGATCGTCCTGCTCGACGCCCTCGTCGAGGATCTTCTGCATGAGATCGAGATATTGGCGCATTCGCCAAGACTAATGCGGGCGCACGCGGCGTCCAAGACCGCGCAATCATCCCTTGTGGATAAAACTCGGTCCGAGAGGGACGCGGTTGGAGTCGAACCGGCCTGGCTACCCGCATAGCTAGTCCAGATGCGCTATCAGCGTGCCGAACAGCCTCTCAAGCTGGACGGACCCGAGGCGGCTCAGGCGCTTTTCGCCGGATGCTTCGCGGAGTCCGATCCTGCTCGAGAGTGTCTGTGGATTGCGCATGTGGACAGCGAACTCAATTGCATTCACCTGACTCGGCACGATGGCATCGAAGGCGAGGCAGACTTGCCGATCCGCGCCATCATCGCCGACGCGCTGCTTCAGCAAAGCTCAGGCCTCCTGCTGGCCCATAATCATCCGAGCGGCGACCCGACGCCAAGCCGAATGGATTGCCTGTCCACGAGACGCCTGGCCGCGGCGGCGTCAGCGCTCGACTGCCAGGTTCTCGATCATCTGATCTTTGCCGGCGAACGCTCGATCAGCTTTCGGTCGCTGGGATACCTTTAGGATCGCTCTCGGCGCTGCTCCCTGACGCTTCAGGCAGGAACGGCAGCTTCAAATAGTCAGTCAGGGTCATCGGTGACCGCACGCCGGCCACGCCGACCTCCGGCCACTCTTCACCGGGTTCGTACGCGGTGCCGAACATGTAATCCCAGATGCTGAAGCAAATGCCGAAGTTCTTGTCGAAGTGGCGCTCTTCGAGAGAGTGGTGGATTCGATGAAACCGGTTATCCACCACAATCCTCCTCGCAGCACCGAAATTCACGGCAGTCGGCGAGTGAATGTACAGTGCCAGCAGCGAGACGACGGCTCCCACCACAAACGGAATCGTCGGGCCGGAAATTTGAATCAAGCTCATCGGAACGGCGATGAACGCGAAGCTGAAAAGCGCCTGGATCGGATGTCCGATACTGTTGGCGGCGTGCAATTCACGAGGTGCGTGATGCACGACATGAACACGCCAGAACCAGGAGTGCTCGGCTCGGTGACGCCAGTAGGCAAGGAAGTCCGCGACCACGACGAGGACGGCCGCCTGAACGGCAAGCCCAGCGTCCCCGAGAGGCTCGAGCCAGTCCCATAGGGGGATGGTGATGAACGGCGCCACGCCCATCGCGCTCCAGACCCATTTGACGGGCCAGATCAGCGCGAACGTGAGGGCCCCGCCGACACAATTGATGATGATGCCGGGCAACCGATCGCGCAGGGAATAGCGCTCGATCGGCCCAAGATATTCAATCGCGACGCACGTCGCGAGCAGGAACATGACGAGGATGGTGCTCCCCGCAACATTCTGCAAAAATTCCACTACGCGCCTCCGCCTTGGGCGAGCGCAGGTCTGACAGAGTATCCCTAATGAATTGCTACTTTTAGGATGCGCACGCCTTGATCTGGTCGGGCGCCGGGCGAGGTGCGGCGATGCGGAAGGCCGCGAAGTAATTCTCGCCCTCTGAAATGGGGACGGTGTTCACCAGCTTCAGTCCGACCGCTGCAAACTCGCACTCGAGAAGCCTCGGCTCGATGCCATGCCGCTTGGTCGGGCGGTTCGCATCCACGACGATCACCTGGCCATCCGGCTTCAACGCTTCCCGCATATGCCAAAGGAATGCGTAGGGCGACTGAACCTCATGATACATGTGGACCATGAAAATGCGGTCGAACGACTTCGACGGCAGCATGGGATCGTCGGGCTCTCCCAGCTTCACTGCCACGTTATCAAGATTCTCGCGATGGACGCGCTGTGCCAGCCGGTCTTCGACATCGGGAACGATGTCCTCGGCGAGAACCCGGCCCTTGGGGCCGACGACGGGGGCCAGGCGGACGGTGTAATAGCCCTCGCCTGCTCCAATGTCGGCGACCGACATTCCAGCCTGGATTCCCGCGAGGCTTATCACCTGTTCTGCCTCGCCTACCCGATCGCGAGCATCCTCGGTCGAGAAGGAATCATTGACGATCGGCGCGACTTCCCGGTGCGCATTCGGAAATTGCGGCTGTTGTGACGCCTGGCGGCATGCTCCAGCGGCAGTGACAAGAATAAGTGCGAAGATTGCCCTAGTCGACATCCTCAACCTCGACGCGCTCTCCGGTCACGCGTTGCGACAGGGCTGCTGCCATGAACCGGTCGAGATCGCCGTCGAGCACGTCGCCCGGAGCGGTCGAGGTCACACCGGTGCGAAGATCCTTCACCAGCTGGTACGGCTGCAGCACGTAGCTGCGGATCTGGTGGCCCCAACCGATGTCGGTCTTCGAGGCATTGGCTGCGCTGGCCTCCGCCTCGCGTTTCTGAAGCTCGGCCTCGTACAGCCGGGCCTTGAGCTGCTTCATCGCCGACGCGCGGTTCTTGTGCTGGGAGCGCTCGTTCTGGCAAGCAACCACAATGCCCGTCGGGATGTGCGTAATTCGGACCGCGCTGTCAGTCGTATTGACGTGCTGGCCTCCGGCTCCCGACGCTCGGTAGGTATCGATGCGCAAGTCGGACTCGTTCACGTCGATTTCGATGTCGTCATCGACCTCCGGATAAACCCAGACGCTCGAGAAGCTGGTGTGGCGCCTTGCGTTGGAATCGTAGGGGCTGATCCGCACCAGGCGATGCACGCCGCTCTCAACCTTGAGGTTGCCGTAAGCGTTTTCGCCCTTCACGAGAATCGTTGCCGACTTGATCCCGGCCTGCTCGCCTGAATGGTGATCGATCATCTCGACCTTGTAGCCGTGCCGCTCGCCCCAGCGCGTGTACATGCGCAGAAGCATCTCGGCCCAGTCCTGGCTCTCGGTTCCGCCGGCGCCGGCGTTGACTTCGACATAGCTGCTGTTGGCATCAGCCTCACCGGCCAACAGCGCTGCGACCTTGTCGCGCTCGGCACGCTCCGCAAGGTCGCCAAGGCTGCGGACGGCATCGTCTGCCAGCGCAGCGTCGCCCTCGGCTTCCGCAAGCTCCAACAGTTCGGTGGTGTCGGCTAGCTCGCGCTCGATCGAACGGGTCGCGTTGATCGCCTCTTCCAGCCTGCGACGCTCCCGCATGACGTCCTGCGCGGCCTTGGGGTCGTCCCAAAGCGCGGAATCCTCAACCTTGGCGTTGAGCTCGTCGAGGCGCTTCAGCGCGCGGTCCCAATCGAGGAACCTGCGCAAGAGCGCGAGAGCGGCATTGATCTGGTCGGCGTGAGCCTGCGCTTCGGCGCGCATGGTGAACTGCTTTCGTGAAAACGCTTAAGTTGGAGCGGAGCTAGTTGAAGGTAGCCTGATTTTGCAAGGCCGCCTCGGCAGGCGGGGCTGTCGAGGGGCGCTTCGACTGCGCCCGAATGACGCGCGGACGGCGGTCGGAATCCGCGATCTGGGACGGATCGTTCTCTTCACCCTCCTCGGATCCTTCAGGCGCGCCGTGAGAGCGCCGATAGAAGCGCCGCGGCTCGGTCTGCGGCTGGAAAGCCTCCCAGATCACCGCCGACTTGGGATCTTCCTGAACCGGAAAAACGCCGAAGACACGGCGGCCCGTAGCCCGATCGATGCGAACCCAGCGAATTCCGTTCGGCGCCACGAACGGCACCTTCGGCATGTCCTTGAAAGCGACCTCGGCAAACTGCTTGAAGATCGGAGCGGCAATGCGTCCGCCCTGCGCACTATGACCCATTGGCCGCGGCTGATCGTAACCAAGGTAGACCCCGCCGACCACTTCGGGCGTCCCGCCGACGAACCAGACGTTGGTTGGACCGGACGTGGTCCCCGTCTTGCCGAACATCGGCCGATTAAGATCGCGAAGGACCGTCGCTGTACCGCGTTCGACGACGCCCTCCATGATGTGGACCATCTGGAACGCGGCCATTGGTTCGAGGACCTGCCTGTCTCTCGACGGCGGCCGTGGCATCGCCTTTCCGTCCCACTCGGCGGCATTGCAATTCCCCATCACCGCACAGCGATTGTCGGTGCGATAGATCACCTTGCCAGTACGATCCTGCACATAGTCGATCAGCGTCGGCTTCACCGCTCGCCCCTGGTTGGCGAGGATCGCGTAGGCGTTGACCAGCTTGGCGACCGTGGTCTCGCCGGCACCAAGCGAGATCGAAAGATAGTTGGGGAAGTCGCCGACCCCCAGCTTCCGAGCATTCGCCGTGACTTTCGGCATGCCGGTCTGAGACGCGGCGCGGACGGTCATCAGGTTGCGCGACTGCTCGACGCCCCAGCGCATCGTCTTGGGCCCCGCATAGCGGCGGTCGAAGTTGACGAAGCATTTCTGCGGCAGGCCAGGTCCCTGCGACGTGCAGAACGGCGCATCCATGATGATCGAGGCCGGGCTCATCCCGTTCTCGAGTGCCGCTTCGTAGACGATGGGCTTGAACGCGGAACCCGGCTGCCGAAGCGCCTGCGTCGCACGGTTGTAGCTGGACCCGATCACGTCGAACCCGCCCTGCATGGCCAGGACTCGTCCCGTGCGCACTTCTTCAGCCAGGAATCCGCCACCGACTTCCGGAATAGACCGAAGCGCATAGCTGTTGGTGCCGAGCTGCTTCACGATGATGATCATGCCGGGACGGAGGTTCTCGAACGCCGTCCCGCCGCCGCCTCGCTTCGGCATGTCGGCAACTGACCGGGGCAGCGATCCCGTCGATCCATTAGTAAAGCCGATGGTCGCCTGCGCCGAATCCTTGGACAGCACCACGGCCTTCTTCCAGTCCGCAAATCCCGTGCCCACCGGCGCCCGATCGAGCTGGCCAGCCCAATCGCCGCTCAAGTCGACGCTAAGACCAAGATCGCGCCACCCGCGCCCGCCGTCGAAGCGGGCCAGGCCTTCGCGAAGCGCGTTGGCCGCCGCGTCCTGCATGACGGGGTTCATCGACGTCCGCACCCAAAGGCCGCCGGCGTAGACGCTGTTCGGGCCGTCATTGGCGTTGTCGCCATAATTCTTCAGCAGCGTCCGGCGTACTTCTTCCATGAAGTAGCCGCCCTGTTGCCGGAACTTCTCGTTGCTGCCGTAGCGGATGGTTCCGAGTGGAGTCGCCGCGGCGGATTTCCATTGCGCCTCGGTTATGTACCCGTTCCGGAACATCTCGCGCAGGACGTAATTGCGCCGGTCCAGGGCTTTCTGAGTCGCCCGCACCGGATCGTAGTTGGACGGTGCCTTCGGAAGCACCGCGAGGTAGGCGGCCTCCGGAAGGGTCAGCTCGTTCACGTCCTTGTCGAAATAGGCGCGGCTGGCCGCCTGGATCCCATAGGCATTCCGGCCGAGGAAGATCGAGTTCAGGTAGATCTCGAGGATCTGCTGCTTCGACAGCGTCGATTCCAGGCGGAATGCGAGGATCGCCTCCTTGGCCTTGCGTCCGATGGAATAGCTGCTGTCCTGGAGAAGATATTTCGCGACCTGTTGGGTGATCGTGGAGCCGCCGCGGGCGCGGCCCCCGCCCGTCGCGGTCTTGGTGGTGAAGTCGAACACCGCACCGACAAGCCCAGGATAGTCGATGCCGCCGTGGCTGAAGAAGGTTTTGTCCTCGGCCGAGATGAAGGCGTTGACGACCATCGGCGGATATTCGTCGTACGACAGCTCAACCCGCCGCTCACGCGCGAACGTCTGCACCGGAGTTCCGTCATAGCCCCGGACGTTCGTTGGCAATGATGGCTGATAGGCCAGCAGCTTATCCGAAGACGGCAGCCCGCTCGCGAAATAGAGCCACATCGCTGAAAACAGGACGAAGCCGCCGAGAAGAACGTAGCCCAGCCGTCGAACCCACTTCCGCGCCAGCCACGGGTCGATGCGGTCTCGAATCCTTTGATTGAAGGCTACGAGGTCCGGAAGCTGGGACGAGAGAGCACTGAGACTTTCGACACGCATGTGATGCAAGCCTCTAGCGCCTCCCGCGGTCAGCCGAAAGACTGCAGGCTAACGAACGATGCGCGAGGCGACGTCGGCTTCGATCGCCTGCGCCAAAGCCAGGACGATCTGAGCGCGCTTCTCGGGCTGGAGGAGCATCGCCTCATCATCGACATTGCTGATGTATCCCGCCTCGAACAGAACTGCGGGCACCTCCGCGTGGCGAAGGACCCGGAAGTCGGCGAACCGGTGCGGCTCGGGGCGAAGCTGATACCGTCCGGCCGACTTCCGAACGAGCCGCTCTGCCAGCGACGCGGAAGAATTCATTTGCTCGCGCAGCGCCAAGTCTGAAAGAATTCCGCGCACGGATCCATCAGGTTCGCTGGTCAGTCCGTCGTCGCTGTTTTCCTTCATTGCCAGTCGCGCCGCCTCGGCATCGGAGGCGACATCCGAGAGCGAATAAACCGTCGCACCGCGCGCCAGCGGGTTCGGCGCACTGTCGATGTGAAGCGATAGGTAGACGCTTGCGCCGAGACGACGTGCAAGTTCGGCCCGTTGATCCAGAGTCAGATAGCGGTCGTCGTCGCGCGTCATCGCCACGCGAACGCGCCCACGTTCGGCAAGCTCGTCGCGCAGTTCGCGCGCGAACAGCAAAGTGAGATCTTTCTCGTTGGTGGACCCAGAAGCCCCCTTGGCTCCCGGATCGCGGCCGCCGTGCCCAGGGTCGAGCACGACGATCGGCCGGCCAGGAGAGCTTGCCTCCGTCAACTTTATGTCGCCGACCGCCGATCCCAGCTCCACGCGAACCGTGCCGCCGCGGGCCTCACCGATCAGCGCTTTCTCGTCGCTGGCGGGAGCCCCTTTGCGGGAGAAAAATCCGTGACTCGAGCTCAGCGCGGCCACAACGAGGGCTAGCCCCGCGATACTGATCGCCGCTCCCGCAATTGCTCGCGCTCGGAAGGACCTCGATGCCATCGGGCCACTCTATTGCCGGAACATGGTTAACGCGCAATTCGTGCTGAATTTCAGTCGTTGCAGCCCTGGGGGGACTGTTGCGGCCCTCGTCCGGTGATGCTAACCGGTATTAATCCTGAGCCCCTTAATGCGGCAAAGGATTCAGCGCCGCTCCTTGCAAAGGATGCGGCTTCACAGGTTGACGCTGCAATGATGCCAAGAAACGCCCCTTGCCTGCTCCATGATGAGCGGCAGGTCGCGTCTCCCGCACAAGATTCCGGGATGGCCAGTGCAGCAGAGGCAACAATACATCAGTTCGCCATGACCGTCGGCCGACACCCGACCGGAATGGCCTTTTCAATTGCGCGCGCCCGCCCAACGAGGAGCGGCCCGCGCGCCCGGAGAATTTTCAATGTCCACGCGCATGCTAATCGACGCGCGCCACCCGGAGGAGACCCGGGTCGCGGTCGTTACCGGAAACCGCATCGAGGAATTTGATTTCGAGTCCGCTGAGCACAAGCAGCTCAAAGGGAACGTCTATCTAGCCAAGGTTACCAGGGTCGAGCCGTCGCTTCAGGCGGCCTTCGTCGACTACGGCGGAAACCGTCACGGCTTCCTCGCCTTCAGCGAAATCCATCCCGACTACTACCAGATTCCCAAGGCCGACCGCGAAGCCCTGCTTCGTGAGGAAGCCGAGCACGCCGCGGAGGAAGAGCGCCTGCGCGCCGCCGCGGACGATCTGGAGCCGATCGACGGCCATCACGACGATGACGGCACGGACGATCGTCCCGAAGAAGCCGAAGAATCGAACGGCGACGAGGACGGGCCGACGACAGTGGAGGCCGGAACCGGCTCCAACCGTTCGCCGGTGGATGAAAGCGCCGCCGACGAACTTCGCAAGAAGCGTCAGGCGCTTCGCCGCCGCTACAAGATCCAGGACGTCATTCAGCGCCGCCAGGTGCTGCTCGTTCAGGTCGTCAAGGAAGAGCGCGGCAACAAGGGTGCCGCCCTCACCACCTACCTCAGCCTCGCCGGTCGCTACTGCGTGCTGATGCCCAACACGTCGCACGGCGGCGGCATCAGCCGGAAGATCTCGAACGGCGCCGACCGTAAGCGGCTGAAGTCGATCATGTCGGATCTCAACCTGCCGAAGAGCATGGGTCTGATCGTCCGTACCGCCGGGCTTTCGCGCACGAAGACCGAGATCAAGCGCGACTTCGACTATCTCGCCCGGCTGTGGGACGAGATCCGCGAGCGGACGCTGAAGAGCAGCGCGCCCGCCCTGATCTATCGCGACAGCGACCTCATCAAGCGCGCAATCCGCGACCTCTACCATCGAGACATCAGCGATGTGATCGTCGAGGGCGAGGACGGCTTCAAGGCCGCCCGGGGCTTCATGAAGCTGTTGATGCCGAGCCACGTGCGCCGCGTCGCGCTTCACTCCGAAGCCACGCCCTTGTTCCAGCGGCACGGCGTCGAGGATCAGCTGTCGGCGATGTATCAGCCGGTCGTCCAGCTGAAGTCGGGCGGCTACCTGGTCATCAACCCGACCGAGGCGCTGGTTTCGATCGACATCAATTCCGGCCGGTCGACCCGCGAGCACAACATCGAGCAGACGGCGTTCGCGACGAACCTGGAAGCGGCGAACGAGATTGCCCGCCAGCTTCGCCTGCGCGACATGGCCGGCCTCGTCGTCATCGATTTCATCGACATGGAGCAGAACAGCCATGTTCGTAAGGTCGAGAAGGCGATGAAGGAGGCGCTCAAGAACGACCGCGCACGCATCCAGGTCGGCCGCATCTCCAGCTTCGGCTTGATGGAGATGAGCCGCCAGCGCCTGCGCACCGGCGTGCTTGAAGCTTCGACCAAGCCCTGCCCGCACTGTGAAGGCACGGGCCTGATGCGCACGGCTTCATCGGCGGGCCTGTCTGCTCTTCGCATGATCGAGGACGAGGCGGCTCGTGGCCGTGGCGAGAAGATTCTCCTCCGCGCCGGGCGCGAAGCAGCGATCTACCTTCTCAACAAGAAGCGGAGCGAGCTGGCCGACATCGAGGCCCGCTATGGCGTCTCGATCGAAGTCGTCATCGACGAGAGCTTTGAAGGCGCTCGCATGAGCGTCGAAAGCTCCGGCCCGCGGCCAGTCGTGCAGCGCCGCCCCGAACCCACCCCGATCGAAGAAGATCTCGAAGAGGTCGAGGCTCTCGACGAGGACGAAGAGGACGAATCCGAGGAGGATGAGCCCGAAGCGGAGCGTCAGGACGATCGGCCTGGCCGCCGCCGCCGCCGCCGCCGCCGGGGTGGCCGTGGTCGCGGCCGTCGCGAAGAGGGCGAAGGCCCGTCCGACGCCAGCGAATCCGAAGATGACGCCGAGCCGAGCGAAGCGGCGGATGCCGAGCCTGCCGAACAAGCAGAGGCTGAAGAGACGCCTTCGGGTGATCGGAAGCGGCGACGCCGTCGCGGCAAGCGCGGTGGAGGTCACGAGGATACTCCGTCTGAGGTCGGAGCGGAGGTCGAGGCGGACAGCTCGCCGATGATCGAAACGCCGGTCGAGGACGAAGCACCGATCACCGAGGTCGAAACTCCGCCTGAACCGCAGCCCAAGAAGCGCCGCTCGCGAGCGAAGGCCAAGGTGGACGAGACTGCCGAGCAGGCAGCCGAACCCACTCCCGTTGAAACTGCAGCCGAGACGCCGGTTGAGGCTGCCGCGGAGGAGGAGAAGACCGCCAAACCGGCACGAAAGTCTCGTGCCAAGAAGGCGAAGGAGGCACCAGTCGTCGAAGCCGAAGCCGACGCCGCCATTCCCACCGCCGATAATGACGAAGCGGACGACGGCACGGGCGACGGTCCTCGCCGTGGCTGGTGGCAGCGCACTTTCGGTTAAGCCGTTGAGCGCCGGATTTTCATCGGGCGTTCAGATCGCGGGTGGGATGGGCGACGCATGAGCTCGGCGCTCTCCCGCTTCGTGCGATTGCTGATGATGGCGCTCGTGCTCGGCCTTGCCACGGCAAGGCCGGCCGCCGCCCAAAGCGAGGATTCCGGCCCTTCGATCCTGCGGGACACGGAGACCGAGGCGCTGTTCGCGGACATCGCGAAGCCGCTGGTTGAGGCCGCGAACCTCAGCAACAAGAGCGTCAAGGTCATCCTGCTCAACGATGACGAGATCAATGCTTTCGTCGCCGGCAGCCAGAACGTCTACGTCAATTCCGGGCTGCTGACCCGCGCCGACAACGTCAACCAGGTCCAGTTCGTCATCGCGCACGAGCTCGGCCACGTTGCCGGCGGCCACGCCATCCGCATGGGCGAAGGGATGAAGCAGGCGACCGGCATCACGCTTGCGACAATGGTACTTGGCGCGATCGCGATTGCGGCGGGCGCCGGCGAAGCGGGCATGGGCCTGATGATGATGGGCCAGCGGGCGGCGCTCGGCCAGTTCCTCGCCTTCACCCGCGCCCAGGAAACCAGCGCCGACCTTGCCGGCGCCAGCTACCTGCATAAGGCCGGCATTAGCGGCAAGGGCGGTCTCGACTTCTTCAAGAAGCTACAGAACCAGGAGTACCGTCTCGCGATCTACGCGACCGATAGCTACGACCGCACCCACCCGCTTTCCAGCGAGCGCATCGCCATGCTGACGGACCTCTTCAAGAAGGATCCCGCCTGGAATGCGCCGACCGATCCGAAGCTTGAAGCGCGCTTCCAGCGGGTGAAGGCGAAGCTTACGGGCTTCCTCGATCCACGACAGGCTGTCAGCAAATATCCGGAAACGGACCAGTCGGTGCCGGCGCATTACGCCCGTGCCTATGCGTATCACCTTACCGCCTATCCCGATAAAGCGCTGTCCGAAGCCGACGCCCTGCTCAAGGCCGATGCGCACGACCCCTACTTCCTCGAGCTCAAGGGCCAGATCCTCCTGGAGTCCGGGCGCCCGGCCGATGCTATCGCTCCCCTTCGCGAGGCGACGGAAAAGACGCACAACGCGCCCCTGATCGCGTCGATGCTCGGCCACGCGCTGATCTCGACAGAGGATCCCAAGAATTACGCCGAGGCGAAGACCATTCTCAAGGCCGCGGTTGCCGTAGACAATGAGAACCCCTTCGCCTGGTACCAGCTCGGCATGATCTACGGCCAGGAAGGCGACGAGTCCCGGGCCGCGCTTGCGACCGCCGAACGGAACAATCTGGAGGGCGATCCCAAGATGGCGCTCGCGAGCGCGGAGACGGCGATGCGCGGGATTCCGGTTGGAACTCCGGACTATCTTCGCGCCCAGGATATCGCCATGGTCTCGAGGACCGCGCTCAAGAAGGACAAAAAAGGTCGTGACAGAGAGTAAGGGATCGTCGTTTGGGGCGGCGATTGCGGGGGGTGTGGTCGGATCGGTGCTGACCGCGGCCGTGTTGCTCTTCGCGGCACCTCAGTATCTGAGCGGACGAATCGTCCGGCAGGGCATGCTCAACGATCCTCATATCCTCGTCGAGGCATCCGATGCCCTTCGCGACGCGCAGTACAAGCCAACGCTGGACGCTTCGCGAGGCCTGATCGAGACGCCCTTCGCGTCCTCCTGGAAGGGTTCGAGCAAGCCGAAGGTCACGCTCGTCGAATTCTACGACTACGCGTGCCCATATTGCAAAGCGAGCAACCCGCACGTCGATCAGCTCGTTCGTGAGAACCCGGACCTTCGCGTTGTCTATCGCGAGCTTCCGATCCTCGGCGACAACAGCGTTGCAGCCGCTCGCCTTTCCCTCGCGGCATCGAAGGCCGGACGCTTCCAGCAGTTCCATGACGCGCTCTACGCGGCGGGCAGACCGGCCCCCGAGACAAATACTGCGGCCGCGCGCACGGCGCAGGTCGATCCCAAGTCCCTCGACGACCCGGCAATCGAGGCCGAACTCAGGAAGAACTTCTCGCTCGCCAGTCAACTCGGTGCGACGGGAACACCTCTGTTCATCGTTGGTGACCGCGTGCTCAGCGGCGCCGTCGGCTACGACGCCCTGAAGAAGGCGGTCGAGGACGCTCGCAAAAGCTCCTGAGCTGGCTCAGATCAACGATGCGAAAAAGAGTATCGTTGCAATCGCCATGACCGCGGTGGCTGCCCAGCCGAACACCAACACCATTGGAGCGGCGACAAACCGTCCCATTTCCTTGCGGCGACTAGCGATCACCATCATCGCGGCCATCAGGGGCACCGCCGCAACCCCGTTCAGGATCGCGCTCCAGACCAAGGCCCGGATCGGATTGACGTTGCCCCAGTCGAGCAAGACGCCAGCGGCCGTGGCCGCGACGATGATCGCGTAGAACCGCGCGGCCTGCTGCGGCTTGTATTCAAGCCCTCCCTTCCATCCTCGCGTTTCACTCACCGCGAAGGCAGCGGACCCGGCCAACACCGGCACTGCAAGCAATCCCGTTCCGATGATCCCGAGCGCGAACATGGCGAAGGCGAACTGTCCCGCAATCGGCCGCAGTGCCTCGGCCGCCTGCGCCGCCGTATTGATCTGCGTGATGCCTTGCTGGTGAAGCGTCGCCGCCGAGGCGATCATGATCGCCAAGGCAATCAGGTTCGAAAAGGCCATCCCGACAAAAGTGTCGAAACGGATCCGCCTGAACTGGGCCGATGCTCCGCGCGGATCTTGCTTCAAAGGCCTCTGACCGGAGTCGGCAAGATCTTCGGCCTCCTGCGAGCTTTGCCAGAAGAAAAGATAAGGACTGATCGTCGTTCCCAACACGGCAACGACGGTGGCGATCGCGCCGGGTCCGATATCGGTCGGCCAAATCATGCCCCAGAACGCTGCCGTCCAATCGACCTCGACCAGCAACAGCACGCCGACATAGGCAAACAGGCTCAGCGTCAGCCATTTCAGGACTCTCGCATATTGATGGTAGGGCACGAACAGCTGCAGGGCGACGCTCAGCAACGCGAAGAGGAAGACGAACACGCGGGTTCGGCCGCCGATGACCAGCTCCGTCGCCGCGGCCATGGCGGACAGATCCGCCCCGATGTTCATGATGTTGGCGATCAGCAGGATCGCAACGAGGACCGTCACGACGCTTCGCGGAAAGGTGTCAGCGAGGTTTTTCGCAAGTCCTGCGCCAGTCACCCGACCGATGTGCCCGCTGACCAGTTGGACGGCGGTCATTAGCGGGTAGGTCAGGATCATCGTCCATAGCAGGCCGTAGCCGAACTGCGCACCTGCCTGAGAGTAGGTGGCGATGCCGCTTGGATCGTCGTCGGCCGCACCGGTGACGACGCCAGGACCCAGCTCGCTCGCCGCTTCGATCAGTGAGTGCTTAAGGCCCTTCTGCCGGACCCGCCCAACCCGAGCCTTTGTCGCTCTCACGACCTTTGAAGCCCTGCGCGATCACATACCATTCCGAGGAATCCTTCCGGCTGGCGGGCGGCTTGGCGTGCTTCACCGTCGCGAAGTGCCGCTTCATTTCGGCGACCAGCTGATTGTCTGCACCGCCGGCAAGGACCTTGGCAACATAGGTACCGCCCGGCCGAAGAACTTCGGTCGCGAATAGGAGACCGGCTTCGACAAGCGCCATCGTCCGCAGGTGATCGGTCTGCTGATGGCCAACAGTATTCGCTGCCATGTCGGAAAGGACGAGGTCCGCATCGCCGCCGAGCGCCTCTTTCAGCCGGTCGGGTGCATCATCGTTCATGAAGTCCATCTGCAGGATGGTGACGCCGTCGATCGGATCAGTCGGAAGAAGGTCGATCCCAACCACAGCGCTCTGAGGAACCTTGCGGCGCACGACCTGGCTCCATCCGCCTGGTGCGATTCCGAGGTCCACGACCGCTTTCACGCCCTTCAGCAAGCGGAACCGCTCATCCAGTTCTATGAGCTTGAATGCGGCGCGGCTGCGGTAGTTTTCCGCCTTGGCCCGCCGGACGTAGGGATCGTTCAGCTGGCGCTCGAGCCATCGCGTCGACGACGGTTTTCGCCCCTTTGCGGTGCGGATGCGCTTCACAAGGCGTGGCCGTCGCGCGCCATAAGCGAACGCAGGATGCCCTCGCGAATTCCCCGATCGGCAACCCCGAGGGTCTTGGCGGGCCAGATTTCGACGATCGCCTCGAGGATTGCGCAACCCGCAACGACCAGGTCCGCCCGATCCCGCCCGATGCATGGCAGCGCCGCGCGCTCCTCGTGCCCCATCTCGGCAATCATCGTGCTGATCCGCTGCATCGCATTGACCGGTACATGGAGGCCATCGACGGCACGGCGGTCGTAAGCCGGTAAGGCGAGGTGCACGCTTGCGAGTGTCGTGACTGTCCCACTCGTGCCGAGCAGGCGAATTCCAGGCGCATCGCTCGGCAGTGTGGACGCGAAGCTCGCAAAGGCGCGGCGCGCCCGCTCGCGCATGCGCCTATAGGCTTTCAGGCGGTCGGGCCCTTCCAGCGCGACCTTTCCTTCGCTCTCCGTCAGCGAAACCACGCCCCAGGGAGCGCTCCACCAGCTGCGGATCTTGGGCGCTCCTGCATCCTGGTCAACAAGCACCAACTCGGTCGATCCGCCGCCAATGTCGAAAATCAGCGCCGGCCCATCGCCGGGCTCCAGCAGCTTGTGGCAGCCCAGGACCGCGAGGCGGGCTTCCTCCTGCGGTTCGATGATGTCCAGAACGATTCCCGTCTCCCGCTTCACCCGCTCGACGAAGGCCTCGCCGTTCCGGGCTCGCCGGCAAGCTTCCGTGGCGACGGATCGCGACAGAGAGACGTTCCGGCGGCGAAGCTTGTCGGCACAGATCGCGAGGGCCCCAACCGCCCGGTCCATCGCGGCGTCCGACAGGGCACCTGAATGCGACAGGCCCTCCCCCAGACGCACAATGCGCGAAAAGGCATCGACGACCGTGAATCCGCCGTCGAACGGGCGCGCAATGAGGAGGCGGCAATTGTTGGTGCCCAGATCGACGGCGCCATACGTATGACGAAATGGAGGGGATCGCCGCTCCGGCGATTTACTCGATGCCGGCTCCTGCCGAAGCGATGGAGCCGGTGCGCTGGCGACATTCTGCGCCATGACAACGACCGTTTCTATCCTGCACCGCCTGCATAAAGACGGCTGACTTGGGTCGCATTTAACCGGCAATCGCGATGAAGGGCAAGGTTAGGGCCACCAGCGTTGACAGTCGGGAGGGCGCTTTCTATCTCGCCCGCCTGCCGGCATTGCCCCGTCGTCTAATGGTAAGACTACGGACTCTGACTCCGTCAATTGTGGTTCGAATCCACACGGGGCATCCAGCGTTTCCCTTCAGCCGAGACTAAAGCAGCCTTGCGGCGAGAGACGTCACCACCACGTCGCATACAAAGCGAAGAGAATCAGGATGACGCCCACGCTGGCGAGGTTGAAGGCCGCTGGCGTACGAAATGTTACACCCTCCATGGTGATAGCATTGGCGCTCGGCCGGGATCGCTGGGCCAGCGAGATAACCACGGCCAGCGCCAGGCTGATGAGGAACACCAGCCCCATCCGATTCATGAAGGGGAAGTCGGGCATCACAACCTTGAACACGTAGGACAGCGCGACCGAAGCAACCGCGGCGACAATTGCGCCCAGCTCCGTCGCCTTCCTCCAGAACAGTCCGAGCAGGAAAATGACCGTGACCCCGGGCGTGAAGAAGCCTGAGAATTCCTGAATGAACTGGAACGCCTGATCGGAATTCCCGAGCAGGGGCCGGGCGGTGAACAGCGCAATCACGACTGCAATGACCGCAACCGAACGCCCGACAAGGACTAGGTGCTTCTCTTCGGAACGGCTCTCACCCGAGCCGTCTTCAGCGCGGGTCCGCTCACCGCGAAACTTGGCGTAGAGATCGAGCGTGAAGATCGTGGCGATCGAATTGATCTTGGACGCCGTGGACGCGATCACGGCCGCGATGAGGGCCGCGAAGACCAGACCGAGCAGGCCTGGCGGCAGCAGGCGCATCATGGTCGGATAGGCTTCGTCCGGCTTTGCAAGATCCGGCGCGAGCACGACCGCGGCGATCCCCGGCAGCACGATAATCACCGGCATCAGCAGCTTCAGATAGGCCGCGAAGACGACGCCCTTTTGCGCTTCGCCAAGGTTCTTCGCAGCGAGGGCTCGCTGGATGATGTATTGGTTGAAGCCCCAGTAGCTGAGGTTGGCGATCCACATGCCGCCGACGAGAACGGCGATGCCCGGCAAATCCTTGAAGAACGGGTGGTCGGGCTCGAGGATCATGTTGAAGTGACCTGGCACCTTCTGGGTCAGGGCCGCAAAGCCGGCAATGGCACCTTCGCCATTCCCGATCTGATTGAGGGTCAAATACGACACCACTAGACCCCCGAGCACGAGCAGGGTGACCTGCACGATGTCGGTCAGCGCCACTGCCTTGAGCCCCCCGTACAATTGGTAAAGCAAGGCGAAGGCGCCAAGCGCGAACAGTGCAACGTCCTGGTCGATGCCAGCGACCTTGTGGACCGCGATCGAGCCCAGCCAAATGATCGAAGTGAGGTTCACGAAAATGTACAGCGCCAGCCAGAACAGGGCCATGATGACAGGCAGGACCTTGCCGTACCGATGCTCCAGGAATTGGGGCATCGTGTAGATCCTGTTCTTCAGGAAGATCGGCAGGAAATACTTCCCGACAATGAGCAGGGTCAGCGCCGCCATCCACTCGTACGAGGCAATGGCGAGGCCCAGCGCATAGCCCGAACCCGACATTCCCACGATCTGCTCCGCGGAGATGTTTGCCGCGATCAGCGAGGCGCCGATCGCCCACCATGGCAGTGCCTTGGAGGCTAGGAAATAATCGGATGTGTCCTTCTCATGGCCCGCCTTTTCGCGGCTGACCCATTGGGCGAGGCCGAAGATGAAGATGCCATAAGCAACGACGACGACCGTATCGATGGTCGAAAGCAGCATCCTTCCCTCCCCCGCACCGGTGTTTCGCTACCGGCTTGCCGAACGCTAGTCCCCCGATCTCGCCTTCGCCAGCTCCGCGGCTTCGCGGACGCGTTGCGCGTCGCTGATCGGCGCAACCAGGACATGATCGGCGGTAGCGATCACCATGAGCTGCTGTCCGCCGATGACCACGATCTGCGGTCCGGTCGATTTCAGCAAGCAGCCCGCGCTGTCGATCGCGCTCGAGCGGGAATCGACGACATTTCCGTCCGCGTCCTTCGGTTCCAGTTCGTAGACCGCCGCCCAGCTGCCGACGTCGGACCAGTCAAGGTCGAGCGGCACGACCGCAATGCGGTCCGAATGCTCCATCACCGCATAGTCGATCGATGTTGATGGGCAGTCGGCAAGCGCGCTCTCGTCGGGAGCAATCCGTCCATCGTCACTCCGCGCGAGATCCATCGCGGCTCGGGAGGCCAAAGCGATTTCCGGAGCGTAGCGATCGAGTTCTGTCAGAAAAGCGTCGGCGCGAAACAGGAACATGCCGGAATTCCAGAAGGCGCTTCCCGACTGGACCAGTCCGGCGGCAATGTCCTTCGATGGCTTTTCGACGAATGCGTCTACAGCCAGGACGCCCTCGCTGAGCGGTTCGCCCGCAGAGATATAGCCGTAGCCGGTCTCCGCCCCTCGTGGCCGGATCCCGAAGGTGACGAGGCGGCCGGAGTCCGCGGCGGGCAGCGCCTTGCGAACCGCATCGAGCAGCGGCTTCGGGTCACCCACACGATGGTCGCTCGGAAGCACCAGCAGGATCGCGGCAGGATCGCTTGCGAGCGCCGCGAACGCGACGGCTGCCGCCGAACCTCGCGGACAAGGTTCCAGGATAAGGCTGACACCCGGCGCGATGAGGCCGACTTCGTCTGCCTGCGATTGGGCGCCTACGATCAGAGGCTCGGCAAACAACCGTCTGTCGCCCACACGGTCCAGGGTCTGCTCCAGCATGGTCCCCTGCCCGACGATCTCCAGCAGATGCTTGGGCCGGGCGGGCGTAGAGATTGGCCATAGCCGAGTCCCCGAACCTCCGGCGAGGATGACGGGCTGAACGCGAGTTTCCATGCTTAAGAAATATCGCCCTTGAGAGTGACGTCCAGCATTCCAGCAGCTGTAACTGTGTTGCTGCGGCACACTTCTGTATTTTTTCGGGACAAATTAAACTCTTGGATTGATTCGGAACCTTAAAATTGTGTTAATGGTTGTCCTCAGGGTCGAGTGCATCGCTTACCGGTTGCTGGCTCCTTTCGTTAGGGTTTCAGATGCGTTCAGCAATATTGTCTTCGCGCTCGGGGCGCCGCTTGAATGCAAGCGGTCGTGCACGTCGCGCCAAGCGCATGACGAAGCGTCGAAACCGCACGATTCTCGCTAGCGCCGCCGTCCTCGCATTCGTCGCGGGCACGCCGCTCGGAATCATGGCGCGCATGGGCCTGCTCGACTCGAGCGACGTTCCCGGACTCGACAGCGCCAAGAGCTTCCTGGCCATGATGAGCGAACGCTCGCCGGGCGACCGCACCAAGGCTGAGCTCACGAAGACCAAGATGCATGCAGCAGTTGCCGCGCCAAGGCAGCGCGCACTTCCCAAGGTCGCCCAGCCCGAGCTTCCCAAGGAATTCGTGGCCGCGATCGCACCGCCGGTTCCGACCGTCGCCGACGTACCGACCAGCGCACCGCTCAGCTCCATCGGGCCACTTCTGCTCACGCCGGGTGTTCCCGGCGGCGGCGGTGGAATTCTGGTACCGAACCCGCCCGGTGGCGGTGGCGGAACTCCGGGAACGCCGGGGACACCCGAAACTCCACCCGAAAACCCGCCGCCTGAGAATCCGCCGCCTGAGAACCCGCCGCCCGCCGTTCCGGAACCCGGCACCTGGGCAACCATGCTTCTTGGCTTCGGACTTACGGGCATGATGATCCGTCGGCGGCGCCGCACGACGACGGCTATCGCTTCGGCATAAGCTCATGAAAAGGATCATGGTCGTTGCACTCGCGCTCGCGGGTTTGGCCACGGCTGCGGCCGCTGCCTGGTCCAGCGGCATCATCGAACGTCCGCCAGTCCAGGCGCAGGCAAAGGAAAACTACGGCTGGTCGGACAAAAACCGCACCTACCTTAGCGATGCGCAAATTCTTCAGGCCCGGGCGCAGGGTGTGCTCGACCGCGACGTCCGCTCGATCCTGAATGTCCCGAAGCAGATGCGCTATGGCGACTTCGTCTGGAACGATCGCAACGTGCCGCAAGGGCCAGTGTGGATCCGGGTTGACCTGAAGTCGCAGCTCATCTCCGTTTTCCGGGCCGGGCATGAGATTGGAACCGCGGTGATCCTATACGGAGCCGAGGACAAGGAGACGCCGAACGGTACCTTCCCGATCCTAGCCAAGATTCGTGATCACAAGTCGATCACTTACGACAATGCACCGATGCCCTACACCCTGCGCCTGACCGGCGACGGAGTGTCGATTCACGGCAGCGACGTCCAATGGGGCCGCGCAACGCACGGCTGCATCGGGGTTCCGATCGAATTTGCGCAAAAGCTTTTCGACCAGGCTTCGAAGGGCGATCAGGTTGTAATCATTCACGAATGGGGCTCGAAGCAGCGAAATTCCTGAGTGATTTTGCGCGTTCTCCCCTAACCTTCGTAAATTATCGTCCGTAAACTGTTTGGTGACCACCATCTGCGACAAGACGCGAGCACTTTCGAGGATGCTCAATGTCTGGTTCGCGTTGGTACCGGGTTGCCGCTGCATTGACTTTGGTCTGCGTGAGTCCGGTGCTGCAGGGAGGCGTCGGCTTCCGCCAGAACTTCGAAGAACGGCTGCTCGCGGCGCATAACCGTGAGCGCGACGCCATGGGCGCGCCGCCGCTCCAGTGGGACCCGGCTCTCGCGCGGTCGGCGCGCGACTGGGCAGCCTATCTCGCCCGTAGCGGCAAGTTCGAGCATTCGCCGGACGATCCCTGGTGGGAACCCGAGGGCGAGAATCTCTGGGCTGGCACTGTCAATTACTATCAGCCGGAATCGATGGTTGGCCTGTGGGCGGCCGAGAAGGGCGACTACAAGCCCGGCGTCTTCCCGAACAACAGCCGTTCCGGCGACGTCGAGAACGTCGGCCATTACACCCAACTGATCTGGTCGCAGACCGGAGCCGTCGGCTGCGCCCTCGCGCGCGGCCGTGAAGAAGACGTACTGGTGTGCCGCTACACGCAAGCCGGCAACGTCCTCGGCCAGCGACCGATCTAGACGATGATCGAGCGTGTCCTCTTCGTCGCGACGATCGCGGGCGGTGCCACGCTCGGCGTGTTCTGGCCGCTCAACAAGAGCGAGCGCACGGCTGCCGTACCGGCGGCGCTGGAAGTGACCCTGGAGCGCAGCGGCGATCGCCACTTCTACGCCGATGCTCAGGTCAACGGAAAACCCGTGCACTTCCTGGTCGACACCGGCGCGAGCGAAATTGCTCTCACGGAGGAGGATGCCCGCAAAGTTGGCATTCAGGTCGATCCGCAGAAGTACGAGATGATCGGTCAGGGCGCATCCGGCATGGTGCGCGGCCAATATGTGGAGCTGAACAAGGTCGACCTTGGCGGAATCCACCAGACCGATGCAAAGGCGGTCGTCGTTGAGGGCGCCAACGTCTCCCTGCTTGGTCAACCATTCCTGGAAAATGTCGACGAAATCGTCATCCGCAAGGGCGAGATGACCCTCAAGTCACAGGGAAACTCGTAAGCGGCCCGCTCAAAACGAAGGCTCCCCCTGGGGAGTCTGAGGTGGTAGGCTTGCCCGAAGAGGCAGCAGGCGAGAGTAGAGCTCAGACTTGAAGTACATCCTCCTTCTCATCTGGGCCGGCCTCGTCCCTGTCGTCGTGAGCTATCTCAAGACGCAGCCCGCGAAGTACGCCAAGTGGGCCGCCTTCGCGATGGGGATCATCCCCTTCATCACCGGCACATTCCATCTCTATGTTGCGCCGATCGCCTGGCCGGCCTGGCCCCAATTCCCCAAGGGAATGGAGATCTCGGCGCTCGATTTCCTGGCGATCGCGATCCTGATCGGGACCACGTCAAAGGTGAGGACGCTTCGGCAGATCTGGCCCTGGCTCGCCTATTTCGCCGCGGTCGTTATCGCCATCCCCCAGGGTGAAGTGAAGATGGCGGGCTTCTTCTACGCCTGGCAGATCGCGCGCGTTGCACTCGTCTGTGCGGCCGCCATTCGGATTGCCGCGTACGCCGACGCGCCAGAAAGCATGGTGAAGGGAATCTTCGCGGGCCTCATCTTCCAGGCCATGTTCGCGATCAGCCAGTCCGCCAGCGGCGCCGCACAGGCGAGCGGGGAGTTCAGCTCTCCTAACCTGCTGGGCATGATGGCTCACTTCGCGATCTTCCCCGCCTTCGCTCTCCTGCTTGCACGGAAGGACACGGGTTGGGCCCTCGCGGCCTTTATCGCCGCAGTGGTGGTCGATCTGCTCACGGCCTCACGAGCAACCATGGGCCTGGCGGCGATCGGGCTGGCGCTTCTCGGCGTCGTATCGATCATGAAATCATCGACGACCTGGAAGTTTGGCATCGTTGGTGCAGGCGCTCTAATGGTCGCTGCCGTCAGCCCGTTTGCGATCGGGGCCATTCAGGACAGGCAGGCCACCAACAATTCCGAGAGTTCCGATGCGCAGCGCGAGGCGATGAAGGACGCGGCCAGGATGATCATCGCCGATCATCCCTTCGGAGTGGGACCCGACCAATATGTCGTAGTTTCTAACATGGGCGGCTATTCGGCGCGCGCAGGCGTCGGCTGGATGTCGGCAACCCGAGGCACCTCGGTCCACGAATCCTATCTCCTTGTCTGGGCCGAGACCGGACTTCTAGGCTTGATCACCTTCCTGATGGTCCTCTTCCGACCGATGATCGGCACATACCGGGCCGCATTCCGGTTTCGAAAAGAGTTCGAAAGCGAGCTGCTTCTGGGGTTCGCGGTCGCAACCACGATTGTCGCGATCCACCTTCTTTATGAGTGGCTGTGGATCATGTTCCTGCTGCAATACACATTCGCCATGACGACGGGCGTGGCGATCGGCATTGCCATCCGACTTGCCTCGCGCTCGAAAGCACCTGCGGTGCGGAAAGAGGCGCGTCCCGCAGAACCACGGCCACCACTCGAAGAGCCCGTTCCTTCGCCGAATTAGCGACCCGTCGAAATCACCTCGGAGAAAAAGTCGCGATACTGGCCGGCGATGGCCGACCACTCGAACTGCGAAGCGCGCTCAACCAATCTTTTCCGATCTTTGTCGCTTCGATCGAGACCCTTCGCCAATTGCTCCTTGATGGATGACTCCACGTTCGGATCGCCCAGCAATCCTTCGGCGCCGAGAATCCAGCGCGTTCGCGGGGAGTCGTACGCGACGATAGGGACTCCCGACGCCATAGCCTCGACATAGACATTGCCGAAAGACTCGTCCTGCGAGAGGTGAAGCACGGCGTCCGCACTCCGATACAAGGCGGGCATGTCCGCGGACGGGACGGTGATTTGCCGATAGCGCCCCGGCAAGCGTTCATCGGCAAGCGCCTTCAGATCGGCTCGTAGGGGACCGTCCCCCGCGACAATCAGCAGTGCATCGGGCAGAGCGCTGATGGCCGCGACGCCCTTGTCGATGTTCTTGCTCGCGATCATCGCGCTGACCATCAGGATGACCGGGCGATCGGTCGGCAGTCCAAACTTTTCCCTCTCTGCCGTTCCCGGATGAAACCGCTTGGTGTCCACGCCATTGGGAATCAGCGCGCACCGATACGCCTCCCGGTTCCGATCGAAATAGTCAGGATTGATGCAGACCAGGCCATCGCAGCCGAAGAATCTATACTCGGCCCGGTTGGAGACTGCAGGCCAGTCCCCGTTTTGCGTGACGAAGACATGCGCGGGCCGGTTCCGTCCGCCGGCCGCGCGCAACGCCCAGTTCGTGAATGGGTAGGAACAGGTCGCTGTCACATCGAAATCGGCCGGATCATACGCTTTTAGAAGGCCGGGGATGAAACTTGCGTCTTCCCAGGCTGTTTCGGTTCGGAACAGGGGCAGTCGAGGCCATCGCTCGAACCGCTCCCGATTGATAAGTGACGCCTGCACGTAATTGTACGGTTGATTGGCGCGTGGAGGACCGGATCCGATGAGTGTAACCTGGTCTCCGCGCTCCGCTAGCTCGGACGCGACGGAAATGAACGCAACTTCGGCGCCACGATCCACCCGGTGCAGGCCAGGAAGCGCAAACAGAATCCTCATAATTCAAGCGTAACGGCGCTTCTCCGGGCGGTCCACGCCCGCCTCTCCTTGGTTGACACGCAGCCGCACTAGTCCAGACTCCGCCGCAAAGTTTAGGAAGCCGAATGAAGATCGAACCGCGTAAACACTGGCAGACCGCGATGCAGGGTTATGCGGATGAGCTGATGGCGCTCATCAGCCAGTATCCGGACGCCAATATCCTGGAGCTGGGCGGCGGCCGCTGGCCTTCCTTCCGGCTTGCGGAAATGCCGAAGAACGTTGCCGCTTACACGGTCAACGACATCGATCCAAACGAGCTTGCCCATAATGGCCCCGAATACGAAAAGGCCTGCTTCGACGTCAGCGGCGATTCCTCGGCGTTCAAGGACACGTATGACGTCGTCTTCTCGCGTTTCCTCGCCGAGCATGTCGCAGACGGAATTGCCATGCACCGCAACGTCTTCAACGTGCTCAAGCCGGGCGGGGCGGCATTCCACCTGATCCCGACGCTCTTCGCATCGCCGTTCGTCATCAATCGGATCTTCCCCGAGCGACTTTCGTCGAAGCTGCTGGAACTCCTGACTCCCCGGCGGGAGATTTCGCCCAAGTTCCCGGCTTATTACTCGGCCTGCCACGGCGATACGCGAAAGATGCGCAAGATGTTCAAGGACATCGGCTATTCACGTGTGGAGATCAGGAACTTCTACGGTCACTTCTATTACGAGAAGATCCCCGGTGCGCGCGAGCTGGAGCAGTTTGTCTCCGGCCTGGCAGCCAAGAACGAATGGTCGTGGTGGAGTTCATACGCCTACATCACGGCCTACAAGTGATCCCGATCGACCCTGACAGTCGAATTCGGTGAACGTCATTTCCAAAACCATGGCCGCGAGGATCGGCTGGACCTCGGTCGTGTTCGGCGCGAACCAGGTTTTGCGGCTGCTCAACAACGTTCTGTTGGCACGGTTGCTGGCGCCCTCGCTGTTTGGCCTGATGACGATCGTCAATGCCATCCGCGTCGGCGTCGAGCTTCTGTCGGATCTCGGCATCAACCAGAATATCGTCAGCAGTCCGCAGGGCCATACCAAGGATTTCTACGATACCGCCTGGACGCTTCAGGTGCTCCGCGGGGTGCTTCTTGGCAGCATCGCCTTTGCATTGTCGCAGCCGCTCGCAGCATTCTTCAGGCAGCCCGAACTGGCGGTGATCCTTCCGGTCGCGTCGCTGATGTTCGTTTTCAGCGGCCTGATGTCGACCAGCGGTGGCCTGCTCCAGAAGCAGATCAACGTCGTTCGCGCCGGTCTGTTCGAGCTTTGCGGCCTCACCCTCACAATCATCGCCCAGGTGAGCCTCGCCATCGTAACGCCGACAATTTGGGCGCTGGTTCTTGGAAGCGTAGTCGGATCCGCGATCAGCCTGATCGCGAGCTACCTGCTCATCCCCGGCATCCGCCACCGCTTCTTCATCGATAAGGCGATTGCGGGGCAGATCATCAGCTTCGGCAAATGGATATTTCTCTCGTCGATCATATACTTCCTGGCGATGAACTTTGACCGGCTCTACTTCGCCAGGCAGATCACGCTCACCGAGCTCGGAATCTTCTCGATTGCCCGCGCGCTGACGGACATGTTCAACCAGTTCGCCGTCCGAGCGAGCAACATGGTTTTGTTTCCCACTGTCGCAGCGTGGCAAATCTCGGAAGTCGAGGTTCGGTCGCGCGTTCTCCGCGGCCGTCGCCTGCTCTTCCTTGCGGCAGCGCTTGGATTAGGCGCGGTGGTTTCCGTTTCCGATCTCATCATTCAGTTGCTGTATGACGACCGTTATCTCCAGGCGGGCGCGATCCTTCCGCTCCTGCTGATCGGCGTGTGGTTTTCAATCCTCTGCACGATCAACGATTCCATTATGCTGGGCACGAAGCGACCGGCCTACCCTGCCCTGTCGAGCGGAGCGAAGTTGCTGTTCTACGTCGTCGCCCTCCCGCTGACCTTTCACCTCTACGGTTTCATGATGGCGGTACTGGTGCTCAGCCTTGGCGAGGTTGTCCGGTACATCGCGCTCTGGACGTTCAGCCGCCGCCAGCATCTGGGGTTCGGACGGGATGACCTGGTGCTGTCGCTTATCTTCTTTGGCTCAATCCTCGCGTTCCGCGAACTTCTTGCGCTCGTCGGGCTGACCGGCGGGATCACGACCCTCTTTCCTCTTCTGAACGACCTTCAGGCGAGCATTGCGGGCCTATGACCGAGACTCTTTCAAATCCTGGTGTCGGGTTCGTCGTGATCGGCCGAAACGAGGGCGAGCGGCTGAGGCAATGCCTTCAATCCATCGCACCGATCACCAACCGCGTCGTGTATGCGGACTCCGGATCGGCCGACGGGAGCGTCGCCCTTGCGCGCGAGGCGGGCGCGGTGACTGTCATTGCCGAAGGCTCTCCGATGACCGCCGCGCGAGGCCGCAACACCGGCTTTCAGGCTCTGCGTCAGCAATTTCCGGACTGTGCCTACGTTCATTTCATCGATGGCGACTGTGTCGTGGAGCGGGAATGGGTCGCAATGGCCGCGCGATTTCTCGACGAGAATCCCAAGGCCGCGGTCGCATGCGGACGGCGGTTCGAGGCGCATCCCGACGCCTCGTTCTACAATCGCATCATCGACGACGAGTGGGATACGCCGGTCGGCCTCGTGCAAAGTTGCGGCGGCGATGCCCTGATGCGGGTTGCCGCCTTCGAGCAGGTCGGCGGATTTCGTTCGGGCCTGATTGCCGGCGAAGAGCCGGACCTCTGCGCGCGCCTGCGTGAGGTGGGTTGGGAGATCTGGCGGCTGGATGCGCGGATGACGCGCCACGACGCTGCGATCCACAACCTGTCCCAGTGGATGCAGCGCGCCGCCCGATCGGGGTACGGCTATGCGCAGGTGTGGACCGCCGGCCGCGGGGCTGCCAATCGTCTCTACGGGCGGGAGATGGTGAGCGCATTCCTCTGGGCCGCGATCATACCAGCGATCGTCATTCTTTGCGCATTTCTGGTCGGCAAACCGTTTCTGTTACTGGCGATCCCGGCCCTTTACGCGCTTCAAATTGCGAGGATCGCGCTTCGCAAAGGCGGGTCGGCCTACGCCTGGAAATATGCCGCTCTCATGATGTTTGCCAAGCTCGGAGAGGCGAAGGGAGTTCTCAAATATTTCCTGACATCGAAGGGCGACTTGAGCTTCGATTACAAAAGTTCGCAAACGATTGGGCGTTCGCCGGCATGACGAACGAGCCGCCCTCGCCGACCGTCGCTTATGTGATGACGCATTATCCGCGAGTTGCTCTGTCGTTCCTCTCCGGGGAGATCGACGAGATGGAGTTGCGCGGCGCGACGATTGCGCCGTTTGCGATGAATCTGCCCGACCAGGCGGACCTGCTCTCCGAGGACGCGAGGACGCGATACGCCAAGACTCATTACCTCAAGCGCAGCTGGGGTGATCTTCTCGGGGCATTCTCCTCGGCAGCCCTGAGGCACCCGTTGGCGATGGCCAAGTTGATCGGAACTGCGGTCAAGTCGGCGCGTGGGGATCTGCCGCTGACGGCTCGGCGCTTCTCCCATTTGCTGCAGGGCGCTGCGGTCGCGCGAGAATGCCAGCGCCGCAACATTCATCACCTGCACGCGCAGTTCGGGCAGGCTCCTGCAACGATCGCCTGGTTTGCAGCCGAAATCATGAACTTCGGCGAGCGCCGGGCGAACTGGAGCTTCACGATCCACGGATTCCAGGATTTCGTCGACGAGACGATCGCCAGGCTGGACCTCAAGGCGGCGAGCGCCTCGTTCGTGGTTTGCGTCAGCGATTTCACGCGCTCCCAACTCTATCGGCTTTTGCATCCATCGCTCTGGAATCGCGCCCGGGTCGTCCGGTGCGGAATCGACCTTTCCCGGTTCCGACAGCGGCCCGCGCGGCCTCAATCCGCAGTCCCGCGTCTGATCAGCGTCGGCAGGCTTTCCACCGAAAAGGGCCAGGTCGTGCTCCTTCGCGCCTGCAAACTGCTCGCCGATCGCAGCACCAAGGTGCATCTGACTTTGATTGGCAGCGGTCCGCTCGAAGGCCTGATCCGCAGCGAAATCGCGAACGAGGGGATGGCAGATTACGTCGAGTTGACGGGTGAACTGCCACCCGGCCAGGTTCGCGAACGGCTCGAGGCATCGGATGTGTTCTGCCTGACCTCCTTCGCGGAAGGACTGCCGATTTCGATCATGGAGGCCATGGCCGTAGGCGTGCCCGTCGTCGCATCGTCGATCGCCGGCATTCCGGAGCTGGTGGTGAACGGAGAGACTGGCTTGACCGTCCCGGCCGGCAACGTGGAAGCACTTGCCGATGCGATCGAGAAGCTTCTGAGTGCTCCGAACCTGCGGGACTCAATAATCGCCGCAGCCCGGAAGCGCGTCGAGCAGCAACATGAACGTCATCGCAATTGCGATGCCATGTTCGAGCTGCTGACGAACCGTGCCGAGGTCGTCGCATGAATTCCGGTCAGCCCCTCAAATGCGCGGTGATCGGGTGCGGCACGATCGCCTACGAGCATCTGCCGTATCTGTCGGAATCGCCGTTGGTCGAACTTGTGGCGGTTTGCGATCGATCGAACGCGGCTGCCACCTTCGTGCAGAAGCGCTTCCATGCGGCCAAGGCGTACACCGATCATGCGGCAATGCTTGCGGATGCGAAGCCGGACGTCGTCCACATCCTCACCCCGCCGCATACCCACGTGGCGATTGCCCGCGATTGCCTGGACGCTGGCGCGAACGTGATTTGCGAGAAGCCGATGGCGGGCACAGCTAACGAGACAGCGGACCTGCTCGATTACGCCGCCGAGCGAGATCGCCTCTTGGTCGAAAGCCGCAACTATCTTTTCAACGACCAGGTCATCGACATCCGGCGGATCATCGACGGCGGCGAGCTCGGTGAAATCCGGGAGATCGACCTGATCCTGTCTCTCGATTTCCTCGGCGGACCGTTCGGCGATCTCAACCTTGCCGGACCCGGTGTCGACCTTCCAGCTGGAGCAGTCCACGACTTCCTGCCCCACCTTGCCTACCTTTTTCTGGTCTTCGCCGGGCATTCAGGCGACGTCGACGATGTCCAGGGTCGCCTTGCGAACCTCAGCGGCAATTCGCGCGCCGGTTTCGACCATCTCGATGCGCTGGTCGTCGCAGGAAATGTCCGCGGGAGGCTCCGGATCACCAGCGACGTCGGCCCAGATTCTTTCCGCGTCTACGCGCGCGGGACGGATGCGTCGCTCGAAAGCGACCTGTTCAATCCGTTCCTGCGTATCGATGGGCCGCCCAACATCGGCAAGCGCAGCTTCATCGGCCAGATCCGCAACGGGTTTTCACTGGTTCGAGCCGGCACCCGCAACCTGCGCAACAAGGTTATGCAGCACGGCACGTATCACGGCATGCCCCGCATGCTCGACGCCATCTATCGGTCGCTGGCTACATCCGGCGAGCCGCCATTCACGCCTGCACAAATGATCGACACGGCCAGGCTCGTGGATCGCCTAGTGGCATTGAAGATCGCACGATGAAGGTCCTTGTGACCGGAGCAACAGGCTTTCTCGGCCGTGCAGTCGTACGTGCATTGGCAGAGCGCGGGCACGAAGTCGTCGCGATGGCCAGGCCGGCGGCGTCCTTGCCGCAGCCAGTCTCTCCGAACGTCAATTACATTCGAGGCGATCTGCGGCAGGGCGGCGAATGGTGCAAAGCCGTCCGCGGTGTGGATGCCGTCGTTCACGCGGCCGCGTCGACGGGCGGAGGATTTCCGGACCAATTCGCCGGCACCGTGGTCGCGACGGAGAACCTGCTCAACTGCATCGACTGGGAGTCGCTCCAGCGTTTCGTCCTCATCAGCAGCTTCTCGGTTTACGACTATGCCGGCGGCGGGCGCGCGATCGATGAGAAGCACCCGCTTGAACCCGACCCATCGCGGCGGGATGCCTACACCTGGACGAAGATGCTCCAGGAGGACCTGGCCGCATCGACCTGCGCAGAGCACGGCGTTTCGTTCGCGAGCATTCGCCCCGGCGCGATCTACGGGCCAGGCAAGGACTGGGATTCGGGTGCCGCAATGAAGACCGGGAAGTTCGAGCTGGTCTTCAGTCCGCTCGCGAAGCTTCGGCTCACGCACGTCGACAATTGCGCGGAGGCGATCGCCGCGGCGGTCGAGAAGGTCGGTGTCGATGGCGTTTTCAACATTGTCGACGACGAGGTTCCAACGCACGCGGGTTATCATCGAGCGTGTCGCGCCGCAGGTTCGGACGCCCGCCGCGCCCTCTACGTCCCGTGGTGGTTCGTCGCCTCCATGGGTCTCGGGGTGAGACTGGTGAACAGGCTCTTCTTCGGCGGCAAAGCGCGGCTGCCGGAAATTCTTGATTACCCGAGGCAGAAGGCGCGCTGGCGACCGTTCAACTATTCCAATGCGAAGGCGAAAGCCGAGCTTGGGTGGGAACCACGCGTCCGCGTCGCCGAAGCCACGCGTTTGATGTTCGGAAAGCGCTAATGCCTGAAAACGAAGATCCGGAACAACAGCTCCTGCTGAAGGGCCGCTTCTCCTTCGGGTTGCCCCATGCTCTCATTGCGGCCCTCCTCGGCATCACGATTGCGGCGATCGTGGCGCTTTCGAATCTGTCCTAGCGGCCGGTTCGAAGCCACTCCTTCGGCGCACCACCGCGAGCGAGGCCGAGGTACATCGGCAGCTTCCAAAGCATGTACAGCGGCAGACGAGCTAGCGCGCCGAACGAGATGAACTGGCGGCCTTCCTTCGCCCAAGCCAGCAGCAAACCGGCCCCCGCGATGCAAAGCAGCGAGACCTGCACCAAAATTGGCCACCACTTTGCGCCCGAAACCGCGGTGAGGCCGGCGGCGACGCACAGAACGGCCAGGTTCAGGGTCGCGAACAACGCGAGCGGCGGGATCATCAGGTCGAGCCCGGACAATATGCCGCGAAGGTTTCCGCTTCGGACGCCATGCAGCACTTCGCGTGGACCCCAGCGCAACGCCGTCGCGATAAAGCCCCCTTCCCACCGCCGGCGCTGGGTCAGCGTGCCTCGCTCCGTGCTCCCGCCACTCCACACGAAGGCGTTCGTCACGAGAACCGGCGGATGCCCCGCATCCGAGAGCTCGAGCCCCAGCGCCAAATCCTCGACCACGCTCGAGCGTACGTGGCTCGACGCGTCAAAAAGAGAAAAGGGCATAGCCATGCCCGTGCCTGTCAGATGCACTCGCCCGGCCATCCGCTGCAGTCCTCGTTGACGGACGAGGTTTTTGATCAGGAATGCAAAGGTCGAAAGCTGGACCAGCGGCGGCGCGGAGCGGTCGGGTCGCAAGAGGTTGATCGTTTGGCTCGGGCGCCCGGCGGACGCACTGGCAACGAGCGCCTGAAGGCTCGCTTTATCGATGCAGCAGTCAGCGTCCATGACTGCGAATACGTCGGGCGGATCCGAGCGCAGGTGGTCCGCAGCGAAGGCCAGCGCGAAACCCTTGCCCCGTTGATCGAGGTTTCGACGCTCAAGCACCTCGACGCCCGCCTCCCGACCAATTTCAGCAGTTGAGTCCGTGCAATTGTCGGCGACGACGAGAAGCCGCATTCTTTCGCCAAGCGCCGCCTTCAGCGACCGCAATGTCTCACCGATGACCAGGCCTTCGTCATGCGCGGGGACGACGATAACGGCCGAAGCGCCCGAGCGCTTGTCGGCGGCGGCTGAAGACGAACCGAGCCCGACGAAAAGCTCCAGCGCAAAGACTGTGGTGAGGACCGCAAATGGCGCCAGCAAGATTACGACTAAGGCCGTCACGCGAACTGTCTCAAAATCGTCAAGGGGACCTTCCAGTAGCTTGCGGCTTATTTAGACTAGGTTTAGCTCTTTCGTGCACTACCAGCGAGATGCACGTGCCGCGAGCGAGTACCCCCTGTTGCTTTTGACCCGGGAGCCACCTCAAACCAGTGGTCTGCGCTCGATCGGTTTAGCCGATCTTGCGTTGATTATTGGCGCCGCGCTGCTTGTGCTGCCGACGATGTACGAGGTCGGACGGTTCAATTGGACGACCGAACAAGGCGGCCACGGGCCGATCGTACTCGCGACGGGACTTTGGCTGCTCTGGCGCGAAGTGCAAGCCAGTCCGGCGCCGCGAAAGCCCGGCAATTCGATTATCGGCGGGCTTTCACTTGTCGTTTTGCTGGGCATCTATCTT
This sequence comes from Sphingomonas daechungensis, assembly GCF_039543105.1. Classification (NCBI taxonomy): domain Bacteria; kingdom Pseudomonadati; phylum Pseudomonadota; class Alphaproteobacteria; order Sphingomonadales; family Sphingomonadaceae; genus Sphingomonas; species Sphingomonas daechungensis. The sequence goes on from NZ_BAABJC010000001.1 coordinate 791,836, forward strand.
GTGGCGCGCATCACGGGTGTTCTCGAGATCGAAGCGCTCGCGATGTACGGTGCCCTTATCGTCGGGTCCTATCTGCTGTTCGGCGGGGCGCTTGTCCGGTCGATCTGGTTTCCGCTGTTCTACTTGGCCCTAACCCTGCCGCCTCCGGATTCTGTCGTTGCGGCGATCACGCAGCCGATCAAGATCATCATTTCCGAATGGGCGGTGAGCCTGCTCCACGCACTGGGATATCCGATCGCCAGCTCGGGGGTGATGATCCAGATTGCCCAATATGAGTTGCTTGTCGCGGCTGCCTGCGCGGGACTGAATTCGATTATCAGCCTCGGTGCGATCTGTCTCTTCTACGGGTACCTCCGGCATCGCCAGAACGTACCGGCATTCCTGATCATCGCCGCGTCCGTGATCCCGATCGCGGTTTTCTCCAATTTCATCCGAGTCCTCATCCTCATCCTTATCACCTACTATTTGGGTGAGGCGGCGGCGCAGGGCTTCCTGCACGATTTCGCCGGACTGACGATGTTCGCCGTGGCGCTTCTGACAGTGTTCCTGATCGACAGTCTGTTCACGCGCATCTTCAATCTTCGCACCGAACGGCTCGCAAATTGAGCGACGAAATCACCTCTCCGAACACGTCGATCACGCGACGGAAATTCGCGCTCGGTCTGGCCTTCGCATCGGTCGCGGGGGTTGCCGCTGCGCGTCAGCCGACAAAGAGCATCGATCTGCTCGGCGACAAGAAGCTCGAGAATGTCATCCCGGAAAAGATCGGCAGATGGTCGTTCGTTTCAAATAGCGGCCTAGTCGTCCCGCCGGAGGATCAGCTTGCGCGGGCGCTCTACAGTCAGCTGCTGACCCGAACCTACATGGATGAGGCGGGGAATGGCATCATGCTGCTCGTCGCTCAAAGCCCTACGCAATCGGGCATCCTCCAGATCCACCGCCCCGAATTCTGTTACACCGCCGGGGGCTACAAACTGTCACCGAGCACACCGCATTCGGTGGATATCGCCGGCCGTGCCTTCCCCGCCCTCAGCATCTCCGCGACACGAGACGGGCGGACGGAGCAAATCGTCTACTGGACTCGCATCGGCAACCACATGCCGACCAGCTGGAGACAGCAGCGGATGGCCGTGGCCATGGACAATCTGCGCGGATACATCCCCGACGCCGTGATGGTGCGCGTCTCGACGTATGGCGTGGATCGGCCAGCTGCCCTTGCCGACGTCGATGAGTTCATCCGCGACCTGATGGGATCAGTCACGCCACAGACGCAGCGGGTACTGTTCGGCTGAACCTCAGCGTTTCGGCCAGGACTTCAATGGCTTCAAGTAATAGAAGATGAAGCCCAGCGTCGCCAGGATCAGCGGGATGGCGATGAAGTGCATGCCCTTGTTGCCGATATAATTGGCAACCGCGCAGCCCAGCCCCGCGCCCAGGTATAGCCAGATGGAGTCATTCTCATCCTGCACTTGGTCGGAGGTCGAGCGCTGCATGAACAAAACAACCAGGCCGGCAAAGATTCCGACCGTGATCCAGTCATACGGTGTTTCCAAAACCCTCTCCCGCCGATGTCCTGTGGCATGGTCGAATCCGCCATGCTATGGCCGTTCGCAAGATGTATTTCAAATGCTTGGGGGTCCAGCGTGCGTTCTAAAATAGTACTCGCCGTCAGCCTGGCTTTGCTGGCGTCGGCCTGCAACAAGAAGGCCGAAGGTCAGACCGTCGCCGTCGTAAACGGCGAGGAGATTACCGCGACCGAGCTGAACGCCGAACTTGGCGCCGCGAAGCTCCCGGATGGCGTCGACAAGGATCAGGCTCGCACACGCGTTCTCCAAGCCATGGTCGACCGCCGCCTGCTCGCACAGCAGGCGAAGGCCGATGGCATCGACAAGTCGCCGGAATTCCTGAACCGGCAGCGAAAGATGACCGAAGAACTGCTGATCAACATGTTCGCGTCACGACAGACCGATTCAGCTCAGCTGCCAACCGCGGCCGATATCGAGAAGTACCAGGCGAGCCATCCCTGGGTCTTCGCCAATCGCGAGCTGTGGAGCCTTGATCAGGTGCGGTTCGCCATGCCGACCGACAGCGCGCTTCGGAAGCAGCTAGCCGATGCCAAGACGCTTGATGAAGTCCTTGCCGTCCTGACCAAGGCCGGCATCCAGTTCACTCGTCAGAAGAACCGGCTGGACACCGCGGTCATCCCGCAGAACATTTACGGCCAGCTGACCACGATCGGCACCGAGCCATTCATCATCCCGGTCGGTGATCAGGCAGTTGCGAGCGTTATCATCGGCCGCGAGCCGGCGCCACTGACGGGCGACAAGGCGAAGTCCGTGGCAGTCTCTTCCATGCGCCGCGACAAGACGAACACGACGGTCCAGGACCGCCTGAAGGCTGCGCGTGATTCTGCAAAAATCGAATATAAGGAAGGCTTTGCGCCGCCGGCCACGACGCCCGCGGCGAAGAAGTAAGCTTACCTAGTCTACTTTCGCCGTCGGGTCCGCTTGGGCGTATCCGGCGGCGTAATAGTCATCGACGCCGTAGCCCTCGCTGACGACGCCACCACGATACTTGTTCAAAACCACACCGGCGAGGCGCGACTGGCCGAGGTGGCTGATCGCGTCATGAACTTCACGGGTCTTCGTCTTACCCTCTTCCGCAACGACGATGTAGGCGTCGAGGCGAGCCATGACAGTCGCGGCGTCGTCGTTCGCAAATACGGGCGGCAGGTCGACAATAAACAAGTTCTTGTCATCCGACACGCGCATTGAACGAAGCAGGACCTGGGCCCGCTCGCCGGCAAGCAATTCGGCTGAATGAATCCGCCCCGCCGCCGTCGGCATGATCAGCAGCCGCTCGTTTTCGAGACGATACGCAACGGGCGTATCCGCGCCTGGCGATCCTTCGAGGAAGTCGCGGATGCCGGACTGCGGCGCGAGGTCGAAGATATTGCTCAAAGAGCCCCGGCGAAGGTCGAGATCGACGGCGTAGGTCGAATAGCGCGGATCCCGGCTCAATGCGGCGGCCACATTCGCGGATATGAATGATTTGCCCACATTCGGCGTCGCGGAAACGACACCGAAGAGACGCCAGCCATTCTTGGCCTTCATATCGAGCAGGCGGGAGCGGATCAGGTTGAAGCTCCGCGACCGGCCATCCATGCTGTCGAAGCCAAAGATCCCGCGATCCTTTGCCATCGCCGAATCCCAAGGGACTTCGACGGCGTTCCGGCTGTCGGGAAGCGGCGCCACCGAAAGAGACGTTCCAGACTCAACCAAGGGTGATGCTCCAGACGTCTGGTGAATAGGGTTATGCAAGGCCAGCCTCACGCTTCCTCAAAAATCCGAAGCGCTTCTTAGCAGGCTTATTCTGAAGAATTGGTACCACGCCGAGCACCGGATAACCCATGCCCTGCAGCTGCGCCGGGCTTCGCATCGGACGGTTCAGGAGCTCGACCAGTAGCGCGAGCACAAAGCCCAGGCCCAGGCCCGCTGCGGCACCGGCCGCGATGACCAACGGCCGGTTCGGCCAATGCGGCTGATCCGGCAGGTTCGGTGGCTCAACGAGCGAGAGTCGCTCAGCGCGCTGTTCGTTGGCGAGACGAGCGCTGCCCTGCGCCTTCATGAGATTGGCCGCAACGTTCCGATACTGCTCGCGAAGGCCGCTGGCCTGGTTCTCGAGCTGCATCGCGCGTTCCATGATCGCAGGCGCACGCGCCTGGCCGGCCATGGCAGAGTTTACGCGCTCGATCTGGGCATCCTTCAGGACACGAAGCTGGGCAATTTGAGCGTTGTTGGCCCGGATTTCCTCCTGAACGGCGGACGTCGCCGTGGCGCCGCCGCTCTGGGCTGCCTGGCGCAGAATGGCGACACGCTCGCGAGCTTGAACGACATCAGGGTGATTATCGCTAAGCGTTGCGCGCAGCGCTGCTAGCTGCGCCTCCGCCTGACCCAAGGACGAGTCCGAACCGGTTCCGCGCGTCTGAGCCAGCAGGCGGCGATTTTCTGCCTCGAGCGTAGCGATCTGCGCTGAATAGCTGCCCGTATCTGCGTACGGAACCGCAGATCCGGCAAGGACCGCACCATTGCTCGACTTCAGGGCAGTGATCTGGTTCTCGATCGCGCTGATCTGCGTCTGCAGCTTTCCGGCCTGATCGGACAGGAAGCGAACTGTGAGGTTCGCCTGATCCTCAACCTCGTCGCTATCCATCCGAAGGAACTGCGTAACGTAGGACTGCATGACCGTCTGTGCCTTGCCCGGCTCCGGATAATCGAAGCTCATGCTGACGGCGATCGTCGTGTCCTTGCTAGTGCCGCCCTGCCCGATGTCGCCGGCAAGTGCGCCGATCAAGGTCGCCTTCCGCATCTTGTCGACGATGTAGGACATCGGCTTGGATCGGCGCTCGGACGAATAAAGGTCGTTCGCCTCGATCAGGCTGATCAGGTCCCCGCGGCTTAATACCTGCTCACGAATACGAGCGATACGCTGCTCGATCTGGCCATTGCCGGGATCGTCCACGATCGCGGTCGGCAGCTTCTGCGATTCCACCAGGAGAGTTGCCGAGGAGCGGTAGAGCGTGGGCAGAAGGAATGCCGTGAGCAGAGCCGCCGAAAAGATCGCCACGAAAGGGATGATGACGTACCAACGGCGCTGCCACAGGATCGTCGGCATGTGGTTGATGAGCCAGGCCCCACCACCCCCGCCGCCTTCGACGCGTTCGACAGTTGCAGCTTCCATTAGAGATCACCCAGTCGATAGCGGACGAACAAGGACCCGCTGAAATCGACGTCGGGGTCCGGCCCCGTCTGCGCAAGCTTGCGAACGCTAAGATCCACGCCGCCGGAAAGGCGGTTGCCGATCTTGCGGCTGTAGCTGCCCGCGAGGTTGAAATAGTTGCTCTTCAGATCGGTCAGGATTCTGAAGTCCGACGAGTAATGGATGTAGTTCGCCGCAAGCTGGACAGACTGCTTGTCGTCCAGAATCTTGAACCAGTTCACTCCAATCGAATTGGTCGTGACGAGCGAGTTCTGCGACTGGCTCTCCATATAGCGAGCGACCCGGCCGCAGAAGCGTTCTGTCGGACTGGTGTGGCAGACCGAGCCGTCGAACGACAGGTTCGTCGAATGCCCGTTGCCGGTGAGACGATCGAAACTCGAGAAGGACACGCCGAGCGAGCCATTCGCATCCCAGCTCTCGCTGAGAAGCAAGCGGGCCGTCACCGCCGCGTTGACGATCGTCGCACTGTCGCTGGACCGATTATAGTTCGTGTGATGTGCGCCGACGCTGACGCCGATGCTCGTCCGCTGCGACAATTGATGGCTGTATGCGGCGGTCCCGAAGACGGTGGTGTAATCGTCGAGCAGCTTGTCCGTGTAGAACAGGTGCTGCGCGCCGCCCGACACGGTGACGCTGCTCCGCAAGCTGGTACGGATCGACGCGCCGGCCTGACCGTACAGCTGGTATTGCCGTCCGGTGAAAGAGAAGAGCGTCGGGTCCTGGACCGGAATCGGCGTCGGCGGCAGGCTTGGATCGGGAACGATGATCTGGCCGGGCGTATAAAGGAAGCGGTTTCCGAGCTGGCCTGAAAGGTCGCCGCTGAAACCGAGCGACCCGAACGCGGTGACCGTCTCGCTCAGCTTCTGCTGGGTGTCCCCGGTGACCTGGAAAATGCTCTTCACACCATAATCGTTGAAGTATGTCGTGCCCTCGACGAAGCCGGTGATTGACGTACGTCCGCGGTCGTTGCCCCAACTGTGGACACCGCGAGCTGATGCGCGTCCGAAAGCAGACCCATTCGAGCCGTTGAACTCGAAAAAGGGATTGGTCGAGTAACCAACGCCCGCCGTCAGATCCAGGTACGTGAGATTGGTACGATTTGGCGCGGTCGGCGCATTGAACCCCGACGCCGTCGTCGACGACGAGTCCGTCGGCGCAGTCTCCTGAGCCGCAGCGGGTGAAACGTAAAAGGCGGCCGCCCCCATTGTGGCCGCAAGGCATCGCGCGCGGAAAGAAGTCATCACGGCACCACCATCGTATCGCCGCTCTGGATGAACGGAATATCTGACTCCGTCAGGCCGGTCGCATCGCCCTTCAGCACATTGTTCAGACGAACGCGGATGGTCTGGACCTGCTGTCCGGACTTACGGAGAATTTGAACATTCGCCATCGAGGCGAACTCGGTCGGCCCGCCCGCGAGGCTGATTGCCTCAAGCGCATTGACGTACCGGCCGGGCGTATAGGTGCCCGGCGAGCGGACCTTGCCAATGACGGAAAACTGATAGCCGCCGGGGTTCTTGACGCTGACCGTTACCTGCGGAACGGCGCCCCGGTACTGCGGCTGCAGCGCAGCAGTGATGATTCGCTCGAGATCAGACGGAAGCTGACCGGCGGCAACAACTTGTCCGACCAGCGGGAAGGCGAACGTCCCGTCCGGAAGTACACGGACTACGCGCTGCAGGCGCTCGTCGCCCCACACCATGATCTCGATATCGTCGCCAGGATTGATGCGATACGCCGGCCCCGCGCTGGTCTGCGCGGGCACGGCCGGCCGCCGGACTTGGGCGGCTGCGGCTTGGATGAACATGGACTGGAGGAGAACCCCGCAAATCAATGCGATTAACGATTTACGCACTCAGCAAGACTCCTTCAGACAGTCCGCGCGCACTATGCGGGTTCGCCCCGCCGTTCAGCATGCTAGGTTACAAAACGATAACTCGCAGAGTAGTATATACAAATTATGAAGGTCCGAAGCCCGTTTTTTGCGGCTTGTTGCATTGCCGCCACGGCGCTTTCCCTCTCTCTGGGAGCCTGTACTTCGCGCGATGAGGCCGCGCGGCAGGGCTATGCTGAGTATCAGGCGGCCTTTGCCGCAGGCGACCTTGAAGCCGCTCGCAAGGCGCTGCTCAAGGTTGTCCAGGCGAAAGACGACGAGGCGACATATTGGGAAGCACTCGGCAAAGTTCAGATCCAGCTGGGAGCGTTCGGCGAGGCCTACGACGCCTTCACGCGCGCTTACGAGCTTGATCGGAACAACGCCGACACGCTGGCGAACCTGACGCAGATATCCCTGCTGAGTGGCGATATCGACAAGTCGGAGGACTTCGCCCGGCAACTCGAAGTCGTCGATCCCAACCAGCCCGTCATCAAGCTCGCCTACGGCTATGCCGCCATCAAGCGGCTGGACCTCGACGATGCTGAAAAGAACGTCGACGCACTGATGGAAATCATGCCCTACGAGACGGGCGTGAAGCTGCTCAAGGCTCGCGTTCTCGTCGGCCGGGGCAAATCAGATGAGGCGGAGGCGCTCCTCAAGGAGCAGATTCGCATGCGGCCGAACGACTTTGCGGCGACAAAGGGACTGATGGCCCTCGCAGAGCGGCAGGAAGATTGGCCGGATGTAGCGGCCGCAGCGACGAAGGCGGCCAATCTCAAGCCCGAGGAAACGGCGATCCGCCTAAAGGCCATCGACGCAGCGCTCCGGTACAAGGATTATCCGCAGGCCCGGCGAGCCGCGCAGCCGATGCTCACGCCGAATGCGCCGGGAGATCAGGTCGGAGACGTTCTGTCGCTTTGGAAGGACCGTTGGAACAGCCCGGAGGCGGTCGCAGCCGCACGCGAGTTGAGCAAGACCGCAGGTCCGCAGCAGCAGCTGGCCTACGCGACCTACTTCAACGAGGTCGGGAAGCCCGAATATGCGATGGAATTGATTGGTTCGCAGCCGATACTTCCGATTACCATCACCAATTCGGGAACGAATGCCATCATCGCGGAGTCTCTTGCCCAGACGGGACGGGCGGCGGAAGCAAAGAAACTTTTCGATACGATCCTGCTGAAGGAGCCGGATCATGTTTACGCGCTTCGCGCCCGGATTAACCTTGAAATAAGGGCAGGTATGGCAAAGGCCGCGATCAACGATGCCCAGCGGCTTGTAAGCGTGTTGCCGAAATCGGCTCGTGATCGCCTTTTGCTGGCGAAGGCTTATGCTGCTGCGGGAGACGACCGGCAGTTGGACAGGACGCTTTGGGATGCCTTTCACGAAATCCGTGGAGATCGTAGCATTTACGAAGCATTGCGTGCGCACATCGCCCGATCGGAAGGGCCGGATGCCGCGCAGGACGTTGACGAAGAATATCGTCATCAGCTCGACGCGGAGCTCATTGAAGAGTTCTTCTGATGCCTGACGACGCGGCCCTGTCGCAGGGCAATTCCGAGAGCGCTGGAGCACGTCCGGCCGGCGACCGCCGGCCGCGCGTCCGCTTCACCTCGAACATCGTCGGACCAATCTTCCTGCTGGCCGACTTCATCTGCCTTGCGATCAGCGTCCCGATCGCGCTCGTTTCGTACAGCTTCCTGGTTGGCGTGCCGGTCAATTACCCGGTTCACATCTTCGCGCTGGCCGTTTTGATCGCGGCCTTCCTGCTGATCCGTTCGAGCCGCCGCGCCTATCGCCGCACGCTCGTCGACCTGATGCACGAGGAAGGCGATGCACTGGTCGATGCGACCGTCGCAAGCCTGCTTGCCTCGGCCCTCGTCTGGCAGTTCGGACTGATCGAGATTTATTCCAGGGGCGTCAGCCTCCTGTATTTGTTGTCATTGCTGGTCTGCCTGGCGATCTCCCGCCCGCTGATCCGCATCTTCCTGACGCGAATGGCTTCCAGCGGCGCGATCGAACAACGGATCGCTTTCTACGGTGCCGATCCCCAGTCGGTGGCGATGATCCGCCGCCTGCTGACCGCCCTCGACTTGCCGCACCTGCGTTTCGTTGGCGTTGCGGACGACCGCCCGAAAATCGAGGCGCTGGACGACCTCAAACTGATCGGCGGTTACGAAGACCTCGCGGAGCTCGCCCGGCGCGGCGAAGTTGACCAGGTGCTGATCAGCGTTCCGAACCTGCCGCCCCAACGTTTGCACGACATCGTTGATGGTCTCAGCGCGGTTTCAGTGGACGTATCGCTGATCCCGCCTGAGGCGATCGAGCTTGCTCCGGATTACCGTGTGCACCTGCTTGGCTCGCTACCCGTGCTCAACCTGTGGCAGCGGCCGTTCCGGGACGTGAACCAGTTCGTGAAGCGCGGCGAGGATTTCCTGCTGGGCGGGATCGCGCTGGTCTTCCTCGCTCCGCTGATGGGAATTGCGGCTCTGCTGATCCGCATGACGAGTCCGGGCCCAATCCTGTTCGTGCAACCACGGGTCGGCTTCAACAACGAAGTCATCGACGTCTACAAATTCAGAACGATGTATGCTGATCAGACTGACCTCGGCGCGCGCGCGACGACGACCAAGGACGATCCGCGGGTAACGCCGGTTGGCAAAATCCTGCGCAAGCTCAGCATCGACGAGTTGCCGCAGCTGTTCAACGTCATCCGTGGCGACATGTCGCTCGTCGGCCCCCGCCCGCACGCGCTCGAGATGCGCGTCGGCGATCGCTACTATCAGGACGCCGTGCGCGGCTACGCCGGACGCCATCGGGTCCGCCCGGGTATTACGGGTCTCGCCCAGGTGAAGGGACTTCGCGGTGAAATCCGAACCGTCGAACGGGCCATGCGCCGGGTTGAGCTGGACAAGGAATACATCGATCGCTGGTCGCTGTGGCTGGACCTCCACATTATGCTCGCGACTGTCCGCGCAGTCTTCTTCGACCGCGATGCCTACTAGCCGTCGGAATTTCCTGGACGTCGATTTCGACGCCGAACCGACCAATCAGATCCTGGCCCGCATAGAGGCGGTCGGTGCCGACAGCCCGTACCAATTCCTAGTCACTCCGAACGTGGACCATCTTGTCCGCCTCCATCGCCGCGCATCGGATGTGCCGGGCCTTGAAAACGCCTACCGCCAGGCGAACTTCTGCGTCTGCGACAGCAAGGTCCTGGCCCGTCTCGCAAAGTGGAAAGGCGTTGACCTGCCTGTCCTGCCGGGAAGCGACCTGACCGAGATTCTTCTGAAGTCGGTCGTCGTTGCCGGCGACAAAATCGCCATCGTCGGGGGCGATCCGGAAACGGCCGACGACCTCCAGTCCAGGTTTCCCCAACTGAAGATCGTTCAGCACCGTCCGCCCATGGGCTTGCTGACGAATGCATCGGCTCGCACGGCGGCGGCGCAGTTTGTCGCTCGGGAGCGGGCGCGGTTCACCTTCATTTGTGTTGGATCGCCCCAGCAGGAACTGATCGCCGCAGAGGTCGCGAGTATGCCCAAAGCGCGGGGCCTGGCGCTCTGCGTCGGCGCGGGTCTCGACTTCGTGACGAACAAACAGAAGCGCGCTCCCCTGATTGCACGGAAGCTTGGCCTGGAATGGGCTCACCGGCTGGCCACCAATCCCCGGCGGCTGTGGCGGCGGTATCTCGTCGAAGGTCCGGCGATCTTTCTCATGGCCTACCGCTGGCAAAAGACAGCGGCATGAAGATCGAAACTCCAACCCAATGGCGGAAGCGGCGGCGCAAGCGGCGTTTTGTCATCGCGGCGCTCGCTTCGCTGGTCCTGCTTGCGGCGGGCATTTCGGCAGCGATCTATCTTGCGCGCCAGAACACCCGTCACGCCATCGCCGGTCGAAGTGCGTCGGCCACGATTGCCATCTCTCCAGCGGTGCAACTGAACCTGCCCCCGCCGGACCTCTTCAAGCCGATCACGCCGGAAGAAGCGCTGAAGGAGAATGCGCAACGGGCATTCACGACCCGGCCCGACACCCCAGCCGGCGCGTTCAAGCTGGACGCGGATCAAGCGACGCGTGACCGGGCACTCGAATGCCTCACCCAGGCCGTCTATTACGAAGCGGCGGGCGAAGGTCTCGACGGGCAGCGCGCGGTCGCCCAGGTCGTGCTCAACCGCATGCGTCACTCGGCCTACCCGCACTCGGTATGCGGCGTGGTCTACCAGGGCGCGGACCGGACCACCGGATGTCAGTTCACGTTCACCTGTGATGGCTCCCTGACCCGCGCACCCGCCCAGTCACTATGGAAGCAGGCCGAGCGCGTCGCGACTGAAGCCTTGGCTGGAAAAGTCTTCGGTCCCGTCGGGCACGCGACCCATTATCACGCGGACTACGTGCTGCCGTATTGGGCGGACTCACTCGATAAGTCGGTGCAGATCGGGCGTCATATTTTCTACCGTCTCAAAGGCGGTCTTGGAGCTGCAAGCGCATTCCGCCAGCGTTACACCGGGGCCGAACCGCTTCCTCCGCCGCCTTCCACTGTCCAGATTCCGCTCGACGGAATTCCGGATCCCCTGAAGCCGTTGATCGAGCCTGCACCGGATGACCCGATCAAGGTGACCAAGGGCGAGCTGGTATCGACCACCGAGCCAAAGTCGGAACTGGTCTCGGACGAGACCCGGGGAACATTGGTCATCGATAGCGGAACGCCGATCATAAAGGCTACGCGACGTGAGGCATCGGACGCATCCAATTGCTCCAAGGGAGCGAGCGGGACACGACTTCGGCCCATGGCCGCCAAGGATGCACGCGCGCAAGGCGGGTCGGACGGATGCAAGCCGTGAGTTTCTTCGACGCTTTCGATGCAGTCCGAATCCTCAACCTTCCGCATCGCGACGATCGGCGGCGCGAGATGCGAGAAGAGTTGGCTCGTGTCGGGCTGGCGGATGATTCGAGAGTTTCATTCTTCAAAGCTTCGGTCGGTCCGGACGCGGGCCGCTTCCTTAACAAGAACGTCCATGGCTGCTTCCTCAGCCATCTCGCCTTGCTCGAAACGGCCGCGAAGGCTGGCGAAAGGGTTCTCGCCCTCGAGGACGATTGCGATTTCAACGCCGCCGCTCGCGACTATGTGCTGCCGGATCGCTGGGACATCTTCTACGGCGGCTACGAGGCGCAGGATCCGTCCGACCTCGCCGATTCGAACATCATTGGGGCGCACTGCATGGGGTACAGCCCGGAAGCCGCGCGCCGCCTGTCGGCCTACTTGCGGTCGATGCTGGAAGACCCGGATTTCGCGCCTGATGCGAAGGCAGCCCTGGAGCCGGACTTCGACCCGGCCATCAAACCCCCTCTCGACGGTGCGATCGTCTGGTTTCGCCGGGCAAATCCGGATCTCGTCACGGTCTTTGCCCAGATTGCGGAGCAGCGACCCTCGCGGTCCGATATCACCAGCGGCCGGCTCGATCGCTTGGCGCCGGGCGTAGCAACGGTCGCGCGCCGTTTGAAAAGGGTGCTGATGACAGCCTTTTCGCGGTCCTGAAACGACCGGTCGAACGTCGCCCAAACGACAGAAACATGGTTTATTGAAACTTAGCTCTGAGCTTACCTGATCTTAAGAGTCTCAGTCCGATTTTGCTCTCCAGATTTTGTCTGGGGAGGCAAAACGGTGAGCAGTGAATTTTCGACCTTCAAGGCCATGGCTATCGGTATTGCAATTGTGGTTGCGGGTGTCGCCGTCGCGCCGAGCGTGACGGGCGGGCAATACGACATGCTTCGCCTTACGAAGCCGCGCAAAGGCAAGTCGACGACCGATACCGGTGGCACGACTACCACGACGCCGACGACGACCACCGGCGGAACGACAACCTCGCCGCCGACATCGACCACGACCAACTCCTTCTACTCGGAGCTGTCGATGGTCCCCAGCAACTTCGACGTGAACTCGGAACTGGTTCCGTCTTGGGGCACGGGAGCAATCCCGCCGTCGGCCAGCCCTGACGTCGTCGGCGCCTTCCGATTCATCTGCAACGCCGGTCAGCTGCTCAAGGACGATCCGATCGTCTACCCCGGACAGCCAGGAAAATCGCACCTCCACCAGTTTTACGGCAACACGGGCGCGAACGCTTACTCGACCTATTCCAGCCTGCGCGCCAGCGGCTCGTCGACCTGCATGTCGCCGCTCAACCGGTCTGCGTACTGGATGCCGGCGATGCTCGACGGCAAGGGCGACGTGATCCGCCCGGATTACCTCGCGATCTACTACAAGCGCCGGCCGATCAGCGATCCGAAGTGCTCGCTGTCGAGCGGCGATCCGCAGGCGGAAGGCAATTGCGTTCCCCTGCCGAACGGCCTGAAGTTCATCTTCGGCTACGACATGATCACCGGCAAGGCGCCCACCGGATCCGTCTACTTCAACTGTGACGGCCCCGGCGCGACACAGGGACACTATCCCTCGATCCCGGCGGCAATGGCGACCTGCCCCGCCGGCGCGAAGATCGGCGCGATCGTCAACGCCCCGTCATGCTGGGACGGCAAGAACCTCGACAGCGCCAACCACCGCGATCACGTGACCTACAAGTCGTACGGCAGCTGGGGCTATGCCAAGTGCCCCGACACCCATCCGTACGTCATTCCGGACTTCACGTTGCAGGCCTGGTTCTCGATCCAGGCGGGCGACGACCTGTCGCAGTGGCAGCTGTCTTCGGACGCGATGCGTCCCGACCTGCCGCACGGCTCGACCTTCCACGCAGACTGGTTCGGCGGGTGGGACAATACCGTGCTCGCGATGTGGACGGATAATTGCATCAACAAGAAGCTGAACTGCTCCGGCGGCGATCTCGGCAACGGCAAGCAGATGAAGATGTTCTCCGGCTTCAGTTGGACTGCGAGCCCGAGGCTGGTACCTGAGTTCTGATGACTCGATCCGCACTCGCCCTCGTGACCGCGATATCCGTCGCGTCACTTGGCGGGTGCGGTTCTCCAGACCCTCAGGGGCAGAAGATCGACAAGGAGGGCGCTGAGCGAAGGGCCCTGGTCGCGGCATCCCATGAACACCCGTCGATGAAGGGCGACCAGGCGGCAACGGGCAAGCCGCTTCCCCCTCTCCCGGGCGTGAATGCCCCAAGCCCCAAGAGCACTTCAACCGACCACAACATGGCGGACCACGAAATGCCCGACCATAATCAGCACTAGCCGCTCGACGGTCCCTGGCTTTAAACCTGCTTAATGCTCACCAAGCTTCAGCAGCATCGCGTTTCCAAGCCGTGGGGCAGAACCGATGTCCCTGAAGGCTTCGGGCCAAGCGACGGCGATCCATTGGGCGAAATCTGGTTCCAGCGAGAGGGCGCCGACGACCCTCTACTGATCAAATATCTGTTCACATCCGAGCGTCTGTCGGTGCAGGTCCACCCGGACGACGCCGCAGCTCAGACGGCGGGCCTTGCGCGCGGCAAGGATGAGGCGTGGATTGTCCTTTCTGCCCATTCCAATGGAGAACTCGGCATCGGGCTCCGGTCGCCCGTGTCCCCGGGCGAATTACGCGCAGCAGCAATGGATGGCTCGATCGTCGATCTCGTCGACTGGCGGAAAGCCGATGCGGGCGATGCCTATTATTCACCGGCCGGGACGGTGCACGCCCTCGGCCCCGGCCTCACGGTGCTCGAAGTCCAGCAGAATTCCGACGTGACCTATCGGCTCTACGACTACGGGCGTCCGCGTGAGCTTCACCTGGACAAGGGTATCGACGCCGCGAGGAGCGATCTTGTCATCGAGAAGGTCAGGGAGCGCGAGATCGACCAAGTGCGGAGCATCGCGGTCGCGGGACCGAAGTTCACCGTCGAGCGGTGGCGGTCTGGAGCCGGAACCTTCGACGCCACCGACGCCGAGCCGGCCTGGCTGATTCCAATCAAGGGGACGATCGCCGCCGATGGGCAGGCTCTTGTCGCTCCGGACGTCTGGATTGCGGAGGGTCGCGCCGCTGTCGAAGTCGGGCCGGACTCCGAACTGCTCGTGGCCTACGAAGGCACAAGGCTCCGAGCCGTCGCCTGAGCTAAAGGTCCCTTAACCCTGTCGAGCTAACCATCGCGCATGATGTTGCGACGGGTGAAGGCGACTCTCGGGGTACTGCTCAACGACGAACGCGGCAACGTGCTTGCGCTCGCAGCGGTGGGACTGCCGATCATGCTTGGCTGTGCGGCACTTGCGGTCGACACGGTGCAATGGGTGTTCGCCAAGCGCGAGCTACAATCAACCGCCGACGCGGCCGCGATCGCGGGCGTCTACGGCCTCATTCAGACGGGGGATATGGAAACCGCCGTCGACCGCAGCATCTCGGCCAACCAGAGCCTGGACCGGCGGCGCTCTGTCTCGGCCGAGCAATCCCCTGCCCCGCGCGACAAGGATCCGTTCGCTGTGCGGGTTCGGCTCGCCACGCCGGCGTCGATGACCTTCACTTCGCTATTTCTCAGCAAACCGCCGGTGATCAGCGTCGAGGCTATCGCAACAGTCGTCGAGAATGGCGACTATTGCCTCTTCGCTCTCGATACGGAGCAGGAGACGGGCCTGAAGGTCGAGCCAAGCTCGAGCGTCGAGATGGACTGCGGAATGGCGACCAATGCCTCATCCAAGGACGCCATCAGCGCCGAAGGCTCCGCGTCTTTGAAGGCGGATATGATTGCCGCATTCGGCGGGATTGAGGCGGAGGGCATTTCTTCGTCGCGCGTTCGCGCCTACGGCGTGAAGCAGAAAGATCCCTTCGCCGACCGCGACCCGCCATTGGTGCCGAATACAGGCTGCCCAAACGTGACGGTCAACTCCGACGACAGCAACGGCAACGCTGTCGTCCTGCCCGCCGGCTGCTATGGAAACATGCTGATCGACGGCAAGGTCATTCTCGCCGACGGACAGTACATCCTCAATCGCGGCAATATGGTCATCGGCTCATCTGCAGAGGTGACCTGCCGGGCCTGCACCATCTTTCTCACCAGCGAGCAGGCGGCGACTGATCCCTGGTCGGTCGGCAAGATTCAGATCGACAACGGCGCCAAGGTGAAGCTGCACGCTCCAACGCAGGGGCCGAACGCCGGCCTTCTGATCTACCAGGATCGCCGCTCGGCCGGCGCTCACGACGAGATTGAGAACGTCATCGGAGGCAACAGCTTCTCCGAGTTCAAAGGCCTCATCTACTTCCCGTCGGAAACCGTGCGGATCGATGCTGACAAGACTCCCGATCTGCAATGCGCCCGCTTCATCGGCCGCAAGCTGATCGTCAAAGGCCGCGTCCTCATCGCCAAGGGTTGTTCGGACGCCAATGTGATGAACTTCAAGGGTACCGAGGTCCGGCTGATCGGCTGAGCATTCCCGAAAAGCTTCGGGCACAAAAAAACTGCCGGCCCGAAGGCCGGCAGTGCGTGCAATTCAGAAAGTCGGATTAGGCGATCTGCGCCAGCATCCCCGTCTTGCGACGGCTGCGGCGGAGAGCGGTGCCCGCGGCGCCGAAGCCGAGGAGCATCATCGCCCAGGTCGCCGGTTCGGGAACTCCCGGAGGCGGCTGAGTGGTGTAAAGTGCTGCGTTCGACCAGCCCTGCGGATTGTCGAGAGCGACGTACTGCGCGCCCGTGGTGCCGAAGTCGAACAACCAGAACACCGAATTATTGCCGACGACGCTGCCGTTGCCGAAGTGGGCACCGATGATCGTCAGACCGTAAAGGGTGGTGCCGAAGTTCAGCTGGTTGCCGTTGGTCAGCCCCGGATTAACCGTGTTCGGATCCGTATCCAGGACGTAGAAGGGGTTGGTGGAGTTCGCGAGCGCGCTCCAATTACCGTTCCACTGGAACGTGCCGGGCAACGAGTCGATTGCCTGCTGCTGGTTCAAAACGTCGGTCGGGCTGCCGTTCAGCAGGTTGCCGGAGAAATATCCCGCGCAAGCAATTGCGTCGGGAGTCGGCAGGCTGAGGCTGCACGCGGACGTAACCGCAGGAAGCGTATTCACGACTGTCTTCGCTGCGAAGGCCGGGCTCGCGGCGGAAACCGCGAGAACCGCACCTGCAATGAATTTCGATACTGAGCGACGCATTTTTGAACACCTCGTTGATGAGCGACGACTCATCCCTGTTGAGGAAGAGCACCCAGGGGACCGGCTAAACGAAACATTAATGATTCTCAACAGGATATTAACATTGGTTGTGTCAAATCGGGACTTTCTTCAGAGCCGTTGCGCGAAGGACTCAGATTCTTAGGTTCGTCGCGTTACACGGCTTCGAACGAAGTCGGTCTCGGCGATAAAGGGGGGTGAATGGCTCGCGATTACAACATGCGGAAACGGGTGATGGTCACGGGAGGCGCTGGCTTCCTCGGATCCCATCTCTGCGATCGCTTGCTCGAAGCGGGTCACGACGTCCTTTGCGTGGACAACCTCTTCACGGGCACGAAGGACAATATCGCCCACCTACACGGGAATCCGCACTTCGAGTTCATGCGACACGACGTGACCTTCCCGCTCTTCGTCGAGGTCGACGAGATCTACAATCTCGCATGTCCGGCGTCTCCCATCCACTATCAGCATGACCCGGTGCAGACGACCAAGACCTCGGTCCACGGCGCGATCAACATGCTGGGGCTGGCCAAGCGCCTTGGGTGCAAGATCCTCCAGGCCTCGACCAGCGAGGTCTACGGCGATCCCGCAGTCCATCCGCAGAGCGAAGACTATTGGGGCCATGTGAACCCGATCGGGATCCGCTCGTGCTACGACGAGGGCAAGAGGTGTGCGGAAACCCTGTTCTTCGACTACCACCGACAGAACAAGGTGCCGATCAAGGTCGCGCGCATCTTCAACACCTACGGTCCCCGCATGCATCCGGCGGACGGCCGCGTGGTCTCCAACTTCATCATGCAGGCGCTGCGGAATGAGCCGATTACCATCTATGGCGATGGCAGCCAGACCCGTTCCTTCTGTTACGTCGACGATCTGGTGCGCGGCCTCCACTCACTGATGGAGACCGGGCCCGACGTCACCGGCCCGATCAACATCGGCAACCCGAACGAGTTCACGGTCCGCGAGCTTGCGGAGAAAGTCATCGCGCTGACAGGTTCCAGCTCCGAAATCATTCAGGAGCCGCTGCCCCAGGACGATCCGAAACAGCGCCAGCCGAATATCTCAAAGGCGAAGAACGAACTGGGATGGGAACCGACGATCGAGCTGGAACAGGGGCTGGGTCAGACGATCGACTACTTCCGGCGCTTCATCTGAATCAGGCCGCTCGGTGCTGGCCCGCGATCCAGTGTTCGAGCCGCGTACGAAGTGACGGGCGCGAGGGAATGAAGCCCGCCTCCGGCGCGTCGTTTTCCTTCGACGTTTCGTACATCTGAAGGTTCTGCGGGATCCGCGGCCGAACCGTCTCCCTGCCGCGCAGCCTGTCCTCGGCCAGGTTGAGCGCGCGATGAACCTCTTCCGCCGTGAATGGCTTCATCAGGCATCCCAGAGCGAGATCGGGCATCGGGAAGTTGGGCGCCTTGCCGCTGACGAACAGGCAGGGGATGTCGAAATCTCCTAGCCGGGCTGCCGCGGAGAATCCCGTACTTCCGCGGGCGAGATGGAGGTCGACCAAGGCAAGGTCAGGGTTGTGATGCTCTGCCGCAGCGACGGCATTGTCCGCGTCGTCCGCGATCGCGATCACCCGGTATCTTGGATTGTCCTCGACAAGGTATTTCAGCGTGGTCGCGAGCTGAGAATCATCCTCGACAATCAGAATCTTGAGCACCGAATTCCTCCCCCTTCCCCTTGGAGAGATCTCTGGAGGTCCATGCTCATCCGAAAAGCAGCCGGTGCGAATCCCTGTTGAACGAAGTTTACGACGAAGCGACTCGCCGACCCGCCCAAGCGAAAGAAAAGGCCGAATCGCATCGCTGCAACCCGGCCTCCCCTTCCAAGAAACTCGCTGATTACGCGCGGTAGAAGATGTGTGTGCCGATCTGTGTGGCCCGCGTCAGACGGCGCCCCCACGACGGGGCGACATAGTTTGCGTGATACCAGAGCACGTCGTTCGACACGCTCGGCACTGCGTTGCTGATAGCCAGACGAGCAACACCCTGGGCCTTGCGCCATGCTTCACAATCGGTGTCGACGACAGGGAATTGGCCGCCGCGTACGAAGGAAAACTGCCACGGTTGCTTGACGGTCGCGCACCAGCTTGACGGATATTGGCCGGATGCAGCCCGGTTCATCACGACCTTGGCGACGGCGAGCTGGCCCTCCAGCGATTCACCGCGCGCTTCGAAATAGACCGCAGTCGCAAGGCATGTGCCTTCCTGGTCCAATGGCGTGCCGCTGCTGTAGCGATCGACCAGCGCATAAAGGGGCCAGCCGTTCTGGTAGAGCCACGCGGCCTCCATCGCGACCGAGGTCACCGAGCTGGCGGTGCGCGGGGCGCTCGTAATGGTTGCAACCGCGGCCGTCTTCGCGGCCGTCAGCGAGTTCGCGGCGGCATTGATCGCAGGGGCGATGCCGCCGAGCGGCCTAGCGCTGGAATCCACGACGCCGGCCGACATCGCGTTGAGCGGTGCGGCGACGGCCTGGTTGGACACTGCAACAAGAAACAGACTCGCGGCCGCTGCCAAAGCGCGGCCACCCAAGGTCTTCTTCAATTTTCACTCTATATCTGGCGGCCGACCGTACCGGGCGCTTACACCGCGCCTCACGCATTCTACGGAATTGGTCGTCCGTCTTGCCCGGAGCCGCGCCCCTTCGCGCCGGCTCACCCGCTTCAATCTGTTGCGGTGCAGTTAGGGGAAGCTCCGTCGCAGCCCAACCCTTTGAACGGCGAGTCGAGCCGGCCCTGCGTTAACCTGCGGAACTTTCTGGGTAATCCTCAACTCGTCGTCACAGAACCTCTACTCATCGTCAGCAAACTCGTCGCTTTTCGTGCCTCGGCAAGCGATGTATCGCGCGGCGATGGCATATTGGCTGATGAAATCGGAACCCTCCAGTTACAGCTGGAACGACCTCGTCCGCGATGGCGTGACCGAATGGGACGGCGTCAGGAACAATGCGGCGCGGCTCCATCTCAAGGCGATGAAGGCAGGCGACGAGGCGTTTTTCTACGCAAGCATGACGGACAAGGCCGTGGTCGGGATCATGCGTATCACTCGCGAAGCCCAGCCCGACCCCAAGGATGCGGACTGGGTTTCGGTTCGCGTGGAGCCGGTAGAGGCGCTGGGTCCAGTGTCCTTGGCCGCGATCAAGGCCGAGCCGAAGCTGGCGAAGATGGAGCTCATTCGCCAGTCTCGCCTCTCGGTCGCTCCGGTACGGGATGACGAATGGGCAGTCGTCCTTAAGATGGCCGGAAAGTGATCCATGCCGCTTTGGCCTACAGCTCATAGGCGGCACGCAATTCACCTCCGACGTAAACCTTCGATAAGTTCAATGTCGATCAATAAAGGGCCATAGGCCCTGCCCGCCGGCCGCGATTAGGTGACGGCCGAAGCCAGTACAGTCCCGAACAAGCACAGGAGACTGGTCATGGGCACATTTCGTGCACTCGCTACGGGAGCAAGCGCTTCCGCACTCATCCTCTCGTCATTTCTCGTTGCACCGGCCGCCGCTACGCCGGGCCAGGGATTTGCCCCCTCTCCGATCGTGAGCGGTCATTTCGGAACGCTCACTGTGAACACATCCAAAGACAAGACGGGCAAGTGGGGGCTGATCCTCAAGACTTTGGACGACACCGACATCGGCGCCGACCGGCTTACGGTCCAAGCCGGTGGCTTCAGCGGATGGCATGCCCATCCGGCGCCGGTGTTCGTTACGGTAACGAAGGGCAATATCACCTGGTATGATGGCTCGGACCCGCTTTGCACGGGGCATCCTTACAGCGCCGGGCAGTCCTTCATCGAGGATGCATACGTCCCTCACAATGTGACGAGCGCAGACGGAGCCGAATTCGTAGCGGTTGTGATCAAGCCTGCAGGATTTCCCGGGCCGGCCTTCCGGCTCGATCGAAACAAGCCAAACAACTGCGGCTTCTAGCCGAGCAAACTCTTCCTAGCTGCGCCGGCGGGCGCTTGCGCCCAAGCTTCGCAACTTGGCGAAGAGCCCGCTTGCGATCTTTCCCGGAGCTGACATGCGCACGAGCGGGTCACTAACGGCGGAGTAGTGACCCCCTCTTACCGGATCGGGGTCGTAAGCCTCGGGGATACTGTACTGTAGCCCAATCTCCCCCTCGTGGCGGACACGCTTGTGGGGGAAGAGCTCGAGCAGCGGGAAGATTGCGCGGGTGTAGGCGACCGGTCCCGTGACTCGAACAACGCCGGTCCGGCCGACCGCATGCCACGGTGCATAGGCGTTGATGTTGCGCAGGACCGCTTCGATGACGGCGTTTAGAAACGGATGCTTCGCGGCGCCGATCACGTGAAAGTTCTGAAACTCGCCGCAGGGCACGAATGCGATGTCACGGTAGATCCCAAAGCCCTCGTGGATCTCGCCCGTTCCGTTGCGCCACTGGGACAGGACAAATCCTTCGTCGCCCCGAATGAACTTGTCGATCGGCCCGTCGAAGCGGCTCTTGATATCCAGATACACGCCGCCCTCTCGATATACGATCAGGTAGCGCAGCAGGTCGGCGCGCGCGGCGTAATAGCGCGGATCGAGGTGGTGATAGGCCTGCAGGACGTCCGCGCCATAATGGGTACGGATGTAATCCTCGCCCGTGTGAGCGTCATACAGCGCGTATTCCCAACTGGGGTTCAGGTCGCGGAGTTCACGGGCGTTGGCCTTCAATCGCTCGGACAGGTCGTCACCGAAGTAGATCTGGTGGATCTTCTTCGGAATGGCGGTCTCGACGCCCGAAAGCGTGGCGTCACCGGAGCCCGACGACTTCTTGCGCGACATGTCCGCCTAATGCTCCCCCGTCAGTTAGGATTCAATTGAGCGGCGGTGACAGCCGTGGGCTTCAGGCTGCTTCCATCTTCCGTGACTGCCGCTTGCGCTCATGGGGATCGAGGAAGCGCTTGCGGATGCGGACCACCTTCGGCGTGACTTCGACCAGCTCGTCGTCCTGGATGTAGGCGATCGCCTGCTCCAGCGTCATCCGGCGCGGCGGGGTCAGGCGGATGCCTTCGTCCTTCGGGCCCGAAGCGCGGAAGTTGGTGAGCTGCTTCGACTTCAGCGGATTGACCTCGAGGTCGTGGATCTTGGCGTTTTCGCCGATCACCATGCCCTCGTAGAGGTCGTCGCCCGGCGAGATGAAAAGGATGCCTCGGTCTTCCAGCGCGTTGAGCGCGTAGGCGACGGCCTTGCCCTGCTCCATTGAGATCAGGACGCCGTTCTGGCGGCCGCTGATCGGGCCCTTGTGGGGCCCGTACTTCTCGAACAGCCGGTTCATGATTCCGGTGCCGCGCGTGTCCGACAAGAACTCGCCGTGATAACCGATCAGGCCACGTGACGGCGCACTGAAGGTCAGGCGGGTCTTGCCGCCCCCCGACGGGCGCATGTCAGTCATTTCCGCCTTGCGGATCGCCATCTTGTCGATGACCGTACCGCTGAACTCGTCGTCGACGTCGATGACGACCGTCTCATACGGCTCCTCGCGGCCGTTCGGGCCGTCACGGAACAGCACGCGCGGGCGGCTGATCGACAGTTCGAAACCTTCGCGGCGGAGAGTCTCGATGACGACGCCGAGCTGAAGCTCGCCGCGGCCGGCGACTTCGTAGCTGTCATTGTCCGACGCAGTGGTCACGCGGATCGCGACATTGCCCTCGGCCTCACGCTCCAGGCGCTCGCGGATGACGCGGCTCTGCACCTTGTCGCCGTCGCGGCCTGCATAGGGGCTGTCGTTGACGGAGAAGCTCATCGCCAGAGTCGGTGGATCGATCGGACGCGCGTGGAGCGGTTCGCTGACAGCCGGGTCGGCGATCGTGTTGGAAACGGTCGCGTTGACGAGGCCGGCAATGGCGACAATGTCGCCCGCCTGCGCGCTCTCGACAGGGACGCGCTCAAGGCCGCGGAACGCGAACACCTTGGTGGCGCGGCCGTCCTCCACCTTGTTTCCGTCGACGTCGATCGCCTTGATCGGCATGTTGACGTCCAGGCGGCCGCTTTCGATGCGGCCGGTCAGGATGCGGCCGAGGAACGGATCGCGGTCGAGCAAGGTGGCGAGCATCTTGAACTCGCCCTCAGGGTTGAGGCCCGGCGACGGCACATGGCTGACGATCGTCTCGAAGAGCGGCGTCAGGTCGCCCTCGCGGACGCTGTCCTCGCGGCCCGCATAGCCGGCCCGGCCCGATGCGTAGAGCGTCGGAAAGTCGAGCTGTTCGTCGTTGGCCTCGAGATTGAGGAAGAGCTCGAACACCTCGTCGAGGACTTCAGCCGGACGCGCGTCCGGGCGGTCGATCTTGTTCACGACGACGATCGGCTTGAGGCCGAGCGCCAGCGCCTTGCCGGTGACGAACTTCGTTTGCGGCATCGGGCCTTCGGCGGCGTCGACCAGCAGGATGACGCCGTCGACCATGGAGAGGATGCGCTCGACCTCCGCGCCGAAGTCGGCGTGGCCCGGCGTATCGACGATATTGATATGCGTCGTCGTCCCGTCATGCTCCCACTCAACCGAGGTGCACTTGGCGAGAATCGTGATCCCGCGCTCCTTTTCGAGGTCGTTCGAATCCATCGCCCGCTCTTCAACGCGCTGATTTTCGCGGAAGGTGCCCGATTGGCGGAAGAGTTGGTCGACGAGGGTCGTCTTGCCATGGTCGACGTGCGCGATGATCGCGACGTTACGCAGATTCATTGTTTTTCCCGGAAGATGTGAAGGGCGCACATAGTGAATTTGCCCCAATGTTGCAATGCAGCATGGCAACGTCCCGGCAAATCAAACGTTCGCGCATCAGTCACCTGAAAGAGGAGTTTAGTGATGCCTCGTGGAGCGTACACGGCAAAGCAGGAACGCAAGGCCGAGCATATCGAAAAGGGCTACGAAAAGCGCGGTGTTTCCAAGAAGGAGGCAGAGGAGCGGGCCTGGCGCACGGTCAACAAGCAGGACAAGGGCGGCAAGAACGACGGCTCTGGCCGGTCACGTAGCCGAAGTGAAGCCGCGAAGAAGGGCTGGGAAACGCGCCGTCGCCGCGGCAACGGGTGAGGGCTAGACCGCTCGTTCCAGGATCTCGACCGCGCGTTCGATCGCGCGGACCTCGCTCGGAGCCAGGCGCTCGAGTTTACCCGCAAGCATGCCGGATGGTGAGGGCCGTGTCAGGAATTCGCGGCCCTCGTCGGTCAGCCGCATCGCCAGCCGGCGCCGGTTATTGGGGTCGGCAACCCGATCGATGAAGCCCGATCGGACGAGGACGTCGACAGCGCGGCTAACAGCCGGCGCGCCGCGTCCCACGACCTTGGCGACATCGTTGAGGGTTGCGGGTTCCTGTGATCCCACCGCGGACAGCAACATTCGGCGCGCCCGGTCGGCGCGTTCCGATGGACCGTCCGCCAGGAAGTTCTGCGAGACCGAGACGTAACGGGCCGCGACCGCGGCTGGCGAAGATCCCCAAAGCATGGATTGCAGCGTAGCAAATGTTTGTGAGTTGGCAAGATTGCCGCTAGCGAACGCCGGTGAAGCCGCGCCCGAAGCTCCCGCGTAACGTCTGGATCCTAGGGTTCATCAGCCTGCTGATGGACCTCAGTTCGGAGATCTATCACGCGCTTCTGCCTGTCTTTGTCACCGTCACGCTCGGCCTGCCGGCGGTTGCGCTAGGTGCAATCGACGGGGTTGCCGAAGCCACTGCGAACTTCGCCAAGCTGGTCTCCGGCCGGCTCTCGGATCGCAGCAAGCGTCGCAAGCCGTGGATCGTGGCAGGCTACGGCCTCGCCGCTTTGTCGAAGCCGCTGTTTCCCATCGCTCAAGGCGCCGCGGAGCTGCTAGGCGCCCGCTTCGCCGACCGGGTCGGCAAGGGCATTCGCGGAAGCCCGCGCGATGCGATGATCGCGGACGAAACTCCGCCCGAAATCCGCGGCCGCGCGTTCGGTCTTCGCCAGTCGCTCGACACGGCCGGAGCGCTTCTGGCGCCAATCGTCGCGATCGCGCTCATGTGGCTGCTCGCCGACAATGTCCGAACGATTTACTGGATCGCCGTCATTCCCGCATTGTTGTCGTTCCTGCTCGCCTGGCTCGCCCTTCGCGAGCCGGAGCATCGCGAACTGGATGGCAAGCCGTCGCCGCTGCTGCGCGGCTTCCGCGACATCGACCGGTCGACGCGGCGCCTGCTCGCGGTCGGCTTCCTGTTCACTCTGGCGCGCTTCTCGGAAAGCTTCCTGATCCTGAAGGGCATCGAAATCGGCTTGTCCGAGACGTTTTCACCCCTGACGCTCGTGCTCTTCAATCTCGCCTACACCTTGCTCGCCTACCCCGCCGGCTCGCTCAGCGACCGGATGAGTCCACGCTCGATCCTGATGGCCGGGATGGCCGTCCTAGTGGTCGCCGACCTGATTCTCGCCAAGACCAGCGGCTACGCCGGCCTGGCCGTCGGTGTGCTGTTGTGGGGAGCGCACATGGCGATGACCCAGGGCGTGTTCGCCCGGATGATCGCGGACAGCGCGCCCAGTCACCTTCGCGCGACGAGCTTCGGAGCCTTCTGGTTCGTCACCGGGATCGCCACTCTGCTGGCGAGCCTTGCCGCCGGCCTGCTGTGGGACCGCCAGGGATCGGAAGCGACCTTCCTGATGGGGGCGGGTGCCGCTGGTGTTGCGCTGGCGATGCTCCGCCTTTTGAACGAGCCGCCCCGGACCCCTGCCCGATAGCCACCGGCTCGCCGTGCGACGTGAACGGCGGCATTCTGGCCGAACCTCGCCAGCGATCCACGAACTGGTGCTTCAGCGCCGCTCCGGCGTGGACCAAAATCAGAAAGACGAGGAGAAAGGCGGACATCTCGTGCAGTTCGCCGGCAGCGTCGCCGGTCTCCTTGCTGATGCCAGGAATGACCGGCATCTCGATCCCGCCCAGAAGCGGGGTCGTCGGCCTATTCGCATAACCGGAAACGGAAACCCAGCCAACGATCGGCATGGCGATCAGCAGCAAATAAAACAGTCGATGGTTCCAGACTGCCGCGAACCGCTCCCAACCCTTGAGCTCTGGCGGATAAGGCGGCGGGGGATTCGTCAACCGGTATGCCAGCCGGACGAGCATTAGCAACAAGATGAGAAGGCCGACGGTCTTGTGCCACACGAACACGTTGTCGCGGGCCGGCCCGTCGTCCGAAAGGCCAAAGCGAAAGCCCAGATAGGCTTGGAACAGCACCAGCAAACCGACAACCCAATGCAGGGTCACGGCCGTGTTCGAATAGCGCAGTACAGCATTCTGCGGGGCCGTTTCCGGGACGCTCGTCATGGGCTTACCTCTCCAATCGGAAAGACAACGCCGCGGGCGAGCCGGGGTTCACCTGCCGAATTTCTCTCCGGCAGCGGCCTTGTCGAGCAGCAGCTTGGAAAAGCTGAAGTCGCTTCCCATCCGCGCTTCCTGACGCTTCAGGCCGTCGACGATGTTCTGCAGGCCGACGGTGTCCGCCCAGAACATCGGACCGCCGCGATAGACGGGCCAGCCGTAGCCATAGACCCAGACCACATCGATGTCGGACGCGCGCTGTGCCATGCCTTCCTCGAGGATCTTCGCGCCCTCGTTGACCATCGTGTAAAGTGTGCGCTCGACGATTTCCTCGTCGCTGATCTCGCGCTTCTCGACACCGGCCTTGGCGCGGAAGTCGTCGATGATCTCCTGCACGCGCGGGGACGGCGTCGGGCGGCGCTTGTCGTCATAATCGTAGAAGCCGGCCTGCTTTTTTTGTCCCCAGCGGCCCTCAGCCGCGAGTGCGTCGCGAATGTTCTCAATCCGGGTCGGATCGCGGTGCCAGCCGATATCGACACCGGCTAGGTCGGCCATCTGGAACGGGCCCATCGGCATTCCGAACTCGACATGGACGCGGTCGATCTGCTCCGGCGTCGCGCCTTCCAGCAGCAGCTTGGTCGCTTCGACCTGCCGCGGCATCAACATGCGGTTGCCGATGAAGCCGTGGCACACGCCCGCGACCACCGCGACCTTCTTGATCTTTTTCGACAGGCCCATGACCGTGACGAGCACGTCCGGAGCCGTCTTCGCACCGCGCACGACCTCGAGCAGCTTCATTACATTGGCCGGCGAGAAGAAATGCATGCCGACGACATCCTGCGGCCGCGAGGTCACCGCCGCGATCTCGTCGATGTTCAGGTAGGACGTGTTGGAAGCGAGGATCGCGCCCTGCTTCACCGTCTTGTCGAGCCGGGTGAAGATGTCCTTTTTCACCTCCATCTGCTCGAACACCGCCTCGATGATGAGGTCGCAATCGGCCAGCGCTTCGAAGTCGAGCGTCGGGGTCAGAAGGCCCATCGCCTTCTCGACCTGCTCGCCGGTCATCCGGCCTTTCGCTGCCGTCGCCTCGTAATTCTTGCGCATCACGCCCGACCCGCGGTCGAGCGCCTCCTGGTTCATCTCGAAGATGGTGACGGGAATGCCCGCCGACAGGAAGTTCATCGAAATGCCGCCGCCCATCGTGCCGGCGCCGATCACGCCGACCTTCCGGACCGGGCGCGGCTGCGTGCCTTCGGGGAGCCCTTCGATCTTCGCGGCCTTGCGCTCGGCGAAGAAGAAATATTGCTGCGCGCGCGACTGCACACCGCTCATCAGCTCCATGAACAGCTTGCGCTCTTCGATGACGCCTTCGGAGTAGGGCATCTTGCAGGCGAATTCGACGGCACGGATGTTATTTTCCGGCGCGTCGAAGCCGCGGAACTTGCGAGCATTCTCCTTGCGGAAGTCAGCGAACACCGTCGGGTCGCATTCGTTGATCTTGTACTCGCGCTCGCTGCTTTTCGGGAGCGGGCGAACATCGCGAACTTCCTCGGCATAGCCCACCGCGTGCGGGATGAGATCATCCTCGATCAGCCGATCGATCAGACCGCAGTCGAAACCGTCCTTCGCCCCGATCGGATTGCCCGTTGCGCACATTTCCAGTGCCTTGCGGACGCCCGCCACGCGCGGCAGCCGCTGCGTTCCGCCGGCGCCCGGCAACAGGCCGAGCTTAACCTCCGGCGTTCCGAGCTTCGCCGATGGCAGTGCGACGCGGTAGTGACAGCCTAGCGCCACCTCGAGACCGCCGCCCAGCGCCGTCCCGTGGATCGCGGCCACAACAGGCTTGGAACACGCTTCGATGCGATCCACCACCTCCGGCAGCCACGGCATGACCGGCGGCTTGCCGAACTCGGTAATGTCCGCGCCGGCGAAGAAGGTCTGGCCCTCGCAGGCGATGACCACGGCCTTCACTGCATCGTCGGCCTCGGCTTCCTCGATCGCCGCGACCAGGCCCTGCCGGACCGCCGCGCCGAGCGCATTCACGGGCGGGTTATTCGACAGGACGATCAGGACATCGCCGTGACGCCTCGTCGAAATCGGGCTGGTGGTGGTCGGGTTCTCGTCGGTGACGGTGGCCATGTTTCTCTCCGTATAATCTCAGAACGTGCAGCCGTAGGCTTGCCGCGTGAAGGGGTGGCTGATCGATAGCCCGCCGTCGGCAACCAGAGCGTGGCCGTTGACGTAGCTGGACTCGTCGGACGCCAGGAACAGCGCAACCTGCGCGATCTCATTGGGCTCGCCGCCGCGCCGGAGCGGATTGAGCTGCCCAATCATCTCCTGCTTTCCGGCGGCGCGAGCCATGTCGTAAATGCCCTTCGTCATGCCCGTTTCGATGAGGCCCGGGCAGATGGCGTTGACACGAATGTTGCTGTCGCAAAGCTGCGCAGCGGCGGTCTTCACCAGGTTGATGACGCCGGCCTTCGAAGCTGAATAAGCGACGCCGCCCGCGCCGGCTCGAATGCCGGCAACCGAGGCGGTGCAGACGATCGATCCGCCGCCGCGCTGCTTCATATGCGGAGCAGCATATTTGATTGCGAGCCACGGACCGATCAAGTTGACGCGGAGGATATCCTCCCAGTCAGCGGAGCTTTGCTCGAACAGTCCCGCGAGCCCGCCTGAAATGCCGGCATTGGCGAAAACGATGTCGACGCCGCCATGATCGGCCACGGTCTGCTCGACCAGCCGCTCAACATCCGCTTCGGACCCAGCGTCAACCGCGACGACGTCCACGCCTTCGGCCCGATCGGCGGCAACTACCGTCGCGCCTTCAGCGCGGAACAGGTCGGCCGTCGCCTCGCCGATACCCGACGCGGCGCCGGTGATGATCGCGACCTTGCCTTCAAGCCTCCGCATATTTGGCAAACTCCAGCTTGGCGATGGCGCGGTTGTGAACCTCGTCGGGACCGTCGGCGAAGCGCAGGGTTCGGATGCCCGCCCAGCTCGCCGCGAGCGGCGTATCCTGGCTGACGCCCGCACCGCCGAACGACTGGATGGCATCGTCGATGACCTGCAGGGCCATGCGCGGCGCCTTCACCTTGATCATCGCGATCTCTGCCTTGGCAGCCTTGTTGCCCGCTTTGTCCATCATATCCGCGGCCTTGAGGCAGAGCAGGCGCGTGCAATCGATCTCGATTCGTGCCTCGGCGACGCGCTGCTCCCAGATGCTGTGCTCGCTGATCTTTTTGCCGAAGGCGACGCGGCTCTGCAGCCGCTTGCACATCAGCTCCAGCGCTTCCTCGGCGGCGCCGATCGTTCGCATGCAGTGATGGATGCGTCCCGGCCCGAGCCGCCCCTGCGCGATCTCGAAGCCTCTGCCCTCACCCAGCAGCAGGTTCGAAGGCGGCACCCGGACATTGTCGAGCTTGATCTCCATGTGCCCGTGCGGCGCGTCGTCATAGCCGTAGACAGTGAGGTGCCGTTCGATCGTCACCCCTTCCGCATCCAGCGGCATCAGGATCATCGATTGCTGCTGGTGCGTCTTCGCCGACGGATCCGTCTTGCCCATCAAGATGGCGACCTTGCAGCGCGGATCGCCCGCGCCCGACGACCACCACTTCTTGCCATTGATGACGTACTCGTTGCCGTCGCGGCGGATCTCGCACTGGATGTTCGTCGCGTCCGAAGAAGCCACGCCCGGCTCGGTCATCAGGAACGCCGAGCGGATTTCGCCGCGCATCAGCGGATTGAGCCACTCGTCCTTTTGCTCACGCGTACCGTAACGGTGGAGAACTTCCATGTTGCCGGTGTCGGGCGCGGAGCAGTTGAACGCTTCCGCCGACCACAGGATTCGCCCCATCTCCTCCGCACACAGGGCGTATTCGAGGTTGGTGAGCTGCTCGCCCTCGAACGGGAAGCTTTCGTCGACATGCTGGAGCGCGCCGCCCGGCGGCATGAACAGGTTCCAGAGACCCGCCTCGCGCGCCTTCGGCTTCAGTTCCTCGATGACCTCGAGCGACTTCCATCGTCCGCCTTCCGCCTGCTGCCTGTGATAGTCGCCGACTCGCGGCCGGACCTCGGCGTCCATGAAATCGCGGACGCGATTGCGGAAAGAAGCCTGTCGTTCCGTAAGGTCAAAGTCCAACGCGTTGCCTTTCCCCTCGCCGCATGCGCTTTTGCGGCTGATTTCCGCTAAGCTTGAGGCGCAATTGCTGCAAGGGATAGGCGATGGCGCGGGATGATCCGCAGACCGATCACATCGACGTCCTGATCGTCGGCGCCGGCATGTCCGGCATCGACGCGGCCTATCGCATCCAGACCCTATGCAAGGATAAGACCTACGTCATCCTGGAGGCGCGGGACCGCATTGGCGGCACCTGGGACCTGTTCCGCTACCCGGGCGTGCGGTCGGATTCCGACATGTACACGTTGGGCTTCCCGTTCCGGCCTTGGGCCAGCGAAGTGTCGATCGCGAGAGGCGAAGCAATTCGCGACTATGTCGAGGATACCGCGCGGGAGTTCGGAATCGATCGGCGGATCCGCTTCGGCCATCGCGTCATTGGCGCAAACTGGTCGTCCAAAGACGGGCACTGGACTGTCGAAGTGGAACATGACGGCGCCACGCGGCGCATCACCTGCTTGTTCCTTTTCGCCTGCTCCGGCTACTACGATTACTCCGAAGGCTATCGCCCCGTCTGGGAGGGCGAAGCGGAGTTCAAGGGTCAAATCGTCCATCCGCAATTCTGGCCGGAAGACCTCGACGTAAGTCGCAAGACGGTCGCGGTGATCGGCAGCGGCGCGACCGCCGTAACTCTCGTGCCTTCGCTCGCGGATCAGGCAGCGCACGTGACGATGGTCCAGCGTTCACCGACCTACATCGTGGCGCGCCCCGCCCGCGACCGCATCGCCGGCACTCTCCAGCGCATCCTGCCGAGAGGGGCCGCAGGCTCAGCAATCCGCTGGAAGAACGTCCTGCTGACGATCTTCATGTACAACCGGACGCGCAGGAAGCCGGAAAAGGCGGCCGAGTGGATCAGGGGCATGATCCAGAGGCAGCTTCCCGCGGACTATCCGATCGAGCAGCACTTCTCGCCGCCCTACAAGGTCTGGGACCAACGACTCTGCCTCGTGCCTGACGGCGACCTGTTTACCTCGATCCGCTCGGGCAAGACTTCCGTCGCGACTGGTGCGATCGAGCGGTTCACGCCGACCGGCCTTCGCCTCGTCACCGGCGAAGAGGTCAGGGCCGATATCGTCGTCACCGCGACCGGCCTCATCTTAAAGCTGTTCGGCGGCGTCCAGCTCAGCATCGACGGCAAGCCGGTGGACCCTTCGGAACGCGTGATCTGGAAGGGCATGATGCTGAGCGGCGTGCCGAACTATTTTCTCTCGTTCGGCTACACCAACGCGTCGTGGACGCTGCGCAGCGACGTGACCGCCAAGGCGGTTTGCCGCCTGCTCAACCGGATGGACGACGGCGGCTTCACCGTCTGCACTCCGCAGGTACCCGACGGCGGCATGGAGCGCCTGCCGGTCATCAGCTTCTCCTCCGGCTACGTTCAGCGCGCCCTGCCCTTCCTTCCGAAGCAAGGTTCGCGGCAGCCGTGGATCGTCCCGCAGAATTACGTGAAGGATCGCTTCGCCATGCGCTTCGGCCCGATCGATGAAGACTTGGAGATGACTCGCAACGCCACGGCTGTTCGAACGTAGTGCGCGTTAGAAGAGCGCCTTGAGAACGCCCGTCACAACCAGCAGGCCGATGAAAAAGATGATGATGACAATCCAAATGAGCGCCTTGACCATGGCTAATCTCCTCAGGGTCCGAACGAGCAGGACCTCTCGAAGTTCAGCCGCCTTGCTCGCCATCCTGATGCTTGGTGCGTGTTCGCAGCAGGCTGCCCAGAACGGTTCGGTTGCGGTGGAGCCCGAGACGAACGTCGTCGTAGCCAATGCCCCCGCCACCGAAGCGCCGCTCAATCCCCCCGCCCCGGGCGAGCCGGGCGGCCTGCCCGACGATCGCACGCCTGTTTCGGAAGGACCGATCGATCCCAAGAGCGCTCAGGGTGCCGGTCAGGTGCTGCAGACCTATTTCGCACTCGCGGAGCAGGGCGAGTTCACGGAGGCGAACAAGCTCTGGTCGGACGGTGCGACCAAGCTCGATCTTGCCCAATATAGAGAAGTCCATGCCAACATCGGCGGACCGGGCGACATGGAAGGCGCGGCGGGTTCGAGCTTTGTCGATTATCCCGTCCAGCTCTACGGGCGCACCAAGGACGGCAAGGAATTCAACCTGCGCGGAACGATGACCCTGCGCCGCGTGATCGATGTGCCCGGCTCGACCGAAGAGCAGCGCAAGTGGCACATCTTCAAGGCTGCATTGCCGGCCCAGTAGAGGGCGGCGGGGGACCGGAGCCGATCGTCTTGGTCAGCTTCAGCTTGAACACAGGGCTCGTCACGCGCCGCTCGTAGATCTCCTGGATCGTCGGTGCGATCAGCCGGTGGCGGTAGTGCTTCGTACCGAGCCCATCGAGATTGGCCGTCATCGAGAAAGTCCGGCTAAAGCTGTGCGTCCATGACAAGTCTACCGAAACGTAGCTTTCCCTGCGGATCTGGAAATCGCGCGACCGGCTTTCGTAATTGAACTGGATTTGCGCGACGTCGCCCGGCCGCTGGCCCTTGTCCTTGCCGCGCCATTCCAGCGTCCCGTTGGCAGTGTAGCGGAACAGCCGTTCGCTGTCGGAACTGAAAACCGGGTCGATCGGGACGCGGCTGTCGAACAGATTGACGCTGGCCATTCCCTTGACCCGTTTGAATAAAGGCGAACTGACGTCGAATTGCGCGCCGCGATCGGACCTTTCACCTGCGTTGACGATCGTCGCGACAGTCCTGCCATTCGCGTCTACGAAGTAGCTCGAACTCCACAGCCGGTCGGTCTCCCGATCGTAGAGGATCAAGCCGACCTCCAGCTTCTTGCGGCTGTAGTGAAGATTGACCTCGAACGAATCAGTCGTCTGGTCCTGCAAATCGGGATTCCCGAGATCGATCGTTCGTGATCCGGTCTGGATCGGAAAGGGCCGAAGCTGATCGACCCACGGACGATCGATCCGCTTGCTGTAGCTCAGCGTCAGATTGAGCGATTTGCCCAGCGGGTGCTCAAGGTGAAACGTGGGGAACAGGTTCGTCCGGGATACGTCGGCCGTCGGAAAGCCGGGGCTTTTCACGGTTCGCCACAGGCTCTCCACACGCGCGCCCGGCATGAGCGTCCACGTCCCGAAGGTCTTCTGGAAGGTGACAAAACCCGAGAGCTTGTTCTGATGGACAGAAAAGCTCTCGCTCTGGTTGGGTGGCTGCGAAGGGCCGGTGAACTCGAAGCGATAATCGTTGTCGTGTGATTCGTGCGCCCATTCCGCGCCGGTGGACAAGATCTTGTCCTTCCCCATCGGGTGGACCCAGTCCACTTTGGAAGTTGTATATAAGCGAGAGCTCTCCCGCTCGCTGCGAAAGGTGCTGTTCGCATATTCGGTGAAAAGATGCTGCCGGTGGTTCGGGTTGCCGAAAAGGACCGCGCTCGCTTTCAGGGTTTCGCCGTCGACCTTTCCCTTGTGGTCGTACGTGAATTCCATTCCGCCGAACGACCCGCCTTCGCCTCCTCGATACCGTTCGGAATAGGATATGAAGTCCGGCGTCAGTCCGACGAATTCGACGTCGTTCCGATTGTCGTTGACCCATCCGCCGCCGAACATGCTTCCCGAAATATTCGTCCTCGCGCTTAACTCGTAAGTGAGCTTCCCGCTTCCCCATGCGGCGGCCGAGTGATTGTCCCCGCCGCCGTCCTCGGTGTTGATGGTCGGAACTCCCGGGACCAGCTCGACCGTCCGGAGCTTGCGGTAGGTCGACTTGTTGTACCGCCCCGCTCGTCCCTGCAGCTGGATCTCGTAGGTGAGCTTCCCTTTCTTGTTTCGGATCGACCCAGTGCCGTTGAAATATCCGAGTGACGACGCCTGGATGCTGCCCGATCCCGTCATTCCCTCCTTCTTCTTCTGGCGGAGGACGAAGTTGATGATGCCCCCGGTCCCTTGCGCGGAATATTGAGCGGAGGGGTTGGTGATGACCTCGATCCGCTCGATGTCACTGCCGTGAAGCGTCCGCAGATAGGCAATCGGGTCGCCCTGGACCGGGCGCTCGTCGACCACGATGGTGACGCCCGATGCGCCGAGCAGCATGATTTGGTCGTCAGGCGTGATCGTAACCGCCGGAAGGCCGCGCAAAAGCTGCAGGCTATCCGCCTGTGCCGAATGCGGAGTCTCGTTCACTCGGTATGTCCGGCGATCGATCCGCTGCGCTTGGTCGGAGCGCGTCGCCACGACTTCGATGACGTCTTCTTCTTGCTCGGCGGGAGCAACGATGGCTGGGGGATCGGCGGCGAACATGAATCCTCGGTACTCAGGACTGTCGAAGCTTAAGGGTTGCCATTTTAATAAACAGCGAAAATCCCTGGGTGGTTCGCGCCGCTCACTTGCGATGGCCGCGACTGCCGTTTCCCGCTATGAGTTGCGCCTCACAATCGGGGGTGCAATCGATGAAGTCGACTGGCTGTATCCTGCTTTCCGTGGTCTGCATCGCGTCCGTCGGGTGCGAGACCGCGCCGCCACCGCCGCCGGCCGCTCGCACCGTTCACTTCACCTGCGAAAATGGTCCGCCCCTCACCGTCGTGTTCGAGGGCGATACGGCGACCGTCACTCCGGACGGCGGGCAAGCGATCGTCCTGCCCCAGGCGCCTTCAGGCTCGGGATTCAGTTACATGACTCCGCAAAACAGCCTGCGCGGAAAGGGCAATGACGTCACCTGGACGGTCGGCCGAATGGTCCCGATTCAGTGCACGGTCGCGGGGTAACCCGCGAAAGTCCCAAACTCTGCGAATCCCGCATCGCTTGATTAGCGCTTGGACCGCACTTACGCCTTAGTCATGCAGGGGGCGGACGGTCACTGGGAACTCAGCGAGCTGCGCGAGTCTATCCACCATTCGCCCATTCCCACGATCGTCACCGATTGCCGGCTTGCCGACAATCCGATTGTCGAGGCGAACGATGCCTTCCTCCACCTCACCGGGTATCGCCGCAACGACGTGATGGGAAAGAACTGCCGATTTCTCGCCGGGGAGGGCACGGAGCCCGAAGCGCAGGACGTGTTGCGGACTGCGGTCGCCTCAGGAGAGCCGGCGATTGTCGAGTTGACCAACTATCGCAAGGACGGCTCGCCCTTCCGCAATGCAGTCATGCTTGCCCCTGTCCGTGCCGAGGACGGCTCCGTCGCCATGTTCATCGGCTCGCAGATGGAAGTTGCCGCGGTTTCCAGGCCTCGTCAGGCGAAGGCGCTGGAACGGATACGCACGCTCACCCCGCGACTGCGTCAGACGCTGGAACTGGTTGCCATGGGCTATCGCAACAAGCAGATCGGCGGCTTCCTGGGCATCGAGGAAAAAACGGTGAAGATGCACCGTTCGCGCCTGATTGAAGCGCTTGGCGTCAAGACCACCGCGGATGCCATTCGCATCGCGGTCGAAGCGGAGATCGTCCCTACCGGTCGCGACTGATCGAGAAGCGGGCGATCGCGATCAACAGCTCCGCCGAGGCTGCAAACGGGTGCAAATGCTCGATCGCCTGATCGACCAGCATCTCGGCCTGCCGGCGCGCGCGATCCGCCCCGAGCAGCGTCACGAACGTCTCCTTGCCCTGGTCGCCGTCCTTGCGAAGGCGCTTACCGACGGCCGACGGATCGCCCGTCACGTCGAGGAGATCGTCGGCGATCTGAAATGCGAGTCCAAGGTTTTGCGCATAGCCCCGAAGGCTCAGCCTCTCCTCGGCCCCAGCCCGGCCAAGCACCGCGCCACATTCGACCGACCAGCCGATCAGCGCTCCCGTCTTCAATCGCTGCAGCCGCGCAACCGCTTCCATGTCCGCGGGTTGGTATGCCGGCAGCAGATCGAGCATTTGCCCGCCCGCCATGCCGAACGCGCCCGCTGCATGAGCGAGGTCCCGAACGAGCTCGACGCGGACTTCGGCAAGGGGGTGCGTCGCGGGGTCGGACAGGATCTCGAACGCCAGCGCCAGCAGGGAGTCGCCGGCAAGAACCGCGGTGGCCTCATCGAACGCGACGTGCACGGTCGGCTTGCCCCGGCGAAGGTCGTCATCGTCCATGCACGGCAGATCGTCGTGGATCAGCGAATGGACATGGATGCACTCGACAGCGAGCCCCGCTCGAAGCGACAAGGATCGGGGAACGTCGAACAGGTCGGCGGAGGCGCACGCCAGCAGGGGCCGAAGGCGCTTACCTCCGCCTATTGCGGCGTGACGCATGGCGTTCAGAAGGCGGGCGCTGGGATCGGAGGGTTGTACCAGCACCTCTTCGAACATGGCGTCGATATCCGCCGCAATCCGCGCAAGCGGTTGATCAATGTGCGTGAAGTCCCGGGCGACTTCAGCCGTACTCATGCGAGGGCCATTCGCTTGAAGACGGTGGTTTCTTTCTCGGATCCCGTTTGCTCGACACTGATCCGGTACCGGCCGGCGAGTGCGGACAGGATCGCCTGGACGCTGCTTTCGGGAGTCGAGGCAGCCGCGGTGATCCCGATGACTCCGGAGGCGGGCAGGCACTCCCAGTCGATATCGTCGGGACCGGCGACCAGCTGGACCTCGCCGCAATGCGCTCCCGCGACCTCGGCGAGCCGGCAGGCATTCGACGAGAAATGCTCGCCAACGACGATAATCGCGTCACTGCGGATCGCGACTTCGCGAACGGCCGCCTGGCGATTGGTCGTGGCGTAACAGATGTCGCTGGACGCCGGCCCCTCGAGGTCGGCGAAACGCTCGCGCAGCGCCTCGACGATCGCATGGGCGTCATCCACCGAATAGGTCGTCTGGACCGCATAAGCGGCAGGCTCATCTCGTCCTACCGGCAGGGCCGCGACTTCCTGGAGGCTGTTCACGACATGGGCGCCGACGGACGAAACGTGGCCGAGGGTCCCTTCGATTTCCGGATGTCCCTTGTGGCCGATCAGGATGATTTGCCGACCGTGCCGCTGATGCCGCTCCACCTCGCGATGAACCTTGGCGACCAGCGGGCAAACGGCGTCATAGGCCGTCAGATCTCTACGGCGAGCGTCGGCAGCGATGGCCGGGGCGACACCGTGCGCCGAAAAGACGACGACCGCGCCGGGCGGAATCTCGTCCAGCTCTTCGACGAAGATCGCGCCTTCCGCCTCGAGACTGCGCACGACTTCGAGATTGTGTACGATTGCGCGGCGGACGAAGACCGGCGCACCGTGCTTGGCAAGAGCGTCGCGGACGGCATCGATCGCGCGGCGAACGCCGGCGCAAAACCCGCGAGGAGCCGCTAGAATCACTCGAATTTCGGGCTTATCCGCCAGGAGCAGCGGGGCGTCGGAGGCCGGGGTGATTTCGTCCGCGCGCAAATCGAGTATCGCCTTCCGACTGCAAACACCCCCATCCTGCAGCGTAAGTGACTGAAAATTGCGAATCTATATGGGCTAAAGCAGGTATTGCATGCGCACGCTCGTGCGAGTGAAGCCGGAGGGAAGTTCG
The DNA here is from genome assembly GCF_039543105.1 of Sphingomonas daechungensis. NCBI lineage: Bacteria > Pseudomonadati > Pseudomonadota > Alphaproteobacteria > Sphingomonadales > Sphingomonadaceae > Sphingomonas > Sphingomonas daechungensis. The sequence continues at coordinate 829,434 of NZ_BAABJC010000001.1, forward strand.
ATGCTTACCTTGTCAAAACGCGGCGGCCCGAAGCGGATCACGGGATTTCGTGAGAAGCCGAAACCCTCCTTCGGGATTCCGACCAAAGTATCGAGCTTCTGGTTGGCATTTTCGTCATGAAAGACCGACAGAGCATATCGGCCGACCGGAACCCCGGTGAACTCAAGGCGGCGGACGTCCGCAGGGACCGATTGCTTCAGGGCCTCGGGGTCCTTCTTGCAGTTCGGGAAGAAGGCCGGATTGCGCGTCATGCAAGCGTGGATGGTGCCGTGACTGTTTCGAAGCGCCGTAAGGTCGACTTCGACCGTAGCCGTCGGCGTGGCAGCGGACAGCAGCGGAACGGCAACGGCGACAAGGGCGGATCTGCGCATCCGTCAGGTGCTTATCAGTGCTCGGAAGCATTCGCCAACCGGGTGCTGACTTGAGCCGCATCGTCATCGCCGGCGGCGGCCTGTCCGGTTGCCTGGCCGCCCTCGCGATCGCGAGGCGCTTGCCGAATGTGGACCTGCTCCTGATTGAGCAGGGCGACACGCTGGGCGGCAATCACACCTGGTCGTTCTTCGATTCCGACGTTCCACCGGAAATCCGCTGGGTGATCGAGGGCGTCGTCGCCTCCCACTGGCCCGCGCACGAAGTTCATTTCCCGCGTCGCAGCCGGACGATCGATATCGGCTACAGCAGCATCCGGTCGACCGAGCTCGACCAAGCGGTCCGCGCCGCCCTCCGGCCCGACCAGATCCGTCTGAATGCCCGAATCCACGCGGTTGACGCCAACTCCGTCAGCCTCGACGGCGAAACGATCGCTGCGGATGCTGTCATCGACGCTCGCGGTCCCGCCGCCATGCCCGGCCTCGACCTCGGCTGGCAGAAGTTCGTCGGCCAGTACCTCCGCTTCGATCGGCCGCACGGCCTCACGCTTCCGGTCATCATGGACGCCACCGTCGAGCAGATCGACGGCTACCGCTTCGTCTATCATCTTCCGATCAGCCCGACCGAATTGCTGATCGAAGACACGTATTATTCGCCGACGCCAGTGCTCGACCAGGTGGCGCTGCGCGCACGCATCGAGCGGCTGGCGCTGGCGACCGGCGGAGGTTCGCCGGAGGTCGTAAGCGAGGAAAGCGGCGTCCTGCCGATCGTCCTTGGCGGGGATGTCGATGCCTTCTGGCAGGACGCCACTGTCCCGCGCCTTGGCCTTCGGGGCGGCTTCTTCCACCCGACGACCAGCTATTCGTTTCCCGATGCCGTGGCGAATGCCGCGCTTCTCTCGGAACAAGGCGAGTTGACCAGCGAGGCTCTCTACAGGCTGTATCGAAATCGGTCGGAGAAACTGTGGCAGGAGCGGTCGTTCTTCCGCATCCTCAATCGCATGCTTTTCGAAGCTGCCGAGCCCGGGCAGGCCTACCGCGTCCTGGAACACTTCTATCGCCTCCCGCCAGCCATCATCGCCCGCTTCTACGCCGCGCATTTGTCCGGCGTGGACAAGATGCGCATACTCACCGGCAAGCCGCCCGTCCCGATCGGCCGCGCTATTACCGCCTTGCGGCGGAGCGCAGCATGAAGCGGAAGGCAGCAGTTATCGGGTCAGGCTTCGGCGGCCTCGCATTGGCCATCCGCCTGCAATCGGCGGGGATCGACACCACGGTAATCGAGGCTCGCGACAAGCCTGGCGGCCGCGCCTACCATTGGGAAAAGGACGGGCACGTCTTCGATGCCGGCCCGACCGTCATTACGGACCCGGCCTGCCTGCGGGAGCTGTGGGAACTGACCGGCGCCGACATGGCCAGGGACGTCAGCCTCGTGCCCGTGTCGCCGTTCTACCGGCTGTCGTGGCCGGACGGCACGATCTTCGACTACGTCAACGACGACGAACGATTGTTCCGCCAGATCGAGGCGCTCGAACCCGCGGATGTCGAGGGCTACAAGCGCTTCCTGCGTTATTCCGAAGGCGTCTATGTCGAAGGTTACGAGAAGCTCGGCGCGGTCCCGTTTCTCGATTTCAAGTCGATGTTGCAGGCAGCGCCGCAGCTCGCTCGGTATCAGGCCTGGCGGTCGGTCTACTCCGTCGTCTCCCGCTTCGTCCGGAATGAGAAATTGCGGCAAGCCTTGTCCTTCCACAGCCTGCTTGTCGGCGGGAACCCAATGACGACCAGCGCCATCTATGCGCTGATCCACAAGCTTGAGCGGGACGGCGGTGTCTGGTTCGCTGAAGGCGGCACCAACCGCCTTGTCGCGGGGATGGTCACGCACCTGGAGCGCATCGGCGGCACTGTCCGCCTCGGCGATCCGGTCTCGGGCATCTGGACCGAGGGCGATCGGGCGACCGCAGTCCGGACCCGGAGCGGCTGGACGGGCACGTTCGATGCAGTCGCCTCCAACGCCGACATCGTCCGGACCTACGAAATGCTCGCCCATCCGTCCGCGCGGCGGCGGTCCACCAGCCTCAAGCGCAAGCGCTTCTCACCCTCTCTGTTCGTCGTCCATTTCTCCACGACCGGTTCGTGGGAGGACGTGCCGCACCACAGCATCCTGTTCGGCCCACGCTACGCGGCCTTGCTCAAGGAGATCTACCGCGGCTCTGCACTGCCGAACGATCCATCAATTTACCTCCACCATCCGACAGCGACCGACGCGTCGATGGCGCCCGAAGGACGGTCCACCTTCTACGCTCTCGCTCCCGTGCCGCACCTTGGACGGACCAACTTCGACTGGGAGAAGGAAGGCCCGGCGTACGCCGAGCGCCTGCTTGAGATCCTGGAAGACCGGATGCTGCCCGGCCTCCGCTCACGTCTTGGTGAGGTCTTCCATTTCGGTCCCGCCGATTTCGAGCAGGAGCTGAATTCGCACCTCGGGTCGGCCTTCAGCCTGGAGCCCGTTCTGACCCAAAGCGCCTATTTCCGCGTCCACAACCGCGACGATGTCGTCCGCAACCTCTATTTCGTCGGCGCGGGCACACACCCGGGAGCGGGCATTCCGGGCGTCGTTGGAAGCGCCAAGGCAACCGCGGGCCTGATGATCGAGGACCTCGCGGCATGACCCGCGAAGAAATCGTCGCCGGCGCCTACGAAGCGATCCAGAACGGCTCAAAGTCGTTTCGCGCCGCAAGCCGCCTGTTCGATCGTACGACGCGCGAACGGGCGTGGCTGCTTTACAGCTGGTGCCGACATTGCGACGATGTTTGCGACGGCCAGACTTATGGTTTCGGCAATGGCGTTCGCGGTAATGTGTCCGTCCTGCGCGGGAAAACACATCGCGCCGTCGCCGGCGAGGCGATGACGGAATTGCCGTTCCGGGCTTTGTCGCTGCTGTTGTCCGAATGCCCGATCCCCGAGCGCTTCCTAGATGATCACTTGCGCGGCTTCGCACTCGACGAGTCGGGGTGGCAGCCGGGGACGGAAGAGGACCTCGCGCTCTACTGCTACTATGTCGCGGGCGCGGTCGGCTGCATGATGGCCATCCTGATGGGCGTACCCGCCGACGACGAGGACACGCTCGAGCGCGCTGCGGACCTCGGCATCGCCTTCCAGCTTTCAAACATTGCACGGGATGTCCGCGAGGATCTGGCCGCCGGCCGCTGCTACCTACCGCTCGACTGGATGAACGAGTTCGGCGTCACTCGCGAGACCCTGTTCGACGACCGGAACGAGGACGCCCTGGTCGCCATCGTCAAACGCCTCGTCGACAGCGTGTCCGTCTATGAAGAAAGCGCGCGCCTGGGCGTCGAAAAGCTGCCGTTCCGGTCCCGTCTTGCCGTCCTCTCGGCACTTCGCATTTACGGGGCAATCGGGCGTCGCGTTGGACGGCTGGGCCGCGCCGCCTGGGACCAACGCGTCACCGTCGGAAAAATTCAGAAGCTGGCCTACGTGGTCCCTAGCTTTGCCGAGGCCGTAGTCGCGGGCCGCTCCTGAATTCGCCAAGGCCGCGATCGGTCCCGCACAGCCTGTCCCAGAAACGAAAGTACAGGCCGAAATTGCAAAGGTGCTTTTCGTGGTGCCGCTGGTGATGGCTCGCAGTGATCAGCCATTGCCCGGCAGGCCCGCGGACCAGCCAGTTCGGAAACAGCTCCCAGCCCATGTGATTGGTCACGCCCATCACCGTCATGATCAGCAGAACGGTGAGCAGCGCGGCATAGTGGATCGGGATCAGCAAGACGAGCGCCGGGACGAGCACTGCACCGGTAATCGACTCCCAGGGATGGAAGCTCATCGCCGCCCAGGCGGTCGGATCGCGGCTGGCGTGGTGGACGGCGTGCATTCTCTTATAGACGCTTGGCCGATGCATCAGCCGATGGGTCCAGTAGAACCAGCTGTCATGAAGCAGCAGGTAGATCACGACCGACGCCGGTAGCCACCACAACGGATAGTCCGCCACATTGGAGTAGATACGTGTCCACCCGTGCGCCTGCCACCCCCAGGCCAGGATTCCGGCTGGAGCGGCATAAATGAACGCGCTCGCCAGCGACCAGCCGATCTCCTTGCGGATCTGTTCGCGGCGGTCACCGTAGAAGCCCGGCAATTTTCGATCGGTCAGCCACGCGAATGCGCCGCTGACGGCGAGATATCGAACTCCGACGATGACCGTCATCGCAATTACGGACAAGATCAGCGCGGTCATCTCGGCCTAGCGCCGCGGCTCGCGAAGTGTCGCGTGCTCGCTCATGCCGAGCTGGCGCTTCAAGGCATCGGCGGGCGGTGCCCACAGGAATCCGAAGCTGACCGACCCATATTTGCCGCTGGTCGCGTGATGGAGCTTATGCGCCTGGATGATTCGCTTCATGTACGTCGAGCGTGCGACGTAACGATGGCCGATGCGCTGGTGCACGATAACGTCGTGGAAGCCGAAGTAGATGGCGCCGTATGCGGCGATCCCCGCCCCGACCCAGGCAGCCCATTCACCCCATCCCAGCTGCACGCCACCCAGCAGCAGCACGATCGACGGGATCGCGAAAATCAACGCGTAAAGATCGTTAAGCTCGAACATCCCCTCGCGCTGGCGATGATGGCTTTCGTGCAGGAACCAGCCGGGCCCATGCATCACCCAGCGGTGCGCTACATAGGCCACCCCCTCCATCGCGAGAATGGTCCCTGAAAACAGCAATATACCGACGAGAAGGTTCACGCGTCGCCCTATAGACCTGCACGCACGGGGTTCGAAACAGTCTTTAGCCTATACCCGAAAGACGCGACGCATTCAGGCGGGCACCATTCACGGTCCCTTGTCTGGATCATCCGGCGGAGGGCGGGTCAGCTCATCGAAGAATTCCTGTTCCTCGTCGGTCATCTGATTCCCGCGAAACCCCGGCCGCCTGAAGTCGACGTTGCGCGTGTCCTTGGTGATCGCGATGCGTGGCTGCGGCGCTCGCTGGCCGAGCGCTTCGGGCGGGACAGGCGTCGCGAATTCGAGCCCCGCAAGGCGGTCTCGCGACCAGATCACGAAGCTTTCAATGGCAAAGCCGTTGCAATGGAGGTGACATTGGTGTCGGCAACAGGCAGCCGGTCGCCGATCACCAGGGCGCCGTTGGCGGACAGGTTGCTGACCCGCACCGGCATCCGTGCGCCATTCTGTTCGATCGTCGCGCCCAGAAGGACGTTCGATCGTCCAGCCCTTCGCTCGTCTGCCTCCCGCTTCGCCGCAGAGGCCGGATCGTCCTCATGCTCTTCAGCCATGCTCGCACCATCCTGCGAGTTGTCCCGTACGGCAATTTGCGCCCGGTAGCGTGGACTTGCCATCCGTATTGGACCCGATGCTACAGCTTGGAGCGGTCGGACGGCGCCCAGTCCTCGGGCTCTGCGTCCTTGCGGCTGAGGCGCAGTGCCAGCCCCGCCGCTGTCCCGACCGCAATGGCAATGGTTAGGTCGGTCACCACGGTCAGCGCCATGGTCAGAAACAGCAGCGCCCGGTCGCCCGGCTTCAGCCGCAGCCGCTCGCCCCATCGGTGCGGCTCGCTCATGATCCATGCGGTGACGATCAGGAGCGCCGCGAGCGCCGGCATCGCTAGATAACCGGTCAGCGCTCCAGCCCCCAGCGTGATCAGCAGGATCGTCACGGCATGGACGATCCCCGCAACCGGCGTTCGGCCCCCGGCGCGGACGTTGGTCGCCGTGCGAGCGATCGCCCCCGTCGCCGGCAATCCGCCGAAGAGCGGCGACGCGATGTTGGCTACACCCTGCGCCAGCAGCTCCGCGTTGGACCGGTGGCGTCCCCCAATCATGCGGTCCGCTACGATCGCCGACAGCAAGGATTCCACCGCCGCCAGGAAGGCGATGACAAGCGCCGACGGCAGCAACGCACTGACGCGTGCGATGCTGACATGGGGCAGCGACGGCCAAGGCATGCCGGAGGGAATGACCCCAAATCGGGAATGAATGCTGTCCACCGGCAAAGCGAGCAGCGCCACCGCGGCGGAGGCGATGACGATCACCACCAGCGACCCCGGAAACCAGGGCGCAATACGCCGGAAAAGCGCGATCCCGCCGATCGAGAACAGGCCGATTGCGACCGCCATCGGATTGATTCCGTCGCGAGCCGCCCATAGCGCCGGTAGCGCCTGCACCAGGTCGGCGGAAACCTTTGCCGACGACAGCCCGAGCAGGTCCTTCAACTGGCTGACAGCGATGATCACGGCGATGCCGACGGTGAACCCTTCGATCACCGGCTCCGGCACCAATGCGATGAAGCGGCCGGCCCGCAGCAATCCTCCGATGACGAGGATAACGCCTGCCATCAGCGTCGCCAGCAAGAGCCCGTCGAGCCCGTGCGCTTCGATGATCCCATAGACGACGACGATGAACGCACCCGTCGGCCCGCCGATCTGGACCCGGCTGCCCCCCAGCAGCGAGATCAGGAACCCGGCAACAATCGCGGTCACCAACCCGGCCTTGGGATCGGCACCCGAAGCGATCGCGATCGCAATGCTCAGCGGCAAAGCGACCAGCGCGACCGTCACGCCGGCGATCAGATCCCACGTGAAAATGCGCCAGGAATAGTCGCGGATGGTGGTGAGAAGCTTCGGTTTCACGAAGCCGAGTTATCGGTGTTGTTACGGCTGTTCAACGATGCCGAACGGAATGTTTGCTTTGGATGGGTCGAGGCCATTTCCGCAGGCTCGTCAGCGCGCGGAGTCGAGCGCCACTACCCGTGCAATAAGCTCATTCAGCCGGTCTGAAGTGTAGGGTTCAACTCGGGGGCCATGCAGTTCCTCTATCTCCCTTCTAACCTCTTCAAGGCGCGGGTCGGCAATCTGGCGTCCGGTGCAGAAGTAGTCCCATTCAGAATGGCTGGCGGTGTTATCGCGGAACTTGCGGAGCAACTGGGCAACCTCTTCCACCGACATATCGCGCTGTCGCCTCCCGCAACGGGCGAAAGCAGAGACGACGTCGTCTAGCGTTCGGCGCAGCCTGCTGTGAACTGATCGATATCTCGGCGATAAACGGTTCACAGCGCCAGCAGGACCACTTCCACTTCCTTGTGATTCGCTGAATGGGCCTCTATTCGAAATCTTCTCGACAGACGCTCTTCCCAGAACGTCCATTCCTCAACAATCTGGTGAGCATTTCGCCCATCGGCTAGTGTCTTTTTGGCAGGTCGCGTCGAAATGACAGCGAACAGGCATCTGCCCGTCACCCGCTTAAGGTCGTCAAGAACCGCGTCGAGGTGCGCGGGTTCGACGTGCTCGAGAACGTCAGTGCAGACGACTAGATCGGCCTTTTCGGGGGGCTGATCTTTACCCGCAATGGCGGGATCATACTCTCTGATGGGGATACCCAGCGCTCTGCCGAGAGCGCCCTGCCCGCATCCATAATCAAGGATGGTAGTAGGCTGATATTCTCCTATCAGTTCTCGAACTCGGGCAGCCCACTTGTCGCCTTTACGGCCGTACGAGCCGAGTTCGTGTAAGTGCTTGTTTAATTGCCGGTACTGCTCGCTGATCGTCATTCAGCATGCTCTATCAGCGTGCGCAGAACCACGACAGCCTCGTCCAACACGGCGTTCCAGGGTCGCTGGTTTCGGCGCACCAGCCTCAATGTCGGGTAAAACGGTGTGCGATCGCCGGATACCGGCCATGAAAGATGGTCCAAGTCGTCCAAAATGACGACGCAAGATTTCCCAAGCGCGCCAGCCATGTGAGCCGTTGTGTTGCTGATCGTGAGCACGCCTTTTACTGCGGCGACCATGCTTGCGAAGCCGTCCACGTCCAGCTTTTGATCTAGAGGAGATCGAGCGATGCGCTTACCGGATAGGGTTTCCAGACGGTCAATCTCAGCTTCTGCCTCATCATATTGAAGGGACTGAAGGGCATCGGTCATGCCGGCCAGGCGGGCAGCCCAATCATCCAGTTCAGGAAGGTGCTTACGTTGGTTGATGGAATGCCAAGCGATGCCGACGCCCGATGGTTCGCCCGACGTCTCGGCCACTAGGGGCTGAAAAGAGGCAGCGATGGCTTCTTCAGTCGATCCAAAGTGCCTGCTTAGTCCCTCATAGGAGGATTCGCAGTCCGCCTGCACCGACTGTGTCGCTTCAACATAGGTAACCTGGGGAAAGCTTCGAGCCAGCAAGGATTTCAGGCGCGGCTCCGTGACAGCTATGACGCGCTCAACGTGCGGCACAGCCATGTTCGCGAAGCGAGCATTCCGAAGCTCGGCTCCCAAGTGCCGGATGCGTCGTCGAACCAAAAGCGTTGAGCAGGATGAGCCCGGCCCCTCCCACTTTGGCCAATCGGGAGGGCGCTTTAGCTCGCCACCCTCGTCGAGATTTTTCCAAGCGGCGGCGTACTGACCGCTTCGCTCCAGCGCTCCGCCAAGTTCGATCAGTTCGGCTGCCCTGCTCATTACGCGAGCATTGCAGCTAGGGTGGACGTCTACAACGGGTTGGACCGCTTATGGCAGGAATGGGTCGAAAGCGGACATCAAGCGGTCACCCTCCGCAAGCTCAAATGGAAATAAGTCTTTACTTAACTAACTTAGGTTAACGCGGCGGTGACGATACGCGGAACGGCGCTCGGCCGCCCGCAACTTGTCAGCTCGGAACAAGTAGGGACAACAAATGAATCATCTTCTTCGTAAGGCCTGCCTTGCGGCGTCTGTTGCGTCCGCGTCGCTGATCGCCGTGCCTGCCGTCGCTGCGCCGGTCGGTGCCGCGACGCCGGCAACGGGCCGCGCCAAGATCGTCAAGCCGCTGGTGCTGACGTCTACGCGCAATCTCGACTTCGGGACCATCACCCTGGGCACCATCGCGGCCGCCGGCGAGACGGTCGCGATGACTCAGGCGGGCGTCGTGACCTGCGGCTCGGGCGGGCTCACCTGCTCCGGCACGCCGGCGTCGGCCGCGTACAACGTGAAGGGCACCAACAACCAGGTCGTGCAGGTCTTTGCCGTCGCAAGCGCGCTGACGAATGCAAACGACGGTTCGACCCTGTCGTTCACGCCCAGCGCTCCCGCCACCGTGACGATGCCAAATTCGGGCACGGCCGGCGTGAACTTCAACGTCGGTGGCTCGATCAAGGTCATGCCCGCGACCACCGATGGTGTCTACAGCGGCAACATCAACGTCACCGTCGACTACCAATAGCCCGACGGCTGCTCGAAAGAGCGTGTGAAGCGAAAGGGTCGCGGGTTACCGCGGCCCTTTTTGCTGCTCCCCTTTCCTGATTGCATCTGCCGTGCCTGGCTCGCGGCACGGCGAGGATAGCGGCCTTTCAAATCGCTTGCCTTCGCGGCAGCGATAAGGTCACTGGAAATGCGCTGTTCTCCGTGACGTTTGTGACCTTAAGGCGATCGCATGACCGACATCGATACCTTCCGTTCTGAAACCCGCGATTGGCTGGAGGCGAATTGCCCGCCGGAAATGCGCGAGCCGATGCGGTCCGAAAAGGACGCCTGCTGGGGCGGCCGCAACTGGACGTTCCAGAGCGATGCTCAACGCCAGTGGCTCGAACGCATGGTCGAGCGTGGATGGACCGTCCCGCATTGGCCAAAGGATTATGGCGGCGCCGGCCTGTCCCCGGCCGAAGCCAAAGTCCTTAAGGAGGAAATGGCGCGGATCAGCGCGCGGCAGCCGCTGACCAGCTTCGGCATCTCGATGCTCGGCCCGGCGCTTCTGAAGTTCGGCAACGAGGAGCAGAAGAGGCGCTTCCTTCCCGAGATCGCGCGCGGCGAAATCCGCTGGTGCCAGGGCTATTCGGAGCCCGGCGCCGGGTCTGACCTCGCCGGCCTGCAGACCAAGGCCGAGGACAAGGGCGACCACTGGCTGGTCAACGGCCAGAAAGTGTGGACCAGCTACGCCGACCAGGCCGACTGGATCTTCTGCCTGGTCCGCACGTCGAGCGAGTCCAAGCATTCCGGGATCAGCTTCCTCTTGTTCGACATGGCCAGCCCGGGCGTCTCGACCAAGCCGATCCTTCTGATCAGCGGCAACTCGCCGTTCTGCGAGACCTTCTTCGACGACGTCGAAGTGCCCAAGGACCAGGTCGTCGGTGAAGTGAACCGCGGCTGGGACGTTGCCAAATATCTGCTCGGCCACGAACGCGAGATGATCGCGGGGATGGGCCTTGGCGGCGGATCCGGCGGAACGCTGGGCGCAGCGCTCAAGCCGGACAATGCACTGCTTCGAGCCGAGCTTGCCGCCTTCGACGTGGACGCCCTCGCCTTCGCGGCGATGAGCGAGCGTTTCTTTGAAATGTTCAAGGCCGGCGAAGCGCATCCGGCCAGCCCGTCCATGATGAAATATGCAGGCACCGAGCTCAACAAGCGCCGCCACGAACTGGTCATGGCCGCGGGTGGCTCCGACGCGCTCGAATGGGACAGCGAACGGTCCCACGAAGGCAAGGCCGCGCGCGACTGGCTGCGCACCAAGGCCAATTCGATCGAAGGCGGCACGAGCGAGATCCAGCTCAACATCGTCGCCAAGCACATTCTCGGCCTCCCGGGAGCCTGACGCATGCCACTTCTGAACGACGACCAGAAAATGCTTCAGGAAACCGCCGCGACCTTTCTTCGCGACGAGGGCGGACCGGCGAAGCAGCTTCGCCACTGGCGGGATACCGGCTGCACCGATGGTTACGGCAGCGAGCTGTGGAAGCAATTCGGTGAGCTGGGCCTGACCGGGATCTGCATTCCGGAAAGCGAAGGCGGCCTTGGCCTCGGCTCGGTCGAAGCCGCGCTGGTGCTGGAGGAAATCGGCCGCAATCTGACACCCTCACCTTTCCTGACTACGGCCGTCGTCGGCGCTCGCGCCATCGAAGGCACCGACCATGCCGAGCGCTGGTATCCTGCCATTCTCGCGGGAGAGGCCGTGCTTGCACTCGCGGTCGATGAAGGCCGCAGGCATTCGCCTGAACAGACCAAGCTCGCCGCCCAGCGGCGCGGCAACGGCTTCGTTCTCAACGGGGCCAAGCAATTCGTGGTCCAGGGAAATTCCGCCGACGCGATCCTCACCGTCGCGCGCACGGCCGGGGCACCCGGCGATCGCGACGGACTAACGCTGTTCGCGGTTCCCAAGGGCGCCGCGGAAGTCGAGAGCGTCACGCTCACCGACAGCTCGAAGGCCGCGCGGCTGCGCTTCGACAATGTCGAACTGGATGCGGATGCCGTGGTCGGCGACGTCGATAATGGCTGGGCACCTCTATCCCGTGCTTTGGCCGCGGGCCGCGCCGGAGTCTCGGCGGAGCTGGTCGGCGTCGCCGCCGGAGCCTCGGCGATGACCGTCGACTATCTCCGCCAGCGGAAGCAGTTCGGGAAGCTGATCGGCGAGTTCCAGGCGCTGCAGCATCGAGCGGCGCACCTCTACGGCGAGATCGAGATCGCGCGCGCCGCGGTCCTGAAGGCCGCCGAGCTCATCGATTCCGGCGACGAGAAAGCCGAGCTGATGACGGCGGTCGCCAAGGCAAAGGCCGCGGCGGTGTCCAAGCTTGCCGTCCAGGAGGGCGTCCAGATGCACGGTGGTATCGGCATGACCGACGAGCACGACATCGGCCTGTTCATGAAACGAGAAGCGGTGCTCGGCGAGCTGTTCGGCGATGTCTACTACCACCGGGACCAGGTCGCGGCGCTCAGCGGCTACTGACCCCGGTCGAGCAGGAAATTGAGCCGCGCGCTGGCGATCGGCGTCGACCGGTCGGTCTGCCACGCGAACGCCTCGACATTGGCGATGCGGGCGCCGAGCCGCTCGATAGTCGCGCTGGCGAACGTCTCCCGCGCCGTCCCGCCGCGCATGTAGTCGACTGTGACGGTGATCGGCTTCATCGCGACGCTTTCGTCGTCGACTTGTCGGCGAAGCGTCGTGAATGCCGCAAATTCGAGGAGGCCCGCAATCGCTCCGCCGTGCAGATAGCCCGGCCGCCCGATGACGTCATTGTGGAAGGGCATCACCATCACCGGCCCGTGATCGCTCTCCTCGACACGGAGCTGGAGCAATCGGGCATATGGAGGGAGCGGTTTCACGCCGCGGATGTAGCGGCTGGCGGCGGCGCGCCAAGTCTTTTCGGGTTCAGCCCTTCGACTTGAACCCGCAGACAGCGCCGAGCACGAAGCTGGTGAACAAGGCGAGCTGAACCTTTCCGGTCGGATCATGCCAGCCGAAATAGGTGGACCCCCAGCCGAACAACGCGATGAACATGGCCATTGCAAGATAAACCATGTACGCTTTCCTTTACACCGCCGGACAAGCTTCCGGACGTCCCAGAATGCGCCCAACAAGGTAAACAGACCGTAAAACCTTGCCGTCTACGACTGCGGTGGCCATAGGCGCTTGCCACGCCGGATTAGCTCAGTTGGTAGAGCAGCGGTTTTGTAAACCGAAGGTCGCGGGTTCGAATCCTGCATCCGGCACCATCATTTTTTCCCATGAAATCTCATTAAGGCTCAAGACGAGCAATTTTACGAGAGAGAATCCCTCTGGCGTAGTCCCAACTTGTCCCATATGTTCCAATCAGAGCTCACGATATTTGGGGGTAAGATGGAGGGTATGGAATTCCGCGCTGGGGGTATGGTTCGATGCTAACCAACCGACAGTGCCAAACTGCGGTGCCACGCGAGAAGGACTACAAACTTGCGGATTCGGGCGGCTTGTATCTCCATGTGCTGCGTACTGGCTCCAAGATCTGGCGGTGGAAGTATCGAATCCACGGCAAAGAGAAGAATCTCACGTTCGGGCCATATCCGGACGTGTCGCTAGCAGCTGCACGAGACCAGCGAGACGAAGCCCGAAAGCTCAAGCGCGGCGGATCAGACCCTTCCGTAGCGAGGAAACAGCAGCGGGCGGCGTCGGCCAGTTCAGCAAAGCAGACGTTCGAGGTTGTCGCGCTGGAATGGCATGCTCGACAGCAAGCAAGATGGACCGAGCGCCACAGCAATATCGTGCTTGGTCGGCTCAAAGCAGAAGTCTTTCCCCACATCGGGGCTGTACCTGTTCGGCAGGTGACGCCGCCAATGGTGTTGGACGTTCTCAGGAGAATGGAGAAGCGCCGCGCAGTCGATCTTGCCCGTCGGGTGCAGCAGTACATCTCGGCAACCTACATCTATGCGCTTGGATCAGGCTCGGCAGAAACCAATCCAGCGGCGGATATGCAGAAGGCGCTGCCGCCGGTGCCCAAGCGCAAATACCCGGCTCTGCGTACAGTCGAGGAAGCGCGGGCGCTGCTGCGAGCAGCCGAGGCTGCTCCAGGCCACCCGCTTACAAAGCTGGCCTCCAGGCTCATTGCTTTGACGGCTGTGCGCTCGGGTCCATTGCGCCACGCGGAATGGTCGGAGTTCGAGGGGCTCGAAACGAGTACGCCAATCTGGCGAATTCCAGCGGCAAAAATGAAGCTGTCGCTCGAGCAGAAAGAGCAAGAGGCATTCGAGTTCATTGTGCCCTTGGCACCAGCGGCAGTGGAGATCGTGAAGCTCGTCAAACAATTCTCCGGTCGGGCGCCCTATCTCTTTCCGAACGGTCGCAATTCTCGGGCGCCAATGAGCGAGAACACCTTATCGATTGCATATCGACGGCTCCCTGCATTCAACAGCCGGCACGTACCACACGGGTGGCGATCAACCTTCAGCACGATAATGAACGAACGTGCCGAGCGCGCTGGCCGAACTGGCGATCGCAACATCATAGATCTCATGCTGGCGCATCAGCCGAAGGGGGTCGAAGCAATCTACAATCGTGCGTCCTTTATGGAGCGCCGGCGCGAGATTGCTCAGGAGTGGGCCGATCTGTTGTTCGAAGGTTTGCCGCCGAGCTCGTCGCTTATCGAGGGCCAGCGCAACTAGCCTCCTTCGACGGGCGGGCAGGCTGATGGCCCGCTCGTTCGGCGAAATCGCTTTCAACATCGCGGCAGAGAAGGCGACGCGGTCCTTCCAGCCGGTCCGGCGAAACAGCTACTACGCCAATGATCCTAGAGCGACCGCTGTGTGGCAGCCGATTGGCCGGAGCAATCAGGAGGCTCGGGTGATCATCGGGATACGCATGCATGCTGCGCAGTCCTATGACCGTAAGCACAAGCAGAAAGGGCAGAGGAACGGTCCTCTTGGCAGCATTGGTATTGATGTGCTGCGGGAGCTTTATCGCATGGTCGACTATCGTACCGGCCGCCTCGATCCTTCGATCGCCACCATATGCGACAGAACGCGGCGATCGAAGCAGGCCGTCGTGGATGCGATGCACAGGCTACAAGAGCACGGCTTTTTAGTGCGGGTTCGGAGAGCCGAGGCGATCGAGGGCGTCCACCGAGGACCGCAAGTCAGGCAGATCACTAACGCTTACGGCTTTAGCCTGCCCGGATGCGTAGCCGAAGAGGTCGACCGCAAATTGAGCGGCGCCTCGATCCCAGACTGTGAGCTCAGCCGACGTGAAGCTCAGGAGGAAGCAATTGAAGGGATGCTCAGCGAGGCCGACCCGGAGCAGTATCTCGAGTACCTCTTCGCCAACGACAACGACGAGCTGGTCAATGGCTTGCTCAGATTAGAGGCCAGTCTACCAAAGTAGCGCAAGTCTACCGAGCAGTCAGAATCCATTCCTAAGTTATATAATATATAGACCTTATCAGTTCAGCCGCGCAGCGATCGTTAGGGTCATCGTTTCCGGGTGACCAATCCCGGTCGTTGTGCGGCGCCTAAGTTGCTGCCGGCGCTGCACGCCGGCCGGGGCTTACCAGGGGGTGCGCTCCAAGCAGGGCTGCATGAGAGGTCCCTCGCCGCAGCGTCGGTCAGCTCCAGGTGAATCAAAATGAGTCAGAGCCGCTCTCCTGTGAATGCTCTCTTTAAGTCGTGAGTCAAAACCTACACAGAAAGCACGCGGGCGAGGCGCGGGGACAAGCGCCGCCCGCGGCTTCAGGGCGCTGTTCGAACGAGCACCCCGGATGACCCTCCAGGCGAATGAAATCGAATGATTGGCCCTCCTCTCGTAACGCAGAGGGGAAATGGGTGAAGCGCACCAAAAGCACGCGGGCGAGGCGCGGGGACCAGCGCGGCGAGCCTCCGCTTTCGGCCAATCAGAGCCGCCCAATGGTTCTCGGATGCTAATGGCCGGAAGGGAAAGCCGATATTGCCCTGCGAGCGGTGAGAGCGAGTAGGAAACCGCCGTTTAGGGTGGTCGTTCAGCGATTCCAACGATGGAGAATGGCGCTTCAAGAGCACTTATTTGATCTAAAAGAGGGCTTCTGGCTCTCCGGCGAGGAGCATTTTCTCGAGCATGTCGACAAGGAGTGTTTGCTTGCATTTCCGCAGATGGGGGAGATGCACGGCGTATTTGCCCGCGAACACGTCGCGGCGACTGCAATGAACGCAAATAGGTGGCGTGACCTGCGACTAAGCGGCCGTCATCTTCTGCGCGTCGATGATGACGTGGCGATCATAAGCTACCGGGCAGATGTAACGCGAGCCGACGACCAACCATATTTAGCCTTAGTCAGCTCGGCCTACGTGCAGACGAGCGATGGATGGAATTTGGCGTTTCACCAGCATTCCCCCGTCGAGGAATGACCAGCGTCTGAAACGGGTGAAAAGCGGCAGTTGCCTCCGCGTCCATCAACCCTACTTCTCGTATGATCAATTCGCTTTTCGCCTAGGTTGGAACGCCGTGATTGTCTTCATCAATGTCTTCCAAGTCGATCCGTCCAATCAACAGCGATTGGTCGATATATTGACCAAGGTCACCGGCGAGATCGTCAGCAAAGCGCCTGGGTTCATTTCGTCGACCCTTCATCGCAGCACAGACGGCAGCAAGGTCACCATGTACGCTAAATGGGTCAGCCTTGCTGACTATGAGGCCATGCGCCAAGACCCAGCGCCACGCCCATATCTCGAAGAAGCCCTGTCATTCGCTACATTTGATCCCGGGATGTATGAGGTGGTTGGCGAGTTCCATTCGAAAACGACGGATGGAAAATCCAAGTCCCCTCCGCTTTGAAGGTCCTCCAAGGGTCGTTATCTGCCGAAAGCAGACCGGCCGCTTTCGGCCAACATTGGTCGTCAACTAAAGGAAGTTGGTAGCCCTAAATGATGGCGCGCTTTCTCGCCTGACACTTTGGTGCAATTGAGCTGCGGGGTTGAAACGGCGAATATTGCATGAGCGCTCCAAAAAAGGCGCCGAGGACGCGGACGGGCCCTCCCCGACTCCCCTCCCGACCGTCCGCGTCCTCAACTGTCACTAAGAAAGCCTGAGCGGGGACGGGTGATTTGCCAGAGACCGGAACTTGTGAATTCGCCCTTCCAAGCGGAGCAGTAGGTGTGATGGCGCGCCATCGTCTCCATCCTTCCTGTGTTACCGACAACGGTGCAGCCCGATCAGGCGCTGGCCATCGTGCAGTAACGCTCTCGCGCTAGGGTTTAGATCTCGTCTCATGAAGCGTCGATTTGGCTGCCGTCAGCTGATGGCGGGCGGATCGCTTGCCGGGAAACTTTCGATACCAGCCTCATCAAAAAATTCTTCGCGGTGGATGTGACCATCCGTTTGCTCGCCCTCCTCGAACAAGATTGCTACGTCTGCATTCGCGGACAATCGGACCTGCTCGCCTTCAATGCCGGCAACCAAGCCAGCGGAAATGAAGCGGTGCCCCACCGCTCCTATGGGGCCATCGCTACGGGTGAGCTTGATGCGATCCCCGAGCACACGGTCGACGGTGCCGACGTGGACACCGTCGGCGCCGATCACTTCCAAATGTTCCTTGATATTGGGGAGGCTCACGGCCCGTCTCCTTTTGTTGAAATGACATCAAATAGGCTGCGACGCGAAGGCACTCCCGCCGAGGTCCAAGATTGCTCGGGCAAACTCAGCGGGTGCTTCTTGAGGTAAATTGTGACCGATCCCGCCAGTCACGAGACGGTGCACATAAGGCCCAGCAAACTTTGTCGCATAAGCGCTCGGATTTGGATGAGGCGCACCATTGGCGTCACCCTCGAGCGAGATCGACGGAACTCTGATTGGAGGCGACCCAGACAGCCGGGCCTCCAGCGCGTCATAACGCCGCTCCCCATCTGCGAGACCGAGCCGCCAGCGATAATTGTGAATGACAACGTCAACGTGATCGGGGTTGTCGAATGCTGCAGCGCTTCGTTCGAACGTCGCATCATCGAAATCCCACTTGGGTGATGCGAGAGACCAGATCAAACGCGCGAATTGGCGGCGGTAAAGGTTGTAGCCCTCGCGCCCTCGATCCGTGGCGAAGTAGAATTGATACCACCATTGAAGCTCGGCCGACGGGGGAAGTGGGTTGCGTCCAGCGGCCTGGCTTCCGATCAGATAACCACTCACCGAGACGAGACCGGTGCAGCGTTCCGGCCAGAGTGCAGCAATTATGTCAGCGCTTCGGGCACCCCAGTCGAAGCCGGCAAGAAGCGCCTTTTTGATGCCGAGCGCATCCATCATTCGGATGGTGTCCGTTGCGACTGCTGCGGGCTGACCATTGCGCATGGCGCTGCCTACTAGGAACCGAGTTCCTCCAAAGCCGCGTAGGTAGGGGACGATCACCTTGCGGCCCTGAGCAGCTAGCAAAGGTGCAACCTCACTGAAGCTATGAATATCGTAGGGCCAACCGTGCAACAGGATGACCGTCTGGCCGTGAGGCGGCCCAAGTTCGGCATAGGTGATCTCCAGGAGCTCAGTCTTGATACGCCGCAACTTCCATGGAAGCGCAGCGCTAGAAACGCCTTCGACACCTTGTTCGGTCGTAGCCGCAGCTGTCGTCGCCGCTGCCGCACCGGCCAGCGTTGCTTTCAATAGCTCTCGGCGGCGCAGCTCGAGCGTCATGTTTGTGGCTCCGATTGAGGCAATGGTGTTCACCCTGCCTGCGCCTGACGCAGCGCGGCGCCAATTAGACGATGGTGTACGTCATCCAGTCACATTTGGCGGTCTAGCTTGGCCGACCGAGATCCGAGCGTTCGATCGGACCAACACCAAAGTAGCATGGACGAACTCAGGTCACGAGCGCATGCACTCGGCCTGATCGAGAGAAGAATATGACGCTGGATGCTAGGGGCCTGATGACCGCCCGCCTGGGCGACGTGCCTCGGCGGCCAGAGGGAAGCGTGTCGACCGACGGGTTCGAGCCGTGAGCTCGAGCAAGGTCATTGCCGTCGTCGATGATGACGAATCGGTGAGGGAGTCATTGCCTGCTCTGCTGGAATCCTACGGCTTTGAAGTCCGCGCTTTCGAATCTGCCGAGGCGTTCCTGAGGGCCGACGGGCAAGAGAGTACCGACTGCATCGTCCTCGATGTCGCAATGCCGGGCCTCAGCGGGCCACAGCTTCAGCAGGCCCTGATCCGCAACGGTTTCCGCCTGCCGATCGTCTTCATCAGCGCCCATGCGCAGGATAACCTTTGGCCGACGCTTCAGTCGAGCGGCGCCATTGCCTGTCTCTTGAAGCCATTCAGCGAAGAAGCGATTGTCGAGGCCGTCACGCTCGCAGTCCGCCCGAAGTGAAGGTTGCCGATGTACAGCATGAGCTCCCGCGCAGGTTTCGGTATGACGTCGAAAGACAATCCTGACGACTCGCACGCCAAGCCGGTCGTGCTCGTCGTCGATGACGACATCTCCGTTCGAGAGGCGCTTCAGCCCCTCCTCGAGCTGGCCGGCTGGCGGGTGATTAGCTTCCCCGATGCGCAGGCTTTCCTCGACTGGAACGAGAGCGAGCCGGGTCAAGTCGGGTGCCTGCTGCTGGACTTCAGCCTCCCTGATCTCAACGGACTCGATCTTCAGGAACGGATTGCAAAGGACCGGCCCGAACTGCCGATCATCTTCCTGACGGGGTTTGGCGACGTGCCGATGAGCGTGCGGGCGATGAAGGCCGGCGCTGCAGAGTTCCTGACCAAGCCGTTCGACGATGAGGTATTGCTTACCGCAGTCGACCGGTCGATCGAAAAAAGTAGGGAAATCAGCGCCGAGCGAGCGAGCCTTAAGGTGATCGAGGAACGCTACGCCGAACTCAGCCGGCG
Organism: Sphingomonas daechungensis; assembly: GCF_039543105.1. Classification (NCBI taxonomy): domain Bacteria; kingdom Pseudomonadati; phylum Pseudomonadota; class Alphaproteobacteria; order Sphingomonadales; family Sphingomonadaceae; genus Sphingomonas; species Sphingomonas daechungensis. The sequence goes on from NZ_BAABJC010000001.1 coordinate 848,844, forward strand.
TGAACGCGAAGTTATGGCGCTGATCGTTTCAGGCCTCCTGAACAAGCAGGTGGGAGGTGAACTCGGCATCAGCGAGATCACGGTCAAGGCGCATCGCGGCAGGCTGATGGAAAAAATGAAAGCCCGCTCCTTCGCGGACCTTGTGAAAATGGGTCAGCGGCTCGGGCTCGAACCGGGCGCGCGAGGCTGAAGCCTAGACCAAGGTCTCGCGAGACCAAGGTTCAATAGCGGGCTCCGTCCAGCTTCGACAGACAGTTCTCCTCGGCCCGCCGACCAGGGGAGTGGGTCCAACGGAGAACAAGGCATGCTTGCAACTGGTATCGGCACGTCGATCCCGCGGCGATCCTTGAACCTGATTGAGGAAATCAATCATCGCGTGCTGAACGAATATACCGAAGCCATCGCGTCCCTCTCCGTGGCCGCCGCGCGAAGCCGGCACAGCGCGACCAGGTCCGAGATTGCCAATGTCGCGGACCGCCTCCGTGAGCACGCCGAACTCCATCGGGTGCTCAGCCCGCCGCGGGAGGGCAGCGAGGTCAATATCGCTGAATATCTCGGTCAGATCTGTTTGAAATTCTCGACAGCGATGCTCGCGCAGCGAGGCATATTCCTCGTGCTGGACACGGCCGACCATTTGATGGCCGGCGAGACCTGCTGGCGCATCGGGCTCGTCGTCGCCGAACTCATCCGGAACGCGGCGCGCCATGGCCTGCGCGATTCAGGCGGTGAAATCTTCGTGCAGGTCACGCACGAGGGTGGCGAACTCAGATGCTTGGTTCGTGACACGGGCCGGCCTCCCCTCAATCCGGCTGCAGGCCGCGGACAGTCGGTCATCGCCGGCCTGGTCCAGGAGCTTGGCGGCAGTGCCGAATGGTCATTCGGACCGGAAGGTTGCGCGGTGCTGACACGCTTCCCGAGCATGGCTTTGCTGCGAAGTGGACCGCAGCAAGACCTCGAGACCATTGCAGGAGCTTTATGATGGCCAAGCCCGTTGCGTTGATCACCGGCGCTTCCTCCGGCCTCGGCTCCATTTACGCAGACCGGCTCGCGAGGCGCGGGTGGGACCTCCTCCTTGCCGCGCGCAATCATGAGCGGCTTGCCACGCTTGCGACAAGACTGGAGCGCGAGACGGGAAGCGCCGTCGAACCTGCAGTCGTTGATCTCTCAGATTTGAATGGCCGGAGGCAGCTCGCCCAACGCCTGTCAGAGGATTCCCGCATCGAGATGCTCGTTAACAATGCGGGGTTTGGCTCTACCGCGCCGCTCAAGGAGTCCGACCCCGAGATCATGGAGCAGATGATCGAGCTGAATGTGAGCGCTGTCACCATGCTCGCGAACGCGGCCGCCCGGGCCTTTGCGCAACGCGGGCGAGGCGCGATCATCAACATGGCTTCGATCACGGCCGTGGCACCAACCATCCTCAATGGCGTCTATGGTGCGACCAAAGCCTATGTGCTGGCGCTGAGCCAGTCGCTCCACCATGAACTCGCGCCTTTTGACGTGAAGGTCCAGGTCGTGCTGCCCGGCGCAACGGCAACCGAATTCTGGGACGCGTCCGGATCGTCCGTCCGTGCATTGCCCGCGAGCATCGTCATGAGGCCGGAGGACGTCGTCGACGCGGCCCTGAGCGGCTTCGACCAAGGCGAGTTCGTGACGATTCCATCGCTTCCCGATGCGAGCGAGTGGGAGGCGTTCGACGCCGCTCGAACCGCCTTGCTTCCCAACCTTTCCCGAAGCGAGCCGGCGGAACGCTATCGCAGGGGCTAGAGCATACGATGGTATCCACGATACCATCGTCCAATCCGACCTTTCCGCACGACTGCTTATCTCTGCTCCCGACACTTCTTCAAGGGAGCAAGACATGACCGGCGGATCCTCGCGCAAGTTCGGGCATAGAGCCCACGTCCGGGCGGCGGCCAATGTCGCTGCCGTCCTCCTCGCATCGGCCTCGGTTGCCGCTGGTCCTAGCGTCCCTGCCTATGCCCAGGCCCCCTCGGGCCAGGCGGGAACGCCCTATCAGAACATGCCGCCGCTCGCGCCGATCGGCGTTCGCCCCGATCGCTATCTTCCGGTGCCGGAATCCGCCGGTGCGCCCGCGGTCAACCCGGCCACGGGCTACCGCCTGCAGGAACTTGGCCGCGGTCTCTACATGGTCACGGACAATTCCTACCAGTCCATGTTCCTCGTCTACGAACGCGGCGTGGTGGTGGTCGACGCACCGCCCGGTTACGCCAAGCATATTCGGGCGGCGATTGCGGAGGTCACGTCGCTCCCCGTCACCCACGTCATCTACAGTCACTCGCACAAGGATCACATTGGCGGCGTCACCGAACTTGGCGGGCACCCGATCATCATCGCCCATGAGGAAACGCGTCGGCTGCTGGCTCGTGACAACGACCCTGAGCGACCTCTTCCGACGGTCACCTTCAAGGATCGGTACAGCCTGAAGCTCGGAACCCAGCGGCTCGAGCTCAGCTACCACGGCGTTGCGCACGAGCCCGGCAACATCTTCATCTACGCGCCCGAGCAGCGCGTGCTGATGGTCATCGATGTCATATTCCCCGGCTGGATGCCGTGGCGCCGCTTTGCCCTTGCGCAGGATGTGCCCGGCTATTTCGCGCAGGTCGCCGAGATCGATCGGGTTCCGTTCAACACCCTCGTCGGGGGTCATGTCAGTCGCGTCGGCACCCACGACGATGTCCGCACGCAGCTCGAGTTCATGGCCGACGTGAAAGCGGCCGCCCAGTCGGCGCTGAAGTCGACCGAACTCGGGAAGGAGATCGATCCATTAGATCTCACCAACCCGTGGGCCGTGTTCGACAATTACATCGACCGGGTCGTCGTGCAGTGCGTCAACGCCGTCAGCCCGAAGTGGCAGTCGAGGCTCGGAGGCTTCGACGTCTACATTTGGGACCAGTGCTACGCGATGGAGCAGAGCCTCCGGATCGACTGACTCTCGCATCTACTCACCAGGGCACCTCACCCAGAAAAAACAGGAGCAAGCTCGTGGCAAACGAACAGAAGGTCGCCGTCATCACCGGCGGATCGCAAGGCATCGGTGAAGCGCTCGTTCGCGCATATCGCACTCTTGGCTACCGGGTCGTCGCGACATCAAGGTCGATCGCGTCGTCCAGCGATCCCGATATCCTCAACGTCGCCGGCGACATCGGAGCTCCGGAGACCGGCCCCAAGATCATCCGGGAGGCCCTCGAGCGTTTCGGGAGGGTCGATACCCTCGTCAATAATGCCGGGATCTTTCTTGCCGGGCCGTTCGATGAGTACAGCGCTGAGCAGTACGAGCGCGTCGTTGCAACCAACCTCAACGGCTTCTTCTACACGACCCAGGCGGCCCTCAGGGCAATGCGGGACCGGCAATCAGGCCACATCGTCAGCATCACGACGGCACTCATCGACCATCCGCTGTCGGCAGTTCCGTCGGCCCTCGCTTCGCTGTCGAAGGGCGGCATCGCCGCGGCGACCAAAAGTCTGGCCGTGGAATATGCAGGTCGCGGCATCCGCGTGAATGCCGTTGCCCCGGGCGTGATCAACACGCCGATGCATGCTCCCGAAACGCACGAGGCGCTTGCCGCCCTGCATCCGGTCGGACGGCTCGGCGAAATCGCCGAGGTGGTGAACGCCGTCCTTTACCTGGAAGGTGCGGAGTTCGTGACCGGGGAGTCCATCCATGTCGACGGCGGCCAGGCCGCTGGTCACTGATTGAACTCCGCTGGAGGACAGGATGACCAAACAGATCGAAATCCGCGTCGAGGCCCCCGGCTATCTCCGGGCGTCCTTCGAAAACCCACCGATCAACCTCATCGACCCTGAGACGATCGATGAACTCTCCGCGCTCATCTCAAGCCTTGAGAGCGGTCCCGAGGTGAAGGTGATTGTCTTTGATAGTCGCGATCCCGATTTCTTCCTCGCCCACTGGGATGTGCTCACCGACAAGGAGCGCACGGCCGCAATGCCCAAAGGGCCGACCGGCATGCACCCCTGGCTTGACGTGCTTGCGCGCCTCAGCCGCGCGCCGGTCGTCTCGATCGCCTCCATCCGCGGCCGCGCTCGTGGGGCCGGAAGCGAGTTCGCGCTCGCCTGCGACCTTCGCTTCGCAAGCGCCGAAAAGGCTGTCCTCGGCCAGTTCGAGGTGGGCGCCGGTGCCGTCCCGGGCGCAAACCCAATGGCCCGGCTTGGTGGATTGATCGGCCGCGGCCGGACGCTTGAAGTGGTGCTTGGCGCCGACGACTTTCCCGGGCAGCTCGCCGAGCGCTACGGATATGTGAACCGCGCACTCCCCGATGCGCAGCTCGATAGCTTCGTGGATCGACTGGCCCGGCGGATTGCAGGTTTTGAAAAGGAAGCGCTGGTTGCCACCAAGCGGCTGGTGGACGAGGTGACCTTGCCGGCGGACGACGTCTTTCCGCCGGCGATCGACGCGTTCTTCAAGTCGACGGCGAGACCGCAGACCCGAGCCCGCATCCAGAAACTGCTTGAGAATGGCCTGCAGAGCCGTTCGGAGACCGAGTTGAACCTTGGCGAGCAGGTCGCACAACTCGCCGGCTGAGTCCGCCATTTCCAGCTCCGATCCGATGGTCGCCGGCGCCGACCAGATCCCACAGCAGGAGCGGCTGAATTCCGCTTTGTGGCGTCTGGCGCTGCCGGGCTTCTGCGCCAGCCTTGTCAGCATCGGGCTTGCGCGTTTCGCCTATACGCCGCTCCTCCCGGCGCTCGTCGGCCACGGCTGGTTCGCTGCCGGCACGGCGGCTTATCTTGGTGCCACAAACCTTGCCGGCTACCTGATCGGCGTTCTTGGCGCGCATGCCGCGGCGGGGCGACTGACGGCGCGATGGGTTATACGCGGGGCAACCGCCGTCGCAAGCATATCGCTGCTCGCCTGCGCCCTGCAGCTGGGGACGGCCTGGTTTTTCGCGTGGCGAACCCTTTCGGGCGTCGCGGGCGGACTGGTGATGGTGCTCGCCGCACCTACCATCATCGTGCACGTTCCGCCGGCCCGCCGTGGATTGGTCACCGGAGGGATTTTTGTCGGAATCGGCTTCGGCATTGCCCTTTCCGGCACCCTCGTGCCGCTGCTCATCAGCGTCGGGCTGGTGCAAACCTGGGCGGTGCTGGGAGGCATTGCCGCCTTTTTCACGCTTCTCGGCTGGACGGGTTGGCGGCCCGCGCTCGCGGTTCCGCCGTCAGCGCTTCGCCGTTCGCGGTCGTCCCCTTTGCAGTTGCGCGGCCTGTACCTGGCCTACGGGCTCAACGCCTTGGGACTGGTCCCCCATATGCTGTTCCTTGCGGATTTCATCGCGCGGGGACTTCACCAGGGCTTTGCCAGCGCCGCCGCTTATTGGACGCTCTTCGGCATGGGAGCGCTCCTCGGGCCAATTGTCGCCGGCCATGCTGTCGACCGCTGGAGCGCCAGAGCGACCCTGATCGGCGCTCTCATCCTTCAATCCTTGTCCGTTGCCTTGCCCGCTTTCGGCAGTTCGGCACTGCTGCTGATCTGTTCCAGTGCCCTCGTAGGAGCGTGTACGATCGGTATTGCGCCCATCGTCCTTGGACGAACGCACGAGATCCTCCGCCACCATCCGGCAGCGCAGGCCGGGGCATGGCGCAAGGCCACGGCAAGCTTCGCGATCTTCCAGGCAACAGGCGCCTACGGCATGTCGCTGATCTACAACTGGTCGGGAGGTGATTACCGGCTCCTGTTCGGCCTCGGCGCGGCGGCACTGGCTGTTGCGGCGGTCCTGGCAATCCTCGCGGGGTCGAGACGTGGGTCGGAGGTCCAGGGCCGCACGGCCTGAAGACCAAAGTATCTATACACCATCGTCCAATCGCATTCGCTCCCGGGACAGCCGAAGTGAATGGCTGACACAGTCATTCTCGAAGGAGGGAAAGCATCATGAGCTTCGCACTTTCCATCATGCCACGCCGCAACTTTGTAGCATCGACCCTCCTCGGCTCGATCGGACTTCTGTTGCCCTCGATTGCCGGGGGCCAGGCGGTGGCCGCCACCGCGGCGGACGGAGCCCCTGCGGCGGATGTTTCGCGAGCCGGCGCGCAGCCGGCCGCAAACGCGATCCGCCCGTTCAAGTTCAGGGCCCCGCAAGAAGCGCTCAATGATCTCAAGCGCCGGGTGAGAGCGACCCGCTGGCCGAGCCGCGAACTGGTGAACGACGACACCCAGGGCGTCCGCCTGCAGACGATGCAGAAGCTCGCCGATTATTGGGCGACGGGTTACGACTGGCGAAGGGCCGAAGCGAACCTCAACCAATATCCGCAGTTCGTCACGACGATCGACGGCGTCGACATCCACTTCATCCACGTCAAGTCGAAGCACCCGAACGCCCTTCCCATGATCATCACGCATGGCTGGCCCGGTTCAGTCATCGAGCAGCTGAAGGTGATCAAGTCCCTGACCGACCCCACTGCCTACGGCGGCACGGCCGCCGATGCGTTCGACGTCGTCATCCCCTCCATTCCCGGGTACGGCTTCTCCGCCGCTCCAACGGAACTGGGCTGGGACCCGCAGCGGGTGGCCCGGGCCTGGGCAGTCCTGATGCAGCGCCTCGGCTACAGCAAATATGTCGCCCAGGGAGGCGACTGGGGTGACGCTATCAATGAGCAGATGGCGCTGCAGAAGCCGCAGGGCCTGCTTGCGATCCACACCAACATGCCGGGAACGCTTCCCGACAACATCTCCGCCGCTCTGTCGGGGGGACCGGCTCCAACCGGGCTGACCGGCGACGAGAAATATGCGTGGGACCAGCTCGACTTCTTCTACAAGCACCGGGTCGGTTATGCTCTTGAGATGGGCGCCCGCCCCCAGACCCTCTACGGCCTCGACGATAGTCCGATCGCGCTTGCGGCCTGGATGATCGATCATGATCCTCAGAGCCAGAAGCTTATCAACCGGGTGTTCGACGGCGGCCGCGAAGGTCTCACCCGGGACGACATCCTCGACAACATCACGCTCTACTGGCTGACCAGGACCGGCCTTTCGTCGGGCCGACTGTTCTGGGAAAGCAAGCTTGCCTTCTTCGCGCCCAAAGGGGTCACTCTTCCCGTGGCGGTGAGCGCGTTCCCGGACGAAATCTACACGGCTCCGGAAAGCTGGACGCGGAAGGCCTTCCCCAACCTCGTCTTCTACAAGCGGCACGATAAGGGCGGGCATTTCGCCGCATGGGAGCAACCGCAGCTGCTGGTCGAAGATCTGCGCGAGAGCTTCCGGTCGTTCCGCTGATGCATCCGCTGGGGTGGCCCCACCATCCCGGCACCTTGTCCCCATCTTCCGCGAGGGCTCCGCCATGTCCATCCGCAGAATGATCGCGCATTTGTGCCTTGCCCTCGGGCTCCTGCTTCCGGGATCCGGCCTGGTCGCGCGGAACTCAGCCGCAACCCGCCCGACAATCGTCCTGGTGCACGGCGCATTCGCCGAATCGTCAAGCTGGGACGCAGTCATCGCCCGTCTGTCAAAAGACGGCTACCGGGTCATCGCCGCGGCCAACCCATTGCGCGGGGTCAGGCGCGATGCCGACAGCCTTGGCGCTCTCCTTCGCTCGATCGATGGGCCCGTAGTGCTTGTCGGGCACTCCTATGGCGGAATGCTGATCAGCGACCCGGTCGCCGACCGTAAGAAGGTTGTCGGGCTCGTCTACGTCGCGGCGTTCCTGCCCGAGGCCGGCGAAAGCGCGCTTGGCTTGAGCGGCAAATTTCCAGGCTCGACACTCGGCTCGGCACTGGCGCCGGGCGTCCGTCTGCCGGGAGGCGATGAGGACCTGTACATCGAGCAGTCCAGGTTCCGCCACCAATTCGCAGCCGATGTTCCGGCAGCGCAGGCAAGAACAATGGCCGCAACCCAGCGCCCGATTGCCCGGTCAGCGCTTGGCGAGGCAGCCCAGGAGCCGGCCTGGCGAACCATCCGCTCCTGGTCGATCTACGGGACCGCGGATCTCAACATTCCGGCGGCGGCGCACGTCTTCATGGCAAAACGCGCGCAGGTGCGTCGGGTGATAGCGGTTCCGGGCGCCTCGCACGTCGTGATGGTTTCGCATCCCGACGCCGTTGCCGCGCTCGTCGAACAGGCGGCGGCAGCGCGCTAGGCGCTCATTTCAGGCGGCATTTGCGATCCTTCGTTCGACGAAATTGCTGATCAGACCGGCGACCTCATCCGGCGCTTCGTCGAGGGCGAAGTGCCCGGCATCGAGCAGATGCAGCTCGGCATCGGGAACGTCCCGGCAATAGGCGAGCGCCCCCGGCACGATGAAAGAGGGATCGTAGCGACCCCAAAGGACGAGGGTCGGCGGTAGGTGCGTGCGTAGCCACGCCTGCCAAGCGGGATAGGCCTCGACGTTGGTCCTGTAATCGCCGAGAAGTGCGGCCTGGATGTCGCTTTGGCCGGGGCGCGACAGGAAGGCGAATTCGTCGACCCACAAGTCGGGATCATAACGTTCCGGATTCGGACTGTTGCCTAGGTGGCGCTGCCGGGCGCTTTCGAGCGATGCAAATCTTTCGAACTCTTCGCGATGCTCAACGGGATCTTCCCAGAAGCGCCCAATATTCTTCCATTTGGGTCCGAGGCCCTCGCGATAGGCATTCGCATTTTGAACGATGATGCCGAGCACCTTCCTGGGGTCACGAAGGGCCATTCGGAATCCGACCGGTCCTCCATAATCCTGCATGAGAAGCACATAGCGGTCGATGCCAAGGCCGTGGAGAAGTGCGGACATCGTCTCGGCCAGATGGTCGAATGTATAGGCAAAGTCCGAAGGCGGCGGCGCATCGCTGTGGCCAAATCCCGGATAGTCGGGGGCGACCAGACGAAACCGCTCCGAGAGCCGGCGAAGCAGCGGCTCGTACATGCGCGATGAGGACGGATAGCCATGCAGCAGGACGAGCGTCGGGGCGTCGCGCGGACCGGCCTCGCGATAGAAGATGCGAAGGCCGGCCATTCCAGCCCACTGATACGTCGTTCCGCGATGAACCCTCGGGCCAGGCATGCCCTTTCCCTTAACGGATTTCGTGAACCGCATAGGTCGGCCCCTCCGGCAGGCGATCGCCGACGCCGATGCCGATGATGTGGTTGAGCCAGTCCAGCGCCGTGTCTGCGGTGCTGAACGTTGGCATGATGCGGAAATAATAACGCTGCGGGTCGACGATTTCGCCGCGGTCGAGGCTTACCATGACGTCCGGCGGGCCGGTTCGGATGCCCATATAAGACATGGCGATGAGTGCGCCCGTGTGGGTCTCGAGAACAATCCTCGCATCCAGCAGCACCGAGCCGTCCGCCCGTACCCTTTGCCAGTCGGTGCCGCCCGCGCGCACAACACCCTGCAGCCGGTCGCCCTCGAAGGTGCCGCCGGCGATGGTTGCAAGACGGGTCTGGTTTCCCGGAGGCCCGCCGATGGTCATGATCGTCCCGATCGAAAGCTGCATCCGGAACAGCGGCCGGCCTATCACCTGGCTTGGTTCGCCAATCATTGCTGCGCCTCCTTGAGTTCTACGGCGAGCGCCTCGACCAATGCGGCGGTCGGAAGCGAGCGCGCGAGCGCCGCACTTTCACCCGCCCATTGGGCGCCAAAGCCAAAGTCTCCGCGAGCGGCTGCCGCTGCATTGAGCGCCTTTCCGAGATCGTAGGCGCGAGGATAATCGGGCACAGCGGCTGCCGGCACCAACGCATCCATTGCCGTAAACCTGTTGGCGAGGCAGCGCGCGGGCCGGCCCGAAATCACCCGCGTCATGATCGTGCCGCGCACGCCCGCTTCGCAAAGGGCTTGGCGATACCCCGTATCTGCGAAACTCTCCGCGCAGCCGACGAAGGCCGTGCCGAGCTGCGCCGCCGCGGCCCCGAGCTCGAGCACTTTGGCGATGCCGGCCCCGTCCATGATGCCGCCGGCCGCGATCACCGGCACATTCACCTCGCGAACGAGCTGCGCAGTCAGTTCCGCCATGCCAACCCGCGCATCGGGCGCGTCGGGGTCGAAACAGCCGCGGTGCCCGCCCGCCTCCCATCCCTGCGCGACGATCGCGTCCACGCCCGCGGATTCTATTTCCCGCGCCTCGGCGGGGCTGGTTGCAGTGGCTATCAGGTACGCGCCGGTATCGCGCAGCGCGTCGAGCGCGTGCCTGCCGGGAAGTCCGAAATGGAAGCTGACGATCGCGGGCTTGAGGTCGACGAGCATGCCGAGCATCTCGTCGTCGACCAGAAAGCTTCGGTAGATTTCGCGAAGCCGGACCGGCGGCGATGCGCCGAGAGCCGTGAATTGCGAGCGGAAGAGTTCGATCCAGTCGCTCTCTGCTTCCGGTCTCACGCGCGCCGGACGATGACAGAAGAGATTGACGTTGAACGGCCGGCCCGTCGAGGCGCGAACGGCTCCGATCATTAAGGCGGCCGCGTCTGCGTCGGCCGCGCCGACGGCGATCGAGCCCAGCGCTCCCGCATTGCTTGCCGCGGCCGCCATCGCCGGGCTCGAGACACCGGCCATCGGCGCCTGGATGATCGGAAGCTCGATCCCCAAGCGTTTGAGGAAGTCGGTAACCTCGCGGCCCATCGCAGCTAAACTTATCCTGCGCTCTTGCTTGCCAGACTTGCGCGATACTGCATCACGGGCATTCCGCCCCAGCCCCAATCGTCGGGCTCCACTTCCTGGATGACGACCCAGGTCCAGTCGTGCGGCTTGCCAAGAACATCCAACAGCACCTGGCTCATTCCGTGGAATATGGCGGCCTTCTGCTCCGGCGTGGTCCGATCGATACCGGGCTCTGTGCCCTCGCGGGTCAATTGAACGGTGACGAATGGCATGCTCGGCCTCCTCAGCGACATGGACCTCAGCCTTGGCATCATCGCCCGCGCGATGACATCAGACCAAGGTGTCGATTGAGTTCTGCAGGTTCGCTCAAACCCGACACCAAAGCGCAATACTCGCCTTCGGCCTCCACGCTTACTTCCTGAGCCTCAAGGGCCGCGGCTCGAACCGCAGGGCCCGGCAACGTCCACTCCGGAGGCCAAGGCCATGAACGACCATCAGATCGTCGATTCCAGTTTCACTGCAATCATTAACGCACCGATTGAGAAGATCGACATCCCCGCCTGGGCGTTCGCGCTCCCCGATCTCGAGTACCAGGGCTGCTCCCCGGCGCATGTCGCTGCCGGCTTCACGACCGCGCCCGACGGCACCCGGATGTCGATCAATGTCGAAATCATCGGCGGCAGCCTGATGGTGCAACATTATGTCGAGAAGCTCGCCCAGCCCGATCACCTCGTCCTAGAATCGAACTCGGACGTCTTCACGCCCTCAGGTCGAACGATCATTCGAGTCGTCTGGGAATTGAGCGTCAAGGCGCTGGACGATGGCCGCTGCGAGTTCACAAACCACGTCATGTCCTTCGCAACCAAGGACATGCTGACCCTGCTCGATCGCCAGGGCATTCCGTTCGAAGTCTTCCGGACCCAGCGCCAGCCGATGTCGATCGCTCACAATCAGGGTGAGACGCCGCTGTTCGCAGCGAGCATCGAGCGCGCAGCGCTCCGCAACTGATCCCGCCTATCCCCCGCCGGAGGTGAAAAATGTCCCGCGTTCCCGATTACCGCAAAGAGACGACCGCACTGCTCCTCGTTGACCCCTACAACGACTTCCTAGCCGAGGGCGGCAAGGTGTGGCCGCGAGTCCGGGAAGTTGCCGACGAAGTGAACCTGATCGCAAATCTGAAAGCGATCGACACGGCCGTTCGAGAGGCCGGGATACAGGTGGCGATCGCGCCGCACCGGCGCTGGGAGCCGGGCGACTATGAGGATTGGGCGTTTCCCAATCCGACGCACCTTGCGATCATGAAACGCCACAGCTTCGCGCGCGGCGAATGGGGAGGCGACTGGTATCCGGATCTTGCGCCGCGGCCCGGCGACATCGTCGCCAAGGAGCATTGGGCCCAGAGCGGCTTTGCCAATACCGACCTCGACCAGCAACTGCGGCAACGGGGCATCACGCATGTCATCATCGTTGGCCTCCTGGCCAACACCTGCATCGAATCCACCGCACGCTGTGCAATGGAGATTGGTTATCACGTGACGCTGGTTCGCGACGCGACCGCCGCCGTTTCGCGCGACATGATGCACGCTGCGCATGAGCTGAATGGCCCAACCTTCGCACATGCCATCGTCAACACGGCCGAACTCATTGCAGCCCTGCCGGCCGGCTGATCGGCCGGGCAGAGGTGTGACCCCGGGGTCGTCAAGCGGCCTGGAGCTGAACCCTTGGCGCCCTCAACGTTGATGCCCACCAGAAGAGCTCATCAAGCATCGCGATGGCATTCTGCTCGATATAGGGGATCGTTCGAAGGTCCCGGCCCTGCTGAAGGGCGTCGAAGAAGTCGGCGCCCTGGATGTGCACGCCGGTCCGCGTCGGGACCATTTGCAGTTCGATGCAATTCAGCCGCAACTGCTCGATCGAGCGCGCCGCGCCGACGCTTCCATAGCCGACGCAGGCGAAGGGTTTGCGGTTCCACTCGGTGTAGGCATAGTCGAGGGCGTTCTTAAGTACTGCCGGCAGACCACGATTATATTCGGCGGTCACGAAGATGAACCCATCGAACCCGTCGACGGTCTTCTGCCAGCGCTGAGCAACCTCATTCTCGGACGGCACCCAGGCGCTGGACGCCGGCTCGTCGAAGAACGGCATCGGATAGTCGCGCAGATCCACGATCTCCACGGCCATGTCCCCCCGCGCATCGGCGAGTTCGCTGATCCACGCGGCAGGCTTGTCCGCAAAGCGCTCCGAACGGGTCGTGCTGAGGACGATTGCGATCTTGGGCTTGTCCATGACTGGCTCCGCTTCTGTGCAGAAGGTTGATGTTCGGCCGGCCGGGCTGCACACCACGCGTGACTTGGCGTCAGGCCCACGGCTCAGGCAGACCTCCTGGAGGTTGATGCTGCCCTTTGTGCCGTCTCCCCCCGGTCCAGGCGATTGCACTTTGGTGTCCCCGACACCTTTGGAGGGTGCGCGTTTTCCGCGGGACGTTCGGGAACTGCCGGCCCAAGTCCGGTGAGGCCGATTGCGTCCGAAGCGAGGGCCGCCGACCAGCCTTGAAGGCCATCCCTCAGCCGCTGCTCTTATCCCCATGGTTTCGAGGATCGTCTGCGGCACAGAGATAGTCGAGGCTGAGCGGGCCGGTCCCCGTCACCTGGGTTACATAGGTGCCTGATCTTGCCCTGTGGAAGTGAGGCGTATCGCGCGGGAGAACGATCACGCTCCCCGGCCCAAATGCCTGGAGCTTGCCCGGATCGAAACGCGACCCGAAACCGATGTAGAAGACTCCCGAGATGACCGTGTAGATCCGATCCTCATGATGCACGTGGGGCATGAGCTTAACCCCGGCGCCTACTCTCACCCGAACGACATAGGGACCAGGCGCAGCGGGGTTGCCCACCACTTTCGCGATCTCGGCGCCCGCCGGGAATGCGGCAAACGGCTCGAACCGGATCTCCTCGGGACGCGCTGCAGCGACCGCGTGCGGCGACAGTGGCCCCGTTGCAGGGGCCGCGGGGCCCTTCGAGCGCGTACCTTGACCCGGCTCGTCGACTGCGGCCGCTTGTTCGTCCGCGACCGGGGTCTGCGGCGAGCAGATCAATGTCGTCCCGACAGCCGGGAAGCCGGCGAGCTGGACAGAAAGCGCCAATAGGGCGCCAGCTTCAGAAAGAGGCATGCTGGCTCGCTCTTCATGTGCATATTCAGGGATTGAGATCGCCGATATATTGTCCGAGGTGGTCCTCCACCTCGCCGGGCGCGTGAAACCCCTCGGCAATCAGGGCTTTGATCGATCGCTGGGTGCTCGCCCGACCAATCGAATTGATGCAGGAATCCCAGCCGGCGCCGAGCTCTACGTCGGGCGCAAGCCCGGTGTTCACCAGTCGCTTGGTCTCGCCGATCGCCCATTTGTCGAAACCCGCGATGCGCTTCGCGAGGCGATCCACGTAGGCCTCAAGCTCCGCATCGGGGAGAGAATGGTTGATATAACCGAATGCCTCGGCCTGATCGGCGCGGAAATCATCCGAACTCAGGAGGACCTGAAGGGCCCGGTTGCGCCCGATCAATGCCGGCAGACGAGCCATGGGACCTCCGCCGGCAACCATTCCGACACCCACTTCCCATTGCGAGATGATTGCTTTTTCACGGCTGGCGAAGGTCATGTCGCAAGCCAGTATGAGTTCGCTTCCATTGCCGGTTGCGCGGCCTCTGACGAGCGCGATCGAAACGACCGGGGCGCGAGGCAGACGAACAAGGAAGTCCGGCCACGGGGGAAGACCGCTCCTCCCGGGCGGGAGGCTGGTGAGGCTTTCGAGCGGAGCGGTGAAATCCGAATGATTGAGGAAGAAACCTTCCACCGTGCTGTCGAAGACCACGACCTTGAGAACCGGGTCGCTCTCAATCTCCTCAATCAGGCGCTCGAATTCCTGCACCATCGGTCGGCCCATCACGTTGAGCGGGGGGTTGTTGATGGTGACGCGCCAATATTCGGGTGCATGTCTGGTCAGCTGAAGCTGTGCCGTTTTGGTGATTGCGTCCACGTTGCAGCTCCGCCTCAATTCAGATGGGCTCCATGACCTGCAAGCTCGGGGCGCGAGAGGCGATTGGACGATCGTATCTAGATACTATCGTAGGGCCCCTCTTGCCCGAGACAGGCCGGGGAGAAGCGACGACAGCGGGACTTCGGACGAGGGCTTGTCCGGCCCATTCCCGGCCACTGTAGTCTTCGGCTGATACTTTGGTATCAACAGCGTTCCGAGTGACGCCTAGTGATGCTATCTGCATGACCGGCGATGGAACTCGCATTGGTTGGGCGGCTGCGTATGGAAGATCCGGTCCCTGTCAGTCTCGGCTGCGCGCATCTTCATGAGCGGCGTCACATCTGCGCATTCTTCGGCAGCGGTGAAGAGGCACGGCGAGTGTTGATGCCGTTCATCACCGAGGGTTTCGCGGCGGGGCACAAGGCGGTCCACATCCTCCGCGAGGACGAGATCGCCCAGCATGTCTCGACCCTCGAGGAAGAAGGCGTGGACGTCAGCACCGGACTGACGACCGGCCAGCTCGAATTGCGCCGGAACGTCGACACCTATCTGGTGGACGGCCAGTTCGACCAGGAGCGCATGCTCGACTCCTTCGAGACCATGGCCGGCGGGGGCCCCGACCGGAAGTTTCCGCTAAGCCGGATCGTCTGCAACATGGATTGGGTGCACGAGGCTGAACCTGACCCTGAACAGCTGATCGAGTTCGAGGCGCGCGTGAACCACATCTGGAACAGCCATCCCGACGTCGTGATCTGCGTCTATGACGCGCGCAGGATGAGCGGCGCGATGATGATCGACATCATGCGCACGCATCCGATGGTCCTCATCGGAACAGCGCTGCAACAAAATCCCTTCTACACTCCGCCCGAGCAATTCCTGGCGGAGCGGCGCATCGCGGCCGCGTGACGGGCAGAGCCGCAACCGGGCCCGAACCTGACAGCAACGGCCTGCGACAGGTCCTCAATGATCTCGTCGCCCTCCTTGCGCTCTCGAGCGCCTGGGGGACCGCTTCCCCGAACATCGGGCTGAGCCTCGCAGAAGCTTTGGTGGCGATGCTGGAGCTGGACTTTGCCTTCACCTGCCCAAAGGCCGCCGGAGACTCAAGCGGCGGCGCCTCGATCGAATTGGGACCCCACCTGGCCGGTACGGTTGCCGATGAGGTCCTGACCTTCCTGTCTCGACACGAAGGTCAGAACAACTCCTCCTGGCCGCGTGAGGTGACCCTCGAGAGGTCTGGAATCAGGCTGCTGCTCGCGCACAGCCCGCTTGGGATGCGAGGGGAATATGGCAGTCTGGTCGTCGGCGCCTCGCGCCCCGGATTTCCGGAGGAAAATGAGCGCCTGCTCCTGAATGTCGCCTCGAACCTGGCCTTGGCGGCCCTGCAACAGGCGCAACTTGACCGGAACCAGCGCGAGAACGCGCTCGAACTCGATCGCCGCGTTGCCGAGCGGACGGCGGAACTTGCTGCGGCCAATGCCTCGCTCGAGGCCGAGGTCAGTGAGCGCAAGCGCGTCGAGGCCGCACTCCGGATCAGCGAGCTCAACGCCAATTCGCTGGTGGAGGGAATTCCCGGCTTTGTTGCCGTGCTGGGTCCGGCGGGACGGGTCGAGCGCGTCAATCAACGGATCATCGACTATTGCGGGGCCCATATCGATGTCCTGCAGGACTGGGGGACGAACGGGATCGTTCATCCCGACGATATGCCCCATGTCGCCGAGCAATTCGGACGCTCGATGGCGAGCGGGACGCCCTACGACATCGAGCAGCGCCTGCGCCGGCACGACGGAGAATATCGCTGGTTCGGCAATCGCGGCCTGCCGCTTCGCGACGAGCGCGGCGAGATCCTCGCCTGGCACGTGCTCCTGACCGACGTCCACGACCGCAAAATCGCCGAGGCGGCGCTTGCCGCGCGGGAGCGGAACCTGCGCCTCATCATCGACACCGTTCCGGCCATGGCCTGGTCGGCGCGCGCCGACGGAACTGCCAACTTCTTCAACAAGCAATATCTCGAATTCGTCGGTCGCTCCCATGACGATCTCGCCGACTGGCAGTGGACCAGCCTCGTCCACCCGGACGATCTGGAAACGATCGGGACCACCTGGGCCGCATGCCGGGACACGGGCTCGGGCGCGGAAGTGGAAGCGCGCCTGCTTCGCCACGACGGAGTCTACCGCTGGTTCCGCTTCCAGACGAGGCCGCTTCGCGACGAGCAGGGCAAGGTGGTCCAGTGGTACGGCATCAACACCGATATCGAGGACCGGAAGCGCGCCGAGGAGGAACTTGCCGAGCGCGAGCGCAACTTGCGCGAGGCGCATGAGCATCTCAACCAAGCCCAGCGCCTGACGCATACGGGAAGCTTCAGGACCGACGTTCTCACCGACGCGCACATCCAGTCCGACGAGCTTTATCGCATCCTCGGATGCGCGCCGGCCAAGCTGCGCGAGTTTCGCGACCACGTCCATCCGGCCGATCTCGACCTGTTCGATGAAGGCTTCGCCCGAGCGATGGCGGACAGGAGCGCTTTCGACGAGACGTTCCGTTTCATCCGGCCCGACGGCGAGATTGTCTACCTCCATGCCGTTGCGCACTTCCTCAACGAGCCGGACGACCGCCCGGTGGTCATGGGCTCGATCCAGGACATCAGCGAGAGAAAAAAGATCGGGGATGCTCTCGATGAACTGCGCTCGGAGCTTGCCCACGTCACCCGCGCGATGAGCCTCGGCGAACTGACCGCTTCGATCGCGCACGAGGTCAATCAGCCGCTCACCGGCATCATCACCAACGCCAGCATCTGTATCCGGCTGTTGTCAGCAGATCCGCCGGACATCGCCGGCGCCATCAATACCGCGCAGCGCAGCCTGCGCGATGGGAACCGCGCCTCGGAAGTCATCAAGCGGCTACGCGGGCTCTTCAGCCGGCAGGAATTCACCCTCGAGGCGATCGACCTCAATGAGGCCGCGCGCGAGGTGGTCGCACTCTGCACGACGGAGCTGCAGCGACGGCGAATCTCGCTGTCCACCGAGTTCGCCCCCGACCTGCCGCAGGTCCCCGGCGATCGCGTCCAGCTCCAACAGGTCATCCTCAACCTGTGTCTCAATGCCGCCGACGCGATCGGCGATCCCGACGATCGCCCCCGGCGGATCGTAATCAGGACCGTCGCCAGAGACGGCGGCGCCCTGCTGACGGTCGCCGACAGCGGACGCGGCATTGCGGCGCCGGAAGCTGGCCGGATCTTCGAGGCGTTCTATTCGACCAAGGCAGACGGGATGGGGATGGGGCTATCCGTCAGCAAGTCGATCGTGGAGCGGCACAACGGAAAGCTCTGGTTCGAGCCTGACCGGGAGCTTGGCGGGGCTCGGTTCAACATCATCCTGCCGTGGCATTCCGACAGCCGACCCTCTCTCACCGAAGAAGTAACCGAGCGGGCCTAAGAGATCCGCCGGAGGACTTCCTTCAGGCCCATCGAGCCTCGTCCGCATCTCAACTGGACGCTCGAAGCTCACCGGAAGACGGGAACGTTGCCGGAGGCCGTCCGTCGGTCGCCCGATGCCATCAGCCTGGCACCGAGTTCGGCAATCCGCCGCTCGCCTGCCGCGAGGGCTTCTGCCGTGGTGTGGACTGAATAATATCCCAGATAGAGCGGATGATCGTGCGGGATCGCAGCGCCAAGGACAAAGGTGGCTCCGGAGGTCGAGTGCGCCCGGAACGACATCGGTCCGGCCCCGTCCTCGAAAAATGCGATCTGGCCCGCAGAGACCCGTCCGCCGGCGTCAACCTCGCCTTCAGCCACTGCGAACCAGCCGACACTCTGCCCATCTTCCGGGGTAAAGGCCCATTGCTCGCCCGGAGAAAGCCGCACCTGCAGGTAGGTTATGCCCTCAGGTGCGCGGACGGGACTAACAGCGCTCGCGTGTCGGCCGAGGATCACAGTCGCCGGTCCGACCCGAGGCATGTCTCGCGCCCCGATATACTGGCTGTCGACCGTTCCATTCTCAAGCTCGGGCGGAAGCGCCAGCCAAAGCTGGAAACCGCGCGTCAGACGTGATTCCCCGGCAGCCAGTTCCTTTCCGTGCCAGACCCCGCCGCCGGCGCGCAGCCATTCGACACCGCCGTATTCGAGGGTGCCCCTTCCCGACTGCGGATCGTCATAGACCATGTCGCCTTCGGTGATCACGGTGACGGTCGCAATGCCCGAATGGGGATGCATCGACATCGACTGCTGCATAAGGCGCATGTCGGCGGCGAACAGATCAAGGAACACAAAAGGCTTGAGATGTTCACCAAGATCCGACGGACTCATCAGCCGCAGCATCTCCCGGTTCCCCCGGCCGTTGCCGATGTGAACCAGGCGGCGAACGTCAGACGGCGGCTGGGCGGCGTCGGTCAGTTGTTGAGAATGCATTCTGTGCTCCGTTGCTGCGATGACATCCGAGGCGTCGACGATCGAAGTCCCGTCGGGTCCAGTCGTCAGGAAAGGTAGGTAAGGAACGGGACCCGAGAGCAGCAAGAGGGCACTCAAGCGATACCAGGTAACAAGGCGGACACCTCAGCCGACGGAGACCGGCTGCGTTCCCGGCCTTTGAAAATGATCCGCGAACAGGTTGATGCCCCGCACTTCCCTGCAGCCAGGAAGCATGATCTCGTGGACAGGCGGCATACCGGAGACTTTGGTGTCGACAATACCTTGGTGCGATGTCGGCCTCGCGTTCCGGAGACCATCTGTTCGGCAAGCCGGCGCCATCGCGCGGGCTTCGAGTGCATGCCGAGAGAGGAACATCCCGATGTCCACAACCGAAACGATCCCAGCACCCCATCCGGACCCGCGTGCCGTGTGGGACGCCTCCGATTGCGCGCTGGTGCTGATCGATTACCAGGAGAACGTACTCGACCTCATTTTCGAACAAGATCGGAGGGTCATCGAACTCAATGCACTGTCACTCGCGAAGACCGCTCTCGCTTTCGATATTCCCGTGGTGCTGAGCACTGTCGGCGTGGAGATGAAAGTGGATGGTCCGACAATCCCGTCGTTGAAAGCAGCACTCCCGGACGTCACGGAAATCGACCGGTCTTCGATGAACGCGTGGGACGATGCGGCATTCGTGCAGGCGGTGAAAGCGACCGGCCGGAAACGCTTGGTCATGGCCGGCATCGTCACCTCGACGTGCCTGGCCTTCCCTGCAGTCGATGCAATCGCCAACGGCTTCGAGGTCATGTTCGTCGAGGATGCGGTAGGCGACAGGTTCAAGCATCTTCACGACACGGCTGTCCTGCGCATGGTCCAGGCCGGCGCGATTCCCAACAGTGCACTTTCCATTATCTCGGAGTGGTTCCGCGACTGGAAGTCAACCCGCGCCGACTTTGCACGGGAACTCTATGTCCCTTATCTCGAGCAAATCGCCGCGCTGAAGCGCGATCCGGAATTCCACCGGCCGCGCGGACTGAAGTTCCCCGTGGCTACATAAGGTCGCGAAGCGACCCTTGCCGGCGCTGCGCTCCGCGGGATCCGTCCGCGTGCTGGACCCTACATTCGCTGCGACAGCGCGATCCCATAAGTGGCCGGCTGGCCGACGAAGCGGGACACGGCGTTCGCGTTTGAGAATACGTTGGTCCAGTAATATTCGTTCGTGACGTTGCGCGCCCAGAGCCACGCCCGATAGCGCTCACCGATCGCAACGCCTGCCCGGAGGTCGATCAGGGTATAGGGATCGATGCGGAGCGCCGGCCTTCTGCCGACGCCGGCATACGTGCCGCTGCGATAGGTCAGCGAGCCGCCGACAAACGCGCGAACGCCCCGCCCAAGCGGAAATTCATAGTCGAGGTTGGTGATCGATTGCCACTTTGGCGAGAACGGAAAGGGCGTCCCCGACTGATTGCCGAAGTTGGTCAACCCATCGTAGCCGACGAACCTATCGATCTCGCTGTGCGTGTAGGTCGCGGCGGTATCAAGCGTCAGTCCGTCAAATGGTCGCGCGATGACCTGAACCTCGGCTCCTATCACATGGGATTTCGGGATCGAGGCCAAGGCCTCCAGCGGCCCGAACGGAGGGTCGAGCCGGGCGCTCCGCAGCTGCTTGTCGCGATAATCGTAATAAAATCCGGAGGCCGCGAGGTGGAGGCGGCGATCGAAGAACGAGCCCTTGAGTCCGGCCTCGTACGCGAGGACCGATTCCTGCCCGATCGGCTTATATTGGTTGACCGTGGAGACGGCAGCGACCGGCGACGTCCCCGCTTTGTAGCCCCGACTGGCGTTGGCATAGACGAGCAGGCCCGGCCTTGCCGTCCAGTTCAGGCCGAACCGCCACGAGAGACTATTCTCGTTAAGCTTGTTGTGCACATTGTCGACCGGCTGCAGGTCGTTGGCCGGATCAAGGACATAGCAGTCCCCGACTTGGGTGAGGGGCTGCCGGCCACGCCGGAACAGGTTCCAGAATCGCGCGAAGTGATCGGTCACGGCAAGCGCGCAACTGTCGAAGGTCCGACGGTCGATTGTGAAGCGCAAGGCGCCCTCCGCCGTCAGCCTGCTCGACAAGGCATATTCGACCCGCCCGAACGCGGCGTAGGTCTGGACGCGGGTGCGGTTGCGCAGCTGGTTGGCGTCGACATAAGCGAGCGGGTCGACAGCCTGGAACAGATGCGAGGAGTCGACGTCGCGAAAAAGCTGGCGAGGTGCATCGGAGATGCGGTCACGCGTATAATTGAGACCCGCCAACCAATTGAGACGGCCCTCATGTCCGGCGAGCCTGAACTCCTGGAAGAAGGATGAGACCTTTCCTGCCTTGTCGATCACTTCGTTGAGGCTGAACGGCGTTCCGTTGGGATCCTGGGCATAAGCAAGATGGAAGCGCCCAAAGGAGGTCAGCGAGGTCAGCGTCAGCCGATCCCCAAGCTCATAGTCGCTGCGCCAGCGGGTGTGGAAGAGATTGGTATTGCCCGCATAGGAAATGCGCTCGCCAGTATCGGCCCGGTACAGGTTCCAGTCGGCCGAGCGTGGCCTTTCAATGACCGGAAAGGTCAAGAGGCCTGGAACCGCTAGCGCCGGCCGCGGCGGAACGGCAGCGATGAACTGGCCGGCAGGCCTTTCCGAACCGTCATGTGTGAAGGTTAGGACGAGGCGGCTCGATAACCGGTCGCTCGCCATCCACTCCAGGGTCGCCCGTCCCTGATATTCCTCGATGCCCCCGAGCCGGTCATCGGGCCGGGTGATGCTCTTTTGCCAGCCGTCGCCCCAGCGCGCCTGGACCGCCACACGTGCCGTCAGTCCCTTTGCCAGCGGTCCGGAGACAAAGCCGCCGACCTGGAGTCGGTCGAAGCGGCCGAAGGTCAGATCAGCGCCCGAGTGAAGCACCGATGACGGCGCGGAGGCGATATAATTGATCGCGCCCCCGGTGGCATTCTGGCCGAACAACGTGCCCTGTGGCCCTTTCAGGACTTCGACCCGCTCGAGGTCGAACGCCGCCAGCCTGGTCATTGCCGGATACGGCAGCGGCGCCTCGTCGACATACACGGTGACCGCCGGCGGGGTGGACAGGTCGCTGTTGAAGAACCCAACGCCGCGTAGCGTGAACGACGTGGAAGCGAAGGTGCTGTCCTGAAGGGTCAGCCCTGGAACGAGCCGCGGCAGGTCGGCAACCGCATCGATGCCCCGCAACCGGAGAGGGTCTTTGGTTGCGACGGTGATCGACATGCCGACACTATCGTCAGTCTGCTTTCGCTTCTGGGCAGTGACGATGATCTCGTCTCGATCGGGGGTGCGCGCCTCCTGGGCGGATGCGGGCGTGGCGGCCAATGCCCCTGCTGCAACTTCACTCAAGATGAGCAGACCAACTCTAACCATGCCGACGCGCCCTCCGGCTTTGGCTAGGCAGCGGTGATCGGCAAGCCAACTGCACTTTAGTATCGGTTCTGGAGCCGCCCTGAGAGGACCCTGGTCCAGCGCGGGGCCGTGGTGGCTAGTGGAGTTCAGGAGCCTGCGCCGTCCAGGGCGGGCGCCGATCCCTCCAAGGTTTCGGCGCTTTGGGGGATCGCGAAGGAAAAGGTCGCGCCCTCCCCTTCATTGGGCACTGCCCAGAGCCGCCCGCCGTGGCTTTCAACGATCGAGCGGCTGACGGATAGGCCGATGCCCATGCCGGTGGGCTTGGTCGTGAAGAACGGGCGGAAGACGTCTTCCGGGCTGTCACCCCCAAGGCCGATCCCGACATCCTGAACACTGAGGATAATGCCCCCCGAGCCGTCGCGATCGGTCCTGATCGTCAGCGCGCGTTCCCGTCCCTCGACGCCGGACATCGCCTCCGCGGCATTGGTGATCATATTGAGGATCACCTGCTGCAACTGCACGCGGTCGGCGGGGATTGGCGGCAGATCCGCGCTGAACTCGGTCCGAACGATGACCCTCTTGCGCTGAAGGTCAGCGGAGAGCAGCGCGACGACTTCGGCCGCGGCGTCGTTGATATCGACACTGTCGCTCCGCTCGGTCTTCTTCGAATAGAGCTTGCGCAAGCGGGCAACGATATCGGCCGCCCGGCGACCGTCGCGGATCGTGCGCTGCACGGTCTCGAGCGCGGTATCGATCCTGGGCGGATCGGCGGCAAGCATCCGCAGGCATGTGTTGGCGTTGGTGATGATGCCCGACAAGGGCTGGTTGATTTCGTGCGCGATCGACGCCGTCAGCGCGCTGAAGCTCAGGACCCGGGTGACGTGCGCAAGCTCGGACCGGACCTCGTGCAGTCCTTCCTCGGCCTGCTTTCGCAAGGTGACGTCCTGGACGGCACCGAAGCACTCGGTGCGCCCGTCATCATGCCGCACAATGCGCCCGAACACGCTCACATGTTTCACTCGATCGCTCGGCATCACGAGACGGATCTCATATTCGGGATTGTCTGAGCCGGAGCGGATTTCCGCCATCCTCGCCGCAAGCAGGGCTTGGTCCTCAGGATGCACACGGGCGGCGATGTCGTCGAGGGTCACGACATCGCCCGGCCGGAATTCGAAGATGCGGTAGAGTTCTGCGGAGAAGGTAAGCTCGTCCGAGTCGACTTGCCAGGAGAAGCTGCCGGTAGCGCTGATGCGCTGACCCTCGGCAAGGAAGGTCTCGCTCCGCTGCAGCGCCGCCTCGGCCAGTTTCCGGTCCTCGATATCGGTGTTGACGCCGTACCATTTGACGATGTCGCCGGCCTCGTCGCGGAGCGCGTCGACGCGGAACAGGAACCAGCGATATTGGCCGTCATGACGCCGGATCCGCGCCTCGGCCTCCCCGCCTTGCCCGCGCGATCTGAATCCGGTCCATGCGGCCGTCAGTGACGGAAGATCGTCAGGATGGATAAAGCTGATCCACTGCCATTCCAGCAGGCGCTCAAGTGGCTGTCCGACATAGTCGAGATAATGCTGGTTGAGGAAATCCGTGCTGCCGTCCGGGCGGGCTGACCAAGCCAGCGCCGGAATGGTGTCGATGGTCAGCCGCAGATTGCGCTCGCTGGCTTCAAGCTCGCGTTCCGCGCGCTTGCGGTCGTCGACCTCGACAAGCAGGCTGTACCAGCGAACGAGGCGGCCTTCGTCGTCGCGGTGCGGACGTCCAACCACCTGGAACCAGCGATACACGCCGTCGAAGCAGCGCGCCCGGGCCTCGTACATGTAGGGCTCGCCGGTGATCATGGCCTCGCGGAAGACGGCGATCGCGCGATCCTTGTCGTCGGGGTGCGCCGGCCCCTTGCTTGCCCAGGCTTCGGCGGAGTCCCGGTCGATATCGAGATAATCGTAGAAGCGCTGGTTGCCCCCTTCGAACCGCCCGTCTGCGGAAAAGGTGCAGACCAGGCCAGGCAGGCTGTCGAGGGTCAGGCGCAAGTCGATCTCGCTCGCGCGGAGCGCTTCCTCGGCGCGTTTGCGGTCGTCGATGTCGGTCAGCAGCCCGTACCAGCGGATGATCTCCCCGTCCGGCCGGCGGAGCGGATGCCCGCGCACCTGGAACCAGCGAAAGGCGCCATCGAAGCGCCGGAACCGCGTTTCGAAGTCGTAGGGTTCACCGGACGCGAGGGATTTGGTGAAGCAGGCGATGCAATGCTCGAGATCGTCGGGATGCGTCGTGCCGTTGGTCGCCCACCGCCCGATCTCCTCGAGCGGTTCCCGGAAATAATCGAGAAGCTGCTGGTTGCCGCTGATGAGCTCGCCAGCCGGCGAGAAGATACAGATCATGCCGGCAAGACTTTGGATGATCAGGCGGAGTTCGCGCTCGCTTGCACGCAGCGCATCCCCGCTGCGCTCTTCATTCGCATCGAGCAGGCTGTAGACATCGCCGGTTCCGCCAAGCGCAAAGTCTGCGAACTCGCCTGTTGCCGGTTCTTCGCCCGCCACGATACCCATGCCCTCCACAACAGCCGATCAGCAATGAGACCGCATGAGCAGATCGTCAGCCGGTTGCCGATGAGGTCCATAATGTTCAGGTCTAAGGCAAATTTTGCAAGCGCGACGCTGAGCAGCGGGCTGCTGGTCAAGTTTTGGCGACCGCCACCCGCAGCTAAGAAATATGCTGAGAATAGTCCGCTTACGTCTCGAGTTTGGCACCCTAGGCACGGTGCGAAGCTGAAGTTAGCCGCTTAGCGGCACACAGACTTCCCAATGATTTGAGTGCCCATCATTGTTATGTCCGGTGCGCCACTTACTCAGATCCCCAGAACACCGTGATTCTTCGCTCTCACCCGACAAGATGAAGATGGGCGTTGGTTGTTGGCCGTTCGGAGAAATTCTGCCTTCGGTCGCTTTCGGCCCGTTGCACACACTCGGCTACTCACTGCTACGTCGTGCGAGCTGAAGTCAACCATCGCGTCATCAAACAAAAAAGACGCGCGGAAGTAGGTCGCCAAGCAGCTCTTCGAGCCATTCGATCGGTTGGCCGCGACCGCGGCAATACGTGAAGAAGGCGCGCTGCTTCGCGCGGGTCAGAGCCACGAAAAAGGCCTTAAGTTCTTCCTCGGCGCCTGGCTGCAGGCTGCGCCACGATCGGGAGTCCAGGCCGAAAAAGATGACGGTGTGGAACTCAAGGCCCTTGCTTTTATGGACCGTCATCAGCGGCACCTGACCAATACCTTCGAAACGGTCGAGCACTTCATTCCATGTCCCGCCGAGTTCGGCGGATTCCTCCAGCAGCAGCAGAAAGCCCTCGAGAACTCGCTCGAAGTCGGCATCACGCTGATAGGAAGGCGTGGCTCTACGAATGAGCGGCTCACCAATTTCGCGCAGCGCCAGTCGGCCTACGCCGCGCACGTTGGCGGCGGCGTCGGGAGCCTGTCGCCCCATCCGGACCCGGAGCCTTTTCGAGATTTCTTCCACCCTCGCGATCGCCCGTTCCTGGGCGATCTCGTCCTCCCCGTCCGGAGATTCGAGCCATTGCAGGACGGATCGCGCAGCCGCCCATGCATCGGCATTCCGCCGAGCCGCACCCAGCCGAAGGAAGGGTAGCAGGCTCTGCGTCAGCTCTTCGGCAAGCAGATCCTGGATCGCGATCGTCCCGACATTTCGCGCAACGTTGCGGAGAATCAGGCCGTGCCTCGTGAAGGCAGGTGCGAGCTCGTCCTCAACATTATTGGCGAGCATCCGGACCAAGATTGCGACGTCGTGCGGCTCGACCGAGCCGCCCTCGACCTTGCCCGCGATCCATTCCGCGAGGCCTTCGACTTCATCCTCGCGAGTCGGGAATTCCCAAATCGCCGCGATCGTGCCGTCGACAGTTCTACGACCGCGCGCAATGGCGTGCTCGACTGCCGGATCGATCCGAGTGGCCACGGCGTGCTGGATGGCGACCAGATCCTCATGCGAGCGCCAGTTGGATTGAAGCGCAGTGCATCGGGCACGAAAATCGGCGGTGAAACGAACGAAGGCCGCGTCCATCGCGCCCGCCCATCCCATGATCTTTTGCTTGTCATCGCCGACGGCCGTGAACACGCTATCGCTGCGGCCAAATGCCGTGCGAACGAGGTCGTACTGCGCTGTGGTCGTGTCTTGGAATTCGTCGAGGAATACATAAGGGTAGGTACTGATCAGGGCCTGGCGGATGCCGGGATTCGTTCGAAGCATATAGTCGACGAGGCGATTGATCATCGCGAACGTCAGATAGGCCCTGTCGAAATGCTCGTACTGGTCGCGCCAGTAGGGGCCGAGGATTTCGCGGGCACGCTCGTTCTCAACTTCCACGATCGGTAGAGGGCATTCGGCGACGGCGCGTCCGAGACGATCAGCCGCCACCCCGAAGCTGTGTCGCCGAATGAAGTCATTGCGTTCGTCCCGCGTGTCCATCGCGATGGCATAATTTGCCGGAGGTCGGAAATCCTCCGGAACGGCCTCGCGGAACTGGTCGAGCATATGCTTGGTGAATCCATCGAAGGTCATCGACACGAATCGCCGGGCCTGATCCGGTGCGCACCGCGCCACGATCCGGTCGGAGAGGTTGCGCGCAGCATCTCGCTTGAAGCTGATCGCAAGGATGCGTTTCGGCGCCGGACAGAGACCCGTCTCCAGTAGATAACTTCCCTTTTGGGCGAGAAATTCCGTCTTCCCGGCGCCTGCCCCTGCGGTCACGCAAACGCTTCGCTCCACCTCGCGGAGCGCCTCCCAGGCGCGCGGCTCGAGATCGTCGATCCCCTGCGGCCGCCACTCCTCAGGAGCGACGAGCGTCACTGGTCGAGCGTCTCGCGAACTCTTGTTAGGAGAGCCTTTAGCTCGGGCGGGGCGCCACTCCGCAGCCTTCGGTTCGACATACCGGCCAGCGCCCGAAGGTGTGCTTCGGGCTTACTCTCGCCGAGAAAGAGGTACGGGTACCAACGAAACCGGCTGTCCCATGAGTCGTCGTACAATTCCGGATTGCCGCCCGTCTTGAGCGTAGCGTCCTTGGCGCGCTCGGCTGCTCGTTCGCCCGTCTGCGGGCCACGTCCACCAGCTCGCGCGATCATATATTCGTCGTCGAACTTGCACAGCATCACGAAGTCGAGGTCGATCGGCGACGAGAAGAACACGTTTTCATCCTGAAGCGCCTTCAGCCAAACGTGATCCTGATCCTCCTCGAGAAGCTCCGCATCGTCGATGTCGGCTACGTTGTCGGGATCGATTTCCTCCGAGAGGACGGCCGCATTGTGCGACAGGTCGTTACCAATCCGGCGGAGTTGACCCACGATGGCCGCGATCACGGCAGCACCGCCATGAGCACGGCCGAGATCAAGGTCGAGGAGCGTCGCAAAGGGAATGTCGAGATCGTTCAGGAGCCGCCAGAAATAGCGCACGAACCGCCCACCGAGCGGAACGATCGGAACAAATGACCGGTCGAGCGGGAAGCCCATCGCCTCCGCAAGGCGAGGCAAAACGATCGCTTCGGACTCGCCTTCCGCAAGGATCACGAAACGCGCAAAATAGAGCTCCGGATAGGAGCGAACCGCAAGGCGGATGTAGCTGCGCGCTTCGCTACCCTCGGGCGGAAGGGTCAGCGCCCGGACCGATGATGCCCCAGTGTCGAGGTTGATGCGAGTATGACGTACCTCCTCCGGCTCGATGCGACTGAGGATGCTAGCGCTATGGCTCGATATCATCGATTGCGCCCCCTGCATCTCGCCGATGCTCCTCGCTTGACCCATGATCTTCGAGAGGAAGAACGGCGATAAGCTGTTCTCCGGCTCCTCGATTGCGAGCAGGGTCAGGTAGGTTCGCTTGAGCCGTTGTTGGTCGAATGCCGAGTCCTCGGCGTTGGCAGCAAGAGCGTCCCTTTCCATCTCGAGCGTGGCCGCGGTCAGGGCGATATGGAACAGGGATCGCTGACCGTCGCTCAGGTCTTCGAGGCGCCTCGGCTGTTCGGTATGATCGGGCAGGAAGTGGAACTCCGCGCGGCGCAGTAGGGCGTCGATCTTGTTCTCAATCAGCCGGAGAACTGGGCGCGCGTGGGTGTCCGCCTGTCGGACTTCGGCCCAGCGTCGCTCAAGGCGCTCAGAGACGAACTCGACCGGATCCTCGTCGGCAAACTGCGCCTGAAGCCTGTTGCCAGCATCTAGCGTGACCTCCGCCAAGCGTTCGGACCATTGCGCCGCCCGCCAAAGCCGGCTCTTCAGGAGTCCGGTGACCTGGTCGACCGCATTGCGGGTAGCGGGAACGTAGACGAGCTGGACGAAAGCGCGCTCGACCGGCTGCACTCGCGGGCATTCGTCCCAGTCGTACTCATCGCGGAGCGTTCGGACCCAGCGAACCTCCTCGGTGATTGTGCCTTCCGGAGTCGCATCGTCTTCCCATGTCGCCTGAAGCCTGATTCGCGCCTTGAGCGGAGCGCCCTCCTCGGTTGCGCACATGTGTTGGAAGACGTCCGGAACAGCATCTTCCTCTTCGCCCTCGTCGAGCTCCGGGAATGAGAGGACGCAGTCGATTGCAAGCACGGCGCCATCGGCAATCTCTGCGTCGTCGGCGGCTATATGGAAATCCGACTTCCGGACAGCGCGCTGCGCGGTAGACGTTCCGAACAGTCTGGCGAGCGCGTGGAAGACTGCCGTCTTGCCGGAGCCGTTAGGCCCGATCAGGGCCGTGACAGTTGGCTCAAACGGAATGGTGACACCATCCGGTCCGAAGCAGCGGAAACCCTCGATGGTCAGTCGTTCGATCTTCACGTCAAAGCCCTCGCGCGGAGACCCTTCACAGTGTCGCGCGAGCAGAGCAACTGAAGAAGTCTGACTCGTTCATGCACTCCGCGATTCCCAGGAGTGCAATGGCCTGCGCCTCACAACCAAATCGAGGCATGTAGGTGGCAGCATGGCTAGGCGTTCCAGTTGTGCACTAGGGTCCAACAAGCACTCACGCCGCGCATCGCATGGGGTCCGTAGGTCTCGTAGGCGACGTCATACACTTCGGACATTCGGCTGCTCGTTAGGTTTTCCGCGAACTCCCGAAGTGCATTTCTCGCCACGCGTTCTTCGGGGCCGGACGGGTCGGCCTTCTGGTAATCCTCCGCGAGTTGCCGAAGCTCTTTCGCTTGCCGTTGCAGCTCGCGGTGACGGATCGTTGCTTCACCGACCATCGTTCGTGCTCCTACTTGTATCCGCGACCAATGCGATCGACCTGCGTAGCCTCCATCGCTTGCCTCTTCCGCTGTTCATTGATGATCCAACCAGCCGCCATGCCGGCTACAAAAATCACCATCCCGATGCCCTTGCTGATTAGGAAGAAGGCCAGCGTGCCCACCACAAGTCCAGCCACGCCGATACTATCTCCTAGCTTGCGATCGTAACGCATGTCCGCGCTATCACCGAGGACAGTGCTGCCAGCTTCCGCGAGCTTCCTGAAGTCGCTTTCCGGATCGAGCCGCCCTGCCGCCACTTCCCGCGCTGTTATCCGATCGAGCATGACAGGGTTGATCATATCGCCTTCCATGGCTTCGACGTTGAGGAAGAGCTGGTATTCGCCTTCGCCGATGCGCTGAATCTCGGCTGCGATCTCTGGCGGGAAGCAATGTTCGGCGACTGCGATCAGGTTCCGGTGCGCTTCGAGCACCGTCACATATTCTTCCTGTGTGCGCGCTTCCTTGTTCAGCCGCGCAATCTCTTGCTGGAAGGCTCGCCAGTCGCCGCCCTGGGCCATGCGTTCGTGAAGCGAAGCGACCTCAGGGTTCATGTTATGCCTCCCCCTAACAACCTACCGGGTGTGACTGATCAGATGTCGACGAATGGCTCTTCTGTATCCCCGATCGCATCCGGCTCACCGAAGAATGCTTGTCGGTGCATGTGAATGTTGATGCGTGCGGCCGCTGCGACCGCCGGACTCCCAATCGCTCCCGGTAGTTCGTTCGCAGTGGTTTCGATGACGTATGTTCCCCAAATGCCTAGATCGCCCGGCCACACGGCATCGGCAATGACCCTCCGCGCAATCGCCGCGTAGGTCTCCGGGGTTGCCGAGCCGCCGTCCTGTCGAAACGACACCCACTCGGTGGTCGTGGGCACGTCCAGTCGGGGAATGTTCTTCATCGGAGCCGGGCCCGACCGCGGTCGAGTGCTGCCCCAGTCGCCGTAAGTCAGGTGCGCCGCGTTATGGCGGCGAACGAGGTTACTGTAGAGCGAGCGTTCCTTCATAGGGATCACTCCGCGAGCGCCGATGTTCCTGAAGGAGTCCGGGAAGCTGCTGCCACCGACAACCAGTTCGGCTTCGGGCTTCCCGTCTGTGATGCGCTCGATAATTTGCGAAGCCCACAGCTCCCTTCCGAGCAAATCATTCGACCATCCGGCATCCACGAAAAACGTCACGTCCTCGAAGCGCTGAAGCACCTCATCTACAGCCGTGAGCGGATTGATGATCGCGCCGTGTTCAAGGTGCACAACCAAGCCGCGGTCCAAGTTGTTAATGTGCGCGGTCTGTGCGTCCAGCTCTAGCAGGTTGCCACCTAGTATTCGCAGCACTGGGATAGCCGAAGGTATCGACCGCAGTACTTCGTAGTAGTTGGTGAAGCCATCGTTGGGGTCGAACAGCGCGTCGAATTGCGCTGCAGCTTCCTTGCCGCTGGACATTCCTTGGCGCGCGCGATCGAGATCCAGCGCGAACCGACGCCCGCCCATCGCTTCGACGATCTTTTCCCAAGTTCGGCTGAGCTCTTTGGCATTCGGCCACGGTGCGGCGAGAATGAGAGGGAAAATGCGATCCTTCGTTGTCGCCGGCAACTGGAACAGCGCCTTGATCTCCGCGACCCTCGTTTGGAGGATGGGACAATAAGCGATGTTCTGAAGCATTCAGAGCTTTCTACGCGACCCCCAACCTTACCTTCATAGCAGGCACGGAAACTCTGAAAATAGCCGCAAGCTCTTCCGCAACACTATCGGAGCGGACACCGCCCAGTCGTCTTAGTTCTTTCGAGACTTCATTGGCCGGCATTATGATCTCTGCCGCTAGCCTGTTGGCTTCAGTTTCCTTTCGCGAAGTGAGGCTCGATCGATACATAATGCTGTCCACAACGCCCGCGCCAATGTCGCCACGATGAAGCAGGTAATGGGCCACTTCGTGAGCTACTGTGAAGCGTTGTCGCTCCGGAACTTCGTATTTGTTCACCTTGATTTCAAAGCCCGCAGGCGCATCGGCCGAAGGCTGGATTAGACCCGAGATTTTCGGCGGGAGCGGCGCGCGCACAACCTTGAGGCCGAGTTCTTCGGCCAGCTCACCCACCTTTACTGGATACGTGGTAAGGTATCGCCGCGCGATCGCGGCCTTATCAGCGTCCACGCGGCTCCAAAGAGCAGCCGTCATTCTTCTCCGTCTTCCTTATTTTCTTCATCGTCCTCGGCCCCGACGACCGGAATAATGCCTTCGTAGATGATCTCCGTCGCTCGCGTTTCCAGCATCTGGTAGAGCGGCCGACCTTCCTTGAAGCCCTCGTTCAAAAACTCTTCGGTGCGCTGATGCACTCGACCCTGAATTGCGTTCCAACCGATGACGCCGAACACAGCCAGGAATATCGCGAGCACCGTCATGAGCAGCGACACGGCCGTCAGCATGATCGAGATGAAGTCAGCGTAGGACAAGGAATAGCTGCTTGTGCCAAAGTTTCGAGTGAGCGCCCCACCGAGAACGCCGGACACGAGGCAGAGCACGGCGACACCTAGCGCCTTCAGCCACCAACCCGAGTTCGGCGCTTGTGAGTTCGACTGTGTCACCCGTTAACCCCGGAACATTATAAGAACATATAGGTCCACGCGTCGGTGCGTCAACGTCCCCGTTCCACCTTCTGAAACATTCGAGATGGGCCTGTCTACCTAGCGAAGTTCGCCTCGATTGCGCGCCTGTTGCGTCAGAGATCGGCACCAAGCTCGCGCAAGCCGCATTTTTCTGGTCTGTGGCTCTTTGATCTTGCGGCCAGCAATCGTGAGCTCGGATGCGGGCTATTCCAGCTCGCTCAAGCGGCCTCTTCCATCTCCCTTTTGGGCGTTACTGGGCGGACGCTCGGCGTGTCAGGTGCCTCGCTCTCAACCGAATGTAAGGCGATTCTGGCGAGGTGGCGCACCGGACAGGATTCGAACTTCGGCCCCTTTTTGCCTGACGGCGAAGCGGGGGCATTCACCCCACGAGCGCACGCGGCTGCCCGCTGAATTCTAGCAAAGCTCAACCGACCGACAATTCGGTGACCCCAGGTCCGCTCAATTCGTCGCTGCTGTTGTAACCTCGCCCCTTACAACAGCCGACGGGTCCTGTTGTGAACGCCGCCGCTACAACAGTGGGCACGTGCAGGAATGCACGGGAGCGGACATGAAGGTCTGAACAGGTTGAGCTGGCGCCCGCGCCTAAACATCACGGAGCAATCATGAACAACGATAAATATCTTCGGCGTAGAGAAGTGGAGAAGGTAACGGGCCTCAGCCGTTCGACGATCTATCGCCGAATCGACCGAGGCACCTTTCCTCGGCCATTTGACTTGGGTGGGAACGCGGTCCGCTGGCGCGAAAGAGACCTAGTCGTGTGGAAAAGCAATCATCGTCCGACAGGGGTCGCGGCCAATGACTAATCATGTGGGGGTAAGAACGGGGGTAGCGCTCAGTGCAAGTCCGACTAATCTCATGTGTTCGCAGTTGTTTAGGAGCCAGAATATGAATCCTGCATCCGGCACCAGCTTCTCCTTAGACCTTCAGCTCGATCCAGGTCGGCGCGTGGTCGCTGGTCTTGTCCCAGCCGCGCGGTTCGCGATCGACGCCGGCTTTTACCAGCTTCTCGGCCAGCGGCGGGCTGAGCAGGAGGTGGTCGATGCGGATGCCCGCGTCGCGCTGGAACGAGTTCCGCCAGTAATGCCAGAAGGTGTAGATGCGCTCGTCCGGGTGCAAGGAGCGGAGCGCGTCGGTCCACCCTTGCGCAACAAGCACTTTGAATTTCTCCCGCGCCTGCGGTGAGAAGAGCGCGTCCTTCGCCCAGCGCTCCGGCTTGTAGACGTCCTGCTCCGTCGGGATGACGTTGAAATCGCCCATCAGCATCGCCGGCAAGCCACTATCCAGCAGGTGCCGCGCATAGGCGTCCAGCCGGTCCATCCAGGCGAGCTTGTAGTCGAATTTGGGACCCGGCCATGGATTGCCGTTCGGGAGGTAGAGATTGCCGATCAGGATCCCGCAAATCGCAGCTTCGATATAGCGGCTCTGCTCATCGTTCGGATCGCCGGGAAGGCCGCGGCCCGTTTCGACCGGTTCGCCGACCCGGCTGAGCAAGGCGACGCCGTTCCAGCTCTTTTGTCCGTGCCAGATCGCCGAATAGCCAAAGGCTTCGATGTCTTTCGCCGGAAATGCCTCATCAGTGCATTTCAACTCCTGAAGGCCGACGACATGGGGACGAGCTTCTTCGAGCCAGCGAAGCAAGACGGGGAGTCGGGAATTGATTCCGTTGATGTTGTAGGTCGCGATTCGAAGCGTCTGCTTTTTGGTCATCGGCGCCACGAACCCCTGACCGCGACAATCGGTTTCCAGGGCTCGGACATTGGAATGCCGAGTCCCACAGGTTTATCCACTGGTGCATCCACAGTTTTGATCGGTCACATGCAAGATTAATCTGGAACAATCGGCGGGGTGAAGTATTGTTGCTTTGTGCTTCACGACCCGAAAGGGAAAGGAAGCATGGAACCCCGGCAGCTTCGGTTGCCGGGGTTTACTTTTTTGTGCGTTAGAGCGCGCTCGCCTCCGCACTTCCCAACTCCAGTCGTCGCGACGCATCCGGCAGCGGATACTTGTTCCCGTTCGCGCAATTGAAAAGCAAAGCCGTCTCGCCGCGTCCGACCAGGCCGCTTCCTAGCGCCATCCGCCAGCCGGCCAGCACCGCTCCGCCTTCAGGGCAAAGCAGCAGTCCATCGTCGCGAGCAACGTCTTCGACGGCCCGCAGGATGTCCTGTTCTTCGACGGCGATTGCCGTTCCGCCGCTTTCGCGGACCGCGCGCAGGATCAGGAAGTCGCCGACCGCGCTGGGTACGCGGATGCCGGTAGCGACCGTCGCCGCGCCTTCCCACCGCTCCGCGAACTCGTCGCCTCGCTCAAACGCCCGGACCATCGGCGCGCAGCCGGCCGCCTGGATGGCGTACATGCGCGGTCGCTCCGGCCCGATCAGCCCGACCGCTTCCAGTTCGTCGAACGCCTTCCACATCCCGATGAGGCCGGTGCCGCCGCCGGTCGGGTAGAAGATTGCGTCTGGAATTTTCCAGCCGAGCTGCTCGACCAGTTCGAAGCCCATGACCTTCTTGCCTTCCAGGCGGTAGGGCTCCTTCAACGTCGAGCAGTCGAACCACCGCCCTTCGGCGGCGCCCTCGCGGATCAGTCGGCCGCATTCGTCGATCTGCCCGTCCGCCACCCACACCCGAGCGCCGTAGGCCGCGGTTTCGCGAACATTGATTTCCGGCGTTTCCGCGGGACAGACGACGACCGCTTCCATCCCCGCCCGCGCTGCATAAGCCGCCAGCGCAGCACCCGCATTGCCGTTGGTAGGGAGCGCGACGCTGCGGATCCCGAATTGCTTCGCCATCGATACGGCCATCGTGAGCCCGCGTGCCTTGAACGAGCCCGTCGGCAAACGCCCCTCGTCCTTCACTAGCAGGCTTTTCGTCCCCGCCTTTGAAGCCGTGACCCGGAGCGGGATGATCGGAGTTTCCGGCTCACCGAGGCTGACCGGCTCAACTTCCTCCGCCAATGGCAGCAGCTCGCGCCATTTCCACATCCCCGGTTGGCGCGCGGCAAGGCTTTGGCGGGTCATCGTCTGGCGAGCCCGATCGCTATCGTAGCGGACCAGCAGCGGCTTTCCCGCCTTGCTTAGGTTGTGCGGCTGGCCTGCGGGATAGTGCTCACCGGTAAGCGAGCATTCGAGATGGGAGACGAACATGCCGACGCACTAGCCTTCGCGGCCTCGCTGGCAAGCCTGCTTGCTCCCGACTCCGCGCGACATTAGGCTTTCGGCCGCATGGCAGGCCACAACCACGACCATAGCCATTCCCCCGCGGACTTCGGTTGGGCTTTCCTCATCGGGACGGTGCTCAATCTGACCTTCGTCGTGGTCGAGGCAGTCTTCGGCCTGATCGCCAATTCCACTGCCTTGCTGGCGGACGCGGGGCACAATCTTTCCGACGTCTTCGGTCTGCTCGTGGCCTGGGCAGGCGCTGCGCTGGTCAA
Source organism: Sphingomonas daechungensis (assembly GCF_039543105.1). Lineage (NCBI taxonomy): Bacteria > Pseudomonadati > Pseudomonadota > Alphaproteobacteria > Sphingomonadales > Sphingomonadaceae > Sphingomonas > Sphingomonas daechungensis. The sequence goes on from NZ_BAABJC010000001.1 coordinate 884,529, forward strand.
GCGGAAGCCGTCGGCGCGCTTTTCCTACGGACTTAAGAAAAGCTCGATCCTCGCTGCTCTGATCAATGCGCTGGTCCTCCTGGTCGCCGTCGGCGCGATAATTGCGGAGGCTCTGCAACGGCTGTCGCATCCGGAACCGTCCAACGGCCGCTTGGTGATGATCGTGGCTGCCGTCGGCATCCTGGTGAACGGGATCACGGCCTGGCTGTTTGCCAAGGGCCGCCATGACGACATCAACATCCGCGGAGCCTTCCTTCACATGACCGCCGACGCCGCGGTTTCGGCCGCGGTCGTCGTCGCGGGCTATCTGATGATCATGACGGGAGCGCTCTGGATCGACCCGATCATCAGCCTGCTCGTGGCCGCTTTCATCTTGTGGGGCACATGGAGCCTGCTGACCGAGTCCGTTTCGATGACCCTTGCCGGCGTTCCCAAGGGAATCGACCCGGACCAGGTTTCGAGCGCTCTATCGAAGCTGCCCGGAGTCGAGGACACACACCATCTGCACATCTGGGCACTGAGCACGACCGAGACCGCACTGACGGTCCATCTGGTGGTCGGCCATGATGTAAACCGCGACGTCATCCTCCGCCAGGCGCGGGCTTATGTGCATCAGCTGTTCGGGATTTCTCATTCGACCATCCAGGTCGAACATCTCGGGGCCGAAGCCGAACACCATTGTCACGAAGGCCACCACAACGAGGGATGCCTTTAAAACCCTCCGTTCGTCGAGAATCGCTTGTAACAGTATAACATCCGCTCTACGCGGCACGCTTCGTTACGTAGCCAATCAGGACTGATGGAAACCTCGCGACTGGCCCTTGCGGCAGCCCTCACCCTCCTTGCATCCCCCGCTCTGGCCGCCGAAACGGCGAGCACGAATGCGGATTCCTCTGCGGCCGCGGCCGCGGCGACCGCCGATCCCGTACCGGGAAGCGCCGAAGACGCGCACCACGCGCAATCGGATGAGATCATCGTCACCGGCATCCGCAAGAAGTCGAGCGATGTCATTGGCGGCATTTCCGTGCTGGATGCAGGCGACCTCACCCGGGAGTTGCGGGTCAGCATCGGCGAGACACTGGCGCGGCAGCCGGGCGTCAGCGCGACCAGCTTCGGCCCGACGGCGTCGGCTCCGGTCCTTCGCGGCTTGTCCGGAGATCGCGTCCGGGTTCTGACCGACGGCATCGGCAGCCTGGACGTATCGTCTTCGGGGCCCGACCATGCGATTTCCATCAACCCGATCACCGCCGATCGCATCGAGGTCCTTCGCGGACCCTCGGCCCTGATGTTCGGATCTTCCGCGATTGGCGGCGTCGTCAATGTCATCGACACGCGCATTCCGCGTCGCGTCCCTAAGAACGTAGTCGGAGTAAACGTTCTCGCAGGCTACGGGTCCGCCGCTGACGAGCGGTTGCTCAACGGAGCGTTCGACGTGCCGGTTGCCGGGAAGTTCGTCTTTCATGTCGACGGCAACTGGACCAAGACCGACGATCTTCGCACCGGCGGCTTCATCTTGTCGAAAGACCTCCGCGAGCAGGCAGCAGCCAGTCCCGATCCGGACATTCAGGCCCTTGCCGATCTGAAAGGCGATCTCCCCAATTCCGCATCGGAATCGAAGGAAGGGGCGATCGGTTTCGCTTATATCGACGGCGGCCTGAACGTCGGCGCCTCGGTCACCCGGCACACCGCCAAGTATGAAGTGCCGATCCGTTATTCGCTCGTCCCTGGGATCGAGGCGGAAGCGCCGACCATCGACCAGGAGCAGACGCGCTACGACTTCCGCGCCGAAGTGCCGATCTCCGGCTTTTTCAACCAGGTGCGCGCACGGGCCGGCTATGCCGACTATCACCACGATGAACTGGAGGAGAATGGCGACGTCGGCTCCAGCTTCTTCAGCAAGGGCGGTGAAGGCCGCTTTGAACTGGTGCAATCGGAACGCCAGGGCTGGGGCGGAACGTCCGGCATCCAGTATCTCGACCGCAATGCCAGGATCCGCGGCGACGAGAAATTCCTTCCGGACAGCGACCAGAGGCAAACGGGGCTGTTCACACTGCAGACCTTGGTTCGCGGCCCACTTCGGCTGGAAGGCGGCGCCCGCATCGAGTTCAGCAAGCTCACCGCCGACGCGGACGTGCAACTCGGAACGCCGGACCTGTCTCGGAACTTCACGACCTGGTCCGGATCGCTCGGCGGCAAGTACGAATTCACGCCGGGCTGGCGTGCGGGTCTGACGGTATCGCGAAGCGCGCGTGCACCATCGATCGACGAACTCTTCGCCAACGGCCCGCACGGCGGCAGCCAGTCGTTCGAAATCGGCGACCCGAACCTCGATCCGGAAACCAGCCTCAGCGTCGAAGGCTCTTTGAATGGAGACGCTGGACCGGTGAACCTGTCGGCAAACGTCTACTACAGTCACTTCTCGAACTTCATTTTCCAGGCACCGACGGGGGCTGTCCTCGACGACCTGCCGGTGTTCCAGACCCGCGAGGGCGCGGCGAACTATTACGGGTTCGAAGCCCAGGCGAGTGCAAAGCTCGGCGAAGCGCTCGGTGTGCGCTGGAAGGGCGAGATCCAGGCCGATGCAGTCCATGCCACGGTGAAGAATTATGGTCCGGCGCCGTTCATTCCGCCTTTCCGAATCTTGGGCGCGCTGGAGGGAACGCGGGGCGAAGTCGACGGGCGGCTTGAGGTCGAGCATGCCTTCGCGCACACCCGCACTGCGCCGATCGAGACCGACACGCCCGGCTACACCTTGGTGAACGCCTCGGTGGACTGGCACGTCTTTTCTGCCAACCCGGAATTCTCGCTGTCGCTGGTAGCGAACAACATCTTCGATGTCGTCGCCCGGCGCAGCACGAGTATGCTCAAGGATTATGCCCCGCTTGGCGGCCGCGACATTCGACTGACGGCCCGGCTGGGCTTCTAGCACTTCGGCAAAAGGAAGGCGGCCCGGCCAAGGGGATAGCCGGGCCGCCTGCCGCTGATCTGGGGAGAGCGGCGGGGGAAACTGTCTTTAGAGGTCGATCCCTGCGGCGATCGCTTCCAGCTTGCGGACCCGTTCGCGAAGGTCGGCCATTTCGATCCGGTTGCCTGCGGGCGGAAGGTGCCGGTCGCCGATGTCGTGGGTCAGCTCCATGCGCTTCAGCTCGAGCCAGCCGTTCCATCCCTTGAGAGCAGCAAGGCTTGCTCCGGACAGTCCGGCGAAGACACCACCTGCAAGAATGCCAATCGTCAGCGGTTCCATCACTTCTCCTCCCGGAGCGCTTCGATTTCGCGCGCCAGCTCGTCATTGGTTGAATTGATGTGGTCGTCGATCGCCATCAGGCGGCGGTCGGTTTCGTCCAGCTGGGTCCGTAGCGCGTGAGTAGTCGGACGGACGCGGCTGACATCTTCCATTCGGTCGAAGTCGCTGCGCTGCCGGCGCTCGTATCCACGGACGGCCTGGTTGCGCTGCAGGTGCAGGTAGATGCCGGCGCCGACGTAGGCGATCAGAGCGAGCTTCCAGCTAATCAGGATCGCTGCGGCGACGAAGCCAACGCGGATGAAAGTCGGGTCGACGTTGAGCGTTTCGCCGATCGTCGAGCACACGCCTGCAAGCTTCTTGTCATGGCGATCCATCGAATAGCGGTAGTTGTAGCGGGACATATCCCTTCCCCTTTCGTTTACTTGGTGCGAGCCGCGAGAGCGGCCTTCATGGCTTCCAGTTCGGCATCGACCTTTTCATTGGCGCGAAGCTCAGCGATCTCTTCCTCGAGGCTCTTGGGGCCGGTCATCCCCAGCGCTTCCGCGCGGCCTTCGGCGAAATCGGCGTGGCGCTCCAGCACCTCGAACTTGGCGAATGCGTCGAGCGTGCGGCTGCCGTGCATCACTTCGCGAGCCTTGGCGCGGGCAACCGCGCTTTCGATCCGCGCCGAAATGGCGTTCTGCCGGGCGCGGGCTTCCCGAAGCTTGGTCTGAAGCTTGGTGATATCGGCTTCGTAGCTGCGCAGGACGGTCTCAATCTGGTCCATCTCCGAGCGGAGGCCGTCGGCCATTTCAGCCGCCTTCTGCTTCTCGACGAGCGCCTGCTTCGCCAGGTCCTCGCGGCCCTTCGACAGCGCCAGTTCGGCCTTGTCGGTCCAGCCGATCTGCAGCTCGTCCAGCCGGCCGATCGCGCGCTTCATTTCCTTGGCGTCCGCGATCGAGCGTGCTGCACTCGCCCGGAGCTCGACGAGCGTTTCCTCCATCTCCAGGATGATCATGCGGATCATCCGGGCGGGATCCTCCGCCCGCTCCAGCAACTCGGCCATGTTCGCTGCGAAGATGTCTCTTGCGCGAGTAAAGACCGGTCCGTTGAACCAGGTGGCGAGCGGGGTGCTGCCGGAATTCATAACCTCGGTTTCCTTCACGAGCCGTGGCGTCCTAACCGGTGCCTTTGCTTGGATGATTTCGAGTTCAGGCATTGGCCGAGACTGCGACGGGGCTCGCGACCGAAGCCGGGCCAACCGCGGCGGAGACCGCGACGGAGCTCAGGAAAAGCGCTGCTGCCAGAGCAGTAAGCGTACGAGTGAATTGCGACTGACCGGACATTTCTAATCTCCCTTTTCGCCGGTCCGCTTCAACAGCTGCGGGCCGGTGCCAGATACTATTCAAAGGGCGTGCCAATCCCGCAAAACTGCGAAAAATGGCTCAGGAAGCTCGGCTAAGAGGGGGAGTTGGCGGGAATTGCCACCTACGCTTGGTGAAGAATCCCAACCTGTCCGTCGGGAGCCGGTTGGTAAGTTCCGCGTTGAGAGGTCAAACGCAGTTCGAAAGGATCAAAAGAATGTTGGGCAAGCTTGCGGGAGCATTCATTGGAGAGAAGCTCGCCGGCCGTAACCGCGGCGTTCGGGGAGCGCTGATCGGCGCCGGCGTAGCCGCAGTCGCTCGGCGTGGATTTGGACCGCTGGCGCTCGCCCTAGGCGCCGGTTGGGCGGCGAAGAAGGTGTGGGACAAGCGGCAGGGCCGCAGCCAGGCTTACCCTTCGGAAGCTTCGCCTTCCTGACCATCCGCGCCGTTGACAGGCTGGATGTAGGGTTCGACCTTGCCCTTGAGCTTCAAGGTCATCGGGTTGCCGTACCGGTCGCGGCTGCGGCCGGCCGCAACTTTGATCCAGCCTTCCGACACGCAATATTCCTCGACGTTGGTCTTCTCGTTCCCATTGAACTTGATGCCGACGCCTTGCTTGAGGATGTCCTCGTTGAAGTGTGGGCTGCGGGGATCGAGCGACAAGCGGTCGGGAAGCTCGGCGGAAGGCGTATCGTCAGGCATGGCGCGCGCCCTAGCCTTGCGTGCCTTCCAAGGTCAACGCACGCCAGTTGCCGCGTCCGTGACTCCGGACTAAGCGCCTCAACCAGATGAGCGACAAGGACCCTGCCCCGCTGAAGTCGAACCGGCCCAAGCTTTCGCTGTACGTGCCCGAGCCGCCGGCGCGACCGGGAGAGATTCCCGACTTCTCGAAAATCCAGGTTCCTGCAGCGGGTACCGCGCCGCGCCCGGACGTGGCAGCTCCCGCAATTGAAACGCATCCGCTGACCATGTCGCTGGTGCGCGTGCTCGATGAGGAAAACAACGCGGTCGGTCCGTGGGATCCGAAGCTGGATCCCGAGACGCTGCGCAAGATGCTCCGGGACATGGTCACGGTCCGCGTCTTCGACGACCGCATGTACCGCGCTCAGCGGCAGGGCAAGACCAGCTTCTACATGAAGTGCACGGGCGAAGAGGCGATCGCGGTCTCGGCTGCCAACGCGCTCGACCGCGAGGACATGAACTTCCCGACCTACCGGCAGCAGGGCCTGTTGATCGCTCGCGGCTATCCGATGGTCGAGATGATGAACCAGATCTACTCGAACAAGGGCGACAAGCTACAGGGCCGCCAGCTGCCGATCATGTATTCGGACAAGGCGCACGGCTTCTTCTCGATCTCCGGCAACCTCGGCACGCAATATCCACAGGCCGTGGGATGGGCGATGGGCAGCGCGATCAAGGGCGACAGCCGCATCGCCATGGGCTGGACCGGCGAAGGCGCGACGGCGGAAGGTGACTTCCACGCGGCATTGACCTTCGCGACGGTTTACAACGCGCCGGTCATCCTCGCCGTGGTCAACAATCAGTGGGCGATCTCCAGCTACTCCGGCATCGCCGGGGGTGAGCGCGCGACCTTCGCCCAGCGGGCGCTAGGTTACGGCGTTGCCGGTCTTCGCGTCGATGGTAACGATGCGCTCGCCGTATTCGCCGCAGTCCGATGGGCGGCCGACCGGGCTCGATCCAACAATGGGCCAACGCTGATTGAGTTCTTCACATATCGCGCAGAGGGTCATTCGACGTCCGACGATCCATCCGGATATCGCCCGTCGGACGAGGCGAAGGCCTGGCCGCTCGGCGATCCGATCGAACGTCTCAAAGGGCACCTGATCAAGCTGGGCGAGTGGGACGAGGAGCGCCACGCGGCATTGGTGGATGAGGCGGCCGCCCAGGTTCGCAACGCACAAAAGGAAGCGGAGAAGAAGGGCACGCTCGCGACAGCGACGATCGACTTCCCCCAGGACGTCCGCACCATGTTCAGCGACGTCTACGAGGAAATGCCCTGGAACTTGCAGGAACAACAGCAGGCCATGGTCGATGAGCTGGAGGCGAAGCGCCAATGGCCTCGATGAACATGATCCAGGCGCTCAACAGCGCCCATGATGTGATGATGGAGCGTGACCCGGACATGGTCGTGCTCGGCGAGGACGTCGGCTTCTTCGGTGGCGTCTTCCGCGTCACTGAGGGCCTGCAGAAGAAGTACGGCAAGCAGCGCGTGTTCGACACACCGATCGCCGAGAACGGCATCGTCGCGACCGCGATCGGCATGGCGACCTACGGCCTTCGTCCCGTCGCCGAGATCCAGTTCGCCGACTACATCTACCCGGCCTACGACCAGATCGTTTCCGAGGCTGCGCGCATCCGTTACCGCACCTCAGGCGAATGGACGGTGCCGCTTGTCATCCGCTCCCCCTATGGCGGCGGCATCTTCGGCGGACAGACCCATAGCCAGTCGACCGAGGCGCTGTTCGCCCACGTCTCCGGCGTGAAGACGGTCATCCCGTCAAACCCCTACGATGCCAAGGGCCTGCTGATCTCCGCCATCGAGGACAACGACCCTGTCCTCTTCTTCGAGCCGAAGCGCATCTACAACGGCCCGTTCGACGGCTTCTTCGACCGCCCGCTGACCCCTTGGGCCAAGACCGACGCGGCCGATGTTCCCGAAGGCTATTACAAGGTCCCGCTCGGCAAGGCGGCAGTCGTACGCGAGGGTGAGGAAGTCACCATCCTCTCCTACGGGACCATGGTGCACGTGACGCTGGCGACGGTTCGCGAGCTGGACATCGACGCGGAAGTCATCGACCTTCGTTCGATCGTGCCGCTCGACATCGAGACCATCGAGGAATCGGTAAAGAAGACCGGCCGTTGCGTCGTCGTCCACGAAGCCACGCGAACAAACGGCTTTGGAGCCGAGCTGGCGGCGCTGGTGCAGGAGCGCTGCTTCTATCATCTCGAAGCCCCCGTGCAGCGGGCGACCGGCTTCGACACGCCCTACCCCCACTCGCTCGAGTGGGCCTATTTCCCGGGCCCTGTGCGCATCGGCACAGCCATCAGAAAAGCAGTGGAGGCCTAAGGCGCATGGCCCGTTTCGAATTCAGGCTTCCGGACATCGGCGAAGGCATTGCCGAAGCAGAGATCGTCGCCTGGCACGTCAAGGTCGGCGACACGATCGAGGAAGACCAGCAGCTTGCCGACTTGATGACCGACAAGGCGACAGTCGAAATGGAATCGCCGGTCGCGGGCAAGATCCTGCAGCTTGCGGGCGAGGTCGGTGAGCAGATCCCGATCGGATCGATCCTCGCGGTGATCGAAACGGAAGGCGCTGCCGCGGCCGACGCGCCTGCCAAGGCCGAGCCGGTCGAAGAGGAAGTGCCGCTCGCCGATGGTGCAGTGGCTCCGACCGAAGCGCAGGAAGAGAATATCCCGGTGACCAAGGTCGCGGAGCAGGCACCACCGCCGCCTTCGCCGCGGGTCGAGCCCGAAGTCGCCGAGAAGGAGCCTTCTCACGGCAAGGTGCTGACATCCCCGGCGGTCCGCGCGCGTGCCCGCGACCTCGGTATCGATCTGTCGCAGGTGAAGACGACCGGCGACCGGGTTCGCCACTCCGATCTCGACGCATATCTGCTTTACAACGGCGGCACCGTGGCGGCTCGAGGAAGCACCAGCGCTCCGCGTACCGACGAGACGATCAAGGTCGTCGGCCTTCGCCGCAAGATCGCCGAGAACATGGCCGAGGCGAACCGGCGGATTCAGCACTTTACCTTGGTCGAGGAGTTCGACGTCACTGCGCTTGAGGAAGCGCGGCAGATCATGAACCGCGATCGCGGCAACAATCCAAAGCTGACACTTCTGCCCTTCCTCATCACGGCCATGTCGCGGGCCCTGGCCGATTGGCCGATGCTCAACGCGACTTTCGATGACGAGGCGATGGTCGTGACCCGGCACGGGCCGGTTCACATGGGCATGGCGACGCAGACGCCCAACGGCTTGATGGTCGCAACCATTCGCGACGCGCAGGGCAAATCGATCTGGGAGCTCGCTGCCGAGATCACGCGCCTGTCCGAAGCTGCGAGGACCGGAAAGGCGTCCCGCGAGGAACTGAGCGGCGCAACCTTCACCATTTCCAGCCTCGGCCCGATGGGCGGCATCACATCGACGCCGGTGGTCAATCCTCCTCAGGTCGCGATCGTCGCCGTGAACAAGATCGAGGAAAAGCTGGTCCCGATCGACGACGAGATCGAGATCCGGAAGCGGATGAACCTCTCGCTCTCGTGCGACCATCGCGTCGTCGACGGGTGGGATGCCGCCAGCTTCATGCAGGCGCTGAAGCCGCTTATCGAGAACCCGCTGCGGCTGCTGAGCTAGTCCGAGCCCTTCGGCCTAGAGATAGGTCGCGGTCACGTCGAAAGTCGCCTGATAGAGCCCTTCCGGCTGGTTCGCATTCACGAAGATGATGCCGCCGACCCCGAAGAAGAAATTGCGGGTCACCGGATCGATCGTGCGCACGTTCGGGCCATCCAGCGTAAGCGCCAGGACCGGGATCGTGTCGCCAAGGCCGTTGTCGAGCGCGAGCGGCTGGGTGATGGTGACGATGACCTGCTGGTTGGGCGAACCGGCGGTGGCGAAATAGCCGCGATTGCCCGGATCGCTGGCGACGCCGGTCACTCCGCCGATTGTCGTCCGGTTGCCGGTCGTGGCGTTGACGGAAACGGCGCCGGACAATGGCGAGGGGACCACCGTCCCGAAACTCAGGTCGTCGATCTTGGTCAACTGCAGCGGAACCAGGATCAGCGCGCGGCCCGTCGCTGGCTGCGGAGGCGCGACCGGCGCCGCGACGGCCGGCGTCGCGGACGCGGCGAGCCCAGCCGCGATCAGCAGTTTGCAGAGCCTCATCACATAATTCCTCTGGTCAATACCCGAGCAACTATGCCGACAAAGCCCTGCACCCCGTTGAATATGGCTGGTTAATTCGCTGTTTTCCTTGATTTTCCGATCAGTGAGGTTCCGGCCCGGAATAGGTCCAACTGGCGATCTTCCAGCCGCCATCTCCCTGATCGAGAACGAAGGTCATCGTCCCCGCGGCCGATTTCGCCTTTCCGCCTTGCTTGAAGCGATAGATGGTCGGAACGACGACGTAGGCGGATTTCCCGTCCGAGACCGAGCGGATCGGCGACGCATATCCCAGGCTGCCATCGCTGATTCCGCGCGCCGCTGAGTCCTTGCCGTAATCCTCCAGCCAGCGCTTGGCGACGTCCGGGCCGGTCCAGATATGCGGAGCGAACTCATCGACGATCACGGCATTGGCGGCGTGTCCCGACAGGAAGGCGTTCATGTCGCCGGCGTTGAACTTGTCGAGCCAGGTGGTAACGGCTGCCGCGGCGTCCTCCGCCGGCCCAGCCTGAACCGGTGACGCAAACACGAGCGCGGCCGACGCCGCGAGCAAGAATAATCCCCTCATGCACGATCCCCTGCGGCCGAATCGTACGCAAACTTGGTGAGCGCTGGCCGAGCGCCACGCAGTCTGGGGATGCGGGAAGTCGGGACCGAAGGCAATCAGCCCTTGATGATCTTGCTATGGTCCTTGTTGCTGACGAGGATTTTCATCTCGTCGCCGGCCTTCAACTTGTAGAATTCCTCGTCGCGGCCGGTGAACTTTAGCTGGGAGGTCTGGTAGCTGCCGTCCTGAGGGGCCGTGTAGCTGACCTTCACCACGGCGGTGCCGTCCACGGCTTTCTTGCGCTGCGCCGGGCTTTGTGCGGCAAGCTCCTTGAACTCGTCCGTCGAGCTGCACGAGTCGGTCACGGTTTCGCGCTTACCGTCCGTCCAAACGCGATCGTACCGGCATTCGCGGTCGATCAGGAATATGTTGGCCTTGGCCGGCTTGTAGTTCATCCCACGATCCGCGACGGCGAAGCCACCGACCACCGCAACAAAACCCACGGCGGCAATCGCGCCGTACGAAAAATAGCTCATCATTACCCCCGTTGAGCCACACTCAGCAGAACGGAAAATAATCGGGCACGGTTACGAAAACGTAGACGCCAACCGGCAAGGGCTTGCGATTTAGACGTTTCTTTACCGGGCTGCCGTAATCATTCGGCGATGGTCCGGGCATACTTCATCTTCCTGCTCGTCGCCGGGATGTTCGGCGCCCTGTTGAGCAATTGCGGGTCGCGCACGGCAACAGGCGCCAGCAGCAGCGAACCCAATGCCTTCGAAAAAGAGAAGGCCTATCAGGCTGAAGTCCTCCAGAAAGGTTATGAGGTCAACGACGACAGCTATGCCGGGCAGGATGTCGTGGAACTCGAACGCCAGCCGGACGGCCATTTCTATGCCGACGTCGAGATCAACAACATCCCGATTCACGTCCTGGTCGATACCGGCGCAAGCGGGATCGCGCTCAGCCGTGACGACGCCCGCAAGGCCGGACTCGCGACGTCCATCGGCATGTACGACGTCGTCGGCGAAGGTGCTGGCGGTGACGTTAAAGGCGAGTTCGTAAAGCTCGACACCGTACGCCTCGGCAAGCAGACCGCCCGCGAGGTGCCTGCCATCGTTCTCGACGGCGGGCAGATGTCGCTGCTCGGCCAGAGCTTCCTCCGCCAGTTCGACACGGTGGAGATCAAGGGCGACAAGATGGTCCTGCGCTAGGGGGCAGCTTTTCGACAACCTCCGGCTGGTCTAGTCCGGTCGAATGCTGAAGCCCGTCACGACCGACATTGAAGCGCTGAAGATCATCGACGACCGCCTGCGCTGGCTGTCCGCGTGGACGATTCATCACGCCAATCACATTCGCGAGAATACCGACGGCCTGAAAGTCGGCGGGCATCAGGCGAGCTGCGCGTCGATGACGAGCATCATGACGGCGCTGTATTTCCACGCGCTGGGACCCAACGACCGCGTCGCGGTGAAGCCCCATGCGGGGCCGGTGCTGCACGCCGTCCACTATCTGCTCGGATCGCAGAGCCGCGAATCCCTGGAGAACTTTCGCGGCTTTGGCGGGGCGCAAAGCTATCCCAGCCGGACGAAGGACAGCATTCCTGTCGATTTCTCCACCGGCTCGGTAGGTCTCGGCGTCGCCATCACCCTCTTCTCCAGCATCGTGCAGGATTACCTGACTGCTCACGGCCTGATGAACGAACAGGATCGCGGTCGCTTTGTCGCGCTGGTCGGCGACGCGGAGCTCGATGAGGGCAACATCTACGAAGCGCTTATCGAGGGATCGAAGCACGACGTCCGCAACCTGTGGTGGATCATCGACTACAACCGCCAGAGCCTCGACGCGACGACCGCCGACCGAATGTTCGGCCGATTCGACGAAATTTTCGCCAGCTGCGGATGGCGTGTCCAGACGCTGAAGTACGGCAAGCTGCAGCAGGCTGCGTTCGCGGAAAAGGGCGGTGCGGAGTTGCAGCGCTGGATCGATGAGGCCAGCAACGCCGATTATGCGGCGCTGACATACCTCGGCGGAAAGGCGTGGCGGGACCGCCTCCTCGCCGATGCGCCGAAGTCCAAGCCGATCCTGGACCGCCGGAGCGACGACGAGCTTCAGCGGCTGATGACCAACCTCGCCGGACACGACATCGAAAGCATGATCGAGGCATTCGACCGCTGCGACGACGATCAACCGACGCTGTTCATCGCGTATACGATCAAGGGCTTCGGCCTGCCGTTTGCCGGCCACAAGGATAACCATTCCGGCCTGATGAACCCGACCCAGATGGCTGCCTGGCGCGAGGCGATGGGCGTGGCCGAAGGCAAGGAGTGGGAGCGGCTGGAAGGGGTCGGGGAAAATGCCCGCCCGGGCGTAGACACTGTGCTGGAGCGAAGCCGGATCGCCCGTGAAAAGCGACCGCGATCGTTCGGACAGTTGGAAGTTCCCGCCATTCCCACTCCCGCCGGTGACGAACAATCCACGCAGGCGGCCTTCGGACGCATCCTCCTCGACCTCGCGAAGTCAGGGGGTTCGCTTGCCGACCGGATCGTGACGACGTCCCCCGATGTCACGGTCTCGACCAATCTCGGTGCCTGGGTCAATCAGCGCGGTCTCTTCCGACGCGAGGAGATTGCCGACGTTTTTGCAAGAGAAAAGATTGCGTCAGCACAAAAATGGTCTTCGGCAAACAGAGGCCAGCACATCGAGCTAGGCATCGCGGAGAACAACCTCTTCCTGATGCTGGCGGCGGCAGGGCTTGCTGGTGACCAGTTCGGCGCTCGTCTGGCCCCGGTCGGCACTCTCTACGATCCCTTTATCGCCCGCGGCCTCGATGCGTTGAATTACGCTTGCTACCAGGACGCCCGCTTTATCCTCGTGGCGACACCGAGCGGCCTGACGCTCGGTCCGGAGGGGGGCGCACACCAATCCATCAATCCTCCGCTCATCGCGCTCGGGCAGCCGGGCATCCGGCACTACGAGCCGGCCTTCGCCGATGAACTGGCAGCAATGATGGAGCTGGCCTTCAAGCTGATCGACAATCCGGACGGCGAGAGCACGTACCTTCGCCTTTCGACCCGCAATGTCCGCCAAGTTTCGCGCGAGGATGACGAGTGGCGGGACGGCGCTTTGAAGGGCGGCTATTGGCTGTGCACGCCGGCCGACGGCGCGGAGGCGGCAATCGTCGCCATGGGCGCCGTCATGCCGGAGGCTCTTGCAGCGTGGGAAGAGCTTCGAGACGACATCCCGGGCCTCGGCCTACTTTCGGTCACGTCGCCCGACCTGCTTCACCGCGGATGGAGTGCATCGCAGGCGTCGCGCTGGGCCGGCGGCGGCGAGCCGAGCCACGTTGAACGACTGTTGTCGAAGCTAGGGCGCGGCGCCGGCCTTGTCACCATCGCCGACGCTTCCCCTGCCTCGCTCTCGTGGCTCGGAGGCGTCCTTGGCCAGCGGGTTGCGCCGTTGGGTGTCGAGCGCTTCGGCCAGACCGGCAATCTCGCTGACCTATTCGCTGCCTACCGCCTCGACGGGGCCGCAATCACCGAGGCGGCCGCGGAGATTCTGCTCCAGAACGGATGAACGAGCCACGGCTTGGAAAGGCCTTGGCGGCCATTTCCTTCCCATGCGGCCGTTCAGCCAGAAGCACGGGTATGCGAAGGGCGATATTGCCATCCAGGGCGATAGCGTTCGGCAGGTTTGGGGCGCGGACGAGCGCGTTGAAGCGCCGCGCAAGCCGCTCCGCCGCGATCCGCCCGCCCTCCGCGTGGTTCCGGTGCGGACCGATTGCGAACTTCGTATCCGCTTGGGTGAAGAGTTAGACTGTGCCCGCCGGATGCTCGACATCACGGGCGATGCGCTTTCGGCGGATCCGGTCGCCGTCGCTCGCCATACGGTGTCCCTCCAGTATCTCGACAAGGTCGGCCAGATGCTCGGCCATATCGCCAACATCGTCCGGTGGAGCGATCCGACTGCCACGATCGAAGAGATTGGCATGGGCGACCTCAAGGCTCGGCTTACCCGGACAGGTGCTCTCTAGCTTGGCAAGTGCGCGGCTGCTTCGTAGAGCGGCGACATGGCAGGACGCTATTTTGACGAATGGCAGGTCGGAGACCGCGTCGAGCATGCGGTGTCCCGGACGGTCACCGAGACCGACAACCTTCTTATCTCCGCCCTCACCTACAACCCGCAGCCGCTGCACATCGATCACGAGGCGGCCGCAAGGACCGAGTTTGGCCAGCCGTTGGTGAACTCTGTGTTCACGTTTGGGCTGATGGTCGGGGTCAGCGTCAGCGACACGACGCTGGGGACGCTTGTCGCCAATCTTGGCTACGACAAACTGACTTTTCCGAAACCGGTGTTCGTCGGCGATACGCTGCGGTCGGAGACGGAGTGCATCGACCTTCGCGAAAGCAAGTCGCGGCCGAACGCAGGCATCGTCACCTGGGCGCATCGCAGCTTCAACCAGCGTGACGAAATCGTCTGCGAATGCACTCGCTCCGCCTTGATCCTGAAGACTCCGCAATGAGCGAACCTCGCAGCTGGCTGTTCGTGCCGGCGGACAGCGAGAAAAAGATCGGCAAGGCGATCGAAAGCGAGGCCGACGCCGTCATCTTCGACCTCGAGGACAGTGTTGCACCGGCCCAGAAGTCAGCCGCGCGCCAGATCCTGAAGGACCTCGGGAAACGCTCCGGCGGCCCGCAATGGTGGGTCCGGATCAACCCGCTCCGCACGGACGAGCATCGCAAGGATCTCGACGTCATTGGCATCGCCGACATCCACGGCATCGTCCTGCCTAAGGCCGAAGGCGGAGCAGATGTCGCGGAGCTTGCACATCGCACCGGCAACATCCCGATCCACGCCATCGTGACCGAGACGGCGGCAAGCCTGTTCGGAATGCTGAGCTATCGCGATCCCAAGTCTTCGCTCGCGGCCATGAGCTGGGGCGCGGAAGACCTTTCGGCCGCGTTGGGCGCTTCGTCGAAGTATGACGCGGACGGCACTCTCAGCTACACCTACAAGCTCGCCCGCTCGCTGTGCCTGGCCGGAGCCGTTGCGGCAGGAGTGCAGCCGGTTGACGGCGTTTTCTCTGACTTCCGCGACGACGCCGGCCTGCTGGCGGAGGCCCAGGCAGCGGCGCGCGAAGGCTTCACCGGCAAGCTTGCCATCCACCCCGCTCAGGTCGGCGTGATCAATGCCGCTTTCACCCCAACTGCCGACGAAGTGTCGCACGCGCGCGCTATTGTCGATGCGTTCGACGCCGACCCCGATGCCGGCGTCTTGTCCATCAGTGGCCGGATGGTCGACCGGCCGCATCTCGTTCAAGCGCGGAGAGTTCTCGACCGGGCACGTTAAAGGAGGCCGATATGGCGACGACAGCTGAACCCAACACCACTTCGCCACATAGTCATGCCCCAACGACCGCGAAGGGATGGGGCACGGACGCGCCCGATCAGCCGCTCCGCCCGATGGAGTTCGAGCGTCGCGCGCTTCGGCCGAACGATGTCGCGATCAAGATCACCTACGCCGGCATTTGCCACTCCGACCTCCACACCTGCCGCAACGACTGGGGCGGAAGCCGCTACCCGGTGATCCCCGGTCACGAGATCGTCGGAGAGGTCACGGCCATCGGCGACGAAGTCACCCGCCACCGCGTCGGCGACACGGTTGCGGTAGGCTGCATGGTCGATAGCTGCATGGAGTGCGACCAGTGCCTCGAAGGTTGGGAAGTCTTCTGCCGCAAGGGCTGCGTCCAGACCTACAACAGCGCCGACTACCACGACGGCACGATCACGAAGGGCGGCTACACCGACCACATCGTCGTCCGCGATCACTTCTGCTGCAAGGTGCCGGAAGGCATGGACGTCACCAAGGTGGCGCCCTTGCTGTGCGCAGGCATCACGACCTATTCGCCGTTGCGCCAATACAACGTTGGGCCGACCACGAAGGTCGCCGTCGTCGGCCTCGGCGGACTCGGCCACATGGGCGTGAAGCTGGCGGCGGCGATGGGGGCGCATGTGACCATGATCACTACTACCCCGAGCAAGGGCGAGGACGCTCGCGCCCTGGGCGCCCACGACGTGATCATCTCGACGGATGCCGAGCAGATGAAGGCGGCGGCGACGCGCTTCGACTTCATCCTCAACACCATCCCGGTCAGCCACGAGATCGACGGCTATCTCCAGCTGCTCGGCCGATCGGGGCGAATGGTGATCGTCGGCGCGCTGACGCCGATGCCCGGCTTCACGGGGTTCAATATCATCTGGTGGAACCGCGCGGTCGGCGGTTCGGCCATCGGCGGCATTCCCGAGACGCAGGAGATGCTCGATTTCTGCGCCGCGAAGGACATCTACCCGGACGTCGAATTCATCCGCATGAACCAGGTGAACGAGGCCTATGAGCGGCTGCTCAAGAACGACGTCCGCTACCGCTTCGTCATCGACATGAGCCACGGCCTATGAGTGAAGCGATCCATCCAGTTCCCGAAGGGTTTGGTGCAAGGATCGGCCCGGCCGAGCTCGACGCACTTTACGCGATCGCAGACGCCGACCCCCATCGGCACTGGATGGAGCAGGCAAACCGGCTGGATTGGTATCAGGCGCCCGAACAATCGGGGGACTGGTCGTTCAACGAGGACGATTTCCACATCCGCTGGTACGCCGACGGAAAGCTCAACCTCTCCGTCAATTGCCTCGACCGGCACCTCGCCGAGCATGGGGACCGCACCGCCATCATCTTCGAGGCGGACGAACCCGGCGAGGGCCGGTCGATCACTTATCGCGAGCTTTACGAAGAGACCTGCCGCTTCGCGAACTTGCTGAAACAGCGCGGCGTCCGGCGCGGCAATCGCGTCATGATCTACATGCCGATGATCCCCGAGGCGGCGGCGGCGATGCTCGCCTGCGCGCGGATCGGCGCGATCCACTCGGTCGTATTCGGCGGCTTCTCGCCGGAAAGCCTCGCCGGCCGCATCGCGGATTGCGATGCCTGCGCGGTGATCACGGCCGACGAGGGCGTGCGCAGCGGCAAGATCATTCCCTTGAAGCGGAACGTCGATGCCGCACTCGAGCACCGTGACGTTCAGTCTGTGATCGTGGTCACGAGAACCGGCGCCGATGTTCCCATGAAGGATGGCCGCGACGTCAGTTTTTCGGCGATGCGCGACGAACTTTCGTCCGAGTGCGAGCCGGAAGTGATGGACGCGGAGGACCCGCTATTCATCCTCTATACTTCGGGATCGACGGGAAAGCCGAAAGGCGTGGTCCACACCACCGGCGGCTATTCCGTGTGGGCGGCGACCACTTTCGACTGGATCTTCGATCACCGCGACAATGATATCTTCTGGTGTACCGCCGACGTCGGGTGGATCACCGGGCATACCTATGTGGTCTACGGCCCGCTGATGAATGGCGCGACCAGCGTGATGTTCGACGGGGTGCCGAACTATCCGGACTTCGGTCGATTCTGGGAGACGGTGGACCGGCTCGGCGTCACCATCTTTTATACGGCGCCGACAGCCATCCGGGCGCTGATGCGCGAGGGCGACGAGCCGGTGAAGCGGCACAGCCGCAAGTCGCTGCGCCTGATCGGCACGGTCGGCGAGCCGATCAACCCGGAAGCCTGGGAATGGTATTGGCGCACGGTCGGCGACGGTCGCTGCCCCGTCGTCGACACCTGGTGGCAGACTGAGACCGGCGCGGCGCTGATCTCGCCGCTTCCCGGAGTGACCGCGCTCAAGCCCGGCTCGGCGACCAGGCCCCTGCCCGGCATTCGCCCGATGCTCGTCGACGCCGAAGGCACGGAATTGCACGGCGCGACTAGCGGCAACCTGTGCATCACGGCGTCCTGGCCAGGGCAGATGCGCACGGTTTGGAACGACCACCGCCGCTTCTTCGAGACCTATTTCACCACTTATCCCGGCAAGTATTTCACCGGCGACGGCTGCCGCCGGGACGAGGACGGCTATTACTGGATCACCGGCCGCGTGGACGATGTGATCAACGTGTCCGGCCACCGCGTCGGGTCGGCAGAAGTCGAAAGCGCCTTGGTCGCCCACGAGCTGGTCGCCGAGGCCGCGGTCGTCGCCTTTCCGCACGACATCAAGGGTCAGGCCATTCACGCCTACGTGACGCTGAATGCTGGCGAGGAGGGCAATGACGAGCTTCGGCGCGAGCTGAACCAACAAGTCCGGCGCGAGATCGGCGCGCTGGCCGCGCCCGAGCGAATCCAGTTCACGCCGGCGCTGCCGAAGACTCGATCGGGGAAGATCATGCGCCGCATCCTGCGCAAGATCGCAGAGGGCGAAACGGCGGGCTTCGGGGACACGTCGACGCTGGCCGACCCGACCGTCGTCGATCAACTGCTTGCCGGAGCGCGGGAGTTCTCGAAGACCCCCGCCTAAGCGCTTGCGGCTCCGCGTGCAGGCGCTAACCCTACATCCGTAGGGGGAGCAGGATGTCGGAACAAAAGCCCTGGACGATGAAGCGCGTCGTCGCCGCCTCTTCGGCGGGGACCGCGTTCGAATGGTACGACTTCTTCATCTTCGGTTCGCTTGCGACGACCATCCAGAAGGTCTTCTTCGCCGGGCTCGACCCGACCGCGGGACTGGTCGCTGCGCTCGGCCTCTTTGCGGCGGGCTTCGCGTTCCGGCCCCTCGGTGCCCTGATCTTCGGCGTCGTCGGCGATCGGCTTGGGCGGAAAGGTGCCTTCCTCGCCACCGTCAGCCTAATGGGCGCGTCGACTTTCCTGATCGGCATCCTGCCGACCTATGCGACGGCCGGCATCATTGCGCCTCTCCTGCTGATCCTGCTCCGCATCCTTCAGGGCGTCGCGCTCGGGGGCGAATATGGCGGCGCCGCGATCTACGTAGCCGAGCATTCGCCGGACGACCGACGCGGAGAGATGACGGGCTGGATCCAGATCACGGCATCGCTCGGACTGATCGCGGGCTTGCTCGTCATCCTCGGCACCCGCAGCGCCGTCGGTGAAGACGCGTTCCTGGCCTGGGGATGGCGGATACCGTTCCTCTTCTCGGTGCTGCTGCTGATCGTCTCGGTCTGGCTCCGCTTCAAGCTGTCGGAGAGCCCCGCCTTCGCGAAGCTCAAGGAAGAAGGCGAGATCTGCCATGCGCCGCTGCGCGAGGCGTTCGGCCGCTGGGAAAATCTGAGGCGCGTGCTCATCGCCTTCTTCGGTATCATGTGCGCGCAGGGTGCCGTCTGGTACCTCAGCTTTTTCTACATCCAGGTGTTCCTGACCAAGTCGCTCGGTGTGCCGGAGCCAACCAAGGACGCGCTGGTGCTGGCGATGACCGTCGTCAGCGCGCCGCTTTACGTCTTCTTCGGCTGGCTCAGCGACCGGATCGGCCGCAAGCCGGTGATGATCGGCGGAATGCTTTTGGCCCTGGTGGCCTATCTGCCAGGTTTCCATGGCATGGCGGCAGCGGCGAACCCGGCATTGGTCGAGGCGCAGAGGGCGCAGCCGGTCGTCGTGTACACGGATCCTTCGACCTGCTCGGTCCAATTCGACCCTGCGGGGACGCGGCAGTTCAAGACAGCTTGCGACATCGGCAAAAGCCTGCTCGCCGGAACGGGGATTTCCTACCGCGAAACGCGATCTGACGACGGCCGCACCGTCGTCGCGGTGGGCGATGAGAGGATCGAAATTCCGGACGGTGGCGCGCTGTCCGGACCGGAGCTCAAGGCGCTCAAGGACGACACGGGCAAGACGCTGAAGGCGGCGCTAACAGCCGAAGGTTATCCGGCAAAAGCCGACCCGGCGCGAATGAACATCCCGGTGATGTTCTTCTGGCTGATGGTTTTCGCCGTGGCTTCGACCGCCTTGTACGGACCGCAGGCGGCCGCGCTGGTCGAGATGTTCCCGACGAATATCCGCTACACGGCAATGTCCCTGCCCTATCACGTGGGAACGGGCTGGGTCGGGGGCTTCTTGCCAGTCACCAGCTTCGCGCTCGCGACCATAACAGGGAATGTCTACGCCAGCCTGTGGTATCCGGCCGTCTTCACCTTGATTTCGGTGGTGGTCGCGCTGCTGTTTATCCGGGAAACGCGCGGCAAGCCGCTGGACGAGATTTAGCCCGTCAGACCAGCTTGAGCTTCCTGGCGACGAAGATCGGTCCCACCACTGTCAGGGCGATACCGGCGAGCGAACAGAACCCAAGCCAGATTGCCATGGCCGTCCCGCCAGCTTCGTACATCGCGTAAAGCACCGGCGCCGCGAGAACGAAGCCGCGGACTTCGTTGGCGACGAACAGCGCCAGGCCCGCCTTGACGAGCAATTTGGTCGCGACGGATAGTCTCTCTCGCATGCCGGCATTGTGCCGCCGAACACTTGAGAAATGATTGATGCCGCCCGCGAGGGCGCGCGAGCTTGCTTACGGCGCCCAGTGAATGTCGATCGGCTGCTCGGCCTCGGCCAGCACGCGGCCGATCGGGAGCTTCGAGCTTTGTCCATCTTCGATGGCCCCCTCGAGCATTTCGCGCTTGTCGTTGCCGACGAGCGTGATCAGCACGGTCCGCGCCGAAAGGATCGCGGCGCGAGTCAGCGTGACACGAGCGACCGGCGCATCCTCAGGCAGGGGGTCGGGCATGACGCCGACCGCACGCCGAGCTTTCGGAGCGTCGAGCGCGTCCTGGAGATCGGGTCCTGCGAAGATCGACGCGGTATGGCCATCCTCGCCAACACCAAGCCACACGAGGTCGGGTGGCCAGGGCAGGTCCTGCAGACGCGCGTCCGCGGAATTGCCGGCAAGGCGGTAGTCGGGGATGTCGCCAGTGATCGGGATCACACGTGCGCCGACGGGCAGAAATGTCTGCGCGATGGCGCGGACGTTACTTCGCTCATCGTCCATCGGTACCAGCCGCTCATCGGTCGGAATGATCGTCACCTGCTTCCACGGCAGCTTCTTCGCGGCGAGCGCCTGAAGGATCGGCTTTGCAGTGCCGCCACCGGGGACGGCGATCAGCGAGGAGCCGCGCGCGTCCAGCGCGCTTTCGATGATGAAACCAATGTCGCCGGCAACGGCCTCCGCCAGCTCCGCAGCGTCATCATAGTCCCACCATTCGGCTTCAATCATCCTAGTTCGCCTGCCTGTATGCCATTTGAGAAGGCACGGGCTCGCCGCGCCGATTGTAGGCGGGCCTATACACGAATCTCGCGCTGACCAATCGGCAAGTCATGTCGTCGACAGCCGGATCGCCGCTCGACTGGTAGATTTTGCACCCCGCGACGCGTCCGTTCGGCAAGACCGTGAACATGACGAACGGCGATGCGCCGTTGGACAGCCTCTGCCGAAGCTCGGGCGGATAGTCGCGACTGCGCAGGCTCGGCGTCAGCAGTTGCGCGCGGGAGACGATGCCGTCCCCGCCTCCGCCGGTCCCACTGCCGGAACCGCCTGATCCTGTTCCACTGCCCGTGCCGCCAGCGCCGGTGCCCGGTCCAGCAACGTTGGACGCGCCCTGCGTTGGCGCCGTACCCTGGTTGGGGGTTTCGCTGGCATTCACTGGAACGGGGACCGGCAGTTCGATCTTCGGCGTTGGTGCGACGATGGGTGTAGCCTCGCTCTTGAGGTTCTTTTCGGAGGCGGCCCCTTCTTGCTCCTTCGGCTTCTGCTTTTGCTCAGCGGGTTGAGGAAGGTCCGGGGTCGGCGGTGGCAGTTCGGCTTCAGTGATTTCGAACACCCGCAGCACGGTCTGCGGATCCGCGAGATTCATCTTTCCGGAGAGATGCAGGAAGGCGAACAGAAGCCCGGCATGGATGGCGATCACCGCAGCAACGGCGCCGCTCTTGTCGCGCGTCTTCAGGTCGGAACGGTACATTACGGCTGTTCAACGACCCTATTGGTGCAGGGTTGCCGCGCTGTCACCCACCTTTAGGAAAGCGCCGGACGGATCAGACCGTCCGGCGCTTGAAGTCGACTTGCTTGGCTTACCGGCTCGTGCTGTTCGAGCTTCTGCGACCGCCGCCATGACTTGCCCGACCGCCCTTGCTTGCAATCTCCCGCTGCTTGGCGGGGTCCATCGCTGCAAATCCGCGTTTCGAGCCGCCACTCTTCGTTCCGGCCATGCTTTTCCTCCTTTTTACGCAACACAACGCTACCAACAGTAGCCGCCCGAAAACGCCCCCTCGAAACAGCGGTTCAAATAGCTGATTTGCGTTAGCGAGAATGCCGTTTCGGCCGCCGCCGATACGCCAGTGCGGACAACGCGATCGTCACGATCCCGGTCAGTTCCAGCCACCATCCACTGCGCAAGCCTGCGACGTTGATCGTCACCCAATTGTCGATGTGATGGAACGACCCCGCGCGCATCAGGATGAAGACGAACAGAATAACCAGACCGACAGCCGCGGTCTTGACCGAGCGTGGCGACTTGCGGAGCCAGGTGACGAGGGCCGCACTGACCAGGAAACCGATGACGGCAAGCCCCAGCAGGAACAGGCCCTGGATCAAACGCCGCTGCTCGTACCAGCCTCCCTGCTGCGCCAATGAGCGACCCTCCGTCGTCAGGAAGGTCTGGAGATCGAGTTCCTTGTTGAGCCCGAGGAAGATGAGCGTCAGCGCGGTCGCGATCCAGAAGCGCCGGTCCTGGCGTCGGACGCTGGAGCTGGCCCAGAAGGCAGCCGCTGCGCCGATGAAGTAGGCGGCGACGACAATCCAGGCGAGCGGAGTGCGATCGTGAAAGAGCAAGGCCGAAATCCAATGGCCCCAAGCGTCCATTTTCCCGAATTCCCCCGGCCGATAGTCAGGCTTGTCTAGCCGTTCATCCGTTCAATGCAATTCGCGCCCGATCGCACGACGGAATCCGGTAAATTCCGGCTATTCGCATGAAGTTGAGTCAGTACTTAACGTTTTGTTTACGTTACTCTTCCGTTGTTCCTCAATTCGCCTGTAAAAAACACCGACACGTCGTGCCGAGGAGTCGCGACTCTTGTTGACAGAGTCTTTCGGGGCGAAAGTCCGGTTCGAGGGGTCATCACTAAATAAGCAGACCCTGGGAGGGTCATCCAAAAGTTGAGGTTCAAAACGAAGGCGCTTGCGCCGCTGATTCTGCTTGCGATTCTTTCTGGCTGCAAAGTCTCCAAACCTCACCAGACAGGTGCGGAGGCTCCCGCGGCCGAAACTCCCACGCCGACCACTCCGACTCCCACTCCTTCCTCGCCGCCGCCAACGACCACGCCGACCCCTAGCCCGACGCTAGCCGGTCTGGCGGCGATCTCGTCCAACTTCGATCCGAACTCGGAACTGGTGCCGGCTTGGGGGACGGGTGCAATCCCGCCATCGGCCAGCCCGGACGTTGTCGGCGCGTTCCGCTTCATCTGCAACGCGGGCCAGCTGCTTTACGACGACCCGATCGTCTACCCCGGGCAAGCAGGCAAATCGCACCTGCATCAGTTCTACGGAAACACGTCGGCCAACGCGAATTCGACTTACAATTCACTTCGCGGAGGCGGTGCTTCCACCTGCATGTCGCCGCTGAACCGGTCGGCGTACTGGATGCCCGCCATGCTCGACGGGAGGGGCAACGTGGTCCGCCCGGATTATGTCGCCATCTACTACAAGCGGCGACCGGCAAGCGACCCCGTGGTCTCCGATCCCAACAACGCTCAATATCAGGGCCAGGCGGTGGACCTACCTAACGGCCTGAAGTTCATTTTCGGCTACGACATGCTGACCGGAAAATCGCCGACGGGTTCGCTATACTTCAACTGCGACGGGCCCGGCGCGACGCAAGGTCATTATGCGTCGATACCCGCAGCCATCAAGACTTGCCCGGCGGGATCGCGCATTGGCGCAATCGTCAGTGCTCCGGCTTGCTGGGATGGCAAGAACCTCGACAGTTCGAACCATCGCGATCACGTGGCCTACCCGTCCTACGGGACGCAGGGCTACCTGAAGTGCCCGGCGACCCATCCGTACGTCATCCCGGAATTCACGCTGCAGGCGTGGTACGGCATCTCGGCCGGTGACGATCTCACCAAATGGACCTTCTCGTCCGACGCGATGCAGCCAAGCCTCCCGCACGGAAGCACCTTCCACGCCGACTTCTTCATGGCGTGGGATCCGACGGTGAAGAAGATGTGGCACGACAACTGCATCAACAAGAAGCTCAACTGCTCGGGCGGCGACCTCGGCAACGGCTTGCAGATGAAGCAGTTCGCGGGCTTCAGCTACGTCGCCAACCCGCACCTGGTCCCGCAGCCGTGAAACTGATCGCGACCTTCGCGCTTGCGTCGGGTCTTGCCGTGGCAGGACCGGCGCAGGCCGGGGTTCTCGAAATCGGCGACGACGGCACGGTCAAGACGCTGGGCGACACGCCCGGCGCGACGTGGACGACGGACGACCAGCAGGAGGTTACTGCTGAAGCGAGTGATGACATCGTTATCCCCGACAAGGCGGTGACCGTCCTTGCCGACCGCGGCTGGTCGGGTGGCTACGCACAAGCCATGGTGGAGATCGCAAAGGCGAACGACATCAGCCCGTACCTGCTCGAAGCCGTCGTCTGGCAGGAGAGCCGATGGAACCCGGCGGCCCGTTCGCGGGCCGGTGCCATCGGTTTGGCGCAATTGATGCCCGGAACGGCGCGGGACCTTGGCGTCGACCCCAATGACCCACTACAAAATCTGTCGGGTGGTGCGCGGTACCTTCGTCAACAGCTGAACCGTTTCGACGGGAACGTTGAGAAGGCACTAGCGGCTTATAACGCGGGTCCGGGACGCGTCATGACGGCTGGGGGTATTCCGTCAATTCCTGAAACACAGGCCTATGTGCGCGCCATTGTCGCGCGCCTAGCGGCCAATTCAACCTTGGAAGGAGAGCGCCAGTGAGGAAGCTGGGCTTCGCAATCGCATCCGTCGCTGCAGTCATGCCGTCAGCGGCCATGGCTCAGGCCAATCCGCAGGGCTCGGGCCCGATCGTGTCCGCGCTCAGCTGGCTTCAGGGCACCTTGCTCGGCAATGTGGCAACCTCGGTCGCGGTCATCGCCGTCGCCATGGTCGGCTTCATGATGCTGACCGGCCGCCTCAACTGGCGCGTCGGCGCGACCGTGATCATCGGCTGCTTCATCCTGTTCGGGTCGGCTGCCATCGTGTCCGGCATCCAGTCGACCGCTGCGGTCTCCGGCTAGCCGATGCGGGCACCGCTCTTCCGCGCCCTCACCAGGCCGCAGATGTTCGCGGGGGTTACGTTCAATTTCTTCGTGATCAACGCGGCCGTGACGACGGAGCTGTTCCTCCTCACACGGTCGTTCCTCGCTCTTCCCGCCGCCGTGGCGATCCACGGCGTGGGATACTTCCTGTGCCTGCGCGAGCCGCGGGTGTTCGACCTTTGGCTGACCAAGGTCAGCAAGTGCCCCCGCGTGCGTAATTACAAGCGCTGGGGCTGCAACAGCTATTTGCCGTGAGGACTCGCTGATGAAGTGGACCGGCGCAGCGCAGTGGATGAAGAAGGAAGCCCAGGCCGGCGACCGCCTTCCCTATGAGCGCCACATCGACGACGCGACCATTCGCCTTCGCGACGGCGCAGTCATGCGCACCCTGCACATCGGCGGGATGGAGTTCGAGACGCAGGACGCGGACCAGCTCGACCATGCGCTGGCCGTGCGCGAGGTCTTGCTCCGGAGCGTGCTCGATGCGCGGTTCGTGCTCTATCACCACGTCGTCCGCCGTCGCGTGACCGTAGCTTCGGGCGGCGAGTTCGACAGTCCGTTCTGCGCAGCGATAGGCAAGCAATGGGACGCGCGGCTGGCTGAGCGCCGCCTGTTCGTGAACGAGCAATTCCTGACCATCGTCCGCCGACCGGCCCGCGGCAAGACCGGCTGGCCGGAGAAGCTGGCGCGCCGTTTTGGTGGCGACAGTACCGACGACACCGGCGCAATCCGCGATCTCGAAGCGGCGACCACGTCGCTTCTCGCCGCGCTCGAGCCCTACGAAGCCCGGCTGCTGTCCACTTACCGGACGGACGCCGGCGAACTCTCGGAGCCGCTGGAATTCCTGTCCAGCATTTACAACGGCGAGATGCGCCCGGTGGTCCTTCCCTCGGAAGATGCCGACCTTGGCCATCATTTGCCCTACAAGCGCATCAGCTTCGGCCTAGACGCGCTCGAGACCGCAGGAGCCGGCGGCCGCAACTTTGCGGCGATGCTTTCGATCAAGGAGTATCCCGCAGAGACCCGCCCGGGCCTGATCGACAACGTCCTTCGCCTGCCGTGCGAGCTGGTGCTGACCGAGACCTTCGCTCCGGCCGATCGCCAGATCGCTCGAGAGCGCATCGACCTTGCCCTGCGCCGCCAGAAAGCGAGCGAAGAGGATAGCGGCACGGAGCGCCGAGAGATGCTCGCCGCCCGCGATGCGCTCGGGGCGGGCCAGGCGGGATTCGGCGATCATCATTTCAGCGTCATGGTGCGCGCCGCCGATCTCGCCGAGCTCGACGCGGCCATGGCAACCGCTTCAGCGGCCATCGCGGACATCGGGGCGATTTCGGTTCGGGAAGACGTGAACCTGGAGCCTCTTTTCTGGGGCCAGTTCCCGGGGAACGAGGGCTACCTCGTCCGCCGCGCGCTGATTTCAACCGCCAATGCTGCCGGCTTCATGTCGCTTCACGGCTTCCCGGTCGGCAAGCCGGAAGGCAACCACTGGGGCGATGCAATCACCGTGTTGGAAACGACCAGCTCAACGCCCTACTTCTTCAATTTTCACGAGGGCGATCTCGGCCATTTTTCGATCATCGGCCCGTCGGGTTCGGGCAAGACCGTCGTCCTCAACTTCCTCACCGCACAGGCGCAAAAGTTCGGACCGCGCACGATCTTCTTCGACAAGGATCGCGGCGCCGAGATCTTCCTTCGCGCGGCGGGCGGCCATTACTCGGTCCTTCGCCCGGGTGAGCCGACCGGCTTCAATCCGCTGCGGCTCCCGAACAATGCGATCAACAAGGCGTTCATCCGCGACTGGCTCGGCGTTCTCCTTGGCGCCGAAGGTCCGGAAGAGCTGGCGACGATCGCTTCGGCGGTCGATGCCTGCTTCGACCAAGACCCGTCGTTCCGTCGCCTCCGCTATTTCCAGGAACTTCTCGGCGGTCGCAGCCGTCCGGAATCGGGCGATCTCGTTTCGCGGCTCGACCCTTGGGTCAACAATGGCGAGCACGCCTGGCTTTTCGACAATGACGAGGATCAGCTCAACCTGACCTCTCGCATCGTTGGCTTCGACATGACGGCGCTGCTCGACAGTCCTCGCTTACGCACGCCGGCCATGATGTACCTCTTCCACCGCATCGACGAACGGCTCGACGGTTCGCCGACCGCTGTTTTGATCGACGAAGGCTGGAAGGCGCTCGATGACCCTGTCTTCGCCGCTCGCATCCGCGACTGGCTGAAGACGCTTCGAAAGCGCAACGCCGTCGTCGGCTTCGCGACGCAGTCGGCACGCGACGCGCTCGACAGCCGCATTTCGGCGGCGCTGGTCGAACAGACCGCTACCATGATCTTTATGCCGAACCCGAAAGCGAAGGCGGAAGATTATTGCGCGGGTTTCGGCCTTTCCGCACACGAACTTGAGCTGATCCGCTCGCTTCCGGCGCACAGCCGGTGCTTCCTGATCCGCCACGCCAACCACAGCGTCGTCGTCCGGCTCGATCTTTCGGGAATGCCCGAGCTGCTGATGATCCTGTCAGGACGTGAAGCAACCGTTCGCCGGCTCGATTCCATTCGCGCCAGCGTCGGCGACGATCCCGCCCACTGGTACCAGCTGCTCACCCGCGCGGCCTGGCCGGGCGACGAAGCGAGCGGCGACGGCATGTACCTCGAGGCTGCCGAGTGAGCTCCTGCCCGACATTCAGCGACGGCGGGCCTTCCGGCATCGCCGAGGCGCTGCGCGTCGTCGATTGCATGAGCGGCGAAGCGGCGTCGTTCGCTTTCTCGCGCCTGTTCGGTTCGAGCGCATTGCTCGGCCAGGCGCTGACTGCCGCTCTTACTCTTTACATAGCCTGGTATGCGATCGGGCTCCTGACCGGACGCACGTCGCTGACGGTGTCGAGCCTGACGCCGCGCATGATGACAATGGGCGTCGCGCTGACTTTCGCAACGTCC
This sequence comes from Sphingomonas daechungensis, assembly GCF_039543105.1. NCBI lineage: Bacteria > Pseudomonadati > Pseudomonadota > Alphaproteobacteria > Sphingomonadales > Sphingomonadaceae > Sphingomonas > Sphingomonas daechungensis. The sequence goes on from NZ_BAABJC010000001.1 coordinate 912,657, forward strand.
TGGGTCGCCTATCAGTCGGTGATCTGGAACCTGCTCGTCGGAGCGCCCGACCAGATCGCCAGCCTGCTGATCGGCACGCAAGGCAGCGCGACGTCGCTGTTCGCCGACCGACTCGACACGATCTTCGCGGTGGTAGCCCAGGCGGCGGCGGCGACGGAGGCCGCGACCGGACAATTGCCGCAGCATGCGACCTCGTTAGCATCCGGACCGGATCTGCTCTGGCTCTCGGCACTCCTTTTGCTTCTGGGAACCGTCGGAGTCTTGCTGGTCGCACGGATCGCGCTTGCGGCAATGCTGGCGCTGGGACCGATCTTCATCATCTGCGGCCTTTTCGAAGGCAGCCGCGGGCTGTTCGAGGGCTGGCTCAAAGCGGCGGTGCTTTTCGCGCTGACCCCACTGCTTGCGGTTCTGATCGGAGGCGGCACGATTGCCCTGCTCTCTCCGATGCTGGATTCGCTCGCCGCTGCTGGCGGTCAGGTGCCGTTGCGGTTGACGACGACCTTGTTCCTCGCAGCCGCGGTCTATTGCGCGCTGATGATCGTCTGCTTGAAGATCGCGGGAACGATGGTGGCCGGGTGGCGGCTACCTTTCAGCACCAGCCGCGACCGCAAGGCGCTGGACGCTGCATCGGCTCAGGCTCAGCAGACTCAGGTTACAGCCACCGGACTTGAACTCGCTCCCGCAGCGGCTGGCAGCAGCGATCCGCGCATGCGAGCGATCATCAGCGCCGCCTCGGGCGGCACGTCAGCGTCGTACGACCGGCCTGCACCGTCCTATCCGCTTCATTCGGCATCAGGCAGCTCGGTCGAATCCGCGCAGCCCACAGTTTCGTCGCGCTCCGACCCCCGCCTCGGGAGCCTGAGCCGCCTTTATCGACCACGCACAGTACAGTTTCAAAGGACCAGTTCATGATGAGGATCCCGGCCGCCGCTCTGGCTTTCGCGCTTCTCTCCACGCCCGTTTATGCCGCCGACCCGCGACTGCAGAGCGTCCATTACCAGCCCGACACGGTGGTGAAGGTGCAGGGGCGCCTTGGCTACCAATCGATGATCGAATTCGCTTCGGGTGAATCGATCGAGAATGTCGCCGTCGGCGATTCCAGCGCCTGGCAGGTGACGCCGAACAAGCGCGCCAACCTGCTGTTCCTGAAGCCGCTGATGCCGAGCGCCCAGACCAACATGACCGTGGTCACTGACCAGCGGACCTACTTGTTCGACTTGAGCGTGGCCAAGGCCGGCGCAACACCGATGTACAACCTGCGCTTCACCTACGGCGCGACGCCGCCTGCACCGACGCAGAGCCAGCCTCAGCGGATCGGCTATCCGACGCTTCTCGCCAGCGCACCATCGAGCCCGCCTGCGGTCGTGGCACCGAAGATCAATTACGATTGGAAGCAAAAGGGCGACAAGGAAATCCAGCCGTCGCGCGTTTATGACGATGGCCGCTCGCTCTATCTGCAATGGGCTGCGGGCGCTGCCATGCCGGCCTTGTTCGAGCGCGACGAGGATGGCCGCGAAGGCCTGCTGAATTATCGCCAGCAGGGCTCGTTCGTCGTTGTCGACAGCGTGCCGAACACGCTGGTGATGCGGCTCGGCAAGGACATCGCTTTGCTCGTCAATCGTCACCCTACCAAGGAACAGCCCCTTCGTGTCGCGGAGCGCTAGGATGAACAACTCACTCGTCCTGCTGGAAAAGCAGCAGCAATCGGATCCCCGGATCGAGCTGGAGCCGGAAACGCTGGCGCTGGCCAAGCGCAACGCTTTCCCTTTGGTCGCTCAGCGCTCGTCGAAAAAGGACGGCATGGGCATGGCTGTCGGTGTTGGCGGCGTCTTGCTGCTGGGCGTGGCAACCTTTGCAACGATGTCCGGATCGCGAGAAGTCCAACCCGCCAAGCCGCCCCAGGCAGCCTCGCTTCCGCAGACCGCCAAGCCGGGCGGGATCGTGGTTCCGGCCGACGCCTTGACGCCGGTGCCGGCTATCGCGCCCGGCGCCGCTCCGACTGACGTTCCGGGCATCACTGGCGTTCCGCCGGTGGGCGCGACGGGGCAGATCCTGCCGCCGGCTGAGGCAGTTAACCCGCACGGTGGACCGGCGCTGATCGTCGATACGAGCTCGAACCCATCGAGCGCCACGGCGTCGCCGCTCGATCCATTCGGAGCTTCGTCGGGCGACGTCGCGAAGGCGACGCGCATGAAGAATCCGGGCCAGACGGTTTCTCAAGGCACTCTTATCCCAGCGGTGCTGGAGACAGCGATCAACAGCGATTTGCCCGGTTATGTCCGGGCGGTCGTCAGCAGCGATGTCCGTAGCTTCGACGGCAGCCGCGTCCTTGTCCCGCGATCATCGCGGCTGATCGGCCAATACAAGAGCGGCGTCGCCAATGGGCAGACGCGGGCCTACGTGATGTGGACGCGCGTCATTCGTCCTGATGGCGTTTCCGTGGCGCTTGGCTCGCCGGCGGTGGACGCCGCCGGCCAGACCGGCCTCACCGGCACTGTCGACACGCATTTCATGAAGCGGTTCGGGTCGGCTCTTCTCCTGTCGATTGTTGGCGCGGCTTCGACGGTCGGAACCGGAGGCAGTGCCCTTCTCGTCTCCGGCGGCCAGAGCGCCGCTTCGGTCGCTGCGCAACAGAACGGGACGATCCCGCCGACCATCAAGGTCAGGCAGGGCCAACCCATTCGCGTGTTCACGGCGAAGGACCTCGACTTCTCGACGGTGGCGGGATGAACGCAACGGCGGAAGTCGCTCAGCTAGGCGTCTACCTTTCCGCTTACCTGGCGCCGTTCCAGCAATGGCTCGACGACGAAAGCGTCACCGAGATCCTCGTCAACCAGCCGGGCGAGGTTTGGACTGAAAGCGCCGGCGCGGCCGGGATGGCGCAGCACGAAGCGCCGGGCATCGACGACGTCCTGCTGAGCCGGCTTGCGGCGCAGGTTGCCCGTTTCAGCCATCAGGGGATCAATCGCGAGCGGCCATTGCTATCCGCCACGCTGCCGACCGGGGAGCGTATCCAGATCGTCAGCCCTCCGGCAACGCGGCGGCATTTCGCCTTGTCGATACGGCGCCATCGATTGCTGGACGTGCCGCTCACGGCTTACGAGCGCGAAGCGAAGGGCGAAACGACCAAGTCGTGGCAAGAGCGCCCCCACGGTGTGAGCGACATCGAATTTCTTCGCCAGGCGGTTCGCGGCGGCGCGACGATCCTGATCTCTGGCGGAACGTCGAGCGGCAAGACGACCTTTCTCAATGCCTTGCTGCGCGAAATCCCGGAACATGAGCGCGTCATCCTGGTCGAGGACACGCCGGAAATCCGGCTCGGCAACCGCAACGGCGTCGGCCTGATCGCGGTCAAGGGCGAGACTGGCCAAGCACGGGTCACCACCGACGACCTGCTTCAGGCAGCGCTGCGCCTGCGCCCCGATCGCATCGTTCTCGGTGAACTTCGCGGCGGGGAGGCGGTCAGCTTCCTTCGCGCGATCAACACCGGCCATCCGGGCTCGTTCAGCACGATCCACGCCAACTCGCCGTCGGGAGCGCTTGAGCAGTTGGCGCTGATGGTAATGCAAAGCGGCCTCGGCCTCTCGCGCATGGACACCATCGCTTACGTCCGATCGGTCGTAGACCTGATCGTGCAGCTCGACCGGCAGGGCGGCCAGCGGGGAATCGCAGCCATTCAACGGACGGCCGATTTCGCCTGAGATTGCCCGCTCGTGAAGTAGACTTTACAAATGGCCATCAAATTGTGGTAAGAACGGGAAGGGCCCGCCGCCACCGTTGAGCGACGCGTATGGCGGACCCGAGGATGTTTGGCGCTGCTGTTTGGGAAGGCGCTTGAACATTTGCCCCTTGGATCAAGGCGCCCCAAATGCCCCAAGGGACGGGCGGTCTGGAAGAGCACCCACTCGGCACCGGACCGCCCATATCTTTAGTTGCTTCGCGTACCGACCGAACCTTATCGAAAGTTAGCTTTGTCAACTTTTATTGTCATAAGGGAAGACCGGGCGGCGCGCGGAAGTCATTGAAGAGTCTGCCGGATCCACCTTTCCGACGTCAGAAGGGGGAAGCGCCATGACGGACAACCGAACGGGGAGCGATCGCAGGGACGACGACCGGCGCAAGGCCGATCGACGCCAGTCCGGACGGGACGATGAGGCTCCGGACCGTCGGCAAAGCGACCGGCGACAGACCGACCGCCGCCAGTCCTAATAGCGCGTCGACAATCCCACGGGCTGGATGATTGCGAGGATCGCCTCGCACAATTTCCCAGGCTCGTGCGGACGGGCGCCGGGCGTCCTCCCCGCCATGTCGAGCGCCTGGATCACGACTTCGCGATGCACCTCGCTCATCTGGGCAAGGCTGACGCACAAGCCGAACAGCAAGGATTGAAGCGATTGGTTCTCAGCGCGGAGGATCGCGACCTCGTCGTCACTGGAAAGGTCTGAGGGCTCGCCATCGAGCATGCGGTTGTGAAGCATGTCAGCAGGTCGACGGGCTGGAGCCGGAAATCGAGAAGTCGGTCCGTTGGCGGACGATGAAGGCAACCTCGCTGGTCAGCCGGCGGTTGTTGAGAATCGACGAGGCGATCAGCGGCTTATACTGATACTCCGCCTCGGCATACATGATGGCGCTTCCGGCTTGAGCAGTAAGTCCGTTGATATTTGGCAACGATGCGTCGGATTTTCCCTTATCCTGAGTCCCGTACTTGGAAACCTTGGCAAGGCCTCCATAGCAGCGCTGCCACCGGATCCATTGCCCAGTCGACGCCGCATTGTTTTGAACAGAGCTCAGGATTACCCGGCCTCGATTTTGGAAGTCGATTCCCGCGCCCGACTTCTGCACACCGACAAAGAGTTGGTTGATATAGGCCTCGCTCATCGGCGTTCGAAGACGACTGGCATTGTCGGCCGTCATCGCCGCGATCTGACGCACACGATGGTTCGCGAGGACGTAATTCGTCATCTCGAGCCCAACAAGGATGAGCGTCATCAACAGCGGCAGGGCAAGGCCGAATTCCATCATGGCCACGCCTCGGTCGGCCACGAGTAGGCCGGTTTTGGCTTTCGCTTTGCGGCGAGTTTCAACCATCGCTACCATCTTACTTGCAGACCTTCGGCGGCGGAGTGCTCACCACTGCCGCATATGGCTCATTGCTGACGATCGTGTTCTCGATGACCTTGGTCGTCGGGCTGAACTTCAGCATCTTTTCGCTGAACTTGAACAAAGTTGGGTAGCTCGCCGTCACCTCGTAATAGATCACGTCCTCGGCCCCCCCGAGACCGTTTTTCCCCCGATCCGCATCCCAAGTGCCGTTGTTGTTGATGTCATCGAAGCAGTAAGTTCCGCTGGCGATGCTTCCAGACGTCACCGGTTCCGGAAGACCGACACCAGTGAAGTCCGAATAACTCTTTTTGACGATCGAAACCGTGGCGTCCTTGCGAAACGAGCGGATCTGCTTGACGACCTCAGCATCAATTTGCGTTCCGGTATATTGGCCGGTTGATGCCATTCTGGCCGCCGCACGGATCGCGCCATTGGAGACCGAGACCGCATAAATCCGATAGCCGACCTCAAGTGTGCCAATGATCAGAAGGCACAACACAGGCAGCAGCATCGCAAATTCGACAAGCGCCGCACCACGCTCGCAAAACTTGAGCGAATAGGCATCAGATCGACAGATCATTTTGATAGCCTTAGCGCGCCGATGTTCTTGCCGATCTCCTTGAACTTCGCGATCAGCTCGGTGCTGTTCGTGCTCACTGCGACCTGGTCATCATTGCTTGCGCAATCGGCCAGCGCGGATGGAACGCTGCTGCCGAAGCCTATCGACCAGATCGATGCTCCGCCCTGCTTGGCCGCATTACAGGCCATCAGCCAGCGGGCAGTATGCCGCTTCTCCAGGTTGCTGCCGTTTCCGTCGGTGACGTTGGTATTGTACGTTCCGCCAACGATCCGGCGATCGAGCTTCTCCACGCCATAGGAATAGTAGCCGGCTGAATCCGGCTCCAAGATTCCGTCCGTCATGAAGATGACGTAGCGGTTGACCGGACGGTCGTTGAAAGTGCTGGGATTGTCAGCAGCGAAGATGCCACCGCGCGAAATGAACCGCGCTCCCCAAATCATCCCGATGTCGTGATAGGTGTTACCGGTCGGCGTCAGGCCATTAACGTAATTCTGCATGTCAGTGCGGCTCATCGTGTTGAGACGCTTCGCTTCCACCGGACAATAGTGATTGTCGCCCAGATAGCTCCCGTCTGGATCATAGATGACCTTAGGAAAGGATGGGACCCATTTGGTATTCGCATTCCCATCAGGAACCTTGTCGATATTGAGGTCGATCGCGCCTGTCGGAATGTCGGGATAGGCCGTGCTCGAAGTCGGCGTTATCGTGCTCACCGTTTGTCGTTCTTCAATACAGCCGTTCCAGGTGGCGTTATTATTGCTTCCGCCAATGTAGTTCTTCACGTTGACGCTGGTGCCAGCGAGATAGCTGGTCACGTCCCACGATTTGGAGCCGTAGTTGTATCCACCGCCCGATTTCGGCCAGCGCGTTTGATAGCTCGGCGACGTTTGGAAGTAGCTTGGGTTCGCCGCGTAAACGAGCTTGCCGACGTTCACGTTCGTAGAATACGGAACGATAGCATAGCGAAGGCGAAGTCCCTGAGACGTCAATTGCGCCTGGGCAGCAGCTAGTTCGTCATAAAGTGCCATCACCGCTTTGCGCAGTGATACGATCTTCTTTTCGCCGCTGATGGAATTATCCATCGAACCGGTCACGTCGAGAACCAAAACAATATCAATGTTGTCGAAGTTCTGGGTCGCGTCGCAGTCGACATTGATCGGAATGCTGGCGCGGCTGAAGATCTTCATGATGGTTGTCGGGACAGTCGTTGCGGCCACGACTTTTACCGTTCCCACATCGGGATGCGTGATGGTCGGCGTGAATGCCGCAGTTCCCATGTAACCCTGCGGGAAATTGAAATTGAAGAATTTCGTCGCCTCGGGTTTCGCGGTCTCAATGTCCTCGTTGGACATCGCGCGACGGCCCGCCAAGGCGGCGGCATCACAAGCTTGGCTGAGGCGCGACTGGGCGAGATGAGCGCGGGCGATATCGAGCCCGCCCCCGATCACCGCCGTCAGCGGGATGATCGCTCCGGCAACGATCGCCATCGTGTTTCCGCGATTGTCGCGCGCAAGGCGCCGACAGGCGGTGGCCAGATGTTTGAAAACGGACTTGCGCATCACGAATCCTGTCCCGTTGGACTGGTGCGCAAACCGCCGCCTCTATTGTGCAACGCCCGCTAATGGACGGTGAAAGTGTACGGTTAACCTTCGATAAGCACCTTCCGCAGGCGGCCTCGACTAAGATCGGCGAAGGTGGTCGCAAGCCGGGTATGACATGCTGATTTCTACTCGGGAAAGCTGGTCCACTGCGGGTGCGGGGCCAAAAATGAAAAACCGTGTGAAGTCGTTGCGTACAGCGCGGAAGTGGAGCCAGACCGAGCTTGGCGAAAAGCTCGGTGTTTCCCGTCAGAGTATTCATGCCATCGAAACCGGAAAGCATGATCCTTCGCTTCCGCTCGCCTTTCGGATCGCCAGCCTGTTCAAGCTCAGGGTCGAAGAAATCTTCGAGGACTCCCAGAAGTCCTAGCGCACCCGTCGGCACGGTCGCCGACCTCCTGAAATCCAGAAAATCTGACGCTGGGTATTTCCCGTTTTGGGACGCGGGCGGAATCTAGCCTGTTGTAAACTCTGCTTCACCTCACTTAACTTTCGTTAACTCCCAGCAAGTTCCTCGATTCTTGCCGGGACGACAGCTTAGCTTCTCGGCCGAGTAATCCATGCGTCCGGCCGGCGCGTCGATCTGGGGGACGACGAATGTTTCGTAAAACGCTTACCTGCGCCGCCGCACTCGCGGCGCTGGCGGCCGCAACTCCAGCGGCTGCCTCCGTGACCATCAGTTTCACCGGCGGCAATAGCGCCACCGACGGAACCGACGGCAACATCCGCACGACGTCGAACGGCGGAATCACTGTCCAGGCCTCGGGCTGGTCCTACGACGGCAACACGCTCGAGCGTGCATGGCTTGGCAGCTACGGCCAAGGCCTTGGCGTTACCAACAACGACGAAGGCAATGGCACGTCGAGCAACAATCACACCGTCGACAATCTGGGCCAGCAGGACTTTGTGCTGTTGATTTTCAACCAGGCGGTGAACATCCAGTCGGCGGTCCTGACGCCGTTCGACATCAGTCCGACGGCAAACGACAACGATGCGTGGGTCAGCTACGCAAATCTCGGCGGCCTTTTCACATCTCCGACGCCGACCGCGGTTCCACTGAACAGCGCGTTGTGGAGTCTGCTGATGGGCAATGACTATACCGTCTCCGGCATCATGGGGTCGGGCTACAGCACGTCATTCAACTCGACGGGCTTCTTCGGAAACGCCTGGCTGATCGGCGCGGCCAATCCGAACCCGGACCGCAACGACGACGGCTTCAAGCTGTCTTCGATCGTCGTCAATCCGACACCGGCCGTTCCTGAGCCGGCGACCTGGGCGATGATGCTGATCGGCTTCGGTGCAGTCGGCTTCTCGATGCGCCGTGGCCGGAGGATCGGCATTCTCCAACAGGCGTAATTTTCGCTCCGCCGCAGTCGTTAAGTCTTCTTGACATATGTGCGACTGTGGAAACATAACTTGTCACAGGGCCCGCTCTTCGATGCGCAAACTCAGGGAGCGGGCCCTGCTTCTGACCAGGCTTTGCCTGACAGGAGCGGGGGGCGGTCTGGACTAGAGAAACCCACTCGGCACCTGGGGCGCTCCCCAAGCTCCTAGCCTGCTGTTCCAACGGCAGGATTTGACTAACGGCGATCAACTGTCACCTTGCGCCGTTGCGGGGCAAGACGGGTGTCAGAAGAGCGCAACGATCCAGAACTACAGCTCGTCGCCGCCGCTCGTGCCGGTGACCGCGATGCGTTCGCGAAGCTTCTGGAAATCCACTACGATCGCATCCACGGGCTCGCCTGGCAGCTGACCGGAACGCGGGCCGACGCTGACGATATCGCCCAGGACGTTTGCTGCGCGCTGGTGGAAAAAATCCACGCCTTCCGCGGGGACGCCAAATTCTCGACCTGGCTGTGCGCCATTACGTTCAACGCCTGCCGCGATTTCCGGCGAAAGCGCCGATCCTTCTGGTCATTTAGCGAGAAACTGACCGATCTTGCCGGCCTTTCCAAGGCGCCAGACGGGCGCGACATGTATGATGCCATCTGGGTGCAAAGCGCCATCTCCCGCCTCAAGCCCGCGCTTCGCGATACGGCGGTCCTGGTCGCGGGGCAGCAGCTATCGCACGCGGAGGCAGCCGAAGTTCTCGGCATTGCGGAAGCGACGGTATCATGGCGGATGCACGAGGTCCGCCGCCTCATCTCAGCGGCAGCAGGTTCGGACTGACCCGAACTTTTTTTGAAAACCCTCAAAGGATTTCCCGCGGACACCCGTCTCAGGTCCAGGCGAGCACTTTCGCCCGCTTCTTTGAGGGAGTTTTCCATGGGGTGCGAATATCGTTTGAGCCTGGCGCTGGGCGCCCTTCTGCTGGCATCGTGCGCAAGCGAGCCGCAAGTCGCTTCGGACGGTAATGCGCCGCCCGCGCCAGTGGCCGAGGCGGACGAGACTGCAGATGCGATCGTCACCACGGGGGCGCGCGTCCGCGTCGGAAATCTGGAGGCCAAAAGCCAGTTCGCGCTTGGCGTCGTCGCTCCGGCCCCGCCCCCGCCGCCGGCACCGGGTTACGTTGCGAACCCTCCGTATCGAGACGTCGGGCGCGACAAGTTCAACGCCTTCGCCGAGAACGCGTTCAAGATCGTGCGCGAGACGCCGGTCTCGACCTTCTCGATCGACGTCGACACGGCCTCCTATTCCTGGGTCCGCGCTTCACTGAACAATAACGTGTTGCCGCAGCCCGCCTCGGTCAGAACCGAGGAGATGGTCAATTATTTCAACTATGACTACGCGCCGCCGAAGACCACGGCGCAGCCGTTCAACACCAACGTCGCCGTCTTCCCGAGCCCGTGGTCGCCGGGGCGCAAGCTCGTTCGCATCGGCATCAAGGGCTACACTGTCCAGAAGACGACGCGGCCCCGCGCGAACCTCGTCTTCCTGATCGACACGTCGGGATCGATGAACGACCCCAATAAGCTGCCGCTCGTGCAAAAGTCGCTCAACATGCTGTTGGACGAGCTCGACGAGCGCGATACCGTGTCGATCGTCACCTATGCTGGCGGAGCAGGTACTGCGCTCCAACCGACTCCGGCGAGCCAGAAGGCCAAGATCCGCTCCGTCATCGACAATCTCGGTGCCGGCGGAAGCACGGCCGGCGCAGAGGGTATTCGCCAGGCCTACCAGCTTGCCGAAGCGAACCTCGACAAGAACGGCGTCAACCGCGTCATCCTGGCTACCGATGGCGACTTCAATGTCGGCATCACCGACCAGAACGAGCTCAAGGGCTATATCGAGCGCGAGCGCGGCAAGGGCGTGTTCCTGTCGGTCCTCGGCTTCGGCATGGGCAATTACAACGATGCCCTGATGCAGACGCTCGCCCAGAACGGGAACGGCACGGCCGCCTACATCGATACGGTCGCGGAGGCCCGCAAGACATTGGTCGAAGAAGCCGGCTCGACGCTCTTCCCGATCGCCAAGGACGTGAAGATCCAGGTCGAGTTCAACCCGGCCGCGGTCGCGGAGTACCGGCTGATCGGATACGAGACCCGTGCCCTCAACCGTGACGACTTCGACAACGACAAGGTCGACGCCGGCGATGTGGGGTCGGGCCAGGCCGTTACCGCACTCTACGAAGTGGTGCCGGTCGGCGGGAAGCGGACGATGGAGGACCTGCGTTATGGGGCGAAGACCAACGCCGCTGCGAAGGGAAGCAGCGAGATCGGCTTCGTGAAGATCCGCTACAAGTTGCCCAAGTCGAACACGAGCCGCCTGATTTCGACTCCGATCGATGCCCGGTTCGAAACGCGGAGCTTCGAGGCTGCGCCGCGCGATGCACGTTTCGCCACGGCGGTTGCGGGGTTTGCCGAGCTTCTGCGTGGCGGTCGCTACACAGGCACGATGAGCTACGACGACATCCTGCGCATCGCGAGTGCAGCGCGCGGGCCGGACGAGTACGGCTACCGGTCCGAGTTCCTCCAGCTGGTGCGGGCCGCGCGAAGCGCCCGGACCATGGCGCAACTCGAACAGTAGCCGCTACGGCCGCCAGCGCTTTCGCCCCCCTGGGCGTTGGCGGCCACCCAAAGCCGCTCGACCGTGATACGATAGTCGTTATGATTTTCCCGGTGCTGCATTCGGAAGGGACACGGGTCGGTGGCGATCGATAGCGACAGTTCGATCCCGCTGCCCACGCCACCGCCGCCGCGCCCGGCCGCGCGGCGGGAAGCAATCGACGCTGCGCTGAGGAACTTCGACGGAGTTGCCGATGCTCCGGCCGCGCGCGCGCAGAAAAATTGGTGGGCGTCGCGCCAGCGGCAGCTCGGCGCTCTCGCGACTGCGGCCATTGTCGCCGTTGTCGGTATTCCGTTGACGCTCACTGTCCTCGAGGATCAGCCTCGTCCCAGCGCTGCGGGGAATAAGATTGCCCCACAGCAGGCGCAGCGATCTCAACCTCCGCCCGATGTCGTGGTGGCTACGCCCGTCAGCGAAGCAGAAGATGCCACAGCTACAGATATTCCGCGTTCGAGACTGCCACTCGAACCGCATGAGACGGCGCCTCAGGCGGCGGTCGAGACGGAGCAAAAGGTTGCCAACTTCGAAGCTCCAGCCGCGATTGCCGCCGCGCCGCCTGCACCCGCGCCGCCACCGCCGCCTCCGCCTCCGCCTGCTCCGGAGCGCGGCTACTCAGCAGGGGATGCAGCCGCCGACAGCGTGGTGGTGACTGGTTCGCGCGTGCGAGAGATGGACGAACCTTCGTCCCAGCATGGCCGCCTTGCTGCCAAGCGAACAGCAGACGCGCTCAAGATTATTTCACCGTCCGAAGCCTACGCGCAATTCCTGCCGCGCCTCCAAAACGCGATCCGCTCCGGAAATCCACGGAACGTCAGCGCGCTGGTGCAATATCCGCTCCGCGTGAGCTCCAAAGCGGGTGTCAGGATCTATCCCGATCGCAAGTCGCTAGAGAAGGATTTCGACCGGATCTTCACTCCCCACGTGCGCGCTGCGATCCTTGCGCAGCGCCCAGACGACCTCTTCGTCCGCGATCAGGGGGCGATGGTGGGGAGCGGCGAAGTTTGGTTCGATCAAACCTGCCGTAATTCCGACTGCTCGAAGGTTGGACCAGTGCGAGTGAAGGCGGTAAATCCCTGACGGCTAGGCTGTTGTTGCGCGCCGATCTCGGATCGCCCCGTACAGCGCAAGCGCCAGTAGCGGGATCAGCCAAATCACCCTCGCCTGGTAACGCTGCGCCACCGCGGAAAGGACGGTGCAGGTCACCGCGTTGCCGAGAATCCCGAGAAACAGCAATGCAATCACCGGCCGCACCTCACGCTCCTTGATGAAGGTCCAGCCAAGCCAAAGGGTCGCCAGCGCAACGCTGATCGCCGTCAGGATGCTGATAACATGGAGCGGAACGGGGCTCTCCTCGCGCGACCAGTTGAGCTGCGGCGTTCCGCTCTCGTCGAGGACGAGGTTGGCTTCGTACGGATAGGGCCGGAAGCTGACCAGCTGGCGAATGATGTTGTAGGAAATTCGCCGGACCTCGAACCACGAATATTCCTTCGCCGCGGCAAGGACGATGTCCGGTTCCTCGGCGCGGATTCTATCGAGTTGTTCGGCGGTCGCGACGTTGACGATGCCGTCGGGACCCCACAGGAATTCCAGCGCTCCGCCCTTCGGCAATCCGTTCGGATAGAGCGTGCAGATCGTGTACTTGAGCTCGGGGCAATGCTTTTCGAGATACCAGCGGGCCGGCCCGTCGTTCACCGATCTTGCCAGCGCGAACGGATAACGTTTCGAAGTCAGGCTCGTTTCGCCGAAGGCAACGCGGTTGACGGCGACGGTCGTCATCCCACCAATCAGCAAAGGCGCGACAACCCAAGCCCAGGTCCAACGCGGAAGCGGATCGTGGAAGTAAAATCGCTTCACCGCGACCCAGCCCAGCCCAAGCGCCGTCATGCCCGCCGCAAGCGGAATGTGGCTGGCGTGCGCGGTAACGGCGAAGGCGGCGATGCCTGTGCAGAGGAGGCGAATACCAAGGCTGAGACGGGTCCACGCGGCGATCAGCAGAACCATCGCGCCGATCAGAAGTCCCGCAAAGATATCCGGAACGGCGAGGTACGAGGCCGGAGCAACGGTTGTCGCGCTTGCAATCAGGACCAGGGATATTGCCGTCCGCCGCGTCGGCAATCCACCGAATGCGCCAAGGGTCGCGACAATCACGATGGCCGCGCAAAGCGCCTGAAAGATGGTTAGAAGAATAAGCGTCGTTGCTGGCGCCGACAGCAGATACGTCGCCACGCTATAGGTGATCGAACGGACGCCGCTCGCCTTCTTCGCGCTATGTTCCGGCGGCGGGGCCGGCAGCCCGGGCGCCGAAGCAACCTGCCCGTCCGACGAGACGTCAAGGCCCTGCACTTTTGCCATCACGAAGGTAACGGCGGCCCGACCACCTTTGTAATAGGCCGCGCTGTCCTGAATGTAGCTTGGGCGGCTGAATGCCAGCAGCGGCCACGACAGCAGGATCGTCGCGAGAAGCGTGAAGGCCAGGAAACGTCGATCCAGTCGTAGCTTTCGCTCCGTCGCCGCATGGGCTTGGGTACTCGCGTTGCCCGCTTGAAGGTTGTGAAGCTCGTTCACGATGCGCTCTCGATAGCGAACAGGGCGTCAATCTTTCGTTTCGTGTCCTCCTTGCCCTTTTTCACGGCAATGGATCGGACGAGTTCGAGCCAGTCGTCGATGGCCTTGGTCTCGGTCCAGCGCTCAGCCAGGGCGGCGCGGCCTGACGCGCCGAGCCGATCCCGCAACGCCGGATCCGAGGCCAGCTTGGTCATGGCGTCGCGAAGGCCATCCTCGTCATCGAACAGGATGCCCCCCGCGCTTTCCTCGACGATTTGCGGATAGGGTCCGAGATTGCGCGCGATGACCGGCGTTCCTTCCCGAAACGCCTCCAGCGCAACCATCGGAAATACCTCGTAGCACAGCGAGGGAGCGATGAGCGCAACCGCGTCGCGATACAGCGCCCGCAGCTTGTCCTGCTCAATCTTGCCGAGGAACTTGACGCTCTTGCACCCTGCTGCAAGCGCACGAAGTTCCGGCTCAAACTCACCGCTGCCGGCAATCAGCAGATCCGCCGGGCTGTCATCGTCGAAGCAGGAGATGGCATCCTGCACACCCTTGAAGCTCTGCAGGCGGCCCACGAACAGGAAGTAAGGCCGGTCATGGGACGATCCGAGAGCCGTTGAGCTCGCTTGCGCATCTGCGTTCGGCATGAAGGACGCCATCGGCAGCATGTCTTTCTTCAGCCCGAACTCCCGATGGCGATCGGCCACGGACTGGCTAAGCGCGATCAGGGCATCGAGGTGCGCGAGATTGTCTTCGAGCAAGGACGTGTGCCGCCACGCCTGGGGCGGTCGGCGAAACGTCAGAGAGCATTTGAAGCACTCGCGGCCGACGCACAGTTCGCGATCATGCCTCCACAAGATGTGGTTGGGGCATACGAGCCAATGGTCGTGAACCGTGCACAGCTTGATGGCTTCGCCCAGTGCAAGAACCGCGGGCCCGCCGACGAGCGAGATGTTGTGGAAGTGGATGACATCGAAGCCCTTGGCGAGGATGGCCTCGATCGCCTTATGCTGGACGACCGGACGTCCTGCCTGCTGCGTCAACAATGTTGATCCGAGCGGCCAACGACTTTCGAGCTGGTGCACTGTTACGCCATCGGGCTGCGGGACCTGCTCCGGCGATGGCGGTGGATGCAGCGCGCTTACGCCGACCTTCCAGGCGTCGGCATCGTAGATGACTTCGACTTCGCAGCCGCGACGGGCGAGCGATTGCACGAAGTTGCGAATGTAAATGCCGTCGCCGCCGAAATTGCACGGCGGATAGAAGGTGGTGACGATCGCGACACGAAGCGGGCTCATTGGGTTCGGACTGTAGTAATTCACACTACCGCCCCGCCGTCACGCATTAAGGCGCGCGTTTCGGCTCGCCGGCCCGTGAAGAACAAAGCTTGTGCCATCTTGGACACCCTAAGACGGCTTCGTCCCCCGACGCGCAACCTGTTCACGGTTGGCTGTTCGAACTTGGCACAGTCAGGGATTGTACGCCCCCCTCAACTTTACTCTAAGCCCGCATTCTATATCATGAATCCCGCATCTGACGATGTGGAGGGGGCGTTGGAAGAAAGCCGGCAACTGGCCGCATCGCGAAGACAGGTGAAACGTGCGGGCGCTACGCCTGCAGTCTCCGTAGTCATCCCGGCCTACAATGAGGAGAACGCGGTCGAAGCGACGGTGGAAACCGTTCGCGCCGAACTGACCAATGCGGGGATCTCCCACGAGATCATCGTCGTCAACGACGGTTCCAAGGACAATACGCTTGAGCGCGCCGAGGCATCGGGAGCGACGGTCGTCAACTTCCCGCACAACGGCGGCTACGGCCGCTCGCTCAAGGCCGGCATCGCCGTGAGCTCGGCACCGCTGATTGCGATCATCGACGCCGACGGCACCTATCCAGCCTCATATCTTCCGGAAATGATCGCCATGACCGCGTACAACGACATGGTCGTTGGCGATCGCGGGACGGCGATGAAGGGCGTGCCCCTGATCCGCCGCCCGGCAAAGTGGGTCCTCAATCGCACGGCAGGCATCCTCGCCGGCCACCGGATTACCGATCTCAATTCCGGGCTGCGGCTGTTCCGTCGCGAAGCGCTGTTGCCGTTTGTCCCGCTCCTGCCCGACGCCTTCTCGTTCACGACGACCATCACCTTGTGCATGCTCGCGTCGGGAATGCGCGTGTCTTACCTGCCGATCGTCTACGGCAAGCGGGTTGGTGTCTCGAAGATGAAAGCCCGCGACTTCTGGAACTTCATGTTCCTGGTCGCCCGGCTGACGGTCTACTTCCAGCCGCTGCGCATCTACATGCCGGCCGGGATGATCCTGTTCGTGCTCGGCTTTTCGAAGGCGATCTACGACGTCTATATCGACAATCTGTCCGAGACCGCGGTGCTCGGCCTGCTTGGCGCAGTCTTGTTGTGGGCGCTGGGCCTGATTGCCGACATGATCGCGCGGCTGAATCTCCGGCCGAGATCGGGGCTGACCCCTCCCCCGGCCTGACGATGGCTTCCACTCCGGAAAGGGCGAGCCAGCGCCGGATGGGCGCGTGGCTCTTTCGAGTTTGCGTGAGCGCGCTGTTGCTCGCGCTGATCTTCTATCTCGTTCCTTTCTCCCAGGTGTGGGCGGCAGCTCTTCAAATCTCGTTGCCGCTCTGGCTTGCGGCGTTGGCGCTGTTCCTGTGCGGACATGCGGCCGCCGCCGCCAAATGGCGGATCCTGATCGGGGGCGGCGTATCCTATCGGCAGGCGTTCCGCGCACACCTTGCAGGACTGGCCGCCAATCTTGCATTGCCCAGCGTCGCGGGCGGTGACGTCGTTCGTGCAGGGCTGGTCATGAAACATGCGGACGACAAGCATCGCCTGGCGATAGGCTCGCTTGCGGACCGATTGCTCGACACCTTGGGGCTGGCAATCATCGCGTTGGCAGCGGCGTGGATTGCGTGGAAGCCCCGGCTGGATTCCGGACTCTGGCTGGGTTGGCCATTGATCGGTCTCGCGGTTCTGGTCGGACTTGGTTTTGCCGCAGCGGTATCGCTCGATCGGCTCACCAGTCGCAGCGAGCCTTCCGGCAAGATCATGCGGCTGCTTGCAAAGCTCGCCCATTCCGCCGCCGAGCTGGTGCGAAACCCCGGCCGCTTGCTGCTCTGCCTGGTGATGTCGATGGCGATCCAGTGCCTGTTCGTCGGCATCAACATCGCCTTCGCTCGCGCGGCGCATATCGAAGCGCCGGTCGCAGCCTGGTTCTATGCCTGGACGACTGCGAAGATCATCGCGATCGCGCCGATCAGCCTCGGCGGGCTGGGACTTCGCGAAGCGAGCATGGCCGGGCTGCTGAAGCCGTTCGGTGCCGATCCCGCACAAGTGATCGCGATCGGCCTGGTGTGGCAGTCGGTGCTCTATGCGAGCGGGCTGATCGGTTTTCTCGTCCAGTTGCGGCGTGCGCCGCCAACGGCGTTGGCTGCGGAGCAATCTTCATGAAGCAAGTGGTGGTTCTCGGCGCTGGCCCGGCGGGCGTTGGCGCGGCGTTGATGCTTGCGAGAAGCGGCAAGGCAGGCGTGCAGGTGCTCGAGCGCGCACCGCGCGTCGGCGGCAATTCGGGGAGCTTCCTGCTGGATGGCATCCACTGCGATTTCGGCAGCCACCGCCTGCATCCATCGACCGAACCGCATCTGCTCGAGATGATCAAAGAAGCGGTCGGCCCCGACCTCTTGTGGCGCCCGCGGCACGGACGCATTCGCCTCCGGGGCCGCTGGATTCACTTCCCGCTGAAGCCGGTGGACTTGCTGTTGCGCCTTCCGAAAGGCTTCACGTTCCAGTTGCTGTGGGATGCCGCGACCAAGCCGTTTCGCCGCGCCGGATCCGGCGAGCCGACCTTCGCCAGCGTACTCCACCAGGGCTTGGGGCCCGCGATGTGCGAAAACTTCTACTACCCCTACATGCGCAAGCTCTGGGCTCTGCCTCCAGAAGAGTTGGCCGTGACCTTGGCGACCCGACGCGTCTCGGGAAGCTCGATCGGCAAGATCCTGAAGAAGATCTTGGGCCAGGTGCCGGGCTTCAAGAAGCCCCACACGGGCGGCTTCTATTACCCACGCAAGGGTTTCGGGCAGATCAGCGAATGCCTTCGCTCTGAGGCCGAGAACGCTGGTGCCGAATTCACCTTGGAGGCATCGATCACCGGCATCGAGCTTGAGAGCGGTCGGGTGAAAGCCGTCCGTTACCAGGCCGATGGCAAGGACTTGCGCGTCGCGACGGACACGGTCTGGTCCACCTTGCCTCTGGCGACGCTTGTCTCGCTCGTCGATCCGCCTGCGCCGCCCGAGGTGGTCGAAGCCGCATCGCGCATTCAGTATCGCGGCATGATCCTGATCTACCTCGTGCTGGAGCAGGACCAGTTCACCGAATATGATGCGCACTACTTTCCGGAATATGCCGTGCCGATTTCGCGCCTCTCCGAACCCAAGAATTACTCGGCAAGCACCGAGCCGAAGGGTGTAACCGTCCTGTGCGCGGAACTGCCGTGCGACCCGCATGAGGATCTCTGGAAGCTTAGCGATGACGCGCTGGGCGCGAAACTTTGCGAATGGCTTGGCGGAGTCGGCCTGCCAGTGACAGCCAAGGTGCGACGGACGGAGACGCGGCGGCTGGGATATGCCTATCCAGTCTACGACCGCGACTTCGAATCTCATCTGAAGGTCGTCGACAAATGGGCCGAAAGCGTTGGCGGCCTTCTGACATTCGGACGGCAGGGCCTGTTCGCGCACGACAATACCCATCATGCGCTCGCCATGGCGAACGGTGCCGTCGACTGCCTGAACCCCGACGGCTCTTTCGACCTCGACAAGTGGCATGCCTATCGCCGCGAATTCGAAACGCACGTGGTCGAGGACTGACGCTCGAATGCTCGTCCTCACCTATCACTCGATCTCGGACGCGGCCGGGCCGACTAGCATCCCGCCAGCGGTGTTCGCCGAACAGATGCAGGTCCTCGCCGACCTGGGACGCCGGGGCGTCACGCTGGACGAGTTCATCGCCTGGCACGAAGGCGACGACAGCAACTCGGGCAACGTCCTCATCACCTTCGACGATGCATTCGACGATTTCGCGCAGGTTGCAGCGCCGATCCTTCGTCGTCACGGATTCTCCGCCCTGATGTTTGTCCCGACCCGGCGGCTGGGCCATCCCGAGGCATGGCAAGGCGCCAACAATCCCGCGCGGCCGCTCATGGACTGGGCGACGGTTCGCGCATTGGCGAAGGACGGCATGGAGTTCGGCGGACACAGCCGTACCCACGCCGATCTTACGAAGCTTGCCCCTGCCGACCGCGAGGAAGAGATTGCCGGATGCGCCGATGACCTGTCGGCGGAGATTGGCAAAGCGGTCGAGGGCTTTGCGGCGCCTTATGGCCGCGTTTCACCGGAAGTCGTGGAGACCATCGGCAAGCATTACCGCGCAGCCTTCGGAGTGCGGCTGGATGTGCCGACCCGTGCTGACAGTCGCTTCGACCTGCCGCGGATCGACATGCACTATTTTCGCGACCGCAAGCACTGGACCGGGCTTCTAGAAGGCCGCCGGACTTACCTCCGGGCGCGGCAGGCGTTGCGGGCGGTTCGTTCGAAGGTGGTCAGCAGCTTCTACTGAGCGAGATGCCCGGCGCGGGCCAGGTGAAGTACGTCCTTCCAAAGCGTTCGATCGATAAGGGGCGCCGCCACGGCATAGAGCGCGACCGCGCCTACCGCTTCGATCCAAACCGGCAACGCAATCAAGACGGTCCCGAGAGCCAGTGCAACGGCAAGCAAGAGCGGTCTCGCCGCAAGCATCAGCGGCGGCGTTTCAACCTTCCGAACCCAGGCGAGGACGTAGGAGCTGACCCAGACGCCCATGCCACCGCCGAGCCCGGCGGCTGCGGCGCCGGTCTCATGGAAACGCGGGACAAGAATGAGGCCGAGTCCGGCGACCGTAATCAAGCCGACGACCTGCGACCGGAAGACCTCGACCTCCTTGTGATCGAGAATCAGCGACCAGCGTGCATGGCCGGCCAGGAACATGACCGGGACCGTCCAGATCAGGATCGCAAGCGAGGTCGCCGCCGCCCCGAACTCTCGGCCGTAGATGATCTCCATGATCGGCTGCGCAGCCAGAGTCACGAACAGGCCGCCGCCGATCGTCGTCCAGGCCATGGTGCGAAAGGAGCTGCGCATGAGCGTGGCAAGCGCCTCCGCGCTGACGCGCGCCATGCGCGATGCCGTTGCGTAGAGATTGAAATGATAGACAAAGCTGAATTGCGCGACCGACGCAGCGAGGCGAGCCGCGCCAGCGTAGAAACCTACTCCTGCACCGCCGACCAGTGAACCCATCAGGAACAAGGGCGCATATTGCGCGGCTGACCAGATCATCGTCCCGAGCGCGACCGGGAGCGCCTCGCGGATTAGCGACGCGTCCTCGAATCGGGTCCACAAACGGACTGGAGCGATCTTCTTCCGCTGAACGTACAATGCGTAAGCGGCGGCAGCGATGATGCCGGCGATCTCGCAAGCTCCGACGAGGACCGCATTCTCGACTCCTCGCACCAGCAGCAGGATGGCCGCGAAGAACACCAGCATGCGAAAGATTTGAGCGAGCGCGATCTGCGCCATCAGGCCAGCGCTCTGCAGCAGCCATTCCTGGTAAAACGCACTGAACAACAGGCTGAGCGCATAGAGCGTGACCAGGCCGTGCAGCGCCGGCGGTCCGCCGAAAATGTTGACGCCGGCGATCATAACCAGAGCGCAGAGAACTGCGACCGCGAAGCGGATCAGGAAGACTTGTGTGGCGAGTTCGCCGCGCTTTTCCGGAGCGGCAGCAGCGCGTCTGACACCGATGGTTGTGAGGCCAAGGTCGACGACCATTCCGAACAAGCCAGCGAGACCGACCACGAATTCCACTTCGCCATAAGATTCGGGGTCGAGGACGCGCGCCAGGTAAGCGAAGGCGAGAACGCCGACGAGCTTGGCGGCAATTTGCCCGGCGACCAGCAGTCCGAGGTCGCGGAAGAACTTGGCGCCACTGCCGGCGAGCTTTCCCCACAATTGCGCCCACGCAGGCGGTGCGGACTCAGACGGCATGGCTTGCCGGACGGATCAGGCGCTTTTGGCCACGAGCACGCATCCGACGAGGATGAGCAAAGTCCCGGCAAGCTTCAACGGGGTGATCGCTTCCTTCAGAAAAACGGCAGCGAAGACCATCGTCAGGACGAAGCCGAGGCTGACAAAGGGATATGCGGTCGACAGGTCCGCCTCCGAAAGCACCCACAACCAAAGGGCGACGGAGCTAACGTAGATGAACACAGCGGCCCATAAGGCGGGCGAAACGGCAGCGGCGCCGAGCGCGCTCACGGCCCCTGCCGCGATCGCATTCTTGAGATGCGCACGCTCGACCGCGATCTTCAATGCCATTTGGCCCACAGCCGACATGGCGACCGCGCTGACAATCAAGACGTAAACCTTCGGCTGCATCTACCAGCTTTTCCACGGCGGGGCGGGTTCGCTCCACATCGCTTCCAGCTCGTGGCGGTCGCGCAACGTATCCATCGGCTTCCAGAACCCGCGGTGGCGGAAGGCCATCAACTGCCCGTGCTGCGCCAGCTTCTCGAGTGGATCGCGCTCCCAGATCTCGTCGTCGCTGTCCGACAGATAATCGCGCACTTTCGGCGACAGCACGAAGAAGCCGCCGTTGATGAGCGCCCCGTCGCCCTGCGGCTTTTCGACGAAGGCCTCGACTTGATCGCCGTCGTCCTCGCCGAACTTGAGCGCGCCGAAGCGGCCCGGCGGCGTGACGGCCGTGACGGTGGCGAGTTTCCCATGCTGCTTGTGAAAATCGATCAGGGCCCGGATGTCGACGTCGGCAACGCCGTCACCGTAAGTCAGGCAGAATGCCTCGTCGTCCTCGACGAACGGAAGCACCTTGCGCAGCCGCGCACCGGTCATCGCCTTGTCCCCCGTATCGATCAGCGTGACGCACCAATCCTCGCAGGCCTTGCGATGGATCTTGGCCTCGCCGGTGCGCATGTCGAACGTCACGTCCGAGTTCCGCAGCGCGTAGTTCTGGAAGTATTCCTTGATGAGTTCACCGCGATAGCCAAGGCAGATGATGAAGTCCGTGACGCCGTGGCTCTCGTAGATCTTCATCACGTGCCAAAGGATCGGCTTGTCGCCGATCTCGACCATCGGCTTCGGCTTGAGGTGCGTTTCCTCGGACAATCGCGTGCCGAGGCCGCCTGCCAGGATGATCGCCTTCATCCTCAATCTCCCCCCTCGATGTCGCCGATCGCGATGCGATAATTCCGAAGCTGGTCCAGCGTAATTGCGCGGCCCGCATCCGGATCGGCGTAGTAGGCCGCATACCACCCGGCAGTCCGGGCGATCACCTCTTCCGTGTTCCACGGCGGCGCAAAGCCGAGCTCACGTCGCGCCTTTCCGACGTCGAGCGCCAGCAAATTGGCTTCCTTGAGCGGCGACGAACCGAAATCGATGGCCGGCGCCTTCGAATGGCGCGACAGCATATCGACCAATTGCCTGACCGTGACAGCTTCAGGATCAGCTGGCCCGATGTTCCAGCTTTCGTTCCGGGCGGCGTCCGATGTCAGCAAATGTGCCGCGATCGCCAAGTAGCCGTGGCAGGCGGACAGCACATGCTGCCAGGGGCGGATCGAATCCGGATTGCGGATCGACAGGGTCGTTCCGTCGGTCGCTGCGCGGTAGAAGTCGGGGACGATGCGGTCTTCCGACCAGTCGCCTCCGCCGATGATGTTGCCGCCTCGCGCCGTTGCGATACGCATGCCGTTGCCCAGATCGGCCAGCGTTTCCTGATAGGAGCGAGTGATGATTTCCGCGCAGGCCTTGGACGCGCTGTACGGGTCCTTGCCACCGAGACGGTCAGCTTCCGAATAAGGCTCGGGCCGCTCCACGTTCTCGTAGACCTTGTCCGTAGTGACGCAGACGAACGCCTTCACCGAGCCGCACCCGCGCGACGCCTCCAGTACGTTGGCCGTGCCCATGGCGTTCGAGGAGAATGTCTCCAGCGGGTCGCGGTAGGAGCGGCGAACCAGTGGCTGGGCCGCGAGATGCATCACAAGCTCGGGCTGCGCTGCCTCAAGCGCTTCGCGCAAGCTGGGATAGTCGCGAATGTCGCCGATGATGCTTCGAGTGTAGGTCGCTCCTTCGCCTAGAATCCCAAAGAGGTTGGGATCCGTCTCGGGCTCCAAAGAGTAACCTGTTACCTCGCAGCCGATTGCGGACAGCCACGCGCCCAGCCACGAGCCGGTGAAGCCCGTGTGGCCGGTCAGGAAGATTCTCCTGTTCGCCAGCGCTGCCGAAACGGTCATGCTGCCAGCCCTGCGCCCATCAATGCGGGGTTTCCAGACTGACAGCCTTGTATGTTCCGTTTTCGTACAAGGGTTTGCCAGGCCACGGCGTCTCCCGGTCGAGCACGGCGAAACGCGCACGATACTCGGCCGAAAGTTGCGCCGCTTTCTCCCGGGTCATCGCCCGATAGTTCGCGTCCATGGCGTGCTGCGCGACGAAACCGCCACCGGGGACATCTCCGTAGACGTCGCGGATCCGCCGGCGCCATTCGCGCATGGCGAGTTCCTGCAGCGGGATGCTGGTGAAATCCACGACGACGGGCCGCTCCGCGATAAGACGGAAAGTCTCGAACTCCGGGGGGGTGATCCATACGGCTCCGGCCGGCGTATTGACCTTGGCCCATCGGGCGATGTCGGCGTCGTCGGTCTTCAGGTCCGACCATTGATAGGTTGGGTTGAAGATGCCGCGATGGCTGATCTGCAGCGACCGATTGACCCAGCCGAAGGCGATCAGAGCGATGGCTGCGGAGATGGCCAGTCCCGCCGCGACCGGAAGCACGAGCGGGGACATGTAGAGCAATCCGATACTCATTCCGGCAAGCGCTGCACGGACGACCTCCTCGCGCGATCCGATGTGCATGGTTTCGTAGAAAGCGAACAGCGCCAGGAGCACCGTGAGGACGATCTCGGTCCGCTTGCCGACGCTCCAACGCTCGGCCGCCAGGGCAAGAGTGGTCGCAGCAAGCATGACGTAAGGCTGGGCTTCGCCCGTCGAGAGGAGAACGAGGAAAGGCGCCGCCACGAGCAGCGGGCGGCCGGTCCCGAGCCAGCGGCTTGCTACCGCTCCAAACAGGAGGAAGCCTGCCCACTTCACGACCATCAGCATGCGGAAGACCTGAGCCGAGGCGGCCAGGCGATTGTGCATGCTGTCCACCAGGATCAGGCTCGCCGCACACATAACTATGACGATGCCTGTCGCGAACAGCAGACGATTGCGCAACGCGACTTGGCCGGCTTCCCGAAGCTGATAGGCGAGGATCGCGATCGCCGCGAGAAATGCGGCGACCTGGCGATAGTGCGACAACGGAAACGTCGTCCCGAGGTAATGGTGCGGGGACCGGAATGCCGGGACGATCGAGAAGAATTCTTCGGACGACAGCCGCACGTTTTCGCTCGAGAGGTCGGGAAGCACCCAGGCAACGAAGAACAGGGCCGCAAACAGCAGGCCGGACGGGATGTATGCGAGCAGCTCGCGAACGCCCTTTCGCTCCACCAGGTCGGAGAGGGCGCAAGACCCATAAGCGACCAGCGCAATCTCCGGCCCGATCAGCGGGTGGCTCAACGAGGCGACAAAGAATGCGCCGGCCGCCAGGTAGCGCCTCCCTTCCGCCAGCCAGATGAATCCCGCGAAGCTCAGCGGAATGGCGATGCTCGCAGGCTGGAAGCTCTCGAAGCGAAGATAGCCGGCAAGGCCGAGCGCAAAACTGCTGTTGGCGATCGCCAAGGCAGCCGCGATCGCCGAGCCGGTTGGGCTTCCCTCCAGCCGCTTTCTCACCGCCTGGAAAGTGACCAGCCCCAGTCCGAAATTAACGGCACAGGTCAGCAGGAAGATCACCACCGCCAGCGGTGCGATGTGCGTCAGAAAGCTAACGAACCAGGAATAATAGAAGCGCGGGCCGAAGCGGACGGCGCTGTCGGTGTAGAAGTCGCCGACGATGAAGTTCGGGTCGCGGAGCCGCTCGATGATCGGAAACTGCTCGACCTGGTTCCCCATGCCGAACTGATATCCAAGCACCGGGATCGCGGTGAGGATGACGAGAAACGCAATATCCCGATTGCTCAGGTTCAACCTTGTCGACATCCCCGGTTTCTTCTCAGCTGAAATCGTGAGAGGATTTCCCCGCTGACAGGCTACGGGGGTCTCCAGGTTGTGACAAGTTGCGATCCTGCAACGATATTCCTGACAGGATCGCATGGCTTGGTCGGCAGTTCCATTCAGCGGAAACTGAGAGGAGACGATCGCTTCCGGGTCGTGCCAGTCGAGCGCGGAACCACCCTGCCCGTCACTGATGGTCCATCATTCCTGATCCATGCGGCGTGGCCTCACAATGACGATGAGGCATGGTCGCAATTTCTTGACTGGACCCTAGAGCTTCATCGAAGCGCCGCCGCTTGCAATGCTTGGTTCGTCGCCCTCGGAAGCGGGATCGAAGCCTGTGCCGAGCACCCCGGACTGAAGGATCCGTACTTGGGATACGCCCGGCGCAAGCTGGATTTGAGGTCCGCTCTGGAAGGGCAAGGCCCGCTCAGTTGGGTCCGGCTGCATTTCATGTTCGGACCCGGTGAGCAGCCGTCGCGCCTGCTGCCCGCCGCCGTTCGGGCTGCCCTTGCAAACGAGGAGTTCGTCTGCGGATCGCTCGACCGCCGCCGCCGGTGGCTGCATCTTGAGGACCAAGCCGACTTTCTCGCCAGATTTCTGGTCGATCCGCAGCCGGGCCAGTGGGACATCGCGGGCCGCAGCGATGTTTCGTTTCGGGACTTGCTCGACCTGGTGGGGCGCGCGGTGGGACGAAAGCTGCAACTGAGGGAAAGCGATGCGCCCGCGCCGGATTCGGCATTGGCGTTCGTCGTTCCGGAGCGGATGGCGCCGGTCGTCCCGGCCGATGCCGGCGACCCGGCAAACCTGACGCGAAGGCTGGAAGAGTATGTTGCGCAGCTTCGCGCGACATCGACAGAGGTTGAACCGGGGTTAGGCTGAGGTTGGTATGTCGGTCGTGAGCCAGATCCAGGCCTGCAGGCTATGCGGCAGTGCGGTGTCCGGCACGGCCTTGTCGCTTGGCGACCAGCCGATCTCCAACCGTCTCCCGCTTCAGGGTGACGGAGATGGCACGGCTCCCGTCTACCCGCTCAACATTGTCGTCTGCACCTCCTGCGGCCTGCCGCAACTGGAGCATAATCTGGCGGCGGAAGAGCATTTTCACGACGATTACACCTATGTTTCAGGCGCCTCGTCGACCTGGGTCGAGCATTGCCGCGACTATGCCGGACAGCTTGTTCGCGACTTCGGGCTTGGGCCGGGTGACCTGGTGGTCGAGGCCGGCTCCAACGACGGCACGCTCTTGCGATTTTTCGCCGAGGCGGGCGTGCGCGTGCTCGGCGTGGAGCCTTCCGGAAACGTGGCGGAGATTGCCCGGGCGAGCGGCATTCCGACCCTGACGGCCTTCTTCAACGAGGAGACTGCACGCAACATCGTGGAGAGCCAAGGCCGTCCAAAGCTGTTCATCGGCAACAACGTCCTCGCGCACGTTCCCGACACCGACGGCTTCCTTCAGGCCGCCCGCGACCTGATCACGCACGACGGCGCGCTCTGCTTCGAGTTCCCGCACTTCACGCGAATTCTGACACACCGCTATTTCGACACCATCTACCACGAGCATTATTGTTATCTCGGCGTTGGCCCCTTGTCGGCATGGGCGAAGACGCATGGCATGGTCGTGGCAGACGTCCAGCCGCAGTCGACCCATGGCGGCTCGCTGCGCCTGTTCCTGGAAAAGCAGGGACGCCCGGTCGGAGAGGCCGCGCAGGGTCGGATCGATCGGTATCTGGCCGAGGAAAGTGAACTGGCCGGTGCGGCGCCATGGCAGCAACTTGAGCATTGGCTCGGCGACTGGCGATCCCGATTCCGTGGCACGGTCTCGGAGCTGAGAAGCGCCGGAAAGACCGTCGCCGCTTACGCCGCCGCATCCAAGGCGACGGTGCTCAGCAATTACCTCGGCCTGACCGCAAACGATGTCGAATGGTGCTGCGATGCCAGCCCGCTAAAGCAGGGCCGGCTCATCCCCGGAGCGAACATTCCGATCGTCGTGCCTGCGACGCTTCGCGACGATCCGCCCGACGCGATCATCGCATTTGCCTGGAACATCTTCGACGAGATCGCCGACGTCGTCGCAGCAAACGTCGTGCAGGAAACCTTGCTCATTCGTCCGCTTCCGGAAATCGAGACCCGTACCGTGGGAGGCGGAGCGCAATGAAGAAGCGTATCTCGGTCATCTCGCCGGTCTACAATGAAGGCGAGGGCCTTCGGACTTACTATGACGAGATGAGCAAGGCGCTTCGTTCGGCGAAGTTCTCGAAATACGACGCTGAAGTCTTGCTGGTCGACAATGCCTCGACCGACGACACGCAGACGTATCTCGAGGAAATCGCGGCCAAGGACAGCCGATTCAAGGTCATCTTCAACGCCCGCAACGTCGGCGTCTTCCTGTCCTCGTTCAATGCGCTCGAATATGCGGAAGGTGACGCCGTCTTCCTCCTCGTACCTTCCGATCTCCAGGACCCGCTGGAGCTGATGGACCAGATGATCGAGAAGTGGGAGGACGGCTATGTGCTCGTCGCCGGCCGCCGCCTGCAGCGTGACGAGAGCGGTTGGCTGAGAAGCCTTCGCAACGCCTTCTACCGCATGATGGAGCGTGTCGCCGACCAACGATGGGAACCCGGCGTCGGCGAATACCAGCTCGCCGACCGGCGCGTAGTCGACGAGCTGCTGAGCATCCCGGACGCCGCGCCCTATGTGCGCGGCATGCTTGCGGAGCTTGGCTACAAGCCCTTCATCATCGACTATGTCTGGCAACGGCGGACGTGGGGCAAGTCGAGCTTCAGCCTGCCGAAACTTTTCCGCACCGCCTACGACATGATCTTCTCCTTCTCGCGATTGCCGCTGAAGCTGATCATGATCATGGGCTTCATCATCGCGAGCGCCAGCTTCCTGTTCGGCCTGTTCCAGATCGTGCTGATGATCCTCGCCGGAAGCGTCGCCGGCCGAGGCATCATGACCATCATCGTCTCTTTGTTCTTCTTCTCGGGGATCAATGCGGTGTTTCTGGGCATCATCGGTGAGTACATCGGGCGCATCTACCACCAGGCGAGATACGGACGTCGGGTGGCCGTTCGCCGCTTGCTGAACTTCGCCGATGAGGGCCCCTCGATGCGGCAGGTCGAAAGCGATACCGGACTGAAGGTCGCGCCGAAGCCCGCGCCGCGGCGCAGGACGGCCGCCGGAGGCTCGCGCAAGACCAAGCCCGCCTGATTCCGAGCCGATCATCCAGTTTTGGAACACAAAGGCCGTTTCCGGGCGCACTTCACTCTATGGCCTTGATTGGCGGTCGTTTATCTTTTCGTCCAAAGAAAGGAGGAGCCCGGCCATGATGGCCTTGAGACGAATTGCGGCAACCGCCGGCCTCCTCGCGGCCGTCAGCCTCGGCAGCTGCTCGGCCTCCGCGCGCGATCCTGTCGAGATCACGGTCGATCCCGCGGTCACCCACCAGGTCATGAATGGCTGGGAAACGACTACCCGCCTTTGGGAGTACAACAAGGCCGAGGACCGATTCGACGGTTCGTGGGTGCCCATATCCGGGCAGATCTACGACAAGCTGGTCAATGAGCTGGGTATCAACCGCGTTCGGATCGAACTGAAGAGCGGTGCCGAGAACCCGGTGGACTATTGGTCGCAGTTCGAGGCCGGCAAGATCGGCTACAAAGCGTTCCGGCGGCATTACTACGAGAAGATCAACGACGACGCCGATCCCAACCAGCTCAATCCCGCGGGGGTCCAGTTTTCCCACCTCGACTACCAGATCGAGAAAATGGTCCTGCCGATCAAGCAGAGGGTCGAGGCCAATGGCGAAAAGCTTTTCATCAACCTCAACTATGTCGACTTTGGCCAGACCGAGCTCAAAGGCGACATCTCGCACGCTCGGCAGCCTGCGGAATATGCCGAGCTGATCGATGCCGCCTTCGTGCACCTGAAGGACAAGTACGGCATCGTTCCCGATTCTCTCGAAGTCATCCTCGAGCCCGACAATTCCGACCATTGGCGAGGCCGCCAGATCGGCGAAGCGATCGTTGCGACGCACGCGCGGCTGAAGGCGGACGGCTTCGATCCGCAGTTCATCGCTCCGTCGACGGCTTCGGCCGGACGAGCGCCCGCTTTCTTCGACGAGATGATGGCGGTGCCCGGCGTTGCGCCGCTGATTTCGACATTGTCTTATCACCGATATGACTCGCCCAAGCCGGCGGTCATCAAGGGAATTGCCGAGAGCGCACGCTCGATCGGCCTGTCCAACAGCCTAATCGACCGCGTTTCCCCCGTCCCGGGGATCGCCGAGCGTGCGAAGGAGAATCACATCTCCACCGCAATGCTTGAGCATCTCAGCGGCGATGCCGCGGAATTGTTCGAGGATCTGACCGTCGGACAGGTCTCGGCATGGCAGCAGTACGACATCGCTCGGAAGGACATTCCAGGGGAGCCTGATGAGGGCGGTGACTATTATGTCGTCGCCTACGCCAACCCGAATGCGCCTGTCATCCGAATGGCGGATCGCACCCGCGGCCTGGCACAATATTTCCGGTACGTTCGCATCGGAGCCACAAGGGTCGACGCCCGGTCGAACGATGGCGACGTGAAGCCGGTCGCGTTCAAGAACAGGGACGGCGGCTTCGTGGTAGTCGTCAACGCGGATCGCGCCAGGAACCTGATCGTCGGCGGGCTACCACCGGGCCGCTACCTGGCAAGCTACACCACAGCGAAGGAAACGGGGCGCGAGCTGCCCCCGATTGTTTCGAACGGCACGATCAAGCTTTCGATACCGGCGGCCGGGATCCTGACTGTCCGCAGTCAGTCCAATGCCGCGCCGAACAGGAGCGCTGCCGGTGCATAGCGTTTTGCGATCACGCATTGCCCGCGGGGCGGAGCGCCGTATAACTTTTATTTACCAGGACCTTAGGACGTCAGATCGATGAGCTGGTTATCCGAAATTCTCGACCCTGCGAGCGAACAGAACCTCAAGGATCGCGTGCTCGCCGGAGAAGTCGTCGTCGTTCGCGGCGGCCTTCAGAAGGCCGGGCTGCTGGAGCCGATCCTGGACTTGAGCTTCGAGGCCGTGAGCGACGTGCTCGGCCCCGAGACAGCGGCGGCAGTGAAGGAAAAGGGGTTCGAGCGGATTCACGAAGTTGTGGCCGCGCACGACATTCCTCGCCTCACCGACGAACTCTACGATCGGGTGAACGCTCGCGCGCCCAAGGACCTCGCAGCGCTCATTCCAGCGACGTTCAATGGCGAAGACCGCTATTATTACGAGACGTCGCCGAACGTCCGTTTTCACGTCCCGTTCGACACCACCCAGAATGACCGGGCGGCCTTCAACGATTTCCGGCAGAAGCATGGCGAGGGAAAGCTTACTGCGCACGGGCCGCACCGCGACTCCTGGCTCGACTGTCCCGACAACGGCATCAACATCTGGATCGCCATCGGCCGGGTACAGCGCGGCAATGGGCTGACCGTTTATCGCAACGAATATGATGGCCATCAGCGCTACACCGGCATGGGCAACATCGCCCGCGACGAGAAACTGAGCGAGCCCTTTACCTTCGATCTCGAGCCCGGCGACTTCGTCCTCTTCCACACCGACCAACTTCACGGATCGGCGTTGAACTACACCGACGAAACGCGGTTCGTGATCAGTTACCGGATGACGTTCGACCGGCCGCATTTCCCGAACGGTCACTATCACAGCTATTCCTACAGCGGCCTCGCTGGCGGGCCGCTCAGTGCCGCTGCGCGGCTGCCGGCGCTGCTGCAGCCCAGCTATTTGCGATCCTTCGGCGAGCGCGTCGTGGAAAAGCTGCGCCCGAGCAAAGCCAAGCGGATCGAGCTGACCCCTGCAGCCAAGGACCTCAGCGGCATGCGGGTCGGAGAGATCCGTCCGACCGATGCCAAGACCTGCGTCGCACGCATTGGCGAGGACGAGTTCGTATCGTTCGATCGCCGCTGTCCGCACCAGGGGGCCGACCTCGCCATGGGATATGTTGCGGATGGCCGCATCGTCTGCCCTTGGCACAACCTTCCGTTCGATCCGGAGACGGGGCAGTCGCCCTGCCAATCGCTCCGGTCGCTGAATGTCAGGGTCGCCGACAGCCCTCCTGCCAGCGCGTGAACGACGCATGACGGGGGGAGCCAAGAAGCTTGAGCGATGGGAAGCCGGCAGCGTCGCCGCGCTCCTCCTGCTTGCGCTTGTCCTAAGGGTCGTCGGGCTGAACGCCAGCCTGTGGTACGACGAGGTCTCGACCCTCATCCACTTCATCCGCCTGCCGTGGGGCGAGCTGGTCACCGACTTCTCGTCGCTGAACAACCACATGTTCTACAGCCTGCAGGCCAAGGCCTCGGTTGAGCTGTTCGGCGAAAGCGCCTCGGCGCTGCGGCTGCCGGCGCTCATCATGGGCATGGCCAGCCTCGTTCTGATCTGGTGGCTGGCGCGCAAGGAAGTCGGTCGCGCCCCAGCGCTGGTAACCTTGCTCCTGCTGACTTTGTCATACCACCACGTCTGGTTCACCCAGAACGCGCGCGGCTACACTGGCTTGCTGACCTGGACCACGGCGGCGACGATCCTGCTGATGGCCGGGCTGCGCAGGCCGACATGGCGGGGGTGGACCGGCTACGGACTGTGCCTTGCCGCGGGCATGTATACGCATCTGTCGGCGGGATTCTTCTTCGTCGCACACGGCGTCGTGTTCGCCGTGCTTGCGGCGCTCGCCCTCCTTCAAAGGCAAGGAAAGCTAGCTCGCAACTATCCGGGCGCTTCCAGCATCCGCTCCTATTACGGCTTTGCCCTCGGCGGCTTGCTGACCTTGCTGGTGCACCTTCCGATGCTCGAGCAGATCCAGAGCTCGGTGGGAAAGGTTTCCTCGGGATCGAGCGTCTCGGCAATGGCCGAATGGAACAACCCGCTTAGAACGCTTCAGGAGTTCGCCGGGAGCCTCGATGCGCTCGGGCCCCTTGCACCCTATGCGCTCATCGGCGGACTCCTGGTCCTGATCCTTGGAGCGGTGCTGGTCACGCGTCGCAGTCCGCTACTCGCTGCGATCTATCTGACCCAGATCCCGCTTTCGTTGGCGCTGCTGGTCGCGCTCTCGTTCCGAATCTGGCCACGCTATTTCTTCGTCGACATCGGATTCATCTTCCTCTGCGCGTCGATGGGCGCATTGGCGATCGTCCGATGGGCCGAGGGCATGGTTCGGCGGACACCGTTGCGGGCATTAGCGCCGGCGGCCCTTCCCGCGGCGATCGCCCTCATGGTCGGTGCCTCCTCGATTCTGCTCATCCGCAACTACGAGCACCCGAAGCAGGACCTGGAAGGAGCCGTCCGGCTGGTCGTGAAGCTGCGCCAGCCGCAAGACGCCGCAACTTCGGTCGGGCTGGCGATCGAGCCAGTGCACGGATTCTTCGCGCCTGACTGGCCAGTCACCAGGAGCACTGCCGACCTCGACAGGCTTCTGGAAGGCGGGCGGACGGTCTGGCTGATTACCGCGTTCGAAAGCCACACCCGGACGACCCAGGCGGCGATCATGCGGGAGGTCGACACACGGTTCGACAAGATCGCGATCCTGCAAGGCACGCTCGGCGGCGGAAACGTCCAGGTCTATCGCTCGCGGCCGACCGCCCCCGCTAAATGACGCGCGCATTGCCGCGAGTATTTCTGCTGCCCGGGATCGGAGGTGACGAGGCCGGCCTGGCGAACCTTCGCTCCGAGCTGGCCGATAGTGCGGACTTCGTGCTCGTCGATCATCCGGACATAGACCGGCCCAGCGCCGAGATCCGCGACTTCGCCGGCATTGTCGCTCGAGCAGTGGCGCGAATTCACGACGTCGAGCCGACCGGAAAGGTCAACATCGCCGGCTATTCGTTCGGCGCGCAGGTCGCCTTCGCCGCAGCCTGCGAATTCCAGGAACAGGGGCGAGAAGTCGGTCTCCTTGCTCTGTTCGACAGCCGGGCGCTCAGCCTTTCCGTGGCCGGCCGGCGGGTATCCAACAGCGACGAGGCGAGCGGCCCCGTTCGCACCATTGCCGACGTAGCCAGCCGCCTCTTGATTGCCGGTGGGCTTGCCGAACCGTTACGCCGGGCCATCCCGGCGGTCGGCAGCGTATTCGGAAAGCCCGCCTCTCTCGGACTGCGCAGGCTCCTACTCCAGAACCTGCGCGGCCGGTCTCTGGCTGGACATCGTACCGGTCATTTCGACGGGACCATCGTCCTGTTCCGCGCGGGTGAGCAACACATCGCCGGGCTTCCGCACGACCTTGGATGGAGCGCTCATTGCGCCGAGGTACGGGGCGTAGAATTGCGCGGCGGACACAACAGCCTGTTCCGGACGGAGAACCTCGCTGAGAACGCCGCCCTGATCCGGTCGGCGATCGCACGCCCACTCAGCGCAGGTAGTTGACCCGGTAGACGCCATAGCGGGAGGCGACGTAGGCAACGCCCTCATCGCTCACGACAAGCACATCGCGGAGCCACGGGCCGAGCCGATAGCGGCGGAGCGAGTGGCCGGTCTTGAGATCGACGACGTCGAGCTCGTCGGTGACAAAGCTTGCGACCAGCAGGAGGTCGCGGTCGGCATCGATGCCGAGACCACGCGCACCGAACACGGTCTTGATCGGCGGTTTCGACGTCAGGGTCGCGGCATCCAGCCGCCAGATCTGCCCGGTCTCCGGAACCGTCGCGAGAACCTCGTTACGCGCCGCATCGAACGCCATGCGATCGCTTCGCCCGAAGCGCGCGGAGGTCGCCAGCAGTTTGCCGGTTCGCATATCCCAGGCACGAACGCCGGCGTCCATCGCGAAATGATTGGTGAAGAGGACCGGTCGGTTGGGGTCCGCGATCAGGTATCCGACCTCGGCGTTGATCTGCTGAACAACCTTCATCTTGCCAAGTTCGACGATCCGGACCGTCGGGCCGCCGCCCATGCCGCCCTCGTCTTCAGACGCGACCGCCATGAGATTGAATTTTGGCTGCGAGGCGAGGAAAATCTCGCCGTACGGCATCTTGTCCAGGCGCAAGCTGCTGCGGACCTTGAGGCTGTCAGGGTCGATCACGAGCAAGTCGTCGGTCGCACTGTTCGCGACCGTCACGAATGCGCGCGTGTCGGCCATTTCACAGAACTCATTGCCGTTGTTGGAAATGGAAATGTCCACGGCCGGCGCCTCGCCGCGACGCAGGACTTTCGGCGATTCCTGGGAGTCTCCGCAAAGGAAGACATCGCCCGTGACTGGGTTACGCGCCAGGTCTGACACATCGTATTTGGAGAAGACCTGGTATTCGGGGCCAAAGACGATCGTCGCGGCAGGCGACATGAACATGGTCTGCCCAAGCTGCATCAGCTTCGGGAACGGCGCCATCAGTGCGAAAGCGCCTGCCGCCAGCAACGCTCCAGGCAAGATTCGAAGCCAGATCGGTGACGGCTTCGCCGTGCTCTTACTGCGGTCTATCCAGGCAAAATATCCGCGAGGAAGGACGACCTCGATTCCGATGAGCACCCAGAACCCGAGGTTCACGAGCCTTCCGAAGGGGCGATCCGCCAGTAACGAATGCCAAGTCTCCCGGGCAATGGCATTCGCCGCCACCAACGTGCCGGCGAGGACGCCGCCAGCGATCGAAGCATTGGGTCCGCGCCCGAGGAACCAGAGGGCAAATGCAACGAAGGCAGTGCAAAATCCGGTGAAGATGACGGTCCGAACGCGGTGCCGTGCATACTTGAAGGCTGTGATGCCGACTGCGACGAATAACGCGAAGGTCAGTACGCCGAGGATCAATCGAACGCTCATCGTCGAATAGAGGTGGACGACGGTGAAGACGAACTCGAGCCCGCTGAAGTGCTGGATGAGATCGACGATTCTCTGACGGAAGATGAAGGCGGCAAGGACCAGTGCCGACGGCGCGAGGACGCGTCCGATCAGGAAGAATCGGGAAAGCCGGGCACCCTCCCGGGTCTCGGCCGAAGCGAGGTCCGCGGACTGCTCGGGTAGGGCTATCGTGAATCGTCCCGCCATGGCCCTTCCCGTTTCCGGATTCGAACGCGGGGACGACGATACACTCGGCAGGCTGGGCCGAACGTCCTCGTCAGCTTCTTGCTTAGGTTATTAACAGGGGCAAGAACGTTGTGGGCACTGTCTCAAAACGAACCGGTCGTACGGCCCACCAGCCGCTCCACAAGCCACTCAGGCGTGAATCGTCCCACGGTGCTCGCATCTTCCGGACGGCCGAGATCCGTCAACAACTCGCTGACTTTGCCGCCCGCGCCGGAGAAATAGTCGAGGCCAATCAGCGGCAAATCCTGAGTCACCGCGAAGATCGAGGCGTGGAATCGCATTGCCATGGCGGCGTCCAGGCGCCGCAAGAGGTGAACCACGCCATCGAGGCCGGCGTCGGCTTCCCACACCCGCAGGTCGACCGCCCCCTTGACCGCTCGCCGCAACTCATAAGCCGCAGACAAGTCCGACATGCCGAGCTGGATCGCGTTCATCGGGAAGAAGACATACGTCACCGGCCGCCTGCTTGCCCGGGCGAAGGCGATCAGGCCCTCGGCGAGCTTCGCCATGAAAACACGATCGACCGTGTCTCGCGAGAGGTCGGACAAGTCGCGCCACTGATCCAGTGTAGGCCGCAAGTTGATGCCAATCTTGAGACTGTCATCCGCTCCAGCGAGGAGGGCCCCAACCGCTTCTGCATCTGCGGTGGAAAGCCGGTCCAGTGCGTCCCGTGCTTCGAGATAATCGAATGCCGGGTCCCGGTCGATCTCGGCGGCGAGGCCCTCCATCAACGGATGTCGCGCTGACGCAGACGTTCGTACGGAGATTCGCGAAGCACTTTCGAGGATGCGCCTACCCGCCCATCGGGTCGGCGCATTGCCGAAATAAGCCAATCCGATCCGTTCGACCAAGAATGGCAGACCTCGCCGATGGGCCGAAGACACGGCGGCGAGGTGACGGGCCAGGATCCGTGGTGAGCCATAAAGCGGGCCACCGCCCAGAACCAATCCGTCGGTCTCCGCCAACGCCCGCCGCACTTCGCTGGCCCGATAAGGAGCGACGTCAATCTCAACCGGTGTGGACAAGCCCTCTGCAAGCTTGCGTGTATGCGCGGGCCGACCGCTCATGACGGTCGCTCGGGTGACGCCATAGCGAGTGTGGAGGCCGAGCAACGTGCCTCCGAGGATGGCGGCATCCCCGATATGATCGCCGCCATAAGCGCCGATGATGACCACGGAGTTCAACCGGTCAGGAGCTTTCGGTGGGGCTCCTTTGGGAAGGACGAGGCCCACCATCGCGGAAAGCGCCTCCAGCCCAGCTGCGGTCCACTCTTCGGCGAAGCGCTTCAGCCGCTCGCCAGTCGTTATGGGAAGGCGGTAACGCACATAATCGTCGAAGAAGACACGCTCTGGCCCGGCCAGTTCGGAAGAAGGAACGAAGCGAACGTCGATCCCGGACTCGGCGGCCAGACGGTGAACGGCTTCGATCGCATAGACGCTGTTCGGCCCGACCGCGACGCGCCAGGTGACCGGCTCCAGGCTCTGCCTGGCATGATCCAGCGCATCGGCGAGCGCGCAGGCTTCACCGGACATCGCCCGATGACCCTGGGCGGCCGTCCCTTCGTCGATGTCGATGGCGCGAGTCACTGCCGTCGCTATGGCAGCGGCGCCAGTTTCACTTGGCTGCCTGTCCGGCTGCTGTCGTAAACGGCATGGGCAATCTGCACCGCGCGCATTCCGTCCGCGCCCATTGCGATGCGACCGGAACCTTGCTGACCCGCGGCGGCAGCGGCGAAATCGTCGAACTCCTCGACGAAGGCCTGGATGACCGTGCTCTGCCAACCCCGGATTTTCTCACGGATGATCGATTCCGGATAAAATTTCCGCTCGACCGACTTGGAGCCGCCTGGCTTGTCCATGCGGATGACGGTGGCGAACATCGGCGCGTAATAAGCCTTGGCCATGCCGCGATCGCCGTATGCTTCGATGTGGAAGCGATAGCCTTTCCACTCGTCCCAGCTGGCTTCGATCGAGGCGGCCACGCCATCTTCGCTCTTGAGTAGAGCCATGGCTTCGTCCTCGACATCCAGGCCCCAGACCCGGTGCAGGGCTTGCCCGAACACTTCGGTCGGATCGCCTACGATGTAGCGCACGAGGTCGACGATGTGGGTGCCGTTGTCCATCAACGCGCCGCCACCCATCACGGCATGGTCGTACATCCATGGCGCCTTGAACTCGCCAAGCCCGCCGTGGCCGGCATAGGCGCGGACATGGCTGAGACGGCCGATGTCGCCGGACATGACCGCGTCGCGGACAACCTTCAGCGCCGGGAAATAGCGCTGGTTGTAGCCGACAGTCAGAAGGGTCCCGGCCGCCTTCGCCGCCTTGATCATTCGCTCGCAAGCGTCGGGGGTTGCCGCCATCGGCTTTTCAACGAGCGCATGCTTGCCAGCCTTGGCGGCAGCAACGGCGAGCGCTTCGTGGAACTGCGGCGGGGTCGAAATGAGCACCGCCTCGACGTCGGGGGACTCGATCAGTGCTTCGACCGTCGGATGGAAGGTCGCGGATGACGCAAGGCTGCGGGCACGCGCCTCGTCCAGGTCATGCACAGCTGTCAGCGAACAGCTCTTCGAGCGCTCCAGCGCGGATGCGCGGATCGCGCCGATTGCGCCTGCGCCGATCAGTCCGAACTTCATGTTTCCCCCGAAATCTGAAAGTGGAAGTTGATGGCACCGGCTGCCCGGCGCCGATCCTACTCGATGCGTGCCAAGGCGTCGCCTGGCCCGAAGATCGCTCCGTAGCTTTCGCCGATCGCCCAGATGATGATGAAGGTCGAAAGCGATGGGAGCGCGCGAATGAATTCGCGTTGCAGTCCCTTCTTCGCAATCGCGCGGGTCATCCGGTAGAAGAGGATCGGCGGGAGCGCGAGCGACGCGACCCCGGCGGCGAGGCGCTTGGCCATGCCCGCATTCTGGAACCGCAGGCCGGCATAATAGCGCGAGTAGATGAAGCGCTGCGCCATGAAGAGGCGCCACGAGAACTTCTTCTTGTGGAACATGGCGAGCTGGTTGCTCGAATAGAACGTAGGGCCGTCGGCAACGAGGCCGGGATGCAGTGTCGTTTCCCAGAAACCGCTGCGCAGCCGCTCACGATCGGCCTCTTCCAGCACGGAGCGGCGGTAGGCGACGTTCATGCCCGGCAAGGCGTCGGTCATGCCTTCGACAACCGGCGGCGAAAAGAAACTGTATTCGCAAATGAAGGTCGCCCAATCGAGGCCACGGTCGCAAACGCCGTTGACCACGCTTCCACCGACCGCGACGAGATCGTCGTCTCCCTTGGCGAAGGCCTCGCGGACTCTTCCGGCCCAGCCGGGGCTCGGAACGCAATGATCCTCGGTGACGGCAACGATCGAACCCGAAGTCTGGTCGAAGGCCTGCAGCCGCATTTCCGGCAGCGTCATGTCGGACGGACAAGGTACCAGGCGGACGTGCGGATGCTCTTTGCGGATGCGGTCGCTGATCCCGTCCTGCAGCCGGTCCGCGATGACAATCTCGACCGGCGCTCCACTCTCCTTCTCGTCGAGCGCGGCGATGGTTTCGAGGACGCGATCGCCGTCCTCGGTGCTGACCCGGCCGAGAACGACCGACAAGGTCCAATCGTCTGAAACTGCTGCCTTATTCATCCGGATTTCCAAGAAGCGACCTGTTTCAAGGCTGATAGCCGTCCGTCGCGCTGCCTTTCAATGGCAACGACCAATGTGTCTCGCTCTGATGCAGCCGCGGATCATCCCGTCACGGCCGATTGACGCTCCTCACGCAGGCAAACTACGTCCCTGCAATGAGCGCTTCCCCTCAGCTGTCGGTGATCGTTGGATTTTCCAGCGATACGATCGCCCCGGTCGCGCGCGCCGGCTATCTGGCGGAATGCCTCGGGGCCCTTGCGGAGCAGGCCGATCCTCCAACGATGGAGATTATCGTCGCGCACCACGAGCCGATCGAGGGGCTCGATGCGGTCAAGGCGCGCTTTTCGGACGTTCGTTTCCTTTCGACGCCAGACGTCGTGAAACGCGTCGGTGGACGCGAGCACCATGACGTCCCGCGAGGTCGCGCGATCGCGGCCGCGACCGGTGAACTGATCGGCTTGCTCGAAGATCACGAACTCCCCGACCCCCGGTGGGCTGCAAGCGTGGTCGAGGCGCACCGCCGACCCGACGCCGGAATTGGCGGAGCCATCGAGAACGGCGTGGACAGAGCGCTCAACTGGGCCGTCTATTTCTGCGACTTCGGCCGCTATCAGAACCCGGTGCCGGCCGGTGCATCCGCGTTCGCTTCGGACGCCAACGTGACCTACAAGCGCGCCGACCTCGACCTCGTCCGCGAAAGCTGGAAGGGCGCCTATCGCGAGGTTCCGGTCAACGACGCCTTGCGGGCGCTCGGCAAGACGATCTCCCTCGATCCGACCATGGTCGTTTATCAGAACCGGCACGCCCTGACCTTCGGCGAGGCGCTGCGTGAGCGATATTCCTGGGGCCGCTCGTACGGCGCCACCCGCGTAACCTGGCTGACGACGCCCAAGCGGCTCGCGTACACGGCGCTCGCCCCAGTATTGCCGGCACTCTTGCTGCTCAGAATGGGGCGCAGAGCATGGCAGCGGAAACGTCATTTCGGCAATTTCCTCCGGGCCGTCCCCTTCATCGTCCCCTTGCTGATGGCATGGAGCTTCGGAGAGATGGCGGGCTATCTCGCGCCGCAGCGGGTGAACGGGTGAGAATGGCCGACGCACCGCTTCACATTTGCGTCGACGCGACGAGCTGGGTGAACGACCGCGGCTTCGGGCGCTTCACGCGCGAAATCCTGAAGGCGCTGCTCTCCAGGGACACTGGGTTTCAGTACACCCTTTTGTTCGACCAGCTTCCGGAGGAGGACTTGCCGGAGAGCGCCAAAGTTCTCACCGCGCGCACGGACCTGGGTCTGAACCAGTCCGCGGTCGGCAGCTCGGCACGATCGCCCGGCTATTTCCTGAAGATGGCGCGGCTGGCGAAGTCCGTCCCGTACGACGTCTTCTTCTTCCCGACGCTCTATTCCTATTTTCCACTGCTGCAGAGGAAGCCAACGGTCGTCTGCTATCACGACGCGACGGCCGAGCGCTTTCCGCAACTGCTGTTTCCGACCAAGACCAACCACTGGCTGTGGCAGGCGAAAACGGCCCTTGCCCGACTGCAGACGACCCGAGCCATGACGGTTTCCGAGACATCCGCACGGGACCTCGAGACGATTCATCGCTTCCCGAAAGAGCGCATCGACGTCGTCACGGAAGCCGCAGACGACGCCTTCCGGATCATCGACGATCCTGCGCTGCGTGGCAGTGAGCGGACGCTTCACGGGATCCCGGCTGACGCGAGGGTGCTCGTGCACGTCGGCGGCATGAACGCCCACAAGAACATCCTCGGACTTCTGAAAGCCCTGCCGAAGATCATTGCGGCCGAGCCGAGGACGCATTTGGCGCTGGTTGGCGATACGTCGGGCAAGGGCTTCTGGGACAATGTCGGTGAGCTCAAAGCCTTTATCGCGGCAACACCGCCGCTTTCCGCCCACGTCCACTTCACCGGCTACATCAGCGATCCCGATCTGGCGAAACTGCTGAATGCCGCCGACGCTTTGGTCTTCCCGTCCCTTTGGGAAGGGTTCGGCTTGCCGGCGGTCGAGGCGATGTCGTGCGGCATTCCGGTCTTGGCAAGCAGCCGGGGTGGAAGCCTGCCGGAGGTGGTGGGTGATGGGGGGTTGTTGTTCGAGCCCGAAGATCCCGACGCGATTGCTGCCTGCGTCATCGGATTCCTCCATGACGACAAGCTGCGGGCGCAGTTGACCAGGAATGCAATCGAGCGGGCGAAGCTGTTCAGCTGGTCGCGCGGCGCGGAGCTTGCCGAGGATTCATTCCGGCGCTGCTACTCAGACGCGCAGCGCTAGCCTTACAACTTGGAAGCGGACGTACCGCTCGGACTCGACGCACCGACGCTGGAGCCCAACCCTCGCGCCAGCCTTGCCAGCCGAAGCTCAGCCATCGTGAAAACGTAGGTCAGCGGAGAATAGCAGTGGTAGCACCAGTGCATCAGCACCGCGACGGCGAACTGGCCGAAGGATAGCCGCCGGAAGAGGAATGAGAAGAATTCCCGGTTCGCAAACAGATAAGCGAGACCCGTCGCCAACCCGAGAAGCGCGATCACCGGCTTGAAGAGCCCGGCGAAGAGCAGCACCGGCGTAATCAGCGCGAGCATCGCCTTGACCTGTTCGGCACGCGTGAGATTGAGGTCGCGGCCAGCTTCCGGCCGCTCATTCAGCATGACCGTCCAGGGTCGCGCACGGCGCATGACGTCGGTATGCCAAACGCGCCACAGGCTCCAATCCTTGCAATGCTTACCGAGCGCGGCCGGGACGAGCCGGATTCGATTGCCACCGGCGATCACCCGCATCCCGAGTTCAACATCCTCGACGCTCGGGTAGCGGAAGCGCTCGGCGTCATAGCCGCCAAACTGCAGAAACACGTCGCGGCGCATCAGGCCGATGCCGGACCAGAAGGTCGTTGCGTCACGGTTGCCGCGCTGATGGATGAAGTGGTGCCGGAGGTTCGCGTAGAGGCTGGTCGCACGGAGCGATCTCGGCGTGTCGTCGTAGGATCCGAACGCGCCGACCGCCCCATTGGCCTGCATGTCCTCGATCAGTCGCCTCAGGCAGTCCGGAGCAACGACGACATCCGCGTCGACGAACCACAGCAGCTCGGAAGTCGCGGCGGCGGCCGCGGCATTTCGCGCCAGTGCCGGCCCCTTCGGACTTCCATTATTCTTGAGGATGGTGACTCCAGCATCGCGAGCGATCTGCTCGGTCCCGTCTGTTGCCCCGTCGATGTAGACCAGCACTTCCGCTGGCTCGACGGTCATGCCCTTCAGCGCCTGGAGGCAGTCGCCCAGCGTCGCTTCCGCATTATGGGCGGGAACGATGACGGAGACGGACGGAACGCCCACGGCACTCAGGCCGCGGCGAACTGGGCAGGCCGGTTGCTTTCCGCCGGCGCCGCTTCGGCGGCCTTGTCCCGGTCCGAAGCGATCTCGAATTCCTCGTGATACGAGCGCTCGACGTTGACGGCCCAAAGGTCGTTCTTAGCACCGTAGATATTGTCGACCGCCAGCATTGCCGTCAGCATCGAGTGATCCTGGTTGTTATAGCGATGCATGCCGTTGCGGCCGACCACCTGCAAATTGTCGAAATTGCCGAGCCAGTCGCGGATGATGGCCAAAGCGTCCTGATAGTCGCCGTCGTAAACCGGATAGGCCTTCGGCTGGCGGATCACCGTGCCGTCGACGACGTCGCTGGCCTTGGCGAGACCGAGATGCTCGAGCTCCGCGGCGGCCTGCTTGATCAGGACGGCGTTGTCGGTTTTCCACATCGTGTCCGTGTCGTTGACGAAATACTCCATGCCGATGCTCGACCGGTTCGGCTCCGGGATCATTTCTTCCGACCAGGACCGGAAATTCTGGATGCGGCCGACCTCGACCTCCGGACTGTGGACGTAAATCCAGTTGTCGGGGAACAGGTCCTCGCCCTTGAGGATCAGGGTAACGATGAGAAAGTCGCGATAGCGCAGCGTGCGCGCAGCGACCTGCACTTCGGCCGGCGCCGGCGGATCCATCGCCAGGATGAGTTCGGAAATCGGCATCGACGAAATGAACTGGTCGGCCTCGAGGCGATACGGTTTCGCGCCCTCCTCGTTGGGAGTCACTTCCATGGCCGTGACGTGGTGATCGTCGCGATAGATTCGCGTCGCCCGCGAATTCATCCGGACTTCGCCGCCCTTCTCCTCGACACGGTCGCGGAACGTCTCCCACATCATGCCCGGCCCGAGGCGCGGGTAGTCGAAGGCGCCGATCAGGCTGGCGGTGTCGTTCGATCCGCTAATCGCGTTCCACACCGCCTTGCGCAGCGAGAGATTCTGGATGCGCTGGGCGGCCCAGTCTGCACGGATCGACGTGCAGGGAATGCCCCAAACCTTCTCCGTGTAAGCCTTGAAGAAGTGCCAGAAGAGGCGGCCGCCAAAGCGATTGGTAACCCACTG
Source organism: Sphingomonas daechungensis (assembly GCF_039543105.1). Taxonomy (NCBI): domain Bacteria; kingdom Pseudomonadati; phylum Pseudomonadota; class Alphaproteobacteria; order Sphingomonadales; family Sphingomonadaceae; genus Sphingomonas; species Sphingomonas daechungensis. The sequence goes on from NZ_BAABJC010000001.1 coordinate 955,783, forward strand.
CTCGAAATTCTCTTCCTCGACGTGCGGGCGAACTTTCCACTTCAGGTAGCTCAGCATGATCCGCGCGGATTCGTAAATGCCCATGTTGTTGAGGGCGTTGAACATTTTCAGCGGGTAGGCGAAATATTTGCCGCGGTAATAAATGCGGCTCATTCGCGGGCGACGCAGGAAGTCGTTCGGTAGGACTTCCTTCCACAATTTCTCGACCGGCTTCACCTTGGTGAAGAAGCGGTGTCCGCCAATGTCGAACCGATAGCCCTTGTAGACCTCGGTGCGGGCGATGCCTCCGACTTGCGAAGATTCTTCGAGCACGATGGGGTGGCTGGAGCCATGCTTTTGCAGACAATAGGCCGCGGTGAGGCCGGCTGGGCCGCCGCCAATAATGGCCACGGACTGAGCTTCCGGCTGAAGTCGCAGACGATTGTCGTAGCTATTCATCTATTCCCCCGGGGCCGGCCGCTCACCGCACATCCGTGATTCCAGCAGGAGTCGTGCAGGCGCTATTTCTACATTAACTTTCGATAGGAAAACGATATTCTACCCGCTCCCGGAGTCAATGGTTTCAGAGACTTGGTGTCCCGAATTGACACGCGTGAAAGGGGGAGCTGCGAGCTCGAAGGCCTCGCAAATGACGAGGCAGTTCAAGGGGTTTTTACCGACATCGCGACGTTGATGGCGACCTGGAGAGCTTCCCGCTCCAGCGGATGATGGCGGAGAGGGTGGGATTCGAACCCACGGTACGGTTGCCCGTACGCCGCATTTCGAGTGCGGTGCTTTCGACCACTCAGCCACCTCTCCGCATTTCATGAAGGCGCTGACCGGACGATGCCGGCTGGGCGGTCGCGCCTCTAGCAAGGCCCATCCCGCTTGCCTAGACGCCTTGTGGAAACTGATGCGATCCCTAGATTGAAGCCATGTCGCACGTCGAACGTTTTCCAGAAGTGAACTCTGCCCTCCCCCCGATCATGCCGAAGGCCCGCTTCGGTATCGGCGACTTGGTGCGCCACCGCCTGTTCGATTTCCGCGGCGTGATCTTCGACGTCGATCCGACCTTCGCCAACACCGAGGAATGGTACGAGGCCATCCCCGAGGACCTGCGCCCGTCGAAGGACCAGCCTTTCTATCACCTGCTCGCCGAGAATGCCGAGCAGAGCTACGTCGCCTACGTCAGTCAGCAGAACCTGATCCACGACGAGAGCGAGGAGCCGATCGACCACCCCGCGATCGAGGCTTATTTCAACGGTTTCAACGAGGGGCGCTACCAGCTCCGTCCGGAGCACCGGCACTAGAATCAAGCCCGATGCGGTTGACAGCCCAAGGTCGCTGCCATAGGCGGCAGCCTTTCGCGCGAGGGCCTGCCCGGACGCGCGTCCAGTTTTATAAGAGAAGTGAGCCAATGTTCGCAGTCGTGCGCACGGGCGGTAAGCAATATCGCGTCACCGCCGGAGACAAGATCGTCGTCGAGAAACTCGCTGGCCAAGCCGGTGACAAGATCGACATCACCGACATCCTCCTCGCCGGGGAAGGCTCGGAGCTGAAGTCCGTCGCCGGTCTGATCGTCGGCGCCGAGATCGTCGCCCAGGCGAAGGGTGACAAGGTCACCGTCTTCAAGAAGCGCCGCCGGCACAATTACCGCCGCAAGGCGGGCCATCGCCAGAACCACACGATCCTGAAGATCGTGTCGATCGGCGGCGAGAAGGCCAAGGCCGCGAAGCCGAAGGCGGAAGCCGCCCCGGCCGAGAAGCCGGCTGCTGCACCTGCGAAGGCGGAAGCCGCTCCGGCTGCCGAAGCTCCGGCCAAGAAGGCCGAGACGAAGGCAAAGACCGACAAGGCGCCGTCGACAAAGGATGCTGCACCTGCTAAGGCCGCAGCCAAGAAGGCCCCTAAGGCCAAGTAATCAACCGTTTAATTTATTCGGGTAGTACTTCCTCATGGCACATAAAAAAGCAGGCGGTTCCAGCCGCAACGGTCGCGACAGTGAGAGCAAGCGCCTCGGCGTGAAGCTTTTCGGCGGCCAAAGCGCGCGCGCCGGCAACATCATCGTTCGTCAACGCGGCACGAAGTGGCACGCGGGCAATAACGTCGGCATGGGCAAGGACCACACGCTCTTCGCGCTTACCGACGGCTGTATTGCATTCCGCGATGGCAAACTCGGTCGCAAGTACGTGCACGTAATGCCGATTGCAGCCGAGGAAATCGCATAGGGGCTGGTCGATAAAGGGCCACCCCAGGAGGGGGCCCCCGGATCGACCGCAAGGTCACAAGGGAGAAGAGGGAAGCCCCCTCTTCTCCCTTTCTTTTTCTTCTCCCGAAACAGTCACGGAGTGCCGCTAGGGCGCGCCGTGTGAAGGAGAAGAAGTGATGTTCGCCAGGACTGAACGGCTGCTTCTGAGGCCCGGCTGGGCCGAGGACGCCCCGGCGCTAGCCGCTGCGATTGCCGACGAGATGATCGTCCGCAATCTCGCGACCGCGCCTTGGCCGTATCGCCTCCGCGATGCGGAAGCGTTCCTCGCGCAGCCGCGCGACCCGGTGCTGCCGTCCTTCCTGATCTTCGAACGGACGGGTGGCGCGCCGAACCTGGTCGGCTCTTGCGGACTTGGAAGGCGCCCGTCCGGCGCCGTTGAACTCGGTTACTGGATTTCCCGAGCATATTGGGGCCGCGGCTACGCCACTGAAGCGGGCTTCGCGCTGATCGACATCGCCAAAGCTTTGGGCTTGCCGCAGCTGGAAGGATCGCATTTCCTCGACAATCCGGCATCCGGCCGGGTTCTCGAAAAACTGGGCTTCAGCCCGCTAGGAATCACAGCCCCACGGATCAGCTGCGCGCGCGGGACCGAGGCGCAGGCACGCCTGCTGCGTCTGGAATTGGTCGCAGATGCCGAGGAGGAGGAGGAAGCGCTAGCCGCTTAGGCCGCGTTGCGGACCTTCTTGAGCGGGGCGGGTGCCGCAATCGCGGCGGCACTCGCCTCGTACGCCCGAAGTAGAGCGCGGTCGTCCTCGTTCCACGGGTGAAAGCCTGGCAGGAAGAACTTGACCCACGCCAGCCCGATCTTGCGGAACATGCCCGGGCGGATCCAGAGGTACCACAGCAGCCTTGCCCAGGCGTTGAACCCAGTCACGCCGTCCTGGCGCATCAGCTCCAGCGCCCCGGCGGTACGGTCGACGACGAAGTTGCGGGTGACAAACAGCATCACCTTCGCCTTCACCTTCCAGCGCTTCGAACGCGGCCAGTTGCGGGTTGCGTGAAGCCAGGTGTCGTAGGCGACGCCCTTGTGCTCGATCTCCTCGCAGGCATGCCAGCGCCAAAGGTCGGCGGCATCCTTGTCGGCGCCTGCCAGATGCTTTGGATCGGCGAGCAGCTCATGCGCGAGAATGGCGGTGAAGTGCTCCAGCGCCATCGTCGCCGCGAGGCTGACGATCGGCGGCTTCGTCTTTGTGACCGCCAGGCGATAATCGATCTGCGCTTCAAGCTTCGAAAGATCGTAACCCGTATCTGCGGCACGGCGATTGAACGCGGCATGCTCGCGGCTGTGAATGGCCTCTTGCGTGGTGAAGCCCTTGATCTCTTCGGCCAGCTTCGGCGGCGCGCCGTCGCGAAATGCGCGAACGCTTTCGACGAAGAACGCTTCTCCGGTTGGGAAAGTGGCCGAGAGCGCGTTGTAAATCGCGGTGGCCTCAACGCTTCCGCCGTGCCACAGGCGCGGATCGAGATCGCCGCGTTCGAACTTGCGGTCGCGCGGGGTGATCGTGAGGTCAGCCGGAGTCGGCAGAGTCGTTGTACTCATGGTCATAAGGTATATTAACTGACAACAGTGTCAATAAGCCGTAAACGCCTCAATTCGGAAGAGAGCCGCTCCGCCGCCTTGGAGGCGGCGCGCCTGTTGCTTCTTGATCAGGGGCCGCAGGCCGTGACGCTGAAGGCAGTTGCCGCGAAGGTCGGGCGGACGCATGCCAATCTGCTCCATCACTTCGGCTCTGCGGCCGGCCTCCAGGCGGAGCTTGCACGAACGATTGCCGACCGCGTGACAGGCAGCATCGCCGAGGCCGTCGCCCGGGCCCGCGCCGGAGAAGCGGAAGCCCGGGAAGTGGTCGACGGCACCTTCGACGCCTTCGACCGCGAGGGCGCCGGTGCGCTTGCGGCCTGGATGATCATCTCGGGAAATCGCGATGCCTTGAACCCGATCCTCGAATCGATTCGGGTCCTGGTCGCGCAACTCAGCGTCGGTCACGAGGATCATCATGTCGGCGAGACCACCCTGTGGCTCGTGCTTGCCGCGCTCGGAGATTCCCTGCTCGGCGCATCGATCGCCGATGCCCTGTCCCTCGACCGCGACACGGCCCGGCAGCTGGCCGCCGACCGCTTGCGCCTGCAGCTCGACTCCGATCACCCTCGGGACTGAGGTGGCTTTCGCACGCAAGCGCGACTAACTCCGCCTCATGCATTTCCTCGACCAGGCGAAGATCTACGTGCGTTCCGGCTCCGGCGGACCTGGGGCCGTCAGCTTTCGCCGCGAGAAGTTCATCGAATTCGGCGGGCCTGACGGCGGCGACGGCGGCAAGGGCGGCGACATCATTTTTGAAGCTGTGCCCGGCCTCAATACGCTGATCGATTTCCGCTACACGCAGCACTTCCGGGCCAAGCGCGGCACGGGCGGCTCCGGATCCAACCGGACCGGCGCGGCGGCTCCCGACCTGGTCATCAAGGTTCCCGTAGGCACGCAACTTCTCGCCGATGACGAGGATCGCACCCTTCTCGCCGACTTGACGGTCGAGGGGGAGCGCTTCGTCCTTCTCGAAGGCGGTATGGGCGGCCGTGGCAATGCCAGCTACAAAAGCTCCACCAATCGCGCGCCTCGCCAGCACCAGCCCGGCATCGAAGGCGAAGAGATGTGGCTGTGGCTCCGCCTGAAGCTCCTCGCGGACGTCGGCCTCGTCGGGCTTCCGAACGCTGGCAAGTCGACCTTCCTCAACAGCGTCACCAATGCGTCGGCGAAAGTCGGCGACTATCCCTTCACCACGCTTCGCCCGCAGCTTGGCGTCGTCCGCCACAAGGGTCGCGAATTCGTGCTCGCCGACATTCCGGGCCTGATCGAAGGCGCGGCGGAGGGCGCCGGTATCGGCGATCGCTTCCTCGGTCACGTCGAGCGCACGGAGGTCCTGCTTCACCTGATCGATGCCGCCGGCGACGATCCCGTCGAAGCGTGGCGCGTGGTTCGCGCCGAGCTCGAAAGTTACGGGGCGGGCCTCGCCAACAAGGCTGAAGTCGTCGCGCTCAGTCGGTCGGACCTCGTCACGGAAGAACGGCTGGCCGAACTCAAAGCCGAGCTGGAAGACGCGACGGGGCAGGTTCCCTTCCCCATCTCCGCCCCGCTCGGCGAGGGCATCGAGCCGCTTCTCGACGCCATCATCCGGAAGCTGGGAACCGAAGTCGAAGCGCGCGAGGAAGAGGCGGCGGAGGGGCGCCCTTGGTCGCCGCTCTAACCCTGGCGATCACGGGCGGCACCGGCTTTGTCGGCCGCCACCTGATCGACCTCGCGGTAGAACGCGGTCACCGGGTTCGGGCGCTTACACGCAAGGCCCAGCCGCCGCGCCACGGCGTTGAGTGGATCGAGGGGAATCTCGAAGACCGCGAAGCCCTTGGACGCCTGGTTATCGACAGCGACGCCGTCATTCACGTCGCCGGCGTGATTAACGCGCCGGACGCCGCGGGTTTCGAAGCCGGGAACGTAACCGGGACACTGGCCATGCTCGCCGCCGCCACCGCCGCGGGCACTCATCGATTCGTCCACGTGTCGTCGCTCGCCGCCCGCGAGCCGCGGCTTTCGCAGTACGGCGCATCCAAGGCCCGCTCGGAGGAACTGGTCGAAGGGTCAGGGCTCGACTGGGTGATCGTCCGGCCACCCGCCGTTTACGGTCCCGGCGACAGGGAGACGCTCGAGCTGTTCAAGATGGCGCGGCGCGGAATCGTCTACATGCCGCCGAAGGGCCGCCTGTCCGTGATCCAGGTCGACGACCTGGCGCGACTGCTCCTCGCCGCATGCGATCCGGACGCTCCCAGCAAGATCATCGTCGAGCCGGACGATGGACGGCCCGGTGGATGGTCGCACATCGAATTCGGCCATGCCTTGGGGCGGGCCGTCGGCGTCAAGACTGGAGTCGTCTCGACCCCGCGCGCCTTGCTCAGCGTGGCGTCAGGCATCGATCGACTATTCCGCCGCGACAAGGCCAAGCTTACCCCGGACCGCGTCGCCTACTTCTGTCATCCTGACTGGGTCGTATCGAGCGATCGGCCCGTGCCTGCCAATTTGTGGCGACCTGAAATCTCGACCGAGAAGGGCCTGGCGGAGACCGCTCGCTGGTACCAGCGGCAGGGTTGGCTGTAGCTAGTCCGAGATGATCTCGGCGAACTTGTCGAGGTCGATGTTGCCGCCCGAAACGACGCAGACGATCGGTCCGTCGCCCGCCTGGCCGGTCAGTGCTGCCGCCAACGCGAGACCGCCAGCCCCCTCCGCAATCGTTCGCGTTTTCTCCGCGATCAGGCGCATCGCCTTCGCGGTCTGGTCGAGCGTGACGACGATCGATCCGTCCGTCACCGGACCCATGCGATCCCACATCCGCTCGGTGACGCTCTTCCCGCCCGCACCGTCGACGAAAGATGCCTCCCAGTCCGCGTATTTCTGTGGCGCCCCTTCCCGCAGCGACAAGGCATAGGGCGCCGCAGTCTCCGGCTCGGCCCCCAGCACAGTCGCGTCCGGACGCAGCGCCTTGATCGCGCTGCCGACCCCGCTGATCAGCCCGCCGCCCCCGATCGCGCAGATGACCGTGCGGACGTCCGGACAGTCCTCGACAATCTCCAGACCCATCGTGCCATGACCGGCGATGAAATCGTGATTGTCGAAGGGGTGGATGAAGGTGCCGTCGAGCCCCGGATAGGAGTGCGATTCTGCAGCCTTCCACGCCTCGTCGTAGGAGACCGGCACGATGGTCGCCCCAAGCGCCCGCATCCTTTCCAGCTTGGTCTGCGGCGCTGTCTCGATGGCCACGACGCTTGCGGGAATGCCGAACGTCCGGGCGGCATAGGCGACTCCCTGCCCCGCATTGCCGGCGCTGATCGTCCACACGCCGCGCGCTCGCTCCGCATCGGATAGCCGGGCAACGGCATTGGCCGCGCCGCGAATCTTGTAAGCGTTGGTCGGCTGCAAATTCTCCAGCATCAGCCAAATCTCGGGCACCTCGCGTCCCAGCTCCAGGCGGACGAGCGGCGTGCGAAGGACGGTGCCGGCGATCCGCTCGCGAGCAGCCTCGATGTCCTCGATCGTGATGGGCCTTACAGGTTCAATCATCCGTCCTCCCCGGCGCCGCCGTGGACTCCCGAATGACGAGCTCGTGAGGCAGCGCTTCGAACGGCGCGTACTCGCCTTCGTGCGGCGGATCGAGAAGCATTCGAACCGCCCGCTCGGCAATGTCCTTGATCGGCTGCCGCACCGTCGTCAGCGGCGGCCACACGATTTCCGACATCGGCGAATCGTCGAAGCCGGTGACCGAGATGTCCCCCGGAATGGTCTTGCGTGCCCGGTGCAGCGCGAACATCGCCCCGGCCGCCATGTCGTCGTTCGCGCAGGCAAGCGCGGTAAAGCTTTTTCCTTGGGCAAGAAGGCTCTCCGCCGCCTCGACCCCGGATTTGAAATTGAAGTCACCGCTCGCCGTCCACGGCTCCCGGCCGAGCCCCGCTGCCTTGAGCGCTTCGACGAACCCCTCATAGCGCAGCGAGGCGGCAAGGTGGTCGTTCGGCCCCTTGATGAATGCAATATCCCGGTGGCCCAGCGAGGCCAGGTACCGCCCCAGCGCGGCGCCGCCGGCACGCTCGTCGATCCCCGCCGAGGACACCACTCCCCGTCCCCTTTTGCCAGCGGAAACGGTGGAAACGCGAATGCCGGTGTCCTTCATGGTCGTGAGGAGGTCTACGTCGTCTGAAAACGGCGGCGGCAGCACGATCCCGGCCGGGCGAAGCCTCTGGACGATGGCCGCAATCAGGTGGCCGCGGTCCTCACGCATTGGATTGATGGAGCGCGTGACCAGTTCGTACCCGATGGCGGAGCAGGCGCGCATCGCGCCGAGTTCGAGGCCCGAATGATAGTGGCTGTTCGGCTCGCCTTCCCGGCCGTGGGCGTGGATGAGGAGGATCGTCCGATCCACGCCGCTGGCCAGCGCCCTCGCCTGCAGGTTCACCGAGAAGCGCAGCGCCGCAACCGCGTCGCGAACTCTCTCCCGCGTCTCCGGCCGGACGCCGCGCTCATTATTGAGGACGCGCGAGACCGTCACGCGCGCTACACCCGCCGCCTTGGCGACATCGTCGATGGTGGACCTGCGGCCGTTCACCCACGCAGTTAGCCACGCCCCGAGCCCGGCGACAACGTGCACATGCATGCAAAGATTGAATGGCTGCAGCGGCGCGCGAGCCAAGAAATTTGGGTGGACGCCGGATCGGGCCTGTGGTGATCCCCGCCCATGCCTGTTCCGAATGTGCCGCCCAGCGCAATCGCCTCCCTTTCCGAGAAGGAGCTGGAGGTGCTTCACTTGCTGGCGATGGGCCACACGGGAAAGTCGATCGCCACGCGTCTCGATCAGTCCGAAGCCTCGATCAACGAGCGCTTGCGCGATGCTCGCCGCAAGACAGGCGTCAGCAGCAGCCGTGAGCTTGCCCGCATCCTTGCTGCACAAAAAATCTGGGACAAAAATATCGATCTATCCGGCTCGCATCCTCCGACCCAAGACCCGGCGCAGCCCGCCGATCGCGGCCGGGGAATGTCGAAAGGATTGATCATGATCGTGATACCCATCGCTGTTGCCGCCATTGGAATGGCCGTCACCAACTCACCGCAGGCCGAGCCGCGCTCCCAGGTCGTCCAGGCCGCCGCGTCCGAACAGCTCCCTTTAGTCGGAAAGTGGTCGCTGGACGTCTCGCGCCTCCCGCCCGATGAACGCCCCCGCAGCGTCACGCTCGATTTCCGCGTGTCAGCGGATCAGGTATGGACCGGCCGGAGCGAAATCATCGGCCCCGACGGCTCCCGCCAGCACGCCGAGGCGACCGGCCCGGCAGACGGCAACCCTGTCCCGCTCACCGGCAACATGAGCTTCGCCGACCAGGTCTCGATGCGCCAGCCGGCGCCGAACACCCTGGTCCTGACGTTCACCAAAGGCGGCGAGCCCGTCTCGACCCGGGTCTACACGATCGAAGAAGATCGGAAGTCGATGAAGGAAACCATCGTCTGGGCAGGCAACGTCACGCCGCGCACGGTGACCACCTACTTCAGGCGCGTTGGCTAGGATGCATGAGGGGAATCAGCGAATGGACCGTCTTTTTCTTCCCGAGCGCTGATGTCGGATTCCGACCCATCCAGACAGTCCAATCACCCGCGTTGATCGCCCCGCCGTAGTTATGTAACCGGTTACATTCGATTGATTCGGGTGGGGAGAGTTCGGGCGTGGATACTTCGTCAGCAGCGACATCGACGTCGGCCCTCGCGCCGGAAAAGAGCCACTATGTCGTTCTGGACGGACTCCGCGGGGTCGCCTCCCTCCTTGTCGTCGTGTTCCACCTGTTCGAGGCCTACGCCGACAACAATCCGCAGAGGCAGATCATCAACCACGGCTATCTAGCGGTCGACTTCTTCTTCCTGCTGTCCGGCTTCGTCGTCGCCTACGCATACGACAGCCGCTGGGGTGGGATGACCCAATGGGACTTTTACAAGAGGCGTCTGATCCGGCTTCAGCCGATGATCGTGATGGGAAGCCTCATCGGCGCCGCGCTGTTCTGGTTCCAGTATTTCTCGATCTTCCCGAAGGTGGGATCTGCCTCGGTCTGGCAGGTGCTGCTGGTCATGCTGATCGGGTTCACGATGATCCCGCTCCCGAAATCCGCGGACATTCGGGGCTGGGACGAGATGTATCCTCTGAATGGTCCGGCTTGGTCTTTGTTCTACGAATATGTGGCGAATATTCTCTATGCTGTCGGCCTGCGGAAACTCTCCAACCGCGCTCTTGGGATTCTGGTAGCATTGGCCGGCGTAGCGCTGATCTCGCTGGCTGTCTTCGGGAAGCGCGGAGACTTGATCGGCGGCTGGGCGCTGGATGCCGCCGGTATCCAGATCGGATTGTCCCGAGTGATGTTTCCCTTCTTCGTCGGTGTGCTCCTGATGCGGCTCGGCAAACGCATTCACACGAACCACTCATTCCTCATCTGCAGCCTGTTGCTGGTGGCCGCCCTTTCGGTTCCGCGGATCGGCGGGACGGAGGCAATGTGGATGAACGGCGTCTACGAAGTGTTGTGCGTGATGCTGCTGTTCCCGATAATCGTTGTGATCGGTGCCGGTCAGAAAGAGGTCGGTGGCACGTCGGTACGGGTGGCTCGCTTTTTCGGCGACCTGTCCTACCCCCTGTACATCACGCACTATCCCCTCATGTACATTTACACAGGCTGGGTTATCGACAACCAGGTTCCGGCGGCTCAAGGAGCTTTGGTCGGAGCGGGGGTGTTAGTCGCGTGCGTAGCGCTCGCGTACGCGTGCCTCAAATGGTACGACCTGCCCGTTCGCCGGGCCTTGGCCGCTCGCTTCTTGGTTCGTAGCCGCCAGCAGGACGCGGTTTCCGCCTAAGGGACAGGCGTTGCCGGTGACCGGTCCCGCTTTTCACCCATTGCGGACAGGATCAATCGCCTGCCGTCGGAGACATTGATCGAGCTACGGCTAGCACGAGACGTCACTCCACGTCAGAGGTTCACGATGACCTACGCTCATTCAGCTCGGATCGTGTTCGACGATATGCTCGGCGCGCTCGATCGTATTGTTGCCAAGGCCGAAGACGCCGGGATGCCGGATACTGTGCTTGCCGAGCAGCTCACCGAGGACATGTTTCCGCTGGAGCTACAGTTACGCGTCGCGCTGAACCAGGTGCTGCTGGCGCTCAATCAGGTGGGCGGGAAAGCTCTTCCGCTTGAGGAGGAGGAATATCGCTCGCTGGCCGAAGTTCGCGAGCGGATTGCCGCGGTTCGTTCGCTGATCGATCAGGCCGACCCTTCCGAATGGGCAGCACCGGACGCGGTCGTCGACCTGACATTGCCGAACGGCGTTCGTTTCCTGATGTCGTCCGAAGAGAACATCCGCGACTGGATCATGCCGAACTTCTATTTCCACGTGACGATGGCCTACGCCTTGCTGCGGAACGCGGGCGTCCCCTTGGGCAAGATGGATTTCCTGCCGCATATGGCCCGGCACATTGTTCCGGACGCCGAATAGCTAGCGTTCATCCGCCGACCGGACTTTCAGCTGGCAAAGTAGGATTCGGTTTGCTTCGATCGAGCGGTGTTCGGACAATCCTGTCAGTTCGTGGAGCGTAAGCGATCGTGCGATCGGCAGGAGTGTCGGATTTCGACCACGTCAGTGCGAACATTGGGACCATTCGCGCCGCTTTCGGACCCTCCGCCGCCGCAATCGCGCCCGATTGCGTTGCGAAAGCGCGGGCTGCCGCATAGGGGCCATGCATGACCGACCGTGACGAAACCGAAGCCAGGATCCGCGACCTGATCGACCCCTTCAACAAAAAGGGCGTCGCAATCTCCGGCGACACGCGCTTTGCGCAGGACCTCGAATGGGACAGCCTGACCGTGATGGACTTCGTCGCCTCGGTCGAGGACGAGTTCGACATCCTGATCAGCATGAACCGCGCAGCGGAGATCGAGACGGTCGACCAGCTCGTCGATGCCGTCCGCCAGCTTGAGGGCGAGCGTTGAGCGACCTTTTCTCCAAGTTCGACGACCTCATCGCGCTGCGCGAAGGTCTCCTTTCGACTGGCGTCACCGACCCGTTCAACCTGGTGATGGAAAAGGTCGAAAGCCCGACGGTCGCGATCTGCAACGGCAAGCGGACGATCCTGCTTGGCACTTACAATTACATGGGCATGACCTTCGATCCGGACGTCGTCGCCGCCGGCAAGAAGGCGCTCGACGAGTTTGGCTCAGGCACCACCGGCAGCCGCGTGCTCAACGGCACCTACGCCGGCCACCGCGCCGTCGAGGATGCGCTCAAGGATTTCTACGCCATGGACCATGCCATGGTGTTTTCGACGGGATACCAGGCGAACCTCGGCATCATTTCGACGATCGCCGGCAAGGATGACTACATCATCCTCGACATCGACAGCCACGCGTCGATCTACGACGGCTGCGCGATGGGCAATGCGCAGGTTGTCCCCTTCCGCCACAACGACATCGAGGCGCTCGAAAAAAGGCTGAAGCGCGTGCCCGAAGGGGCCGGCAAGCTGGTCGTCCTGGAAGGCGTCTATTCGATGCTGGGCGACATCGCTCCGCTGAAGGAAATGGTCCGGGTCTCCAAGGACAACGGCGCGATGGTCCTCGTCGACGAGGCTCACTCGATGGGCTTCATCGGAGAGCATGGCCGTGGCGTCGCCGAAGCCCAGGGCGTGATGGACGACGTCGATTTCATCATCGGCACCTTCTCCAAGTCGGTCGGCACCGTCGGTGGCTTCTGCGTCTCCAACCATCCAAAGTTCGAGATCCTGCGGCTGGTCTGCCGCCCTTACGTCTTCACCGCCTCGCTTCCACCCTCGGTGGTCGCGACCGCCGCGACCTCGATCCGCAAGCTTATGAATGCCGCCGACAAGCGCGCGCATCTGTGGGAGAATTCGAAGCGGCTGCACGCGGGCCTCCGCCAGCTTGGCTTCACGCTCGGCACCGACGAGCCGCAGTCCGCCATCATCGCCGTCATCATGCCCGACCTCGAAACCGGCGCCGCAATGTGGGAAGCGCTTCTGAAGGAAGGCCTCTACGTCAATCTCGCCCGGCCGCCCGCGACACCTGCCGGAATGACGCTTTTGCGCTGTTCCTTGTGTGCGGAGCACAGCAGTGAGCAGGTTGAAGAGATACTCGGAATGTTCGCTGCGGCGGGCCGTGCGACTGGCTGTATATAATCGTTAACGCGCGGCTTCCGTCGGGATGCAGACAGGTTTAGACTGCTGACATGACGCCCAGTGGGGACGATCTCCAGTTCGACTGGCGACGGGGTGGGGCAGCAGCAGGGGCGCTTCTTGCCACCCTTATCCTGCTCGCCATGGTCACTCTTGTCGCCATGTCCAATGGCGCGCGCGACAGTGCGCTCCAGGGCGAGCGCCACGCTTACGACGTCAACCTGCTGACCCGCGCGGTCGATGCGAGCATCTCCAGAGCCGAAGCTGGACTCGGCCGCTTCGTCCTCGACGAGGAGGTGAAGACCAGCGGCAATATTTATTACAGCCAATGGCGGCTCGCCGGACAGCAGATCTATCAGCTGGAACGCCTCGTCCGGTCAGACCCCGAGCAGCGCCAGCGGGTGATGGAGCTGATGCGGCTATACCAGATCCGCGGCGAGGAATTCGCCCTCGCCGCCCGAGCGACGGTCGCTAAGCAAGGGTCCGGCGGCACCGGCTACTTCTATCAAGCCGCCCAGTCTCCCGTGGGTGTCGACCTCTCGGTCAAGCTCGCGGAGATTGCTGCGGCGGAACGCACGCTGCTTCGCCAGCGGATGGAACAGACCAAGTTCTTCTCGGCGCAGGCCGACCGCCTGACCGACTATTTGAGCTGGCTTGGCGTCATCGTCGGGCTCGGCGCGATCCTCCTTGGCTTTGTCTCTGTCCAGGCCATCCGCCAGTTCGCCTACGCGAAGCGGCTCGCCGAGTCCGAAACGGAGCGCGCGGAACTGCTGGAAGAGCGCGTCACCGAGCGCACTCGCGAGCTCAGCGAGGCCAACGTTGCCCTGAAGGCCGAGATCGAGGAGCGCGAGGCAGCGGAAGCGCAGCTGCGCCAGGTTCAGAAGATGGAAGCGGTCGGTCAGCTGACGGGCGGCATCGCGCACGACTTCAACAACATGCTCGCGGTGGTCGTCGGCGGCATCGACCTTGCCCGCCGGCGTCTCAACGGGCCGCGCCGCGAGGTGCTCAACCATCTCAACAACGCAATGGAGGGCGCGACGCGCGCGGCCGCCCTCACCCGCCGCTTGCTATCCTTCGCCCGGTCGGAGCCGCTACTGCCGGAGCGCGTCGACAGCCGCGAACTTGTGTCGGGAATGTCCGACCTCCTCGACCGCACGCTCGGCGAGCGGATCCATGTCGAGGTCGATCTCGATCCGGACGTCTGGCCGATCTACGTCGACCCGCATCAGCTCGAGAACGCCATCGTCAACCTGGCGGTCAACGCGCGCGATGCGATGAGCGGCGAAGGCCTGATGCGGATTACCGCGAGCAACCAGGCGCTCACAGCCAATGAAGTCGGCGATGTCCGTGCCGGCGATTATGTCCGCATTTCGGTGACCGACACCGGCTGCGGAATGTCAGCCGAGGTCATGGAACGGGCGTTCGAGCCGTTCTTCACCACCAAGCCGGTCGGCAAGGGCACCGGCCTCGGCCTCAGCCAGATCTTCGGCTTCGCCCACCAGTCCGGCGGCGAGGTCGGCATCCAGAGCGAAGAAGGCAAGGGAACCACGGTTTCCATCTATCTTCCACGGACGATCGCCGCAGAGACGCCCGTCCGCCTGCATCCGACCGTCCAGCGTGCGGATAATGAAGCGCATGTGCCCGGCGCACGCATCCTGGTCGTCGAAGACGATCCTCGCGTGCGGTCGTCGACCATCGAGGCGCTGCAGGATCTCGACTACGACCCGGTCGCCTGCAGCAGTGGTGCAGAAGCGATCGAGATCTTCGCGAACCAGCAGTTCGACCTCGTCATTTCGGACGTCATCATGCCCGAGATGACGGGACCCGAGCTGATCAAGCACCTGAAGCAGTCCCACGACGACTTCGCGGTCCTCTTCGTCACCGGCTATTTCGGGGAGGGCGAAACGGGCGACCTCGTCGGTCACGAACTGCTGCGCAAGCCGTTCACGGTCGGCGCGCTTGCGAACGCCGTGGCGATCGCGCTTTCCCGCCGGCCTACCGAACCGCGCCGGACCGGAGGAGCCGCGGCAGCAGGCTGATCGCGGCCAGCAGCGGCCACTTTCGCTGCCACGGCTTGAGCTCGATATCCGTTCCCGCATGCCGATTGATTTTCCAGGCGATATAATCGGCGCCTCCGGCGAAGGTGAAGCTGGCCTTCGCAAGACGCGCGACGGACAGCAGTTTCCCTTCCACCCGTCGACGCGCCCAGCTCGTCGGTCGCGCGAGCAACGCCGGAACTGCGGCAATGGCAGGCTCGCTGAAGCGCTCGTAACGCTCACGATCGGCATCGACGACGGAGCCGCTACGGCCTTTCCGCTCGGCGCGCAGCTCGGCGGAATAGGTGAGCGAGAAGGCACGCCGCCACCATTCCAGCGGGCTCTCGCCATCCACCTGACCGGCCGCCGCGAGCAAGGTCGGGGCCGCGCGGGAGATTGCCGCAATTGCCGCCGACCGCGCCTCGGCATCCGCCGACCACGCCAGCCGCGACGGCTGCGCGAAGCGGGCCCACACCGACACGTTGCGAGTCTCGGGACCGTTCAGCCGATAGAAGTCGCTCTCGCAGAGCACGGCATATTTGGCGACCAAGCCATCATGCTCGAAATAGAAGACGTTGGGCGGGATCATCGCGTTGGCCGGGGCCAGCCACGTCTTGCCGAAAGCTTCGCGGTAGCTGGAGACGATCAGGTAGAAATCGAGCATCAGCCCTTCGAGCTTCTTCTCCCGAAGGCAAGATCCGTAGAAAAGGACCGCGCGGGAGGCCTGTCCGTATTTCGCGGCAATCGCAGCGGCCATGCCGGTGACCTGACTATCGACGGGCGTCGACAGTTCTTCAGCGACGAGATCGCGCAAGGCAGGCATGTCAGGCCGCGAGGCGGACGAACGACAACGGCTGCGCTGAACTCAGGGTGATTGGGCGGCCGACCTTGGTCTGGAACATCTCGCCATCCAGGATGAGGTTCGTGTTCTCGCCCTCGATGCTGATCTCGTCAGCCTCTTCGAAATGCACTCCGCGCAACCGCGCAACGCCGAGCTTGCCGAGCGCATTCGCAACCACGGCCTTGATCAGCGACACCGGGCGCTCTTCGATCGCTACCAGCTTCAGCCGCCCGCCCTGGCCTGAACCGTTGAGCTCAGCGGTGAGCAGCATTTTCTCGAGCGTGGTCACAGCGAAGAATGCGAAGCGGCCCTGGATCGGGTCGTCCGGCCGGATCGACACCTGCATGTGGCTCGGCTCCGGCGGTAGGAAGTTGGCCTTCAGGCGCAGGAACATCCGCGCGAGGAAGGCTACCGCAGTCAGCGCATGGCTAAGGCCGTTGGGCAGACCGAGCGGGTAAATCTTGTCCCGGCAGTACAGCATCGTGTCGGCAAGGCCCGCGCCGCCGAGGAACATGCCGATCACCGGACGCGAAGTCGGATCGCAGCGGAGCGCAATCAGCTCCCGCGCGACGATATGCGGGCTGAGGTCCGACTGGGCGAGTTTCGCCAGCTTTTCGAGCGCCTCGATCGGATCGCCGTGCGAGCCGAGATCAATGGCGATCAGGTTGGTCTTTCCGTTCGGAAGCACGGCGACCGGCGGCGGCTCGTCCTCGAAATGGCCGCCGTTATGGATTTCGGTCAGCGCGGCCTGGACGGTTCCGTCACCGCCATTGATGATCAGCATCTTCGGCCGGACACGGGCGATCGTCCGCATGCCGTCACCGATCTGGTCGGCGTGCTCGACCTCGTAGTGGAAGATGTCCGGATGCTCGGCGCAATACTCCCGGATGCGGGCGAGCTGCGCGATATTGCCTGTCGACTTCGGATTGGACAGGAGGGCGATCCTCGGACGCGATCCCTCAACCATTGCTACACCGTGCGACGAAACGCGATTTACGCATGATTTTCGAGTTCCGTCCGCTATAGCCCTGCCAAGGGCCGCGGCACCGTTCAGCAAGGTGCAACTGCCCACTACGCTATCTCGGCCCGGTTTGCGGCCAAATCATGGTGTTGGAACGACATAATCCGTGCGCCGGCTGTCTTTGATCGATCGCTACCTCACGAAGCAGATTGCGGTGCCGCTGTTCGGCACCCTCCTGCTCGCGGCAATGCTGCTCGTACTCGACAAGATGTTGCGCCTGTTCGATTTCGTCGTGACGGCCGGCGGACCGGTCAGCGTGGTGTGGCGAATGCTTGCCAACCTGCTTCCGGAATATTTCTCGCTCGGAATCCCGATTGGGCTGATGCTGGGGATCCTGCTGGCCTTCCGCAAGCTGGCGCTGTCGTCTGAGCTGGACGCCCTGCGCGGCATCGGCGCGGGCTTCGGACGGCTATTGCGGGTGCCCTACGGGTTCACGGTGGTCCTTTTGCTGCTGAACCTGTTTATCGTCGGCTGGATCCAGCCGTGGACCCACTATGGCTATGAGCGGCTCCGGTTCGATCTTCGCTCGGGCGCGCTGGGGGCTTCGGTGAAGGTCGGCGAGTTCAACAATCTCGGCCGGAAGATGACTCTTCGCATCGACCGCAGCGAGCATAAGGGGACGCAGCTCCACGGCATCTTCGTCCAGGTCGACGACCGTTCCGGCATGTCGGTGGCGGCGACCGCGCAGCAGGGGCGATTCCTGTCCACGGATGATCCCGACGTGATCCTGTTCCGCCTGGAGCATGGCCGCCTGATCCAGAATTCGCCGAAGTTCGCGACACCGCGGACCTTGTCGTTCGATCTCTACGATCTGCCCATCAACCTGCCGCGCGTCGACAGCTTCCGGCAGCGCGGGCACGAGGAGCTCGAAGAGCTGACGCTGCCCGAGCTGTTCCGGGTCGGCTACTTCGACCCCAAGGCGTCGAAGGACGACCGCATGGGTGCGCAGGCCAACTTCCACTTCCGCATCGTCGAGGTCCTGATGATGCTGATGCTTCCGCTGTTGGCGGTGGCCCTCGCCGTGCCGCCAAAGCGAAGCAGCTCGGCATTGGGCATCTTCATCGGGATCGTGATCATCGTCGCCTATCACAAGGTGAACCAATATGCGGAGCAGGCGGCGGCACGCGGAAGCATGGACCCGATCCTTGCAATGTGGATCCCGCTTTTCGCGCTGAGCGCATTGATCATCTGGATGTATCATGTGCTCGCGCACCGACCCGGTGGCCAGCCGATCGGCGCGCTGGAACGTGCGTTCGCCCGAGTCGGCAAGTCGCTCCGCAAGCTCCTGCCGAAGGTCCAGCCGGCATGATCAACCTTCGTTTCTTTCCGTCGCGAAGGATCGCGCTTTACACCATCAAGCTGTTCGTCACGCGAAGCCTCGCAGTGCTGATCGCGCTGGTGCTCGTCCTGATGACGCTCGACCTGCTAGGCGAATCCGGGAAGATTCTTGCGGTGCCTGGGAACGGCGAGGCCGAGCTCTGGAAGTATGTTTCCCTGCGGCTTCCGCTCCTGATTTCGCGGTTCCTGCCCTTTTCCGTTCTGCTCGGGACCTTGATCGCATTCACCGCGCTCAACCAGCACAGCGAAGTCGTGGCGATGAAGGCCGCGGGCATCTCGGCGCACCAGATGCTTGCGCCTCTGATCCTGGCCAGCCTGATCATCGCGGCAGGCCTTTTCGTCTTCAACGAGAAAGTCGTGGTGAACGCCAATCGTCAGGTCACGGCGTGGAGCGACAACGACTACAAGCCCGTGCCGCCGGAAAGCGGGATCCTGAGTAATGTCTGGCTGCTGAGCGGCAACGATCTGCTCCAGGCGCGGCACGTCGGGGGCCGCGGCTCGGCCTTCCATATCGAAGATCTCACCATCTACGACCGCGAAGGTGGAGAGCTTCAGCAGGTCATCAACGCGAAGCGAGCCGTCCCATACGGCAATGCCTGGAAGCTCAGCGACGTCTCGATCTACAGCACGGCAATGAACATGGTCCGCCGTCAGCCGGAGTTGGTCGCGCTGGAGGGCGTGAAGCCGGAGCAACTCAAGCTCGCAAAGGTCGACCCCGACCAGCTCGACTTCTGGACGTTGCGGAAGAGGATCGATGAGCTGGAACGCGCGGGACGTCCGACGGACGAGGCACGTGCGGGCCTATGGCACAAGGTTTCCGGTCCACTTTCGACGATTCTCATGCCGCTCCTGGCAGCAACGGCCGCCTTCGGGCTCGCGCGTTCGGGCCAGGTGCTGCTCCGCGCCTGCATCGGCATGGCGCTGGGATTTGCTTACTTCGTCGCGGACAACTTCAGCCTCGCTATGGGCAACGTCGGCGCTTATCCGCCCTTCCTGGCAGCTTGGGCACCTTTCCTGCTGTTCCTGCTGGTCGGCGAGTCGGTCCTTATCCGGTCGGAGGAATAGCTTCGTATCCAATTCGGACGGAAGCACAGCATGGGATTAAGCGCGTTCCACGGAAAGGTCGGCGGTGCTTCTGCTCGCCGTCCTATCAGCTGCCGTCCAACAGCCGGTCTCCGTCCCTCGCGGCCGGGCGGAAGCACGCATTCGGATTGTTCGAGGCGTCCGGGCATCGGCCAGCGAGTGGCGAAGCATGCCTACCAATCGCAAGCGAGAGCTGATCATCGTTGAAGGCGGGCGGCAACGCGCCTTTCGCCTTGTCGAATACGAGTGATCTAGCGGGTGGAATTCCAACTGCTCGACGCGAGCCGGCCAACCAGCCCGTAAAGGCCGCGGTGGCTGGACTCATGATAGGCCGAACCGCTGTCGAGCGCCTTGCAAAGCCGGCGATGAGCTTCGCCGAGCGCATGGTAGGGGAGACCCGGAAGCAAGTGATGCAGCGCGTGGTAGCGTAGCCCAACCGGTGCCCAGAAGACCGGTAGGGTGGCGGGTGGCGGAACGTTGACGCTGTCGAGGAACTGGGCGGTGACCGTCATCGGCTCGCCGTCGTTCTCCCACAAATGCGCAACCAGGGTCCGAACCTGGTTCAGGAACATTACCCCTGACGCGACGCCCAGGAAAATCAGGAAGGCGCGAAACGGAACGACGCCAGTCGCGGTCATCGCCAGCAGCGCGATTGCCCAGAGGCTGCAGGCAACTTCCATCGCCAGCCACTGACGGCGGAACTCCCCCTCGGGCTGCGGACGACGGAACTGCGGATTGATCTGCAGCCCCGAATATTTGGCCACGACCTGGTCGCGCAGCACGGGCGACAGGAGCGACAGCGGCGCCAGAATGCCGAAGCGGATCAACAGCCCGACGGGAGCCAGCAAGGCGGCGACCATGAACACCGGCAGGGTCCATGGCTTCATCAATGCCAGCGGCAGATATTCGGGATCGTTGACCGTGCCGTAGTAACGCTTGGCGTGATGCTGGTTGTGAACGCCCTCGTACATGAAGGATGGCACCAGCAGCGGAATCCCGATCAACAGGTTCCAGACCAGGCGAAAACCGGGGACCGCGTTCGGCTTGATATGCGTCAGCTCGTGGATGAAGCTACCAGCCCGGTAAAGGGCCAGCACGGCAACGACGCCGGCAGCGACCGCAGCCAGAGCGGAGTTCGCGAATATCGCCAACAGCAACCCCGCGTATCCCACGGCTGCCGACCCGATCATATCGGCCCAGTAGATCGCCGGTCTGGCGACATTGAGGTCGCGAGTCAGGTCCGCCGCAGCCTTCAGCATCGCCTTGTCGTCGCTGGCGGGCGTGCGCGCGGCCTCGCCCGAAAGCGGACGGTTGCTGGCGCGCTGCAGCTCGAGAGTGGTCGATCCGGACATGATTTGACTGCCTCTGCAAAGAGATAGTGGCGCGATCATGGCGTTGAAAGGGCCGGCTACTGGCGTTGCCTGTGGCAAGCGGCTAGCCATCGCGAATGAACGCCCCCGTATCGATCCGCCCGGTCGTGACCAAGGCCGACCGCAAGGCCTTCGTGAACTTCGCCTGGGACGTTTATCGAAACGACCCGGCGTGGGTCCCGCCGCTGAAGGACGAGGTCCACGGGCTCCTCAATCCAAAGAAGAATCCCTGGTTCGGCCATGCTCGCGCGGAGTTGTGGCTGGCAGAGCACGGCGGAAAAATCGTCGGGCGGATCAGCGCACAGGTGGACGATCTGGTCCAGGAACATATGGAGCGGGGCACCGGCCAGTGGGGAATGTTCGAGGCTCTCGACGGCGAGGCCGCGGCGGCTCTGATCGCGACTGCGGAGGGCTGGCTCCGCGAGCAGGGCATGACGAGAGCCCTTGGCCCCGTCAGCCTGTCAATCTGGGATGAGCCGGGCCTCGAAATCGAAGGCTTCGACGAGCCACCCACCGCGATGATGGGCCATCATCGCCCGGAATATCAGCCTTGGATCGAAGCAGCCGGTTACGAAAAGGCCAAGGACCTGATCACCTACGAGCTCGACATTACCAACTGGCACGACCCGCTGATCAGCCGCCTGATCGAGGCGGGTGAGCGCAATCCTCGCATCCGTATTCGAAGCGTCGACAAGTCGCGCTTCGACGAGGAGGCCCGGCTCATTCTCAACCTGCTGAACGACGCCTGGTCCAACAATTGGGGCTATGTTCCGCTGACCGAGGCCGAGATCGCCTATGCAGGCAAGAAGCTGAAGCCGATCATCTTCAGCGAGTTGGTGCGGATCGCGGAAGTTGATGGCGAGGCAGTCGCCTTTATGCTGACCATCCCGGACATCAATGAGCTGACCAAGGACCTCAACGGCGAGTTGTTCCCGTTCAACTTCGTCAAGCTGCTGTGGCGCTTGCGGAAGCCCCGGACACGGCGGCTGCGGGTGCCGCTCATGGGCGTTGCAAAGAAGCTGCACGGCTCACGGCTGGCGAGCCAGTTGGCTTTCATGATGATCGAGTTCACCCGGCGCGACGCCGTTTCCAAGTTCGGGGCCACTCACGGCGAGTTCGGCTGGATCCTCGAGGACAACAAGGGAATGCTTTCCATCGCCCAGCTCCCCGGGGCGCACATCAATCATCGCTACCGGATCTACGAAAAGGTGCTTTGACGCCTCGGTCAGGGGTCCTGATACGGCTCGCACGCAATGCCGTCGCCGTCTGAATCAAGCGCTTGGCGATACCCCTTCTGCCCTTTGGCAATCGGCGCTGCGCCAACGAAGCGCGCCCAGTCGCAGGTCGGATAGTAGAGCGGCAGGTTGTTGCGATTGGTGAAGGCCATCCCGAGGAGGAAGACCAGGGTGGTTGCGAGCAGCCCTACGGCGATCGTCTGGCCGAGCCCGCGGCGGCGTCTTGCGGCAGATTCGAAGAAGGCTGGATCATAGGTCCAAGGAGTGCGCTCGACCGGACCCTCGAACCACTTGTTCACCTGCCTGCTCCCGCCGACTACCGAGCGCATTCTCGGCGATCGGTAACCTTATGTAAATGTCTCTTTACATATAATTGTGGCAGGGCACGGCTTTATCGAGGGGCCCTGATTTCCGCCAAAAGTCCATCGGAGCTGCTCCGGGTTCAAATCCCGGGGCCGCTCTGCGATTCACTTCGCGCTATTCCGCAACAACTAAGCCAATTGTAAAGTTTTCTTGATGATCTAAGTTGGCGGCGAGCCTCTTCCGTTGCGGCGAATCGTCTAGCGATGTTCCCTGCAGCGAGAGGCTCCTCTTGGGATGAAGGCGCCCCAATGCCCCCAAGGGCGGGAGCGGTTGGGTAAGGAGCACCCACTCGGCGCTTGGCCGCTCCCAAATCTATCGCCGTTTCAGATCAGCTGAATCCAGGTCGGCGCGTGGTCGGACGCCTTTTCCTCTCCCCTCGCCCATTTGTCGACGCCCGCGCCGTCCAGGCGGTCGGATACCTCCGGAGAACAGAGCAAGTGGTCGATGCGGAAGCCGGCATCGCGTTGCCAGCAACCAGCGGTGTAATCCCAGAACGTATAAAGTCCGGCATCATCGGGATGATAGGCCCGCAAAGCGTCGGTCCAGCCCTGGTTGAGCAGCCGGCGCCACTGCGCGCGCGTTTCCGGCTGAACGAGGGCGTCGTTGGCGGCGGCGCGGATCGAGAAGACGTCGCGGTCTTCGGGTACGACGTTGAAGTCCCCAGCGAGGACGACCGGACGCTCTTCGCGCAGCAATTCGGCGGCCCGTTCCTCCAGGCGCGACATCCATCGCAGCTTGTAGTCGAATTTCTCGGTGCCGATCGGATTCCCGTTCGGAAGATAGATGGAAGCCACCACGACGCCGCTGACTTCCGCTTCGATGTAGCGGCTGTGGGTGTCGTCCGGATCGCCAGGCAGACCCACACGCCGCAGCTCAGGCGTATCGCCGCGTGCGAGGATGGCGACCCCGTTGAAGCCTTTCTGGCCATGCCAGACTGCGCCGTAGCCGGCGCCTTCGATGTCAGCGATCGGCAAGCTCTCATCCGCGCACTTCAGCTCTTGCAGGCAGACGACGTCGGGCTTTTCGCGCTCGAGCCATTCGAGCAACCGCGGGAGGCGTGCGCGGATGCCGTTGATGTTGAAAGTCGAGAGCCTCAAATTGAGAAGCTCGAGCCGCAACCGCAGCCCGAAGCGGCATTCGGGTTGGTCACCTTGAACGATGCTCCGCCAAGATCCTCGACGAAATCCACCGCCGAGCCCCGCACCAGGTCCAGGCTCACGGGATCGACAACCAGCTTCACGCCATCGGTCTCGGCGACTGTATCGTCGTCGGCCTGAGCGTCCGCCAATTCGAACTTGTATGTGAAGCCGGCGCAACCGCCGCCATCGACAGCAAGCCGGAGGATTGCAGGCTTCGATTGCCGTTCTGCGATCCACGAAACGCGCTTGGCAGCGCTTGCCGTCAGGATGATGTCAGGCTCGCTCACCAGAGCGAGATAGGAACGCGGCCGGTAATGAGCAACCGGTCTTAGCGCTTGCCGCCGGTCGGTCCGCCGAGCGCAATCGTATCCATCGAGTGCGAACCGGCATTCTTCTGCATTTCGACCAGGTAATCGGTCGACTTCATGAACGGAATTGGATTGACCGGACGGCCGTCGATGCGAACTTCGTAATGGAGGTGGCTGCCGGTCGAGCGGCCCGTCGAGCCCATACGGGCAATCAGCTGCCCGCGGGTGATGCGGTCACCGGCCGAAACGAGCACTTGGGAAAGGTGGCCGTAGCGCGTTGCAATTCCGCGGCCATGGTCGATTTCGACGAGATTACCGTATCCGCCATTGTTCCAACCGGCGCGGAGGACAGTGCCATCGGCAGTCGCGTAGATCGCCGTGCCATAAGGACCCGCCAGGTCGATGCCCGGGTGCATTGCAGCCGCGCCGCGGAACGGGTCGGAACGGACGCCGTAGCCGCTGGTGAAAGCCGCAGTCTTTACCGGCTTGTCCGACGGGACGGCGATGGCGCCGGAAGCGAGATTGTCGAGCTTCTTCCAACTCGTGAAGAGCTGCTTGAAGGTCGGGTCGGCATTGCCATCGAACGGGCCGCCCTGGCCGTCCTGGCCAGCCTTCGCCGGCGTGAAGCCAAGGCGGGCAAGAGTGGCCTGATCGATGTTCTCACTGGCGAGAGCTGCTGCCAGAGCCATCTGGCGCTGCTCGATCACCTGCACGCGGCGTTCGGTCTCAGCGGTCAGCTGAGCGATGCGGGCGGAATATTCAGTGGTGGAGTTCTGGGCGGTGGCGGCAGGAGCAGGAGTGAGGAAACGAGCGACGGCGTAGCTGGACCAGGCGACGAGAGCGAGCAGAGCGGCAATGGCCACGACCTGGGCCGACGCGGACAGACGAAAGCGCCGCAATTGCGCACCATCATGCACGAAAAAATCGCGATCCCTGAAAAGACCGGACGTTGCCGTCAGAACCGTCAACATGACCCCTCGCTCCAAGCACTACACGGGCCGCACGGAAGCGCGGTCCGAAGCTACAATTTCAGGAGCTCCCCAGCCCCAAAGCCTGCAGATATTGCCCACCACCTGCTGACGAGAGGGAGACTGACCCGGGGGGGTTAATGAATTCAACCTTCAGTTCCGGTTGCCGGGACGAACTGTCGGCTCACTGCGGTGAAACGAGCAAATCGCAGCATTCACAGAAGGCAGGGCACCCGAATCAACCGTTTCATGACCTTGATCTGCGATAATTTCGCACTGCCTTGCTCGCGCCGCATTCACCGTTAGAACCGCCCACGGGCCACGCCGTCCCAACGCGGCGCGTGCTCTCTGCGAGGAGAGTTGAATTGACGGAATTTCTGACGGCCGGCGCGGACGTGCGCGCGGCAAAACCCAATACCCGCCCCGCGAGGCCACATTTCTCGTCCGGACCGTGCGCAAAGCCGCCCGGTTGGGACGCTTCGAAAATCGCCACCGAATCCCTTGGCCGCTCGCACCGCGCCAAGATCGGCAAGTCGCGCCTGCAGCATTGCATCGAACTGATGCGCGAGTTGCTGGAGCTTCCGGACACGCACCGGATCGGCATCGTTCCCGGGTCCGACACCGGCGCCTTTGAGATGGCCATGTGGACCATGCTCGGCGCTCGCCCGGTCACCACGCTCGCGTGGGAAAGCTTCGGCGAGGGTTGGGTTACCGATGCCGCTAAGCAGCTTCAGCTCGATCCCACCGTCCTGCGCGCCGACTACGGCGCGATCCCCGATCTCTCCCAAGTCGATTGGTCGAGCGACGTTCTGTTCACCTGGAACGGCACGACCTCGGGCGTACGGGTGCCGGATGGCGAATGGATCGCCGACGACCGCGAGGGCCTGAGCTTCGCGGACGCGACGAGCGCTGTCTTCGCCTATCATTTGCCGTGGGAGAAGATCGATGTCGCGACCTTCTCCTGGCAGAAAGTTCTGGGCGGCGAAGGTGCTCACGGCATCCTGATCCTTGGCCCGAGAGCGGTAGAGAGGCTCGAAAGCTTCACGCCCGATCGGCCGCTGCCGAAGGTCTTCCGCCTGGTTTCAAAGGGAAAGCTGACCGAGGGCATCTTTAGGGGTGAGACGATCAACACGCCGTCCATGCTGGCTGTCGAAGACGCGATCTGGGCGCTGGAATGGGCGAAGTCGATCGGCGGAGCGAAGGCGCTCCAGCAACGCTCGGATGCCAACGCCGCCGCGCTCGATCGCATTGTCCAGGAGCGGAGCTGGGTCAGCCACCTCGCGGCCGATCCTGCCTGCCGTTCGACGACATCGGTCTGCCTTTCCGTCGAGGGGGCAGACGCCGACTTCATCAAGGCCTTCGCGGGCCTGCTCGAGAAAGAGGGCGCCGCCTACGACATCGCGGGATATCGCGACGCACCTCCCGGACTTCGCATCTGGTGCGGCGCAACTGTCGACACCGCAGACATCGAGGCGCTCGGGCCGTGGCTCGACTGGGCCTACGAGGAAGTGCGCTCCTCTCGATGACCCCGTGCTCCTGCGAAGGCAGGGGCCCAGTCCCTTTTTTTCCAGGAAGCTAGGTTCCTGCCTGCGCAGGAACACAATTCTACAGGATCAGCGAATGACCCAACCCAAAGTGCTCATCAGCGACAAGATGGACCCGAAGGCCGCCGCGATCTTTCGGGAGCGCGGCCTTCAGGTCGACGAGATCACCGGAAAGACACCGGAAGAACTGAAAGCGATCATCGGCGATTATGATGGCCTCGCCATCCGCTCTTCGACCAAGGTCACCCAGGACATTCTCGATGCAGCGACCAATCTGAAGGTCGTCGGCCGGGCGGGGATCGGCGTCGACAATGTCGATATCCCGGCTGCGACCGCACGCGGCGTCGTCGTGATGAACACGCCGTTCGGCAACTCGATCACCACCGCGGAGCATGCCATCGCGCTGATGTTCGCGCTTGCCCGGCAACTGCCGGAAGCGGACGCATCGACGCAGGCGGGGAAGTGGGAAAAGAACCGCTTCATGGGAGTTGAGGTCACCGGCAAGACCCTCGGTCTGATCGGCGCAGGCAATATCGGTTCGATCGTCGCGAGCCGCGCATTGGGTTTGCGCATGAAGGTGGTCGCCTATGACCCATTTCTGACCGCGGAGCGAGCGGTCGAGTTGGGTATCGAGAAGGTCGAGCTCGACGACATGCTTCGCCGCGCCGATTTCATCACCTTGCACACGCCGCTGACCGATCAGACGCGCAACATCCTGAGCCGCGAGAACCTCGCCAAGACGAAGAAGGGCGTGCGCATCGTCAATTGCGCGCGCGGCGGGTTGATCGACGAAGCGGCTCTGAAGGAGGGCCTCGATTCCGGTCACATCGCGGGTGCCGCGCTTGACGTGTTCGAGACGGAGCCCGCGAAGGATTCTCCGCTGTTCGGGACGCCCAACTTCATCTCCACGCCGCACCTTGGCGCATCGACGAACGAGGCGCAGGTCAATGTCGCCATCCAGGTGGCGGAGCAGATGAGCGATTTCCTCCTGCTCGGCGGTGTGACCAACGCGATCAACATGCCGTCGCTTTCGGCCGAGGAAGCGCCTCGCTTAAGGCCTTACATGGCGCTGGCGGAAAAGCTCGGCAGCCTCGTCGGGCAGCTCGCGCACGGCAACATTGCGGGCCTGTCGATCGAGACGGAAGGCGCGGCCGCGGATCTCAACATGAAGCCGATCACCGGCGCCGTCCTCGCGGGCTTCATGCGCGTGCATTCGGACACGGTGAACATGGTCAATGCGCCGTTCCTCGCGAAGGAGCGTGGCCTCGACGTTCGCGAAGTCCGGCACGACCGCGAGGGCGATTACCACACGCTGCTGCGAGTTACGGCAGAGACGAAAGCGGGTCCGCGAACGGTCGCCGGCACCTTGTTCGGAAACGCGCAGCCGCGCCTGGTCGAGCTGTTCGGGATCAAGGTCGAAGCCGACCTCGTCGGCGACATGCTCTACGTCGTCAACGAGGACGCGCCCGGCTTCATTGGTCGGCTCGGGACGACGCTGGGCGAAGCCGGCATCAACATTGGCACCTTCCACCTCGGCCGCGTGGAAGCCGGTGGCGAGGCGGTCCTGTTGCTATCCGTCGACGAGCCCGTGAATCCACAGGTCATCGCGAAGGTCGAAGCGCTGCCCGGCGTAAAGCTGGTCCGCGCGCTGAAGTTTTAGACGGACACATTGCAACCGCGCTCGCCTGTTGCAGTTCCCTCCGAAATGGCGAAGGCGCGCAACCGCACCTGTTCCAACGGCTGGACGATGCAGGCTTCGGCCCGTAGGAGCGCCCCTGCCTCCGCAAAAAGGGATTCGACTTGGGCAACGTAACGGTCATCGGCGCTCAGTGGGGCGACGAGGGCAAGGGCAAGATCGTGGACTGGCTCGCGAGCCGGGCAGGCATGGTCGTCCGCTTCCAGGGCGGTCACAACGCCGGGCATACGCTCGTCGTCAACGGCGAAACTTTCAAGCTTTCGCTGCTTCCGTCCGGGATCGTGACCGGCACGCCGTCGGTCATTGGCAACGGCGTTGTGCTCGACCCGTGGGCACTGAAGGCCGAGGTCGAGCGCATTCAGGGCCAGGGCGTGAAGGTCACCCCTGACATCCTGATGCTAGCCGAGACCTGCCCGCTCATCCTTCCGATTCACCGCGATCTCGATGCTCTTCGCGAAGATGCGAGCGGTGCGGGCAAGATCGGCACCACGCGCCGCGGCATCGGTCCTGCTTACGAGGACAAGGTCGGCCGCCGCGCCATCCGTGTCTGCGATCTTGCACACCTCGGCGAGCTCGATCCCTTGCTTGACCGCCTGTGCGCACATCATGACGCCCTCCGCGCCGGTTTCGGAGAACCGCCGGTCGATCGCGAGCGGCTCCGCAACGACCTCGCCGAAATTGCCGCGTTCGTGCTGCCTTTCGCCAAGCCGGTCTGGCGCGACCTCGATGCGGCGCAGCGCCGGGGCAAAAGGATACTGTTCGAAGGCGCGCAGGGCGTGCTTCTCGACGTCGATCACGGAACCTACCCGTTCGTCACCTCATCCAACACGGTAGCGGGAGCGACGGGTCCGGGAACGGGCATGGGTCCGTCAGCGGCCGGCTTCGTGCTCGGTATCGTCAAAGCCTACACGACGCGCGTCGGCTCAGGTCCCTTCCCGACCGAACTCGAAGACGAGATCGGCCAACGGCTCGGCGAGCGCGGCCATGAATTTGGCACCGTCACCGGACGCCGCCGCCGCTGCGGCTGGTTCGACGCCGTGCTGGTTCGTCAGTCGGCCGCCGTCAGTGGTGTCACCGGCGTGGCGTTGACCAAACTCGACGTCCTCGACGGCTTCGAGACGGTGAAGATCTGCACCGGCTACACCATCGACGGGCAGAGCTTCGACTACCTCCCGCCGCACGCGCAGGATCAGGCTCGAGTCGTTCCGCAATATGAGGAAATCGAGGGCTGGCCGGGGTCGACACGCGGCGCCCGCAGCTGGGCCGACCTGCCGGCGCGAGCGATCAAATATGTGCGGCGCATCGAGGAGCTGATCCGCTGCCCGGTAGCTTTGGTGAGCACGTCACCCGAGCGCGACGACACGATCCTGGTTCGCGATCCGTTCAACGGTTGAGAGCGATCTTCACGGACGCCGATTTGCTACTCTCGATCGGCGCGCCCTAAAGAAGCGATATAGGCCCGCGACGAAGGCGATGAGCAAGAGGCCCGCCACAGCGAGAACGCCGTACAAGTGCCAGTAAACGAACCGCGCGACTCCGTAGACCTGATCAATCCGACGAAGCCGGGACTGATCTGCAACCACTGATGCCTGCAACATCGGTCCCAGCTGCATGACCCAAGCGCCTTGCCGGTCAAACTTCGGCCAGCGCGGGAGGTTCGCTCCATTAGGGTCTCCAGTTTTCGCGAAGTTCGTCCAGTAAAGCTGAACCGCCTCGGAGAGCGCACGATCATTCGAGTTCCAGTCGGCTACGTTAGGGTCGAGGTCGCCGAATACGTAGGGCAGCTCTGCGCCGTGGGTTGGGCCAAGTCCGAAGAGGGGATGGCCTGGGCGATAAGCGGGCGGCTGGGTGAAGGAATAGAAGTAGACAGGACGCCGTCCGGTTTTGGAAGCATTGCGTGCCCAAGCCCACATATCCCAAATGAACCTAAGGTCAGAGTCGATCGCCACCGCGGCAAGGCGCGCATCCGAGTCCGTTTTGCCTGGCGACGCGCCGATCGCTCGCAGCAGAATTGATGGATAGGTGCGTTCGAGCACCGCGTCGAAATTGGTTGTCGTAACCTTCCGAGAATCGAAGAAGAACGAGCCCTCGCTGGCATTGGTGCCGATAAGGAGATCGGAATCATTCTGACTACCCGACGCATACGCATCACGCGGAGATTTCGGAAGCACGTAGCCGTCGACGTTGAACTGAGGACTGAACGGCAATTTCAACAGCGCAGCGAAAGGCAGCCGGCGCAGATCCGCCAGCGATTTCGCTCCCGCCTTCCTGGCAAAGGTCAGACCCACTTCCGCGGAGCCGTCCGGCGTGAATCGTGGATCGAGCTCCACAGGCTCGAACACCGCTCCGCTCTGTCCAATCGCCCGACGGAAGAGACCTTTCGCCAACGGGGTCGACGCTAGCATGCTGACGGAGAAGCTTCCTGAAGATTGACCGAAAATCGTGACCCGATCCGGATCGCCGCCGAAAGCGGCGATGTTTCGTTGAACCCACTGCAACGCCCTGATTTGGTCCAGCAATCCGTAATTGCCCGACACGCCGTGCGCCGATTCCTTGTTGAGCTCTGGGTGCGCGAGAAAGCCCAGGGCGCCGAGGCGGTAATTAAGCGTGACCACGATGACGCCGTGGCTGGCAAGCTGCTCGCCTGCATATTGAGGCACAGAACCCGATCCGCCGGTCAGTCCACCGCCGTGGATCCACACCATGACTGGCAGTTTCGTGTTGGATCTTGGGACTGGCGCCCAGACATTAAGGGCGAGACAATCCTCGCTGCTTTGCTCCTTAGGCGCATCGGGAGGATAGGTTTCAAGCTGAGGGCAGGCCGGGAAAAAAGAGGTCGCCTGCCGGATTCCTGCCCACGGCGAGGGTGCGTGCGGGGGTTGCCATCGAAGCGGACCGACCGGCGGGGCAGCATACGGAATGCCCTTGAAGATCCGGATTGCGCCGGATTGGAGACCCTCTATTTTCCCGCTGTCGATCATGACCGGAGCGGCCTCGGCAAGGCCCGGTACCAAGCTCAGAAGCAGCGAGAGAAGGGCGAAAACCGATCCCTTTGTCATGGCCGAAGTTTAGCGAATAACGAGCGCTGCGGGGGCTATCGGTTCCATGCGTGACGGGAATGCATCGATCCGACAGACTAGCCGGCCTTCACACCGTCGCGATATCCGGCGCGTCTTCAGCTTTCATCCCGACGACGTTGTAGCCGGCATCCACATGGTGGATTTCTCCGGTGACTCCGGACGCAAAGTCGCTGAGCAGGTACAGTCCGGCGCCGCCGACGTCTTCGATCGTCACGTTGCGGCGCAACGGGGAATTATATTCGTTCCACTTCATGATGTAGCGGAAGTCGCCGATGCCGCTCGCGGCAAGCGTCTTGATCGGACCGGCCGAAATCGCGTTCACGCGAATGCCTTCCGGGCCGAGGTCGGCCGCCAGATACTTCACCGAGGTCTCGAGAGCGGCCTTGGCAACGCCCATGACGTTGTAGTGTGGAATGACCTTCTCGGCGCCGTAGTAGCTCAAAGTCAGCATCGATCCGCCGGGTTTCATCATGGCCCGGGCGCGCTGGGCGACGGCGATGAAACTGTAGACCGAGATGTTCATGGTCAGCAGGAAATTGTCGATCGTGGTGTCGACGAACTTTCCGCGAAGCTCGTTCTTGTCCGAGAAACCGATAGCGTGGACGACGAAATCGAGCCCGCCCCACTTCGAGTTGAGATCCGCGAACGCCTTATCCAGCGCGTGCATGTCCGAGACATCGCAGTCGATCAGGAGGTCTGACCCTAGTTCTTCGGCCAGGGGCCGGACCCGCTTCTCGAGGGCGTCGCCCTGGTAGGAGAAGGCCAATTCGGCGCCCTGCTCGCCCAAGGCTCGGGCGATGCCCCATGCCAGCGAGCGATCGTTCGCGAGGCCCATGATCAGGCCTTTCTTGCCCTGCATCAATCCACTCACAGCTGGGCTCCCCCTCGTTTCGGCGCGGTTTCAGGTTTCGGCACTATTTCCACGTCCTCCCCAGGTTGCGGCTCCTCGACTTCGAGCTCGTCCTGGAACGGACCGGAATAGATTTCGCCCCTTAGCGCCGTCGGCGAAGCTTCCGCCAGCGCCGCGTTGAGCTCCGCGCCCATAACTACGCCAAGCCCGACCATGAAGAAGAAAATCAAGACGACCATCACCCCGGCCAGGCTTCCGTAGGTCAGGTCATAACCACCCAGCAGGCCAATCACCTGCGGCAGCAACTCGGCCGTCATCAGCCACCAGACCGTGACCAGCAGAGCCCCTGGCCACTTGCGGCAACCGCGTCGGCGGTACCTCGAAGGCGTCAGCGCCACGAAGACGAGGTAATTGGTTACGAACAGCATGAGCGCCGGGATCACGCGGTAGAATGTCAACGTATCGGCGACGTTCTGGAAAAGCGGAATCCAATGTTCGATGCCATGTTGGATCGAGCTCAACGTGATGCTGACCGCGAACGCCACCATCAGGAGAAAGACCGAGCCGATGATGATGGCCATCGACCCAAGCCGATATTCCCAGAACGGGGCGCAATATTTCACGCCGTAGGCCCGGCGAAGGATGTCGCGGATCGTTTCGATGAAGCTCCCCACCGTCCACAATCCGACGATGGCCCCGATCCAAAGCAGTGGCCCCGTACGCGCGGATAGGACTTCGATGATCGGCTCCCGAAGGACATCGGAAACGTTCGGCGGCAGCTGCGCAAGCACCGTCGCCACAGTCTTCCGGCTGCTCTCCGATTGGCCGAACAGATTGGCGAGCGCGGCGGCGACGATGAAGAAGGGGAACAGCGCCAGCAATGCAAGATAGGCCAGATTGCCGGCGTGAATGAACCCGTCGTTGTAAACGCCAACCGCGACCCGCTTGATCACTTCCCAAGCCACGATGCGCGGTTTTACGCGCTCCGCGGCATCGCGGCCGTAAGCGGCGCTCAGGCTGGCAAGCTGCTTGCGGCGTTCCTCGGGGGATAGCGGTGAGTGGTCCTGCATGCGTGGGTCTAGAGACTAAGGCCGTTAAACCCCAAGGGAAGCCCGCGGGTTGCCCCCGCCCTCCCACGTCTCCGCAAACTTCCGCAACTGCGCGTCGTCGGCGGGCAGGTCCACTTCAAGCGCGACCAATTGATCCCCTCTCTTCCCGCCCTTCCCGGTAAAACCACGGCCCTTCAGGCGAAGCACGCGTCCGGACGAGCTCCCCTTCGGAACCGTCAGCATGACGGGTCCTTCCGGCGTCGGCACCTTGACCTTGGCTCCAAGCACAGCCTCCTTCAGGGTTACCGGGAGCTCAAGACGGATGTTGTCGCCTTCACGCTTGTAAAACGGGTGGGGCTCGATGGCGATTGTGACCAGGCCGTCTCCAGCGCCTCCGGGCCCTTGCTCGCCCTTGCCGGCGAGGCGGATCTTTGTCCCCTCTTCGACGCCGGCCGGAAGCTTGAGATCGATCGTCTTGCCGTCAGCCAAAGTGATCCGCTGGGGCTTGAGTGTCGCCGCATCAACGAACGAAATCTTCAGCCGATAGGCGATGTCCGCACCTTTCTGCGGCGCTCGACGTTGCCGGAAGCCGCCGAACCCACCGCCGCCTTTTCCGGACCCACCGCCGAACAAGCCTTCGAACAGGTCGCTGAGGTCGGCCGTCTCCCCACCGAAGCCGCTACCCTGGAAACCGTCGAACCCGCCGCCACCTGAGCCGGGACGGCCGCCGCCATAGCCTCCGCCGAACCCGCCGGACCCGAACGGCATCTTGGGGTTGCCGTCCTCGTCGATTTCCCCGCGATCATATTGCGCGCGCTTGTCCTTGTCGGAGAGCAAGTCGTAGGCGGCCGTGACCTCGCCGAACCGCTTAGCGGCGTTCGGATTGTCCTTGTTGCGGTCGGGATGGAGTTGCTTGGCGAGGCTGCGGTAGGCCTTCTTGATCTCCGCTTCGCTTGCGCCGCGCTGCACGCCTAGCCGTTGATAAAGGTCCATAGTGCTCCAATGCCGTAACACACTCGGTGTTTCTAGATGGGGCCTGCCAGATGGGTTGCGGCGACGGCGCCTCCAAGCCTAAGCGGCTAGCCGTGTCAGAGACCGATCCCATCCAGCTTTTCGGACAATGGCTCGCAGAGGCGCGCCAGTCAGAGCCGAACGATCCCGAGGCCATGGCACTGGCGACTGCCACCCCTGACGGGCGTCCGTCCGTTCGCATGGTCCTGTTGAAGGGCCACGGTCCCGACGGTTTCACATTTTACACGAATCTCGACAGCCGGAAGGGAGCGGAGCTTGCAGCCAATTCCCAGGCTGCACTGCTATTCCATTGGAAGTCGCTCCGGCGGCAGGTTCGCATCGAGGGAGGCGTTGGACCCGTGCCGGACAGCGACGCCGATGCCTATTTCGAGAGCCGAGCCCGAGATTCTCAGCTTGGTGCCTGGGCGTCCTGGCAGTCGCGGAGCCTGGATCGCCGCGAAACCTTTGAGCGTCGATTTGAAGAGATGAGCAAGCGTTTCGAGGGCGAGGTCGTGCCGCGTCCACCTCGGTGGAGCGGGTTTCGATTGAACCCCACCGCGTTCGAATTCTGGACGGACCGTCCACACAGGCTGCATGAGCGACGTATCTTCTCGGCAGAAGGCGGGGGCTGGCGCGAAGGCCTGCTCTACCCGTGAGCGGAGTTCACGCCCACCAGGCGCATGGTGAGGAACGGGCGTCGCTGACGACGCGCGCCGCTTTCGCCAGTATCGTCATGGCGATCTCTCTCATTGGTCTGAAGATTTGGGCCTCCATCGAAACCTCCTCGATGGCGATGCTCGGATCGCTGGCGGACAGCAGCCTCGATCTGCTTGCCAGCCTCGTCGTTCTGATGGGTGTCCGCATCGCCGCGGCGCCGGCCGACTCCGACCATCGCTTCGGCCACGGCAAGGCGGAGGCGCTCGCTGCCTTGGTCCAAGTCATCTTGATCACCTTGTCGGCGTTGTTCATCGGCTACCAGTCGGTCATCCGCTTGATCAACGGTGCGCAGACCAGCGCGGCCGAGCTTGGAATCGGAGTTTCGCTCGTCGCGATTGCTGCGACGCTGGCGCTGATCACGTATCAGCGGCACGTGGTGAAGCGGACGGGTTCCGTCGCGATCTCGACCGATCGCTTGCACTACGCCTCCGATCTCATGCTCAACGGATCGGTCATCGTTGCGCTTGTGCTGGACCAGTATGCCAACCTGACCGGGGCCGACGCGGTCTTCGGCGTGCTGATCGCCCTCTGGCTCCTGTGGGGCGCCTGGACCTCCTCCAGCCATGCGCTAGACCAGTTGATGGATCGCGAATGGCCCGAAGAGCTGCGCGCCAAATTCCTCGCTGCCTGCGGCGACTATCCGGAGCTGGCCGGCTTGCACGACCTGCGCACACGCACCAGCGGCACCCACAACTTCGCGCAGTTTCACGTCTGGGTCCCGGCGGACTGGACGATTGCGCACGCACATGACCGGATGGATCGGATCGAGGAAGAGCTCCAGAGCCGCTTCCCGGCCACGGAAATCCTGATCCATCTCGATCCCGAAGGTCACACCGATCGCGAGACCATGCTTCCGTCGGAAATCACGGAGACGGCGTCCTGAACGAGTCACGGGATGCCCTGCCGCGCCGTATCGGCTTCGGTGGAGCGATCCTGCTTGCATTCAACGGTGCGATCGGCGCTTCGATTTTCGCGCTGCCGCAAACGCTCGCGAGCGATTTCGGCACATCTTCGCCGTGGCTGTTCCCGCTGGTCGGGCTCGCCTCGTTGCTCATCGCGATACCGTTCACGCGGTCGGTCGCCGCATTCCCCCAGAGCGGGGGACCCGCGACCTATGGCCGCGTTTTCGGACGGCTCGCCGGGTTCGAACTCGGATGGATTTACTACATCGCGCGGGCAACCGCCTTTGCCGCCAACCTTAACGTTCTGGTGTCCTATTTGGCACGCTGGCTGATCGGGGCCGACGCTGGACTGGCGAGACTTGCGCTGATCCTCGGCCTGGTCGCGGCTTTCACCGCGATCAACGTGTCGGGCGTAAAGTCGGCGATGCGGGTTCTTGGAGGCCTGACCCTGCTCAAGACTCTTCCGCTGATGCTCATCGCCTTCGCTGTGCTCGCCTTGGCGGGAGTTCCAGCACCCGGCCCTCTACCGCCGATCGGCGATGTGGAAGCCGGCGTCCTGATCGTTTTTTACGCCTTCGTCGGTTTTGAAAACGCCACGGTCACCGCCGGCGAGACGAGGGATCCCGGCCGTACCCTGCCGCAAGCGCTCTTGGCGACGATTGGTACGGTCGCCTTGCTCTATTTCATCGTCCAGCTCGCTTTCGTTGCCGTGTTTCCTGGGGGTCTCGAAGAAGGTGCGGACGCGCCGCTCCTGGCGCTCGGTGATTGGCTCATGGGTCCGCCCGGCGCTCTGGTAATCGGGCTCACGGCCATTTTCTCCACTGCCGGAAACCTGCACAGCAACATGGCCGCAACTCCCCGAGTGACATTCGCCATGGCGGAGCGGGGTGAACTTCCCGGGTGGCTCGCAAAGGTCAATCGCCGGTTCGAGACTCCCGTCGCGAGCATTGCCTTCTTCGCGATTCTCGTCGCGGCCCTGGCAGTGAGCGGGAGCTTCGTCTGGCTGGCGGTTATCAGCACGCTCGCGCGGATGATCATCTATTCGGTGACGATCCTCGCCCTGCCCCGCGCACCAGAGCGTCCGGCACGTTTGCGGGCTTCGCACTGGCTCCTGTCCGGCATCGGCGTTCTGATCTGCATTGCAGTCGCCGCGCAGGCCGACGCCAAGGCGAGGCTGACGCTCTTCGTACTAGCGGTTGCCGGTCTCGCGCTGTTCGGGCTGACCACTGCCACTCGCCTGGTTACCCGAGACTAAGCTTGGCCCCCAGGGCATCCAGAATCGGCAGCTGGCTCGGCAGCATCATCCGGCGCGCCTCGTCCAGCGTCATCCACCGGGCCTCTTCCGCTTCGGGATAGCTCTGCATCCGCCCGCTCCTGGGCGGCCATTCCATTTCGAATTCGAGGCTGCGGATCGAGCCCGGATCGAATTCACCCTCGGCAGCGAACACCTCGACCTTCTTCCCGCCGGCCTGGGTGACGCAGCAAAGCGGAAAGGGTACGCGCCCGAGCGCCGTCCCGGTTTCTTCCTCGAATTCGCGGATCGCCGCGTCGGCGGAGGACTCCCCGGGCTCAAGAGCGCCTTTGGGAATCATCCATGCGCCTTCGTCCTTGTGCCGCCAGAACGGGCCGCCGGGCTTGATCAGCAGGACCCGGGTAATGCCTTCATGCTCGCGGTAGAGCAGGATTCCCGCACTAAGCGGCGGCGGCATCCAGGGCTCCCTCGGCCACCGAGGTCGTCTCGGCGATCCAGCCTCCACCAAGCAGCCGCGTGCCGTCATAAAAGACCGCCGCTTGCCCGGGCGCAACGCCATATTCGGCACCAGCGAACTGCACCCGGTCGCCCAGGATTGTCGCCGGCACGGGCGGAGCAAGCGAGCGGACCTTCACACCGACGTCCGTCTGATCCTCGGCGATCCAGTTCATCTCCTCGATCCGCATTGAATCGACCGCGAGGGCCCGGCGCGGTCCGACGACGAGGCGCTGCTGCTCCGGCTCGATCCGTACGACGTAAAGCGGCTCCTTCTGCCCGCCGACCTCGATCCCGCGGCGCTGGCCCACCGTGAAGTGCACGACGCCTCGGTGGCTCCCCAGGACCTTCCCCTGCAGATCGACGATCTCACCCGCAGCGATCGTTTCCGGCCGAAGCCGCTGCACCAATCCCGCATAATCCCCGTCGGGAACGAAGCAGATGTCCTGGCTGTCCGGCTTGTTGGCGACGACCAAGCCCTCTTCCTCGGCAAGCCTGCGAACCTCGCGCTTGGGGAGGTCGCCGAGCGGGAACCGGAGGAAGTCGAGCTGCTCGCGCGTGGTCCCGTAGAGGAAATAGCTCTGGTCGCGGGCCGGGTCGGCGCCCTTGTGAAGCTCCACGCGGTCGCCGTTGACGACCCGCCGGACATAATGCCCCGTTGCCAGGCAGTCGGCGCCAAGCTCCTTCGCGAACGCGACGAGGTCCATGAACTTCACGCCCTGATTGCAGAGCGAGCAAGGGACCGGCGTTCGGCCGCGGGCATATTCGTCGGCGAAATGCTCGATCACGCTGTCGCGAAAGCGGCTTTCGTAATCGAGGACGTAGTGAGCAATTCCGAGCCGGTCGGCGACCATGCTGGCGTCGTAAATATCCTGGCCGGCGCAGCAGGACCCGCTGCGCTTCACCGCTTCGCCATGGTCGTAAAGCTGCAGCGTCACGCCGATGACCTCGGCACCCGTTCGTGCGGCGAGCGCGGCGACGACCGAGCTGTCGACGCCGCCGGACATGGCGACGACGATGCGTGCTTCGCGAACTTCGCGATCAAGGCCGAAATCAATCTGCATTGGAGCTATCTCGGCGCTCTTTACCTGAATTTCACCCCTCTCAGCTAGGCCGGTCGTGGAGTGGGTTGTTCAAGAGGGTAATTTGTCTCGGCCGGAGTCGAAATTCACCGCCGCGGGACTTGCTGGACTGGATGCCGCGGAGCTCGTTGCAGCTTTCGGCGCGCAGTCGGGCAGGACTTGCGACGATCGGACTTTGGCCATCGCCCGGCTCCTGGCGGCAAGCCCCGGGTGGGCGGAGGCACGGGATCGCGTTGGCGGTGCCTTTGCTGAAGCGGCGTCCGAGGAAGAGTCAAAGGACGTTAAGGGTCGTGAGGGGGAAATTAACCAGCGCGTTTCAGAATATCTTCAAGGGGCGCGGCTTAAGACCAATGCCATCGACAATGACTAAGCGGGTTTAACCAAGAGATGCTCGAGAACCAGAAGATTCGGCCAGCGCAGGTCATCGGACCGCTCGGAGAGCCTTTGACGCTCGACAGCCTTCCGCCTGCCAGCACCACCCGTTGGGTCGTCCGCCGCAAGGCGGAGGTCGTCGCGGCTGTTGCGGGTGGCCTGCTTTCGGTCGACGAGGCTTGCCAGCGCTACACGCTGAGCCTCGAGGAGTTCACGAGCTGGCAGCGCGCGGTCGACCGCAGTGGAATGCCCGGCCTGCGCGTGACTCGCATCAAGCATTATCGCGACCAGTACGAGCGCCAGCAGCGCTACTGACGCGGCTGTGGCTGATCGTTACGCGCAGTAATCTTTCGGCCTGTTCCGCGGGCAGTTAACCAAAAAACTGGACAGTTCCTTCCGAATCCGGAACAACCGCCCTGCATCAGCGTCTAGATGCCGGAAGGCCGCTGAGTAGTTACTGGCGGCCCACGAACAGGAGGGAACGCTACATGGGTATTATCATTTGGCTGGTCGTCGGTGGTATTTGTGGCTGGCTCGCCAGCCTCATCATGCGCACTGACGCTCAACAGGGCATCATCCTCAATGTTGTGGTGGGCATTGTGGGCGCTGTCATCGCCGGATTCCTCTTCGGTCAGAACATGAACCAGGGGATTACGGTCGAAAGCTTCCTTTACGCGCTGCTAGGCGCAGTGATCCTCTTGGCGATCGTCAACCTGATCCGTCGCGGAACGGTTCGCTAAGGTTCGAACATTCGGGAGAAACAAAGGCCGCTCGGGGCTCCCGGGCGGCCTTCTTCTTGATCAGCGCAGGTCAAATACCATTGAGACGGTGACCTGCAGCTTCTGCTCGCCGGGCAAAACCTTTGAGTCGGCGCTGGCGCGCGCTTCCATGAACATCGGGGGCGGTGCTGGCGGCGGCGGGTACGCGCCTCCTCCACCCTCGCTGACGGAAACAACCCGCACCACCTGCATTCCGAGCGATCGTGCATAGAGCGCGGCCTTCGCCTTGCCGTTCGCGATGGCATTCTGACGCGCCTCGTCCAGCGCCGCTTCCGGCTTGTCGATGGTCAGGTTCGGCCCGTTGATCTGGTTCGCGCCCTCGGCAACCAGCGCGTCGAGAATCTTCCCGCTGTTGCGGATGTCGCGGAAGCGGACCGTCACCTGATTCGTCGCCGAATAGCCCACGAGCTGGGGCGGCTGGTTATCCTGATAGCGATAGTCGGGATTGAGGCTGATGGCGCTCGTCTGGATGTCGCGTTCCGCAACTCCGGCTCGCTTCAATGCCGAAAGTACCCGATCCATGCGGGTACTGTTCTCCTGGATGGCCGAGCTCGCGGTGGCCTGCTTGGTCACAACTCCGGCCGAAATCACCGCGATATCGGGAACGCGGGTGGCTTCACCCGTCGCCGAAATGTCGAGGCGTGTTCCCGTGATCGGAGGCATTGGGGCCTCCGCCTGCGCGTTCGCCGCCATCGGCAGCGCGGCCGCGGTTAGCGCGAGGGCCGCCATTATGCTCTTCATTCAAACCTCCAAACTCGGAATCAGGAGGCGCAAGCGTCACATCAGCCGAATGGCTGTTCCCTGAACGCCGGAGTTACGTTTGCACCCGGGGAAAGGGCTCAGCCCCGCCTGGAAAGGACCAGTCGGTAAATCAGCAGGATCACGAAGGCGCCGACGATCGCGGCGATAAAGCCCGCACCCTGTCCGTCGGTGTACCAGCCGACGGAGCGACCGAGGAAGCCCGCCAGGAGGGCGCCGGCGATTCCGAGCAGGATTGTGATGATGCATCCGCCGGGGTCGCGCCCGGGCATCAGCAGCTTCGCGATCGCGCCAGCGAGACCGCCAATTACGATCCAGCCCAGGATACCGTAATGCTCCATATTCGCTTCCCCTTTCGTTTCGCCCGTGCAACGCAAGGGCACTGCAGTTTTGCGCCAACGCGTCTTCGCGACTCAAGTGCCGCCGTTAGTCGAAAAACTGTAGCGGGGCACGATTTGACAAGTTCAGTTGCGGCAACTGACTTATTCGCGTAATACAGTGCCGCCGATCCGCTGTAGTGAATCGCGAACAGGGCGAAAGAAGTGAGAATGAACCGGGAAACATCATCGTTCGAGAGTTCCGACACGCTGGTGGTCGTCGATCGCGCGCGCCGCCGCCGCATGATGTTCATCGCGGCGGGTGTCGCGGCAATCGTCATCATCGTCGCATTCATGCTGATGCGCGGGGGCAAGGATGAGCAGGCCGCCGCCGGCGGAGCGTCGGGCAGCGGCCAGGTGCCGACGGTCACCGTGGTGGTGCCCGGCAGGAGCGACGTACCCAGAACCGTGACGGCCAGCGGCGCGCTCGCGGCCCATCGCGATCAGCCGATCGGCATCGCCGGTTCGGGCGGTCGCGTCACCAGCGTTCGCGTCGATGCCGGCAGATGGGTCGGTGCGGGCGCCGTGCTGGCGACGGTCGATCGCTCGGTCCAGTCCCAGCAGGCCGCGCAGCTTGCGGCCCAAGTGGCGTCGGCGAAGGCAAACGCGCAGCTCGCCCAGAACAATTACGAGCGCGCGGTTGCCCTCCAGGGCCGCGGGTTCGTCTCCAAGGCAGAGATCGATTCGAAGCGCGCGGCGCGCGACGCCGCCAATGCCCAGGTCCGGGTCAGCCAGGCACAGCTGGACGCCACCCGCGCCGAGATCGGACGGCTGGACGTTCGGGCTCCTGTCAGCGGGCTGGTTCTCGCCCGTAATGTCGAGGTCGGCCAGATCGTCAGCCCAGGCACCGGGGCCTTGTTCCGGTTGGCCGAGGGCGGGCGCATGGAAATGCGTGCGCAGCTTTCACAGCAGGACCTCGTGCTCGTTCATGCGGGGATGCCGGCAAGCGTTACGCCGATCGGCACCGACCGCGCCTTCTCGGGCCAGGTCTGGCAGGTTGCGCCGATCATCGACCCTCAGTCGCGCCAGGGTGAAGTTAGGATCCTGTTGCCTTACGATCCTTCCATCCGGCCCGGCGGCTTCGCGGAAGCAAGGATCAATGCCGGCGAGACATCGGCTCCGCTGCTGCCGCAAAGTGCCGTGCTGAGCGACGACAAGGGCAACTACGTCTACATCGTCAACGCCAAGAATGAGGTCGAACGGCGCGGTATCAAGATCGGAACGATCAGCGATGCCGGCGTGACGATCGCCGAAGGTCTCACTGGTCAGGAGGCGGTCGTCCTGTCGGCTGGCCCCTTCCTCAACCCCGGACAGAAAGTCTCGCCGAAGCGTCAAAGCGCAAGGTGAGGATCGAGTAAGGCTCAGTCGCGATGAATTTCCGTAACATCTCAGCCTGGTGCATTCGCAACCCGGTCCCGCCGATTGTCTTCTTCGCCGGCCTGCTGCTGGCCGGCATCGTCTCCTTCATGGGGATGCAGGTTAACAACAACCCGGACATCGATTTCCCGGCGGCGCAGGTGAACATCTCCCAGCCGGGCGCGGCACCTTCGGAAATGGAAACGCAAATTACGCAGCGAGTGGAATCGGCCATTCGCGGCGTGAACGGCGTCGATGAGATCAACAGCTCGATCCGCGAGGGGAACAGCAACACCTTCGTCCAGTTCGAGATCGGAACGCCGACCGACCGCGCGGTCAACGATATCCGCGACGCACTCGCGCAGATTCGCGGCGACCTGCCGGAAGGCATCCTCGAGCCGCAGATCAGCCGCGTCGACATCGCCGGCGATCCGATCGTCTTCGTTGCCGCCGAGACGTCGGACATGAGCCTTGAAGAGCTCAGCTGGTACGTCGACAACACCGTGGCCAAGCGCCTCCTCGGCGTCGAAGGCATCGCGGCGGTCTCCCGCGAGGGCGGCGTCGATCGCCAGATCCGGATCATCCTCGACCCTGCCGCGCTCCAGGCGCAGGGCATTACGGCCGCGCAGGTCAACCAACAGCTTCGCCAGACCAATCTCAATGCCGCGGGCGGGCGGGCCGAGATTGCCGGATCGGAGCAGTCGGTCCGCGTGCTCGGTAATGCCCGCGATGCCTATGAACTCTCGCAGACGCAGATCTCGGTCCCAGGAGGAC
The DNA here is from genome assembly GCF_039543105.1 of Sphingomonas daechungensis. Classification (NCBI taxonomy): domain Bacteria; kingdom Pseudomonadati; phylum Pseudomonadota; class Alphaproteobacteria; order Sphingomonadales; family Sphingomonadaceae; genus Sphingomonas; species Sphingomonas daechungensis. The sequence goes on from NZ_BAABJC010000001.1 coordinate 998,561, forward strand.
GGACTGTTCGGCTCGCCGATCTTGGCGAAGTGCGGGACGCCTATTCCGAACAGCGCACTATCGCGAAGATGAATGGCCGCCAGGTCATCAGCTTCAACGTCCAGCGCTCCAAGGGCTCATCCGAGGTCACCGTCTACGACAAGACCTGGGAAGAGTTGAAAAAGATCGAGAAGGACGATCCGCGCATCCACTTCTCGGAAATCTCGAACAACGTCGATTACACCATCGCTCAATATCATTCGGCGATGGAAGGTTTGTGGGAAGGCGCGGTCCTCGCCGTCCTGGTGGTCTTCCTGTTCCTTCGCGATATTCGCGCTACGCTGATCTCGGCTCTCGCTATTCCGTTGTCCGCAATCCCGGCGTTCTGGTTCATGAGCCTGATGGGGATCACGCTGAACGGCCTGTCGCTGCTGGCCCTCAGCCTCGTCGCCGGCGTGCTGGTCGACGACGCGATCGTCGAGATCGAGAACATCGTCCGACACATGCGGATGGGCAAATCGGGGTATCAGGCTTCGATCGATGCGGCCGACGAGATCGGTCTCGCCGTTCTCGCGACGACAATGTCGATCGTCGCGGTCTTCCTGCCGGTCGCGCTCATGCCGGGCATTTCGGGGCAGTTCTTCAAGGCATTCGGCTTCACCGTCGTCATCGCGGTCCTGATGAGTTTGCTCGTCGCCCGAATGATCACGCCAATGATTGCCGCCTACTTCCTGCGTGCCAAGGGCATTCAGCCGCACGCGTCCGGCCCGATGATGAACAAGTATCTGGACATCCTGAAGTGGAGTCTCAGCACGGAGCGGGCGCGCGCCTACCGCGAGCGGAAGCCCGGGGCGATCCGGGCCGTGCTGTCCATGTTCCGCGATCATCGCGTCTGGATGGTCGGCGTCGGCCTTGGACTGTTCGTCCTTCAAGGTGTCCTGTTCGCCACGCTTTCGATCACCTTTCAGCCGGCGATGAATTTCGATTTTTCGAACGTGCGCATCGGCATGGCGCCGGGATCGACGCTCGAGCAGACCGAGGCCGTCGTCGACCGGACCGCGGCGATCGTAATGAAGGATCCGGACGTCGAGAAAGTGTTCGAGCGCGTCTATGTCGGCTCGGGCTACGTCAATATCGTCCTCAAGAAGGACCGCAAGAAGACCAGCACGGAATTCGAACGCAGCCTGGGGCCGGAAATTTCGGCAATTCCGGACGCGCAGGTCAACTTCCTCAGCCAGAATGGTGGCGGACCTGGCGGCGCTGCCCGCGATATCATGCTATATCTTGGCAGCGACAATCCCGTCCTGCTCTATGAAACGGCGAACAAGATTTCCGACGAAATGGCGAAGTTGCCAGGGCTGCGCGCACCCCGCGTCGCAGGCGACCTCGTCCGTCCCGAAATCACGATCAAGCCCCGTTTCGATCTCGCCGCCGATCTCGGCGTGACCACCACCGCTCTTAGCCAGACGATCCGCATCGCGACCTTGGGCGATATCGAGCAGAACAGCGCCAAGTTCTCGCTCGCCGATCGCCAGGTGCCGATCATGGTGTCCCTATCGGAGAGGAGCCGTCGTGATCTGGCAACGCTCGAGAACCTCCCGGTCCCGACTTCAAGCGGCGGTTCAGTACCCCTGAAGTCGGTCACGGAGATCGGGTTCGGCGCTGGCCCCACCACGGTCCAGCGCACCAACCAGATTCGCCGTATCGCGATCGGTGCGGACTTGGCGCCCGGTCTCGTGTCCGGCGACGTCTGGCCGAAGATCAACGAGCTGCCGACGGTGAAGAACCTTCCGCGCGGCGTGAACAAGCTCGATCTGGGCGACCAGAAATGGCAGGCCGAGTTGTTCTATTACTTCCTGATCGCGCTCGGATCGGGCGTCTTGCTCGTCTTCGCGGTGCTGGTGCTGCTCTACCGACGCTTCCTCGCTCCGTTCGTGAACATGGGGTCGCTTCTGATCGCTCCGCTCGGAGCTGCCATCGCACTCCACATCACGGGCAATCCGCTATCGATGCCGGTGTTCATCGGAATCCTGATGCTGTTCGGCATCGTTGCCAAGAACTCGATCCTGCTGGTCGATTTCGCGGTCGAGATGATGAACCACGGAATGCCCAAGGATGAGGCGATTTATGAAGCCGGGCACAAGCGCGCCCAGCCGATCGTGATGACGACCGTCGCAATGGTCGCGGGCATGGTTCCCATCGCGCTATCCCTGACGGGCGATTCGAGCTGGCGCGCACCGATGGGCGTCACCGTGATCGGCGGCCTGATTTTCTCGACGATCCTGACCCTGCTGCTGGTCCCTGCCTTCTTCTCGATCGCCATCGACATCGAGCAGTGGATTGGGCGGAGATTCCACAAGATGGTCGGCCAGGGCGCACACCGCGCGCCCTCGTCAGGGCAAGCGCCGCAACCCGCGGAGTGAACCGGCGGCCAAGCTCGTCTATTGATGGGCCGATGGATGCGAGAACTCAGTCCCGGAATGCCCTAGCGCGGTTCAACCCGGCGCAGCCCGGTGCTGCCGGAATGAAGCTGGCCGCGACCGGACTTCTCGTCCTGATGGCCGCGTTGTTTTTCGTGACGCGCGCATACGAGCAGCAGTATCCGTGGCTGTCGTACGTGAAGGCGTTTTCTGAAGCGGCAATGGTCGGTGGCCTTGCAGACTGGTTCGCAGTCACCGCGCTCTTTCGCCACCCGCTCGGCCTGCCCATCCCGCACACGGCGATCATTCCGAGGAACAAGGATCGCATCGGCGAAGCGCTCGCGAACTTTATCCGTGAGAACTTCCTCATCCCGTCAGTGGTCGCCCGGCGCATGCGCAACATCGACGTGGCCGGAGCCGTCGGCCGTTTCCTGCAAACCCCTGCGGGAGAGGGCACCCGCATCCGTGCCGGCGCGTCCCGCCTGATCGCCGACGTCTTCGAAGGTCTCGACGACGAGCGGCTGGGCGGCATCGTCAAGGGTGCAATCTCGACCCGCATCCGCAAGATGGAGGTATCGCCGCTCCTCGGCCATGCGCTGGCGTCAGCGATCAACGAGGATCGCCATGTTCCGATGCTCGAGGCCGCGATCCGCTGGACCGCGCGAGCCCTCGAAGCGAACGAGCCCCTGATCCGGGAGATGGTGCAAAAGAAGGCCAATTGGGCCCTCAAGTTGGCCGGGCTGGATGCCAAGCTCGCCGACGCGATCCTCGACGGACTGCGCAAGCTCACGGTCGAAATGTCAACCGATCCCGCCCACCCCGTTCGCGTGAAGGTCGAGGAAGCGCTCGCCCAACTTGCCAACGACCTCCAGACGCGTCCGGAAACACGGAAGCGGGTGGAGGCGATCAAGGAGCAGCTTCTCGATAATCGATCGGTCAGCCTGTGGCTCGACACCTTGTGGCAGAAGTCGCGCGAGGCGGTGATCAAGGCGGCGCGCAATCCCGATGCCGCTTTTGCCGGCAAGCTCGGAGAGGTGCTGAAGTCGATGGGAACGACGCTGGAAAGCGACGCCCGCATCCGCGCCGCCATCAACCAGTTTGCCCGCCGCGCTGTCGTCGGCATGTCCGCGAGCTACGGCGGATCCATGGTCAAACTGGTGTCGGAGACCGTGCGAGGCTGGGATGCGGGGACGGTGACGGCGCGCCTGGAAAGCGCGGTGGGCCGCGACCTCCAATACATCCGCATCAACGGTACCCTTGTCGGCGGACTCGTCGGTGTCGCCATTCACGTTCTGGATACGCTTTGACGATCGTCATCCGCGAAGCCCGAGAGTCGGACGCACCGCGGCTCGTCGAACTCATCATTGCCCTGGGACATCCCATCGAAGAGGCGGATGTCCGTCGTAATCTCGAGATCCTTGGGAAGAATGAGATCCTGCCCCTGGTCGCCACGGATGCCGAGCGAGTGATCGGCATGTGCGGCCTGTCAGCCATGGTGACCGTCCATCGTCCGGCACCCGTCGGCCGGGTTTCAGTAATGATTGTCGACGAGAGCTATCGCGGACGCGGAATTGGTGCCTTGCTCATGGCCGAAGCGGAGAAGCGCCTCTCCGCGCACGGATGCCATATCCTGGAAGTGACGAGCAACGTCAGCCGCGAGCGCGCCCACCAGTTTTACGAAAAGCTCGGGTACGAACGTACGAGCTACCGCTTCATGAAGACGCTAGCCTAGCCGGCGCTGCGCCGCTCGATCGTCGCCCCGACGGCACTGAGCTTTTCTTCCAGTCGCTCATAGCCACGGTCGAGGTGATAGACGCGCAGAACCTCCGTCTCACCCTCAGCAGCCAGACCGGCTAGGATCAGACTCATCGAGGCACGAAGGTCGGTTGCCATGACTTGCGCGCCGGTCAGCTTCGGCACGCCGTGAACAACTGCGGAACGGCCGTGAATTTCGACCTCCGCGCCCATGCGGCGCAGCTCGGGCACGTGCATGTAACGGTTCTCGAAGATCGTCTCTTCGAGGAAGCTCTGGCCCTCTGCCCGGCACAGCATCGCCATGAACTGAGCCTGCATGTCCGTGGCGAAACCAGGGAACGGAGATGTCGAAAGCGCCAACGGCTTGAGCCCACCATTCGCGCTTACCCTGATGCCCTTTTCGTGGAACTCAATGACGAGGCCGGCCTGGGCAAGCGCATTGAGCGTGGCCTGCATGTCGTCCGGCCGGGCGCCAATCAGGTTGATCGACCCGCCCGTCAGCCCGGCAGCGCAGGCGTAGCTACCGGCTTCGATGCGATCCGGCATGACTTCGTAAGTCGTTCCATGAAGGCCCTCGACGCCGTCAACGATCAGGTGCCCCGATCCGATGCCTTCGATCTTTGCGCCCATGGCAACCAGAAGATTGCAGAGATCGACGATCTCCGGCTCACGGGCAGCATTGAACAATTGAGTCCGCCCGTTTGCCAGAACCGCCGCCATCAGCACGTTCTCGGTGGCGCCGACCGACACGACCGGAAAGCTGTAGTCCCCTCCCGTGAGCCGACCCTTGGGCGCCGAAGCCTTCACGTAGCCGGCAGCCAGTTCGATTTCGGCGCCGATTGCTTCTAGCGCCTTCAGGTGAAGGTCGATCGGTCGATCGCCGATGGCGCAGCCGCCCGGCAGCGATACCGTGGATTCGCCAGCGCGCGCCAGCATCGGCCCCAACACAAGGATTGAGGCGCGCATCTTGCGCACCATGTCGTACGGCGCGACCGTCGAGCTAATGTCACTGGCCTGGAAGGTGACCTTCCGTCCGAACTCGCCCTTCTTGACGCCCGCGACGCTGGTCGAGACGCCAAGCTGGTTCATCAAATGCCCGAAGCTGTCGACATCCGCGAGCCGCGGCAGGTTGGCGAGGGTCAGCTTCTCCTCGGTAAGGAGGGCGCAGGGTATCAGGGTCAGCGCAGCATTCTTCGCGCCCGAAATGGGAATGTCGCCCTTGAGCGTGCTGCCGCCCTTGATCCAGATACTGTCCATCGGCGCGCTTTAGCGCCGATCAGCGGACTCGCAAGCAGCGGTAGGGCTCAGGCCTTTTCGAGAGTGCACTGCAGCGGGTGCTGATTTTCCCGCGCGAAGTCGATCACCTGGCTGACCTTGGTTTCGGCGACTTCGTAAGTGAACACACCGCAGACGGCGATTCCCTGTTGATGCACCTGCAACATGACGCGGGTCGCGTCCTCGATTCCCATTGAGAAGAATTGTTGCAGCACCAGGACGACGAACTCCATCGGAGTGTAATCGTCGTTCAGCATCAGGACTTTGTAATTGCTCGGTTTCTTGGTGCGCGGGCGCGTGCGCGTGGCGACACCTGTTTCCATGTCGCCAACGCCGCCATCATCAGGCTCGTCTGTCATCGTCCAACGCATACCCATAACACCCCTAAGATATGGCAAGCGGCGAACGCCTCGCAAGGAGGCTAGTGGCCGGGAGCGTCCAAAAAAGCGTCGGGCACAAAAAAAGACGGCCGCCCGGGGAGAGAGGTGGGCGGCCGTCTGGTCATTGCCTGATCAGGAGGGGAGAGGCGTCAGGCAACAAGCTTGTTGATACGCTCCGCGTTCAGCGTGGCGCGGGTCTGGATCGGCTGGATGGCCTCACCCGCGAGCTTCACGAACGTCTCGGTCAAACGCGAGCTCTCGGCGACGAAGCGGTCGAACTGCGCACGAGCGAACTCGCTCTGCAGCTGAAGGAACTCGCTGGCCGACTTGGCTTCGGCGAGGGCGCGGACTGCGTCAGCAGCCTTCTCCACGCCTTCACGGCTGGTCTCGACGACGTCCTGGCCGAGCGACTTGGCGCCTTCGACGGCAATCTTGCCGGCGTCGACAAGCGCTTCGACGTTGGCCTTGCTGACTTCCGTCAGCTCTTCCATCGCCTTCTGCGAACGCTTCACGACTTCCTGGCCACGCTCGCCGGCGTCGGCGAACAGCGTCTGGAACGAACCCGTGTTGGGGAGGGCGTTGAAGCCCGCAAACCAGTTGTTGGTGGTCTTGGTCACAGTCTCAATCCTTTCCTGGGCCACGCGGGGCTTACGAGCACCGGCGACCTTTGCAGCGCGGCGCGGCTTGGCGCGGCGAGCGGTTTTCACAGCCGAGCGGGTGGCTTTCGCCTGACGCTTGGTGGCCCGTGCCACCTTCGAGGTCGTCCGCTTGGTAGTCTTCACGGCAACGGCCGGAACCTCTTTCGCAACCTCGCCTGCGGCTTCAACCGCCTTGGTGGCGACCTCCGCGCTGGTGTCGATTGCCGTCTGAGTTTCGTCTGCCATTGCTACAATTTCCTTCTTTTGTGCGCTGCAACATAATCTTTTGCAGTGCACCTTTCAAGGTCTTTTTTTGTGCAGTGCAACAGAGCGCTCCTTGACGCTTTTTCAGCGTCGGACCAAGAACAGTCATGGACCTAGACGACGCCGATCCTTCGACCCGCCGCCGCCGTGGCCTTCTGGTGGTGTTGTCCTCCCCCTCCGGCGCGGGCAAATCGACGATCTCCCGAATGCTTCTCGATGCGGATCCCCAGATCACGATGTCGATTTCGGCAACGACTCGGCCGAGACGCTCCGGCGAAGTGGACGACGTCGACTACCATTTCGTGGCCCCCGCGCGGTTCCAGGAATTGGTCGATCAGGACGAGTTGGCGGAGTGGGCCTACGTGTTCGATCACCGATACGGGTCCCCGAAAGAGCCGATCAAGGAAGCGCTCCGCCTCGGCCGCGATATCCTGTTCGACATCGATTGGCAGGGCACCCAGCAGCTCCGCGGCGCGTTCGGAACGGACCTCGTACGCATTTTCATCTTGCCGCCGTCCATGGCGGAACTGGAACGCCGCCTAAGGGCGCGCAACACCGACAGCGACGAGGTTATCGAGAGCCGGATGAAGCGCGCTGCGTCGGAGATCGGCCATTGGGGCGAGTACGACTATGTGCTCATCAACGAGGATATGGATCACTGCCTGCATGACGTTCAGGCAATCATCGCTGCCGAACGTATGAAGCGGGACCGCCAGCCCTATCTCATTCCGTTCGTTCGCAAGCTGGTAGAACGGCCGAACTAGGCCTCCAACAAATCCAGGAACCGCGCCGCGGCGAGGAAATCCCGCCGACGGTTGGCGAGTGCCGCCTCGGCCTCGGTGTCGGATCCCCATTGCTCAAGCTGCCAGCGGTCATCGACGCTGACGGCCTCCCACGCCCTCGCTGCATCGAAGGCGTCTTCCAGCACACCAAGCGCTGCGAGAAGGGAGCCGCCGATCGTGACGAGCGGCGAGAGTCCCGCGAGGTGGAAGGCGTCGAGAGCGGCCACCGCATGTGACAGACGTTCTACCGTCGCCACCGGCTGGCTGACATGCACCACCCCGGTGGTGACGTTGAAATCGACGTCGAAGCGCCGCCTGCCCCAATTGATGAGGGCATCCCACTCCCGGGATTGCAAGTCGACCAGACCCTGCGGTTCCTCCGCACGATAACAGGCGAGATCGGCCTCCGCGTAGCGCGCAAGATCCGCAGCAAAGGCTTTCCTGGCGGGCTGGACGCGATCGATTGCGGCATTGGCCAACCCCGTGAGCGGCATTGCTCTCGGATCGATGGTTTCGGCGACGTCATTCCATTCGGCCGCGATGCCTTCCGCAAGAGCTTCGGTCGGCACGACCAGCGGCACTCGCGCCGGCGTCTTGACCGGCTTGCCATCCAGCACAACACCCCAACCGCCGTCTGCTTCGACGACCTCCGCCTTCGCCCAGAATCGCTTCACCGGGCGTCGTTGTCCTGCTGGTCCCAGGCGCGCTTGAGCACCATTGGCGCGAACACCGCGTCGATCACGCCAACGATGACGATGATCGCGCCCAGCGACGGCCAGCCGCCCTCTCGCACCAGGTCAGTGTAGACAATTGCAAGGCCAAGGAAGAATGTGAGGACCCCGATCAGCCGGACAGCCATGAAGATCTGAAAGCGCCTGCGCCAAAGGTCGTCGTCAGCCAATTGCGGCCTCCTTGCCGGGAATGAGAGAGAAGACATCGCGCGGTGCGGCCGCGACCGCAATTGCGCCGGCTTCGAGCATCTCGTGGGCCTCGTGATAGCCCCAGCCCGCACCGATCCCGGTCGCACCTGCGGCTGCAGCCATCGCCATGTCGAAGGCCGTGTCGCCGATCACAATGGTTGTTTCCGGCGAAGAGCCCGCGTCCGCCATCGCTTGTTCGACCATCGAAGGGTGCGGCTTGCTCGGATGCCGGTCGGCCGTTTGCAGCGAAACGAAACGGTCGACGATCCCGTGACAGTCGAGGCAGAGCGTCAGCCCGCGGTCCGACTTCCCAGTCGCCACCGCGAGAAGCCAACCATCGGCTTCCAGCCGGTCCAGCAAGTCCGGGATCCCTTCGAACAAGGGCTCCTCGACACGCCCTTCAGCACGAGCCCGCTGGAAGTGGCGCTTGTAGCTCTCCGCCAGGAGCACGTGTCGATCTCGCTCTTCTTCCGGAAGCAGGGTGGCGATCGCCTCGACGAGGCTTAGGCCGATTACCTTGCGACTAACCTCGGGCGACGGGACGGCAATGCCATGCTCACCGAACGCGCCCGACAGGGCCGTGAAGATGTTGGCGCCGCTGTCGACCAGCGTTCCGTCACAATCGAACACCGCCAGCTTATTCATTGTAGCCACGCGCTTCCCGGATCGCCGCGACGATATCTGCCCTGCCGGCCTCCTCCTGCCCGGCGATCGTTGCCGCAAGGTCGGCGTCAGACTTGTGCTGGTTGAACTTGCGCGTTCCGCGGATTCCGGTCGGACTGACTTCGAAGCCGACGATCGCCTTGGTCATCGCGTCGAACCTTCCAGGTTCCATCTTGTCCCGGGTCCAAGGCTTCTCGGGCTGATGAATGTCTTCGAAGTGCTTGCTCAGCCGGTCGAGAAGATCGACGAGTTCTTCATCGGCAAGCGTTTGCGCAGTCCCCTCGATCTCGACGGCTTCGTAATGCCAGGTCGGGACCTGGTTCTCCGCAACGTACCAGTTGGCGCTCTGATACGCCTCCCGGCCGGAGACGCTGATCAGGACACGGCGTTCGCCCAGATGATCGGCAACTCGGTTCCGGCGAGCAACGTGGAAGCGAATGTTCCCCTCGGCGGTCACGAGGACTGGAGCGTGCACGACAAACAGACCGGAATCGGACGATGTGAAGACGTGGGCGAACGCGCGGTCGGCGACGAACCGCAGGAGCTCGTCGCGATCCTCCCAGGCGAAGGCGCGGTTCGGATGCATCAGCCCCGCCGCGTCGACTGGCTGCGCCCGCGCCTCTCTCCGCGTCGGCCACGGCGGCGGTCGCGGGCGATGGCATTCGCCTTGCGCTGCTTAGCCTCCGGCGTCTGCGAGAGCTTCTCAACGTCGAGCGGCATGTTCTCGCCATGCATTAGCTCGAAGCCCAGAGTGCCCAGGCTTTCCGCAATGTGCGGCGGCAATTCCGCCGTGACGTCAATCACCCCGCCCGGCGCATCGATCCGGATTCGCCGGGCGTGGAGATGAAGCTTGCGACTGATCCCGCCGGTCAAAAATGCTTCGGGTCCACCATATTTCGCATCGCCGACAATGGGATGCCCGATCGCGGCCATATGCGCGCGCAGCTGATGGGTCCGGCCGGTTAAGGGCTGCAGTTCGACCCATGCCGCGCGATTGCCGGCTCGGTCGACAATCCGCCAGCGGGTCTTTGCGGGCAGCCCGTGCTCTTCGCTAACGTGCATCTTCTCGCCGCCGGTGCCCGGTTGCTTGGCAAGCGGAGCATCGATCAGTCCTTCGTCGCCCGAAGGCACGCCGACGACCAGCGCCCAATAGACCTTGCGAGCAGTCCTTCCGGAGAAGGATTTGGCGAAATGCCCCGCGGACCGCGCAGTTTTGGCAACTAGCAGGGCGCCAGAGGTGTCCTTGTCGAGCCGGTGGACGAGCTTCGGCCGACTGCCCTCGTCGTCGGCGAGGCCATCGAGCAGCTTGTCGAGGTGAAAATGCGTCTTGGTCCCGCCCTGTGTGGCGAGGCCGGGCGGCTTATTGAGAACGAACGCGCTCGGGTCTTCGTAGATGACCATTTCACGAACGAGTTCCTCTTCCTCCGGAGTCAGCGGCTCGCGCTTGCGCTCGGGCCTTGCAGCCCGCGTGGGCGTCGCCTCCGCCGCAGGTACCTGGATTGTCTGTCCGGCCTCGATCCGGTCTCCCGGCGTCGCGCGCTTGCCGTTGAGCTTGAGCTGACCGGTCCGCGACCAGCGCGACAGGATGTTGAAGCTGATGTCCGGCGCATGCCGCTTGAACCAGCGGTCGAGGCGGATGCCATCATCGTCTTCGGAAACAGTGAAAGTGCGCGGCTCGGCCATGCCCGCCGCTTAGCCGCGCGTTCTCCAATAGTCGAACGCCTGGCGCTGGAGCTTGTTGATCAGCCGCTTCGCCTTGGGTCCTTCCCACAGCCCGGTGAAGCCATGCTTCTTGGCGCCTCCGATCCACCAGCCCTGTCCCGGCAGGCCGTCCGATTGCCGTACGACAAGTACTGCAAGCTCGGGCTCACCCAATTCCTCGGCGTTGTCGTCGACGTAAGCCAGCACCTTGCACAAAGCCCGCATCTTCGGGCGCGTGAAATGGTGCCCGAGAAGAGCAAGCGTTTCCGAATAGGTGATCGGCTCACCCGCCGAGGCGCTCGCGACAAGGATCGCTCGTACCTCCGCGGGATCGGCGAGCAGGCCCGCGCGGTCTGCGTCCATCACTGGGGCTGTTGGGCGACCGGCGTCAGCTCGAACACGTCGAGCTTCGAATTGCCCTGCGGCCATGGAATGACCAGGCGCCACTTGAACGGCGCAATGCGCTCGAGCACGCCGGCCATGTCGCGCTTGGCATCCTCGCCATAGGCTCGCGGCTGCTCCTCATCGCCAAGCGCAAGGCTCCCGAGAAAGATGAGGCGCTCCGGCCGGTCATCCTCCCAAAGGCGTCCAGCGGGTCGCTGGCTCCCGGTCTGCTTGACGATGGTCAGGAGGTCGCCCTCCACCTCGACGTAGCAGAAGAAGGGCTTGAATCGCTCGAACGCGGGCCCCTTCGGCTCGACCCTGCCGAGCTTGATCAAGCGGCAATTGTAACTTCCAGGCGTCGGTGCCGGCCGCGCAAGACCCGCACGAGGAAGCAGAAGCGCGCCCTCGGCTTCGACGTCCTTGGGCGACGTCTTGTTGGCTTCCTGAAGGCCTTCCTGCCATGCGATACCGAGCCGAGCGATCCTCTGCTCGTCGGCGTCGGTCGCAACGCCCTTCCATGTGTCGGCTTTTGTCGGCGGCTCGGCCGTCACGACCGGGCGCAGCTTCTCCTTCTCGCCCCCGGTCGTGCAGGCGGCGAGACACAGAGCCATCATGAGGGACAGGCTGCGACGTGCCACGACGCGAAGGTGGCACCGGCGGTGGCCAGTTGCAACTAACATGGCGTTCAGCATGCCCTTTGAATTGCCGCTTACCGCCGGTAGGCGCGCAATCATGAATCGTCCCGACACGCACGGCCACGCACGCCAAGGCTTCTTGCTCGGAGCCGCAGCCTACGGCCTGTGGGGCGTACTTCCGATCTACTTCAAGGCGTTACGGGCGATCGACTCCGTCGACATCGTCGCCCACCGCATCGTCTGGTCGATCCCGGTTCTTGCAGGTCTGCTCTCCTTCACCAATGGCTGGAGCGAGGTTCGCGAGGCTTTGAGAAACCGCCGCGCCGTCATCATGCTCACCATCACGGCGTTGCTGATCGGAGTAAACTGGCTGCTCTACGTCTACGCAGTGAACAGCGGCCATATCCTGGCCGGCAGCCTTGGATATTACCTTAACCCGCTCGCCAACGTACTGCTCGGCAGGGTCATCCTCAAGGAACGCCTGCATTGGCTCCAATGGGCGGCGGTCGCACTGGCGGCCGCGGGCATCAGCGCGCTGGCCATCGGCGCTCTTGGTCAATTGTGGATCAGCCTGACGCTCTGCGTCAGCTTCGCGACCTACGGGCTGCTGAGGAAGATTGCTCCCGTCGACGCGGTAGCGGGACTAGCAATCGAGACGGGCATTCTTTTCCCGCTCGCCGCGGGCTGGCTGATCTGGGACCTCGCCGCCGGCAATGCGATCTTCGGAAATTCGACGATGGACATCGTACTCATTGCCGGCGCGGGCCTGGTCACCGCCATCCCTCTCCTATTGTTCACGGCCGCGGCCAAGCGCCTGCGCTATTCGACACTCGGAATGCTCCAGTTCCTGGCCCCCACTCTGCAGTTCCTGCTTGCCGTCCTAATCTACGGCGAGCCGTTCACGACGGCCCACGCAATCGCTTTCGGGTCGATTTGGACGGCTCTCGCGCTCTATGTCATCGCGCTGGTCCGGCATGCCCGGGCCTCCGTGACCTTGCCGGAATGAGGAACATGGCGCAGGCTCGATAATTGCCATGCATATGAAGAAGATTCTTGCCGCCGCCGCGCTGCTCTCGGTCACCGCCTGCGACCCGTATTACGGTCAGGATCCCTACGGTCCGCAACCGTATCCCGGTCCGGCTCCCTATCCGCAGGAGCCGTATCCGGGCCCCGCGCCCTACCCGCCTACTCCATACCCAGGGCAGCCACCGTGCCAGCCGACGCCCCCGGAGTGCCTGATCAGCGCGTCACGGGAATGGACGGCCTGGATCAATCGAATGCCCGGAACAGGCGCACCGACCCTCGTCGTCAGTGGAAAGGTTACTACGCCGACCGGCGGCTATCAGGTTGCGTTCGACCCGCGCATCCAGATCCGCAAGGGCTATCCGGCGCAGGCGTTCGTCACGCTCAATGTCGCCGCGCCGACCGGCCCCGCCACGCAGGCGACCGTGACGCACGAAGTCCGCTGGGAATGGCCGCTCAATCAGCCGGTGGGCAGCGTCATCGTCAGTTGCGGCGACAAGACCCTCGCCGACATCACGCGCATCCAGACCGCTTACTAGGACTGCCGAGGTCGGCCCACGCAGAAGGAATTGCCGCGCATGTTCAATATCGTTTCAGTGATCATCGGGCTTGTCGCGCTTGTATTGGCGGTTGTCGCCTTTCTTCCGCTGTTGGGATGGGCCAACTGGCTGATCATCCCGCTTGCGATTATTGGCGCAGGCGTCGGAACGCTGGGCGGAGGAACGGCTGGCCGTAACCTCAACTTGTTCGTGATTGTCGTCGGCATTGTCCGCCTGATGCTCGGCGGCGGGATTCTTTGATCAGCTCGCGCTGATCAGCGAGCTTTGACGTAGCGCCCGGGCGCGTCCTCGATCGGCTTCAGCTTACCCTTGCCTGGGACTCTTGCGCCGTTGGCCGGCACAGTCGCCGGATCCTGGCTTTTCAGCCAGGCGAGCCAGTCCGGCCACCAGCTTCCCTTGTGCTCTTCCGCGCCGGCAATGAAGGTTTCCAGAGTGTCGGCAGGCTCGTTATTGGTCCAATGCTGGTACTTTTCCGCCGCCGGCGGGTTCACTACCCCGGCGATATGTCCGGACCCCGCCAGCACGAACCTTTTCGGCCCGGTGAAATGACCCATGATCTTCCACACGCTTTCTGGCGGCGAGATGTGGTCCTCTCGCCCGGCCTGGACATAGGTTGGCGTCTTGACCGTATCGATGTCGACTGCGGTCCCGGCGACATTGATTCCGCCTTTCTCCGCCAGCTTGTTCCCCTTGTAGAAGCTCTCGATGTAATCGCGGTGCCATGAGGCCGGCAGGTTGGTCGTATCGCTGTTCCAGTGGAGCAGGTCGAATGGCGCCGGCTCATCTCCCATCAGGTAATTGTTGACGACGTAGCTCCAGATGAGGTCGCGGCCGCGCAGCAGGTTGAAGGTCGCAGCCATGTAGCGTCCGTCGAGATAGCCGCTGTCGCGGGTAATCTCGTCCAGCAGCGCGACGGTGTCCGCACCGGTGAAAAGCTTGAGGTCCCCCGCGCTCGAGAAATCGACCTGAGCCGTGAGGAAGGTCGCGGACTTCACCTTCGATTGCTGCTTGTGGGCCGTCAGATAGGCGAGAGTTGCCGCAAGGGTCGTACCCGCCACGCAATAGCCAATGGTGTGCACACTCTCGACACCCAGCAGGTCGCGAACGGTGTCAATCGCATCAATCTGTCCGTTGAGGACGTAGTCGTCGAGCGTTGCGTCCGCGATGCTTTCGTCGGCCGACTTCCAGCTGACCATGAACAGGCTGATGCCCTGGTCCACGCACCATTTGACGAAGCTCTTCTCGGGCGTGAGGTCGAGGATGTAGAAGCGGTTGATCCACGGCGGAAAGATGACAAGCGGCGTTTCAAGCACCTCGTCCGTGGTCGGCGTGTATTGGATCAGCTGGTAGAGCGGCGTTTCCTTGATGACCTTCCCGGGCGTCGTCGCCAGGTTGCGGCCAACCTCGAACACGCCTTGCTTCGTCTGCGTCAGCTGCCCGGCCGCGATATCGTCGAGCATGTTGGCGAGGCCCTTGAGCAAGTTCTCGCCGCGCGTTTCCATTGTTCGCTTCAGCACCTGCGGGTTGGTCAGCGCGAAGTTCGACGGGCTCATCGCGTCCACGAAGCTGCGCACCGCAAACATCAGCCGGTGACGGCTTTCGTCGTCGAGCCCGTCCAGTTCCTCGGCAGTCCCCAGCAGCTTGTCGGACAGCGCCAGGTAGGTCTTGCGGATGGTGTCGAAGACCGGACTCTCCTGCCATTCGGGCGCGGCGAAGCGCCGATCCTTGGCATTCTCCTTCGCCTCGGGATCGAGACCGATCATCTTCCCCCACGTCTCGAGACCCTTGGCCCAGGCTTCGGCGCCGGCGCTGAACAATGCGGCCGGATCGGTGGTCATCGGCGAGCCGGCGGGGAACGCGGGCGGGAAAGCGCCCCAGGGCGACGCAGCGGCGGGCCAGCCGGCATCCTTGGGGAGGCCGTCGGCCCAGGTCTCCATGAGCATCTGCTGGGCGCGTCCCATCACCCAGGTCCAATGCTGCCAGTCCTCCAGCGTGGGAATGGCGCTCGCCGTGTCCGTGTCGTCTGCCATGCGTCCCTTGTAAGCAATTCGCACTACTGCTGCGAATCCCCGCAATTGCATCACGCCGCAACAGTCGCGAAAAGCGCTCGATGCATCCGGAGGCCTTCTCTCTAGCACTCAGCTTCCTCGATTATCTGGGAATCGGCGTGTTCGCGATTTCGGGTGCGCTTCTGGCGGCCGAGAAGCGTCAGACGCTTGTCACGTTCATCTTTTTCGCGGTCGTGACCGGTGTCGGTGGAGGAACGCTTCGCGACCTCCTCATCGGGGCGCCGGTCTTCTGGGTTTACCGCAACGCGACGCTCATGATCTGCATCGGAGCGGCGCTGATCACCTGGGTCGTCAGCCGCCGCATGATTGCCGAGCGAGCACTGCTGTGGTTCGACGCCGTCGGTCTCGGGGCGTATGCGACGTATGGCGCGGCCAAGGCGCTGAGCTTTGGTGTCGCGCCGGTACCGGCCTTTGTCATGGGGGTGCTGACCGCCTGCGCAGGAGGGATCATCCGCGACGTTCTTGCCGGAGAACCGTCCATTCTCATGCGCCCGGAATTGTATGTGACCGCCGCGGCGCTTTCGTCGGGCTTGCTGGTAGGACTTCCCTACCTCGGTGTGCCGCCCGATCCAGCGGCCTTGATTGCAGCCGCTGCGGGTTTTGCGCTCCGGGGACTGGCCGTCGCTCGCGGATGGGCACTCCCGACTTACAGCAACTAGGCTTGCCGCACTGCAGCACGGACGGCATGAGTATCCGGTGACCGACGAATTCTACCGCATCCAGCGCCTGCCGCCCTACGTCTTCGCCGAAGTGAACGCGATGAAAGCGGCTGCCCGCGCGCGTGGCGAGGACATCGTCGACCTCGGCATGGGCAATCCGGACGGTGCCCCGCCCAAGCATGTTATCGACAAGCTCTGCGAGGTCGCTCAGAAGCCGAACGCCCATCGTTATTCGGCCAGCCGGGGCATCCCCGGGCTTCGGAAAGCGCAGGCGGCCTATTACCAGCGGCGCTTCGGCGTGAAGCTCGATGCCGACAAGGAAGTCATCGTCACCCTGGGTTCGAAGGAGGGCCTCGCCAACCTCGCCCAGGCGATCACTGCGCCGGGCGACGTCGTCCTTGCCCCGAACCCTAGCTATCCAATCCACACCTTCGGCTTCATCATCGCCGGAGCCGCCATCCGCTCGATCCCCGCCGCCCCGGGCGAGGAGTTCTTCGAGCGGCTCACCAACGCCATGCGCTTCACAGTGCCGAGGCCCAAGGTCCTCGTTGTCGGCTACCCGTCCAATCCGACGGCCTACGTGGCCGACCTGCCCTTCTATGAGCGCCTCGTTGCCTTCGCCCGCGAGCATGAGCTCATCGTCATTTCCGATCTCGCTTATGCGGAGATCTATTTCCGCGACACGCCCACGCCATCGATCCTGCAGGTCGAAGGCGCCAAGGAGGTCGCTGTCGAGTTCACATCCATGAGCAAGACCTACTCCATGGCCGGCTGGCGGATGGGCTTCGCGGTCGGCAATGAGCGCCTGATCGCTGCCCTTGCCCGCGTGAAGTCGTACCTCGACTATGGCGCTTTCACGCCCATTCAGGCCGCCGCAGTTGCCGCCCTCAACGGCCCGCAGGACATCATCGAGGCGAACCGCAAGCTCTATCGCAAGCGCCGCGACGTCCTGGTCGAAAGTTTTGGCCGCGCCGGCTGGAACATTCCGGTCCCGGAGGCCAGCATGTTCGCCTGGGCGCCGATCCCCGAGCGGTTCCACAATCTCGGCGCGATGGAGTTTTCGAAACGGCTGCTGACTGAAGGCCATGTCGCGGTCGCGCCCGGCGTCGGCTTCGGCGAAGAAGGCGAAGGTTATGTCCGCATCGCGCTCGTCGAAAATGAGCAGCGGCTGCGCCAGGCCGCGCGCAGCGTGAAGAAGATGCTGGCCGGGTCCTAAATCAGCGCAGCAGGGCGCTGGAAACCGTCACCACGCCCCACTGGGTCATCTCACCCTTGCTCGGGATCGAGGCGATGCGGGTCGAACCGCCGAATGCGAACGCGAAGTGACTGTGATCGCCCTCGTCCAGGGACTCGACGAGTTGATAACCGGCATTGCGGAACGCCGCTGCAATCATCGAGTGGGTCACGCCGGGCCGGCGAGCGATGTCGATCGCACGACCACGCAAATGATAGCTGTTCCGTACTCCGCCGACCGCTCGATTGTGCGCCGGAGTGCGGTACGTGCTCGTCACGCGGCCCCAGTGCGAACCGACATTGGCAGCGGAATTGAGACTGCCCGACCCGCCGCCGATCGGCGCCCAGTTGCCGCCGGCCAGGACAGGCTCGGAGGCGACGCGTGCCTGCACATTGGTCGATTCGCGGACGGCGGCCTTTTCGGCAACGCCAACCCTGACCGTCGCACGCTGTCCGGACAGTGTACGGATTCCGAAGTCCGTTCCTGCCGAAGCGCTCGTCGCGCTTGATAACAGTATCAAACCGATGACGAATCGCGTCATACATGAGCCCCCGCTCTATGCGGCTTTCTTAGCTCTTTCAGTGAGTCCCAACAATCGTCAGTAATCAGGGCATGTTCTCAAGACGGGACAGCATCGCCGCCGGGGCCGCAGCATTGCTTGCCGGTTCGGCATCTCCGTCCGCCGCATCGGAAGCCGGCGAGAGCATGGCGAGCCACCCTGTTCCCGACTGGTTTCGCGACGCCAAGTTCGGTCTCTGGGCGCATTGGGGCCCCCAATGCGTGCCCGAAATGGGCGATTGGTACGGGCGGCTCATGTACGTGCCCGGGTTCGCCGCGTGTGATCATCACGCCCGCACCTACGGGCACCCCAGCCGCACAGGCTTTCTCGACATCATCGGCCATTGGAAGCCCGACGAGTGGCAGCCGGAATATCTCCTGCGCCGCTACAAGCAGGCGGGGGCGAAATATTTCGTCGCGATGGCCTGCCATCACGACAATTTCGATCTTTTCGATAGTGCCCACCATCCCTGGAACAGCGCTAGCGTCGGCCCGAAGCGAGATTTCGTCGGAACCTGGGCAAAGGTCGCACGGGACGCCGGACTGAGGTTCGGCGTATCGAACCACAGCAGCCATGCCTGGCATTGGTGGCAGACCGCTTACGGCTACGACGCCGAAGGTCCAATGCAAGGTCGCCGCTACGATGCATATTGGCTGCGGAAGCAGCATGGCCGCGGAACCTGGTGGGATGGTCTCGACCCGCAGGATCTCTACACCGGCCCCAGTTTCGTCCCGCCCGATGGCCTCAACAGCAACAAGGCGATGGCCGACTGGCACGGCGCACGCGATGGCCAGTGGCTGGAAGATGCTCCGCAAAATCCTGGGTTCGTCCGCAAGTGGCTGCTTCGACAGAAGGATCTCGTCGAGAAGTATCGGCCCGACCTCCTCTACTTCGACGATTACGGCGTCCCGTTTGGTCCAACGGGCCTGGAAGCGGTTACCCATTTCCAATCGCTGACGCCGGAGGGGGTTTTGACCGCGAAGCAGCTCAACGACGACCAACGCAGATATGTCGTCGAGGACGTGGAGCGGGGTTTTCTCGCCGATACCCGGCCGAGCGCCTGGCAGACCGATACGTGCATCGGCAACTGGCACTACGATCGCCCCCTCTACGAGAAGGGGGGCTACAAGAGCGCGAAGCAGGTCATTCAGCGCCTTGCGGATGTGGTTTCCAAGAATGGCTGTCTGCTGCTCAGCATTCCCGTTCGCGGCGACGGATCCATCGACGACAAGGAGGAGCGCGTCCTCGACGGGCTGGCGGCCTGGTTCCAGGTCAACGGAGAGGCGATTTACGGCACGCGGCCGTGGCGCCGCTTCGGCGAAGGCCCGACCAAGCCACCCCTGGGGGTCATGGCCGAAGCGGAAGCGAAGCCTTTCACGAGCGAGGACATCCGCTTTACCTCTCGCGGTGGGACGCTTTACGCCTTGCTGCTCGACTGGCCATTGAGCGACATTACCATTCGTTCGCTCGGGCAAGCCGAGGGTGAAGTGCATCGCCTGACGTTACTCGGGGGACCTGAGCTGAAATTCAGCCAGGACCGGCAGGCTTTGAAGCTCTCTGCCCTACCACCTGGCGACGGCCGCTTCGTTCCCGTTCTGAAGGTCGAGGGCAATGGCTTGGCGGCGTGACTGCGGATCGCAGAATGGGGCCGCCGTCGGAACGCTTTGACAAACCCACCCGCTGGCGCACAGAAATCGCATGGCCATCGACTCCCCGGCATCCGCCTACAATGTCGCACAGATCATCCAGCTAGCTGTCGCTCCCGTGTTCCTGTTCGCCGGGATCGGCGCCTTCCTGAACGTATGCACCGGCCGTCTTTCGAGAATCGTCGACAGGGCACGCGACGTTGAGCCCTTACTCCTCGCCAGCAGGGGATCGGAACATGAGAGATGGCTCAACGAACTTCGCGTGCTCGATCGCCGAATGGTGCTCGTGAGCCGCGCAATCTTCCTTGCCGTGCTGGCCGCCGTGCTGACCTGCGCAGTCGTCGTCCTTCTGTTCGCCGCAACTCTCACCAACGACAAGTTCGGCACGGAAATCGCCGTGCTGTTCATCGTCTCGATGCTGTCGATCGGTGCGGCGTTTGCGGTCTTCCTGATCGAGACCCGAGTCGGCTCGCGGGCGGTCCGTATTCGGTCCGAACTTTTGGCGCATGAGGCCGATCCGGACGCCTAGCGTCGCCTCGACAAGAGCGGTCGCCCCCCTTATCGCGCTTCCCATTAGGGAGACCCGCCAACCATGCTTCAACACCCTCGCGTACCCGCGTCCCAGGTCCTTGACCGAGTCCTCGTGCTGGAAATGGTCCGCGTGACCGAGGCGGCTGCGGTTGCTGCCTCCAGGTGGATCGGCCGGGGCGACAACGATGCGGCGGATGCGGCGGCGGTCGAAGCCATGCGTGAAGCGCTCAACGAGCTCCCGTTCGATGGAACGGTCGTCATCGGCGAGGGCGAGCGCGACGAAGCGCCCATGCTCTACATCGGGGAGAAGGTCGGCTCGGCCCAGGGGACCGGTCCGAAGATCAACATCGCGCTCGACCCGCTCGAGGGAACGACGCTGACTGCGAAGGCAGGGCCCAATGCGCTCTGCGTGCTGACCATTTCAGAGGAGGGAGGCCTCCTCAACGCACCCGACACCTACATGGACAAGCTGGCGATCGGGCCGGGCTATGCTGAAGGAACGATCGACATCTCGCGCAGCGTTACGGACAACATCCGCGCGATCGCCGAGGCGAAAGGCGTCCCGGCCAATGAAATCATCGCCTGCGTCCTCGACCGGCCTCGGCACGACGCGATCATCGACGAGCTGCGGTCTCTCGGCTGCGGTGTGAAGCTGATCACCGACGGCGACGTTGCGGGTGTGATTGCGGTCACCGATCCCGACACCAGCGTCGACGTCTATCTCGGCAGCGGCGGAGCGCCCGAAGGCGTGCTCGCGGCGTCCGCGCTTCGCTGCGTGGGCGGTCAGATGCAGGGCCGCCTCGTCTTCCGCAACGATGATGAGGTCGCCCGCGCGCGCCGCTGGGGGATCGAAGACCTCGACCGGGTCTACTCGCTCGAGGAAATGGCGAAGAGCGATTGTATCTTTGCCGCCACCGGGGTCACCGACGGCTCATTGCTCAAGGGCGTCCATCGCCGCGGCGATCGCTTGACTACGGAAAGCATCGTCATGCGCGCCAGCTCGGGGACCGTCCGCAGGGTCTGGGCCGAGCATCACAAGTGGGACGACTAGGCCGCCTCATCCAATAGCCGCCTCAGCGGCTCGGAGCTGTCGACAAAGTCCGAGATTGCACGGTCCAGCGGGCGAAGCAGGACGCCTCGGCTGCTCGTCAGGCTGGTATCCGACGGTTCGTCGTGGTCCGGAACGATGATCTTCCCAGCATCGGAACGGGTGTGGTCGGCGACCGCCTGGGCAAGCTCATGCCAGCTCATCGATCCCTGGTTGGTCAGGTGCCAGATGCCCTTCTCCTCATCCAAGAGCAGATCCAGCGTCGCGTGGACGAGATCGGGGACATAGGTCGGCGAGACGATCGTCCGCGCGCTGGCGAAGACGTCTTCACCGCGCCGCAGTTGCTCGATCGTATTGAACAGGAAGTTGTGCCGGTCCCAGGGGCCGAAGAAGGCGCTGGTGCGGACGATTAATGCGCCTGCATCGATCGAAATCAGTCGTGCCTCCGCCTCCGCCTTGCTGCGGCCGTACTCGCAAAGCGGTGCGGGCGCGTCGGGTTCGACATAGGACCGCCCGAGTTGGCCGTCGAACACCAGGTCCGACGAAAAGGTGACGAACGGAATGCCGTGCAGCTTGCAGGCCTTCGCCAGGAGCTCGGGCCCCGTGACGTTGGCGAGAAAGCATTCGTCCGCCTTCTCGTCGGCCTCCCACGTCCGGACGAAGCCGGCGGTGTTGATGATCGCCCACGGCTTGACCCGGGCTATCGCGCTCGCAATCGACCCTTCGTCGCAAATGTCGAGCTGGGAACGTTCCGTGAGCACGAACGGCAGGCCGCGATGCGCGCAAATCCGCGCAAACGCCTGGCCAAGCGTTCCGGTCGCCCCGGTGATCAGGATCGAGCGGGCATTCGCCGCCCTTCGCGGCAGGGTCTCGAACCTGCGGCGCGCGTGTGTTCGTCCAGGCCGTCGCCACCATCCCGGCAAGTCGAGAACGGGGTGTTCCAGCCGATCCCCCCGCCCTAGCGCCGCGGCTGCCTTCGCAAAAAGGGTGGGTCGCGGAATATCGGACCGCGTATCGAACGCACCGGCGTCGTAAGCGCCTTCCTTCTTCGTTAGCAAAGATCGCCAGTCGACCAGGCCGAAAAGCGCCCAGACGGTCACCGCCCGGATGTCGGCACCTCTGGCTCGCTCCTGTTCGGCGGCGGTCCACATCTCGTGAAGCCAGCGTACCTGCTCCTCTCGCGTACAACCGTGGTGAACCTCGGTGATCGCGATCGGCGTTCGGTACCGCTCCCAGATCTCGCGAAGGCGCAGCCCTGGACCGACCTTGGACCGGAGCTTGGCGACGCGGACCGCCTCGACGTCGACATAGGTGTCACGCCCGTTGGAGCCGGGCTCGACGTCCGGATATCGCTCGGTGCGGTGATCGAGGAAGCGGTCGCTGGTCAGGTAGTGGTCGAAACCGATGATGTCCGGCCGCCCCTCGCCCGTAGCCAGCTCGTCGAGCACCTCCTGGGACGCGGCCTTGTTGCCGAGCCAGCGCCGGAACTGGTGTCCCTCAACCACTCGGCCGAACAACAGGTCGAAGGTCAGCCAGCGCCGGCCATTGTCATGCTCGGCTTGATAGGCGAGTTCCGGCGTCGAAAAGGTTTGACCGACATCCTCGGTCGCGATCAGCTTCGAGTGAGGGCTGTCCTTGCGGATCGCCCGCATCGCGCGAAGGGTCCCCAAACACTGATTCACCGTCGCCCGGAACGCGGAATTGATGTCGTGAAGGTGCGGGTGCCAATGCCCGTAAAGGCAGGAGAAGCGAGCCGTCGTGAACGGCTCGTTCACCGGCGTCCACATGTCGATCCACGGATAGCGCTTCGCAACCCGAGTGGCGTACGCCGCCAGCTTGTCGGCGAAATCGGGATCGAGAAGGCTCGTATATCTGGGCCCCGCCCCGTGATGGACCAGGCCGGCAATGATCTTCATGCCGTGGTCGCGAAGGCGTTTCAGCCGCTCGTCGTGCCACGAGAAATCGAGTTCGTCCGGGCTCTCTGGAGCGACCGTCTCCCAGATGATCGGATAGCGAACCGCCTTGACGCCGAGATCGGCCATGGCGTCGATGTCGGATAACCTCGACGCATGACCGGTCTCGACGACCTGGTTGCGGAATTCGTCGCCGATCCGGACGACGCTGCATTCGACGCCGCCCCAGAGTTCCAGCGCGGGAGGCTTCACTAGGCCGCTTCGACCGCTTCCGGCTGCGGCCGCTCCTTGCTCAGCTTTTCGTCCATGCGCCGGAACGTTGCGAGCGCCTGCCCGACGATCTGGTCCATGTTGTAGTAGCGGTAGGTCGCCAGCCGCCCGACAAAGGTCACATTGTCGGTCGCGTCGGCCAGCGCCTCGTACTGCTTGAACAGTTCCTGGTTCTCCGGCCGCGGGATCGGGTAATAGGGATCGCCCTCCGCCGAAGGATATTCATAGGTTATCGTAGTCACGGGCGCAGTCTGTCCGGTCAGGTGTTTGTACTCGCTGATCCGGGTGAACGGCACATCCTCGTTCGGATAGTTCACCACCGCGACCTCCTGGAACTGCTCCTGCTCCAGGGTCTGGTGGTCGAACTTCAGGCTGCGATACGGCAGCTTGCCGAAGCGGAAGTCGAAATATTCGTCGATCGGCCCCGTGTAGATGAGGTGATCGGCGATCTCGAAGGCGTTGTCCTTGAGCTCGGCGAAATCCACGCCCGTCCGGATATCGATGAGCGGATGGTCGAGCATCCGCTCGAACATCTTCGTATAGCCTTCCAGCGGCATGGCCTGGAACGTGTCGCCGAAATAGCGATCGTCCGTATTCGTCCGCGTCGGGATCCGGGACGTAACCTGCTTGTCGAGCTCCGACGGGTCCAGGCCCCACTGCTTGCGGGTGTAGCCGCGAAAGAACAGCTGATAGAGCTCGCGCCCAACGGCGTTGATCACAACGTCCTCGGACGTCTGGATGTCCGCTACCGGCTCCGCCCGCGAAGCGAGATACTCCGCCGCCTGTTCGTCGGTCTGAAGGTCAAGGCCAAACAGCTTGTTCAACGTCGTCCGGTTGATCGGAATCGGAACCAGCTGCCCGCGCACATGCGCCAGTACCTTGTGCTCGTACGGTCGCCATTCCGTGAACTGCGAGAGATAGTCGAACACCTGCTCGCTGTTCGTGTGAAAGATGTGCGGCCCGTACTTGTGGTACAGGATGCCCGCCGCGTCCTTCTCGTCGTAGGCATTGCCGCCGACATGCGGCCGACGATCGATCAGGAGGACACGCGCGCCACGCTGGCTGGCAAGTCGCTCGGCAATCACGGAGCCGGCGAAACCGGCTCCGACGATGAGATAATCGTATTTGGCCGGGCTGCCTGGCGGAGTGAAGCTGAACGCGTTCATTCGGCGGCCACCAGCAGAGCCGGCGCCTCCTCGTCGGCACGTTCGCCCAGCACGTTGGCGATCAGCCCGGACATTCGCGCCTGCGTCGTGTCCCAGCTCGTCGCCGAGAGCATCAGATCCGCCTCGGCGAGCCAGTCGCCACCTTCGCGCGACTGTTCCAGCGCCTTTTCGCAGCAATGGACGAAGCCGTCCGCGTCGTGGGCAATGTGGACGCCCTGCAGATGCCCATAGGTCCGAACCACGTCGCGAACTGGCGTCGACACCACCGGCTTTCCGCCCGCAAGATATTCGGGGGTCTTGGTTGGCGAGATGAATTGCGTGGATTCATTCATCGCGAACGGCATCAGCGCCACGTCCCAGCCGGACAGGTACACCGGAAGCTGCTCGTAGGTTTTCCCGCCCAGGTAGTGGATGTTCGCGGCGCGCGGCAGCTCATCCTCGCCGATCTTTACGACCGGACCGACCATGACGAACGACCAATCCGGTCGCATGTCCGCCATTTCGCGCAACAGGTCGATGTCGAACCGCTCGTCGATGACACCGTAGAAGCCGAGGCGCGGGTGCTTCAGCTCCACCTGGTCAACGGGCTGCTCCAGCTCACGACGCGCCTTGGCGAAGTGCGGGCGATCGACCGAGGACGGGAAGCAATGGACGCTGTGGTGGCGGCTCTTCTTCGCCTCGTAGAGGCTGGCGCCGCCGGTAAAGACCAGGTCCGCCTGGTCGATCAATTCTTGCTCCAGGTCGAGCAGACGCTCGGGTGCGAAGCGGAACTTGGAAAGCTCGTCCATGCAGTCGTAGATTGTCGCGGTGGCGTCGAGATGCCGCGAGAACGGCAGCATCATCGGCGTGTAATACCAGGTGATGAGCGGACGGGCGCAGACGCTCACGTGCGCGTCCAGCAGCCGGCGCAGCGTTTGCTCACGCTGTTCCTCGCTCAGTCCCTCCGGAATGTGAGGGGTCGCGATCCGCACCGCAGGGAAGTCTTCGGCCTGACGCACGCGCAGATAGGCGGTCTCCCGCTTGGCGACCTCGATCGGCTCTTCCCAGAAGATGACCGTCATCTCCCGCGCGAAGCGGCTCATGATGTGCTGCGGGCGCTGGAAGACGAAATCCCACCGCAAGTGCGAAAAACAAAGCAAAGTTGGACGTGATGGATCCGGCGCCGAATAGTCGGCCTCAGACGCAACAGGGACACCGGCGCTCGTAAGCATTTTAGACGTAACCTCCCGTTTTTCGGAAACTTAAGCTTCCAACGGTGGCACGCGGTTACGGTTCCGGAACCTTGACCGAGATTAAGACGAATGGAGCCATGTTGCGGTGCACAATGCGCTCAACTGCGATTCGTCAGCGCCCAAATGAAAATTTAACCGGAAACGAAGCGGCTTGCCGGCGGTCATTGACCGTGCCGGGCGACCGTGGAAGGACGCTGAGCCAAGGAGATTGGCCTTGGCCACAACAATCGAAGAACTCGAAAAGCGCCGTGCCGCGGCGCAGATGGGCGGCGGCGAGAAAAGGATCGCCGCCCAGCACGCCAAGGGCCGCCTGACCGCCCGCGAGCGGCTGAGCGTCCTCCTCGATGAGGGCAGCTTCGAAGAATATGACATGTACGTCGAGCACAATTGCGTCGACTTCGGCATGCAGGACCAGACCTTCCCCGGCGACGGCGTGGTCACCGGCTCCGGCACGATCAATGGCCGCCTGGTCTACGTCTTCGCGCAGGACTTCACCGTGTTCGGCGGCTCCTTGTCCGAGCGGCACGCTCAGAAGATCTGCAAGGTCATGGACATGGCGATGAAGGTCGGCGCGCCGGTGATCGGTCTCAACGACAGCGGCGGCGCCCGCATCCAGGAAGGCGTTGCGTCCCTCGCCGGCTATGCCGAGGTCTTTCAGCGCAACGTCCTCGCTTCGGGCGTCGTCCCGCAGATCAGCCTCATCATGGGCCCATGCGCGGGCGGCGCGGTCTATTCGCCAGCGATGACCGACTTCATCTTCATGGTGAAGGACAGCTCGTACATGTTCGTCACCGGCCCGGACGTGGTGAAGACGGTCACCAACGAGGTCGTGACCCAGGAAGAGCTTGGCGGCGCAATCACCCACACCACCAAGTCGGGCGTTGCCGACGTCGCGTTCGAGAACGACATCGACGCTTTGCTGGCGACCCGCGAGTTCTTCGACTTCCTGCCGCTGTCGAACCGCCACGATTTGCCGGAGCGGCCGACCAGCGATGCAGGCGACCGCATCGACGAAAGCCTCGACACGCTGATCCCGCCGAGCGCTAACCAGCCGTACGACATGCACGAGCTGATCCGGAAGGTCGCCGACGAGGGCGAATTCTTCGAGCTTCAGCCCGGACATGCCGCCAACATCATCGTCGGCTTCTGCCGCATCGAGGGACGCACGGTCGGCGTCGTCGCCAACCAGCCGATGGTCCTCGCCGGCGTGCTCGACATCGCCAGTTCGAAGAAGGGCGCCCGCTTCGTCCGCTTCTGCGATGCTTTCGAGATTCCGATCCTGACCTTCGTCGACGTGCCGGGCTTCCTCCCCGGTGTCGCGCAGGAGCATAACGGCATCATCAAGAACGGCGCCAAGCTGCTCTTCGCCTATGCCGAGGCGACCGTCCCGAAGATCACCGTCATTACCCGCAAAGCCTATGGCGGCGCCTACGACGTCATGGCCTCCAAGCACCTCCGCGGCGATTTGAATTACGCCTGGCCGACCGCCGAAATCGCGGTGATGGGCGCCAAGGGCGCGGTCGAGATCATCTTCCGCAAGGACATCGGCGATGCCGAGAAAATCGCCGAACGCACCCGCGAATATGAAGAGCGCTTCGCCAACCCCTTCGTCGCCGCGAGCAAGGGCTTCATCGACGAAGTGATCATGCCCCACTCGACGCGGCGCCGGGTCGCACTCGGACTACGCAAGCTGCGCAACAAGCAGTTGGAGAACCCGTGGAAGAAGCACGACAACATTCCGCTGTAGATCCGGATTCGGTCACGCCCGAGGAGATCGGCCTCGCACTTCTGGGCGGGGCTGGCTGGATCGCCGTGGCAGCTGGAATCGTCTGCCAGATCATGTTGGGCGGCCGATATGCCTTACTGGGCATTCTGGCGTTCGCATTATCCAGAGCGCTGATGAGGATCTGGCAGCTCGCACGCCGGCAGTCCTTCCCTCGAAACAAGGCATCTTCCCGGATGATTAGGGGTCTCGCGATCTTCTGGCTGTTCCTCTCGCTCTGCTTGAGCCTACCGTTCTGGGCTGTGAAATGAGCACCTACACCGCCACCATCCGCTGGACCCGCAAGGACGAGAGCGACTTCCTCAAAGGCCAGTACAGCCGCGCGCACACGTGGCAGTTCGACGGCGGCGTGACCGTCCCTGCCTCCCCCAGCCCACATGTCGTGCCGCAGCCCTGGTCCGACCTCAATGCGGTCGATCCCGAGGAGGCCTTTGTGGCGTCCCTCTCCTCCTGCCACATGCTCTTCTTCATCGACTTGGCCCGCCGGGCGCGGTT
Source organism: Sphingomonas daechungensis (assembly GCF_039543105.1). Lineage (NCBI taxonomy): Bacteria > Pseudomonadati > Pseudomonadota > Alphaproteobacteria > Sphingomonadales > Sphingomonadaceae > Sphingomonas > Sphingomonas daechungensis. The sequence continues at coordinate 1,026,545 of NZ_BAABJC010000001.1, forward strand.
CGTTATCGACAGCTACGTGGACAATGCCGAGGGCGTGCTCGACAAGCGCCCGGACGGCCGCATGGCCATGACCCGAGTCACCCTCCGACCGCAGGTTCAATGGGGCGGCGAAAGCCAGCCCGACGCCGCCGCCATCGCCGACCTCCACCACCGCGCCCACGAAGCCTGTTTCATCGCCAATTCGGTGACCTCGGAAGTGACAATCGAACAATGAAGCTTGGCCGCCTGAACCATGTCGGCGTTGCCACGCCCTCGATCGAGCAGAGCCTCGAACTCTATCGCACTCTCTTCAACGCCGAGCCGCACGGCCCGGCCTTCGACCTCCCCGCGCAGGGCGTTCGCGTGTGTTTCGTCGATACTCCGAACTCGCAGATCGAATTGATCGAGCCGCTCGGTGAGAACTCCCCAATCGCGAAGTTCCTCGAGAAGAACCCGCTAGGCGGCCAGCATCACGTCTGCTTCGAAGTTCCCGAAATCCACACAGCCAAAGCCGAGTTCGAAGCGAAAGGCGCCCGCGTCCTTGGCGAACCTCGCATCGGCGCCCATGGCACCCTGGTGTTCTTCGTCCACCCCAAGGACATGGGCGGAGTGCTAACGGAAATCATGGAGACTCCGAAATCCGCGCATTGATGCGAGCGTTGATCGTGGCCGGTGCGGCGTTGCTCGCGATGCCGGCCGGATCGGGTGAAGCGCGGACGCCTGCGGTCGTCCAGCAGGTGACGCCGAAGGCGTTCTCCTATGTTCCGGCAAACCTCACGGCTCCTGCCCCGCTGGTCGTGCTGCTGCATGGCGCCGGTGGCGACGCGCGCAATTTCCTCCGCCAATTTGAGCGTGACGCCGACGAGCGCGGCGTGATCCTGCTTTCCGTCCAGTCAGCCGGCCGCACATGGGCACAGCGCAAGCCTACTGACGAGGAAAAGGACGTTGCCGACATAAAGGCTGCGATCGTAGCGCTGTCCTCACGGTCCCAGGTCGCGGACGGTCGGACTTCGGTCATGGGATTCTCCGACGGCGCGAGCTACGCGCTATCGATCGGCCTCGCCTATCCGGAGCTGTTCCGCACCATTGTCGCCTTCTCGCCCGGCTACGCCTTTGGCCCCGCTGAGCTCGACACGACGCAACGCATCTTCATCGCGCATTCCCGCCGTGACCCCGTGCTTCCCGCCGCCAACGTCCGCGCGATGGTAAAGGCGTTCGAGGAAGCCGGCTACGCGCCAGAGGTAAACTGGTTCAACGGCGGCCACGAAATCGACCCACAGCTCAGAAAACTGGCATTCGACTTCGCGCTCGCGCCTACTCAAACTCCACGATGACCTGATCGACGGCGACGCTTTCGCCGGCTTTCACCGGTGTCGCCTTGACCGTCGCGGCCTTGGGCGCGCGGAGGATGTTTTCCATCTTCATCGCTTCCATGATCGCCACCGTCTGGCCCGGCTCGACCTGGTCGCCGGTCTTCACGTCAAGGCGCGTCACCAGGCCCGGCATTGGCGCGAGCAGCAGCCGTGAGAGGTCGGGCGGCGCCTTTTCGATCATGTGCACCGACAACTCGGCGACGTGCGGGTCGAGCACTTGAACCTTGTGTGTCGCACCGCGTGTCGCAAGCTCCCACTTGCGGCCCTGACGGTCGACCTGCACCGTCCGTTGGCGTCCGCCGATGGTCAGGCCCAGCAGCCGTTGGCCCGGCGTCCAGCTGCCGAAAATCTCGACCGGCGCGCCGCCGTCGACGCTCGCCATCGTCCCGCCCTCGAACGGCTCGATGTGCACTCGGTGGACGGCCCCGCCGATCTTCACCGCGTGGTCACGCGGCGGTTCGATGTTCGTGTCGAGCTGGTCGCTGATCAGGCCCGCGCGCGCTTCCCGCGTCGTCTCGATCATCGCGGCGATGGCGGCGAGGTCGGCGATCAGCTGTTCGTCAGCCGGAGCGCCCTCGAAGCCTTCCGGATATTCCTCGACGATGAAGTTGGTGGTGATGTTTCCTTCGCGGAAGCGCGGGTGCTGCATCAGCGCGGAGAGGAAATCGACGTTGTGGCCGATGCCGTCGATCTCGAACGCGTCGAGCGCCGCAACCTGCGCGTCGATCGCGGCTTCGCGGGTCGGCGCCCAAGTGACCAGCTTGGCGATCATCGGGTCGTAGAACATCGAAACTTCGCCGCCTTCGAACACGCCATCGTCGACGCGGACGACGATGCCGTCGCGCTTCTGAGGTGAAGGCCGATAGCGGACGAGGCGGCCGGTCGAGGGCAGAAAGCCGCGATATGGGTCTTCGGCATAGACGCGGTTCTCGACGGCCCAGCCGTTGAGCTTCACGTCGTCCTGCTTGAGCTTCAATTTCTCGCCCGCTGCGACGCGGATCATCTGCTCGACGAGGTCGAGGCCGGTGACTTCCTCGGTCACCGGATGCTCGACCTGCAGCCGTGTGTTCATCTCGAGGAAGTAGAAGCTCTTGCCACTCGTGTCCGCGCCGGAAACGATCAGCTCGACCGTGCCCGCGGAATAATATCCGACCGCGCGGGCGAGGGCGACGGCCTGCTCGCCCATCGCCTTGCGCATTTCCGGCGTGACGAAGGGCGACGGCGCCTCCTCGACTACTTTCTGGTGGCGGCGCTGGATCGAGCATTCGCGCTCGCCAAGATAGAGAATGTTGCCGTGCTGGTCGCCGAGCACCTGGATCTCGATGTGGCGCGGCTGCTCGATGAACTTCTCGATGAAGACGCGGTCGTCGCCGAAGCTGTTGAGGCCTTCGCGCTTGGTGGCGTCGAAGCCCTCGCGCACATCCTTCTCCGACCACGCTAGGCGCATGCCCTTGCCGCCGCCGCCGGCGGAGGCCTTCATCATGACCGGATAGCCAATGTCCTTGGCAATCTTCACCGCATCGTCGGTCGTAGCGATGTCGCCGAGATAGCCGGGGACGACGTTCACGCCCGCTTTCTGCGCGAGCTTCTTGGACTCGATCTTGTCGCCCATCGCGGCGATCGCCTTGGGCGGCGGACCGATGAAGGCGATGCCGGCCTTTTCGAGCGCCTTGGCGAAGGTCGTGCGCTCCGACAGGAAGCCGTAGCCGGGATGCACCGCTTCGGCGCCGGTCGCCTTGCAGGCATCGATGATCAGCTCGGCCTTGAGGTAGGATTCCGACGCGGGCGGCGGGCCAAGTCGAACCGCTTCGTCGGCCATGCGAACATGCGGCGCGCGAGCGTCAGCATCGGAGTAAACCGCGACCGTCTTGATGCCCATGCGCTTCGCCGTGCGAATGACGCGGCAGGCGATTTCCCCGCGATTGGCGATCAGGATTTTCTTGAACATCAGTACCGGAACCTCACAGGGGCTCGTCGCTATTGGGATTGATCGTCAACGTCCGCAATTCCTCGGTGCGTGCACGGGTCATTCCAAACATGCAAACGTAGTAGTTCATTGGCGCGATCGTCCCGGCGGAAATCCGGGCCGATGTCTCACAGCTTTGTTCGCGGTACATCAGCCAGGCGCGTTGTGCTTTCAACAAAGTATCAGCGCTGGCGCCTCGGTATGATGGCCACTCGCTCATGGCTTTGTCGTGGCGCCGAAGCGTTGCGAGCGTCTTTGTCCACTGGACGTTAAGTTCGCGATCGGCCTGCTTGTAATATCTCGCTGCACATTCGTTCAGTTCGCGCTGCGATCCGTCACAAGTTTCCGGCTCGGGAGCTGCGACCGCCAACAACAATGCAATCACTCAGCGGCCTCATCGAGCGGCGGGCGGTTGTGGCCGAGCAGGCGCAACACTTCGTCGGCCGCGTCGGCGAGGTTCGTGCCTGGGCCGAAGATCGCCTGCACGCCCGCCGCGCGTAGGAGCGCATAATCCTGTGCGGGAATGACGCCGCCGGCAACGACCTTGATGTCAGCGCGGCCCATGTCTTTCAGCGCCTCGATCATTTCCGGAATGAGCGTGCGGTGGCCTGCGGCGAGCGACGACGCGCCGACGACGTCGACATCATTCTCAATCGCCATTTGCGCGGTCTCGCGCGGGGTCTGGAACAAGGGTCCGGGGATTACTTCGAAGCCGAGGTCGGTGAACGCCGACGACACGAGGTTAGCGCCGCGGTCGTGGCCGTCCTGACCCATCTTGGCGATCATGATTCGCGGCTTGCGGCCGAGCCGATCGGCGACCGAGCGCGTTCCGCCTTCCGCAGCTTTCCAGCGGTCGTCGTTGCGCGTCTTGCCGTAGATGTCGCGCACCGGTTCGGGCGTCGTGTGGTAGCGGCCGAAGGCGCGCTCCAGCGCGTCCGAAATCTCGCCGAGCGTCGCGCGTTCGCGCGCTGCCGCGACGCTCAGTTCGAGCAGGTTCGCATTGCCGCGCGCGCCTTCTTCCAACGCCGTGAGTGCCACGCGCACCTTGTCCTCGTCGCGTGACGCGCGCGTCTTTTCGATCCGCGCAATCTGGCCGGCCCGAACGCGGGCGTTGTCGACCTCGAGAATGTCGACCTCCGGCTCATTTTCCAGCCGGTAGCGGTTGACGCCCACGATCACCGTTTCGCCCGTATCGACCTTCGCTGCACGAGCCGCGGCCGCTTCTTCGATGCGATGCTTCGGCAGTCCTTCGGCGACCGCCTTGGTCATCCCACCGTGCTGCTCGACTTCCTGGATCAGCGCCCACGCGCGCTCTTCCAGCTCTCGGGTCAGTTTTTCGACATACCAGCTTCCGCCGAGCGGGTCGGCGACGGCGGTGATGCCGCTCTCCTCGGCTAGGATCAGCTGCGTGTTGCGGGCGATGCGCGCGCTGAAATCGGTCGGCAGCGCAATTGCTTCGTCGAAGCTGTTGGTGTGCAGCGACTGCGTGCCGCCGAGCACCGCCGCCAGCGCCTCGACCGTGGTGCGCACGATATTGTTGTACGGGTCCTGCTCGGTGAGGCTGACGCCCGACGTCTGGCAGTGCGTGCGCAGGCGCTTGGACTCGTCCTTCTGCGCGCCGAGGTCGGTCATGATCCGGTGCCAGAGCGTGCGCGCCGCGCGCAGCTTCGCGACCTCCATGAACAGGTTCATGCCGATGCCGAAGAAGAAGCTGAGGCGTCCGGCGAAGGCGTCGATTTCGAGCCCCTGCTTCATCGCCGCGCGCGCATATTCCATGCCGTCAGCGAGCGTGTAGGCGAGCTCCTGCACCGCCGTCGCCCCGGCCTCGTGCATGTGATAGCCGCTGATCGAGATCGAGTTGAACTTCGGCATCTCGCGAGCGCAGAAAGCGATCACATCCGACACGATCCGCATGCTCGGCTCGGGCGGATAAATGTAGGTGTTGCGGACCGCGAACTCTTTGAGAATGTCGTTCTGGATCGTGCCGGTCAGCTGCGCGTGCGGGACGCCCTGTTCCTCGCCCGCAACGATGAAGAAAGCCATGACCGGAAGCACCGCGCCGTTCATGGTCATGCTGACCGACATCTCGCCGAGCGGGATGCCGTCGAACAGAACCTTCATGTCCTCGACGCTGTCGATCGCGACGCCCGCCATGCCGACGTCGCCCGCAACGCGCGGATTGTCGCTGTCGTAACCGCGGTGGGTGGCTAGGTCGAAGGCGACGCTCAGCCCCTTCTGACCCGCGGCGAGGTTGCGGCGGTAGAAGGCGTTGGACTCTTCGGCGGTCGAAAAGCCGGCGTACTGGCGGATCGTCCACGGCCGGCCCGCGTACATCGTTGCATAGGGGCCGCGGGTGAACGGAGCGACGCCCGGATAGCCGCTGTCGATGCCGGCGTCGGGTCCGTAGACATTGTCGAGGCGGATGCCCTCGAAGGTCTCGCGCGTCAGATCCTTGCCCCGCGACTCCTTCGCAGCGAGCGTCTCCCAGGCGGATTTGGTCGGCTTGTCGGTCACCGCGAAGCCACTAGCGCGGGCCGCGGCGAACCTCCACCCTTGCCGCTACGGCGCGAGCGCGAAGTCGAAGGCGGCTTTCTTGAGCTGTGGATCGATTTCGTGACCGCCGTTGAACCAATGAACCTCCGGTTCGAAGCCGGCGCGCTCCAGTCCCTCGACCATCCGCCGCGTGTTGTCTGCCGGCAGGATCGGGTGGCGGCGGCCATGCGAGATGAAGATGCGCTGCGTCGTATCGAGATTCCACGGCGCGAAGGCATAACCGGGTGAGAAGGCAACGATGGTGCGGAAGAGCTTCGGATAAGCCATCCCGACGGACAGTGCGTAACTGGCGCCGTCAGAGAAACCCATTACGACTGTGCGCTCTGGTGCGATCAAAGTTTTCCCCGACAAGCTCGCGATCGCCGCCTTGATGTTGGCGACGTCCGCTTCCCCGTCCCTCGGCTTCCGCAGCGCCCAGGTTTTGCCGGTAGATTGGACCGATAAGAGAAGTACGCCCTTCGAGCTCGCATCCCGCTTGAACTTTCAATGAATTCGCGAGCGTCACCACTCGCGCCGTGCAACAAGACGATTAGAGGCGCAGGGTCCGACAAGTTCGCTGGCACATAAAGATAAGCTTTGGGACTCACGAGCTGCACAGATTCGTAGGAGTGCGCCAAAGTCGGCTGCGAAAGCACCGAAAAGATCACAAGCACCAAAGAAACACCTGAAGTGACTTTGATTTAAAAAGAATATTGGTAGTATTACGGAAAAACAGGACACTCTTGATCTCGCCGATTCTGTCTTCTTTTGAGAAAGGCTTCGTGACTTCGTAATGGAAAGGGAACTTGTCGCATGCTATAGCATTTTTCTAACCAGACACTGGACGGTAACGGGATTTGGCCATTGACCTAGGTAGGCGAGCACCGAAAGGATGAAGGTGCCACGTCAGCTATCCGACCGTTCTTTGCGCTCGGTTCAGGAACGCTCCCCGGCCTGCCCGCTCCAGTGTCGTCTTTCCCGTGCTTGAACCGATGGCGATTCAACCTGGGTCACCTCCTTAATTCGCTTCGCCGGAGCTTACCCGTCGCCGTCTTCGGCAAGGCCTCCACGAATTCTATCTCGCGGGGGTATTTGTAGGGGGCGATCTGGTCTTTCACGAAGGACTGGAGCTTTTCCTTTAGCTCGGGGCTGGGTTCGGCGAAGTCGGCGAGGACGATGAAGGCTTTCACCTTCTGGCCGCGCTCGGCGCAGGGGATGCCGATGACGGCGCATTCGGTGACCGCGGGGTGCGCCAGGAGGGCGTTTTCGACTTCGGGAGCACCGATGTTGTAGCCGGAGCTGACGATCATGTCGTCGCTGCGGGCGAGGTACCAGTAGTAGCCGTCGGCGTCGCGACGGTAGGTGTCGCCGGTGATGTTCCAGCCGTTCCCGACGTATTTCGCCTGACGTTCGTCATCGAGGTAGCGGCAGCCGGTCGGTCCCTTGATCGCGAGCCTGCCTTCGCCTTCTTCCATCGGTTTGCCGGCGTCGTCGAGGATGGTCGCGGTGTAGCCCGGAACCGCTTTACCGGTTGAGCCGGGGCGAATGTCCTCGCCAGCCGCAGAGACGAAGATGTGCATCATCTCGGTTGAGCCGATGCCGTCGGTTATCTTGATGCCCGTCCGCTCATGCCAAGCACGCCAAGTCGCTTCGGGCAGATGCTCGCCGGCGGAGATGCAGTAGCGCAGGAGCTTCAGAGCCTCGTCGAGACCGGATTGCGACAGCATCGCCTTGTAGGCGGTCGGTGCGGTGCCGAGGTGTGTCACGCCGTGCTTCACCATCGCTTCGATCATCTTCGGCGGCGTTGCCTGCTCGATCGTCGCGGCAGCGGCGCCGAAACGCAGCGGGAACATCAAGGTGATACCGAGACCGAAGGTGAAGGCCATCGGCGCGCTGGTCATGAACACGTCGCCCGGCTTCGGTCCGACGAGGTGCTTCGCGAACGTGTCGCACGGCGCGAGAATGTCGCGGTGGAACTGGACGCAGCCCTTGGGCACGCCGGTCGTGCCGCTGGTGAAGGCGATCAGCGCGGGGTCGTCGCGGTGCGTGTCCACTGGCGTGAGCGGTTCGAGCGGTCCCGTGCGGGATTCCAGTTCGCCGTGCCCGTAGTCGCCGTCGTATTTGACGATGTGCTTGACGAAGTGGGTCTGGTCGACCGCCTCACGGAAGTCGCCGATGAAGCGGCTGTCGACGATGGCGTGACTGATCTGCGCGCGTTCGATCACCGTCGCGATCTCGCCCGGGCGCAGCAGCGGCATGGTCGAGACGACGACTCCGCCGGCTTTCAAGACACCGAGCCAGGCGGCGAAGATGGTGTATCCATTCGGCCCGCGCAGGAGCACGCGCTTGCCCGGAATGAGCCCCTCTTCCTCGACCAGCAGGCGCGCAATGCGGCCGCTGAAATTGTCGAGGTCGGCGTAGGTCCAGCGGCCATGATCGTTGACGATCGCAAGCGCGTCGGGCGCTCCGCCTTTCAACAATTCGGCGGCTGCGTTCAGGCGATCCGGATACTGAACTTCGGGCAGATCAAAGCGAAATTCCGGAAGCTGATCCGGAGCGGGCAATCGTTCTTCGACGAACCGGTCTCTCACTCCGGTACCACCGCCGTCGCCTCGATTTCGACCTTGGCCTGCCGCTCGACCAGCCGAACGACCTCGACCAGCGCCATCGCCGGATAATGCTTGCCCATGATCTCGCGCCAGGCCGCGCCGATTTCCTTCGCGCTTTCGAGATATTCGTCGATCGAGGTCACGTAGCAAGTCAGGCGCACAATTCGCGAGGCGTCGGCGCCGTCGCAGGCGAGGATGGCGACGATGTTACGCAGCGCCTGCGCGAACTGGTCGGCAATGCGATTGGACGCGAAGCGCTCGTCCTTGTCCCAGCCGATGACACCGGCGGTCACCACGACCCGCCCACGCGCGGCCATGCCGTTGGAATAGCCCTTCGGCCGGGGCCAGCCGGGCGGCTGGAGCGTTTTCATGCGCGATGTTCCTTGAGCAGATCGCGGGCGATGATCTGGCGCTGCACCTCGCTGGCACCTTCGTAGATTCGGAGCGCGCGGATCTCGCGATAGAGTTCTTCGACCTTGGCGCCCTTCGTGACGCCCATGCCGCCGTGCATCTGCACCGCCGCGTCAATCACCTGCTGGGCGGATTCCGTCGCAGTCAGCTTGGCCATGGCGGCCGCACGGCGATGATCGGTTCCGCCGACGTCTTGCTGCCACGCCGCCCGATAGATCAGCAGCGCCGACGCATCGATGGCGGTCGCCATGTCGGCGAGCTTGGCCTGCGTCACGGCATTTTCGGCGAGCTTGCCGGTGCCGAGGCGGCGGTTCGACGAAAAGGCCAGCGCTTCGTCCAGCGCCCGTCGCGCGAAGCCAAGCGCCGCAGCGCCGACGGTCACGCGGAACAGGTTCAGCGTTTCCATGCCAACGCGAAAGCCTTCGCCCGGTTCGCCGACAATCGCATCCGCAGGGATTCGGACATTGTCATACTTGAGGCGCGCCAAGGGGTGGGCGGCAATGGCGTCGATGCGCTCGACGATTTGGACACCGCCGGCCGGCACAATGAAGGCGGATAGCCCCCGCGATCCTTCGCCCTCACCGGTGCGCGCGAAGGTCAGATAGAAGTCTGCAATGCCGCCGTTGGAAATGTAGGTCTTCTCGCCGACCAGCACCCATTCGTTGCCGTCGCGCATCGCCGAGCTCGCCATGTTCGCCGCGTCCGATCCGCATTCGGGTTCGGTCATGGCAAAGGCAGCCACGGCCTTGCCGCTGGCGACACGCGGAAGCCATTCGCGCTTCTGCTCGATGGTGCCGAACAGGCTGATCGCCCCGGAGCCGAGCCCCTGCATGGCGAAAGCGAAATCGGCGAGGCCGTGATAGCGCGCGAGGATCTCGCGGCAGATGGCGAGGCTGCGGACGTCAGGTCGAGAATCCCCATCGCCGACGCACAACTTCAGGAAACCCGCGCTCCCCAGCTCCTGCACGAGCGAGCGGCAAGCCTCGTCCGGGTCGGCGGCTTCGGCATCGTGAATCGTAGCTTCGCACCAAGCTTCGAGTTCCGCCGCCAGCGCACGGTGTCGCTCCTCGAAGAAGGGCCAGGCGAGGAAAGTGCGATCGCTCACCGCGAATGTTCCCAATGTTCGCAGTGACGAGCATGATTCCGCGACGGAACACGAGCTGCGTTCGAGCTGACATTCGACCGAAAAGATGCGCGGCTCGACATCGGACGACGCCTAACCCAAATCATAGGCTGTAGGACAGCCGGTCAATCGCCCTTGAACTCCGGCTTCCGCTTGTTGGCGAAGGCCTCGTAGGCGCGGTGGAAGTCTTTGGTCTTCATGCAGATCGCCTGCGCCTGCGCCTCCATCGTGATCGCCTCATCGATGGACACATGCCATTCGGCATCGAGCTGGCGCTTGGTCATCGCGTGCGCGAAGGTCGGACCGCGTGCGAGCTCCAGCGCAAGCGCATTCGCTTCCGCCAGAACGTCCTCGACCACGCGGTTCCAGAAGCCCCAGGCGAGGCCTTCGTCGGCGCCCATAGACCGGCCCGTGAACAGCAGTTCCGACGCGCGTCCGTGACCGATGATGCGCGGCAGGATCGCGCATGCGCCCATGTCCGCACCGGACAGGCCGACGCGTGTAAACAGAAATGCGGTCTTGGCGCTTGGCGAGGCGAAGCGGATGTCGCTCGACATCGCCAGGATCGCTCCCGCGCCAGCGCAGACGCCTTCGACAGCGGCAATGATCGGTTGCGGGCAGGCACGGATGGCTTTGACAAGGTCGCCGGTCATCGTCGTGAACTGCAACAGGCCGGAGTCATCCATTCTGGTCAGCGGGCCGATGATCTCGTGCACGTCGCCGCCAGAGCAGAAATTGCCGCCCTCGCCGCAAATGACGACGACCTTGACGTCCTTCGCATCAGTCAGCGCGCGAAAGGTATCGCGAAGCTCGGCATAGCTTTCGAACGTCAGCGGGTTCTTGCGCTCTGGCCTGTTGAGCGTGACCGTCGCGACGCCGCCTTCGAACTTCCACAGGAAGTGTTCGGGGCGAAACGTCGCAGGATCGAATCTCACGCGGCCGTGCCCCCATCGATGGTGATCGCCGCCCCGTTGATGTCGCGACTGAGCGGCAGGCAGACCGTCAGCACCAAATTGGCGATCGCCGTCGGATCGACCAGCCGGCCGCTCGCATTCATGTTGGTGATCGCCGACCGCGCGAAATCGTCGCCCTTCCCCGTAATCTGCGACACGCGCGATACGGATTGGTCCGTCATCGGCGTATCGACATAGCCCGGGCAGATCGCGTTCACAGTCATCCTGGACTTGGCATACTCCGCCGCCATCGACCGCATCAGGCCGAGCAATCCGTGCTTCGATGCAGCATAGTGCGCCGCGTAAGGAACGCCGCGCAGGCTGGCCACCGAAGCAATGAACACGACGCGGGCATCTTCGGCCTGGAGCAGGTCCGGAAGGCCGGCCTGAACCGTGTCGAAGGCGCCGGTCAGATTGACCGCAATGATGCGATCCCAGCTCTCTCGGGTCATCTTGTGGAAGGGCGCGCTCTCAGCGATCCCGGCGTTGACGATCAGAAGATCAATCAGGCCATTGGCAGTCCGCGCCTGCTCGAACGCGCGCGTGATGTTGTCGTGGTCCGTCACGTCGCACTGAACCGGTGTCCCGCCGACGGCACTGGCGACGTCGCACAGGGGCTCCAGCCGGCGTCCGAGCAGCGAAATTCGTGCGCCCGCCGCATGGAGAAGCTCCGCGGTTGCGGCGCCGATGCCGGTGCCGCCGCCGGTGATCAGCGCGTGACGGCCTTCGAGCGGTCTGTCAGTCATCGCTCTCCCCTTTCACGCAAACGCATTGGCCGAAGCCAAATCCGGTGGCAAGGCGGCGGCCATGAAGCTTGCAATCCTGGAGACGGGGCGCGCGCCCGGCCGGCTTGCCGAGGAGTTCGGCAGTTACCCCGCAATGTTCGAAGCGATGCTCGGCCCTGGGTTCGAGATCGAGGTGTTCGACGTGCAGGCCGGCGAGTTGCCCGATCCCGGCAAGCATGATGCCTGCCTGGTCACGGGGTCGCCGGCGGGCGTGTACGACCCGCTTCCGTGGATTCCCGGCCTGCTGGAGTTCATCCGCGCGGCGAAAGACAGCCGCATGGTCGGGATCTGCTTCGGGCACCAGGCAATGGCGGAAGCGCTCGGAGGGCGCGTCGAGAAGTCCGACAAAGGCTGGGGCGCAGGCCTTCATCGTTACGACATCGTCCATCGGGAGCCATGGATGGATAGTGCGACCACGATCGCCGCGCCCGCCTCGCACCAGGATCAAGTGATAATTCAGCCATCGGATACCGAAATTATTGCGCGGTCCGATTTCACACCGTTCGCCGGTCTCGCCTGGACCGACCGGCCCGCTATCTCCTTCCAATTCCACCCGGAGTTTTCTCCGGCATTCGCCAAGGCGCTGATCGAGAAGCGCTACGATGTCGTCCCTGACCCGGACGCGGCGATTGCCTCGCTGGACGCTCCGAACGACAATGCGCGCGTTGGCGGTTGGATCAGGCGCTTCTTGGAGGCATAGGCACGGCCAGACCGATTGGGGGAACCGACTCATGAAGACCCGCGCAGCCGTAGCTTTCGAGGCGAAAAAGCCGCTCGAAATCGTCGAACTCGACCTCGAAGGTCCGAAGGAAGGCGAAGTCCTGGTCGAGATCATGGCGACCGGCATCTGCCACACCGACGCCTACACGCTCGATGGCTTCGACAGCGAAGGCATCTTTCCCTCGGTCCTCGGCCACGAGGGCGCGGGCGTCGTTCGCGAAGTCGGGCCGGGCGTCACCAGCGTGAGGCCCGGCGACCACGTCATCCCGCTCTACACGCCGGAGTGCGGCAAGTGTAAAACCTGCCTGTCGGGCAAGTCCAACCTCTGCACCGCGATCCGCGCAACCCAGGGCAAGGGATTGATGCCGGACGGTACCAGCCGCTTCAGCTACCGTGGCGAGACCATCTACCACTACATGGGCTGCTCGACCTTTTCGAACTTCACCGTGCTGCCCGAGATCGCCGTCGCGAAGATCCGCGAGGACGCTCCGTTCAAGACCAGCTGCTACATCGGCTGCGGCGTGACCACCGGCGTCGGCGCGGTGATGAACACCGCCAAGGTCCAGCCGGGGGACAATGTCGTCGTCTTCGGTCTCGGCGGCATCGGCCTCAACGTCATCCAGGGCGCCAAGCTTGCCGGGGCGAATAAAATCCTCGGCATCGACATCAATCCCGACCGCGAGGAATGGGGCCGCCAGTTCGGCATGACCGACTTCCTCAACACCAAGGGCATGAGCCGCGAGGACACGGTCGCCAAGATCGTCGAGATCACCGATGGCGGCGCGGACTATAGCTTTGACGCGACCGGCAACACCGAAGTGATGCGGACCGCGCTCGAATGCTGCCACCGCGGCTGGGGTACGAGCGTCATCATCGGCGTTGCCGAGGCCGGCAAGGAAATCGCCACGCGACCGTTCCAGCTCGTCACCGGCCGCAACTGGCGCGGCACCGCGTTCGGCGGAGCCAAGGGCCGTACCGACGTCCCGAAGATCGTCGACATGTACATGGACGGGAAGATTGCCATCGACCCAATGATCACCCACGTGCTGACGCTCGACGAGATCAACAAGGGCTTCGACCTGATGCACGCGGGCGAGAGCATCCGGAGCGTAGTCGTCTACTAGGGAGAGGAATCATGTTCAGCCACGTCATGCTGGGATGCAGCGACCGCGAACGGTCGAAAAAATTCTACGACGCGACGCTGGGCGCGCTCGGGCTTTCGCCCGGCCAGGACTTCGGCAAGTCCGACTGGTGGATGACGAAGCAGGGCGCACTTGGAATCGGGGAGCCACTCAATGGTGAGGCGTGCAGCCACGGCAATGGTTCGACAATCGGCTTCGCCGCACCAAGCCCTGAGGCCGTCGATGCCTGGCATGCGGCCGGTCTCGCCAACGGCGGGACAGCGATCGAGGATCCGCCCGGAATCCGCGACGGCGGCTTCGGCAAGCTGTACCTTGCCTACCTGCGCGATCCCGACGGCAACAAGCTCTGCGGATTCTACCGGGTCCCGGCGGGCCAGTGAGTTTGGAAATCGTCAGCGACGTCCGGTCGCACGGCGGGCGCCAGCTTGTCGTGAAGCATGCGTCGGCCGCGACCGGCACGGACATGACGTTTTCGATCTTCCTGCCTCCGCAAGCCGAAGGCGGAGGGAAGCTCCCGGTCATTTGGTACCTGTCAGGCCTGACCTGCACGCATGCCAACGTGACCGAGAAGGGCGAATATCGAGCGGCGTGCGCTGAGCATGGCCTGATCTTCGTCGCGCCTGACACAAGCCCGCGCGGCGAAGGCGTCCCGGACGATCACTCCGGATCTTACGATTTCGGCCTCGGCGCCGGCTTCTATGTCGACGCGACACAGGAGCCTTTTGCGAAGAATTATCGCATGTGGACGTACGTCACCGAGGAACTTCCCGCACTTGTTGCGGCAGAGTTTCCGGCAGACATGGGTCGGCAAGGTATCACCGGTCATTCAATGGGAGGGCATGGCGCTCTGACCGTGGCTCTGAGCCATCCTGGCCGCTTCTCGAGCGTCTCGACCTTCGCTCCCATCGTCGCCCCGAGCCAGGTTCCGTGGGGTGAGAAAGCGTTGGGAGGATATCTCGGCGACGAGCCGGAGCAGTGGCGCCAGCATGACTCCGTCGCCTTGATTGAAGACGGCGCGAGACTGGATGAGCTGTTGGTGGACGTTGGCACGGCCGACCCCTTCCTCAATACGGAGCTGAAGCCGGAGCTTTTGCGGCGGGCCTGCGAGGATGCGGGCATCGACCTGCAGCTGAACCTCCGCGAAGGCTATGATCACAGTTACTATTTCATCTCGACCTTCATGTCGGCGCACCTCGCCTGGCACGCGGAGCGGCTTTGCTGATCGGCGCCTGGTACCTACAAGCGCTTGCGGTTGGCACCGCGATTGCCTGCGGCCTGCTGATCGGAATAGAGCGCGGCTTCACCCTTCGTAGCGAGAAGGAAGGCGCCCGTGTCGCCGGCGTCCGGACCTTCACCCTGATTGGAATGGCGTCTGGCCTTTCCGGTCTCATCAGTAGCCAGGGTCATCAACTGGCTGCCGGAGCCGTGGTCGCCGGAGCTGCGGCCGTCATGACAATCGGCTATGCGCACCGGGTCGACATCAATGATCGCCCCGACGCAACGAGTCCGATCGCGGCCATGGCGACCATCGCGCTTGGCTTCGTAGCGGGAAGTGGCAACCCGGCGCTCGCCATCGTCGGCGCAACACTCGTGACTCTCGTCCTCGCCCTGAAGGCAGAGGTGCACGATTTCATCGACCGGCTGGATCAGGAAGACGTGAAGGCCCTCGCCCGTTTTGCGGTGATCGCTGGCGCGATTCTGCCGTTCCTGCCGGATGGGCAATACGGTCCCTACGGAGCCTGGAACCCGCAGAAGCTTTGGCTCGTGGTGGTCCTCGTCACCGGTTTCTCATTCCTCGGATACGTGGCGAACCGCATTTTCGGGGAACGCCACGGGACCATCGCGACGGCCGTCATCGGCGGGCTGTACAGCTCGACCGCTGTAACCCAGTCGCTTGCCCAGCGTCTCGGCTCCGACCAGCGCGCGGGAGCCGAGCCGGCGGGCATCGCGCTCGCTTCTGCGATCATGTACCTGCGCGTGCTGGTGCTGGTGGGGCTAATCGCCACGCGGCTGCTCGTGCCGTTCGCTCTGATCGTCGCCCCGGCAGTGATCGTCGCTGCTCTGGCAGGATGGTGGCTTTACCGGAGTGCACCGCACAACGAAGGATCATCAGCGCCCGGCAATCCGATCGCGCTGCTGCCCGCACTTGCCTTCCTCGTCTTCGTCGCGGCCGCCGCCGCGGCGGGCGCCTGGGCGCAGGGCCGGTTCGGCGAACGAGGCATTGCCGTGCTGCTCTTGATTATCGGAACGATGGACGTCGATGTAGCAATCGTGACTGCCGGTGGTCTGCGTCCAGAGATGATCGGCGCCACATTTGCCGCGCTGGCCCTTGCCGGCACCATTCTCGCCAACATGGCGGTCAAGCTTGGCATTACCCTTGCCTACGCCCGGTCGAAGGGCAAATCCGCCGCACTCGCGCTCGCTGCAAGCATGCTGGCGCTGGCCGTCAGTATCGGGATTACTTTCCTGTCGCTCTAACGATCGCTCCGACTAACCGTCGGGAATCCGGCAGGATTGTCGTTGAAGGGACCCGAAACAGGCCGTTCACCGAACCAAACGTGCGAGTCGGCGAAAAGGCACTCCCGAAGCTAACTCCGGTCAACGTAACGCCTGGAGGAGCGACTAAGGCGTTTAGCGGTCGCCCCCTGTGGAGTCCGGCATGAGTCGAGTTGAGCCAAGTTCAGTCTGGCAAAAGGTCGAAAGAAAGCCGTTCGATGACGGCAATCGCCGGTCGAACCGGAATTCGACCGTCCAGTCTGAACCGAGTAAGCCTGTCGCTCGCCCCAGGCCGGGCCTCTACTAGGATCAGATTCCTAGCGCCGCGCGCGTCGCCTTTTTGTACGTGCGGCTGACCGAAACGGCCGATCCATCCACGAGACGCAGCTGGAGGACGCCGAACTCCGTCCTGCCGACGCCCGCGACGGAATGTGTCGCCACAATCGCGCTGCGGTGGACTCGAAGGAATTTCTCCGGGTCGAGACGCGATTCGAGGTCCCGCAGGCTGTCGTGGATAAGGTAATCTCCGCCTTCAGCGTGAACGACGACGTAATCGCCCTCCGCCTGAAACCAGCGAACCTCACTGACCGGCACACGCGTGACATGTCCCCGCGAACTCACCCAGAGGTGCTTTTCGTAGCGTGATTGCTCCCGAGCTTCATCCTCGATCTGGAGCGACGTGAGCGCACCGCGCAATTCAGCGATACGTTCCCCGGCATCCCGGGTCTCGAGCGACCGCCGGGCACGATCGACGGCAATTGCCAGGCGCTCCTCATCTAACGGCTTGAGCAGATAGTCGATCGCGCCCTCCCGAAAGGCATCGACCGCGAAGCTCTCATACGCGGTGATGAATATGACTGCGGGAGGCGACGGAGAATCCAGCGCTTCGATGAGCTGTAGGCCCGACAGTTTCGGCATTCGGATATCGAGCAAGACTACGTCCGGGCTTAGTTCGGTGATAAGCTCAAGCGCCTCTTCTCCGTCCCCTGCCGAACCGACGATCTCAATGTCATGCAGGTTGCCAAGAGCAATCTGCAAGCGGCGAACCGCGAGGGGCTCGTCGTCCGCAATCACGACGCGTAGCGTCAAGCCGCGGCCTTTTTCAGCGGCAGCGCGAATTCCACCCGATAGCCGTTCGGGCTCAGCGGCCCGTCGTCGAAAGTGTATCGGTCGCCGAAGCGGCTCGCGAGCCGTTTCTGGACGTTGACCAAGCCGATGCCTGTTCCCGGAAGACCTTTGCTTCCGGCTTTGCCGTCGTCGGTCACCGACAGTTGCAGCATCCCGCCAACATCTCGTGCCACGATTCTGATCGTCGTCCGTTCGTTGCTCGGCGCAACGGCATATTTGACCGCATTCTCCACAATTGGCTGGAGGATGAAGCTCGGGACAAGTGCGTTCCGCAACTCGTCGGGAATGTCGACTTCCACTGACAGGCGCTCCGGAAACCGAAGCTGCTCGATGTCGAAATAGAGCCGCTGGTGATCGACCTCGTGTTGGAGCTGGACGTCGTCCAGTGAATCGCCCGCCAATCCCTGCCGAAGGAACCCTGACAGCTTGCGGAGCATGGTTTCCGCGACGCGGGCGTTGCCGTCGAGCATCAAGGCGGCGATTGAGTTGAGCGTATTGAACAGGAAATGCGGATTGAGCTGGTACCGCAGCGCGCGCATCTGAGCCTCATGGGCGAGCGCCAAAGCCTCGGCACGAAGGCGCTGCTCACGCCGGGCGCGTAGATTGTATTGCAGCGCCAGCAGGCAGACTGCCCAGCCGAAGTAGATCCACACCCACGACGTTGCCGATCGAACCAGCTCCATGAGCATGGATCCCTCAATGGTCAGGGGCACGCCGGTGGCAACCTTCGAAAAGTAGACCGCGCCCGCCTGGATGAAGGCTGCCGGGAAGCACAATAGTCCCGCGATGAACAGCTGCGTCGCGAACCGTGAATCGCGGAACTGACCAAGAATGAAGTAGATGGCGGCGCAGATTGCGGCTCCCATTAGGGTCCAGCCGGTCCGAAGGACGACGACCGTAGCCAGCTGGGCTCTTTGAACGACGAAGTCGCGCGCCGTGAAGATGACATAATGGGCGACCCAGACCGCTACCGTCAGCGCGAGGGCTTCCCGCCGAAACGAGCGCCTTTCCGCACTACTGAAGACTTCCGGCCTCACCATGCTGACTCGCCCCCGCGACTTCTACGATCGAGCATCACCATTTCGTCAACAAGCATTGCGACACTCTTGTTACATACGCTTGCCCAACGATACGCCCCTCTTTATCTCTCGGTGCAGGCTTAATTTCTAGGCGAGCGGCCGTTGTGCCAAGGGGGAAGCGCGACCTGACCGATAACGAGGGCACATTGCTCTCGCTCGTGCTGCGCATTCAACCGACGACATCGTACCAGATCATCAAGATCTACTCGGACTCTCCGATCAGCAATTTCAATACGAGCAAGGGCAAGATCTACCCGCTGATCAGCCGGTTGGAAGAAGAAGGGCTGATTTCGAAGCGTCGAAAGGATGCCGATCGACGCGGAACAGAGGAGCTGAGCTGCACAGCGCTGGGCCGACGGGCAGTCAAGGACTGGGTGCTGAAGATACGCCCCGATCACCTCCTTCTGGATGATCCATTACGCACCCGTGTGCAGTCATTTGAACTGCTGAGCGCGGATGAGCGGGCGCGATGGGTTCTCAATGCGAAGGAGCAGCTTCACTCGAAGCTTGACGAACTCGAAGAGTACGGCCGGTCGGTCGAAGTGCCGTTCAAGGAGTTCGTCCACGACAGCGCCGTTCGTTCCCTGCGGTCCAGGATCGACTGGCTCGACCGAATGTACATTTTCCTGAAGAACTCCGAAGCCGCGTAGCTCTTTCGATCTTGGAGCTGAGCAGGCTCTCACGGCTCGTCTTGCCCTCCTGCCAAAGAAAAGGGCGGCGGACCGTTTGGTCCACCGCCCCAATCTTCGAGCTAGCGTTTCCGCTTAGCCGCGCTCTGGCGCCGGCGGCGGCGGCGGAGGCGGCGGCGGCGGAGCCGGGCATGCCTCGGTCGCCAGGATC
>NZ_BAABJC010000001.1:1045761-1693261 GCF_039543105.1 Sphingomonas daechungensis
CGATCGTCGCGCCTACCCAGAGGAGACGGCCGAGCGCATCCCAGGTGCCCGGGTACGTGTTGCCGTTGCACGGACCAGCCGGGCAAAGGTTCGAGCCGGCACGACCTGCGTTGCCACCCGTGATGAGCGGCGGATCGTTGTCGGTCAGGTTGTTGACACCGGCACGCAGGTTGATCCGATCCATCAGCGTGTAGGTTGCCGACAGGTCGAGGTAGTTCTGCGCCTTCACGTGCAGGCCCGGATCGAAGTTGAACGCACCGTTGACGGTGTTGCTCGGATCCAGCGTTTCCGCCTTGACCTTCCCGATATGACGCCACTGCAGCGACAGCCCGAGGCCGAAGTTCGACGTCCAGGTCGTCCGCAGCTTGTGCCTCCAGGTCGGGATCGGCGCCGACGCGGCAACCGTGCCGCCGGAGCAGACCGGACCATAGCGGCCCTTACAGGAGTAAGGCTGCGACAGGCCGTTGTTGACGTCGTACTTGTCCATGTACGTCCCGACGAAGCTCCAGCCGAGCTTGCCGAGGTTGAACAGTCCATGGGAGTAGGACGCGTTCACGTCGAGGCCGGCTTCCTTGATCGTCGCCGTATTGACCGGCGTGTCGACCACGAAACCGTTCGGCGTCAGCCAGATCGAGCCGGCGGCATCGCGCTGGATGAGAGCGCAGGCCGGGGACACGAACGTCGCGGTCGTATCACCAACGCAGGTGTTGATGATCGCGTCCGCACCATAGCCCTGGATGGCGTTCTCGAGCTTGATGTTCCACCAGTCGATCGTCAGCGCGAACCTCGGGATGAAGCGCGGCTGGATGACCGTACCGATCGTCCAGGTCGTGCCCTTCTCCGGCTTGAGGTTCGGGTTGCCGCCGAGCAGGCCGTTATACTGGCCGGCCGGGTTGGCAGTCGGCGACTGGCCGACGACCAGGCCCTGCGCAAGGCAGCCATAGTCGGTCGCGGTAATGACCTTGGCGCAAGGATCGTTGGCGCCATCGAGGCCGACGAACTGCGGAGCGAACAGCTCCTGGATGTTCGGGGCACGAGCCGCACGGTTGTACGAGCCGCGGAACCGGATGTCGCTCACCGGAGCGAACTCGGCCGAGATCTTGTACGTGTCGGTGTCATAGCCACCGCCGCTGCTGATGTCGTACCACGACTTCCGGTAACCGAGGCCGATCGTGAACTCCTCGATCCCCTGGTTCTGGATGATCGGGATCTGGGCTTCGCCGAACACGTCCCATACGCGGAAGTTGCCGCTGACTGGAAGCGTCGGTGCACCCTGACCCGTCAGATCGCCCGTCTGGAACGACGTGTCCGGGTTCAGCTCGAGCGATTCACGCCGGTACTCGACACCGACGTTGATGCCCACGCCATCTTCCGCCCACGGCGTCTTGATGCCGGCATCGCCAAGCAGGCCGGTGATGTCGAAGTGGCCGATCTGTTCCGACGTGATGCCCTGGATGACGCCGAAGACGTTCAGGTAGTTGATCGACGCCGCCGACGGAGCTGCGCCGAACGGATCATACGGGACGCAAGTCGGATCACTGTTGTCGAGCACCGAGCGGCAGACGATCGACGAACCGGGCGTTCCGACCGGGACGACGACGCCATTGGCATCGACGTTCACGGCGTTGAGCGCGCGGTTCAGGCGAGCGATCGAGAACTCGTTCTTGTAGACCTGCGTGTAGTTCGTGCGGCCGTACTGGAAGTAGGCGTCGTACGAGAAGATGCTCGACAGGTCGCCCTTGGTTCCAAGAACCCCGCGCCACGCCTGGTGACGAAGGTCGGAAATACGCGGGCCGCCTTCCGTGTTACGACGGAGAAGCTGGAAGAACGCCTGGTTATAGGTGTTGCCGCGGGCGTCGAAGAAATTGATCGGCGCCGCACCCGGGTTCGGATTGTACGGAGCGCCGGTCGCCAGCGGGAAGTTCCCGACGAAACCGTTGATGACGTTGTTCGGATTGCCGCAGATCACCGCCAGCTGCGCAGCCGACATCAGCGGGTTGTCGCAGTTGATGGTCAGCGTGTTGCCGAAGTCGCCCGAGGGCGCGATCTGCGCCAGCGTCCGGTCGTCCATGAACATGAACTCGAGGTACGGCTTCAGCGCAGGGCTGATCTCGTAATCGGCGAACGCGCCGGCGATGTAACGCTCGTCCGGCCGCTGGAAGTAGTTCAGCGGCGCGAAGTTGTAGAGGTTCTGGGCGAACGGCGTGATCGTTCCCGGCCCGAGTGCCGCAACCGTCGACGTAATGGCCGTGCCATTGGTCGTCGTGGTCGCAAAGATCACCGCAGTGCCCGGGTTCGCAGTGGCGGAACCACCGCAACGGGGAACGCCACCGCCGGTGTTCTGCAGCACGCACGCCGAAAAGTCGCGGTCGCGCTGAAGAACCGGCTTGGTGTTGCGATAGCCGAAGTAGGCAACGGCATGGCCGCGGCCGTCGTCGAAGCCGGCGCCGATGGTGACCGTGCCGTCGAACGAACGTCCGTCAGTCGTGCTGCCGGTCGGAAGCGGGAAGCCGCGAGCGTTGATGATGTCGCTCACGTGAAGGCCGCCGCTGACGCTTGGATCGTCCTGGTTGTGCTGCCAGATGCTGTAGTTGCCGTCGAAGCGGATGCCCTCGAAGCTGGTATCCATGATGAAGTTGACGACGCCTGCGACCGCGTCAGCACCGTACACGGATGATGCGCCGCCGGTCAGGACTTCCGCCCGCTTGATCAACGCTGCGGGGATGACGTTCAAGTCGGCCGACAGGTTGCTGCTGTTCGGATCGCCCGGCATCATGCGGCGGCCGTTGATCAGAACCAGCGAGCGCTTGCCGCCCAGGTAGCGAAGGTCGACTTCGGCCGTACCGGTCGCGCCGTTCGACACACCGGACGTCTGCGCGGCGCCGACGGACGGGAGCTGGTTGAGGACGTCTTCGATCCTGGATGTACCGGAGAGCTTCACGTCCTGGTCGGAAACGACCGTGACCGGTGCAGCCGATTCCAAGTTCGGCTGCGGAATGCGCGAGCCGGTAACGATAATGTCCTGTCCGGACTCAACGGCATCCCCATCGGCGGCGACCGTTGGAGTCGGCTGCGCCTCAACCGGTCCGGTTGGCTGCGAAGCCGCTGGATCCGCTGACTGCGTGTCCTGTGCCCACGCCGGCGTTGCCAGCGCAGCCGTACCGACCAGCAAGGTCGATGCGAGCAGGTTTTGACGGAAGCTCGTCTTCATTTTGGTCCCCTATTTCTCAGGTGCATTCAACTAACTGAGGGAGCCCGGGCGGATGCCCGGGCTCCCAAATTGATCAAAAGATTTTGGCTTGTGCGTTGATGAAGAACGTCCGGCCACGGAAGTCCCATCCGGACTGCAGCGGAATGTTCGCGATGGTGTTCACGAACGGATCCTCGGCAGTGATCTTCGGCGGCTTCTTGTCGAAGACGTTCCGAACACCGGCCGTCAGGCTGTAACGGTTGTTCGGCTCGTACCGAAGCGCCGCCGTGTGCAGCCAGTAGTCCTTGACCGAGAAGTCGTAGACGTTCGTTGGGAAGTCGGCCGGATCGACCAGGAAGTCGTCGTTGGTGTGGCCGATGTAATCGACACCCCAGCGAGCGTACCACGGACCCCAGTCGTATCCGACGTGACCCGTGCCGGACCACTTCGGATTGCCGATCGAACCTTCGAAGTGCGTTGCCGCGAACGCCGGATCGTTCTGGTTGACACGATCGATAATGCGAACCGCATTGATGCCGAGGTCGAGCTTGCCCGGGCCCAGCTCGCGGTCGTAGCGGAGGGTGAAATCGATACCCTTCACCATGTCCGTCGCGACGTTGATGTACGACTGGACGATCGTCAGCTGGCCGGTGCCCGATCCGGTGTACGGATCACGGGTGACGAACTGGCAATACTCAGGCCGCGTTCCGTCGTAGCAGCCACGGGCGAGGTTGCCCGCACCAAGCTGCGACACGCCGTTGTTCACCTCGATGCGGAAGTAATCGATGGCGAGCGACAGGTTGCCGAAGGCCGGACCGAAGGTCGGCTGGATCACCGTCCCGAAGGTCAGGTTCTTCGACGTCTCCGCCTCAAGACCCGAGTCCGCTCCACCACGCTGAAGAACCGTCGTGCTGCCGTTGTTGATGAAGTTGTTGGGCAACCCATCGGCAAGGCAGTTGGCGACGATCGTCTGGTTGGTGACGTTGAAGAGGCTGGTGCACGGATCGGTGCTCTGAGCCGACAGGAAGCCCGTCGTCGAACCCAGGAACTGTTCGTACAGCGCCGGAGCACGATACGAGGTGCCGTAGCTGCCGCGGAACGACAGCCAGCGAACCGGCGACCAGATACCGCCGATCTTGTAAGTCGTGTCCGAACCGTACGAATCGTAGTGGGTAAAGCGGCCCGAAGCGTTGAAGGTCAGTTCCTCGGCGAACGGAACGTTGCGCAGGACCGGGAACTCAAGCTCGGTAAATGCTTCCCACACACTGTCGGAGCCCTTGGTGATCGGCGCCGAAGTGAAGTTGTACAGGTTGTTGCGCTGCGCATCGGACGACGGGACGTCGTTGATGCTCGACTTGCGGTATTCGAAGCCGACCACAGCCTGCGCGTTGCCACCCGGAAGGCGGAACAGCGGTCCGTCGAACGTCGCGTTGAAGGTCGTTTCACGGAATGCCGTGTGACCGACGACGTCGTCAGTAATGTAGTCGAACCATGCCGCCGCGGCCGTGCGAGCCTGACCGCCGATGATCGCATTGCTGATCGCTGGCGCGGCAACGCAGCTGCCGGTTGTGTCGACGCAGACGAAACGCGCACCCGGAGTGTTCGCAATCGTCGGGACGAAGCCAACAGGCGCCGTCGGAGGAACCACGATGGTCGAGCCATCGGCGTTGACCAGGCGAACGTTCAAGCTCTGGGCGAGACGATCCGCGAGGATCTGCTCATAGCTGTAGGTGCCGTCAGCCCAGCTCTTGTTGGCGTAGAAGTCGTAACGCCACGTCGGCAGGAACGGCAGGTCGCCACGGAAGCCGGCCGAGAACTTCACGAAGTCCTGCGTCTGGCTGCTGTCGTAGATGCCGTAGTCCGCGAACACGCGAACGCCGATGGCGGAGTTCACCCGGCGCGGCTGAGTTGTGAACAGACCGCCATTGGCTGAGAGCAGCAACGGGCTGTTCGGGGCATAGTCGAGCGTCAGCTGGCGCTGGCCATTCTGCTGCGACTTGCGGCGGGTGATCAGCAGTTCCGAATAGAGCTGGCCGTCACCGAAGAAGCCGGTGTCGTAGGTCGCCGAGAGATAGCCCGTGTAGTTGCGGGTCGGCGAGATGACGTCCTGCTTCAACATCGACGGCGCGAAGGTGTCGCGCGGCTGACTGGTGTTGCTACCGAAGCCACCACCCGTGGTCGGGTTGTAGATCAGGCCACCCACGCACTCGAACCCCGGAAGCGTCGATCCAGCCCCGGCGTTTGGACGCCAACGGTTACAATAGAGATAGTAGCCCGGAGGATTTGCTTCAAAGCCGGGAGCAATGTCGCTGCCCGGATTGTCGACGAAGTAGAAGCCAGTTCCGATCGTGTTGACCGTGACGCCGCCCTCTTCGAGCGGGAAACACTTGTTCGAATCGTTGAAGCCGAGCGGGCTCAGACGACGCTGCTGCGGGCAACGGGTCCAGGGCAGGTCGCCCTGCGTGATGCGGTTGCGGTCGAACACTTCGATCGAGCCGAGGATCGAGAAACGCTCGCCCGACGTGCCGGCGGTGATCGAGTAACGCTGCGACGTGCCCGCGCCGACTTCCGGCGCAGTGATGTCGGCTTCGACGGCAAGGCCGTTGAACTTGCTCAGCGTCACGATGTTGACGACGCCGGCGACGGCGTCCGAACCGTAAATCGACGACGCGCCGGTGTTCAGCACTTCGATCCGGTCGAGGATCGAGGTCGGCAGAACGTTCAAGTCGGTGGCACCGACCTGTCCGCGGGTACCGGCCGGAGCAATACGGCGGCCGTTGAGCAGGATCAGCGTACGCGTTGCACCAAGGCCGCGCAGCGACAGCGTGTTCACGCCCGGGCCGCCTTCGACGACCAGGCCGCCGAAGGTGTCGGTGATCTGGCCCGTGCCGCCGGTGACGCCGACGCTCTGAAGCACTTCAGCGGTCGAGTTGAAGCCGGCATCGACCGCGGCGTCGCGGTTGATGACGGTGACTGGGTCAGCGCTGTTGAAACGGTCGCGGCGGATGCGCGAACCAACGACAACGACGCCCTGGTCTTCAGCAGTCGTCGTGGTCGCGCCCTGGGCAATCGCTTCTCCCGCCGGAGAATCGGCGGTAGGGCAATTGGCACTCGGGTCACGCTGATCCGCAGGAGCCTGACACGGATCGCCGCCCGGAACGGCCGGCGCCGGAGTCTGCGCATTCGCAGGCGCTGCAGCAGAGAGAGCAAAAAGCGCTGCTGCCGAAACAGACGACAGCGCCAACGTCTTTGAAATTCGCATAACCCCGATTTCCCCGAAACAATTCGATATCGGGGTCCTGTAGTGCGAATCAGACCATTAATGAGAAGACAAATTTTGGTACGATACGTACTTTACCGCGCATTGTGACATCATGGTCACAGTGTTTCGGACAGGCTGATGACGCTGAATCAGCAGGCCGGAAATTGCGATTGGCAGCAGCTTCGAGCGCTTCGCGCCGGAGCGTTGGTGAAGGAGAAGGCACGACGTTCGCGGACCATGAATTCCCGCGCGAGATCAGGCCGCGATGTTGAGCCCGTCTTCGAGCTGGTGGGCTTCGGCCCCGACCTTGGATGCCTTAGCCGCTTCCTCCGCAACGCGCAGGAGCGATCCACCGAAATAGTCTCGCGCGACCTGCTGGAGCGCACGAATCCGGACAAGTTCCGGCGTGATCGCAGGTGTATAGACATAGGGAATGCGGCGATCGGTCGAGCTGTGCGAGCCGTCGATCTTGTGCCGACGCAAGATGCCTTTGGTGCACAGGCGCTGGAGCATTGCGCGCAACGCGCTGTTCGAAATCTTGCGTGGAAGCCGGGCCTCGAGGAGTTTCGCGGTCATCCCTCCTTCGAGATAAATGACGACTGCAACCTCGCGCTCGCATCGCGCGAGATTCAGCACCTGAGGCGGAATTGGCCCCAGTGCTTGTGCTCCACCCGGATTGTCACCTTTGCGCACGGCAATATCCTCAAACCTGAGCATATATTAGTGCGTTTCGTACTAACGTCAATTTCTCGTTGGTTACAACAATGCTACGCCCGGCCCCGAGAACGTCTCGCAACCGGCTTAGCCACAATTTTGATTGAGCGCTGGTGACCCCAACGGGACTCGAACCCGTGTTTTCGCCGTGAAAGCAGCGGCGACAGAGGGTGTCGCGAACAGTTGCGAACAATGATAAACATCTGCGAACACAGGATTTTTTAAGTCTCACTGCAAAACTTGTTCTTGGCCGTTCGCGGCCTTTCGGCTATGGTTTTGCAGTGAAATTGCAGTGAAAATTTTGGGGCATTCGCATGGCCAGGACCGCTCGAGACCGGAAGCTTGACAGCCGCAGCGCACGCGCCGCGCTGCCGATCCGAAACGCGCCCTATTGGTGCGCCATCTCGAAGGGCCGGACCCTTGGCTATCGCAAAGGGCGGAACGGCGGGTCCTGGGTTGCAAAGTACCGGGCGCCGGGTGGCGATCGATTTCAAATCGCGCTCGGCGACGCTGACGATCACCTCGACGATCACGCCAATGCCGTCTTGAGCTTCTCGCAAGCTCAGGAAAAGGCGCGCGAATGGTTTGGCGAGATTGAGATCAACGAAGGGCGCCGTGTCGGCCCCTACACAGTGAACGACGCTCTCGACGATTATCTGTTCGCCTTCACCGGGCGCTCAAAGGACAAGACGAGCTGGGTCGCCGATCGTTACATCCGCCCAGTGCTCGGCGACCACCAGGTCCGTACGCTGACAACAGACACGATCCTTCGGTTTCACCGCGGTCTCGCCGAAGCACCCGCCGGCTATCGGCCGACCAAGAAAGGGTTCAGGAAGATGCGACCGGTGACCGAAAGCAACGGCCGCCCTCGCCGAGCGACAGCCAACCGGATGCTGACCGTCCTTCGCGCTGCTCTTAACCGGGCATTCAACGACGGGAAGGTCGGCTCCGACCTCGCCTGGCGCCGAGTGAAGCCGTTTCCGAAGGTCGATGCTCCCCGGATCCGATACCTGAATCCCACAGAGGCGATACGTGTCGTCAACGCGGCGTCCCCGACCTTCAGGCCGATGATCCAGGCCGCGCTCCTGACGGGCGGCCGCTAGTCCGAAATTCACAAGATCCGGGCGATTGACGTCGATCTTACCGCGGGCGCGATTCACTTCCCGGACACCAAGTCCGGCAAGCCGCGCTGGGTCCACCTGACCGACGAGGGCATCGAGTTTTTTCGGCGTCACTGCTTGGCGAAGAAACCGGATGACGTCCTGTTCACCAATGAGAATGGGCGCCAGTACGGCGCAAGTCATCAAGTCCGCCCGATGAAGGAGGCGATTACCGCGGCTGGACTCGAAGGGGTTGGCTTCCACATTCTACGCCACACCTACGCGTCCCGCTTGGCGATGGCAGGCGTGCCTATTGCGGTCATTGCAGAAGCGCTGGGTCACGCCGACGAACGGATCACACGCCGCCACTATGCGCACCTGTCGCCATCCTATGTGCGCGACGCAATCCGAGCGGGGCTTGGCCGAATGGGCATATTCGAAAGCGACAACGTCGCTCCGCTTGTCGCGTAAAGCTCGGAATTAAAAGGTGGTGCCGGATTTTCGCGTCCGACGTCACGGAAACTCAACAATGCAGCATTTCGAGTTAGTTTGAGTTGACATCCGCATCGCCGAGGTGCCGCTAGCCAGGCTTAAAGAGGTGCTTCCGATGGTATGCCAGATAGCTGCTCTGCTTCGATGAGAAGGTTCCTACGTTAGCGACGGCGTGGAGCCCCCAGGCAGGCCAGATATCCGCAGCAACCAATCGGGATCGCAATACAGTCCCATCATCATCGAAGCTGATCAGCCCGCGGTCAAAAAGGCGATCGACGTGTGGGGACAGCAGCAGGCCATTACACCCATCTAGCTTTTCAAAGTCTGACGATTTCGACCAGGGTTTGATGTGACTCGCGATCAAGAGCGTCTGATCGGTGATGCCGGTCAACCGGCATCTCTTCTCGTTCAATCGAACGTTCGCCTTGAAGATTCCTTGTCCTCGTCGCGCCTGTACAAGTTGCCTCTTTTGGGTCTCCCCGATGTCGGTCCTACCTTCGAGCGCAACCTCTTCCCGGTCGTCGTCCGCATCTCCAATGTTCACCTCATTTGCGACGACGGCCTCCAAAGTTGTGCCCATTCGGCCCAATATAACCCGCACGAAGCCCTCGGAGACCTCGGCGAGATATACGCCTTGGTTTCCGTCGCCAGATCGTTGGAGAGGATCATATTTCCCTCGGAGGTGAGGCAGGAGATCAGCAATGAAATCCTTCGGACGGACAGGGTCGCTCACCACCTCAAATTCAGCCGGCACGAACCAGCCTTCTTTTTCCCAGTAGGCTCCGGCGCTGCCGAAATCGGGTTTGTCCGCAGACACTGCCGGACCTGTCGCGATGCCGATCGCTTTGATCCGGGTATCGCAAAACGACAGTATGAGGTCTCCGGGCGCGACCTCAGTCATGTTCACATAGAACTGGTTTCGGGAGCCGTTTCGATTGACCTTCGGAGACCACAGGAAGCCTCCTGGCACCTCGTGTTTATATGTCTGATTTTGATTGACCCACCAATAACGCATCGCCGACCCCCAACTCTGCACTAACTAAACCTTCGACTGATCTCCTCAGCGATCGGAATATCGGCTGGCGCGAGTTCCGCTGTAAGCAAATCGATTGGTGCGAGCCATTGGACCTCGTCGTGAACGGTCAAGAACACGTCACGTTTGGCTGCCTCCGCTACCACTGCGATCAAATTTATTGCACCGCCGGGATACCTAAAAAGCGATTCAATGAGTGTCGGACCCGGCTCTACTGCCAGCGACAATTCCTCATCTAACTCCCGTACAACGCAGGATTGCGGAGTTTCGCCAGGTTCCAGCTTTCCGCCCGGAAATTCCCACAGTCCTTCAAGGTTCTGACCGGGAGCGCGACGAGCAACCAACACGCAACCCTCATGGAAAACAATCGCGGCGGCGACCTGTTTGACGTTTCCGTGCCGATGCCGCGACATCTCTGATCAGCCAGCGATCAACAACGTTCGTGTGTCGTGGGTCGATCTGCGACCTACGACGAACTCGTCAGTATCCAACGCGGGATTGATCATGGCCGTCGCGAAGATGACCTGGTGGTCGGCTTCGATACTCGACGATCTGTCGACCAAGAGTTGCTGGAAGTTTTGGCTCCTCGCTGGTTCCATACCCTTGTCCTCGATGGTGTCCAGAATGAGGAATCGAAGGTGACGGAACTGGCCGTCCCGAGCGGCAGAAAATAGGAATGCCGCGAGGAATGAGTTTTTCAGGTAGACCTTGGAAGATGCCGAAAAGTAGCTTTCCCCATCAACTGAGATTTTGTCTTCCCCGAAACTGAACGTGACGGTTTCGGCGTTCTGGAAAGAGTCCTGCCTCGGCAGATCATGGTGCAGGAAATGTACCGTCTCCGTTGCCACTTCCGAATATGCTTTTGCCAACCTCTGGGCCTCGGAAGCCTTCAATCGCTGGTTCGTATCGACCAGCTCGGTAATGTTGGCTGCCAATTCTGCCTTCTGGCGCGACATTTCGTCTAAGCGACCGATCAGCGCAGCCTTTTCATCTACTCCTTCGAGCTCGCGCTTTAGATATCCAAATCGCTCATTCAGAGCCCTGAGCCGATCCTTGTCTTCGGACATTGGGGACCGGCGAACTCGTGTCAGCTCGCTCTTGGCCGCATCCCACTTCGCTCTGAGTTCTGACTTCCGCTGAGCGACTTCCTCAAGAGCCTTTGAACGATCGCCCTGCAACGCCTTCGACTGTTTCACCTGAACGATCATGTCGCTGATTTGGCTGACCATTCTCTTGCGAAGGCGTTCCTCATCGAATGGCTCTTTGCAGAGCCGGCACGCATGCGGATTATTTTCGGCCGCGAGTGGCGCGAAACAGACCGGACACCACTCGTATTGAACCTCCGAGATTGTTGCCGCGACGGTCGAGGAGTTCTGAAGTGCCTGAACTTTCCTCTCCAAGGTCGTGATGAAAACCTCGGAATCGGCGAAGTCCAATCGCAGCGCTTGTTCTCGATCTTCTAGCTCTGACAGCTCTGCTTGCAGCCGCTGTACTTCTGTAAATGCGCGCTCCTGAGGCGCGAGGCTAAGATCGCTCGAAGCTTCTCCTAGATAAGCTCGCTCCTCAGTCTTCGCGATCTCTACGCTTACTGCTTCCAGCTCAGCTTCGACCTTACGCCTTTCTTCGTCCAGCCAATTCAGTGTTAGACTATGTTCAACTCCCGATAGGAGAGCGTAAATCGTTCGCAGTGAAGCATCTATGCTTTGAAGTTCCTTCTCCAGTTCACGTATGCGAAGCTGATTTAGATATATATCAGCATCGTATGCCCCGAAGAGGAGTCTACCTACGGCTTCCCTAAGTGCTGGAGTATCAAACCTCTCTTCTCTGAATATCTTTTCGACTGGGCTCAGCTGATCAGAGTAGAGAAGTCTGAGAATTTGGTGGAGGGTCAACTTCCCCGACGCCTCTGTCTCAAGCTCAGGAACATTCAACAAGTGGAATACAGCTTGGGAAAAACTCTCCTTCGACTGAGACGTCCTGTAGGGGTACCTCGTCCAAGCAGCGGTCGGCGCTTGCTCAGACTGGGCCAAA
This sequence comes from Sphingomonas daechungensis, assembly GCF_039543105.1. NCBI lineage: Bacteria > Pseudomonadati > Pseudomonadota > Alphaproteobacteria > Sphingomonadales > Sphingomonadaceae > Sphingomonas > Sphingomonas daechungensis. The sequence continues at coordinate 1,057,584 of NZ_BAABJC010000001.1, forward strand.
TCCCCGATGAAGATGTCCATCGGCTGACCGCTTTGCTCTGAAATCGCTCTCGAAAGGGTGACGATACTGCCGTTCAGCGACACCTCAACCGCAACCCGGTCACACAGCTTCGCGTGCTCGCTCCAGGTCGAGATGTCTGCGCCCAGCCCGTACGCAAGCAAGTTTAGAATGGTCGATTTGCCTGAGCTGTTCTCACCGCTGATGATATTCACGCCCTTGTGAAATGACGCACGATAGGCGTGTTGAGCGCCGCGATAGATCGCCAGCTCACGGACCAGCAGCGTCGGCTCAAACAACATCGTATCGAAACTCCGCCAAACCAGACCGATCTTTCAGCCCGTTTGCGCCCTGAGTCGGAAACGCTGCCCCCAGGGCTTTCAACGTATCCATCAGGGAGCGCTCGTTCTCGTTCTGTTCCTCACAGAGGTCAAGTAGCGGAGCCGGTACACGGTCGCGGCTGAGCCGCAGCTTTTCGCCGTCGGCGTTGGCTAATCCTTTCGCGAGGAGCGTCTGGCTCGCTGCCGTCTGAGCTTCCGCCATTCGTGCAAAGAGAGGCCGGCTGGCTGGGAGCGTGTCATAGGGAAATCGCGGTTCAATGGGGGTTCGTTTCACCAACGATCGCAGAGCTGGCGTCAGGCGAGCGCTCTCAATCCGTTCGGGAAAAAGAAGGAAAAAATCGAGAATGCGTAGTGCCATCGGATCCAAGCCGTCTGGACATGCGAGCAGAATCCGAACCGACCTCAGGAACGCGTGGTACGCATCGAATGCGGGATGATAAACGAGCTGAGTCATGCGTGCCACCGGACGTAGCATCGCTCTGCAAGCCAGTACGTCATGCCCAGAACCAAGCCATGATTTAGTGCGAAAGCGCCGAGGCCATACTCTTCGACGACCTTCTGGATGATTTGACCACTGATGATCTGATCCAGCTTGGTGACAGTGGCCTCACCGCAGACCGGATGCACGTGTGCTTCAAACTCGCAGTGGATTCGGTGCAAACACAGCGCCAATAGCTCCTGTGCCGCTCCGTAGAGCGAGTACTTCGTCAGGAATTTTACGAAGAGTTCCTTGTGCCTGATCGCCAAGGGAATTTTGTCGGGCCGCCCGCACTTCTCAAGCTTGGCTTCCAGTCCGATGACACCGTCAGGCGCATAAGGTTCTTCGAAGAAGGCGAGATTGTCGATCCACTGCTGCTGAATCTCGTCCTTTTCCATCTCCTTGGTGAGGCGCTCAACAAGCTCACGAACTTGTTGATGCTTTATCATATGGACGTTCGTGATCTTGTCGCGGCCAACGATGTCGCCGCCGGCGTTCGCGCCGCCCTGATTGACGCTGTCCGACACTGACTTAGTCGTTGATCCGAGTGACCTTATCTCGGCCGACGATATCGCCGCCGGCCTTGGCCTTTGTCTGATCCACATAGTTGCTGCGGCCAGACTGGCGGTGCGAACGGAAGCGTAACGCGAAACCGCCGCCGATGATGGCAAGCACTGCTGCCAAGATGGCTGCCCAATGCTCGGACACGAACTTCGTAACTTGGTCCATTTAGCCTCCCCCCGAGCCAGGCGGGTATGGCTGTTTAGTTCAACAATCACAAGCGCTTCCCAAGCAGCTACTAATTGAGCGCTCAGCTATCATTTGAGCCAATACCCGTAAGACGCCGAACGGTGCGTTGGCCCGGACGTTGAGGAAACTCGACGGTGATGATCGGCTTGCGTCCGCGTTCGACTAAGCGCGCACCGATCAAGGCGAGATTAAAGACGACGTTCAGTTCTTCAGTGTCAGCGATGAGGTGATACGGATCGTCAACGATCCGCGCTTGGTGCCACTCATCTAGGACCAGGTAGTGTGAAGCCGTTGGGCAACCAACGAGGAGGCTCCCAAGCTGACCGCTGTCCTCCGCGAAGGTGGTGAGGAACTCATCGACTTCATCTGCCGGTCCGATCACTTCACACCCTCCGTGAGTGAAGACCGCGTGTAACATCGCGGCGGAGGCGGCAGCCGAGAGGTCCAATTGCACTTCGCTTGGGGGAATTCCGACTTTGCTTAGCGCGTAGCGAAAAGTCGTCTCGATCGCTTCGGCGATGCTGAAGCGCGCGTGCCCCGCGCTGCGAGTCGGCAGCTGGCCCCGTCGTCTCCACACGCGCTGCATGTCTGTGCTGAGCGCGCTGATGCGAGCCAGTTCGCCGGGCGTATATTCGGCCTTGGTGAGTGTCGCGCGGGCCAACCGATCTTGAAGCGCAGCGCTCATCAGTCGGACTCCACAATCATCTGGATTCGGGAAAGCGGGATGAGTGCCGATCTGTTTGAGCAGACGCCAAACTCGTCGGGGACGTCGATCAACTCGCCTGCGACAAACCTGCCTGACCCGACAAGCCGTTCAACTTCGTTCACGGATGCAGCAGCCATCTCGACCGGCAGGCCGCTCGGATGTCCCGTCAGATAAATTGTGAATCGTCCCATTTCGAACCTCTATTCTTGTTTTGTTCTGTCGATTCGCAAAACACGAGTAAACCGTGAGTGTTGACCCGGTTTGGAACTGTTGTCAAAGAGCCTGTGAGTTCAACAGGGCACGGAGAGGTGGTGAACAGATTATCGGTTGGTGAACGGGCATTGATTTTGCACTCGCTGTGCGAGGGCATGTCCATGCGCTCGTGCGAGCGAGTTTTTAGGAAGCCGTTTGGGACGATCAGTCGGATTGTGCGTGAGGTTGGGGACTGGGCAATCGACCATCAACGAAACCTCGCGCCCGTCACGTGCGATCGTATCCAGGTCGATGAGCTTTGGTCATTTGTCGGCGAAAACGATCGTCGTTCAGCCCTTAAGAGGGGCGATGGCGGGGTCAGCTGGGTCTATCTTGGAGTAGATCGCCGCACGAGCCTCGTAATCACCTACCACATCGGCCTTCGTGGCAAGGTCGATGCGACGAAGTTCTTTCGGAAGCTCGATAACAGTCTCGCAAAGGACGCTTCAGGAGATTTCATTTGTCGGCCGACAATCGCGTCGGACGGAATGAAAGCGTACCGTGACGCGGCGGAGATCGTTTTCGCGGATCGAGTGAATTTCGGTCAGTATTCGAAAATCTACACCGACACTGATGATAACGAGGAGCCCACGCCGAGAAGCAAGTTCGCAGGCGCGCATCGGCTGATTGTTATCGGCCAACCCGCTTTGGAAGACATCACGACCTGGCGAGTGGAACGAGAGAACGGCTTCGTTCGGCAGTCAAACCGCCGCCTCACACGTAAGACGAACGCATTCTCCAAGGCTTTGGAATATCACGAGCGCCAGCTCGCAATTTCCATCATGTTTCGGAACTACTGCTGGATTCCCCGGCCGAAGCGTCCGACCGATGGATCATCCAGTTGGGTCAAGCGGGTTCCCGCAGCAATTGAGTGTGGCCTGACTGATCGTGTCTGGACTCCGGAAGACATGATTGTCGCCGCCGATGAGTTCATTGCTCGCCAGGGGAAGAGCGAACCGTCGCTGGAACAGCCGACGGCGCGCGATCAGGAAAAGCGCTTTTGGGTGGTCCATCAGCCGTACCACCAGAAAGCCATGATCCACAAAGCTGAATGTTCATCCTGCAAAGGCGGTTTGGGCAGGATGGATGGAAGCTCGAAGATAACCTTTTGGTGCGGCCTTCCTACTCTTGAGGAGGCAACTGCTCTCGCTGCGGAGAAGGAACCCGACGAACACAAAATCTGTAAGAAGTGCCTCGGGCAATACAACACGCTGACCCGCTATGGCCGCAGGCTTTGATGTGGGCAGGCGCAATCAACCCTGATCGTAAAGTTCGACGGCCTCTACAGCGGCCCTGATCGCGTCAGATTGTTCCGCGTACTCGATGGTCCGCCGGATTGAGGGTACTCCGAGCGCCATCAATGTCACGATGCCCGCGCCAACCTGTAGATGGTGCTCACTGTGATCAGGGTTGCGATAGCGGCGGCTGGGTACTCGGTTGTTCGCATAGTCGCCGATTAGAAGGATGATCGGAGTGTCAGAATTGTCGGCAAGCTGGAGTTCAATGCCCATCCCAGTGGACGGGAAGCTCGCGTCCGCCACCACGATGTCCGATTCCTCGACCATCCGACGATCCCAATCGTAACAAAGCGCCGGCTGCTCGTTTTGAGGCTTGGTCTCTAACTGCGGATCACTATCGACCAGAGCGTACCTCACTTGTTCGACGGAGGCGCTTGCTTGAAGCGCCGAGGCGAGAGCATGGATGTAGCCGACGTACCGTTCGAAATGCTCGGCCGGAACATGTGTCAGCCCGCACGCAACATAGACCTTCATATGCCCAGCTATACGGGTAGTCGCACGTTGGGCACTAGTATCTGGTAGCCCGTCATTTCCGCGGCGACTTCATCGATAAACTGCGGCGGCGACATCTGGATGAATTCCGTCAGGAGCCAGTTCCGTTGCCCGTTAAGCAAAGAATTCAAGTGAGCTGGGTGGTATCTGCTGAGTTCGCTCAACCTGTGCATCGCCGCCAGCGTGATGGTCAGCTGTTCGCGCGCGATGTCGGACGGCGTATCAACTTTGAGATACCAAAGGGTTGAGGCTCCTTTGATGTACTTGAGGCGACCCCTAACGATGCGATTTAGATCGCGGAGATGGCCTAGATCGGCGGTTTGAGGATTGGTCGCGGTGGTGGTTACCACAAAGTCCACGGACTGGATTACTCGTTTCACGCCACGCGGATAATGTAAGAAATTCGCGGGCAGATACCGCCGGTAAGCCTCCCAATCGACATCGTTGGCAACGTACGCCTCGAATCTGGTTTCTCCTGTGATGTCGTCACGGGTGAAAACAGGTTCCACGAGCGGCAGGAAGATGTCCCTGCGGGTGGGATATGTGAGGCAATACGTCCGGTGAATATGGACGAGATTGTATAGGAGCTCCTCCAAGCTGTGGACCTGTCGGGTCTCTGTCTCACCGAAGTAGGTTGAGAGCGCGGGAAGCACGCCGCTGTTGAAAATCCGAATGCCTTCATTGCTCAGTACGATCTTGCCGCCAGGCCGACGCATATTGCGGCTACCAACCCCGTGTTTTGGTGCAAAGGTGATGCCGCGAGCAGTCAACAGCGCCTTTATGGCATTCATGAACGAGTAGTAGAGAACAACCGGCTTGGCCTCGATCGGCAGTGACTCGGCGCTTCGGTAGAACGACGCCGACTGACGCCAGAAAAACAAAGCGTCATCTGCGTGCTCACGGCGCAGCCAAAGGTCCACGTACACGAACGGGTCATTCGTGAGCACGTTCGGCATGTCGAAGCGTGCAGTGACGATCGCCTTATGCGGCCGGAGTTTTTTCTGATCGAGCCGAACCTCTGTCACGGCCGCGGTTTAGAGCACAGCTGTTGAGAAGCAATCAAACTGCCGTGGCGTGAAGTTCCACGAGCTTTTCCACGTCGATGTTAAGTCTCCGTGACACGCTTCTGAAAATCAGTCACCACCAATTAAAACCAAAACTTGACATTTGTTCACCTTTTGTGCTAAGCCTGCACAACGCTGTAGCGCAGCGCCTTGGCTTACTTGGCAAGGGGGACGAGATGGCTGGCGAAGTCAGTGACCCTTCCCTGCCAGACCGCGTGCGTCATTGCCGTGGTGCCCGAGGGCGGCACCCATGATTACCCTGTCTCGGTTTCGTAGGATCGAGGCGGCAGTCGTCCGAGCTGGTCATGGTGAGGATGTTCAATGGGCCGAGCAGATCGGGCAGCCTGCTGACGCCCGTGAATTCGCCGGGATCGCCATCAACGTCGTTTGCAATTCAGGAATGAAGTTCTCGATCGCTCGAGAGATTTTTGGTCGATGCATGGCGGCGCTGGAGCAGTCCGGTTCGGTCCGGGGCGTGTTCGGCCACCCGGGCAAGGCCCAAGCAATCGAGGTCATTTGGTCAGAGCGGCAGTGCTTGTTCGACCAGTTTCACGCTGCAGAAGACAAGCTCGCCTTCTGCGAGGCTCTTCCCTGGGTTGGGCCGATCACGAAGTATCACCTGGCTAAGGACCTCGGCCTAGATGTCGCCAAGCCCGACGTGCATTTGGCGAGGCTCGCACGGCGAGACAGGATCTCCGTCCAGAGAATGTGCTCGAGACTGGCCCGCCAGGCGAACCTTAGAGTGGCCACCGTCGACACAATCCTTTGGCGAGCCTGTGCCACCGGCATTCTGGATTCTGACCGGTATGACGGTGAAGGCTGGCTTGCGGCATTCCGCGGCCACCCAATCGTAAACCACTAGTTCCGCGGCGCTGCGGCGCCGGCTTCATCACCGTTGGCTCCACTCAACGGCACGCGTGCCGGCGACGCTGCGCGTCCAAATTCCACCAAGCGAAGGAGGTCAGAATGAACTGCACTGCACAGTCGAGTTGCGTTCCGAACGTTCCTCGAGCCGAACAGATCGCACGACTGAACGACAAGCTCCGCACGACAGCGACTGGCGGGACCGTGCTCATTACTAGTGGCATCAGGAACCTGGGGGAATTCAATCCGCTCGAGCTACTGCACCGGCTGGCAGCGTATCAGGACTTTGATGCCGATAGCGACCCTCATGGCGAGCGCGACTTCGGAGCAATGGACCTCTGGTCAGCGGAGCTCCTTTGGAAAATTGACTATTACGCACCGGATCTGATGTTCGGTTCAGAAGATCCAGCCGACCCGACCAAGACCCACCGCGTCCTGACCGTAATGCTCGCCGAGGAATACTGAGGTGTTTGTCAGTCTTGATGGGAGGGGCCAGTGCGCCCCTCCTCCGTCGGCAAAGCTCCCGGGATCGGGCCTGATTCAACCGCTTTGGCACGGCGACGATTGTCTGGGTTTGAGCGGCCTCTTCGCCATTGTAAACGCCATCAGGCTACTCCTGGCACCTGCACGAGGAATAAGCGCCGCCGATCAGCATGCACTTTTGAGGATAGGCCTGCAATTCCTGAACGGTCGGCTCACGCCTGAGCAAGCCGTGATTTGCGGGCTGCGGAAGACGCTTTGGCATTCGCTCGCTCACTCACTGTGCGATCACGCCAGGCGTAACTTGGGCCACCTCGTCCGAGTTGAGCGAATTATGATGTCGCCGCTCGCCGATCGAGGTGACGCATTCAATGTCATCCACCAAACCGTTCTGGAAAGACGGGCCATGCTTCTGCTGATGCGAGGCGGCAGATACTCCGTCATCAAAGGCTACTCGCCTTCGAGCTTTTCCTTGTTCGATAGTGGTGGTTCCTGGTGGATGATGAAGAATGTCACGGGCGTCTGCGGAGATTCAGGAGATGCTCGCCACGTGTTCTACCCGGCGACGTTCCTGGCGATGAGCGCCTAAAACAAAAGGCGTCTGAGCCCGTCGTGAGGTTTCTCCTCAAATTGGCCTTTGAGAGGTCGAGGCCGACCTGTCGCGGTACTTGGCCCCGCAAGCCGGCTGGACAGCATCGGAGCATTGAGTACCGTTCCTGCTGTTGTGGTGCCGGAGGGCAAGTTTGTCAGTGAGTTCCGGAGCGTCCGTTGGGTTCGTTATTCTTTCGCACGCCCACCCCGAGCAAGCGCTTCGGCTCGTGGATACATTGAACCGAATGTATCACTTCCCTCCCATCGCGTGGCACCACGATCTGTCACAGTCGCCGCTCGATGTGGCGAAGGTGCTCCCGAACGTACGCCTGGTCACGCCGTCTCTGCGCACTGGCTGGGGAAAGTTTAGCGTGGTCCGCGCGTTCCTTGCTGCTCTGGAACTTCTCTACACCTCGGATGATCCGGATTGGTTCTGCCTTCTGAGCGGCGCCGACTACCCGACATCCAGCGCCGATGCCGTACTGCAGGAGTTGGAGGCTGCAGAATGCGATGCGTTCCTCGACGTCCATCAGCTTGGTCCGACGCGACCGAGGGCGCAAATTGTCGGGGACTGGAATCCTTCGCTCGCTCACTTGGAAACGTCCGAGCAGTACAGAGCCAAGGACCGGTTCTATAACAAGGGCCAATTGTGGGTACCCTTGCTGAGGACGCGTCCCAGGCTCCGACTAGGTCGGCACACGTTCCATCTGCCGATTGATGGGAGGCATCCATACTCAAGCCACTTTGGCCTGTTCTGGGGCGATCATTGGTTCACGGCAAACCGCCGGGCAGCCGACGTCCTGCTCTCACCGACGGCCAATCACCGAAAATTGGCACGCCATCTTACTCGGCGAGTATTTCCCGAAGAGTGCTACTATCAGACAGTCCTCTGCAATTCCCCCCGCCTTACCATCTGTCGCGACAACAGGCGCTTCGCAGTGTGGAATGGCGGAGGAGCCCACCCGATGATGCTTGGCGAGGCAGAGCTGCCGCCGATTCTCGCGTCCGGCGCACATTTCGCAAGAAAGTTCGCGCCCGGCGCGCCAGTGTTGGATGATCTCGATCGTACATTGCTTGGGTAGCTTGAGGCTACGGTAATGCCGGTTCGAATCAGCCAGAAAAGACCGCGCCACCGACTATCAAAATACCCAAAGGCACCTGCCAAGGCGAGCAAAGGTCACCACCGAGTCGGTGATTGGGAAAGGCGCAGAGTGCGACGCCAGAAAGTCGTCGATATAGGGGCCTGAGGGAGTGCTTCGAATCACTCGTAAGCGACAATCGCAGACCGTCATTGTCCCTTGTCGGATTTGCCCATGCTCAGGCGTCGCGGTCCGGCATTTCGCTACCCCGATTAGATCGAAAGAGTTTCTTCAATGGATACCAGATCAGCCCCAAGGCTCCGATTCCCACGGCGGCGATGAGCGCGAATAACGAGCCGATGAAAGCAAGTCCGGCTCCTGGACCCATGTAAGCATAGGCGGGATCAGCAGCGAAGAGTACTGCCAAAGCGAGCACGGCGACGCGCATTCTTCCCTCCTCGATCGAGAGCAGCGGCTATCGGGCTCGTACCTCAATGGCCGATTATTAACCATCAAATCCGAACCGCCCGTAGTCTCTATTTGGGATGCTCGCTAATCAGGTCGTCGCACCGGGCCGACTGCATCGCTAAGCCGCGCGGTTAAGGACCACTGTCATCAGGACTCCAAGATGCATTTTTGGTTTGCGATCGCCGCGACAATTTTCGCGCTCAGCACGACCATAATCAGTGTAGCCTTGATTGTTAGATCAGGATTGGAACGCCGTGACCCAAAAGTTGATCGACGCTCAATCGCTCGCCCATCGTCGCATCTATAGATCCTGACACCTGCCCCAGCGGTTTCCGCACGTGCTGCATTCGGTCGTCAGGTTGTTCCAACGTGCATCGTGGACAATTTTGGTAGCGAGTTTGGTGAGAACGATTTTTGAGGACGCGGAAGCCCGTCAATTGCGGGAGCTGCTGGCTTGGCAAAACTCAGAGCAGTTCAGGTCCGAGAACAGGCCTCTCTTGCCCGACCGCTCAATGTGGAATTGGCGTCCCGCCGGAGGACGGCTCACAGGCTTTCCTATTGATCCGCATCGTTGAACAATCAACTAATCTTCGATGACCCATTCGGACGGTGGAGGCGGCGGCTCGCCAGTCTTCCAACAATCCAGATCCGACGACCACTGAAGGATCGCCAAAAGTATGGGCTGGGGGATATACGGGCAGGTCTCTTCGATCGCAGCGCGAACGCCGCGCAGATAGGCGTCACGAAAGAGCTCTTCTTGGTCCACCGGGATTTGGGTAGTCCCTACCTGCACTTCCGTCATTAACCTGAATTGTATTGGGTCCCCTCGTCAGTGAGTATCTGAATGCTGCCCATCCCATTCGAGATTGGCAAATTCAACCATCGCGGCGTCCCATATCTTGCGGTCGTGCTCGTCGAGCGTCTCCCGAGACTCTACCGTCACGATCAAACCTGTTTTGCGGTAGGCATAAACGACCTGTGGCGGAGCCCTATCGGCTATAAGTGCCTCTAGGATGCCTGGATCGCATCTGGTTGAATTGGTGAGACGGTTCATCGGGAACAGAACCTTAGGCTTACTATCGCGCTCATCGTCGGAACTGCCGCCGCCGGGGACCGGGTTGGTGCCCAACCACCTTCTCCCGATAGACGATTCGTCCCTTCGATAAGTCATAGGGAGTCATCTCGACATGGACTCGATCCCCGACGATGGACCGTATCCGGAAACGGCGCATCTTCCCTGCCGTGTAAGCAATGATCTTATGCTCGTTATCCAACAAAACACCGAAGCGCCCGTCGGGTAGAATTTCATCGATTACGCCTTCGACTGTAAGCAGCTCTTCTTTCGCCACGGATTAATGACTTGGCGAAGTCGTGAGCGAAGATCCTTGCTCGTGATCAGTTTCATCCGCCGCGACGCTCAGGCAGGTGAAGCGCGGCCGCGAAGCAATTCGCGGTGTCTCTGTCGCTGAGACTAGACGAAGCCTTGGCCGAAGCTGATGAATGTTGCTGTGAGAGGAAACCATTTGAAGCCTTTCGAAGACGGAGTAGCAGTCTGGCCAACATTATGGGCCGTGCAGGCCGATGCTGCGTCGAACCATCGTATCGATCCAATCATCAGTGCCGTCCGATTGCGCGTCACCGACCTGGCGGAACTCGTTTGGAGCTGCTGGAGGCCGTCGGTGCGGCTTTACCCGCCTGGGACGCTTGGCCAAGCTAGGAGCCTTTCGAAAGTAAGTCCTGTTCGGTTGATACTCCGTCCGATTTAGGAGACGGCTGGTCCGAACTGGCCGTCTCGTCCCCCACCTTCAGGTTGATCGCACTCATCTTGCCCGGGCGTTCCTCGGCCAGATCATAGGAAATGCGCTGGTTTTCGCAGAGCCCACTCATGCCCGCCCGCTCGACGGCGCTGATGTGCACGAACGCGTCCCTGCTGCCGTCGTCGGGCTGGATGAACCCAAAGCCCTTGGTGGTATCGAAGAATTTTACGGTGCCGATCGGCATTTTGATTTCCCTTCCTTTGGGCGCCGGACATCGGCGACCTCTGCTAGAAGCTGCGTGAGAAGGAAAAAGGGCCGCTAAGCGCCAAAAACCGTCAGTTGTAGACTGGTAGCCTCAAATATGTAGCAGCCAATGGGCAGCTTTGTAAGCCGGGAACGAAAGTCATTCCGATGTTTAGGTTTAGATGTTGAATCGTGTTAATGGCCCTCATCGCGCGATTTCTTCGACAGGCTTGCGCAGCTGAGAGACCGATCGCGTTCCCGCTGGCGTTTTGGGAGCGTCTTATGGACCTCAATTATCTTACAGAAGGCAACAAGTCTCCTTGTTCAACGCCGACAATGCTGCCTGCGGCAGGTCGCGCCTTGCACATCAGTAGTTGGCCGACGCCTACGCCGCGCTCATCTCCGTAGCGAAGAACAGGAACGACGCCCGCATGGTAAGTCCCATGGCCTCAGGCGAAGGATCGCCCAAGTTGACGCGCGAGATTTTTCCGAACCTCAGCGAGAAGTTCGTCGCCCGCCCAATGCGTCGAAGCGAATGTCGGGATCTCGGCCATTCTAAGGTGGGAAACATGAAGTTACACGGCAGCACCGAGGGAAACCTCATCTCGGCAATTCGCAGCGCCGGTCGCTTGCGGCAACGTCCGGTTCACGCGGACACCATAAAGTTCTGGTCAGACCTCGTATCGCACGCACGGACCGAATTGTCCTCCTGCGTGGCCTTGCCGTCGAACGGGCTGAAGCACCTGATTTCGGAGCTGGAGCTGGAGATCGCCCGGCGAGCGCGACCTACAAGACAGCCCAGCGCTGAAAGATGACCGACCCGGCCCGGTTCACCAATTCTACCCGATGCGCTTTTTCGAGGCCGATCGCCGCGACCGCCAACTCCTTGGCTTCTTCCAGCGGCGCTTCTAGGAGCTCTGTGCGGGTGAGCTTGTTTCCGCTGTAGAGATTCAGTCGGTACATGGTGCCGACCGCCCTAATTCTCGGCTTGCACGATACGGATGAAATCGATCGGACTGGGGCTGGCTTTCATGAGCTCGGAGGCCTGGTGGAGCAATGCATCGAGCTGCACCCGGTCAAAGCCGTCGCGACCCGGATCGAGTTCGAGGTCGGTTTCGACGCAAAGGACGACTTGCCTCTCAGCGCCCTTGATCTCCCATTCATGCCAGTAGTCGACAATTGACGTTTCATCGCTACTACTCGTGCTGGACATCACACTGCACCGCCCCGCTGAAGATCCATGCTTCGCTGCGGCGATAGCGTCACTTGCGCTGGAATAAAGGTACCCGCTCCATTTGCCTCCGCGCTGCCGTTATCGGAGGCAACTTCATTCATGGCCGACTCCCGACTTGTAAGCGGGAGCACTTCGACTCTCAGTCGCGCACGCCTACAAAGAGGGAATTCCGCGCGATGTATTCATGTACCATGGACGCGACAGCTTACCAACGCGCAATACTGTATTTAGAAGCAATGTCCGCTTCCCACCAAGTGCAGACAGTTGCGGAACGGCGGATCACCGAAAATAAATTCCGAAGCCCTTTCAAACCGCGATGAGCTGCTAAAGCATCGGCAGACCTGCGGGTTTTGGCCCGCGAGGGAAGGCAGCGTCGATACGCGCCAGTTCGATGTCGGACAGCTTGAGATCGCCTGCGGCGGCGTTTTCGCCGGCATGTTTTGAACTCGACGCCTTAGGAATCACGAACGTCAAGCGAGCGAGAAAGGCGAGCGCGACCTGGCGGGACGTCGCATCGTGGGCCGCCGCAATCTCCGCGAGCACTCGTCCTGCCGGCGAATGCTCGCCGGGGAAGTTCCCGTGCCCGAACGGGCTGTAGGCGACCACTGCCGTCCCGTGCCGGTCGCACCACGGGATGACTTCATGCTCGATTGCCCGTTCTTCGAGATTGTAGAGGACCTGGTTGCAGGCGATCTTGCCCGGGCCTGCAATGTGAAGCGCTTCGTCGAGATCGGGAACGTCGAAGTTGCTGACGCCCCAGGCGAGAATCTTACCTGAACGCGTCAACTGCTCGAATCCCGCGAATGTTTCACTCAGCGGAATCCGGCCGCGCCAGTGCAGCAGGTAGCAGTCGAGACGATCCGTCCCGAGGCGTGACAGCGAGCGTTCGCACGCCGCGATTACCCTATCGGCCATCGCATTCTGGGGAAGGACTTTCGAGACGAGAAACAGCTCGTCGCGTCGGCCGTCGATCGCTTACGCGATCAGCAATTCGGCGTCGCCGTACATTTCGGCGGTGTCGATGTGTGTCATGCCCTCGTCGAGGCCGCGGCGGAGCGCTGCAATGGCAAGCTCCCGCTTACTCTCATCGATCTCCCAAGTGCCCTGGCCGACGATCGGAAGGTCCTGCGCGGTTAGGCCAAACTGCCGAAACTGCATCCTCGACTCCTGATGTTGCCCTGAGGCTCGCCTCGACGGAAGTTTCGCCGTCGTTGACAGCGATCATTTCACTAAATCCGTGGTGAGTGGGCTTCGTTCCGAATGCGTCTCCGATCCGGCTCGCCGCGAACATCCCCGGCGATGACCAGCACTTGGAGCGTGCGGTTTTGAACGGCATTGGCAACTTCATGCCGTCCCATCTGTTGGCCTACAGATGGGATAGCCTCATGGCGAAGAATTACGGCGCGATTCGGGGCCTTGCTCGCTTCGAAGGCTTCACGGACGGGGTGTTTGCGATCGCGCTCACCCTGCTAATCGTCGAGATCAAGCCGCCGGGCGCTCCCGATGGGCCACACGGCTATACGAGCCTCGGCATCGCCATGGCGGAGCAATGGCGCGAGCATCTCGCCTTGCTACTCTGCTACATCACCATCGGCGCCTTTTGGTTGCAGCACCATTATACGGGCCGGATCTACGCGCGCAGCGATCATGTCTTCGGGCTGATCAACCTTCTGTTCCTGCTGGCGATCGTGGTGACCCCCTATCCGATCCGGGTTTGGTGCTATCAATTCGGCACCCCGTCCGAGCCGGCGGCGGCGGTGACGCTGACCGTCGGGATGGCCGCCACGGCGGTCGTCTGGATGATGAAATGGTTCTACGGAATGTCGGGCGAGCGTAGGGTGATGGACGATCGCCTTGCGCCAGACTTTCTGAAGCAGATGACGCGACGTTACGGCATCGCGACGCTGATTTTGATCGCAGCGGTGCCCGTGGCGGCAGCGGCGCCACAGATCGGCGCCGGACTTTCCATGCTTACAGTCGCCTGGTTCCTCATTCCGCAGCCCAGCCCGCGCTATCGGCCCGGGCAGGAACCGCGCCGCGAAGAGAAAGAGGATTCGTAGCTTCAAGTTCCCATCTATCGAAGAAGGAGAAAGCTGATGATTGACCGTGCATTGTTCGTTCGCCTCAAGGCGAAGGAAGGCAAGGAGGACGAGGTCGAAGAGTTCCTCAGGAGCGCGCTTGACAACGTCATGGAGGAGGAGGGAACGATCGACTGGTATGCCGTCAAGTTCGGCCCGCGTGACTTCGCGATCTTCGACACGTTCGGAAGCGAGAAGGATCGGCTGGCGCATTTGGCCGGAAAGGTCGGCCAGGCGCTGATTGCCCACGCCCCGAATTTGCTCAGCAACGTCCCCCAAATCGAGCATGCCGAGCTGCTGGCGTCCAAGGAAGCAGTGGCGGAAGCATTTTAGCCACGAGACCCGCGTCCGATTTCCGTAATCCGGTGTCAAAGATGATCGCCCCCTTCAACGCAGCACGACGGGCTCGGTCGCTCAATCCGAAGAGGAGTGGTCCGCGTGACAGATGCTAAGGTCTCCGGCTTCGTCCGTGTGCGCGGTGCACGGGAACACAATCTCAAGAATGTCGATGTCGAAATCCCACGCGACGCGTTCGTCGCGTTCACTGGCGTGTCGGGATCGGGCAAGTCGTCGCTCGCTTTCTCCACTCTCTATGCCGAGGCCCAGCGCCGCTATCTCGAATCGGTCTCGCCCTACGCCCGCCGTCTCTTTCACCAGATGGAGGTGCCCGAGGTCGACGAGATAGAGGGCCTGCCCCCGGCGGTGGCGCTTCAGCAGCAGCGCGGATCGCCAACGACGAGATCATCGGTCGGGAGCGTCACCACCCTCTCTAATCTGCTGCGCATGCTTTACTCGCGCGCCGGCGACTATCCGCGCGGACAGCCGCATCTCGATGCGGAATCCTTCTCGCCCAACACGCCCGAAGGGGCTTGTCCGCGCTGCCACGGTCTCGGCTGGATCCACGAGGTGACGGAAGCCTCGATGGTGCCCGAACCTTCGAAAACCATCCGGGAGCGCGCCATCGCCGCTTGGCCGACGGCCTGGGGTGGCCAGAATCTGCGCGACATTCTGATCAGTCTAGGGATTGACGTCGACACGCCGTGGCGCAACCTGCCGAAGGAAGTGCGCAACTGGATATTGTTCACTGACGAGCAGCCGCAGGTGCCCGTCTATCCCGGCTGGAGCCATGACGAGATCCAGCGCGCGATCCGCCGGAAAGTCGAGCCGGCCTATATGGGCACGTTCTCAAGCGCAAAGCGCCATGTCACCCACAGCTATGCGACCACCCAGAGCGCGATGATGAAGAAGCGAGCGGCCCGCTTTATGATCGGCCGCGCCTGCCCGGTCTGCCACGGCAAAAGGCTGCGGCCGGAAGCCCTGTCGGTTCGGTTCGAAGGGCTGGACATCGCCGAGATGGGCCGCCTGCCCATGGCCCGCTTCTCTAAGATCTTCGCGCCTTATGCCGAGGCTAAAGCCGGCAAGCTGAAGGCGCTGCGCAAGACGCACCCCGAGAAGGCGTTGGTGGTCGAGCGCATCGCCGGCGATCTGTGCCGCAGACTGTCGGTACTGCTCGATCTCGGCCTCGGCTATCTGACGCTGGAGCGGAGCACCCCGACCTTGTCGCCGGGCGAACTCCAGCGGCTGCGGCTGGCGACCCAGGTGGTCTCCAACCTGTTCGGGGTCGTGTATGTGATGGACGAACCTTCGGCTGGGCTCCATCCCGCCGACACCGAGGCTCTGCTGCGTGCGCTCGACGGATTGAAGGCGGTCGGCAATTCGCTGTTCGTCGTCGAGCATGAGATGGACGTCGTTCGCCGTGCCGACTGGATCGTCGATGTCGGCCCGGCCGCCGGCGAGCATGGCGGCGAGATCCTCTATAGCGGCCCGATCGAGGGACTGCGCAGCGTCGAGGCCTCGGAGACGCGCCGTCATCTGTTCGCCGAGGGGGGCGGCGTGCCGAGCCGGCTGCGTGCACCGGCGGGGTGGCTTCGGCTGGAAGGGGTGACGCGCAACAATCTCAAGGCGCTCGACTGCGCCTTTCCGCTCGGCGTGCTGACGACGGTCACGGGGATCTCCGGATCTGGCAAATCAAGCCTGGTCAGCCAGGCGCTGGTTGAGTTGGTCGGCGAAGCCCTCGGCGCTGCGGCACCGGTTGAGGAGCCGGAAGATGCCGAAGCCCTGCTCGAGGACCGTCCAGCCGCTCCCAGCGAGGGCCGGATCGTCGGCGGAATCGAGGACATCAGGCGCCTGATCGAGGTCGACCAGAAGCCGATCGGACGCACCCCGCGCTCGAACCTCGCCACCTACACGGGGCTGTTCGACCATGTCCGCGCCCTTTTCGCGGCGACTCCCGAGGCGAGGACCAGGCATTACGACGCCGGCCGATTCTCGTTCAATGTCGCCAAGGGCCGCTGCCCGCGCTGCGAAGGCGAGGGCTTCGTGATGGTCGAATTACTCTTCCTTCCGAGCGTCTACGCGCCCTGCCCGGTCTGTCACGGCACCCGCTACAATCCGAAGACGCTCGAAATCATCTATCGCGGCAAGTCCATCGCCGATGTGCTCGCCCTCACCGTCGAGGGAGCGTGGGATTTCTTCGCCGACGCGCCCAATGTCTGCCGGTCGCTCAAAGTGCTTCGCGAGGTCGGGCTCGACTATCTGCGTCTCGGCCAGCCCGCGACCGAATTTTCCGGCGGCGAGGCGCAACGGGTCAAGCTCGCCACCGAATTGCAGCGCGCGCAGCGCGGCGGCGCGCTTTATGTGCTCGACGAGCCGACCACCGGACTCCACCCGACCGATGTCGAGCGATTGCTCAACCAGCTGCAGACCCTGGTCGACACCGGGAACAGCGTCATCCTCGTCGACCACGACATGAAGCTCGCAGCGGCGAGCGACTGGGTGATCGACATCGGCCCCGGTGCCGGTGAAGATGGCGGCCGTATTGTCATCGCAGGCCCGCCGGCAAGAATTGCGTCGTTCAAGACCAGCTGCACCGCAACCTATCTACGGCGCGCGCTGGGAGAGGAGCCGGTCGCAAGCGCGGCCTGAGCGACGATTGGGGACGCTCCGTGGGAAGCAATCTGCGCGATATCGTGGAGTTACTGTGCGACCCGCATAAGCTGCACTGGTTCAGATACCAACGACCACCACAAACCCCCTCCCCAGGGAGGTTCGATCAGTTGGTCGGAATGCCGACTGTTTCCAGATTGGTGGCTTCATTAGCTGAGCAGAGCGAACGTCTTTTTCGCCGATTCTGCCGCTAAAGCGCAGTTAGCATCTCTGTGAGCGCCCGATCGAGAGCCTCCTCAAGCCCTGCCAGCACAAGAACTGAGGACGGCGCGTCCCGAGCAGCCGCCGAGTTAGTCTGCCGGAATGGCGCCCGCCAGCGCGGCGGCGCGTGTTGTCTTCTGCTGTGTCCGCAAGGCGCCGGACAGCCAGCTTGCGATGTTTAGCGCGTAACAGTGCGTGTCCGCCATCGCTTGTGGCACTCGCAGCAGGCCGTCACCCGGCTTTTCGCTGACAAAGCTTGGGCAGCCGGCCTGCGGGTCCCAATTATAGTCGGCGAAGTGGTGGAAGGTGCTTTCGGCAATCGCTGCGCCGCCATGCTTGCCAGGCTCGAAGGCGACAGCGATGTTGAAGTCGACGCCGGTCGCCTTGCTCTTCCCTTTCACGATAACCCGCGCATCCTCTCCTTTCGGAGCGCCGATGTCGCCCTCGTGAGGGTGAGACGGCAGGAAGTGGATCGAGCCCATAGGTGATCGTTCGTTGGCGAGCACGGGATGGGCCTCCCCGACAACCTCGATTTCCTGAAAATCGCCGTTCGCCCCGGAGTGAAAGTTCGGCCAATCAATGTCGGCCGTATAAGGGTCGTCGCGCTTGCGACGGCTGACGTCCGGATCCGGCTGTTTGGAATGGAAGTAATGCGCCTTTCCAACGCCGCCTAAGGTGCAGACTGATGACCCCAAGTCCATGTGGTCGCGCGTCACGAGCAGTCCCCCGCCATTCTTTCTGAAGCGGGAGATGGCAGCGCAATCCTCCTCTGTGAGACCGTTCCCGGTATCAACTGCGAACAGCCAAAGCTCGTCGAAGTCGCTTCCATCGATGGTCGATAGCACCGGGTCCGGCCTCCCGGGCGGATCGCGATCGCGCGCGGTCACTTCGTAGAGAGTGTTGCCGCTTTCATCGCGCGCATCGCGAAGCAGCGCAGCAAGGCTGCTGAAGCGCGCGATCGACCAATCGTCTTCGGTTGTCGGGATGGTCGTTTGAAGAAGGATCTTCTTCGGCTCCGGCTGTTGATTCACAACTTGGCTCCTTGATTGGCAAGCGGGAGCTCGATGGTCTCTCTGCCAGGCGTATGCTTACGGGAGGGAAGCCGCCCAATTGCCGTCTCGTAGCACCGAATGGAAGCGAACGCTCGACTTATCCAAGTCTGCTCCACGAGAGTCGGCTCAAGCAGAGTGTCCGCTTTCCCCCAAACTTGCCGCGACGTTTTTCGACCCATTGCAGCCAATCGCCCAACGGCGATAGATTCACTTAAGCACGGAGGCGGCATGAACAGAGGCAATGGGTTTATCGCTGGAATCTTCATAGGTGTCGCGGTTGGCTTTGCCTTGAAGAATGTCGCCATAGGGATCGGAGTGGGTGTTGCTTTGGCGCTTGCCTTCAGCGCCAGCGCCAAACGGACTCCTACCGACGACGCTTAAAGTGCGGCGTGACAATGAAGTGGCGGCTTTCTACCCTTTCGCGCCGCGACAGCCTTGGCCCCATTCCTGCCATCACCGAGTTGGCGTAATCACTGGTCAGCAGGCTTCGCAGCTTCGGCGCTGTGCACGACACCGATGCAATCAATTTTTGGCGCCTTGAAACACCGCAAACTGCGCCTCAAACGCTCGCTGGAACGCTGGTCGACTTTTTCCCCGCTCAACGTAATCGGCGAGGTTTGAGGATTCCTCCACGATGTTGCGGGTGCCAGGAAAGTTCGACGGCTCCAGCGCCGAAGCACAGTGACCATGAGGAGGCCGCGCTGACTCGAAAAGGACGAGTCGCCCCTCCTCGTAGGTGGGGATGCTGCCAAAGGGGTTGAGCGAGAGGTAGCATGGCTGTTTGAGGACTTCCAACGAACGCAGCTCCGTAGGGCCGACCGACCTCCTCAAAGGCCCAGCTAAGGCGCATGTCACGGGCGTGGCCCTGCCCCTTACCCCGGGGAAGATTCGAAAGCGGTGATCGTTGGCATGGCGGACTCCAGCGCAGCTAGGCCACGGGCATCGTCCAACGACCGCTTTTCGACCCATTGCGTACACTAGCGCACCATGAGACGCCGGCGTGATGCTGAATCCGTGCTGTGAAGAGCTGCGAAGGGACGCGACTATTATAAGCGCGTCACTGAGATCGACTTACCGGACGCACTTGTCGAGCTACATCCGACTGCGGGAGCGGCGACGATGTTGCTAACGTCGAGCGGTCGCTACGACTGCTTCATCCAGTTCTGCCCATGGTGTGGAACGCGCATCGGCAAGGAAACGCAGGAGCTTGTCTACTTCGGTTTCAACCCATTCGAGTAGCGTCCGCTGTCGACCTAGAGCGGACACTACACGTCCGACTACGCTAGCTGGCCGCACGTTTGGGGCGGAACAGAAATCAAATCGCTGCGCTCGGATGAAATGCCGAGGTCCATTTTCATCTCTTCAACGATAACCACGGGGCGAGGCTGACGGGCCGGCTGCTGAGTTTTCGGTCGACAGAAGTTTCGGCAAGAAGCTTGAAGAGTTGGACGGCGCCTTCTTCGGGGCTGACTCGATACGCAATGGACGGCTCGTCCCCACGCGTAAGACCTTCCATTCACGGCCGAGTGTAGCATTTGCATTGGTTCGGAATTGCTTCCTTCGTCCGGCACCGACTGAGCCAAGGACTTCTCAACGGCTTTTTGACGCCTTTATTCTCGCATCTGCGCTTTCTTTGATCGCATCAGCTTTCATATCCGCCTGCTTCCGGACGATCTTGGCTTCATCATTCAAGGCCTGCGCTCGTACATTCAAACGCTTCCCGGTCATGCCACCCGCCTGATTTGCTTCGTTCCCCAGATCAGAGGCTTGCTGCTCTAGTCGATCTGCTTCGCTAGCCGCCCGTTTCTCGACTGACGCGCCTTCTTGTTGGGCATCGTTCCGTAACTCGTCTGCAGCCCGCTGCTCAGCTGTGCGTTGGCAAGCGGCCGCGGCAAAAACAATGATAGCAGCAAGTAGCGGACGCATTCAGCACCTCATGACGAAGTGAGACTCCAACGCGTTTCTCCCTTCATTGTGCCAAGGCGCAATTCCCTAAACATTTGTCACTGATCTGGAGGTACCCTCGGTGAGATTGGCTCGGAAGTTCCGAAGCCGATGAGAGACAGAGCGCCCCTTCAAGTGAATGCCCCGTGAGGATCGCGTTCACCTGCCGTCGAGAAAGAACAGTTGGACCGCAGACCGGTGAAGCCCACTTGATCGCGAGCTCATAGTGTCCGCTTTCCGCTCAAAGCAGACATAAGTCGCGACCCACCTTCGACATCGGCAGATTCCTCGTTTTGTGCGCTTTGACGTCAATGCGACTTGGATCACAGCTGATCGGGAGCATGTACTTCAGACGGTACGGGTTGATCTCGTCACTCGGACGACCATCTCGTGCGAATGATCCCTTTGTCCGTTCTAGATCTCGCACCCATTGTAGAGGGAGCAACTGCTGGCCAAGCTTTTCGCAATTCCGCAGGGCTTGCACAGCTTGCGGAGCGGTTGGGTTACAGGCGCTTCTGGATGGCCGAGCACCATTCAATGCCCGGTATTGCCAGTGCCGCCACGGCCGTTGTGCTTGCTTATGTCGGTTCGCAGACCTCCAACATTCGCATCGGTGCGGGAGGCATCATGCTCCCAAATCATGCCCCGCTGACCGTCGCTGAGCAGTTCGGAACACTTGAGTCTCTATACCCCGGCAGGATCGATCTTGGATTGGGGCGTGCTCCCGGAACAGACCAAGCCGCGGCTCACGCTCTCCGACGCAATCTCGCGTCCGACGAAAACCAGTTCCCGCGAGACGTCGTCGAGCTTCAAGAGTACTTCCGCGGTGAAAGTGGCGGGGTGCGTGCCGTTCCGGGCGAGGGGCTCAACATTCCGCTTTGGATACTCGGATCTAGCCTGTTCGGGGCTCAGTTAGCGGCGATGCTGGGGCTTCCCTATGCCTTTGCGTCTCACTTCGCGCCGCAAATGATGATGGAAGCCGTCTCGGTCTACCGAGAGCGGTTCAAGCCATCTGAACAACTTGCGAAGCCGTACGTCATGCTGGGCTTCAACGCGATCGTTGCGGACACTGACGAGGAAGCAAAGCGGCTAGCCACCTCGGTACAGCAGGCGTTTGTCGCGCTTCGAACCGGACGTCCGATCCAGCTTCCACCCCCAAAGGCAGGCTACCTCGAAGAGCTTCCGCTCGAAGGCCGTGCGCTTCTCCGGTCAATCCTGTCTGTATCCGCAATCGGCAGCCGAGAGACGGCGCGCCACCAGCTTCAACAGTTCGTCGATCGCACCAAGCCCGACGAGCTCATGGTAACCTCTCAGGTGTTCGATCACGAAGCACGTCTCAAATCATACGAACTGCTCATGACAGCCGTGCAGCAAACGTCCGAGACCCCAACAACGGGCTAACCTCGGTATGCGGGAAGTTTCCCGCTCAAACTGCCGTGGCAGCTTCTTCAACGACGAGATCCCGTGCTTAAAGAGACGTTTGAACTAGGTCGGAAGGTTTTGACGTTGAGCCCAATCACGCCGACCATTTCACGCGTGGTCACCTTCCGGAACTCATTGCTCCCCGTCTTGTTCAGTCTCTGTCAGAAAACACAGTGCGGCATCGCCGCCGCGGCTGCGGGGGGCAAACTTGGAAGAGCCTGTGTTGCTGCTGGTCGAAGATGACGCACTGGTTGTCATGGTTGCCGAGGATGCCCTCGAGCTGGGTGGTTATGCCGTTAGAGTAGCCATGACCGGTGCCGAGGCTCTGGACGCGCTCGACGCACCGGGGGCGGGGTTCGCGGGACTGATCACCGACATTGGCCTGGGTGGTGGCCCCGATGGCTGGGAAGTCGCCAGATATGCGCGGGAGCATCAGGCTGACATTCCGATCGTGTACATGACTGCGTTGAGTGCCGGAGAGTGGCCCACACACGGAGTTCCGAACAGCCAACTTGTGCAAAAGCCGTACGCTCCGGCACAGTTGTTGGCAGCAATCTCAGCCCTGATTACTACCGCAGATGCCAACCGAGCCGCGTCCAGCATTCCATGTGATCCTCCGCCGGCAGCGAACTAATCGGTAGTGGGATCGTTATCCCAAGTAGAGTATAACCATCTCATTACCGGACAGGCGAATCGCGTGCCGGCAACAGAGAGATGCGAAGCTCCCGCCCGATTGGAGCTACCAAGATGAAAGAGTTAGACGATAGGGAGCAAGCGCAAGCCTTGGCGCTGGCAATCGTCGACACTCTGCCCGAACCCTTCCTGGTCTTGGATGACACGTTGCGTCTTCTCGCGGCTAGTCGTTGCTTCTACGAGGTCTTCGGCGAGGTTCCGGCCGCTGTGCACGGCAATTCGTTGTTCGAGCTTTCGGGTGGCGCATGGGACATACCGGGCCTGCGACAGCTGCTAGCCGCGGTTGTCGACGATCGCGGGACTATCGAAAGCTTCGAGTTCGAGCGCGATTTCGGCAAGGTCGGGCGGCGAACCTTATGTCTAAATGCTCTTCCGATCCGTGACGGCGACGGGTCGGGCAGGATGGTACTGGTGGCGATCAAGGACATCACCGAACGTCGGATCGCCGAACAGGAGAAACAGAAACTACTGGAGCATACGGAGGAGCTGTTAGAGCAGCAACGGACTCTTCTTCGCGAGATGCGGCACCGCATTGCAAACAGCTTGCAGATCATTGCCAGCATCTTGCTGTTGAAGGCCGGAGCAGTGACCTCAGAAGAAACCAAGAATGAGCTCCGTGCTGCCCATCAGAGGGTAATGTCCGTGGCGGCGGTGCAGGGCCACTTGCATGCGTCTGATGGCATCGAGCAAATTGAGATTGGTCCATACCTTGCGAAGCTCAGCTCGGGCCTTGCCGCGTCCATGGTGGACCCCCGTCAGGACATCGACATCACTGTCCGTGCTGACCCTGGCGTGCTCCAAACGAGCCACGCGGTAAGCATCGGCTTGATTGTCACCGAACTGATCATCAATGCAGTCAAATATGCATTTCCTTTGCCCAATTCGTCCGCCCGAATCCGAGTGACCTTCGAGATGGCAAAGTCGGATTGGAAGCTCACTGTGGCGGACAACGGTATCGGGAGAAGCGAGACAAACGAACCAAGTGCATCAACCGGGCTTGGCACGGCGTTAGTGGCTGCGTTAGCGAAACAGCTGAACGCTCAGGTATCTGAAACGTCATCCATGGGGGGACTAGCCGTCACGGTCACTAAGGCCACGTTTGAATCACGAGTCACACACGCGGCCTGAGGCTCCCCCGCCATAAGTTAGCTGACGTAGTGGCAGCTTTCGACCCATTGCTGCCATTAGGTTAGTGGCGGCATTCGACCCATTCCCGCCACTAGGCCGCCCTGTCAGAGAAGAGCCACTTCGCAGTCAATGCAGCCGCCATCGCTCCAATCAGCTGAGCAACGATGAACAGCGGAACATCGGCAGGAGCAATTCCGGCAAACGTATCGGACAGGCTTCGAGCGACGGTAATCGCGGGATTCGCAAAGCTAGTTGACGAAGTGAACCAGTAAGCCGCGGTGATGTAGAGCGCGACGGTGGCGGGGACCCACTGCGGGCGGTGCTTCACGGTGCCGAGAATGGTCAAGATCAAGCCGAAGGTGGCTACCGCCTCGCCGGTCCATTGGCCGAGGCCGGTTCGGGCCTTCACCGACAGCTGGAGCGTCGGAAGATCGAACATCAAATGCGCCGCCCAGGCGCCAAGGATTCCGAACGCCATTTGCGCGAGAATGTAGGCTCCTGCATCGGTCCACCGCAGATCGCCCCGCGAAGCGGCGACTAGGCTGACCGCCGGGTTCATATGCGCTCCGGAAATCGGCCCAAGCATGGTGATCAGCACGAATAAAATCGCGCCGGTTGCAAGCGTGTTTCCGAGCAAGGCGATTGCGTCGTTTCCGCCGGATAGGTTCGCGGCCATGATGCCCGAACCGATCACGCACGCGAACAGGAGGAACGAGCCTATACCTTCCGCCGCAATGCGCCGCCCGAGCGGCGGAGCGTCAGGCGGCATCCTGGTCGCCGGTTCGCCCTATCTCCCGCAGCCTCGTCTGAAGGCTCAGTTCGTCGCTGCTTTCGAAGGGCAACGACAGGAACAACCCGATCCGTCTTTGCAGCGCATAGTAGGCATTGCGGAAGGCTTGCGGCTGGCGCTCGCCCTGGACTGCGGCTGGGTCTTCGATGCCCCAATGCGCCGTCATCGGCTGGCCCGGCCAGAATGGACAGGTTTCGCCCGCTGCATTGTCGCAAACGGTGAAGACGAAATCGAGCAGCGGTGCGCCATCGGCGGCGAACTCGTCCCAGCTTTTCGAGCGGAAGCCCTCCGACGGATAGCCGAGTTCGTCCAGGAGCTTGAGCGCCTCGGCATGGACCTGGCCCTTGGGAAAGCTGCCGGCCGAAAAGGCGTTGAAGCGTCCTGCGCCGTCCTTGTTGAGGATCGCTTCGGCGAGGATCGAGCGGGCGGAGTTCCCGGTGCACAGGAACAGCACGTTGTAGGGACGGGTCATGCCGCTGCCCTCGGTGCGCAGCACTTAGCTTCGCAAGGCCTCAGCGTGTCGAGCGCGGGGCTGTCGCCGTAGGTCGTCGCTTCCCCGTTGGTGAAAAAGGCTTCCCAGACGACGCCGTCCGGATCGCTGATCCAGCTTTTCTCGGACTTGGCGTAGCAACAGGTCGTCTGGCCTTCTTCGAGGACTGGCCGGTCGGCGGCCTTCAGGCGTCCGTAGACTTCGGAGAGTTCGTCTGGGCTTTCTACCTGGATGCCGAGATGCTCGATGCCCTTGCGAGCATGATTGCCCGCGGAGATGGCGAAGTTAACGCGCGGATCTTCGAGCATCCACTTGGCGTAATCGTCCTTCACGACGGTCGGTTCGGATCCGAACAACGTCGAGTAGAAGTTCATGGAGTGGGCGAGGTTCTCGACCCCGACGTGGACGTGCAGGCGCTTCAAGCGGATTTCCTTTCCTGGGCGGGAATTTCGCAGGCTGTATCCGCGCCGCAGTCGGCACCGGCACAGCAGTTTTCCATGAGATACCCGACGAGCTTGTTCATCGCCGGATAGTTGGCGCGGTAGATGAGCGAGCGGTGCTGCCGCTCCTGCAGGATCAGTCCGGCATTCCGGAGCTGCGCGAGATGGAACGACAGCGAGCTGTTTGGGACGCCAAGTGCATCGGCGATCGCGCCCGCCGCCATGCCCTTGTCTCCGGCCTGGACGAGCAAGCGGAACAGAGCGAGCCGATGTTCCTGCGCGAGCGCGGCGAGCGCCTCGACAGCGTTTTCCGCGCGCATCTTAGCGGAAGCTCGCCCAGTTGATGGCGGAGGCGCAGCACGGAACCGGCGGGAGCGCGGTGATCGCGGTCAGCAGGGAGCGGAGAAGACTGGATAGAGCAGCCATGAGCCGTCCTTTCGATGAAACTCGAAATGACAGAATCACGATGTCCAGTCAATTATATTTCGAATACAATCGAAATGACGTTATGGCAGCTGTCCACATTCCCGCCGCTAGAGCGCTAGTGGCAGCTTTCGCCCTAATGCGGACAATTCTGGCCCTGCTCTTGCGTCACTGTCGTTGCGATGCTCCTTTTGCGCCGACGTTAGGATGCTGTCGGGAGCAAGTATGGAAACAAAGCGCGGCGTAGCTTCCAGATTGGGCATCGTATTGCTCAACATACTCGCGCCTGGGCTTGGAATGCTTCGCTTGAGGCGCTGGCAAATAGCTATCACGCTACTCGGCGTTTCTCTCGTCACTCTCTTGGTCGTGTCTCTGGGGCCGCTGGTGCCCTTTCTAGTTCTCGCGCTAGTTGTGGCTGGCCTCAAGGTTCGGCGCGCCCTCGGGAAACCTTACGGGCATTTGAAGCCTCGCAAAGATACGGGCGAGTTCATCCGCGGACCGCGTCTGAGAGTACCCGCCTAGTCGAGCAAACTGTTCCTAGCCCAAACGGACTAAGCTGACCGAATGATTTTGATCCCGAACGCGGCAATCCGCTCAACTTCTCGGTAGGGCTCCTTCGTTAACTCCTCCCCGAAAACATCGGGGTCCAGTTCAGTGAGCGTCACGTCGGCCCTCGCTGCCCTGCATTCTTGTGCAATTTCCGCAAGCAACGGAGATCGCCCATCCACAAAAGCGACGCCGGTGTACAGCAACATCACTCCCGCGGGCGACAGCTTCTCGAGCGCCTGGCGCACCCAACCCAGCGCGACAGCTCCTCCGAACATCTCACCGCCGTGCCGGTATTGGCGCCGTTTGTCGTCGACGATGTACGGCGGATTGGCCATGACAAGGTCCACGTTGTCAGGAATGCAATCCGCTTCCAACAGATTCGCGTCAACGCCGGCCGCCGCAGCATTCGTGGCCGCCATCGCGAGTGCGACAGCATTGACGTCAACGAGCGTGATCCTGGCGCCGTCGAGCAGTCGGGCCACGGCAATGCCCCCTGCGCCATTGCCCGCACCCATGTCCACGATGCTCCGCACGTTCGAAAGGCTCGGCACCTCCCGTTTAACGAAGTTCACGAACCGATAGCTATCCGGACCAAAGAAGACGGCGTCGCGATCGTTCGTAGGAAAGCCAGAATGAACGAGCAGATCGTCGCCCAGGCTCGCCACGCGAACGCGACTGATGAACTTGTCATTCTCACCGGTAGAGATGGCACCTGCCCGACCGAGCAGCCCGAGCAGAACAGGCTCGATCTGGTCGCTCGAAAAGGGCCTGTTCCATCCGAAAATGTCACGAAGACCGGTATCGGAAACTTCTCCTCGCGCTAGCACCCGCGAATGGGTTGTCGGTGTCACCGTCGTGAATCGGTATTCGTATAGTCGAAGGAAGTGCAACAGCTCGACGAGCGCTGCGTCAGCCTTCACCACAGTTCGCTACGATAACGGTCGAAGCATCGCGCGCCACAGGTCAGGCGGATGAGTGCGCCTTCGGCAATCGCCCGAGCACGCGCCGGGTCCTCGGCTACCGCCGGCCCGATCGCTTCGGCGTTCCACGCCAGGCTGTGCTTCACATCGAGCGTGGCGTGAAGGTCGAAATATGTCCGCGTTTTGGGAGCGATCCCGAGCCGGCGCAGCCCCGAAGCGACCGCAGCCGATCGGTCCGGGGCAGTGAGTTCGATCACGCCAAGAGCTCCCAGTGCATGCCATGCGAAGTCGCGGCGCGTGGCCATGGCGGTCATTGCGTTCGCGAGCGCGAGGCTCTCCCAGACGGTCTGCTCGATCGTCGGGCGAATGCCGAGGGCGACGCTCAGCCGCTCAAGCATCGGCCCGTGCATGCCCTTCTCGTTGCCGCGACCCATTTCGTCCCAGTAGTTGCGGGCGAGCTCCAGCTTGATACGCGTCGGCAATCGGATCTGGGTCAGAGCCGTAAGATCATCGAAGCCTGCTTCGCCTGCCGCCTCTTGGAGCAGGTACCAGCGCATCTCGTCCAGTGTCGCCGTCTTCTCGAGCCAAGGGAACAGAGGATCGCCTTGGCCCGGGCCAACTTCCTTCAGTGCCTCGAACCAGCGGACAAAGCCGTCCGCATCGTTTGGAGCGATCGCGGCGGTTGCAGCGACCTCTTTACGAAGCATACTCAAGAGCGCGCTCTCAAGGACGAGTGTTTCATGATCGGAGGCGAATGCGGATTCCCAATCGTTGTCCGGAAGCCTCGGCGCAAGCCGATGCCGGTTCCAATGCGCAAGCCGTTGCTGCACATTATCAGTGAAGACGCCGGCCTCTTCACCACGCCACTTGAAGACGCTTGCCATGGCGCCAAAACATCGTTGCGTATCAGTCAGTTCCGTGCGCTAGCATATGATAGTGCGCGTACTTGGTATCACCGAAACCTGTGACCTCGGCTCCATGTATCGGCGGCTGCTTGCCGAAGGTCATCAGGTCCGTGCTTCCATCAGCAATCCCCTCGCCAGTGGAACCATGGCGGGACTGGTGCCCAGGTCATCGGATTGGCGTTCAGAGCTGGGCTGGATTCGCGAAGCCGGGGACGACGGGATCATCGTCTTCGAAGCGATCGGCTTCGGCGAACTTCAGGATAAACTCCGCGGCGCGGGATTTAATGTTGTAGGCGGCAGCGCTTTCGGCGACCGCCTGGAGAACGACCGTGCCGCTGCCCAGCGGCAGCTCGCTGAACTCGGATTGAATACGGCAAGCACGACCGAGTTCGCCGACGCCGAAGAAGCTTTCTCGGATTTGGCGATACGCCCCCGACGCTGCGTTTTGAAGATGAGCGCATCGGCCGGAGACACTTTTGTCGGCGTGCTTCCCGACGGTCGAGACGTAAGCGCCTTGCTTCGCGTGAAGCCACCCGTCGCCCCGTTCATCCTGATGGATTATGTTGAAGGTATTGAGGTAGGCGTCGGGGCTTTCTTCAACGGCACTAATTTCCTTCGGCCAGCTTGTCTCGACTGGGAGCACAAGCATTTCTTTCCGGGCGATCTCGGCGAACTGACGGGCGAAATGGGCACGGTCGCAACCTTCGAGTGGTCCGATGCGATCTTCAACGCGACGCTGGCAAAGCTCGAAAGCGGACTGCGTAGTGCGAGCCACGTGGGCTGGGTGAACCTGAACCTCATCATCAATGAGCAAGGAATATGGCCGCTCGAGTTCACGTGTCGCTTCGGCTATCCTGGTTTTGCAGTGCTCGAACCTCTGCAAGGCATTAACTGGGGCGATCTGCTTCACGGATTGTGCAACCGCTCGTTGAGCTGCCTCCCGACGAGGCCAGGATTTTCAGTGGGCGTCGTGATCAGTACGCCGCCGTTTCCGCTGTCGCGTGCAGAAGTCGATTCTGCGATTGGGTTGCCGATCGTGGTCGATGATTTGGACGATGAGCACCTGCATCTAGGAGAAGCTGGTATCGATAAGGAGCAATTGGTGACGTCGGGACTCTATGGATGGACGGCGGTCGTGACCGGCACAGGCTCAACCGTCGATCAGGCGCAGCGCGCTGCCTATGACCGCGTCCGCAAGGTTGTCACCCCCAACATGCGTTACCGGCAGGATATCGGCAATAAGCTTGCCCGTTGGCAGCTTCAGCAATTGGCCGATTGGGGCTGGATGAAATCCGTTCCTTCGAGCCTCATGGCGTCGCAGATCGTCCGATAATCGCTGGTCAGTTCGGTTCCGGCCGGAAGATCCTCCGCCGCGACGTCATCGCCGAATGCAATCCCGAGGGACGTCGTGTTCGGGTAGTCAGAGTGGTTGAAGTGCCGACCATTGTCCCCGCACAGCACCCAAATCCGCAGGTCGCCGTGCAGCGTGGAATAGGTCCGCAGAAACTCATGGAGAATGGTCGGTAATTCGCTCAGCTCGGCATCGGAGAAGACTTGATCGATGCGACTATCGAACCGCCAGATAAGCTGCCCCTTTCGAACGTGCTCGGAAAGAAAGACGCCTATTCCGTGGATGGGACTGGCTCTGAGCTCTGTTCTAACCATCATCATCGTACGCAACTCCCATGAACTTGCCAGTCGTAACGGGTAGACGCGCGAATGGCCGTGCTACATGCCCCGTCAGCGACGCTGGACTGCTGGCGTCCGCTTTCCAGCTATTCCCGCCGCTTAAATCGCCTGGGCGTCTGCTTTCGACCCAGTGCGGACATGAAACGGGCAGCGAGGCCGGCGCCTCAATCTTTGCCGATGTCCCGCCAACTCTTCTCCGTCACCTCGACATTGAATTTCTTGGCTGCGCTTTTGATCCTCTTCCAGGCGGCATCGCGCTCGCTGTCGCTGACACCTTTGACCTGCTTGAAGCGTGCGATGGCGTTGCGGACGTGGCTCGCATTTTCGAGCGGCTCCTTTTCCTCTTTCGGAAAGGCGAACGCGCTCTTGTCCAACTTCTTACGTTCATCGGCGCTGAGTTTGGCCACGGCTACATCTCCTATTGGTCTGCAAGATCAGGCAAACGCACAGCTCTGATTGAAGTTCGCCATCAAGAGCCCCTGCCCTGCCCCAATCCGCCATCAGGCCTTGTGTCCGTTTCCCACCCATTCCCGCCGCGACCGATTTCGACCCAAACCTGCCGCTAGCCTCGGTTCTCGAAGTCCAGGCGCCGAGCGCATGCCATGGAGCCGATTTGGGCGGACGCGACGACCCTCGACACACCCCGCCGCGGCTGTTTTTGATTTATCGCCGTTGCCGAGGGTAAGATCGCACCGCGGGTATCGGAGAAAAGGACTTGGACGCACGTCGATCATTCAGCGGCGGGGTCGACCTCGCACATGAAGCGAGCTTCAAACTCGGACGAGCTGAAATTCTTCCCTCCACGCGTCACGTCCGGTGCGGCGATCAGAGCAAAGTCGTCGAGCCCCGAGCCATGCAGGTGCTGGTTGTCTTGGGGCGTGCACACGGCGAGGTCGTTAGCCGGGACGATTTGATCGACCAATGTTGGGGCGGACGGATCGTCACCGATGACGCGATTAACCGCGTGATCGCGCAGATTCGGCGTGTGGGTAGTGAATTTTGCCAGGGCGAGTTCTCAGTCCAAACCATTCGGAGTGTGGGCTACCGTTTGCATGGCGAGTTCGGAAGAGCATTCGGGCCAGCAAATTCAAACCAACGCGAACTGGTCGATCGTCTACGCGAGCATCAGAAAATCGAGTTCTGCCGCACCAGTGATGCCGTTACCCTAGCCTACAGCCGACTTGGCGAAGGCTATCCGTTGGTCAAGACCCCCAACTGGCACGGTCATCTCGAACAAGAGATCGAGAATCCGTTGTGGCGCCATTGGGTTGCCGAGTTGTCGAGCCGCAGCACGCTTCTTCGCTATGATCAGCGCGGGACCGGCATGTCCGACCGATGCATATCGAATTTGAACTTCGATAGGTTGCTGGAAGACATGGTCACCGTCGTCAATACGGCTGGTCTAGAGTGTTTCGACCTCCTCGCCATCTCGCAGGGCACACTTCTCGCGGTTGCGTTCGCTGCTCGCCATCCGCAGCGGGTCAGGAGACTCGTTTTAATCAACGGTTTCTCGTCGGGATGGCGTCACTCTCCCGACCCCGATCATGTCGACAGCTGGGAAGCCATGTGCACGCTGATCCGCGCAGGATGGGGCAAAGACAGTCCTGCGCTCCGGCAAGTCTACACCAGCCAATTTCTTCCAGACGGGACAGGTGAACAATGGGCGAGTTGGAACGACTTCCAGAAAGTCAGTGCGGCACCTGAGTCCGCCTACCGCATCCTGCAGATGTTTGGTGATGTCGATGTTGCCGATCTGCTAACCAAGGTTCGATCTCCGACACTCGTCATGCACTGCAACCGCGATCAGCTAATTTCACTTGAGCGCGGGCGGTTCATTGCTTCCAAGATACCCGGCGCCGAATTTGTTATTCTGGACGGGCGAAATCACCTGCCTCAGCCCGAAGATGTAGCCTGGAAACAAATCCAGGCCGAGCTTCGACGATTTCTCCAATGAATTTAATCGCCTGAATTACCCCGCAGATCGGCAAATCATCGGCAAAAAATCGGCTTTTCCTCCGCGCAGCGCCAAGGCGCTTTTGTGATCCTG
Source organism: Sphingomonas daechungensis (assembly GCF_039543105.1). Classification (NCBI taxonomy): domain Bacteria; kingdom Pseudomonadati; phylum Pseudomonadota; class Alphaproteobacteria; order Sphingomonadales; family Sphingomonadaceae; genus Sphingomonas; species Sphingomonas daechungensis. Next base: position 1,089,455 of record NZ_BAABJC010000001.1, read on the forward strand.
AGAGCCGCGAAGAAGCGGATCGTTGCGGGAGTTTTCTGTGCGGGGATTTCTACTGCGGGCTGCAACGACCTGCTTAGTTGCAAATGTGCTGAGCATGCCGGCGCAGGCAGCTTCGACGGGAAAGGTCCCCTCCATCAGGATTCAGGTAGCTCCTGCGGATCTGGCGACCGATCTTGCGGTTGAGAGCCTTCACCTGAAGCTGAAGAGATCTGCCCGACAGGTCTGCAAGGCCGAGCTCCGGAATGATGCGATCCAGTTGTACTGGCACGCTTGCTATTCTGGAGCACTCGACGATGCCGTGGCGCAACTCAAAGAGCTGCGAACGCTCCATCCCGCGACTTTCCCCAGTTCGTCAATCCTGGTCCTAGCCAGGTAGCCGACGCAGGCCCCCGCCATCCACTCGATTCAACGACCATCCGATCCAAGGAGCAATAAAATGCGAGCATCAGTATGGCATTTCGCGGCTTGCGGAGCGCTCATTTCACTCGGCGCCTCGGCCGCGGCTGCAACCGAGATTGCCGACGGAACGGGGGACTTCCTAGCTAGCTACACGGGACCCTCCAGCAGCGATCTCGACTTGATCGGCGCGAATGTGAATTTCGACGGATCGAACTTTATTTTCGACGTCACAACAGCCGGTCAGGTTGGCACGACGCCTAATTCGCTTTTTGTGTGGGCTATCAATCGTGGGAGCGGCGTCTCGCGACCTGGGCTGGCGCCTCCGGACGGCGCATCGCTGCTCTGGGATGCTGTCGTTGTGATGTTTCCAGACGGCACCCTGAGAGTGGTAACGTTCCCTCAAGCGGGGCCGCCATCGATCGCTAACCTCGTTGGAGCTACGGCAGTACTTGGAAACGAGCTTTCTGGATCCGTTCTTTCCTCGATGCTGCCTTCGACCGGGTTTGCCGCCAGCGACTACACGTTCAGCTTGTGGTCTCGGGTCAGGGTCAATCCAGCCGCTGACGGTCTCAATTCCGAAGTCGCTGATCTACTCTCCGGCTCCGGAAATATCAGGGCCTCGGCTGTTCCAGAACCCGCGACCTGGCTGACGATGCTTCTGGGATTTGGTATTGTCGGTGGCGCCATGCGTAAGATGGGCAGCGTTCGGCGGGTCGGTGGGAGAGCCCTGAGCTAACTAGCGGCACTTCTCCACCCACACCTGCCGCGACCGTCTTCGACCCATTCGTACCCCTAGGAACGTTCCCCAAGCAGCGAGACTATGTGGTCGGCAAGCTCCCGAGCGGTCGCATCACCGCCAATAGTCAGAGTTCGAAACCAACCCTGCCGTGTCGTCGACCGCGCATCAGCAAATGGACGCAGCTCGATGCTGTAGTCCCCTTCCAGCCGTTCAAGAAGGTCGATGCTGTCCCAGCCGGTAATGCAAAGTTCCGCGCCGATAAGCATATCAGCGTCTACCGCGGCACCGCGTCCGGCAATCTCTCGTAGAACCGAAAGTATGTGCTTAGGATGGCATCTGATGTGTGGTCCATCGTCGCCCGCGACCGTATTCGACCCAAATCGGCCGCGACTGTTTCGGTAAGCCATTCCGCTTCCATCCCCATTTGCCCTGAAACCAGCCCAGCAGGATCAAGAACACGGCCGAGAAGATCGTCGTCGAACAACCAGGCTGTTAATCTTGAGCCTCTTCCCGCTCTCTGGCCCGCGCCGCCTCCAGCCAGCAGCCGATCGCATCCTCGAGGTTGAGAAGAGCGATCGCACGGCTTTCGCCATCGGCGACACATCCCTTCAAGGCCGGCGCGAAAGCGACAAAGCCGCCACCCAGCTGCTCGCTGAGCTTGCTCACTTCGACAAGACGGCCTTCGATCATCATTCCAGCTTTATTGCGCCTTCAACCAGCGACACCAGCAGCTGGATGTAGATGGGCTTGATCGGGCGTTTCGCGGGGATAGTCAGCTGCCCATCGATCTCCGGATGCCACACGACATAGTTCGATCCGTTTGACGGTAGATCACCCTTGATGCCGAAACTCTGGCATAGGGAAACGACGTCATGAATTGTCCAGTCCCCTCGTGGGTTGCGCTTCATTGAAGCCAGTTGCGACATCGAACGGGACGGGCGCTTCATCGACGCCCATTAACGCGCGGCGAAACACGGCAGTCTCCTTGGGCGAATGCAAAACAGCGTTCAGTGTTTGTCATCGGGTTTCCCCCTCGCGATCATGATTTATCCTCGTTACAATCGCAATCGGAGGCGGGCATGATGCATTACGGCGCGAGCAGCGGCTTAGAACTCGTCACTGGCGTGTCTTATCTAATGATTCTTGCCGGCTTCGGCCTGCGGAACATGCTGGAAGGGACGAGAGCGAGGTTGCTCTGGCCCTGGTTACTCATGGCCATATTCGCCATATGTGGCGTAACGCGCTTGGATTACGCGGGCGTCTTCTCGACTAATTCCCTCCTCCTGCTCGTCCTGCACTTCACTCTAGCATCGTGCTCTTTGGCCTATGGGGTCGGCCAACTGGCCTACGCATTCTGGCCCGAGCTATTCTCTGACAGGGATCTCGGTCGTCCGGCGACGTGATGCTTCGGATGCTCCGCTGACGCGAGTGGAACCCAACCTTGAGACGCTTCTGCCCGTGCTAAAGGCGCTCAACGTACGGTTGGACGTTAGACCACTAGAAGCCGCCTGAGGGCGCTTTACAATTGATGTAAAGCGCGCTTTACGTACGCCGTCTCTAGATCGCTCGGAGCTTGAGGCATCCCCTTGGCGAATTGCGCCCCAACGCCTCCAAGGGGAGGGAGCGGTTTGGCTTACCCACACTCGGCACCGGGCCGCTCCCGCCTTTACGGTGAAGGCGCGACTACGAGGAGACTAGTGGCAGGTTTCGACCCGCTGCGGACGCAAGCGAGGTCGCTAGGACCGACGAAGCTGGATTTTGTTCGCAGCCGCCACCCGGTAGATCGCGTCCGAAGTACGACCCATTTCCCGCGCTATAGCCCGCGCGGGAAGCCCCCCTTTGGCTAACCGTCGTAGCTCACCAATCTGATCGGTCGTCCACGGCGCTCGATGATTCATGAAGAACGACATTAGAAGCCTCTCTGGTTCCTGAGAGGTAACGCTCACTAATCGATATCTCTACCGGCCTTCGTTGCTGTTCATCTTCGCCCCTGCTCAGCAAGTTTTCCCGCCGGCTCCAAACCGAAAGCCTAATGACAGCTTTCCACCCAAACTTGCCGTAAAGTAGCGTCCGCTTTCGACCCATTGCGGACACTAGGTAAATGCTGGCCGCTGCGCCGTAGAGCGAGATGATGCGAATATCCGTCTCGCTGCTTTGCTTCTGCGGTGGATCAGGCCTTAGCGATGTCGTCGGGCCTCCAAGTCTGGTCGAAGAAGGGCTCCAGAGGTCCGTAGAGGCGGATGTAGGTAAACCAGCCTTTCCCCGGCACGGTCTGGACCCAGTTTTCCTCCTTGCCGATAGGTGCGGCTGGCCCGAAGTAAATGTCGTAGGAGCCGTCGCCATTCGGTTCTGGCTGACCGAAGCTGCTCAGGCTGGGCTGCGGTTTGTTTTCTGCAGCAGGGAACGCCCGTTTTCGAACAATGAATATTCGGGATTAGCAGAAGCAACTCGCGACGGTCTCTACGAGCCAGGCGATGCTCTGATCCAGCATCGCTGCCTCGGGAACGATCGCGATGAGATCTGAAGACATCATCTCAAATGGCGCGTTGACGATTTGCAGATCGTAGGTTCGCGCAGCCTCTTTCGCAAAGCCCCGCGGCAAGGCTCCGATGAGGTCGGATGAGGCGATCGCGGAAACGGCCATTAGGAAGCTTGGCACGGTCAAGGCGATCCGCCGATCAAGGCCGCGCTCGGCGAGCAAGCGATCGACATTGCCGGATGTGTCGCCCGTGGCCGAGACCAGGACGTGGCGGGCATTCGCGATAGCCATCACCGTTGGCTTGCGCCCCAGCGGATGCCCGCTGCGCGTCACGAAGACAAAATCCTCCGGGTACAGCGTCGTTGCGTGAAACCGGGCCTGCGCGGGTCGGTGAGGAAGGATCGCGAGATCGAGCCTCCCCGCATCGAGATCGGCCAGAGCATCGCGCCAAGCTTGGTCATGAGAGTTGGAGCCGGGCCGGGGGAGAACCTGGAGCATTGCAAAGTCTATTCCCGGAGCTTCTTTCTCCAGCCGCTTCATCAATACGGGCACAAGGATGGAAACCGCTCCGTCCGGAGCGCCGAGCCTGAAGCGGCGGGTTGCTGTCGTAGGGTCGAAATGTTCGGCCGATGAGATCACGCCACTGATGCGCTCCACGATGTCTCGGATCGCCGGGGCCAGCGCCTCAGCGCGAGCGGTCGGCACCATCCCCCTGGCGGTGGGAAGGAACAAGGGATCGTTGAGCGTCGTCCGGAGCCGGCGAAGGGCGTGACTGATCGCGGAGGGGCTTAAGTGGAGCCGCGTCGCTGTGCGTCCGGCATTCCGTTCCTCGAACAGCAGATCGAACACCAGCAATAGGTTGACGTCTGTTCGAGCGAGTTGAGTATGATTCAACATAAGAGTGAATTAATACCATTTGAATCAAAAGCGGTCTGCAGCGAATTGGGGCGTCCTGAATAAAGAAGGACGCCGAATGAACATTCCAATGATCACGACGCTCGTGGGTGCCGCTGCGGCGGTCCTCGCGGCCACCGCTGTAGCCTTGCCGAGCGAAGCATTTGCCACCGATGCAGTTCAGGCGATCGAAAGCGCCTACGCGAAAGCCAATGCCGCTTTGATGCGCGGAGATTCCAAGACCTGGCACGAACTTGTGCCGCTCACCCAAGACGGCGTTCTGGTGTCGCCCTTCGGCGGGAAGCCATCGCGCTTCGCAGACTATACGCCCGAACGGATCGAGCGGATGGGCCGCCTTTTCAAGGAAGGGGAATTTGAGCAGGAGATCGTTCAGGCGTTCAAGAGCGATGACATGATCGTGCTTGCGACGATCGAGCGGGCGAACGTCAGCGTCGGCGGTTTGCCAAAGCAGAACTGGGCGCTTCGAGTAACGTCCGTGTTCAAGCGCGAAGGGGCGCAATGGAAGCTTGCGCACCGTCATGCCGACCCGTTCGTCGAGGACGTTGCAATCGCGGAAGCCGCCCGGCTCGCGCGAGGCGAGCGAATGGTTGCCGCAAAGTAGATTGTTGCGTTGCCGCGTCAGGGCAGCCACCGTCCAACGGGGCGCTGACGCGGACAACGGCACTCGCCGTTTAGGTGTCTAATCGAAAACGGCCGCTCTCGACCCAAACCGGACATTGCGCCGATGGATCAAAAATCGGATCCACTCCGACCACGCGCAGTGGTTCGCAACGTGAGCCGTCCTTTCCTTTTACGCGCACGTCGCTATATAGGATCGCGCTGATCGTCGCCTGCGACGGATGATGGGCCGCTTCGGCTCCTCCCTTTGTCCCTTTCTAGCTTCAAGACGCCGGGATGTGCTGTGTTAGCGCATGCCCGTCACCCGTGGGAAAAGGATACCCATCATGATCACCGGAACCGTTAAATTCTTTAATAATGACAAGGGCTATGGCTTCATTGCGCCGGAAGATGGCAGCAGCGATGCTTTCGTTCACATCTCGGCCGTAGAGCGCGCCGGCATGTCCACGCTCAATAAGGACCAACGTGTGTCCTATGAGCTCGAGACGGATGGTCGTGGCAAGACCTCCGCGGTGAACCTGCAAGGCGCCTAAAAGTCAGTGGCGGATGCTAACCCATCCGCCGCTTATTTCCACTCGAGCACAGGCTTTAGCCGGGACGATCGAGCTCTGGATCGATGTGCCCCGCCGAGCATGAGAGGCCCCCATGACAAGAACCGCCGTCGCCCCCTACCTGATCACCAAGGATGACGAAGGGCAATTTCGGATCACGATCCGCAGCACCCGTTTCAACTCCTGGAACTACCCACTCGTAACATCGAGTTTGCAACCCGAGCTTTTTAGGAGCGCAATCGCTGCTCGTGCGCATGCCAAGCGCGAGTTTGGCGCCGAACCTGGGCAGTTCGCGTCGAAGTAGGCTCCCGAAGTGCGCTCATCGACTGAAGGCGAACATGACCTTACGGCCCAGCAGTTGCTCGAGGCTCAGCAAGCGCTCGACGTGGCTGCGTTCAATGGGATCTTAAGCCTGGCCATCGTCTTGCGAAAGAGAAAGCTGCTCACCGACGCTGAAACGAAGAGCTTGCACGATATCATGAGCCAGCCGCTTTCGCTGGCGGGCAATGCTGACAATCCCGTTGTCCAGGATGCTCAACAGAATCTCGATCAGCTTTTCGCACTCATCGTCGAGCGGGGATAGGGCTATACAGCTACGCGCTTTCCGCCCAACAATCCTGCTTCCGATTCCAGCTACAGAAGCATCGTCTGAGCAAGCCGCTCTGATGGAGCTGCGCGCTCCTTTGCGGAGGCCACCTGCGCTTTGGCGCCATCCTTCTCCTGCCACCGTTGCAGGAAACGTCTTCGCAGAAGAAACAATTAGCGACTTAGGTCGCCCACATCCCTAACTAAGGAAAATAGCTCTTGGCTTCGTTTAAAGACCCTTCTTTTCAGGATCGTGTCGCATCAGCCAGCAAGGCCAAGCAGAAGGCCTTGGATCAACTGAAGGCAAGGCCCTCGGTCGACGAGGCACTGATGGCAACGCGGCGGCAAAAGCGTGAAACACGGGAGCAAGCTTTGGAGGAGGAGCGGGCTGCCAAAGCTCAAGAAAAGGCAGCCGCCAAAGCCCAGAAAGCTTCTCTCAAAGCGGCCGAGCAGGCAGCAACGGATGCCGCTGCGGCGCTGAAGGCGGCCAGATTGAAGCCGTCAAGTGCGGAAGAAATGAAGGCAGCACGAGATGCGCGGTATGCGGCTCGGAAGGCACGAAAGTAAGCCAGAAATCAGCGTCCTTAAGGGTGCCGCCAGACGTTGCGAGGCCCCCGCCTAAGACCGTCGGACCGAATGAACCGAAGAGGAGCGGCATGAGTGCCCAGGAATAGCCCCGCCAAATTGGAGGTGCGGGTCGCCGTCCCAGACGACGTCAACGCCATCCTCGCTCTCATCAGCCGTGCTTACCCAGGCTTTGGTAACTACAGCGCAGGCCAGGTCCTTGGCCAGATCAACAACTTTCCGGAGGGCCAGTTCGTGGCCGTCCTTGAGGGCACTATCGTCGGCTATTGTGCATCGTCGCGGATCGACGAAGCTGTCGCCCTCGCGCCGCATGACTGGACGACCATCACGGGCAATGGGTTCGGGAGTCGCCATGATCCCACCGGTGACTGGCTCTACGGGATCGAAATGGCGGTCGATGACAGGCAGCGAGGCCTTCGGATCGGCAAACGCCTTTATGAAGCACGTCGAGCCCTTGCCGAGCGGTTGGAACTGCGTGGAATCGTCTTCGGTGGTCGGCTTCCGAATTACGCACGCGCAAAATCCAAGGTCGGTGATCCAAAGCTTTATCTAGAGCAGGTCCAGCAAGGCCGGCTACGCGACCCAGTGATCGGCTTTCAGCTGGCGAACGGCTTCCAGCCAATCGGCATCCTCCGCAACTACCTGCCGTTCGACAAGGAATCTGACGGGTTCGCTGCGCACATGGTATGGCGCAACCCTTACGTGGATCCCAATGAACCTCCGGCGTTCCGCGTGCCGCGAGGAGTTGAAAGCGTCCGGCTTGCCACGGTACAGCTTCAGGCGCGGGCTGTCAGCAACTTCGCCGAGTTCGTGAAACAGGTCGAATACTTCGTGGACGTCGCCGCCGACTATCGCGCCGATTTCGTTGTTTTCCCCGAACTGTTCACCATGTCTCTTCTGTCGTTCGAGACAGAGACGCTGTCGCCCATGGCTGCGATCGACCGGATGACCGAGCATCGCGCCCCGTTTGTGGCCGAGCTTTCTCGGATGGCACTGCGGTACAACATCAATATCGTTGGTGGATCACATCCGACGCGCACGCACGACGGCAGTATCCAAAACGTGGCCTACGTGTGCCTGCGCGACGGATCCGTGCATGCCCAGGAAAAGATTCACCCCACTCCTAACGAGGCCTATTGGTGGAAGATCAAGGGCGGTAGCTCGGTCGACGTCATACAAACGGACATCGGCCCGATCGGCGTGCTCATCTGCTATGACAGTGAGTTTCCGGAGCTGGCGCGACGCTTGGTCGACGAGGGCGCGCGTATCATCTTCGTCCCGTTCTGCACCGACAACCGTCAGGGCTACATGCGCGTGCGCTACTGTGCCCAAGCACGAGCCATCGAGAACCAGTGCTTCGTGGTGCTGTCAGGCAATGTCGGCAACCTGCCAGGCGTGGACAACATGGACGTGCAGTATGCCCAATCCTGTATTCTGACGCCGTGCGATTTTCCATTCGCGAGGGACGGCATTGCAGCAGAGGCAAGCGAGAATATCGAAACCCTGACGATTGCCGATGTGAACCTTGCGGATCTTACGTGGGCACGCGCGGAGGGAACCGTGCGCAACCTGGCCGACCGCCGTTTCGACCTCTACCGGGTTGATTGGAACCGCGGTATCCGCGCCGAGGCGACATTGCCCGAACCCCGAGCGATGAAAGCCAAGGGGCCTGGAGGCGGCTGACCCTCGCAAATGTCCGCCTTTCCCGCCCTTCCGGAGATTGGCGGCTTAGGTCAGCTTTCGACCCATTCCTGCCATTAGCAGCGTGTGGGTATCTTTCGACCCGTTGTCGCCACTGGGCTATGACGATTCGTGGCCCGAAGCCCAATATGCTTTCAGCATTGCGCGCCGCCTTGCGATTGACAATGTCTACCCTTCTGAACCTGCTCAGTGAAATCCCGATCTTGGCGCTTGCGGTCTTCCCACTCGGCGCGAGTGCCGCAGAACCGCTTGGTCGCGAGCCGGCTACCGATGGGAGTGATGTTTTCGCAGATCTTCTCGTCCTTGGGACCGACGTTCGTGTTGCTAGCAGGTACGGTTTGAACAGGCTTCGACTCCGCGTCCGCGGTGGTTTGAGACTGGCTAAAACAGGGCGTCGCAAGCAAAGCGACACAGAGCGCGAACGGTGGAAACAGACGCTTCGACATTGTTTAAACTCCAACCCGTGAGCAAGGCCCAAATTACAGGAGAAAAGGAGCGAAGCAAACGCGGTCCAGCGTTGAATGGCGGGTGTCATCACCGACATTGTAGCCGATGTTACAATGGACTGAGTTAGGTTAGCTCACTCTCACCACTCAAACTTGCCGCGACAGCCTTCGACCCAAACCTGCCACTAAGTACGGGGTAGAGATCTCAAGAGCCAGTTTCCGCGACGCACTGACAATCGAGCCACCGGAGATAGGCATCTTCGGTTAGGAACCATTGCGACGCAGGTTAGTAGTTTCACGATCACCGTCCATTCTGCATGCAGGCGCCTGGTGACTGAGAGATCGTACGTGCTCCCGCTTGCGAGACGGAGACACAACGATGTCCATGCCGAGGCGCCCAGATCTTGAAGCATTTTTGACCAGACTTACCAATCGCTCAGTCCTTTCGGAGGACGAGCGGAACGCCGTGCTCAACCTCCCTGGTTACGCGGAGCAAGTTCGATCCAACCACGACTTCGTGAAGCTGGGAGAGCGTGTTGATCATTCATGTCTGATCGTGGCGGGCGTCGTCGGTAGGTTTGATCAGGATTCGCAGGGCAATCGCCAGATAATCGCGCTGCATATACCAGGAGACATGGCCGATCTTCACTCGGCGGTTCAGCCGGAGGTGACTTCGGCGCTCCAGGCGCTTTCAACAACCACAATCGTTCGCATCCCTCACAGCGCCATTCTTAGTGCGGCCAGGACTTATCCAACGCTAGGTGAGGCTCTTTGGCGGGATTGCATGGCGGACTCTGCGATCCTTGCGGAATGGGTGTTCAACGTCGGCCGGCGAGATGCCAAGAAGAGAATCGCTCATCTGATTTGTGAGATCGCAGTTAGGGTCGGAGCCGCACCTGCGAATGGCATGATCATGTTTCCATTCCCGCTGACTCAAACGCATGTTGGGGACGCGGCGGCTCTAACGCCCGTCCACGTGAATCGAACGGTGCAAGCGCTACGACGCGAGGGCCTCGTAGACATCGGGAAGAACGTGAAGATCAACGATTGGGGCGGCTTGGTAGCCGCAGCTGATTTCGACGATCGCTACCTTCATCTTTCGACCAAACCAAAGCGTGTGCCGCTTATTCATTAAGGTTGATGGTTGGCCTCTATATTGCCGCAGCAATGACCGCCTGATGTTTCCACGGCCGGCCGAACTTTACGAAAAGTCCGACCCGGTTCTGCTGACGTGCTAATGGCAGATTTCGACCCATCCCTGCCGCTCGAAGCCGACAGGAATGCTGCCTCGCGCCTTGAGCTACTGCGAGCTCGCCACATGCGTTCGCAGTACTTCGAAGCAGTCGCCGTCAACCCCTCGACCGACTTCGCCTTCGATGATGCTGAGCGCTTCCTTAGATGGCATTGCCGATCGGTACGGTCGATCGGCGGTGAGGGCGTCGTAGAAGTCGCAGATCGTAATGATCCGCGTTTCCCGACCGATCTGGTGCTTTTGCAGGCCTAGCGGATAGCCGCTGCCGTCCAACCGCTCATGGTGTGCCGCAGCAACGGGCGCCAAGTCGGCCAAGACGCCGACCCTGCCAAGGATTTCCTGGGTATGAGATGCATGCGTGCGCATCACTTCCCATTCGGTTTCATCAAGCTTTCCAGGCTTATCGAGGATCTTGTTTGAGACGCCCAGCTTACCGATGTCGTGAAGCAAAGCGGCCCGGCGGAGCCAGCGCGTGCGCGCTTGGGGAACGCCCATCTTTCCTCCGATACCCATTGCGAACTCGGCAACCCGGGTAGAATGGCCGGCAGTGAAGGGGCTTTTGGCATCCACGACTTGGCCAAAGGCGGCAGCGATCGAATCAAGATAATCGTCATCGACCGGTTCCGACGCCTCGGCGGGAGCTAGCGCCACCAATCGGGCATCCAGGAATTTCGATTCGAGGCCGCGCCACAGATCCTCATTTTCGGCCAATCGTGCGAATAAGTCGGCCAAGGTCGGATCAAGCCAGGTTCCGGATCGGCGTCGGACCTCTTCGATCGTCGCGTCGCGGCCGGCATGGGTGTGGAATACGTCCGCGACCTGGGCGAGCAGGGCGATCCGCGAAAACAAGGGGATCGCGTCCCCGCGCAGATGACCCGGGCGGCCCGACCCATCCCAATGCTCGTCGAGATGGTAGATGCCGTCACAGACGGCGCTTGAAAAGCGCAACGTTCGTGCGATGTCAGCACCGCGGGTACAACGAGAGTGGATCATCTCGTCGGCGATCGCGACGCCATTCTTTAGAATGTTGCCTACCGCAGTTGCGCGCTGTCCAAAACTGCTTCCGCGCGCAGTCTTGGCGAAGACAAAATGGAGCGTCGCCGCCAGGCTCGTTCCAACAGTTTTGAAACCCTTCTTGAACGCAAGATCGTCGGCTTCATAAAGTTCGCAAATTCGCGCCGCATTGCTGCTGCAGCCAAGATCCTTGAGTAGCAACGTGTAGTAAAGGTCGTGTCGCTCAGCCGATGAGAGGCCTAGGGCGCGCCCGATATGGCTTCCGATCCAACACGCCCGCACGCAGTGTCCCGGCGGCTGGCCTTCGGTGATATCCAAGGCATAGCTGAATGCACCGACCAGCTCGGCAAGCGAGACGGACGTGAATTTCGTCGGTCCGGTGATTGCCCGATGGAACATTCTCACACCATAGCGAACCGAAGTTAATGACAATCAAAGGCTTGCGTGTTCGCAGATCGGTGAAGTGAGCCCATCGCCGCCACCAGTCGATCTCCTGCTGATGCTGGCCGCTAATTGCCGCTTTCGACCCAAACCTGCCTCTAGCGTCGTGGCAAGTTTTGGCTCAAGGCAGACATGGCAAAACTCGGCCCCACCTTTTTCAGCCAGGCTTTCGCTGCATGAACCTAAAACAACAATCCCGGACAGCGGCGAAGACAGGTGTCTCTCAGCTGCTGCCCGGGATCGGCGCCCCTGCGGTCAGGGAAGACGGGCGAAGAAATACATGCCGCGCCCGCAATGATTAGACCGTCCGAAGATTCAGAGCGCGCGGCTGGTGCGTTTCGTTCGTGCCTTCTTCATACGAAAGGCGCTGGCCGACCGTCGGAAGGACATTCTTGTCCCACAAAACCGCGTTCTTTTCGAAACGAATAGGATCAATGCCCGTTTCTGGCTTGATTTCGCGCTGGCCCTTGATCGCGTCGAACGACTGTACGGTTCCAAATAGCTTCATGATGATTTCCTTTATGGGCACGCGCCCAAATTGGCAGTGCCGACTAAAAGGCGGAAAAGAGGGAGAAAGGTGCGACTTAGCGCCAAAGACCGCCGATCACGACTGGTAGTTTCATCCAAGTGGGCTATTATTGGACCGATAGCAAGGGCACATTAAAATAATTCCAGAAAGTCTTAGCTTGTAATATAGGAGAATGTAATTAAGTAGCATAAGCAAATCTAAACGTTATATTCCTTACGCATTTCTGAAAAGCGAGACATTCGAATCGGGATGTTTCAATATTAATGGAATTTTTCGATGAAATATTTTGGAACCGTCAAGTCGTTTGACGAGAAGTCGGGTCACGGCTTCATCCTGCCGGAAATCGGGGGCGAGGCTCTCCGCTTCGCTCAAGGCGCGGGCTCCTGGACGCATGTCGCCCCGCCGCGGCCCGGCCAGCGCCTGTCATACGATCTGCACCACACGAATGGGCTGCCCAGCGCAGTGAACCTCGCAACGATCTAGGCAATCGATACCGGCCGCTGGATCCTTCGGTTTCTGTAATGAGGCCTGAAGCAGGGCTTGTTCACTGAGAGCCGCCTGGTGTCTGCTTTCCACCCGAACCTGCCGCGACGTCTTTCGACCCATTCCTGCCGTGGCGGCCTTCGACCCCAAGCAAACATTGTTCAGATCGGGTACTAACACGCCACGCTGGGTTGGGAGGCTTTCGCCAATTAGGGAGAGGCCATCGTGAAGAATAGAGGACACCGCAGCAGTGCCGAGGCCGCTCGCGCAGCTGCCGACGAGACTGATCTGCCAAACGTACGAGCCCGCCACATACGATCTGCGGAGGCGCACGAAGCCGCCGCAGATCGTGAGGAAGTAGCTGCGGCGAAGCTGAAAGTTCGGCAGAAAGAAGCCGCCGCGCGAAGGGCCGACCAAGCTGGCGTTCCCGGCCATCGCAACGATGGAGAAGATGACGAGGTCCATTGGACCTAGCCCGCCAGCCATGAGCGATACGGCCGGGTACCGGCGGGCGATTGTTCGACCCAAGCTAATGGCAGCTCACGACCCATTCAGACATTGACTGCAAGCGTCAAAAGTCGCTGTCAAAGAGTCGGCTTCGGTGTGCGATCCTTATTGCGTTTATCGGCGACGTATGTCTGGCCATTTTCCGGCTTCAAAATCTCGAACAACCCCGTGGCTTCGAAGAGAGCCGGAAAGTTTTTCACGCCATAGTTGCGCGGATCGATTGGTGCCTGGCGTTTCGCCGCACTGCCTGCGGTTGAAATCAATGCCCAGCCATCCTCGCGGGCGGCTGCTTCCACCCCACCACGGAGCGCTGTGACTAGGGTGGCGTCCTGCGCGAGCGGCCGGCCCGATTTAGCGACCATCTTCGGAACGCTTTCATCGGATCTACCAATTCCCGCGTGTGATACACTGCGTGCAGCCGCTTCCGTTTCGCCGAGGCTTTCAAGGAAAAGGAATGTCGTGCAAGCGTTCACGAACGGCTCGGGTGTCTTCCGCTCACCGAACCCGTAGACCTCCAGTCCATTGGCCTTCAGTTGCATAACGAGCGGAGTGAAGTCGGCATCGCTTGACGCGATGCAGAACGCATCAAGCTCCTGCGTGTAGAGCAACTCCATCGCGTCGATGACCAGCGCAATGTCGGTCGCATTCTTCCCGGCCGAGTAACTGAACTGCTGGACGGGTCGGATCGCGAAGGAATGGAGTCTATCCTTCCACCCCTTCAGAGCGGAGCTGGTCCAGTCGCCGTAGGCTCGGCGGATATTCGCCGTGCCGTACTTCGACAGCTCGGCAAGGATCGTTCCGATCTTCGCCTGAGAGACGTTGTCGGCATCGATTAGAAGGGCGATGCGGCGGTTAAGCGCCGGACTTGCGTCTTGCTCGGTGGCCATTGGTCACTTGTGAATTGGGCGGACCACTCGAGCAATACCTTCATTGCCCAGGATGCTCGAGGCTAGTGTCAGCTTTCGACCCATTCCTGCCATTAGCGCCTACGAGCGGGCGCTAGGTTGGGTCCTTTCGACATGGCTCACGGCGGAATGTCACGTCCTTGATCCACGTATCATCTTTGGAGGTGCCGGGCGGGCTCTCTAGCGTCACGATGATGAGGCAGCGATTGTCCTTCGAAAAACTCATGTCGCAGTAACCGGGACTGACCCCCTGACAGTTCCCCAGTTCGGGATATCGTGCGCAGGTAGCCCTAGCGACGCCTGTGCACTCGCCGGGGAACGGCTTCCACCCGTATCGCAAAATCAGGTCGCGAGCTTTGTCGTAACCCATGCCTTCGAGCTTCGGTGCTTTCGTCGGACGAGCGACCGTCGCGCTACCGTCTGTCAGTAAGAGAATGAGTGGGAGGAGATAACCAATACGCATTGCGCGATGCTACATTTGAAGGGGCCTTGGTCAATGGCAGCTTTCCACCCAAACCTGCCGCGACGGCCTCAGCCCTATTGCGGACACCAGCAGGCGATGCTTCAACCAAACTATCATGCGCCAGATTTCGTATTGTGAGAGATCGCCGCTGTTAGTCGCTCTAAGCTTGGCGGTCGCGGCATTACCATCTGCACCAGCATTCGCTTGCTCGATAGTCCTTCCGCCTGACTACGAAGGCAGTTCTGCGCAACGACGCAACATCAAACTTGAAATCGAAAAGGCAAGTGCAATTGTTGACGGAGAAGTCATTCGGCCTTGGACGCACGAAACTCCTGCGTTGGTCCGTGTCCATCATGTCCTGAAGGGCGACGTTGAAGAGATCATCGAAGTGGGCGGTGAGGGCGCCGGAGGAGACTGCTCGATTGCGCTGGAACGTGTGGGCGAACGAAGTCGGATGATTCTCAACGGTGGCCCGGGGATTTACGACCTCTACTATGACCAGTCAGAAGCTCGCTTAGAAGATCATTATTTGAAGTCAGATCGTCGAAAAGTTTGGCCGTATTACGCGGACCAGGAGAGCACAGGAAACTGAGCCGCTGCGCCGTTTCCTAGTAATGGCAGGTTTTGACCCAAACCCGCCGCGATCGTTTCGACCCATTTCGGACGTAAGATCGCAGCCGCCGGTCTCAGTATTAGCGGTCCGTCTTACCGCCGGACAATCCTTGGGACGGGTTGACACGCTTTCCTCGAAAAATCCCCCAGTTCGCCGTCTGACCTGGGGCTGACCCGGAATGACATTACGGCCCGTTCTCAGTGACCGAGAACGGGCCGATTTCACGCGTGAACAGGGGGAACTCTACGCGAATTGACCTAACGTTTCCTGCTCTTCCACGTTCCGCTGCGTCCGGCTTTCGACAGGTCCGTGCGCCCGAAGGTTGCGAAACCCGGCCAGACAGAATGCGGGCGGCAGTATCTCCGTTTCTGCGGGTCGAATTCAACTTGCTTAGCGGACCGTTCCGCGTCGGATGAGGTTCACGATTGCCAGCAGCACCACGGCTCCGAGAAGCGAGTACAGGAAGCTCTCAATCGTAACCTGCTCATTAATGCTCCCACCGCCGATAAGGAATCCGGCTAGGAATGCGCCAACTATACCGACGACTATGTTGAGGATGATGCCTTGTTGGCCATCCGTCTTCATGATCAAGCTGGCGAGCCAGCCGACAACTCCGCCAACAATCAACCAGATTAAGATCCCGACCACTGCAGTTCTCCTGAACGTTTATTTTTACCTACGGCGAACCATTTCACCGCCGATCTGTTCCGGCAAAGACCCAACTCCACGAGCTCTTTGATCAGTCGGAACTCCCGACGGGCATGACTCTCGCCCCTAAACCCGATCGCGATTAGATCCACTCTCGGGCGTAGAGACTGCGCCAAGGGCAATAGCCGCCAAACTATCGATGACGATCGTATGCCCCCTAATTCCAGTCTCCCCACGAGCCCCGCGATGGCTGCACAGAGGTCCAGGATTGCGGTCAGACTATCCGAACTTTGACCAAGACATTGGTTTGCTGAATTGTCCTAGATGTAGAAAGCTCGAACCTTCTGCGACGACATCTCGCGAACGCTCAACGTCGTCGAGAGCACGCTGAAAGCCGTGGACGAGCCTATCGTAGAAGGGCGCGGCACCCTGAGACCGTCATCGGTGCGAAGTCCGCCCGCGACAAACCCATAGAATACGTCTCGTTGCGGCGTTACCATTGCGGAGATCGCGGCCTCGATAGGATTGTCAATTGGAAGCCACTTGGAGACTGCGGGACCCCAATGAAGGACGATTTCGCAGCGGGAGTCGCCGCCGAGGGTGACGACGAAGAAATCCGTTCGATCCTGCTGGAAGTCGGCAACGCGACGCACATGGGCTTCGTGGCGGTTGCACGGGTAACCGAGGATCGGTGGATTGCCGCACAAGTCCTTGATCGGATCGAGTTTGGACTGGACCCGGGCGAGGAGCTGGACGTTAAAAAGACTATCTGCGACGACATCCGCGAGTGCGGCCAAGCAATCATCATTGATCGGATTGCTGAAGATCCCGAATGGCGCATGCACCCGGTACCCATGCTCTACGGCTTCGAGAGTTATGCCTCGCTGCCTGTCCTTTTGGAGGATGGGAGCTTCTATGGGACTCTTTGCGCGATCGATCCTGAGCCACGTGCACTGAGCGGCTTGGAAACAGTGGCGTTGCTGCGACGCTGTGCCGAGCGTGTTGCTGCAATCATGTCACGGAAACGCTCGATTTAATCGTCATCGCTCGTTTGTTGGTTCAAGTGGTTGGGGCCGAGCGGAAGTTCGCTGAGAAGGGCGGGATTGCGCTGGACGTTTGCCTTTATTGAACGAGGACGCGCTGAGGCTACGGAGTGTCTGCTTTCCTCTACGACCCGGCCATGGGGGGCCTGATTCTTGACTTCCTGATCCCGACCGACGCGACGGTCTCGGGCTCCGGGTTCGGCTTCCTGACGTTTGATACGGTGAACACGCTTGACGACGGCATCTACAGCCTTGTCGACATCTTCAATGGTGCAGCCACCACCGGAACGCAGTCAACGGCGGGGGCGATAACGCAGTTCACGACCTCGCAAATCGCTGCCGTTCCGGAGCCCGCGACCTGGGCAATGATGCTGTTCGGGTTCGGTGCGGTCGGCCTCTCGATGAGGCGGCGTAAAGCGATCGCAATCGCACGCCGGCAGATCGCCTAGTTCAGCTTGTAGACAGTGCCGTCAGTAGC
The DNA here is from genome assembly GCF_039543105.1 of Sphingomonas daechungensis. Taxonomy (NCBI): domain Bacteria; kingdom Pseudomonadati; phylum Pseudomonadota; class Alphaproteobacteria; order Sphingomonadales; family Sphingomonadaceae; genus Sphingomonas; species Sphingomonas daechungensis. The sequence goes on from NZ_BAABJC010000001.1 coordinate 1,106,849, forward strand.
CTGGCGGCACCTTCTACCAGTAATCGCGGTGTCCGCATTCCAGCAAAACTTGCCGCGAAAGTCTTCGGCTGTTTCAGACTCTCCACCCCGCGACGGGAACATGCGCTAGACCGTTCGAGTCATGTGCAATCTCTACACGCAGAGCAGGTCTCCCGATGAGATCGCGAGGCTCTCACCGCAGCGCAGATTCCGCTCTCGTTTCCGGAAGGAATTCCAAACCTTCAGCCTCGAGATGTCGCGATCACAGACTCGGCCCCGATCCTCCGCAGCACCGGAGGATACGACCTGGTCATGCGCAATTGGAGCTGGCCAGGTCCCACTGGCAAGCCAGCCTACAACTTTCGGTCGGACGGGCGTGAGTTCCCGGACGGACGGGTCTTGATCCTGACCGACGGCTTCTACGAGTTTACGAAGCCCGCTGATCCAAAGCAGAAGCGGAAGGATCGCTGGTTGTTTTCAGACCCGGCTGGCGGAATGACCGCAATTGCTGGCATTGTCCGCGCCGTTCCTGGGCTGGGCGAACGCTTTACGATGCTGACAACGCAACCTGGTCCCGACGTTGCGCCATACCACCAACGTCAAGTTGCAGTAGTATGCCAGCAGCATTGGCAACAATGGCTTGACCCCTCCGTTCCCGCGCCAGAGATCATCGGGCCAGCTCCTGCCGGACTGCTGAAAGTGCAAGCCGCCCATCGATAGCGTCCGCGTTCGACCCAAACCTGCCGTGACAGCCTGCGGCTCGAATTGCCGCGACATTTTCCGATCATTCCTGCCGTCAGCCGGATGATCCACTTCCACTCGATGCGGCCAGTTTGATCAGCTCAGGTAAAATGCGGCTAGGGCGACGGCTAAGCTCGCGAGCAGGACCGTCACAGCAAAGGGGGAAATGCGCCGGCCCGGCGTCTTGGGAGGCGCGGGTCCCCAGTGATACGTTTGCTTCTTCATCCGGGCCTTCAACGTGAATCCGCGACATCCGCGGCACCCTCAAATCAATGAGTTTGCTATATTTTTTCAGTGCAGCGTAAACAAGTATTAACATCGTCGCTCGTAAGGCTTCAATGTCTTCTCGGGCCTTCGACATCCCGGGTCGATCTCCGTCTTGAGCGGCTCGGGCGAAGGCTCGGGCCGCTCATTTCGGCCTATCTCTGCATCGCTCAGCGTGAAGGCTGGAAGCGAACTAGCAGGACGCTAACCCACCCATCCCGGCCATTTCGGTGTCAGGGCCTCCTTCCGTCGCCAATCGGATAAGCCTTGCTGAGAAGAGGACCGAGAATAGAAGCGCCAGGAATACTCCGAGGATGAAGTACCATCAGTTCATCGCGCTGGGTTCCGCTCGTCTCACTTTGAAGCGGCTACACCTTCTATATGTATTGGCGGCGAAACAGCGGCGGGCCTTGGACAACTTAAGTCAAGCCAGTCGCACAACCCGTTAAGCGATTGAATCAAGGCAGCTCGATGCGGGTAGGATGCGCCCCGTCGCCCGTCAGCGTCAGTGCCCCTGTACGCCAACACGGATTCCTCCCCGATCGAAACTCAAGCGACGGGTCCAACTTGTGTATATCTCAGATCTTCAATGCGAAAACAGTGTTTGCAAGACTGTTCTCATCTTCTCAGAACCTGAAGAGGTCAGCTCCACGAATGTCCGCTGTGGGTCGAGGAGGTCGCCCACACGTTTAACGTCCCCTTGCCGCTCAAGCGCCTCGAGCCAGCGCTTGCCGGTCGTGGCGGCAACATGGGAAAGCTCGCACAGGCGCCTGACTGACGTTCGTTCTCGCGACAGCCTTCTCGAATAGAGATGAACTATCATTTCCCACGCTGGATCGGAGAACAGAGCCGAGCCGAATCGTTCGCGAGCTTCGGAGCGGGCTCGGATGTAACCCCGAACCTGTTCCCGCTCCGATTGAATGGTTTCGGCGACCCTCTCCGACTTGCCAGCAGCGCCGCAAATCAACGGCGAACGAAGGGAAACATTACGTTTGCAACGGACGTTGGGATTGTCACACGCCTGATGAAGCATTGTCGCCACCTCCTTGAAAGCACCGCACATCGAGCACGCTCTAGCTGCCAAAAAGGTGGTTAACAGACCGTATCAAATGCTGAGGATTGCTCGGAAATCACGACACTCGTGCAGTGAATGAGCCACCTAGAGGACTGTAGCATGGCGTCGCATCGCTCAGATCCGGTCGACCATAAGATCCGCAAATGGGATCCAACAAAGGGTCGTCCTCAATTTCCAATGCTGGTGGGCCGTGAGCGCATCGACGAGAGCGCGCGTCCCACCGGATCGGGCGACAGGATGAACGATCGCGAGATCGAACGTTCGATCGATTTGAGGACCGGAGCCATGCCGAAAGGGCACAAATTGTGCGCTTGGCCGCTGGCGGCCGCCGCTGCGACTCTGAATGGTCCGGCCAAATCTTTCCCGGGCCTCCAGCGTAGGTAGCGTAAGTCATGGTCGAGCGGCCAGTCCGCCTGTTTTGTGACATCGCCCTACAGATTCGGGGCCTTGTCGCCGATTGCCGCGGTCAGCTGCAGTACGCCGACTTGTCTCACGACAAGCGTACGGGGCTGCAAATTGCCATCCACAAACTGGAAATGGCCGCACAGCTCCTCGAAGCGAACGCTTCTCAGGCAAACTGAACCCCATGGAAGCGCTGCCCGGTTACGTATCAAAGCTTGCCGGCTGGTTCCGCGGTGAAGTGGCCGTGGAGAAGGCCGTCAATGTGATGGCGCGCCGATCGCTTGCGAAGGTCGACGGGCCGGTGCTCGTTCAGTCCGGCCTGATTGCCGTTACCAGGTTCGAAGCATCGGGTACGCGGCGGACGATCAGCCTTCATTACCCGGGTGAACTTTTCCATCCTGTTCGAGCCTGCGGGCCGGTTGTCCTGGAGGCCGTTTCAAACAGCGTGTTGGAGCTTGCTCCGCAGTCCCATTTTGACGCGGCCATTTCAGCCGCCCCAGACATGTTGTTCGCCTTGAATCAAACCTTGAACCGGGAGCGGGCCATTGCCTACGAATGGCTGGCAAGGATCGGTTTGCGCAGCTCCATGGAGCGGCTGGCCCACTTCTTGTGCGAGACCTGTGTTCGATTGAATGCTGACCCGTCCGCGCTCGCCCTGCCGTTCAATCAATGGCAACTCGCCGAGATCACGGCGCAGACGAGCGTTCACGTGAACAGAGTGCTGGGAAAGCTGGACCAGAGCGGCCTCATCCGCCGCCGCAGGAAGACATTTGAGATCGGGGACTGGTCCGCATTGGCCCGCTTGGGTGAGTTCCATCCGGGGTACCTCACGGACTAGCGTCCCGCCGCAGACCGCGACAAACGCCCCGTACCAAGGCTGTGGTCGGCATTCGCTCGCCAAAGCCTTCCAGGCGCTTGCAACAAAACGCTTTCGGCCAGGTACGCGGCTGTCTGTTCGAAGGACGCGTGAACTTTCGGTCCTAGCCGGGTCGAATGATGAGAGTCCGATCCCGCAGAAGCTCGTTCGCCGTCTTTGCAAATGTCTCAAGCTGCGACGCAATTGTTCCGACAAGCTCGTTCCGGATGTCTAGGCTCGGATGAAGGTAGACATGGCCGTCAGCTTCCCTGGCCAGGAACCCGTGCTCGACCAGGCGCGTAACTTTTCGTCGCGTCGTCTCCCGGTTCAACCCGGTCGCGAGGGCAACGGAGCTGATAGTGCACCTTCTCAGCATGTGGGGCGGAACGGCGCTCCTGAGATCGGCGACTCCATGCTTGAACAGCGTGGCGCGGTCGAGACTCTCGGTGTTGATCACGGCGACTGCCAACATGATCATGACGCAATCCTGGTCGCCGATGAGAGCGCGCCATTGCTCCACCATGCGCAAAGTCATCGACACCAGGCGGATGGCCGACAGCCGGCTCTGAGGGGCAGCTTCGGCCGCGTTGACAACAACGCGCATTTCGCCGGCTTCGCGCTTGTCACTCATCAGCGAATAACGACTTTCACATCGACGGGCTCGAAGTGGAAAGCGCGATCTCTACGTCCGCCAGTCCCACCGCGCCGCGATCAAACCATAGCAGACCTTTGAGGCAGATTACCCAAAAGCGACGAATGGATAACGAACCCAGGGGTGACCCCAAAACGTGCTGCCCACGTCAATCCGAACAAGAACGTCCCAGCCATTTCGAGACTCCCACGGACTGAACTGTTCGCTCGGCCGCATCACGCCGCAAGACGGCCAGGTCTCACCGCTGGCGAACGGTTGCTTAGAGCAACCAAAATGAAGCAAAGGGTAGACACGGGTTAACTGTTGCCGGGCTAGGCGGTCGCTCCAGTTGCGTGAGGCTTGAAACCTAAATGCCCAAAATTATCTCAAAGCGGTCACAGTCAGCCAACGCCTCCCAGTCCGCGGACAACCTCGACCGGGCGCTGGCAACCCTGATGGAACGCTACCGATTGGCGGCCAGGGCGACGAATGATCTGGTCTGGGACTGGGACCTCGTCACCGACGGCATCGAGTGGAACGAGGCGTTCGAAAACCGCCTCGGGTTCTCGGGTGATGATTTGGGCACGAGTGGCGCCTGGTGGTTTAGCCGCGTGCACCCCGACGATGCTGAGCGGGTGAAAGCGGAACTCGACAATTGCATCGTCGGAAGCTCGGGCCGGTTTGAATGTGAATACCGGTTCATGACGGCCGACGGCAGCTATGCGTCCATTTATGACCGCGGCTTCGTCATTCGGGACGCCGACCAGGTGCCCATCCGCATGGTTGGAGCAATGCAGGACAACACGGAGCGCGACGCAGCTTTCCGACAGCTGAGCGAACACCGCACGCAGCTGTCAACCGTGTTTGGCCAGGCCATGGTCGGGATCATGCACGTCGACGCCAGCGGCGCCCCGATCATGGTCAACAGCCGCTTCTGCGAAATCCTGGGCCGACACGAAACCGAGGTGCGCGAATGCCGCGTCTGGGACTTCACCCATCCCGACGATGCGGACTGGACCAAGTCGCTTTACGAGCGTGCCCGCATGGCGGGCGAAGCCTACCAGATCGAGAAGCGCTACCTTCGCCCAGATGGCACTTGCGTGTGGTGCGAAGTGAGCGTCAGCTTCGTGAAAGACGCCGATGGTGGTGTCGAAACGTCGATCGCGGTCGCCCAGGATATCACGACGCGGAAGAAAGCCGAGGCCGCCTTGGCCGAGCAATCCAGCCTGCTTCAGAATGTCGTCGACAGCGTCGCCGACCTGATCTTCGTCAAGGACCTGGAAGGCAACTTCATCCTCGCCAACCGCGCTCTCATCGAGGGCTGTGGTGACATTGTCGGGTGGAAGACAACGGACCTGTTCGACGCTGATCTCACTCCCACTTACGAGGAAGCCGACAGGGACGTCATTCGAACGGGTCGATCGCTCATGGTCGACGAATGGATCCCGATTGGCGGCAACCCCCGACTGTTCGAAACGGCGAAGGTCCCTTGGATCCGCGACGGCGAAATCCACGGCGTCATCGGCGTCTCGCGCGACATTACGAACCAAAAAGCCGCTGAGCAGGCCATTCGTGATAGCGAATTGCTATACCGAAGTGTTCTGGAAGCGAGCGCTGACTGCATCAAGATCATCGGTCTGGATGGCTGCATCAAGCTGATGAACACACCTGGGCAGCGTGCACTTGACCTCGACACGTTCGAGCAAGTTCGGGGCAAGAAGTGGGTGGACATGTGGCCGAGGGAAAGTCGGGCCGCGCTCCGACGGGCGATGGACGAGGCCCGCGACGGCCGGGTGGCGCGCTTCACTGGCTACTGTCCGACTCTGCAGCGTACGCGCAAGTGGTGGGATGTTGTCGTCACGCCCATGTTCAATGACGGCGGCGACATCACAAACCTCCTCGCAATCTCCCGCGATATCACCGCACAGCGCCAGACTGACGAGCAGTTGCGCTGGGCGAGCGAGCATGACGCCCTCACGGAGCTGCCTAATCGAAGGGCATTCCAAAACCGCCTCCAGGGAGCAACGCTTCGCGCCATGGAAGCGGGCAGCTCGGTCAGCCTGTTGCTCATCGACCTTGATCACTTCAAGCACGTCAACGACACGCTTGGGCATGCTGCTGGCGACTACTTGCTGCAGAAATTCGCGAAGCGACTGCACGAGAGCGTGAGGGCTGATGATTTCGTAGCCCGGCTCGGAGGCGACGAGTTTGCAGTGATCATCGAGAACAGCCCGGCCGACGGGAGCCTCGTCGAAATCGGAAATTCAATCCTTGACCGGTTGCGCAAGCCGATCCGATACAACGGGAGGGTCATCAGCAGCGGGGCGAGCATCGGCGGCGCCGTCTTCCCAACCGATGCGGAAAGCGCCCACGCGCTTTTCAACAATGCCGATACGGCTTTGTACTCACTCAAGGCGGCGGGGCGAGGCGGGACCGCCATGTTCCACCCCAGGATGCGCGAGCAAGCACAGCGCGTCGCCTCCCAGCTCAGCATGGCCCGGACCGGCATTTCAGAGCGGTCGATCGAGCCTCACTACCAGCAGAAAGTCGACTTGAGCTCGGGGGCAATCGTCGGGTTTGAAGCTTTGCTGCGGTGGCGGCACCCGTCATTCGGAATCCAGCTCCCGAGCAGCGTTTCGGAAGCGTTCGAGGATTACGAGCTCTCGACGAAAATTGGCGAGCTCATGCAGCGCCACGTGTTCGAGGACATGCGGGAGTGGTCACGGCTTGGGCTGTCGCACGGCGTGATCGCGATCAACGCGTCCCCCGCGGAATTCCTGAGGGACGACTTTGCGGAGCGCTTGCTCAGAAAAATGGACAATTACGACATCGACCCGGCCTCGATCGAGATCGAAGTCACCGAGCATGCGTTCATCGACCGCGGCGCCAAATATGTCAGTCGCGCCCTCAAAGCGCTGAGCAAGGCCGGGGTCAGCGTTGCGCTGGATGACTTCGGGACCGGCTATTCATCCCTCTCCCACCTGCGCGACTTCCCGGTGGATGTCCTCAAGATCGACCAGTCGTTCATCCGCAGGATGAACGATGATGCCGAGATCGAGTCGATCGTGAAAGCCGTGATCGGTCTCTCGAAAAGCCTGAGCATCGCTGTCGTCGCGGAGGGTATCGAAACCCTCGAGCAGAAGATGGCCCTGCTCGAGCACGGCTGCTCATTCGGACAGGGGTATTTGTTTGGCCGGGCGGTTGGACGCGACGAAGTCCAGCGACTGCTGCTCGACTCCAGCCACCAGTCGCAGCTGAGGGCCGCGTGACCCTGATTTTCCTGCCTGACCCAACAAAGCGGCGCTTGGCAGCAACGGCCCCGTCGCTAGGATCCTGCGGATGCGGATCCTTGCTCGCCTGTTCGCCATCCTGGTCCTGGCGCCGGTTTTGTCGCCAGCCTCGGCTCCCGCCACGACGCCCGGACGGGCAGCCGCCATCGACAGGGTCGTCGAGGCGGAGCTTGGCAAGGCCAAGGCCAACGGCCTTGCCGTCGCCATCGTCGAACACGGCCAAGTCGTGCGGGTGCGCTGTTACGGCACCCGCAACGTTCGCGGCGACCCGCTCACCCCGCAGTCCATCATGTACGGCGCCTCGCTGACCAAAGCCGTGTTCGCATATACGGTGATGCGACTTGCGGACGAAGGCAAAGTCGCACAGGATGAACCGATTGCCGCAATGCTGTCGAAGCCGCTCCCCGACTACGGCAACCTCGACAAATACGGCAATTGGGGCGACCTCGCTGGTGACAGCCGCTGGCGGAAACTGACGCCCCGCATCCTGCTCTCTCACGCCGGCGGCTTCGCCAATTTTTCGTTCCTGGAGCCTGACCAGAAGCTGAGGTTCCATTTCGAGCCAGGGGGTCGCTACGCCTATTCGGGCGAAGGCCTCATCCTCCTCCAATTCGCGATTGAGCAGAGGCTTGGCCACGGCTTCGAGGAGGACGCCCAGCGCCTGGCGTTCCGCCCGCTTGGCATGACAGATTCAAGCTTGCACTGGCAGGACCGCTTTGCCGGGCGCCTCGCCGACGGCTGGCAAGTCGATGGTACGGCCATCCTCCATGACCGACGGGATAACGTCAGGGTGGCGGGCTCCATGGACACGACGATTGCCGACATGGCGAAGTTCGCATCGGCGCTCGTCACGGGGGTTGGCCTGAGCCAGGCAAGTCACCAGGCCATGCTGGCGCCGCAACTCCCAATCACGACGGCCACGCAGTTTCCAACCTTGCAAAGTGAAGTCCCGCAAGCCCGGCGTGTCGCAGGATTGGCGGCCGGCTTGGGCGTTGTCGTTTTTGACGGGCCGCAGGGGCGAGGCTTTTACAAGGGTGGCCACGATGACCAGACGGGGAACGTCATGGTTTGCCTTCGCCAGGGGCAGCGGTGCGTCGTCCTCCTTGGCAATGACGTGCGCGCCGAGCGGGCGTTCCCGGCGATCGTCAAGGCCGTCCTCGGCGACACCGGCGTGCCGTGGCAATGGGAATATGGGATCCAGCAGCCTTGACGGTGGAGGACGCGTCGGCCACGCTTTTGACGCGTTTTATCCCATGACCGTGGCTAAGAAAATGTCATGGGCGTCGCCGCCTTGACGCGACGCTAGGCCATGCCAAGCGGGTGCGCGGCATGTGTCACTACAAAAGTGACAAAAGTTACTGCAAGCGCCGCCGGACCGGGCCTTTCCACTTTTGTCGAAATGGGCATGCCCAGGGCGCCGGTCCGTCACTTGCCCCTTCCCTACTTGAGGGGCGCTGCGGCTTTCGCCAGCGCTGCCGAATTCCCTCCGATCCGGTTCGACAGGCAAGGTTGCGGTAAGGCACGCCGCCTAGATGGAAACCAGCACGTTCGTCCCCCACGGCGAACGTGACGAACCAAAAAGGGGAGGCCCGATGTCCAATTCCTCGGGCCTCCCCAATTCCCGTCAATGAGGGCAAGCCCCAGGCTGTCGCGGAAGACTCCGGGGCTTCCCCGGCGACCAGCACAGCACGCTACTTTCGGCGGCTAACGTCGCTGGCGGTCGCCGGCCAAAGCGTCGCTGAGAAAAGCGTCCAGGCCCGCCCGTCCCCTCGGGGTCAAAATGACCGTAGCGCTGGAAGACAGCCCACTGACCTGGACGAGTTTCTCACTGGCCAGATGCGAAAGCCAGCGCCGCGCAATGCCTTCAGACACTCCCGACAACATCGCCAGCTGATCAACGCCAAGCCCACTGCCGGTCGACACGTACAGCAGCAGGAGCATTTCCCAGCCGGGCTCACCGAAGGTCGCCGCGCCGAAATGCTTGGCCCGCCGCTGTCGCAGCGTGAGGATGCGCCGGGCTTCGTGCTTGAGTGCCCGTCGGTCGCTTTCGATGCGAGAAAAAAGCTGTTCGGGCAGGTTGGGCGAGGGATCATCCGGAGACGCCGGCAGCTGCCCGCCCCGCTTGAAACGCTCGTGACCCGGATCCCTCAACCCCGTTACTCCCGCGCAAACGATACATGCGCCGTGATCATTTCACCGAGCGGGACGACGCTAGCGGGGGCACGAGGTCCCCGCAAGGGACACGGCGACCCGTGCTGCGTTCAGAGACTCGGGACTATGGGAGGAGGATCTTGATGCCGCTCAGTATTTTTGCCCTTCCATCCTCGCAATGCGGCGCAGCAACGAGGCGGACCCTTCGCGTTTCTCCGACGGCGGCACGAATTTCCACGTCGAGCGAAAATCCCTGCCGGTGGTCGATAGCGTAGGACCGCAATCGCTCAAGCTCGAAACGCGATTGTCCGGTGTAACAAGCGACGCACTGCGCGCGCGAAACGGCTTGCCCGCGCGCAAAGCCGAAAATGTCGTACACTCCGCCCGACCAGGTCAAAGCGTTATTCTCAAGGTCGCACTGGAACGCGCCGACGTGGTGATTGCTGACGGCCCCGACGACTGACGGAGAGACGGCATCAATCGCTGCGCAATTGAGCAGGCTTGCGAGGTCGACGTGACGGGACAGGGCCAAGGCGGGCCACACCTGCTTGAGGCGGCGAGGATGGACATCCTCCTTGTTGAGTCCGGCGAGATCCATGGCTGTGCCCAGATAACGCCAGTGTTGCGAACGACAAAGGCTGTTGTCGACCAGCGAACGCTGCCCGGCGTCGCCCGTTCAAGTTTGCCCACGACGCTTGCCAGCGCGGCGCGCTTTCCATTCCGGCCCCGTGCCGTTGACTCACACCCTGTCAAAAGCTTTGCTTGGTCGCCTTGCCATTGACGACCACGGTATAGCTAACCGCTCCATCCGACTTCAGGGGGACAGCCCAACGGGCGCCGGCATAGAGTCGCTTTCCCGGGAGCGGGACGCAATTGGTCTTGGGCGACGTGCACTGGCTGCCGTCGACCAGCTCGAGGCTTGCGTTACCGTCGTTGCGAAACACCAATTGCCTGCCGTCGCGGGAGGCCGCCAGCCGCGGCAGCGGCGCCGTTGGCCGCACCAGCACCAGGACGTCATAGCCAACAAGCAGCTTCAAGCCCGATTCAGCGGCGCTCAGTTCACCAGTCACCGGCTTGACGGTCACTCGGTACACGCGCTCACGGTCCGAACGCGCGCCGATCGCGGCCACCCGAAGCAACTTGCGCTGCCCGGGCTCAAGGATCATTCGCGCCGGGGACACGAGCAGGCCGCGCTTTTCGGGATCCGGCTCGGTGACCCTCCGCTCCTCGCTCGACCCGGCGCCGACGATCTCGCTCGGTTCAGCCAGAATGTAGGAGCGCTCATCCGAGTTGTTCCAAATTTCGATATCGGCGCGCGTCTCGTCCGTCTTCGCCAGGTCGATGATCAACTGGCTCAAGACCAGCTCGGCGCGACCGGCGCTCGTCACCGACAACAAAGTGGCAGCCAACACGGCGTGACGCGCAAAGCGCGAAAGCGCGAAGGTCTTGGTCATTTGCAAATCACCTCTCCAAGGCGGGCATAGTCACCCTCCAAATGAACACCCGCAAGCGACACCGTGCAGGGAGGCGATCCCCCTGCCTGAAACTCGAGCGTTTCGCCCGGCGCCGCATCGACTTGGAAATAGCCGTTTTCATCGGTCTGTCCGGTTTCGGTGGATGATTTGATGGCGGCGTTCACCAACGGTGACCCATTGGCCGCGACGGCTTTGCCGAACACGGTAACGAGACGGTCCGCGCTCCAGCGAAGGTGCTGCACTGTCCCTGGATACAAAGTGATGGTGCGTGACTGGCTGTCGTAAGCGACCGGGACTGCCTCGACTGGCTGCAGCCGGAGCTGATAGGCGTGATAGGCCTCCAGGAAAATTGGAACGCTCGATCCAGCAGTCAATCGCGCCCTCGGCACGTCGTCGATCAGCACGTCAAACGCCGTATTGCTTGAGCTTCCGGCCAGTGTTGCAATGACTGCGCTCTGGTTGAGGTCACGCCCGCCGACTTTGAGCGCGCTCGACCCGAACGCGACGCCGGTCTGGAAGTTAAAGCCATATTGCGTCGCGCTTCCCCCCTCGATGCCCTGCAGGACTTCGACCCGCGCGCTGCCCAACTGACTGCCGATCTCGGCATTGGCCCTAGCCGTCGTTGTCTCGACGTCGCGCTGGATGGCTGCCTCTAACGCAACCTGCGTGTGGTCCTCGGTTTCGTTGAACCACTGCGCACTGAGGCTCCCCACCGCACGGGCGGATCGGCGCCCATCGTCGCGGTCCTTGAGACTGGCATAGCCCGCGGTCGCAACGGCGGACTTGCCGCCATCGGTGTATAGAAGGCGGACCCCCGCGAATGCTGCGGCCGTGCTCCTGCTGCGCTGCGCGTCGGCGTTCAGGATCAGTTGGAAGCCGCCGCGGTTAAGGACCGGCCAGCTGATGGCGGGCCCGATGCTGTAGTCGGAGCGATACCCCTCGTCGTGCCGGTAGGACCCGGAAAGACTGAGGAACGCAGAGCCGATGGAGTAGGTCACGCTGCCCGTCGCTTGCGCATAGGAGCCGCTTAGCGACTGTGCCCCTAATGGCGGGACCGATCCGAAATTGTCGACATAGGTCGGCAGCGGGATAAGCGGCTCGCCGGTCTTGCTCCACACCCGGCGAACGTCGAGGCTAAAGTTCAACTTGCTCATGCCGGACGACCCCAACTGGAGAAGAACGCCCTTGTCGCCCTTTCCGGAAATCAGCGCGGCAGCCCGCACCCTGGCGACGTCGGTGATCAGCCATCCCCCAAGCTGCGCGATGGGCTTGTCTTCGGTGCCAAGGATGGCCGCATCGACCGCGACTTTCTCGTTCAAGCGATAGGCCGCGCCGACCTGGTAGTAGACCGTGTTGGAAACGCTGATCGCTCGGTCCGCGCGCGTATTGGCAAGCAGCCCCGCGAAGGCGAAATAGACGGGCTTGCCCAGCGGCGCGATGGCGGAGCTTTTGACGAAGAAGCGGCGCTCCTCGCGCACGCTTCCGTCGGGTGCCCGAATGCGCAGGAGCAATGTGTAGGAGCCGTCGGGCAGCGCTGACGAGTCAATGGCCTGGTTTCCGGCGGGATAGCTGCCGGACGTCACGAGCCGCCCGTCGATGAGGATTTCCACTCGGGAAGGCTGGCTGAGGAACAGGATGAGCGGCGTTGCCTGCAGCGCTTCGTGGTCAACGCGCGTATCGAATTGCGTTGTAAAGCCCACGCCGGCAATCCGCCGCCGTCCGGTGAAGTCGATCCCGGGCGCCCAGAACAGGCCGGCCGCGTAGCGGTGCTGGCGGGTGTCGACCTCGGCGACGAGGTCGTCGACGATGAACCCCAGGTCCGAGGCGTAAGCGCTGTCGCTCCTGATCCTGCCGTTGCGAAAACCCAGGATCGTTCGGTTCTGGAAGTTGTAGACCGTCTCGCCTTGCGTCGAGCCGGCAATCGCCCCGCCGATCGAGCTGGTTAAAGACAAGGGCGTGGTGGGCGGCTGCAAATACGCATCGCTTGACCCCACGACGTTCAGGAAGCGCGGGTTGACGAAGAGGTCGAGCCTGAACCGGTCCGCGTCGTAAATGACGTCGATGTCTTGGGTCTCGAGCGGCTTGCAGCTTGTCGAGCCCGGAACCGGACAGACTTGGGCGACGTGATCGGGCAGCTTGCCCGATAGTCGAGCCATGACCTCGGGCGACGCACGTAACTCGGGCAGGACCTTGAACAGCTGCGCTGGATCCTTGAACGTCACCGAACCCGGCTGCGCAATCAGCCAGGCTTCGCCGACTTTGCGGTTGCCGAAGTAGAGATCCGCGACAACTTCGCGGGGCTGCTCGAGCTCACCGAAGCCGGCGGGCGGGCCGACGGCCTTGATGACGCTTGAATTGGCAAGCGCGGCCATCGGCAAAGTTGCCGTCATGACGCCACTACAGCCCAGCAACATGGCGGCGCGAATTTTGCAGCGCTTCCGCATTTGGGCTTATTCGGGTCCGATGACCAAAGTGAGCGTGCCGGCGTAGGACCCCGCCCGGGCATTCGACAACGTCGTCGAGCGCAGGACAACGATGAGCGACGCCGACGTCGCCGGGCCGCTGTTGCAGGATTGCTGCGTCGCGGTGCTGGTGAGCCCGGTCAGGGTGACGTTCGGGCTGAGCTGGGTGCCAGAGGACTGGCCAGCCGAAGGACTCCACTGGACGTCATAGGCAAGCTGGTTACCGCCGGACAGCAGCGCAAAGCTGCCGCCTGGCGCCGACCCCGTGGCCGTAACATGATAACCCCTGGTCGCCGCCTGCGAGAAGACGCAGACGCTTTGATTGCGAACGGCGTCAACGCCGAGGTTCGTCAGGGACCCGAACGCGACATCACTCAGCTTGGTGATCCGGACACGCTGGGCGGCGGCGGGACTTGGCGCAACGGCAGCGGCAAGCAGGCCGACGGCGAGCACGAGGAGAAGCCGCATGGCGCGAACGGGCGCCGCGCCGCTTGGCGTCGTCATGGGAACGACGGCAGGAGGCGACGGCGCCACGATTTGCGGGCCTTATTCGGGCGCGACCAGGAGGGTGAGCGTGCCCGTGTAGTTCGTCGCAGCAGTCATCGTCTGGAGATCGGTTGCAGCGATCTTGACGATGAGGCTCGCGCTCGAGGACGGGCCCGACGCGCAGTTTGAATTCGTTGCGAGCGAAGTCTGACCCGTGAGCGGCGTTCCGACCGCGAGGGCCGTGCCGCTGGTCTGCCCGGACGACGCGCTCCACTCGACCGTATAGGGAACTGTCAGGCTCGCATTGGCCAGGGTGAACGCATTGGCCGCGCCGCTTCCGGTCGCCGTCACGCGGTAGCCCTTGGTGCTCGTGTTGCTCCAGACGCAGACGTTCTGGGCGTTGGACGCGTTCAAGCTTGGATCGGCGTTGGTGAACGCGACGTCGCTCAAGCCGCTGATACGGACGCGGTTCGGGACCGAGGCCGAAATCGAGACGGAGCCCGTCGAGGTTGCGCCGAGACTACCTTGTGTCGCCGCCTGAGCCGTGCCTGCTGATGCAAGCACCGCGAGCGCGGCCATGACCGACGGAATATACTTTCTGACCATGAACTGACCCCCACCGAGCAAAATTCATCCGAAACGGATCGATTAATCGGCACGGGATACAACCAACAAAGTTAACAGACCGTCAATTTGCCTGCCCCGCCGCCAGCGTAAACGCTCCCCACCCTCGTGAAGTTATGTTTACAAAGCGGGGACGGCAATCGGGAAAATTGCTCGAGCTCGAAAGCCGTCATGTTCTATTGGGGTGAAACAATCAGGAGCGACGCTGAGGGCCACTCGATCTCAGGCCCTGCTGGGAGCACAATCCGGGCCTGTTCGCGTTCACAGTCAGCGGCCGAGCCCAGGGCTTGAACGTCGACAGCCTGGCCCGGCTTCAACGCCATCGGTGAACCGGCGTGTTCCAGCGTGGTAGCCGGCCCAGGAAGTTCGCCTGGTGGAAGCAGCGCAATCGAAAATGTCCGAGAGGCCATGGTCGACCAAATGCAGATACCGTGGTCCGAGGAGCGGACGCCCTGCCCTGCCGATCCGCGTGCGAGAGACACGCCCGTCCGCGGCCGGACACTGACGCTGAGGCGAATGCTCGAGCGCGAAGTCGGACCAATGGTGGAGGGTTGTGGTCCGGCTGTCGCGGACGCGCCGGCGGGCAGCGCCAGCACGACGAGGAGCGCTTTTGTCCACAATTGCAAACGTGATCGAGACATGTCGGCATGCGGTCCTTTTGATCGCGAGGATCAGGACCCTGGCGAAGGCCGATTGCTCGGAGCCTAACCATTGCTCCATAGTGGATGGAATTCGCACATACCTCCCCGCCCACGAGGCGAGACGAAGCGCTTCCGGACTTGCCCAGACTGACGCATCACCCAGCGAGGGGATCATTGAGATTCGCAATGATCGCGGGCCTGAAGAAATTTCGAAGGCGTTGCCGCCTTTCAAAAAGGGGTGCTGGCCATACCGAAAACTCCCGCATTTGATATCGATCCGTTTCGGAGCTTTGATTCACCATCTCTCCAAGATTGAGACCGCAGATTGGGGCCGTGTCGTCACCAAGGGGCTCCAGTGCTGTCCAATACCGCCATCAGCGATCCAAGATCTGAACTGCGATCTCACGTTTTTCTCATGGCCGTGCTGCGGACCGCGACTGAGAATTGCCCGGTTCGCGTTCGGAATCTCTCGCCCAGCGGGGCGCTGCTGGAGGGAAGCCATTTTCCTGCGGCGGGCCACGCCGTCCTCCTTCGCCGCGGCAGCCGATCCGTGTCCGGTGAGATCGCCTGGGCAACGGATCGTCAATGCGGCGTGCAATTTGCGGAGGCCATCGACGTTGCCGACTGGATGGACCTGGCCGGCCCGTTCGACCAGCAGCGCATCGATGCCACCATTGCCCAGTACCGCAACGGGACGGCACTGGAGGCGGGCTCTGCCGCGGCACTGTGCGGGCAACAATTGTCCGGCCTGAGTGCGACCCTGCTGCAGATCACCAGGCGCCTCGCGGATCAGTCCGACCAGTCCCCGGCACTCGCCGAGGAGATCCTCCGTCTTGAAATCCTTGCCCAGGAGCTTGCGGCGATCGGGAAGCTTCAACACTGATGGGCGACCAAGGTTTGCGACCGCCGAAGCGCTTCGATCCGGGTGATCTTGCCGACGTCCCGAGCGCCGATTTGACCAATCGAGAATGCCTGTCCGGTGCCGTGCGTGAGGCCTTTCCCCTGCCCCGCTCGGGTGCTTTCAAGGACCTGCTTGACGCAATTGATACCGGTGGCCGCATTCGGCCCTGACCCCCGAGGTCCCCTCCTCGATGGCTTCACCCAACCTCCACTGACGCTTCGGGGGCCCTGCGCAGTGGCCGAGAATCCTTCCGGTTCGGAAGCGTAGTAAACGCAATCTTCACCATCTGATCCTAGTCCGGATGACGGGCACTTCTCCGGATAGTTCAACCTGTTGAGGGTTTTTCAACCGGTTGCGCGACGCGGCCCCGGTTGACCGTGAATGATGGCGCCGCCGCGCGAAGCCCATCGAGGCGCTTCGTGTTCGCGAGCCTTGAGGAATTGCTGAAGGTTTCGATGAACGCGCCAGTATCAACCGACCTCCTGAAGACTGCGGTCCCGTACCGGCGACGCTATCTGTCAGTGCGGATCAAATTCGGCGTCGCCCTGACGATCGCCATCGCGTGGACGGCGTTCAGCGTCAGCGTGGCGTCGGCCTGGATGCGCGATCTCGCCGAGCTCACGAACCCGTTCCTCGCGCTCTGGACGCTCACATTCGTCGCGTTCGTACCGGGGTTCATGAACGCATTCCTGGCGACGTCCCTTCTTCTCGACCGCAGGCCGCCGCGACGAACGCCCCTCTCCTATCCCGGCGTGACCATCCTCATCGCCGCCTACAACGAGGAAGCCGGGCTTGCAGCCACGCTCGAAAGCATTGCCAACCTCAATTATGTCGGCGAGGTCGAAGCACTCGTCCTCAACGACGGCTCCAAAGACCGCACCGTCGAAACCTTTCATTCTGCCCGCAAGTCGCTCCAGCTTCCCGAGAATATTGACGTTCGCCTCCTCGACTTTGAACAGAACCGGGGCAAGGCGGCTGTCCTCAATGACGGCCTTGCCGCCGCTCGCCACGACCTTGTCTGCACTATTGATGGCGATAGCCGCCTCCGCTCCGACAGCTTGAAGGAGATCGTGGAGCGGTACTTGTCGGACCCGCCCGGGACGATGGCTGTCGCCGGCGCGGTCCTGGTGCGAAACAGCCGCGCCAGCCTGGTCACCGCCGCGCAGGAATGGGACTACTTCCACGGCATCTCTGCAGTGAAGCGCATGCAGAGCATGTATCACGGCACGCTTGTCGCGCAGGGTGCTTTTTCCCTGTACCGCAAGTCGGCGCTTGAAGCGGTCGGTGGCTGGCCTGAATCGGTCGGCGAGGACATCGTCATGACTTGGGCGATGCTCGCGAAGGGGTATCGCATCGGCTACGCCGAGGACGCCATCGTCTTCACCGACGCCCCCGCTTCGTTCCGCCAATTCTATCAGCAGCGAAAGCGCTGGTCGCGTGGCCTGATCGAGGCCCTGCAACGGCACAAGAGCTTGCTGTTCAAACCCCGGCTATCGACGCTCTTCGTGTGGTGGAACATGCTGTTCCTGCCGCTCGACCTGACGTTCACGTTCATTTTCATTCCGGGTCTTCTTGCCGCTGCGCTCGGCTATTACTGGATCGCCGGCCCCCTCACGCTGCTGCTGCTCCCGCTCGCGGTGGTGTGGAACGGGGTCATTTTCAGGATCCAGCGCCGGATGTTCGCATCCAAGGGCCTGAAAGTACGCCGCAACGTGGCCGGCCTCCTCTTCTACGTCCTTGTCTACGCCATCGTCATGCAGCCCGTCTGCCTGTGGGGATACGTGTCCGAACTGACGGGCCGCCGCAAAACCTGGGGAACCAAATGATGACCCGCTTCCACTCTCTTCTCCTCGTGGCTGGCTTGGCCTCCCTCCCCTCGCCCGCGGCCGCCCAGGCAAGCGACCAGGCCACCGGGCCCGCCGTTGGCGTGGAGCTGTTTGCAAGCACCGACTCCGACCATACGGACGTGGTCAAGCTCCTTGGGCGTGGCGCAATCCTCGACGCCGGTCCGGATCGCTATTTCGGCGTCGCCATCGAGCAAGCCTGGTTTTCGCCGCTTGGGCAGAAAACCCGCAAGGACCAGCGCGTCTATGCGGATCTTGCCGGAAAGGCGGGCAAGGACTGGCTGTGGAAGGCGCGTCTCGGAACAGATGGCAAGACCTGGCTCGGCTCCGCCAACCTGCGGTCCAAGGATTGGTCGAAGGAAGTGTTCCTCGAACGCGAGATCATTGAAACACCCCGCGGCGTCGACGAGGGCCTGTATTACACGTTCTTGGGCGCCAGCTTCGACGTGCCCGTGGCCAAGGACACGCTGACGTTCACCGGCGCGGTTCAGGCGTTCACGGGGCGGAACGAAAGGCTTCACGCACGGGCGAGTTATGTCCACGTCATCAAGGCGGACATTGGGCTCAGTGCCCAGCTGCGGACCCGTTTTTTTCATTCCACGGCGCCTGGCGAGTATGACTATTACTCTCCCAAGAACTTCTTCCAGCTGTTGCCCGTGGTGCAGATGCGCCGGTTCACCACGTCCGGCTGGATGCTCCTGGGCGCCGTCGGATATGGCGCTCAGCGCGCAACCGGCGGGGGCTGGGCCTCGGCCCGCCTGGCCGAAGTCCGCGTGGAAAGCCCGCGTGGACGGCACGCTTTCAGGGCTTTTGCCCAGGCGCAATATTCAAACAATTCGATCAGTGGATCGGGCAATTATGATTATGTCATGGCCCGGATCGGTTTGACCAAGTCCCTCAATTAAGCCCAGCCGGTCGGCCGGCCAAGGCGGACTTGGTCGGCCGCGCGGCTATTGATGCTCGACGAGGCGCAGGAGAACCGGGCGTCCGGTGTCGTCCTTCCTCACCACTTCGCGCCGCTGCAGATCGCTTGGCGCGGTCCAATTTTCACGGCGCACTTGGACACTTCGCTCTATCCGGACGACCGCCTTGGCCTGCGGCGCCACGCGTGGCGGCGGTGCGGCGCTTTCAGCAAGAAGGAGCAGCAGAAACACCGCATTGCTATCGGGTCAGGCGGCTTTCCCAAACCCTGTCCATTGATCCGGATCGGAAGCAATTCGAACAATGCCGTGACGAGTTCAGGAGCCGCAGACTGGAGCGCGATCGGGGACCCGCGGAAGAAAAACGGGTGCCCCGAGCTGGCACCCGCGATTCGGCATCGCTGTAGGACTGACTTAGGGCCGCAGAGCTCGGCGGATCAATGACATATATGAATCAAATGACGGATAGGCGGTCAATATCGTCGAAATAGCCATCAATTGCTTGCCGGCCAGAATGGGTCAGCACGATGAAGACCTGGCGTCCATCGAGCGGGTGACGTGCGCGTTCGACCAGGCCTTCACTCTCTAGCGCCTGGATCCACCGCAGGGTCGTAGTCAGTGCCGTCTGAGTCCGTTCGGACAGTCGAGAAATGGAGAGGCGCCGGTCCCCACTATCGGCGGCGTAAAGCTCAAGCAGCATGTCCCAGGCCGGGTCGGAGAAAAGCTTGCTGCTGAAGTGCTGGTCGCGGCGGAGGCGGGCCTGGAGAATCTGCCGGACCTTGCTTGCGCGGGTGGGCCGACTTCCCGGTGGAGTCGACACGTAATGTTCCTTCAGGACGTCCGGCGCCGCCGTGGGAAACAGGGTGGCGGGATTGAACTCCTTCCGTGCTGCAACCGCGGTCATGATTGAACTCCCTCGACCGTTTAAGACCGGGGTGTTGATTAACCACGTTGGGTAGGCCCTCGCTTAACGATCGGCCCATTTTGGGGAGAGTTTTGATCCAATTTGAACGGATCCGGCTCGTCACCGAAATCCTAGCCGTCGACTTGAGCGCTCAGCTCCTGCACGTCTTCGATCACTTGCTGGAGGCGGGCCCCGACGGCGGGGCTGGCGTCCCAACGATCGATGATGACGAGTGCTTGTTCAAGCAGCGCAAGCGCGCGTTGCATCGTCCAGTCCTCCGACGGATCGTCGGCTTCCTGACTGACTGCAGGCATACACGTAACCCCCGAGCAGACGAGCGCGCTGAGGCCCAAAGTGCGCGCCGATCGAACCGCCCGATAATGCCTTAGCCCAAAAAAGGCTACAATTGTGTAAACCTTACTTTGTCTCAGAAAGATACACGGACAGGAGCGCTCGGCCCTTCTCGGTGAGGCTGACGAAATTCTGCCGCTTGTCGGTAGGATGCTCGCGCCGCTCCGCGAGCCCGTGATCTGACAAATAGTCGATCCACCTGAGGCCAGTCGACCGCGAAGCCCCTGAAAGCTCGCCAAGCCTCGACTGGGTGATCCGCTGCCGTCCCTCACTCAGAAACAATAGAAGCAGCATTTCCCACGCGGGTTCGGCGAACATCTGGCTACCAAAGATCGCAACGCGTTTTCGCCGGTTATCGAGTTCAACCCGCGCCTTGTCGACCAGGTCATTCCGCTCGGGGCCGTGGTCTCCAGCATCCGAAACGTCGTCCCCGCGGCCGGAGGGGTGGAGCTTGGCGAGGAGACGCCGAAGATCGTCGATGTCACGGGAATCCAGCGAGATGAGCCGGTGCTCATCGCTGGTTGGGCGCGGCCGTTCCCTGTTCATGACGTCGGTCGCTCCTCCGTCCACTCGCCTGCCACACGGCATGACGGGCGCACCATGATAAACCGAGCGATGCGACGGTAGTTTCAAGCGACGGGCGTCGCAACTCCCTGCACTCCTAGAATTCGCTAACCCCGAGTTGGTTGCGCGTTTGATTCCCCGAGCGCTTCGCGGACCGCCGCCATGGGCGCATTGAAAGCCTGGGCCACGGCGCCGAACGCCGCCAGGGCGATTGCCGCCGCTACGGTCGCAATTCCTGCAAATTCGATTGCCCGGCCGGCAAGGCGGCTCGCGGCATGAGTATCGGACGGTCGTGGCGCGTGGCGGCGTTCGACAGGCCCCTGCACCTTACCCGCCGCCGGGGCCTCGCCTGAAGTGTCGTTGAGCAGGGCAGTGAGGAATATAGGGTCCTGCGAGCGGAGCCCGGCGCGATGGCCCTTGTTCCAGGCGACGCGTGCCACGATCGTCTGGCGGCCGCGCCGGATTTCGACATAAGTCCCGCGGGCAGGTGGCTCGGCGCTCTGAACCCCGAGGCCATGAAGCGACACGTTGAGGATGCAGACGTCATGCCAAGCGGAAGAGCTCCGCATGCGCGCCCTGATCATTACTTTCTCTCTGTTCTCGCGAGGTTTCAACGCCGGCTTCCACGCAACGGCCGGCCCAACATCGGTCGGCTTCCAGGGAGCTGGATTTACCACCCGCACCTCATCGAGCGCCTTAACCAAAGCTCCGAAACGGAGAGGATTCGGTTGCCTATCCAGAGTCTTAGGCGAGAGCGTAGGCTGGCCTTGAGCGAACGCCGAGGATTTTCAAAATTGCATGAAGAGCGATGCGATCAAGCCATTCGAGCCCGCGTTGGTGCCGACATAGTCAAGGCCGATGCGCGCATTCGGCAACTCGGCGCCAAGGCCCATTGTCCAGCTCCACTTCGATCGACCATCAAGCGTATCCCAGGCGCCGCGTTCGCGCCCGAGCTCGACGTTGAGGAAGATAGGTGACTTGGGGACGGTATATTGGGCTGCCGTGAAAAGGTAGAGATTGCTGGTTCGCCGTCCAAGGTCGTCCTCGGTGCCCCGTTGCGACGGCGCAAAGCTCGCCCCGGCTTTTCCCGTCAGCGGTCCGACGTTCGCTTCGACGGACGCCGTTGCCTCAAACGCGTTGGTGCTGCTGTCGCCGGGATAACAATAAAACGTGCTCGACAAGTCGAGGCCGACTTTGTCGGAAAGCTGGACAGCATAGCCCACGGTAGCATCCAACTCGAGCTTGCCGGCGCCTTTGATCGTCGATGTCCAAAGTTCACCATAGGCACCGCTCTCAAGCTGCGCGCTCAGCGAGGCCTGGAACGCCGGCTTGCCACCCGACAAGGACACACCACGGTAGCGATAGTCGCTGACGATACCGGCCTCCGCCGACCAGTCCGCCGCCTCTGCGCGTTGCCCGTTGCCCACCGCGGCCAGGCCGAAGGCGATGGCAATGATGCCGCGGCGCATGGCTCAAGCCGCGCTGGAAATGGGTTTAGGTGAGTTGGCCGGAAGAAACTCGCCAAGCTCGATGGCGGGAAGCGCCCGCGAGAAATAATAGCCCTGCATTTCCTTGCAGCCAGCCACCTTGAGAAAGGCTTGCTGCTCGGCCGTTTCGACGCCCTCGGCAGCGACTTCGAGACCCATCACGTGACCCAGGGCCAGGACTGCCGAAATGATGTTTGCCGAGTCCGCGGTTTCGCCCAGGTGCTGAATGAAGCTGCGGTCGATCTTGATCTTGTCGACCTCGAACTTGCGCAAGTAGCTCAGGGATGAATAGCCGGTCCCGAAGTCATCGAGGACGATGGTGAACCCGGCTTTGCGGAGTTTCGCCAACGTCTCCCGCACTTTGTCGTCATCGTCGAGAAGGACGCGCTCGGTGACTTCGAGCTGGAGGACCCTGGGATCTGCTCCCGTTGATCGAATGATGCCCGCAAGCGTGTCGTAAAAGCCGTTCGAGCGGATCTGGAGCGGCGACAGGTTGATGGCGATGAACAGGCCAGGCCAGCGCAGTGACTGGACGCACGCCTGGCGGAAAACCCACTCACCCAAGGGGAGGATCAGGCCCGTCTCCTCAGCGACCGGGACGAATTGTTCGGGCGCGATCATGCCCCGTTGCGGATGGTCCCATCGGACCAGCGCTTCCAAGCCGATGACTTTCCCGTCACTCGCGACCTGCGGCTGGTAATGCAGGCAAAGCCCATGTCCGCTCGCAAGCGCCGCCCGCAGATCCTCTTCGATGCGCCCGCGCAGACGGACATGATCATCCATGTGCGGCTCGAACAGGCAGTAGGTATTCCGGCCTGCGTCCTTCGCATTGTAAAGTGCAATGTCGGCTTTGCGGACGAGCTCGAGACGGTCATTCTTCTCAACGGAGCTGATGACGATCCCGATACTGACGCCAACGTGCACCGTGTTGCCGATGAGCGTGAACGGCTGATTGATCTCGGTGAGGATCCGCCGCGCCAGCCTATGAAGGTCTGCGGGCCGGCAATTCTCGATGAGGATCGCGAATTCATCCCCGCCGAGGCGGCTCACTGTGTCGGCTTCGCGGGTCAAGCCGGCGAGACGAACGCCAAGCTCGCGAATGAGGGCGTCGCCTGCCTGGTGACCCAGGGTGTCATTGACGTTCTTGAAGCGGTCAAGATCGAGCAGCATTACGGCCAGCTTGCAGTCCCGCTTGGCGAGCGCATGGTCGAGCCGATCTTCAAACAGGGCCCGGTTCGGAAGTCCGGTGAGACTGTCATGGAAGGCGAGGTGCTGAGCTTGCGCGCGGCTTGCTTCGAGCTCGAGGCGGCTTCGAAACAGCCTGAGCAGGAGCAGGCCGATCAGGACGCCAATGAGTCCCAGGGCGACGATGAGCACGGGACTCATCTTGTCCTCGACCTCTTCGCCCGGTTCGAACGGCGCCCAGTCGAGGTAACCGATGACCGCGCCGCCTCGCCCGGCGATCGGCAACGAGGCGGTCTCGGCGCGCTCCGACGTGAACCGCGGCGCATCAATGCCGTAAAGCTCGGTCAGCTCGCTGAGAAAACTGCCGTCGAGGTAGCGCACCGACACGTGCAGAAATTCCGAGCCGGGGCGCTGGGGAACATTGCCCGTCTCCGACACGATTGGCTTGACGCTGATGATGGCGGGATGGCCGGCGACCAGCGCGAAGTCGGTCGCTCCGATTGTTTTTCCGCGGCTCCCTTCGGGCGCGAGGTAGCCCGTCGTCAATTTCCGGCGGAGACCATCGGCGAGCTTGAGTACGGGGCCGGCAACCCTGGCGAAAGACGCCGGTCTCGCGCGCCGTCCCGCCTGCATGGCGTAAACGGCCTTGTCTTGGGCATTGAGCAAATAGGTTTCGTCGTGCCTGTAGTACGTGTGGAACCAGATCCCGAGGTTATTATCCAGCCACAGAGGGTCGAGAGGTGTCTTTCGCACCTGCACGACGGCGTCGTCCCAGAACGTCGAGGCTTCCTGGTCGACGGCCACGTCGTCCATGGTTTCCCGGACGGCAATGCGAACAAGCCGGTCCTGCCGCTCGAGCGCGATCCGGTCCGATTCCGAGGTTGAAAAGTGGAGGATCGTTCCAACCATCGCGGCCAACAAGGCAAGCGTCAGCGCTGCGGGAAGGACAACGGCGCGAGCCAGTGCCGGCAGAAGCTCGCGGGAGCAAGTCAGGGACCATTTCATCCGCGCCGGATTACGGAAATGTTGGTTAACGCTATCCGAGGGGTCGATCCGAAACGGAGCATAATCGAGTTTCGCCCTGGCTCGCCAACCATCGGCCTCGCCCATTGCTGACGGAGCCGGAAAAAGCCTTATACTCCTGACTCATACGCGTTGCATTGGGACGCCGATGGTTGACGACCTACGCTCGAGCCGACGGGCCAGAAGTCTGCTGGCGGCGAAGCTGCGCGCGCCTGGCGCCCCCGTCCGGAATGTCACGATCAGGAACATGTCGGTCACCGGCGCCCTGATAGAATGCGACGTGCCTCCCAGGATTGCGACGGAGATCGAGTTGGTCCGGGGAGAGCTTTGCGCCGCCGGCTCGGTCATGTGGCGTAATTCCACCGAGTGTGGCGTCCAATTTTTGAAGCCCATCGAGCTTGCCGCCTGGCTCCCGAACGCCGAAGCCGAGCCGGCCGCTAACGAACCGAAGGCCGTACCTCGTCCCGTCCGCGGCGGGGATCACGATCCGCTTGGGCGCCTTGCGCCCCGAATCGTCGAGGAGCTGGACCATGTCGCGCGCCTGCTTGACGCACTGGGTGATGAGCTCATCGGCGACCCCTATGTCGTGGCCCGGCACGGCCTGCCACTTCAGCGTCTCGACCGGGCGACCCAGATCCTCGGGCACCTCGGCGCCATCATCCTGTCGGACGATCCCGAGCAGACGGTGTCCGCGATTGGGATGGAGGACTTGCGGAGGCGACTGCTTCGCAAGTCCCTCTGACGCCGGCCTCGGAGGTTGAGAATAGGCGGCAGGCGCGAGGGCGCTTTTGATCGCGAGGACCGAGCAGCGTCCTTGCATTGGGACAGCGGGATCGCCCAATGTACGGCAATTGGTGTATCGACCGTTGATATGGTTAGCCGGATGGCGTCACAGGGTGAGCGCCCGCCGGAGCCTTCGTCGTCGCCCGCTGCCCGTGGAACCAGTGATGTTTCGAATAGTCGCGTCCGTCCTGCTGATCGTCTCCGCGCCAGCTGCAGCGGGTCTGGAGGAGGTGCAAAGCCTGACGTGTGCGGGCGGCGACGTGCGCTTCACCGTGACGTTCGATGCAGAGTCGTCACGCGCGTCAGTGGCTAGCCGCGAGGGCATTGCGACATACAGCGTCGCACCCGACGGCCGCTTCCTGGCGTGGCGGCTGGACAACGACCAGGGACAGCCGCGCTATGTCATCATCGAGGGCGACCGGGTGAACGGCGACTTTGGCTGGTACTTCGAACCCCTCGACGGCAGCGGGCAACCGGCGCAGAAACGCGGGACCTGCCGGCCCTTGTAAAGCGGCGACGGCAAACTGTACTTCGGCCTTGAACCCGTTCGTTTTGCCCGCGCTTGCAAAACGCGCTGCCGTTAAGCCTAAAGCATGATTTGACGGCTATGGGCTGTGGCGGTCCTCCATCACCGAGTCCGCGTTGTTCATGCCCATCTTTCCCAGACTGCGACGGTCGCGGCCCGAGCTGCGCTACGGCGTGCCCCGCGGGGTGTGCGTCTACGCGATTGGCGACGTGCATGGCTGCCTGGAGCCGCTGGAGCGGCTGCTGGAGAAAATTGAGCGCGACTTGCGGACTCACGACTTCCAGTCGCACCTGGTCCTTCTCGGCGACTTGATCGACCGCGGGCCGCAGTCTGCCGGAGTGATCGAGCGGCTCCGCCATGCCCCGGCGCCGGTGGACCGGGTCCATTTCGTAATGGGCAATCACGAAGAGTCGATGCTGAACTGCCTGGCGGGCGATATCCGCGCGTACGAACCATGGCTGCGCTACGGCGGTGTCGAAACGCTGCAAAGCTACGGGCTGGACAGCCACGATATCCTCGCCGAGGGGTTCGATGTCGGCGCGGCGATCAAGGCGGCCGTCCCCGCGTCCCACCGCAACTTCATTCGCAAGTTCAAGGACCAGGTGCGGATTGGTGACTGCCTGTTTGTTCATGCCGGCATCCGGCCAGGCATCCCCCTCGACCAGCAGGTGCCGGCGGACTTGCACTGGATCCGCAAGGAATTCCTCGGCGATGCAAGCGATCACGGCGTGACGGTCATTCACGGCCACACCATCGTGCCGAGGGTGCAGGTCAGGACGAACCGGGTGGCGGTGGACACCGGCTGCTACCTGACGGGCGAGCTGAGCGCGGTACGCGTCGAACGCACGGCGGTCAGCATATTGACGAGCTGAGGGTGCGCCATGCCAGCGACTGCGTGTCCAAAAAGGACATGCGCGCGCGACGGCGAGCGCGTATGCTGCCGCGATGAGTATGAGTGCGCGCTCACGGAGCGACGAGCAAAGTCACTATTTCGCGGCGTTGAACATGATGGCGGAGCTGTCGAGCGCGCTTGCCAGCCTGGATGCGCCGGACGCCGCCCGCGCCGGACTGAATGAGCTCACCGCGATGTGCCGGGCGGATTTCGAAGCACGGTTCGGGCGGGACCGGAGCGCTGCTGCACGGCGCCGCTGAGGGCTGATCACTGCCGGCGTCACGCTAACGGTGACTTTGCGCACTGCTGACTTTTTCTGGCTGCACGAATGCCCACAACCACTGCAAATGCTGCCCGCTCTGTCACGTCAAAAAGTCGCGGATTTTAGCCGTTTCTTTGACCCGGCAAGCGCATTTTGCTATAGTATGATGGCTGCAGCGTTGCTGCCGCCTTCCCTAAAATGGGGCGGACCAAACAGGAGCGGACACTCCTGCCTGGCCCTGACCATCACCGTCTTCGTGGAGACGAAAATGGCTACATGGCATTTACGGCCAAGGCGTCTGCTCGCCAAGGTGTTACGCTCCTCGGCAGCCCTGGTTGAGCCCGAATTCGACCGGTCCGAATGGGACAGCTGCTGGCATGACTATCGCGCCGCCTGCGCGTTGCTGCGCCAGCACGACAAAGATCATTACCGCCCGGCGCTCGCCACGATGGACCGGGAGCTTGCGACCATGTCGAATGGCCTCGGGGCAGTCGCGACCGAAAGGGTGCGGCGCATGCTTTTCGACAAGCACTGCATTGCCGCCATCGAGGATCGCGGAGATGAGCTGGGCGCGCGCCTGCACGGCTGGCTCCACCGGCTCCTGGCCGCCCCCTCGCCGTCAATCGTCGAGCTGGCGATCAAGCTGAAGCTCATCCGCGACCTCGGCGCGGTTGATGAGCCCTGGCGTGCTGCCCTTGTCGCCATCGCGAATGACGCAAGCCGGCTGGCGGACCGTCTCTAAGGGCCGGTCACGAGCGCGTTTCGGGAACAGCGCCCCCAACCGGGACAGGAGCGTCCAGGAGCAAATTGAGCTGGAAGGGAGTCGAACGGTGCCGAGCGGACTGCTGGTTTATTCGATGATTGCGCGCCATGGCGCGGCCATCGACAGGCTGAAGCGGGACATGTTGGCGGAAGAAAGCCATGAAGCGCTGCTCGTCTTCCTGGCTTACGATGCAGCCGGGTTTCTCTACGCGTTCCTGATTGCCACGGGCAACGACGTGTCACCCCGCGACAGAACACTTCGTAATGCGCTGCAAGCCGCAATCATCGAGGTGCTTGAGAAGCACGGCATCAACCCCTCCACCTTCTGCGTCTGGCCCGACATTGCCGCGCCAGTGAAGAGCCTGTCCTGACGCTCCTCAGCCTGCGGGCACCAGCTCGACGGGAAGCCCGATGAGGTCGAGCTGTGGCTTCAGCTTTGCAGCGTCCCCGACGACCACCCACAGGAATTTTTCCGGGTTGATCGCTTGGCGCGCGGCCTGGTTCACCGCCGCTGCTGTCAGCGCATGGTACTTCGCCGGCAATTGCTCGTAATAGTCATCGGGGCGCGCGTAAAAGTCATTTGACTGCAGCGCCCCCAGCACCGACGCCGTCGTCTCGAACGACCCGGGCAATGACTTCACATTGTCGTTGACCGTCCGCTCCAGCTCTGCCGCCGTCGCCCCCTTGGCGCCGAGGAAGTCGCGGTAGTCGGACAGCAGCGCCGCCAGCGACTCTCCGGTCCGGTCGGCCTGGACCGGTGCGCTGACCTGGTAGACGACGGCATGTTCCCGGCGGCCGATGCCGGCGCGGACTCCGTACGACCAGCCCCTGGTTTCGCGGAGGTCCATGTTGATCCTCGACAGGAAGGAACCGCCGACGACGTCACTGGCCACGTCGAGTGACAGGATCTCCGCCTTGGGATCGACGGCGAGCAGCTGGGCGCCAATGATCTGGGACTGGGGAGACCCCTTGCGATCGACGAGGAGGATGCGCGACGTTGCCGTCACGGCCGAGACGGGCGGCTTGATCCCGCTCATTCCCACTGGTTGCCACGTGCCCAGCGTTTGCTCGAGCAGCGGGGTAAGCGTGCTTAGCGGCATGTCGCTGACGATGAACAATTTCGCCTTGTCGGGCCGCAGCCACTGCGAATGGAACTGGACCAGGTCGTCCCTGGTCAGCGACTTGACCGTCTCCGCCGTCCCGGATCCCGTGGCTGGAAAACCGTAAAGAGATCCTTGGCCGTAAAGCGCCGGCGCAAGCACCCGAGCGGCCATTGCCCCGGGATCACTCCCCTCGCTTGCGATGCGGGCAAGTTGCTGGGCGCGCATGCGCTCGAATTCACGTGGCGCAAACGCGGGCCGCTCGATGACATCGGCGAACAGAGCCAGCGCCGGGACGATGCTCGACGACAGCGTGCCCAGGCTGGCCGTGGTCCTGTCAGCATTCGACCCAATCCCGATCGACGCTCCGAGCTGCTCCTGCCGCTGCGCAATGTCCCTCGACGACAGGCTGGTCGTCCCCTCCTTCAACATCGCGGTCGTCAGGGCCGCCAGCCCGAGCTTGGCTTTCGGATCTGCTGCAAAGCCGGCATCGATGCTGAGCGCCATTTGCGTCAGCGGCACATTGGTGCGGCGTGCGTAAAAGACGCCGATGCCGTTCGATAAGGTGATGCGCGATACTGACGGAAACGCCAGTTCGCTCAGCCCGGTCACCGGAGGCAACGCCCCGCGCTTGACGATTTTTTCCGGGGCTGATGGGTCAGCCGCCTTCCGGATGACAGGAGCTGACGCTTCGACATAGGGCTCCCGTTCGCCGGGGACCACGCTCAGGGCCAGGACGGGGCGCTTCAGCCACTTGGCCAGCGCCGTCCGGACCCCGGCGGGCGTTGCTGCAGCCATGGCCCGCATGTCCCTGGCAAAGTGGTTCGGGTCCCGCGAATACAGCTCTCCTTCCGCCAGTGTTGCCGCTTTGCCGCCCACCGTCTGGAGTCCGTTGACGGTATCGAGGACATTGCCCACGACGACGCGCTCAAGCTCCGCCGCAGTGGGCCCGCGCGAGATGTATTCATCGATGATGGCATCGAGACGACGGCCGACGGCATCCGGATCAGCGCCCGGCTTCACGTCCACCGTGACTTCGAACTGGCCCACCTCCGCATAGCTTTCAAGCGACGCCGTGACCCGCACCGCGAGCTGCTCGTCACGCACGAGCGCATTATCAAGCCTCGAGCTTGCAAGCCCGCCGAGCACTGCCGCCCCCATCGACAGCGGCACGCTGTCTTTGTCGTTCAGACCCGGGACAACCCAAGTGCGGTACAGCCGCGTGACAGGGACGTGATCCTTGAGGACAACCTTCAGGCGCTTCGAAAGCGTCGGCACCGGCGCGGCGATCGTCGTCGTCGCCGGACCCCGGGCGATATCGCCAAAGTATTTCTGAACGAGTGGCCTTGCCGTCGCCGCGTCAATGTCGCCAGCCAGCACAAGCACCGCGTTATTGGGTCCATAATGGTCCTTGAACCATTGCTTCACGTCCTGGAGGCTGGCGGCGCTCAAATCGGCCATCGAGCCGATCGTCGAGTGCCCGTAGGGATGGCCGGGCGCGAACAGCAGCTCCGTCTGCTTGTAGCTGACCAGCCCAAACGGCTTGTTGTCACCCTGCCTTTTCTCGTTTTGAACGACTCCGATCTGATTGCTGAGCTTGTCTGGAGTAACGGCGCCCAGCAGGTGGCCCATCCGGTCGGACTCCAGGTAGAGCGCCCGTTCAAGGGCCCCGACCGGCACCGTCTCGAAATAGTTGGTCCTGTCGAACCAGGTTGAGCCGTTCAGCGCCGTTGCGCCGATCTGGGCCATCGGCTCGAACCAGTCACCGTCGGCGTTTTCGGAACCGTTGAACATCAAGTGCTCGAACAGATGCGCAAAGCCCGTCTTGCCCTTCGGCTCATGCTTCGACCCGACATCGTAATAAACGGAGAGCGCAACGACGGGCGCCTTCCTGTCGGTATGAACCAGCACGCGAAGGCCGTTGACCAACGTGAAACGCTCATATTGCAGAGGTGCCTTTTCAATCAGCGGCCGGACCGAGACGGTCTGTGAAGCCGCTGAGTGCGCGCTGGCCGTAACGGGCGACAAGGCGACGGCCAGGGCGACCGTGGCGGCGGAAACATTGAAGGAATTCATGACGGCTCCCCACTCGCCGCGATTTGCGGCTCTATAAGGATGACGCTGGACAGCGCTGTTTCCGCAGCGCTTGGTCGGAGGCAACGACGAACGACATGATCCCTTCGACGGGAGGTCGCCGTCCCGACGCACGCTCGGACAAGCAGCGCGCGTGCCGCGGCCGCAAACATCAAACATCCGGAAACGGCATTCCCGCGCGTCTGGAGAGATGGGCAGTGCCCTTGTTATGAGTGTTCTGAGCCACTGCCGAGGGGAGGGCGGCAACCTCAGCGAAGCGTTGGCCGGGCGGCGCGAGTGAATGAAAACAGGCTCTCCTGTCTTCGCCAAGCCGTGCCCCCGGCCCTCGTGAGTTACGAACCAAGAAAGCTGAGCGAAATTGGACAGTGTTGGTCGAGACGGACACGGCTTTCCGCCGCTCGACCCCGGTCAGCGCATGAGCGCCCGGGATTGCCGATCCACGCTCCGCTGGATGAAGCTCCCAGAGGTGTCGCGTACCCGGCCTGGCGGCTGGCCCCAGACGACGCTAGCATTGCTCTCCGACCAGCGCGAATGCGAAAGCCGTTTGCTCCGAAACGGATGGATTCTGCAGAAAAAGCTTAACCGTTGTACCGTATCACTTGCGACGGGATGGCATACCGATGGAAACTCCTGTCGCCGATGGTTTCGGCAGCGATCGTCCTGATCGTTGTCACGAACTACCTCATTCTGCATATCGCCGGCCGGCCCGACGCATCCGCGAGCGAGCTGGCGTGGCTGCTTTTGCCCATCGCATTGCCGACGACCATCGTCGTTATCCTGGTCATGTCGTCGCTGTACCACGCGCTCCAGGAGGTGATCGGGGAGCTCGAACGCGGGCGGCTCGATGCCTTGTCACAGGCACAGCACGACCCCCTCACCGGGCTTGCCAACAAACGGCTGCTTCAGCAGCGCGTCGACCAAGCCATCAGTCGGTTCAACCGCGGCCGGGAAAAGTTTGCCGTACTGATGCTGGATCTCGATGATTTCAAACGCGTCAATGACTTGCTCGGCCACCAGTCGGGTGACGAATTGCTCCGTGAAGCGGCGGCCAGACTGGCGAGCCTCGTGCGCGACACAGACACGGTGGCGCGGTTCGGTGGTGACGAATTCCTGATCCTCCAGTCCACTGTTGATCGCCCAACGGACGTGCGCCGTCTCTGCGCTCGCATCAACGAGGACATGCAGCGCGCTTACCGCGTGGGTGACCGGGACGTCCGCTTGCCTGTGACCATTGGCGCCGTCCTGGCCAATGACGACCTGGGTGACGCGGCGGACTATGTCCGGGCCGCGGACATGGCGCTTTATGCCGCCAAGGCGGGCGGCAAAAACTGCTCCCGCTTCTTTTCGCAAGAGATGGACGCGCTGCTGCAGCGCCGCGACCGTCTCGAGACAGATCTGAAGCTAGCCCTGGCGACGGGTGAAGGGCTCAATGTTCATTTCCAGCCGCAGCTCGCCGCAGACGGCAAGGTGGTCGGGGCCGAAGCCCTGTTCCGCTGGACGCATTCCGAGTTCGGCGACATTGCGGCAGTCGAAGCGATTGCGATCGCCGAGGAGTGCCGGTTCATTGATATCCTGGCGGAGCGCGTGCTGCGCGACGCGGCGCGGTTTGCGCGCAGCTGGCCATCGCTGTCGGTCGCGGTGAACATGTCGCCGGCGCA
Source organism: Sphingomonas daechungensis (assembly GCF_039543105.1). Classification (NCBI taxonomy): domain Bacteria; kingdom Pseudomonadati; phylum Pseudomonadota; class Alphaproteobacteria; order Sphingomonadales; family Sphingomonadaceae; genus Sphingomonas; species Sphingomonas daechungensis. The sequence continues at coordinate 1,139,182 of NZ_BAABJC010000001.1, forward strand.
ATTCACTGGCTCGCGGGACCTGGCGGCTGAGCTTGGCCGCATTGTCAGTGAGGAGGGCGTCAGCCCATCGCAGATTGAGCTCGAGATCACGGAGCGTTTGCTGGTCACCGACGAGGATGACTGCGAAAAGCAGATCGCCTCCCTGCGTAACCTGGGCTTCAGGGTTGCGCTCGATGATTTCGGTACGGGCTATTCCTCCCTGAATTATCTGCGCCGGTTCAAAGTCGACCGCCTCAAGCTCGACCGCACGTTCGCGCTCAATGCCGAGATCAACGAAAGCGTGGCCATTGTCCGCGCGGCTGTCGGCCTCGCCCATTCGCTCGGGCTCGACGTCATCGCCGAAGGGATTGAAACTAAGCTTCAGGAGCGCGTCGCATTCGAGGCCGGGTGTGACGCGGTGCAAGGCAATTTCTACGCCGCGCCAATGACCGCAACGGCCTTCGCGGCCTTTCTGGACTCGCAGGATAGCGCCGCGGCCTAAATCACCAGGCCGCCAAGTCCCTCGTTCGCCTGTCAATCTATCGGTGCGGAATATTGCCCTTCAAACGTCTGGACCATTGAGCCCCTCGGCTCGGCACGGAGGCGTCAAGGTCCCCGAAGTACCCCAATGACGAAAAGGGTGTAACGCATTCACCCTTTCCTCCGTGCCACGCGATCAGCCCGGCGAACCTCCGCGACATGAACCCCGGCGCAAGTGCTAAGCGCGATCAACCGGTGCCTGGGACGTGCAGCGATGATGCTGACTAGCCAGCTGTCTCGTGATCCGATGCGGTCGGGTAACGCTCTACGATCTCGGCTTCGCCCAACGCATCCAGATCGGGAGTACTCGACCTGGCGGCTGTCCAGCGTGCAAGCGCTGCGGCCGTCAACGGCAGCTCAAATGCGACCCCCGCGTGGAATGAATTGGTCCATCGGAGGGTATAGTGCAGCGGCGGCAGGTCGGGCAGCCGCAAAATGACTTTGCCCAGCCGGCGAATGGGCGTCAGGGTCCGCAGCCTCGCTCCGCCCTCCGAAATATTGTCGAGGAAGCCGGCATATTGCCGCTTACCGATCCGGATACGAGCGCGGCACTGGACATCGAGACGCGGGAAGCGGCGGCGGTTTTCCGTTGATGTGAACCAGGTGCTCGGATCCGAGTGATACATGTGGCGCTCCCCTTGGACGCTCCATCTGCACAGCCTCCGACCAAGTTACTCTTAACAACTCATCCGGAACGGTGAGGTCTGAACGCGCGCCATCGCCTCGCGATGAGCTCGCCCTACAGTCCATTTTGCGGATGCTAGCCAAACCGGGCTGCGGCCAATGCCACCGGGCAGTTCCAAAGGGACGGCCTGGCTCGAGACCCACTCAACACCGGTCTCTAGCTATAGTTCGCGCAGTAAGGGAATGTAAACTAGGTTTTACATATTGTCGCTGCGGAGCCCGCTTCGATGCGCAAACTCAGGGCGGGCTCCAACGCGTCTCGACTTGGTGATCTCGCTGCCAATGTCCCTTTGTCGCACCGACGCACGGCCGGGCGGATTCGACTAGGTTCAGCGCCCCGTGGGGCGATCCGGAAAATACCGTCCTTCAGAGTCGATGGAGTCCACAGCGACCTCTTCCTCCGACCCCTCGATCGGCACGTACCCTTCTTCCGGTCTCAGCAACTCGACGCGCTTCTTGTAAGTTGGCTGAATCATACGATCCGTCCGCATGTCGTATCTGCTGAAGCTGGCGACTTTCACCATGCACGCCTCCCGGGGCTTTCCCGCCCGATTATTCGTGACAAGCCGAGTTGACAACGGTTGCCAGGCGGGCTGAGCGGTCCGGTTCGAATTTGGGTGCTCTGGCCGGACCGCTCCCCGCCGCGGAGGGCGGGCTCTTGCGATGACTCGAGCGTCGCTGAACGATCCCATTCGCAAAAGCCGGGGGAACATGACGGTCGCGCAACAAATCTCAACGTTAAATTGACTTTACACCATTCTCAGCCGCGCCCAAGACAGTTGCCGCCAAGCCGGCCATGCCCAAGCCAGCCGCGCCCAAGCCAGCCACTGGCAAGGCCCCAGCCAAGCGCCGCGGGCGTCCGCCCAAGTCCTAAGGGACGCGCCTGGGGGCGCCTTCAGTAGCGGCAAGCGAGTGGCTTTTCCGCGTCCCATGGCAGGGCGAAGGCGATCCACGAGCGCGAAGCCGCCCTCGCCTTTCGGGCGTTTGGGGCGTGGAGGCGGCATGGCCGGATTGAGCTGCTGGGCAATTTGCACGCGCCCAGGATCCCGATTTTCTCATTCCGCGTTCGCGACGGCCGTGGCGGCTTCATTCACCAGCAACTGGTGACGCGGCTGCTGAGCGACGGGCACGGCGTCCAGGCGCGGGGCGGCTGCGCTTGCGCCGGGCCCTACGCGCACCGGCTGCTGGACATCGACGAGGAGCAGTCGGCCGGGATCTGGGATGCGGTCCGGACCGGCAATGAAATGGAAAAGCCTGGCTGGACCCGGGTCAACTTCCATTTCGCAATGTCCGACGCGGAAGCGGACGCCATCATTGGCGCCGTCGTCGACGTGGCCGAGCGGGCCGACCAATTGGCGCCAAGCTATGCGGCCGTCACGCGGTCCGCGCGGTTCGCGTTTGACGCCAAGCTGGCCCGGGCACAGAGGCGCTAGGACGCGCGCGCCCCGTACAGACAGCCCTGGCCCCTGCCCCTCGAGCGTCGCAATTCCAACCGTTCCGGATCAACAGGAAAGCCAGCGGTAAGCTTTCTTGACATAGGTCAATGGCGTCCCGCCGGTTTACTCGACATTTCCCGGCGGACACTTTTCCTATTCGGGCGGTCTGGGTCATTCCGGGCCGCTCAAACGGAGGCGACGGCAAGTCATGAGTAGCTTCACCAACCGTGCCCGCCCCCGGCTTCCGCGAGGCCAGCGCACCGCCGTTTCGATGCCGGCGTCGATCACGACGATGAGCGCTTACCAGTTTCCCGAGCTCATCGACATTTCCAAGACCGGCGCCAAGCTCAAGGGCTTGAGGCTGCCGCCGAAAGGGGCGACGGCCTTGCTCAAGACAGGGCCCCTCGAAGTCCTCTGCAAAGTCATGTGGGTCGAGGGTGAGCTTTGCGGCATTCGCTTCGACGAGGCCGTTTCGCCAGTGATCCTCGGCCGCGTCGAGCGCCAGGGCGCCGTCGAACTGCAGTCACCTTATGAGCCGGCGACAGTTTAGCGCCGGCTGTGTGGAGCATGGACGCGTCATGACGACCCCACGCAAACTTGCCCATCACCGCGTCGGCACGCCGTCCGAGCGTCGCCGACACGAGCGCCAGCTGGCGCTGCTGCGCGTCGCTTTGCTTCATGCTGGCGGCGTGAGCGACATTTGCGTTGTCCGCAACATCTCGGCCAGCGGCTTGTCGGCGCGGGCCTATCGACCGCTCAAGATCGGCGAAGCCGTGGACATTGAATTTCGCTCCGGCGAGCGCCTTTCCGGCACGGTGGTGTGGGAGCGCGAGCGGGACGTGGGAGTCGCCTTCCCCGAGCCCATCGACGTCGCCGCCGTGCTTTCCAACACGCGCACCCTCGAGCCGTCGAAGCGGCGCGCATTGCCGCGGATCAAGGTCGAGTGCCGGGGGCGGCTTTCCACGCGGCTGCGGTCCATTGCCGTGACGCTGCAGGATATTTCGCAAGGCGGTGCGAGCCTGGCGATTGACGGTCCCATCGACCCGTCGGCGAACGTCCAGCTGCTGCTCCCCGACTTGCCGCCCGTGTCCGGCGTGGTGCGGTGGACGTCGGGCGCGACGGCCGGCGTGTCGTTCAATGAATGCGTTGCATTTGAGAAGCTGGCGCACTGGATCCAGGCGCACCGGGAAGCCGCGCCGGGTGCCGCGCCGTCGAGCCACCAGGCCTAACGGCTGGCGCGTCATGCGCTGAAGCGCATGAGCATTACCGACGCGCCAGGGCCGCCTCAGCGGCAAGCTTTTCATAGTGCAAAGCGACGACCCTCAAGTGCCTGCGCAGCGCCTGGTCCGTCACCCTTTGGGCCAATTCACGCACATGGTCGGCCTTGCGGCGATAGTAATCCGGTTTGACGTACACCACTGGTCTTTTCGGAAAGGGTTGGGGGGCGAAGCGAGCGGAACGAACCTGTCCCTGAACCGCGTCTGCGGGTCGAGGTTCCGCGCGCCGTGATGCTGTTTCGAACTGGTCCAATGGCAGCAAGGTTGATCCACCTCGGGGGCCCGGTAGCCGGGCTTCAGCGTGTCGAAGCACGCCGTACATCGCGGCACTTGGGGGTGGCGGCTGACGTGGCTTTGCAACGCGGCGGCGAACGCACTGGATGTCTGGTGCTCGACTTTACGTAAAGTTTGCTTTACTACACGCCAGTCATGTGTCGAACCGGCGACCGAGGAGCCGAGCATGGACGAACGCTTGCTTTACGCGGCCATCGTGATCCTGGTGTTTGGCTATCTCGCCGGCCTGAGTGTCTACGGCTTGGCCGCCACCATGCGCCGCCGCTGAGCCTGGCTAAGCGCTGCGCACGCGCCCCCGCGTTACGCCGCTAGACCAACCGTCGCCGTGAACTCCAGAAGGGCGCGACTGGGCCGGGCAGGTGCTGGCGCTGCGCCGGGCTTGGAGGGGTGCCGCCAAGCCGGGCCAGACGGGAGCGGTCCAGGCGCCGAGTGGGTGCTCTTGTCCGGACCGCCCCCACCCCTGGAGGCATTGGGGTGCCTTGATCCAGGGGCCCTGGGCACGCCGTCCACGTCGCTCGACGCCGGGACGAGGCGCCCAATATTCCGATACGAGATTCGCACCCTCATGTGAACTTTACTTTACAACAAAATGAGGCAACTTTGCCGCCGAAAGCATGGTGGCGGGACGGGTGTCGGGATTGACGTTGCAAGGGACAATGGCGGCGCTGCTGGTCATGGCGGCGTTGCTGGTCATGGCAGCGCTGCTGGCCTGGCAAGGCGCTGGCCGCCGTGCGCGCATGGAGCAATGTTTGCAGGACACGGGGTCACGCCAGCTGTGCGCGCGCATGGATGCTATGGGCAAGCTGCCGGCGGGCGGGGCGCAGTCGCGGTGAACGCCAATTTCAAAGCCCCAGGCGATGGCCAGTCGACGTTGTTCGAAGCGGCGTGCCGGGAGCGGGAGCGGGCACGCCGGGCGCTGGTCGGCACAGTGCTGCTGACGGCCATTGCGACGCTGGTCATTTTCGTCATGGGCATGGCCGTGACGCAAAGCGACGTGACGTGGGCGGTGATGCGGGCGCTGCTTGGGCGGTAACGCGCGGCTGGCGAATGAGGCATGCGGGACTTTGCTGCGCCAGCGTTTGGCGGCGCGGCGCGGCGGGGTTTTTAGGGCTGCTGGCGGCGGCGACGGCGGCGCGAAAGCGCCAATAGTCACTTTGCACACTTTTGTGCTTTTTGCCGCCGCGCTGACTGCGCCGCTTGTCGGTCAGAGCGGCATTGGCGCTCCGAAAGTGCCCACCTTGACATGGAGAAACTGCAGGGGAGCAAGACTGTAGGGTTGGTTCCTGCTCGGTGGGACCAGTCCCTCTTTGCTCCCCTGCACGACCGCTGCCGAACCGCTCGGTCGTGAACGGACTTTGACCCGCGTTGAGCGCCCGGTCATTCCCGGTAGTTACCGGGTGCCAGCCACGTCATGACGCACGAAAACAGGGCCGGCGCGACCCCGGCATTGCCCGCGCGCGTGTCGCACCCACCCTCGCCGGCGGCGCTTGCCCCCGTGAACAATCGGCAGGCCGGATGACAAGTTATGTTTTCCAGCGTAACTGCGCGCGTTCAAGTCTGGAGGTCGGCGTGTATCCTGGTGCATCCGCCGGGGGTGAGCAAAACGACTTGCCCCCGCTACCCGTTGAGCAGGCGGCCAAGGCGCTCGAGCACATGGAAGCCGCCCTGCAAATCCTCGACGACTGCAAGCTGTCCGCCATTGCCGGGGCCCGCCTCGACCATGCCATCGAAGTGCTTCGCGAAGAGATCGGCAAGACCGCCGCGGACTAGCAGCGCCGCCTGGCCGGGCCGTGCCAGTCAATGCGTTTCGGCAAGGGTCTCCGACAGGTAAAGCTCAAGCGCGTCACGCGCCGCGGCGGTCAAGTGAACGTGCATGCGGTCCGGGCTGGTCGAATGCGCAACGCGCTCGACATGCCCCTCGTCCGTCAAAACGTTCAGCCAGCGCAACGTGACGCTCGGCGACACCCCCGACAGCCCCGTCAAGTTGGTGATGGTCGGGCCGTCGTTGTGCTGCTCGCCAATGTAAATGGCCAGCAATATCTCCCAGCCCGGCTCCCCGAACAGGTCCCTTCCGAACATGTCCGTCCGCTTGCGCCTATGTTCGAGGATCTGCCTCGCCCGCCTGACCAGTGGCCCCTCGTGCGTCCCGTCCGAGTGCTTGCGGACGAGTGACAACCGCCCGAATGCGCGTGCGGTCCTGGAGGCGGCGCGACGCGTCATTCCGGCCCCGCCGTCATGCGGCTTGCCGTTCCGGCTCGGGCGCCTGGAGCACGGCACAGCCGATCTTGAGCCGCGCGCGCATTGTCGAAAGCGTCGCCGGCGACACGTTAATCTGCAGCGCCTGCAGCTGCTGCCCCATCCACGGGGTGGGTAGGCCCAGCGGAGTGACGGGCCAGCCGACGGAGAGAAGCGCCGGGACGCGTTGCGCCTCGGTCACCAAAGTATAGCGCGTGATGGCATTGAGGAGCGCAAACTCGACCAGCGCGAGCGACAGCAGCCGGTGGACCCTGACCACCGACGTCCCGGCAATGGCCGTTGGACGGCTGACCAGCCGCGAGATCTCCCAGCAGTCGTCGCCACGCGGCACGGGCCCCGCGCAAAGCTCGCCGAACAGATCCGACAGCATGTGCGGGCCCACGGTGGGCAGTAGCCGCACCGACCCCTCGTGGTCGCCGTTTTCGAGCGACCGCACCAGCAAGTAGACGGCGCGGTGATCGTCGAAGTCGTCGACCTCCAGCCAGCTGCACGCTGACGCCAATTTCCACCCCAGAGTATCGACAAACACGCGCTTGCGGTCCTGGTGCATCTGCATCAGCGGCGCCGCGAAATTGAGCCGTTGCTCGGGCAGGACAAGTTCGACTTTCACGACACCGTCAATGCCCCGCCAGCGGCACATGATCATCCCCGGTAGTTACCGGGTCCGCGTGACGCGCGTGCGCCTGTTAGGGTCTGACCCAGCATCACCGGAGACCAGTCGATGAACGCCCCGAACCTCAACCTTGCGGTGACACGGCCTGACCCGGTGCGCCTCCGCCCGGACTTTCCCACGGTATCGCGTGACCGGCTGGCGGGCATCCCCGGCCGCAAGGGCCTGCCGTTCCTCGGCGTCCTGCCCGAAGCCGTCAGCAACCCCTACGCGTTCAGCAAAGCCATGTATGAGCGCTTTGGGCCCATTCATCGCTTCTACGCCTGCGGCAACTGGAACGTTCAGCTCGTCGGCCCCGAGGCCAACGAGTTTGTCCTGTTCGACCGCGACGCCAATTTTTCCGCGTTCGGCGGCTGGCAGCCCGTGTTCGGCCGCCACTTCGACGGCGGCCTGCTGCTGCGCGATGGCGATGATCATCGCTGGCACCGCAAGTTGATTGCCTCGGCGTTCAAGCAGGACCAGCTTCAATCCTATTTGTCGACGTTCGCCGGCAACATCGCGCAGCTGGCGCCCGGCGCCTCGACCCCGGTGCTCGAGGCTTACGAGTTTGCGCAACAGCTGACCTTCGCCAACGGCTATTCCGCCTTCCTCGGCCGTGACGCGCGTGATGCCACCCGCAATGACCTGCTCGCCTTTCGCTACATGATGCGCTCAGCGACGGCCGTGTCGCCCTGGGCGTTGCCCGGGACGGCGCATGCGCGCGCCAATTGGGCAAAGCGTCACATCGCGCGGCTGCTTGAGCCTCTGTTCGACACCGAGCCCAGCCCGGAACGGACGGACCTGGCGGCGGCGCTAGTGCGAATGTACCGCTCCGGGCTGCTCGACCGCCGCGAGGTCCTGGCCCACTTGACGTTCACCATCGCGGCCTCGTTCGATGCCTTGTCGTCGGGGACCGTCTCGACACTCCATTACCTGTCCCGCGACCTTCAGTGGCAGGCGCGGGTCCGCGACGAGCTTTGCGCGGCGATCCCGTCGCCTGCCGCCATCACCATTGTCCAGCTGCAAGCGTGCCAGCTGAGCGAATGGGCATTCAAGGAAGCGTTGCGGCTCAATGCCGCCGCCCCCGTGCTGTGGCGCCGCGCGGTGCGTGACGTCGAGTTCGAGGGGCACGCGCTGCCCGCCGGCACGGTCGTCGGCGTCAACCCCATGCTGACCCACTTGCTGGACGGCCTGTGGGCGGATCCTCACCGCTTCGACCCGGACCGCTTTGGCCCCGAGCCAAGCCGGCTCCGTCATCGCTACGCTTACGTGCCGTTTGGCGGTGGCGCTCACGGCTGCCTCGGCGCCAATTTCGCGTCTCTCCAGGTCCGGGCTCTGCTACGTACGCTGCTCGAGCGGTTCGAAATTCGGCCCGCCGACGACCGCCCGCAGCAATGGTACCATTGGCCAAACTGCCGCCCGGTGGGCGGCATGCGCCTGGCGCTGCGCCCGCTCTAGTCGATCACTTCCGAAAAGCAGATCTCGCTCTGGAACAGAGCGCGCACGATCAGCTGGGTGCGCGTCGCGACGGAGTAGCGGCGCTTGGCCGCTTCCATGTGCTCATTGACCGTCTTGGGCCTGATGCTGAGCAGCTCGGCAATGACGCTGTCGCTTTTCCCGCGCGCTGCAAAAAGCACGCAGTCGCGCTGGCGGTCGGTCAGCGGCGCCGGGACCACGTACTCCTCGCTCGACCGTGTGTCGCGAAGGAGGATCTGGCGGGCGGCTTCGAATGAAAAGCACCCGAGCGCCTGCGCCGCCGGCAGGTTCCGGACCGGCAGGGACTCCCGCCGCCTGACGGCAAAGTGGCATGACCCGAATGTTTCGCCGGGCACGTGATTGGGGACCGTGTATCCCTCGGCCAGGCCGTGGCGCGCAGCCCCCAGCATGTAGGCCCTCTCGCGCGCCCCAAGCGGCACGTGGCGGTCGAGGTCGCTCCACAGAAAACCCGACGACGCCCGCTCCGCAGCGCGCAGCACGGGCTCGCGGAAGGCTTCGTCTTCCCGGATCTTGGCAAGCCACTCGATGGGGTAGTCGGACAGGCGGACCTTGTCGTTCGACGGGCGCCCGAACCGAATGTGGTGGACAATGGCAAAGTAATCGAAGCCGAGCTGGCGCGTCGTTTGCGACACGGCGTCCCGTAAAGCGGTCATGTCGCTGATCGATGCGACCGCGGTCGCGAACTCCTGGACCGCTTCGAAGCCGGCATGCCGGCTGGTCCGGATGATGCCGCCGTGCGCCGGTTGTGCCATGCCCCTTCCGGTCACGAGCGGGCGGCTCCCCGTGGCATGAGGCACGCGTGGTTTGTTTCCTTGCTCGGCAGAAGCAACCGGTCAGTCGTGCGACGTCTCCTTCCAGGGTGGCGGGGTCGTCTCTCCCGTTCATGGCCTCGCGAAGCTCGCTTGCAACTATAGACGCACGATGGCGCGCTTTCCGCAATAATGAATTGCGGCGGGTTGCGAAATTGACGTGGCCGTAGGGCCAGGCGGCCTTGAGGGGACACGCTTCCGGTAGGCCAGTTCAATCGCTCACGAAGGCTAACCGCCTTCTCAGCCGGACGTTTGACACTTTCATCCTGATCTGCCGGTCCGCCTGCCTGAGGACACTCGGGGGCCATCTCGCACTGCAGCGAATGGCGGTCAGCAATCGCGTCCATATTCTGTGCGGACTCGATATCGCGCCCGGTGACGCTCTTCGAGCTGGGGTTAGTTAGATAAACGTGGACCCGGTTCCCACACGTTCCAGACGCATGACGATGCGGTGATCGATCAGGTAATCGAGCGCGGCAAGGCTTTTGCCGATGCCGGCGCTTCCGGCTTGTCGTCACGCGCCTCGCCGAGTTGCGGCAGATCGAGCGCATGGCTCGCAATGTACGATTGCCGCTCAAGATAATCGCCTTTCCAGGAGCGCCCTCAAAATCGGAATGGGCCAGTGTCGGCGTAGCGCGGATCAGCCACGGGCCGTTCCCGCATCGCACGTTGATGGCGGTGCTCGAAGGACATGGCTCGCGAAGTCATTCTGTTGCCGATCGGAGGCCTGGCACGCAGCGCTTGTCGCGAAGATCCACGAAACCACCCAAAGACGTGCGGCGGCAAGTGATGGCCCGCCGTCGACACAATATTCGTGCCGCACCCATGGCAGCGGTAAATGCCTGAATGGGGCGCCGCAGTCGCCGGGGCGTGCAGTTGGTCGAACGCTGCGCTGTTGCTGTGGGTCAGGAATTGCTGGTGTTTGTAAACGGCCATGTTGGGTCTCCAGGCAGGTCTCCCGGCGCGAAGCTGGCCACCGCCATGGCCACCCTCCCGTGGCCGCCCCCGCCTCACCCCATGGAGACGTCCCACCCGGCGAAAGCCGCATTGGCAAATGCGCTTATGCGGGCCCTCCAGGCAGGGCCGCGCCGCACAGGCATGCGCGGCCAATTGGGCCCGCCGCGTTCAAAGTCACTTTTCACATTATTGCGCTGGCGGCTGTTTGAAACACATGCCACCGCCGTCGCGTCGCTTTTCTTTTTCAAAATTTGAGACTGCCGCGCGGGGGTAGCCAGCACAAAAGTGCGTTTAGTTACTATTGGCCGTGGCCCGCTGTTTGGCGCTCACCCGCCGCGTCCCCAACGCTTCCACAATGGCGTCGGCGCCAGCCTTGGCGCCGTCCGGCAAATTGGCATTGCGAAACTCGGGCAGGATTTTTTCCGCGAGCATTGCCTGCAGCGCGCGTCCGTCAAAATTGCCCGCGCGCCGTCGCCCGTCGCGATCCGGACTCTGCGTTCATTTGGCGCGACCAGCACGACCGTGCCGTCATCATAGCCGCGCCGTTGCTGGCACCCGTTCAGCCCAATCGCGCTCCTACGGCATCACGAGTGTATCCCCGCTCTGGATCAAGGGCGCGTTCAGTCCGGAGAGGTGGGATACATCGCCTTTGAGGGCAGCGCCGAGCTTCGGCCGAAGAAATTGCATCTGCTGGCCATTCTTCCGCAGGATCGTGACACTCGAGACGTCCGCAAATTCCGTTGGTCCGCCAGCAATACCAATTGCCTCGAGGGCATTCACATACCTTCCCGGCGTAAAAGTACCCGGGCTCTTCACCTTGCCGATCACGGAAAACTGATAGCCCGAGGGGTTCTTCACGCTCACCGTGACCTGAGGCACTTCGCCGCGATACTGGGGGCGCAAGGCGGCGGTGATGTACCGCTCAAGGTCAGCAGGAAGTTGCCCTGCAGCTACGATTTGGCCGGCAAGGGGGAAAGCGAACGAGCCGTCAGGCAGCACCCTGACCGTGCGCTGAAGGCGCTCATCGCCCCAAACCATCACTTCCAGCTCGTCGCCTGGATTGATCCGATACGCAGGCCCAGCCTGCAGGGTTGATGGGGATTGCTGTGCGGAAACCGCGGACCAGCTACACGCGAACAAGGCCGCCGCTGCGATGCATGTCATCATTCTCATTCGCCAACCTACTCAACAAACTCAAAGACTTGCGTTCAGCGAGTCGCGGTTAATTGCGAATGAATGGCTTGTTGTCGGGAGCTTTATTTTGTGCGCTTGGCGCGCGCGTTGTCGACCGCTTGTTAGAATTGCAATAATCTTCGAGACTGGAACTCAGAGTTTTGCGGGGGGCGGAGCTGTGAAGCTTTGGTACTGGGTGTTCATGCTTCCTTGGGCGCTCATCATGCTTTTGGGGATCGCAGTAATCCACGATTACGGTTTTGATGCCATCTTGCCTCTCGATGGTCCTGGCTACTGGGCTGAACTTGCGATCAAAGTGTTGATCTTGCTTTTCCCGGTTTACGCTTTTCCCTTTGCTCGAAAGACGAAACGGTTACGGTCCTAAAGTTTACCCGTCGACCCAAACTGGCAGTCCCCCACCAGGCCGAACGCATCCTCCAATTTGTTCGCCTCGTGCTCGCAGTCGTCTGCCAGGAACAAAAGATCGGCGACGACCTGATGATCGGCGGTATTGGTTGCAAGCTCCCGGAAATACGCTGCTCGTCTACGATAATCAGCGATGTACTCGGGCATCGCCAACGCAGAGCAGGGGAAGGGTTACTTTGACCTAAACCACCGCTCCGAAGTGGTGAGACTTTGCCTTGCCGCGGAACGGGTTCCGACCCAACTTGCCGCGACCGGGTCCGACCACTTACTGCCGCTAGAACTTCGTGCGGCCTCGTCGGTTATTGCCTGATGGACGACAATCCTGACCAGAAGACTATTCAAAATAAAACCTCGACCAAGACGGCTGCGTCTGGATCCGCTCAGCGAAAGGTCGCGCGATCTGGTGCGCGGACGTCGGACCGAAAGACGGTGGCCGAAGTCCTGCCGCAGTGGCTTGCCTCGATCGACCACGATGAAAACTGCTGAGAAAGAAAGCTAAGCCGATATGGGCATTCTTGTTGCGGTCGTGTTTGGCGCAGTCATTGGCTGGGGCGCGAGCGTCTTGTTGAGGACCTCAACGTCAGAGGGGATTTTGCTGGACGTTGCGGCGGGTTTCCTTGGCTCTCTTCCGGCAGCGTCACTCTTGGGGCACGACTTCATTCTCGACAGTCTGCTCGCCGGAGGACTGGGCGCCCTGATGGGCGTTGCTGTCTTGAACCTCGTGCGCTTCAGGCTGGCGCCCTCTTCGACACGCTCTCCCAACGAACAACCGTAGGAACGGTTCTTCGGTACAGTCCGTTTGGCCGTGATGCCGCTATTCTTCTTCAATCAAGCCGGTGCGATCTACGACCCCGATGTCGAGGGCATTGAACTGGCGACCATTTCTGACGCCCGCATTCAAGCCGTGAAATTTGCCGGCGAGGCGCTGCGCGACCGGCCGGAGCTAACATGGCTTGGCGACGAGTATCGCGTCGAAGTGACCGACGAAAAACAACTCATCCTGTTCACCTTCGTCGCAATCGCCGTTGATGCACCTGCAGCAAAAGCAATGTTCCCGAAGGGCTAAGACCCGTCTCGTGCGACTTTCTCCACTCGAGTGCGTTGTGAGAGCATGACAAAAATCATTCCGAAGGCTCGTAGGACCGAATCCAAGCAAGAGCGCGCGGATCGCATAAAACAAACAAACCAAAAGGCATTGGTTGCTGCACTCCTCACCGAAGAACAGATTGACGCGATGATCCGCGGAAACATTGCGCTCCATGGTGCATAGTTTTTCAATGTCGAAATGGGTGGTTGAGAGCTGGGAATGGCGGACGCTGATGACCGAGCCCGAGCAAGAGGCGCTCTCCGAAATACCGAACGAGGGGGATGCGTGCTGACCTGCTCGCTCGCCAGTCGTGACGCGTGGCGTCAAAGCTTAGGTCCGTCGGCCGGGGCAACTGCGGCACTGCCGCAGTGGTTCGCGAGCCTCTGTCAGGTTGAGAATCGCTAATGCGCAGGAGCCAAGCAGGTCTCTGTTCCGAGAACTCGTCTGGCCGTCACCTCTGGATCGTGAGTTCCACGAGGGAGCATACCTCTCAGGGGCTGACGCTCTACTTCTGTAAGGCCTGTCAAATGGAAGCCATGGAAGGGCAAAAGGGCGAACAGGTCTAAAGCCGTCAAATCTCCGCCGCCCGCTTGCCGCACTCTGAGCAGCGAAGTCGCTCCCGGAGCCCCCAAAGTTTTTCAGGACGGCGAGCGCTACTGCCGCCTCGGCGCTGGTCAGAACGTTCTTCCTCCCCTCGGTCGCGCATTCGACCGACAGTTTGAGCCCGAAGCGGACGAAGTCCCTCGTTGTGCGGAATCCTTCCGCCGCTAGCGTGGTGAGACCGAACCGCGAGCACGGGCGCCTGCGGATTGTGGCAAGTGGAAGCTTTCGACGTAAAGCGGTCACCAGAGCGTGCGTGGCTGGCGCCGGCGCACCTAAGAGACGTGAGCCACTATCACTTTGGTACCCGGTTTTTGGTCAGCCACCTCGACGGTGGCATCCAGCTGTTTCGCAAGCGCTTCGACAATCCCTGTGCCGAGTCCTGGCTTCGCGCCACTCTCTGCTGCCATTCCGTCCCCATCGTCACCGACCGTTAGCGACCATCCTTCGTCGTTCGATGAGTAGTCGACTTCAATCTGGCCCTTCCGGTTCGGGCCGGGGAACGCGTGCTTGAGCGCATTGATGACAAGTTCGGTGACTATCAGGCCAAGACTGACCGAAACATTGGCATTTGTGACCGTCTCGTCGACCTTCGACGATAGGGAGATCCGGTTTGCATCGTCGATCATGGACGCGCCGATGCTGGCGCACAGGTCACTCAGGTATTTTTTCAGTTCGACCTTATCGGCACTCTTCATCGCCAGCTGCTTTTGCAGCGTGGCAATCGACATGACCCTCTGATGTGCGTCCTGGAGATGGGTCCGGGTCTCTTCGGATTGCACTCGGCGAGCGCTCTGCATGAGGACGCTGGCGATGATCTGGAGGCTGTTCGCTACGCGGTGCTGAAGCTCCTGTAGGAGGATCTGGTTTCGCTGCACCAGTTCATCCTTGAGTCTCTCGGCCAAGCGCGCGGACGTGATGTCCGTCACGGCTAGAACAATCCTGGGCTGCTCAGCGTTGCCATACTCGAGTTTGTGTGCGTTGAGCACCAGGCAGGCAGGTTCGTGCCCCTTGCGTTTGAGGTCCATCTCGTAAGCGTCGATCGAAGCGGCGTCGTCGAATGTGGCGCGGAGCAGCGAATTGAGCTGCGGCACATCCCATTCCCCGTCCCCCAAAGCCGCGAGCTTCGTCCCGTTTACCGTCGATGGATCGATCCCGAACGCACTGCAAAACGATCCGCTTGCTCCGATTACGGTCAAGTCATCGGCGAGCAACAGCAATGGAGCCTTCGATGAAACAATCAAGGCTGTGCCGAGAGCAGTGACAGTGTTCGACACGGGGATGGCCTGCGACATTGTCTATGCCTCTTTCGCTGTCGCCAACGCCGATCGAACGGCTGTGGCGACAAGTTCGTTGGTGAATGGCTTTACGATCAGCGGATGGTGAGGCATGCGCTTTACCACATCGGCTGGGCTACCGGTGATGAAGATGACGGGAATGGGTGGGCCGCCACATATCTGGTCCACCGCATCGATCCCGCTGCCGGGATTCAATTGCACATCCGCGGTAATAAGGTCTGGGCATTTTAGCTGCGCGGCCACAATCGCCTGCTCCGTCGAATTCACGACGTCAAACGAGGTGAACCCGCATTCTTCCAATATGTCCTGGATGGACATCGCGATCAGTGTTTCATCTTCGATGATCAGTGCGTGCATTGCCGCGCTCCTTGAGGGGAACGCGCCACGGCTCCAGCACCAAAGCCCCACTGAATGACTGGTGATATGGCCTCAACGGATTGGACCGCTGATCGTTGCAATGCGGCGGAAGTCGACCATCAAGAGCGCGTGCTTCTAGCGTTCGCTTTCCACCAGTTCCTGCCGCGACAGTCGTCGACCCATTGCGCACATTTCTCATCCGCCTAGACGGAGCGTGTGCCAAAAACCTTGAGACACTGGACGTGGCTAGCGCCCGCACTCGCCTTGCTCCTTGTTGGAATCAATGCCGGTGCCACCCTATCGCCACCACTGATTGGGGTGGGCCTGATTGGTGCGGTGCTGGCCGCTGTCCATCATGCCGAATTGATTGCGCATCGCGTTGGCGAGCCTTTCGGGACTTTCCTGCTGGCGATCGCTGTGACCATTATCGAGCTTGGGCTGATCATCACCTTGATGGCTTCGGGCGGCGAGAGCGCGGCCACATTGGCGCGGGACACAGTGTTCGCTGCCGTTATGATCATCCTCAACGGCCTGGTGGGTCTTTGCATCCTGATCGGAGCTGTCGGACACAAAGAGCAGGTCTTTCAGCAAACGGGGGTCAGCGCGTCGCTTGCCACGATATGCGCTTTGACGGTGCTTACCCTTGTCCTGCCCAACTTCACCACCAGTGAGCCGGGTCCCGTCTACGCCCCCTCGCAACTGGGCTTCGTCGCAGTCGTATCGTTTCTCCTCTACATCACCTTCGTTGCGGTACAGACAGTTCGGCACCGTGACTATTTCCTTCCGGATCTGGCCGTCATCGCGAATAACGAGATTCACGCGGAGCCCCCGTCGAATGGGGTGACCCTTATTTCCGCGGTCTTGCTGATTTCCTGCCTTGGCGCCGTAGTGCTGTTGGCCAAGGCACTTGCTCCGCCAATCGAACGTGCCGTCGCGGCCGCCGGTGCGCCGATTGCCATCGTTGGTGTCATCATTGCCGGCCTGGTTCTCTTGCCAGAGAGCGTGGCAGCAGTGCGGGCCGCGCACGCAAACCGCCTCCAAACCAGCCTCAACTTGGGCCTGGGTTCGGCTTTGGCGACCATCGGGCTCACGATCCCGGCAGTCGCCGCCTTGTCGCTTGCGATAGGTCTACCGATTGCCCTTGGCCTGGACGTCAAGAGTGCCGTACTGCTCTTTTTGACGTTGGTCGTCTCAACTTTGACGCTCGGGACTGGCCGGACCACAGTCCTTCAGGGAGCGGTGCACCTGGTGATCTTCGCAGTCTATCTGTTTACAACCGTGGTTCCTTAGGCATTTGCTCTGCACTCATCGGCGACGAGTCCATACTCTGTGAGTGGAGCTAGGGTTGGAAGCATGCAGGCTTTCACCTTTGAATAGGTAATTCCGCACTCTTGTGGTAAGCTCTCCCATCGCAGGCTTTCCCCTAAGCATCTTGTGACTGAGAGACTTTGTGCTCCCGCTTGAAGCAGGAGTCCGAAGTGACCGGTCATTCGACAAGAGCTGGGGCAGCTACCGCCCCCGAAAGCAGCGAAGACGATCTTCGCCGCTATGGAATCTCCACCGAGGAGCGCGTTAGCTACCTCTGGAACGGCTATCGCTATTCCAATGCCGGCGACGCCATCGCCGCTGCGAAACGCGCAGCCCGATGATGCCGCAGGGGTCAAGTTTTGGAGCCGAGCGAACGTCCATGCGCACCGTCCGCTTCGCGCGGCCTTTCAAGGTCGGCAATTCGGACGAAATTCTGCCTGCCGGCGACTATCAAGTAGAGACGGTCGAGCAGTCCATGGATGCGGCACAAGGGACTGTTCATGTGCGCAAAAGCACTACCTTGATCATTCCGACCGCCACCGGCTTTCGATGCCGTGAAATTCCAGCAGCACAGCTCGAAGACGCCCTCGCTCAGGACTCTAATCGGCAGCTCGAAGAGCCGTCCGAGAATCCCGATCGTGAGAAATCAGACAGCGTTGCGTGAGTGCTCTCGACACGGGCAGCACGTTCAAGCGAGTTATCCTTAATGTCTTGGGCGAATGGGATTGCCGAAACGGCGGATCATCCCTGCGTCAAAAACGAGACCCCAGCGATGAGGCGCGCTGACGCCGGGCGGTGTCCAAAGGATCCCGGCGGCAAACATTTGCTGGATCAAGATCACGCAGGACGCGAGGTAGGGTCTCTGCTCCACTTCACCTGCGCCACATGCGGCACGCAGACAAAGCCTTAGCATCCGAATTTCGTCTATAGTTGTGCGTGGCGCTGAGTTGATAGCCCGATTTCGCAAGTGTCCATCTTCGGACCGTTCACGTGCTTGTTCGTGGTCTCCCGGAAGGGCCTCAGTGGCGTGAGTCAAACTTCGACCCAATCCTGCAGTTTGTTGCTCTTTCGGCACAAGCCGGTGTTTTTAGCCTGACGACTTGCCAAGCCGTTTTCAGGGCCCGGTGCGGAACGGTTGCCTCTAACAATCATTCGGTAAGTGAGGTCCCATGCACCCACCTTCAGACGTGGGGTCTCGCATAGGGCGGCTCGGACCTCTCCCTCGACAGGTTCGAGCCGTTTGACTGGCCTTCAGTCAACCAGCTTGCGCCTGAAAGCTGCGCTACCTCGGGACGCTGAAGACAGAGCAGGACGATCAAAGCAATGCGCGACACCAGTTATATTGTCGGAATGATCGCAGCCTTGTTTCTCGTCGTCGCAGGTGTGGCATGGCTGCGGATCATCCAGAAACCCGATCGCCAGCCGCCGTCCAAGAAGAATATCAGGCGCGGAAACTCGGCCTCAATGGTCCTCGTCTGCGCGTTTTTTCTAAGCGCGTTTGCTGCCGTCGCGGGGATCGTCGGATGGTTTCAGCGTTAAGGCGTCCAAGCCACTCCGCAGACTCAAGAGCCAGCGCATCGCGCCTCCACTCACGCCCGAAATGCGGCTATCCACCTATTGCGGACTTTAAGGGCTTTCGCACGTCCTTGTTCGACTGCTTTAACCTTACGCCCAATTTGACGTCTCCTAAACCGAGTATTCTCCCAGCATTTGAGAGACAGGGTGTTTCCGGTCTACGGCTTCCTCGGCCTCGGGCAATCGGGTCCCGCATCGTCCGAGGGCCGTGTCTGTGACGGCGAATAGCGGATCAGGTGGAAGTGTTCCACCGCAGGGCGGGGGTGAGGGAGTGAAACGCAATCATCGCGCACCGTGGACGGCTGAGGCAGTCGACGAACTGGAGCGCCTCGCGAGCCAGTGCCTGACGGCACGCGAAATAGCAGATCAGACTGGACGAACCGAAGAGGCCATCAGGCTCAAAGCGAGGTTTCGTGGCATCAAGCTTGCGAAAGCTGAGCCTCGATCGGAGGTCTCGGCTGGGATGCGAAATGATGTTCGTTCGTACGATGACGAGATCGACGAGATGGTGAAGCGGAGTATTGAGCAACACGGCCCATAGTTCGAGACGCGCGGTCACTAGAGAAGATCTCCTTCTCTACCCGCTCCCAAATCTCGATCGAGCCCTAACAAAAGTTGCCGGGGTGGGATGCTGCGGCAGAGCCCCAAGCGTCGCAGGCTCTCTGGAAGCTCGTTCGACTTTCCCCCGTGGATCGAAGTCCCACAGGGAAACGTACTGCCCACGCACCAGCGCTCTTCTTCTGTCAAGCTTGCCACTGGGAAGGCATTGAGAGGCAAGATGACTGATGTGGCCATGGACAATCGTGAGCGGGCAGCCACGATAAGGGCGGAACGCTTAGCCTCACCAGTCATTCCGTAAGCGAGGCTCCGTCATCCCCATTTGGACGGAAGCCTGAATCGGGCGGCTCGGGCTTTCCCCCTCGAAGGTTCCGGGTCGCTTGAGGAACACTTTTGGTGACCAGCGGTTCTGCTGCTGAGAACCTTCGTCCGCGTTCTGCAGCCCCGGCTGTGCGTAAGAAGGTGATCGCGTTCTGAGCGGCTCAGTCTCCTGAGGGACTGGGCCGCTTTTTTTCAGATGCGACCGTTTACGGGAGGGGTCAGCCTCGCGCTAGAATTTCCAGGGTTTGCGCTATCGGAGCGTCTCGTGCGGGATCTTGGGCGAGCCGCTCAATTACGGAGCCGGTAAGCGTGGTCGATGTTTGCCACGACGCCGATGATCGACGTCCGACGGCCGGCAAAGCAGTCATTCTGTACGCGACGGTCCAATGAGCAGTACGTTGACCCGGACACGCCCGCTGGCAAATCGCGTTACGGCGATCGCGCAACGGCAACGACGGCTCAAAACGTCGGTTCAGGCAGACGGATCGGCAAAGTTTACTGGGATCAGCGATGGAGAGGCCAGGGGCAGTCTTCGATCCAACGAGACTACGGCCTAAGGGTCACTGGCTTCATCGAATGTCAGGTAGCTCCGGCCGGTGGCAGCCTGCCATCGTCGTGTTCCGTTCACAGCCGTGACTCGGCGCGGAAAGCCTTTGCCGCGAAGGCCGTTGCTCCATCTGGCGATAAGCGGGCGAAAATAATTCATCAGATACTCCAAGGCGGCGCCTCCGCGGCGCGGCAACAACGCTTGGCGAGCGTCCCCACTTCGGGACCGTCCGCATTCTGCTGGAACGGCGCGGCCGGCTAAGGCTTGGCAGTCTCTTGCCGCCTCGAAACGACCGTCGGCGGCCTGCCGCGTTCATGCCGCCGGTCTAAATCCCTGTTCGCTAGCCTTGCGAGAAGGCAATAGATTACGATGACAGTTGTCAGGCCCAGCCATCCGCTCACGAAGAATAATGGCACCACGGCGAGGGTGAGAAGGAGAAGCGCGAGACCGTACCTATTCATTGTGCGACGACTTCAACGCGTCGACGCCCGAAAAGACCCCTTCCGTCATGGCCGTGCGTGACAATGACATCGTTCGGAACTTCTCCTTTGGCCAGCACCCACTAAGCCGCAATCCAGTTCGACGGAGTCGCAGGTTTCCACTCAAGGCGGACTAGCTAATCGGCGGCGAGAGCGCGGCTGCCTATTTCAACAATCCTGCGCTTCGCAGCGCATCTTCAATGGTACGCTGGATTCCTGACCCCTGTGACAACGGGACGGCTTGAGCGCGAGGAGGCGCTCGCTCGATTGTCGCCGACGAGGCTTTCGGAGAAGCTGGCGTGCTCGCCTTGTTCTGTTCGGCGGCAATCCCCCAGAAGGTGGCGATCAGCCGGGTGGAAGAGATGCTGGCATCGAGCATAAAGGGCGCTGCCGTCTCGCCATGGTCGCTGCCGATGACGTCGAGCGGAGTGCCGTGTCCAAGCCCAGTAACGCTATATTCTTCGACAACGGCGCGACCACTCGCATCGCGCCAAACGCGGTGCGGATAACCATTGACGGTATCAACTTCGTTTGGGGCAGCTGGGGCGCCGTGTAGCGGGAGCCACTGGTTGATCAACGCTGACGCATTCAGCTGGTCAACCGTACTGTCGGCGCTGCCATGCCAGACTGACAGGCGGGGCCAAGGGCCGCTATGGGTGGAAGCATTCTTTACTAGCTCTGCAAGCGCTTCGAGTGCGGGGCCGCCGTGGCCTCTCATTCGGTCGAACGCTTCTGGAACGGTGCTCGCAACGCCATACGGAAGGCCAGCGATGACTGCGCCCGCAGCGAAGACCTCCGGATAGGTCGCCAGCATGACTGCGGCCATCGCGCCGCCCGCAGACAGCCCGTTAACGAAAACCTTGTCGGCGTGCGTATGGTGACGTGTCTGCACCGCCGTGATCATCTGCTGGATCGACAGCGCCTCGCCCTGGCCGCGGGCGGTGTTGGCCGGAGAAAACCAGTTGAAGCAGAGGTTGGGATTATTCGCGCGCTGCTGCTCCGGGTAAAGAACGACGAAGCCGAACTCATCGGCAAGCCGGGACCAGCCGGAGCTCTCGTCGTAGCTCCTCGCATTCTGCGTACATCCGTGGAGAACGACGACCAGCGGTGCACCGACATCGACCGTTTCAGGTACATAAATCCAGGACTTCAGCCGGCCAGGGTTCGACCCGAAGCCGGCGAAGAGCTCGAGCCGACTGTTCGTTGGTGTCGACGCGGGCGGGACCGTACGGAAGCGCTTGAGACGGACGAGGGTGTCGGACAGGTTTCGCATGCGGCAACTCCGGAGCTAATGGCAACAGCGTCGGAATGCTGCACTGCACAATATGGGTCCGCTGAACGTCAAAACAATGAAGCTGGCTGGAACGACGACGCGAAATCAATCGTCCGCAGCCCGCGCCACGCGCGCACTTGGGAACGTTGCTGAAGTGAGATCGCTTATCAAAAATGAGCAACACCCTTCCAAAAGAAGTCCTTGTTGTTGAGGACGAGCCGCTCGTTCGAATGGTCGCGGCCGGCGCCCTTACTGACCGAGGCATCAGGACGTGGGAGGCCCGTGACGCCGAAGAGGCGCTGGATGTCCTTCATAGACATCCGGGGATCAGCGTCGTCTTTACGGATGTGAACATGCCTGGCGCGATGAATGGTCTTGGTTTGGCAAACCAAGTGAGTGTGATCCGCCCGGACGTAAAGTTGGTCGTGACGTCCGGCGCAGTGAGAATCGCCGATGCGGACTTGCCCGATCATGGCACGTTCTTGCCAAAACCTTACGGAACTGAAGTCATGGTCGATCTCGTCACGGGAAAGCTCGACGCAGCTTCACTTCCGTGACGGACTGGAGCGCAGGCAGAAATGACCCAGCTCTATTCTATCAAGACGCGGGCAAGCAGCATCGAAAAGTAGTTCGCTGACAGACCGTCGCGACCTTTTTTTGCAGTCGACCAGTCCCTGAAACCGCGTCCGGCCCGGCGGGGAAATTGTCCACCCAACTCAACAAGTCTCAACGTGATCGCGACTTCATTTTGCCGCCGCTACCGAGCTTGCCTTCGACCCCTGCGGTATCCGTTCGCGTCACGCGACCCGGCCTCAATTCGAGACCGGGTCGTCGAACGGATCGATCTTCCTCACCCGCGATAGGCGTTGGCGCGACTGATCCGGATGTTGGTGACAGCGCCGCGATAGTCGACGTTGCAGCGGAAGCTTAGGTCGCCGTTCGTCGCATAGCCCGGGTTCTGGCCATACGCCCGGTCGTTGGGACGATAGCCGTTGCGACTGTCGAGCAGGCCGGACACGCGCAAGCCATTCGGGCGGCGTTCCACGTTGGTGATGGCAGTGACGCGCATATTCATGCCGTAGCCTTGGTTATAGCCGCGATTGGCGTTGTAGCCGTAGGCGTTGCCATTGGGCTGCTGGCGATACCGGCTCGACGCCTGGGCCATGGCCGCGCTCGCACACTGCTGGATCGCGGTGCGGTCCGGCACATTGTAGCGGTTGCCCAAAAGCTGGCCGATGACCGAACCGATATCACCCTGCTGGTTGTAACCGTAACCCGGCTGACCGTAACCTGGCTGCCCGTAACCTGGCTGGCCGTAACCTGGCTGACCGTAGACCGGCTGCTGCGGGTGGGCCTGCTGCGGATAGTAGCCATATCCGGGCTGACCGGGGGCGGGTTCTGGAACCTGGCCCTGGTATTGCGCCGCGGCGGGACCGGCAAGGCTGATCACAGCAGCAGCAAGCAGGACGCTTCTTAAAATGGTCATTTGACTTCCTCATCTCGCGCAGAAATCGCTGGCAAGTTCAGAAGTACAACGAAGGTGTACAAAGAAAGACGCATGAACCTAAAACAACGCACTCCACCTTAACTTCGGGCACGGAATACAGGCAGAATATCGCCAACTCACGGCGGAACCTGACTCAGGACAGTAAAAGGCGACAGGTGTCGCCCCAGTTCTAGTGACAAGGAAGAGACCCCCTTGGCGATTTTCGTGAAACGTCGCGGCAGAGAGCGCCTCTCCAAATCCTCTCGTGGAAAAAGAATGCGACAGCATTGATCATGGGTTCGACTAGGGCGATGCCGCCAGCAACCGCAATTGATCCTGTGAACAAATACGCGACGCTGAATCCAATCGTTAGGTGGATCGCGAGGTATGTGATCGTCTTGGATAAATCAGCGTGCCTACTCATTACAGGCGGCATCGTGTCCCTTTCAAAGCCGATTCTCGTGAGGTGACTAAAGCACCCCCGCCAGCTCGACCGCGTTGTTGATATCCTTTGCGCCACCCTTGTCATCGTCTGTGATCAAGCCTGCCCCGGGGCCGGCCCCCAGATCCGCGCCCGTAGTGAAGTCGGTGGACGGATCGGAAGCAGTGCGAATGGACAGTTTTTCAACCGCCGAAGTCATTGCGGTGTCGAGGTTCACCGTTGCGGAACCATCGCCGTTGTCCATCGGCATGGTCTTTTCGAGATCGTCAATGCGGTCCCACTGTTCGCCCGTGTTCCACGAGCCCTCCATGTCACCATCTCCTTGAGACGTATTGACGTAAATGTTGGCATACCGCTCAATTCCAGGGAGCTTGCCGGATGGGAAATTGTCCTCGATCGCGTAAAGTGCTTTCTCAAAGGACTTTTGGTGGGCAATCTCGCGCGTCATGAGGAACCCAAGCGCTTCCTTAATCCCCGGGTCATCCGTAATATTGATCAGTCGTTCGTAGACGACTTTCGCACGGCTCTCGGCCGCAATGTTCGAGCGAAGGTCGCAGGTCGGATCGCCCTTCGTGTCGACGTAGGCGGCCGTCCATGGAACACCCGACGAGTTAGTTAACGCTGGTCCGCCGCCATAGAGAATGGACTGGGTATGGCTGTTACCACCAGCGTTGATCGAGAGGTAAAGATCAGCTTCCTCCATTGCGGCTTCCGAAAGTTCTGCCTTCACGCCCTTGTTTAGCATCGCGACAATCGAGCCGATCACCTCAAGATGACTGAGCTCCTCGGTCGCGATGTCGAGCAATAAGTCCTTACGGCCAGGATCAAGCTCGCCGAGACCCTGCGTGAAATATCGCATCGCCGCAGCGAGCTCACCGTCGGGGCCCCCGAACTGTTCAAGTAGAAGAGAGGCGAGTGCAGGATTGGGTTCGGCAACCCTGACGGTATATTGAAGGCGCTTGTTGTGCATGAACATGAGTGAAACTCCACGCCCGAGCTGGGCCACCTCCCAACCAGCAGCTCCGTGTGTAAGTTCCTGAGTTAAATGAATAAATCGCCCTCGAAGATCGGCACCCCGGTCGGGTTGTCCACGGATCGAGAAGCGGGGCGCACGATGGGCTATGCAATTGCTAGAGATCGCCGACGAGAGCCAGGAAGCTCGTTGATCGCCCTTCGAATGTCGTAAGGCCGAGCGCTCACGTCAACGCGATAATCAATATGAATGCGACGGCCGCCAGCACTATGCCGCCGCCAAAACGGTGGTCATGCCTTTGACATTAACCGAGCCGCGCGCTTCGGTTGTCGTCTCGTTCGTTTGTTGGCCTCGCCGAAACATCGTCTTCCGATCCATCTTCTGGGAGCGGCGGGCTCAGCCTGCTCCTGGTCCCCGTATTGACTGAACCAATCGCTTCTGTTGCCGTTCCGTCGAGTTGCATGGGTTACACCGACCGGTCACGCACGGGGCCAGCGCTCGCGGCGGGGCTTCAGGCCTCCCCCTCGATCACGGGTGCAACAGAGCGATAGGTCGGCGTCCTGGGAGCTCGGAGGAACCCGAACGATACAATGAGTGCCACGGCGAGACCGGCTCGCCATTCGAGGATTGCTAAGGCCGCACCTACGCCCGTTGCCACTGTCGAGATGCGGTATCTCCGATCAAGGCTGGCAACGTACGCCTCTTCTAAACGGCCATCCACGTGGCCGCTTCTCCTCCCCACCGTCCATTTGATGAGCCAGGCGAGAGACGTCACGAACAACCCGATCGCAAAGAAAAGGGCACCTGTGCCCCGACTTGCCGGGTCAGCGATGTTCTCCGCAAAGGCACGTGAAGGGAATGCGATGAAACCGATTGAGGCCAGGAACAGGACGGTCGCCAAATTGAAGTAGTGCCCGGTCGTTCGGTAAATCGCGCCGGAAAAATGGTGGTGCACCCAGTAAATGCCGATAACGAGGGAAGCCAAGGCGTAGCCAAGATATGCTGGCCAAAGCCCGATTAGACGCTCGCCGAACCCCGGCCCCCCATGTGGCAAGACAATTTCCACGAGGGGGAGAGTGAAGGCGATGGCGAACACCGCGTCTGCAAATGCCTCCATCCGCGCGGTACTCCGAGCTGCCCCATCACCCGGTCGCTCGTTAGTTCGAACGGGGTCGTTGTAACTTTTTTCTACCACGAAGGCAGGGCCGGCGCGTGCAGCGTCATATCCAGTCTCGATGACGGGCGTAGATCACCGAGACGAGCGCTATGAAGACGAGGCCGCCGGTGACGACAGAAAAACCGGCTAAGCCTGTGTCAAAGAACGCCAGTTTGAAGTTCATTCCCATCAGGCCCGCGATCGCCGCGCAAAACCCGACAATGGCAGTCAGGAAGGTCAGTACCTTCACGAGATCATTGGTTTGTTGGCCGGTGCGTGATGTAAAGAGTTCAAAGCTGCCGACCACCACGTCGCGGGTGCGCTCAATTTCATCGACCGCCCTTTCGAAACGGCCCACCAAGCTCTCGTAGAATGGGGCCGCGCCCGACTCTGTGACAAGCGCAAAGTCCGGTCGGGACAGGCCGTAGAACACCTCGCGTTGCGCGACGAGCAAACCTCTCAGCTTGGACACTCGGCGACGGAGCGCCACCATTCGGCCCAACAATGAACGTGACGTGGTTTCGCGCAGCACCCGCTCATCGAGCCGATCAACCGCCTCCTCGATCCGGGACACCTCCTGGAAATACTCGCCAAGGTGCCAGTCGAGGAGTGACGCTGCCAACGCCTGACCAGATAGGAGACCCGTTAACGTGTCAGCTTTGTCCTGCTCTCGGAATTGTCGCAGGCACGGGACATCGCGGTCGTGGACTGTGACGAGCCAGCGTTCGGCGACCACGAAGTCCAGACAAACGCTGCCCGACACCCCATTTTCCGATCCGCCGTCCGGCGGAATGACTCTTTCGGCGGAGTCACTCCGGCTTTCCGGGCTGGGAGCGGTGGTGACCGAAAAGCGGACGTAATCTCGATAGTTCTCCAGCTGAGATCGCCCGGAGTCGGCTGAACCCCACACTTCCGGATGCAGTCCAAGGAAAGACCGAACCTCTTCGAGAGTTCCGGAATCGCGCTGTTGAACGTCGATCCAAAGCAGGTCTTCCGGCCCGAGATCGTCGAGGGCGACGTCCTTCAGCGCTACTTCGCGGTCACGGCCATCGGCATCGTAAAGATAGGCTTGGACAGCCAAGCGCGTCCTTTCTCGCCGTTACAAGCTGAAGCCAACGATCCGATGTCGAGTCTGTGCCATAACGGCGTCCGCGTTCTCACTGACGCGCAGGAAGACACGGGGTTTCGAATGCCGATGCTGATCGCAGCTTGGGTCGCCAACTGCGCGGCAAGTATCGCTGGAAAGTTGCCATCGCTCCTTAAAGACAGCCACGGCGCATCGCGGCCAAATGAGCCGGTTCGCCGCCGTCGGTCCCATCGCCGCTTTCACGCCAACGAACCGCAAACCCGTGACCTTCGACGCAATCTAACACCCGAGGCGATCGCCGTGGTGCGGGAGGCGGTGAGATGTCGGCCTCTCGAAGACAGCGGTCGCCGGGACGCCAGCCGCTTCAGAAAGAATCGATATGTCTGCTAGCAGACTCGGAAACATTCCGGATCGTGCTACAAGGCTCACATCGGCGCGATTGGATATCCAAGCACCGCGCCGACCGAGAGTAACTGGTAGGCTCCCGCTTGCAATCAGGGGCTAACTATGTCCGGGACTCCAAACGACCAACCCACCGACAACGTCTTCAGCATCCACGGGTCTGAAGCGGAGCGCATCCGCAAGGCCTTGCGCCTGCTTAGCGATCAGATCGTCACCGCATGGAATGAGCGCGGCGTCCTTCTCTCGTCCGAGGAGCGAACTGATCTGCGACAGGAGATCAAGGACACCTGCGAGTTTCTCACTGATCTCACACGTCACCCTTGACGCTGCAACCAAGAACATCATCCACGTCAGCGACTGAACGGCTGCCCGACCGCTGAATCACTCCAGCCTGCCGCGACGACTGGTTGAAGACGTTGCAGCCATCAAAAAATGGTCGGCACAGTAGAGTGAGGACGCCTCCGGCCCAGGATCAGAAGGACCCACCAGCTTCTGAGCCGTGCGCCCAGCGGATTTTTCCAGGGAGACCCCGCTGGCCAGTCAGACGGATTTGTATGTTCTCGCCGAGCTCTGGCCTGAAACTGAGCGTCAAGCGAAAACCTCGCTTGGTGTATTCCGTCAGCAGCACCGGGGCCTCAGATCCATCGCTTCGTACGAGCGTGGCGGGATGCCGATGCCGCGGATTCAGGCGAAAAATGTCGAGTACGCGGGTGTCCGCGTCATGGAATTGCTCGACCCGGGTCGAGGGTGACGGCCCGGTCATTGGGCCTGGTTACCCAGCGGCTCAGTTTGAGGCTTGGGCAACTCCTCGATCTGATGGGGCCGGACTGTGCGACCGTTCCAAGATCCGAGGGTCATCGCGATGACCTTCGCGGCATCTGCCTCAGTCTCAACGCTGACGGCCACGTCCGTCTCCGAGCAGAAACGCCACTTAAAAGGGCCGGACAATTCGGAGCTTCGGATCGCTCGACGCAGATCACGATGCATTCTGATCGATGCCATCGCTAAGCCCGCCTCTCGGTTTGTGGGTCGGCACCGAATGGTGCCAAGGATTCCAGATCATTCGCGATCGTAATCGCATTGAGGCTGTAACGACCTGCCAACTCGTAATGGATCAGTCGGGCCTCGGAACAGGTCGCGGCCCGCGCTGCCGTTAGCGACGCCCTCTTGCGGCCCAGCCAATACGTCTTGTCCATAAATCACCCCTTTTGCGAGCGGAGAGCACAATAGGGTCTCTCAGTCACGGAGCGCTCGGTGCGAACCTCAGGTGATGCATCCCTGGTACCGCGTGCTGATGAACGGGGCATGTCCAGTAGCGTGCTGTTTACCAATGGCTTCCTTTGCAGGCAGGCAACCGGCCCGAACCATCGAGGGATGGGATCAAGTCGTCCGAATGCGAGGCTCCACGGTCCCGCGTTGGAGCTGGTCCAGTTCAGGACTGGAAACATCAGGTCTCTCAAGCGCTGTGGGGGTAACTCGATATAAGGAGAAGTCGACGTGGCGAAGGGACAAAGGCGGTCTAACAAGGAAGTGCGAAAGCCCAAGGCTAACTCACCCAAGAAATCCAACGCATCTGCGCCCTCTCTAAAGGCGAGCGGCGGCTTGGGGCCGAAAGAGTAGGCGCCACCGGAGCCCCAGGTTCCCGCCCTTGCCGTTTACAACCCCAGTCGCCATGTCGGACGCAGCGCAATGTCCTGCCCGAGCTTTTTGCGCATGAGAGATAGCAACTCCCGCTCATGAAGGAGTTCGCTATTTGGAACACGCATTCCACATCATCGACGAGCCAAGCGACGCGAGCGTGGGCTTGCTTGTCCGGAACCTGCAAAGCGATTCCGCGAATAAGGGATTGAGCCCCAGGACCTATGCTCACCGGGCGCGAGTCATAAGGCAGCAAAGGGAAGCGCTGCGTTTGAAAGTGGCATCCGACACTGGTGAGAAAGGCAAGCAACTCGCGAAAGCCATGCGAAAAACATCTCGCGCTCCCGATCACCGCGAAGAGGGCGGACAGGGCTAGGAAGCCAACGTCAATCTTGGAGCGATCGACACGGATCCGCAGCGATTAAGGAATTCGGCTGAACTCGAGAGCGGCGGATTGCCGGTACACGTGCCGGGGAAGTCTGGCGCACCCTCGTAATCCGCCGACGAAACCCCATATCGCAATGATCGCCGGCATTGCACTCGTAAGCGCCGACGACTGAGAGCTCGCTTGCGCTCCCGCTTACACGAGATGGGGATACGCAATGGCTGAAAAAAACGCAGCGAATGACGGCAAGCTGCCGGCAAAGATAACGCAGGTTTTTCGCAAATCCGCACAGGGCGTTCGCTTCACCCCGATCCAGTCGGGACGGCAAAATGAACTGATCCGGAGCGCCTGGCAAAGCCTTTCCTCCAAAGGGGCCGTCATTGCCTTCCTGAATACCGCGAACGACAAAATCGGTGGCCGACCACTGACGCTCGCACTTCAAAGTGACGATGGGCTCCGGTTAGCCCAGCGCCTGCTCCTAGATGCTGAGCGGGGCACTTTGAAATGAGCCATTTCGGCCCCGACCAGGCGATTGGCTTGAGCGCTTTGGTGGCCGGCTTGCTGATCATCGGTGGGGGTCTGTATGCGCGTCGAGGCGACCGGTTGAACACGCGCCAGGGGGCGAAGGTCCTCGCCGGCACCGCTGCGTTCACGGGGATCGTCTCGATGCTGGCGGGCGCCGTTTGGCTCATTCAGAGCGCATGAGCGGGGAAGGAGCCATGGCTGATCGAGCCAAGCAAAAGTCGCGCGGGTTCACCGCCTTTCGTTCCTCTGCGGAGGAAGCCGAAATCAAGCGGGGAAAACAACGCGAGCTCAATGAGGGTGGGCACATGAGTTGCACATCGGGCCGGATCGTCGCCGTTCAGGATGGTCGTGCGCAGTTCAAGGCCATCATGTCGCATGGCGACGGTGAACCGTCCGAGCACCTGTTCGCAACGATGGCGGAAGCGGAGGCATTCGTCAGGCGCAATACCCCACGGCCGCCCGAGCGAGACACGACTTACGACCACCAGGGTTGAGGCAGCCGGAAAATCCGGCAGGGACGATCGGGCAGCCCGGCTCAACGGTGCTGGGTTACTGTCAATCCGTCTAGCCATAGTGCTGGCCGGGAAGGTCTGCTAAGGCCGGTTATCGCCGGGCACGTTTTCCAGCTTTTCGGCGACAGAGAGACACCAAGCTCCCGCTGACCAGAGGGAGCCAAGAGTGCCGGAACCAGAAAAAAATAAACAGGGCCGAGAGCCGAACACTGCGAAAGCGGGGGCGGCCTCGACGACCGCGGAGCAACTCAAGCGATACGGCATCGTCATGGTCCCCAGGCCCGTCTACGAATGGGGTGGCTACCGGTACGGCAATCCAGAAGATGCGATTGCCGCCGCAAAGAGAGCGGAAAACCGGTGAGCCGCGCCGTCTTCCTGGACATGAGTGAGAAGGCAATCATCGCTCACTGCAAAGCTGAACAGATCGGGATCTCGTGCATCGGCCCAGCCGCAAGCGGCGGCACTCGGCTCGTCTGCATGAGCGTCTATGGCGCCTCGCAAATCCGGCGTCAGTTGGGCGCGAAGCTGACGAAAGGCGCCCCTGAGCAGCATGGGCCAGGATGGGGCTACGTCCCGCGGCCTTGATCGCGGGCGGGCTGAACTGCCGTAGTCGCTAGTGTCCTCAAGGGATGAATAACGGGCAGACTTCCTGCGAACCGGCGGGCGGTTCCTGGAGAACCAGCTCGGCCGAGTGACGGACTTTGCCCGTCATTCACGATCCCCGGCAAGCTCGATCGCACCGCTACTTCGCTGGCTGAAGACGGGTCCCGGCGGGACGCTGACCACCGCCGTGGCCACCCTCCTGTGGCCGCCCCCGCCGCAAAGAGTGGAGACCCATCAACGGGCACAACCGCACCCGCCCGTCGGGCTTCAGTGGCCCCCCAAAGCATGGCCACCGCGACAACGCTCCTCGAAATTCCCGCGCGCCAGCCCAAAGTCACTTTTCACACTTTCGTACTTTTACTGCCGCGCCGCGCTCGCCGCGCGCCACCCACCGCGCGCCAAACGCCGCTTCGAAACGCCACTGCCGTTACGGCATTTCGCCGCCCAGCCGTCCCTGTTGATCGAGGCGCGCGCATGGCGCCAATGGCCCCCAAGCACCCAATGCCATGCGCCGCCTCAGCCCCCTCCGCGTCAGCACCGCGCTCACGGCATTCAGCGGCAATGACGCGGAAACGCGCGCCCCGCGCGTCTACCATCATGAGCCTGTATGGGGGCTCAGGCACGGGGGCATTTCAACTCTCCTCTCGACACAGCAAGCAATGAGTTTTGATACCAGGGGATGGGCGTCTCCTGGCCCCGTGCCTTTCGCCGCTACCCATGCGCACTTTTCACTACGTCGAGTATACTCCGTGGTGAAATACTCCATGCTGACGGATGGTCCCTCCGATGGGCCTCCGCGACCGTTTTGCGCACAACTTGAAGCGGCTTCGCCTGGAGCGGTGCTTCAGCCAGGAAGCGCTGGCTGACGCGTGCGGCATCGACCGGACCTATGTCAGCGCTCTGGAACATTCACGCTACAGCGCCAGCATCGACATGGTTGAGCGGCTGGCCCGGGCGCTCGACGTCGATCCCGTCGAGTTATTGCTACGCCGCTAGTCTTTTGCTTTAGCGCTGCGCCGCGCTTTGCGTGACTCTCCGCGGGTCAGGGCCTCAGCATCCTCGACCGCCGGGCCCAGTGACGTATGGAATGGCCATCATCCTCGCGGTCACTCGCCCCGACTGGCACAAAGTGCCACCAGGCCGTCTGCGGCTCCGACAGAGCTGAACGGCTCCTCGCCGCCGTTCATGGGGATCTCCGCGAGCAGGCGGCCGTCGGCTGCGAAATTACCAATCATAGGCACCGCGACCGTGCGCGCGTCGCAGTCCATTTGGAATTTGAACAAGGTGAACGGACCGGGCAACTCGCGACCATGATCCCCGAGCTCGACCGTGTCGGCGTTCACGCCCTTGACCCAAGTCGTTGCGACAGCGCCGTTGCGGGTCATCGCGGCCAAGTTCACATACAGGTCGACATTTCCGTCTGGACCGTTGACCGTCGTGGCGAAAGTCCAGTCGGCGTCGAGGGCGTCCCGGCCCGCCGCGGCAAGCGCAGCATTCCGTGGCCCGGGCGGTGACGCCGCCCCTTGCGCCGTGCCCGACAACTGTCCCTGTGGACAACGCTCCAATGTGTAATCCTCGCCCGGTCGGTCGATTGCCAGGGTGCCGTCACCCAATGTCCAAGTCTCCACGAACCGCCCCTCGGTAAACTCGTATTCGACCTTGATTTGCTGGTCGCTCAGTTCCTCGACCTTGACCACCTTGCCGCCGTCGATGTCGTTTGCGGTCACCGTCTTCGTCGTAA
Source organism: Sphingomonas daechungensis (assembly GCF_039543105.1). NCBI lineage: Bacteria > Pseudomonadati > Pseudomonadota > Alphaproteobacteria > Sphingomonadales > Sphingomonadaceae > Sphingomonas > Sphingomonas daechungensis. Next base: position 1,171,512 of record NZ_BAABJC010000001.1, read on the forward strand.
TCCCCCGGCCGCACTCTTGCTGGGAGAGGCCCCACACGCCCTGGAAGGGGCCGGGGATCGAAGCTTCGCCCGTGGTTTCCGCCTGGTTGCCCGTGTCGGTCACGGCGTCACCGGTTGCGCCTGGTCCACTGCAATACATCAGCATTAGGACCAGCAGCAGAATGACCACCGACGCGCAGCCAATGTCCCTCGACTGCGTACCGAGGATCCCGCTCCAGAACTGGAAGCCGCAGTGACGGCAACGCTTGGCACTCCGGCGTACGTCGGCGTGGCATTCCGGGCAGGTCTTGAGCGGCTCGCTCGGCGCTGCCTTTGGCTGCCCGGCGCGCGGCTTTGATCCTGGCGCCGGCCTGACTGGCACGTCATCGGCGCGCGCCAACTCCCGCGACGGAAACAGTTTCAGCTTGGCGTCATACGCGCGTCGCTTCACCGGGCTTTTGAGCACGGCATAAGCAGCGTTGATGTCCCGGATGCGCTGGTTATCGCCGGCACGGTCAGGATGGTATTTTCGAATGAGCGCCTTGTACGCTGCCTCGATCACTTCCTGCTCGGACGCGGGGTCGACCCCCAGGACTTCGTAATGGTTGGGCATGGGGTTCCTCTCCTGGGGCTGACGCGAGTCAGCCCCTCACAGCAATGACGTTTATGTTGAGTATATACCACATTGGTAGCTGCGCATTTTGCGCTGCCGAGGGCCCCACATGGGCGTGCGGAGGCCCTCGGCGTTCGGGCAGTGCAGAAAGCTACAGCAGCTTGATCAGGCGGTGCTGCGCGTCACGGTCGCCCTCGATGTAGCGCTCCGTCGTGGTCAGCGCTCGGTGGCCGGCCAGCTCCTGGACGTCGCGCAAGCTGCCCCCGGCCCTGTGCACTGCCCGCGCCGCCCCCGTGATGAACGTGCGCCGGCCGGAATGGGAGGAGCAGCCCGTCAGCCCCAGCTCGTCATACACTTGTCGAAACCAGTTGACGATTGAGCGGGGCTTCAAGTGGCTGCCGCGGCGCGACTGGACGACGGGACCAAAGCGCGGGCCGCCACAGTGAGCATGATGTACCTCGAGCGCCAGCTTCAGCTCAGGGTGAACTGGTACGTGCCGCCCCCGCCCGTTCTTGGCGATCCTACCGCTGATGGCGACCGTCGTGCTGATCCTGCCGCTCGGGGTCATGACCATGCGCCAGTCGAGCCCGGCAATTTCGCAAGCGCGCATGCCGGCGCGAAAGCTCAGCAGCACAATGACCTTGTCCCTCGTTCCCTGACGCCCCTTGCCAGCGCGCACCGTCAAGCGGCGCGCGTCGACGGGCGCCAGCACCTTAGCTGGCGTGACCATAGATCCTCGCATGTTGTGAAGCCGCGTCGCTCAAGCGGCAGCCATGAAAAGCGACAGTCAAATCATAGCAAAAAATGCGCTGCGGGTCAAAATATTGGCGGAAAACTCGGCTTTTTGTCGCGTGAAGACCTTCACGGCCCTTGCGAGCTTCAAGGACGGTTTAGGCGGTGAACGACGGCCCCCGCCGCCGCTTGCGCCAGTGTACGCAGCAACGATCCTGGGTTAATATGCGCGGGCTCGGAAACAGGGGGGCCAGCGATGGCGAATACTCGGGCTTGGACGAAATGCATGGTGCAGCGTGTCGCGCGCGCTTCGCGAGGGTGCGTCGCTGCCCTCTTGGCCATGGGGCTGGCCGTCCCCGCTTTCGCGGCGCCGTCGGTGACGCCGAGCGAGCGGGTCAAGCGCAATGTTGTCGTTCGCCCCGCTCCCGATAGCGATGACAAAGTCGCCGGCTTGTTTCCAGGCGACACGGCCGAGCTGATCGACGAAATTCCCGGCTGGTATCACGTCCGGCTGTCGGACGGCCGCACGGGCTACGTCAGCAAGTCCTGGACCATTCTTTCCGGTGACGTGCCGCCCCCTGCATTGGCTGCCACCACCGGGCCAGTGAAAGTGCATGTCATCGACATCGGCACAGGGTTGGCAACGTTCATCGAAGGCCCCGGCTTCACCATGCTGTATGACGCGGGCAGCCAGGACGACCTAGCGGATGGCCCCGACAACCGGGTGCTGGCTTACATCAAGTCAGTCAGACCGGACGTGGTCGCTATCGACCACCTGGTGCTGAGCCATCCGCACAAGGATCACCTCGAGCTGATGCCGGACCTATTCGACCGCTTCGTGGTTCGAAACGTGTGGGACTCTGGAACCGTGAACAGGACGCGTGGCTACTGCCGGTTCCTGAAGAAAGTCGAAGCCGAGCAGGGCGTTCAGTATCATGACGCCCTCGCCACTGGCGGCATTCACTCCGTCGCGTTCACTGGCAAGAACTGCTCCGGCACCGTGAGCATCCCGCAAGCGGCCAAAATGACCGACCAGCCCGTCACCATCGGCCCGGGCACGACGATGACGATCCTCTATCGCAACGCCGATCCCCACCCCGACCCCAATGAAAATACCGTGGTGGTCAGGCTGGATCACGGCAACAACAGCGTCTTGCTCGCGGGCGACGCAGAGGGTGGTGGCCGCCTCACGCCAGTGATCAACGCTGCTGGCCAAAGCGTGATGCCGCCGTCCCCGCCATCCAACGGCACGATCGAAAAGGAGCTGCTCGACTGCTGCGCCGCCATGCTCAAGGCCAACGTTCTTATCGTCGGCCATCACGGCAGTTTGACCTCGTCGCGGAAGCCCTTCCTGGAGGCAGTGGGGGCGTCGATCTACGTCATTTCCTCGGGTCCGCACCCTTACAGCAAGAAGGTCCTGCCCGATCCCGAGGTGGAGGACGCGCTTCGCGCCCGCGGGTCCCTGTTCCAAACGGACATCGATGACGATGCGTGCGAAGCGGATGAAACCAAGATCGGCCCGGACAATGATGAAAGCCCCGGCGGCTGCGACAGTGTCATTGTCACCGTGCCCACGACGGGCCAGCCGACTGCTCAGTACAACCGCAGTGCGGATTGACGGACCAAACATTTGACTTTGAACATATAGCGCAACGACCCTGTTTCGGGTCGGTGGAAAGCCGCGCCACAAAATTGGCGCAGCGCGACACGTTTGAAAAAACGAATAGTGGGGATTGAGCCCGTAGACTGTGTCAGTCCCTGCCAAGGATGCCGGGGATGATGAGGTTGCTATGAATGAAGTGACATAGACAAGCACATTGTCAGCGCTTTTGCTTCACCACGACCTTGCAGGGTCGAAAATGCCTGCTGCCGTTCATCATCCTGAGCAGCCGCCAGGTCATCCGGACATCCGCGGACGACGGTGCCGTCTCTGTCCGCGCCCACGACGCAAACTGGCGCTTCATCCGGGCCAGGATCTGGTTTTTGAGGTGCCGCCCCGGCGGCCCGACGGTGAACAGCACGTCCCCGAATTCGACATGCGACAAAAGCTCGGCCAACCGGGACGCCGACCCTCGCGGCAGTTTTGAGTCCCGGAAAACGCGCTCGCTGATCCCTTTCGGATCGGGCAGGACGCGCTTGGCGCGGGAGGGATATTTTACGAGGTACCCGGCCACCCTCGCGACGGAGACTTCGGTCCGGCGGATGGGCTTGATGACCACGCTGCGGGCATTGAGGAAGTTCGGGAAGGCCCGGGACTCGCAAAGCTTGTCCTGCACTGTCTTTGACCGAAACTTTGTCCCTGGTTGCGCCCAGGCGTAGACGTGAACGTGCCCTGCCAGCCGCCGCCCAGGTTCACCGGTGAGGTTCCTCAGGAGATCCACTTCAACGATCCCGATGCCGTGGAGGCCAAGCCGCCCGATGCAGAGACGGACGGCGTTTTTCAACGAAACCAGGTCGAGCACTGGCTCCCGTTCCCACGTGAAGCCCGCATCCCATGCAAAGGTGAGGAAGTACCGCTTGCGCTCCTCGTCCGCCGCGAAGTCTCGGAGGAATGCTTCGACGAAACCGTCGAATGCCGCAGCCCGGACGTGCTTGTTGCTCCAGAGCTTTCGCCCCTCGGGCCGGTCATGAACGATGGTCCGGAGGAATCTGACCTGACTGGAGTCAGCAAGCTTCCAACGGATGGTGTCGCGGCTGAATGCGCCGAGAAAGTCGGCCTGGCGAAAGAGGAAGCGGGACTGGGCGATTCCCCTCGCGGCCTCGGCCATGGTTATTCCGCGCGGAAAGGTGCGGCGGGTCAATGCGCCGTATCAGTTGGACAATGGCGGCGAACCGGGGCGGCCGGCGATGAACGCGTTGATGCTGTTCCGGCTGATCATCCTTCGCGAGCCGATCGACATGGTCGCCAGTTGCTCAGCGCCGATCAGCTCATACAATTTCGTCCGGCCGATCCCCAGCTGCGCCATGGCGTCGTTGACGGAGACGAAAGAGTCGTCGGGAAACAGCTCGGCGGAGCCGGCGCCCAGCTTAGCAAGCTCCCGATCGAGATCCGCCGCTGAGAATTTAAGGCCGTCAAAAAGCCGCCGCTTCGTCGGACCCCCGCCTGACCGGGTAATGACTGCGCGCCCCTGTCCCCAATCCCAGAACTGGAGATCGGTGGCAGGGTCCCGGCTGCGCCATTCGCTGCGCGGGACATTGCAGGACGATCGGAGACCCCTGGGCTTTGCCGGCAGTTGAAAATTGACGCGACCAATGACGAGCCAGCTCGTGTCGAACATGGCGGTCACCCTTCCATCCACAAGCCAGTCGAGGAGCTCGAACTTGGCTTGGGCGGGGCTACGAATCGCGGTCGCCACCCGGTCAAGCGCGACGCCTGCGCTGATCCAATCAGTCTGCTCTAAACTATCCATTCATTGGGATAGACGCGCGTCGATCGGATATCCGGAGCTGGATTCGTAAAAGCAACGGCGGGGGCCTTGTCGCGGAATTGTCCGCATATGTTCGCGTTTGTTCGCACCCAGTTTTGCAGTGAAATTGCAGTAAGTTTTATAGGGCCACTGACCCAGCGCTACCAGCGCATTGAAATGGTTGGTGACCCCAACGGGACTCGAACCCGTGTTTTCGCCGTGAAAGGGCGACGTCCTAGACCGCTAGACGATGGGGCCGCTCCAAGAAGCGGAGTGCGCGTTAAGGGAGCCGTCCGCTGGGGTCAAGCACGGCTGCATCCTCAAGGTGCATCTCGGCATAATTGCCCCCGTTCCACTCGTCGCGCTTGATGGTTCCCGCGAGCCACCAGCGCCGGTCGCCCGACGACGACAGCAACGCCTGCCCGAGCTCGGTTTCCGCGATCCGGAAAGCGATCCACTTGAAGCTCTTCCCATCGTCGCCGCAGGCGAATCCACGCACGTGGCCGTCGCCGACGACGCCCGTCTTCAACAGCCGCGCAGGGCCGGCCGCAACGCGGGGAGCGGGCCATCCGGCACCATAGGGACCCGCCGCGTCCAGGGCATCGCAGAGATTCGCAACGACGCCGCCGGGCGCCAGGATCGCATCCAGCAGGAGTGCCCGCCCATCGAGAGCACGCTCCACATCTGACGCCAGGCGTTCGCTGATGAAGTCGCGAAAGGCTTCAAGGCCCCCGGGCGCAAGCGTCAATCCTGCTGCCATCGCGTGACCGCCGCCCGCGACCAGCAGGCCGCTGTCCTTCGCCGCAAGTACCGCCGCACCGAGATCGACTCCACCAATGGACCGGCCGGAGCCCTTTCCAGTGCCGTCCTCGGTCTCGGCAATGACGATCGCGGGGCGGCCGAAACGCTCCTTCACGCGTCCGGCCACGATGCCGATCACGCCCGGGTGCCAACCTGGCGCCATGACGGTCAGTACGGGGGCGCCGTTCAACTTGTCGGCCTGCTCGAGCGCCTGCTCGCAAACCTGCATCTCGATGGCTCGGCGTTCCTCGTTAAGGCGGTCCAGCTCTGCAGCGATGGTCCGCGCCTCTTCCGGATCCGTGGAGGTGAGCAATCGAACGCCGAGGTCAGACTTGCCGACGCGCCCGCCGGCATTGATTCGCGGTCCTAACGCGAATCCGAGATCGCGGCAGCTCGGCGGCTTCACCAGCCGCGCCGCCTCGGCGAGGGCGGTCATGCCGATGTTCTGGCGAGCGGCCATGACCCTAAGGCCCTGCGTGACGAAGGCCCGATTGAGCGTGTGGAGGCGCGCCACGTCCGCGACCGTTCCAAGCGCGACGAGATCGAGGAGGTCGATCAGCCTGGGCTCTTCGCGGTCAGCAAAAAAGCCGCGCCCGCGCAGCTCGCGAACGAGCGATACAGCCAGGAGGAACGCCATTCCGACCGCAGCGACGTGGCCATGGGCCGCTCCAACGTCACCCTCGTCCAGCCGGTTCGGATTGATCATGGCATGTGCGACCGGAAGCAGGGTTGCGCACTGGTGGTGATCGACCACGACCACGTCGAGATTAACGTCTTTCGCCTGCTGCAGGGCCTCGAAGGCCTGAGCGCCGCAATCCACGGTGACGGCGAGACTTGCGCCGCGCTGCTTCAGTTCGACTAGCGCCCTGCCCGACGGGCCGTATCCCTCCATCAGCCGGTCCGGAATGTAGACCATTGGCTCGACACCGAGCTGGCGTAGAAGCAGGACCAGGAGCGCCGAGCTAGTCGCGCCATCGACATCGTAATCGCCGAAGATTGCGATCGTCTCGCCTGACTGGACGGCGTCGGCGAGCCTCGCGGCGCCCTTGTCCATGTCCTGAAACGCCGAGGGATCGGGCAAGAAGTCGCGGATGGTCGGCTTGCGGTGGCGCTCGAGGTCGTCGCGCGGAACGCCGCGTGCGAGCAGAAGCTCGTCCACCAGCGCATCCATCGTCAAACCAGGCTCGCCCGAGCGGCGCCACTTCCATGGCTGCCCTGCGGCCGAGCGCTCCACCCCAAGCGCGAACATCATGAGCCCATATCTAGCAGCAGATCGCGCAACTTGCGCGCCTCACCCCTGGGGATTGCGGGGATGGAATGGCCTGTCATGCCTCCACCCGCGACGCCGAACTGGAGCCAGGCGATGCCGAAAGCGCGGGTGATGAAATTCTCGCGCAGGTCGACGCTCTGGATCCTGCGTGCCGGCAACACGGTCGTCCGCCGGTTCCACCATCCGGTGCGCACCAGGATCCGGTCGCCATCCAGGGCATAGGCCGTTCGAGACCACGCTAGCCAGCGCATGGCGAGAAAGCCTCCCAGACCCGCCAGGATTGCCACTCCGACCAACGGTTGGAAGATGAAGTTGACGAGGGCAACCAGCAGAAGCGGCGAAAGAGCGATCGCGAAAGCGACGACGAATGCGCTCGAAACCCTGATCCAGCCAGGTCGTCGAGGAACCGGCGCCCATGCCATTTCGCCTAGGATCAGGCTCACTTCCCCGTCACGCGCCAACGGAGCGAGTACGTGCGAGCCGCGGCTGCTCTCGTCTTTGGCGAGGCTCTGAACGCGAAGCTCCCGCCAGCGCAGCCAATCCTTCACCGGACCGCTCGCGATCACGGCAGCCTGAGCGCGGCTAATCGGTAAAGTCACGTCGGTGCGGGTCAGCAGGCCTCGCCGCCGGCGCAATCCGACTCCGGTCTTGTCGAGCCGAAAGCCGAAATCGGTCAGCACGGTCCGGACGATGCCTGTCGCCGCGCCGACCAAAACCAGAACGGCGGCGCCGGCGATGGCAGCAGCCACCCGGTGGGCGAAAATAAAATCACGAAGAGGGTCGCTGGCGCTGAGCAAGCCCATCCAAAAATCCGGATCGAACGGGTTGAAGCCGAGAACGTCTCCGAACGTCTGCGTCAGGCCGAACAGGCCGGCGAAGATCGCGAGAGAGAAGTTGAACGCCCCGGCAAGAAGTAGGCGTCCGAACCCCATCGAATAGACTGGCTCCGCGCTTGCTTCAGGCACGTCTCGAACGGTCGATGCCTGACCTCTCCGCGACCGGACGAGCGCGCGTAGCTCCTCCGCCCGTTCGAGACTGATGGAATGCAGAACGCCCTCTTCTTTTCCGCCAGACCCGCCGGTTTCGAACTGGACGCGCGCGAGTCCCAGCACACGGGCGAGCGGACCTTGGGTGATGTCGACATCCTGGATGCGATCGAACGGGATCGACCGGTGCGTCCGGCTCAATATCCCGCTGTCGATGCGGATCTCATTCTCGCCGACGCGGAACTGGAATCGCTGCCAATAGACGAAGACGCTGATCGCCATGAAAGCGAGCAGGATGGCAATGGTGACGAGAGCCGATCCCAACCTGCCGGACACCGCCAGATAACCAATAGCCGCATAGCCGCCGGCCATCCCGCGGAGCGACTTGCCGAGGCCGGTCAGCAGGAAAAGCGGATGGAGATGCTCCGGCGGGCCGACCGCCGCATCGTCACGCGAAGTCGGTTCGGACATGTTCGCGGATGATGTCGCGGATCTCGGCCGCGCGCTCGGGTTTGAGGCCTGGTAGGGTGACAATGCTGTTGTGAGTGCCGGCGGTGTGCACGACGAGGGTCGCAACTCCGAACATCTTTTCGAGGGGTCCGCGGGTGACATCGATATGCTGCACCCGCACCAGCGGGACGACGGTGTCCACGTGGAAGAGCCACCCGCGCACTACTTGAAGAAGTCGCTCGGTTAGCCGGTAATGCAGGCGCCGGTAGATCCGCTGCGGAGCGGTCGAGAGGAAGGCCAGAGCGATGATCGGGACTCCGAAGGTCGGGAGATTCGCTACCGGCGTAAGCTCCAGAAAGGCCCGATCCAGTATCCCGCCGATAACCCAGAGGATCAGCCAGAAGACGGACATCCGAACTCGCAGCACGTTCTTGTAGCCAGGCTCAACCGGCTCAAGCCCTATTTCGTCAGCAGTCGTCAGGTCCGATTGCATGCCCCCTCCGTCCGTGTCTTGTTCACGAACCTGGCGCTTGCCGCAATGGCTCGCAGGAACCTAGCAGCGCTTCGTGCTTAATGCCGTCAGGAGATGCGGATGCGTCAGAATTGGCCCGAAGCGCTTTGGCTGGTACGTCACGGGCAGAGCCAAGGGAACGTTGCTCGTGATGCGGCCGACGAGGCTGGACTTCACGAGATCGATATCGACGTGCGGGATGTCGACGTTCCACTATCGAACCTCGGCCACAGCCAGGCGGAGGCGACCGGCCGCTGGTTCGCCGCTTTGCCTGCGGCGGAGCGGCCGGAAGTCATCCTGACGTCGCCCTATTTGAGAGCGCGGCAGACCGCCGAAGCAATCTGCAAGGCGGGCGGCATGAGCGGGCCGGTGAAGCTTGTCATCGACGAGCGGCTGCGCGAGCGCGAGTTCGGGATTTTCGATCGCCTGACGAGCCTCGGGATTCGCGACAAATTTCCGGAGGAAGCGGCGCACCGATCGAAGCTTGGAAAATTCTACCATCGGCCCCCGGGCGGCGAGAGCTGGGCCGACGTCATCCTTCGGCTCCGCTCGGCGATGAACACGATCAACCTGCACTATTGCGACCGGCGCGTGCTGATCGTCTGCCACCAGGTCGTCGTGCTGTGCATGCGCTACATCCTGGAGGAGCTGACCGAGCCGGAGATTCTAGCGATCGACAAGAAGGCTGAAATCCTGAACTGCGGCATTGTCCGCTACGACTTCGAGCCGGATGCCACCGGCGTCTGCGTTCCGAAATTGGAGGTCTGGAATCACGGCGCTCCGCTCGAAGCGGAAGGCGCCGCCAAAACCGCCGAGCCGGATGCGATGACGGGAACTCGATGAGGCAAGCTCGCGGGAAGCCGCTCAATCGATCGACCCTCAAGGGCTTTGCGCTGCCTCCCGTCGTCGACGGCGACAAGGAGACGAAGGGTCGCATCCTCGTCGTGGCCGGCAGCCGCGAGGTCGCGGGAGCGGCGCTACTGACAGCGACCGCGGCGATGCGCGCAGGCGCCGGCAAGCTTCGCATGGCCACAGTCGATAGCGTTGCAGTGCCGACTTCACTGGCAATGCCCGAAGCGATGGTCGTCGGACTGGCGGAAGCGCGCGACGGCGGCTTCACCCGGAGGGCGGTGCGCCAGCTTCGCGAGCAAGCCGACAGTGTCGACGTCGTCGTCGCTGGGCCAGGCATGGCAGTCGCCCAGACATGCGCCGCGCTTGCCGAAGCGTTGATCGAGAGCTCGGCGGCGGTCGTTCTGGACGCTGCGCTTTTGCATAGCCTCAAGGCCGTGGAGTCGGACCGGCGCCGCCTGCCACCCATCCTGCTTCCTCATTCAGGAGAGCTGGCGTCCCTTCTCGAATGTGAGGAAGAGGAAATCGAAGCCGACCCCATCGGTTGCGGCGTTCGGGCAGCCCAACGCCATGCGGCCATCGTTCTCGTCAAGGGTGTGACCAGCCATGTCGTCACCCCGGACGGCAAGGCCTGGACCTACGAAGGCGGCGCGCCGGGACTCGGTGTTTCCGGAAGTGGCGACACGCTGGCGGGCATTGTTGGCGGCTTGCTCGCGCGCGGAGCGGATCCCCTCACCGCTCTGCTTTGGAGCGTCCTCCTGCACGGAGAGGCGGGCGAAGTACTGTCGCGAAAGGTCGGACCGATTGGCTTTCTCGCCCGCGAAATCCCGGACGAAATCCCGGAGTTGCTCGCCCGCTGATTATTCCGGCGTCGAGTGGCGCTCCAACTCGTCACCGATCAGGCGAACGACGTGCAACACGTTGGTCGACCCAGCTGTGCCGAACGGAATGCCGGCCATAATCACGATGCGATCGCCTCCGGTCGCCAGATGATGGCGCAAGGCCATGCGCTTGGCCTTGCCGACCATTTCCTCGAACGCCGACACATCGCGTGAGTGGACGGAGTGGACACCCCACATCAAGCCCATGCGGCGGGAGGTCGTTTGCGACGGACTCATCGCCAGGATCGGGACCGGAGGCCGTTCGCGAGCAATGCGGCGGGCCGTCGACCCCGACTTGCTGAAGACGACCATTGCCTTGGCGTTGACCGTCCCCGCGATCTGGCGCGCCGAACCGGACAAGGCGTCCGCGATCGTCGGTTCGAGCCGCGTCTCGGTAAAGTGGATGCGCGACGAGTAAACCGGGTCGGACTCGACGCTCGTTGCGATGCGATCCATCATCGACACCGCCTCGATCGGATACTTGCCGGCGGCGCTTTCCGCCGAAAGCATCACCGCGTCGGTGCCGTCATAGATTGCCGTTGCAACGTCGCTGACCTCTGCCCGCGTCGGCGTCGGCGAAGTGATCATCGATTCCAGCATCTGCGTCGCGACGACGACGGGCTTACCGAACTGACGAGCCGTCGCGACGATGCGGTTCTGCAGCGGCGGAACGTCCTCGGGAGGAAGCTCGACGCCCAGATCGCCCCGGGCGACCATGACGCCGTCGGCCAGTGCGATGATGTCCGTCAGACGGTCGATCGCGGCCGGCTTCTCGATCTTGGCCATCAAATTGGCCTTCTCGCCGATCAGCGAGCGCGCCTCGGCGACGTCTTCGGGGCGCTGCACGAAAGAAAGCGCAATCCAGTCGGCGCCCTGCTCCAGCGCGAATTCGAGATCCGACTTGTCCTTCTCCGTCAGTGCCGGGATCGGGACGACGACGTCGGGGACGTTGACGCCCTTGTTGTTGGAGACGGTCCCGCCGACAACGACCTCGGCGGTGATGCTGGTCTCGCCGCATTTGACCACCTTCAGCCGCACCTTGCCGTCGTCGATCAACAAGCGGTCGCCGGGACCGATCGCCGCGAACAGCTCGGGATGCGGGAGCTCCATCCGCTTGGCGTTGCCAGGCTTATTCTCCTGGTCGAGGACGATCTCTGCCCCCTTCTCGAGAACAGCGGAGCCGCCCTCGAAGCTGCCGACGCGAAGCTTTGGCCCCTGAAGATCGAATACGATCGTCGTTGGGCGCTTCAGCTCCTTCTCCAGGTCGCGGATGGCGTCCACCAGCTTGGCCTTCGACTTCTGGTCGCCGTGGCTCATATTGATCCGGAAAGCGTCGGCCCCGGCGATCATCAGCTTCTTGATCATTTCCGGCTTGCTGGACGCGGGTCCCAGCGTCGCAAGGATCTTCACCTTTCGGGCGCGCGGTCGAAGCTGGTCGGTCACTGGCATCCTCTCATATGGCGAGGGCAATAACGCCTCGCGCCCGACGTTCAACCGGCTTGAGCGACTGCTTTGGCTCGCTTACAGCCACTGCGAATCCCTGAACGGAGGCAAGTGACAGATGGCGGAAGGTACCGTCGCGGCCGATCAGCTGCGGCTATTCATCGAGCGAATTGAACGGCTTGAGGAAGAAAAGAAGGGCATCGCGGACGACGTGAAGGACGTCTACGCCGAAGCCAAGTCCAACGGATACGACCCCAAGATCATGCGGATGATCGTTCGTCTCCGAAGAATGGAAACGCACACGCGGCAAGAACAGGACGCGGTACTCGAAACCTATCGCGCCGCCCTCGGTCTCGCGTAAGGAACAGGCGGGACCTTTCGGGGTCCCCGAAAAGTACCACTCTTGGGGTAAAAATGGCAGGACATTCCAAGTTCAAGAACATCATGCATCGCAAGGGCGCGCAGGACAAAAAGCGCTCGGCGATGTTCTCGAAGCTCAGCCGCGAAATCACTGTCGCGGCCAAGATGGGCCTGCCCGACCCGGAAATGAACGCCCGGCTTCGCGCGGCCGTCCTTGCGGCCAAGGCGCAGTCGATGCCGAAGGACAATATTCAGCGCTCCATCGACAAGGCGTCAGGCTCAGATGCCGAGAATTACGAGGAGATCCGCTACGAGGGCTTCGGCCCCGGGGGCGTCGCGATCATCGTCGAAGCTCTCAGCGACAATCGCAATCGCACCGCGACCAACGTTCGGACTGCATTTTCGAAGAACGGCGGCAATCTTGGGGCTTCGGGCTCCGTGAGCCATGGGTTCGAGCGGCTCGGCCTGATCGAATATGGCGCGGGTGCCGGCGACGCCGACAAGGTGCTTGAAGCGGCGATCGAGGCCGGCGCCGAAGACGTCCGCTCGGACGAAGACGGCCACGAGATCTGGACATCGGTCGATACGCTTCACGAAGTCGCCAAGTCACTCGAAAGCGCGCTTGGTGAAGCGGAAGCGGTCAAGCTCGGCTGGAAGCCCGGCACCGAAGTCGAGGTTCGCGGCGACGACGCCGCCAACCTCATGAAGCTGATCGATACGCTCGAAGAGGACGACGACGTCCAGACCGTCTGGGGCAATTACGACGTTCCCGACGAGGAGTTGGAGAAGCTTGCCTAAGCTCCTCGGACTCGACCCCGGCCTCGGAACGACGGGCTGGGGCCTGATTCAGGCTGAAGGCAACCGCCTTTCCCACATCGCCAACGGGCAGTTGAAGACCGACTCCACGGCGCCGCTGCCGGACCGGCTTGCCGATCTGTCGCGCCAGCTGGATACGCTGATTTCCGAAATCAGTCCCGACGGCGCCGCGGTCGAGGAGGTCTTCGTCAACAAGAACCCGCAGTCGACTTTGAAGCTCGGCCAGGCACGCGGCGTCGTCCTGATGACCGCGGCCCGAGGCGGTATCCCCGTCGCCGAATATGCCGCTCGGCTGGTGAAGAAGGCGGTGGTCGGCAACGGCAACGCCGAGAAAGTTCAGGTCCACGCGATGGTCTCGCGCCTGCTTCCGGGAGCAAAGATCGCCGGCCCGGACGCCGCCGACGCGCTCGCGGTCGCAATCACGCATGCCCATCACTTGGCGAGCGCACGCCGTATCGCTTAAGCCTATGCGGACATGATCGCCCGCCTCACCGGAAAGCTCGTTGAAACCAGTGCCGACACGGCGATCATCGACGTTGGCGGAGTGGGATATCTGGTTCACGTCAGCGCGAGGACGCTCGATGCGCTCGGCCCGATCGGCGGAGAGATCCTGATCCTGACTGAACTTCAGGTTCGCGAAGACGCCTGGACCCTGTTCGGCTTCGGCTCCGCAGTCGAACGCGATTCCTTCCGCGCACTCACCTCGGTTCAGGGTGTTGGCGGACGGCTAGCACTGGCGATCCTGTCCGTTCTCTCGCCGGATGAGCTGGCCCGCGCCGTCAGCCAGCGCGACAAGGCAATGATCGGCCGCGCCAACGGCGTCGGTCCGAAACTCGCCGCCCGCATTGCAAACGAACTGCAGGGCAAACTGGGCGTCGCCGGTCTGGGCGCTTCGCTCGCGCCGACCCCAAGGGCAGGCGCCGCCTCCGACGCCTTGTCCGCTCTCGCGAATCTCGGTTTCAAGCCGGCGGAAGCAAGCTCGGCGGTAAACGCCGCGCAGGACGAACTCGGCCCAGATGCAAGCCTCGACGCCTTGGTGCGCCTTGCGCTTCGCAAAGCGTCGAAGTGACGCGGTCCGCGCCGCTCGCAATCCTTTTCGCGCTGCCCCTCGGTTCCTGCGCGGTGACGTCGACCGAATATTCGGCGATCGACACCTGCCTCAATGGCGGCAAGGCCTGGAATTACCGGTCGGCACGCTGCGAACAGGCCGCGGATGGACCCGTCGACCTCATCCGCGTCGACAAGTCCGAGCATCTCATGACCGTCTATCGCGACGGTCACGCAATCCGCGAATTCCGCGTCGCAATTGGTCGCGGCGATCCTGGGCCGAAGCAACAGCAGGGCGATGGGCGCGTCCCGGAGGGCGCCTACCGGATTACAGCGCACAACCCGAACAGCGCCTACCACCTATCGCTGCGCATCGGATATCCGACGCCCGAGCAAGTCGCCGCTGCCGCGCGCCGGGGTGTCAATCCTGGTGGCGACATCATGATCCACGGGCTTCCCAACGATCGCGGCTGGATCGGCGCGCGCCACGCGGCTGTCGATTGGACCGACGGGTGTGTTGCCGTGACCAACCGCGAAATGGACTGGCTCTACGGAGCAGTCGCGGATGGAACGCCGGTGGAGATTCGCGCATGACGAGCAGAACCGGCTCATGCCGCTGCGGACAGCCTGCGAGGCCGTCGATCGCATCCTGTGAAGGTCAGCCGCCCCAGGCCTCGCGATAAACGCGCAGGAAATTGCCACCCATCAGCTTCTCCAGCCGGGTCTCGCTCCACCCCCGCTTCTGCAGGTCCATCGCGACGCGGCGATATCGGTCGATGCTGTTGTAGTCGGCAACCATCGGCCAGACGTTGAGCCCTTCACCGGGGGCCGCGATGCCGGCCTTGATCCGCGCAGCCGCCCATTCGTTCAGCTTCTTGGTCGATTCCGCGTCGATCACTTGCGGCAGCGGACCATTGTCGGTGCCGATGCCGACGTGATCCTCACCGGCGACGTTTGCGACATGCTCGATATGCCGGAGCAGGTCGTCGCCCTTCGGATGGCTGTCGAGCGTCAGGAAGGGCATGAAATAGACGCCGACAACCCCGCCCTTGTCGGCAACCGCCTTGATCGTCTCGTCCGCCGTATTGCGCGGGTGGTCGGTCAGGGCGCGTGAGGCAGTGTGGCTGATGACCAGCGGCCGCTTCGCCAGCGCCGCCGCTTCCGCCATCGTCCGCGCGCCTCCATGACTGAGGTCGAGCAGCAATTTCTCCGCCTCGATCCGCTCGATCGTCGCCTTGCCGAGCTTCGACAGGCCAGCATTGGCCGGTTCGAGAGAGCCGTCGCCGGACAGGTTGCGGTTGTTGTAGGTCAGCTGGACGGTCATCACGCCGTCCTTCTTCATCTGCGCCAGCCGATCCAGCTCCGGCCCGACCATTGAGGTGTCCTGCGTGCCGATGAGCATGCCAAACTTGCCTTCGCGCTTGGCCTTCAGGATGTCGGCGGCGCTGCGGATCAGGATCAGGCGATCGGGGTTGGCGTTGACGATGTCCTGCTTGGTGGAAATGTCCTTCTGATAGTCGGACCACGGGTCCGCGACGTTGCCGACCGGCATCACAGTATCGCGGACGACGGTCACGCCGGTTGCGAGCATTTCCTTCCAGGCGCGGTCGGTCAGGCGGAGCTGCTCTTCGGGTCCATAGGGATCGCCAATTCCGCCCAGCCCGTCGATGATGATCGCGCGGTCGTACCAGCTGCTGGCCGAGCGCTTTTGCGCAAGTGCTGGCCCCGCGACCAATGCCGCTGCGCCCGTCGCGAGCAAAGTCCGTCGATCGACCTGCATATTCCCCCCGCAAGCTTGTGTCGGAAGCGACAGTAAGCGCCTTGTCGGCAGCCCGTCCATCTGCGAATCAAATTGCCGAGATGGCAACCGATCCAGCCCGAATCACGACGCCTGAGCGCACGACCGAGGATGCGGACGCAGCGCTTCGGCCGAAGAGCCTCGACGAGTTCATCGGGCAGCAGGCGGCCCGCGAAAACCTGCGCGTGTTCGTCAATGCCGCGAAGAGCCGGGGGGAGGCGCTTGATCACGTGCTGTTCCACGGGCCGCCGGGCCTGGGCAAAACCACCCTCGCCGGCATCCTGGCGCGGGAGATGGGCGTCGGATTCCGGGCAACCTCGGGGCCGGTCATCGCGAAGTCCGGAGACCTCGCCGCACTGCTGACCAACCTGGAGGACGGCGACGTCCTGTTCATCGACGAAATCCACCGGCTCAATCCGGCAGTCGAGGAAGTGCTCTATCCGGCGATGGAGGACCGCGCTCTCGACCTGATGATCGGCGAAGGGCCTTCGGCGCGATCGGTGCGCATCGACCTTCCGCGGTTCACGCTGGTTGGAGCGACGACACGACAGGGCCTTCTGACGACGCCGCTTCGTGATCGCTTCGGCATCCCCGTCCGCCTCAACTTCTACACCGTCGAAGAATTGGAGCACGTCATCCGCCGCGCCGCGCGCCTGCTCATCGTCGGCATCACCGACGACGGTGCCCGCGAGGTCGCGCGCCGGTCCCGGGGAACTCCGCGCATCGCCGGCCGCTTGCTCCGCCGCGTGCGGGACTTTGCCCATGCCGTGGGTGCGGATTCGATCGATGCCGGCGTTGCCGACAAGGCTCTGTCACGGCTCGAGATCGATGCGCTCGGCCTCGACGCGATGGATCGCCGTTACCTGACGATGATCGCCGATCTCTACGGCGGCGGGCCGGTTGGCGTGGAAACGCTCGCGGCGGGCCTCTCCGAGCCGCGCGACACGATTGAGGATGTGATCGAGCCCTACCTCATTCAGCTTGGCCTCATCGCCCGTACGGCACGGGGGCGCTGCTTGAATGGCCGCGGCTACACCCACCTTGGCCTCAACCCACCCGCCGGCGCACAAGCCGGCCTGTTCGATCCGGGAGCTGCCCCCAAGTGATCCGCACCGCATTGCTGACAGCCGCCGCCTTTGTGGCGACGACCCCCGCTTCGGCGCAAACCGCCCCTTCCGCAACCGTGGACTATTCGAGCGGAACGAACTGGCTTTGCCTCCCTGGCCGAGCCGACACCTGCTCGACGCCGCTGCCAACCACGGCCCTCAACGCCAACGGCTATGGCTCGGTCGGCCAAAGCGAGGTGGCCAAAGACCCGCGGCTCGACTGCTTCTACGTCTATCCCACGGTGTCGAATGACCGTGGTCTCAACAGCGACCTCAATGTCGACAATAGCGAGCGCAGCGCAGCGCAAGTGCAATTCGCGCGCTTCGCCGGAGTGTGCCGCACCTTTGCTCCCATCTACCGCCAGATGACTCTGGGGGCAGTCGCCGCGGCCGCTGCCGGAGCGGATGTCACGAAGCCAGCCATGCTGGCCTATTCGGACGTCTCCAATGCCTGGCGTACCTATCTCGCCAAGTACAACCAGGGCCGGCCCTTCGTGCTGATCGGACACAGCCAGGGGTCGCTGATGCTCCAGGAACTGATCAAGCACGAGATCGAGGGCAAGCCGATCACGCGTCAGATGCGTCTTGCCATCCTTCCGGGTTTCAATCTCTACGTTCCGCAGGGGAAGCGGGTTGGCGGCACCTTCAAGTCGACGCCCGTCTGCAGCTCGCCTTCGGAAACCGGCTGTGCCCTCAGCTGGGTCAGCTTCCGCGAGAAGAACGTACCGCCCGCCGGCGCGATTTTCGGGTTCGCTCCGGCTCCCGGCATGACCGTCGCCTGCACCAACCCCGCAAAGCCCGGCTCGACGGCTTGGGAAAACCTGGACAGTTACTGGAACACCCGGTTCGGACTTCCGATCCCGGGCGGGCCCATCAGCTGGTCGTCCGACGGAGCGCCGCCGACGCAATTCGTGCGCACCGACGGCCTGGTCTCGGCGCGCTGCGTCAATAACGGCCAGCTCGGCTACCTCTCGATCCGGACCAATCCGACGCCGAACGGCAAGCGCACCGATCGAGTCTACGGCGAGGTGGGCGTGCTGGGCATGTTCATCCCCGGATGGGGCATGCACCTCGCCGACGTCGCAGAGGCGCAAGGGGACATGATCCGTATTGTCGGCGACCTCAGCGCTCGATCCAGAACAGTTTCTCAACAGGCACGCTGAGCGCTTCGGCGAGTTTGATCGCCAGTAGCGCCGATGGCGTGAACACGCCGTTTTCGACGGTGTTGATGGTCTTGCGAGTCACGCCGACGCGCTCCGCCAGCTCGGCCTGGGTCAATCCGAGTTGGCCGCGATGATCCTTAAGGCTGTTGGCGAGCCGTTCAGGCATCCCGAAGCGCGTGCCGCTCCAGCCGGGCGAACGTGAGCATGGCAACCGCGATAGCCATCGTGAGAATGATGTGCACGGTGTCCCGGCCAGACACCGGCTCGAAGAGGTCGACCGCGTAGATGACGATCGCCGTCACGCAGGCCGCCCAAAAGCCGTTGACGAAGCCGGTCTTCCGATGCTCGCGCGTCGTCTCGTCATTCAGCAGTGCACGGACTTCCGCCGACCGCAACCATGCGCCGCCCGTGGCAAGCATCGCCAAAAGGACGATGGAAAGCACCAGCCATGCAGCGATCTTGAAATGACCGACGGCGCTGGCTGCGTCGTGACGGCTCGAAAAGTATGACGCCTGCTGCGAGAGGAAGACGATTGTGAGCACGAAAAGGACTCGCGCCCGCTTTCCGCTAAGCCTCTCGGCGATCTGATTGCTGGTCTCCGCCACTGCACTGCCCCTGTTGAAGTAACCTATGAGTTACATGTAACCTTAGCGTTACACGATCGTCAACCCCCGCATTTGCCCCGAGCGGCCTGCACCGTTAGGCGAATGGCATGAGCATTACAGAGCTCGATATCCCCTATCGCGGCGGTTTCGTCGGACCGGAGCATCACTTCGCGCTGACGGTCTATTTCGAAGACACGGACACGGCCGGCGTCGTCTACTACGCAAACTACCTGAAGTTCATGGAGCGGGCACGGTCGGACATGATCCGTGCCGTCGGCGTCGACCAGGCGGCCGCACTCAGAGGAGACGGAAGCGCCTATTTCGTCACCGAGGTCGCCATCAAATATCGCAAGCCCGCGCGGCTTGGCGACGATCTGGTCGTTGTCAGCACGGTCGAAGCGGTTCGCGCCGCCTCGGTCGACATTCAGCAGCGAGTCATCCGCGGAACGGAACAATTGACGGATGCGAGGGTGACAGCCGCCTACCTCGACCGCGATGGCCGGCCGCAACGCCAGCCGCGCGACTGGGTCGAGCGGTTCAACAGAATAACGACCGGGATGTGATGCGTTTATTGAGTTCGACATTCCTGCTCGCTGCCGCTGCCTTGGGGCCGACCAGCGCCGCGCAAGCGCAGTCCGGTGGGCAGATCGTCCTTGCGGTCCCGCAGTTTCCCACACCGAAGAACGTGAAGACCGACGGCGGCGAGACCGGCGTCATCGGCATTCAGATTTCGCAGCAAATCGCATCCGACCTGCGGACCACCCGGGCGATCTATCCAATGGGTCCCGACGGCCTGCGGCACTACACGCCGACGGAGGCGGGCGCCCCACTGTACCCGAACTGGGCAGGCATCGGCGCGGGTGCTTTGGTCACCGGCTACGTGCAGGCACGTGACGACGGCCGTATCAACGTCGTCTGCTACCTTTACGACCTGAAGTCCCGCCGCGAGATGACCCGCAAGGGATTTGCCGTGGCTGCCACAGAGTGGAAGCGTGCCGCGCACCGCTGCGCCGGCGCGTTCTACACCGCCGTCACCAACCGGCCTGGGCTATTCGACAGCCGTATCGCTTACGTCGCAGCGACGGGATCGCGGACGAAGCCGGTCAAGCGCATTGCCGTGATGAATTGGGACGGCACCGATCACAGCTACCTGACCCAGGGCGAAGTCACGGTTACCAGCCCGCGCTTGTCCCCGGACGGAGAGCATGTCGTTTACATGAGCTTCGCCGGTGGGATGCCCAACGTGCGCATCACAGACGCGGATGGCGGCAACGATCGTCCGCTCGTACAGTCCGGTGCAATGAGCTTTGCCCCCCGCTATTCGCCGGACGGCAGGCAAATCGTCTTTTCAATCGCCGTCGACGGCAACAGCGACGTCTACGTGGCCGATGCGAACGGCGGGATGCCGCGACGGCTGACCACTACGCCGGGAATCGATACCTCGCCGAGCTTTTCGCCCGACGGACGGCAGATCGTCTTCGAAAGCGACCGCTCAGGCACGCAGCAGGTTTATGTGATGAACTCGGACGGGTCGGGCCAGCGCAGGCTGAGCTTCGGCGGCGGATCGAACTCCTCGCCGGTCTGGAGCCCCGACGGGGAGCGCATCGCTTTCGCCCGCTGGACCGGCGCCAACATCAATATAGGGATCATGAACGCGAGCGGCGGCGACGAGAAGATTCTCACCAACGGCTGGCAGGATGAGGCGCCAACCTGGTCGCCCGACAGCGAATGGGTGATGTTCCAGCGCACGCTGCAGGGCTCCGGGATAGGCTCGCTGCAGATGGTATCGACCGCCGGAGGAGAGCCAAAGGCGGTCGCCACGCCGCAAGCTGCGGCGGACCCGAGCTGGTCGGGAGTGGTCCAATGATGCGTGCGTTGCTTTTGTGCTCGGCTCTCTTCCCGAGCGTGGCTTCGGCCCAGGGATATCAGCCCTATCCGTATCCGCCTGCCCCGCAGCAGGGATATCCGCAGCCGGGCCCCGGCTATCCCGCGGGCCCTGTGTTGGCCATCCCCGTGTTGGAGCAAGATTTGAGGATGAAGGCTGGCTCGGACACCGTTCGGTTTGGCCGCGACACCTATGTGCTCACGCCGCAATCGCAGGCGACACTGACGGCTCAGGCGCAGTGGTTGATCCAGCATCCGTTTGTGAATGCCAGCATCGAGGGTCACGCCGACGTCCGGCAAACCCGCGACTATGCTTTGGCGCTTGGTGAGCGGCGCGCAGCCGCAGTCCGGAATTATCTGATCGCTTCAGGCGTCCCGCCCGAACAACTCCAGATTGTCAGTTGGGGCCGGGAACGACCGACCGGCGATGCGGTCCACGATGCCACATGGTTGCAGAACAGCCGCGTGGTCCTGGTCCTGAAGCAGCCGCCCCCGCAGCCGGTTCAGCCCTGGATGCAGCCGCAACCCATTCCGCAGCCGCAACCGGGATATCGTTAGGCGGCGTAACGCTGGTGCGAGCCGAGCCAGGCGCGTGCCTGACGCTGGGCTT
This sequence comes from Sphingomonas daechungensis, assembly GCF_039543105.1. Classification (NCBI taxonomy): domain Bacteria; kingdom Pseudomonadati; phylum Pseudomonadota; class Alphaproteobacteria; order Sphingomonadales; family Sphingomonadaceae; genus Sphingomonas; species Sphingomonas daechungensis. The sequence goes on from NZ_BAABJC010000001.1 coordinate 1,192,823, forward strand.
CGGCAATTTCGCGAGCGGTCATTTCGATCGCGATCTCCGCGCGGCACTGCTGCCCCCGAGTGCAACCATTGAGCGCGGCGAGATTGAACCACTTGTGTGCTTCGATAAGGTCGACCTCGATGCCCCCACGGCCGGTCGAATAGGTCACGCCAAGTTCGAACAATGCATCGACGTTGCCACGATCGGCATCGGCGAGGCGGCTACGGATCAGGAACTCCGCACTCTTCTGGCTAACTGCACCCACTTGAAGTCTCCCCCTTGGATGAGGCGACTTTCGGACCGGGATGGCAAACAAATGGTTAACGGCGTCGTGACGCCAAAGTCACACCCCCACGGCGATGTTGTCGATCAGGCGCGTGCGGCCGATCGTGGCTGCTGCAATCAGACGCATCGGACCCCCGGCGCGGTCGAGTGGTTCCAGCGATAACGCATTGACCAAAGCGAAATAATCGACACGCGAAAAGCCTGCGGTGAGCAGTTCTTCGCGTGCCTCGACAAGGACCGCACCGACGTCTTCACCGTCCAGAATTCGCTTCGCCGCCGCGTTAAGAGCCCAAGGCAACGCCAGGGCCCGCTGCCGCTCATCCGGCGAAAGGTACGCGTTGCGCGACGAGAGAGCCAAGCCGTCATCATCGCGGACCGTCGGAACGCCAAGGATCTCGATCCCCAGCTGCAAGTCCCGGTTCATGCGCCGGATGACGGCGAGCTGCTGAAAGTCCTTCTCGCCGAACAAGGCGACGTCCGGCCCCACCGCGCAGAGCAACTTGGCCACCACTGTCGCGACGCCATCGAAATGGCCCGGCCGCGCTTCGCCCTCCCAGCGCTCGCTCACGCCCTTTACACTGACGGTTGTCGAAAAGCCCGCCGGGTAGATTTCGCCGGGCCGCGGCAGCCACAGCAGGTCGCAACCGGCGGCCTCCAGCAGCGCCGCATCCTTCTCCTCCTGTCGAGGATAGCGGTCGAGGTCCTCGTTCGCGGCGAACTGGAGCGGATTAACGAAAATCGTCGCGGCAACGCGGTCGGCAACGCGCCTTGCCTCAGTGATGAGCGTCAGGTGCCCGGCATGGAGCGCCCCCATGGTCGGGACCAGCGCAAGACTCTTTCCCCCGGCCCTCAAGGCGATAAGGGCTGCCGGCAGCTGATTTGCTTCACGGATTATTTGCAAGGATTCAGACCCTTCGGTAAACCGTTAACCGGGGCGCGGTTCTTGGAGCCGCGTGGGAAAAGTGCAAGGGGGGTGGGGATCATGGCCCAGCCACATTTCATCGTCTTCGCCAATGAAAAAGGCGGTACCGGCAAGTCGACGACCGCCGTTCACACCGCAATCGCCCTCGCAGCGACGGGTCACAATGTCGGAGCGCTCGACCTCGACAGCCGTCAGCGCACCATGACCCGCTATCTCGAGAACCGCGACGCCACAATGCGGCGGCTCGACGTGAGGCTGCCCCAGGCACGCTATCGCGTATTCGAAGGCGACAGCGTCGAAGGCCTAGATCTGGCCCTGCGAGAGCTTAGCGAGGACGTCGACGTCGTCGTTGTCGATACGCCGGGCCGCGACGATCCGATCGCTCGCGCCGCCATCCTCAAGGCGGACACTCTGGTCACGCCGATGAACGACAGCTTCGTCGACCTCGACCTCATCGGCCAGGTCCACCCGGAGAACTTCAAGATCACGCGGCCGAGCTTTTACGCGGAGCTGATCTGGAACAGCCGAACCCAGCGCGCCAAGAACACCGGCAAGAGCGTGGACTGGGTGGTTCTGCGCAATCGCCTCCAACATATCGAGAGCCATAACCTCCGGCGCGTGGGCGCTGCGCTGGACGAACTGGCCCGCCGCGTCGGCTTCCGCGTCATTCCAGGTCTCGGCGAGCGCGTGATCTATCGTGAGCTCTTTCCGAAGGGCCTGACCCTGCTCGACTATGAGCATCTAGGCGAAGTCGGCATCGGCCACATCACCGCACGGCAGGAGTTGCGCGAGATGATCGCGGGTCTCGGCATTCCGGACGTTAGCGAAATCGAACAAAAAGTCGCCTAGTTCGTCATTGCGGACGCAACGAAGCAATCCACACTCGCTTTCCTGGATTGCTTCGTCGCTGCGCTCCTCGCAATGACAAGCAGGTAATCAAATCAGTGAGTTCCATGACCCATACCTTCGATCGCACCATCCTTCGCGAATACGACATTCGCGGAATCGTCGGAAAGACGCTTAACGAGGCTGACGCTTACGCGCTGGGCCGGACGTTTGCCGCCTTGGCCACTGACGAAGGTGCGACCCGCCTGGCGGTCGGCCGCGACGGACGCACGCATTCCCCGATTCTGCAGGCCGAACTCATCAGGGGCCTGATCGAAGGCGGGATCAACGTCGACAACATTGGCGTCGGACCAAGCCCGATGCTCTATTACGCCGTGTCGACGCTGAGCGTGCAGGGCGGCATCCAGGTCACCGGAAGCCACAATCCGTCCGACTACAACGGCTTCAAGATGTTGCTGAACGGCCGCTCGGTCTTCGGCGACGAAATCCAGAAGATCGGCCGTCGGGCTGCCGACGGCGACTGGACCGACGGCCTTGGGCATGTCGATCAGGTCGACATCCTCGACAGCTACGTCGATCGCTTGGTCCAGGGCTTTCAAGGCGGGTCGTTCCGGATTGGCTGGGACGCCGGAAATGGCGCCGGAGGTCCTACGCTGGAGAAGCTGATCCAGAAGCTGCCCGGCGAGCATTTCACGATCCATACCGAGGTCGACGGCCGCTTTCCTAACCATCACCCCGACCCGACGGTCGAAGCCAATCTCGCCGATCTCAAGGCCTTGGTTGCGGCAAAGAACCTCGACTTCGGCATCGCTTTCGACGGCGACGCCGACCGCATCGGTGCCGTCGACGGCAAAGGCCGCGTCGTCTGGGGCGATCAGCTGCTGATGATCCTGGCCGAACCCGTGCTCAAGGAGCAGCCGGGCGCAACAATTATCGCCGACGTGAAGGCTAGCCAGATCCTGTTCGACCATGTCGCGTCGATCGGCGGTACGCCTTTGATGTGGAAAACGGGTCACAGCCTCATCAAGTCGAAGATGAAGGAGACCGGCGCTCCGCTCGCGGGTGAGATGAGCGGTCACATCTTTTTCAAGCACCGCTGGTACGGCTTCGACGACGCGCTCTACGCCGCCGTCCGCCTGATCGAGGCGATCGCTCAGTCCGGCAGGTCGCTGACCGAGATCATGGACGCGATGCCCAAGTCCATCGTCACCCCGGAAATGCGCTTCCCGGTCGACGAAAGCCGCAAGTTCGCCGTCGTCTCCGAAGTGCTTCAGCGCGTCTCGGCCAACGGGTCCGAGGTCAATTCGACGGATGGTGCACGCGTGAAGACGGACGATGGCTGGTGGCTCCTCCGTGCGTCGAACACGCAGGACGTGTTGGTCGCGCGGGCCGAAGCTCGCGATCAGGAAGGGCTGGACCGCCTCCTCGCCCAGATCGACGATCAGCTTGCGCAGTCAGGCGTCGAGCGGACCGAGGGCGACGGCCACTAGGCTATTTCCCGGCCGACTCGGGCGTGAACAGCAGGTCGTGATAGTCCCAGCTGAAGTCTGCACGCGGTGAAACGGCCTTCATCGTCACGCGGTCGACCTTGCCGTCGGCGCCAATCGCGAACGTGACATACGCCGGTTCGACCCAGTCGAGCTTCGGGTTCATCTTGAACGTGTCGTATTGGTAGTGCGTCAACGGCCCCTCCATTCCCGTCGAGTGCGGGAATTCGATGGCGAGAGTCTTGCCGGCCTGGCGCACCTTGATCGTGCCGTACCAGGGGTCGGTGAAGTCTCCGACGTAGTTCGCGAGCGGCAGCGACGGACCGATCCTGGCAGGCTTCGCTTCGGCGGCTTGGACCGCCTTCGCCGCCGCATTCAGCCGTGCCAGCTTGAACGCGCGCCACTTCTCGGGCCACTGAGCCTGGGGGTAGCCGAGATAATGGTCGAGCAGCTCGAATAGCAGGCCCCGGATAATCTCGCCGTCCTCGCTGTTGGCGGCAATGAAGATCCCGACATTCTTCCCCGGTAGCAGGGCGACAGTCGCCTGCGACCCGAACACGGCACCATCGTGCCCGACAACCTGCGCGCCGCGATAATCGGACAGGCCCCAGCCCAAGGCGTAGAGATCGTAGTGAGGCTGAGCGGCCGCGAACTCGGCCGGATATTGCGGCACCGGGGTAATCACCACGCCCGTCCACATCTGCTCCGATTGTTCCTGCGAGAACAGGCGCTTGTCGCTGCCCGGAATCTTGCCGCGTGCGAGTTGGGTCAGCAGCCACCGGCTCATGTCATTGGCGCTGATTGCGAGACCGCCCGCCGGTGCTGCGTTCTGCGAGATCGTCGCATTCTCATCGAGCGGAGCCTGCGTGCCCATGCCGTGAATCGGGCCATCGTTGCGGCTGTGCGGTCGCGCGTGGTTCGGGTTTGCCTGGAAGTCCCTGTCGGTGTCCGTCGAATTCTTCATGCCCAGCGGGCCGAAGACATGATCGTGGATGTAGCGCTCCCACGTCTTCCCGCTAACCTCCTCGATCAGCTGGCCGGCCGCCATGTAGAGGATGTTGTCGTAGGCATAGCCGCTGCGAAAGCTGGTCGCGGGCTTGAGGTAGCGGATCCGCCGGACGGTTTCCTTGCGCGAAAGCGTGCTATTCGGAAGGAACAGCAGGTCGCCCTGCCCGAGGCCGAGGCCGCTACGATGAACGAGCAGGTCGCGGATGGTCATTTCCCGCGTGACCCACGGATCGTACATCCGGAAATCCGGCATGTGATCGATGACCTTGTCGTCCCAGCCGATCTTCCCTTCATCCACCAGCGTTGCCAGCGCCGCATTGGTGAACGCCTTGCCGGTCGACCCGGTAAAGAAGATCGTGTCGGCATCGACGGGTGTGTTGGTCGAGATGTCGCGAACGCCCCATCCGTGCGCCAGCGTGACTTTCCCGTCCTCGACGATCGCGATGCTGACACCGGGAACGCCAATGTCCTTGCGAAGCTGCTCGACCCGCTGCTCGAAGCCGGCCGGGGGAGCGGCATCCGCCGAGGCTCCCAGCGCAAGCAAGGACGCTGCTGCGAACAACCCGCGCAACGCGACACGTGGCTTCATTTCAATCCCCTTCAATCAAACCTCGAGTGCCGGCTCGTCCGCCCGTTCGTTGCGGTAGATCTTCCAAACGCCGATGGTCAGCAGTGGGAGAACGAAGACGCCGAGGAAAATGTAGGCGAGCGCCCGGTATCCGTTCGCGATCAGCGCGACCAAACCGAAGCGGCCAGCCGCGAACATGCAAAGCGCTAGCAAGGCGAGGCCGATGACGAGCCGGGCCCGATGCGTCAGAGGTACGCCCTTGCGCGCTTCCCATGCGCCATCGATGCGCTCGTTGACGGCATGCACCGCGCTTGTCCCGCTTTCGAGCAAAGCGGCGAAAATCATCGCCTGGAACAGCAGGTGGAACCACGGCATTCCCATCTGCTGAAGGAGGAAATCGGACGGCAAAGGCGCGTCCTTGATGGCGGGGTAGAAGGCCACCATCGGAATGAAGAACAAGAGCGCCGGAAGCATCGTCAAAGGGCCGGCGATCAGTCCGGAGATGACGGCGTCGCGATCGGTAACGAGGTGACGAAGGACCGGCAGGATGATGACCGCGCCGACCGTGTTGTAGCTGGCGTAAGTCAGGCCGTTCATCGCCCATCCGCTGGTTTCCGGATGCGCGGAAAAGGCAGGGCCGATCAGGTGACCGAACGCATAAAGCGCCAGGATGATGAACAGCACGTACACGCCGTACAGCAGGTAGGAGACGTCACGGAACAGGCGCTCGACCGCCGTATTGCCGAAGGTCACCACGCTGGCGATGCCGAGCATCAAAGCGACGGTTCCTACCCATTCGGGAGCACCGAACACGGCAGCCACGATCGCTCCTGCCGCGGCGCCGTAGACGGCGAGGATCAGGATCACGAGCAGCAGGTAGGCGAGCTCGAAGGCAATCCATCCGGGGCCGAGCAGCCGCTTGAAGAATGTCCGGTAATCAAATGCCTGTAGCCGCCTCGCGACGACGAAGGTCACTATGGATAGGAGGCTCATCACTACGGTCGCGAAGCCGATCGCCAGCAGGCCGCCGCGCGGGCCGGATGGCAGGAAGAATTCCGCCAGCTCGCGACCCGTCGCATACCCCCCGCCAATGACGAAAGCCTTGAGTCCAAGCCCCGGCAGTAGGATTCGCTTGAACCAGCTGTGCTCAGAATCCGGCGCCGCGGCCGAACTCATGAGCGCAGGCACTCCTCGATGAGGGCGTCGAACGCCTCGCCGCCACGGATGGGATCGCAAACCGGAAGCCCCAGCCGCGCGGACTCTGCGGCGCAGTGACCGGCAGCCTCTTCCGAACCAAGCGCCGATGTATTCAATGACACACCGCCGCAACGGATCCTGGGGTTCGTCCGCGATCCGAGGTGCGTCGTCAGATCGATGATCTCTTCAACGCTTGGTACCGCGAACTCCTCATCGCCAAGAAGCCGGGTGCGGCCAGGGTCATGACAGACTACGAAAACGTCCGGCTGGCTCCCATGAAGCAGGGCTAGGGAAACACCTGCGTACGCGGGATGCAGGATCGAGCCCTGCCCTTCGATCACGTCCCAATGGCCCGGGTCCGCAGCCGGGCTGAGCACTTCGGCGGCGCCGGCGGCAAAATCGGATACGACGGCATCCATTGGGATTCCGCCTCCTGAGATCATGATTCCCGTCTGGCCGGTCGCTCTGAAATCAACATCGACGCCACGACCAGCAAACCCGCGCGCAATGGATAGTGCGGTGTATTTCTTGCCAAGCGCACAGTCGGTGCCGACCGTCAGCAGTCGCTTCCCGCTTCGCTTCAGCCCAGTTGCAATTGGCAGGTTCGCAGGGGGCGTTCGGATGTCGATCAGCTGCCGGCCGAGCCGTTCAGCCCCGTAGCGAAGTTCCGGGACCTGGATCAGCTTCGAATGCATCCCGCTGACGATATCCAGCCCGGCCTCCAGTGCCTCGACCAAGGCCGGAACCCAGGACTCAGCGATGAACCCCCCGGAGTTCGCGACGCCAATGACCAAGGAGCGTGCGCCCCGGTCGGCCGCTTCGGCCGGCGAAAGCTTGGGCAGGCCGAGATCGATCCGCGCCGACGGCAATGCGAATTCGCCAACGCACAAATCCGGCGCCCAGTCGCGAAGTCCGAATGCCGTCTTCGCAAAGCCCGCTTCGACCGTGTCTCCCAGGAAAAGCAGGTACGGCTGCGGTAATGCGAGCCGGGAGGTCTCCCCCTCCTTCCCGGCCCGCAAGCTCGCCGACGCTGTTCCCATCGCCTGGATCATCGCGCCTTTAGAACCCTGCCGTGAGGGAGAGTCCGATGGTCCGCGGACGGGTCAACGCCGCGCGGATCGCGTTGCCCGGCAACACATTGTTTCCGATCAGCTGATCCTCCAGCAATGCCAGCGAGTTCACGCCTTCCGAATTGGTGAGGTTCTTGACGTAGGCCTCGATCGTGAAGCGGTCGATCTCGATCCCCGCTCGCAAGTCGATCGTCGCATAATCGCTGATGTGCCGCTGCGGCGTGAACGCGAAGATGAAGCTTCCGTCCGGATTCACTCCGACGATGTCGGAGATGTTGAAGTTGTCGCGCTGGCTACCGGTGTAGGCGATCGTGCCGCCGACAAAGGCCGTTGCCGAACCGGACAGCTTCCATTCGTAGTCGGTGTTCACGCTGAAGCTGACCTTTGGAACGTAAGGCAGCCGGTCACCGTCGAACCCGCCGGCGAGCGGAGGCGTATCCTCGGTCAGGTGCGCATCGATCCACGCGCCGTTCACGCCCAGCGTCATTCCCGGAACCGGCTTCAGCAGGAGCGAGGCCTCGATGCCGTTGCTAGCCGCGGTTCCGCCGTTGACGTTCACGCCAACGCCGCTGACCACACTGAACAGCTGAATGTCTTTCCACTTGAGGTGGTAGGCGGCGATGTCGAACGAGGCCCCGTGCCCGAGATTGTTCTTCAGACCGATCTCGTAACTGGTCAGCGTATCCGACGAATAGGTCCGCGGAACGCCCGGCGGGACCGGAGGCGCAACGACGTTCGGGCCGCCGGGTCGATAGCCCTTCGCGATTCGAGCGTAGACAGCCATGCGGTCATTGATCTCGTATCGCGGCGAGATGGCGTAGGTGAACACGCTTTCGTCTGACTTGGTGACGAAGTCCGACGCGCCGACCAGGCCCAGCGCGCTTGCCGTAACCTGATGCGCAGATTGATCGTTCTTCGCAAGACGCGCGCCGGCGGTGATGTCGAACTGGTCGGTCGCGTGCCAGGTCACGTTCGCGAAACCTGCGACTTCCTTATATTTGGAATCGATCCGCGCGGTGGCCAGATCGTCGAGCAGCGGGATCCCGAAAGACTGCCCTGTCAGCAGATCGACCGAGCCGATGAACTGGTCGATCTTGCCCTTTTCGTGCGTGTAGTAGGCACCGATCATCCACTCGAACTTGTTACTCGACGGGGAAGCCAGGCGGACTTCCTGCGTGAACTTCTTGAGGTCGGTCTGCTGATCCTGGAACGGACCGATGACCTGGCCAGGTACCAGCGCCCCGACGAGGACATTAAGTGCGGTTCCAAGAATTGGTACTGCGTCGATATTGAAGGTCTGATCCTGCTTGCTGAAGCTGGTCGACGACAGCAGCGAGGCGAAACCGAAGTCATATTCGACGACGCCGTTTAGCACCCGATACTTGAGCTCGTTGGGATCCTTGAACCACCGGCTCTGGCGAAGCTTCCCGCCGATCGGGTTGTAATTGACCTGGTCGACCTCGGAGTCGCTGGAGGCGTCCGATTGAATGCGCTGGGTGATGCCGGTCAACCGGATCGAAAGCTCCGATGTCGGCTTGAACAGCACCGAGGCGCGGCCACCGTAACTCTCGCCCTTGTTGATGTCCTTTCCGCCGAGCGAGTCGACGCCGAAAAACGTCGCGTCGGAGCCATTACCGTCGATCCAGCCGGCGTTCTTGCGATAGAATCCCGACGCGCGAACTGCGGCGACGTCACCCAGCGGCGCATTGACCATTCCGCTGAAATTGTAGCCGGTGCCGCCGCCATCGACGAACTCCAGGCCGGCGCGGCCGCGAGCATGGAATGCGTCGAACTCCGGCGCATTGGTCACGAACTTCAAGACACCGCCCAGCGAGCTCGCGCCGTAAAGCGTACCCTGTGGCCCGCGCAGCACCTCGATGCGCGAAACGTCGAACGTGTCGAAGTCGCCCGCGAGGATCGCGCCGTTGACGAGACCCGTGCTCGATCCGAACGGCGTTTCGTCGACATAGATCGCAACGGTCGAGCTAACGCCGCCGGTGTTGACACCGCGAAGGACCAGGCGACCGACGCCAGGCTCACTTTGCTCAAGGCTAAGGCCGGGAACCTGGCTCAAATAGTCGGAGAAGGTGACGGAGTGTTGCCGCTCAAGCGTGTCGCCTCCGACAACTGTCACGGACTGCGGAATGTCGAGGATCGCTTCCGAGCGCTTCTGCGCAGTGATGATGATCTCGTCGCCCTGCGGTTCCGGAGCCGGTGCTGCTGCCTCCGGCGCAGCGGCGGGAGCGTCCTGTGCCAAAGCCACCGACGGCGTTGCTGCGCAAACAACCGCGACTGAGCCCAACAGTGCAATTCGTGAAGTGTGTCCGAGCCTTTTCATCGTCATTCCCCTTTGTTTCAAAGCCTGCGTCCCACCGTCAGGCCCACGTTGCGCCCAGAAGGCGCCTGAAATTTCCTCCGAGAACCAACTTGATGCTTGAGTCCGAATAGCCGCGGCGGACGAGCTCTTCCGTCAGGTCGAAAACCTTCCGGGGATGGTCGAAGCCGTCGATGTCGATCTTGTCGCGGAATGCGTAGCTGGCCTTGTAGGAGGCCTTCAGCGCCTTGTACTGGTCCGGCTTCATGTCATCGTAGCCGTTGAGATCGGCATCCGAGCCGATGCCGACATGTTCAACGCCAACGAGCTTCACGACATGGTCGATGTGATCGGCGAGAGCCGAAACCGTCGTGGGATCGCGGTCCTTCACGAACATGCGAACACCGGTGACGCCCATCACTCCGCTCTTCGCGGCGAGCTTCCTGATCACTTCGTCGGACTTGTTACGCGGATGCGGGTTCAGCGCCTTGCAGTTCGAATGCGTGATCGCGATCGCCTTGGGCGATAGCTCGATCGCATCGAGCGTGGTCTTCTCGCCGCAATGCGACGTGTCGATCAGCATCCCGACCTCGTTCATTTCCTTGATGATCGCCTCGCCGAAGTCGCTGACCCCGCCGTCGACGCGGTCGGTCGACCCCGCGCCGATCAGGTTCTGGCTGTTGTAGGTTAGCTGGGAACAGCGAAGCCCGGCGCGATAGAACGCCTGGACGTCCTCCGGCTTCTCGAAATGCTCGGCATTCTGGATGCCCATGATAATTGCGAACTTGCCGTCGGCCCTGGCGCGATCGAGGTCCCGCGCGGTTCCGACCAGGGTGAAGTGATCGGCCTGGCGGCCAACCCAGCCCTGGTAGGTGGCCAGATATTCGAGCGCCTGTTCCTTTGCGCCCGGACCGCCCATGCCGACACTGTGATGAAAGCCGGTGATGCCCGAAGCCTTGTAGTCGGCCAGGTCGGCCGCGCTGAACGGCTGGTCGTAGAACTTCGGATCGAAGTCGAGCTTCAGCGGGGCGAGCATGTCGATGACCAGGGATTCGCGGACGAGCTTGATCGTCCGCGCCGAGTAGGTCTTTCCCGGCGCCGCCGCGAAGGCGAAACTGCCACGATTGATCATCGGGAAAGCGGCCGCTCCAACCGCCAGGCCGCCGAGCAAAACGCCTCGCCTGTTGACACGGGCCTCAAGCATTTTGCGGCCTCGCAATGCCTTCCGGGACGTCGGTCAGGTCATCCCGCGGCTTGGGTCCGGCGACTTGGGCAAGGACACGCTTGGTCGCTCCGTCCAGGCTGTAGAGGAGGACTGCTGCGACGCTCGCGATCGCCGCGAGCAGCACGAAGAATTCGACATGGCCGAGGTGGCTCCACAACCTGCCCACCTGGCCGGCCGCAAGGCTGCCGGTAAAGATGGCGAGGTACCAGGATGCAACGGTGGTTGCGCCGAGCTTGGGCGGTGCGAGCCGAGCGAAAATGCCGAGGCCGTTGGGCAGAATGTACAGTTCGCCCAAGGTGAAGATCACGAAATAGGTGAGCAGCCAGATCCAGTGCGCGCGTCCGCCCCCGCTAAGCGCCTCGGCTGCGGCAACGACGAGATATGACGCCGCCACGATCAGTGCGCCGGTCGCCATTTTCTGCGTCGGCGAAAGCTCGCGCCCGCGTGCGGCCTGCCGTTTCCATCGCGCGAGCAGGAACGGGGTCATGATCATCACCAGCAGGGGATTGAGCGAGAAGAACATCGCCGCACCGACTTCGAAGCCGGCGATCGTGCGGTCGACGTCGTCGCGCATCCAAAGAGCGAACGTATTGCCGATCTGCTCATAGGCGCCGCGAAAGATGGTCACCGCGAGGCCGATGCCGAGCAGGAGCAGCACCGTGTCCCGCCCGCGATGCGATTTCGCTGCCGGAGCCGTGTTCCCTTCCTCGCTCCGCTCCACGGGTAGGTACGGTTGGCCCCACAAATAGATGAGGAGGCCGGCGAGCATTCCGACACCGGCCGCTCCGAAGCCCCAGTGCCAGCCGTAGGTCTCGCCAAGGAAGCCGCAGATGAGAGGCGCCAGGAATGCGCCGAGGTTCACGCCGACATAATAGACGTTGTAAGCCCACGGCCGTCGCGGATCATCCGCCTTGTAGAGGTCGTTGATCTGGCTCGGCAGCGTCGGCAGGAATAGACCGTTGCCCAGCGCGATCGTGGCCAGCGCGAAATAGAAGGCCGGCTGGAATGCCATCATGAAGTGGCCCGCGGCCATGATCGTCGCGCCAATGATCACTGCGCGGCGCTTGCCCAGCCAGCGATCGGCAATCGTCCCGCCGATGATCGGCGTGAAGTAAGCGAATGCCGTATAGAAACCGTAGATGCTGGACGCCTTCTCCTGCCCGAAGACCAGCGTCGTGGTCATGTAATAGACGAGCAGCGCCCGCATTCCGAAGTAGGAGAATTGCTCCCACATGTTCGTGAGGAACAGGATGGTCAGTCCGCGCGGCTGACCAAACCAGTTCGACGGCTGATTCACGCCGCGAGCACCGCCGACTGCGAGCCCCAGACGTCATCCGGGCACCATATTTCGCCGTCGCTGTACTGGACGCTAGGAACCCGGTCCTCCTTGAGGAAGGTTGGTCCATCGAGGTCGACGTAGTCGCACAATTGGCCGAGGATGAACGCAGGAGCCATGGCGAGGCTGGTGCCGACCATGTTGCCAACCATCACGCCAAGGCCGAGGCGGCGAGCCTCCTTCGCCATCAGCAGCGCCTCGGTCAGGCCGCCGCACTTGTCGAGTTTGATGTTCACGACCTGAAAGCGGCCGACGAGGCCAGGCACATCGGCCAAGTCGAGGACGCTCTCATCGGCCGCAATGGGGATGGGGCTCTCGAAGCCTTCGAGGTCCGCCTCCGAACCACGCGCCAGCGGCTGTTCGATCAAAGAAACATTCTGCCGGGCCATCGCCTGCACCAGTGCCGGCAGCACCGAGCGGTCGAAACCCTGGTTGGCGTCGACCCCGAGCCAGACGTCCGGCCTTGCTTCACGGATCGCACGGACCCGTTCGATGTCGAGTTCGAAGCTCCCGGTCAGCTTGATCTTGATCGCCTTTGCGCTTGCATAATTGCGGGCGCCCTCGGCCATCTTCGACGGCTCGTCGGCGCCGAGCGTGAAGGTTGTCACCAACGGGCGCGGCGCGTCGATTCCGGCGAGGCGGTGAGCGGGAATGCCCGAACGGAGTGCCTCAAGCTCCCACATCGAGCAGTCGACGGCGTTGCGGGCACCGCCGGGAGGGAGGATCTGCCTGACCTCCTCCCGGCTCCCGCACGCTTCGATGGCAGCGCGGTTCTGTTCGAGAGCCTCCACGATCTGCGGAGCTTCGTCGCCGAGATAGTACACTCCGGCGGCCTCGCCCCGGCCCCGATTCCGGCCGTCGTCGAGTTCGACGACGACGACATCGGAAGCCTCAAACACGTATCCGGAAATTCGGAACGGTGCCGCGAGACGATGCGTCTCGACGCGATACGAGAGCGTTTGAGGCATCAGTACTTCGTCGCGAAGCCAAGCAGATGATAGATAATCGCGATCCACAGGATCGTCGCGGCGGAGACCACCAGCAACAGGCTCCACAGCTTGGCCTTCCAGGTCGCCCTAAAGCCGCCCTTCCGGCGCCAGACCGTGACCGCGTACCAGACAATCGCCGCGGCACCTCCGATGAAGGTGATGAAGCTGATCACTTGCAACGAAAGCACTACCGGCAGGAAGCTTGCGCTCAGGTAGTTCAGATCGCCGAACATTGTCGAAATCATGAAGATCCAGCCGACGATGGTCAGGAAGATCGCGGTCGCGCCGAGGCGGCTCGCACGATACGCCTGCAGTTCTCTTCCCTCGACGCCGATAGCGGCCCCGTAGCGGCGGCGAACGATCGCCCGCACCGGCCAGAACAGCATGGTCAGGAATAGGACCGCGAGACTGAGGTAGGTCAGCGGAAGAAGCCAAGCGGAATCCTGATACCAGGGCGTCCGATCCCAGACGATGATCGGCGCGACGCTGCCGAGGCTGAAGCGAACCGCTTTGCCATCGACCACATTGGCGCCAAGCATTTCATGGCTGTCGGCGTCGCGCCACAGCATCGGTCCGACCGGAATCCACTTGCGCGGCTGGCCGTTGAGGCCGGCGAACAGACCGTCGGAAATCAGCGGCTGGCCGTCCTCGCCGACGCCAACCTTGGTCTGGCCGATCAGGTCGGTGATGCTGAGGAAAGTCGAGAATGACCGCCGCGAAGTTGACCAGGTGCCGGCCAGTTTCTCGGCATTCTCCTTGCCTGCTTTGGCGTCGATCTTGCGAGCGTCGGCCGGAGCCGGGAAATAGCGATCGCCGAACTGCTCGAGCAACGCATTGCGAAGCGCGTGGGCAGCGCCTTCCTTGCCCGGGCTGTTGAACGAGACGAAGAGTCCGACGCCGTCGTTCAGGAACAAGTGAAGGTCGCTGTGAAACGCGACCGTGTCGCCGCCATGCGAAACAACCGGACGGCCGTTGATGTTCGACTGATAGAAGCCGAGCGACATCTTCTGCAGGCCTGGGATCGGATCATTCGCAGTCGAATGCATAAGCTGCGCAGTCGCCGGCTTCAGCAGTGGCCCGCCATTGTTGAGGTGGGCGATCATGAAGCGGCCCATGTCGTCGCCGCTGGCCGCAAGGCTGCCCGCCGGGCCCACGCCGACATATTCGTAGCCATAGGGCTTGTTGCTTCCGGGCTGATACCCTTCCGACATGTGCGGCTTGAGGTTGGCTGGCAGCGGCTGCTGGAACGACGCCAGGCCCATACCGGCGGGTGCGAAGATATGGCGCTGAATGTAAGCTTCGAACGGTTCGCCCGAGACGCGGCTGACAATGTAGCCGGCAAGAGCGGTCGCCCAGTTCGAATAGGCCGGGGTCGTGCCTGGATCATAGACCCGCTTCGGGACCCAGCGGCGCAGGATCTGATCGTAGGGGACGTACTTCTTCTGATCGACTGCGATCAGGTCCATCACTTGCTCTTCGAAACCCGACGTGTGGGTCATGATGTTCCGAAGGGTGACCGGCTTGCCGTTGCGCGGCGGAATCTTGAAATCGAGGTATTTGTTGACGTCCTCGTCGAGGTTGAGCTTGCCCTGCTCGACGAGCTGCATGACGGCGGTCCAGGTGAACAGCTTGGAGATCGAGCCGGGGCGGAAGAGCGTCGTGTGAGGATCGACCGGCGTACGCTTTTCCACATTGGAAAATCCGTAGCCGCGACTGGTGAGGATCTGCCCGTCCTTGACGACGACCACGACCGCTCCCGGAATGTCGCTCTTCCCGATCGAGATCGGCATGTAGCCGTCGAGCCAGGCGTTGACGTTCTCGGCCGTGAGCGGCTGGGCTCCTAAGGCAGGATTGGCGGGAGGCGTATCGACCTTTGGAGAATTGACAGGCGCCGGCTTGGGTACGAGCGTTGGCTGAACGGTCTGGGCGGAAGCGCCAGACAAGACAGCAGCCCCAAGAATCGCAGCAACGAATGCAGCCGCTTTACGCATTTTCCTCTCCCCTTTTCAGCGATTTGCCCAAAGGAGCGAAATCACCTTATCATGCCAACCTGTCTCGAATGAGGTCATAATGAGCCTGATTGGAAAAATGTCAAACTCATTACGGAGGCGGCAGCATTGAGCCAGCGCCCTACTCTCGGCCGCATTCTGAAAGAGCTGAGAGCCCACAGGAATTGGACGCTGCGCGAGATGAGCGAGCGCAGCGGCATACCTGTTTCGACCCTGTCCAAGGTCGAAAACGATCGCCTCACTTTGACCTACGACAAGCTCGCCCAGCTCAGTCACCGGCTGCAAATTCCGATCTCGGAGCTATTCGCGGAGACGGAGTCGGTTGAGGCGGTGACTGCCCGCCGGAGCATCGGGAAGCTGGAGGACGCCATCCGCGTCACCACTCCCAATTACGACTACTACTACTTGTGCACCGAGCTTCGTAGGAAGCGGATGATCCCCATCCTCACCCGCATCCGGGCCAAGTCCCTGAGCGAGTTCGGTGAACTCGTTTCACACTCGGGCGAGGAATATATCCACGTCCTGGAAGGCACGATCGTCGTCCACTCCGAATTCTACGATCCGGTCACGCTGAAGGCCGGCGAGGCGATCTACATCGATTCGAAGATGGGCCACGCTTACGTCGCCGCCGAGGACTGTGACGAAGCGCTGGTGCTGGGCGTTTGCTCCAGCGACGACGACGCGCTGATGAACTCGCTGATGCAGATGCACGAGCCGCTCCCCGGACATTCGGATTTCGCAGCGGATGAGGGCCCAGCGCGGGTGCGCTCGCTTCGGCGGCCCGCAGCCTAGCTATTCGGTGAGACAGTCGCGCTTCGTTCCGTCCGCGATGGCGCGCGCTTTTGCATTTTGAGCCGACGATGGTTCAACGACGCCGATGATGCACGGCGTCGGTGAGAGGCGGACGACGGCCAGGCGGCTAATTTGCGGCCGGCCTTCCTCCTCCTGATCCACGCCCATTCGTACGATGAGCGTGTCCGGCGCCTTCGTGCTGGGCCCGCGCCACTCCACCGGCGCACCCAAGAGATTGTTGAAAGCTCCATGCGCGACGACCTCTGACAAATGGAGGTCAGTTTTCCGGCCCGACTTGTCGATCAATTCGAGGCCCTGTCGAAGATCGCTCTCGTACCATTCGATCCGCCATCCCGGGTAACCGGGGCAAGCACCCCGCCAATAGGGACCTTCATCAGGATTTTCCTCGATGGTTCGGCAGAGGTCCATGCGAAGGTCCGTGAATTTGCTTTGCCTGGCCATGGTCTTTGCAGGCGGTCTCGGCGAAGGGACGGGCACCGTGGCAACGGTTCGATTCTGTATCGGCGGTTCGGTTTGCTCACTGCCGTTGCCGCAAGCGCCAAGCGCCATGACCAGCAATAGCCGAAGATCAATCATCCTCGTCTTCATAACCGACGAGGTTCAATTCGCGCGCCTTGATTTGATGCAGCATGCACCAGTGTTTGAGCGCTTCCTCGCGGCCGTGGGTGATCCAGACCTCGCGCGGCTTTAGCTCGCGGATGGTGCAGGTGAGTTCGTCCCAGTCGGCATGGTCGGAGATGACCAGCGGCAGTTCGATATTCGACTGCCGAGCACGCTGGCGGATGCGCATCCAGCCGGAGGCCATCGCCGTCACCGGATCGGGCAGCCGCCTCGACCAACGGTCGTTGAGTGCCGAGGGAGGTGCCATGACGATATGGCCGGCCATCTCTTCCTTCTTGGCGCCTGCAGTATGCCGCATTTCACCGAGCGACACGCCGAGCTCCTCGTAGAGATTGCACAGCCGCTCGACTGCGCCGTGATAGTAGATCGGCTGCTCGTGCCCTCGCCGACGAAGCTCGGTTATCACCCGCTGCGCCTTGCCGAGCGCATAGGCCCCGACCAGCACCGACCGCGATGGATCGGAATGCAGTCGGTGAAGCAGTCGGTCGATCTCGCTGCCTGTGTCGGGATGGCGGAAGACGGGGAGCCCGAACGTCGCTTCGGTGATGAAGATGTCGCACGGCACCGGCTCGAACGGAGCGCAGGTCGGATCCTCGCGGCGCTTGTAGTCGCCGGACACGACGATCCGCTCCCCCGCGTGCTCGAGCACGATCTGGGCCGATCCCAGCACGTGACCGGCCGGCACGAACCGAACATCGACTTCACCAACGCGGAAGCCTTCTCCGTACGCGACCGGATTGCCGTTCTGCTCGCCGTAGCGGACGCCCATGATCGCCAGCGTCTCCGGCGTCGCCCACACCTCGCTGTGCCCTCCCCGCGCGTGATCGGCATGACCGTGGGTGACGAGCGCGCGCTCCTTCGGCTGCGAAGGATCGATCCACGCGTCCGCGGGCCGCACGTAAATGCCCTCGTCAAAAGGCTCTATCCAGGAACCGAGGCGTGCCATCGAGAGCTATATAGGCTGAAAGACGGGAGAGTTCCCGGTCGCGGAGGAAGCTAGATGGACGAAACGCTGCTTGGATTGATGGAGATCGTCGGCCCGATCATCCTGTTGGTGATTCTGGTCTGGGTGGTATTGCGCAACCGGCGCGCCAAGGGCGAAGCGCCGATGAGCGTGACCGAACAGGCGACGCGCGACGAATATGCCGATGAAGAGCGGCGCCGCCGCGAGGGGACTGACGACCGCTGAGCAACGAACCGGATCTCCCACTCGTCATCCGGAACTGGTTTGCCGAGCGCGGTTGGGAGCCGCGCCGGCACCAGATGGACATGCTGCGGCGCGCGCGCGCGGGGAAGAATGCGCTGCTGGTCGCAGCAACCGGATCGGGCAAGACGCTCGCGGGGTTCCTGCCGACGATTGCAGAATTGGCGGAGCAGCCAAGCGAGGGGCTGCACACCCTCTACATTTCGCCGCTGAAGGCGCTGGCGGTCGACGTTCAGCGCAACCTCCTCGGCCCGATCGAGGAGATTGGGCTGCCAATCCGCGTCGAGACGCGGACCGGTGATACGCCGTCGGATCGCAAGGCGCGCCAGCGGGTCAGGCCGCCGCAGATCCTGCTGACGACGCCGGAATCTCTGAGTCTGCTGCTGAGCTATCCGGACAGTTTCACGATCTTCGAGAATCTGAAGACGATCGTCATCGACGAGCTTCACGGCTTCGCGAAGGACAAGCGCGGCGATTTGCTGTCGCTGTCGATGGCGCGGCTCAACAAGATCGCGCCCAACCTCCGGCGCGTCGGCCTGTCAGCGACGATCAGCGATCCCGACGCCTACCGAAGCTGGCTCGCGCCCGATGCGGACATGGAATTGGTCGAAGTCGTTCAGGGAGACCCCGGCGCCGAACCGCATCTCTCGATCCTGATTCCCGAAGGCCGCATCCCGTGGGGCGGGCATTCCGGCCGCCACGCCGTCCGCGAGATCATGGACCTGATCGAACGGCACAAAACGACGCTCGTTTTCTGCAACACGCGCGGGCTGGCGGAATTGATCTTCCAGGACCTGTGGACCGCCAACGACAAGGGCCTGCCGATCGGCATCCACCACGGCAGCCTCGCGCAGGAGGCGCGCCGGAAGGTCGAGGCAGCGATGGCGGCGGGCAAGCTGCGCGGGCTCGTTGCGACGGCCAGCCTCGATCTCGGCATCGACTGGGGCGACGTCGATCTGGTCGTTCAGATGGGTGCGCCCAAGGGCTCCTCACGCCTCCTGCAGCGTATCGGCCGCGCCAACCACCGGCTCGACGAGCCGAGCGAAGGCGAAGTCGTCCCCGGCAACCGCTTCGAATATCTGGAGGCGCGGGCCGCGCTGGACGCCATCGACGACGGCGAACTCGATCCCGAGAACTTCCGCCCTGGCACGCTCGACGTCCTCGCCCAGCATATCCTCGGCGTCGCCTGCGCGGCGCCATTCGAGGAGCAGGAGTTGCTCCGGGAAATCCGCTCGTCAGCGTCCTACGCGGGCCTGAAGGACGAGACCTTCACCGAGGTCCTCAACTTCATCGCGACCGGCGGCTACGCGCTCAAGGCCTACGACCGCTTCCGCCGCCTCGTGCCCGAAGGCGACGGGCGCTGGCGCATCGCTCGGCCGCAGATCGCCGGCCAGCATCGCCTCAACGCCGGCGTCATCGTCGAGCAGCCGCTACTCACGGTTCGCTTTCGCAACGGCCGCAAGCTCGGCACCATCGAGGAAGGCTATGCCTCAACCCTCGCGCCCGGGGATCATTTCTTCTTCGCCGGCCTCAGCCTCGAGGTGGAGCAGTTCAAGGACGCGGACATTATCGTCCATGCCTCGAAAGAGTCAGGCCGCATCGTCACCTACGGCGGGCAGCGCATGTCGATGTCGACGCACCTCGCCAACCGCGTCCGCCATATGCTCGCCGACCGCAACGACTGGCACCGCTTTCCCGATGACGTCCGCGAATGGCTTGAAGTGCAGGATCGCAAGTCGGTCATCCCGGAACCACAGCAATTGCTCGTCGAGACGTTCGAGCATGAGAAACTGCACTACATGGTCGCCTACAGCTTCGAAGGCTGGAACGCGCATCAGTCCTTGGGAATGCTCATCACGCGACGAATGGAGAGCAAGGGCCTGAAGCCCCTCGGCTTCGTCGCGAACGATTACGCTCTTGCATGCTACGGGCTAGAGCCAATCAGCGACCCGCAGACGCTCTTCTCACCCGATATTTTGGAGCAAGAGTTCGTCGACTGGGTCGAACAAAGCCTGCTGCTCAAAAACGCCTTCCGCGAGGTCGCGGTCATCGGCGGTCTCGTCGAGCGCCATCATCCTGGCAAGAAGAAGTCGGGACGGCAGGTCAGCTTCTCGACGGACCTAATCTACGACGTTCTCCGCCGCTATGAGCCCGGCCACCTCCTGCTTCGTGCAGCCTGGGACGACGCCCGCGCGCGTATGACCGAGCTTGGGCGCCTCGTCCGCCTGGTCGATCGAGCATCCGCGACCATGCTGCACGTCGATACCGGCCGCATCACGCCGATGGCGATCCCGCTCATGGTCATTATCGGTCGCGAATCCCTGCCGCCTGGGGCTGAGGCCGATACCAGCCTGCTGATCCACGCGCAGGAGCTTGCCGACGAGGCCATGCGGATTGGTTAGCGGGCATCAAACGTTCTGAACGTCGCACGACGAACCGCCTCATCGTTCGTTCATCAAGCGTAATGAAATCTTGGACCGCCAATTCAGGGAGGCCGGAGATGTCGCGATTTGTCGCCGGAGCGCTGATGCTCACGCTGATCACGGGCACAGCCATCGCTCAACAAAGCGTGGAACGCACCCGCATGTTCGAGCGGTTTCAGGAACGTTCGGCCGAGCGGTCCGCCAAAGTCGCCGATCCAAACGCCACGCCTATCACCGCCCCCGGCGACTATCGCTTTACTTTCGACCACGGCGGACTGCGCCGCGAGTATCTCGTCCATGTTCCCCGAAGCTACGATCCCAAGCGCCCGGCGCCGATGCTGGTGGCGCTGCATGGCGGCGGCGGAGACGCGGACTATCAGGCGAGCGACGACAAGTACCGCCTCATCTCGAAGTCAGAGCAAGCCGGCTTCATCGCCGTCTTCCCCAATGGCTACAGCCGCTTTCGAAGCAGGGTGCTGGCGACATGGAATGCGGGCTCATGCTGTGCCGCGGCGGTACGCAACAAGGTCGACGACGTCGGTTTCCTTCGCGAAGTGATCCGGCGCGTCGAGCGGCAAGCCAGGGTCGACAGCAGCCGCGTCTTCATGACGGGCATGTCGAATGGCGCAATGATGTCCTATCGCATGGCCTGCGAAGCATCCGATATCGTCCGCGCAATTGCGCCGGTCGCGGGCACCGACAACACGTCAAACTGCAAGCCGGCCAAGCCCGTCCCCGTCATCCACTTTCACGCCGTCAACGACGAAATGGTCAACTTCAACGGCGGCCCAGGACCGAATTCGTTCACCCAGGTCGACTTCACCTCTGTCCCGTCCACACTCGCAAAGTGGGTTGCGCTTAATCGCGCCACTCCGGAGGCCCGCCGTGTGGTGAGCGTCAGCGGCGCCCACTGCGACCTTCATCCTGCGATGCCCGGCGGCGCGCCGGTCCAGCTTTGCGTCACCGAATCGGGCGGCCACAGTTGGCCCGGCGGGGGCAACCAGCAGGGCCGCAAGCAGCCGTCGATGGCGATCAACGCCAACGACCTGATGTGGAGCTTCTTTTCGTCGCTTTGAGGTTGCCACACCCGTGTCCGACCGCGAGAAACAGATCATGCGTAACCCTGTCCTGTTCGTCGCGTTCGTCCCGCTCCTGTCCGGATGCGTTGTCGGCACCGTTGCCAAGACGGCCGTCGATGTTGTCACCCTGCCCGTGAAGGTCGCCTCGGCCGGGGTCGATGCCGCGACGACCAGCCAGTCCGAAGCCGATGAGAAGCGCGGCCGCGAGCTTCGCAAGCAGGACGAGGAGCGCGGCAAGCAGGCACGCGCCATGGCCGAGCGATGCCGCAAGGGCCGGCCGCTTCCGACCGACACTTGCGGCGTTCAGCCGAACTAGTTCCTGGCCTTCGCCATGGCGGCAAGGTCGTAGAGATAATCGACGTAGAACATCGCCGACTCATCGAGCCCCGCGACTTTCGGATTGGCGCTGTCGATCAGATACCACTCGTTCGGCGCATGGGCTCCGCCGCCCGTACCTAGCCCGAAGCCGTCCGCTGCAAGCTTCAGCGGCGGGCCGGTGAAGGTCACGCCCGGCCATGATCCGGCCGTGCGCGGGTTGAGCGCATATTCGACCCCAACCTTCTTGAGCGCCGCGATTTGCGAGCGGACCAGCAGGCTGTTCTCATCCGTCTCGGTCGGGCTGTAGCCGCCGCTGACATTGACGATGATGTCGGAGAAGCCGCGCTTCGCAAGGTGCGCTTTCAGCTTCGCCTCCGCTTCCTCGCGCGTCATGTCAGGAACCAGCCGCAAGTCCAGCTTGGCCTCGGCACGGCCCGGCAAGACTGTCTTTCCACCCGGCCCCGTATAGCCGCTGACCAGGCCTTCGATATTCACGGTCGGTTGCGCCGCGAGGCGACGCGAAGCCGTCGCGTAATCCTCGTCCTTGTACCAATGCTTGACGCCAAGCTGCTTCTTCACGTCGGCTTCGTTGGAATTGGCCGTGCCTTGGTCGATCAGCTCGATTTGCCGTGGGGTCAGCGGCTTCACATTCTCGAACCAGCCGTCAATTGCGGGCGTCTGGCCGTCTTCCGAAACCAGTGTGTTGAGCGCTTTCACAAGCCGCCAGGCCGGGCTGTCGACGATGGCCTTAAGGCTCGAATGAACGTCCTTAGCGGGCCCCCTTCCCCAATTCTCGCCGCTGGAAATCAGCTGGACCTCGATCACACCCTTGGCGCCAAGATCGATGGACGTCGCGCCATTGCTCTCCTGACCGGCGCCGGGGATGATCACGCCGATAGTCTTTTCGAGCGCGGCAGCCGCTTCCGGGTCTGAGACGAGCTGCTTGAAGTGGGGAGAAGCGATTTCCTCTTCTCCCTCGGCCACCAGGACGAGGTTCACCGGCAGCTTGCGCCCAGTCGCCTTGAACGCATGGAGCGCGGCGAGGAACGCCACTTCCGGCCCTTTCTGATTGACGGCCCCGCGCCCGACGATCGCCTTGCCCTCCGGCCGATCGACCAGCTGGCCTGCAAGCGGCGGGGACGACCATTCCGAGTCCACGTACTGCTTCACGTCGTACATGAAGTAGATGCCAAGCGTCGTCGGCGCGCCCGCGTCCAAGGTCGCGAAAACGCCGGGTACGCCGCTCGTATGGACGACCTTCGCTTTCTGGAATCCGGCATCAAGCAACATCTGCCGCATGTGCTCCGCGCCCTGCGGCGTGTTGCGGTTCTCGGCGGCGATGGTCGGCAGCGCGATCCAGTCCTGCAACCTTTTGAGGTTCGCATCGTGGCTGGACTTGACCGACGCCGCTAGCTGCGCCCGATTCGGCGTTTCAGCGGCGGCGGGCGCGGTCGTCGCAAGCAAGGCAGCGACAAAGGCAGTCGAAAAACCCAGGCGCATCGAATCTCTCCCCCATTTTCTGATCGGAGAATTGCCGCAGAATTCCCGCCTGTCCAGCATTGGCCAAGCGGCGCCGCTTCCGGTACCGAGTTCGCGTGCGCTACTTCCTAGACACCGAATACAACGGCCTCGGCGGCGGCCTTCTCAGCCTCGCCCTCGTTCCCGATGATGGCGAAGAGCTGTATCTGACGTTCCGGCTGGATGAGCCGATCGTCGAATGGGTCCAGCGTCACGTCATTCCCTATCTGGACACCGTGCCTGAGCAGCTGTCCTGCCCCCGGCTCAGTCGTCCCGATGCAGCTCACGCGCTGGAGCGCTATCTTCGTCACGATCCCGAGCCCATCATCCATGCCGACTGGCCGGAGGATATCGCCCATTTCTGCAACCTGCTGATCACCGGCGAGGGTAAGATGATCGACCTCCGGCATCTGTCCTTCCGCCTGCTGCCGCTCAGCAATTTCAGCACGGCTGCGAACAGCAAGGTGCCGCATAACGCCCTTCACGACGCGCGTTCGCTTCGTGACCATATTTTGGGACTTGAGCCCTAGCGCCGCTCGTTTAAGCCAGAGCGATGGTTCCCTTTTCGTTCGCAGGCGAAACTTTCGTTGCGTCGCCCGAAGGCGCGCTCTTCTGGCCCGCCCGCGAAGCGTTGCTGGTCGCCGACCTGCATCTCGAAAAGGCGAGCTGGTATGCGCGGCTGGGACAGTTCCTGCCTCCGTATGACTCGGTTGCAACTCTCTCCGCCTTGACCGACCTGGTCCGCACCTCCGGCATCCGGCGACTCTATTGCCTTGGCGACAGCTTCCACGACCGCTTCGGCTGCGACCGCCTTCCCGAACAAGCGCGTGAAATGCTCCTGGCGCTGACGTCCACGCTCGAATGGACGTGGATCCTCGGCAACCACGACCCGGGATTTGCGGATCACTGCGGCGGGGTGCTGATTGAAGAAGCGCAGATTGGCAGAATCATTCTCCGCCACGAGGCCGACCGCGCCGACAGCCGTCCGGAAATCTCCGGCCACTATCATCCCAAGTATCGGGTGAACGTCCGCGGCCGCCGCGTATCCCGCCGCTGCTTCGTCGCCTCCAACACGAAGCTGATCCTTCCGGCTTTCGGCTCGCTGACTGGCGGCCTCGACGCCTCGCACCCCGAAATCCTCAAGCAGGTCGGACCGTCCGCATCGGCCCTCGTCCCACTCGACGACCGGATCTTGAGGTTCCCGATCGCGGCCTGACGCCTGTTAATCTGGATCAGTGTAGATGTAACAATAGGCGCGTAAAATCGCCCTCATGGAAACGCGCGAACACTATCTGCAGCGCAGGGCCAGAGAAGAAGACGAGGCCGCCGGCCGCGCTTCTTGCGCGAAGGCCCGCGAACTGCATGAAGAACTGGCCGCGCGTTATCGCGTCGCTGCCGATGCTCCGGGGGAATCCCGCAGTCCCGAGACCGTCTCTTCCACCTTCCCCGAAGATTTTCGTATCCTCGAGTAGGCGCGCTGCCGATCGCGCCGGCATCAGGAAATCTTCGGATAGGCGCGCCCTGATCCACCCCTAATTTGCGCGCCATGCTGGATGGGTTCGTCGATTTCGTTTTGGAGAAAGTGCCGCTGTGGGGCGTGGCGATCCTTCTCATCCTATTGTGCCTCGCCGCCCGCCGAGCGGGCGTCTGGGTTCGCCAGCGTTTTCATCCCCAGTCTCCGGCCCCTCCGGAATCGGCCGGCTCCGATCCCAGCGACTATATCGTCGGCGCCATCTTCGGCCTGCTGGCTTTCATGATGGGCTTCACCTTCGCCATGGCGATGGATCGCTACAGCGATCGCCGGACCGCGGTCCGGGAAGAGGCCGATGCCCTGCGAACGACCTATCTAACCGCGAGCGTCCTCGATCAGCCCTCCGCCTCGCGGACCCAATACGCTGTCCGCCAATATGCGCACAGCCGGATCGCTCCGGAGGGACTGTGGAACGACCGCACCGAAGCCGCGCTCAATGAAAGCCACGCGCTCGGCCTCCGGGCCTGGCAGGAAATTCGGGCCGCGATCCTGCCGATCCGTGACACCGATTTGGCAACGTATCTAGTCGAAACAACGAACGAGGCGATCAGCCAGGGTCGGCATCGCGAAATCCTCGGCCGCACGCACCTGCCCGTACTGATCCTCGACCTGCTGCTCGTTTACACGATCGTCGCGGCAGGCGTGCTCGGCTACATCGTCGGGCCGGAGCGACGTGGGGCCCGCCACGCCAGCACGGCACTCTTGGTGCTCTACACAGCCGCGCTGATCGTTATCATCGACCTCGACCGTCCTCAGGAAGGCATGATCAAGATCTCGCAGCAGCCGATCCTGGATGTCGTCGGCATAATGGATGCGGATCGCGACGGCAGTCTTTCACGCCCTCCACCAGCACCGCCCAATTAGGGCGGCATCTCCTCAGGGCGTGATGGTCCCCGAGACCAAGCCGTAGAACCCGATAAGGCCGGCGACCGCAGCGATCAGGAAGATGACGAGGTCGCGTGGCACGAACACCGGCATGCCCCGCTCCTTACGCGCCCATACGTACAATACTGTTCCCGGCACCAGCAGGACGGCGACGAGCAAAATGTACTTCGGACCAGCCGCGACGAACATGAAGATGGTGTAGACAACCGCGAGCCAGGAAATGATCTGGTCCCGGCCTCTTTGGTTCTCGACCCCCTCGTACCCCTCGCCGCTTCGGGCCACGAGCACGCCGTACCCTGCGACAAGCAAGTAGGGCAGAAGCGTCGTGACGCTCGTCATGTCGAGCATGAAGTTGAACGCGTCCTGCGACCAGTAGGTCGAGATGACGAACAGCGAGACGACGCTGTTCGTTAGCCACAGTGCATTGGCTGGTACGCGATTGCCGTTCTGCGCGGCAAACAGCTTCGGCATGTCCTCCGACTGTGCCGCGGAATACATGACCTCCGCACAGATCATCGACCAGGCGAGATAGGCGCCAAGGACGGAGACGAGCACTCCGATGGAAATAAACACGGCGCCCCAGTGACCGACGATGGATTCGAACACGCCTGCGAGTGAGGGCTGCCGAAGGCCCGCAATCGCCGATTGGGGCAGGGACCCGTAGGCGAGCAACGTTATCGCAACCATCAAGCCGGTCACGCCGACGAATCCGAGAATGGTCGCTCGACCGACGTCGGACCTGTTCTTCGCGAACCGCGAATAGACGCTCGCGCCTTCGATGCCGAGAAAGACGAAGACGGTGATCAGCATCGTATCCCGGACCTGCGAGATCAGCGGCTTGGGAGGCATATCGGCCCCGCCGTAGAAATTGTCGGCGAACTGGCTGAAGTTGAAGACGACGATGAGTGCGATGATCGTGACGATGATCGGCACGATCTTGGCGATGGTGACGACGAAGTTGATGAAGGCCGCCTGCTCGACTCCGCGCAGGATCATCGCGTGGAAGGTCCAAATACCGATCAGCGATACCGCGATCGCAATGAATGTGTTGCCGTCGCCAAAGCTGGGGAAGAAAGCGCCCAGCGTCGAGCCGATCAACACCCAATAGAAAACGTTCCCAAGGCAGCTTCCGAGCCAGTAGCCGAAGGCGGACAGGAAACCCATGTAGTCGCCGAAGCCGGCCTTCGCATATGCGAAGACACCGGAATCGATGTCCGGCCGGCGCTCGGCCAGCGCCTGGAATACTCGAGCAAGCATGTACATGCCGGTCCCGGCGATAGTCCAGGCGATGATTGCACCAAGTGGGCCGGTGGCGCTTCCGAACCTCGCGGGGAGGTTGAAGATCCCGGCGCCCACCATCGATCCAACGACCATCGCCGTGAGGGCACGGAGTGATAGCTTCGAAGGCTGCGCTGACTGCCCCACTGTTCCCCCGTTCTAACGGCGACATGGCGGTGAGCGGCACAAAGCCGACCGAACGATCCGATGCCCCCGTCCTGCATCTAAGGCTCAAGGCGACCTCGTGGAGTCAGGTGAAACCCCGATACCTTTAGCGCCGCGTCCGGCTGCGTCGGTTCAGGTTTCGACACTTTTCGAATTCAGAACTCCGGCGGCCCCCAATAGGGACTTACCCCTATTTGGAACGCTTCAGGGCTTGAGTAGCGTGCCAGCCGCCAAGAGCGAGTCGCGTCCTGACAATAACCGGCCTGGTCGGTGTTCAGATCAGTGAGCCTGAAACTAAGGAGGCCTGAATGATCAGAAGGCGCAGCGGACCCAGCTTGCTTGGACGCGCGGCCGGTACGGCAGCTCGCACTGCAGTTATCGCCGGCACTGCCACAGCGGTTTCCAACAAGGTTGCAGGCCGTTCAAATCAACCCGCCCAACCCGCCCAACCCGCACCGGCCGAGCCGCAGACGCCGGCCGGACTTTCCGGCGAGGCGATGAACCAGCTCAAGCAGCTCGCAGAATTGCACAGCTCCGGGATCCTGACCGACGAGGAGTTCGCGACCCAGAAGGCGCGCATCCTCGGCTGACGAAGGCTTTGCACGGTCTCGCTATTGCCGGGACCTGATGAAGGGAAAGCCCCTATGAACTGGCAGATACGCACGGTCCTCGCAGGTATTTTGGCTGCCCTCGGACTCTACGTAATCTTCAACCCGTTGCGAGTGACGACGCTGGTCGTCGGGACGGTCCCGTGGCTCTTGCTCACCGCCGGTGCGGTTTACCTGATCGCGGTGGTGATGCGAAAATGGCGGCGCCCGATCACGATGATCCTGCCCGCCATCGTCGGCCTGTTGCTTGTTTACGCGGGGCTCAGCATGAAGTTCGGCGACCCGCGCACAGTTGGCCCGATCGGCCTCCCGTTCCTGTTCGCGCTGGTCTTGCTGGGAGGCGGCATCGCCAAGCTCCTCACCACGCTCGACGTGCGCAAGTCACGCTACTTCCTCGTTTTCGTAGGTGCGGGCGTGATCTCCGTGCTGATGGGCCTCATCGTGATGTTCAACTGGTCCGCGGTCTCCGCCGGTTTTCTGGGCGTGGTTCTGGGGCTCGAGCTCATCGCGGACGCGGCATATCTCGCCGCCTTCGCATTCCGCGATCGGGACAAGGAAGAACATAGGGAGGCGCTGGGATGAAGACGATCATTCGGATCGCCGCCGGAACAGCGGCGGTGGTGCTGGCGGCAACGACCGCCGCGAGCGCACAGCAAGAAGGCATTGCCCCGACGAGCGCCGCGCAGCCGGAAGCAATGTCGCGGGCACCGAACCAGGGCGGCCTCGAAGCCATCCTTTACAGCGACACATTACTCAGGGGGCACTTCCATTCGGTGCGAGCCCCGACGCCGAACCTCAACCTTCCGTGGGACGCCCGATCGGTCCGCGTCCGCAGCGGCGAATGGCAGATCTGCAGCGGTCGCAACTACACCGGTACGTGCCGGACCATCGATCGCGATCAGACCCATCTCACGGGTTCGGTAAGGCGGATTCAGTCCATGCGGCCCACTGGCGGCTTCGGCACCGGCGTCGGCGAGTCCCTGCGTGGCGCCACCGCCGAGTTTTTCCCGGCACCCAAGCGTTTCGGGCGAAGGATCGAATGCAACGGATCGAGCTGTGCACGATCGGAAGCGAATGCATTCTGCCGCTCGGTCGGCTGGATCGTTGCTCGAAGCCAGGCCCTGGAAACCGTGGCTGGCCGGAGCATGGTGTCGGACGTGCTATGCGCGCGAACCCCGTTCTGAACCGGGACCTGATCTGAGCGCCGGGGATCTCAACCCTGCCGAGGCGCAACCCGGCATGACCGACCGCGCCAGCAGCGCGCCCGTATACATCATCGCGATCCTGGTGATGACGGTCGCCGCTTACTATGCCGCCAGCGTATTCGCGCCGCTCGCGGTCGCCCTGTTCATCATGGCTCTGGTCTGGCCGTTGCAGCGCACGCTTCAGGCCCGCGTGCACAAGCTGGTGGCTCTGGCCCTCACCTTGCTCACGACGATCGCCGTTTGCGTGGCCTTCGCATGGATCATCAGTTGGGCAGTGGGGCGCGTCGGCCGCTCAGTGGTGCTCGACAGCGCACGCTACAATTTCTTCCTCGCCAGCACGAAGGACTGGCTGGACGCACAAGGCGTTTCCGTCGCGGCCTTGGGAGCCGAGCATTTCACAGTCGCCTGGCTGTTCAGTGCCATCAGCAGGCTCGGCGGCCATTTGCAGACGACCTTCACCTTCTGGCTGATCGCCATCACCTATCTCATGCTCGGCCTGCTCGAGGTCGACGACATTCGGACGAAGATGCAGGCGATGAGCAACCGCAATGCATCACGCATTCTTCTCGAAGGCTGCAGCGTCGTTGCGAGCCAATATCGCCGCTATCTCCTAATCCGCACCGGAGTCAGCCTCCTGACCGGCTCGCTCGTCTGGCTCTTTGCGCGTTTGGTCGGCCTCCCGTTTGCGTTCGAATGGGGAGTGATGGCGTTCGCGCTGAACTATCTGCCCTTTATCGGGCCGTTCTTTGCAACCGTGATGCCGACACTGCTTGCCATGGCGACTTTCGACACGTGGGGCGAAGTGCTTCTCGTCTTTGTCTGCCTCAACGTGATCCAGTTTATGGTTGGCAGCTACATCGAGCCCCGCGTCGCCGGAACGATGCTATCGATCTCGCCAACGCTGGTGCTCTTCGTAATTTTCTTCTGGACCTTCATGTGGGGAATCCTGGGAACGCTCCTGGCGATGCCGATCACGGTCGCGATTTTTGCGTTCTGTGGTCTCAACCCCCGCAGCCAATGGGTCGTCGAACTGTTTGGGAAACCGCCAAAGCCCGCCTGACGCGGCTATCACACGAAACGATCAGATTTCCGACGGCTCCGCGGGCAATTTCTGCAAATGCCGCTTAAGACGCTCCACCCGCTCGGGCGGCCAACCCTGGACGTCGGCGACCTCCATCCATGCATCGATATAATGATCAACGGCAAAGGAATGGCCGAAGCCGGTCGGCGTGTTGGTGAACGTTGCCATGTCGCCGGCAAGTTGCAGGAAGCTGACGATCGGGAACCAGCGAAGCTCCGGCGATACGTCGGGTCCAAGACGCCCCCTGGTCCAATCCGGACGCCGGTAGATCGAACTGAATTCGAAGAAGGTTACCGGGTCGCTGGCGTATTGCAGGTAGACGATCCGGATTCGGCCCCAAGCCTTGCTGCGTTGTCCATGGCCGCTTTGCTGGTTCATGAAGCGAACCGCCCGGCCATCACGGAACTGGGGCAGCCATTCGGGCGAGCCCGGGTTGCGGCCATCGGTGATGGATCGCCAGATCCGGCTTGCAAACGGCGGCCCCGCCCACAGCGCCCCCTGGATCGGCTCTCCCGCCAGTTCGAATGGATCGGCCGCACGCGAAGAGTTGAGCGCTCCGAGGCTCAGGCCGTAGAGATACAGCCTGGGCCGCTTGTCCTCTGGCAAGCTGGTCCAGTGCCGGTAGATCGCATTGAACAAAGCGCGAGCCGATTCATTGCCGTTATCCGGCTCGGCGATCAGCGATAGCGGGCTCGACAGATACGAATATTGCATCGCGACGCTCGCGATATCGCCGCCCTCGAGGAACTCGATCGGGTCGATTCCGGCCTCATCGACCCAGCCTGTCCCCGTCGGGGTGATGACGACCAGCGCCGCACGGTCGAAACCTCCGGTCCGCTCAAGCTCGCGCAGTGCGAGCATTGCCCTTTGCTCTGGAGTGGCCGCCGATCGCATGCCGACGTACACACGGAGCGGTTCGCGCGCCGGCTGGCCTAGGACTGCGCCAATCTCCGCGGCGCTCGGGCCAGACGAAATGTACCGCCTCCCCTGGCGGCCAAGCTCCTGCCAGTTCAGCAGCGATGCGGCGCTGCCCGACTTCAGCGGATCCGACGGCGGGCTGAGGTCCGGCTCAACAAACGCGTCATACGTCCGGTACGACGAGTCAACGACCTGCATTCCGAAGCGGATGACGATCCCCGTCGCAACGACCCAGAATAGCAGGAATGCGCCAAGCATCCCGAGGATTGTCGCCGTCCGTTCGGGCATCACCCTGGCCGCCGATCGGGACAAGGCGCGGATCGTGATCTTCGCCAGCCGAACGAACGCGACAATCACCAGCATCGTGATTGACGCAACGACCAGTACGCCCGCCGGATGGATCGTTCGGACGGGCTCCAGGTCCATGAGCACGCGGGTGGAATTCTGCCACGCGGCAGCGCGCCAGGCGAAAGGCAATATGAGCAAGAGGCAGATTGCTGCGACAATCGCGCGGCCATTAGGCAAATCCATCACCGATCGCCGGGGAAGATGAAGCGCCCGCCACAGCCAGTCCGCGAACAGGCCGAGGAAGTATCCGACAGCAAAGCTGACACCCGACAGGACCCCCTGCGCGACCCATGTGCGCGGGAGCAGCGAGGGCGTCAGCGACAATGCGACAAAGAGGCTGCCGGCGATTAGGCCGGACAGCGACGGCGTGGTGCGCGACACCAATGACGCAATCGTATCGACCAGCTTCCGCGGAAGCTTCAGCTTCAGCGTCACGGCAGGCAATCGTGCAGTTGAGCCCTAAACCTCACGTGCTTGGTGTCATCGAGACTCACGGCCTCGTCAAATCCAGCCTGGCGGCCACCGGCTCTTGGGCATCGCTGGGGTCGCCGTCCGGCTTTCCGTCCGTCGTCGCGATCTTGAAGCCGGTATAGCCGTAGGTAACATCCAGCAGCGGGCTCATGTAATTGAAAACCGCGAACGGGAGATAGGCAAAGGTCGGGACACCAAGCACTGCGGACATGTAGGCACCGCACGAATTCCACGGCACCAGCGGCGCCGTCACGATCCCACCGTTGGAAACCGCACGGGACAGGTTCTTGCTTGCCAGCCCGCGCTTCTTGAACTCTTCGCCGAAGAGCCGCGTCGGAAGTACCATCGCGACATATTGGTCGGCCGTAATGATGTTCAGCCCGATTGGCGTCAGGACGGCCGTCGCAATCAGGTTTCCGGTTTGCTTCGCGCGCAGAAGGACGGGCGCAATCAGCTTCGAGAGAAATCCGAACTCGTCGAGGATTGACCCGAATGCGAGCGCCGCGATGATCAGCCAGATGGTCAGCAGCATGCTCGCCATTCCGCCCCGGGACAGGAGGTCATCGACCTGCTGAATTCCGCTCTCTGAATGAAAGCCGTTCGCAATCACTTGCCAAGACGCCTTGATGAACGACCCGAGTCCTCCGGTCACTCCGTCCGTCGGCAGCACCGACAGGACGGCTTGCGGCTGCGTCAGGCAGCCAAGAACAGCAGCGAAGATCGCCGAGGTCATCAGGGCCAGCGACGCTGGCATCCTGCGCATCGACATACCGATCAGCAGTACGAGCGGCAGCAGGTTGATGGGCGTGATCCAGAAGATCCGGTCGAGTGCCATCAGCTCTGAATCGATTATCGCATCGCTCGCGACATTGGTGTTGGACAGCCCGAGCAACAGGAGAACGGCTGCCGCGATGAGAAACGCCGGGATACTGACCCAAGCCTGATATCTCAGATGCTTGTAAAGATCGTTGCCGGTGAGCTGAGCCGCGAGGATCGTGGTTTCGGAAAGCGGCGACAGCTTGTCGCCCGTATAGGCGCCCGAAACGATGGCTCCCGCCGTGATTACCGGAGACACTCCGGTGAAGCTTGCCAGGCCCATGAGGCCGACGCCGATCGTGCCCACCGTTGTCCAGGAGCTGCCAATCCCGATAGAGACCAGTGCGCAAAGCACGAGACTGGCCGGATAGAACCAGTGCGGCTGCATGAGCAGCAGGCCGTAGTACACCAGCGTCGGAATGGTCCCTGCCATGTTCCAGGTGCCGATCAAGGCCCCGACGGCCAGCAAGATGAAGATCGCGCTGACGACGGAAGAAACGCCCCTGCGGCCGGCCTCCGCAACCTCGTCCCACGAATGGCCCAGCCGCATGATGATGAGCGAGGCAGCCATTGCCGCGAGCATCATGCCCGCTTGCAGGGGCCCGCTCATGGCGTCGAGGCCGAAGAGCGCGACCGAGCCGCCTACCAGCGCCGACAGGAGGATCAGCGGGATCAGCGCTTCGAGGTAGGTGGGCTCGCGGGCCTGCGTGCGGCCGACTGCTTTCGAAGGACTAGCCATGCGCTCCCCCCGACCCAAAAGATGGCTCGTTGCGGTCACTCCGCCATTTTAGGCGAAGGGCCCCAGCAGCCCAGATATGCGTACAAACGCTCCCGCGATATCAGGGTTAGTCCCGGCATCCCTCGGAAGGCTTCGATGCTCCGCGCAGGCTACATGGGATCAGGGTTTTTCCGCTCGGCCCGGTTGTCGATCGTTCCCGATCAAGCGATGCTCAGACCGTAGAAATCTCCAATGCCGGTCAGCAGGAACTGCACTCCAATGCAGACGAGAAGGAATCCAAAGATCCTGGTCATCGCATCGATGCTGGATGGACCCATCAGCTTGCCAAGCGTCGTAGCTGTGCGGAGCACCAGCCAAGCGATGAGGACGGTAATGGCGATCCCGATGATCGTGCCGCTGTAAACGAGGTAACTCTCCGCGGTGCGCCCGCCAATCTGGGAGGCAGTCGCCACAACAACGGAAATGGATCCGGGCCCCGCAAGGCCGGGCATGGCGAGCGGAGTGAAAGCAATCCCGCCCGCCGGCGCTGGGACGGAGTTGGCCGAGTCGGGCTCCGGGGGCTCGGAGAACAGCATCCTCAGGCCGATCAGGGAAACGATGAGCCCGCCGGCCACCCGAATTCCCGCAACCGAAATCCCGAAGAAGCTGATGATCGCTGCGCCGAGCAAAAGGAAAGTCGCGAGGATCGCGAACGCATAGATGCATGCGAGGCGAGCCTGCCGGTTTCGCGTCTGCTCATCCATCGCGGCTGTCAGCGACAGAAACACCGGAGCAACGCTCATCGGATTCATCACCGGAAACAACGCGCCGATTGTGAGGATGATGGCGTCGACGAAGATGCGGTCCTCCATCGGTCGCGCACGCCCAATACAGTAGGAGCAATCGGCGGCGAGTCAAACGGCCGTAGGAAGCCCGGGGCCGAAGCTTCGCGGTCGGCGATTTGCTATTGGCGTGCTTAGAATGCACCATCGCCGCGCTGATCCAGTCGCGCGTTTGCGCCTTTGCGCCGATGCACGAGATCGCGTCTCATGACAGGACCGACCGAGGTCGCGGTAGCAACTCGTACGACGACCCAGTGCAGGCCGGCCTCCGCAGGAATGGGGGAATCTATGGGCAATGCTTTGACCGCTTCCGGCCAGGAATTGGAAGTTGCGGGAATCCGGCGCGGCTGGTTGCTGGCGCTGGGGGTGGCACTGGTCGCAATGGGCTTGATTGGCCTGGGAATGACATACCGCCTGACGACGATCGCCATATTCTGGATCGGCGTATTGGCGTTCATCGCCGGAGTGGGCCAGCTGTTGGACGCGTTCCATCACAAGGGTTGGGGCGGCCTGATGTGGCATGTGATCATCGGCTTGCTTTACCTCGCGATCGGACTCGCGCTCACTTTGATGCCGGTGAAATCAGCATATTGGCTGACCATGCTGATTGGCGTCGGCTTTGCACTCGCGGGCCTGATGCGCCTCCTGATCATGTTCCAGTTCCGCGGCTATCGAGGCCTGCAACTTTTGCTCCTCGTTTCGGGTCTCATTGGCCTTGGAATGGCGGCCTATGTCTTTCGGATCCTGGCCCTGCCAGAGGGTGAAGCTCTTTCGACCGCGGTGGCAAACCCGGATTGGGCGCGCCAATGGGGATGGATCATCGGCCTGTTCATCGCACTCGAGCTCATCATGGAAGGCATCTCCCAGATCCTGATCGCGACGACCGGCCGATCCTTCCGTCAGGTTCGGTTGGCATAGTCGCGTTCAGGGAATGCCCTGACTTAACGGGGCCGGGATCCGTCCTGGTTCCGCCTCTCACCCGGAAGGGGGCCGTCATGTCTCGTAGCTTGCTCGCTTACGGCGTTTTTGGCGCCCTTCCCTTGATGGCCGGATGCATGACCTTGCCGCCCGAGCGAAGGGTCAGCTGCGAGGACGCATCGCGCCCCCACATCCGCCACAGCGCAAACGGCAAGACCGCCTTCACTGAAATCGATGTGCTGACCTACAATATCGAAGGCCTGCCCTGGCCGGCGCGCAACAACCGGACGCCATTCCTTGAAGAAATCGGCTCCCGCCTCGCCGCATTCCGGTCGGCTGGTACCGGGCCCGACATGATCGTGTTCCAGGAAGTGTTTACCAACGCTGCGTCGCGCGCAGTGACGGCCACCGGCTATCGAAGCATCACGACGGGCCCGAGCACACGGTCGCGGCAGGCGGCCAATACCGAGGGCCCGCTGCCCGGCAGGCGGCGAATCCTCAAGGGCGAAGTTCGGTTCAATTTCCTGTCGAGCGGCCTCGCCATCGCAACCGACTTTCCGATGACCAGGGTCGCTTACAGGCCGTTCGCTCGCGGAAGCTGCGCCGGGTTCGATTGCCTTTCGAACAAGGGCGTCGTCTTCGCCGAGCTGACCATTCCGGGCATGCCTGGGACGGTCGATCTTTACACCACGCACATGAATGCCCAGCGCGCTTCGGGCGTGGAGGCGGAGCGACACATTCCCGCCCATGCGCGGCAGACGGCCGAGCTAGCGGAATTCGCAAGATCCTACGGGACGGACGACAGCGTCACGATCGCGGCGGGCGACTTCAACATGCGCAACTCGGACGCGCGCCATTACACCTTTTCCAAGAAGGTCCCGCTGGAGAACGTCCATTTCTATTGCAGCGAGCATCCCGACCGGTGCGACGTCCGGCAGGAATGGCCGCACGATGACCAATGGCGGCGCGTCCAGAACCTGCAGCTCTTTACCTCGGGCAGCGTCGTGAAGGTGCGCCCCATCCGGGTCGAAGGAATGTTCGATGGAGGGCCGAGCGGGCCGGTCCTGTCCGACCACAACGGCTTCCGAGTCGTGTACGAGTTCAGCTGGCCGGTGGCAGCGAGCGCGCAGGCGCAATGCCCCTTCACACCCACCCCGGTCCAAGCCGCGTCGTAGCGGCTACTGCGACAAGGTATCCTTGTAGATCTTGCCGTCCTTCATGATGATCCGGAAATTCTTGGCTGGGTCGGCAATGAGATTGATGTCGACCAGCGGATTGCCATCGACAAGGAGAAGGTCGGCGTAGGCGCCTTCCTGAACCACTCCGAGCATTCCGGGATACGGGTTCCGCAGGCCCGAGAGCCGCAGCAACTCGCCATTGGTCGAGGTCGCCATGATCAAGGTCTCGGCCGGCGTGTACCAGCGCGTGAGCGATGCCAGGATCGCGCCCTGCCGCGCTGCGAGCGCACGCGAGAACAGGACATCGGTGCCGAAGGCCGTCTTGATTTTGTACTTCTTCGCGAGCGCGTAGGAGCGCGCGATCCCCGGCCAGACCTCTTCTGCTTTCGCGCGTTGAACCGATCCTTCGGGAAGGCCCGTCCGCATCTCCTCGGGGAGCGGCTGCATGCTCAGCCAGATGCCTTTGGACGCAATCAGCTTCGCGTCCGCCTCGTTCATCAGGAACCCATGCTCGATGCATTTCACGCCAGCGGCGACAGCGACTTCGATTGCCTCGGGAGTGAAAGCATGGACGGCGACATAGGTCCCCCAATTGTGCGCCGCCTCGACCGCCGCATGAAGCTCCGGCTCCGTGAAGGTGACGACGTCGATCGGACTGAACGGTGACGAGACACCGCCGCCGCCCGTCAGCTTGATCTGGGATGCCCCCTGCATGAGCTGCTCGCGGACTCGAACCCGGACCTCGTCGGGACTGTCGGCGATCGCAAAGCCGCCGATCTGCTCGCCGCGCGTCGGTGGCCCGCCGATTTGGCGGGGAAGGTCGGACAATGAACGGAAATCACCGTGGCCGCTGGTCACCGTGATCATCGCCCCCGAAGGATAGATCCGCGGTCCCGTATAGTATCCTTCGTCGATCGCGCGCTTGAGCCCGAACACCGGGCCGCCCACATCGCGGACCGTGGTGAAACCGCGCAGCAGCGTCGCTTTCGCCTCGTCGGCAGCAACGAGATTGCTGTAGCCGACGTCGCCGGTGATCGTATCCGCAGGCGGCAGGGCGATCAGCATCGCGTGCCAATGCGCGTCGATCAGGCCCGGCATCAGAACCCGCCCCCCGCCGTCTATCACACGCGTGTTCGCATCGGCTGGCACCGAACTGGCCGAGACGCGCTCAATCAGGTTGCCGCGGACGAGGACGTTGGACGGTGGCGAAAGCACCGCGCTCTTGCCGTCGAAGACGCGGACGTTCTGGAACAGGGTCGCGCCGGTTTGCGCGGGCGTGTTCTGCTGCGCTGCCGCGGGCTGCGCAAAGCCGAAGACCAGCGCGGCAAGCAATAAAGGCGAACTGAATCTGCGCTTGCGGCGGGCCTTGGCTGGTCCGTGGTCACGCTGTGCTCGGGGATCGGGACGCTCGGTCATGCTTCGTCCTTTCGTCCCGTTTTCTACACTACGGTCATCCTCGCGTCACGGCTGCCTCCGTCGCTCATTCGCCGGACGACGCTAAGTGACTGGGCATCCGAACTTATCCCGATGCCCCGGGCCTCCGGCTGCTCCTACTGCACATGCTCGCTTCCACCCGAGGCTTGGAGGTCACCATGATTTCGAACCGACGTTCAATTCGCTCTGCGGCCGCCCTCAGCTTGCTGTGCGCAGTCACGGTCGCCTGTGCCACAAACGAGCCGTCACCTCCGGCTTCGGCGGCCGGACCGGCGCTCGTCGGGACCGAGTGGAAGCTGGTCGAGTTCCGGTCGTCCGACGATTCCATTGGAGCGATCCGGCCGGGCGTTGACGAGGTCTACACCCTTCGGCTGGAGCCCGGCGGCAATGCCGTGATGACTCTGTTCTGCAACCGCGGCACCGGCCAATGGAAATCGCCTGACTCCACGGCCAAGATGGGCAGCCTGACGATCGAGCCCGGCATCAGGACCCTCGCGGCCTGTCCGCCGAGCCCGCTCGAACGGCTCGGCGACGATTTCGCGCATGTGCGGACGTTCGTGATTGCCGACGGCAAGCTTCATCTCAACCTGAAGATGAGCAGCGGTGACTATGTCTGGGAACCGGCCAAATAGGCGAATTGGGTAGGCCGGCTGCGTCGGTAGTTTCCCTGATTACCCCAGCCGCCTTCGCTCCGTAGGCAGGCTGTTCCGCTGCGCCTTTTCCGATCGCTATTCGATCGCGCGCAGCCGGGCCGTTGGCGCGTCAGAAGGGGTCGTTATGAACGAGACCGCATTCGGTGTTCACTCGGAGGTTGGGCAA
This sequence comes from Sphingomonas daechungensis, assembly GCF_039543105.1. Classification (NCBI taxonomy): domain Bacteria; kingdom Pseudomonadati; phylum Pseudomonadota; class Alphaproteobacteria; order Sphingomonadales; family Sphingomonadaceae; genus Sphingomonas; species Sphingomonas daechungensis. The sequence goes on from NZ_BAABJC010000001.1 coordinate 1,231,249, forward strand.
CTTCGGAAAGTCATGGTTTGCTCCCCTGGTCGGGCGCACATGCGGCTCACGCCGAGCAATTGCGACACTCTGTTGTTCGACGACGTGATGTGGGTGGACGTTGCCAAGCGCGACCACCTCGATTTCATGTCCAAGTTGCGCGACCGCGGTGTCGATGTGGTCGAGATGCATAACCTGCTCGCAGAGACGGTCTCGATTCCGGAAGCACGCGCCTGGATCCTCGACAACGAAGTCGTCGCGAACGAAGTCGGGCTGGAACTGCTCAATGAAGTCCGGGCGTACCTCGACGAAATGCCAGCGCGCGAGCTGGCGGAAACGCTGATCGGCGGCCTTTCGACGGAAGAATTTCCCGAGGCTATCGGCGGCGACAAATTGAAGCTCGTGCGCGATGCGGCCGGCGTTTCCGAATATCTGCTGCCGCCGCTTCCGAACACGCTCTACACCCGCGACACGACCTGTTGGATCTACGGCGGCGTCACGCTCAACCCGCTTTACTGGCCCGCCCGCCACGAGGAGACGATCCTCACGGCAGCCATCTACCGTTTCCACCCCGACTTCGCCGGCAAGGTCAACGTGTGGTGGGGAGACCCGCTGAAAGAACACGGACTGGCCACGCTCGAGGGCGGCGACGTCATGCCCATCGGCAAAGGCAACGTCCTCATCGGAATGAGCGAGCGCTCCTCGCGTCAGGCTATCGGGCAACTGGCAGCGACATTGTTCGAACGCGGCGCCGCGGAACGCGTCATCGTGGCGGCAATGCCGAAACTGCGCGCCGCCATGCACCTCGACACGGTGTTCACCTTCGCAGACCGCGACTGCGTCCTCCTCTACCCCGATATCGTCAACAGCATTCGGACCTTCTCGTACCGTCCGGGCAAGGGCGGCGAGCTCGACTTCCGGCAGGACTCAGGCTCGATGGTCGAAACCGTCAGCGAGGCGCTCGGGGTCAGCCGCATGCGCGTCGTCGAGACTGGCGGAAACGCCTACATGCGGGAGCGGACCCAGTGGGACAGCGGCGCCAACCTGGTGTGCGTCTCCCCGGGGGTCGTCTTCGCTTACGACCGCAACACATACACCAATACGCTCCTCCGCCGCGAGGGCATCGAAGTCATCACCATCGGCGGCGCCGAGCTTGGACGTGGCCGCGGTGGGGGCCACTGCATGACGTGTCCCATCATTCGAGACGCGATGGAGGATTGAGCACATGGAGCAGACCGCAGAAGCATCAGCAGAACCCGCCGCATCGGCTCCGCCCGTTGCATCGAAGGGCCCGTCGCCGATCATAAGCAGGTTGATGGGCTTGCTGTTCATCGTCGCCGGAGTCGTGGCGCTCTCCACCCCGGTTCATTCGACAATGCTGATGACGATGTTCATCGGTGCCTCATTGCTCATTGCCGGCGGCGCCCAGATTGCGCATGCGTTTTCGAAGAGTTGGGGAAGCTTGATCCTCCACATCATCCTCGGCCTCGCCTACGCCCTTGTCGGAGCCATCTTCCTGTTCGACCCGATCGGGGGGGCGGTTGTCCTGACCAAGTTCCTTGCGTGGCTGCTCCTCATCCAGGGCGTGAGCCAGGCCTGGCTCGCTTTCACGGCGCGGCCCGCCCACAATTGGGGATGGCTGCTGGTCTCGGGAATCGTGGCCTTCCTCGCCGGCCTGTGGCTGCTGATGCGCTGGCCAATTTTCGCCTTCACAATGCCCGGCTTCATCCTCGGCATCTCCTTGATCTTCGAGGGATGGGCATTCCTGCTGATGCGCCGCAAGGCGGACGATCACACCCCCGCTCCAGCGAGTGCGTGATCGCTTCGCTGGCGGTTGAACGGCCATTGCCGTGCGCATCGCGGCAGTGACCTTTCTCGCGGGCGCGATGCTGGTCGTGCCCGCGAATGCATTGGCCCAGACCGCAGACCCTTCGGACAGGGGCGACGCCGCCGATTTCCGGGAGCATGATGAGGACGGCGAGCCCGAGCCATACGAATATGGGCTGGATGGAATGCCGAAGCCGTCGCGGTCACTCAACATCAGTGCGCCGCTTCTGTTCGACACCAACCCGGCCTGGGCGTCGAGCGGTTCGTCGAGCGCGTTGTTGTTCGCACCTTCCGTGGCGGTTCGATATTCCCATCCGGGCCTGATGCCCGGCTGGGACTTGCAGCTTGACGCAAGCGCGGACGCCGACCTTTTCTCGAAAGATCCCGATGAGGTGAACGAAGCGCGTCTCACCGCAAGGGCGACGCTGTTTCACGAGCTTGAGGACACAGGCACGTTTTCTTTGCGGATCATGTCGCGCTGGACCTACGTCGGCGAGGACTTCAGCCAATTCGATCATGCGCAGCAGCGCTACACGGTGTCATTTGCTCCGAATATTTCGGACAAGGTCGGCGCATCGGTGAGCGCCGAATATCGGGCTTCTCCCGAAGCCCGTGAGCGGCGCTTCGTCGGCACCGGGAACATCGACGTAACGCTAGTCGAAAGCAAAGGCCTGCGGCTCGGCTTCTTCCAGGAGCTTGCATTCTCCCGGTTTACCGGCGGGTCGAACGACGGCCGGACCGACCTGCTTTCATTAAGCGAACTGTTACTGACACCGAATTGGAGCTTGCCGAACGGCATGCGGCTGTCGTTCGCGGCATCGCTCAACCACCGCTTCTCGAACCGCGAGCGTTCGCGATTCACGGCATTGCAGGTGGGACCAACTCTCGGGTGGCGGTTCTAGACGCTGCTGGTGACCCCTACGGGACTCGAACCCGTGTTTTCGCCGTGAGAGGGCGACGTCCTAGACCGCTAGACGAAGGGGCCTTCGCGAGAGGCGTCGGGCATATGTGGGCTTGCGCCCACCGAGTCAATCTCGCCTAGGCGTCACGCTCGCTGAGGTAGCGCATCAGCTCGGCCAGAGTCGCTTCCATCTGGTCCTGCATCTGTGTGACCAGCTCGTTCTCACGCATGCCGACATGGTCGAGCGGTTTGGAGTAGCTGTCGGAAAACGCTTTCAGATCCTCGCGGTCGAAAACGCCGCGCGCGACCAGCTTCGCGAGGATCACCAGCAGGCCGTTGGTGTTGGCTATGGTGCCGGCGACCAGGGCCTCGTCGACCATCGACAGCCTCTTGTCGCTGTCCAGCTGGTCTTCGTCGTCTTCGATATCGGTGGTCATCGATTCCCTTTTTGGCCCGATTGCCCGCGCGCACAAGGGGGCGCCCCGCAGAATGGCCGTAGCTGAGCCCAGACAGCCGCCTTTTCCTGAAATGGCCGGGTGTTGGCCGGGCTGGACGAAGGCAGATCGATCAAGCCTACGCGTTGGCCGTGACCGATGAGCTTCCGGCCGATCGCGGCCGATGTTCCGCCGTTAAAGGCGATCGCTTCGAGATGCTGAAATTTCTCCACGAGCCGCTCGATGCCATTGTGATTGGCAAGGCGGATTGCCTGGTCGAGGCTCCCGTGCCGTTGCGCGGAGCCGATGACGTCCCACAACCCGATGCGATGATCCGCAAGACAATCGAGCCGGTCTTGATAGGAAAGCTCGGGCAAGGCTTCTCCGATGACCTGTCCAAGCAATCGCCAGAACTGGTTCTGAGGATGGGCGTAATACTGCCCGGCAGCGAGCGACGCGTCGCCTGGCAGGCTGCCGAGGACGAACAGCCGCGCATCGGACCTCGCAATTGGTCCGAGACCGACTTTCATTCCGCCTGATTGCATTGCCTTTATGGCTCCCACCATTAAGTGCTGCTGCCCGTGGAGCCCAACGAGATCCGAGTTGCCCTGGTTTCGGGCAATTACAACTGCGTTCGCGACGGCGCCAACAAGGCGCTCAACCGCCTTGTCGGTTATCTGTTGCGGCAGGGCGTGCACGTGCGCATCTATTCCCCGACGGTCGAGCACCCGGCGTTCGAGCCGACCGGCGACCTCGTCAGCCTTCCTTCAGTGCCGATCCCCGGACGGTCCGAATATCGGATCTCGCTTGGCCTGCCGCCACATGTCCGCAAGGACCTCGCCGAGTTCGCGCCCAACGTCGTTCACGTCTCGAGCCCGGACTTCTCCGCGCATCGCGCCGTAAGCTGGGCGAGGGCGCGCGGCATCCCGGCCATCGCCTCCGTCCACACCCGCTTCGACACCTATCTCGCTTACTACAAGCTCGGGAACCTCGAACCGATGGTTCGCGCCATTCTCCGCCGGCTCTACCTGCGGTGCGATGCCTTGGTCGCGCCATCGGAATCCATGGCGGCCGTCCTTCGCGCGCAGCGCATGAACCGCGACATTTCGATCTGGAGCCGGGGCGTCGACCGGGAGCATTTCAATCCGGGCCGGCGCGACATGGCATGGCGGCGGAGCATCGGGATCGCGGACGATGAATTCGTAGTCCTCTTTCTCGGGCGACTGGTGATGGAGAAGGCGCTTGATGTCTTCTCGGATGCGATGGACGAGCTCGGCGAGAAAAACGTGAAGCACCGCGTCCTGATCGTGGGCGAAGGTCCGGCGCGAGGCTGGCTCGAGGAACGCCTGCCCGATGCGATCTATACCGGCCATCTCGCCGGCGACGACCTTGCGCGGGCCGTGGCGAGTGCGGACGTGATGCTCAATCCATCGGTCACGGAAGCATTTGGAAACGTGACACTGGAGGCGATGGCCTCCGGCCTGCCCGTCGTCGCCGTCAACGCGACCGGGGCGACCAATCTCGTCATCCACGGCCAATCCGGCTTCCTTGCCGAACCGGGCGACTATGAAACGATCGCCGACGAATTGGCGACCTATGCCGCCGACCCCAAGCTACGGCGCAAGCACGGCCAGGCGGGGATCAAGGTCGCCCAGGGCCGCGATTGGGACCAGATCAACTCGGCGGTGCTGCGAACGTACAGCCGCGTGATCGAGCGCAAGAAACGTCACGCCCGGCTCACGCGGCGGTAATCCGGCTTACTTCAGGCGCTCGATGCGCTGGGCGGCTTCGTCGAGGATCGCCGTGATTTCGTGCGTGAGGTCTTCGTCCCAGCCGACGCGCGACACGCGGTTGCGAACGGCCGCCATCAGGTTCTGGATGCCCCGGCCGATCGTCGCTCCGCCGCCGTGGGATTCCTTGGGGGCGATGTCCTTCAGGCGATCCAGAAGCGCTTCGATCTCGTCGGCTTTTTCGTCGAGATGCGCGCGGCCTTCGTCGGTGACCTGGAACGGCTTGCGCGGTCCTTCGCCGGTAGCTTCCTCGATCAGGCCCATGTCTTGGAGCAGGGTCAGGGTCGGGTAGACCACGCCCGGGCTCGGCGCGTATTCGCCGCCGGTCAGTTCCTCGATCGCGCGGATGAGGTCGTAGCCATGGCGCGGCTCGTCGGCGATCAGCTTCAAGAGGACAAGCCGAAGCTCGCCGGACTCGAACATGCGCCTGCGAGCGCGTCCGCCGCCGTGGCGACCGCGAAATCCATTGTCGTCGAATTCAAAGTGGAAGGGTCCCCAACCGCCCGAACGGCGGCCCATGGCGATCAGGCCCTCCGGCAGATTGATCTGGAAGCGGCCTCGAGGGTGGCACCCGTGATGTCGGTGATGTCTCATATCTTTCCTTTCGATGCATCTGAGATATATCTTAGTAACATCTTCGACAAGATCGGGTGATGCATTTTTTTGGCCGCTGCTCCAAAGCGTGCCGGAGATGGCCGACCTGTTCAGCGACACCGAGCTTGAGGACGCGCAGCCCTCCGCGGCTGCGAACGCACCGCTTGCGGATCGCCTCCGGCCGCAAAATCTCGGCGAGGTCGTTGGCCAGGAACATCTGACCGGACCCGACGGCGCGATCGGGCGAATGGTCGCAGCCGGTAAATTGTCGTCGATGATCCTTTGGGGTCCGCCTGGGACCGGGAAGACCAGTATTGCGCGATTACTCGCGGACGCGGTCGGCCTTCGCTTCGTCCCCATCTCCGCGGTCTTCTCAGGGGTCGCGGACCTCAAGAAGATCTTCGCCGAAGCGAAGACCGCCGCGCGAGCGGGGCAACGCACTCTGCTTTTCGTGGACGAGATCCATCGCTTCAATCGCGCCCAACAGGACGGCTTCCTGCCTTACGTGGAGGACGGCACTGTCACTCTCGTCGGCGCGACCACGGAGAATCCGAGCTTTGAGCTCAATGCCGCTTTGCTTTCGCGCTGCCAGGTACTGATCCTGCGCCGGCTGAACGAGGAGGCACTCGACACGCTCATCCAGCGCGCGGAGGCCGAGACGGGCCGCGCCATACCGCTGACCAAGGATGCCCGCGACGCGCTGGTCGCCAGCGCGGACGGAGACGGGCGCTTCCTGCTCAACCAGGTCGAGACCCTCTACGACGTCGATCTCGACCAGCCGCTCGATCCGGCCGGAATGGCCGCTCTGCTTCACCGGAGAGTGCCGGTCTACGACAAGGACCGGGAGGGTCACTACAACCTCATCTCCGCGCTCCATAAGACGATCCGGGGCTCCGACCCGCAGGCCGCGCTCTATTATCTCGCCCGCATGCTGGTGGCGGGTGAGGAGCCGCTCTACGTGCTCCGCCGCCTCACCCGCGCGGCGATGGAGGACATCGGCTTGGCGGACCCTCAGGCGCTGGCTCAGTGCCTCGCCGCCAAGGACGCCTACGACTTTCTCGGCTCACCCGAAGGCGAGCTCGCGATCGTGCAGGCCTGCCTCTATTTGGCGACAGCCCCCAAATCGAACGCCGCCTACATGGCGCAAAAGTCGGCCTACCGCAGTGCCAGGGACACCGGCTCGCTGATGCCGCCCTCGCATATTTTGAACGCGCCGACGCGGCTGATGAAGGACATCGGCTACGGCAAGGGCTATGCCTACGACCATGACGCCGACCAGGGCTTTTCCGGGCAGGATTACTGGCCTGAGGAAATGGATGCGCAGACGTTTTACGAGCCTAGCGAGCGCGGCTTCGAAGCCCGTATCGCTGAGCGCATCGCCTACTGGAACGAGCTTCGCGAGAAGCGCATGAAGGACGACGAATAAGGAGGGGTGACCATGTACCAGACCGAAGCGCCGGCAGCCTATTGGCGCGACCAGCTGATCCAGTGGGGACCGCGCGTCGTCTTCGCGATCCTGATCCTCGTCGCGACGCATTTCGTCGCCAAGGGCGTCCAATGGGGCGTCGCCAAGCTGATCGACCGCATGCCGGTCCTGAAGCGTCATCCGCAGGCCGGCGTCGACTCGGTCGGAACCGAGCTTGGGCGGCTGGCCTATTGGCTGGTCTGGCTTGTCGGCCTGGTCGCGGCGCTGCAGCCGCTCGGTCTCAACGAAGTCCTTACCCCGGTCACCGTGATGACCAACGAGGTCTTCGCCTTCATCCCACGGCTGATCGGTGCGGGACTGTTGTTCTTCGCCGGGCTGATCTTGGCGCGGATCGTTCGCCACATCGTCGAGGCGGCGCTCGGCGCACTCAACCTCGAACGGCTGTTCAGCCGCGCAGGCATCCCGATCGGCGATGCGCCGCTGGCCGTCGACGAAAGCGGCATTGCTCAGGATGGGGTAGCGCCGGCCCGCGGCTCGATCGCCAAGGCGGTCGGAATGACCGTATCGGCGGTGATCATCATCTTCGCCGCCATCGGTGCGCTCGGTGCGCTGAACATCGCGACCATTTCCGAGCCCGCGACGGCGATGCTTCAGTCGATCGCCTTGTCGATCCCGAATGTGCTCGCGGCGCTGATCATCCTCGCCATCGCGTTCCTGATCGGCCGCTGGGGCAAGAGCGTGCTGGAGACGGTGCTTCCGGGTCTCGGCTTCGACAATGCCTTGCGAGCGCTTGGCATCATGCCGGTGTCGTCGGTGCCGTCCCGGGTCGTCGGCAATATCGCGATGACTGCTGCTCTGATCGTTGGAATCATGGAGGCTGCCCACAAGATCGGCGGCGATTCCACCGCGGCGCTGCTGTTCCAGGTGACGGCGCTCGGCGGGAAGGTGATCTTCGGCACGGTCATCATCGTCGTCGGCATCTTCCTCGCCCGTATCCTCTCCAACCTCGTCGGCAGCTCGACCGGGGAGTCGAGCTACGCGGAGACGATCATCAAATATGCGATCATCGCCCTGTTCACCGCGATCGGCCTCACCTTCATGGGGCTTGCCGACCAGATCGTGATGATGGCGTTCGGCCTGATCCTCGGCTCCGCGGCGGTCGCCTGTGCCATCGCCTTCGGCCTCGGGGGCCGCGACACGGCGGCGAGGATCCTCGAGCAGTGGACCGACCAGCAGATGCCGCAGACCCGTCGCCCTGCCCCGCCACCGCGGCTGAAGAAGCCGGCCGAGGTTGCCCCGGAGGACGACCGCCAGCCACCGCTGGTATGAGGCCATGACCTGGGAGGAGGCGGTCGAATATGCGCTCGGCCTGCCCGATACCGAGCTGTCGACGAGCTACGGGCAGCCGGCGGTCAAGGTCGCCTCCAACGGACGCGCCTTCCTCTTTCCGGGCCGCGAAAGCGACACCGCGTTCGGCGTCGCGCTCGATCTCGACGGCATCGAGGTGCTGAAGGAGACCGAGCCGGAGACCTACTTCCAGACGCCGCACTACGAAGGCTGGCCCGCCGTGCTGGTGCGATATGCCGCGGCGGATGAAGAGCGGGTCCGCGAGGTCATCACCCGCTCGCGGGACTGGTCGGCCGCGCGCCCGAAAGCGGAGCCGCGCAAGCGCAAGTGAGCCGGTTCGAAAGTTACATCGCGATCGACTGGTCGGGCGCGAAGGGGCGACGGCACAAGGGGATCGCGATTGCCGAAGCGCGGCATGACGCGCCGCCGCGGCTGATCCGGCCGGGGCACATCTGGTCGCGGGAGGAAGTGCTCCGCTGGCTGATCAAGCGCGCGGCCAGGGAGCCGACCCTGTTCGGCTTCGACTTCAGCTTCGCTCCACCCATCGTCGAGCGCGGCGAATATCTGATCGACGAGCCCGGCGTGCCGGACACCGCGCGGGAGTTCTGGGCCTATGTCGATGCCCGCTGCGACGACGAAGACCTCGGCGCCGCGAGCTTCCTCGAGCACGTCCACCGCAAGCATTTCTATTTCGGCATCGCCGACGGGGTGAAGGCCGACTTCGTCCGTTTCCGCCAATGCGACGCCCGATTGAACGCGCAAGGCGGCCGCAAGACGGCCAGCGCATACGACGCGATCGGCGCGGCGCAGGTCGCCAAGGCAAGCTTCTCCGGCATGCGGCTGCTTCACCGCCTGGACGGCAAGGTTGCGATCTTCCCGATGGACCCGCTGCCGGAAAGCGGGAGCGCGGTGGTCGAGATCTACACGCGCATCTACCTTCGCCGTGCGGGCATGAGCGGCACCAAGCTCCGCACCCGCGCCGAGCTCAATGCGGCGCTGGACGGGCTTGGCAGCCGGCGAGTCCGCCTTGGCTTCGAACCAAACGACCACCAGACGGACGCGCTGGTCACCGCGGCGGGAATGCGGGCATTGGCGCGAGAGGAACCGCGGGCGTTTGCGCCGGAGGGGCTGACTCCGGAGATTGCGCTGACGGAGGGGTGGACGTTCGGGGTGCTGTAGGACTTCTCCCGAGGGCAAGTTGACCAAATTGACTGTGCCGCGCACGCCGGTGCGGAGTGCGAATGGTCCCAATGTTCGCAGTAACGGGGCTGTTTCGCGCGCGCGGGACGGGATCGAAGGGGATCTGTTCGGACACATAGTCCTCCGCCGCCGCGTTGGCGGCGAGGAGATCGGCGGCGGACAAAGTCACGGGAAAGCGCTCGACCAGCTGCCGGTTGAACTCGTTGCGATTGTACTTCCTGCTCATCTGGCAGGGTAAGGCACAAAAAGGGGGTTGTAGGACAGCACGAACTGCCGAGCGCAAGGGAGCGAATGCAAAGCATTCGGGAGCTTGGGCGAAGAGCCAGAGAGTGCCGGCCGGCGCGCGAGTAAGCGGCCTACTCCGGTTCCGCTCCGCCACGGCCTTCGGTCTCATCGGAGATATCCGATGAAGATATCAAATCCATGTTTGATGACCTGAAGAACTCAAAATAGCGTTCAGCCGCCTTCGCGTCGATATGCCCTTGTACTGCGTCGGCAGTCGCTCGTAGGAGGCGACCCCCAACAAAAAGGCCCCGGATCGCTCCGGGGCCTTCTCATTTCTTGGCACTGCTGAGTGACCGGCGTGGCGGTGAAGGGACCCCTCCACCAGCTACGCTGGTCCCCCTCCCCGTTCCGGGGAGGATTTTAGTCCTCGTCGTTGCCGCCCGTCAGGAAGGCCGGGGCGAACTCGGGCGCGTTGCCTTCGTTTTCTCCGCCTTCGCGCTCACGGCCCGGGCCGCGGTCGCCGCGTCCTTCGCCGCGCGGGCCACGGTCGCCGCCTTCACCGCGAGGACCACGGTCACCACGGTCTCCACGGTCACGGCGCGGGCCGCGATCGTCGCGTCCGCCGCCACGGCCATGACGGCCGCGATCGCCACGGTCACCGCGCGGGCCACGGTCGCCGCCTTCACGCGGCTCCCTCGGCGGGCGGGTGTCCGGAAGCTCTTCGCCTGTCTCCTGATCGACGAGGCGCATCGACAGGCGAACCTTGCCGCGCTGGTCGACCTCGAGCAGCTTGACCTTCACTTCCTGGCCTTCGGTCAGGACGTCGCGGACGTTCTCGACACGCTCGTTCTTGATTTCCGAGACGTGCACGAGGCCGTCCTTGCCCGGCATGAAGGTGACGAATGCACCGAAGTCGACGAGGCTCGCGACCTTGCCGGTGTAGATCGTGCCCGGCTCCGGCTCGGCGACGATGCCGCGGATCCAGTTGCGGGCGGCTTCGATCTTGGCCGGGTCCGAAGACGCGATCTTGATCGTGCCGTCGTCGTCGATGTCGACCTTGGCACCGGTCTCCGCGACGATTTCGCGGATGACCTTGCCGCCGGTGCCGATGACTTCGCGGATCTTGTCCTTGGCGATCTGCATCGTCTCGATGCGCGGCGCGTGAGCCGACAGCTCTTCGCGCGTGTGATCGAGCGCCTTCGCCATCTCGCCGAGGATGTGAGCACGGCCGTCCTTCGCCTGGGCGAGAGCGGTCTTCATGATCTCCTCGGTGATGCCGGCGACCTTGATGTCCATCTGCAGCGAGGTGACGCCTTCCGACGTGCCCGCGACCTTGAAGTCCATGTCGCCGAGGTGGTCCTCGTCACCAAGGATGTCGCTGATCACCGCGAAGTCCTTGCCTTCGAGGATCAGGCCCATGGCGATGCCGGCCACCGGACGCTTCAGCGGAACGCCGGCGTCCATGAGGGCAAGCGAGCCGCCGCAGACCGTCGCCATCGACGAGGAGCCGTTGCTCTCCGTGATGTCGGACAGGACGCGGATGGTGTACGGGAATTCCTCGATCGACGGCAGCATCGGGTGCAGCGCGCGCCATGCGAGCTTGCCGTGGCCGACTTCGCGGCGGCCCGGAGCGCCGAAGCGTCCGACTTCACCGACCGAGTAGGGCGGGAAGTTATAGTGCAGCATGAAGCGCTGGTAGGAGAGACCCTCCAGCCCATCGATCATCTGCTCCGATTCCTTGGTGCCGAGCGTCGTGGTCACGATCGCCTGCGTCTCACCGCGCGTGAACAGGGCCGAGCCGTGCGTGCGCGGAAGGAAGTGGACCATCGCTTCGATCTGGCGGACCGTCTTGGTGTCGCGGCCGTCGATGCGACGGCCTTCCTTGAGGATCGCACCGCGAACGATGTCGGCTTCGAGGCCCTTGACGGCCTTCGAGGCGACCAGCTGCTCCTGCGGCTCGGCTTCGGCGAAGGCTTCCTTGGCCTTGTCGCGGGCGGCGTTGAGAGCGGCGGAACGCTCCGACTTGTTGGTCAGCTTGTAGGCAGCCTCGACGTCCTTGCCGATGATGTCCTTGAGCTTCGCCTTGATCGCCGACTTGTCGTCGCTCTGAGCGAGCTCCCACGGGTCCTTGGCGGCCTTTTCGGCGAGGTCGATGATGAGGTTGCAGATCTTCTGGCTGGCGGCGTGGCCGAACATGACGGCGCCGAGCATCTGCTCTTCGCTCAATTCCTTGGCCTCGGACTCCACCATCATCACGGCGTTCGGAGTGCCGGCCATGACGAGGTCGAGGTCGCCCTCGGCGATCTGAGCCTGGGTCGGGTTGAGGACGTACTCACCGTCGACGAAGCCGACGCGGGCGGCGCCGATCGGGCCCATGAAGGGCACGCCGGAAATGGTCAGTGCGGTTGAGGCGGCGATCATCGCGAGGATGTCGGGCTCGTTCTCGCCGTCGTAGGAGAGGACCTGCGCGATCACGAGGACTTCGTTGTAGAAGCCTTCCGGGAACAGCGGGCGGATCGGACGGTCGATCAGGCGGCTGGTCAGCGTTTCCTTTTCGGTCGCTCCACGCTCGCGCTTAAAGAAACCGCCCGGGATACGGCCGGCGGCCGAGAACTTTTCCTGGTAGTGGACGGTCAGCGGGAAGAAGTCCTGCCCCGGCTTGACCGACTTTGCGGCGGTGACCGCGCAAAGCACCACGGTTTCGCCCATGGTCGCGAGAACGGCGCCATCGGCCTGGCGGGCCACGCGGCCCGTTTCGAGCTTCAGCGTCTTGCCGCCGATCTCGGTTTCAACAGTATGGATTTTGAACATTTATTGTCCCTTCGCCCGGCGGCCGAATGCCTGCCGGGGTCATCATTTGACGGACAGCCGGTCCGTCAGCGGTCGGGGCGTCTGATGAGCCCCATGGACGCCCCGCCGAATTGCGGGACTGAACATATGCGAAGCGGCCCGCTTGGGGCCGCTCCAGAGAGTTACTTGCGCAGGCCGAGCTTCGCGATGAGGTCGGTGTAGCGCGTTTCGTCCTTGCGACGCAGATAGTCGAGGAGCGAACGGCGCTGATTGACCAGCATCAGAAGGCCGCGGCGCGAATGGTTGTCCTTGGCGTGGCTCTTGAAGTGCTGGGTCAGGTTGTTGATGCGCTCCGTCAGGATCGCGACCTGCACTTCGGGAGAACCGGTGTCGCCCGAACCGCGGGCGTGCTCGTTGATCAGCGCGGTCTTGCGCTCTGCAGTAATCGACATCGACAAACTCCTTATTTCTAGACGTTGAAGCCCCGGACGACCTTCAGGCCGTCGGCCAAAGCTTCGACCAATGCGACCGGGCGTCCGCCCTCTGTCGCCAGTTGAAGCCCCGGCTTTTCGGGGAAACCGACAAGGCGCTGTCCGAAGCGGAGCAGTTGTGCCTGGTCGGGAGTGATGGGGAGGGCCGGGATGTCGTCCAGCGCCGCTTCCAGCGGAAGTACCGCCCCAATCAGCCGCCGCGCCTTAGCGGCTTCGGCGAGAAAGTCCAGCGAAATGGCCCTTTCGAGACCGAACGGGCCAGCGCGGGTCCTCCTCAACATGGTGACGTGGCCGACGGTGTTCAACGCCCTGGCGATGTCGCGGGCGACGGAGCGGACGTAGGTGCCCTTGGATACGGTCGCTGAGAATGTCGCGCTGTCGGGCGTATTCTCGCGCAGTTCGAGCTCGAAAATCATGACCTCGCGCGCCGCAAGCTTCACGTCCTCGCCTGCCCTCGCCCGGGTGTAGGCGGCCTTGCCGTCGACCTTCAGCGCCGAATAAGCCGGAGGGACCTGCTCGATCGGGCCGGTGAAGGTACCGATCACCGCCTCGATCTGCTCTCGTGAAGGCCGAATGTCGCTCGTCGCCACCACCTTCCCTTCGAGATCGAGCGTATCGGTCTCCTCGCCGAAGCGAACGGTGAATTCGTAGGACTTGGTCGCGTCCAGCATCCGCCCAGACACCTTGGTCGCTTCGCCGATCGCGACGGGAAGGACGCCGCTGGCGAGCGGATCGAGCGTGCCGCCGTGGCCAACCTTGGTCTTCGGCTCATCGGCTTCGCGGAGCGCTCGCTTCACGGCCGACACGGCCTGCGTCGAGCCAAGCCCGACCGGCTTGTCCAAAATCAGCCAGCCATTGATCACGGGTTGCGCGGGAGGCCGAGGCTCAGCTGTCGCGCCCGGCTCTCGTTCAGCCGTTCGAAGAAATGCTTGCGGCAGAGCGCGATATAGCGGTCGTTCCCGCCGATCTCGGTCTGCTGGCCACGAACGATCGCGTGACCGTCCTCATCGACCCTGAGGTTCATCGTCGCCTTGCGTCCGCATTCGCAGACGGCCTTCAGTTCGACCAATGTATCCGCCAGCGCGAGCAGCGCCGCCGATCCGGGAAACAGCTTGGCCTGAAAGTCGGTGCGAAGGCCGTAGCAAAGGACCGGAATATCGAGCTGGTCGGCAACCTCGCAGAGTTGCAGCACGTGCGGCTGCGACAAGAATTGCGCTTCGTCGACCAGAATGCAGTCGAGGTCCCGCTTCCTCAATTCATTGCTGATGGCGTCGAAAAGGTCGACGCCCTCATCGAAGGTATGCGCCGGAGCCGACAAGGCGATCCGGGAGCCGATCGCGCCCACGCCCAGGCGATCGTCGAGCGCCGCGGTCCACAGCATCGTTTCCATGCCACGCTCGCGATAGTTGAAGTCGGCCTGCAACAGGGTCGTCGATTTCCCCGCGTTCATTGCAGCATAATAGAAATAGAGCTTGGCCATCGGCTCAGCAGTGCCCGTCTTCGTCGGCGACCTTGAAGGCCCCAATACGGATCGCGTCAGCCTTCTGTGGCCATTGTTCGAACGCCGGGCGGGCCTTCGACGGAAGCGTGCAGGATCGCGCAAGCGTTGCCTTGCCGCCGGAAATCAGCTCCGCGCGGAAGGTGTAGGCGATCGGGCTGTTGTTGGTGATGGTCATGCCCGTCCCCAGCATCGCGCGCACCGCGACCTTGATCTGGCCCTTGGGAATGGTGGCGGACGCAGGCACTTTCCGAGCGTTCGCCGGCTCACCGTTTTTGAGCGTGAACAGCCAGGTTTCACCCATCTTCACGGTCAGCCCAGTCGCCTGCGCGGGCGACGCGGCGAGGAGCAAACTCAGGGCGACAAGCAGTTTCATACCGGCCATTCGTCCTTGAGGATCGCGAACAGCACCGTGTCGCGGACGTGGCCGTTCCAGGTGATGCGGTCCGCGCGAAGAATGCCTTCGCGGACGGCGCCGAGCTTCTTCATTGCTGCCTGGCTCCGCGCGTTGCGGCGGTCGACGCGGAACTCGACGCGGCGGATTCCGCTGTCGAATGCCCGCTTCAGCATCATGTCCTTCACGCGACGGTTGAACCCGCTGCCACGAAGGTGTGGACGGTAATAGGTGCCACCGATTTCCAGGCACTGGCGTCCGTCGTCAATGCCAAGATAACTTGACATACCGGCAAGCGCGTCACCGTCGTAGAGGACGAAGGTCCGATTGCGCGGATTGGACCGGTAGAGGGCGATGCTCTGGTCGAAACCGTCCGGACCGAAGTTGTTCGCATAGATCGCCCAAATCTCGCGGTCCTCGGCACATGCGGACTTTAGCGCTTCCAGATGACCGTCGGTGATGAACTCGGCGCGGCACCCATCGCCGGTCATGTGCGCATCGAGACCCTCGATCATTCCTCTTCGAGATCCTGCGCGACATGCTCCGACCGGAGGATGCGGTCGATGTGCGTGCCTTCGTCGAAGCTTTCGTCGGCGATGAACTTCAGCTTGGCCGCATATTTCATGCGCACGCGGTGAGCGACCTCGCGCTGGAGAAACGCCGTGTTCTGCCGGAGAGCCTTGAGCACGGCCTCTTCGTCCTGGCCAAGCAATGGCTTCACGAACACCGTCGCGTGGCGGAGGTCGGGCGACATACGCACTTCCGTGACGCTGACGAGGTGCGACTGGAGCACGTCGTCATGCACGTCGCCACGCTGGAGAAGCTCGCTCAGGATGTGACGCACCTGCTCCCCGACGCGGAGCAGGCGGACCGACCGACCTTCTGTTGTTTCCTGACGGCGCATTAGAGCGTCCGCGCGCGCTCCTCGACCTCGAAGACCTCAAGCGCGTCACCGGGCTTGATGTCGTTCGTATCGGCCAGAAGCACGCCGCACTCGAGACCCGAAGTGACTTCCGCCACGTCGTCCTTGAAGCGCCGGAGCGAGCTGATGGTCGTCTTCGACACGATGACGTCTTCGCGCGTGAGGCGGGCGTTGAGGCCCTTGCGGATGATGCCTTCGAGGACCAGCAGGCCGGCGGCCTTGTCGCGCTTCCCGGCCGGGAAGACTTCCTGGACCTTCGCGCGGCCGACCACCGTTTCGATGATCTCCGGTCCGAGCTCGCCTTCCATCGCGCCCTTCACCCAATCGGTCAGGTGGTAGATGACGTCGTAGTAGCGGAACTCGACCTTGGTTCGGTTCGCGGCCTCGCGCGCCTTGGCGTTCGGGCGAACGTTGAAGCCGATGATCGGTGCGCCGCTCGCGGACGCAAGGGTCACGTCGCTCTCGGTGATCGCACCGACGCCCGAGTTGAGGATGCGCACGCGCACCTCGTCGGTCGACAGGCGATTGAGGGCATGAACGATCGCTTCGACCGAGCCCTGCACGTCCGCCTTGATGACGACCGGCACTTCCTTGATCGTCGAAGCGTGCGTCGCGAACATGTTCTCGACGCTGACCGGAGCGGCCGTCGTGCGCTTCTTGTCGAGGACGCCCTTGCGGTAGTCGGCGACTTCGCGCGCGCGGGCCTCGTTCTCGACGACCGTGAACGGGTCGCCGGCCGACGGCACCGCCGACAGGCCGAGCACTTCGACCGGGAAGGACGGACCGGCTTCCTTGATCTGCTGTCCCTTGTCGTTGATCATCGCGCGGACCTTGCCGCTCGATGCACCGGCAACGAACACGTCGCCGACGCGCAGCGTGCCGCGCTGGACGAGGACGGTCGCGAGCGGACCGCGGCCCTTGTCGAGCTTGGCCTCGATCACCGTGCCTTCGGCGGCACGATCGGGGTTGGCCTTCAGCTCGAGGATTTCGGCCTGCAGCTGGATTGCCTCGAGAAGCTTGTCGAGGCCCGTCTTCTTGGTCGCGGAGACTTCGACGTCCTGAACGTCGCCGCCCATGTCCTCGACGATGATCTCATGCTGCAGCAGCTCCTCGCGGACCTTCTGCGGCTTGGCTTCCGGCTTATCGACCTTGTTGATCGCAACGATCATCGGGACGCCGGCCGCCTTGGTGTGATTGATCGCCTCGATCGTCTGCGGGCGCAGGCCGTCGTCGGCCGCGACCACGAGGATGACGATGTCGGTGACGTTCGCACCGCGGGCGCGCATTTCCGAAAAGGCTTCGTGGCCCGGCGTGTCGAGGAAGGTGACCTTCGATTTGTCGGGCAGCTGAACCTGATAGGCGCCGATATGCTGCGTGATGCCGCCGGCCTCGCCCGACTGGACGGAGGCGCCGCGGATGGCGTCGAGCAGCGACGTCTTGCCGTGGTCGACGTGGCCCATGATCGTGACGACCGGCGGACGCGGCTTTAGCGTATCCGCGGGATCGACGTCGGTCGACGTGTCGATGTCGACGTCAGCCTCGCTGACGCGATTGATGCGGTGGCCGAACTCTTCGATCAGCAACTCGGCCGTGTCCTGGTCGATCGTCTCGGTAATCGTGACCGGCGTGCCCATCTTGAACAGCGCCTTCACCAGGTCGGCGCCGCGCTCGCCCATGCGCTTGGCGAGCTCCTGGACGGTGATCGCCTCGGGAACGTCAACGTCGCGATACTGCTTGGCGGCGGGTCCCTGCTGCTGGTGAGCGCGCTTTTCCTTTTCACGGGCGCGGCGGAGCGCGGCCAGCGAACGGGCACGGCTGTCGTCCTCGCCGGAAAGGGCACGGGTGACGGTCAGCTTGCCATGGTGACGGCGGTCGTCGCCGCGGCCGCGGCTCGGGCGAGCGGGCTCGGGACGGCGTGGAGTTGGCGCATGACCGCCGCTGGGACGGCGAGCCGCACGGTCGTCTTCATCATCGGCGGCGACCGGCTCGGGCGCAGCGGCGGGTTCAGCGGCCGCGCGAGCCTCTTCCTCGGCCTGGATGCGCGCCTGCTCGGCGGCAGCCTCCTCGGCCTTGCGATTCTCTTCGGCGCGGCGCTTCTCGTCCTCGCTCTGCTCCGTGCGCTTGCGGTCGTCGCGTCGGCGCGCCTCCTCCAGAGAGGCGAGACGCGCTTCCTCGGCCTCACGCAGCAGGCGAGCCTGCATTTCCTTGCGCGCGGTGATGTCGTCGACAGGCGCGGTGCGCTTCGGCGCGGGAGGCGGGGCAACGGGCTTCGGTGCCGGCTTGGGCGCTTCGGCAACGGGCTCGGGCTTGGGCGCCTCGACGGGCGGAGCTTCGCCCGGGCGTCCAAGGATGCGGCGCTTCTTGACCTCGACCACCACGGTGTTCGAACGGCCATGGCTGAAGCTCTGCTTCACCTTGCCGGTCTCGACCGTGCGCTTGAGGCCCAGCGGCGGCCGGGTTCCAAGCTTCGGCTTGTCGGTCTGGTCTGTCATCCTATTCCTTCGTCAAATCTGCATCAGCCGAGCCGCGGCCAGAAGCGGGGTCGCCGCCCTCTAGACCCGCACGGGGATCAATGAAAGCGCGCCACCGGGAAAGCGCGTGGAGAACACGCGCTGCGGCGGCACGATCGGTCAGCGCGATATGTACCACATTCTCGCGCCCCAAGGCCATCGACAAGATGGTGCGTTCCTCGGGAAATAGAAGACCTTGGCCCCCGCTGTTCGCAAGGATTTCGGGCTCGCTTCCCACGCGCCACGCCTGATCGAGCTTTTTCCTGCCGTCTTCGCCAGCATCCGCGGCATGAATCAGCAAATAGACGTTGCCGTTGCGGGCAGCGGTCTCGACCCGGTCGGCACCGTTGATGAGATTGCCGGAGCGGGCTTCCATGCCGAGACGGTCGAGCGTGGCCTGGCGAAGCGCCTGCGCAATGCGTTCGCCAAGGTCGTCAGGGATCTCCACAGCGTTCGTCTTGAACGCGCGCTGGAGGGCGCCCTTGAGCTTGCCCTTGGCGTGCGCCTCGTCGAATTCGGCGCGCGACACGCCGATCCAGGCGCCGCGGCCCGGCGCCCGGGCACGAACGTCAGGAGCGACCTCGCCATCGGGACCGAGCGCGAGCCTGATCAATTCCTCTTTCGGCGCCGTCCGCCGCGAGAGGATGCAGGTGCGCTCCGGTACGTGCGCGTCTAGCGGATCATTGGGAGGATTCCGCATCGGCGGCCTCCTCGGTCTGCGCGCCGGCGTCCTCGTCCTCGAACCAGTGCGCGCGGGCGGCCATGATGATCTCGTTGCCCTGCTCTTCGCTCAGGCCGTAGTCGGCGAGGATCCCGCCCTTGTCCTCGGCCCGCTTGGGAGCGTTCTCGGCGCGGCGGCGCGGCTCCTGGCGCTTCTTCTGGATCAGCTCGTCGGTCGCGAGATCGGCGAGATCGTCGAGCGTCTTGATGCCGGCCTTGCCAAGCGTGACCAGCATCGCCTCGGTGAGGTGCGGGAGCTCGGCGAGAGCATCCTCGACGCCCAGACCACGGCGTTCCTCGCGAGCTGCAGCTTCGCGGCGCTCGAGCGCTTCGGCGGCGCGGCTCTGAAGCTCGCCGGCGATTTCATCGTCGAGACCCTCGATCGACGCGATTTCGTCGAGCGGAACGTAAGCGACTTCCTCGAGGCTGGTGAAGCCTTCGGCGACGAGTAGTTGCGACAGCGTCTCGTCGACGTCGAGCTCGCCCTGGAACATCTCGGTGCGCTCGACGAACTCGCGCTGGCGCTTCTCGCTCGCGTCGGCCTCGGTGAGGATGTCGATCTGCGAGCTGGTCAGCTGGCTCGCGAGGCGCACGTTCTGGCCGCGGCGGCCGATCGCGAGGCTGAGCTGGTCGTCGGGGACCACGACTTCGATGCGGCTCTCTTCCTCGTCGATGACGACGCGGCTGACGGTGGCCGGCTGAAGCGCGTTGACCACGAAAGTCGCGGTGTCCTCCGACCAGGGGATGATGTCGATCTTCTCGCCCTGGAGTTCCTGGACGACGGCCTGCACGCGGCTGCCCTTCATGCCGACGCAGGCGCCGACCGGGTCGATCGAGCTGTCGTGGCTGATGACCCCGATCTTGGCGCGGCTGCCCGGGTCACGGGCGGCGGCCTTGATCTCGATGATGCCGTCGTAAATCTCCGGGACTTCCTGCGCGAACAGCTTCTTCATGAAGTCCGGATGAGCGCGCGACAGGAAGATCTGCGGGCCGCGGGCTTCGCGGGCGACGCGAAGGATCAGCGAGCGGATGCGGTCGCCGACGCGAACCATCTCGCGCGGGATCTGCTGGTCGCGGCGGATGACGCCTTCGGCGCGGCCGAGGTCGACGACGACGTGGCCGAACTCGACGCGCTTGACGACGCCGGTGATGACTTCGCTCGCGCGGTCCTTGAACTCTTCATACTGGCGCTCGCGCTCGGCATCGCGGACCTTCTGGAAGATCACCTGCTTGGCGGCCTGGGCGGCGATGCGGCCGAACTCGATCGGGGGCAGCGGATCAACGATGAAGTCGCCGACGGCCGCGTCCTTCTGCAGCTTCTGGGCGCCCTTCGGGTCGATCTGCTTGAAGTGATCCTCGACCTCCTCGGTCACTTCGAGGACGCGCCACAGGCGAAGGTCGCCGGTGTTCGGGTCGAGCTTGGCGCGAATGTCGTTCTCGGCGCCGTAGCGGGCGCGAGCGGCGCGCTGGATCGCGTCCTCCATCGCCTCGATGACGATGCCGCGGTCGATCAGCTTCTCGCGAGCGACGGCGTCTGCAATTGCAAGCAGCTCGGCCTTGTTCGCGGATGCGACGGGCGGGGCGGCAGTGGCCATGGTTCTAGTCCTCTACAGTCTGAATGGTGTCGGCGCCCTCGGTGCTGAGCGGCGCGGTTGCGTTGATGAGCTTGTCGGTCAGCAGCAGCTTGGCCGAATGGATCGAAGCGAACGGGATGGCGACGCCTTCGCCATTGTCGAGATGCAGCAGGATGTCAGCCCCTTCAGTACCGGCGACGCTGCCCTTGAACTGCTTTCGGCCGTTCTGCTGGTCGGCGAGGTTGACCCGCGCATCGTGGCCCTTCCAGTCGTCGAAGTCGGCAAGCCGGGTCAGCGGCCGGTCGATTCCGGGTGAGCTGACCTCGAGGCGGTAGCCGCCCTCGATCGGGTCGCGGCCGTCGGCTTCGAGCGCGTCCAGCGTCTCGGACAGCTTGCGCGAAATGACTTCGCAATCGCTGAGATCGAGCTGACGCGTCGACGGCTTCTCGGCCATGACCTGCAGCGTCGGGTCCGACTTCCCGCCGAGGAACGCGACGCGAACGAGGCGATAGCCGAGGCTTTCCACCTCGGGCTCCAGCAATCGGTTCAGTGCGGCGATGTCGGCCACGAATATCCTGCGAACAGCTTACAAAGTCTCTCGGACCGGAGCCGCTTGGCCCCAGCCTCAGGCATCTAACGATGTCGAGGAGAGGAGTGCGATATAGGCTTGAACAGCAAGCCGCGCAAGCTGCGGCGAACGCCCGAGATTCGGACTAGATCAGGCCGCCTTGAATACCCAATAGCGGTTGAGCAGGAAGCTGATCCACGGGGTTACAAGCATCATCATCGGCACCGGTGCCAGAGCCGGCAGATGCAGGATCATGACGAGCAGCCAGACCCAGAAGCTGTTGATCAGGAAGGCGACGAACGACGCGGTCAGGAAGCGAGCGACCTGCAGGCCCTCTCCGCCCGCGCCATCGACGGCGAAGCTCCAGCGGCTATGCACCAGATAGCCCGCGCAAAGCCCGAAGGCGGTGCTGACCGCATTCGCGAACAAGGGATGCGCCGACAAGAGCAGGACCACGGCGGAGTAAACCAGCGCGGCCAATTGCGTTACGCACAACCCGGCGAACGCATAGCGAAGCAGCTGCCGAGCGGCGGGCCGTGCCAGGATATCCGCGATGAAGGGGATCGAATGAAGAGTTGCCGATCCCCGGGCGATCAGGCTGCCCACGAAAGCGGCTCGGCGACGGCCATTCTCGGCATCATGGCCGGGACCGATCGCGGCAGGCGCGGCGAGTCCGAAGCGAACAGCTTGGAGCTGAGGACGCCCCACTTGCAAAGGCGATACGTCACGGCCGTCTTCACAACGCCCAAGCCGTAGATGCAGCTGCGGCGGAAGTTGATGCTCGACGCTTCCGGGAAATATTTCGTGGGGCAGGAAATCTCGCCCATCTGGAAGCCGGCCCACTTGGCCTGCGCGATCATCTCATTGTCGAAGACGAAGTCGTCGGAGCAAGCGAGCAAAGGCAGCTGCTGAAGCGACTTGCGGTTCCAGGCACGATAGCCGGTGTGATATTCACTGAGCTTCGCACCCATCAGAAGGTTCTGGAAAGCCGTCAAAAGCCGGTTCGCCACATATTTGTACTTCGGCATGCCGCCAGCAAGCGCTCCGTTGCCCAGAATGCGCGACGCAAAAACCGCATCGTAATGGCCGGACGCAATCATGCCGGCCATGGCAGTCACCAGGCGCGGCGAATATTGATAGTCGGGGTGCACCATCACCACGATGTCCGCTCCCCGCGCCAGCGCGATCGAATAGCAGGACTTCTGGTTGGCGCCGTAGCCGCCGTTGCGGGCGTGGATCACGGTGTGGATCCCGAGCCTGTCGGCCACGATTGCAGTGGCGTCGGTGCTGGCATCATCGACCAAAATGACGTCGTCGACGACGTCCTTCGGGAGCTCAGCGTAAGTTCTCTCGAGCGTTTCGCTTGCATTATATGCGGGCAAGACAACCGCAACTTTCAAACCGTCGATCATGACACGCCTCATGTCCACTGGGGCCGTAGTCCTGAGGCAATGAAGCAAACTCCTTTTTAAACTATGAACAACGCGATACTCCGGCACCGGACTGGGTATCGTGGGGGGAGCGTTGGAGAATTCGGCGTCGCCGCTGTTTGGCGGTCCGGTGACGGCGCAAGACAGGCGCCTCCGCTTCATCCTCTTGCTCGCCTGGATCGCGCTGGCCGTCTGGTTCTGCGTCAATCATGTCTTCTGGCGCGACGAGGTGCGGGCGTTCTCGCTCGCTTTGTCGGGGTCCAACCCGCTGGAAATGCTCGGCAATGTCCACGGCGAAGGGCATCCGGCGCTTTGGTACATCATCCTCCGCGGCCTTCACGACATCTTCCCCTATCGCGAAGTCTTACCAATTGCGGCCGCGTTGCTCGGCTTCGCAGCCATGGCGCTGGTGGCGTTCAAGGCACCGTTCCGGCCACTTGTCGTCGCGTTGATCCTGTTCAGCCTGTACGGCGCCTTCGAATTCGTCGCCGTCGCGAGAAATTACGGCATGTCGGCCGTCGTGATGTTCGCCATCGCGGCGCTCTACCCGCGAGTGAAGAACAGCCTGTGGTTGGGACTGCTGATCGCGATCTTGACCAACACCAACGTCCCGAGCGGCTTCCTGGCAGCCTCGTTCCTGCTGTTCCGCTTTGTCGAGATGGTCGCGACAAGGCCGGTCGAGAAGCGCGACTGGCTGATCTTCGTTGGCAATGCGCTGCTCGCCGCTCTTGGAGCCTATCTTTGCTTCCGAACCATCTATCCGACGTTCAATGACGGCGCCGTCTCGAACCGTCTGGGAATCTTTGGGCCTGCCACCCTCATCCCGGCGATCTTCGAGCTGAAGAGCGGGTTCAGCGGGCTCGGCTCGATCCTCTGGCCGCCACTTCCACTGCTTCTGATCGGCCTCAGCTGCCTCGGCCTGATCCGGAAGCCTGCCGCCTTGTGCGCCTCGATCGCCGGCTTCATCGGCTTCAAATACTTCTTCTATTTCGTTTACCCGTCGTCCTACCGGCATGAAGCGCTCTACCTCTGCTTCCTCATCGCGCTGTACTGGATGAGCGCGGAAGGGGCTGGCGGGAGCTGGTCGTCGAAGAACCCGTGGGTCGATCGCGCCCGGATTGCCGGCGAATACGGGTTCGTAGCTTTGCTGGCATTGCAGACGCTGCAACTCATGGGTCCAGTCAGCGTCGAATTCGGCGGTCTCAAGTACAGCCGGTCTGCGGACGTCGGCAAGCTGCTGCAGCGGCCGGATCTGCGAAACGCCATCGTGATGGGCGACCCGGATCCGTTCCTTGAAGCCTTGCCCTATTATGCCGACAATCCGCTCTGGTTCTTGCGCGAGCGCAAGTTCGGGAAGGTCGTCAGGCTGAACCGGGAGGGGCGGCAGGACCTGCGGCTCGCCGATGTCCTGGCCGACGCCGAGTTGCTGCACCGGCAAACGGGCCGGCCGATCGTCTTTCTCGCTCCACTCCCGCTAAAGCCGAGGCCCGCCAAGAAGGTGATGTACGAGAGCACGACCACCGTCACGCCCGAAGACCTGGAGCGGTTCAAGGCGCAGACGCGCCTGATCGCGACGTTCCGCCCCGCGGTCACGGACGAGGCCTACGACGTTTACGTCTACCCCCGCTGAGCGGCGCCGAGCGCGCGATTTTCGGCCCTGACGCGGATCGCCAGGACGGCCGCGTTGAGAAGGGAGAAGACCAGCGCGATTTGCCACAGGCCGAAGACCAGCGGGAGAACGGCGATTTCGGCGATGACCACGAGATAATTGGGGTGATTCACGAAGCGATAGGGCCCGGCAGCAACCAGCGCTTCGCCGGGGACGACGATGATCCGCGTCGTCCATCGCGGGCCTAGCGTCCGCAACACCCATACGCGGCCCAGTTCGACCAGGACGAACAGCGCGAGGAAGGCGAAGTTGATCGGGCGGCCAAGCGCGAACCACCAGAGTGCACCGAGCCAGGCAGCGTGGAGCGCAACGATCAGCGGGTAGTGGCTCGCACCGACTTCCGTGCCGCCCCGCGCCAGGAGGCGCCTGGTGTTCGCTGCGGCGATCGGAAGCTCGGTGAGGCGCTGAAGAGTCACGAACGCCAGAATCGCGATCGACGGCCACAATGGCTCCGTCACGCCGCCTCCAGCATGAGGCCCGCACAGGTGAATCCGGGGCCGAACGCGGTCATCAGCACGCGGTCCGGCAGGCCCCGCGCCAGCAGCCGTTCAAGCACGAACAGCACGGTTGGAGCGCTCATGTTGCCGAAGTCGCGCAGGACTTCCCGCTCGATATTGAGCTCGCCCTGATTGAGCTTCAGCGCGGTCTCGATTGCATCGATCACCTTCACGCCGCCTGGGTGACAGCAAAGGCGATCGACATCCTCGAAGTCGACACCGAGCTTCACGCACATCTCGTCGACCGTTTTCGCGAGATGCTGTTCGATGAAAGGGGGAATGGCGCGGTCGAACACCACGGCCAGTCCCGGATCCTCAACGTCCCAGCCCATGATCCGCAGCGTGTCCGGAAAAAGCTTCTCCGAAGCCCCGGTGATGCGAGCGAGGCTGTGCTCGCCGCTCGTCACCACTGCCGCGGCCGCTCCGTCGCCGAACAAGGCGGTGGCCACGATCGCGGCCGGATCGGCACTGTCCAGGCGGATTGAGATGGAGCAGGTCTCGACGGTCACGAACAGCCAGTTCGTCCCTGGTTCCGAAGTCGCCATGCGAGCGGCCGTCGCCAGCCCGTTCACGCCCCCCGCGCAGCCAAGCCCGAAGAGCGGAACGCGGCGGATGTCGTCACGGAAACCGACGCGTGGCGCAGCGCGTGCCTCCAGGCTGGGCGTGGCGATGCCCGTCGTGGAAACCGCAACGACCCCGTCGATCTGGTCCGGCGCCATCCCGGCCTTTTCGATGGCAGTACTCGCAGCCTCGACGAACAGGTCCTCGGCGGCTTTCAGATAGAGACTGTTGCGGTCATGCCAGCCATGTTCGGCGAGATACCAATCCTGGGGAGCAACGATGTGGCGCTTGGCAATTCCGGCATTGTCGAACACGCCGGAGAGGCGGTCGAACAGGGCCTTCTTACCGCCAAAGGCCTCTCTGGCCCGGGCCTTCGCCTCGTGCTGTTCGACGACGTGCGGAGGAACCGCGGTGGCGAGCGAGAGTAGGCTACAGGATTGCATGGCCGGCCTGTCCTGGTCGCCGCAATGGACAACCGTTACGCTTAAGGAACAGATCGGATGACCCTACGCTTAATGCAAGTCGCGGCAATCCTGGTTCTCGCCGCCTGTGGTACCGCTCCAAGCCAGTCCTCCGCCCAGCAGGCTTCGTCGACCAAGCCCTTCACTGAAACCGAGGTAACGCGCTTCGAGGCACCTTGGGCCATGGACTTTCTACCGGGCAGTGGGGTGGCCACGACCAAGATGGCGCTGGTGACGGAAAAAGGCGGCAAGCTGTGGCTGCTCGACACGGCGACCGGCCGCAAGCAGGAGGTGGCGGGAGTGCCCTCGGTCCATGTCGCCGGCCAGGGCGGGCTCGGCGATGTCGTCGCGCATCCGGGCTTCGCCGGGAACCAGCGCGTTTACCTGAGCTACATCGAGCCGGGGCCGGGCGGAACGAGCGGAGCGGTCATTGGCTATGGGCGGCTCCTGCTGGGCCAGGGGCAGCCGCGGCTGGAGGGTTTCAAGGTCATCTGGCGCCAGTCGCCGAAAGTCACCGGGAACGGCCACTTCTCGCACCGGATCGCCTTCGCGCCCGACGGGAGCATGTTCATCTCGTCGGGCGACAGGCAGAAGTTCGACCCGGCGCAGGATGCGGCGAGCGACCTCGGCAAGATCATTCACATGACCGACCAAGGGCAGCGCATCGGCGGCCATCACTATTCGATGGGTCACCGCAACGTTCTCGGCCTTGCCTTCGCGCCCGACGGCCGCTTGTGGGAGACCGAGATGGGTCCGCAGGGCGGCGACGAAGTTAACCTGATCGTGGAGGGCAAGAACTACGGCTGGCCACGGGCGTCCTACGGCTCGCATTACGGTGGCGGCGACATTCCCGACGATCACAAGGGCCGCGGATTCGAGGAGCCGAAGGTGTGGTGGAACCCATCGATCTCGCCGGGTGGGTTGTTGATCTACGCCGGCGATCTCTTTCCGCAGTGGAAAGGCGACGCGCTCATTCCCGCGCTTTCAGGTCAGGCGCTGATCCGCGTCGACATCGATGGGGATCAGGCCCGGAAGGCCGATCAGTGGGACATGGGTGCCCGCGTTCGTGCAGTCGACCAGGGGCCGGAAGGCGAAGTCTATCTGCTCGAGGACGGTGACAGCGGCGGACGCCTGCTCAAGCTGACGCCCGCCAACTGAGCTACTTGGCGGGAGCCGGTTCGGCCGCCGCTTGCTCCTGAGGCTGCGGCACGGTGCGCAGGTAGGGCTTCAGCGTCTTCCAGCCGCCCGGGAATTTCTCCCGCGCCGCTTCGTCGTTGAGCGATGGGACGATGATGCAGTCCTCGCCCTGCTTCCAGTTCACCGGCGTCGCCACCGAATGCTTGGCGGTGAGCTGGATGGAATCGAGCAGGCGGAGCACCTCGTCGAAATTCCGGCCGGTGCTCATCGGATAGATCAGCATGGCTTTGATCTGCTTGTCTGGCCCGACGATGTAGACGGTGCGCACCGTCGCGTTGGTCGCGGCCGTCCGGCCTTCGGACGTCTCGCCCGCGTCAGCCGGAAGCATGTTGTAGAGCTTGGCGACGGCAAGGTCGTGGTCGCCAATCATCGGGAAGTTGACCTCGTTCCCGGTGACATCCTTGATGTCCTGCGCCCAGCCTTCGTGAGCGCCGACCGGGTCGACCGACAGGCCGATGACCTTCGTGTTGCGCTTGGCGAATTCGTCGGCGAGGCCGGCCATGTAGCCGAGCTCGGTCGTGCAGACGGGCGTGTAATCCTTCGGGTGGGAAAACAGGATGCCGTACCCGCCGTCGATGTAGTCGTGGAAGTTGATCGGTCCCTGCGTGGTTTCCGCAGTGAAGTTGGGCGCAATGCTGCCAATGGACAAAGTCATGTCTGCCTCCCGCTGATTCGCGATGCCCCTATAGTCTCAGACCAGGGCGGGTTCGAGACTCTCCGGACGTTCGAGCCATTCCGGCGCCACCAGCGCCTTCGACCGCAGGAACTCCGGGTTGAAAAGGCGCGACTGGTAGCGGGTCGCGGGGTCGCACAATATCGTGACGATCACCTTGCCCGGCCCCAGCTTGCGCGCCAGCCGCGTCGCTCCGGTGACGTTCACGCCGGTCGAAAGCCCCACGCTCAGGCCCTCGTCGCGGATCAGGCCGAGTGTCGTCTCCAGGCTTTCCTGGTCCTCGATCAGGAAAGCATCGTCGACGGAAAGACCTTCGAGGTTGCCGGTGATCCGGCCCTGCCCGATCCCTTCCGTGATCGAGCTCCCTTCCGACTTCAGCTCACCGGTCGTGTAGTAACTGTAGAGGGCGGCCCCCGGGATGTCGGCGATCGCGATGGCCACGTCCGGCTTGCGTTCTCGAAGGGCAATCGCCGTGCCGGCGAGCGTCCCGCCAGTGCCGACCGCACTGACGAAGCCGTCGACCTTGCCGTCGGTCTGCGCCCAGATCTCCGGCCCGGTCGTGCGGACATGGACATTGCGGTTGGCGACATTGTCGAATTGGTTGGCGAAGATCGCGCCTTCCGGATGCTCCCGCGCCAGCTTCTCGGCCATGCGCGCGGCGACCTTCACGTAATTGTTGTCGTTGCGGTACGGAACAGCCGGCACTTCGACGAGCGTCGCTCCCAGCGAGCGCAGCGTGTCCTTCTTCTCTTGGCTTTGCGTTTCCGGGATGACGATGACCGTCTTCATTCCCAGCGCGTTGCCGACGACGGTGAGGCCGATGCCCGTATTCCCGGCCGTACCCTCGACGATGATCCCGCCCGGTCGCAGCTGCCCCTTGTCGATCGCATCGGTGACGATGCCGAGCGCCGCCCGGTCCTTCACCGAATGACCGGGGTTCATGAACTCCGCTTTCCCCAGGATGAGGCAGCCGGTTTCTTCCGAGGCGCGGCGGAGCTTGATCAACGGCGTATTGCCGATCGCGGCAAGGACGGTGTCGCGGATATCCATGCCGCGCCTGTACAGAATCAGGCGATGCGGCGGTAGCGCAGATAATAAGGCCGGCGCCCCTCGCGCCGCGACTTGGCACCGTAGCGCGTTTCGATCCAGCCACCGGACGGTTCGAGGAAGTCCTTCGGCGTCTTCGCCAACCATTCGAACTGACGCAGGTGGCGCTCCCGCTGCATCACCATCAGCGCCCAGTTCAGATAGGTCGGATCGTCAGTCGCGAGCCGGAACTCGCCGCCGGGCTTCAGCTTGGCCGCGAACAGGTCGACCGGCCCGTCATTGACCATCCGCCGCTTCGCGTGCCGCGCCTTTGGCCACGGGTCCGGGTGAAGCAGGTAGAGGAAACTCAGAGAGCCATCCGGCACACGGCGCAGCACCTCCAGCGCATCGCCTTTCCACAAGCGGATGTTGGGCAAATGCTTCTCGCGGATATGCCCGAGCGCCGTTGCGACCCCGTTGAGGAACGGCTCCGCCCCGATTAAGGCATGGTCGGGCAGCAGGTCCGCGCGGTAGGCAAGGTGCTCGCCCGAGCCGAACCCGATTTCGAAATGAAGCGGCCGGTCCTCGCCGAAAAGGCCTGCGGCGGTGACATCGCCTTCGGCCGGCACTTCGATCTGCGGAAGCAGGCTGTTGACCAGATCCTGCTGGCCCTTGCGCAGCTTGTGCCCGCTCGCCCGCCCGTAAAGGCGATTGAGAGTGGTCGGATCGCCAGCCTTGTGCGCGGTCATCGGCCTTAGGCGGCGACGGCCGCCTTCAGATCCTCGACCAGGTCCGTCTTCTCCCATGGAAAAAACTCGCCCTCCGCCTTGCGGCCGAAGTGACCGTAGGCCGCGGTCGCCTGGTAGATCGGCTTGTTGAGCGCGAGGTGCGTGCGGATGCCGCGCGGGGTCAGGCCGCCGAGCTTCTCGATCTTGCCGATCGCCTGCTCCAGCTGCTCGTCGCCAACCGTGCCGGTGCCGTGCGTGTCGACGTACAGCGACAGCGGTTTGGACACGCCGATCGCATAAGCGAGCTGGATGGTGCAGCGCTTGGCAAAGCCGGCCGCCACGATGTTCTTGGCGAGGTAGCGCGCGGCATAGGCGGCCGAGCGATCGACCTTGGTCGGATCCTTGCCCGAGAAAGCGCCACCGCCGTGGGGAGCGGCACCGCCGTAGGTGTCGACGATGATCTTGCGGCCGGTGATGCCAGCGTCGCCGTCCGGGCCGCCAATCTCGAAGCTGCCGGTCGGGTTGATGTGATAGACGGTCTCGTTGCCGAGCAGCTCTGCCGGCAAGACCTTGGCGACGACGCCCTTCACGTAGGCGTGAAGCTCGGCCTGCTTCTCACCCTGGTCGTAGCCCTTGGCATGCTGGGTCGAGACGACGATGGCGGTTGCCTTGGCCGGCTTGCCCTCTTCGAAGCGCAACGTGACCTGGCTTTTGGCGTCGGGCTCGAGGAACGGCGCGCGGCCGGCGTGGCGGTCGGCAGCCATCTCGGCGAGGATCTTGTGGCTGTAATCGAGCGTCGCCGGCATCAGGTCCGGGGTCTCGTCGCAGGCGAAGCCGAACATGATGCCCTGGTCGCCCGCGCCCTCGTCCTTGTTCTCGCCGGCATCGACGCCCTGAGCGATGTGCGCCGACTGCGGGTGAAGGTGGTTGGCGAAGTCGAGGCGATCCCAGTGGAATCCTTCCTGCTCGTAACCGATCTTTTTCACGACGCCGCGGACCGCGGACTCGATTTCCTCGCGGATGCCCGGAGCCCAATTGCCCTCTTCGTCCATGATGCCCTGGCCGCGGATTTCGCCGGCGAGAACGACGCGGTTGGTCGTCGTCATGGTTTCGCATGCAACGCGCGCTTCCGGGTCCTTCGACAGGAACAGGTCGACTATGGCGTCGCTGATCTGGTCGGCGACCTTGTCCGGGTGGCCTTCGGAAACGGATTCGGACGTGAAGAGATACGAGTTGCGCATGGTTGGGCTGAAGTCCTTGGCGATCTGATCCGGCGTGGCCGGAACCTCATATAAAGAATGCTTTATGTGTTCCGCCGATAGCGTCCCGTCCGTCCGAGGGCAATGGCCGCGATGACGAGTAGGAAGCCGATGCCCAAAGGTAGGACATTGCCAAATCGGGCGAAAAGGGTCGGCTTCGCGGCGGGCGGTGGGAGCGTGCCGTCAAAATAGCCGGCGGTTCGCCACGGCAGCGACTGGACGACTTGCCCGTGCGCATCGATCACCGCGCTGATTCCCGTCGGTGTCGAGCGGATCACTGGAATGCCTTCCTCCGCGGCCCTCAGCCTCGCCTGCGCGAGGTGCTGCGGCGGCCCCCACGCGCCGAACCAGGCGTCGTTGGACGGATTGAAGATGAAGTCCGGCCGATTGCGGCGATCGACGACCTGCCCGGAAAATATGATCTCGTAGCAAAGCTGGAAGCCGACCTTGCCCCACCCCGGCAGCTCGATCGTCCGCGGACCGGGGCCCGGCAGGAAATCGACATCGCCGGGCGCCAGCCGCGACAGGCCGATCGAGGAAAGCAGCGGACGCATCGGCAGATATTCGCCGTACGGCACGAGATGCGCCTTGTCGTAGCGCCCGACCAGCCGCCCGCCCTGGCCGAAGACGAACACGCTGTTGGCCGCGCCGCTGACCGCGATCTTGTCCTTCGAGAACAGAGCGATCCCGCCGGTCAGCAAATAATCGCCCGGCCCGACCAGCGACGCCGCGCGAGCCCGCTCGAAGTCGGCATAGGCGCCGTAGGGCTGCGACCTCTCGTCCAGCATGGGATTGGTCACCGCCGCTTCCGGCCAGAACAGCAGCCGTGGGCCGTCGGGACGCTGCTCCATCGAAAGCTGCGCGAGGCGCTGCGCGGCGATTTCGGAATAGCCCGGCCGCCACTTGTCCTGCTGCCCGATGTTGGGCTGCACGACGCGGATAGCGAGACCGGAATCTGCGGCAAGCTCCGCTCGCGGAAGGAAGTGGAGCAGCAGAAGCGAAACCGCGACTCCCCCCGCCCATCGCCAGTCCCGACGGACCAGCAGGAAGATCAATCCTCCGGCCAGCACCACGATGGCGGACAGCCCGTAGGTTCCGACGGTGGCAGCCGCATTCAGAAGGTGCGTGTTGTCGAAGGTCGCCGCGACCGGATTCCACGCGAAGCCGGTAAAGATGCCCGCCCTCAGCCACTCGGCGATCGCCCAGGCTCCGGCCAGCCCGAGCACCATCGCGATCGGCCGGTGACGCCCAAACGTCCAGGCAATCCCCGCCGCAAGCATGGGATAGACGGCGAGGTAGAGCGAGAGCAGCACCACCGCGATCCAGCCCAGCCAGGCCGGCATCGCGGCCTGGTAAGTGAAAGCGGTCGCGATCCAGTTGAGTCCGATGACGAACTGGCCGAGCCCAAAGAGCCATCCGGTCGCCAGCGCCCCCTTCAGGCTCCGCGTCCGCGTCAGCAGTTCGCAGAGCGCCGCAAAAGCTAGCGGCATCAGCGGCCACAGCCCGACCGGCTGGAACGCAAAAGCGGACACCGCCCCGGCAACGAAAGCGAGGAGGAATGGCGAACGCGCGAATTTCACGCTGCGCTCCGCGGCTGAAGGTCGCCAAGTCCACGCTTCAACGCGCGCATCGACCCCCGCACGCGAGACGGTCGTGGAAGGCACGAGAAGGCGGGAACGGTCATGCAGCCGCCTATGCCCGCAGTGCGGGTAGCTAGGACAGTCCTTTTATCGTCCTGTCGGGAATGGGTGGGAAGTTGCCACTACGTCGGCGGCCGGAGGCGAGCGTTCGCTAGTCTCCGTCGCAGGGCTTGAAGCCATTCATGGCTTCTCCATCTCCGCCAACAATGCTGAAGCGGGCCGAGATGTTTCCGGTGAAGACGGTCGACAATGGCCGGATAAAATCGCTTGGGATTCTGAAGCCCGGACGCTTCGAACAGGAACACTCCGTCCATGATCCGACGGCCGTAGACGACCTCATGTGCAAGCATGTTCGGATTCAGGAACCAAACCTCGCCAGGCTGGAATGCTATCGAGTGCATCGGATAGGGATGTGCTCCGCTTTCATAGCGGTCACCGAACGCCGACAATGTCGTTTGCCGGGAGAACATCCGAGGGTGCTTGCCGATCGTCTTCTTGAGGTCTGCTGAATGATAGCAGTCGCCAACCATCTCTTCGAGCGTGCCTCCGATGCGCCATATTCGCGGGAAGGTGTCGATGTTCACGAAGGCGCGCAATTGCGTAAAGTCGGCGGCATGCTGAGGACTATCGAAATGCATGTTGTGCGCGAGCATTTCGGTCAGGTTGTAGATGCAGAATCGTTTGGAGTAGCGGTAGTGCGGGAACAGCTGATCCGATAGGCGAAGCAACTCATCATTGGCTTGACGAACCGTCTCCCGAAATTCCTCCGTGCTGACGTCAGTCGCCTCCAGATTCTCCAGAGCCGCTGCCCATTCGTCGTCACGCGGAGCTTCGCCGTGGCGGGCTTCATCGAGCGTGAGTATCAGTTTGTTCTTTTCTCGCTTGTTGGGGAAAGGCACGCGATGAAAGACCTCGCGGCCTGCCTGAAATCGGTAGTTGGACAGAATGATGAGATCACCGTTCTCGTACCAACGCGTGAGCTCGTGAGTGTCCGTCGCTGAGCCGTTTGCATATTGGCGGAAGTCGATCTTGCGGATGCGGTTAGGTACCCTGGGATTGAGAACGATCTTCGCCAAGGTTCATGCTGCCCGGCTGCGCAGAAATGGAAGGAGTCTGCGAAGCGACTGCTTCGCCTGAAGAGGGGGGAAGCCGTGCCGACTGGCAATCTCGCGGATCATGTACGGCAACGTTTCCCTGCGGCTCATGCACTGCCCGTATGGATATTCGTAATTGGCACTGCAAAGCCGGTCTCCACCCCTGACCTGGTGCGCAACTATGGCCGAATTGATGAGCCAGACTTCGCCAACCTCGAACTCGAGCAGATGCCTAGGTTCATCGCAACTCATGTGGCTCTGCCCGAACGCCGCGTGATTTAGACGCCCGTTGAATTCCGGAGCATCGTCCGCGACTTCGAATAGCTTCGCGGAGATGAAGTACCGCTCCGCGTAGTGACGCCAGTGCCTGCCGACGCTCCACCGGCGCGGCTTATTGTCCACGTTGGCAAAAAGACGCACCTGTGTGGAATCGTTGAGGTTTGGCAGATTGTCGATGTGCAAGTTCTCGCCCACGATCCTCTGGAATTTCCAAGCCGTGAAATCGATGATGAACCTCTGGCGACTGAAGATCTTCCGAACCAACCGGTCCATCTGTGTATCGACCGCGCTGATCGCGTTCTGGATTTGTCGGCAAGCCTCCGGTTCATTTTCCAGCCGTCCTCCAAAGAAGCGCTGCCAGATCGTGGACCGATTGGCGGGTTTTCCTTTGACGCTCTTCCGAAAAACGAACTTTTGCCTTCTGACCTCGACCCCGCCGCTTGGCTCGGCAGCGGCGATGGAATCGAAGTCGGCATCGATCCTGACGTCCGAGAGGATGATCAGATCCCCACGTTCATAATGTTTACGAATCCGCCTTGGCTCGCGAATAGAAAGGAGCACGATATTCACCGGAATATCTGGATGAAGCTCAACTGACGCCACTGATACCCTCCGGAACGCGAAGGTGCCTTAAAGTCTCATCTGCCTTGAAGCCCTAAAGTCCGCAATGGGTCGAAAAGGACACCAGCGATCTAGCGGCAGGTTTGGGTGAAAAGCGAACGCTAGCCGGATTAGCTTGAAGTATGCGCGACCTCATTGAAGGACTTGGTGGGCGGCAGGAATATCGATTGGCGAGCTTCGCGCTCATTTCCGGACTCATTCTATCGCTTAACCTTTCGCAGAGCTGGGCCTTGTTGGCATTTGCGATAGGCGGGCTTTCTTATGTCGCGCTGGTCCTACTTACCTATTTCCGCCTTCAAGATGCATCGCTTTCGGGTTGGTGGCTCTTGCCAATGATCTTGGTTTTCCATGTCGGTCCACGGTGGGAACTAGGCTCATGGGCGTGGGGCTCAATCACCTTCTATCCTAGCGGATTTATTTTCCTCGTGCCGGTGATCATTGGTTGGTTCGCCGCCACGCGAAATCCAGATGCGTTGCCAAAATAGGTCTGCCGCGGTCTAGAGCGAGCCACATCTAGCGTCCGCAATGGGTCGAAAGCGGACGCTAGCTTCCGCCAAGAATGAGTCGAAAGCTGACATTCGACCGTCGGCCGCCTGATTGTCTATTCGAGGCGCGTGTGCCAGCTAGGCCGGGGGGACCATGGCGAGCACTCACGACACGCGACGATTGGAGCTCGTTGACTCGTTGCGGGGCTTCGCTTTGCTCGGTCTCTTCCTCGTACACTGCGTTGAGAAATTCGAACTCTATTGGGCGAACCCGACGGGCGGTCCCGTGTTCGATTGGGTGTTCGGCATTTTTGCCGGCAAGTCCTACGCCCTCTTCGCTTTGTGCTTCGGCCTGAGCTTCTTCCTGATCATGGATGGTGCGGCGCGGCGCGGGGAAGATTTCCGGGGCCGGTTCGTGTGGCGGCTGGTGCTGCTGCTGTTCATCGGGTTCGTTCACGGGCTGCTGTATCGAGGGGACATCCTCGTCGTGCTGGCAACGCTTGGGTTGCTGATGCCGCTGTTCGATCGCGTCCGCAGCAACCGGCTTTTGCTTGTCCTGGCCGGCCTGTGCTTCCTGCAGCTTCCGCTGCTCTTCCGGGCGATAGCCGCTGCGAACGGTGCGCCCTGGGCATTGCAACCGCCGCTTTTTACGCTCGACACGACCATGCCGGCGCTGACCGGCGGCAGTTTCATGGACGTCGTCCGCGCCAATCTCGTGACTGGGCAGGTCAGCAAGTGGAGCTTCTACGCGGAGACCGGTCGGCTGACGCAAATCATCGGGCTCTTCCTCGTCGGTCTTGTGTTGGGGCGCAGTCGCTTCTTTCGAGAACTGGATCGGTATCGTCGAGTGAGACGGACCGCCCTCGTGCTGGCCATCGCCGCATCCTTGCTGTTCTGGTTTGCGGGTCCGGTCCTGCTCGAGAAGATTGCAGGCCCGGACGCCCCCGGGCGGCCTCACCTGCAGTGGGCGTTGGACGCATGGACCGCATTGTCGATCATGACCGTGCAGGTGCTGCTGTTCGTGGCGATCTTTCAGACTGGAGCGCGGCCCGTCCTAGCGGCTCTCGCTGCTCCCGGACGCATGACCCTCACGCTCTACGTGCTGCAGTCCGTCATCTTCGTCCCGGTGTTCTACGGCTTCGGCCTCGGCTTGTGGGACAAGGTGACGCTGGCGCAGTGCCTGTGGATCGGCATCGTTGCGTTCGGCGTGCAGATCGTGGCGGCGCACCTGTGGTTCCGCGCCTTCCGTTATGGCCCGCTCGAATGGGCCTGGCGCGCAGCGACGCGGATGACGTTGAACATCCCCTTCCGTGCCCCTCAAGCCGTCAGCGCATGAACGCGGAAAACAGGTGGACAGCCTGAGCGGCGCACATCAGTGCGGTGCCATGTCCTTGCCTCCGTTTCACATCGCATTCCCTGTCGACGACCTCGCCGCCGCGCGGCGGTTTTACGGTGACCTTCTCGGCTGCCCGGAAGGGCGCAGCGCGGATCATTGGGTCGACTTCGACCTGCGCGGGCATCAGATCGTTGCCCACCTCGCACCCGATGCCGTTCGGTTGCGAGCCACCAATCCCGTCGACGGCGACGACGTGCCGGTTCCGCATTTCGGGCTGGTGCTGGACATGGAGGACTGGAAGGCACTGGCGGAGCGCCTCCGGACGGCAGGCACCCGGTTCGTGATGGAGCCAACCGTCCGCTTTGAAGGGGAGCCGGGAGAGCAGGCGACCATGTTCCTGCTCGATCCCGCCGGCAACGCACTCGAATTCAAGGCGATGGCCGACCCGGCCAAGCTGTTCGCGAAGAGCTAGCCGTCCTGAGCGCCGACGTCCGGCGCATGAAGCCGGACGCGGAGGATCTTGCGAGGGTCGGAATCGACCGCTTCGAGCTTCCATCCTGACGGATGCTCCACGCACTCGCCGCGCGCGGGGATGTGGCCGGCCAGCAGGAAGACCAACCCGCCTAGCGTGTCGACTTCGTCCTCTTCCCAGACCAGTCGTGCATCGACCGTCTTCGCCAGCTCCTCGAGCTCGATGCGGGCGTCGGCTTCCCACACGCCGTCGTCGAGCAGGGTCAGCATTCCCGCTTCCTCGATGTCGTGCTCGTCCTCGATGTCCCCGACAATCTCCTCGACCACGTCCTCGATGGTGACGAGACCTTCGGTGCCGCCGAATTCATCGACGACGATGGCGAGGTGGACGCGCTCGGTGCGCATCCGCGCGAGCAGATCCAAAACCCCCATCGATTCCGGGACGAACAATGGCGTGCGGAGCAATTCCTGGATGGTTCGGCCGCGGCCGGGATCGACCAGCGCCTTGAACACATCCTTGATGTGAATCATGCCGATGACCTCGTCGAGACCATCGCCATAGACCGGAAGGCGGCTGTGCTCGGCGTCGGCGAACGCGCTGACGAGGTCCTCGAACGACAGGGTCGAAGGCACTGCAATCATCTCGCCACGGGTGACGCAGATATCGCCGGCATTGCGCTCACCGAAGTGCAGCAGGTTGCGGAGCATCTGCCGCTCGGTCGGGCTAAGGTCGCCGGCGACCGGGCGCGAATCCTCGGCGTCGTCGATCGCTTCCTCGATCTCGTCGCGAAGGGTCTGCTCGCTATCCTCGCCGAAAAGCAAGGAGCGCATGCCGCGCCACAGGCGGGATCCGCCTTCGTCGTGACGCGTGGCCATCAGTCCCTCACCGCGTAAGGGTCCGAAATGCCGAGCCTCGCCAACGCGCGAACTTCGCGGCTCTCCATGTCGGCGGCCTCGTCGTCGGCCATGTGGTCGTAGCCAAGCAGGTGAAGCGTTCCATGCACCAGCAGGTGGGTCGCATGGGTCTCGACCGGGACCGCCTTCTCGGCCGCTTCCCGCTCGCAAACGCCGCGAGCGAGGACGATGTCACCGAGCATCAGTTCCGGCCCATCGCCGTCCGCGCTTGCGAGCTCTTCGGCTTCGGACATCGGGAACGACAAGACGTTGGTCGGCTTGTCCTTGCCGCGCCATTCGGAATTGAGTGCCCGGACTTCCTCGTCGCCGGTCAGCCGAACCGACAATTCCACGGCGCGGGAGCCCCTCGCGAGCTGCGGGAAAGCGCTCTCCGCAACGGCGGATTCAGCGGCGCGACGGACGAGCAGGGACCAGTCGGTGCTACTGTCCCATTCGTCATCGGATTCGACGTCGATCTCGAGCATCATTGTTGAGCCCCGGGCCCCTCATAGGCGTCGACGATGCGCCCGACCAGCGGATGGCGGACGACGTCGGCGGCCGAGAAGCGGATCGTGTCGATGCCCTTAATGCCTTCGAGCTTACCGACAGCATCGTTGAGACCGGACTTCACGCCGTTCGGAAGGTCGGTCTGGTTGGGGTCGCCGCAGATGACCATGCGGCTGCGCATGCCGAAGCGGGTCAGGAACATCTTCATCTGCTGCGGCGTGGTGTTCTGCGCTTCGTCAAGGATGATGAAGGCGTCGTTGAGCGTACGGCCGCGCATGAAAGCGATCGGCGCGATTTCGATTTCACCGGAGGCGATACGACGCTCGACCTGCTCGGTCGGAAGCATATCGTAAAGCGCATCGTAAAGCGGGCGGAGATAGGGGTCGACCTTCTCCTTCATGTCGCCCGGAAGGAAGCCGAGCCGCTCGCCGGCCTCGACCGCAGGTCGCGACAGGATCAGGCGATCGACCGAGCCGGTGATCAGCTGCGACACCGCCTGCGCGACGGCAAGATAGGTCTTGCCGGTGCCCGCAGGCCCGAGCGCGAAGATCATGTCGTCGCGTGACAGCGCCTCCATGTAAGCCGTCTGTGTCGTCGAGCGCGGGACGATCGTCTTCTTGCGCGTGCGGATCATCACCCCTGGAGGCGATGCCACTTGCTCGTTGATGATACCGTCGAGGTTCGGCTGCACGGCCATGCCGAGAACGGCCTCGACCGCTTCCGCATCGACGTCATGCCCTTGGTCGAGTCGGTTGTAGAGGCCGATCAGCACTTCACGGGCTCGCGCCGCCGAGTCCGGGTCGCCTTCGATCTGCACGCGATTGCCGCGCGCCGCGATGTGCACGCCCAGCCTCTGCTCGATGGTGATCAGGTGCCGGTCGTAATCGCCGAACAGCGGGCCGAGCAGGTACGGCTGCTCGAACTCCAGCTCCAGGCGGGCGGGATCGTTTGCGGGGGCGAGGTCGCGCTTGGCCATCAGGCGGCCGCCTTGGCCGGGATCACGCCGGCAAGACTGTTCGGACCGGCCGATACCAGACTGACCGAAACGATGTCGCCTGGAACCGCGTCCGTCTCGACGTGAACGGACTGAAGCCATGGCGTCCGCCCGATCATCTGGCCCGGATATCTGCCTTTCCGTTCGATGAGGACCTCGGTTTCCTTACCCACTGTCGCCCGGTTGAACGCGGTTTGGTGAGTGTTGATCCGTTCGTGGAGCCGCTGAAGCCGCTCGTCCATCACCTCGGGCGCGATCTGGTCCTCCATGGTTGCGGCGGGAGTTCCCGGCCGCGGGCTGTACTTGAACGAATAAGCCGATGCGTAGCCGACCTCGTCAACGAGATTCAGCGTCGCCGTGAAATCTTCTTCGGTCTCACCCGGGAACCCGACAATGAAGTCACCGGACAAGGCGATGTCAGGGCGGGCTTCGCGCATCTTCGCCAGCGTAGCCAGATATGTTTCAACCGTATGGCTGCGGTTCATCGCCTTGAGGATGCGGTTGCTTCCCGACTGCACCGGCAGATGCAGGTAGGGCATCAGCTTCCCGACTTCGGCATGGGCCGCGATCAAGGCGTCGGTCATGTCCGCGGGATGGCTGGTCGTGTAGCGGATGCGCTCCAGGCCATCGATCTGAGCCAACTCGCGGATCAGGTCGGCGAAGCCGCGTCCGTCTTCCGACCATGCATTCACATTCTGACCCAGCAGCACGACCTCGCGCGCTCCGGTCTCTACCAGCTCATACGCCTCGGCAACGATATCGCCCCACGGCCGGGATACCTCGGCGCCGCGGGTGTAGGGCACGACGCAATAGGTGCAGAACTTGTCGCAGCCTTCCTGGATCGTGAGAAAGGAGCTGGGGTTCGCACGCTTGCGCTTCGGGAAGGCATCAAACTTGGAGATTGCCGGCATGTCGGTGTCGACCGGCCGCCCGCCGCGGACCGCCTGCGCCACCATTTCCGGCAACCGATGATAAGCCTGCGGACCCACGATGACGTCGATCATTGGTGAGCGCTTCTGCGCTTCCGCGCCCTCGGCCTGCGCGACGCAACCCGCCAAGGCGATCAGCGGCTTCGATCCGTCCTCCCGGCGCAGGCGCCCGACATCCGAGTAAGCCTTCTCGGCGGCCTTCTCCCGGATGTGGCACGTGTTGAGAACGACCAGGTCGGCATCCTCGCCCTCGCCTGCCGCGCTCATGCCATTGGCGCCCAGCAGCTCGGCCATGCGCTCGCCGTCGTAGACGTTCATCTGGCAGCCGAAGGATTTGACGCGAAAGGTTTTTGGAGCGGAGGTCATCTTTGTGCCGGGTATAAGGGAGCGGCGCCGCGACTTGAAGCGAGCGTTTCCGCAATCGCCTCGCGTGCCGCATGGGCCAGCGCCTTGCGGTCGCTAGTCCGATCGAGCTTCGGAAGCAAATGCACGGTCACCGGAAGCGTACCCTTGCGGCCGAGAATCCGCAGGACATTGTCCTTGCCGCTCTCGCCGTGCCAGCCGACCTCGGTTGCGGCGGCGCCATAGTCGAGCGCCAGCGGCCGCACTTCCACGTCCCCCCGAGCATAAGCCGCGGCTTCCAGCAGCGAGGATCGAAACGGAAGCAGGTGATCGCCGGGGCCAGTGGTCCCTTCCGGGAACAGGACGATCGGCTGCTCGCGTTCGGCGGCGCGGGCGATCGCCTCGGCCTGCTTCATCGATCCCTTCCGGTCCTCGCGGCGAACGTAAAGCGTGTGATTCTGGTCGGCGAGCCAATGGATCACGCCGTGGCCAAGATTGTCCTTCGATACGAACGCGGTCCCGGTGGCCCCGCCAAGAATCAGGATGTCGAGCCAGCTGACGTGATTGCTGATCAGCAATGTGTGCCGATTGAGCGGCCCGCCGACCACCTTCGGGCGAACCCCGACTGCCCAGGCTGCCGCAGATAGGAATCGTCGCGGCCAGCCGGACCGTCCGGTCAACAGCTTGGTCAGCACGTGGATCGGCGCAATCAGGGCGAAAAGCAGGAGCAGGAGCAGGCTCCGCAGCGCTGCGCGGAGCTGCGAGCTGTTGGACCCGGCTTTAGCGGTTGCGGTCGAGGGCGACGCCGTAAAGCTCCATGCGGTGATCGACGAGCCGGAAGCCCAGCTTCTCGGCGATCCGCTTCTGCAACATCTCGAGCTCCTCATCGACGAACTCGATGACGTTGCCCGTCTCGACGTCGATCAGGTGGTCGTGGTGGGCATCCGAAGCGGCCTCATACCGCGAGCGGCCGTCGCCAAACTCGTGCCGGGACAGGATTCCGGCCTCCTCGAACAGCCGCACGGTCCGATAGACGGTCGCGATCGAGATATTGGGATCGACGGCGGAAGCGCGCTCGTGAAGCGTCTCCACGTCGGGATGATCCTCGCTCTCGCCCAGCACCTTCGCGATGACCCGGCGCTGCTCGGTGATTCGAAGGCCCTTGTCGGCACACAGGGCCTCGATGTCGATCGTTCGATGCATGATCGCTTAGGTAAGGTGCGCGGAACGCAGCGTCAAAGGCCTGCGTCGTCCTGACGAAAGTCAGGATCCATGAACACCGCGTCCATCAAGTTCCCGACGACGGTGCTCATGGATGCTGAATTGCGTTCAGTATGACGGGTGGGGAGCTTACTTGGCGCCCTTGCCTCCCCGCGGCTTGCGACGCTTCGTCCCAAGTCCGATCGACTTGGCAAGCGTCCGGCGCTGTTCGGCGTAATTGGGCGCGACCATCGGATAATCGGCGGCCAGTCCCCACTTCTGCCTGTATTCGTCGGGCGTCATTCCGTGATTGGTCATCAGATGCCGCTTCAGCATCTTCTGCTTTTTGCCGTCTTCCAGGCAAACGATATAATCGGGCTTTATTGAAGATCGCACGGAGACCTTCGGCTCAGGCCGCGCTTCTGGCGCAGCAGCAACCGAAGAAATACCCAATAGTGCGGAATGGACGTTTTGAATAAGATGAGGCAGGTCGTTTACGGCCACGCTGTTGTTGCTGACGTGCGCGGCAACAATGTCCGCAGTCAATGTCAACAGGGTATCATCGGCACTTTCGTTCCCGTTCATTTTACGCTGTCTCCCCGAGCAAGCAGTCCGCGCCGGTTTTACTCCGGTGGGCCCAAACGGGCACTACGGTATCTTTCACGGGGTAACAATAATCAGCCGCTATTGCTTTGGGTTAATTGATTTACAACTCGCGGCTAAGCGTCAGGGCATCGAATTCGCCCCCAAAACGCCCTCGGTAATATTTGCGGCGGCGACCAACGAGCGCGAAGCCTGCGGATCGGTACATGATGACTGCCGGATTGCCTTCGCGAACCTCAAGATGAACGCGGCCCACCCCAAGCTTCCGCGAATTGTCGAGGAAGTCGCCCAGAAGCATTCGGCCAATACCGCGGCGGCGATGTTCAGGCGAAACCGCCAGTAAAAGCAGCTCGGCTTCGTCGGCGATGGTTCGGTGAAGCGAAAAGCCTGAGGGCCGGCCAGCGAAGCGCGCGACCATCAGCTTCACGCCCGGCATCGGCAGGATCCCGGCGCATTGCGACCTGGTCCAAGCTTCGCCGAAGCGATCGTCGAAGGCCGAATCCATGATTTCGACGACGGAATCGAGGTCGGCGGAATTGCCTTGAGTCAGCGAAAGGTCGAAGCCGGATGTCGCGGTCGCGTTCATGCGGCGACCTTCGGCCGGGCATCGGGCGCGCGGGCATAGAGGGGTTTCGGCGCGAGCGAGCGCAGGCTCTCCGGAAGTCGCAGCGCAAAGCTTGCCGAAGGCCAGGCTTCGAGCGCGCGCCCATGGCCGCGAGGGTTCACGAGCTTTGCGGCGGCCGTACCAGCGACTGCCTCGGCGTTGATTACGGCCGAAGCCTCCTCCGGTGGGAGATTGAAGAGCTGCGCCTCCGGTTTGAGGGTCGCACCGTCGAACTGCTGCACGAATAGCTCGCCGTGGCCGCCGTCGACGGCCACGCCGATGTGATCCGCTCCCTCGACGCCGGCGGCAATCAGCGCCAGCGAAGACATGCCGGCAAGCTCGCAATTCCACGCGATCGCCAGGCCTTGGGCAGCGGCAATACCGACGCGGATACCGGTGAAGCTCCCCGGTCCCACACCAACGAGGATGCGGTCGGCGCGGCGGCCCTCCAGCATCTCATCGA
The DNA here is from genome assembly GCF_039543105.1 of Sphingomonas daechungensis. NCBI lineage: Bacteria > Pseudomonadati > Pseudomonadota > Alphaproteobacteria > Sphingomonadales > Sphingomonadaceae > Sphingomonas > Sphingomonas daechungensis. Next base: position 1,274,402 of record NZ_BAABJC010000001.1, read on the forward strand.
GCATCGGCACCAGCCGTTCGCTATGGCCGCGGCCGATCACTTCATCGCGCTGCGCAATGCACCGCCCGTCACTGTCGAACAGCGCGGCGCTGCATGCTGCAGTCGATGTGTCGATGGCCAGGATCACCTATCGTCCTCAACTCGCGTTGGGGAGATTGTGTTCACAAGAGTCCGCGGGCGGCAAGTCCAGAATCGAAAACGGATCAGACCGCCTCGACGGACTCCACTTCGGGAACGTAGTGGCGGACGAGGCTTTCGATGCCGCGCTTCAGCGTGATCGCGGACGACGGGCAACCCGAGCAGGCGCCCTGCATCGCCAGGTACAACCGCCCATCCTTGTAGCCGCGATAGACGATATCGCCGCCATCCTGAGCGACCGCCGGGCGAACTCGCGTCTCGATCAGCTCCTTGATCTGGTCGATGATGTCGGCGTCCGCTGGATCTTCCTCGATGCCAGGTAGATCGTCGATCTGGATTTCGGCCGCCGTTCCCTGGACAAACAGCGGCGCGCCGCTGACGAAATGGTCGAGCAAAGTCTCGAGCACCAGCGGCTCGAGATCGCCCCAGGACACGCCGGGGGCAGCCGTCACCGAAATGAAGTCGCGGCCGAAGAACACACCTTCGACCAGCCCGCTGGCAAACAAGGCGGACGCCAGGGGCGAAGCCTCGGCAGCTTCGGCCTCGGCGAAGTCGCGCGTCCCGGCGTCCATGACGGTCTGGCCCGGAAGAAACTTGCGCGTTGCGGGGTTCGGCGTCTGCTCGGTGTGGATCAGCATGGGCGCCATGTGGCTTCGATTGAACCCAGGTTCAAGCCGAAGACTATGGCCGCCCCGCGAACATGAAGGCCGCCGCGCCCATCAGGCAGGCGAAGGCGCCGACATATCGCCAGCCGATCGGCTCCTTCAGTACGACCACGGCAAAGACTGCGAAGACGGCGAGCGTGATGACTTCCTGCGTGATCTTGAGCTGTCCGCCCGTCATTCCGCTGGCATAGCCGATACGGTTCGCTGGGACGGCGAAGGAATATTCGATCAGGGCGATGCCCCAGCCCACGAAGACAGCAGCGACGATCGTCATCTGCGGGAACTTCAGATGACCGTACCAGGCCAGGGTCATGAAGATGTTGGAGATCACGAGCAGGACCACGGTCGTCATAAGAATGGCCTTTCGAATTCCGGTCCGACTTCCTCGGCCGATCAGCTGAAGGGAGGCGCCCCGGCGATGATCCAGCGGGTGATGGCGATGGCGGCGACGAGGCAGAGGAGCGCGGCCCACCACTTGCCGGGACGCATCGGCTCGACCCCAGGTTCCGTTTCGCCCTTGCCGATGATCATGGCCCCGAGCAGGGGCTTGCCACGCCATTTGTAGAACGCGATCGCCGCAACGTGCAGGCCGATGAAGGCCAGCAGCACGTTGAACAGTCCCTCGTGGAGCTCTTTCGCGGTGTCGGATGCGCTCATGCTGACAAGGTTGGCGAGCGGTCCCTGCATCAATCCATCCTCGTCGCTCGCGAACAGGCCGAGCGCGACCTGCAGCAGGACCAGCCCCAGCAGCGCGACGACGCTGACGGCGCCCAGCGGATTGTGCCCGATCCCGCGCCACGCGCCCTGCAGATAACCAAACACCGCTCTCGGCCCCCGCACGAAGTTGACGAAGCGCGCGGTGGAACTCCCGAAGATTCCCCACAGGATCCGGAAGAGTACGAGGCTAAGCACCGCCATCCCCGACCAGACGTGGAGGTCGTCGTGATGATATTCCGCAGACCACCAGCTGAAGGCGATCAGCCCAGCGAGGGTCCAATGGAAAAGGCGCGTCGGGAGGTCCCAGATGGCGACCTTGGCCGGCCGCTCCCCGTTCAGCGGTGCATCTCCGAGCGATACTTGTCGTGGCAGGCCTTGCAGCTCTTGCCGAGGTCGCCGAACGCCGACTTGATCTGGTTCAGGTCGCCCGTCTTCGCCGCCGCATCGAAGGCCTGCGCAGCCTTTGCGAAGTCAGCATCCTTGGCGGCGAAGTCGGGATAGGTCTGCCAGATCTCGGGCTTGGCGCCGGTCTTGCGGACATCCGGGCCGGTCCCCTGCGGGAACCAGGTCGACGACTTCGCTGCCAGCGCCGCGATGGTCGCCGCCGACTTCTGGATTTCCGCGACGTCGGGAGCCGAGGAGTCCAGCGAGCGCTTGATCGTCTTGGTCGCCTTGCCGATGTCCTCCATGCCCTCGTGGCGCTCATGCATGACCTTGAGCGCCTCTTCCTTGGTCGCGGGCGCGGCGGCCGGAGTCGCGACGGTCGGTGTCGCTTCCGCGGCATTGGTCTCACTCGCGGCGACAGTGTTGGTCGGCGCGGCCTCCTGGCCGCACGCGGCCAGCGAAACGCTTGCAAGGGCAGTCAACACGGCAATGCGCATGAAATCTCCTATGTGTTTTCGGGAGCCTTCCAGCTGTCGTCGAGCATCTTGATGATGCCCGAGAAATCCTTCGACCCGCCACCCAGATTGACGAACCGTTGGTACAGTTGTTCCGCCTCGGAGCCTAGCGGCGTGTAGGCGCCGGCGGTCTGCGCCGCGTCCATCGCCAGCTTGAGATCCTTGAGCATCAACGCCGCCGCAAAGCCGCCGTCGTAATCGTGGTCGGCGGGGGTGTCCGGCCCGACGCCGGGGATCGGGGTATAAACCGACATGGACCAACTCTGGCCTGACGCTTTCGACGCGATTTCGTGGAACACCGCCGGGTCGAGCCCCAGCTTCTGCGCCATCGCGAACGCCTCGCAGGTGACGATCATCGTCGCACCGAGAATCATGTTGTTGCAGATCTTCGCCGCTTGCCCCGCGCCCGCTCCGCCGGCGTGGATGACCGCTTTGGCCATCGGCTCGATGAAGGGCTTCGCGCGCTCGAACGCCTCGTCGGATCCGCCCACCATGAAGGCGAGATTGCCCGAAGCGGCAGCCGCAATCCCTCCCGACACCGGCGCATCGACCATCGTATAGCCCTGCGCTGACGCTTCTTCCTCAACGGTGCGAGCCGAGGCGACGTCGATGGTGGAGCAGTCGATCAGCAGCGCTGATTTCGGTGCCTTGCCGAACACCTGATCGCGATAGACGCCAAGCACGTGCTGCGCTGCCGGGAGCATGGTGACGACAACGTCCGCATCGCTGACCGCTTCGGCAGTCGAGCCAGCACGCTTGCATCCCTGCTCCACCGCGCGGGCGAGCGCTTCCTCGCTGAGGTCGAACGCGTGGATCTCGTGCCCCGCCTTGGCGAGGTTGGGCGCCATTCCTCCGCCCATGTGGCCGAGGCCGATAAATGCGATCTTCGCCATTACTCTATTCCCGTCATTGCGAGCGGAGCGAAGCAATCCAGCCTCGCGCCAACATGGATTGCTTCGTCGCTGCGCTCCTCGCAATGACGAAACAAACCTATCATCGGCCCTTCCAGTTACCCGGCCGCTTCTCGACGAAGGCGGTCATGCCTTCCTTCTGGTCTTCGGTGCCGAACAGCCCATGGAACAGGCGGCGCTCGAAACGGATGCCCTGGTTCAGCGGCATTTCGAACGCTGCGTTGATCATTTCCTTGTTCGCGATCGCTGCCAGCGGAGCCATTCCGGCAATGGCCTCCGCGGTCTTCATCACCTCATCGAGGAAACCCTCGGCAGGAACGACCTTGGCGACGAGACCCGAACGCTCGGCCTCGGCGGCGTCCATCATGCGACCGGTGAGGCACATCTCCATCGCCTTGGCCTTGCCGACCGCGAGCGCGAGCCGCTGCGAGCCGCCCATGCCCGGCGTGACGCCGAGCTTGATCTCCGGCTGACCAAATTTGGCCGTGTCGGCAGCGATGATGAAGTCGGCCATCATCGCCACTTCGGAGCCGCCGCCGAGCGCATAGCCAGCGACCGCCGCAATCCACGGCTTGCGGGTCGAGGTCACCTGCTCCCAGCCTCCGAAGAAGTTCGCCGAATACATTTCGGCGAAGCCCTGGCTCTGCATCTCCTTGATGTCCGCGCCCGCCGCGAACGCTTTCTCCGAACCAGTCAGGACCAGGCAGTGCTGGCTATCGTCCGCGTCATAAGCCGCGAACACCTCGATCAGCTCGCGGAGGACTTCGCTGTTCAGAGCATTGAGCGCCTGCGGGCGGTTCAAGGTGACGAGCGTCACTGCGCCCCTCTTCTCGACGAGGACACTATTGTAGTCGGTCATTCTCCGGTCTCCGGGAACGGGGTCCATTGTTCGTGGGTCGGCAGTGGCTCGAAGAGGACGTCGAGCATTTCCTCGTCGACACCTTCGGGCGTCGGAGGGTCCCACTGCGGGCTATTGTCCTTGTCGATCAAGAGCGCGCGAACGCCCTCGCGGAAGTCGTGCGTGCGGACAATCCGGCCCGCCAGCGCATATTCCGCGCGCATCTCATCAGCGAAGCTGGAGCGGTTCGCGCCATCCGCCAGCAGTTTCAGCGAAACCTTGCACGACAGCGGGCTCTTCGACTGCAAGGTCGCCAGCTCCGTCGTCGCCCACTCGCTTTCGTCGGCCTCGAGCGCGGCAAGCACCTCTTCGAGCAGGTCAGACGCGAACAGTCGCGTGATCGCGGCCAGGTTCGCCTCGATCTTCGCGTCGGGCGGTGTCGAGGAAACCGATCCCAATGTCCCTTTCAACCGGCTCGGCGCCTTGAGGATGCGGTCGTGCAATTCCACCAGCTTGGACTGCTCGACGTAATTGGTCGCGAGGCCGAGATAGACGCATTCGCTTGCGTCAAGGCGGGCACCGGTCAGAGCCATGAATTGGCCCACCCGTCCGGGCAGGCGCGAGAGGTACCAGCCGCCGCCGACGTCCGGGAACAGGCCGATCCCGGTCTCCGGCATTGCTAGGCGTGTCGCCTCTGTCGCGATGCGATATTCGCAGGGCAGCGAGATGCCTACTCCGCCACCCATGGTGATGCCGTCCATGATCGCGACGGTCGGCTTCGGGTAAGTGAAAAGCAGGTGGTTGAGCCGGTATTCGCTGAAGAAGAAGCTGCGGGCGTCCTCTGCGTCGCCGGCCCCGCTGCGCGCCAGCATCACCACGTCGCCCCCGGCGCAGAAGCCACGGCCCTCGGCATGGTCGATAACGACCATCTGCACCGATGGATCGTTGCGCCATGCGAGCAGCGCCTTGCTCATCGCTTCGCACATCTCGCGCGTCAGCGCGTGAATGGCCTTGGGGCGGTTGAGGCGGATCCGGCCGACATTGCGCTCGACCGATGTCAGGACATCATCGGTCACTGGCGCAGCATGTCCCGGCTGACGATCACGCGCATGACCTGGTTGGTGCCCTCAAGGATCGAGTGAACGCGGAGGTCGCGCCAGAAGCGCTCGATCGGATAGTCCATGAGGTAGCCGTAGCCGCCGTGCAGCTGCAAAGCGCGGTCGACCACGGACGATCCCGTGTCTGTGGCGAGACGCTTGGCCATCGCCGCGAACCGCGTCTTGTCGGGCGCGTTCGCGGTGACCTTGGCGGCCGCGACGTAGAGCAAATAGCGCGCCGCCTGCAGCTCCGTCTCCATGTCGGCGAGCGTGAACTGGGTCGCCTGGAAGTCGGCGATCGCCTGACCGAATTGCTTGCGCTCCTTGGTGTAGGCAACTGCCTCATCGAGGCAGCGCTGGGCACCGCCGAGCGAGCAAGCGCCGATGTTCAGGCGGCCGCCGTCGAGGCCCATCATCGCGATCCGGAAGCCCTCGCCCTCGCCGCCGACGCGGTTGGCTGCGGGCACGCGGACTTCGTCGAAGTTGACTTGCGCGGTCGGCTGCGAATGCCAGCCGAGCTTCTTTTCCTGCGCACCGAAGCTGACGCCGGGCATGTCCTTGTCGATGACCAGGCAGGTGATTCCCTTCGGTCCGTCCTCGCCGGTCCGGACCATGGTTACGTAGACCTCGTTCTCCCCGCCGCCGGATATGAAAGCCTTGGAGCCGCTGACGACGTAATGATCCCCGTCGAGCACCGCCTTGGTCTTGAGCGCCGCCGCGTCGGAACCGGACGAAGGCTCGGTCAGGCAATAGCTGCCGATCTTCTCCATCGCGATCATCGCCGGCAGATATTTGTGCTTCACCTCGTCGCTGCCGAAGCGGTCGATCATCCACGACGCCATGTTGTGAATCGAAATGAAGGCGCTGGTCGAGGGACAGCCGTAAGCCATCGCTTCCATGATCAGCGCCGCGTCGAGGCGGCCGAGACCGATGCCCCCGCTTTCCTCGCTGACGTAAATGGCGCCAAAGCCAAGCTCCGCAGCCTCGCGGATCGTGTCGCGCGGAAAGATATGCTTCTCGTCCCATTCCGCCGCGAACGGCGTAATCGCGTCCGCAGTGAACTTTCTCGCCATCTCCTGGATCTGGAGCTGGTCCTCGGTGAGCTCGAACTGGTGCATGGGCGGCGGCTTAGGAGCGCTCGCGATTGTCAGCAAGCCCGTCGCGGGGCGGACTCAAGCCACAAACGAAAGAAGCGGCCAGCCGCTCGGGGCCCGACCGCTTCTCGATACGCTTACAGTCGAGCCGCAACACGTCGCTCTGGCGCGGCTCGCAATGCCCGGTCTTAGAGCGAAACGGCGAAATCCGCAGATAACATAGGTTATTTAGACCGAAACGGATTATTCTTCCGCGCCAGCTTGGTGACCGCTCTGATCCTCGGCCGCCTTCTGCTTGGCGTCGGCTTCGACCGGAGTTTCCGGCGCCTTGGGCGCAATGACCTGGCAAACACGGCGCGGGCGATTGCTGCCGACTTCGCTGACATATTCGCACTTCTTGCGCGGCTTTGCCTGGGCTGCCGGCTCTTGCGCCGGCGTCGAAGCGGAGGCGGCCAAAACGGACGCGAAAAGGATGAACATGGGAGGCTCCCTAAAATTGAATGATTGCAAAGGGAACGCGGTCCCTGAGGCTCGACTTCCTAGCTAAGCCGGCAAGTTAATCAATAGCATCAACCCGCTAGCGGTTGTCCGAACAAAGGACGTCGGCAAGGAAGCTGCGACCTTCCAACGTCTGCAGGCGCGCATAGACCTGCGTCCGCCATCCGCGCGAGCGGCAGAAAGTCTCGGCGCGCTTCGACATGGCTTCGCCGGTACCCTCAGGTACCTCGATTCGGGCGCCACGGTCGTCGGGAGCGACGAAATATTCGCTGGCCATTCCGCGCAGTGACGGGTTGGGACCGGTCACCACGGCGCCGACGGTGGCGCCGACGGTCGTGATCTTGGGCGCCACTGGCCGCACGGAGCGGACGTTGAAGACCATCGCCTCGTCCGATTGGCTGAACTCCTTGCAGCCGGTGAACGTATTCCCGCTGCACAGCTCCCACGCCTGGCCTTCGGGGATCTTCACGCTCTTGACGGTGAAGACGCGCATGGACTGCGACGCGCCTGCAATGGCGTAGCCGCCTCCTTTGAAATGGCCCTTGGGATAAAGCACCAGCTCGCTCGACTGTTCTTGATCCTGGGCGTGAGACTGGGCGGGAAGCAAGGCAGCCATCGCGACCGCGCCAAACAGAATTTTCTTGAGCATCCCCGTCCCCGTTGCTGGCCTTGATCGAACGACAGCTAAGCCGACCCGCGCATTCGCACTAGTGGTTTTTCATCGGCCGCAATCCCGCTAGGACGGGATCGGCGGGCGCCCGTAGCTCAGTTGGATAGAGCGCGAGCCTTCTAAGCTTGAGGTCGTAGGTTCGAATCCTACCGGGCGCGCCATTTTACTTGCGAGCCGACGCGCTCTGTTCCCGCACCTTCGCGAATTCCGACGACGGCAGCCACTGCGGCCAGCGCCGGCTGTTCGCAAGCCGCTCGCCGATGTCGTAGAACAGCTCTGTTTCCTGCACCGCGCCGCCGAGGTTCCAATCGGCGGACCAGGCGTCGCAGGTCTGGTGGTAACACTTGCCAGTGAACTCGGAGAGCCAGCGCTCGCCGGCCTCGCGCCCGCCGGCCTGGAGGTCGTAAGCTCCCGCCAGCGCCATGTTCAGCAGCACCGGGACGCCCCGCTTCGCCAGCGTGAAGTGATCGGCGCGATAGAAGAGTCCGCGCTCCGGATGTCCTTCCGGCGTGACGTACCGCCCCTGGGCCTGCGCGCCCTCCGCGAGCAGTTGCTCCATCTCGCTTTGCCCCTTGCCGATCAGGACGACGTCCTTGACCGGGCCCGCGAACTGCAACGTGTCGAGAGTGAGGTTCGCGACCATCGTCTCGTGCGGATAGAGCGGGTGCTGAGCGTAATATTCCGACCCGAGCAGGCCGCGCTCTTCCGACGTCCATGCCGCGAACACCAAGGTCCGTTCCGGTCGCGGCCCCGCGGCGAACTTGCGCGCAATTTCGATCATCGCCGCGAGCCCAAGGGCATCGTCGGCCGCGCCCGGACGAACCGTCCGGCCCTGCGCGTCGGCCGGACCGATCCCGTAAGCGTCCCAATGCCCGCCATAGCTGACGGTCTCATTGGGATATTTCGACCCCGTCAGCTTTCCGAGCACATTATGGCTGGTGATCCGCTCCAGCTGGACGGAAACGCTGGCGGAGAAGGTCGCCTTGAGGTCGACCGGGCGGAACTCCGCAGTCCGCGCCTTCTTCCGCAGCTCCGCGAGGTCGTAGCCGGCGCGCTTGAACATTTCAGCGGCGACGGACCCCTGGATCCAGCCCTGCAGGAGGACCGGCTGCTGCGCCTCGGGCGGCAGGACGATGTTGAAGTTTTCGCCCGATGCGCTCTGGACGACGTTCCAGCCGTAGCCTGCGCCCGGCGTATCGTGGACGATCAGCGCCGCGATGGCACCGCGCCTCGCGGCTTCCTCGAACTTGTAGACCCAGCGTCCGTAGAACGTCATCGCCTGGCCGCCGAACTTGCCGGCCACCGGATCGCCGGCCGCCGCTTCGAAGTCCGGGTCGTTGACCAGGAACACTGCGACCTTGCCGTGCAGATCGACGCCCTTGAAGTCGTCCCAACCTCGCTCGGGCGCGGTCACGCCGTAGCCGACGAAGACCATCGGCGCGTTTACGATCTTTGCCTGCTCCGTGTCGCGAACCGTGCTGAGATAAATGTCGTCGGGGAACTTGAGCGGGAGCGTCTTGCCGCCTTGCCTGACCGAGAAAGTCATTGGCTCTTGCAGCTTGGTGCGGATCATCGGCACCGTCTGCGTCCACCCGCCATTTTCGCCCCCAGGCTCGAGCCCGGCCTGCTTGAACTGGTCGATCAGGTAGGCGACCGTTTTCGCCTCGCCCTCTCCACCCATCGAGCGACCCTGGAATTCGTCGGACGCCAGCACGCGGGTGATTTCCGACATGCGTTCGGCACTGATTTGCGGCACTGGCGGCGGAACGGCGGGCGGTCCGTTATGATCAGCGGGTAGAGGTGGCGGCGGAGCGGTGACACATCCGTTGCCGACAATCGCGAGCGATAGGGCCGCAGCCAGCCGCCAAACTCTCATATCACTACTTCCCTCGACCGATGCGTCAGCAACGGTCGGCGCCTTAATCGGTTCGACCGGAGCCCGCTATTGTCGAGAAAGGCGGAGAGATGAACTCAGTCGGCGCGGTCGAGTTCGCGATCGAGCCGGTCGAGCTCGGCCTCGGCGTTCCGCAGCCCTTCCTGGGCGGCGCGCATTGCCGATTCCATCACCTTGGGATCGACCGAAGCCATGGCCTCGCGCGTGATCTTTTCGACGTCGATCGCTTCTACCGCCTTCAGTGAGGCGCGAACCGTCGCCTTGACCTGCTCCGGGTCCTGTCCAGCGCGGCGAAGCTCGGCGGAGTGCGCATCGATTTCGCGCATTGCCTGGTCGACCTCGGCGCGGGCCTCAGCCATTTCGCGGCGGAACTCGTCCTGGTTGAGTCGCGCCTCCTGCATCGCCTCCTGGACGTTGCGATGGATCTCTTCGCTGTTGACCTTCGCGATCTCCGCCCGCGCTTCGTCGAGCGAACGGCGGATCTCCGCCTTCTCGGCTGCCGTCAGGTCTTTCCAATCCTTCTCGTGTCCGTTGATCATGACCGTACCGTGCTCATGGATTGCAAGGGGTTTCACAACGGCGACCTGCGCGACAGGCGCCACGGTTGTTGTCGGATTGACCGGTGCAGCCGGGGCAACGGGAGCAACGCTGTCGCCGGCAGGCGCCGGAGGATCGACGTACTGGATCGCCTGCGTCGCCGTCAGCGGGAGGACGACGGCGATGGTTGCGAGGACCATCACCCGGCCGGTCAGTCGGCGACCGGCAGTGGGGTTGCTGAGCATGGACTTCAATCTCCTGTGGAGCGTGGTTCGACTATCGAGCGCGCTGGCAAACAGCAGCGCTCGCCCCGACGTGGCTTTGGCGATCGCGCGTCCGTAATCGGCGCGGTTGCTGCCCTCGTTCTTGTCCAGCACGCGCGCATCGCAGGCCGCTTCCTGGTCGAAGCGGAAGGCCGCGTGAGCGAACCACGCGAGCGGATTGAACCACTGCAGGCAGAGCAAGGTGAAGGCGAAAAGATTGGCGATGAGGTCGCCCGAACGGTGGTGCGCCAGCTCATGCTCGAGCGCGAGGCGACGCTCATGCGGCGCGAAGACGCTCTCGAAATCGGCGGGCACGGCGATCACGCGGTCGAAGATTCCGAACGCCAACGGACCGCTGACTTCGCGGGTCTGCACCAGGCGGATCGATCCGACGCGCCCGATCTCTGTCGCGTTCTCGAGGATTGCCGCACGCTGGGCGCGGAAGGCGAGGATGCGCGCCGCGAACAAGCCGGCCGCGACGCCCAGCCACAGTACCATCAGGATTGTCGGCCATCCGCCGGCCTGCTCGATCAGCGATTGCTCGGGCGGAGTGACGCTGCTCAGAAGCAAGGGCTCGGCCATGCTCTGGGAGCTGAACATCTGCGGCGACACGGCGGCGCCGACCGGACGCTCGACGGTCTGCGTCAGTGTCGGCATCAACAACCGAGCGGCGGGAATCAACCAAAGGCCGTAGGCGACGCGGGCGCCGAATGCGCGCCGCACCGGCTCACGGATCAACAGGACCAGGACGACCAGTCCGGAAGTGGCGAACAGAGTACCAAGCAGCCAGTCCGTCACGACTTCAGCTCCTTCAACAGGGCCTCGATTGCGGTAATGTCTTCGTCGGAAAGCGCATCTTCTTCGGCGAGGCGTGCGACCAGCGGCGATAGACGACCGCCGAACAGCCGTTCGACGAACCGCCGCGACTCACTTCCGACATAGGCTTCGCGCTCGATTGCCGGAGAATAGAGAAAGCGTCGCCCGTCCTCGCGGTGCGAGATCGCGCCCTTGGCGACGAGGCGGCCAAGCATGGTCTTGATCGTCGCTAGCGACCAGCCGCGCGACTCCAACCGCTCCGCCACCTCCCCCGACGTGAGCGGCTCGCTGTCGGCCCAAAGCACCTCCATGAGGTCGAGCTCGGCATCGCTGATTCTCTTGTCGATCGGCATTTCGTCTACATCTGTAAACGAATCGATTACAGTTGTAAACGGATTTTCGTGGATGCTCCGGAATCCGAGTAGGAAATCGGTCGTTCACCTGATAGGCGCCCCTTTTGCGGTGACCTACCAACCGATTGGAAGCAATCGGGAGATAGAGCATGCCACAGTCCGTCATTGCGATAGATGTGCTTCTGGAGCCGGACGAGCGAATGCTGGCTCAGGCGGAGCGTAACAACGCACGCTTCCGCGAAGCGTACCCGGACGGCTTCGCCCTCGACGAGCAGCACCGCCCGCATATTACCTTGCTCCAATGCTTCGTTGGCAGCGAGGACCTCGATGCCATCGGCGAAGCAATGGGTAAGGTTGTCCGCGACGCAAACCTGGGTGATCTGCAGCTCGATGCCGATCGCTTTTATTATGCACCAGGACCGGGAGCGGGCGTCGCCGGGATCTGCTCTCCGCTAACGCCGGAGCTCGAGGCTCTCCAATCCGCGGTCATTGCAGCAGCCGCGCCCTTCACCGTGCCGACTGCCACGATCGAGGCCTTTACCGGGGGTCATGGCAATCCGGCCTTCGATGCGGCGCTGATCAATTACGTGTCGACCTTTTCCGAGGAACAGGCGGGCGCCCGCTTCAATCCGCACGTCAGCACGGGGATCGCGCCCACCGACTATCTGGACAGGATGGTCGCCGAGCCCTTCGAGCCTTTCGAATATGGGCTTGCGTCGGCCGCGATCTACCAGCTCGGCCCATTTGGAACTGCGGCCCGGCTGATCCGGCGATGGGATCTGACTGCATGACCGCGGCCGGCAATCCGCGGCTGTCGTCTTGGGCGGACGGTCCGGCGAAGCGCTCCATCATCGACTTCGTTGCCCGGGTGAGCACGGATGGGAGTTCCGATTTCATAGGGCCGAGCGAGCGCATTGCCGTGTTCGACAATGACGGCACCTTGTGGGCCGAACAGCCCGTGCCGGTTCAGGCCCGCTTCGTCATCGACCAGATTCAGGCGCTTGCCGCGGAGCACCCTGAATGGCGGGAGCGGCAACCCTTCAAGGCTGCCATCGAGAACGGCCTGGCAACGGTCATGGGTTCGGGCATGGAAGGCCTGACCGAACTGGTGATGGCCACTCACGCCGGCATGTCCACCGACGCCTTCGCGGCATTGGTGCGTGACTGGATCGCGGAGGCGGAACATCCGCGACTCAGCAAGAAGCACACCGAACTCGTCTACCAGCCCATGCTCGGCGTCCTCGCACTGCTTCGGGAGAACGGGTTCAAGATCTTCATCGTCTCGGGCGGCGGCATCGAGTTCATGCGCACGTTCAGCGAGGAGCTTTACGGCGTTCCTCCGGAGCAGGTCATCGGGAGCAGCAACGTCACGCGCTACGTCGTGAAGGACGGCGAACCGGCACTGATGCGCGAGGCAAGCCTCCATTTCTACAACGATAAGGAAGGCAAGCCGGTCGCGATCAATGCTCATACCGGACGGCGGCCCATTGCCGCCTTCGGTAATTCCGACGGCGACTTCGCCATGCTGGAATGGGTCACCAGCGGTCCGGGACCGAGGTTCGGCCTGATCGTTCATCACGACGACGCTGACCGCGAGTTTGCCTATGACAGGGACGCAGGCCTCGCCCCCCTCGTCCGCGGGCTGGACGAAGGGCCCGGGCGAGGCTGGACGATCGCAAGCATGAGAATGGACTGGCTGACCGTCTTCCCGGCTTGAATCGAGACCGGCGCGAAGTGGCTGAAAGAATTGAAAATCAAAGGTAACCGGATGTTAAGTCATCTTGACCTAACATAAGTTAGTCCGGTTGCTTTCGACATTTTCCGGCTGGACCAGACGTGGGCGGCTCGGATCGTGTCCGGGCCGCCCATAGTCTTTTTGCGCCCGGCAATCAGACGGGCCGCAGCAGCCTTTCATAAAAGCCGCCATAGGATCGGTCCGGCGCCAGCAGATGGACCTCGATGATCCAGAACCGCTTGCGGCCAAGCCCGTCGCAGTCGCTCAATCGCCCGCCGTTCGCTGGGGCAATGCGCTGGCTGTCCTTCGTATCCGGCAGATGCGCGTGCGGAAACTCGCCGACGATATGGCCGGCAATGGAGCCCCCGAAGATGTAGCCCCGCTCTTCCGACGCCAAGACCGCGAAGTCGTAAAGCGCTGCGCCGGTAATATCCGGATCCGCCAGCGCATGGGCGCGCACTTGCTCGAAAACCTCTGGCAGCGCCGCAACCAAGGCGTGCCGCGCAGGATCGTCGCCAACCGCATAGCTGCGGCCGACGTCCGCCTCCCAATCCTCGAACACGGGACCGAGGTCGAGGTAGACGATGTCGTCGGCCTCGATGACGCGGTCGGCCGGATTGTCGCTGAAGACGCAGATTGTGTTCGCACCCGCCCGCACGATCCTCTTGTGCCAGTTGCGGGTGATTCCGAATTCGCGTTCGGCCAGTTCGGCGATAGCGCGGTTGACCTCGATCTCGCTGCGGCCCGGAGCGATCAGCCCCTCGCGCTCAATCGCGTCGAGCATCGCCAGCGCCCGGTCCTCGGCCGCCGTGAGCTCCTCCCAGCGGGCATGCTCCACATCCATGAAACCGACATATAAGGAAATCTTTATATGTTCAAATTCTGCGCAAGTTCGCCCCAGTTCACGTCAGGCACCGGATCGTAGGGAGGATAGAAGCGCCCGTGGCGGCTGTAGAGGCCGTAAACCCAGGTGAGCGGACCGCCGTAAATCTCCGGCAGCGGATCTTTGACTGCGCTGCTCCACCGCAGCTTGGGATTGGCGCGGACCGCTTCCAGATCGACGGGCCTGCCATCGGCAGTCAGCCCCGCCCAATGGGTCTTCGAATCCACGATCATCCAGCCGCGGCTGGTCTCGACTTCGGTCAGCGCATGGGATGTCGTGTCCGGGGTCAGCAGCGAGCGTAGTGCGGATCCGGATTTCGCCGTGCTGTACATGGACGCATGGCGGGTCCGGAAGCCGTTGGCCTTCAGCGCCGTCTCGATCGCGCGGCTGCGATCGAAGCACGCACCGTGACCGGCGCGCAAGAGGTCCACGATCTCCCGCGAGCGGCCGAGCGGAATGCCGCGTTCCTCCGGCGACGCTGCAAGCACGCGATTCTGCACGCGGAGGATGAACGCGACCTGCTCATCGAATGTTCGCTCTAACGGCACGTGTTCGGGCAATAGCTGCCGCACCGCCGTCAGGTCGTTCGAAGTCGGCCTGGCCGGAACCTGCTGATACCACAGCACAGCAATGGCCGCGCCGAAAACGGCGCCGCCGAAACCCACTCGTTTGCGCACCCGACGCCGATACGCCTGAAACAATCGGCGTCAAACAGTTGATGCCGCGGGGTCGAGACCCAAATCTGAACCACTGCCATTCCGAGAGGGTTGTCGTGCCAAATGCACGGTCTCAATCCCCAAGCCATCACCCTCGTCGTCCTGGCCGCGGTCGTTCTCGCCATGATTTGGGACAAGCTTCGATCAGACGTCGTTGCGTTGACGGGAGCCGCCATCTTGCTGCTGACCGGCGTGGTCCGGCCGATCCAGGTGCAGAGTGCCTTCGCCAGCCCGGCGATCATCGCGCTCGCGTCGCTCTTCGTGATTGCCTACGCGATGGAACTGTCGGGGTTGCTGGATGCTTCGATCAGAGGGCTCGCCAGCTTGTGCCGCCGGATCGGCAAAGCGGGCCTGTGGATCGTCATTGCTCTTGCGGAGTAGCCTCATCCTTCCTCAACAACACACCAATCGTCGTACTCGGCGCGCCGGTAATCCGCGATGCGGCAAGATCGCTTGGGCTGTCTCCCAAAGTCTTCCTCATGCCGTTGTCCTACGCAGCGGTGCTTGGGGGCTGCTGCACGCTCATCGGAACGTCGACCAACCTGCTTGTGAACGACATGGCCGGCGTCGCCGGGCAGCCCAAGTTCGGCATATTCGAAATCACCCCTGTCGGTCTCGTGGTGGCCATCTCGGGCGGGATCTACCTGATGTTCTTCAGCGGCAGGCTGATTCGGGGCAACGGGCGCAACGGCGAACCCGTGGCGCTGGAATCGACGGAATCGACGAGTCTTGGCCTCATGGGGGGTCAGGTCGGCACGGCAACCGCATTCGCATCGGAACGACCGTTGCGTCTCTTGAAGGCTTTTGCGTCGTTGACCGTTTTCATCTCGGTGATCGTGCTTTCGGCACTCAACTTTGCCCCGATTGCGGCCTGTGCGTTCGCCGGGGCAGTTTTGCTGATCCTCATTCGGGTGATCACGGCCGACGAGGCCTATAGCGGACTGCGCCCGGATGTCCTGATGCTGATCGCCGGGATGCTGGTTCTCGGGATTGCGCTTCGGGTCTCGGGCGTTGCGGATTCCGCCACAGCCTTGCTGGTGGGCAACCTCGAGCAGCTCAGCCCCCTGCTAGCCCTCATCGTCATTTACGGGGCAACTCTGTTCGCCACCGAACTGTTGTCGAATGCCACCGTCGCCGTCCTGTTCACCCCAGTGGCAGTGTCCATGGCCGAGGCGCTGCACGTCAGTCCGCGTCCATTTCTGGTCGCGGTCATGATCGCGGGGAGCGCCGCCTTCGCGACACCTTTCGGCTATCAGACCAACGTCCTTGTCTATCAAATGGGGGGCTACAACTTTCTCGATTTCGTGAAGGTCGGCCTCCCCTTGAACCTGATCACCTGGACCGCCGCAATCGTCGCCATCCCCATCTTTTTCCCCTTCTGACGCGCGAAGTCCGGACGCAGAACCGGGGCCGCCAGTGATTCAATTTGGGACGATCGTTGCGGCGAAGACTCATCCACAGGATATTTGGTTCACTTGCGATTTATCCGCTTGCGTCCCACGCCAGTTGAGGCACTATAGGTTGTAGCGATTAGGGGGGTACACCCAATTACTGGTGTCTGACGCTGGAATATGCTATTCCAGCGGCCGACCCGAATCGTCCCCGATTTCCACAGGGGACGGTGGTGAAAATGCCCCGCGACGCGCCGAAAACGGCTAGGGTCGCCGGCATGGCTCCGAGTCGAACAATTGGTGAACAAAGGATCTCTTCGGAGGTCGGCAGCGGACGGGGAAGCGTGATGGATTTTTCAACCGGCTCAGAAGTACCGAGCGACGACACCGCAACCGCGGTCCGCACCAGCAAGACGGTCGACGCCCGGGCGTTTGACGTGACCACCGATGAGTCGCGCGATGCCTTGCTGACGGAATTCGGCAAGGAGACGCTGAAGGACCGTTATCTGCTCCCCGGCGAGACCAATCAGGACCTCTTCGCCCGCGTCGCTGCAGCCTACGCGGACGATGCCGAGCACGCCCAGCGCATCTACGACTACATCTCGAAGCTGTGGTTCATGCCGGCTACGCCTGTTCTCTCGAATGGCGGCACTGGCCGCGGCCTCCCGATCAGCTGCTACCTCAACAGTGTGTCCGACAGCCTCGACGGCATCGTTGGCACCTGGAACGAAAACGTCTGGCTCGCCTCGCGCGGCGGCGGCATCGGCACCTATTGGGGCAGCGTCCGCGGCATCGGCGAGCCGGTCGGCCTCAACGGCAAGACCAGCGGCATCATTCCGTTCGTCCGAGTGATGGACAGCCTGACGCTCGCCATTTCGCAGGGCTCGCTCCGCCGCGGTTCGGCTGCCTGCTACCTCGACATCAACCACCCGGAGATCGAGGAATTCCTCGAAATCCGGAAGCCGTCGGGCGACTTCAACCGCAAGGCGCTGAACCTGCACCACGGCGTGCTCGTCACCGACGAGTTCATGGAAGCGGTCCGCGACGGCGCCGGGTTCGAGCTGAAGTCCCCCAAGGACGGCAGCGTTCGCGGCAAGGTCGATGCCCGCACGTTGTTCCAGAAGCTGGTCGAGACCCGCCTCGCGACGGGCGAACCGTACATCATCTTCATCGACGCCGTGAACAAGACGATGCCGAAGCATCACCGCGATCTCGGCCTCAAGGTGTCGACCTCGAACCTCTGCTCGGAAATTACGCTTCCGACCGGCAAGGACCACCTCGGCGTCGACCGCACCGCCGTCTGCTGCCTCAGCTCGCTGAACCTCGAGACGTGGGACGAGTGGAAGGGCGACAAGACCTTCATCGAGGACGTCATGCGCTTCCTCGACAACGTCCTTTCCGACTACATCGCCCGCGCGCCGGACGAGATGGCGCGCGCCAAGTACAGCGCCGATCGCGAGCGCTCGGTCGGCCTCGGCGTCATGGGCTTCCACTCCTTCCTCCAGGCCCGCTCGATCCCGTTCGAGGGCGCGATGGCGAAGTCGTGGAACATGAAGATCTTCAAGCACATCCGTGCGCAGGTCGACGAAGCCTCGATGATGCTCGCCAAGGAGCGCGGGCCGTGCCCGGACGCCGCCGACATGGGCGTGATGGAGCGCTTCAGCTGCAAGATGGCGATCGCGCCGACCGCGTCGATCTCGATCATCTGCGGCGGCACCTCGGCCTGCATCGAGCCGATCCCGGCCAACGTCTACACGCACAAGACGCTGTCGGGCTCCTTCTCGATCCGCAATCCGCACCTCGAGAAGCTGCTCAAGGACAAGGCCAAGGACACCGACAAGGTGTGGAACTCGATCCTCGAGCAGGGCGGTTCCGTGCAGCACCTCGACTTCCTGACCCAGGAAGAAAAGGACGTGTTCAAGACCAGCTTCGAGATCGACCAGCGCTGGCTGCTGGAGCTTGCGGGCGACCGCACGCCGTTCATCGACCAGGCGCAGTCGCTGAACCTGTTCATCCCGGCCGACGTCGACAAGTGGGACCTCTTGATGCTCCACTTCCGCGCGTGGGAGCTGGGTATCAAGTCGCTTTATTACCTCCGCTCAAAGTCGGTGCAGCGCGCCGGTTTCGCCGGCGGGGTCGAGGCGGACAACACGCCCGAGCTTCGCGAAATCCAGGTCACCACGACCACGGACTATGACGAATGTCTCGCCTGCCAGTAATCTCGCCGCGGACGCGCAAGGTCGCCACGGTCGCCGGCTCCGTCGTCGGCGGGCTCCTCCTGCTCGACCTGATCGGCTTCCTTGCCACCGTCTATTTCAGCGCCGAGCTGCTGCAGTATGCGCAGAAGGCGGGCGTTGGGGAGTTGCTCAAGCGATGACCACCGCGCAGATCGTCGAGCTTGCCGCCGCGGCCGCGATCTTCGCGGGCGGAGTCTGGATGTACCGGCGGCCGCGCGGCGGCGACCAGTACGGCAGCCAGGGCGCGGTGATCCTGTTCGTTATCGCGCTGCTGCTCGTGATCCACGGCCTCGGCCTGCTCAACTACCAGCCGTCACCGGCGGAGCTTGGTCAGTGACCGCGCATAAGTTCACCAGTCCCCGGGTGGGGGAAAGAGGCCGGAGCCCGCGCGGCGGGGTGTCGCGCGCGTTCCGGCCTCGATTTGCCGCAGCCGCCGCGGCCGCCCTAGCCCTATCCGCCTGCGCCGCGACGCAGGACAGCGCCGCCGTCGCATCCGGCTCGCCCGGCTTCCTGCTGGGCCTGTGGCATGGCTTCATCTTCCCGGTCGCCTGGGTATTCTCGCTCTTCTTCAGCAAGGTCGCGATCTACGCCGTCCCCAACAACGGCGGCTGGTACGACTTCGGCTATTTCCTCGGCATCGTCGTGTTCGGCGTCGGCGCCCGCAAGGGCCAGGTCGTCTACCGCGACCGCAACGTCATCGACGTCAAGGCCAAGCGCGTCGAGGACATCGGCTGATGAGCGCCCTCGCCCTCTTCATGATCCTCGGCCCGATCGCCATATTGGCGGGCGTGGCCACGATGACCGTCGCCGTCCGCGGCGGCGTCGGCCAGAACCCTCGGAGCACCGCAATGCTGATCGCCGGAATGATGGCGGCCGCATTCGGACTGATGCTCACCGCCTTCGCGATCGCCGGTCGCGCACCACTTTCCCAAGGAGCCAACTGATGCCCCTGCTGCAGTCCAACAAAGCGTACAAGCCGTTCGAATACCCCTGGGCGTTCGAATATTGGAAGCGTCAGCAGCAGATCCACTGGATGCCGGAGGAAGTGCCGCTCGGCGAGGATTGTCGCGACTGGGCGCAGAAGCTCACCGAGCATGAGCGCAACCTGCTCACGCAGATCTTCCGCTTCTTCACGCAGGCCGACGTCGAGGTGCAGGACTGCTACCACGACAAGTATGGCCGCGTGTTCAAGCCGACCGAGATCAAGATGATGCTGACCGCTTTCTCCAACATGGAGACGGTGCACATCGCGGCCTACTCGCACCTGCTCGACACCATCGGCATGCCGGAGAGCGAGTACAGCGCCTTCCTCCAGTACAAGGAGATGAAGGACAAGCACGATTACCTGCAGCACTTCGGCGTCGACACCGACGAGGACATTGCCAAGACGCTGGCGATGTTCGGCGGCTTCACCGAGGGGCTGCAGCTGTTCGCCAGCTTCGCGATGCTGATGAACTTCCCGCGCTTCAACAAGATGAAGGGCATGGGCCAGATCGTCAGCTGGTCGGTCCGCGACGAGAGCCTTCACTGCGAAGGCATCATCCGTTTGTTCCACGCCTTCACCAAGGAACGGAACTGCCTGACCAAGTCGGTGAAGGAAGAGATCATCGACGCCTGCCAGAAGACGGTTCGGCTGGAAGATGCGTTCATCGACCTGGCGTTCGAGATGGGCCCGGTGGAGGGCATGACGCCCAAGCAGATCAAGAAGTACATCCGCTACATCGCCGACTGGCGGCTGGGGCAGCTCGGCTTCGCGCCGATCTACATGGTCGACGACCACCCGCTGCCGTGGCTCGCGCCGCTGCTGAACGGCGTCGAGCACGCCAACTTCTTCGAAACCCGCGCGACGGAATATTCGAAGGCGGCGACGCGTGGGAACTGGGGCGAGGTGTGGGACAATTTCGATCGCCGGCAGAAGGCGAAGGCGGCCGCGAACGATGGGTCAGGCGGCGAGGCGGCTGAGGCGGCGGCTGACAGTGCTGAGACTGGCGACATGTTCGAAAAGGCTGGAGTGGCGGCGGAGTGACTAGTGCTTGGTGCCCCTAGTTTCTCATCACGGCCTAGGATGAATAAAGGCGCACGCACTTGCTGTAGTTGCTGCGGCGACGGAAGCGCGACCTGACTAATTGCCCCGGAACTTATCGCGCCATAAGGTGCGATGAATTTACGGGGGCCCTATGGATTGGCGAAAGTTCTCAGTCACGACAGCTACGGCTTTGCTCGTGGCCATCATTTCTGGGGTACTTGTGTGGTGGCTCACCACCTCTTGCAGCCTTAGCGTCGCTCGGTCGCCAAGGGCTTTCTCTTCCTGACAATCGAACTCATGCGTTTCCGGCGCATCGATGTCGGCAATCCGGATGTTCTGCCCCTCCAGCCAGATCGTGTCGCCATCCACGACACAATTCGTCCCGCCGCCGATGTGACAAAGCCGAAAGTTTGCCGTGACGGCTTTCTCCCCGCTGGCAGTCAGCGCGGGAGAACTGAACCACGACATGGGCTTCGACTGCCAAGCGAACACCCCGGCGATCAACGCGCCGAAAATGGCGAAGCCAACCAACGTCTCGGCCAGAGGATTATTCCGACGCCTGCTATGCGATTGCCTACGGCGACCATACTTTCGCTCGATCTGCCGACGTGCCCAAAGGTCGCGCTTTTCCTTCGGGCTGAGTGCGTCATAAGCGTCCGGGCTAAGCCACTCACCTTGTCGGTCTTGCGGTCCCCGTCCCACATGAAATTGCTAGCCGACCGTTCTTGTGGAACGAAGCCTTTTCAGATCTACCGCTGGAAAAGCGGGAGATTCGGGTGGCGACCGACAAGCAAGACCTCGGCGAGCTAGGCGAAAAGCTCGTCGCCGCAACCTGCGATTGCCCCCAATGCAAGCGCACGAAAACACTCAAGCGCCTTCCAACAAACTTCCGTTGCGCCGACTTAATCTGCGACTTCTGCGGCTATCTCGCTCAGGTGAAGGCCACACGGGTCGATGATGTCGATCGGAAGCCGGACACAATCCTAGGAGCAGCTTGGGCGCCCCAAAAGGAGCGCATGGATTCCGGAATTTACTTTCCCCTGTTCATTGTTGCGGTGGGAAAGACGGACAAGCGAAAGGCAATCTACTACCTCTCCGCCGACCTTCAGGATGCATCGATCTTCGACGCCCGGAATCCGCTAAGCGCTACAGCCAGGCGTGCGGGGTGGCAGGGCTTCCTGTACCGCCTCACGCATGTCGCCGACAGGCTGGTTCGAATTGCCTGATTGGTTGGAAGAAGCCGTCCCGAAGTAAATTCGTGACGTCGAACAGGTTCGGCTTTGCCGACCCGCCGGCCGCTCTCCAGCTCTTCGCGTTGGCTCCCGAATTCTGCGAATTCGCTCACCTACGCTCGGAGGATCGCACCCATCGCCTTTCCCTTGGCGAGCTCGTCGATGAGCTTGTCGAGATAGCGGATCTCGCGCTCTACGTCCAATCTGACGACTAAATAGCCAGACCAATCCGCCCTTTGCGCGTCCGCAGGGTAATCTTCGCCGCTAATCCAGTATTTCCCCCTGATCTCCGTGGGAGGCTTCTGTAATGCTGCGAAAGTCTTGGGATCGATGCCCCAGCCGGGAAGCATCTCGTCAACGCACTTTCGAAGGGCGACCACTGCCTTCCCTGCTCCTTTATGGGGACGACCAGACTTCGACCGGGCAACTTCAAGCGAATTTCGCTCGAAGAAGCGAATGCTGCCGTGAACTCGTACGGAAGTTGAACGATGTGCAGGACGCGCGCGCCGCCTCGCGTTTCTACGGATGAAATCGCATCGAAACTTTGGCCGCCCGAACCGGCTTCCACACGGATGGAGCCTTCCAATCTCGGGACCCTATCGGGAGGACCGACGACATAAAGCTCGGGCTCGAAATCGCCCGGAGTCATCCAAAGCGAAAGGCCAAGCGTATGAATGCTGCCGGTTGTGATCGTGCAGTGGTTATCTTCGAAATCCGCGTTCCAGACGACGGGAGCCGATGGCGCCGCGGCTTGACCGGGCGCCGGCCCTTCAAGACAGATCGAGACGAGCGCGAGTCCGATTAACAAGCGGACGGCGAGTTGGCGCACGGCAATATCCTCCCCGAGCTTACCTGAGCGTAATGCGCGCCAGCCCCAACGCAACTGTCCCATACCCGCCGGTTCGTGATTTTGCTGTCCTACAGGCCCCTACTTGTGTCCTATCGTGCGGATGCATCCGCAAACCTTTGAAGGCCTGTCTCTCTCAACGCCATTCCACACGTGCACGCGGATGCCCGCACATGCGCGTAGAGGGGTCAACTTGGCGAACTTCCATGCTTCGCGAAAAGCATGCAACACGGTCAACTTGGTCAACTTCCCCTCAAGGGAAATCCAACATCGTCAACTTTCGCGAGGCGGCAGCGCGGCCGCCGACAACTCAATCAAGCGTGCCGTTGACCGTCACATCGCCCGGCGACCAGCCCGAATAGGCGCTGAAGCCCAGGGTGACGATGAAGATCGCGACCGCGAAGGCGACCACGCCGAACACCACCGTTCGTGTTTCTCGCTCGTCGGGGTCGCGGACGACGGTTTTCTTGACCGGCGGTGGCGGGTCGCGACGGATCTTGGATACGCGCACGGGCGCCGCAAGATCGACGGACTGCTTCCCGGGCTTGAGCGGACTGGCCATGCGCCGGATGCTACAGCCGCGTGGTTAGCATTGGGTTAGCGCTGATGCGCAATGGCATGCTTTAGCAGGTCATTATCATATGTTAGGCGTTGCGCTCCGAACTCCGCCAAGTGGAGCGTCTGACCATGATCCATCCGCGCCTGCCGTTCGCCCTTCGCATCGCCGCCGCTTCGCTTGCCCTCGCCTCCGTCGCCGCCTCGCCGGCCTTCGCGCAGGGATCGACGGTGACTTCGCCGATCGAGCTCGCCCGGCTGGCCCAGGACCTGAAGCCCGGCCAGTGGGTCTGGGCTCCGGAAGTCGCTCCCGACGGTCCGGTCCTGGTCTACGTCGACCTCGCCGCGCAGATCGCCACCGTCTACCGCAACGGCGTCCGCATCGCGGTCTCCACCGTCTCCTCCGGCAAGCCCGGCTACGAAACTCCGACCGGCGTGTTCACGATCCTGCAGAAGGATCCGAACCACCATTCGAGCAAGTATAACGACGCGCCGATGCCCTATCAGGAGCGGCTCACGTGGCAGGGCGTCGCGCTCCACGCCGGCGGCCTCCCGGGCTATCCCGAAAGCCACGGCTGCGTGCACTTGCCGCTGGAATTCTCGAAGCTGCTGTTCGGGATCACCCACATGGGCGGAACGGTGATCATCGCCAACAACTACGGACAGCCCGTCGTCGCGCCGTCGCCTGGCGTGCTCGAGCCGGACTCCGCGGGCCTCGGCAACAATACGCCGCTGGCCTCGGGCGAGGACTATCGCTGGACTCCGCAGGCGTCACCGAGCGGGCCGCTGACCATCATCGTCTCCAAGAGCGACCAGCGCGCTATCGTTCTTCGCAACGGAGTCGAGATCGGGCGTGCGCGGATCACGGTGCCGAACGCCGACTTCCAGACCCACGTCCTGACGGCCGCCGCCGCGCCCGGCGGGCTGCGCTGGATGTACGTCGCCGTGCCCGGCCACGACGGCGATCAGGGCAAGCCCGCCGACATCACCATTCTGTCTCAAGTCCATATGCCCGCGCCGTTCCAGCAGGCGCTGCGCGCTGCGATCGTTCCGGGGACGACCGCGCTGGTCACCGAGGCCAAGGTGCTGCCGACCACCACCGGCCAGACCCTCGCCGTCCTCGCCAGCGCGGATCCCGTGAAGTAGCCTTTACGCCTTCGAAACCCGCCCGTGCGATCATCGTCGCATGGAAATGAGAGGTCTTCTCATCGGCGCGATCGTAATTGGCGGACTGGCGGGCTTCGTCGGCCCCTCACTGCTGACCAGCGCGCCGACCTACGGTCCCAAGCCGTCCGCGGACGCCAAGGTGCGCCAGACGGCCAAGTCGCCCGCGCTCGTCCAGGTCCCGCAGACCGAAGAGCAGGACGTTGCCGACAGCGCCTGGTCGGCCGGCGAATCCGCCTCCGCCGCGCAGGAGCGCCATGCGGCCGAGAGGAGCGTGTTCTACGCCGGTTGCAACGAGGTGCGCGCGCTCGGCAAGGCCCCGCTCTACGCCGGCGATCCAGGTTATCGAGTCGAGATGGATGGCGACGGCGACGGAGTCGCCTGCGAACCGATTCGCCGCGGCTAGGCGCGCCGCCGCCTCTTCTGCTTCGACTTGGCGAACAGGTCGGATTCGTTCTTGATCCGGGCGCGCTCCTTGACCTCGGCGGTGTCGCAGCCGTGCTTCGCGTTGCAGCGGACGTGAGTCAGGCAGAGGTTGTCGAGCTCCTCGCTGCCGCCCGCCGACACCGGAACGATCATTTCCACCCTGGGCAGCATGTCGTGGCCGGTCGGAAGGTCGAACTGCATCGGCCGCTTGCAGCGCCGGCAATTGTCCCCGTCGCGGCCGCGAATCGCCGTCAGCCGCTGCGCGTTCTGATCGCGCCGGAACTTCCACGGATTTACGTAACGGATGATGATCGATCCGGTCATGCACCGCAGTCTAACCCGCGATGCTTACCGCGAAGTTAGCTTCTATTGGGCCGACGGAGCTGGAGCCGCTGTGGCGGCCGCCTGTGCCGCCGCCTTGGCCTTCAGCGCCGCGGCCTGCTCGGCCTCCTTTGCCTCGCGGGCGGCCTTGGCTTCCTTGTAGAGCTGATACTCGTCCGGCTGCGGATCGGTGATGAACATCTCGCCGACGTTCTCGCCTTTCACCGCCTTTTCGATCATCGTCGCTGCCGTGACAGCCGCCGCGAGCAGGTTGATCCCGGCCCCGTTCCGACAGCCCATGGGCCCTACCGCTTGGCACGACGTGTCCACCAGCCGCTCGGGCCGCCGGCGCTTCACCAGATTCTTCTTGATGCGCTGCGCTTCCAGCACGTCGGGGTCG
Source organism: Sphingomonas daechungensis (assembly GCF_039543105.1). Classification (NCBI taxonomy): domain Bacteria; kingdom Pseudomonadati; phylum Pseudomonadota; class Alphaproteobacteria; order Sphingomonadales; family Sphingomonadaceae; genus Sphingomonas; species Sphingomonas daechungensis. Next base: position 1,299,725 of record NZ_BAABJC010000001.1, read on the forward strand.
ATGCGATAGCCTTCCACCCGCGGCGCGCAGACGACGATTTCCTGCGTATCGCCCTTGACGTCCTTGGTCTCGACCGGCTTGCATGGATCGACTGCCGCCGCCGCAGGCACGACCTTCGGCTTGGGCACGGCAGGGAGCGCCGGCCCGTACTGCGCGGCCGCGGCCTCGGTCGCCTGCTCCGCTGCGGGCTGGGCTGCAGCCGCGGCGAGGAATATCGGCAGGGCACTCAACATAACGCCATCCTGCTTCAACGATGCCCCGCCGGGCAATGCCGGAGGGAAGATGAACAGAAGTTGCACCTGGAGTGCATTCTTCCGGGTCGGCACATCTTAGCACCAGCCCGGCTTGATCCCTCCGAGGTAGCGATGCGCGAGGCCGCTTTCGCGCATGTCGTCGGCGATGGACTGCTCGGTCCCGTTGGGCAAGGTCCGCCGGATCGTACGGAGATCGCGGCCATAGCGGTCCTGCTTGCCGTAGACCGGCGCGATCATCTCGAACGGACCCTGGTTGAGCAGTTGCCGGAGCTTTGCCGTCGCCTGTTCGCCAAGCCGCGCTTCTTCCGGGCAGTTCGGTTCATGCGTTTCAGGCGCGTCGATGCCGATGATCCGGACCTTGCGCTGGCCAAGCTTGAAGGTGTCGCCATCGATCACGCAGGCGTGCGAACGCCCGGGCCCGCACCGCGAGAAAGTCTCCGAGACGCGCTCCGGCTCACTCGACAGGAAGCCCGGCGGGTCGATCAGCATTGGGTCGGCACCCGCCCAGATCACGGCGAGCACAGCTGCCAGCCCGAACGGCCGGGCGACGAAAGCTATTCGCCCAAGCCGGCTTTGGCGTTTGCGGGGCCAGAAGCGCGGCGCCTGCGAACGCCGCCGAAATCGCATCAGGCGACCGGAGTGTTGGGAATCGGCTTCAGGACGCCAAACGTCTCCTTCGCCGGCTTGTGCCCGAGCGCCGGCCAATCGAGCTTGGCATCCTCGCACTTGGTGTCCGGCAGGCGATCGAGAAGGTCGCGGACGAGAGTCAGCCGGCCGCGACGCTGGTCGTTGAAATCGACCAGGGTCCACGGCGCCTCTTTCGTGTGGGTCGCCTTCAGCATCGCCTCCCGCGCCCGCGTGTAGTCGTCATATTTCTCCCGCGCAGCCTGGTCGATCGGCGAGAGCTTCCAGCGCTTCAGCGGATCCTCGACCCGTTCCGCGAAGCGTTCTTCCTGCTTCTCCTGATCGCAAGTCAGCCAATATTTGAAGAACAGGATGCCGTCGGCGACGAGCATCCGCTCGAATTGCGGGACGGCTTTCAGAAAGGCCGCGACCTGCTCCTCGGTCGCAAAGCCCATGACTTTCTCGACCCCTGCTCGGTTGTACCAGCTGCGGTCGAAGAGAGTGATCTGCCCGGCACAGGGCAGATGGGCGACGTAGCGCTGGAAGTACCACTGGCTGCGTTCTTCCTCGCTCGGCTTGGCCAAAGCGACGACATGACATTGACGGGGATTGAGCTGGCCAGCGACCGCCTGGATCGCACCCCCCTTCCCGGCGGTATCGCGGCCTTCGAACAGGACCACGACGCGCTGGCCGGTCGCCGCGACCCAATGCGCCATGCCGACCAGCTCTTCCTGCATGGGCTCCAGCAGCTTCTCGTATTTCTTGCGCTTGAGGTTCGACATTCGCCGCCTTTCCCCAGATGGAAAGCCAGCCTAACGTCAGTGATCGGAAACAGGGAGTCCGTGATGCGCAAGACAGCCTGCCTGACACTCCTCAGCCTTGCAGTGCTCCCGCCGTCGACCGCTATCGCCGCGCCGACCCCACGCGGGCAAGTGATTGCGATTGCCTGTGCGGGCGCGGTCGTGACCGAAGGCCGCAAAGTCGCGAAGGACAACGACCTCAAACATGGACAGAACCCCAAGGCCTGCTTTGGCCGGATGCAGATCTACGATGGCCCGAACCGTCAGTTCGTCGTAGTCGCGCCCTCGACATCGTGTCCGGGCGGCAAGGCCATCGACGTCTACGAGCGTTCGAACGCGGGATCCTGGTACAGCTTCTTCGAGAAGCCGGTTTGCGGATCGAAGCTTTCGATCGGACCGAAAGACCCGTGGGGCGACTGGATGCTGACGATTGACGGCAAGCATTACGACAGCCGCGGCCAGTTCTACGTCCCCGTCACATACTAAGGGCGGTCAGCACCAGCTGCGGGTCATGTCCCCGATGTTCCGCGCGAACCCGGCTTCGACCATCTCCCGGCCGACTTCCCTGCCATTGATCGAGACGGTCCTCAGCAGCAGGCCGTAGCGATCGAGGTCCGGGGCGACCTTCGTCATTTCGATCTCACCGGAGTTCAGCAGGGCCTGCAGCCTCCTGGCGGACGCGCGACCTAGCTCCGCTTCCTTCGGGCAAGTCGCGCCGTAGACCTGAGGCGCTTCGATCCCGGCAATCCGGACCGTCTTGCCTCCGAGGTAAAAGGTGTCGCCGCTGACGACACAATTGGTCACTCCGCCTTCGCCGCAGGAGCCGAAGACAAGACCACGGCTCCTTGAAGAGGCTTCGGACGGGCGGCCGATGCCGCCTTGGAGCCACCCGCTTGCCCACAGGCTGATTCCAATCGCGACCAGGACAGCGAGGATCGGGATGAGGAAACCGCGTCGCTTCGGCCTTGGCGCGTCATGACGGGGTCGAGACCCGTAGGCCGCAAGCTTGCCGGGAGCCGTGGCTGCGGCTTCGCGAATATGGTCGTCGGCGTTCGGCCAGTAGTCGGCAAAACGCGTCCATCGCCGCGAGTCCTGCGGCTCATCGGGTACGAGATTGTCTCTGCGCCTCGCCAATTGGTCTTCCCGCGAATCGCTCCGTCAACGAACGGAGCCAAGCAACGGATGCATCGCCGTGGAAAGAGGCAATTCGGCGGGACGAGGCCGGAAAAAGTGAAGGCGCGCGCAATTCGTCCTTAACCGGCGCTGCGCGATACTTTGCGCATGGTACCGATGCGAGGCAGCACGATCTTCAGGAGCCGCTGGATGGCGTTGCTGTGGGCCGCCGGTATCCTGTGGCTCGCCTACGATGTCGCCGGTCCCGATGACACGCAATCCAATGGCGAGACCAACGTGACCGACGTCAGCGGCGCACCGGTGACCGACGCCGATCAGAAGGCCCTGCAGGAAGCGCTCAACAGCATCGGAACGGTCGCGTGCGCGACATGACGCTGTCATCGTACTGTTGGATAGCCCTCGGTGGCCGAACCTTCGGCCGAGGGGGACGGAACAATGCTCGTGATTGCGATCCTTCTGACTCTATCAGCGCTGGCGACGGTCATTGCGTTGATCGTGGCCTACCCCTTGTTCCGGATTATCGTCCTGGCTTGCGGTAGCTGGTCGGAATCCGTGCAGGAGGCGACCGCAAAGCTCGGCTGATCAGTCGAGGAAGGGGGCGATCACGTCTGGCGGAACCCGGATCGGCCGGCCCGCTGCACGGTCGATGATAGCCCAGCTGGTGCGCGCACGAACGCAGGTCTTGCCGTCCGGTCCGATGAACCCGACCAGGCGGTCGAAGCGGGCGCCCTTGGGTGCTTCTCCAACCCAGGTCCGGCCAAGCACGCGATCGCCTTCGACAGCGGCGCGGAGATAGTCGATTTCGTGCCGCACCACGACCCAGAAGTAGGCGGCGTCATGCTGCGGGTCAGCAACCGAATACCAATGGGAGACCGCAATCTCCTGGATCCACTGCACCCAGACTGCATTGTTGACGTGCCCGAGCTCGTCGATGTGCTCGGGCGCAGCCAGGAATTCGAGCTCGAAGACCGGTTTCGTCATTGCAGTTGCGGCACTCCGTTCTGGTCGAGGACGAAGGGAATAGCAGAACCGCGCAACAGGTTCGCGATGGTCGCTTTCGGTTGCGGTGTCCCACGCTCGACCATGGCGTGGATCGTGGTGACCTGGGCCTGGGTGCCGCCCGCCCGAGCGAGGGCCGTGAGCCATTCGTCCAGGCTGACTTCGCGATCCGCGCGATTGGCGGCGATCAGGTTGCGAACGAAAGCGTAGAAGTCGCCGCGGCTGACCTTCTCGGCGACCAGGGCGAACAGGACTCCGCACGCATAGTTTGCACGAACCTGGTTGCGATCGATCGCCGTAGCGATCGGCTGGTTCGCGAGCTGCACGCAATCGCGCAGGCCCTCGTTGAGCTTGGTCCGCGGGTCGAAGGCCGGATTGAGGCTCTGCACGGTGCGGGTCGCCAGCAAATCCGCGCCGCCTTCCATGATCCAGCTGTCGCGCTGGGACGCATAGTGAATGCTCTGCCCGAGCCAGAAGTGCGACGCTTCGTGCGCGATGAACCAGTGGGCCATATCCGCCAGCGCCGGAATCGGCTGGAGCGCCTGGCGGCCTTCGAAGCGCATCAGGATCAGGCCCTTCAGTGTTCCGCCGTTCATGCTGACGCCGTCGCGCTGGGAACCTTCCCAGGCGGCCAGGATGGTCGGTTGCGTGATCCCGGGCGGGCCCAGTCGGGCGGTGAGCGACTGCATGACGCGCGGCGAATAGGATGCAAGGTCGTCGGCGATCCATTGCGGCAGGTCGCCGTCGAGGACCGTCGCGACGCCGTTGCGGACAACCGCCTTGGGAACGTCGTAGAGGCCGTATGTGCCTTCGCTGTTGCCGCGCCGGTATCCTTCGACATCGCCGGCGAGGCGCAGATTGCCGCCGCGGAAGCGGACGCCGGTGCCGGTGTCGGTCATGAGCCGCGGATCGCCACTGGAGCTCAGCCGGTCCAGCACATCGGCTCGGCCGACCGAAAAAAGCGCGAAGTGCCCGTCGAATACTGCGACGCTTCGTCCGCCGAGGCGAAGCGCCGGCACGTAGTCCGCCAGCAAGTCGCCCGTGAACGGATCGAAGCGGACGCGGACTTTGAGCGGAACGGGCCGGGCATTGGTGGAGACGAAGGCGTCGAAGCTGCCGCGGCGCTGCAGCGCGACACCAGGCGTCAGCACTCGCCAGCTTTGCAGGCGCCACGATTGCTGGGTCCCAGCATCGGGCGAGGAGCGGAAAAAGCCCCACGCCGGGGCCGCTCGTGGCAAAGTGAATTCGGCCAGGAAAGCGTCGCCGTCGCGTTGGACCGTGACTTCGACCGGCTGCGCCGTGGCGGCCGTTACAGGCAGGAGGACCAGCGCGAGCAGCGCCAGCACAAGCCTCATTCGCAAACCTCTGTCAGGACGAAGGCGTAAGTCTCGGCAATCTCGTGCAGGCGCTCCCAGCGGCCGGACTTGCCGCCGTGCCCCGCCCCCATGTTGATCTTCAGCATCAGGCGATTGTCGTCGGTCTTGCTGGCGCGAAGCTTGGCAGCCCATTTCGCGGGCTCCCAATAGGTCACGCGCGGGTCGTTGAGGCCGCCGGTGATCAGCATCGGGGGATGAGCCTGGCGCTGGACGTTGTCGTAGGGGGAGTAGCTGCGGATCAGGTCGAACGCGGCCTTGTCGGTGATCGGATTGCCCCATTCCGGCCATTCGCCGGGCGTCAACGGCAGCGTATCGTCGAGCATGGTGTTGAGCACGTCGACGAAGGGAACGTCGGCAACGACCGCGCCCCACAGGTCAGGGTCGGAGTTCACCACCGCGCCCATCAGCTCGCCGCCGGCCGAGCCGCCGTTGATGCCGATCCCTCCCTTGTGGGTGAAGCCTTCCGCGATCAGGCCCTTGGCGACATCGACGAAGTCATTGAAGGTGTTGGTACGCTTCTCGAGCTTGCCGTCGAGGAACCATTGGTAGCCGAGGTCGTCGCCACCGCGGATGTGGGCGATGGCATAGGCCCAGCCGCGATCGAGCAGGCTGATGCGATTGGTGTTGAACGCGGGCGGAATAGCGAGGCCGTAGGCGCCATAAGCGTAGAGGAAGAGCTTGCCGCTGCCGTCCTTGCTGAAGCCCTTCGGATAGACGACGGAAACCGGGATCCTCACGCCGTCGCGACCGGTGACCATCAGCCGCTCGGTCCCATATTTCGAGGCATCGTAGCCGGACGGGATCTCCTGGATCTTGCGGACTTCAAGCCGGTCGTCGGCAGGGTGATAGTCGTAAATGGTGGCGGGCGTGACCAGCGACGAATAGGCCAGCCGGTACGCCTCCGGAGCGAATTCGGGATTGCCGAGGAATGCCGCGCTGTAGCTCGCTTCCTCGAACGGGATGCGGCGCTCCTCGCCCGAATAGGTGCGAAGGATCAGCTGATCGAGGCCGTCCACGCGCTGCTGGATCGCAAGGTGGTCGCGGTAGGATGTGACGTGCCGAAGGTAGACGCGGTCCGATCCCGGAATGACGATCGTCCAGTCCCCAGGGTTGGCCAGGTCGGCCTCGGCGAGGCGAAAGTTCACATGCTCGTCGTTGGTGAGGATCCACAGCTTCCCGTGCGCAGCATCGATTTCGTACTGGCGCTTCTCCTGGCGCGGTGAAACGAGGGTGAGTGGCTGCGTCGGATCGTCCGCGCCGACGAACCGGACTTCGCTGGTCGCATTGTCGCCGGTGGCGATGATGATCAGGCTGCGGTCCTGCGAATGGCCGACGCCGACCGAGAAGCCGAGTTCTTCTGTCTCCTCGTAGAGCGTGACGTCCTGGTCGGCTGGCGTGCCTAGCCGGTGGAAGCGGGCGCGGTAGCTGCGCCAGTTCTCGTTGACCTCGGTGAAGACAATGCCGTCGGAACCGCTCGTCCAGACGGCGGAACCGATGCCGACGTCGGTGACGGTTTCGAGGTCCTCGCCAGTCGCGAGGTCGCGGATGCGGATGGCGAAGCGCTCCGCGCCGCTGTCGTCGACGTAGACTGCGGCAAGCCGGCCGTCCGGGCTGACCTCCAACGCGCCGAGCCGGAAATAGTCCTTGCCTTCCGCCTCCGCGGGTTCGTCGAAGATGACCTGATCGTCGCCGCCCGCGACAGGCCTCCGGTACCACGTGCGATATTGCGCGCCCGGTCTGAACGCCCACCAGTAGAAATAGTCGCCGTCGCGGATCGGGACCGAGGATTCGTCTTCCTTGATTCGCCCCTTCATCTCCTCGAACAGCTGATCGAGGAGGGCCTGGTGTTGCTCCCGCCACTGTTCGAAATAGTCGTTCTCGGCCGTGAGATAGGCGAGCACGTCGGTGTCCGTGACCTGCGGATATCCTTGGTCGCGGAGCCAGTGCCACGGATCCTCCACTGTCACGCCGTGGCGCTCGTAGCTGTAGGGCCGTTGTTCGGCCTGGGGCGGCAAGGATGCGACGGTTTGGTCCATGCCCAGGCTCTTAGCGCGGTGGTGCGCCACGGGAAGTGGAACCGAGCTCGAAAAAAATTTCGTCAAAACGGGACAGCGCCGTAACGGACTCGTTAACAGAGGCGTCGCAATAGGATATTAAAGCCAAAGTTAATGAGCGGGAGCGTTTTGTGAGTCGGAATCTTTCGTCCGTGGCCTCGGCCGCGGCCAACGAATTTGATGTCGTTCGCGGTCCGGCCGCGGCGCAGGCGAAGCCGGTTTCGCGGCTATCCGCAATCGCCGGGCAAATCCTCGACGTTCTGAACCCCAGCACGCCGGGTAAGGCCGAGATGCGCAATTGCGATGCCAAGCGCGCGGCGATGCTCAAGGACCAAGCGCACCGTTAAGACAGGTTTGCGCGCTCGGCTCTGACAGAGCCGGCGACCGGACTAACAGAGCCGAACGCGCGGATGCGCAACACAGTTTGGCTGAGAAAGTTCCGATACTTTATCTCCGTATTCTGACGAATTCCGTGTCGCGGACTGCGGCACTCCGCTCCGACGGCACCCAAAGGACGTTCGTGTCGCTGTCCAGGCGACCGACTTCGAATGGCTCTAGCTTCGCTCGAAAGTGCCTCAGGCCCGCAGCCTGATTGAAGTAACGAAAGCCTGTGTAGGAAAGCCGGTCGAAAGACCTGGCGAGATGCTCGACGGTCGAGCCGCAGCGCTCAAGATGCCGCGCGATCACTTCAGTCGACACCAGCGGGCGCAAAGTCGCGATCGTTTCGGAAATGGCATCGACAACGTGAGCCTCATAGCCTTCGACGTCGATCTTGATGAAATCGCAGCGGTCCAGTTCGGCGAGCCTGCTGCCATCCTCGATCGCGATTTCAAACGATCGTCCTGCCGTAGATCCTGAGGCTGCTCCCAGGCTCGCTTCTCCGTGATTGGCCTCCGGCACAAACAAACTTGTCCGGCCCGCTTTCGGGCCGATCGCGCTTTGGCGCACATCGACATTTTCAAGCCCGTTCCGTCGCACGGCTGCATCGAGGATGGCGGCCACTTCTGGATTGGGTTCGTATGCGACGATCCTGCCCGCAGGCCCGACGGCGCGCGCAGCGGTAAGCGTCGCCATTCCGACGTTGGCACCGATGTCCACGAAGGTGTCGCCAGGCTTCAGGAGGGTCAGCAGGATCGACTGCGTATCCGCCTCGTTCCAACGGCGCAGGAAAAAGGCGATGCGGCCAGTGAAGATCGAAAGGTCGCACGGCATGTCATAGCCGTGGACGTCGCCCTTGACCCAGCGCAGGCCAGCCTTGCTCCAATAGTCTTCGTGAGCAGGATCGTTGATGAAGTTGCGAAGGATCGCGCCGCGGCCCGGGAACCCGGTCCTCATGATCGGCCTGAGCGCGGACACGACCAGGCCGTAGCCACTCGCCCCCGCTGGCGTTTCTGCCCTCAATTCAGCCCGAACCTGTCGAATTGCCTCGCCATATAGCTCCCGGCCGGAGGCCGCGACTTGGCGAGCTCGCGGAGTTGCGAGTTGTAGAGGTGGATCCCGCGCGTTGCCGGCGTGAGCAGCGCATCCACTTCTTCCGCCGGCCCGTAGAGCTTGGTGACGTCCCTCCAGCTTAAGGGATAGAAGACCTCCGGCGCCGCCGCGAACTCGCTCAGCCGGTGCTTGCCGACGAGATAGCCAAGCATGCCCGGCCCAAACGTCCCCCACGGATAATCCTGGAGGCGCAGGCGTCCTTCCTTCAGGCGTCGCAGGAAGTATTGGGCGGACCGACGCGGGCCGTACCAGGGCGGGCAACCGATCCGCTCGGGAAGCGAGACGAGATCCTCGACCAGCGGGGAGTCCGGCGGCGCGAGCATCACCGCATTGTTGACGGTCCCCTGCTCCTCGGTTCCGAAAACATAGGGCTGATCGAGATCGAACGGACGCAGCACGAGCACATCGAGGTCGACCCAATAGCCGCGCCCCTGCCGAAGCATTTCGTAGCGCCAGAAATTTGCACCCAGGGCATAGGAATTGCACTCGGCGTAGGCGAGCAGGCGGTGACGCGGCATAACCTCCGCCGCGTCGCGAACTTCCGCGCCATCCGGCACGCCGCGCAGCTTGTCGGGTTCGTAGGAGTAAACGTGGTACGGGTGGCCGGCAGCAAGCCCGGAGAGCACGCAAAGCTGCTCCAGTTTACCCAGCTGATCGCCAACCCAAAGCGTGTTGAGCACTTGCATTCATTTGCCTCGGCACTGAGAACCCAATCGAACCAACGGAACCGTCAGGAGAACGTGCCGTCCTGTTCCTCACTTTGTCCTACATTCGGGGCAGTCCAGCAGACGCTAGCATGTGTCGGCCTGACGACATATCGGTCCAGCTTCGAAGGGGTTCCCCAGCCTAACCTGGATTAGGTCGGCAGAGGAGCTTGTTGCGATGGTCCGACGGGCTTAGTGAGCTGGCATGTCCAGCTATGCAGATCGCCTAAAGGCCCTTCGCGAGCAGCTTGCGGCCGACCAGCTCGACGGCTTCGTCGTTCCGCTGACCGACGAACATATGAGCGAATATGTCGGCAGCTATGCCCAGCGGCTAGCGTGGCTGACCGGTTTCGAGGGGTCCGCGGGTTCGGCAGTCGTCCTGCCGCAGGAAGCCGCGATCTTCGTCGATGGGCGGTATACTCTGCAGGTGCGGCAGCAGGTCGACGGCAAGGACTGGTCGTACCAGTCAGTGCCGGAAACCAGCGTCGCCGATTGGCTGAAGGACCATGCGCCGCAAGGTGCGCGGATTGGTTACGACCCTTGGCTGCACAGCCGGGACTGGGTGAAGAAAGCGACGGAATCGCTGGCGGCGCGCGGCGCGGAGCTGATCGCGGTCGAGCAGAACCCGATCGACAAGGTCTGGTCGGATCGGCCTGAGGCGTCGAAAGCGCATCTGGCGGTGCAGCCCGAGAAATACACCGGCCGCTCTTCCGCCGATAAGCGCCAGGAAATCGCAGATTGGTTGACCGAGCAGGGCGCCGATGCGGCTGTGCTGTCGGCGCTGGATTCGATTGCTTGGGCGTTCAACGTGCGTGGGCAGGACGTTTCGCGGACGCCGGTGGCGCTGGCGTTTGCGCTGGTCCGTTCCGATGGCACCGCGGACCTGTTCGTCAATCCGGAGAAGATCAGCGCCGAGGTCCGGCAGCATCTCGGAAACGGCGTTCGGCTGCACGACCGCAACGCGTTCGAGGCGGCGCTTGGCGAGCTGAAGGGTCAGACCGTCGCGGTCGATCCGGAGCGCGCAGTGGCGGCAATCTTCGAGGCGCTCGACAAGGCCGGCGCGAAGATCATCCCGGTCCGCGATCCGACCATCCTCCCCAAGGCGATCAAAAATGCGGTCGAGATCGCCGGCCAGAAGTCGGCGCAGCACCGCGACGGCGCAGTGATCTCGCGGTTCCTTCGCTGGGTCGAGACCGAAGCACCGAAGGGCGAAGTCGACGAACTGAAGGCGTCTGACCATCTGGAAGCGCTGCGTCGCGAGGACCCGGAGCTTCGCGATCTGTCGTTCGACAGTATTTCCGGCGCCGGCCCAAACGGGGCGATCGTCCACTACCGGTCGAGTGAGAAGACCAACCGCAAGCTCGAGATGAACTCGATCTACTTGATCGATTCAGGCGGGCAGTATCTTGACGGCACCACCGACATCACCCGTACTGTCGTCGTCGGCGAGCCGACCGACGAGCAGCGCGACCGCTTCACGCGAGTGCTGCAAGGGCACATTGCCGTTGCCACCGCCATCTTCCCGAAGGGTACGCGGGGGACTCAGCTCGACAGCTTCGCGCGTCGGCCGCTGTGGGAAGCTGGCTTGGACTACGCCCATGGCACTGGCCACGGCGTCGGAAGCTTCCTCTCGGTCCACGAGGGGCCGCAGCGCATTTCGCCCGCGGGAAGCGCCCAGGCCGGCGGCGATGAGCCGCTGAGGGCGGGCATGATTCTTTCGAACGAGCCCGGCTACTACAAGACCGGCGAGTACGGCATTCGCATCGAAAATTTGGTGCTGGTCGTCGAGCATCCAGTCGAGGGCGCGGAAAAGGAGACCCTCGGCTTCGAGACGCTGACCTTCGCCCCGATCGAGCGGCGGCTGATCAAGAAAGAGATGTTGAGCGCGAAAGAGGTGGAGTGGGTAAACACCTACCACGCGCAGGTGCTGGAGAAGATCGGGGCGCGGCTGACCGGGGACGACCTCGGCTGGCTCGAAAAGGCCTGCGCGCCGATCTAATCGCGCTTCGGCTCGCCCGGCTTCAATTCTCGCGCCTGCGCTTTCCTGCGCCGCAGGTTCTCGCGTAGCGCCGCGGCGAGCCGTTCCTCGCGTTCCTTGTCCTTGCCCGACATGCGGCCCACCTACGCGTTCGCTGTTGAGGCGGGCAAGTCGGGTTGACGGGCGCGGGTCGCTTGGCCATAGCGCCCGCTCCTCCGGTCAGTGCTGCCGTAGCTCAGTGGTAGAGCGCATCCTTGGTAAGGCTGAGGTCGTGAGTTCAATCCTCACCGGCAGCACCATTTCCCCAGATTGACGCGCGCTGAAGCGGCCGCCATGCGGCTGAGACATGCGCTTTTTCTCCGACAATGCGGCGGCCGCGCACCCGGCTGTGATCGAGGCGATCACGCGCTCGAACCGGCTGGACACGGCCTATGACGGCGACGCGCTGAGCCAGAGCCTCGACCGCGCATTCTCCGAGGTTTTCGAGACCGAGGTTCGCGCTTTCTGGGTGCTGACAGGTACGGCGGCGAATTGCTTGGCGCTGGCGGCGCTATGCCCGGGGTATGGCGGCATCGTCTGCCATCGCGACGCGCATATCGAAGTCGACGAAGCGGGCGCTCCGGGATTCTTCGCCGATGGGGCCAAGCTGATTCTGGTCGACGGACCCGGCGCGAAGCTCTCCGTCGAATCCGTCGATGGGGCGATCGGCCGCGTTCGCAAGGACGTGCATCAGGTACAGCCCAAGGCGCTTTCGGTCACCAACGCGACGGAATACGGGCTCGTCTATTCGGCGGATGAAGTTGGCGCTCTCGGCGAAGTCGCCAGGCGACACGGCCTCAACTTCCACTTGGACGGCGCTCGCTTTGCCAATGCTGTCGTCAGCACCGGCGACTCGCCGGCCGACCTGACGTGGCGCGCCGGCGTGGATGCCTTGAGCTTCGGGTTCGTGAAGAACGGCGGCCTCAACGCAGAGGCAATGATCCTTTTCCGGCCGGAGCTCGCGGACGAGATTGCCGTTCGTCGCAAGCGCGCCGGGCATCTGGCGTCCAAGGGCCGCATGTTCGCTGCCCAGATCCTGGCACTGCTGGAAGACGACCGGTGGCTCGCCAATGCGCGCTCGGCAAATGCGATCGCGCAAACGATCGCCAAGGCGACAGGCGAGAGGCTGATCTACCCCGTCGAAGCCAATGAGATCTTCGTTCGGGCAACGCCGGCAGAGGCTGAGTCGCTTCGAGCAAAGGGCTTCGATTTCTATGATTGGGGGCCGGACGAAATCCGGCTGGTGACGAGCTGGGACCAGGGCGGCGAGCCGGTCGAGCAACTCGCCGCGGCCATCGCCGCGCTGTGAGCCAACCGCGATCGACCTTCGCCGAGGTCGGCCTGCCGTTCATCATCTTCACGGCGATCTGGGGATCGACCTGGATCGTCATCCGCGACCAGCTCGGGACGGTGCCGGCGCAATGGTCGGTGACCTATCGGTTCACCATCGCGGCAGTGGCGATGGCAATGGTTGCGCGATGGAGGGGCGAGAGCCTGAACCTCGGACGCGCCGCCATCCTGCCTGCGCTGTTCCTCGGGTTCGCGCAGTTCTGCATCAACTTCAACGCCGTCTACCTGGCGGAGCGACACATCACGTCGGGAGTGGTCGCCATCATCTTCGCGCTGCTGCTGATCCCCAGCACGTTGATGGCCTGGGCATTCCTCGGACATCGGCCGAGCGGACGCTTCGTCTGGAGCTCGCTGGTGGCGATTGCGGGCATCGTCTTGTTGTTCGCACACGAGTTCGAGCAGCATTCGGTAAGGGCCGATGAGATTTCAGTCGGCATCGGCCTGGCTCTCCTCGGGATGGTCTCGGCCTCAGCCGCGAACGTGTTCCAGGCGCGAAAGGAGGTTCGCCGCTTCCCGCTGTTTTCGATGCTAGCCTGGTCGATGGCGGCTGGAGCGGTCATAGACGCCGCGATTGCGTTCTTCATGGCCGGGCCGCCGGTCTTCGAGGACCGGCCGGGCTATTGGCTCGGTGTCCTCTACCTTGCCTTGCCCGCGTCAGTGCTGACGTTCAGCCTCTACTATCCGGTCGTGCGGAAGATCGGGCCGGCGAAGGCCGCTTATTCCAGCGTTCTTGTCCCGATCATTGCCATGGCCTTTTCGACCGTACTGGAGGGCTATCGCTGGACGCCGATCGCCATTGCCGGCGCTGTGCTGGCGCTTGCTGGGATGCTGGGTGCCCTTACGCGCGGGCGGAACGTGGTGGTCCCGCCAGACGCGGCCTGATCACTTATAGTATTTGAGGGTCTTGGCTTCCTCGTCGCTGATGCGGGTGACGGAGTTCACCAGGCAACGTTGCGGGCCCATCGGCGAGTCCTTGACGATCAGCTCGGCGTCCATCCCCGAACAAATGAACGAGCTACCGCTGCGCGAGACCAGTGCAACGCGATTGACCCAGTTGATGTTCTGGCAGGCCCCGGCAAACGTGAGCCGATAATAACGGCGAACGCCCACCTGAATATCGACCGCATCGGTCCCATGAGGCGTGAAGCTGCTCACGTTTCGCGCGTTGAAGCAGTCACGGCCCGAACTGGATGAGGCTGCGGAAGCCGTACCGCCCGCGGCGTCCTGCTGGGCGCACGCGGCGGCAAGCGCTGAAAGGGCCGCAAGTGGGATGAGGATATACGCGGATCGAATCATCGGCTGCTCCTGCTGCGGATGGTGCTACGTCCAGGTCCGACCGCCTATAACAGGGACTTAGCCTCATTGCCTAGCAATGGCCGTCGCCCTAAGTCGCGGCGATGGCCGATGTACGAACCCTCCCGGACGCGGAGACAGCACCCGAGGCCCCGCCCTCGCCGACCCACGCCACCATTCGCCGGGAAGATTATCGGCCGCCCGATTGGCTGGTGCCGGAAATCGCGCTGAACTTTACTCTCGGAATCGAGCGGACGCGCGTCCAGTCGAAGCTCAGCGTGATGCGCAATCCAGCGGCGTCTGGCGGCGCTCTTCTTCGTCTCAACGGTGACGACCTGAAGCCGCTTGGGGTCTGGGTCGATGGCCAGACGTCCGACGCCTGGGAGATGGACGGCGGCGACTTGGTCGTGACGCTTGATGGCGATGCGCACGAGGTGGCGATCGAAACCGAGATCAATCCCGCCGCCAACAGCAAGCTGATGGGGCTCTACGCCTCCAACGGCATGCTGTGCACGCAGTGCGAGGCGGAAGGATTCCGGCGCATTACCTTTTTCCCGGATCGCCCGGATGTGCTCAGCAAGTATCGGGTGCGGATGGAGGCCGACGAGGCCAAGTTCCCGATCCTGCTGACCAACGGCAACCCGATCGCCACCGGCAAGTTGGATGGCGGGCTCCACTGGGCAGAATGGGAAGACCCGTTTCCGAAGCCGTCCTATTTGTTCGCCCTGGTTGCGGGCGACCTCAAGGCCAACCGCGACAGTTTCACCACCATGTCGGGGCGCAAGGTCGATCTTGCGATCTGGGTGCGCGAAGCGGACCTGCCCAAGACCCAGCATGCGATGGGCAGCCTCAAGGCAAGCATGGACTGGGACGAACGTGTCTACGGCCGAGAATATGATCTGGACCTGTTCAACATCGTCGCCGTGTCTGACTTCAACATGGGCGCGATGGAGAACAAGGGCCTCAACATCTTCAATTCGGCCTACGTCCTTGCCGATCCGGACACTGCCACCGACGTCGACTTCGACAATATCTCGCGGGTGGTCGCGCACGAATATTTCCACAACTGGTCCGGCGATCGCGTCACGTGCCGGGACTGGTTCCAATTGAGCCTCAAGGAAGGCTTCACCGTCTTCCGCGACCAGGGCTTCTCGGCGGACATGGGCAGCGCGGCGGTCAAGCGCATCGAGGATGTGCGGATCCTGCGCATGGTGCAGTTCCCGGAGGATTCGGGGCCGCTTGCCCATCCTGTCCGTCCCGACAGCTACATCGAGATTTCGAACTTCTACACGGCGACCGTCTATAACAAGGGCGCCGAGCTGATCCGCATGTTTCGCACCGTGCTGGGACCCGAGAAGTTCAGGGCCGGCACCGACCTTTATTTCGAACGTCACGACGGTCAGGCGGCGACCTGCGACGACTTCGTCAAGTCGCTGGAGGATGCGAGCGGTGTCGACCTGTCCGCGTTCAAGATCTGGTACAGCCAGGCCGGCACGCCCCAGATCGGAGCGCGTCTGGACTACGACCCTGACGCAGGAACGGCCACACTCCTGCTCGACCAGCGCGTCGCTCCGACGCCGGGGCAGCCAAGCAAGCAGACGATGCCGATTCCGCTGAGGACGGCGCTGATCGGCGAGGAGAGCGGCACCGAAATTGCGCCCGAGCAATTGGTGATGGTCGACGGCCTTAGCCGCGAGGTTCAGTTCGAGGGGCTGAAGGAAGCGCCCTTGCTGTCGATCAATCGCGGCTTTTCGGCGCCCGTCGTGATCCACGGCTCCCGGCGCGACGGGGAGCTGGAGCGCCTTGCCCAGACCGACACCGATCCCTTCGCCCGTTACGAAGCGATGCAGGAACTGGCGTTCACCGCCTTGCTCGACGGAGCGAGGGGCGAACAGCCGGACTTCGAGCCGCTGATCCGGGCCGTCCGCAACACTCTGCAGTCGAACGAACTCGATCCAGCGTTCAAGGCCGAAGCGATCCTGCTTCCCCAGGAAGCGGTTGTGGCCGAGCGGCTGGAGGTGGTCGATCCCGACGCCATCCACGCGGCGCGGGAGCAATTGCGGGCAGCGCTCGGGATGGCGCTGTTCGACGAACTGTCGAAGGCGCAATCGGCGGTGAGCGGGTCGGGGGCCGACCTTTCGCCATTGGCCAAGGGTACGCGCCGGCTCCGCACCGTTTCGCTTGGACTGATCGCTGGCGGCAATCCGGCCGAGGGCGCTCGCCTCGCGAAGGCGCAATTCGACGCAGCCGACAACATGACCGATCGCCAGGGAGCGCTTGGAATTCTGGTGTCGCTCGATGGTCCGGAGCGGGCGGACGCCTTGAAGGCGTTCCATGACCGCTTCGAAAACGACCCCTTGGTCATCGACAAGTGGTTCGCGCTGCAGGCGGCGGCGCAGCGGCCCGGAACGTTGGACGAGGTCGAGCGGCTGGCGTCCCATCCGGCTTTCACGATCCAGAACCCGAACCGGCTTCGCGCGCTCGGCGGAAGTTTTGGAGCGAACCACTGGGTGTTCAACGACGCCTCGGGGCGAGGCTACCGGTTCCTTGCCGACCTCGTCATCGCAGCGGACAAGATCAACCCACAGATTGCAGCGCGCCTGGTTCCTCCGCTCGGACGCTGGCGGAGATTCGAACCGAAAAGGTCGGAACTGATGCGGGAGCAGCTGGAGAGAGTCGCGAACTCGCGCGGTCTTTCCCGCGACGTCTACGAGCAGGCGAGCAAGAGCCTGGTTTAGGGAGCCTGCCGGTTCCCGACCCAGCCGGCGACGTCGTGCGCAACCTTGTTGGCGGCCTGGTTAAGCGCGGGTCCAACGCCTGTTGATGAGCCATCCGAGGGCACGGTAGCCTCGAAGCGTCGCGTCTCGACCCGCGTTCCGCCAGCCGTCGACAGCGCGCCATCGAACCTGACAACTACTTGGCCGCTGCCGGCGTCGAAACCGAATTCCTGGAGCTCTCCTGACACGATCAGCCCCGGATCGAGACCAGTCATTCCCGGATCGAGCACCACGCGGTTGGTCGTCCGCCGAATTGTTTCTGCAACAAGGTTGGCAAACAGGCGGTCCGGTGTGTCGATCCACTGCGCATCGGTCACATATTGAACGTCGGTCGGGCTGACCCGGACGGGGATGCGCGTCGTCCGAAGCTCCTTGGACACCACCGGTGTGCTTACGGTCACCGACTGACCGGCATTTGCGGCACGCGTGAACTCGCCCGTCGGCGCGGCATCCGGCGTCAGCGTCAAAAGCGATGCGGGGGCCTTCCCGCCGCCGCCAAGAGCTCCACTCAGCGAGCATGCGCCGACAGCTAGCGCCAGCGTCAACGGACCCAGAACACGCGCCGCCAGTCTCATTTCTGCTTCCTCGGATTGTAGTCGGGCAGCTTTTGCGGACCCAATGTGCCGCCGATTCCACCCTGCTCGACGCGCTCGGACACGCCCTTCAGCGATTGCGTCAGATCGCGAAGGTCGCGGATCAGGCGGTTGGCTTCGGGCAAGGTCGACTTGCTGAAGTTCTGCACGCCGGGGCGTGCGTCGCCCAGCACCTTGTCGAGATTGTCGGCAGCGCTCTGGACCGAGGCGATCGCCCGGTTGAGGTTGGCCATCGCCGGCTTCGCATCTTCCTGCAGGATACCGTTTGTCGTGTTGGCGACTTCGCCCCACTTCTGCGCGGCGACGCCGGCCTCGCGAGCCGCGATGCGGGCATCGCCGATGGCGTCCGCAAGCTCGGGCGCGCGATCGGCGAGGACCTTGGTGGTGCGGTCGACGTTCTCGAGGATGTCGGAAATGGCGTTCTGATTCTTGTCGCTGAGCAACTCGGTCAGCCGCTCCGTCAGCCGCTGGATCCGGTCGATCAGTTCCGGAGCGCTGTTCAGCAAGGCGCCGAGACCCCCCGAGCTGGCCGGCACGACCGGGCAGCCCTGTGGTCCCGCCTGCGTGATCGGGCGTGCGCCCTTTACGGCGCCGCCGAGCTGGATTTCGCTCACACCGGTGAAGCCGACACCCTTGATCTGGGCGGTCGTCCCCTGAAGCACGGGGGTTTCATTATCGACTTCGATCCTGACCCAGACGAACTCCGGACGATTCGGAAGGAGCGAGATCTTGCCGACCTGCCCGACAGGGACACCCGAGAAGGACACGCTGGAACCCTTGTTGAGTCCGCTCACGCCCTGGGCGAAGTAAATATCGTAGCACTTGGTCTGCTTGCTATTCAGACCGGCGATCCAGACGGTGAACAGCAACAGCCCCGCGAGCATCGCAAGGGTCACAGCGCCGACCATCACATAGTTCGAACGCGTTTCCATCAGGCCTGCGCGTGCTCCTTCGCCGTATCCGCCGCGGCCCGACCGCGCGGCCCGTTAAAATATTCTTGTATCCAAGGATGATCCAAAGCCAAGAGTTCCGGTATCGTTCCGACCGCAATGACCTTCTTGTCCGCGAGTACGGCGACCCGGTCGCAGATCGCGTAAAGCGTATCGAGATCGTGCGTAATGAGGAAGACCGTCAGGTCCAGCCGCTTCTGCAGCCCAAGGATAAGGTCATCGAAAGCCGCCGCCGATATGGGGTCGAGGCCGGCCGTCGGCTCGTCGAGGAAGAGGAGCTCAGGATCGAGCGCCAGAGCGCGGGCCAGGCCAGCGCGCTTGACCATGCCGCCCGACAGCTCTGACGGATATTTGGGTCCGGCATCTGGCGGCAGCCCACCCATCGCGATCTTGTAGGACGCGATTTCGTCGAGCAGCGGCGCCTTGATGTAGGGAAAATACTCGCGGATCGGGACTTCGACGTTCTCGGCCACGGTCAAGGTCGAGAACAAGGCGCCGTTTTGGAACAGGATGCCCCAGCGGCGGCGGATGTTCTTCGCTTCATCCTCCTCGCGGCCGACCATGTTCTCGCCGAGCACCTCCACCTCGCCCGCCGCAGGGGTCTGAAGTCCGATGATCGACCGCATCAGGACGGACTTGCCGGTGCCGGACCCGCCAACCACGCCGAGGATCTCCCCGCGGCATACGGTCAGGTCCAGATCCTCGTGGATCACCTGGTCGCCAAAGTGGTTGGAAAGGCCCCGAACCTCGATGACCGGCACACAGCCTTTTGGCGTTTCGATGCTCATCCCCAACCTATCGAGCTGAAGAAGACGGCGAAGACTGCATCGAGCACGATCACGAGAAAGATGGACTGCACCACCGCGGTCGTCGTCCGCAGGCCGACCTCTTCGGAATTGCCCTCGACCAGCATGCCCTGGAAGCAGCCGGCCAAAGCAATGATGAACCCGAACACCGGAGCCTTGATCAGGCCGACCCAGAGGTCGGTGATCGGAATCACTTCCTGGAGGCGTTGAACGTAGGTCAGCGGCGGGATCCCCAGCGACAGCCAGACGAAGATTCCGCCGCCGAGCAGCGACATCAGCATCGCCCAGAATGCCAGCAGCGGCATCATGATGACGGCGGCGATCAGGCGCGGAATGACCAGCGCTTCGATCGGCGAGACTCCGATCGTCTTCATTGCGTCGATTTCCTCGGTGATCTTCATCGTGCCGAGCTGGGCCGCGAAGGCCGAGCCGGACCGGCCCGCGACCATGATGGCGGTCATCAGCGTTCCCAGCTCGCGGACGGTGATGCGACCGATCAGGTTGATGGTGTAAATCTCCGCTCCGAACTGCTGGAGCTGGACGGCGCCCTGCTGGCCGATCACGATTCCGATCAGGAAGCTCATCAGCCCGATGATTCCGAGCGCTCTCACGCCGACGACGTCGAAGCGCTGAACCACGGCATTGAGCCGGAAGCGCTTGGGCCGGGTGGTCACGTTGGCAAGGCCGATCAGGGTCGCGCCGAAGAAGCCGAGCAGGCCGACCAAGGTGCGCCCGGTCTCGGCGATCCACTCGCCAAGTTCGGAGATGGCGCGCGTGAAGCCTGGGCCTTCCTCCGGCCGGACCTGCACGGGCTTGTCGTATTCCGCGACCTCGTGAAGCAGGCCTTCGGTCTCCGCACTCGCGCCCACGACCTTGACGTGACGGTCGCGAACCGCGCGGTAGATCAGCCAGGCGCCGACCGTGTCCATCCGCTCGACGCCGGACAGGTCGATCGTCAACGGGTCGGCTTCCGCATCGATCTCTCGCTGGATGCTCGCCGCGCGCGTGATCGTCAGCGTTCCTCTGATCCGTAGTGTCGGATTCCCGCCCTCGGCGGTGGATGCGGCTGAGGCGACCATTCGGCGCGGACACTGCCCTCAATCAAACTTACGGGCAAGGGGAGCCAGTTAACGCCACTTTTCTGCCCGGATTCTTGCCTCTAAGCCGGGCGGTAATGGCAACCGATCAGCGCACCCTTTTCGTCCCTGTCGGCAACAACCCCGCCCAGCTGTTCGGGATGGATGCGCAGACTCGCGCTTGCCGGATCGCGGAGAACATCGGGCTGGAAGCTTCCGACAGTGCGCGTCCCAGCCGCCACGTCGTGCTCGCAAACATGGACTTTGCATGGGACCCGGCGTGGCTTCGCGAGATTTCGAACCGGTCCGGCGCGGCACTGACCCTAAGCGGGACGCCGGTGCTCGTGAATGTGCCGGCGGATCGCGATGCGGGGGCCGCAATAGCGGCAATCGAAAGCGGCGAGACGCTGGCCGGATACGAGCTGATCGACGCCGAGACCGGCGAGTTGAACAACGAGCAGCTCCGCAAACGCGAGCGGCCGTTCGTCATGCCCCTCGATCCGGCCAATCCCATCCTCGTCGAGAAGGCGGCGTACGACGGCGCCTACAAGGGTGTGACCGACATCCTGACACTGTACCTGTGGCGAAAGCCGGCGTTCCACCTGACTCGCTGGGCCGCGCAGGCGGGCATGACGCCAAACATGGTGACCTTGATTGGCGCGGTCGGCTGCGTGCTTGCATTCTATCTGTTCTGGATCGGCAGCTACTGGCTGGGGATCGCCGCCGGGTTCGTGTTCATGGTGCTCGACACGGTCGACGGGAAGCTGGCGCGGTGCACCGGCGCTTCGTCGAAGTGGGGCAACGTCTTCGATCACGGCATCGACCTCATCCATCCACCGTTCTGGTGGTGGGCCTGGATCCACGGGCTCGATGCCTACGGCACGCCCATCGAGCCGGTTTATGCAGTGATGCTGCTGTGGGCGATCGTCGGCGGCTACGTTGCGCAGCGGATCATCGAAGGCGTCTTCATGCGCAGGTTCGGGCGGATGCACATTCACGTGTGGCGTCCGATCGACAGCAAGTTCCGGCTGATCACTGCGCGGCGTAATCCGAACATGGTCATCCTGTTCTTCGCGCTGCTGTTTCAGCGGCCCGATACCGGCATCGAGCTGGTCGCGCTGTGGACGCTCGTCTCCCTCATCTTCCACGCCGTCCGGCTGGCGCAGGCGAATGCCGCCCACGATCGCGGCCAGAAAATCGTGTCCTGGCTGGCATGAGCGCGGCGACCGCGGTCGTCCTGGCCGGATCGCGGCCAGGCAAGGACCCCTTCGCCGAAAGCTACGGCACCGACCTGAAAGCGCTCATACCGGTCGGCGGCGAACCCATGGTGCGCCGGCCGGTCGAGGCCTTGCTGCAAAGCGAGGGAATCACCTTGGTGCGCGTTCTCGCCCAGCAGCCCGAAAGAATTCGCGACGTGCTCCCCGAGGACGCCCGCATTTCGGTTGAGGCGTCCGGCGACACGATTGCCGCTACGCTGGAAAAGATGTGCGTCGATCCGAGTGTGCGTTGGCCGATCCTAGTGACCACTGCCGATCACGCCTTGCTGACGCCCGCGATGATCGCAGACTTCCTCGGCAAGGCTGCGGGGGCGGACGTCGCGATCGGCCTGGTTTCACAGGCCGCGCTGCTGAAGCGCCTTCCGCAGACCAAGCGCACGTGGCTGAAATTCCGCGGCGGTGCCTACAGCGGGGCGAACCTGTTCCTGCTCGGCAGTCCGAAGATTCGTTCGACGCTGCAGCTATGGGGCTCCAACGAGCAGAACCGGAAGAAGGCCATCCGGATGCTGCTGACGCTCGGCGTCTTCGGGTTCCTCGGAGCGCTGTTCCGTCTCCGCACGTTGCAGCAGACACTTGATGGCGTTGGGCGCAAGCTCGGCCTCAACGTCCAAGCGGTCGAACTGTCCGACCCGCTGGCGGCAGTCGACGTCGACAAGCCCGCCGATCACGAGTTGGTCACGGCGATCCTCGAAGGCCGCGCATGACCGACTTCGCGATCTACGACATGGACCGGACCGTCACGCGCCACGCGACCTACACGCCATTCCTGATCCATTGCGCCCTGCATCGCGCGCCGTGGCGGCTGGTGCTCATCCCGCTCGTGATCGCGTCGATGCTCGCCTACGTCCTGAAGCTGATCGATCGCGGCCGGCTGAAGGAGATCAATCATCGCTTGCTGCTTGGGTCGAAGCGGCATCCGAACGAGTTGAAGCCGCTCGTCGACAGTTTCGCCGAAAAGACCGCCGCATCGAATGTCCGACCCGGGGCGCGCGCGGCGATCGCACGAGACAAGGCGGAAGGACGGCGTGTGGTCATGGCAACCGCCAGCTATCGCCTTTACGCACAGGCGATCGGGGACCGTCTTGGCTTCGACGATGTGATCGGCACCGGCTCGATCATCGGCCTCGACGAACGCGTCCACGCCAAGATTGACGGCGAGAATTGCTACGGTCCGGCGAAGCTGCGGATGGTGACCGACTGGCTATCGAAGAGCGGTTTCGAGCGGGGTCATGTGCGCTTCTATTCGGACCATGCCAGCGACGCGCCGGTGTTCGAATGGTCCGACGAGGCTGTCGCGGTGAACCCGCACGACCGATTGGCAAAGCTCGCGAAAACGCGCGGTTGGGCCATCGAGGACTGGAACTGAGGTGAGCACGCGGTTCAAGTTCGACCGATTTGAGGTCGACGCCAATCAGCGACGGCTGACCAACGGCGGCGATCCGATCGAGGTCAACAGCCGCTACCTGGATGCGTTGATCCTGATGCTTCGCAATCCTGGGCAGCTGATCACGCGCGATCGTTTCCTCGACGACGTCTGGAAGGGCGTTCCGGTCACCGATGAAGCGCTCAGCCAGTGCATCACCAACCTTCGCCGATTGCTTGGCGACGAGGCGAGCAAGCCGCGTTTCATCGAGACGGTTCCGAAGCACGGCTACCGCTTCATCGCGCCCGTCGAGGGCAAGCATGTCGAGACTCGCATCGGGCGCCAGATCACCTTCCCGGCGGACTGGCTGGGCGGCGCTTCGTTGATTGCAGCCTGCGCCATCGGGGGCGCGCTCGCTGGCGTCGTTGGTGGTTTTGTCTACGGGCTTGGAGCGACGCCCGACCCGCTCCGGCCTGCAGTCGGCGCAGCATCGTTCCTGATGGTCATGCTCTCGATCAACATCCTGGCCGGCGCCATCGGCGGCTTCGCGATCGGTTGCGGTATGGCCGCGGCCCACCGCGCTGCCGGCAGGAGCTGGATCTCGACGACCGCTGGAGCTGCGATCGGTGGCCTCGTGATCGGCGGCGCGGTCAAGATGGTTGGCGCCGACGCCTTCAGCGTGCTGCTCGGCAAGACACCAGGCGGAATCGCCGGCGGGTTCGAGGGGATGCTCCTCGGCGGCGCGGTCGGCCTTGGGTCGCACCTCTCGCTCGCACGCGTCCGGTCGTGGCCGTCGATCTCGGGAGCGGCGCTGGCGGGTGGCGCGATGGGCGCCGTTCTTCCCCTCATTGGCGGCAGGCTGATGGGCGCCAGCCTGGACTCGCTGGCGGCGACCTTTCCGGAGTCGCCGCTCAACATCGATGCACTAGGCCGATGGTTCGGCGAGACGCACTTCGGGATCATCGCTCAAATGGGCTTTGGCGCCTTCGAAGGCTTCGTCTTCGGGACCGCGATTACCGTCGCGATCCGCTATGCCAACACCCTGCTGAGCGAGCTCGACGCCCGCTAGACCGAGCGCAACGCGTTCTCGAAATCGGCGATCAAATCGTCGGGATCCTCAACGCCAATGGAAATGCGGACCAGATTGTCGGTGATGCCGAGCGCCTGCTTGCGCTCGTCCGGAACCGACAAATGGGTCATGGCGGCCGGAGCGCTGGCCAGCGTCTCGGTCCCGCCGAGGCTGACGGCAAGATGCGCGATCTTCAAGGCATCGAGGAACGCGAAGGCCTCCTTCTCGCCGCCCTTGAGGTACAGCGAAAAGGTCGAGCCGGCACCGAGGCAGTGACGCCGATAGATGTCCGCCTGGCTCGAGCCCTCGTCCAGGAAGCCGAGGTAACCGACGCTTTCCACCTTCGGATGATTACGCAGGAAGGCGCAGACCTTGGCGGCATTTTCACCCGCACGCTCCATGCGAAGTTCGAGCGTTTCAAGGCTGCGCAGCAGCATCCAGGCGGTATTCGG
The DNA here is from genome assembly GCF_039543105.1 of Sphingomonas daechungensis. Taxonomy (NCBI): domain Bacteria; kingdom Pseudomonadati; phylum Pseudomonadota; class Alphaproteobacteria; order Sphingomonadales; family Sphingomonadaceae; genus Sphingomonas; species Sphingomonas daechungensis. The sequence continues at coordinate 1,324,184 of NZ_BAABJC010000001.1, forward strand.
GTCGCAGATGGTGCCGATCGTGTTCCGCATCATACGGATCTGGTCGATCAGGCCCTGTCGCCCGACCAGGCCGCCCGCGACGAGGTCGCTGTGGCCGCCGGCATATTTGGTGAGGCTGTAGACGCTGATGTCCGCACCCTGCTGGATCGGATGCGCCCAAAGCGGACCGAGGAAGGTATTGTCGATCGCGATCGGCGGGCGCTGCGCTTCAGGGAAAGCGGCGTTGCGGGCAGCAGCAACCGCCTCGACGTCGACGAGCGCGTTGGTCGGGTTGGCCGGGCTCTCCAGGTAGATGAGCGCGACCCGGCCCTTTTCCTTCGCCTTGGCGATCACCGCATCGATTTCTTCGCGCGACGCACCCGACGGGAAGTCGAGGTAAGACACGCCGAAACGGCCGAGGATCTTGGCGATCAAAGTCTCGGTCGCCGCGTAGAGCGGGCCGGAGTGAACGACGACGTCTCCGGGCTGGACGAAGGTCAGGAGCAATGTTGCGATGGCCGACATGCCGCTGGAGAAAGCGAGCGCGTCGTCCGCGCTTTCCCAGACGGCGAGGCGGTCTTCGAGGATTTCCTGGTTCGGCCCGTTGAAGCGCGAATAGATCAGGCCTTCGGCGCCACCCGGGCGCTTGCCGGTGACGCCTTCGAAGAACCGCTTTCCGTCCGCGGCGCTGTCGAACACGAAGGTCGAGGTCAGGAACACTGGCGGCTTCAGCGAGCCTTCGCTCAAGGCCGGGTCGAAGCCGTAGCCGAGCATCAGGGTCGAGGGCTTCAGCTTGTGATTGCCGATGCTGGTGGGGGATTGTTTCGGGCGGCGCTTGGACGTTCCGCTAATCTCGTCTTCGGTAGGCAAAATTCGTCTCCTGTTCGCGGCGGGCCTTAGCGCGTCACCGCGCAAGAGGCCAATCAAGTCCGCGGAGCCTGCCCATAAGTTCAGCTTTTCGTCGGAAGGCCGATCAGGGCGATCTGGCGCCCGTAGGATGGCTCATTCCGGTGCGTCGAACGGCGATAGCTGAAGAAGCGTTCCGGATCGGCGTACGTGTCGAGCGCAAGCGCCTCCGACCGTGCAATGCCGGTCCGCGAAAGCCGATGGAGGATATAGCCGGGCAGATCGAAATGCGGCTTTCCGCCAGGCCCCGCAACGAAGAAGCGCGCATTCTCGCCGTCATCTTTTGCGAGGCGTTCCCGGAAAGCCTCGTCGACCTCGTACGATGACTGCGCGATGGTGGGCCCGATCGCCGCGACGATGCGGTCGCGGCTCGCGCCCAGTGACTCCATCGCGTTGATGGTCGCTTCGTTCACCCCACCGAATGCACCCCGCCAGCCGGAATGCGCGGCGGCCACCATCCCCGCGGCTTCGTCCGCGAACAGAACCGGCGCGCAGTCGGCGGTCAGCACGCCGAGCAGCAAGCCGGGCCGGTCGGTCACCATGGCATCGGCATGAGGCCGCTCGTCCTGCGGCCATGGCTCGGCGGCATACACGACTGTCGGCGAGTGGATTTGATGGACGGTCGCCAGAGCGGCCGACGGGAAGACCGCTTCGATGGCTCGTTGGCGGTTTTCCGCGATGTGCTCCGGAACGTCGCCGCTGCCATAACCGACGTTGAGGCCCCACATTTCGCCTTCCGAGACGCCGCCCTGGCGCCCGAGAAAGCCGTGCGGAATGCCGGCGAGCAGTTCGGACCGGAAGGGTTCGACGCTCACAGGCTCTTGCGCATGATGAGGTCTTCGTCGGCCTGTTCGCCGACCATGAACGCGTAGGGCCCGACCTCGACGAAGCCGTACTTCTGGTAGAAGCGGCGGGCCCGGTGATTGTCGGTGTAGACGGTCAAATAGAGGTCGGTTGCCCCGCGCGCCTTCGCTTCGGCCAGAACCCAGTCCATCAACTCCCGCGCCGCCCCCGCCCCGCGCCATTCGTTCATGACGTAGAGTTGACGCAGCTCGACCCAGGGCTCGTTCGTGTCGACCGGAAGTTCGGGCGGCCCCATCTTCGCAAAGCCAATCGGCTGGCCGTCGGATTCGGCAAGACGGAAGACGAAGCGGTCGTCGGCAAGCTCCGCCCTCCACGCCTCGAGGGTGAACTTGGCGAGGAACGCTTCCAGGTCTTCCGGCCGATAAAGGTGCGCGAACGTATCGATGAACGTTGCGCGGAAAACGCGGTCCACCGCTTCCGCATCTTCGAGCCCGGCGCTGCGATAGCTAAGGTTCATTCCCCGAATCCTGCAGGCACTGGCCAGTCCGGTGAACGGATTGCCATGACCTTGAACAACTGCCCCATCTGCTCCTCGTGGCAAAGCCGGTCGACCGCGATCTCGAGCTCCTCGACGCGCTGGGGGTTCGCGGTTGCAAGAGCTGCCGCGCGCGCGCCGATGCCGAGACTGTTCAGCCAGCTACCCTGCGTGACGACTTTCGTCACGGCCGCCCCCGCATCCTTTGCAACGCGGCCGAGCGCTTCGAAATCGACGTGGGCGGTCAGATCCTGCTCACCCGGGTCGACCAGCGTGGGCACATAGCGATGGCCACGAACGGCCTGCAGCGTATCGCCAGGAGCGCTGCGGTCGTGGCCGTAGTCGATGACCAGAGCGACACCGCCACATTGCGTCAGGCACGTGGCGATCGCCGAAACGGCAGCCTCCTGCACCGGCGAGTCTTCGACGATTTCCCCGTCGCGGTCGAATGCCAGGCCGCCCGCCGCAATCGTCACCTTCCGTTCAACGCCCGACACGAACTGCCGCACCGGCAACGCATCGAAGAACTCGTTGGCGACGAGGAGGAGGGGAGCGGCAGGAAGATCCTGTAGTGAGTCGTGCCACTGGGCATCCGGGACGTTTCGTGCCTGATGATCCCGCAGAATGGGGCTCATCTCAACGAGGTGGACCTCGCCGGAAAAGCCTGCACCGCGAAGGACACGAAGCGCGTCCGCCGCCAGCGTGCCTCTGCCGGGGCCGAGCTCGGCGTAGATCGCATCGGCAGGCTTCCCGGCATTCACCCAGACGTCCGCAAGCGCCGCGCCGACCATCTCTCCGAACATCTGGGAGATCTCCGGAGCGGTCGTGAAATCGCCGTCGCGGCCGAGCGGATCGCGCGTCGCATAATAATAGGAATTGCAGGCTTCCATGTAGGCCTCGACCGTAATCGGGCCCTCAGCCTGGATTCGCTCCCGAAGCGCCCGCTCCAGCGGAGTCAGGCCACGCTCTCCGACCCGGCGATGGGTTCGACACGCTCGCGTCGGCCCTTCGCGGTCCACATCAGCCACGCGCCGAGAATGATCATCGGCAGCGACAGCCACTGTCCCATGTGCAGGCCAGTTGCCTGCGCAAATCCGGTGAGCTGCGCATCGGGTTCGCGCACGAATTCGACGAGGAAACGGAACAAGCCGTAGAAGAAGGTGAAGGCACCGACGAGCTTGCCCGGTTCGTATCGCGACTTGGTCTTCCAGAACATGACCCAGAGGATCAGGAACAGGACGATTCCTTCCAGGCCCGCTTCGTATAGCTGGCTCGGATGGCGCGGCGGGCCATCAACCGTCACCCCTGCAACCACCTCGGGAAAGCGTACTGCCCAAGACACGTCGGTCGGTGCGCCCCACAATTCGTGATTCACGAAATTGGCGAGCCGGCCGAAGAACAGTCCGAACGGCACGCAGCAAGCAACATAATCGTGCACGCGAAGCCACTGCAGCTTCTCCTTTCGGCTGAGATAGAGAATGCCGAGCACCGTCCCGATCATCCCACCGTGGAAGGACATGCCGCCGTCCCACAGCTTGAAGATGTCGAGAGGGTGCTGAAGGTAATAGCTGAGGTTGTAGAACAGCACGTAGCCGATGCGGCCGCCGAGGATGACGCCAAGGGCGCCGTAGAAGACGAGATCATCGACATGACGCCGCGCCATTGGCGCGCCGGGCTGCTTGATCAGCTTCAGCAGGTACCAATAGGCAAGGAAGATGCCGGCCAGATAGGCGAGGCTGTACCAGCGCAGCTGGAAGAACCCGAGGTCGAGCGCGACTGGATTGAGGCCGAGATCGTTCCAAACGATTGCGCCGATTACGGATTGTATCGCCAAGGTCTTCCCCGATTATGGACAGCGCCTCATAAGGTTGCGAAGCGGAAAGGCAAAGGAGAAGGGATGCCGTCGGAGCTCGACCTTAAGTTCGATGACATGTTGGCGAGGGTCGTCGGGCCCGGCGGGCGGCTGATCATTGGCGAAGACCAAAAGGGCCGGTCGATCGTCACAAATTTCCCGGCAACGTTGCCGTCCTTCTTCCGAACGTTCTGCGCACTCAATGCCCAGGTCGAAGCGATCGTCGCAGGGGATGAGCGACTGACCTTCGCCGATCTCGACCAGTGGTCCGAACAGCTAGCCCACGCACTCGCGTCGCGCGGTATCGCGAAAGGCGACCGCGTCGGCATTGCGATGCGCAACTGCCCGTCCTGGGTCGTCAGCTACATGGCCATCGCCAAGGCCGGAGGGATTGCGACCCTGCTCAACGGCTGGTGGCAGCCGCACGAGATGCAACATGCGCTCGACATGGTCAGCCCGAAGCTGATCATCGCCGACGCGCCGCGCGCGAAGCGGATCGAAGGCGTTTGCGGATCGTGCAAGCTGGTGACGCTGCCGATCGAACAGCCGCTCTCGGCTGCACTGACGCCGCTCCTCGATGGCGTCGAGGCCGGGGCTAGCCTGCCTGAGGTCGAGCCCGACGACGATGCGACGATCCTGTTCACGTCGGGATCGACGGGCGAATCCAAGGGTGCGCTTTCCACCCACCGGGCCGTTACGACTGGCGTCTATGCCTATGCGACTGGCCTGATCGTGCTCCTCGGCATCATGACCGAGGAAAACCGCGCGCCGACATCGAAGCGGACCCTGATCAACGTCCCGCTTTTCCACGTCACTGGCGAAGTCCCGGTGATGCTCAACAGCTTCGTGATCAGCCGGACGATGGTGATGATGGCGAAGTGGGATGCGGGCGAGGCGCTCCGGCTGATCGAGAAGGAAGGCATCACCTACTTCGTCGGTGTGCCGACAATGAGCCTGGAGCTGATGAATCACCCCGACCGCAACAAATACGATTTGTCGTCACTGACAGACATCGCGGCGGGCGGCGCACCGCGGCCGGTGAGTCATGTCGAGCGGTTGGGCAAAGAATTCCCGAAGGCGCAGCCTGCGCTCGGATATGGACTGACGGAGACCAATGCCGTCGGTTGCTCCAACTTCTGGGGCAATTACGCGGCCAAGCCGGATTCCACCGGACGGGCGCAGAAGCCATTCGTCGATCTTGCGATCCTCGGAGCGGGCGATGCGCATCTGCCGCCTTTCGAGCGGGGGGAAGTCGCCATTCGCTCGGCCGCCAACATCAAGTGCTATTGGGATGACCCCGCAGCGACATCGGCGGCGTTTACGGACGACGGCTACGTGCGGACCGGCGACATCGGATATCTCGATGAAGACGGCTACCTCTTTATCGTCGACCGCAAGAAGGACATCATCATCCGGGGCGGTGAGAACATCCCCTGCGCCGAAGTCGAGGCGGAAATTTACGCCTGCCCGGCCGTCGCCGAAGCCAGCGTGTTCGGGATGCCTGACGAACGGCTTGGAGAGGTTCCGGTCGCGGTCGTTTATGTGGAGGAGGGCAACCAGCTCGACGATGCCGAGCTTCGGGCTTTCCTTGAGCCGCGCATTTCCGCATTCAAGATCCCGGCCCGGTTCATCTTTGTCGACGATCCGCTGCCGAAGCTCGGGACGGGCAAGATCGACCGCGTTGCCATCAAGGCGCAGTACCGCCGTTGAAGCCTGCCAATCACCCGCAAGTTGCACACGGCCGCGTCGGCGTACTGCTGATCAATCTCGGCACACCCGATGCACCGGAAGCAGCCGCCGTGCGCCGCTACCTCGCCGAGTTCCTCAGCGACCCGCGGGTCATCGAGATACCGCGCATTGCCTGGCTACCGATCCTTCACGGCATCATCCTGCGCACCCGGCCGAAGAAGTCCGCGCACGCGTACAAGCAGGTCTGGACTGAAGAAGGGTCACCGCTCGCGGCCATTACCAGGCGCCAGGCAGAGGCCTTGGCGAAGCGCCTCGGCGAGGACGTCATTGTCGATTTCGCGATGCGCTACGGCAATCCCGGAATCGGCAAGGCCATCGAGAATTTGGCCGCGCTCGGCTGCGAGCGAATTCTCGCGGCGCCGCTCTACCCGCAATATTGCGCAGCAACGACGGCCAGCGCGCTCGACGCGGTGTTTGGCAAGGTCGCCTCGATGCGGCGGCAGCCGGCCCTGCGAACGCTACCGCCCTATTACGACGATCCACTCCACATCGATGCGCTGAAAGCCAGCCTCGAACGTCAGCTTGCCGCCCTGGGTTTCGAACCCCAGCGCCTGTTGCTCAGCTTTCATGGAATGCCGCAGCGGACGCTCGAGCGCGGCGATCCCTATCATTGTCATTGCCAGAAGACCGCGCGTCTCCTGAGCGAGCAACTGGGCATCCCGACCGACATTGCTTTCCAGTCGCGATTCGGGCGCGCGAAGTGGCTTGAACCCGCAACGGACAAGGTGCTCGCCGACTATCCGAAGGAGGGCGTCACGCGGATCGCGATCGCAGCGCCGGGCTTTGCCGCCGATTGTGTAGAGACGGTCGAAGAGCTTGGAATCCGGGGGCGGGAGACGTTCCTATCCGCGGGCGGAGAGCATTTCGCGCGGCTCGACTGCCTCAACGATGCGCCTGAATCGATGGACATGCTCGAAGCGCTGGTCCGCCGTGAACTTGCAGGCTGGACCGTAGAATCATAAGCCCGGTCCCGGAGAGAGACAGGGAGAGATAGATGGCGCGCGTTGCAATTGTGACCGGCGGTACCCGTGGCATCGGCGAGGCGATCAGCGTCGCGCTTCGCGACCAGGGCATGAAAGTCGCTGCCAATTATGCGGGCAATGAAGAGCGCGCTCGCGAGTTTACGGAGCGCACCGGAATCCCCGCCTACAAATGGGACGTTTCCGATTACGCAGCCTGCCAGGAAGGCGTCGCCAAGGTCGAGGCCGAGGTCGGCCCGGTCGACGTGCTCGTCAACAACGCCGGCATCACCCGCGACACAACGATGAAGCGCATGGACCACCAGAAGTGGCAGGAGGTGATGGATACGAACCTCGGCGGCTGCTTCAACATGGCCAAGGCCGTGTGGGAAGGCATGACCGGCCGCGGTTACGGCCGCATCGTCAACATCGGCTCGATCAACGGGCAGGCCGGCCAGTACGGGCAGGTCAATTATGCCGCCGCCAAGTCGGGCATTCACGGATTCACCAAGGCGCTGGCACAGGAAGGCGCGCGCTCCGGTGTGACGGTGAACGCCATCGCACCTGGCTATATCGACACCGACATGGTCGCTGCGGTTCCCGAGGACGTGCTTGCGAAGATCGTCGCCCGCATCCCGGTGAACCGGCTTGGCCGCGCCGACGAAATTGCTCGCGGCGTGTCCTTCCTGGTCGACGAGAATGGCGGCTTCATCACCGGATCGACGTTGTCGATCAACGGCGGGCAGCACATGTACTGATGGCCGAGGCGGGAGGTTTCGGTCGCCCCGTCAAACGATCAGTCACGATCGCCGGGCACGAGACCTCCATCAGCCTCGAACCCATGTTCTGGGCCGCGCTGGAGCAAGCCGCGGCCGAGGCAGGACAGCCGCTCAGCGCCTTGATCGCCGAGATCGACTCTTCGCGGCTGGAAACGCGGCCCATTCCGAACCTGACCTCGGCGGTCAGGCAATGGCTGTTCGTCAACGCTCGCTAGCGGGCGAGCAGGATCCGCGCCTGGGACGCAATCTGCGCCAGCATGGACGCGCTGACAGAGCCCTCGGTCCGAGCACGCGCGATCAGGTTGCGGAACTGCTCCAGCCTGGCGCCTTGAGCCGAGACCCATTCCTCGACCGCCGCATCCGAATCCTTGCTGCGCATGCGTGACAGGAAGTCGATCCGAAGCTGCTCGAAGTCGCGAGCCAGCCCGGCCGTCAGCAAGCGCTCCCACTGGTCGGCGGGCATGAACCGCGCGATCTGCTGCTGCGCCCAGTCGATCCCCAACGCTTCACCGAGCGTGGTGTAAGCCCGGGCCAAGGCAAGCTCGTCGAGCTTCTTGCGCGCAGCGAGCGCGGCCAGGCCGAAGATGCCGTCCAGCTCGAACAGGCGAACGAGACCCTTCACGATGTCATCGGTCGCGCCAAGCGAAAGCAGCCGCTCGCGCCGCGCCGCCGCTTCGTTGCGCACCTCCGACCGGATCAGCTTTGCCGCCGCCGCGGAGATCTTGCGAACCCCCGGTTCGAGCAGCTTGCACATGGCGGACACGCTTGTCTCCGCACCGACCGAGCGGAGGATGTCCGAAATGTGATTGCGGACGCTGCTTGCCGCGATCGAGAACAGTTCGACGCGAACCATCTCCGGCAAAGGCGTCTCCTCGATCTCGGCCCACAGCTTGGGCAGATCGAGAAGCTTCTCGGCAACCAGGAAAGCCGCGACCACTTGCGCAAGCGACGCGCCCTCTTCCTCGGTGAGGTCGAGCGCTGCGCTGGGGCCAAGGCGATTGACGAGCCGGTTGGCGACCCGGGTCGCAAGGATCTCGTTGCGGAGCCGGTGAGCGCGAATGGCGCTGGCGTGCGCCTTGCGCATCGGTGCCGGGAAGGCTTCGTAAAGCTCTCCTTCGACGACCTTGTCGTCAGCGAGCTTGAGCTTTTCTGCGGCGTCCTGGAGCGCCAGCTTCGACATCGACAGAACGACGGCCAACTCCGGCCGCGTCAGGCCGCGGTTCTCCTGGCCGCGACGGAGCAACTCTTCGCTGCCCTGCAAGCCCTCAACCTTGCGATCGAGGCGGCCGGCAGACTCCAGCAACTCGATCGTCCGCACGTAACCGGGCAGCGCGCGAGCGCCGCCGCTTTCGGCGATCGAAAGCGCCAGCGTCTGGAGGCGGTTATCCTCCAGCACGATCTCGGCGACATCGTCCGTCATCTTCACGAGCAGGGCGTTGCGCTTTTCAAACGCCAGCCGGCCTTCGTTCATCTCCCGGTTGAGCGGGATCTTGATGTTCACTTCCTTGTCGGAGCAGTCGACGCCCGCGCTATTGTCGATGAAGTCGGTGTTGATCCGGCCGCCCTTCTCCGAGAATTCAATGCGTCCGGCCTGCGTGATGCCGAGGTTGGCGCCCTCGCCGATCGCCCTTGCCCGCACTTCGATGCCATCAACGCGGATCGCGTCGTTAGCCGGATCGCCGACATCCACGTTCGATTGCAGCGACGACTTCACATAGGTGCCGATGCCGCCGAACCACAGCAGGTCGACCTGCGCCTTCAGGATCGCGTTCATGATCGCGGCGGGGTCGGTAATCGAAGAATCGATCCCGATGGCCTGCCTGGCCGCCGCGCTGAGCTCGATCGACTTCTGGGTGCGCGGGTAGATTCCGCCACCCTTGGAGAGTTTCTTGCGGTCGTAATCGTCCCAGCTGGACCGTGGCAGCTTGAACATCCGGTCGCGCTCTTCCCAGCTCGACGCCGGGTCGGGGTCGGGGTCGATGAAGATGTGGCGGTGGTCGAAGGCCGCCACCAGCTTGATCGCCTTCGACAGCAGCATGCCGTTGCCGAACACGTCGCCCGACATGTCGCCGACTCCAGCGACCGTGATCGGATCAGTCTGGACGTCGATTCCCATTTCGAGGAAGTGGCGCTGGACCGACACCCATGCGCCGCGGGCCGTAATGCCCATCGCCTTGTGATCGTAGCCATAGGAGCCGCCGCTCGCGAAGGCATCGCCGAGCCAGAAGCCGCGCTCCAGCGCAAGCGCGTTGGCGACGTCGGAGAAGGTTGCCGTTCCCTTGTCGGCCGCGACGACGAAGTATGGATCCTCGCCGTCGTGGATGACCACGCCTTCAGGGTGAACGACCTTGTCTTCGACGATGTTGTCGGTGATCGACAGAAGCGACCGGATGAAGATCCGATAGCTCTCCGTCCCTTCCGCGAACCAGGCGTCTCGGTTGGAAGCGGGCGGCAGCTGCTTGGGATAGAAGCCGCCCTTCGCTCCGGTCGGAACGATGACCGCATTCTTCACCACCTGGGCCTTCATCAGGCCGAGGATTTCCGTGCGGAAGTCGTCGCGGCGATCGGACCAGCGAAGACCGCCGCGGGCGACCGGGCCGCCGCGCAGGTGAACGCCCTCGACGCGTGGGCTGTACACCCAGATTTCGCGCCACGGCACCGGGCGAGGAAGTCCGGGGACCAACGACGAGTTGATCTTGAACGCCAGCGCCTCGTCGGCCTTCTGCGAGAAGGCGTTGGTGCGAAGGACAGCCTCCACCAGCGCTCGCAGGCGGCGAAGGATGCGATCGTCGTCGATCGAGCGCACCGCGGTCAGGGCCTGGTCGAACTGCTGACGGAGGTTGTCCGCCTTGGTGACACGATTCCGCTTGGCGGTCGGGTCATGAAGCGCGGTGAAGAGACCGACCAGCGCGGCTGTCGCTCGGGGCGCGCGGCGAAGCGCATCGACGACCGTGACCAAGCCGAAGGAGCTCCCCGTCTGGCGCAGATAGCGGAACCAGGATCGGAGCCAGACCACCGGCTGCGTATCGAGGCCGGCAAAGAGGACGAGCTGGTTGAATTCGTCGTCCTCCGCCTCCCGGCTAAAGACGCTGGAAATTGCGGCTTCGATCTCACTCGCCCTTGCCAGGATCGCGTCGATATCGCCCTCGGGCAGTTCCAGGCGGAAGTCGTGGATGAAGCTGAGCGACCCTTCGGTGCCGACTTGGGATGGCATTTCCTCGAGCACCCGGAAGCCGAAATTCTCCAGCACGGGCACGGCTTCCGAAAGCGGAATCAATGACCCGCGGCGGTAGGTCTTGATGTGCAGCTGGCCGGGCTCGTCGTTCGGCCGGCGGAACAGGCGCACGCCGCGATCGTCGGAACCGCCAAGCGCCGCCAGGCGCATGATGTCCTCCGCGCCCTCCTCCGGGCGCGTGCGCGTTCGATAGCTGTCGGAGAATCCACCGGCATAGGTCAGCGTGAGCCGGGTCGCCCTGGGCGCTCCAACGCTTGCGATGAGCGCCTCTTCGACCGCCGGCGCCCAGCCGCGCACCATCTGGTTGAGCCGGTCGTCGAGCGCTCGCGCGTCCGGCGTCGGGGCGTCATTGTCGATGTACTGGGTGTAGCGGATCAGGGCGAGGTCGCCTTCCCCCGTCTCCGACGACCAGCTGGTGATCGCCCGGCCGACCACTTCCTCCATCATCGCGGCGATCGCTTCGCGGCGCTGGGTGTTGAGGTCTTCCTTGGGCAGCCAGACGAAGGTGAACAGCTGTCCCTTAAGGATGCTCCGGACCAGCAGCAGCGCAGGCCGCGGCCGATCGGCCAGCGACATGGCCATCATCACCAGCGCTCGAAGCGAGTCCCAGTCGACGCTGACGAGGAGGTCGCGCGGGAGCGACGATACGGCATGACGCAGGGCCTTGCCGCTATGCCCCTTGGGATCGAAGCCGAAGTCCTTGTCCAGCTGCAGCAGCCGTTCACGGACCAGCGGCACCTCTTCGGCGGGCCATGTCAGCGCCTGGCTCGTCCATAAGCCGGCATGGACCCCGATTCCCGCGACCTTGCCCTTCTCTCGGATCGGCACGACAACCAGGTCCAATGGTACGCGGCGGTGCACGCTCGACTTGCGCTCGGCCTTCGCCATGAGGGGAACGGAGCCGCCGGCCTCGAAATAGCGCATTGCACCAAGCGCGCCGCCTTCATCGGTCGGCGCGCCGGGGATGCTGAAGATGCCGAGCACATCGGTCGGCTGTCCCGTCGCGCGCTCGACCTCGTAGCCGAGCAAAGTCATGGCTCCGTCGGCGAACCATTCGAGGAGCGCACGCCCTTCCGGCTCTTCGATCTTCGCCGCGTCTTCGCGCATCTTGGCCTGTAGCTTCGGCCAGTCGCGGACTGCGGCCTTGACGTCCGACAGCACGGTCTTGAGGTCATCGACAAGCTCGCGCCGGCCGCGCGCGTGGGTACGGTCGAGCTCAATATACATCAGGGATTCGCGGCGATCCTTGTCGCCGCACAGCGGCTCGACCGACTTCAGCTTTCCGTCCTTGTCGCGTTCCACACAGACGACGGGATGCAACAAGCGGTGAATGGTCAGCTGTTGCCGCGCAATCGCGTTGGCGACCGAATCGACCAGGAACGGCATGTCGTCGTTGACGATGCCGATCCGCATCCGCCTGTGCCCAGCTTCACCGCCCGTCGATTCGATGGAAATCGCGACTTCGCCGCGTTTGCGGCGCGCCCCCACGGCGGCGAGGAACTCGGCAGCATCCCGCTCTGTCGCGGAGGTCAGGCCCTCCGTTTCCTCCGGCAACGCATTCTGCGTCAGCGCCTTACGAATGGACGAAACAAGAGGCCTCGCGAGGCGCATATGGGCGGTCATGAAATCGGTTGGCTCCGCAGACGTGCGATGCTCGCGGCCTATAGACCTGCCCTTCCAAGGGGGACAACCCCGGCTGGTCCTGATCTTGAACTAAGTCTGGAAAATCAGAGGCCGGCGCGGCGAATGGCCTTTTCGACCATCGCTTCGTCGTCGACCAACGCCACCGGATCGACGCCGCCATCGACGCGGCGACGGGTGAGCACCAGTGCGAACTCGGATTCGGACGCGACGGTCTCGAGCGCAATCGGAGTGGCTTCGCGAAGCTTCGCTTTCGCCGCTTCGGACCTGGTGTCCACTTTCGGCTCCGGACGCTTCGCCTGGCGTTCGGCGGCAACGAGGGCCTTGAGGCCGCCGACCTGGCTCTCAATGAACTTGAGGAAGCCTCCCTGCTCGACGTCCTGCCGGCGGCCGTAGGCCAGGGCTGCGGCGAACTCCGTCAGACGCGCCTTGTCGTAGTCGATTCCGAAGACGAGCTTCACGATCGGCGTCATCGGCGCCCGCGCCTGCGCCTTCATGCCGGATTCCTCCAGCAGCTCGGCATAGTCGTCCGGTTCGCGCTCGGCAGCCAGGGCAAAGTCGTAGGCCTTCGACAGCGCCTGATAGAGCGCGGAGCGGCTGCGGCCGTCCGCGGCCTTAACCGCATCGGCGGTCTCGCGCGCGGCCCACAGGCGATCGGCCAGCCCTGCATTTTCGTCGAGGACGATCTCCGGCATGTCCTCGTCCGAATCCGGATCATGGAGCGGGCCGTCTTCCCAGGCGAAATGGATTCGGCCGGTCGGCGCCTCCGGAGCAGGCTCCTCGCCCGGACTATAAGTCTCTTCGAGAACCAGCTCTTCGTCGCTCTCGACAGCTTCTTCGAGGAGGAGCTCGTCGTCCTCTTCCAGGTCGAAGTCGTTCGCTGCAACGGCGGCTGCGATCGGCTGCTTGTCCAACGCGATTGCAGCGCGCTTCCAGTTGATGACGCCGTAGATGAAGTCGATCGTGTCGCCGTCGGATGAAAACGGCATCAAGATGCCGCGATAGCAAATCGGCTCCTCGCGCTGGTTCACGAACTCGGCCTCGAAGCCGATCGGCGCGCGGTTGGCGATGATCTGAAGGTAATGATCGGTCAGGCGCGACAGCAGGGAGCGGCTGGGAACCTCAGAGATCGATTGGATGCCCTCGCCAAGCCCGCACTCCTCGCGCACGGCAGCGCCAATGTAGGGAGTCGCCGGGTTGTCGCGGCCAGCGGTGAAATCGAGGAGGACGCTATTGGCGGCAAAGTCGCTGACTTCGCCCGGCTCGAGGTCCTCGATGGAAGGATAGTCACGGCCGTCGAGCAGGGAGACCCAGTAGTTGTAAGCGCGGACGTGCATCCGCCGCTCATCGGAACCGATGTCGACGTTCGCCTGATCGGACGATGAGTCCTCGGACATCGACGAAGTGTCGAAGTCGCTCGGATGCTCGCGATAACTGTCCATGCCCCTCGGCCTACTCCCCACAATTCGGCAAGGCGGAAAATGCGGGTGAAGCTTGAAGAAAACGTTAACCCTATCTGTTCAGGTAAGCGCCGGGCGCTTCGGGCTTGCCGCGCTCGGAACGCGCTGTTAGGGCGAGCGCCGCTTCCGAGGCCGGGTTCGGCCTGACGAGACGGCATGCCGCTTTAGCTCAGCTGGTAGAGCACATCATTCGTAATGATGGGGTCGTGGGTTCGAGTCCCCCAAGCGGCACCAGCCTTCATTTCTCCGCTGGCAAAAGGAACTGGAGAGGAATCTCCACGCGGGATGCCCAGCTGGCCTCGTTGTGCGCCTGGCCGGGAAAGTTCCTGCTGATCCAGTTGCGGTCACGCCGGTAGCCGCGCTTGGCGACGACTGCATCGATGCGCTTCTGATAGCGCGCATAAATGGCATCGAGCGTTTCGCTGCCATGGTCGAAGTACAGCCTATGCGTATTCGGGTTCGGCAAAGCGGCCGCGAGATAGCCTTCGAAGGCTGACGAGACGATCTCATACTCGTCATCGCTGATCGACTTGCCGCCATCGGCGGGCAGGAACAGCGGCCAGTGCGTGGACAGCATTCCAGCTCCGCCGAACACCTTGGGATACTCGTCGATCGCGTAGAGCGAGATCAGCCCTCCCATCGACGACCCCATGATCGCCGTATTCACGCGGTCGGTCTTCACGCGGAATCTCTTGTCGATCGCCGGCTTCAACTCCTGGACGATGAATCGCAGGTAGCCGTCCGACAGAGGATCCCCGCCGTAGAGGCCGCGAACCCGGTCCATATATTGCGCCGGCAGGCGTCCGAACGCTTTGGACGGCACATATTCGCGCAGCCTCTTCGGCGTGTTCCAGATGGCGACGACGATGGTCGGGCGAACCTTCTTCTCCCGGATCAGGCGATCGAGAACCTCGTCAACCTTCCACTCCGAACCGCCGTAGCCGGTTTCCGGATCAAACAGGTTCTGACCGTCGTGCATGTAGAGCACAGCATGGCGGGGGCCGTTCGGACGGTAGCTGTCTGGCAGCCAGACGGTGACTCGGCGAGGGTCGGAATATCGGGATTGAACGCTGCCCAGTTCGACGAGAGTCCCTGCACCGACCTTCGCGATCGCCGGCGCGCTAACCAGCAATAGCAATGCCGTGGCAAGAACGCGGAGCATCAGCGGAGCGGGACGAACCGGACTGCCGCGCCGCCGCCCGGGGCGAGCCGCAGTGCCATGCGATCCTTGGCTGTGACAATTCTTTGTTCGATCGCGATCGAACGCTGGTTCGTTCGATAATCGGCATCGTCACCGTCGCGGTAGATTTCCGCGCGGTACGTCTTGCCTGGCTTCAGGAAATCGAGCGCAACGTCGAAGCGGCGTTCCTGCTCATCGCCGACCGCTCCGATGAACCACATGTCCGAGCCCCGCGCCTTGCGGGCGAACACGGCGAGATCCCCGACCTCGCCTGCAAGCATCCGCGTGTCGTCCCAGTCGACAGCGACGTCCTTGATGAACTTGAAGGTCTTTGGATTGGCCTCGTAATTCTCAATGAGGTCCGGCGCCATCTGGATCGGTGAGTAGATCACCACATACAGTGCCAGCTGCTTCGCCAGCGTCGAGAGGATCGGCGTGTTGTTCTTGCCGGTCAGGCTCAGCACGCCCGGCGTGAAATCCATCGGTCCGCCGATCAGCCGCGTGAACACCAGGTTCGCCTCATGCTCCGGCGGGTTCTTGGGCTCGCCCCAGGCGTTGTATTCCATGCCGCGCTGGCCCTCGCGGGAGACCCAATTGGGATAGGTACGGCGAAGGCCGGTGTCCTTGACCGGCTCGTGCGGATTGACGGCGATCTGCCGCTTGGCGGCTTCGGTGACGACCTTCAGGTGATGGTTCACCATCGTCTGGCCTTCGTGCCATTCGAAGTGGGTCTTGCCGTCGGGCCCAAGCGCCTGGATGCCGCCCGCATCGGCGACGTAGCCGGTCTTCACCGCGTGAATGCCGAGGCGCTGGTAGAGGTCGAGCGCCGGCCCGAGTTGCTTCTCGTAATTCACGATATTGCCGGCGGTTTCATGGTGACCGATCAGACCGACGCCCTTCGACTTCGCGTATCGCGCCAGCTCTTCGATATCGAAATCGGGGTAGGCCTCGGTGAAGCTGAATTCCGACCCGTTGGCGAACCATTCATAGTCGCCGTTCTTGTCCCACCCCTTGTTCCATCCTTCGACGAGGACGCCGCCGAAGCCATTCTTGACGGCGAAGTCGATCATGCGCTTCGTATATTCGGTCGTCGCGCCGTGCTTGGGACCGGACTCCCAGGTCTTCCGGTCGAGATGCATGTCCCACCAGATGCCGACATACTTCTCGGGCTTGAACCAGCTGACATCGCCGATCTTGTTGGGCTCGTTGAGGTTCAGGATGATCTGCGCGGAGCGATAAAGCGACGGAGCGTCGGGTGCGATCAAGATCACCCGCCAAGGCGTCGCAAGCGGCGTGTCGCGGCTGACCTTTGGACCCATCGAGGACGGCGTCAGCACCGCTTTCAGCGTACGGCCGCCAACGCGGCGCAGGTTCATCGCCGAATAGTCGACCAGCGCGGCTTCGTGGAACGACAAGTGCAGCCCGCTCGCAGTGCGGATCGTCAACGGGGTCTGCGCCGTACCGATCTGCTCGATCGGCGTTCGGTTGTAGACATATTCCTCGCGGTTCCATTCGAACGCGGGATCCCACCAGGCCTCGCCCGGCTCGGCGATGGTAAACTCGGTGAGCTCCTCGGCGATGTTCGCGCGAGTGAGCTTCGCCTGTTGCGGGAGTGCGTAACGGAAGCCGACGCCGTCGTCGAAGACCCGGAACACGACACTCATGCGCCGCTTGTCCCAGTTCTTCTCATCGAAGCTGACTGTGAGTTCGTTGTAGCGATTGCGGATCGTCCGGTACTCGCCCCACGGCTGCTCCCAAGTCTCGTCGAAGCTTCGCGACGACTGCCCTGCAAACACGAAGTTGCGCAGCATCTCGGGTGCATCGGTGAAGAGAAAGCCGAGCCGGCTGTCGGAAATCACCGGCTTGCCCGACCGCGAAATTACATAGCCGACGCGGCCCTCCGGGCTCAGCGTCACGTCGACCTGCAGGACTTTGGACGGAGACGTCGCACTGGCGACGATCTTTGAACCTGACGCGGCCTGGGCCACGTCCTGAGCGGCGGCTGGAATGGCGATGAGGCAGAGAAGGAACGCAAAAGCCAGACGGAACAGGGTCATGAAATCTCCTCGACCACCCCCGAGTAAGCACCAAGGGTTCCGGCGTCGAGATGGCCAGCGAGCGCAATCCCCTTGCCGGCGGAAGCGTGGCTCAATTCCTTTTCAGACAAGTTGAAAGTGCAGCGGATATGCGAACCATTCTTCGCTCGCTCGAATACAAGCAGTTGCTCGTCCGCCCGCAGTATCTTCATCGACCCATGGCGCAGCGCCGGATGGGAATGGCGGAGCTTCAGGCAGTCGCGGGTGAATTGAAGAAGCGATCCCCTGTTCGATTCCTGCCGATCGACGGCCAGCTCACGATGTGCATCGCCCACTGGAAGCCAAGACTCACCCGTCGAGAAGCCGAGCTGCGGTGCGTTCGACGTCCAGGGCATCGGTGTCCGCGCGCCGTCGCGGCTAAGCGTGTTCGGCCAGTTGGCAATGGCTTCCGGATCCTGAAGCCGTTCGAACGGGACGTCGACCTGCGGCAGTCCCAGCTCTTCACCCTGGTACAGGATGATCGATCCGCGCAGCGTCGCGAGGAGCAGCATCTTCAAGCGGGCGATCTGGTCGCGGTTTTCGTCCGTTGCCCAGCGTGAGATGGCGCGCGGAGCATCGTGATTTTCGAAGGCCCAGCTTGGCCAGCCCGCGCCCTCCGGCCAGTCCCGGGCGACGTGCGCGACGAGTTCGGGGGTCAACGCTTCGGCATAGAGAAAGTCGAAGCCGTAAGCGCTGTTCAGACGCGCATCGCCTTCTGTGAATGCGCGCATTTCCGACAATGCGTGATCGCCGCCAACTTCAGCAAGCGTGAAGCGGTCACCGTATCCATCGGTCAGCCGGCGCAAGCGCTCGAGAAAGCCCACGATGTCCGGGTGAGACTGGTTGTAGAGGTGCTGCTGGAAATCGAACGACCGCGTCCGCTTCGTGCCGTTCGGCGCTGGCGGGTTATCGCGTAGCTCGGGATCGTGCATCGCGAAATTGATTGCGTCGATGCGGAAGCCGTCGACCCCTCGATCGAGCCAGAAACGCGCGGCATCGAGAATGGCATCCTGCACCGCCGGGTTGTGCAGGTTCAGGTCCGGTTGCTCGGTCAGGAAATTGTGCAGGTAATACTGACCGCGGCGACCGTCCCAGGTCCACGCCGGCCCGCCGAACACCGACTGCCAGTTGCTCGGAGGCGAACCGTCGGGCTTAGCGTTGGCCCAGACGTACCAGTCGGACTTCGGATTCTCGCGGCTCGACCGGCTTTCCTTGAACCAGCCGTGCTGGTCGGACGTATGCGAATAGACCTGGTCGATGATGACCTTCAGGCCAAGCGAATGCGCCCGCTCGACGACATCGTCGAAGTCCTCAAGAGTCCCGAACACCGGATCGACATCGCAATAGTCGGCAACGTCATATCCGAAGTCGCGCATCGGCGAGGTGAAGAAGGGCGACAGCCAAATCGCATCGACGCCGAGATCGCGAACATAGTCGAGCTTGGCCGCGATGCCCGGCAGGTCGCCGACACCGTCACCGTTCGAATCCGCGAAGCTGCGCGGATAGATTTGATAGATCGCGGCGCCGCGCCACCACGGCTGCGACGTTGCAACCCGATTTTCGGTACGCGCCTCGTCAGCGAGCATTGCACACCGCATAGCCGAGTGCAGGCAGGGTCACGCGAACGCTTCCGGGCGCGGATGCCTTGGGAGCGCATGTTCCGGCCAGTGTTTCGAACTCCGCCGACCGGGTTTCGACGCGAACATTCTGCTCCACGGGCTCGTTCGATGTATTGAACAGAAGCAGCATCTCGCGGCCGGAGGCCGGATCGAACCTGGACACGGCAAACAGCCCTGGCTTCTCTTGCGCATAACGGATCGTCTGCAGCCCCCGGGTCAGCGCGGCGTTGCTGGTCCGGATGCGCGAGAGTGTCGCGATCTCTCGGTAAATCGGGTGATCGGTATTGAAGTTCACCTGCGCAGTCGTCGCGGCCGTGCCAAGAAGCTTACCCTCGTTGTAGGTCGTCACCTTGGAGGCAAACAGGTCCTGCCGAGCATCCTGGTCGCCACCCTTCCCGACGAACCCTTGCTCGTCGCCTGAGTAGATGGTCGGAACGCCGCGCAGGGTCAGCAGCATCGCATGGCCGAGCATGGAGCGCTTCAGAAGCTCATCGTCACTGCCCTGGTATCCAAACATCTTGAGCAGCATCGGAAACCGGCCGGCGTCGTGATTGCCAAGGAACGTCGGCAGCTGCAGCGCTGCCGAAGGCCCGCCTTCGTAGAGCGCGTCGCCCCGGAATAGCCTGGCGAGTTCGTCGGTTCCGGCCTTGCCTGCAACCGTATCGACGACGGCACGCGCGAACGGGAAATCGAGGACGCTCGGCAACCTGTCCACGCGCGTGTTCACTGCGGTATGAGCCGGGTCCATTTCGCTCGTCGCGACTTCGCCGAAGATGTGGAAGTTCGGAATGCCTCGCGCCTTTGCGCGCTCGAGCATCGCCGGCACGAACTTCTGCCAGAATTCCGGATTGACGTGCTGCGCCGTATCGATGCGGAATCCGTCGACGCCATATTTGTCGATCCAGGCGCCGTAGATCTCGATCATGCCATCGATGACGCGCGGGTGCTCGGTGAAGACATCGTCGAGACCGACGAAGTCGCCCATTTGGCTGGACTCGCCCCTGAACGTCGTGTCCCCACGATTGTGATAATAGATGGGGTCGTTCAGCCAGGCGGGAACCTTGATGTCCTTCTCCGCCGGTTTCACCTGGACCGTGTAGGCGTAGTTCGGATCCTTCAGGGCATCGAAGTTGATCCCGTCGAAGCCCGAGTTGATCGCTGCGCCAGCGATGCCGCCGCGCCGCTGGTAGGGATAATCAGCGATACTTCGATACGGGCATTGCCCCTGCCCCGCGCACTCGGCCGGATACAGGACGTCGGCCGTGTGATTCACGACGATGTCCATGTAGAATTTCATCCCGCGCGCATGGACTGCGTCGACCAGCGCCTTGAAGTCGGCGTTGCTGCCAAGATGAGAATCCACCCGCGTGAAATCAGTGATCCAATAGCCGTGGTAAGCGGCGCTTTCCTGCCCCGGTGGGCCTTGGACCGGCTTGTTCTGAAAGATGGGCGCAACCCAGACCGCGGTTGCCCCGAGCCCCTGAATGTAATCGAGCCGCTTGATCAGCCCCTTGAGATCACCCCCGTGGAAGAAGCCCTTGTGGGCCGGATCGAAACCTGTCGCCAGGCGATCGCCCTTGAGACCGCCTTTGTCATTGGTCGTGTCACCGTTCTCGAACCGATCGGGAAGGACGAAGTAGATGACCTCGTCCTCTGGCAAGCGGTCACGATATGTCTGGGCTTGGGCCTGGCCGCCGCAAAGCCCGGCGATTCCGAAGCATAGAAGCAACAAACTCCTCTTCACGCGTTTGCTCCTGCAGGAATTTCATTGGATGCCATAGGCGCGAATCTTGACACATAGGCGCCATGATCCGGCAGTCCCTCGGCCTCGCGGATGTAGGCTTGTTCGGTCATTTCGAGGAACTGGCGAAGCTTCTCTTCCTCGATCTGATTGGCCAGCGGATGCCAACGCTCGGGAATGATGCCCTGACCGATCATCACCTGAACCCAACCGCGAAGATCGAACAGCTCGTCGAGACTGGGAAAGACCCCGCCAGACTGACGGAACAGGTCGATCCTTTGCCGCAGGCTTTGAGGGAGCTCCATGGTCCGAAGCTCGTCCCAGAACGGTTCGTCCTGGCGTCCGTTGGCATGGTAATGGAGGATGACGAAGTCACGCAGCCGCTCCATCTCGAACGCGGAGCGCGCGTTGAAGCTGTCCCTCGCGGTCTCACTGATCTCGCCGGCCGGAAGCAGTTCCAGAAGGCGGTTCACTCCCGTCTGGATAAGATGGATGCTGGTGGACTCCAGCGGCTCGATGAAGCCTGAAGACAAACCGATGGCGACGACGTTTCGGACCCATGCCTTGCGCCGGCGCCCGGTCGTGAACCGCAAGGTGCGCGGCTCGGCCATTGGCTCTCCGTCGAGATTGGACAAGAGGATCGCAGTCGCCTCATCTTCGCTGATGTGGCGCGAACAGTGTACGTGGCCATTTCCGATCCGGTGCTGCAATGGAATCCGCCATTGCCATCCTGCCTTGCGAGCGATCGCCCTGGTGTAGGGCGTGACCGGCTGAACACTGCTGCAGGGGACCGCTGTTGCCCGATCGCATGGGAGCCATTGGGTCCAGTCGTCGAATCCCGCTTCCAGTTCCTGCTCGATCAGCAAACCCCGGAAGCCAGAGCAATCGACGAACAAATCGCCTTCGATCTGCGCGCCGTTCGCGAGAGTCACCGAGCTGATGTCGCCGCTGGTTGGATGCCGGTTGACGGCAACGATCCGCCCCTCCTGGCGGGTGATGCCGCGCTGCTCGGCATAACCACGCAAGAAGCGGGCATAGAGCGAGGCATCGAAATGGAAGGCGTATGGCACGGGCGGCAGCGGGTTGCCTGGCTCGCGCCTGATGTGCGCGAAGCGATCCCCGGCAAGGATGATGGTGTTGAGGAGATAATGACCGAACGGCTTGGCGAACCCGAGTGACCGGGCTCTCAGCCAGTAATGATGGAACGGGAGCAGGCCGATGCCGCGTCCGACCTGACCGAATGCGTGCACATAGGCCTGGTCGCTCGCGCCCCAACCTTCAAAGGCGATGCCTAGCTTGTACGTCGCGCCCGTCGCAGCGAGGAACTCGGCCTCATCGATGCCCAGCGCCTCATTGAACAGGACGATGTGCGGAATCGTGGCTTCGCCGACGCCGACAGTGCCGATCTCGTCGGATTCGACCAGCGTCACTGAAAATTGCGGAACGCAAAAACGCGCAAGCGCCGCAGCCGTCATCCACCCGGCCGTGCCGCCGCCTACGACGACGATCCGGCGCTGAGGTCCCTCACTCATATCGATCTCTTACGAGGCGGGACCCGGCGGCGCCATCATCGCGTCGCCGGGTCCGCTTCCAGATCAGCCGCGTTCCGGCGCCGGCGGCGGTGGCGGCGGAGGCGGCGGCGGAACCGGGCAGGCCTCGGTTGCCAGGATCACCGATCCGTCCGCGCAGGTCTGCGTCGCCGGAGGCGGCGGAGGCGGCGGCGGAGGTGGCGGCGGCGGCGCTGGCGGGGCCGGCGGCGGCGTGAACTTGTACGTCGCACCCAGCAGGAAGCGCCGGCCGTACGTCTGGTAATCGATGATCTGGTCGTTCGCTCCTGGGTTGGTTGTGACGAACGGCTCGTTCGTCAGGTTCTGGCCCTGAAGATAGACCGACAGTCCGCGCAGGAAGCTGTCCGGCTGGAAGTCGTACCCAACCTGAGCATCGAAGATCGTCTCGGCCCTTGCGTTTCGGCGAACGCGGTTTGCGGCGAACCCGGAAACCTCGCCGATGAAGCTCGAGCGATAGCGCATGCTTCCGCGAAGGTTGAAGCCATTCCGCTCGTAGTACGCCGTGCCGTTGACGACCCACTTCGAATACCCCGGCAACGCAGATGTTGGAGCTCCAGGATTCGGCCGGATCCTGGACTTCGTATAGCTGACACCACCGGTAAGGCCGAAGCCTTCCAGGGCCGGCGTGAAGGTTTCGAATGGAAGTGTGCCCGCAAGCTCGACACCGTACAGTTTGCCGCCCTTGCCGTTGATCGGAATATTGAGCTGCGCAAGCGGAGCGAACGGCACGTTGTTCGCCGGTGGCGAGAGAGCAAGATCCGTTACCGGAATGAGAACGTCCTGATTATAGACGTAGCTCTTGAGGTCCTTCCAGAAGAACTGTGCCGCCAAATAACCCTTGATCCCGAAGTACTTCTCGAACGTCAGGTCGAGGGCGTTCGCGCGCCATGGGCGCAGGTTGGGATTCCCCGAAGAGCCTGTGACGAACGCGACGCTCGAGCCGCCCGGAGGCGTGATGAGCGTGTAGCTCCAACTCAGCGAGTTCTTGAGATCGTCGAGCCTCGACCGAATGATCTCGCGTGCCGCCGCAAAGCGAATGACGAAATCGTTCGGCATACGGAACGACAGGTTCAAGCTCGGTAGAACGTCGGTGTAGGTCGCCTTCGTATCGTTGACGTTGGCACCGATGTTCGGGGAGCCGTTCGGATTCGTTCCGAGGAACACTGCGGACGCACCGACCGATCGCTGCTCGGTGAAAACAGCCTGCACGCCGACATTGCCCGTGAGTTGGGTTGCTCCGAGATCGGCGCGGATGTTCGCCTGGATGTATGGCGTGATTAGCCGCTCGTCGATCGAGTAACTCTTAACGACCACGTCGCCGTACGGGTTGGGAACCAGGTTGTAGATGCCGGCGGCAATAAGATCGAGCGGGTTGTACGCAATCATCGGACCGAGGCCGAAGAACGTGTTGGCCGTTCCAAGGCGGAACTGGTCAGGCACCGGAATGCTGACCGTGCCGGTCGTGTTCGCGGCCAGACCGAGGAAGTATTCGTCGGGGACGAGATCCTTCGAACGATGCGTGTAGTTGATGCCGGCCTGGACACCGCTGATGAAACTGTTCTCGAATTCCTTTCCTACGTCACCGCGCAGCTGCCAAAGCTTATCTTCGATGATGCGGTTGTTATAATAGCCGTCCTGGCCCCCGACGATGGTGGTTCCATCGACTGCGATCTGCGTGCCGCCCCAGCCTTGCGGCGAGGTCAGCAGGATCGTGTTCCAGTCGGAGTAATCCAGATTGTGGGTGAAGCGGCTTCCGTTGTTTCCACTGGTGAAGCCGATGTCGTCGACGGCGCCAACTCCGGCGCGGCCTGTGCCCGCATAGCTCTCGATGTTGAGCTCGTTGCGATCCGTCTTGGAGAACGCAATGTCGGTCGACACACGCCAGCCGTCATCGCTGTGCCATTCGTTGTTCCAGCCGAAGGCGTAAAGCTTGGCGTGGCGCTGGAAAACGTCATTGCGAACGACGCCCTTCACGCCTTCAACGGGCGTCGTGGCCGGATCGTCTCCGAAAGTGCCGGACGTCACCAGGCTTCCGTTCGCGACTGGATTAAGGAGCGGAACGCCGCCCCAGTACAAAGGAAGCTCGACGCCGCGCTTGATCGAGTCGTCCTTGAAGTCGGAGTAGAACGCATCGAGGCTCGACGTGAAGTTCGGCGTCGGGCGGAACTGCAGGGTGCCCATCAAGCCGAGGCGCTTGAGATTCGTCGACGTGTTGTACGATTTCGACCCGCCAATCACGTAGGGGGCGCTGCCGCCCGCACCGGTTCCCGGATAGCCCCAGGCGTTGAACTCCTCCGTCTGGAAGGGCTCGTTCAGGTAGGACGCGGCAAGGGCGATACCGAACTTCCCATCGCCGAACTTGTCCGCGTAAAGCGCATTGACGCGCCAGCCGACCCGATCGACGTCCGGGTTGAGGCGCTTGCCGTCGGTATAGACGCCACGGCCACCGACCGAGATGATCCGCTCCTTGATGTCGAGCGGACGGATGGTCCGGAGATCCACAGTGCCGGAGAGGCCTTGTCCAATAAGGCTCGCCATCGGAGTCTTGTAGACGTTCACCTGGTTGATGATTTCCGACGGATACTGATCGTATTCGACCGCGCGATTGTCGCCGGTCGAGGTTTGCTCGCGACCATTCAAGAGAGTCGTCGAAAAGTCTGGCGAGAAGCCGCGAATGGAGATGACGTTGCTACGACCAGAAAGTCGCTGCGAAGTCAGGCCCGGCAGACGCGAGATCGACTCTGCGATCGATGCATCGGGTAGCTTGCCGATGTCTTCGGCCGAAATCGACTCGACGACGAGCTCGGATCTTTTCTTCGTGTTGACCGCGTTCTGGAGCGAGGCGCGGAAGCCTGTGACGACGATCGTGCCTTCACTCGGCTGGGCATCGGCCTGGTCGCCAGAAGCATCGGCGGCATCCTGTGCCGCGGCAGCTGCGGCCGCGGCGTTCGGATCGGCTGGAGCTGCAGCATCCTGCGCCCATGCCGCGCTCGAACCGGCGAATAATGCGATACCGAACGCGAGCGGGCTCACCGCTGCCGCCAGCCGCGAACGCGTAGTCAACTTTGCCATTTGTGTTCCCCTATTTCACACCCGGCCGGCAAGTGCCCCAAGCAGCGCGGGCGTCTCTCTCCTCAATGGACTTACGAATATCAGTCCTCGGCGCGGGCGGAATGGGGGTGAACGGCTATACATACGTATTCAGGAGCCTTAATCTCGCATTGGGAGAGATGCAGAGGCGGCCGACCTCATTCGATATCGCTGCTTTGGCGGGCGTTTCGCAGCCGACGGTGTCCCGCGCGCTGAACAACAGCCCGTCGGTCAGCGCGGAGACGAGGGCGCGTGTTCTCGCTGCGGCCGAACAGCTGAATTACAAGGTCGACAAGAATGCGTCCGGGCTGCGCCGAAGCCGCTCCCGAACCCTGGCATTGCTGTTTGAAGAAGCATCGGCAGACGCCAGCCTGATCAATCCGTTCTATCTGTCGATGCTGGGCGCGATGGTCCGCAAGTGCGCCGACACCGGCTACGACCTCCTCATCTCGTTCCAGCAACTCTCGTCAGACTGGCACGTCGACTATGCCGACACGCACAAGGCCGACGGGATCATCCTCCTCGGCTATGGCGACTTCTTCCAGTCGGAGCCCGCCCTGCGGCGACTGGTCGAGCGGGGCACGCATTTCGTTCGCTGGGGCTGCCCGGGGCCGGATGGCCAGCTCGGGGCCTCGGTAGGATCGGACAATGAACAAGGCGGGTTCGATGCCACGCAGCACTTGCTGCAAACGGGCCGTCGGAACATTGCGTTTATCGGAACGGCGGAGCCAGGCTACCAGGAAGTCTACGACCGCTGGCGGGGTTATTGCCGCGCCCTGCGCGCTGCCGGAATCGAACCTGACGACCGCCTTTGCGTGAAGGCCGAACCAAGCGAGCAGGACGGTCGCGAAGCGATCGAGGAGTTGGCTCGAAGGGGCGCGGAGTTCGACGCCGTATTCGCGGCAAGCGATGTTGCCGCCATCGGCGCGATGCACGCGCTTCAGCACCTCGGCCGGGCAATTCCATCGGAAGTCGCGATTGTCGGTTTCGACGATATTCCGGCTGCCAGCCTGTCCAGCCCACCGCTGAGCACGGTCCGCCAGGATTCGCGCCGGGCAGGCGAAGCACTGGTCGAAGCCGCCGTTGAAGCGATCGAATATGGCAGTGCACAGACCATGCTTCTTCCGGTCAAGCTGGTCGTCCGCGAGTCCAGCCTTCCCGCCTGACAGGCGAATTGTCCAACGTGATTCGATCTGCCAGCTTGCGCGCGAGCGCATGGGGGAGAGAGCATGCCCGTCAGTGAGAAACCTCGGCAAAGTCTTGCCGGCCTTTGGAATATTTCGTTCGGCTTCTTCGGAATCCAGATCGGCTTCGCGCTTCAGAACGCGAACATGTCGCGGATTTTCCAGTCGCTCGGATCGAGCCTCGACGACCTGCCGGCGCTGTGGGTGGCCGCGCCGCTGACGGGCCTTCTGGTGCAGCCCATCATCGGACACATGTCGGACAGGACCTGGCTAGGAAGGCTCGGCAGACGCCGGCCCTATTTCCTGACCGGAGCGATCCTCGCTGCACTGTCTTTACTCATCATGCCTCTATCGCACGTCTTGCTGATGGCGGCCCTTCTGCTCTGGGTGCTCGACGCGAGCCTCAACATTTCGATGGAGCCGTTTCGAGCCTTCGTCGGCGACATGCTCCCGCGCGACCAGCACACCGCTGGCTATGCGGTGCAGACCGCCTTCATCGGCGCCGGAGCCGTCGTCGGGTCGATCTTCCCCTACCTGCTAGAACATTGGGGCGTCGCCAACGAAGCGGCCGCTGGTAACATTCCCGATACGGTCCGTTACAGCTTCTGGGCAGGCGGTCTCGCATTGTTCGCTGCCGTGATGTGGACCATCCTGACAACCCGCGAATATTCGCCCGAGGAAGTTGGAGCGTTCGGCGGCGACTCAGCCGAGGACGACGGGACGGTCACCATCCGCGCATTGGCAGCGCGCACCCTGACTTCCAGCTTCGCCTGGATTGCGGCGGGCGCTGCGGTCGTCGCGGGAACCGACGCTTTCGGCCTCGAGAAGGAGGTTTACCTGCTCGGCGGTCTGCTGATCGCCTATGGCCTCGCCTCCGTCGCCGGCATTCAGATGGCCAAGGGTGGCAAATCGTCGAACATGCTTTCGAGCATCGTCGGTGACTTTTCCGGAATGCCGCCCCTGATGAAGAAGCTCGCGCTGGCGCAATTCTTCAGCTGGTCCGCTCTGTTCATCATGTGGATCAACACGACGCCGGTGGTCGCCCAGTATTTCTTCGGCTCCGCGGATGCGACCAGCGCCGCATACCAGGAGGGCGGCAACTGGGTCGGCGTCCTTTTCGCCACCTACAACGGCGTTGCGGCAATTGCCGCGCTCACGCTTCTGCCGTTCCTGGCAAAGCGTATCGGCAAGGTGAGAACGCACATCGTCGGCTTGCTCTGCGGATCGGTTGGCTACGCGAGCTTTTTCCTGTTCAAGGACGCCAACCATTTGCTGATCGCGGAAATCGGCGTCGGCATCGCCTGGGCTTCGATCCTGGCCATGCCCTACGCGATCCTCGCATCAAACCTCCCGCAGAAGAAGCTTGGCATCTACATGGGCCTGTTCAACATCTTCGTCGTCGTCCCGCAGCTTCTGGTTGCAACGGTGATGGGTTCGATCATGAAGGCCTTTTTCCCCGACGAGCCGATCTACACCATGGCATTCGCGGCCGCCGTCATGGCGCTGGCAGCGCTGGCCATGACACGAGTCAGCGAGGAAACTGCCGAGGCTGCGAGCCCTAGCCGAAGGTGAAGGCGAACGCCTCGACACCGGGATCGATGAACTCGATCCGGAAGGTGCGGTCGCGAATGTCGCCTTGCTGCCGGACCAGCTGGTACAGCCGCTGTTCCTGAATGACGCCGCTTCCGTCGGGCTTCACGTCCACGCCCGAGTCCGGGCCCGGCGCCTTGCCGTCGATCGTAATCCGGAAACGTACCGGCTTGGCCGACCCGAGCACGAGGTGCAGGTCGCGAGCATGGAAGCGATAGGCAATCGCGCCGGGCGCCGCATTCAGCGTCGCGCTCTGCCGCCCAACCGTCCAATTGCCCTCGAGGCTCCAGTCGTTGAGCTTCAACGCTGCTGGCCCATAGGTCTTTGCGGCATCGTGGGCCTGCCCGCCTGGAGAGACGAAGCGGTCCGCCCGTCTATATCCGATGTAGGTTTCCGGCGAACCGATGCTGGCTAGCGCCGCAGCCGCTTCAGCGCCCTGCGCATTGGCCTTGGCCATCCCGCCCGCCTTGGGTGCGCGCCCGGCCTCCGCCAGAAGCTGGCGAATAACCATCTCGGATTCGCCGTACCGGCCTTCGCCGAAGTGGTGATAGCGCTGACGCCCTTGCGCATCGAAGAAGTAGTGTGCGGGCCAGTAGCGGTTCTTGAGCGCCGACCATACGACCAGCTTGTTGTCGAGCGCCACGGGATACTTGATCCCGAGATCGGCGACCGCCTTGCGGACGTTTTCGGGACTGCGTTCGAAAGCGAATTCCGGCGCGTGGATCCCGATCACGACCAAGCCGTCGTCCTTGTACGTCTCATACCAGGCGCGGACGTAGGGGATTGAGCGGATGCAGTTGATGCAACTGTAGGTCCAGAAATCGATCACCACGACCTTCCCGCGGAGCTGCTCGCGCGTGAGCGGCCCGCTGTTGATCCACGGACCGAGGCCGTCCAGCGAGGGCATCTCGCCTTCGACGGGAAGCTTCCCACCCGGGCCGATCTTCGTGACCTGGTCCGTACCGCCGAGGCCGAGCTTCTGCGCAATTCCATGCTCCAGCGAGGCGGTCTGCGCGCTGGAGACCTTCGACAGCACGCGCGTGTCGAGACCGAGCGCGATCGCGACCACGCCAGCAATGACGAGAACGCCAAGGACGCGCCTGACCTGCTCGGTGGCGTGAAGCGAGCCCTTCATGCGCTGAAACACTTTCCCACCGACAAGCAGTGCAAGTGCAAGCGAGGTCGCAGCGCCGAGTGCGTAGGCGAGGAGCAGCAGGGATGTTCCGAGCGTCGCCCCTTGAAGGGCAGCAGCAGTGAAAATGATGCCGAGGATGGGCCCGGCACAGGGCGCCCACAGCAGGCCGGTCGCGATACCGAGAACTACTGACGACCAGATCGAATCCTGTCCCTGGCGTTCCGACAGACGTGAGCCCAGTGCAACGAGAGGCCGGGTGGCCCGGTCCGACAGCGCCGGGAAAATCAGCGCGAGCCCGAACAAGGCGAGCAGCAGGAGCGCGACCCACCGTCCGATCTCGTTCGCGCGAACCGCCCAGCTTCCGCCAATCGCGGCTAATGTCGCGACGATCGCGAAGGTCAGCGCCATTCCCGCAAGCATCGGCAAAGCACCGCGCGTGAAGCTGCGGCCCGCGTTGGCGAACACGAAGGGCAGGACCGGCAGGATACAGGGGCTGACGATAGTCAGCATACCGCCAAGGTAGGCGAGCAGCGCGATCAGCATGGGCTCAGGCCGCCCGGAAGGTCAGCGCGAGGCCGTTCATGCAGTAGCGAAGCCCGGTCGGTTTCGGGCCGTCGTCGAAGACATGTCCCAAATGCCCTCCGCACCGGCGGCACAACACCTCGGTGCGGTGCATCAGCAGCGAATTGTCTTCTCTCGTGACGACTGCCTTGGGCAGGGGGCGATAGAAGCTTGGCCAGCCGGTTCCGCTATCGAACTTGGTCGACGAGTTGAACAATTGCAGCGCGCAGCCGGCGCACGAGAATATGCCGCGGCGATGCTCGGAATTGAGCGGGCTGGAGTATGGACGCTCCGTCCCCGCCTCACGCAGGATATGATAGCGCTGATCGCCCAGGCTTTGACGCCATTGCGCGGGTGCCTTGCGGATTTCGAATTGCGGTTCGGCGCTTGCCTTCCCCGTGCGCGAGAAGATCAGTGCGGTGGCAAGGCACCCGGCACCAAGCGCGAGGAAACTGCGGCGGCTACTGGTTTCGTTCGTCATGGACCATCATTCGCAGGGCAGCCCAAGATGGTTACACGTCCGGCGCCATTCAAAGCCCTGCTCAAGCGCCGCCTGAGACAACCCGCCCCGTACATTCGCCAAGACCGATTCGAACCGCGCCTTTCCGCTCGCACCACGCCCGCAAGGCGATCTCGTCGCCGTCCTCCAGGAAGCTGCGAGTTTCGCCGCTTGCGAGCTGGATCGGCTGCTTCCCCCCGCGGCTGATTTCGAGCAGCGAACCCAATCCCTGATCGCTCTCAGTCGAGAGTGTGCCGGTGCCGATGAGGTCCCCGGGCTGGAGGTTGCACCCGTTGCTGCTGTGATGAGCGACGATCTGGGCAGCGCTCCAATACATCGCGGCGTCGGCTGAACCCTGCGAGAGCACGTGCGGAGAGAGTCCCGCCTCCCGCATCTTGTCCGTCAGGAGCGTCACCTCGAGCTGGATGTTGAGGGCGCCCGACTGCCGGTCCACCGGATCAGTGAGATAAGCCAGGGGCTGTGGATCGCCTTCCGGGCGTGGCGGCATCGGCGAGCGGAACGGCGCCAGGGCGTCCGCGCTGACGACCCATGGCGAAACGCTGGTCAGGAAATTCTTCGCGAGGAACGGCCCGAGCGGCTGGTACTCCCACGCTTGCAGGTCGCGGGCCGACCAGTCGTTGAGCAGGCAGTAACCGGAGATGTGATCGCCTGCCTCGCCGATCGGAATCGGCTGCCCAAGTTCATTGCCGCGACCGATCCAGATGCCCAGTTCGAGCTCGTAGTCGAGACGGCGGCTCGGCCCATATTCAGGCAGCTCGGCATCTGGAGCCTTCCGCTGGCCCGATGGCCGCACGACAGGCTCTCCCGAGGGGCGGACCGAGCTGGCGCGGCCGTGGTAGCCGATCGGCACATATTTGTAGTTCGGCAACAACGGATTGTCGGGCCGGAACTGCCTGCCGACGTTGGTCGCATGGTGGATACCGACATAGAAATCCGTGTAGTCGCCGATCAGGCAAGGCACGTGCATCCGCACTTCGCTTTGCCCGATCAGGCAGACTTCGACGGCGTCGCGGTAGCGCACGTCAGTCAGGATTTCGGATAATCGTTCCCGCAAGGCGCGATGAAGGTCCGGCCCGCGCGAGAGCCATGCGTTGAGGATGGGTTGCGACAGATCCTCGCGCCAGTCTTCGTCGAGAAGATCGGCCACGGCGGAAAGGTCGAGGATGTAGTCGCCGATTGCGACACCCGGCCGCCTCAGGCCCCTCCCTTCGGAGAAGATCCCCAAAGGCAAGTTCTGGACAGGGAAATCGCTGCCCGGTTCAGAGCCATCGACCCAGGAGATTCGATCGGGATTGTGCGTTTCGTCGAGCGTCATTCGGGGAGCTTTGCCTTCGGGAAACCGGCCCAGGCTTCGTCGTAGTCAGGCTGCGCGCGGTCGAGCGCGAACTGGGTGGGACGATACGGCCAGCAGGTTTCGACCATAAAGGCGAGCGTGTTCTCGATCTTGTGCGGCTTCAGGTCAGCCGAGCTCGCCTTCTGCCAGCTTTCGACATCCGGACCGTGCCCGCTCATCAGATTGTGAAGGCTAAGGCCGCCGGGAGCGAAGCCATCCGCCTTGGCATCGTAAGCGCCGTGGATCAGGCCCATCGCCTCGCTCATCACGTTGCGGTGGAACCAGGGCGGGCGGAACGTGTCTTCAGCGACCATCCAGCGGGGCGGGAAGATGACGAAGTCGGCATTGGCCCGGCCCGGCACGTTGCTCGGACTGGTCAGGACAGTGAAGATCGACGGGTCCGGGTGGTCGAAGCTGACCGTCCCGATCGTATTGAAGCGATTAAGGTCGTAGCGCCAAGGCACGTAGTTGCCATGCCAGCCGACGACATCGAGCGGCGAATGGTCGAGCGTCGTTGTCCACAAGCTGCCGAGGTACTTTTGGATGACCTCGGTCTTGTCGTCCCGATCCTCGTAAGCAGCCATCGGAACCTCGAAATCGCGGGGATTGGCGAGGCCATTCGCGCCAATCGGACCGAGGTCGGGCAAGCGGAACGGCAGGCCGTGGTTTTCCGCAACATAACCGCGAGCTTCTCCTGCAATCAGGTTGACCCGGAACTTCACTCCGCGCGGCACGAGGGCGACATCGCCGGGCCCTGCTTCGATCCGGCCGAGCTCGGTCTGAATTTCGATTGCGCCGTCTTGCGGGATGATCAGCAATTCGCCGTCCGCGTCGACGAAGACGCGGTTCTCCATGCTTTTCTGCGCGCGATACAGATGCACAGCCACGCCTTCGAGGTCGGCAGGGTCGCGATTAGCGAGCATGGTCACCATGCCGTCGACGAAGTCTGCCCCGGAGGGGATATCGGACGGCGGATTCCAGCGCAGCCGATTGGGAGCAAGCGGCTCCTTCACTGTACCCGGCGCAAACAGCCTGGCGCCTTCATACCGGACGAATGGCCGATGGTCCGCGGTCGGGCGCAACCGGTAGAGCCAGCTGCGCCTGTTTTCATGCCGAGGAGCGGTGAATGCGGAGCCCGAGAGCTGCTCGGCGTACAGCCCGAAAGCCGGCCGCTGCGGACTGTTTCGGCCCTTGGGAAGCGCGCCGTCGACGGCCTCGCTTTCGAAATGACCGCCAAAGCCGCTCATGTAGCGAAGTTCGGTTCCCTGCATGCCGCCGCGTTAGAACCTGGACGCCACAAACTCAAACGGGCGCAGCCCCTGTTGGAACTGCGCCCGAACCGCGCGGGACTCGCCTACCGCGCGTTTGAGCCGATTAGTTGACGTTAACTTCGATCTTGTCCGGGACCTTGACCTCCGTGGTCCTGCTTCCAAAGCCGAGCTGGTCGCGGAAGAGGAACAAGAGGACGAGAATCACGACGATGAGCAGCACGACGGCAAGGACTCCGCCGCCTCCGCCACCGCCGTTGGTTTCCACGATGGTGGTCCGGTCTACGGTTTCACGATCGTCGGCCATACTCTGAACTCCCTGTTGGCACCTGTTGTCGTGGCGTAACGAACGAAGCTTCGCGAATGCGGTTCCGGCGCGCGGAACCTTTGTCCCACCCGCGGCTTCGGCATTCAGCAGTCACAGACACGACATGCGGACCGGCGTATATCGGTCCATCCGTTCGAGTCCCGCCAAGAGGAGATCAGAATGAGCAGCCTGGAAAACGTCCGCGAGCATATGCAGGTCATCGACGCCGAAGGCACGCCGCTGGGCAAGGTCGATCGAGTTGAAGGCGACCGCATCAAATTGACTCGCGACAGCAGCGGTGAAGGGTCGCACGAAGGCCACCATCATTTCATCCCGGCCGGCCTCGTCGCCGATGTCGAGGGCGAGACCGTCCGCCTGTCGGCCCGGATCGATGCCGTGGAAAGCATCTTCCAGACCGAGGAAGGCGAATAGTCCTTAACTGATCGCGGGTGTCAGCTCGCGACAGCGAAAGCGGTCGCGGATGTGCCGGTTGAAGTGCACGCCTTTGGAGAAGGCTGCGCGGAACGCCTGCACATCCTCGTCCGGAACGTCGGAATAGAGGTAGCGCCGCCCAGTCACGAACTCGATCGTCAGCTCCCTCGTCTCGGGCACATAGAGGAACCGGCGGATGACGGTTGAAGGCATTCAGCGGTAACGCATCAAATCGCGACCTTGCCGCATCCTCGGCTCAGCAGCTAAGCCCGCACGATGCCCCAAGCCATCTTCTACGATTATTGGCGATCGTCCGCTGCCTACCGGGTCCGCATCGCCCTCAAGATGAAGGGGGTCGACTACGAGACCCGGCAGGTGAACGTGCTGGAAAGCGAGCAGAAATCTGACGAATATCGGGCCCTGAATCCGCAGGGTTTGGTACCGATGCTGGAGATTGACGGGCACAGGCTGACGCAGAGCCTCGCTATCCTCAATTACCTCGACGTCCGGTTTCCGACCCAACCGCTGATTCCGGCCTCGGCTGCGGAACGGGCGCACGTCGTTGCGATGTCGATGCTGATCGCCTGCGACATCCATCCCATCAACAATTTGCGGGTCCTCAAATATCTCAAGAGCGAGCTTGGACATTCGCAGGAAGAGGTCGACGCCTGGTACGTGCACTGGATCACGGAAGGGCTTCGTCCGCTCGAGGACATGGCAGCCCCAAGAGCCGGCAAATTTCTGTTCCGCGATGCTCCAACTGCAGCGGACATCTGCCTGGTCCCGCAGCTCTACAATGCGCGCCGGTTCAACGTCCCGCTTGACGACTACCCAACGCTGATGCGAGCCGAGGAAAATGCGAACCGGCTGGAGGCCTTCGCAGCCGCCCATCCGGACCGGCAGGAGATTCCACAATGAGCCGCGTCGATGCGATCAACCGCGGAATGACACAAACTACCCGCCTGGACTCGGTCGAAATCCCCTCTCTGAAGGGTAAGGTGAGCGACGAAGAATGGGCAATCCGAGAAGACCTCGCCGCCGCTTATCGGATGGTCGCCTATTACGGCTGGGACGACCTCATCTTCACGCATTTGTCCGCGCGCATTCCCGGACCGGAGCATCACTTCCTGCTCAACCCCTACCAACTGATGTTCGAAGAGGTGACGGCCTCTTCACTGGTCAAGGTCGACGTCACGGGCAACCCGGTTGAGCCGACGCCGTTCATCACCAATCCGGCGGGCTTCACCATCCATTCCGCAATCCACATGGCGCGCGACGATGCGCATGCGGTGATGCACGTCCACACGCCCGCCGGGCAGGCGGTCTCCGCACATTCGGAAGGACTGATGCCGCTGACCCAAACGGCGATGCTGATCCGCGGCGAGATTGCGTTCCACGAGTATGAAGGTGTGGCCGTCGACCTCGCGGAACGCGAACGGCTCGTTGCGGACCTTGGTACCAAGAGCGCCATGATCCTTCGCAATCACGGTACGCTGGCCGTCGGCAAAAACGTCGGCGAATGCTTCATCCGCCTCTACTTCCTGGAGCGTGCCTGCCAGGCGCAGATCATGGCGCTGTCGGCGGGCACCAATCTTAGCCACCCGCCACAGGGCGCGCCTGAAATCACTGCCCAGCAGGGCGAGGTCGGACTTCCGCTCGCGGCGAACCTGCTCGCGTGGCCGGCGCTCAAGCGGAAGGCGCATCGCCTCGACCCCAGCTTCGCGACCTGAAGGCTGAATGCGCAAAGCGGCGAACGTCAGCGACTATCGCGAGCTTGCACGCGGACGGCTCCCGCACTTCCTGTTCGAGTATCTCGACGGCGGGTCTTACGACGAGGTTACGCTGGCCGCGAACGTGGGCGACCTTCGGGAGGTCAAGCTTCGGCAGCAGGTCCTGCGCGACGTTTCGACGCTCGATCTTTCAACCGAGCTGTTCGGCAAGACGTGGTCGTTGCCCATCGGACTTGGCCCGATCGGGCTGGCCGGCATGTACGCCAACCGCGGCGAGGTTCAGGCGGCGAGGGCGGCGCGTGCCGCCGGCGTCCCTTTCACCTTGTCTTCGCTCGGCGTCTGCCCGGTGCAGGAAATCGCTCGCAAGCTGCAATCGCCGTTCTGGCTCCAGCTCTACATCATCAAGGATCGCGGCTTCGTCCGCGACCTCCTCGCGCAGGCGCGCGAGGCCAAATGCGATGCCCTGCTGCTAACGGTAGACCTGCCCGTCCCGGGCAGCCGCTACCGCGATTACCGTTCCGGACTGTCGGGCGGCACCCGTCTCCAGAGGGGTCTTCAAGCTTTGGCTCGGCCAGGCTGGGCGTGGGATGTCGGATTGAACGGCCGTCCGCACAGCCTCGGCAACCTCGAACCGGTGCTCGGCAAGAACACCGGCCTGGAGGATTATTTCGGCTGGATCGGCTCCAATTTCGATGCATCGATCACTTGGCACGATGTCGCCTGGGTCCGCGAGAATTGGGATGGGCCACTGGTCATCAAGGGTATCCTCGAACCAGATGACGCCAGAGCGGCCGTGACCAACGGTGTGGATGGCATCGTCGTTTCGAACCATGGCGGCCGTCAGCTCGATGGCGTTTCGTCCACCGCTCGCGCCCTTCCCTCGATTGCCGATGCGGTAGACGGCAAGCTTCCTGTCCTCGTCGACGGAGGAGTGCGCTCAGGGCTGGACGTCGTGCGCATGCTCGCGCTCGGGGCCGACTTCGTCCTGGTCGGCCGCGCCTGGGCCTACGCGTTGGCAGGCCGCGGCCAGGCGGGTGTCGCGCATGTCCTGAAGCTCTTCGAAGCGGAAATGCGTGTCGCGATGGCGTTGACCGGCTGCACGAAAATCACGGACATCGGTCGGGCGATCATCGACCGGCGCTAACGTTAGATGGGGCGAACCGTCAGTCAGCTTGACCAATGCGGCAGCAACAGCTTTGTTAACGCTATCATGAGCGGTTGGCTTCGGATCAGTTGAGCGACGTCGCGGCAGTCGACGTGGTTGCGCCCCCGGGTAAGGGCGCACGCGTACGCTGGCTGATCTGCGGCCTGCTCTTCGCTGCCGTCGTCCTCAGCTACATCGACCGGCTTGTCCTTAGCGTCCTCAAGCCGACGCTTCAGGAACTCTATGGCTGGTCGGAGAGCGGGTACGGAGACGTCGTTTTCTGGTTCCAGGCCGCCTATGGAATTGGCTTCCTCTTCTTCGGGCGCCTGATCGACCGCATCGGCGCCCGCGCCGGATATCTGCTGGCGATGGGCGTATGGACGGTTGCGCATATTGCGCACGCATTTTTTACGTCGACGAGGGGCTTTGCGATTGCGCGTATCGTGCTCGCGCTCGGCGAGTCCGGGACGTATCCCGCCGCCCTCGCGGCAACGTCGGAGTGGTTTCCACGCCGCGAGCGAGCATTGGCGATCGGCATCTTCAACGCCGGCGCAAATCTGGGAGCGATCCTGACCCCGATGATCGTTCCGGCCATCGCCTTGGCGATGGGCTGGCAGTCCGCCTTCGTCGTGACGGGCCTCATCAACATCGTCTGGATCGCGGCCTGGTTCCTGTTCTACCGCAGCCCGCGAGAGCATAAGAGCGTCAGCGCCGCGGAGCTCGCGTACATCGAATCCGACAAGGTGGAGCCGCAGAAGCCGGTCGCGTGGAGGCGGTTGCTCACCACGCGCCAAGCGTGGGCTTACATGAGCGGACGCTTTCTGATCGACCCGATTTGGTGGACGTTCCTGTTCTGGCTGCCGGACTTCTTCCACAAGAGGTACGACCTCGACCTCAAGTCCTTCGGCCCTCCTCTGGTCGCGGTCTACATATTGGCGGACGTCGGGTCGGTCCTTGGCGGCTGGTACAGCTCGAAGCTGTTGGGACGCGGAATCGACGTCGGTCGCGCGCGCAAGCGGGCGATGCTTTTCTGCGCCTTGATCGTCGTCCCGGTAACCTTCGCCGTATCGGCACCAAGCGTGTGGATCGCAGTTCTTCTGATCGGTCTCGCCTGCGCCGGCCACCAGGGTTTCTCCGCCAACCTCTTCTCCATGCCCGCCGACCTCTTCCCGCGCTGGGCCGTCGGATCGGTGGTCGGCCTCGGAGGCTTCGCGGGCGCGCTCGGCGGGATGCTGATGGCGAAATATGCGGGCTGGGTGCTGGAGAAATTCGGCAGCTACACGCCGATCTTCGTCATCGCAGGCTCAGCCTATCTGATCGCCCTCCTCGTCGTGCACCTGATCAATCCGCGCTATCAGCCGGTCACCAAGTTCGCGCCACCCGCAGAAGCCTAGGGATCCAGCGTGAGTTCGCCGGTCACCTGGAAGGCCGTCGCCTGGCCGGGCGCCACAGTTCCTGGCTGACCTCCACCGACCCACACCTTGTAGGTCCCCGGCACGATCCGCATCACGCCGTTTGCATCGGCGAAGGCGAGGTCTCGCGGGACGAGATCGAACGCCACCGTGCGCTCTTCGCCCGGAGCGAGGTGGATTCGCTCGAAACCCTTGAGCGAGCGCAAAGGTGCATCCCGCCGCTCCGGCGAGATGTAGAGCTGGACGACCTCGTCGCCCGCAGCCTTGCCGTCGTTGCGGACCTTGATGGTTACCCGCTGCTTCGCACCTGCGGCGACTGCGGGAGCCTCGACCTTGGCGTCGGAATAACCGAACCTGGTGAAACTTAGCCCGTAACCGAACGGATACTCGGGGGTGCCGGAGAAATACCGGTAGGTGCGCCCGCGCATCGAATAATCGGCGAAGTCAGGCAGCTTTTCACCGGCGGTGTAGAAGGTCACCGGAAGCCGCCCGGCCGGGTTGTATTTGCCCGAGATCACATCCGCGATGGCCTTTCCGCCCTGCTCCCCGCCGTACCAGGCGTTGAGGATCGCGCGGGTCTTTTGGCCGTCGTCGCCCAGTGACACCGCGGAGCCCGTCTGAAGCACGACCACAACCGGCTTGCCGGTCGCCTGAAGAGCCTGAAGCATTCTTCGCTGCGTGGTAGGCAGGCCGATGTCCGTGCGGTCGCCTCCCGAGAAGCCCGGCACCGCGACCGGCATTTCCTCGCCCTCGAGCCAGGCATTCAGCCCCACGAAAGCGAGGATGACGTCGGCTGGCTTTGCAACCGCCAATGCCTGGTCCAGCAGGGCCTGCGACGGAGCCTGCCAGGCGAGCGTCACGACCGGCGCGTAATCCTTCGACCGATGAGCATATTCGACCACAAGCTTTCTCGGCTTGGTGTCGGCGGCATGGATGACGACCGCCGGGGATTCACCAGCGTCGCGGGCCGAACATGGCGTTTCCACCTTGAGCGGCTCGGCGCCTTCGATCGTGATGACGTAGCGCTCGACATCCGAGGTGGCGTCGCAACGGCGGCGCTGAAGCTCGAAGCGGTAATCGCCCGCCGCCGGAAGCTTGAGTGACGCCGTCCATCGCACGGAGAAATCACGCGGGTTCACGCCTTCGGCCGGTGCGATCCAGTTCCAATTGTGGTCGAGCTCGTCGTAGCGCCGGGTCGCGACCACTGGCCCTTCGAACGTAGTGTTGTTGAAGAACTGGGCGGTCACCCCGTCGGTGAACGCCGTGCGGGGGACATGGACGGAGGCCCCTTCGACGAATGCGGATCCTTGCGCATAGCTAATATTCGAACTGGGATAGGCCTGCTTCAGGCCATCCAGGGGAAGAACGGCCGCCGTCGGCGTTCCGTTGTAATTGCCCTCCAGCGAAATAAGCGACGTTGCACCCGGTCCTACGACAGCAATGCGCGCCGGAGCAGCCTTCAGCGGCAGGATCCCGTCGTTCTTGAGCAAGACGATCGATTCTCGGGCGGCGCGCAATGCCACATCGATATGCGCCGCCGAGTGGTTCGCCGAATAAGGCGTGTCCGACCACGGAGTGATGGTTCCCGCCGGAAGGATGCCGAGCTTGGCGCGGGTGCCGAGCACGCGCTTCAACGCTACGTCGATCTCGCTCTCCGTGATCAACCCGGCAGCGACGGCTTTTGGCAGGTCAAGATATTCGTTCTTGAAGCCGCAGTTCATCTCGGTGCCGGCCTTCACGGCAACCGCGACCGCCTCGACGTTCGTCTTGGTGAACTTGTGGCCGGTGGTGACGTCGTCGATCGCCCCGCAATCGGATGTCACGTGGCCCGCGAATTTCCAGTCCTTGCGAAGGGTCTGGTTGACCAGCTCCTCGCTCCCGCACGCCGGCTTTCCGTCGACCGCATTGTAGGCGCACATCACGATCTCGACCTTGCCGTCGATGATCGTGCGCCGGAACGCCGGAAGATAGGTTTCAGTCAGGTCCTGGCGTGACGGATTGACGTTGAAATGGTGGCGGTCCTGTTCGGGGCCGCTGTGCACCGCCAGGTGCTTGGCTGTCGCCGCCGCAGTCAGATATTTCGGATCGTTTCCCTGCACGCCGCGAATGAATTCGGTGGCGAGCACGCCGGTAAGGAATGGATCCTCCCCCAACGTTTCCTGACCCCGGCCCCAGCGCGGGTCGCGGAAGATGTTGATGTTCGGAGACCAGAAGTTGAGGCCGAAATAGCGGCCGGTGCGCCCTTCCTTCTGCGCCTGATTGTATTTCGCCCGGCCTTCGATGCCGATGGTTTGGCCCTCGGCTCGAAGGAGTGACTTGTCCCAGGTCGCCGCCATCCCGATCGCCTGCGGAAAGACGGTCGCTTCGCCTGCGCGAGCGACGCCGTGGAGCGCTTCGTTCCAATAGGTGTAAGCGGGCAGGCCGAGCCGCGGGATCGCAGGCGCGCTATCCTGCAGCTGCGCCGCTTTCTCCTCCAGCGTCATCTTGGCGATGAGCGCATCGACTTCGTCCGCCGAGGCCGGAACAGCAGCAAGCGCCGTCATGGCGCCAAACATCAAAGCACTTACAACACGCATCTTAGCCCCCTATCGAATTCAGGCTGCTGGCACGTCCACGACCGCCGCCGGATCGACCGGCCTGCGGAACCCGAAATTGGTTGCAACGGTCGCGCCGCCCTTCGCGGCAGACTCCATGATCGCTTCCATCAGGCGCATGTCCTGAACGCCCTCTTCAGCGGTCGAGACCATCGGCGCCCGGCCGCGCACGACGTCGGCCATCCAGTCCATCTCCCGCGCGAACTGGTCGATCTCCGTGATTTGCGGAGTCTCGACGCCATTGCCGGTCACCGTCAGCCGGTTGCCTCCGTAGAAGCAGCCCG
This sequence comes from Sphingomonas daechungensis, assembly GCF_039543105.1. Classification (NCBI taxonomy): domain Bacteria; kingdom Pseudomonadati; phylum Pseudomonadota; class Alphaproteobacteria; order Sphingomonadales; family Sphingomonadaceae; genus Sphingomonas; species Sphingomonas daechungensis. The sequence goes on from NZ_BAABJC010000001.1 coordinate 1,364,850, forward strand.
GATCGGCCGTCATCTTCCCGTTCTCGCACATGACGTGCCACGACATCGTCCCGGCGTAGCTGAACGACGTCGAGCCGTTGGCGATCGCGCCGGACGGGAAACGGAATTGCCAGGCGTAGAGGTCTTCAACTTCCTTGAAGCGAGGATCGTTGCGGTCGGTACGCGACCAGGCCTGGACCTCGGTCGGTTCCTCGTTGAGCAGATAGCGTGCGCCATTGACGCCATACACGCCCATGTCCGTGAGAGCCCCGCCGCCCGACTTCTTCATGTCCAGGCGCCAGGCATCTGAGGGATCCGACAGATCCGACTGACGCCCCATGTCGGTCACGACGATGCGCGGCTTGCCGAGCTTGCCCGAACGCAGCAGCCGCATACCCACCAGGTTCATCGGCTCATAATGACAGCGATAGGCGATCATCAGGTGCCGGTTGGCCGCTTTGGCGGCTGCAATCATCCGCTGGCCGTCTTCGATGGTCGTCGCCATCGGCTTCTCGCACAGCACATGCTTTCCAGCCTTCAGCGCGCGGATCGTATATTCCGCGTGCATGAAGTTCGGCAGCACGATGTAGACAACCTCGATGCCGGGATCGGCGACGATGCGGTCAAAATCGGCGTAATTGTAGATCGCGCGCGACGGCAGCTTCTGTTCGGCGGCGACACGGTTCGCTTTCTCCTCGCTTCCGCTGACGAGAGCCGCGAGATACGCCTTCTTGCAGTTCCGAAAACCGGGCACGAGCTGGCCCAGCGAAAGCTTCCCGAGGCCAACGATGGCGAAGCCGACGCTACCTTTGGCGGGCGGGGTCTGCCCCCTTGCGATCGATGGGAGCAGTGCGGCACCGACGCCCGCGCCAATCAGGTCGCGCCTGGAAAACTCGATCGTCATGGCTTGTTGCTCCCACTTGGCAGGACCGGCATTCGAGCCGGCGCTCCGCGAACGTTGGTCTTCAATGCAAGGATCTGGTCAGACGCGGTCATGAATAGAGTGCGTCCGTCTGGTCCTCCGAATGCGGCATTGGAGATTGGCTTGTCGTGGTCGATCCGGCCGATCGCCTTTCCGTCCGGGCTCAGGATCCGGATACCGCCCGGAGCGGTCGCCCACAGGTTACCATGCTCATCGACGGTCATTCCGTCGGGCAAGCCGGGCTTGCCGGCCTTCGCGTCCGACGTGAAGTCCGCGAACAAGGTCTTGCCGCTGACGCTCCCGTCCGGCCCGACGGCATACTTCATGATCACGGCCTTCTCCGGATCGGAGCTGGACACGTACAGGGTGCGTCCATCGGGTGAGAAAGCCAGTCCGTTCGGAAATGTCAGTTCGCCGTCGATCAGCGTAACGGTGCCGTCCATCCCGATGCGGTAAACGCCGTTCGCGGGCTGCTCCTTCAGCGGGGAATCGTTGATGCCTTCGAGGCCATAGGGCGGATCGGTGAACCAGATCGCCCCATCAGGCCCGACCGCGACATCGTTCGGGCTGTTGAGCTTCTTCCCGCCATATTGTTGGGCAAGCGCCCGCTTCGCATGAGTCTTCAGGTCGAGCAGGGCAACGCCCCGGTTGCCCTGGTCGGCGATGATGATCGAGCCGGCCGGGCCCGGCTTGAGGCCGTTCGAGCCGGGTTCGCGGAACCCCGTCGTCGCCGTTCCGCCCGATGGTTCGAGAAAGATCTTGGCTTCTGTCCCACCCGACCAGCGATGGATGCGATTGTTCGGAACGTCGCTGAAGAGAAGGTAGCCGCCGTCCGCAATCCAGACGGGTCCTTCCGACCACTTGAAGCCGCTCGCGATGACCGCCGGCTCGCTCCCTTCCGGGATCAGCGGTGGAATTGCTGCGCTCCCTCCGGAAGCGACGACCGCGCCCAAAAGCATTGCGGCACTAAGCAGGGTTCGTCGGCGAGTGACGCTCATGGCTACTGGATCTCCGATGGTGAGGAATGAAATGTGCTGGCGCGCCGCGCCGCGGCCTCGATCGAGGCGAGGTCGGTCGAGGCGCTAGGACCGAGCCAACTCCCGCCCACGCAAAGTACTTGTTCGAGAGCAAGCCACTGCGGCGCCGTTTCCTCCGTCACACCTCCGGTCGGGCAGAAGCGCGCGTCGCCGAACGGAGCTGAAAGGGCCTTCAGCGCGGCCCTCCCTCCGGCGGCCTCCGCGGGGAAGAACTTGAAATGACGAAGCCCGAGTTCGAAGCCGCGCATGATCTCGCCCGCGGTCGCGATTCCCGGCAGATAAGGAATGCCGCGGGTGATGGCGGCCGTTGCCAAAGGCGCCGTCATGCCCGGGGAGACCGCGAACTCCGCGCCTGCCGAGAGGGCGTCGTCCAGTTGCTTTTCGGTGAGGACTGTCCCGGCGCCAACCACCGCCCCATCGATCCCGCGCAGCTCCCGGATAACGTCGAGTGCGGCAGGCGTGCGCAATGTGACTTCAAGAACCCGCAGGCCACCTCGAACGAGCGCCTCGCCGACCGGCCGGGCCTGTGCCGGATCGTGAATAATCAGCACCGGAATCACCGGCGACAGCCGCATGATTTCCCCGATCTCCATCATCGCCGGACGTCCTCCGGCGCGAAGGGATCGAAAGCCTCGAGGTCCTCGCGCGTGCCGATCCAGCGATCCCCCGCGATCCCGTGCTTCATCACTGCTGCGGCCAGACCGACCTTCACGCATTCCTCGGCTGCTGCTCCGCGCAGGATCGCGTCGATCACTGCACCGGCAAACGCATCGCCGGATCCTATCCGATCGATGACATTCGCGAGGGACGCTGCATCAGTCTCGAAAGACTCGTCACGAGTGGTGACGTTGGCTGACAATCGCCCGTGTTCGACTGATCGCTCCGTCCAGGCGATCACGGCGATCTTGGGGAATGCGGCGAAGGCTCCAGCGATTGCATCTTCGTCAGCGAGGCCAGCAATATGCCGCGGATTCGTGAACAACACGTCCGTCAGGCCCAACAGGTCGTTGACCCGGCGGACATCCGCTTCCGAACGATCTTCCCACAGCGATGCGCGATGGTTGACGTCGAAGGAGATCGGAACACCCGCATCCACCATCGCCCGAGCAGCATCCAACGCAGCTTCGGCGGGCTTTCCGCCTAGCGCGAGATTGATCCCGGACATATGGAACCAGGAGGCATCGCGAGCCAGGGCAGGCCAGTCGGATGCATCGGCGTTCTCGGCGAAGGCCGATACCGCCCGGTCATAGACGATGCGGCCGGCGCCTGCGGTGCCTTCGACAAAGTAGAGACCCATGCGGCCATCGCTTCGCCTGACGTGCCGGGTATCGAGCCCGACGCTTCGAAGCGACGCTTCACACTGGTCGCCGAGCGGTGAGGCCGGCAGGACGGTAATCATTTCCACCTGACGACCGAGTTGCGCAAGCAGGGCACCGGCGTTCGCCTCCGACCCTCCAGCGTGCACTGCCAGAGACTGCGCATTCGCGAGCCGTACGCCTGGCGCCGTACTCAAGCGAAGCATCACTTCGCCGAAGCACAGGATCGGGCCGGGACGGTCGAGCTTCATACGCGGACCTCCACGAAATGCTCGACTGCCGCTCGCGCGCCGAGATGCCGGATGTTGTCGAGATGGCTGGCCACGAGCGCCGCGAATTGCGAATCGGCTACGAGACGGCGCGGAAAGACAGCGTCAAGACCGAGAAGCGCCGTGACCTGGTCGGTCGAATTTCGCGCCTCGGAAACCAGGCGCGAAGTTGTCGCAGCCAACGGATCGTCAACCTGCACCTTTTCACCGGCGTCGCTCCGTCCAGACTGGAAATGCATCCACGCCGCGAGGACAAGAGCGATCGCCGATGGCTGGTTGCCGCGGTCAATCAGCTCGACGGCCGGAGTGACCAATCGTTGAGGCAGCTTCTGCGATCCGTCCATGGCGATCTGCATCAGCCGATGGCCAAGCGAAGCGTTTCGAAACCGCGCCATCAGGCTGTCGCGATAAGCCGCCGGATCGACTTCCGACGAAGGGCTGAGCGTCGGCTGCACCTCATCCCAGAGCAGTTCGACCAGCGCCCTTCCCCACCCCTCCGCGACGAAGCGGTCGACCGTCTCGATCCCCGCCAAAGCGCCGAGATAGGCCATTGCGGAATGCGCTCCGTTGAGCAGTCGGAGCTTTGCCTGTTCCCAGGACGCGATGTCCTTGGTGACCTGCACGCCGACGCTTTCGAAGTCGGCCCGCTCGCCGGCAAAGCGGTCCTCAATCACCCACTGCCAGAAGCCGTCGGTTCGCACCGTGGCGCGATCGAGCACGCCCAGCTCCGCCGATATTCGCTCGATGTCGCGCTCGGACGTGGCCGGTACGATGCGGTCGACCATCGTGGCTGGAAACGCGCATTCCTGCTCGATCCATTCGCCGAGCGCCGGATCGTTGGCGTTTGCGGCTTCCCTAACCAGTGCCCTCAGCTTGCTGCCATTGCCCGCAAGATTGTCACACGAGATGATCGTGAGCGGACGAAGTCCCCGCTCGCGCCGCTTGAGCAAGCCGGCAGCGAGATGCTCTGGCGTCGTCTTCGGCGAGGTGAGCGTGGCCCGCGGAAGATCATAGCCCTTTTCCGTTACGGTCACCGTCACGATCCCGGTCTCCGGCGCAGCAATGGCCTCGACCAGCCGAGCCGGATCTTCGGGCGCCACGATCACATCGCGAATGACGCTCACGACGCTGATCCCACGTTCAGCTCCATCGTCGACGGCCAGCGTGTAGAGGCAGTCCTGAGGCACTAAAGTGTCGCGTACTGCGGGCGACCGCAAAGACGCACCGACCACGCCCCAACGCAAGTCGCCCCTTTCGGCAAGCGCCTGAAACACCGGCGCCTGATGCGCCCGATGGAAGGCGCCCAGGCCAACATGGACGACGCCGGGCTTCAGCGCGCGTCTATCGAAAGACGGCCGACGAATGCTAGCGGGCAGGTTCGCGATCGTGGCGTTTCGAAGGCGCTCCGTCACAACGCGTACGCCTGCTTGACGAAATCGTAGGCGAGTTGCCGTGCGACTTCGAACGCTTCGTCTTCGTCCAGCCGATGCTCGGCCACGAGGCGGGTAAGGAAGGCGCAATCCATCCTGCGCGCGACGTCGTGCCTCGCGGGAATCGACAGAAACGCGCGCGTGTCGTCGACGAAACCGGCCGTGTTGTAGAAGCCAGCGGTCTCCGTCGCCTGCTCGCGGAAACGCTGCATCCCTTCCGGACTGTCATGAAACCACCAGGGCGGCCCGAGCCGCAGTGCCGGATAATGGCCGGCCAATGGCGCCAGCTCGCGGGAATAGGTCGTCTCATCGAGCGTGAAGAGGATGATGGTCAGCCGCGCCTCATTGCCGAAGCGGTCGAGCAGCGCCTTCAGGTTTCGAACGTATTCCGTCGGGATCGGAATGTCGGCGCCTTTGTCGCGTCCATATTCCTGCAGCAGCCAGGGATTGTGGCTGCGATGGGCGCCCGGATGAATCTGCATGACCATTCCGTCATCGAGGCTCATCCGCGCCATTTCAGTCAGCATCTGCCCGCGGAACAGCTCTGCATCTTGCGCGGAGAAATCACCGCCAAGGATCGTCGAATACAGCGACTCCGCCTCCGGCCGCGACAGGTCGGCGGTGAACGGGGTCGGATGGCCGTGATCGGTCGAGGTCGCTCCCGCTTCCCGGAAGGCAGCGCGGCGCTTTTCGTGGGCACGCAGATAATCGCCAAAGTTCGAGACGTCTTCGCCGGTCATCTCCCCGAACCGGCGAAGGTTATCGCTGAAACCAGGGAAGTCGGGATCCACCACCGGGTCCGGCCGATAGGCGGTGATCACCCTGCCGTCCCAACCGGACTCCCTGATCGCGCGATGATGCTCGAGCGTGTCCAGCGGACTTTCGGTGGTCGCCAGCACTTCGATATTGAAGCGATCGAACAAGGCGCGCGGCCGAAACTCCGCCGTCTGCAGCGCCGCATCGATACGATCGAAATAGAGGTCGGCGGTCTCGGCCGACAACCGGATCTCCAATCCGAATATCTCGGCGAAGATCCAGTCGAGCCAAAGCCTCGAGGGCGTTCCGCGGAACAGGTAGTAGTGTTCGGCGAAGCAGCGCCAAGCCTCGCGCGGGTCAGATGCTGTCTTACCGTCAACCGTGGCCACTCCGAGCCGGTCGAGCGGGACGCCCTGGCTGTAGAGCATCCGCAACAAGTAGTGATCCGGCGTGAGGAGCAACTCGGCGGCATTGGCGAACGGATCGTTGTTTGCGAACCAGACGGGATCTGTATGCCCGTGCGGGCTTACGATCGGCAGGTCGCGAACACTGTCGTACAGGTCGCGCGCTATTCCTCGCGTTCGCTCTTCCGCCGGAAACAACCGGTCTGGATGCAGGGCCAGCGCCTCGGTCACCAGTTGAACATCGTGCCGTCTTCGAGGCGGTTCACCGGCAGGTAAGCGCGCTTGTAGGGGAAATGCGCCGCGGCCTCCTCGTCGATGTCCACGCCCAGGCCAGGTGCATCGCCCGGATGCATTGCACCCTTTTCGAAGGTGTAGGCATGCGGGAAGACGGCGTCTGTCTCCTCGGTGTGCCGCATATATTCCTGGATGCCGAAGTTCGGCACGGACAGGTCGAAATGGAGAGCCGCAGCCATCGTCACCGGCGACAGGTCCGTTGCGCCGTGGCAGCCGGTGCGCACGTTGAACATGTCGGCAAAGGCCGCGATCCGCCGCAGATGGGTGATGCCGCCAGCGTGGACGACAGTCGCGCGAATATAGTCGATCAGCTGTTCCTGGATCAGCGTCTTGGCATCCCAGACACTATTGAAGATCTCCCCGACAGCGAGGGGTGTCGTCGTATGCTGCCGAACGAGCCGGAAGCTCTCCTGGTTGTCGGCCACGACCGCGTCTTCCATCCAGAACGGTCGATACGGCTCGAGGTCCTTTCCGAGGCGCGCGGCCTCGATGGGCGTCAGGCGGTGATGGACGTCGTGCAGCAGGTGGACGTCCCAGCCGAGAGCTTCGCGCGCGGCGGCGAAAAGCTCGGGCACCGACCGCAGATACTTCTCCGTCGACCAAAGGTTTTCGGTCGGAAGGTCGGCGTCGGCCGGCTCGTAGAAGTATCGGTCCTTCGACACGCCGTAGGTCGAGGCCAGGCCCGGAATACCGCTCTGCAGGCGGATCGCCTTGTACCCCTGCGCCTGGTAATCGAGCGCGCTATCGACCGTCTCCTCGACCGTCCCGCCGTTTGCATGGCCGTAGACCATGACAGCTTCACGGCTTGCGCCCCCGAGCAATTGATAGAGCGGCAGGCCGGCGACCTTGCCCTTGATGTCCCACAGGGCTGTGTCGACCGCGGCGATTGCGCTCATTGTGACCGGGCCACGCCGCCAATAGGCGCCGCGATAGAGAAACTGCCAGATGTCCTCGATCCGGTGCGGATCGCGGCCGATCAGGCACGGAATCACATGGTCGTTGAGATAGGCTGCGACGGACAACTCACGTCCGTTGAGAGTCGCGTCGCCGACCCCGCGAACTCCATCGCTGGTTTCGATGACGAGCGTGACGAAATTGCGGCCGGGGCAGGTAACGACGACCCGCGCGCGCTCGATACTCCCCATGCACGGTCCCTCTTTGTGAGCGCTAACATCCCAGCCATTCGGTCGGTGTCAAGCGGACTCACGCGAGCTCTGATGATGTGGCGGGGGGCGCGGACTAATCGTCGCTAGCGCAAGTAAGTGGTCGGGGAGAGAGGATTCGAACCTCCGGCCCCTGCCTCCCGAAGACAGTGCTCTACCAGGCTGAGCTACTCCCCGACCGGAACCCGCTTTTGCCGCAACCAATGGTCGCTGCGGGAGCCAAGGCCGCGGCTAGATAGATGGGGTATCCTGTAAGCGCAACCCGCGAATCAGCGGCCGAGCGCGGATAGCCATTCCTCGACGCGGACGAACTTTTCGCGGGGGCTGCCGGGACGGGCGCGGCCGACCTCGGTTTCCTCGATTTTCCGCCAATCGTCATAGTCTGTCGCCATCACGCCGCGCTCGGCTAACAGGCGCTTGAGTCCGGTCGCGCCTTCGCGGTCGTTGCCACTTCCTGCGGGCATTGCGGCGGCGACCTGCTCGGCAACCTCGTAGCCGTCGGGCCGATTGGTGCCGATGGTGCCTGTCGGGCCGCGCCGGGCCCAGCCGACCGCGTACAGCCGATCGGCGATCAGCCCGCCCTTATTTTGAAACTTGCCCCCACGCTCATCGTAAGGAACGCCATCCATCTGCGGCGTCGAATATCCGATGGCGGAAATGACCAGTGAGGCCTTGATTTCATATCTCTCGCCCGTCCCCCGAGCGGCGCCATTTTCGTCGAGTTCGGTCCGCTCGACGACGATCCGCTCCACCTTGCCGTCGCCTTCGACCCGCACCGGCTTGGCGAAGAAATCGAAGACGAGGCGCTTCGGCTTGGATGCGTCGGGTGGCGTGGCGGCGAATTCGCGGAGGATATTGATCGACTTGCGATGGCCCGGTTCGAGCGCATCGTCTGCTTCGACCGGCGGGAAGTCTGCCGCCTCGACCACCGGCGACGACTCCTCCAGATGCCCAAGCTCGCCGAGTTCCTTCGGCGTCATGGCGATCTGGTGCGGCCCGCGGCGGCCGAGGATGGTGACGGTCCTGATCGCCGAACTTTCAAGCGCCTGCAGGGCATGGCCGACAATGTCGGAGCCTTCGAACTCTCGCTGGGTCTTGGACAGGATGCGCGCGCAGTCGAGCGCGACATTGCCATTGCCGATGACGGCAGCGTGCGTCCCGTCGAGCGGAGGGTCGAGGTCGGCGAAATCGGGATGGCCGTTGTACCATCCGACGAATTCCGCCGAACCGACCACGCCCGGCAAGTCCTCTCCCGGGATGCCGAGCTTGCGGTCATGCGGAGCGCCGATCGCCAGGATGACCCCGTCGTATAGGGCCAGCAGTTCCTCGACCGAGACGTCGCCGCCGATTGTCACGTTTCCGATGAAGTCGACACCGGGCTCGTCCGTCACCTTGTCGTAGCGCTTGCTCACCGCCTTCAGCGACTGATGATCGGGCGCCACGCCGAAGCGGATCAGGCCGTAGGGCACAGGATAGCGATCGAGGATGTCGATTCGCGCTTGGTCGCCATAGGCCTTGGCGAGCGCCTCCGCCGTGTAGAAGCCCGCAGGCCCCGATCCGACGATGGCGAAGTGGCGCATCAGCTCTTCTTGCTCTTGTCTTCGAGTAGAAGATCGCCGCCCTTCGCCTTCAACGCTGCCTCGATCGGTCCCGCGAAGAAGGAGAGCATGCCCGGTAGGGCGACCCGAACGCGAACCTTCGTCTCCTCGACATCCAGCCGCGCTGCGACCGTCTGGCCCATGGCGGTGATATCGAGATTGAGCGTCTCGCCCGACCAATTCGACTGGACGTGGGCCGCGGCGCCCCCCGGAAGATGGTCGCGAAGCTTGTGAACGTTGTCCGCGATCCGCCGGTGCGCTTCGTCGCGGCCCAGCTTGTGCGGTAGCTCGACTTCGATCGGGCGCTCCATGGCTGCGACAGTGTGCGGGAAAGACGAGCTTTTCAACCCACCGGGGTGGAGTATCATGCGCCGATGCGCTGGCTCTTGCTTCCCTTGCTTGGTTTGGCCGCTTCGGCGTCGGCCCAGGTTGTGCTTCCTGCTCCGCCGTCGGGCTCCGTCGTGTACGCGCCCGGCGCCGCGACGTTCAATCCGGCGGCGGACTACATCACGGTCGGACAGGACGAGCCCGGTTACCGCAACTGGTATGCGGCGGCACCGGCGCATGGAAACTCCGTAAGGGCGTTCAATGCCTACCTCGAGCAGTATGACGTCGGCGGAGTCTTTCCGACCTGGCAGCTGCTTCGAACTGCCACGTCCTGGCAACGTTGCGGCGGCCAGCCGTTCGAGGTTCCGCCCACCAGTGAGTGGCCGCACATCGTGCAGACATTGCGATACGTCCGCGACTACGTGATCCCGGCGGTCGGGCCGGTCGAGCCGGTGTCCGCATATCGCAACCCGGCGCTGAACGCCTGTGCGGGTGGTGCCCCGGAGAGCGCCCACAAGCATTATTCCGCGATCGACATGGTTCCGCTGCGGCAGACCACGCGCGAAGACCTGATGCGCACCTTATGCCGAGTTCAGGCGCGGCGCGGCCCCGACTACCAGGTCGGGCTCGGCTTCTACGCGTTCCTGCGTTTCCACGTGGACACCACCAAGTATCGCCGGTGGAACATGGATCCGACCGTGGCTTCGCTCTGCCCGCCGATCGCCAAGTCGACGGACATCGCCACCATCGCGCAGCCGCTTCCCACCATTTCAGCCGCAAGCTCTGGCGCTGCGCCAGTGATCGCAACCACACCGGTTGAGCCCGCCGGACCGAAGGTCGTCTTCGCACCTTCGGCCGCCCCGACAGGTTCTTCCGATTCACAGCCGCAACAGCATTGAGCGGCACCTTGTGTTGCGCTGAAGCAACACCATATCCGGCCTGCTGAACAGGGGTAGGAAATGGATCTGGAAAAGCTCACCGACCGCGCCCGCGGCTTTCTTCAGGCGGCGCAAACCATCGCAGTTCGCGAGCACCATCAGCGGATCGCGCCGGCGCATCTGCTGAAGGCATTGCTTGATGACGAGCAGGGTATGGCCGCGGGTCTGATCAACGCGGCAGGCGGAGACGCGAAAACCGCGCAGCGCGAGGTGGACGCCCTCGTTTCAAAGATTCCGGCTGTCACCGGCAGCGGAGCGACACAGGCGCCCGCGCTGGATGGCGACACCATCCGCATCCTCGACCAGGCCGAACAGGTCGCTCAGAAGGCCGGCGACAGCTACGTCACGGTGGAACGCATCCTGCTGGCGATGGCGCTCGCCAAGGGCACCGACGTCGGCAACGCCCTGCAGAAGGCGGGCCTTACCCCGCAGAACCTGAATGCCGCCATCGAGAAGCTGCGCGGCGGGCGAACGGCGGACACGCAAGGCGCCGAGGACCGCTACGACGCGCTGAAGAAATACGCCCGCGATCTCACGGCGGCAGCACGCGAAGGCAAGCTCGACCCGGTCATCGGCCGCGACGAGGAGATCCGCCGCACGATCCAGGTGCTCGCGCGCCGGACCAAGAACAATCCGGTGCTGATCGGCGAGCCGGGCGTCGGCAAGACCGCCATCGCCGAGGGTCTCGCGCTGCGCATCACCAATGGCGACGTGCCCGACGGCATCAAGGACAAGCGGCTGCTGTCGCTCGACATGGGTTCGCTGATCGCCGGCGCGAAATATCGTGGGGAGTTCGAGGAGCGCCTGAAAGGCGTGCTCGACGAAGTGAAGCAGGCCGCGGGCGAGATCATCCTGTTCATCGACGAGATGCACACGCTGGTTGGCGCCGGCAAAGCCGAAGGCGCGATGGACGCCGGGAACCTTCTCAAGCCATCTCTGGCCCGCGGCGAGCTGCACTGCATCGGCGCGACGACGCTCGACGAGTATCGCAAATATATCGAGAAGGATGCGGCGCTGGAGCGGCGCTTCCAGCCCGTGTTCGTCGGCGAACCGAGCGTTCCCGACACCATCTCGATCCTGCGCGGCCTCAAGGAAAAGTACGAGCTTCACCACGGCGTGCGGATCACCGACGGCGCGCTGGTCGCGGCGGCGACGCTCAGCAACCGCTACATCACCGACCGCTTCCTACCGGACAAGGCGATCGACCTGATGGACGAGGCCGCGAGCCGGATCCGCATGGAAGTCGAATCCAAGCCCGAGGAAATCGAGAACCTCGACCGGCGGATCATCCAGCTCAAGATCGAGCGCGAGGCACTGAAAAAGGAGCAGGATGCGGCCTCGAAGGAACGCCTGAGCAAGCTCGAAGAAGAGCTGGCGAACTTAGAACAGCAGTCGGCGGAGCTCACTCAGCGCTGGCAGGCCGAAAAGGACAAGATCAGCGCCGAAGCGAAGATCAAGGAGCAGCTGGACGCGGTCCGCATCGAGCTGGAGCAGGCGCAACGCAACGGCGACCTCGCCAAGGCCGGTGAGCTGCAATACGGGCGCATTCCCGAGCTGGAGAAGCAACTTTCAGAAGCTCAGGCGGCCGTAAAGGGCGCGATGCTTCGCGAGGAAGTCACCGCCGAGGACATCGCCTCCGTCGTCAGCCGCTGGACCGGCGTTCCGGTCGAACGGATGATGGAAGGCGAGCGCGAAAAGCTGCTCCAGATGGAGAAGCTCATCGGCGCCCGAGTCATCGGCCAGGAAGATGCGGTGAAGGCCGTGGCCGCCGCTGTCCGCCGTTCACGCGCAGGCTTGCAAGACCCCAATCGGCCGCTCGGCTCGTTCTTGTTTCTCGGGCCCACCGGCGTCGGCAAGACCGAACTCACCAAGGCGCTTGCCGAATTCCTGTTCGACGACGCCTCGGCAATGGTCCGCATCGACATGTCGGAGTTCATGGAGAAGCACGCGGTCGCGCGGCTGATCGGCGCTCCTCCGGGCTACGTCGGCTATGAAGAGGGCGGAGTCCTTACCGAAGCCGTTCGCCGCCGGCCCTATCAGGTCGTTCTCTTCGACGAGGTCGAAAAGGCGCACGGCGACGTGTTCAACGTCCTGCTGCAGGTTTTGGACGACGGACGCCTGACCGACGGCCAGGGCCGCACCGTCGACTTCTCGAACACGATCATCATCCTGACCTCCAACCTCGGCTCGCAATATCTGGCGGGCCTCGGTGAGGACGAACCGGCCGACAAGGTCGAACCGCAGGTGATGGAGGTCGTCCAGGCTCACTTCCGGCCGGAGTTCCTCAACCGGCTGGACGAGATCATCCTGTTCCACCGCCTGTCGGCAGGGCACATGGGGCCGATCGTCGATATTCAGGTCGCGCGGCTCCAGAAGCTGCTTGAGGACCGCAAGATCCGGATCGATCTGACTCCTGCCGCACGTGCCTGGCTCGGGCGCGTGGGCTACGATCCGGTCTATGGCGCGCGGCCACTCAAGCGCGCGATCCAGAAGTATCTGCAGGACCCGCTCGCTGACATGATCATCGCCGGCAAGATCAAGGACGGACAGGCGGTGCACGTCGACGAGGGCGACGGCGGCCTCGTCATCTTGCCTGCCGACGAGAATGTCCGCGAAGCCGCCGAGTAGGCCCTAAAGCACCATCCCGCGCTGCCGGTCTGCCGTCTCGTAGAAGCGGCAGACCATTTCCCGCTCATGCTCGCTGAGGTGCGGGTTCCAGGTGTCGATGATCAGGACCGCGCGATCCTTGTTGCTGCGGTTCCACGCCTCATGCTCGATGGTGTCGTCGAACACGAAGGCCTCGCCCTCGCGCCAATCCCGTGTCTCGCCCCCGACACGAAATCCGCATCCGTCGGGCACGATCAGCCCCAGATGAACGATGCTGCGGACGTTGGTGGCGCCAGTATGCGGCGGAATATGGCTTCCGGCCTTGAGGATGGAGAAGAAGACGGCGGGCGCACGTCCGGGGATCCGGCACAACGGCAGTGATTCAACGAACTCGGCGGTCTGCGGCGCGCGGGCACAATTGGCGCCGATCCGGTCGCCTTCCTTCCAGAGGTGAAAGGCACCCCAGTCGAGCGACTTGTCGAGCGCGGACCACTGACTTTGCGGAACGCCATCCTCCATCGCGATGTACGGCTCCAGACCGGACTCTCCATCAGCGAGGATTGCGAGCAGTTCGGCGAGGATCGCGGGGCTCGCCGCCTCCAACTGCTCGAGCCACGGGAAGTGCGCGCGGTCGAAAAACTCGTCCGCAGGCAGGAAAGGGTAATGCAGCCCCTCGCAATGATTGGCGTAAATCGGCCGCTTCCCGAGCCAGTGATCGGCGGCAGCCGCCATCCGCCTCCGGTCGCGAGTGCCGGCTACAGCGAGTTCATCGGCCATGTCCGCAGCGATCGCGTCCGCCAGCCTCCGCTGCTGATCCTGGACATAGGCGGTGCCACGCTCGATCAGCTTTTCGAACTCCGCAGAGCGGTTGGGAATGTTCTTCGAGAGCGCGATGACGGCGCTCCAGTGCTTCGCCGCGAGCGTTGCTTCGCCCAGCCGCTCGTGAAGCTCGGCGAGTCGGATCAGCGCAAGCAGGTCACGGCGATCCAGCGCCAGGACTTGCTCGAGCGCATTGCGCTCACCAGCCGCGTCGCCAAGCTCACGAAAGGCGCGAGCGAGGTTCATCCATAACGGCTGCCCTTTGGGGTCTCGCTCACATGCAATCGTGAAATGCTCGATGGCGGCGCGCGGGTCATTCCGTTCGAGCGCCTTCAGGCCAAGCCAGTTGCGAGCGCCCGGATGGCTGCTGTCGAACGCGAGAACGGCGTCGAGATGGTGGCGGGCGACATCGTTGGCGCCGGCCTTCAGCGCCCGATCTGCCTCCGTGAGGTGTTGCTGGATGGTGCCCCCGTCCACATGGGGATTGAGACCTACCTGTCAGCGGCGGTCAAGGGCACCCGGCTTTGTGGACACAAGGGGCGCGTTGCGCGTCCTCCAGCGCCTGCCTCTCCTGCGCCTTGCGGTCGGCCCATTCCGCCCGCGTCCCGCAAAAGCGCTTGGTCGCGAGGCGACTCCCGATTGGAGTAATGTTCTCGCAGATCTTCTCGTTGGGATTGCCGACGTTGGTGTTCGTCGCCGGAACCGGCGGAGGTGGAGCGCTTTCCGGCGCCGCGGCCGCGAGCACCAGAGTGAGGATCGGCACGATACTCGTATGCATGATCGCCTCCGTTTCTAACAGGAAGGGCGCCCGGTTCCGCTGTTATGCGTGAGCATGCACGGGCTTCTTTGTGCATTCTCGATCGCCTCGCGATCCTGGCGCTTGCGGTCTTCCCACTCGGCGCGAGTGCCGCAGAACCGCTTGGTCGCGAGCCGGCTGCCGATGGGCGTGATGTTTTCGCAGATCTTCTCGTCCTTGGGGCCGACGTTGGTGTTGGTCGCTGGCACGCTCTGAGCGGGCTCGCCTGCAAGCAGCGGCGAGGACGCCAGTACCGCCAAAAGTGCAGCCGCAGGGATTACCCGCATCAGCATGTGACCCCACCCGTCTTGTTCGAAACCGTGGAGCAGGGCCCGCCGATCTGCTTCTGCGCCTGGGACACCGCTTCGCGATCCTGCCGGTTGCGCTCTTCCCACTCGGCGCGAGTCGCGCAGACCCTCCTCTTTGCAAGCCGGCTGCCGATCTGCGTCACATTCTCGCAGACCTTTTCATTGGCATCAGTCGCCGAACTCACTTTGCTTTCAGGCGCTGCCAGTAAAGGGGCCGGGAATGTCGCGGCAATTGCCAACATCAACAGGCGTACATGCATGGACCGCCTCCATTCTGTCGCGTTGCGCTCGCGAACGCTCTCGCAAGCGCGCCAATATGGTCTGTGAACCCGGCTCAAGCTCCGGCGCAAGGCCAATTCGACCAACGGCCAGCTGGCGCTAAGCGCCGGCTTTCTTCTCCGCCTGGAGGCTGGCATCGGCGTCAACGTAAGCTTCCTGCCGATCGACGCTCCAATAGCGGAGCTCATGGAGCGGAATGCGCGTGCCCGTCACCGCACAGATGACGTGGTCGCCGTTCGACAGCACACGGAAGGTCCCGGCAAGGTAATGGAGGCGCGCGGCGCGACCCGATCCGCTCATCAGCATTGGCTATTCCTCAGGCTCATCGAACAGCCCCCGTTGCGAGCCGACATAAGGGCGGCTGGCCTTCCTCTCAACCCGCTGCGGTGCCTTCGGCTCCAGGCCCGTCGTCGCATCGACCGTACCGTCGCCGAAGTGCAGCTGGAGATTGCGAGCGGCGACGGCTTCCGCGGCGTGCGTCAGTGTCTTTCCCTCGCGATCGGTGACCCGCGCAAAGCCTCGCTTCAACGGCCGGTCTGGATGCGCGAGCTCGGCAAGCCGCCACAGCGACGCGAGTTGATCCTGCGCCCGCTGCACACGGTCGCTCAGCAGCTCGAGCCGGAGGCGTGGAGCGACGGCACTCAGGTCGGCCCGCGCATGGGCGGCACGAGCGGAAAGTGCCCTTGGCAGCCGGCCGGTGAGGTCATCGACCTTTTGGGTCGCTGGAGCGAACAAGGTCTCGGGCTGCGGCCAGCGGTGGAGGGTCAAGTCGAGCCGCTCGCGCGCTCGCCTCGCCTGGACAGTTAGGCACGACGCCGAACGGCGTCCTAGATCGTCGACTAGGGCCATCAACTCCGCGCGGACCGGGACAGCCAGCTCGGCCGCGGCTGTCGGGGTCGGCGCGCGCATGTCGGACGCAAAGTCGATCAGGGTTGTGTCGGTCTCATGCCCAACCGCGGAAATCAGCGGAATCGGCGACTCGGCCGCCGCGCGAACGACCTCCTCCTCGTTGAAAGCCCATAGGTCCTCGATCGAGCCGCCGCCGCGCGCGACGATGATGAGATCGGGACGCGGTACAGGACCGCGGGCTTCGATTGCTCCGAACCCGCGGATGGCCGCCGCGACCTTCGTCGACGCGCCTTCCCCCTGAACCGGCACCGGCCAGACAATAACGCGGGTCGGGCAGCGGTCCTCGAGACGATGGAGAATGTCACGGATTACCGCTCCGGTCGGTGACGTCACGACGCCGATCACGCGCGGCATGAACGGCAGCTTCCGCTTGCGGGAGCCCTCGAAGAGTCCCTCGGCGGCCAGCGCTCGCCGGCGCTTGTCGAGCAACGCCATCAGCGCGCCTTCGCCCGCCAGCTCCATCCTCTCGACGACGATCTGGTACTTCGACCGGCCCGGATATGTGGTGAGTTTCCCGGTCGCGATGACCTCGGCGCCGTCCTCGGGCCGGAACGCCAGCGTCTGGGCGCTGGTCCGCCAGACGACCGCGTCCATGCAGGCGCCCTCGTCCTTCAGGCTGAAATAGCAGTGGCCGGAGGCATGCCGCTTGAACCCGGAAATCTCGCCACGGAGGCGCACCCGGCCGAAGGACGTCTCGATCGTCCGCTTGAGCGACATCGACAGCTCGGTCACTGTGAGCGCTGGCGCGTTGTCGCCAGCCTTGGCCTCGGCTAACAGGCCACCGCCGCTGTCTTCGGGGAGATCCATGAACGTCCTGCTGTTGGGTTCGGGTGGACGCGAAGATGCGCTCGCGTGGCGGCTGAGGCAATCGCCGACCTGCGAAACGTTGATCGCCGCGCCGGGAAATCCGGGGATTGCGCGATGGGCCGAGTGCGTCCCGGTCGATCCCTGCGATCCGGCTGCAGTCATCGCGCTCGCCGAAGGGCGCGCCATCGACCTCGTCGTGATTGGGCCGGAGGCTCCGCTTGTCGCTGGTGTTGGCGACGCCCTCCGCAATGCAAGATTCGCCGTATTCGGGCCGAATGCCGCCGCAGCGCAGCTCGAAGGTTCCAAGGGCTTCACCAAGGACCTGTGCGCTGCAAACGCTATCCCCACCGCAGGATACGTTCGGGTCGAGACCGTAGCCGCTGCGCACGACGCGCTGAAAGGGTTCGGCATTCCCGTGGTGATCAAGGCGGACGGACTGGCGGCGGGCAAAGGCGTGACCGTCGCCATGTCGCGAGAGGAAGCCGAGGCGGCCATCGATGCCGCCGGCGACGGGCCAATGGTCATCGAGGAGTTTCTTTCAGGCGAGGAGGCCAGCCTGTTCGCTCTCGTCGACGGAGTGACCGCAGTGCCCCTGGCCTCGGCGCAAGACCATAAGCGGGTCGGCGAAGGCGACACCGGGCCGAACACCGGCGGAATGGGCGCCTATTGCCCCGCCCCGGTACTCACCGCCGAACTGCAGCAGCGGGCCATGGACGAAATCGTGATCCCGACGGCGAAGGCGATGGCCGATGCCGGCACGCCCTTTTCCGGCGTGCTCTACGCGGGACTGATGCTCACCGCGGATGGCCCGAAGCTGATCGAATACAACGCCCGCTTCGGAGATCCCGAGTGCGAGGCGATCATGCCGCTGATTGAGGGGGATTTCGCGGAGTTGCTCCTCGCGGTTGCGACCGGCCGGCTCGGCGAGGCGCATCCGAAACTGTCCGCGAACCACTCGATGACAATCATCGTCGCCGCTCAGGGCTATCCCGGTACGCCCGCGTCGGGTGGCCTGATCCGCGAGATCGAGGCCGCCGAGCAGGTGCCCGGAGTAACCGTCTTCCACGCGGGCACTGCGCGCAGCGGCGACACGCTGGTGGCCAAGGGCGGACGCGTGCTCGCAGTGACGGCAGTTGCCGACACGTTCGCCAATGCGCGGGCTCGCGCCTATCGGGCCGTCGATCAGATCGACTTTGCCGACGGCTTCCATCGCCGTGACATCGGCTGGCGAGAACTCGAACGAAGCGGTGAAAACGCTTTGGCTGGCGAATGAACTTTCTTTGGGATCTCTACTGGCCCGTCATCACCGCCGCCGTGGTAATCGGAGTCGTCGCCGGACGCATCGGCTTCCGCAAGGACAAAGCCGTTGGTCGCGAAGCCTACAAGCGAAAGCGCTCACTGACGGTGCTCATTGCCACCGCAGCCGTCTTGATCATCGCGTGGGTCTGGCACGGGCCGGTCGGGACCGGCGAGCGCTTCGCCAGCTCGACCGAGCAGTTCACGCGCAAAGTCCTCATCGATTGGGAAATGGCTCCAGTTCAGGCGGCAGTCGTTCGCTCGCCGCTCAAGCGAAGCCTCGTCCTGTCAGGCCCGGCCGACGCCTTCCAGCGATCCGAGCTTGTGCGCATCCTGAATGACGTACCGGGCGTAGGCGAAGTGCACTGGGCGGATAGCGGCTCCGGCTTCGCCTTGCCCCTGCTTCTGGAAGTGGAACTTGCGGCCCTGATCAGCTTTGGCCTTGGATTGTTGTTGGCTTATCTGCTGGAGCTTCGGCGGCGGTATAATGCGCAGTGGAGTTGGTGATGGATCTTCAGAATAATCTCGTCCTGATCATCGTCGCGGTCGTCGTTGTCGCGCTGATCGCCTTCCTCCTGCTGCGCCCGAGGCAGCGCGTGCAGCTGACCGACACCACGCCGATTCGCCCGCACATGGCCAACCCGAAGGCTGAGGCTGAAGGCAGAGGGCTGGACGGAGAAGCAGCCGCAGCGGCCAGCGACGTCGTCGGCGAGATTATTGGAGCACCAGTCCACCGCGCATTGGCAGAGGGTGATCAGCGGGACGATCTGACCAGGCTCAAAGGCGTTGGCCCAAAGCTTGCGCAGACGCTGAACGGGCTCGGCTACCACAGCTTCGATCAACTCGCGCGGCTGACGCCGGCCGACATCGGCAAGATCGACGCGCAACTCGGAGCGTTCGCCGGCAGGCTGGAGCGAGACCGCGTCGTCGAGCAGGCGGATCTTCTCGCCCGCGGCGACACCGCGGGGTTCGAAGCCAGCTTCGGCCGCCTCTGACGCGCTACGGCGCGGTCGGGATCAGGGCCTTGTGAATGGGCTCGACCCATCCGTCCCGCTTCATGTCCCAGGCGATGAAGTCGCTGTCGAACTGCCAGTAGGCCCAGCTGAAACCGTGCCGCTCTGCCTCACGGGCAACGGCGTCCGTGTAAGCCGCGCGCAGCTCGATCGGAGTGCCGCTCCGATCATATGCGCCGAACTCACCGAGCAGGATTTGCCGGTTGTTCGCCTTCGCCCAGGCGGCGACCTTGCCGAAGTCGGCGGCAATCGTGGCCCGATCGGCATCCGAGCCCCAGGTCACTCCGCGAACATCCTTCATTTCGGGCACCCAGCCCGCACCCTGGTGGGTGAAGCGGAAGGGATCGTAATAGTGGAACGTGACGATGATGTTCGGATCGTTCGCCGGAAGCTTGAGAGTGTCGAGCTTCTCGCGGCTGTTCCACTGCGTCGGGCCGATGATCACCGTTCGGGTCGGGTTGGACTTGCGCACCACCGCGAGGATTTCCGGATACAAGGCGTTCCACGTGTCGGCGTCGAGCTTCGCATGCGGTTCGTTCAATAGTTCAAATATCACGGACGGCGGCGCATTCCGGTATCGCGGCGCGATCTGGCTCCAGAACGCGGAAAGCCTCGTCCGGCAGGTATCGACATCTTCGGAGCAGGCATTGAAATCATGCTCGTCGAGGATGACCGACAATCCCGCTGCGCCGGCCTTGTTGACGATCCAGTCGAGCCGATCGAGGAAGCGCGGGCTGAGCGTGTTGCTCGAATCCATGTGCCGGAACGCCGCGAGGTTCACGCGGATGAAGTCAAACCCGCCTTTGCGAATCTCCGTGAAGTGCCGCTCCTGGAAGCGGCCCTGCGCCGGATCGGTCCAGATCGGGTCGTAGCCAAGGACGTTGACGCCTCGCTTCAACTCCGGTGCGGGCGCAGACTGCGCGTGCGCTTGCGAAACCAAAGCCAGCAATGAAGCTGCGACCGCGGCGATCAGCGTCCTAAGCATCGTCCCCCCTGTGGATTTCAATTTTCCTCGGCTTTTGCCGGTTCGCTGTCCCGAGACCTGCGCTTCGGTCGCGACGCGATCAGCTTGTCGATCTTGCGCCCGTCCATGTCGACGACTTCGAATCGCCAGCCATCGTGCGTGAAGGTCTCGCCGGTCTGCGGAAGCCGCTTCAGGACCGAAAGCGCGAAGCCGGCAACTGTCGAATAATCGCGGTCGTTGGGCATGTTCACGCCTAACCGGTCTTCCAGCAGGTCGGCGCTTGCCGCCCCGGACACCAGCCAACTGCCGTCGTCACGCTCGAACAAGTCGGGCTCATCACCTTCCTCGACGTCGTGGGCGAACGTGCCGGCCAGGGCCGCAAGGATGCTTCCGGGCGTCACGATACCGTCGAAGTGACCATATTCGTCGTGAACGAGCGCCAGCGGAACCTCGGCCGAACGGAGCACTACAAGGGCGTCCATCGCGTCCATCAGATCGGGAATGACTGGCGCCGTGCGGGTCATTTCGCGCAGATCGATTTCGCGGCCGTCGAGCACAGCGTCGAGGAGGTCGCGTGCCTGGATCACGCCGATGATGTCATCGACCGAACCGTCCGCCACCGGGATCCGGCTGTGCGGCGTCTCCTTGAGCGCGTTGCGGAACTCTTCCTTGGTCGCGCTCACATCGACCCAGTCGACATCGGTCCGCGGTGTCATGACCTCGCGTACGGGCCGGTCGGCAAGACGGACGATGCCCGAAATGATCGCCCGCTCGCTTTCTTCGAGGACTCCGGCAGTCTGTGCTTCGGCCACCACCAGATGAAGCTCTTCCGCGGTCACCGTATTCTCGGATTCGCGGTTGAGACCCAACAGCTTGAAGATAAGGCCACTAGTCCGGTCTAGGAGCCAGACAATCGGGCCCGTCAAGGCTGACAGCCAGCGCATCGGACGCGCCATGGCTGCGGCAATGGGCTCCGGCGATCGCAGGGCAAGTTGCTTCGGCACCAACTCGCCGACCACAACCGAGGCGAAGGTCGTGAGAATAATTACGATAGCGAACCCGACCGTCTGCGCCGTATCCGGCTCCAGGCCCAGCAGCGTGATTCTCTCCCCGACAGGCTCACCGAGCGTGGCGCCTGAATATGCACCGGCAAGGATTCCGACGAGGGTGATGCCGATCTGGACGGTCGAGAGAAACCGGCCGGGATTGGCGGCAAGCTGCAATGCGCACTTCGCCCCGGCGCTGCCTGTCTTGGCCATCGCCTTCAGCCGCGCTTCGCGGGAGGACACGATCGCCAGCTCGCTCATCGACAGGACGCCGTTGAGCATCACCAAGGCCAGGATGATGACGACGTCGAACCAGGGAATGGGGGAAGGATCGCTCATTGCGTGAGGCTGTTAAATGCCCGCGCGCGCATTTGTTCACAAGCGTTGGTCAATTTCAGCGCCTGTCACCGAAGAAATCGCGGAGAAGCTCCGCGGATTCCGCCTCACCAATCCCACCGAGAACGTCCGGGCGATGGTGGCAGGTTGGCTGGTTGAACACGCGCGCGCCATGGACGACCCCGCCGCCTTTCGGATCTTCAGCTCCAAATCGGAGCCCATCCAGCCGCGCCAGTGCGATCGCTCCCGCACACATGGCGCAGGGTTCGAGCGTCACCCAGAGGGTGCAGCCGTCGAGCCGGGACTGGCCCAGGGTCACGGCCGCATGCCGGATCGCGACAACTTCAGCGTGCGCCGTCGGATCGAGGCTTCCGCGCATCGCATTGCGGGCCTCGGCAATGATCTGTTCGCCCTTGGTCACGACGGCGCCCACCGGTACCTCGCCATCGGCCGCGGCCTCTCTAGCAAGGTCGAGCGCGCGACGCATCGGCGATGGAAGCGGAAAGCTCACACCAGCCGGCTAGTGCAGGCCGCTCCTCCTGTCGATTACTGAGCGGTGTTGGTGGCCGGCTGTGCCTGGTTGCCGTCGGCCGGATTGACCTTGAGCGAAGGCACCGGGACCGTGACGTTCGCCTGGTTGGCGCCGACGCTGACGGTTCCCGTTTCGACGTCGAAAGCCGGGGTCTGACCGCCCGTCGCCGTAATGCCGTTCGAGTTCACGGACACCTGCGGCACTTCTGCCGGTCGCGTCTGATTGATGTCGATGAGCCCGGTGGCGACGAGTACGATCAACGCCACCACGGCGAGGATCAAAAGTAAAAGAACTGCGCGCATCCCTGTTCCGATCTAACGTAGTCCAAGCGACATAACGTCATTGCGGCTGCCAAGGTTTCCTCGCAAGTGTTGACGCGCAAGACCCTTATGGGTATCGGGCTGCGGCTTTCCGGGCCCTCTCGCGAGCGGCCCGCTTCAACGAATCAGGAACGAACAACATGTCGCGCGTTTGCGAGCTGACCGGCAAGGGCCGGCAGGTGGGACACAATGTTTCCCACGCCAACAACAAGACCAAGCGCACGTTTCTGCCGAACCTGCAGAACGTGACTTTGATCTCCGACGCCCTTGGGCAGAGCGTGAAGCTGCGCGTTTCGACGCACGGCCTGCGTTCGGTCGAGCATGTCGGCGGCCTCGACAATTGGCTGCTGAAGACCAGCGATGACAAGCTGTCGCCGAAGGTCCGCAAGCTGAAGCGCGAGATCGTCAAGAAGGGTCAGGCCGCGGCCTGACCCGTCAGCGGTCCCGAACGGGCCGCTAGCTCTCCAAAGCTTCCGATTCCGCCATCGCCGCCGCGCCGCGACGGTGCCGTTCGCGCCGCCGGCGCATGCGCAGCCACATCAGGATTCCCGTCACCGCCAGGATGGCCGGCAGGATTCCCGAGATGAACATCACAATCTGCCACCAGAGCGGCATGTCGCTGCCATCGTGGATCCGTTCCATCGTTCGCGCGACCGTCTGCGGCCTTTCCGGCGCCAACGTGGCCGTTGCGTCAAGGTCGCGAACCTTGATTTCAGATGCTTTCCCGTTGGCGGTGACTTTTACCGTCCACTCCGGCGACTTGTCGGTCGGCCAGGCGACGTTCGTAAGCCGGCCCGACACCAGCTTCTGGGCAGAGGTCGCCGCCTGATCCACGCTCTGGCGCGGGAGCGTCAGCGGCTGGCCTTGGGACCCGGGACCGACGTGCCCGACGGGTGAGCCTGAGAGCACGCTGAATGCGCCGGGGAATGAGATCCAGGCGCCCGTCCCCGACATGATCGCGAGCGGTATCGCAATCCAGAACCCGCCCAGATGATGAAGGTTGGAGTTGAAGTCAGGCCGGCGGTTCCAGCGCAGGCCCCGCGTGACGCTGCCTTTCAGCGGCCACCACAGCCAAATGCCGGTGAGCGACGAGATGAACATCGCGACGCCGATCCAGCCTACGACCTTTCGGCCGACGCCGGGGTACATCAGGTTCCCGTGCAAGGTGTGGAGGACGCGGACGACCCCCTCGTTCATATTGGCGCGGTCGAGCGGTTCGGCACTCGTCGGGTCGAGCCAGATCCACGCCCGCTGCGGCCTGGAATCGCCAAGCGGCGCCTTGGTGATCGTGACCTGGACGCTTCCGGCCTTGTCCGGAAATGCCATCGACACGATGCGATCACCTGGCTTGAGAAGCGAGTTGGCGGCTTCAGCGTAGGTGCCGGGCGTGGCCAAAGGCGAACTCACGACGGGATAACGGTGCGGGTTGACCTGCGCGTCCAGCCAACCGCGCCAGACCAGCGCCGATCCGCTGAGCGACAACGGAATGATCAGGATCGCAAGGATCAGGCCGATCCACTTGTGCAACTGGAACCACGCACGGCGAAGGCGAATCATTTTCGGGCTCATGAACCGCCATTAGCTTGTTGCGAAGCGTTCGCAATAGTCATGCTGTTTCCTGAACAGACGTTGCCAGGGTCATTCAGCTTCGGTGAAGCGCGAATCGGACATAAGCCCAACAAGTGCCGAGGTTTCCCCCTTTTTCCTCGTCACCAACTGTCCCTCGCGTCGCGTTACGAGGGGGGCCCGACGCCTTACCGCGTCGGGCCCTAATTCTTTCAGCCTCAGGCTGTTTCGAACAGATTCGCGAGCTGCTCGATCATCGCCCCGCCCAACTGCTCCGCATCCATGATGGTGACCGCCCTGCTGTAGTAGCGGGTCACGTCGTGGCCGATACCGATGGCGACCAGTTCTACCGTGGAGCGGCGCTCGATCCATTCGATCACCTGCCGCAGATGCCTCTCGAGATAGGCACCGCCATTGGCCGAAGCGGTCGAATCGTCGACCGGCGCGCCGTCTGAAATCACCATCAGGATCCGGCGCTCTTCGGGCCGCGCAATCAATCGATTATGCGCCCACAGCAGCGCCTCGCCGTCGATATTCTCCTTGAGGAGCCCCTCTCGCATCATCAGGCCGAGATGGCGCTTGGCATGGCGATAGGGCTCGTCCGCGCGCTTGTAGACGATATGCCGAAGGTCGTTCAGGCGACCGGGCGTCGCCGGACGGCCATCGCTAAGCCATAGCTCGCGACTCTGGCCGCCCTTCCAGGCGCGTGTTGTGAAGCCCAGAATCTCGCTCGCGACGCCGACCCGCTCAAGGGTCCTCGCCAAAATATCGGCACAGATTGCGGCAATCGCGATCGGCCGGCCGCGCATCGACCCGCTGTTATCGATCAGCAGGCTGACGACCGTGTCGCGGAATTCCGTGTCCCGCTCGATCTTGTAGCTGAGCGAGTGCATCGGATTGACGATCACTCGCGCCAGCCGGGCAGCGTCCAGCAACCCTTCTTCCTGATCGAAATCCCAGCTTCGCGCCTGCTGCGCCATCAGCCGGCGCTGGAGGCGGTTGGCCAGCCGCGTCACCACATTGTGAAGTCCGCCCATCTGCTGGTCGAGATAAGCGCGGAGGCGCGTCAGCTCCTCTTCATCGCAAAGCTCCTCGGCCTCGACCACCTCATCGAAGCGGGTCGTGAACGCCTTGTAGTCGGTCTGCGGAGAGAGATCCCAGTTGCGCCGGTCCGGGATCGAGAAGGCGTCCTCGGCTGTATCGTCGCCGTCGGAGAGCTCGTCCTCGCCAAGCTCCATGTCTTGCGGAGCGGTGTCGCCGTCACCCTCTTCTTCCACTTGCTCGGCGCGCATTTCCGTCTGATCGGATGTGGCGCCGCTTTCAGTCTCGTCGTCGCCGTCCTCGCCAGTGCCGTCGTCGCCCTCGTCCTCATCGCCGCCGGCTTCTGGCGGTTCCTGCGCCTCGTCAGCGCCGGCCGCCAGATCGAGGTCCTCCAGCAATCTTCGAGCGATCTTCGCGAAGGCAGCCTGATCGTCGATGGTCATGGCGAGGGCGTCGAGATCGACACCGGCCTTTTCTTCGATCCAGGGTGCAACCAGGTCGAGGCCTGCTTTGGCCGACTGCGGCGGGGCGTCGCCAGTGAGCCGCTCCCGGGCCAGCAGACCGATCGCCGTGGCAAGGGGAACCTCGTCTTCGCTCCTGGCGCGAAGGATTGCGTCGCCCCGAATGCGCGCCTCGGTCAGCTCGGAGAGATTGGCGCGAACACCGGACATGGTGCGCGCGCCGAGCGCCTCGAAGCGGGCAGTTTCCAGCGCATCGAAGACGGCCCGCGCCTCCAGATCGACAGGCGCCGCCGCGGCGTGAAGCGAGTCGTCATGATAGCGGAGGCGAAGCGCCAGCGAATCGGAGGCACCGCGCGCCTCGGCAACCAGCTTTCGCTGCAGGCTGGCACCGGGCGAAGGCACGCGCGCCGTCTTCCCGGACGGCGGTGCGGTCTCCGTCGCAAAGACCACCTCAACTTCCGGGTCGCGGGCAATCGCTCGCGCGGCCCCGGCCAGAGCACGTCGGAAGAGGTCGATCGGCTCAGCCAAAACGGGCACACCGGAGGAGCCGAATGTTCCCAATGTTCGCACTGACGGGGATAGTCCGGCTCAGCCGTCGCACACCAATCAGGGCCATTCCCTGTCCTTTGTCATGAGCCTGGCGCTGTAGGACAGCGATTTCACGCATCGGCCTTCAGCTGGCCTTCGAGGCGACGCTTTCGGGAAGGTCCGTGCCAAAGACGCGCTGAAAATATTCGGCAATCAGCGGTCGCTCGGCTTCGTCGCACTTGTTGAGGAAGGTCACCCGGAAAGCGAAGCCGACATCGCCGAAGATCAGCGCATTCTGCGCCCAGCTGATGACGGTCCGCGGGCTCATGACGGTCGATATGTCGCCGTTGATGAAGCCCTGCCGCGACAGATCGGCGACCTTGATCATCTTCTCGACCGTCTGCTTGCCGTCGGGATCGTCATATTCGCCCGACTTGGCGAGGACGATTTGCGCCTCGACCGCCGCCGGCAGATAATTGAGCGTCGTAACGATGTTCCAGCGGTCCATCTGGCCCTGATTGATCGCCTGGGTGCCGTGATAGAGGCCGGTCGTGTCGCCGAGGCCGATCGTGTTCGTCGTCGCGAACAGCCGGAAGAAGGGGTTCGGGCGGATCACCCGGTTCTGGTCGAGCAGGGTCAGCTTGCCTTCCGTCTCGAGCACACGCTGGATCACGAACATCACGTCCGGCCGGCCCGCGTCATATTCGTCGAACACCAGAGCGACGGGGTGCTGAAGCGCCCATGGGAGCAGGCCCTCGCGGAACTCCGTAACCTGTTGGCCTTCCTTGAGGACGATGGCGTCGCGGCCGACGAGGTCGATGCGGCTGATGTGGGCGTCGAGGTTGATGCGGATCAGCGGCCAGTTGAGGCGCGCCGCGACCTGCTCGATATGGGTCGACTTGCCGGTCCCGTGATAGCCCTGGACCATCACGCGGCGGTTCTTCGCGAAGCCGGCGCAAATCGCCAGCGTCGTGTCCGGATCGAACACATAGGCCGGGTCGAGATCCGGCACGCGCTCGTCCGCCTCACTGAACGCCGGGACTTCCATGTCGCTGTCGATCCCGAACAGGTCGCGGATCTTGGCCATCTTGTCGGGCGCCGAAAGAACCGTGTCGGAGCGGCTCTCGCTGTTCACGTTGGATAATTCGGTCATCGGGATTGCCTTAAGGCAAGGCGTCGAGCGTCTCAACAATAGGGATTAGCCGAGATCTCCGCTTTCTGGGGGAGCGTGTAGAAGCTCACGAACTTTCGTGCGAGGTTGCTGTCGCCCTCGAACCCCGCCGATTCGAGTGGCGCACCCCCGTAGATGACCGCCGCGAGCTGTGCGCCGGTACATTTGAAACCGAAATCCACGTCTTCGGGCTCCGCTCGGGCAACCTTGAACCGGCCCTTGCGCAGACGGCCGACGAAGCTCTCATTGCCGATCCTGAAGCCAATACGCGCCTCGAAATTCTTGGCCTTCTTGCGGTCGATCATCGTCTTGAGGCTCAGCATCATCGATGTAGCGCTGATCGGAAGGGTCGGGTCGTGAGCGGGCGAACGCGCGGCCCAGCGACCCAGCGACTGGACGATCGGTTCGGCTTCCAAGCCCCACTCCGTTGCCTCGTAGACCTGAACGGACGCAGGCGGCGGCAGCTTGCGGCGACGAACGAGCCCGCGCTCCTCCAGTTCGGACAGGCGCTGGGTCAGCACATTTGCGCTGATCCCGGGCAAGTCCGCCCTCAGGTCTGAGAAGCGGCGCGCGCCGAGCATCAGCTCCCGCAGGACCAGGAGCGCCCAACGCTCGCCGATCAGCTCGAGCCCATGAGCAGTCCCACAGGCATCATCGTAGCGTCTCTTTGTCTCTACCTTGGCCATCTAAGTTATTTTTTCTAACGAGTCAGTTGTAATTTATGACGGCTAAGGCCAAAAGGCAAGCGAATCGAGCTAGTAGGGAGAGTGGAATGTCTCGAATGATCTTCGTGAACCTGCCGGTGGAGAACCTGGATCGCTCCAAGCGTTTCTACGAAGCCATCGGTGCCCGGAACGAGCCGAAGTTCACCAACGAGGCCGCGGCGATGATGGTCCTGTCCGACACCATCAGCCTGATGCTCTTGACCAAGCCGTTCTATGCCACCTTCACCAGCAAGCGGATTGCGGACGCGCACAGCAGCAGCCAGGTCTTGCTCTGCCTGTCCTGTGAGAGCCCGGCCGAAGTAGACCAGCTGGTTGAAGCGGCCTCTGCCAATGGCGGCAAGGCCGATCCTGGCCCCAAGCAGGACATCGGCGGAATGATGTACGGTCGCAGCTTCGAGGATCCGGACGGCCACCACTGGGAGCCGATGTGGATGGACCCGCAGATGGCCGAAGCGGGCGCACACCCTGTCGAATCCGCCACCGCTGTTTCCAACTGAAAAGACTAAGGAGAACGCCATGCCAGTCGATTCGACTGCAACCGCCGAAGTCACCGCCTATCGTTGGGTCCCGGGCTTCGCGCAGGGTCTGGTTCGCGATCTTCGCGTTCGCTGGGCGCTTGAGGAAATCGAACGGCCCTACCGCGTCCGCCTGCTGGACGTGACCAAGCCGCGGCCCGAGGAATATTTTTGCGAGCAGCCGTTCGGCCAGGTCCCCGCCTATCGCGACGACCAGGTCCAGCTGTTCGAGAGTGGAGCGATCCTGATCCATCTCGGCATGCAGGACGATCGCCTGATGCCGGCCGATCATGCGCGGCAGATGCGGGCGATCGCCTGGGTCATCGCTGCCCTGAACAGCGTCGAGCCCGCGATTTTCCCGTTGCTCATGATCAACGTCTTCAACAAGGGCGAGCCCTGGACCGAGGAAGCTCGGCCAAAATTCATGGAACGCCTGAACGGCCGACTGAAGTGCGTGTCCGACGCGCTTGGGGACAAGGAATGGCTGGAAGACCGCTTCACCATCGCGGACCTGCTGCTGGTGACCGTGCTTCGCCAGCTTCGCGGCGGCGAGGTCGTCGATCAGTATCCCAATCTCGCGGCCCACATCGCGCGTGGCGAGGCCCGGCCCGCCTTCCAGCGCGCGCTGGCCGACCAGCTTGCGGTCTTCGCTGAAAACGAGCCGCAGCCCGCCTGAGCGAACCCTGCGACGTCCTGAATTCCGGAGGAGAAAGACGATGACCTATTTCGAAGGCTTCCTGGTCCCGGTGCCCGAGAGCAAGAAGGAAGAGTATCGCAAGCACGCTGCCGATGGGGCGCCGATCTTTCATGAACTCGGCGTTCGCCGCCACGTCGAAGCTTGGGACAGCGATGTCCCGGAAGGAAAGGTCACCGACTTCCGCAAGGCCGTCGATGCGACGCCGGAGGAGAAAGTCGTCTTCGCCTGGTTCGAATACCCCGACCGGGCCGCGCGCGATGCCGCCAACGCGAAATTCCGGTCCGATCCGCGCATGGCGGAAATGGCCGCATCGCCAATGCCGTTCGATGCCAAGCGGATGATCTACGGAGGCTTCAAGGCGATCGTCGAGGAAGGCAGTGAGCGCGGTGGCTACACCGACGGCTTCATCGTCCCCGTGCCGGACGACAAGAAGGAGGCTTACCGCGAACTCGCGGCCAAGATGGCCAAGGTTTTCCGCGCGCATGGCGCCAGCCGGGTCGTCGAGGCGATCGCCGACGACATCGAGCACGGCAAGGTCACCGATTACTACCGCGCGGTGAAGGCGGAAGATGGTGAAACCGTGGTGTTCAGCTTTATCGAATGGCCCGACAAGCAGGCCCGCGACGATGCCTGGGCGAAGATCATGCAGGACGAAAGCATGAAGCCGAGCGACCCCATGCCGTTCAACGGCCAGCGCATGTTCTGGGGCGGGTTTGAGCCGATCGTCGACGAAGTCGCCAAGACGCCGGCAAGCGCCTGAACCGCGCAACTGCCTCAAACGGAAGGAACCAGAATGTCCGAAGTGACTGACGCGCCCGCACGGGCCGACGCAACCCGCCGCCCGCTGCAGGGAAGCAACGTTTGGTACGAGTTGATGACCCCTGATCCGGACGGAGCGCGAGCATTCTACGGCTCCGTCGTCGGATGGACGATCAGCGATCCGATTGGCGGCGAGCAGGACTATCGGATGATCGGCCGTAGCGACGGCGGCTCGGCCGGCGGCGTGCTGGGCCTCACCGACGGCATGCGGCAGGAGGGCGCACGGCCGATCTGGCTTGGCTATTTCGGCGTCGACGACGTCGACGCGACAGTCGCCGCAGCAGAAGAAAAAGGCGGCAAGGTCCTGATGCCCGCCTTCGACATCCCGCAAGGCCGCATCGCGATGGTCGCGGACCCGCAAGGCCTTCCATTCTACGTGATGACGCCCATTCCGCCCGAGGGCGACCCGGACGCGCAGAGTGATGTCTTTTCGCTGGAGGCCGAGCAGCGGGTGGGCTGGAACGAGTTGATGACCTCCAACCCCGAGGCCGCCCGGCAATTCTACGGCGACTTGTTCGGTTGGACGAGCGACGACTTCATGCCGATGGGCGAGAATGGCGAATATCGCTTCTTCGCCCGAAGCGGCGAGACGTTCGGCGCCGTCTGCAAGGAAATGGGCAGCGGCAACAGCAAATGGCGTTTCTACATTCGGGTTCCGTCCATCACCAAAGCCGTCGAGGCCGTGAAGGCAGGCGGCGGCGAGGTGGCGATGGGCCCGCACGAAGTTCCCGGCGGCGATCACATCATCATCGGCAACGATCCGCAGGGCGCGGAATTCGCGCTCGTCGGCAAGGCCTGAGGAGAGGACAATGGCGAGTAACACGCTGACCACCTGCCTGTGGTTCGACAAAGGCGAAGCTCGGAAGGCCGCGGAATTCTACGCCTCGGTCTTTCCCGACACGCATGTCGGAGCGCCCCATTCGGCCGCGTCCGATTACCCCGGCGGCAAGGAGGGCGATGAGCTGACGGTCGAGTTCACCTTGCTTGGCCAGTCTTTCGTCGGCCTCAATGGCGGCCCGAACTTCAAGGCCAATGAGGCCGTCAGCTTCATGGTGGTTACGGAAAGCCAGGAAGAGACGGATCGCTATTGGGACGCGATCACCAAGACCGGCGGCGAGGAAAGCATGTGCGGCTGGTGCAAGGACAAGTGGGGCTTTTCCTGGCAGATCACCCCTAGGGCGTTGCTTGACGCAACAACCAACCCGGACAAGGCGGTCGCCCAGCGCGCATTCCAGGCGATGATGACGATGCGCAAGATCGACATCGCGACGATCGAAGCCGCCGTTCGCGGAGAGCCGGTCAATGCGTAAGCTCACCGGCTCGGTTTTCGTATCCCTGGACGGCGTCATGCAGGCGCCGGGCGGTCCCGAGGAAGATCCGACCAGCGGCTTCCGCTTTGGCGGCTGGGTCGCGCCCTACTGGGACGAAGACATGGGACCGTTCGAGAAGCTGATCATGGCGGATTATGACCTGCTTCTGGGCAAGCGAACCTACGACATCTTCTCCGCCTATTGGCCGTACAATCAGGACAATCCGATCGGGGAGAAATTCCAGCGCATCAACAAGTATGTCGTCACTCATTCGGATGCGCCGCTGACTTGGGAGAATAGCGAGAAGCTATCCGGCGATCTCGTGCAGGCGGTCGCTGGTCTCAAGGACAGCGACGGCCGCGATCTCCTCATTCAGGGCAGCAGCACGCTGTACGTGCCACTGCTTGCGGCCGGGTTGATCGACAGGCTGGTTCTGATCACCTTTCCGGTCGTGCTTGGGACCGGAAAGCGCATCTTCGACGGCACGCAGCAGCCGGGTGCGCTCAAGATGGTGGAGAGCTTCGTTTCCCCCAAGGGTGTGGTGATTGCCGCCTACGAGCCGAACGGGCAGGTCCAGACAGGCAACTTCGCGAGCACGGAGCCGAGCGAAGCCGAGCTCGAACGCCGCGCAAGTTGGGCGCGGGAGGACGCATGACCCTGCAGTTCTTCGGCCATCCGTTCAGCAGCTACACGCAGAAGGTTCTCATCGCCCTTTGGGCCGACGGCACCGACTTCGCCTATCTCATGGTGGAGGATCCAGCGAACATGGAAGAACTCAAGCGGCACTCGCCGTACGGGCTCTTTCCGGTCCTGATCGACGATGGCCGGCCGGTTCTGGAAAGCTCGACAATCATCGAGCACCTGCACGCGCATCACCGGGGACCAAACGACTGGATTCCCGACGGAGAATTGGGCCGGCAGGTTCGCTTCCTCGACCGCTTCTTCGACCTCTACGTCATGGGTAATATGCAAAGGCCGGTGTCCGACATCATTCGACCGGAGGGCGCCAACCGCGACCCCTACGGCGTCCAGAAGTCGCGCAAGGACCTGTTGACGGCCTACGACTGGCTCGAAGCCAATCTCGGCGACGGGCCTTGGGCGGCCGGCGATAGCTTTACCATGGCCGACTGTGCGGCCGCCCCCAGCCTTTTTTACGCGGATTGGGTGGAAGAGATCGGACCAGACCGTCCCCGGCTATCCGCCTATCGCTCCCGATTGCTGGCGCACCCGGTCGTCGCGCGCGCGGTCGACGAGGGCCGTCCGTATCGGCATTACTTTCCGCTCGGCGCGCCCGACCGCGATTAGGCGTGTAACCATACCGGTCCAGATCGCGGATAAAGGACATAGTCCCGTTTGGAGCCATACCGATGCGTAGCCGCTTGACCGCTTTCCTGACCGTTCCTGCCCTCTGCCTGTCACTGGCATCGACAGCATCCGCCCAGGCGCCCACAGAGACGGCTGTGCTGGCAGGCGGCTGCTTCTGGGGGATGGAAGCAGTCTTTGAACATGTGAAGGGCGTTCACAACGTCGTGTCAGGCTATGCGGGCGGCCAGGCGCATGATGCGAGCTACGACAAGGTCAGCACCGAGCGGACCGGACATGCGGAAGCCGTCAAAATCACGTTCGACCCGCGGCAAGTCAGCTACGCCCAACTGCTGAAAATCTATTTCTCCGTGGCGCACGATCCGACGCAGGTGAACCGCCAGGGCCCCGACGTTGGGCCGAGCTACAGGTCGGCGATCTTCCCTCAGACCCCGGCGCAGAAGCAGGTCGCCGCCAGCTTCATCCGGCAGCTGAACGCGCAGCGGCCGATTGCCACGAAGATCGAAGGCGGCCCCTTCTTCGCAGCCGAGGCCTATCACCAGGACTTCGCCCGCAAACATCCGCAGCACCCCTACATCGTCATCAACGACGAGCCGAAGGTGGCGAAGCTAAAGAGGGCTTACCCGCAATATTGGAAAGGCTGACGCGGCTCCCGCCGCGGGAGGCCTAGTTGCCCGTCGGTCCGCTGCGCTGCGTCTGAACGCGGGTCAGTT
This sequence comes from Sphingomonas daechungensis, assembly GCF_039543105.1. NCBI lineage: Bacteria > Pseudomonadati > Pseudomonadota > Alphaproteobacteria > Sphingomonadales > Sphingomonadaceae > Sphingomonas > Sphingomonas daechungensis. Next base: position 1,398,184 of record NZ_BAABJC010000001.1, read on the forward strand.
CCTGCTGATCCTGAAGCTTCCGGTCAGCCCATTCGGCGCGGGTCATGCACACCTTCTTGTTGCCGAGGCGCGACCCGATGACTTCCTGCTTGACGCAGACCTTTTCGTTCGGGTCGTTCGGCTTCGTTTGCGTCTGGGCGGGTGCCGGAGCCGCCGCAGGAGCCTGAGCAATTGCCGGCGCGGCGATTAGGGCAACCGGCACGCAAGCATGAATGAGCTTCAACATACGAAAACCTCTCTCGGAAGTGCGGCAATTATTGGCGCTTGGCGATTGCTGCGCAATGAATTTTCGACAGACGCTCAAACCGGTGGAGATACATCGAAAGCCACCGTCATCCGCTCGCCTTCCTCGAATGGGACGGTCCCGTGCCACATCCACGACGGAAAGAGGACGAGCTGGCCGACCTTCGGCTGGATCTTTCGCCAGGGTTCGAGCTCGATGCCGAGCTTCTCGTCGGGTTGTCCGAGCGTGAACCACCCCGCGTCCGAGCGTTCCTCGTGCCCGCGTTCGGGCAACGCCAGGTAGAGCGCCGAACTTATCCAGCCTAGCGGGTGGACGTGATTGGAATGATGCCCATGCGAGCGAAGCCGCACCGACCAGCTTCCCGAGAACCGGACCCGGCGGTCGCGTCGGGGACCGAGCATTGGATGGCTCGGGTCAGGGCCTGGAAGCTGCGCGACGTGACGCTCCACCGCACCGACAATGGCCCGGCGCAGGTGACGGATCGTGGGATCGATCCGGCTGAGCAGCGGACCGTCGGTCTGCGTCCCGCCCCGAACGGACTGGTCCAGATATTCTCCTCGGGCGACGTGCAGCGCACGAAACGTCGCAGTGAGCTTGTCGACCGGGGGCAGGTCGGCCGTGATGTCGGCGACACTGACGAGGCGCTCGTCTTCTTCGAGCCACTGTGATCGCGGATCGCCGGCCAAGCGCCAGGCCGTGGCCGCATAGGCCCAAAGCTCCGCCGTCCGGTCACGCTGCATTTCTTCGTGGATCAGCGGGATCAGTGCGTCGATGGCACCGGCACGAAGCAAGTGACGGACCCGCCAGCGGCCAAGCGCGCGATCAACCGCCTCCGGAAACGCTCCAAACAGGGCCGGCGGACGCACGTCCTGCTCGAACTCCGCGGCGTGAATGCCCTCGTAGATCGCGAACTCTGGCGAATCGACGCCCGCGCTCCTCGCCTTCGCGACGATCGGCAGGAGCGTCTCGTAAGCGCCCCGCCGCAGCTGCACGTTCAGCAGCGCCTCCCAAAGCGGTTGCGCCTTCGGAAAACTCGCAAGCGCCTGGTCCAGCGACGCCGTGGCTTCCGAGGCTCGGCCCTGCGTGGCCATGATCTGTGCAAGTTGCTCATGACCGTAGATCCAGGCCGGAGCACCGCGGAGCGTCGCCATCAGATCTTCGATCGCCCGCTCGCCCTCCCCCATCGCCACCCTGGCGGCAGCGGCGCCGACCATGATCTGACCGTTGCGGGGCGCCAAGGCCAAGGCACGGGCATAGATCGGCCTCGCGTCGAGACCTGCTTCCATGGCTGTCCGTGCATGGCCGTGGGCAATGCTCACGTCGCCAGGCGCCTGCCGAGCCGCCTGCTCGAACGAAGCCAACGCGGCTTCATGTTCGTCGAGTGAACGCTCCAGAAGTGCCTTCCACTGCCACAGCAAAGGGCTCGCGAAGTGCTTCGCTCCACGCTCCAGATACGGCAGCGCCTGCTCTTCCTCGCCTTCCTCCAGCGCTTTGCCTGCAAGGTCCGCAAGCGTATCGGCATTGAACGACGTCGACAGGTTCGCCGCCATCGCCGCCGTTTGGCTCACAGCGCCCCGACCCCGCCTTCGCTTCCGATCAGGGCCGCAACCGCGGCTCGCTCCGTATCGGTCAGATCGGGATGCCAGACGTCGAAGATGAAGACGACACGAAGCTCATCGCTCGGGTTCATTGCTTCGTGTTCGATGGTGTCGTCGAAGACGAAGGCCTCGCCGCGCTTCCAGTAACGCGTCTCCGCGCCGACGCGAAACCAGCATCCCTCCGGCACGATCAGCGGCAGGTGGCAGACGAGCCGGGCGTTGTTCACACCGACGTGCGGGGGGATCGCGGTGTTGGGTGCGAGCAGCGAGAACATAGCGTTCGGGCCGGAGCCGCCCACTTGCGGCTGCGGAAATCCGCTCAGCAACTCCAGCGTGCGGGGGCAATGTCGCGCATTGGCGTCGACCCGCTCGCCGTTCCGCCACAGGTGGATCGCGGTCCAGTCGGGGTTACGGTTGAGCGGACGCCATTGGGCGAGTGGCAGGTGCTCGTCGTACTGGATGTAGGGCACGAGCTCGGCCCGTTCGGCCGCCATCACGGCCTGCAGCTCTTCCGCGATCATGTCGGTCGCCGCTTCGAGGTCGGCGATCCAGGGGAACAGCCTGCGCGGATGGAACTCGCGCTCGGCGAGCTCCGGGAACTGGAAGTGGGTCGGGCTGCTGTGGAAGACCTTCGTCCGGCCGAGAGCATTGTTGCGGAAACGCTCGATCCGCTTGCGCTCTTCCTTGCCCGCCGCGGCCTCGGCCGCTTGCGTGGCCGCCTTGAGCCGCGTTTCGCGCGAGTCGATCCAGGCGGCGTGCTGGCGCTCTCCTTCGACCATGACGGCGGCGAGTTGGGGCGGAAGTTCGTGGTCTGGCCGCTGGGCAATGGCATGACCCCAGGCTTGCCCCGCCTCCGGATCTCCGAGCCGCTGCATGAGGCTCGCCTTCATCAGCAGCATGGTGAAATCCAGCGGCGACACGGCGAGCGCGCGGTGGACGGCATGAAGCGCATTGCGCGGATGACCGGTCGCGCGATGCAAGGCTGCGACCTTCATCCACAGGTCGGCATTGCCGGGCTCGGCTTCTGCCGCCTGGCTGAGCAGGCCTACCGCGGTTCGAAGGTCGCCACGGGCAACCGCCTGGTCCGCTTCGTTGATCAGCCCCGCGCCAGCCATGCGTTCACAAGCTGTAGCCGAACTTGGCGATCCAGGGTTCAAGTACGGGAATGACCGGCTCGAGGTGCTTGCGATAGTTCTGCCAACGTCCCGCCGCCCGATTGTAGATCGGCTCCGCGACCTGAGAATAGCTGGCGGTCTTGATGCGCCCGCGATTCATCGCCGTGGCCTCATGGTCGAGGACTTCGTCGCTCCAGTCGAGTTCGAGGAAATCCAGAAGCGCCCGGAGTTCCGTTTCCCTGTCGCCGACGACATTCTCGTAGATCACCGTGTGAACCGGCAAGTCGACCAGCTGGTGCGCCTTTTCGAAAAAGTCGAAGCTCAGGTCGTACAACTCCGCCGTCGTATCCAGCCGAAGGAAATTCGACATGGCATCGTTCAGCTTGAAGTTGGTGATGTAGCAGCTGAGCACGACGTCGCACGGATGCCGCAATGCGAGGATGATCTTCGCCTTCGGAAACAGCCGCTTGATGATCGGCAGTGCGTTCAGCGAGAGCGGATTCTTGTCGACCAGGAGCTTGCCCGGCGTCAACGGAGCGTGAAGCTTCGCGACGCGGAAATATTCCTCGCGCGCCAGTCGGATCTGCTCGTCGCTTGCAACTGGAATATCCTCGAACGGAAGGATCTTCGATGCGCGCAGCAGCGTCGGCTCTTCCTCCAGAACCTCCACGCCGTCGTGACCCATCAGCATGGTATCGAGCAGGGTCGTTCCCGATCTTGGGAAGCCGAGCAGAAATGCCGGCGTCGGTCCCGAATAGGGCTCAGTCTCCTCCCGCCAGCTTCCAATCCACTCCGGCGTGACCGTCGCCGAAAGCGTGCGAACGAGGTTTCGGTATGCCTCGGCCCGCTCTCCCGGCCGCGTCGGGTCGCCCAACTGGATTTCGTTCATCCGCTTGAACGCCGCGAACGCCTCGTCATACGCCCCGACGCCCTCTTTGAGCTGTCCAAGCAGATGACTGCGCCGCGGCGTTTCCAGTTCGTCAGGCACTTTGTCGAGTGCCGAGACACCTTCGGCGAACCTCTTCCCTCGGCGATGATCGAATGCGCGGATGAAGTTGAGAACGTCATCCCCAACGCCTCGCTCCTGCGCCTTCGTCACCAGCTCAGCCAGTTCGGCAGTCCGGTTGGTGAGTTCATAAACCACGGCCAAGCCGAGGTTCCCGAGTGCATTTCCGGGCTCCAGCTGAACGACCCGGCTGTATGAATCTTCAGCAGGACTGGTCCTCAACTGGTTCAAGCGCTGGCTGGCCGTTGCGAGCAGGAGTTCGATGTCATCCGGACTTCTCGCGGACGCCTCTTCGATTGCATCGAGAGCATCGTCCTCGCGACCCAGTTCACGAAGGACGGCATGGAGCTCCGCCAACGCCCGCGTATCGGACGGGAATTCGTCGGCCATACCGCGCAGCTTCTCGATTGCCTCATCGACCCGACCGAGCGCCGCGAGCGCCATCGCATGGTTGAGACGGACGGGCGGGGAATTGGGATTGAGTTCCGCAGCGCGTTCGAGGGCTGCGACACTTCCTTCAATATCGCCCGCAAGTCGCCGCGCATTGCCGAGGTTGTTCCAGCTCTCCCAGTCGGCCGGTGCCGCCGCGACCACCTCTTCGTAGGTCGGGACGGCGATCGAGAATTGCTGCGTCTCCTGCGCCAGAAAGGCCCGCAGGCGTTTCATGTTGAGCGATGGGTCCGCGGCTGCGACTTCTGCGGTGAGGATGTCGAGCGCTGCCGGATGATCGCCGCTTTGCGCCAGGGCCGAAGCGAGATTCCCGGCGATGACGGCGTCGTCAGGTCGTGCTGCACGTGCAGCACGGAGGTGACGGACTCCGGCTTCCAGATTTCCGCTCTGGCAATACATCGAGCCGAGCATTGCGCTCAGCGCGGCCGTGTCTCCGCCTTCTGCAAGCGCGCGCTCGCCGATGCTGAACGCCTCCGACACACGGCCCGAGCGAGCAGCGGAAATGGCGTCGCGGATCGCAGCGACAGTGCGGTCGTCAAGGGTCGAAACGGCAGTCATGGCGGCTGTCTAGCGCAATTGCCGGCAAGTGACAGCCTTGGCGGCAGACGGAGCGAACAAAGAAAAGGGCGGCGGACCATTCGGTCCACCGCCCCATTCTTCGAGCTAGCGTTTCCGCTTAGCCGCGCTCTGGCGCCGGCGGCGGCGGCGGAGGCGGCGGCGGCGGAGCCGGGCATGCCTCGGTCGCCAGGATCACCGAGCCGTCCGGGCACGTCTGCGTGGCAGGCGGCGGCGGGGGCGGCGGCGGAGGCGGCGGCGGCGGTGCAACCGGAGCCGGAGCCGGCTTCGGCGGCAGGAAGTCGATCGTCGCGCCTACCCAGAGGAGACGGCCGAGCGCATCCCAGGTGCCCGGGTACGTGTTGCCGTTGCACGGACCAGCCGGGCAAAGGTTCGAGCCCGGACGGTTGCCGTTACCGCTGGTGATCAGCGGCGGATCGTTGTCGGTCAGGTTGTTGACACCGGCACGCAGGTTGATCCGATCCATCAGCGTGTAGGTCGCCGAGATATCGAGGTAGTTCTGCGCCTTCACGTGAAGACCCGGGTCGTAGGTGAACGCGCCGTTGACGGTGTTGCTGGCATCGAGGGTCTCAGCCGAGACCTTGCCGATGTAGCGCCACTGCAGCGACAGTCCGAGGCCGAAGTTCGACGTCCAGGTCGTCCGCAGCTTGTGCCTCCACTCGGGGATCGGCGCCGAGGCGGCAACCGTACCGCCGGAGCAGACCGGGCCGAAGCGGCCCTTACAGGAGTAAGGCTGCGACAGGCCGTTGTTGACGTCGTACTTGTCCATGTACGTCCCGACGAAGCTCCAGCCGAGCTTGCCGAGGCCGAACAGCTGGTGCGAGTAGGACGCCGCCACATCGAGACCGGCTTCCTTGATGGTTGCCGTGTTCTGCGGAAGGTCGATCACGTAGCCACCCGACGTCAGCCAGATCGACCCTGCAGGGTCGCGCTGGATGAGAGCGCAGGCCGGCGAAGTGAACGTCGCGGTCGAGTCACCAACGCAGGTGTTGATGATGGCATCTCCACCATAGCCCTGGATGGCGTTCTCGAGCTTGATGTTCCACCAGTCGACCGTCAGCGCGAACCTCGGGATGAAGCGCGGCTGGATGACCGTACCGATCGTCCAGGTCGTGCCCTTCTCCGGCTTGAGGTTCGGGTTGCCGCCGAGCAGGCCGTTGTACTGGCCGGCCGGATTGGCAGTCGGCGACTGGCCGATGGCGAGGCCCTGCGCAAGGCAGCCATAATCGGTCGCCGTGATTGGCGTGCCAGTGGCGCAAGGATCGTTCGAACCATCGAGGCCGACGAACTGCGGAGCGAACAGCTCCTGGATGTTCGGGGCACGAGCTGCACGGTTGTACGAGCCGCGGAACCGGATGTCGCTCACCGGAGCGAACTCGGCCGAGATCTTGTACGTGTCGGTGTCATAGCCACCGCCGCTGCTGATGTCGTACCAGGACTTCCGGTAACCGAGACCGATCGTGAACTCCTCGATCCCCTGGTTCTGGATGATCGGAATCTGGGCTTCGCCGAACACGTCCCAGACGCGGAAGTTGCCGCTGACTGGAAGCGTCGGTGCACCCTGACCGGCAAGATCACCCGTCTGGAACGACGTGTCCGGGTTCAGCTCGAGCGATTCACGCCGGTATTCGACACCGACGTTGATGCCCACGCCATCTTCCGCCCACGGCGTCTTGATGCCGGCATCGCCAAGCAGGCCGGTGATGTCGAAGTGGCCGATCTGTTCCGAAGTGATGCCCTGGATGACGCCGAAGACGTTCAGGTAGTTGATCGACGCGGCCGACGGAGCTGCGCCGAACGGATCCCAAGGCGTACAATTCGGGTCGCTACCGTCGAGAACCGAGCGGCAGACGATCGACGAACCAGGCGTTCCGACCGGGACCGCGACGCCATTGGCATCGACGTTCACGGCGTTGAGCGCGCGGGTCAGGCGAGCGATCGAGAACTCGTTCTTGTAGACCTGCGTGTAGTTCGTGCGGCCGTACTGGAAGTAGGCGTCGTACGAGAAGATGCTCGACAGGTCGCCCTTGGTTCCAAGGACCCCGCGCCACGCCTGGTGACGAAGGTCGGAAATACGCGGGCCGCCTTCCGTGTTACGACGGAGAAGCTGGAAGAACGCATTGTTGTAAGTGTTGCCGCGGGCGTCGAAGAACGTCAGCGGCGCCGCACCCGGGTTCGGGTTGTACGGAGCGCCTTGGGCCAGCGGGAAGTTCCCCACGAAGCCGTTGATGACGTTCTGCGGGTTGCCGCAAATGACCGCGAACTGCTGCGCTGACATGAACGGGTTGTCGCAGTTGATGGTCAGCGTGTTGCCGAAGTCGCCCGAGGGAGCGATCTGCGCCAGCGTCCGGTCGTCCATGAACATGAACTCGAGGTACGGCTTCAGCGCAGGGCTGATCTCGTAATCGGCGAACGCGCCGGCGATGTAACGCTCGTCCGGCCGCTGGAAGTAGTTCAGCGGCGCGAAGTTGTAGAGGTTCTGAGCGTTCGGAGTGATGGTTCCCGGCCCAAGTGCCGCGACCGTCGAGGTTCCGCTCGTGAAGATGATTGCGGTGCCCGGGTTCGCAGTCGCCGAACCACCGCAACGCGGATTGGGATTGGTCTGGTTCTGGATCACGCAGTGCGAGAAATCGCGGTCGCGCTGGAGAACCGGCTTGGTGTTGCGATAGCCGAAATAGGCAACGGCATGGCCGCGGCCGTCATCGAAGCCGGCGCCGATCGTGACGGTGCCGTCGAACGAACGTCCGTCAGTCGTGCTGCCAGTGGGCAGCGGATAGCCACGAGCGTTGATGATGTCGCTCATGTGCAGACGCTGATCCACCGCCGTACAGCCGGAGCTTGCCTGCACGCGATTGCAGGTGCCGACGAATGGATTGTCCTGGTTGTGCTGCCAGATGCTGAAGTTGCCGTCGAAGCGGATGCCCTCGAAGTGGGTATCCATGATGAAGTTGACGACGCCCGCAACCGCGTCAGCACCGTACACCGACGACGCGCCGCCGGTAAGGACTTCCGCCCGCTTGATGATCGCGGCTGGAATGACGTTCAAGTCGGCCGACAGGTTCGCACTGTTCGGATCGCCCGGCATCATGCGGCGGCCGTTGATCAGAACCAGCGAGCGCTTGGAGCCGAGGTAGCGAAGGTCGACTTCGGCCGTACCGGTCGCGCCGTTCGACACGCCGGACGTCTGCGCGGCGCCGACGGACGGCAGCTGGTTGAGGACGTCTTCGATCCTGGTCGAACCGGAGAGCTTCACGTCCTGGTCGGACACGACCGTGACCGGTGCGGCCGATTCCAGGTTCGGCTGCGGAATGCGCGAGCCGGTAACGATAATGTCTTGTCCGCTCGATGCGGGTTCGTCAGTCGCAACAGCTTCGACTGGTCCGGTCGGCGTCGAGGCCGCTTGATCCGCTGACTGCGTGTCCTGTGCCCACGCCGGCGTTGCCAGCGCAGCCGTACCGACCAGCAAGGTCGATGCGAGCAGGTTTTGACGGAAGCTCGTCTTCATTTTGGTCCCCTTGTTCGGCCCGCTACTCCGGGCACACGTTTCGGCCCATTTACTGGGTGCACGTGGGCGCTTTCATTGTCCGATAACTGAAACAGAACAAGGCTGCGCAACGGTTTTCAGCCGCTTTTTGAGCATAGTGTAGCGCCGAAACAACATGTGCCATTAACGGATTCGACTGAGCCGCCGAACGCTCGCTCGACGCAAATCAGCAGCTTAAGGCAGGCCCAAACGAACGCTTAGAGTTAACGGCTGGATTGCGCGATTAACGGAAAGTTGCCGGTCCGCCGCGGTCGCGTGTCCCTAGCAAAGGGGTTCGCGGAGCTAAGAAAGCAACGCTCTCGGTCGAAACGCGGGTTTCAGCGATGAATGGGAATGGTGCCCAGGGGCGGGATCGAACCACCGACACCGTGATTTTCAGTCACGTGCTCTACCAACTGAGCTACCTGGGCTCTCGGGGCCGGGCAGATCGCCCGCTCCAAGCCTGTCCCGAGCGACGCCGCAAAGCGACGTCGAGGGGCGCCGCGCTCACTAACCGCCGCTATCTTCGCTGTCCACCCCAGCATCGGCTTTCGGACCCGGAATCCGATAGCCTTCGTCGAGCCAGCGCAACAGGTCGCGGTCCTTGCACCCGCGCGAACAGAACGGAGCGTGCTCGGCCGACGGCTTTTTCCGGCAAACGGGGCAGGACTTGGTATCAAGCGTTGTGCGCATAGGCCCCATGGATGGGGAGCGACGGGTCGCTCCGCAAGGTGGCCGGGCCGCCCACCTGCCGCGAGAGGTCTTCCAGCCACGCTGGATTGCGTTCGAGGACGGCCGAGACGGACGGATGAGCAACGAGAACTGTGGCGCCCGACACGGACATTGCGGCGTTCCGAAGCAAGCTGCGAGCCTCGAACGACGGTCGGTCAGACGCGAGTTCGAACAGAGACGCGCGCGCGCGCGGACGCACGATCTGTATGAATCCGAATCCGTTCATTGCCGTTCGCTCGAATGGCTGCGGCAGGGTCGCGTCGATGGCGGCCCCGACAGCCTGCCGTTGCTCCTTTCCGGAAATGGTCGGGAGGTCGATTCCGATCGATCCGCCTACCGCATGCCGCAGTATAGTCCGCGCGGCGACCTTTGCGGCCTTCAACGCGAGCTCGGCAGGGGCAAGGCGTCCGTCGACATCGATCAACGTCATCGCGGGGGTCAGCGAAAGGCGAAGCTCACCGCCCTCGAAACGAACGATCCCGCTCCGCGCTTCTTCGAGTACGTCGGACCATCCCGCCTGCTCCAGCCGATCAATTGGAGCTGGGAACGGCAGGATCTCCGCCTCAAGTGCATTCGAGACGCCCTCCGCCCGTTCCGCTATGCGGGCGAACGGCCGCTTCCACGGTTCGGCGCCCGGAATCGTCTCCCGCGTCACTTCGATCCGGATCGCGGCGCCTTGAGTCACTCCGGGTGCGCCCCTGGGAAGCAAGTACTGCTGGCCGCCGGCATCAGCGAGCGCCGGTATACCGACCTCGATCAGCCTGCCGTCCAGGACCGTCCCGGCCGCGACCGTGCCTTCAAGCAGGATGCGCGCTTCGACGATCTCGCCATCCACGATCCGAGCGAAGCGGATCTCGCCGATCCCGCGCTCGCAGATCCAGTCAGGCAAGCGGATAGCCCGCCGACTTCAGCAGCAGGCGCGTTTCCGCCAGCGGCAGGCCGACGACGTTCGAGTAGCTGCCTGCGATCTGCCGGACGTAGACCTCGCCATAGCCCTGGAGTGCGTAGCCGCCGGCCTTTCCCCGCCATTCGCCATGACCGGCGTAATAGTCGATCTCCTCATCGGACAGGCGCTTCATGGCGATCATCGTCTCTCCGAGCCGCGTTCGGATTGCGTGACCGGGAGCGGCGAGCGCGACCCCGGTGAGGACGCGGTGGCGGCGACCGGATAGTAGCTTCATACAGGCGCGTAGTGTCGCTTCGTCCTCGACCTTGGGGAGGATCCGCCGCCCGACGGCAACAACGGTGTCGGCGGCGAGGACCAGCGCGTCGGGACGGCTTGCGGCAACCGCTTCCGCTTTCTCGACCGCCAGGCGAAGCGCGTGCTCACGTGGCAGCTCTCCGGCCGGAACACGTTCGTCGATATCTGGGGGCGCCACTTCATCAGGCACGACGCCGATGCGCGCCAGCAGGTCGAGCCGACGCGGGCTTGCGGAAGCGAGGACCAGGCGCATGCCGCCCTACGGGCGGGGTGGTGGCCCGCTGCGGCCTGGCATGAACCGATAGGTGATCCGGCCCTTGGTCAGGTCGTAGGGAGTCATCTCGACGAGGACTTCGTCTCCGGTCAGCACACGAATCCGGTTCTTGCGCATCTTGCCGGCGGTATGGCCGAGGATCTCATGGCCGTTCTCGAGCCGCACGCGAAACATCGCATTGGGCAGCAATTCCACAACCTGCCCCCGCATCTCGAGCAATTCTTCCTTGGCCAAGCGTTCTCTCTTCCTTCGGCTAAAAGTCGCGTGGCCTTACAAGCGCGCTGCCTAAAATGAAAGGCGCGTCCCCTGGATAGGCTCAAGCAGGATTATGCTTGTCGAGAAAGGCCTTCATCCGTTTCAGGAATTCCAGGCGATCCTCGGCCCTGCTGAAATGGTGATCGCCCTTCTTCTGCTCAAGATATTCGTACGGCTTTCTGTAGCTCGCTGACCAGCATCCGAGACTGCTTCACCGGAACGCGCTTGTCCTCGACCCCGTGCGCGATCAGGATCGGCGCGCCGAAGCTTGCCGCATGATATCTGGGCGAAACAGCATCGAGGTCGGCGGCCCTGGCCTTCCAATATTCGACCATGCCCTTCCCCATCATGCTCCGGTCGTACTTGAGCATGACGTTGAGGTCCGAGACGCCTGCATAGGACACGGCGCAGCGGTAGCGGGAGCCATCGCGCTGCGCTCCGCGCATGGCCGCATACCCACCGTAGGACGCGCCGATAATGCACACGCGCTTCGGATCGACCACCCCCTGCGCCGCGAGCCAATCGATTCCGTCGATCAGGTCATCTTGCATTTTCAGGCCCCATTCGCCCCGTCCGCGGTCGACGAATTCGGTCCCGTACCCACTCGATCCGCGGTAATTCGGCTGGATCACGACGTAGCCAAGCTCCGCCAGATACTGGGCCCACCAGTCATATTCCTCGCTGTCTCGCGCCTCGGGCCCCCCGTGCGGCATCATGATGAGCGGCAGGTTCTTCGCCTCGCGGCCGCGTGGGAGCGTGAGGACGGCCTCGATCGGCACCCCGTCCCGCGCCTTGTATTGAACTGTCGAAACGGCGGAGAGATTTCGGTCCTTGAGCACCGAGTTGTTCCAGCCGATCCGCTGCATCGTCGCGCCGTTGGTATCCCAGTAATAGAGACCGCCGGCTTGTGACGGCTTGCCCACCTCGACCAGCAGTTGCTTGCGGTTGCGGCTCCAGGAGACAATCCGGGCATTTCCGCTGCCCAGCGTCTGGTCGAGCCCCTTCTGGATGTCCTTCAAGTCTTCGTCGAGCCATTCGATCCGAGAGCGTTTGCCGACGACCCGGAAACCCGCAGCGTCGTTGAGTGCGACGTTGAGGATGACGGCGTCCACGTCATACTTGGGATCGCCGAACAGCTTCTTGCCGAGAGTGAAACTGGGCAGCGAGAGCTCGTAGACGCTGTCCCGTCCATCACTGTCGTCGATCGCGATGGCATTGCCGTCGGCTCGATAGGCCACGGGCAGGGGCACGGATGCTTCCTGGCGCTTGGCAAAGGAAATCTTCTGGAAGTTGCCGCCATCGGGACCGCGATAATAGATTCCGGCGCGCTTACCGTCGCGCCAGATGATCCCATAGCGAACCATTCCTGACGGATCGGCGTCCCACTCCCAGACGTCGTCCATCGCCCGCGTGACCATCTTTCCCTTGCCGGTCGAAACATCGACGTCCCAGACGCTCGGCTGCCATTCCATCGGAGTCTCGATGCCTGTCTCCTTGGAGAGCAGCACCCTCGGCGAACCGTCCTTGGCGTACCAGATCACGTCGTCGGCCTCGACGCCGTTGCGGAATGGGTCGACCCGCTTGACCGTCTTCATGTCCGCGCTGACGCCGACGATCGCCGTCGCGTAGAAGTCCATGCCGTAAAGGCTGACATTGTCCCCGACACCGACGACCAGCCAGTCGTCGTTGACCCATTGCCACCAGTTGATGTCGGACTTGTCCTCCATCAAGGCGCTCGTCTTGCCGCCGAAGAGGGGCTGGACGACCAGATATTGCTGGCCATCGATGGCGATCTTCGCCGCGACCTTCTCACCGTTGGGAGAAAGCTCGGGACTCTCAATTCCCGGCAGTGCGGCGAAAACCTCGACAGGAACAGCATCGGGCAACGGCGTCGCGCCGAAGGCTGCAGTGCCGCCGGCAAGCGCCAGCACCCCCCAAAAGTACGACCGAACCATGTCACTCCCCCCTGACTTCCGGCGGGCGGAAGCTAACACAGGGCAGTAAAATGGGAAGCAGCCGCTCCTAGACCGTCAAAACGGTCGAGCCAGTTGTCTCGCGGGCCTCAAGCGCGCGGTGCGCATCCGCTGCTTCACGCAAGCTGAAACCCTGGCCGATCTTGAGTTTGACCTTGCCCGAGAGCACCAGGTCGAACAGCTCCGTCGCCGATTGCTCCAGCTCCTCGCGCTTGGCGATGTAATGGTAAAGAGTCGGGCGAGTCAGGAACAACGAACCCTTCTGCGCCAGCAGTCCCGGCGGGATCGGGTCCGGCGGACCTGACGCATTGCCATAGCTGACCATCACCCCGCGCGGATGAAGGCAGTCGAGCGACTTCAGGAAGGTATCCTTGCCCACCGAGTCATAGACGACCGGCAGCTTCTCCCCGCCGGTAAGGCGACCGACCTCCGCGACGAAATCCTGCTCCGTATAGAGGATCGGATGATCGCAGCCGTGCGCGCGGGCGAGCTCGGCCTTGGCCTCGGTCGACACGGTTCCGATCACCGTCGCCCCCAGCGCCTTTGCCCACTGGCACATGATCAGCCCGACGCCGCCAGCCGCAGCGTGGACGAGGATCGTATCGCCCGGCTCGACACGATGGACGGCGCGCAGCAGCATGCGGACCGTCATGCCCTGCAGCATCATCGCCGCCGCACTCTCGAAGTCGATCGCGTCCGGAAGCCTCACGAGGCGGTCCGCATCGATCAGCCGCGCTTCCGAGTAGCTGCCGACGGGACCGGCGTAAGCGACGCGATCGCCGATCCGGACTCCGGCCACGCCCTCTCCGGCCGCCTCGACTGTGCCGGCACCCTCGACGCCGGGCGTGAATGGAAGCGGCTGAGGATAGAGTCCGGTGCGGTGATAGACGTCGATGTAGTTTAGTCCGACCGCTTCGTGCCGAACACGGACCTGGCCGGGGCCGGGATCGCCGACTTCGATCTCCTCCCAGTTGAGAACCTCGGGGCCGCCAGTTTTGTGGATTCGGATTGCCTGCGCCATCGACGGCCTCTGCTCTCGGTTATCCGGGATTGAAAGGGGTCAGGCGGGATTATGCTTGGCGAGAAACGCGTCTAGCCGCTGAAGCCAATCGTAGAAGTCGGCGCCGCTGTCGAAATCGTGGCTGCTGCTCTTGTAGAAAACGGACGTGACGTCGGCCTTCGACTTGGTCAGCGCGTCGACCATCGAATGGCTTTGCTTCACAGGAACGCGGGCGTCGTTCTCGCCGTGGCTGATGAAGACCGGGATCTTCACCTTGTCGGCATATTTGATCGGCGAGACCGACCCCAGATCCTTGGCATCGCCTGCGACCTTGGCTCGCCACTCGCGAAAGTAGCGGATCGCCGAGAAGCTCTTGCGGTCATACTTCATCAAGGCATCGAGATCGGACACGCCAGCCCAGCTAACGGCGCAGCGATAGCGGTCCGGGTTGCGAACGGCGCCCCACAGAGCCGCATAGCCACCATAGGACATCCCCATGATGCAGACTCTCTTGGCATCGACCTGGCCGGTCTTCACCAGCCAGTCGACGCCGTCGTCGAGGTCATCCTGCATCTTCTTGCCGAATTCTCCATAGCCTTTGCTCGCGAAGTCCTTCCCGTATCCGGTGGAGCCCCGGAATTGTGGCTGGAGCACCGCGTATCCGCGGTTGGCGAGGAATTGCACAATCGGATCGAACGTCCAGTCATCGCGCGCGAATGGACCGCCGTGGGGAAGGATGATGAGCGGCAGGCTCTTCGCATCGCGACCCTTCGGCGTCGTCAGGTAAGCCCGAATCTTCAAACCGTCGCGTGCCTGATATTGGACAGAGCGGACCTCCGCCATTTGCGACGCATCCATCAAGTATGGCTCCACCACCGGGTGCATTCGCCAGTTGGCGGTATCGAGCAGAAAATAGCGTCCCGGATCCGAAGCTCCACCTGACCAAATCAGGTACCGTTTCTCGTCATCCGACGTATCGACGATCGAGTTGGTTGCGTTCGGCAGAGCCTTGTCGAGCTTCTGTTGAAGCGCCTGCCACTTAGGGTCGATCCACTTCACCCGCGGGCGATCGTCCTGATAGCTGATGCCGTAAATCGTCCCGCTGGTCGGATCGTAACTGACGTCGTCCAGATCGACTTCGGGGTTCTCGAAAATGGCCTCGCCGACGGCACCCGTGACGAAGTCGTAGCGGTAGAGACCGAAGCGACCGGTACGTTCGTTGGTCACGATCCAGCCGTTGTTGTTCGGCCCAAACATGACCCGGTCGACCGCGCTGTCGTCGTCCTTGGCAAACTTCCCGCGCGTCTTCTTCAAAGGGTCGCCGGCCTTGTCACGGTACCAGACCGTCCACTTGCGCCCCTCGTAAGCGATTCCCGCTCGAACCACGCCTTCGTCATCGGCATACCAGTCCCAGACGTCGGGCCTCGCCTTCTCGACCAACGTGGCATTGCCGGTCGCGAGATCGACTCGTTTGACCGACGGATAGGAATAGATGTCGTCCTGGCTGGCGACGAGCGCCCAGCTGCCGGTCGGGTCTGCGTAAAGAACGTCGCCCGCGTAGAGGCCGTCGCTCTTCTTATCGACGACCCGTGAGCCGCCGGTATCGGTGTCGATCGCAAGCAGCCGCAGGATCGGAACCGGGACTACACCGTAGATGTAATCCGTCGACAGCACCTGCATCAGCAGGCGCTTGTTCCCGGCCCACTGCAGGGCCGCGACATTGGCAGTGCCGATATCGATGACTTTCGGCTTGGCCTCCGGCTGATCGGCGTCGAGGAGAACGAGCCGTCCACGCCCATTCGTCGTAGCCCGGGCAACGATCCGATGACCGTCGGGCGAAAGCACCGGTTTCCGCATCGCGGGAAGTTGCGCGAACACCGTCGTTGGGAGTTTGGGGACAGCTTGCTCGGCATGCACGGGAGCCGCGCAGGCAATAGTGGCGGCCAGGGCAAGCCCGATCAAACGCATTGAGTCCCCCTCTCAATCCGAGGGGCGAACCTAATTCGCATCAATAAAAAGAAAAGCCCCGCCGCGGCAGTGCCGGGCGGGGCCAATCTTTCGATGCCGTCGGGATCAGCCGATAGCGCCATGTCCAGCAAGCGCCGCAAGCAGAAGCAGAGCGACGATGTTGGTGATCTTGATCATCGGGTTCACGGCGGGGCCGGCGGTGTCCTTGTAGGGATCGCCAACGGTGTCGCCGGTCACGGCGGCCTTGTGGGCTTCAGAGCCCTTGCCGCCGTAGTTTCCGTCCTCGATGTACTTCTTGGCGTTGTCCCATGCGCCGCCGCCCGAGGTCATCGAGATGGCGACAAACAGGCCGGAGACGATCACGCCAATCAGCAGTGCGCCAAGCGCCGCATAGCCGTTCTCCGGACCCGCAACGGCGCGGATCAGGAAGAAGACCACGATCGGTGCGAACACCGGGAGCAGCGACGGAATGATCATTTCCTTGATCGCCGCACGGGTCACGAGGTCCACGGTCCGCGCGTAGTTCGGACGGGACTCGCCCTTCATGATGCCCGGATTGTCGCGGAACTGCTCACGGACTTCCTCAACCACCGCGCCGCCTGCACGTCCGACGGCCGTCATGCCCATCGCGCCGAACAGGTACGGCAGCAGCGCTCCAAGGAGCAGGCCGACGATCACGTACGGATTGGCGAGCGTGAAGTTGATGTTCTCGTACGCCACGCCGAGGTCGCCCGCGAATGTGCGGAGATCGGTCGTGTATGCCGCGAACAGCACCAGCGCGCCGAGGCCCGCCGAACCGATCGCATAACCCTTGGTCACGGCCTTGGTCGTGTTGCCGACCGCGTCGAGGGCATCGGTGCGGTTGCGTACGTCGTCCTCGAGGCCCGACATTTCCGCAATTCCGCCGGCGTTGTCTGTGACTGGTCCGTACGCGTCCAGCGCAACGACCATGCCGGCCAGGGCAAGCATGGCGGTCGCCGCAAAGGCGATGCCGATCAGGCCTGCGAGCTGGTACGAAACGATGATGCCGATGCAGATGACAAGCGTCGGCAGCGCAGTCGATTCAAGGCTGATGGCCAGGCCCTGGATGACGTTGGTGCCGTGGCCGGTCTGGGACGACTTGGCGATGCTCTTCACCGGCCGATAGCTCGTGCCGGTGTAATATTCGGTGATCCACACGAGCAGGCCCGTGACCGCGAGGCCGACGAGCATCGAGTAGAACAGGTCCCAACCGGTGAAAGCGCCGCTGAATTCACCAACGCCTGCCTGTGCGCCGATATCGAGCCCGGCGGGTTCGCCCCCGACAGGAGCGTTGAGGTCGCCGAGCACCAACTGCGTGACGAAGTAGATCGCCGGGACCGACAGGATCGCCGTGATCCAGAAGCCCTTGTACAGCGCGCCCATGATCGAGCCGCTCTTGCCGAGACGAACGAAGTAAGTGCCGATGATCGACGTGATGATGCACACGCCGCCAATCAGAAGCGGGAGCGTCATCAGGCTGCCGATGCGGTCACCCGCGCCCTGGATCAGAAGCGCGATGAGAACCATCGTTGCACCGACAGTGACGACGTAGGTTTCGAACAAGTCGGCGGCCATGCCGGCGCAGTCGCCGACGTTGTCACCGACGTTGTCGGCGATCACGGCGGGGTTGCGAGGATCGTCCTCGGGAATTCCTGCTTCCACCTTGCCGACCAGGTCGGCTCCGACGTCTGCGGCCTTGGTGAAGATGCCGCCGCCGAGACGCGCGAAGATCGAGATCAGCGAAGCGCCGAACGCGAGCGCAACAAGCGCGTCGGTCACGTGACGGTCGTTGGGAGCGATGTGCTGAACGTCAACGAGAACGTAAAAGAAGGCTGAAATCGCAAGCAGAGCGAGCCCGGCAACAAGCATGCCGGTGATGGCGCCGGAGCGGAACGCGATCGTCAAACCGCCCTGCAGGCTGCTTCGCGCCGCTTCAGCTGTACGCACGTTGGCCCGGACGGAAATGTTCATGCCGATGAACCCGGCGGCGCCCGACAGGACGGCGCCAAGAACGAAGCCGGCGGCCTGGGTCAGTCCAAGGAACACGCCCACGAGCACGGCGACAACGACGCCGACGATACCGATCGTCGTATACTGACGGCGAAGGTAGGCCGAAGCGCCTTCCTGAATGGCGCCAGCGACTTCGATCATGCGCTGGTTGCCGGCCGGCGCACCAAGCACCTGGCGGCTCGTGAAGAGACCGTAAAGCACGGCGATGAAGCCGCACCCGATCGCGATAAGAATGAGGTTCATCGAAAATTCTTCCCCGTTTTCGCGGCTATGCCGAACCCCCTGCAGGACACAGGCGGCGAACGGGGCAGGTGTTTATGGAGCGAATCCGCGGCTGGCAACCGCGTTCGGTCTGGATGCTAGTGAAGCAGCAGTGCGGTGAAGGCGCCGGACAGCAAACCGCTAGCTGCGATCAGCCATTGGCGCAGAGGAATTGCTGCGATGTTCATGGCCTAAATGCTCCGGCAAAGGGACCGGGGATTCGCCGCTGGAAAGCGCAAGACGCGGCCCTTCAGCGACGAGGCACCCGATGCGCGCAATCGTCGTTCCTGAAGGTAAAGAAAGTCTTAAGGGATCGATGTCCGCCGGGATCGCCGCGAGGAGCGCGTAGTCGTCACCGCCGGTCGCTGCGAACAGGCGTGCGGTGAGGTCGCCGCTCCGTTCCGCGATGAACGCCCTGGACAGCGGGATCGCATCGATATCGATTTCCGCACTGAGTCCGCTTGCCTCAGCCATCCTCATCGCGTCGAGCAGCAGGCCATCGGAAACGTCCATCATCGCGTTGGCTAACGGCGCCAAGGCCTGGCCAAGCGCGATCAATGGAACGGGGCGACGATAGACGTCCACCAACGGCCCGGTCGAAGCCGGATCGAGGCGCAGCAATTCGAGGCCCGCCGCCGAATCTCCCAATGTTCCGATCGCCCACAAGACATCGCCTGCCTTGCCTCCCGACCGCAACGGGACCCGCTCACCCGCGCGGCCAATTGCAGTGAGTCCGAACACCCTCGGCGCACCCGGCGGGAGCGCGATCGTGTCGCCGCCGAGCAAAGGCAGGCCGTAGCTTTCGCAAGCGGCCTCGACACCGTCGAGGAAGCTCATGTCCCACGCATCGTCTCCCGACAGGGCCAACGACAGAAGCGCGCCAGCGGGAGTGGCGCCCTTCCCGGCGAGGTCGGACAGGTTCACCGCGACCAGCTTCCAACCCACGCTTGCCGCCGTGTCCGTCGACAGGAAATGAACGCCCTCGGCAATGCTGTCATGGGTCAGGACGAGGCCGTCGAGGACTGCCGTGTCGTCCTTCAGGCCAAGCGCGGCGGGACTGGTTGCAATCCGCCGCAGCCGCTGGATCGCCTGGGCTTCACGCACTTGCGCTTACTCCGCGCGAGCGGGCCGTGCCTGCTTGGCCACCGCATCCAGCAGCCCGTTAACGAAGCCGCTCTCGCGCTTGTCGTAAAAGGCATGGGCGACATCAACGTACTCGGAGATGACCGAGCCGACCGGCACGTCGCTCCTCGCCAGCAACTCATAGGTTCCGGCTCGCAGGATCGCTCGCATCGGACGGTCGAGCCGCTCAAGGCTCCAGCCCTCAGCCAGCTTGCCGGCGATGACCTGGTCGATTTCCTCGCGCCGTGCATCGGCACCGCTGACGACATCGTCGAAGAAGCTCTGCTCCGCCTCGAAATATTCCGCGTCCTCGATGGTGGCACCAAGGCGATGATCGTGGAATTCGCGCAGCAGCCGCGCGATTGGGGTACCCTCCATCTCCTGCTGGTACAGGGCCTGCACGGCGGCAAGGCGCGCAGCGGAGCGCGAACGGGATCGAGCGGTCGTATTCATTTCTTGCGCTTAGCGGTGCTGGCTCAGGCGAGAAAGTCCCGAAGCGCGGCCGCCACCTGCTCGCTTGCTTCCCACGGCGCGAAATGGCCGGTCTCGGGGAGCTTCACGACCCGCAGGTCGTCGACGAGGTCATCGAGCCCCTCGAGCTGCAGCGGAAGCAAAGCCGAGTCTTTCATCCCCCAAATGACCAAGGTCGGAACGTGAATCTTCGGAAACGCGCGGAGCAGGAAATCCGGCACCGGCATCGTAGCGTCCGTCGGCGGGATGATCAGCTTGCTGCCCCGGTACCAGTTCAGCATCGGCAACATGCCGCCCGGCTGCGACCAATCCGCAATGTACCGCCGCTTCTCTTCCTCCGAAATCAGGCCAAGGTCGGCGTGCTTGGCGAAGCTCTTCTCGAAGAACGCCTCGTTGCCCATCGCTTCGATCGCCTTCTCCGCGCCGGGCGTGCGGAACCAGGTGATGTATTGGGACGCGGCGCGCTGACCGGCATCCTCGATCACGCTCTTCTGGAAGATCAGGGGATGTGGCGCGTTGACGATCGCGAGCTTGGTCAGCCGCGGGTCGTTGCGCAGAGCCGCGGGCCAGGAGATTGCCCCACCCCAGTCGTGACCGACGAGCGCAAAGCTCTCCAGCCCCACCGTCTCGGCAAGGGCGAAGATGTCGTCGACCAGCTTGTCGGTCGCATAATCGCTTGCGTCCATTGGCCGGTCGGACCCGGCGAACCCGCGTTGGTCCGGCATGATCAGCCGGAATGTGTCTTCCAGCCGTGGCGCGACCTCGCGCCAGGTCCGGTGCGATTCCGGGAAGCCGTGAAGCAGAATGACCGCCGGCGCGTCCTCCGGACCCGCGAAAGCGACGTTGAGCGTCACGCCCGTGGACAGGCCGACCCGCCGAATCTCCGTCACGGATAGCTGACCGTCAGCGGCACCTCGGGCAACGGAATGAACTCGTCGTGGTCGTCGGGCGGAAGCGCGAACTCGCCTGCTCGCCAGGCCCGCTTGGCTTCGTTGATCCGGTCGCGACGCGAGGAAACGAAGTTCCACCAGACGTGGCGCTCACCGTCCATCGGCGCGCCACCGCACAGCATCAGCCGCGCGCCGCCTTGCGACGTCAGCAGCGGAAGAATGCCTGGTCGCAGCAGGGTCATATACCGTTGCGAAAGCGGCTCTCCGTCGATCGTCGCGTCGCCTTCGATCAGGTACAGTCCGCGCTCGTCCGCCGGGTGATCGATCATCAGCGCCGCGCCCGGGGACATAGTGATCGCGGCGTAAATCGTCGGCGAATGCTGGGTCACCGGAGACGCAAGGCCGAAGCCCTCGCCCATGATCAGCTGCAGGCGGACGCCATCGCCCTCCGCGACCGGCAGCGCCCCTGCGGCGGTATGTTCGAAACCCGGGTCCACTTCTTCCTTCGCCTGCGGGAGCGCCAGCCAGGTCTGGATCCCGTCGAGCGAAGGTCCGGCGGCCCGCTCCTCGGCCGGCGACCGCTCGGAATGCGAGATTCCGCGTCCGGCTGTCATCAGGTTCACGGCGCCCGGCTCGATCCGCTGAAACGTGCCGAGGCTGTCGCGGTGATCGATCGCGCCGGCGAAGAGATAGGTCACCGTTGCCAGGTTGATGTGCGGGTGTGGACGAACGTCGATGCCGTCCCCGACGCCGAGCCGTGCGGGGCCCATCTGGTCGAAGAAGATAAAGGGCCCGACCATCGTCCGCTGCTTGCTCGGAAGCGTCCGGTGGACCTTGAATCCGCCCAGGTCGTGGGTGACCGGGGCAATCGTCGCCGCAATGGCTGAATCGAGCGTGTCGTCCATGCCTCCCGCCCTACGCTTCCAAGCCGTCGCGGAGAAGTCCCGCGCAACTTTGCAAGTCATTTCATACCCTTAACGATTGTTCATGTGGCCTTCAGGCGGCCACGGCTTAGACCCACGCTGCTTGGGGGGCGACAGGCGGCGGCCGCCGCTTGGCCCTTTCATTCCGTTTGGCTCGTGCCGGGAAACCCCGTTTCCCGGATCGCTGACTCACGTTCGAAAGACACGCCGGGGTTCGTGCGCCGCGGCAAGAAAAAAGGGCAATTTCCGCATGCGTCTTCTTCTTGCAACTACAGGTCTGGGGGCAATCGCAGCCGCAACGGCGGCAGTCCCGGCCAACGCTGAAACGGTCATCTCCACTGCAGTCACGACGCCGCAGTCGACCAGCGCTTCCGGCGACATCCGCATCTCGTCAACCGGTTCGGTCAAGCCAACCAGCGGCATCGGAGTCACACTCAACAGCAACAATTACGTGCGCAACGAAGGCACGATCCAGATCACTGGCGCCAACAATAGCGCAGGTATCGTCGCCAACCCGAGCGTGACTGGTGAAATCACCAACAGCGGCTCGATCACCATCGACGAAACGTACACTGCGACCGACACCGACAATGACGGCGACATCGACGGACTGTTCGCACAAGGGTCCGGCCGCTTCGGCATCCATGCGCTTGGCGCCTTCACCGGCAACATCACCAATAGCGGATCGATCACCATCGAAGGCAATCAGTCGGCCGGCATCGCTCTCGACGGCCCGTTGACAGGCAACCTGGTCAGCAGCGGCTCGATCACCATCCTCGGCAACGACAGCTATGGCATCAAGGCTGGGAACGTCAGCGGCAACGTCACCCTTTCGAAGGGTACGATCACGGTCCAGGGCGGCAACAGCGTCGGCGTCGCGCTGAACGGCAATATCGGCGGCGCGCTGGTCATTCAGAACACGATCCAGACCACGGGTTACCGCTACACCACCGTTCCGAACGACACGTCGAAGCTCGATGCCGACGACCTGCTTCAGGGCGGGTCGGCCCTCGTCATTGGCGGCAACGTCGCGGGTGGAATCCTCTTCGACAAGAAGCCCGCCGACAACATCCCCAACAACGATGACGAGGACGCCGACGGCGTTCCCGACGCGCAAGAAACCACCGCGACGATCATTTCGCTCGGAGCGGCGCCGGCGGTCGTCGTCGGATCGTCGACCCAGGCCACGACCATCGGCGCCGTCGCGAATTCGGGCGGGCGCGGGTTCGTCATGAAGGGCTCCGTGACTGCAAACGGCCTCTACAGCGGCGTCGCCGGCAACGGCATCGTGATCGGCGGACTTGGCCAGTCGGTGAACGTCACAGGCGGAATGACCATCTCCGGATCGGTCGGTGCCAGCGCGACCAACGCCAATGCCACCGGCATTCGCATCGGATCCGGAGCGACGGTGCCGGTGATTGAGGTTTCCGGATCGGTCGCGGCGGCTGGCGGCGGCACCGCATCCACCGGTGCAACGGCGATCGCGATCGATGCCGGCGCCAACGTCAGCACGATCAAAAACAGCGGCGCGATCCTTGCCGGCCGTGGCGGATCGGACGGAACGGCAACCGCGATCATCGATAATGCAGGCACCGTCTCGCTGATCGAAAACAGCGGCGCGATCAGCGTCGGCAATGCGGCGACGCTCGGCGACAAGGCAATCGCCTTCGATCTTCGAGCGAATGGTTCCGGCGTGACGGTCCGTCAGCTCGCCGTCGCGGCCACCGCGTCCGCGCCGACGATCGACGGCACCATGCTGTTCGGAAATGGGAACGACGTCTTCGATATCGCGGACGGCAAGGTCAACGGCACAGCGAAGTTCGGCGCCGGCAATAATCAGCTGCTGCTGTCGGGCGATGCGGTCATGAACGGGGCGGTCGATTTTGGCGCAGGCTCCGACACGCTCCAGCTGAGCGGAACGTCGGCCTTCAACGGCAACGTGAATTTCGGTGGCGGTGCCGATACTCTGACCCTCACCGGCACGTCGATCTTCACCGGTCAGCTCAGCGGAAGCGCTGGTCTCGCGGTAAATCTCGGCGCGGGCACCAAGCTGCAGGCGACGAACCTCGGGACCGTCGGTCTGGCATCGCTGACGACCGGTGCAGGCTCAGGGATCGGGGTGACGATCGATTCCTCCACCCACCAATCGACCCTCTACAACATCACGGGAGCAGCAAACTTCGGCGCGGGCACGTCCCTCGACGTCAAGCTTCTGTCGCTCGGCGGCGTCGCGGGGACATACAAGGTTATCCAGGCAGGCACGCTGACCGGCGCGGGCAATCTGGTGACTTCGGTCAACTCGATCCCGTTCCTCTTCGACAGCAGCCTGGTCACGACGACGCCCAACGAAGTGTCAGTGACCATCCGCCAGAAGACTGCGAGCGAGCTCGGCCTCAATGCGTCGGAAGGTTCGGTGCTCAACGCCGTCCTTGGCGCAGCGGACTCTGATCAGGGCGTCGCCGGCGTCTTCCTCGGAGCGAGCAACAGCACCGAGCTTCGGACGTCGCTTCAACAGATGTTGCCCGATCACAGCGGCGGTGCATTCGAGACCGCGACCAAGGGCTCGCGCCTGACCAACAAGATCTTCACCGACCCCGAAGCGCCTGTCATTCAGCGCGGCGCACTCGGCTTTTGGCTGCAGCAGGTTGCCTGGGGCAGCAGCAAGTCGATCGGCGCCACGTCGTCCTACGATGTCAGCGGCTGGGGCGCATCGGGCGGAGTCGAGACGAGCCTTGGGTCATTCGGGAACGTCGGAGGATCGCTCGCTTACCTTGCCGGGAGGGACAAGCGCGACGTTGCCAATGACGAGCTGGTCAGCAGCCAGTACGAAGGCGGCGTCTACTGGCGCGGCACCTGGGGCCCGATCCGAGCCTATGCGCGCGGCACGCTCGGCAGGCTGGACTTCGACGGGACGCGGTTCTTCAGCGGTGTGGTAAATGGCCAGACCGTCACACGTGAAGCGCAGGGCGAGTGGAAGGGCACCCTCTACTCGGTCGCAGCCGGCGTCTCCTACGACGCCCGGTTCGGCAATTTCTCGATCCGCCCAACCGCAACGATCGAGCATTTTTCGCTGAGCGAGAAGGGCTACACCGAGACCGGCGGCGGAACCGCGTTCGACCTGATCGTGGACAGCCGAAAGAGCGACGAGACCGCGGCCAGCGGAACCGTGGCGCTGGGCTATGAGATCGTCCGGGCGCGTGAAGCCGGCGACGGCTTCCTCCGTGTCGAGCTGGAAGGCGGGCATCGCCAGATCCTGAGCGGCAAGCTCGGCGCGACCACCGCTCACTTTGCCAATGGCACGCCGTTTACGCTGACTCCGGAAGATCGGACCAGCGGCTGGCTGGCCGGCTTCAGGCTGACGGGCGGCGGCGACGGACTGGCGGTCACCGGCGAACTCAACGCCGAGGACCAGCAGGACAAGGTCTCGCTTGGCGGCCGGCTCGGGCTTCAGTTCAGCTTCTAGCCTTCGTCAAGCCTCACCGGGTGCGCGCGCTCTGATCTGGAGCGCGTGCACCCGTTCCCGCATCAGGTCGCCAAGCGCCTTGTAGACCAGCCGCTGCCGATCGACCCGTGACTTGCCGGCGAAGGCGGCGCTTTCGATCTCAAGCGAGAAGTGGCTTTCGCCCGCGGCATTGTAGCCGCCGTGCCCGCGATGCTTCTCGCTGTAGTCGGTGAGCTGGATGAAAGTCGGCGAAAGCGCCGAATTGAGCCGCGCCAGCATTTCAGTTGCGACGGGTCCGGTAGCGGTCGTGTCCATCGCTCCTATATATGACGGCTGATCGAACGAGGAAGTGAGTGGCGTCCAATCATCCCAGAATGCATGGCCGGGTCGAAGGCGCGAGGGACCGTTGCGCGGTTCCCGGATGCGACCAGCCAGGCGAATTCAAGGCTCCGCTGCAAGCGGCCAATTTCGACGGTCCGGGGACCTGGCGGTTCCTGTGCCTCGAGCACGTGCGCATGCACAACGCCAAGTACAATTACTTCGACGGGATGAGCGCCGAGGAGATCGCCGAGGCGCAGACGCCGTATGCGGGATGGGAACGCGCGACGAGGGCCTTCGCGCATGCCGGTTCCGATCCGGCGCCGTCGTGGAGCGATTTCGCGGACCCTCTCGACGCCATTTCGGGGCGATTCCGCCGGTCGCAGCCCCAAGCGGCGTCACGTTTCACGAAAGGCGAGCAGCGGGCCCTGTCCGTGCTCGGCCTTGGCGAGGACGCCGATCTGAAGTCGGTTCGAAGCCGCTATTCGAGGCTGGTCCGCCGCTTCCATCCGGATCGCAATGGCGGCGACCGAAGCCACGAAGCGCGGCTCGGCGAGGTGATTGAGGCTTACCAGCTTCTACGCAAGTCCGTAGCCTTCGCCTGACTCTTTCCAAGGCTCGGCCGCTCGCCCATTAAGCGGCGATGGCCGAAGACCCGAGTGCCCTCCAGAGACAGGAAAAATTCGCCGGCCTGCTGCTGATCGCGGCGGCGGCGGTGGCGCTGGTCCTCGCCAATTCCGGCGCAAGCCATGCGTATCATGCCGTCCTCGATGCGAAGGTCGGGCCGCCGATGCCGCACGTCGGCGTGATGTCGGTGCACCATTGGATATCAGACGGGCTAATGGCGATTTTCTTCCTGCTCGTCGGGCTGGAGGTGAAGCGCGAGTGGTACGATGGCCGCCTGGCTACCGCTGCGCAAAGGCGTCTCCCCTTTGTTGCCGCGGCAGCGGGCATGGCGGTTCCGGCTCTCATCTACCTCTTGGTCACCGGCTTCGAGCCGGCGCTGATGCGCGGGTGGGCGATCCCGTCCGCAACCGACATCGCCTTTGCCGTTGGCGCCCTTGCCTTGCTGGGCGCCCGGGCCAATCCAGCGGTCAAGCTGTTGCTCGTCACCATCGCCGTCGTCGACGACATTGGCGCCGTGATCATCATCGCCCTCGTCTACACCGCTGACCTGAGCGCGATCGCAATCGGCACCGAGGCGGTTATCCTCGCAGGCATGGCCGCCATGAACCTGTTCGGCGTGCGCAGGCTCTGGCCCTACCTGATCGGCTTCGCGCTGCTGTGGTATTTCATGCTTGCGTCGGGAATTCACGCGACGGTCGCAGGCGTGCTCGCGGCTCTTACAATACCGCTTGGCAGAGGCGAAAAGCGATCGCCGCTCAAGCGCCTCGAGCATGGGCTGCATCCATGGGTGATGTTCGGGATCATGCCGCTGTTCGGACTGGCCAGCGCGGGTGTAGCCCTGCGCGGCGTCGACCTTGCTAACCCGGTTCTGATCGGAATCGCCGCAGGCCTGTTCCTCGGCAAGCAGATTGGTGTGTTCGGCGCGATCTGGATCACGATCAAGGCGGGCGCCGCCTCGAAGCCGGATCATGCCCGCTGGTCCGAGCTCTACGGGGCCTCGGTACTCTGCGGCATCGGCTTCACGATGAGCCTTTTTATCGGCGCCCTCGCCTTCCCGTCGTCGCCTGCGGAGGTCGAGGCAGCGAAGATCGGAACGCTGACCGGATCGCTCTTGTCGGCCCTGCTCGGCTACGCCGTGCTGCATTTCACCGCCCATCAGGCGGCCGACGAAGCGGAGTCCTCCGAAGCCCGGGAGATCTTCGGCGGCGACCAGCCGGAGGACGAACAATGAGATGCATCTGGGACGATCGGCAACGCGCGCATGTCCCGACAGGGGAGTTCTTCAACGGCGCCGTCTATCCGGCCGCGGAACACGAAGGACGGGTGACCGCAATTCTGGGACCCATCGGTTCAACCCGCGCGCCAGCGGATTTCGGTCTCGATCCGATCCTGCGGGTCCATTCCGTCGACTATGTCGACTTCCTGAAGTCGGCCCATGACCAGTGGCTGCAGGCAGGCCGCGAAGGCGACGCCTTTCCTTACACCTTCCCGGTCGTCCGGCGGCGGCCGCTTCAACTCAGCCGCATCGATGCCCTGCTCGGGCGGTACAGTTTCGACACGTCGACACCGATCGGCCCGGGAACCTGGGAGGCGTCCTATTGGGCGGCGCAAACCGCACTTGCCGCAACCGAGGCAGTGCTCGGCGGCGAGCGTTCGGCCTTCGCCTTTTGCCGCCCGCCGGGTCACCATTGCGGCCGCGATTACCTTGGCGGCTATTCCTACCTCAGCAACGCCGCCATCGCCGCCGAGCATGCGATCGCGGCCGGTGAGGCACGCGTGGCGATCCTCGATGTCGACTATCACCACGGCAATGGCTCGCAGGACATTTTCTACGAGCGATCCGACGTGCTTTACGTCTCGATCCACGCCGATCCGGTGATGGACTATCCGTACTACTGGGGTCACGCCGATGAGACCGGATCGGGTCTTGGCGAAGGCGCCAACCTCAACCTCCCGCTACCGCGAGGAACCGGATGGAGTGGGTACCAGCCCGCGCTCGCCGCCGCGCTTGAACGCATAGCGAGCCACGACCCTGGGCTGCTCGTCGTCTCCTATGGCGCCGACACCTACGAGGAGGATCCGATCAGTCATTTCAAGCTTAAGACCAGTGACTATGCGCCGATGGCGCAACGCATCGCTTCGCTCGGACTGCCCACCGTCATTGTGATGGAGGGCGGCTACGCGGTCGATGCGCTCGGCGACAACGTCGGGGGGTTCCTCAGCGGATTCTAGAGCTTCTCGGTCAGTTCCGGGACGATCTTGAAGAGGTCGCCGACGAGACCGATGTCCGCGACCTGGAAGATTGGGGCTTCCTCGTCCTTGTTGATGGCGACGATGACCTTCGAATCCTTCATGCCCGCGAGGTGCTGGATCGCGCCGGAGATGCCGATCGCGATGTAGACCTCGGGAGCGACGATCTTGCCGGTCTGGCCGACCTGATAGTCGTTCGGGGCATAGCCCGCGTCGACCGCCGCGCGGCTGGCGCCGACTCCTGCGCCGAGCTTGTCAGCGAGGGGATCGAGGAGAGCGTGGAACTGCTCCGACGAACCGAATGCACGGCCACCGGAGACGATAATCTTGGCGCTGGTCAGTTCCGGCCGATCGCTCTTCGACTCTTCGACGCCGACGAAGCTGCTGGAGCCGGAATCGCTGCCAGCGTCGACATTCTCGACCGAGCCGCTGCCGCCTTCGCGAGCAGCCTTCTCGAAAGCGGTGCCGCGCACGGTCAGCACTTTCTTGGCGTCCTTCGACCGCACGGTCGCAATCGCATTGCCGGCGTAGATCGGGCGGGTGAAGGTGTTCTCGTCCTCGACCGAAAGCACTTCGGAAATCTGCATCACGTCGAGCAAAGCGGCGACGCGCGGGGCGAGGTTCTTGCCCGTGGTCGTAGCCGGAGTAACGAACGCGTCATGCGTCTCCATGAGCTTTGCGACGACGGGCGCCACGTTCTCGGCGAGGCCGTGGTCTAAATGTGCGCCGTCGGCGACATGCACCTTGCCGACGCCGGCGATCCTGGTCGCTGCTTCTGCTACGGCACCGACATTGCTGCCGGCGACGAGCGCATGGACTTCGCCGAGCTTCGAAGCGGCGGTGACGGCTGCGAGCGTGGCATCCTTGATCTGGCCGCCCTCGTGCTCGACGTAAACGAGCGTCTTCATGCCACCACTCCCAACGTCTTGAGTTTGCCGATCAGCTCGTCCACCGAGCCGACCTTGTCGCCGGCCTGGCGCTTGGCCGGCTCGGCGACCTTCAGCGTTTCGAGGCGGCGCGCAATGTCGACGCCGATTTCTTCGGGCGTCTTCGTCGCCAGCGGCTTCGACTTGGCCTTCATGATGTTCGGCAGCGAGGCGTAACGCGGCTCGTTGAGGCGAAGGTCGGTGGTGATCACCGCCGGAAGCTTCAGCTTGTCGGTTTCGAGACCGCCGTCGACCTCGCGTGTGACGCTGACCTCGCCGCCCGACGGATCGAGCTTCGAAGCGAACGTGCCCTGCGGCCAGCCAAGCAGCGCGGCCAGCATCTGGCCCGTGGCGTTATTGTCGTCGTCGATCGCCTGCTTGCCGAGGATGACCAGCTCCGGCTGCTCTTCGCCGGCAATCTTGGCAATGATCTTGGCGACGCCGAGCGGCTCGACCTCTTCGTCGGTCTGGACGAGGATGGCCCGGTCGGCGCCCATCGCCAGCGCGGTACGGAGCGTTTCCTGCGCCTTGGCCGGACCGATCGACACCGCGACGATTTCTGTCGCGACGCCCTTTTCCTTGAGGCGGATCGCCTCTTCGACGGCAATCTCGTCGAAAGGGTTCATGCTCATCTTGACGTTGGTGAGATCGACGCCCGTGCCGTCCATCTTGACGCGCGGCTTCACGTTGTAGTCGATCACCCGCTTTACGGCGACCAGCACCTTCATCGCTTCACTCTCCCAGAATGCTCAGGCGGGAACCGCCTGGTTGACCTCGGCGACGATCTTCCTCGCCGCATCGCCAAGGTCGTTGGCAGCGATGATCGGAAGCCCGCTCATCGCCAAGATGTCCTTGCCCTGCTGGACGTTCGTGCCCTCGAGACGAACGACCAACGGCACCTTCAGGTCGACCTCGCGGGCCGCCTCAACAATGCCTTCGGCGATGATGTCGCAGCGCATGATCCCGCCGAAGATGTTGACGAGAATGCCCTTTACGGCCGGATCGCTGAGGATGATCTTGAAGGCCGCGGTGACCTTTTCCTTCGAAGCGCCGCCGCCGACGTCGAGGAAGTTTGCCGGGAACGCGCCGTTCAGCTTGATGATGTCCATCGTCGCCATGGCGAGGCCCGCGCCGTTGACCATGCAGCCGATGTTCCCGTCGAGCTTGATGTAGGCGAGGTCGTACTTCGACGCCTCGATCTCCATCGGGTCCTCTTCGGTGAGGTCGCGCAGTTCCTGGATGTCCGGGTGGCGGAATTCGGCATTGTTGTCGAAGCCGACCTTGGCATCGAGCACCAACAGCTTGCCGTCCTCGGTAACGGCGAGCGGGTTGATCTCAATCTGCGATGCGTCGGTGCCGATAAACGCATTGTAGAGCTGCGGAAGAAGCTTGCCCGCCTGCTTGGCGAGATCGCCGCTGAGCCCGAGCGCGGCAGCAACGGCGCGGCCGTGGTGCGGCATCAGGCCGGTCGCCGGATCGACCGTCAGCGTCTCGATCTTCTCGGGCGTGTCGTGAGCGACCTTCTCGATGTCCATGCCGCCTTCGGTCGAGGCGACGATGGCAATGCGGCCGGTTTCACGATCGACCAACAGAGCGAGGTAGAATTCCTTCGCAATGTCGACGCCGTCGGTGATGTAGAGGCGCTGGACCTGCTTGCCTTGCGCGCCGGTCTGGATGGTGACGAGCGTCTTGCCGAGCATTTCCTCGGCATTGGCGCGGACTTCCTCGACCGACTTGGCGAGGCGAACGCCGCCCTTGGCATCGGGCCCGAGCTCGCTGAACTTACCCTTGCCGCGGCCGCCGGCGTGGATCTGAGCCTTCACGACCCAGAGCGGTCCCGGCAGCTTCTTCGCGGCATCGACCGCTTCATCAACGGACATGGCGGCGTAGCCGGCGGGAACCGGCACGCCGAACTTCGCAAGCAGCTCTTTGGCTTGATACTCGTGGATGTTCATTTCGCGCCGCCCTTAAGCAGATTGGGCCTGCCGATGCAAAGTCGGCCTTTCGCCCGAATGTTCCCAATGTTCGCAGTAACGGCGGTCGTTTCTGGCTTTCGTCGTTCCGTACTTTGCACGTGAAGACACGCTAGACTCAGGTCGCGCCTGTAAGACAGAAGTTTCCGGCCGTGTCCGAGTCCGACAAGCCCGTCCGCAAGATCATCCATATCGACATGGACGCCTTCTACGCGTCGGTCGAGCAGCGCGATAATCCGGAGCTGAGGGGCAAGCCGGTGGCGGTCGGCGG
Organism: Sphingomonas daechungensis; assembly: GCF_039543105.1. NCBI lineage: Bacteria > Pseudomonadati > Pseudomonadota > Alphaproteobacteria > Sphingomonadales > Sphingomonadaceae > Sphingomonas > Sphingomonas daechungensis. The sequence continues at coordinate 1,429,604 of NZ_BAABJC010000001.1, forward strand.
CGGGCATCGCGGCGTCGTGGCGGCGGCGAGCTACGAGGCGCGCAAGTTCGGCATTCGGTCTGCCATGCCATCGGTCACGGCGAAACGCCGGTGCGCCGACCTCATTTTCGTGAAGCCCCGCTTCGACGTCTATCGCGAGGTGTCGCACCAGATCCGCGCGATCTTCGCCGATTACACCGACCTGATCGAACCGCTGAGCCTCGACGAAGCTTATCTCGACGTGACCGCGGACCGGCTAGGTCTCGGCACCGCCCGGGCGACGGCTGAGGAAATTCGCCGGCGCATTCGCGAGGAGACCGGGCTGACGGCTTCGGCCGGCGTGTCCTACTGCAAGTTCGTCGCCAAGCTCGCATCCGACCAGAACAAGCCAGACGGCCTGTGCGTAATCACGCCGGAACGCGCACAGGCCTATATAGCCGCGCTTCCCGTCTCCCGGTTCCACGGCATCGGCCCGGTGACTGCACGCAAGCTCGAAGGCATGGGCATCATGACCGGCGCCGACTTGCAGGAGCGTAGCCTAGCCGAACTGGAGCTGCGGTTCGGCAGCTCGGGACACTGGTACTGGCGGATCAGCCGAGGGATCGACGATCGCGAAGTCTGCTCCGACCGCCCCTACAAGTCGGTCAGCGCGGAGCGAACGTTCGACGAGGATTTGACCGATCCCGATAGGCTCGCAAGTGAGCTTGAGCGCATCGCCGGTTACGCCTGGGCGCGGGTCGAGCGCGCCGATGTCACGGGCCGGACGGTGACCCTCAAGGTCAAATTCGGCGACTTCACCAACATCACTCGCTCGAAAAGCTTCCCAGCGCCGATCGAGGAACTGTCGAGCTTTACTGAAGCCGGCCAGGTCCTGCTGGCAGCCCTGTTTCCCGTGCCCAAAGGCATCCGGTTACTGGGTCTTGGCCTACACAATCTTGTCGAGGGAGAAGTCGAACCGCCTAGGCAGCTCGGATTGGCGATTTAGCTGGGGATAGATTGGGTTAACAAAAGGCGTTGGGGTGGTTTTTCCAGATAAGTTGTGATATAAAATTGTAACAGAGGCCCCCGCGACCGGCGGAGGCCATTTTTGCAGGACCGAAATCAGGCACGGAGCCGCGACCGCGACGGGTCGTTATGGGGGACGATACGAGAGAGACGTGTCGGCTCACAGTGTCGCAACGGAAAGGATAGCAATGGCAGCGAAAGCGCTCAGCTTCGATGTTGGCGATTATGTGGTGTACCCCAAGCATGGTGTTGGCCGCGTTGTCGAACTGCAAAGCACCGAGATCGCCGGCACCCGGCTGGATCTGTACGTTTTGCGTTTCGAAAAGGAAAAGATGACCCTCCGCGTTCCCGTCCTCAAGGCGGACTCGGTCGGTATGCGCAAGCTGTCGTCCGACAAGACCATGAAGGACGCGCTCGAAACCCTGAAGGGCAAGCCCAAGGTGAAGCGCACCATGTGGTCGCGCCGCGCCCAGGAGTACGAAGCGAAGATCAACTCCGGCGACCTGACCTCGATCGCGGAAGTGACCCGCGACCTGTTCCGCCCGGACGATGCTCCGGAGCAGAGCTATTCCGAGCGTCAGATCTTCGAGGCCGCCTCCTCGCGCCTCGCGCGTGAGCTCGGCGCCATGGAGCAGACCGATGAAAAGGCTGCGCTGGCGAAGATCCTCGACATCCTCAACAAAGCTGCGGTGATCCACCACAAGCCGAAGGAAGTCGCGAACGCCTAAAGCGTTTCGCTTCCGCTGAAAGAACAAGGGCGCGTCCTTCCGGGCGCGCCCTTTTCTTTTGGACTTGCTCTATCGGCGTGCATTGGTGTATTAGGTCGCTAACACGGCAAAAATGGGAGGATCAGATGCGACGCGCGATTGCTCTTGGTGTCTTGGCTTCGGCGCTGGTAGCGGCCGGATGCAGCGCGGCGAGAAGCGCCGACGGCGGTCCGGTCATCGACCGCGATTACCAGGTCGGAAACTTCGACAGGATCGAGTTGGCCGGTTCGTACGACACTAGCGTGACGACCGGCAGCGCGCCGAGCGTACACGCGCGCGGCGACCAGAAGGCCATCGACAATCTCGAAATCACCGTCGAGAACGGATCACTCGTCGTCCGCCCCAAGCAGAAGATGAGCTGGGGCTGGGGATCGCATCATGGCAAGATTGCGCTGACGGTAACGGTCCCAAGCCTTCGCGCCGCAGAGCTTGCCGGATCGGGGAACATCGACATCGACAAGGTCGCCGGCGACAGCTTCTCGGGCGCGATTGCGGGCTCGGGCAATTTGCAAGTCGGCCAGGTTGAGGTTGGCACCCTGAAGCTCGACATTGCCGGGTCGGGAAATGCACGGGCCAGCGGCGGCCGCGCAAAAAGTGCCGATTACGGAATCGCCGGGTCGGGCGGGATCGACGCCAAAGGCGTTGCCGCGGAAACTGCTTCGGTTTCCGTCGCCGGCTCCGGCGGCGTGCAGGCGCAAGCCACCGGCACCGCATCGGTTAGCATCATGGGATCGGGCGACGTCGACCTGACTGGCGGCGCCAAGTGCACCATTTCCAAGGCGGGTTCCGGAAACGCTCGCTGCTCATAGTGACATCTTAACCATGTCGGGCGAGAGTGGCGGCATGAAGACCGCCATTCTCGCCATCTGCGCTGCAGCCATCGCCCAGCCGGCGCTGGCCGCGGACCGGACGCTCAGCGTCACCAGCTTCAACAAGATCCGGATCGACGGGCCGTACAAGGTACGGCTCACTACCGGCGTGTCGCCGTTCGCGACGGTCAGCGGTTCAGCAGCGGCGATCGACGCCGTGTCCATCGACCAACAGGGGCAGACCCTGGTCGTGCGCGGCAATCCTTCGTCGTGGGGCGGCTATCCCGGGAAGGGGACAGGTCCAGTCGAGATCAGCGTTGGGACGCAGGACCTCGCGGCGATCTGGGTCAACGGGCCGGGCGCGCTCTCGGTCGACAAGGTCAAGGGCCTCAGCCTCGACATTTCCATCCAGGGGTCGGGATCGGCCGCCATCGCCAACGCGAACGTCGACCAGCTCAAGGTCGGGATCAGCGGGGTCGGCACAGTCTCGCTCGCCGGGACGGCTCCGAAGCTGACGGCCATCGTCCGCGGAACTTCATCGCTCGACGCTTCCGGCCTCGCCGTGAAGGACGCGACGGTGGGCGCCGAAGGCCCCGCCCAGGTCCGCGTCAACGTCAGCAATAGCGTCAAGATTGACGCGCGCGGGGTGTCGACCGTCGACTTGTCGGGAGGCGCCGCATGCACCGTAACGACACAGGGCTCGGCGGTGATTTCAGGCTGCTGACTTCAACCGATCCGGAACTTCACTCGCCTGCAATTCGTTACCCCTCCCAAGCCAAGAACATGGGAGCGAAGCGATGTATATCGGTATCGGCGGTCTCATTCTGTTGATCATCCTTTTGATCGTCCTGTTCTAGGGAACAGCGCAGAATTTCGACTGGAAACTTAGGCGCGGCCGTCTCGTAACGGCCGTGCCTTCACTTTGAAATGCCGTCCTTCGGATCGCACATCCTCCTCAGAACGTTGAAGTCTTCCTCAGACAGCACGTGACGATAGGTTGTCTCTTTTCGCACGGAATCGATGAAGCGCTTGGCCCGAGTTCGGCTCAACGGGTGACTGTCAAGGAATTCGCCAGTGAGGCCCGGTTCCTCGCCCTGCTCCTTAGCGAGCTTCAGGAATAGATTGCCGGTTGGCCCTGGTGAAATGCTTGCTCTGCCGAGCATTGCAATGGCGTCGCTGTCCGCTTCCGTCTCGTGAGCACGACTATAGCTGAGCGAAAGCAGTTGCTCGGCATTGGAGACAGTGGTTCCAGCGAACATGCTGATCAGGGCTTCGATGCCGAGTTGGCGGATTAGCGCTTCCGTCACGTGCCGTCGGCGGACGTGAGCGATTTCGTGGGCAACGATGCCGGCGAGCGCATCAGGATCATCGACATCATCAAGCGCACCCTTGAAGACGGCGATGTTTCCCCCCGGCAAGGCCACCGCATTGAAGATCGGAAAGTCGAGCGCAACAATCCTGACCCGATCAGGCCCCTCAGTAGCGCCCGGCTCCAGCGTTTCCGCAAGCTTTTCGAGCGCTGCCTGACCTGCCGGATCGTCGCATTTGCTGGATCCGAAATCCCCAACCATTGCATTGCCGAGCTTTCGCTCCCAGCTCATCGGAACGTACGGAGCGACCCAGTGCGGGGCGACGTATCCGATGCCGACAACGACCGCGGTCACAACGGCGCAAACGGCGATCGCCGGCATCAGCCCTATCCGATCGATCCATCTTCCGTAGCCATCGCCCTTGGGGATAAGGGCAAGGAGGTCGTCTTCGACCGGTTTGTCGAGGATCAGGGACCAGCCGGGCGCGTCATTCCGGCCAAGCCGGATGCGCTGCGGATCCTCGCTGAGCTTGCCGATAAGCCGAAGCGGGACCTCGTCGTCCCATCCGCTATCGCGGCTTAGCTTGAGAACGCCGTCACCCGCCGCCACGGTCACCGCATAGGATCGAGCACTCGTCCCGTCGAACAGGGACGCCTGCTGCGACACGCCCCGGACCTAAAAGGCGCCGATATCGAGAGCGTCGAGGAATCCCTCGGCTTCTCTCGGCGCGACGGTCTGCGACTGGATCAACTGGTCCACGTCAACCGTACCGAACGCGTTCAAATGGCTGGTGATGAACTGCCATTTGCGAAAATTGTAGACGAAAATGGCGAAGCCGATCGTGACGATTGTGAGACCGATCGTCCGCAAGTAGAACCCCATCCAGTCCTTGAAGTCGGCGTCGAACTGGAACGTGATGTCACCAATGCTCATCCATTCGACCGCGGCCTTGTAATAGTGCGTAAGGAAGTTGACGTACGCCACTCCCACCGCGCAATAGAACAACAGGGTAATAATCGGGGAGCCGCCAGGCGTGCCTTCCCTCGCGGTCGCTATCGCAGCGAAGCCGCTTATCAGGCTTCCGATCACGATCACCGCCCAGAAGATGAAGAATGGTCCCTTCGTGTCTTCCGGAGTCATATCGGAGTGAAAGTCGTAGGGGCCGAACGACATCTTACGCCAGCGCTCGTTCCATAATTTGGCCTGTGCCCAAGGGTAGAAAATTCCGCCCAGTAGAAAGGTGACGAGATAATATCCGATCGCCTTTCGGGCGTAGTTCCACCCGCCGTCGTTGCTTCCTCCGCGAATTCCACGCCACCATGTCCGCGACAATCGGTACCGAATGGCCCGGAACCGGGCGAGCCCAAAGAGAAAGAAACCCCTATATATAGAGCGAGGACGGCCGCGAACATCCAGCCTGGCCCAACACGGACGGCGATCGCCGGCAGGCCGAGCGCAAAAAGCAGTCCAACGAGGCCAAGCAGCAGGGCAATGATCACGAAGCCGATGAACATCTCCAACCCGGAGCCGGTCCATTGAAGCTGATCGTCGATGAAACGAGTCCTGCTCCAAAGGTAGCGTCGCTCGCGAGCCTTCGCCCAGGATCGGTAAACGAACAGAGTGACGATAGTGAGTGCGGCGTTGGACGCCGCGATCGGAATGAACTCCCGAAGAGTTCCAGTAAACTCAATCGCACGGCCGTTATCGGCCGCCGCAGAAGCCGGCGCGTCCATGGAACTAAACCCCCGTTTGTCCCCCGAGCGCAGGCAAGCTGAAACAAGTTTCGCCGGTTGGCAAGTTGCACTTTGGCCTGCGGTTGAGGGTGCAGCGCAGCATCGCTACATGCACGGCGCATGACCAAGATGTTCAAGATCGCGCTTCCCGACGGTTCGGTGCGGGAGATGCCCGAGGGTTCGACGCCCGCGGACGTTGCTGCCGCGATCGGACCGGGGCTGGCCAAGGCCGCGCTTGCCGCCAAGATCGATGGCGAAGTGCGCGACATCATGCGCCCGTTCGAGGGAGATTCGAACCTCGCGCTGATCACTTCGCGGGATGAAAAGGACGCACTGGAGCTGGTGCGGCACGACTTCGCGCACGTGCTTGCGGAAGCGGTGCAGAACATCTTCCCGGGCACGCAGATTACCTTCGGCCCGGCGACCGACGACGGCTTCTATTACGACTTTGCTCCAGCGCCGGGGCGCGGGCCGTTCACCGACGAGGATCTGCCCGCGATCGAGGAGGAAATGCGGCGCGTGATTGCCGCCGACAAGCCGCTCGTCCGGGAAGTCTGGGACCGCGAACGTGTGCGCCAGTTCTTCATCGACCATGGTGAGACGTTCAAGGCCGAATGGGTGATGGAGCTTCCCGAGGGCGAGCCGATCACCATGTACAAGACCGGACATGGGCCGGCCGACTGGATCGACCTTTGCCGCGGGCCGCACCTCGCGTCGACCGGCAAGCTCGATCCCAACGCGTTCAAGCTGACCCGCGTGTCGGGCGCGTACTGGCGCGGCGACCCCAAGAACCCGATGCTCAGCCGCATCTACGGAACGGCGTGGCTCAACAAGAAGCAGCTCGATGCCTATCTGGTCCGGCTGGAGGAAGCGGCTAAGCGCGACCATCGCAAGATCGGCCAGGAGATGGACCTGTTCCATCTGCAGGCGGAGGCGCACGGCAGCGTGTTCTGGCATCCGAACGGTTTCGTCATCTGGCGCGCGCTGGAAGCCTATATGCGCCGTCGCATCGACGAGGCGGGCTACCAGGAAATCAAGACTCCGCAGTTGATGGACGCGAGGCAGTGGGAGCGCTCCGGTCACTGGGGCAAGTATCGCGAGAACATGTTCGTCGTGCCGGACGAAATCCCGCACGCGCCGGAGGACGGACAGGAGGACGAGGCTCCGATCCTGTCAGGCGAAGCCGACCTGATGGCGTTGAAGCCGATGAACTGCCCGGGCCACGTTCTGGTCTTCAAGCAGGGCATCACCAGCTACCGCGAGCTGCCGATCCGCTTCTATGAGAATGGCAGCTGCCACCGGAACGAGCCGCACGGCGCGCTCCATGGGCTGATGCGCGTCCGGCAATTCACCCAGGACGATGCGCACATCTTCTGCCGCGAGGACCAGATCGTCGAGGAAGTTCGCGCGTTCTGCGAGCTTGCGGACCGCGTCTACAAGGACCTCGGCTTCTCAGGCTATGGCGTGAAGCTGGCGCTACGCCCAGACAAGAGGTTCGGAAGCGACGAGGACTGGGACAAGGCCGAAGCCGAGCTTCGAGACGCCGTTGTCGCGGCCGGCATGGCAACCGAAGAATTCGGCTGGGAAGAGCTGCCCGGAGAAGGCGCGTTCTACGCTCCCAAGCTCGAGTGGCACCTGACCGATGCTATTGGGCGGACCTGGCAGGTCGGGACAATCCAGTCGGATCGCGTGCTGCCCGAGCGGCTCGACGCGACCTACATTGCCGAGGATGGTGCCAAGCATCGTCCGATCATGCTGCACCGGGCGATCTTCGGATCGTACGAGCGGTTCATCGGAATCCTGATCGAGCATTATGCCGGCAAGTTCCCGCTCTGGCTGGCGCCGGTGCAGGCGGTCGTCACAACTATCGTGTCGGACGCCGACGATTACGCGAAGCAGGTGGCGTCCCGGCTTGAAGCGGCTGGGATCCGGATCGAGACCGACCTTCGCAACGAGAAGATCAACTACAAGGTGCGCGAGCATTCGCTGAAGAAGGTTCCGCTGCTGTTAGTCGTCGGAAAGCGCGAGGCCGAGGAGGGAACGGTCGCCATTCGCCGTCTAGGATCCGAGGAAAGGCAGCTTGTCATGTCTGTCGACGAGGCGATCGCGATGATCGCCGAAGAAGCGATTCCGCCCGATCTGAAGCGTTGAGCCGCCTGACGACTCTTCGCCACAGGTGGCGGCAAAAATGACGCGCTCCGGGCGCTCGCACTTTCAAAGCGGGCGCGAAATGCTTACGTCGCGCGAATTCAACCAACATTCGGAGATTAGACTATACCCCCGCCCTATCCGCGCCGAGCGCAGACCCCGCCGCAATTCACCGGCCCTCGCTACAACGAATTCATCCAGTCCCAGAAGGTCCGGGTGATTGACGAAAACGGCGAAAACCTGGGCGTGATGTTTACGCGCGAAGCGTTCGAGCAGGCTCAAGAGGTCGGCCTCGACCTCGTCGAGATTTCTCCGAATTCCGATCCGCCCGTCGCCAAGTTCCTCGATATCGGCCGCTTCAAGTATGAAGCGCAGAAGAAGGCCAACGAGCAGCGCAAGAAGCAGAAGACGCAGGAGATCAAGGAGATCAAGATGCGTCCGAACATCGACGATCACGACTATGACGTGAAGATGCGCAAGGTGTTCGAGTTCCTTGAGGAAGGCGACAAGGTGAAGGTTACCATGCGCTTCCGCGGCCGCGAGATGGCGCACGGTGAGCTGGGGATGAACGTCCTCCGCCGGGTCCAGGAGCAAACCGCCGAAATGGCCAAGGTCGAAGCGCACCCGCGCATGGAAGGCCGCCAGATGCTGATGGTGCTGGCGCCCAAATAAGCATGGCCGGGCCGGGTTCGCTTACCTGCATCCGTTGCCAGGGGACGATGGAGCGCGGCTTCATCATCGACGAAGGCTATGGAAAGCGCACCGTCCCTCGCTGGGTGCTCGGCGAAGCCGAGACCAGCATTTGGACGGGCCTCAAGATTCGCGGCAAAGACAAGCTGGAGGTGACGACCTACCGCTGCAGGCGTTGCGGTTACCTGGAAAGCTATGCCTGATTCGGATTTGCCAAGCTAAGCTTACGCTACGGCATCCTCGCTGACCGACCCGGTCTGTTGCAATTGTGCAGCAACGCCGTGTGATTGTTGCAGTCATGCTTTCCTTGCAATTGCTGCTGGATTAGCTTGCCCCATCCACGCCGCAGGGAGAGCGGCGCACAGGGGAGGAAATACATGCGCAAGTCCGTGTGGCTGCTATCGGCTGGCCTCGTCGCCCTTTCATGTCCCGCCTACGCGCAGGATAACCAGGCGGCACCGCAGCCGACCGAACCGTCAGCAACCGAGCAGGCGGGCGTCACCGACGAGGCTCAGGCTGCCGCCGACGACACCGGCGACTCGGGCGAGATCATCATCACCGCGCAGGGCCGCCGCCAGGTTCTCCAGGACGTTCCGATCGCCGTGACCGCGATCGGCGCCGGCGAGCTTCAGAACTCAGGCGTTACCGATATCCGCCAGCTAAACCAGCTTGCCCCTTCGCTGCTCGTCTCCTCGACCGGTACGGAAGCCAACGGCTCCGCCCGTATCCGCGGCATCGGCACGGTCGGCGACAACCCCGGCCTCGAAAGCTCGGTCGCGGTGTTCATCGACGGCGTTTACCGCTCGCGTTCGGGTATCGGCCTCAACGAGATGGGCGAGCTCGACCGCGTGGAAGTTCTTCGCGGACCGCAGGGCACCCTGTTCGGCCGCAACGCCTCCGCCGGCCTCCTGAACATCATCAGCAAGAAGCCTTCGTACAATTTCGAGGCTTATGGCGAAGCGACGCTCGGCAATTACGACCTGCGCCGCCTCGCGGGTGGCGTTACCGGCGGGCTCACGGACACGTTGGCGGCCCGCCTGGACGTCGTCTACGTCAAGCGTGACGGCTTCTACGACGACGCTGCGAACGACACGACGATCAACAATCGCAACCGCATCTTCACGCGCGGCCAGCTGTTGTTCGAGCCGACCGACGCCATCAGCTTCCGGCTGATCGGGGATTACACCTGGCGCGATGAGCGCTGCTGCGCCGCCGTCTATGTCAACGACAAGATGAACGACAAGGTCGACGGCCTGCTCGACCCGACCCAGAACAACATTATCCGCGTTCTCGAAGCGCTCGGACAGGATCCGGCCGGCTTCACCGACGGTTTCAACCGCAACGTATCGGTCACTCCGGGCCGTGGTTATAACGGCAAGACGAAGGACGGCGGCGTTTCGCTCGAGGGCAAGTTCGACCTCGGCGGAGCGGAACTGACCTCGATCACCGGCTGGCGCTATTACAAGGCCGACCAGGGCGGCGACTTCGACTACGGCACGGTCGATATCCTCTACCGGCCGGACGACGGCACCTCGTCACGCAAGTTCGAGACATTCAGCCAGGAAATTCGGCTCAACGGCACCTTGTTCAACGACAAGCTCGACTGGCTCGTGGGCGGTTACTACGCCAACGAAGACCTGACGCTGAAGGACCAGCTGCGCTTCGGCGACCAGTATGGCCGCTTCGCAACCTGCCGCCTGGTCACTGGCAGCCCGCTGTCACCGTTGTTCAACCCCGCCGCCGCCGGCTGTCTGGCCGCACGGCCACCGGCGTTCGGTGCTGCGAGCCCGCTGATCTACGCCGCGATTGATCGCCTCGACCAGATGGCGGACGTGGGCTCGACGGGGGATACGTACAAGCAGAACAGCAAGAACTGGGCGCTGTTCACGCACAACATCTTCCATATCACCGACCATCTCGATGCGACCATCGGCCTTCGCTACACTCACGAGAGCAAGAAGTTCGATGCGACCTTCGGCAACGACAACACGGCCTGCACGCTCAACCAGGCGTCGCTGCTTCCGCTGATCGGCAATGCCGCTCTGGCTCCGACGATCCAGGCGATCCTCGGCCTCAGCTGCCAGGGCAACAGCACGGCAGAGCTCAACGGCGTGTCGATCAGCGACAAACGGTCCGAGCACAAGCTGACGGGAACCGGTGTGCTGTCCTACAAGCCGAACGAAGACTCGCTGATCTACGCCAGCTTCTCGCGCGGCTATAAGGCGGGCGGCTTCAACCTCGACCGATCGGCGTTGAAGATCCCGATCTTCACCTTCGCGTCGCAGGGTGGTGCTCAGGCGCTCGTCAGCCGGCTCCAGTTCGACCCGGAAAGCGTCGATGCATTTGAACTCGGCGGCAAATACTCGGCCGGCGGCTTCCTCTTCAACGTCGCCCTGTTCCGCCAGAACTTCAGCAACTTCCAGCTCAATACGTTCGACGGCACGGTCTTCATCGTGCAGAACATCAACGGCTGTAAGACGGATCTTGCCGGTGCCGACCAGGACCAGTCGAAGTTCCCGACCGCGCCCAACTACGATCCGGCCGCTTCGACGACCGGCTCGTGCAACAAGGACGACGTGGGCTGGGGTGTCCGCTCTCAGGGCGTCGAGCTTGAGGCGTCATACAGGATGGCTCGCGATCTTCACCTGACCGCCGGCTTCACTTACGCCGACACCAAATATCGCAAGAACCTCGTCGGCACCGACGACGGCGCTCCGCTCAACCAGGCGCTCCGCCGCCTGCCGGGCCGCCGCGTATCGAACGCACCGTCGACGGTCGTCACAGGATCCGCGTCCTGGACCCCGGCGATCGGCGGAGGCGGCGTGCACGGCCTGTTCTACCTCGATGCACGCTACAGCAGCGGCTACAACACCGGCTCCGACCTGTTCCCGCAGAAGTCACAGGACGGCTTCACGGTGGTCAACGGCCGCGTCGGGATCTCCGGCCCGGGCGACCATTGGGCAGTCGAACTGTGGGCGCAGAACCTGTTCGACAAGAACTATCAGCAGGTCGCGTTCAACTCGCCGTTCCAGGAAGGCGCGACCGGTGCTCCGTTCACCGACCCGCAGTTCCCGGGTGGCCGCCAGATCTTTTCGTCCTACCTTGCGGAGCCGCGCACCTTCGGCGTGACCCTCCGCGGGCGGTTCGCTGCGTCCAAGGCTCCGGCTGTCGAGCCGCCGCCCCCGCCGCCTCCGCCACCGCCGCCGCCGGCCACGCAGACCTGCGCGGACGGTTCGGTGATCCTGGCGACCGAGGCCTGCCCGGCCCCGCCGCCGCCACCGCCACCGCCGCCGCCGGCGCCGGAACGCGGCTAAGCCAGTTCATCAGTCAAAAGGGGGAAGGGCTCGCCGGAAACGGCGGGCCCTTTTTCTATGCGGCGGCGGCCGCTTCGCCGGTGTCTCGCGCCGCGGCAAGCAGTGCTGCCCTTAGCGGATCGATCTCGTCGCTTGCCAGGCGCTTGCCGTCGGCCCGGGTCAGATAGAAAACGTCGACGGCCCGTTCGCCATAGGTCGCGATATGAGCGGAGTGGATGATGTGGCCGCAATCATGGATTGCGCGGGCAAGTCCCGCCAACAGCGCGGGCCGGTCGCGGGCATTGACCTCGACCACCGTCGTTCGCGTGGAAGCCCGCTCGGCGATCGCTACCGAGGGGGCAACGCGGAAGGCGGCGGCGCGCCCGGGACCAGCTCCGCGAGGAACGGTCGGCGGCGAGTGCGAGGCGAGGGCATCTTCCACCGACCGGATCAGCCGGGTGCGCATGCGACGGTCAGAATAGGCGCGGCCCTGACCGTCCTTCACGAGCAGATTGTCGAGCGCCATGCCGTCACGCGTCGTGTGGATCCGAGCGTCGATGATGTTCGCTCCCGCCGCCGCCAAGCCCGCGCAAATGCGGTAGAACAGCCCCTCCCGATCCGGTGTGAACACGCTGACGCGCGAAGAGCGGCTGACGGGGTCGTCCTCGATCACGACGTTTGGAACCGCATCGCCGATATGGGCTCCGGCGGAAGCAACCTGCCTTGCATTCGACAGCTGCCACTCCGGCGGTTCGGCGAGCCAGTAGCTGTCGGGCAAACGCTTCGAATAGGCCTTCGCCGCGCTGCTCTTCCAGCCGAGCGCCTGAGCCAGTTCGAGCTTCCGCTCGTCGACGAGCTCCTGCCGCCCCCGCTGCTTGTGACCGAGGCGAAGCCGCTCCTCGGCCGCTTCGAACAAAGTACTGAGGAGCGCGCGCTTCCATTCATTCCAGACGCCGGGGCCTACAGCGCGAATGTCGACCACAGTCAGGATGAGCAGCAAACGCAGCCGCTCCGGGCTCTGCACCATCTGAACGAAGTCTTCGACTGTCTTGGGATCGGCAAGGTCGCGCTTGAACGCCGTCGCAGACATCAGCAGGTGGTGTCGAACCAGCCACGACACCGTCTCCGTCTCGGCGGGATCAAGGCCGAAGCGAGGCCCGAGCTTCATCGCAATCGCAGCGCCGATCTCGCTATGATCGCCGCCCCTTCCCTTGGCGATGTCGTGCAGCAGGACCGCGACGTAGAGCGTCCGACGTGAACCGACCTGCTTCTGCATGATTGCGGTGGACAGCGGGTGATCCTGCTTGAGCTCGCCGCGCTCGATCGCCGCCAGCAGGCCGATCGCCCGGATGGAATGCTCGTCGACCGTATAATGATGGTACATGTCGAACTGCATCTGCGCGACGACGCGGCCAAAATCGGGAACGAAGCGGCCGAACACGCCGGCCTCGTTCATCCACCGAAGCACCAGCTCCGGCGAGTTCACGCAGGTGAGCACGTCGAGAAACAAGGCGTTTGCGCGCGCCGACTTACGGACCTCGTCATCGATCAACTTGGCGTCCCGGGCGGCCGCCCGCATGGCGGCTGGGTGGATCTCGAGGCCTTCGCGCGCCGCCAGAGCGAATAGCTCCAGCAGCCGGCACGGATCCTCGGCGAAGAAGCGGTCGTCCGGAACCGACAGCCTTCCGCGGTCAACGACGAAGCCTGAAAGCCGCCGCGGCTTTCGCCGAATGGTGGGAAGGGCGAAGCGAAACCCCTTCTTCGCAAGCTGCTCGTCGAGCTGCGCAAGGAAGATGCCGGTGAGGTCGCCCACGGTCTTCGCGTTCAGAAAATAGAATTGCATGAAGCGTTCGACCGCGGATTTTCCGGGCCGGTCGGCGTAGCGCATGACTTCGGCGATCTGCTTCTGGTGATCGAAGCCCAGCCTCTCCTCGGCCCGGCCGGCGGCGAGATGGAGGTGGCAGCGAACTGCCCAGAAGAAGCGCTCGGCGCGCTCGAACTTCTTGAACTCGGCGGCGGTGAACAAGCCGACACGGACGAGGTCCGACGGCTCTTCGACTCCGTGAACGTACTTGCCGATCCAGTAGAGTGTGTGGAGGTCGCGCAGACCACCCTTGCCGTCCTTGACGTTGGGTTCGACGACGTATCGCGTATCGCCCATTCGCCGGTGGCGCTCGTCGCGTTCGGCGAGCTTGGCCGCGACGAATTCGGCGGCGGTTCCGGATACGATCTTCGTTCGGAAGCGCTTGACGGCCTCGTCGAAGATAGATCGCTCGCCCCAGATCAGCCGCGCCTCCAGAAAGGCGGTTCGAACGGTCATATCTGCTCTGGCGATAGTCATGAGTTCCGGGATCGACCGGATCGAATTGCCGACCTTGATCTTCAGGTCCCATAGCAGGTGAAGGACGGCCTGAACCGTCGCTTCCTGCTTCTGGGTCGGCTTCGCCGCGGTCAGGAACATCAGGTCGAAATCGCTGAACGGCGCCATCTCGCCGCGTCCGGTGCCGCCCAATCCGACGATCGACATCGGTTCCGGCACAGAGCCATTGGTGACGAAATCGAAAGCGAGGCGCAGGATCTGGTCGTGCAGATAAGCGGTCGCCCGCGCAGCCGCCCGTCCCCGATCCGGGTCAAGCGAGAGCCGCCGCGCTACCTCCGCGCGGCCCTGCTCCAATGCACCGCGCAGGATTTTTAACGCGAAGCCATTGCGCTCATTGCCCGCCGGCAAAGCGGCGAGGCCATCGGCAATCCCGCGGCGATCGATGATCGCGCGCCGGTCCGGAACGCTATCGTGAAGGCTGCGCGTCACGATTTCACATGTCTGTCGGTCGGCATGGAGCTAATCTAAGTGCCGGTCCGGCATGACGCCAGCGGCAAGGTTCGAGGCGAGAATGACTGAAGACAAAGCACGCGTTTCCGCCAAGGCGGCCTCGGCTGGAGCAGGAGCAGTCGGAGCCGGTGCGATTGCCACATTGGCACTGGGTTCGTTCGCCCTCGGCGCCATCGCAATGGGGGCGGTTGCCATCGGCGCCGTTGCGATCGGCCGGCTCTCGGTCGGCAAGGCCCGGTTCAAGCGAATCGAGATCGACGAGCTGGCGGTTCAGAAATTGCGGGTCGAGAGCACGGAAGAGCTTCCAGCTGCGGGTGAGGCGACCGCGCTGGATCAGCCCGACGGCGGCTCAGTCACGTCGCAAGAGGCTCTTCAGGCGATAGAGCGACTCTAAAGCTTCGCGCGGGCTCATGCGGTCCGGGTCGAGTTCCTCGAGCGCCGTCACCAGCGGATCAGCCGCGACCTCCGGCTCCGCCGTCGCTGCAAACAAGGGCAGGTCGTCCAGACCGGCGGCGATTCCGCCGGTGGCATCGCGTCCCGCTTCCAGCTTGGCGAGCACCGACTTGGCGCGAGCAACCACCATCGGGGGGAGCCCTGCCAGCTTCGCGACGGCGATGCCGTAGCTGCGGTCGGCCGCCCCGTCGGCGACTTCGTGGAGAAGAACGAGATCGCCCTTCCACTCGCGCGCGCGGACGTGGTGAAGCGAAAGGCAGTCGAGCCGCCCGGCGAGCCGCGTCAGCTCGTGATAATGGGTCGCGAAAAGGGTCCGGCACTTCAGCTGATCGTGCATTGCCTCGACCACAGCCCAGGCAATGGCGAGGCCGTCGTAGGTCGAGGTGCCTCGTCCGATCTCGTCGAGGATGACGAGGCTCTGCGCGGTCGCCTGGCTGAGGATGGCGGCGGTCTCGACCATCTCGACCATAAAGGTTGAGCGGCCACGGGCGAGATTGTCGGAAGCGCCGACGCGGCTGAAGAGCTTGTCGACGATGCCGACCCTCGCACTGCTGGCCGGTACGAAGCTCCCCGATTGCGCGAGCACGGCAACCAGCGCGGCCTGGCGAAGAAAGGTCGATTTGCCTCCCATGTTCGGACCGGTAATCAGCCACAGCCGGTCGTCCGGCCCGAGACTGAGATCATTGGCAATGAAGCGCTCACCCGATTCGGACAAAGCCGCCTCGACAACCGGATGCCGCCCGCCTTCGATCTCCAGGCAGGGCTGGTCAGTGATGTTCGGGCTGGTCCAGCCACCTTCAGCCGCACGCTGGGCATGGGAGGAAGCGACATCGATCCGCGCGATCGCTTCCGCCGTGGCGACGATGCGGGCCGTCGATGCGATGGCGAGCTGGGTCAGCTCTTCCGCATGCGCGGCCTCGGCGGCCAGCGCATGCGCGCCCGCCTCGACGACCCTGCTCGCCTCGTCGTGCAATTCCGGGGAGTTGAAGCGGACGACTCCGGCGAGCGTCTGGCGATGCGTGAAGCCGCTGTCCGGCGTCATCAGGCGATCGGCATGGCGCGCGGCGACTTCGACATGATAGCCGAGGACATTATTGTGCCGGATCTTCAGCGACGAGATGCCCGTCGCATCCCGGTAGCGGGCTTCGAGCATGGCGATCGCCCGGCGGCCGTCCGAAGCCGCGGAGCGCAGCGCGTCCAGGGAGCCATCATAGCCCTCGGCGATGTAGCCGCCCTTGCTTGCGTCAATCGGCGGGGACTCGACCAAAGCGCGGCGGAGATGATCCACCAGCGCATCATGACCCCCGAGAAGCGGCAGCAGACTTTCGAGAAGGCTCGGTTTGTCCGGCCCCCCGAGCATTTCCTGGCGCAGCGCTTCGGCGGCCGCCAAGCCGTCGCGTAGGATCGCAAGATCGCGCGGCGAGCCGCGCCCAGCCGTGAGGCGAGCAAGCGCCCGCGCGAAGTCCGGCATGGCCTTGAGTGCGACTCGGGTGCGCTCGCGCCTGAGCGCATTTTCGTGGAGCCAGGCGACAAGCGCGAGGCGCTGTTCGATCTCCTGGCGGTCCGTGAGCGGTGCGGAAATGTCGGATGCGAGAAGGCGGCGGCCGGCCGCCGTCTGGCAACGATCGATCTCGCCGAGCAGGCTGCCGGCTATGCTTCCGGACACCGAGCGGCAAAGCTCCAGGCTGTCACGGGTCGCGGCATCGATCGCCACGTGGGCCGATCGCGAAACCCGCTTCGGCGCATCGAGCAGGATGCCTGCGTCCTTCTGGGTCGCGTCGAGATAGGCGAGCAATCCCCCTGCCGCCGCTAGTTCGGCGCGGCTAGGACTGCCGATGCCATCCAGCGTCGAGAGACCGAAACGCGCCTTGAGCGCTCGCTCGCCTGCGATGCTGTCAAACCCCCCTTTGCCAGCGGAAGTGCGGATGCCGGGGATAAATGAATCTGCAATCGTCTCCGCCGGCGACAAGCGCGCCAGTTCCGCGGCGAGTTCGCCGGTGCCGCAGGCGATGAGTTCGAACCGGCCCGTCGAAATGTCGGCCGCGGCGATCGCCCAGTCCTCCCCTGCCCGCCCGATGGCCGCCAGCCAGTTGGCAGCGGACGATTCGAGCAAGGTTTCCTCGGTTAGGGTACCCGGAGTGACGAGCCGGATGATGGCCCGATCGACCAGGGCCTTGGAGCCGCGCGCCTTGCGTGCTTCCGCCGGGCTTTCGGTCTGTTCGGCGATGGCGACGCGATGTCCTGCGCGGATCAGCCGGGCGAGATAGGATTCGGCGGCATGGACTGGGACGCCGCACATCGGCACCGGCTCGCCTTCGGACTCCCCGCGCTTGGTGAGCGCGATGTCGAGACAGCCGGCGGCGACCTTTGCATCCTCGAAGAACAGTTCGAAGAAGTCGCCCATCCGATAGAACAGCAGGGCATCGCCAGCTTCGGCCTTGAGCCGCTGGTACTGCTGCATCATCGGTGTGGGTGCGTCCGCGCGCGCCATTCTGAAGCCGTAACCTCTAAAGACGCCATGCTGAACTTGTTTCGGCATCCATCGCGACGGTTTCCTGATTTTTCGGCGAGAGCCGTGTCCATGGATCCTGGCTTTCATCAGGATGACGGGCGCGACCCCGTCCGCTAAGGCCCATCCCATGTCGGAGAGCAACGTCACATTCTCGGATCAGGAAGCGCTGGAGTTTCACTCGCGCGGGCGCGCCGGGAAAATCGAGATCATCGCATCGAAGCCGATGTCCACCCAGCGCGACCTCAGCCTTGCTTACTCGCCGGGCGTCGCCGTTCCGGTCCGCGCAATCGCCGAGGATCCGGGCAAAGCCTACGACCTCACGGCGAAAGGCAATTTGGTTGCAGTGATTTCGAACGGCACTGCGATCCTTGGCCTCGGCAACCTTGGCGCGCTCGCCTCGAAGCCAGTGATGGAAGGCAAGGCCGTACTGTTCAAGCGCTTCGCCGACGTCGATTCGATCGACATCGAAGTGAAGACCGAGGACGCGCAGCGCTTCATCGATGCGGTCGAGTTGCTCGAGCCGAGTTTCGGCGGGATCAACCTGGAGGACATTGCGGCGCCGGACTGCTTCGTCATCGAACAGACCCTGCGCGAGCGGATGAATATCCCGGTCTTTCACGATGACCAGCACGGCACCGCGATCATCACCGCCGCCGGCCTCATCAACGCCTGCCACCTGACCGGCCGCAAGTTCTCGGACATCCGCGTGGTCGTGAACGGCGCCGGCGCCGCGGCGATCGCCTGCACCGAGCTGATCAAGGCGATGGGCGTGCGCGGCGACAATGTCATCATGTGCGATCGGAAGGGCGTCATCAGCAAGGACCGCACCGACCTCGACCAATGGAAGTCCGCGCACGCGGTGGAGACCGACAAGCGCACGCTGGACGATGCGCTGGTTGGCGCCGACGTCTTCCTCGGCCTTTCCGCGGCCGGCGCGTTGAAGCCGGAGATGGTCGAGAAGATGGCGAAGGAGCCGATCATCTTCGCCATGGCCAATCCCGATCCGGAGATCTGGCCGCCGGACGCAAAAGCCGTTCGCCCCGATGCGATCGTCGCCACCGGCCGGTCCGACTTCCCGAATCAGGTCAACAACGTCCTCGGCTTCCCCTTCATCTTCCGCGGCGCGCTCGACGTCCGTGCGACGCGCATCAACGAGGAGATGAAGATCG
Source organism: Sphingomonas daechungensis (assembly GCF_039543105.1). Lineage (NCBI taxonomy): Bacteria > Pseudomonadati > Pseudomonadota > Alphaproteobacteria > Sphingomonadales > Sphingomonadaceae > Sphingomonas > Sphingomonas daechungensis. The sequence goes on from NZ_BAABJC010000001.1 coordinate 1,448,302, forward strand.
CGGCGGCGGAGGCTCTGGCCGAACTGGCTCGCGAGCCGGTCCCGGACGAGGTCGCGGCGGCCTACGGGGGACGCATGCAGAGCTTCGGCCGCGATTACATCATCCCGGCTCCGTTCGATCCGCGCCTGATGGAAGTTGTTGCTTCCGCCGTTGCGGAGGCTGCCGGCCGGACCGGGGTCGCGCAGAAGCCAGTCGCGGATATCGACGATTATCGCGCCGCCCTTCGCGCTCGCCAGAATCCGACCGTATCGGTACTCAGCCTCGCCTATGAAGCGGCCAAGGCCAACCCGAAGCGGGTTCTGTTCGCGGAAGGGGAAGAGCCAAACGTCCTTCGCGCCGCGATCGCGTTCAAGGAGGCCGGTTACGGAACGCCGGTCCTCGTCGGCCGCGAGGAAACGTATGACCTGCTCAAGGAGCATGGCGTCGAGAACCCGCGCGAATATGAGGTCCTCAACAGCCGCAACTCACCGCTGGTCGGGCGCGCGGTCGACTACATCTACAAGAAGCACCAGCGCCACGGCATGCTCCGCCGCGAGGTCGAGCGGCTGGTCAACCAGGACCGCAATTATTTCGCAGCGGCCATGCTGGCGCTGGGGGAAGCGGATGCGATGATCACCGGCACGACGCGGCCGTTCAGCCAGTCGTTGCGGCAGATCCGGATCGTGATCGACGATGAGCCTGAGGCCACCCCGTTCGGGATCAGCGTGGTGGTCGCGCGACACCAGACGGTGCTGATCGCCGATACCGCCGTAACCGAACGGCCCGATGCCGAGCAGCTGGCGGCGATTGCCTTGCGGTCGGCGGGCTTCGCGCGGTGGATGGGCATTGAGCCCCGAATCGCTTTCATCTCCTACACGACGTTCGGCAATCCCCCCGGCGTGCATATCGAGGACCTTCGCGGCGCGGTGAAGCTGCTCGACAGCATCAAGGTCGACTTTGAGTACGAAGGCGAGATGGGGCCGGACGTCGCGCTCAACCACGACATGCAGCAGCGTTTCTACCCGTTCAGCCGCCTGAGCGGACCCGCGAACGTGCTCGTCATGCCTGGACTTCAGTCGGCGAGCCTGACCTCAAAGCTGCTGCGTGAGCTTGGCGGCGAGAGCATCATGGGGCCGTACCTGCTCGGGCTGGAAAAGCCGGTGCAGATCGCGCCGATGACGGCGACGGCATCGGACCTGGTGACCTTGGCGGTGCTGGCGGCGCGAGGCGTGCGCGAGCGCGGTCGCGCGAAGAAGCGCTAGGTCCGCTCGACCGAGCTGACGAGATCGTTCTCGCGCAGCGCGGCAATGATTGCGTGCAAGTGGGCGAGGTCGTGAACCTCGATATCGACCTGGAAGGTCATGAAGCTGCCGTCGCGGTGGACGAGATGCAGGTTGATGATGTTGGCGTGCTTGTTGCCGAGCACGCTAGCCATGGCGCCGAGCGCACCGGGGACATCGCGGACGATAACCGTCAGCCGGGCCGCGCCGCCGTCTGAACCTTCGCCCCAGGCAAGGTCGAGCCAGTCCGCGTCCACTCCGCTCGCCAGCGTGTCGCAGCCGATCACGTGGACTTCGATCTCCTCATCCTCGCGGCGCAGCCCTACAATGCGATCGCCCGGGATCGGGTGGCAGCATTGCGCGAGATGGTAGGCGACGCCGGGGGTCAGGCCCTTGATCGAAATGGCGGTGCGCTGAGCCAAAGGTCGTGGCGCAACGTCGCCGCCCGCGGAACCGGGCATCAGCGCTTCCATGACCTGCTCGTCGGTCACGCGCTTGCGCGCGATGGCGATCATGAGCTCGTCCTGGCTCTCGATCTTGAGCCGCTTCAGCGCCTGCTTCAGCGCGTCCTTGTCGAGCACTGCCGGGAGCCGCTCGACGATCTCGTCGTAGATCTTGCGGCCAAGCTCGACAGTCTCGTCGCGCTCCTTGTGGCGGACGAAACGGCGCACGCCGGAGCGCGCTTTCCCGGTCACTACGAACCGGAGCCATGACGGCTGCGGATGCTGGGCCTCGGACGCGAGAATCTCGACCTGGTCGCCGTTCTCCAGGATCGTCCGCAGCGGAACCACGCGGCCGTTGACCTTGGCGCCTACGGTGCGATCGCCAAGATCGGTGTGCACCGCATAAGCGAAGTCGACCGGCGTCGCACCCTTGGGCAACTGGATCAGCTCGCCCTTGGGGGTGAAGGCGAAGATCCGGTCCTGGTACATCGCCATGCGCGTGTGCTCGAGAAGCTCCTCGGGCGAAGCGGCATGATCGAGGATCTCGACGAGGTCGTCGATCCACGGGACCTTCAAGTCGGCGCTCGGTTTGTTTTCCTTGTATGCCCAGTGGGCAGCGAGCCCGCGCTCGGCCTGCTCATGCATCTCCTTCGTGCGGATCTGGATTTCGATCCGCATCTTGGAATCGTGGATCACCGAGGTGTGAAGCGAGCGATAGCCGTTGCGCTTCGGCGTCGAGATATAGTCCTTGAAGCGACCCGGAACCATCGGCCAGCGCTGATGGATCAGGCCAAGCGCCTGGTAACAATCGTCCTGGCTATCGACGATCACGCGGAACGCCATGACGTCCGACAATTGCTCGAAGCTGATGTGCCGTTCGGCCATCTTCTTCCAGATCGAGAAGGGGTGCTTCTGCCGCCCCATGACCTCGACGTTCAGGCCATGGTCGGAAAGGTAGAGCTGGAGGCCGAGCCCTATCCGGCTGACGAGATCGCCGCCGACCTCGGTCAATTGCTTCAGCCGGCGCATGATCGAGGCGTAGGCGTCCGGCTCCAGAACCTGGAAAGCCAAGGTCTGCATCTCGTTCATCATCTCGTACATGCCGATCCGCTCGGCGAGCGGGGCGTAGATATCCATTGTCTCGCGGGCGATGCGGCGGCGCTTCTCATCATTCTTGATGTGATGGAGCGTGCGCATGTTGTGCAGACGGTCGGCGAGCTTCACGAGCAGGACGCGGATGTCGTCGCTAAGGGCGAGGAAGAACTTGCGCAGGTTCTCAGCGGCGCGCTCGCTCTCCGACTGCGCCTCGATCTTGCTGAGCTTGGTCACCCCGTCGACGAGACGGGCAACGTCCTTGCCAAACAGCCGCTCGATTTCCTCCGGGGTCGCGATCGTGTCCTCAATCGTGTCGTGGAGGATCGCGGTCGCGATCGTCTGGTCGTCGAGCTTGAGGTCGGTGAGGATGCCTGCGACCTCGATCGGATGGCTGAAATAGGGGTCGCCGCTCGCGCGCGTCTGCGTACCATGCGCCTTCATTGAGAAGACGTAAGCGCGATTGATCAGGCCCTCGTCCGCATCGGGATCGTAGGACCTGACTTTCTCGATCAGCTCATACTGCCTCAGCACAGCCTTAAGATGGGCGACGGCACCCTTATTGTGCAAGCGCGAAAGGGCTTTCTCATGTGTCGGGGCGAGAACTATTCTTTTGCAAATGTTTGTGCTTACTTGGATTCGTTGAGGGGAGAGCGCGAGGATTGCCCCAGGGTAAGGTCGTATCGGCGGTCGATCAGTTCCGCGAACAGGCACTAAAGTGTCCATTCCCTGCTGCCGTTGAGCTCATCGGCGAGAAATGGGCGTTCCTGATCCTTCGCGGCGCCTTCAACGAGCTTCAGCATTTCGAGGAATTCCAGGCCGGCCTCGGGATCGCGCGCAACATCCTGTCAGATCGCCTCGCGAAGATGGTCGCCGGCGGGATCATGCAGCGGACGCCCGACCCCTCCGACCGGCGCAAGGTCATCTATTCGCTGACGCCCAAGGGTGAAGCGCTGATGCCCGTCGTCCTGGCGCTTCGGCAATGGGGCGAAGATTGGGGAAGTGGACCGGCTGACATCGTGCTGGTCGACCGCAACACCGGCATTCCGGTGCAAAAAATCTGCGTTCAGTCCCAAGACGGCCAGCGGCTCCGCCATGACGATATCGTCTGGGCATCGCGCAGCGAAGCCGAGGTCGCGGCCCGCAAGGGTAAGGCGGCCTAAGAGAAAAGGGCCGGCGGACCGGCCCTTCCCAATTTCGTTCGGCTGAAAGCCTTACTCGTAGTCGCCACCGCTCGGAGTCGGGCGGGGCGGAGCGGCTGCCGTCAGGCGCAGAGCCTCGGCGGCGTCGCTGAGCGAGGACAGCTCTTCCGTCTCGTCCTCCTCGTCGATGCGGACGCGCTGCAGGCCATTGACGATCGCCTCTTCCATCTCGTTCGGACGGATGGTGGTTTCGGCAATCTCGCGCAGAGCGACGACCGGATTCTTGTCGCGATCGCGATCGATCGTCAGGTCGGCACCCGACGAGATCTGGCGAGCGCGCTGCGCTGCAAAAAGGATGAGGTCGAACCGATTCGAGACCTTGTCGACGCAATCTTCGACCGTGACGCGAGCCATGTGCGCTCCGAAATGTGCTTGTAAGCGGGTTGGAAGAGAGGTGCGATTAGGGGTTGGGGGGTCCAAAAGTCAAGGATTCCAGAGTCGGCGCGGCTTGCGCCGTCCCCGCCGCACCGGCACAGCGATGCCATGGCGGACCAGCCCAAACCCGCGACCGCGACCGCCGACCGGGTGCATGCGACCGTCGGCGGCGACCAGCTAGAGCTGATCGAGTCCGGCACCGAGCGGATCGAGACCCTTCTCCAGATCATCGCAGAAGCGAAGGAAAGCGTCCGGATCCTCTTCTACATCTTCGATAGTGACGATTCGGGCCGCCGCGTCCGCGACGCGCTGGTCGAGGCCGCCGGGCGGGGAGCGACCGTCCACCTGCTGGTCGACGGCTTCGGCTGCTCGACGGCCGAACCCGACTTCTTCCAGCCGCTCAAGGACGCAGGGGGCGACTTCTGCGTGTTCAACCCGCGATACGGGTCGCGCTACCTCGTCCGCAATCACCAGAAGCTGGTCGTTGCCGATGACCGGATCGGCCTGATCGGGGGGGCCAATATCCAGGACAGCTACCTCACCGACGAGGGCGACAAGCGCTGGCGGGACTTGTGGGTGCGGATCGAGGGTCCGGCGATGGCACCGGCGGGAGAATATTTCGATTCGGTCTTCCGCTGGACCAAGCGGAAGAACGCGAAGCTACGGCAATTACGGCGGATCGTTGCCCGGCACACGCAGCACCGCGGCGTTTTGCAGTGGAAGTTCAGCGGGCCACTCAGCCGCAAGCATAGCTGGCCGGCCGCACTGTCGCGGGAGATGTCGGGCGCCAAGGAGATTGGCATCATCGCCGCCTATTTCTCGCCGCCCTGGTCGGTGATGCGGCGGCTCGGCCGGATCGCTCGCGGCGGAGGCAAGGTCCAGATCATCACCGCGTCCAAGTCCGACAACACTGCGACGATCGGTGCTGCACGCCACACCTATTCACGCCTGCTGAAGCGCGGGATCGAGATGTTCGAGTATCGGCCGGCCAAGCTCCACACCAAGCTCGCCATTGTCGACGACGTCGTCCACATCGGCTCGGCCAACCTCGACTTTCGCAGCCTCTACATCAATCTCGAGATCATGCTGCGGATCGACGACGCGAACTTCGCGGCCAGCATGCGGCGCTATTTCGATGGCGAGCGCGCGGACAGCGAGCAGATCACGCTCGCATTGCATCGCAAGCGGGCCACGCTGTGGCGGCGGTTCAAGTGGACGGTGTCGCACTGGCTGGTGACGTCGATGGACTACACCGTCACCAAGAGGCTGAACTTCAACGAAGGCTAGTTTGCCGACCCGTTCTTCCAGGCCCAGAAAAGGGTCGCGGGGGGCACGTTGATCCATTCGAAGCCGCGGTCGATCTTGTCGAAGTGCGGCTTGATGAAGTCGAGCACCTTCGGGCTGAACTGGTAGACGAGAAAGGCGCCGCCGGGACGAATCACCCGCGCCGTCGCCTCGGCGATCGCGTCGCCGACACCGGGGGGGAGGGTCGAGAAAGGCAGGCCTGAAAGGACGAAGTCGGCATCGGGAAGGCCGCGATCCGACAGGATCTTCTCGACGTCTGCGGCCGAACCGGTGACCGGAACCAGCCTTTCGTCGTCGATCGATTCCTTGAGGTAGCTGGTGAATTCCGGGTTGGTGTCGATCGTCACCAGCTTCGCGTCCGGCGCCATGCGCTCGAGAATTGGGCGCGTGAAGGTGCCGACGCCCGGGCCGTATTCGACGAACAGCTTCGTGTTTTCCCAGTCCACGCGACCGAGCATCTTGTCGATCAGGATCTTGCTCGACGGAATGATCGAACCGACCATCACCGGGTGCTTCAGGAAGCCACGGAGGAATTGCCAGCGCGGGCTTGGACTGCGCCGTGCGGAACGGCGAGCGAGGCGGCGGGGGCCCTTAAGGGTCCGGGCAGTCGAGGTTGGCAAATGAAGCTCCGTGCGGGAAACCGGCGGTTCGTTCGCAAATGCATCGCCTCTTGGCAAGGTTCCGCGGATTTTCCTGCGGCGGGTCGAAACGTTTCGTGCCCGCTTCCTACACCCGGATGTCGTTGATCTGGCACGGTTTCAGGCGCTAATGCGGGCTATGCCGCAGCTTCATTTGTCCAAGGTCGCATTCGGTTGCCGCGACCTCGACATGCTTCGGACGCGCATATCGGCGCGGTCGGAGGGCGGCGAGCTGCGCGTGCCAACGCGGATGCGGCCGAAGCGCGCGGCCGAGTTGGTCGGCGGCAATCTCTACTGGATCGTCAAGCACCGGATCATCGGCAGCAACCGCATCCTCGCCTTCGAGGACCGCGAGGACGCGCGCATCAACATTGTCTGTTCAAGCGAGCTGGAAGCGGTAGTGCCGATGCCGCGCCGGGCACACCAGGGCTGGCGCTACCTGGAGATGGATGCTTCGGAAGCCGCCGACGAGTCCGGCCTGGGCGAGCTTCCACCACGACTTTACGGGCGCCTCTCCGCGCTCGCGCTCGTCTGAATTGAAGTCGCCTTGCCGACGTTCGGAGCGCAAGCTATCGGCTGAAACGCACATTTCAGGAGGCCAAGCATGACCACCCAAACCGTTTCGTCCCGAATCGATGCCAAGGTCGCGGAGCGGGCTATGCTCAGCCATCCTTTCTACCAGGCCTGGACCGAGGGCCGGCTGCCGCTCGACACGCTGCGCGCCTATTCGCGGCAGTATTTCCACCACGTCGAAGCCTTTCCGCGCGCGGTCAGCGCCGTTCACAGCGCCTGCCCCGATCGCGACGGTCGCCGTATGCTGGCAGAGAACCTCGCCGAGGAAGAAGGTCTTGAAGCAGGCAAACAGGATCACGCCAGCCTGTGGCTGATGTTCGCCTGCGGACTTGGCGAAGGCGAGACAGCGGTTCGCGGGCAGAAGCTCAACCCGGAAACCTTGGCGCTCATCACGACTTTCCGCGCTCTGACAAAGCGGTCCTACGCCTCGGGCCTGGGCGCGCTTTATGCTTACGAGAGCCAATTCCCGGGGGTAGCCAGCGCCAAGATCGAGGGACTGATCGAGCGTTACGACATCAAGGACGAGGAGACGCTTCGTTTCTTCCGCGTCCATGAAAGCGCCGACGTCGAGCACAGTCAGGTCTGTCGCCAGCTCCTCGACCGCTTGCCACAGGGCGAGCGTGAGGAGGCTGTGGCTGCGGGCGAAGAACTTGCCGGCGCATTGTGGAACTTCCTGTCGGGCGTCGAGCGGGAGGCAGAGCTCGTCCTTCAGTAGTCTGGCGAGCTTGACATGTAGTCAAGCGTCATTGACTTACCGGCTTGAGGTGAGTAAAGCGTCCTTGCCTTAAGGATAAGGATGCTTGTCATGATCGACTCGTTAAAGCGTTCTCCGTCGTGTTGGACGCCTGCCCAGCGCGCTCACAACCGCCGCGTGATCATTGCTTCGCTGGCCTATGTCGCCGCCCTTCTGCCGGTCGTGTACGTGGTGCGCCACGGGCTCGTCACCGACGGTTGGCGCATACCGCTCGCGCTTCTTCCGGCGATGCCGGTCGCCTTCATGTTCGGAAGCTACGCTCGCTACTTGTCGGAGGAGAAAGACGAGTACGTGCGGATGCTGGTGGTGAACCAGATTCTCGTTGCGACAACCGTGTCGATGGTCTGCGCAGTCTTCTGGGGCTTCCTGACCGACCTTGGTGGGGCGCCGCCGATCGCGACCTACTGGATCGCCGTACTCTGGATCGCCGTGCAGGGCGTCAGTGCCTGCATTGCCAGGATCCGGGGCGCGTGAACAACCGCCTGAAGGTGCTCCGCGCCGAACGCAACTGGAGCCAGAACGACCTCGCCGAGCGGCTCGACGTCTCGCGCCAGAGCGTCAACGCGATCGAGACGGGCAAGTACGATCCGTCGCTTCCGCTCGCCTTTCGGATCGCCGAATTGTTCGGCCTGACGATCGAGGAGGTGTTCGAAAGCCCGAGCCGGCGGCGCTCGGGAGCGATCTAGGCGGGCTCGCTCGCGCCCGCCATCGCTTCGTTGATGATCGCTTCGGCCCGGAGGAAAAGCTGCGTATCGACAACGACTCCCGACGCATGAGCATTTTCGAGAACCTGCTCGGGCCGCGAAGCGCCAATGATGGCGGACGCGACATTCGGCTCACGAAGAATCCAGGCGAGTGCAAATTGCGGCAGCGTCAGTCCCGCTTCCTCGGCTATCGGCTTCAGCCGCTGAACGGCGCGCAGCAGGCCCGGCTCCATCAGGCGCTTGATGAACCCACCCATTTCTTCACTCGTCGCTCGAGTGCCAGCGGGCGGCGGCTTGTCCGGATCGTATTTGCCTGACAGCACACCCTGCCCGAGCGGCGACCAGACGATCTGCGAAATGCCATTGTCGGCGCAGAGCGGAATGACCTCGTCCTCCGGCTCGCGCCAGACCAGCGAATATTGCGGCTGGCTGGACACGAACTTGGCGAGACCGCGGGAACTCGAAATCTCCAGGGCTTCGCGAATCTTGTCGGCTGGCCATTCCGAGAAGCCGATGTAGCGCACCTTGCCGCTTTCGACGGCACGGTTGAGCGCATCCATCGTCTCGTCGAGCGGCGATCCGCTGTCGTAGCGGTGACACTGGTAGAGATCGATCACATCCGTCTGCAGCCGCTGCAGCGACGCGTCGAGCTGCTTTTCGATCTGAGCCCGCGACAGGCCGAAGTCCGTGTCCGACATCGGGAAATAGACCTTGGTTGCGAGCACATAGCTGTCGCGATGCCGCGACTTCAGTGCTTCGCCGAGGAAGGTCTCGGCAGCGCCGCGGCCGTAGACGTTGGCCGTGTCGATGAAGTTGATGCCGACGTCGAACGCGGCATCGAGGCAGGCGCGCGCCTTGTCGGCCTCCACGCCGACCCCGTAGGTCAGCCAAGACCCCAGGGAGATTTCCGATACGTTGAGGTCACTGTCGCCAAGCTGCCGATATTGCATGGACCGAGTCCTTTCAGTCGCTCCCTTAGAAGAAAAGTGGGACGTTTGAACGTCGCTCAAGTTGCAAGCCGCCGTGCCTTCCGCGAGTTAGGGTCATGATCATTCGCCTCCCGAGGCCCGACGATAAGCGGCAGTGGCTTGCGTTGTGGGACGGCTACAACCGCTTCTACGAAAGGCACGGACCGACCGCCTTGCCGGATGAGGTCACCGAAACCACCTGGCGCCGATCCTTCGACGAGAACGAACCGGTGCATGCAATTGTGGCTGAAATCGAGGGCCGCCTCGTCGGCTTCACCCACTACCTTTTCCATCGGAGCACGACATCGATCGGACCCAACTGCTACCTTCAGGACCTGTTCGTCCTGGAGGAGGCGCGCGGACGAGGGGTCGCTTCGGCCCTGATCGATGCCGTGGGAAGAGCAGCGAAGGAGCAGGGCGCGCAGCGCGTCTACTGGCAAACACACGAGAACAACCAACGCGCCAGGGCGCTTTACGATCGCATCGCGGAGCGATCCGGCTTTCTCATCTACCGCATTACCCTCTAGGGCGGCGCCAATGGCAGACCTTCAGTTTCTCGATGCCGGCGACGGCCAACGACTGGCGTACCGCAAGCGGGATGGTCGCGGGCCGACTCTTGTCTTCCTGCCCGGCTATGCCTCGGACATGGAAGGATCGAAAGCAGTCGCGCTCGACGCCTTCGCAGCGAAGCAAGGTCTCGACCTTCTTCGCTTCGATTACTCCGGGACCGGCGCGTCCGAAGGCGTTTTCGAAGGGGGCACGCTTGCGCGCTGGCTCGACGATGCGTTGCTGGTCATCGACCGATTGACGGACGGGCCGATCATCGTCCTCGGCTCATCCATGGGCGGGTGGATCGGCCTTCATCTTGCGCTGCGGATGCCGACGAGGGTCACTGCGCTGGTCGGCATTGCCGCAGCACCCGACTTTACGGAATGGGCCTTCCCCCAACATCTGAAGGATCGAATGTCTGCGGGCGAAACGCTGAGGCGTCAGCTTCCCGACGGAAGTGCCCAGGTGACGACGGCGGGCTTCTGGCAATCCGGCCAGGAGATGCAATTGCTCGGGTCCGAGTTGGCCATCGATTGTCCGGTCCGGCTGATCCATGGCGACTGCGACGATGTTGTACCTGTGGAGATCGCGTTCCGCCTCAAGGATCGGCTGCGTTCACGTGATGTGCAGGTGACCGTCATCAAGGGCGGCGGCCATCGCCTGTCGGAGCCGCACGAGATCGACGCGATCCTGCGGACCGTCGGCGCCTTGATGGAGCGCCCCCAATGATCCTCGCCTTCGTTGCCGCCGTTGCCGCCCAGGCGCCATCGGCTTGTCCCAATCTGGTGACTCCGCAGGCTTTCGTCTGCCGCGCGCTTCAGGCGAGCAATGCCGGCAATCCGGATGCGGCCGCGCAAGCGTTCGAACAGGCTGCGGCGGCCCAGACCGACGAGGCGGAAAAGGCGAAATCCTGGGCCGCGGCCGGGAATATGTGGATCGCGGCGAATCAGCCGGGGAAGGCCGCGCTAGCGCTCGACAAGGCTCTGACGGGCACTGGCCTCCAGGCCGAGCAGAGGGGCGAGGCGCTGCTTGATCGCGCGCGGGCTGCCGAAGCGCAGAACGACCTGCCAACCGCTCGCTCGAAGGTCACCGAGGCGGCCCGAACGATCTCGGACGACCCGTTCCTGTGGTACTTTTCCGCGGCTCTCGGAATCCGCGAGAACGACGCCGTCACCGCGAAGGCAGCGATCGGCAGAGCACTCACGCTCGAGCCGAACAATCCGACCATCCTGTTCGAGGCCGGTCATGTCTACCAGTTCGCCGGGGACCTTGCGGCTGCGCGCGACTATTGGTCGCGGGCGTCGGCGGTAGACCCGAATGGCAAGTCGGGACAAGCGGCGCGGGAAGCGCTCAAGATGCTCCCCGCGCCGGCCGTGACGAAGGTTCCCGATCAGCCGAGGTCGTAGTCGATCGTCGTCACCACGCGGACCTTCTGGAACGGCGAGCTGCCGCCCGACGATTCGCAGTCATCGCAGTCTTCGCCGTCACGGGCGCCGACCGAGAAATAGCCCTGGCTGGCCGTCTTCATCTTGCCGACCGATACACCGCTATCGCGCGCGAATTGTTCGGCGCTCTGGCGGGCGTTCTTGTTGGCTTCGGCAATCATCTCCGGCTTCAGGTCATTCAGCTTGGTGAATGTGAAGCTGACGTTGCTTCCACTGCCCACCAGCTCGACGCCGTCGCGCAGTAGCTCGGCCTGGCGTGCATAGGCGGCGCGGACCCTCGCAATGTCGTTCGTTCGCAGCTGGATCGAGCGGCTGACCGTCAGCTTTTGCGGGCCGACCGGCTCGCCGTCGCGATCCGTCGGTTGCTCACGGCTCATCGACACGTCGTAGTCGGTAATCTCCTGCGGCTTGAACCCGGAGCGCTGGAAGAAGGCGCGCACCGACTGCGCTTGCTGATCTACGGCCTGCTGGACCGGCGCGAGCTCCGTCCCTTGGTGCGAAAAATTGACCGACCAGGTAGCCAGGTCGGCGGTCACGTTGCGCTCGGAAACGCCGCGGACGGTGACCGTCCGGTGCTCCGCTAGCTTGTAGCGGCGGAGGCCGTCGCCCAACGCGTAGCCAGCAGTCGTCAAACCCAAAGCAAATATCCCCACCGCGCCCAAAAGGACGGCGCGGCTGTCCTGCAGCTTCTGGATCATGGAAAGTTACCCTGCGTTCGTCGTAAAGCTGACGATCACCGGACACCATCGCCGGTCAGTATCGTCGACGAACCGTGCTTTTATAGCGATGAGTTGAGTGAGGCCAAAATGAAATTTCTCCATTCCATGATCCGCGTGTCGAATCCCGACGACACTGTTGCATTTTTCCAACTGCTCGGACTCGAGGAGCGCCGGCGAATGGACAATGAGGCTGGGCGCTTTTCGCTCATCTTCCTCGGCGTTCCGGGCGATCCCGGCGGGGAAGTCGAGCTGACTCACAACTGGGACGAGATCGGTTATGGCGGCGGCCGCAATTTCGGCCACCTCGCCTATCAGGTCGACGACATCTACGAGACCTGCCAGCGCCTCATGGAGAATGGCGTGACCATCAACCGTCCGCCACGCGACGGGCACATGGCCTTCGTCCGCTCGCCCGACAACATCTCCATCGAGCTGCTCCAGAAGGGCGAGCGCCTGGCACCGGCAGAGCCGTGGGCGTCGATGCCGAACACGGGCGAGTGGTGATGGGCCGTCTGAAAGTCACCGCAGTCCCTGTCCTCAACGACAATTACGTCTGGCTGATTTCCGATCCGGATACCGGCGAGACCGCTGCGGTAGATCCCTCAGTTTCGGAACCGGTGTTGGATGCTGCTGCGGCAGCGGGCCTCAAGATCACGCAGGTGCTCAACACCCATTGGCACCCCGATCATACCGGAGGAAACGACGGCATCCGGGACGCGACCGGCTGCACCGTCACCGGTCCGGCCGAGGCCGAACGCGTGAGCAAGCTCGACCGGATCGTGTCCGAAGGCGACCGCGTCACGGTTGCCGGAACGGAGGCGGTCGTCTGGAACATCCCGGCGCACACCAACGGTCACATCGCATATTATTTCGAGGACGAAGGCATGATCTTCGTCGGCGACACGATGTTCGCCATGGGGTGCGGCCGCCTGTTCGAGGGGACGGCGGAGCAGATGTATTCGAACATGCAGCGGATCGCCTCGCTCCCCGATGACGTCCGCATCTATTGCGGCCACGAATATACGCTCGCCAATGCTCGCTTCGCGTTGCATTCGGAACCGGAGAATACTGCCGTCCAGCAGCGTTTGCAGGCGGTCGAGGCACTCAGAGAGCGCGGCGTCATCACCCTCCCGACGACGGTCGCCGAGGAACGGGCCACCAACCCCTTCGTTCGCGCATCAGACGTGGCAGAATTCGCACGCCGCCGCGGTGACAAAGACAGCTTCCGTTAAGCTCGACAGGCGCTCAAGGAAGACACAAACTCTCGGGGAGTCATGCCATGCGAGCACTATCGCTCCTTCTTTCCGCCGCGGCCCTTGCGAGTTGTGCCACGCAGCCGCCATCCCCGACCGAGGCCGCCGAATCCCAGGCGAAGCTGGCCTCGCTGACCGCCGGAAAGGTTGCGGGACAGCCGCTCACCTGTCTGCCGCCGGGTCTCCGCTCGGCGAACATGGAAATCATCGACGACAGCACCATTGCCTACCGCGAGGGCTCGCGCCTGTACGTCAACCATTTGCGCGGCTCCTGCAGTAATCTGAAGTCTGGATTTTACACATTGGTCGTCCGCAGCGGCGGATCGGGCCAGTGCAGCGGAGACATCGCCGACGTTACGGACGTCCGCACCGGCATGACCGCCGGGAGCTGCGCGCTGGGCGAATTCGTTCCCTACAGGCAGCAGTAGAGAGGTCGACTTGCGCGTCCTCGCCATCGCCGCCTGCGCCACCCTCGCCGCCTGCGCGGCCCAGCCGCCGAGCCCGACGGAAATCGCGAAGTCGCAGGCAGAGCTCCAGAAGCTGATCGGCGGCAAGGTGGCCGGCAAGCCCATCACGTGCCTGCCGCATTATCGGGCCGACGACATGGTGCGGATCGACGACCGCACGATCGCGTTCCGCCAAGGCAGCACGGTGTTCGTCAACCATCTGAACGGCGAATGCTCGAACCTCAAGAGCAGCTTCTACGCGCTCGTCACGCGAGGGAACGGAATGGGACTGTGCAACGGCGACATCGCCCAGGTTCGCGACCTGTCGAATGGAATTACGGTCGGCGCCTGTGCACTCGGGGATTTCATCCCCTACAGCACGCCCCGGCCCTGATCAGTGGTAGAGCGCGTCGAGGCGCTCGCCGTACACCTTCTTGATGACATGGCGCCGGATCTTCAGCGACGGGGTCAGCTGCTCATTGTCCGTCGTGAACGGCTCGTCCGCGATGATGAACCGACGAACCCGCTCGATCACCGACGTATCGCCGTTCACCCGGTCGACCGCCTTTGACAGGATCTGCTGGAGATCCGCCTTCCTGGCGAATTCGGCTTCCGGAACCAGCAGCGCGATCAGATATGGACGGCGGTCGCCGTAGACCATCGCCTGGGCAATCTCCGGCTGCAGGGTCAGCATGCCTTCGACGCGCTGTGGCGAGATGTTGTCGCCCTTGTCGTTGACGATCAGGTCCTTCTTGCGATCGGTGATGACGATACGGCCCTTCTCGTCGAGATGGCCGACGTCGCCCGTGGCCAACCAGCCGTCCTCACCGAGCACGCGCTTGGTCTCGTCGGGGTTGTTCCAATAGCCGTGCATCACGAGTTCGCCGCGAACCATGATCTCGCCGTCCTCGGCGATGCGGACTTCGCAGCCTTTCACCGGCGGTCCGACGCTATCCATGCGGATTCCGGCGGCGGGGCGGTTGCAGCTGATCACCGGGCCGGCTTCCGTCTGGCCGTATCCCTGGAGGAAGGTTAGACCGAGCGACTGGAAGAACAGGCCGACTTCCGGATTGAGCGGAGCGCCGCCGGACACCATCGCCTTGATCCGGCCGCCGAAGCGTGCCTTCACCTTTTTGCGCAGGGTGAGCGACAGGATGCCGTCCATGGGCAGGTCGAGCGGATTGCTGCGGCCCTCGTACCTCTTGGCACCGATCGAAAGCGCGCGACGCAGCAGATAATTGGAGAGGCTGCCGCTCGACTCGATCGTCTTGAGAATCCGCGCCCGCAGCATTTCGAATAGGCGCGGCACAACGACCATGATGGTCGGGCGCACTTCCTCGATGTTGGCCGCCAGCTTCTCGAGGCTTTCCGCATAATAGATCTGCGCCCCGAGCCCGACGGGGAAGTGCTGGCCGCCGGTGTGCTCGTAGGCATGGCTCGCGGGAAGGAACGACAGAAAGATCTCGTCGTCCCAGCCGAAGTCGGTCGAGATGACGTCGGCCGCACCTTCAATGTTGGCGAGGATCGAGCCGTGATGCTGCATCACCCCGCGCGGCGCGCCGCCGGTCCCGCTGGTGTAGATGATGCAGGCAAGGTCGCTTCGCTTCACCGTCTGCATGTCATTCTCAAGCGCCAGGAGGTCGGCATCGCCGGAGACGAGTTCGTCCCAGTGATGGAAATCGACCGTCCCCGGCGCCTGCCCGGTCCGAAGGTCCTCGATGCCGATGATGTGGTGGCATTCGGAGCTGAAAAGCACTGCGGGAATGAGATTGCGGGCAAGCTTCTGGGTCGACACGATCGCCGCCTTGGCCCCGGAATTGCCAAGGATGTGGGTGTGATCTCGTGTCGTGTTCGTCGTGTAAGCCGGAACGGTAACAGCTCCCGCAGCCATGATTCCGAGATCGGCAATCAACCACTCAGGACGATTTTCGCTGACCAGCATGACCCGGTCGCCAGGCTCGACGCCGATGCGCTTGAGGCTATCGGCGAACGCACCGACCTGGCGAGCGGTGTCGCTCCAGCTAATCGGTCGCCACTCGCCTTCTCGCTTCGCCCACAGGAAAGGCGCGTCGCCCTTCTCGCGAGCGCGCGTGAGAAACATCGTCACGAGGTTCGGGAACTGTTCGAGCTGCCGCGCCATGACTCCCCTTCACGATTGCGGAAGCGCTTCTTAGCTGAAACGGCCGTGAGCGCCAGCGCGTGGACGATTCCCGGTCGTTCGGCTAGCGAGCCCCGATGCGCCTGACCCGCCTGTTACTTCCGCTTCTCGCCTGCGTCTGGCTTCCGGCGTGCGCGACTCCGACCACTGCGCAAGCTCCCGTGGCCGAGGCGGCTGCCAAGCCAAAGGCGGAAACGGCCGAGCCGTTCGTCATCGCCGCGAATCCCCTCGCGGCGCAGGCGGGACTGAACGTCTTGAAGCGCGGCGGCAGCGCGGTCGATGCGGCAATCGCCGTCCAGGCCATGCTGTCGCTGGTGGAACCGCAGAGCTCCGGAGTCGGCGGCGGCGCATTCTTGAACTACTTCGACGCGTCCACCGGCAAGATCACTATCTACGACGGCCGCGAAGTCGCACCCGCGCAGGCGACATCGACCATGTTCCTGCGCCCCGACGGGACGCCGCTACCCTTCGACGAGGCGGTGGTCAGCGGCCGGGCGACTGGCGTTCCCGGGGCGGTAAAGATGCTGTCCGTCGCGCATGCCGACCACGGCAAGCTCCCCTGGAGCAGCCTCTTTGGCGATGCGGAGCGAACTGCAAGCGGAGGCTTCATCGTCAGCCCGAGGCTCGCGAGGATGATCCACGCCAACTTCGCCGAAAATCGCGCGCCAGACGTCATCGCTTACTTCTCGAAGCCTGACGGCACGCTCCTGAACGCGGGCGACCGGCTGGTGAACAAGTCCTACGCCGACTTCCTGAGTAGGCTGGCGGCGCAGGGGCCCGCTGCTCTCTATTCGGGATCGACCGCCGCCAGGATCGTCGAAAAGGTCCGGCAGGGCGCCTTGCCGGGGTCGCTGACCATGGCCGATCTCGCGGCCTATCGTCCCGTAAAGCGCGTGGCGATCTGCCGCCCCTACCGCGCTTACGAAATGTGCGTTCCGCCACCTCCGTCCAGCGGAGTCGGCCTGATCCAGTTGATGAAGATGCTGGAACTCACCGACATCGGCGCGCGCGGACCAGCGGATCCCCAGTCCTGGTTCCTGTTCGCCGAAGCCAGCCGGCTGATGTACGCCGATCGCGACCGGTATGTCGGTGACGTCCCAAACGTCCCCGTCGAGGGATTGCTCGACCCGGCCTACATCGCGTCGCGCGCAAAGCTGATCGGCCCGGTCGCCGGGCCTCCGCCCCGTGCCGGCATGCCGGCTGGCGCGCTGGTTGCAGCGAACGACGGTACATATGAGCCGACCGGCACGTCCCACCTCATCGTTCGCGACGCCGCCGGGAATGTCGTATCGATGACCACCACCGTCGAGAGCATTTTCGGTTCGGGCCGGATGGTCGACGGCTTCTTCCTCAACAACCAGATGACGGACTTCGCATTCAGGCCGGTCGACGATCAGGGGCGCCCAGCCGTCAACGCGGTAGCGCCCGGCAAGCGACCCCGTTCGTCGATGGTGCCCACCATCCTCCTGACCCCTGACGGCAAGTTCGCCGGAGCGATTGGATCGGCCGGCGGCAATGCCATCATCGCCTACGTCGCCAAGTCATTGGTTGCCGCGATCGAGTGGAACATGCCGATGAGCCAAGCGCTCGCGGCGCCGAACCTCGTCGCCCGCGGCGCGAACTTCCAGGGCGAGGTGACCAAGTTTTCGCCCGAGATTCTCAACGGACTTCGCCAGCGCGGCATCGACTTGAAGCCGGGCCAGGGTGAGGATTCGGGACTGACCGGCGTGATCATTCGCGATGGGCGAATCGACGGCGCCGCAGACCCGCGCCGCGAAGGCGTGGTCCTGAGCCTGCCACAGCCCTAGGCGGCGGTTCCGATCACTTCGGAAATGCTGGAATAGCCTTCGCGCTGCAGCCGTTCGGCCAGGCCGCCCGCAATGACTCGGCCGATGTCAGGGCCGTCGAAGACCATTGCCGAGTAGAGTTGCACGAGGCTCGCCCCCGCCGCGATCCTCTCCCACGCGTCGTCGGCAGTGGCGATTCCGCCCACCGCAATCAGCGGGATCTCACCGCCGCTCGCATTGCTGAACGTGCGCAGCGCAGCAAGCGCGAGGCCCTTCAACGGCTCGCCCGACAGGCCGCCAGTTTCGTTCGCGTGCCGTGACTTCAACGCCGGCCGGGATATTGTCGTGTTGGACACGATCAGCGCGTCGACATGATGGTCGAGTGCCGCGCGGACGATGCGCTCGTGATCGCCCGTATTGAGATCGGGCGCGACCTTCAGAAAGACCGGCTTCGACGTTCGGACCTCGTCGACCGCCGCCAGCAGCTCGCGGAGCTCGCCTTCTTCCTGCAATCCCCTCAGCCCGGGCGTGTTCGGCGAGCTGATATTGACCGTCAGAAAGCGTGCAACCGGCTCCATTCGCCGGACGCCCAGGGCATAGTCCGCGATGCGGTCTTCGCTGTCCTTGTTCGCGCCGATGTTGACGCCGATCACTCCGTGAAGGTGTGTCGTGTGCCGGAGCCGATCGAGCGCGGCGAGCTGTCCGCCATTGTTGAAGCCCATGCGGTTGATCACCGCTCGATCCTCGACCAGCCGAAACAGGCGCGGCTTCGGATTGCCCTTCTGGGGCTTCGGCGTGAGCGTTCCAACCTCGACGAAGCCGAAGCCCAAGCCAAGCATCTGTTCCGGCACCTCGCCGTCCTTGTCGAAGCCGGCCGCGAGCCCGACCGGCGACGGGAAATCGAGGCCTGCGACCGACGTCCGCAGAGAATCCGGGAAGCGCGCCGGATCCAGCTTGGGCGTCATCTTGAGTGCGGTAATGGTGAGGCGGTGGGCCCTCTCGGCATCGAGAGCGAAGGCCAAAGGCCTGATGAGAGGGTAAAGGCGCACCTTTGCTGCTTAGGCTCTCCCCGATGCATCGTCACCAATCCGGTTGAGTTTTCGCGCGCAACGCACTAAATCGGACGCAAATAGTCCGAATTGATATGCGCCTGACCCATCTCGCCGATTATGCGGTCGTGATCATGACTGCCGCCGCCCGCCGGGAGGCTGGTGCGCGCCTGAGCGCGAGCGAGCTGGCTCAGGAGACCGGAGTTCCGTTGCCGACCACCCAGAAATTGATGGGCCGCCTCGCTGCCGAAGGGCTGCTGACCAGCGTCCGAGGTGCGGCCGGCGGGTTCACGCTCGCTCGGCCCGCCGAGGCGATCTCCCTCGCCGATGTCGTCGAGGCGGTCGAAGGGCCGATCGCAATGACCGTCTGCTCCGGGCACGAGGGCGTATCGGACTGCGCGCTCGACGCTCATTGCAAGGTCAAGCCGCACATGGGCGTCGTTGGCAATGCCATCCGCGGTGCGCTTGGCGCGGTCAGCCTGACGGAGCTCGCGCAATGACCGAGCAGACCGCCGTCCGAAACCAGGAAGCCCATGCGGCTGCTGAAAAGCTCGCCGAGTACGAGTGGGGTTTCAGCACCGAGATCGAGCAGGAGTTCGCGCCCAAGGGCCTGAACGAGGACACCGTCCGCTTCATCTCCGGCAAAAAGAACGAGCCGGAATGGATGCTCGACTGGCGCCTCAAGGCCTATCGCGCCTGGCTGGAGATGGAGGAGGTCGACTGGGCCAAGCTCGAGATCCCCGAAATCGACTACCAGGACGCCTATTATTACGCGGCGCCCAAACAGAAGCCGAAGCTGGCCTCGCTCGACGAGCTCGATCCGGAGATTCGCCGCACCTACGAGAAGCTCGGCATTCCGCTGGAAGAGCAGAAGGTGCTCGCCGGCGTCGAAGGTGCGCCGCGCGTGGCGGTCGATGCGGTGTTCGACAGTGTCTCGGTCGCGACCACGTTCCGCGAGGAGCTGAAGAAGGCGGGCGTCATCTTCCTCAGCATCAGCGAGGCGATCCGCGAATATCCGGAGCTCGTGAGGAGGTATCTCGGCTCGGTCGTTCCGCAGCGCGACAATTACTTCGCCTGCCTCAACAGCGCGGTCTTTTCCGATGGTACCTTCGTCTACATCCCCGAGGGCGTGCGCTGCCCGATGGAACTGTCGACCTATTTCCGCATCAACGCGGAGAATACCGGCCAGTTCGAGCGCACCCTGATCGTCGCCGACAAGGGCAGCTACGTCAGCTACCTCGAAGGCTGCACTGCGCCCATGCGCGACGAGAACCAGCTGCATGCGGCGGTGGTCGAGATCTTCGCGCACGAGGACGCCGAGGTGAAATACTCGACGGTCCAGAACTGGTACCCGGGAGACGCCGAGGGCAAGGGCGGCATCTTCAACTTCGTCACCAAGCGCGCGCTTTGCAGCGGCGCGCGGTCGAAGGTCAGCTGGACCCAGGTCGAGACCGGCAGCGCGATCACCTGGAAATATCCGAGCTGCATCCTCAAGGGCGAAGGCAGTGTCGGCGAGTTTTACTCCGTCGCGCTGACAAACAACCGCCAGCAGGCCGACACCGGCACGAAGATGGTGCATATCGGCGCCAACACGCGCTCGACCATCGTGTCGAAGGGCATCAGCGCGGGCAAGTCGAACAATACCTATCGCGGGTTGGTGAAGGTCCTCCCGAACGCGGAAAACGTGCGCAATTTCACGCAGTGCGATTCCCTTCTGCTCGGCGACAAGTGCGGCGCACACACCGTGCCATACATCGAAGTGAAGAACCCAACCGCAACGATCGAGCACGAAGCGACGACGTCGAAGATCAGCGAAGACCAGCTCTTCTACGCGATGAGCCGCGGCCTCGATCAGGAAGCGGCGGTCGCGCTGATCGTCAACGGGTTCGCGCGCGAGGTGCTGAAACAACTGCCGATGGAGTTTGCGGTTGAGGCGCAGAAATTGCTGGGGATTTCGCTAGAGGGCAGTGTCGGATGATGACGTTTGCTCTTGTGGCAGCCTTGGTCACTCCAAATCCAGTGGAACTCGTCGATACTACGAGGAGACTTTCCATCCCGCAGCCAATCTTCTGGGAAATGCAGCCCTATCTCAACTGCTTGATCGAGCAATCCAACGCTCAGTTAAAAGCGATGGGCGGTGCCACAGAAGAGAAATTTCCGGAAATCAAGAGAGTCGCCATCGCAGGTTGTCAGACTGCGCGGGCTTCAACGAAAGCCGCAGCAGTGAAGGCACTACGAAATTCCGATGTCCGCCGGGCAGAAAGATCCGACTACGTCGAGAGAACTTTGATCGCCGTGGAAAACCACGTCTTGGATGCCCCACATCGCGCGGAGCCTGTTCAATGATGCCGCTGTTCTTCCTCGCCGCGATGTCCGCTGACCTGGATGCGCTCGACCAAGCAGTCGCGCATTGCGATCGCGGCACCGCCAATCCTGCATTCTCGGCGGAGGCTGGTCGGCGCTCGGCGTTCCTGCTTCAGACGTATCGAGAGCAGGAGGCGATCGTAGCGGCGCGCCTCGATCTTTCTCAACGCCGCGCCACACTTCGCGATGCCGGCGCGATCAAGAGCGCGGACGAGAAGAAACTGTCGCTGGAAGAAGCGGCGATCGAGGACCGCCAGCGCGCGCTCAACGATCAGCGCATGCTCGAAGGCATTCGCCAGGACACTATGGATTCAATGCGCCGCTACTTCCTCATGAATTGCCCGGCCGGAAGAACCGACAAGTAATATGCTCGAGATTTCCAACCTTCACGCGACCGTCGCCGACAAGCCGATCCTGAACGGCATTTCGCTATCCGTTCCGGCGGGCGAAGTGCACGCGATCATGGGTCCGAACGGATCGGGCAAGTCGACGCTCGGCTACGTCCTGGCGGGGCGCCCAGGCTACGACGTAACCGATGGCAGCGTGACCTTTGCAGGCCAGGATTTGCTCGCGCTGGAACCGTTCAAACGTGCAGCGGCGGGGCTGTTTCTCGGCTTCCAATATCCGGTCGAAATCCCCGGCGTTTCCTCGCTGCAATTCCTGCGCGAAAGCCTCAATTCACAGCGCCGTTCGCGCGGCGAAAGCGAGCTGACCGGCGGCGAGTTCATCAAGCTTGCGCGCGAACAGGCGTCGCTGCTCGGCATGGACGTCGAGATGCTGAAGCGCCCCGTCAACGTCGGCTTTTCCGGCGGCGAGAAGAAGCGCGCCGAGATGGTCCAGATGGGCATCATGAACCCGAAGTTCGCGGTGCTCGACGAAACCGACAGCGGGCTCGACATCGACGCACTTCGCGCCGTCGGCGCAGGCATCAACCGCATCATGCGCGCACCCGACAAGGGCGTGCTTTTGATCACGCACTACCAGCGGCTGCTCGACTATGTGACGCCGGACAAGGTGCACGTTTTGTATCGCGGCGAAATCGTTCGCAGCGGCGGACCCGAGCTTGCGCACGAGCTTGAGCGCGAAGGCTATGCGGAGGCGGTTGCGTGACCAGCTTCGCGATCATCCTGGGATGCATCGTGTTCATGATCGTTGTCGCGTCCGTGCGCGGCAATCCCGGCCGCGCGATTGCGGATACGACGATCCTGGTGATGATCCTGGGAGCAATCGCGCTGGTCCATTTCGTGCTCGGTCAATTCATCGACACGGGCTTCGTTGCGAAGTCGATTGCGATCGCGTTTGCCGCAGCATTCGCGCTTGACGCGCTGTACGGATTGCTTGCGCCCGAACGGCAAAAGCGACGCGACAAGAAGCTGCGGCGGTTGATGAAGAGGCGCGCATGACGGCACCCTTTCCCACCCGCAAACAGGAAGAATGGCGCTACGCAGATCTCGACGCGCTGAAGCCCGTCTGGGACCAGTTCGCCGAGCCGCGCACGCTGACAATTGCTGCAGGCGAAAGCGCGGAAGAAGTGTGGCTTCCTTCCGGCGACGACGTCCAGTTGAAGCGCCTTGCGATTGCGCTGGGAGCGGGTGCAGATGCACGCATTTTCGTGCTCAACACCGCGCCGGTCTACGGTCGCGTCGAAATCGAAGTGAGCCTCGAAGCGGACGCCAATTTCGAGCTGTTTGCGGCGAACATCGGAGACGGCCAGTCGACCAACGAAATCGTCACCAACGTGCGCCATCTCGGCGAGCGCGGGAGGTCGCGCCAGACGGTTCGTTCGGTGCTCGGCGGCAAGGGCGTGGGATCGTATCTCGGCAAGGTCGAGGTGGCGCGTGGTGCGCAGCGGACCGACGGCGAACAATCGGTGAAGGCGATGCTGCTGGACCGCGGCGCGACGGCGAACTGCAAGCCCGAGCTGGAGATCTACGCGGACGACGTGAAATGCGCGCACGGGGCAAGCGTCGGTGAACTCGATCCGATGCAGATGTTCTATGCGCAATCGCGGGGTCTCGATCCCGCAAGCGCACGCGCACTGTTGCTCGAAGGCTTCGTCATGGGCCTCTGGGACAACGTAAAAAATGCTGCGCAGCATGAAGCGATTTGCTGCGCTGCTCGGGATGCCCTGCGGAGGGTCGCGTGACTGCTCCAGTGCGTCTTTCGCCAAACAGCGCATTGGACGTGCGATCGCAATTTCCTGCGGTCGGCGATTGGCATTATCTCGACAGCGCAGCGACTGCACAAAAACCGCAGGCAGTGATCGACGCGATTACCGAGGCATATGCGCGCGATTACGCCACGGTGCATCGCGGCGTGTACCAGCGGTCGAGTGAAATGACCGGCCGCTACGAAGCCGCGCGCACGGCCGCGTCGAAGTTGGTTGGCGGTCAGCCGAACGAGCTCGTCTTCACGCGCGGCGCAACCGAAGCGATCAACCTTGTCGCTCGCCAGTTGCCGAAGGACGGCCGGAATCGCGTGCTGCTGTCGCAGCTCGAGCATCACAGCAATATCGTGCCGTGGCAGCTCGCCGGATATGAAGTCGATGCCGTGCCGCTGACTCCCGACGGCTGCATCGACCTCGACGCTGCCGAAGTGATGGTCACCGACGAGCATCGCGTGATTTCGTTTGCACATGTCTCAAACGTGCTCGGCTCGATCCTCGACGCGAAGCGCGCCGCGGAGATCGCCCACGCGAAAGGCGCCCTGCTGCTGCTGGACGGCTGCCAGGCCGTCCCTCGACTGCCTGTCGACGTCGCTTCGATCGGCGCCGACTTCTACGCCTTTTCCGGCCACAAGCTTTACGGCCCGACCGGCATCGGCTGCCTCTGGGGCCGGTACGACCTGCTGAATGCGCTGCCGCCCTGGCAGGGCGGAGGATCGATGATCGACCGGGTCACTTTCGAGCGAACGACCTTCCTCGACGCACCGATGCGCTTCGAGGCCGGGACGCCGCACATTGTCGGAACGGTCGGGCTGCATGCCGCCATCGACTGGGTCGAGGGTCTCTCGCTCGAGGCCATCCATGCGCACGAATCGGCGCTGGTCGCCGAGGCTCGTGCGGCCCTGTCCGGCATTGATGGCGTAACGCTTTACGGACCGGAGGACAGCGCCGGAATCGTCAGTTTCAACGTCGACGGGGTGCATCCGCACGACACCGCCACCATATTGGACGACGTGGGCGTTGCCGTCCGCGCCGGGCATCATTGCGCACAGCCGCTGATGGATGTCCTTGGCGTTCCGGCGACCGCTCGGGCGAGCTTCGCGGCGCACAGCGACAGCTCGGACATCGAGGCACTGGTGTGCGGGATCGAACAGGTGAAACGGATTTTCGGGTGAACGAGGAACGGAAGATCGAGGCGGAAGAAGTGGAAGCGGTAACGCCGCCGCCGCGCGCCCGCGTTACCGAGACGTTCGAGCGCAAGCGCGACTATCTGACCGGCTTCCTGTCTGGCGAGACCAAGCCAGTCGACGAACCGCCCGCGAACGAGGATCTCACGAGCAACGTCATCGACGCACTGAAGTCGATCTACGACCCGGAGATCCCGGTCGACATCTACGAGCTTGGCCTCATCTACGACGTCGTGATCAGCGAGGATGGCGATGCGGTCGTCACCATGACGTTGACGACGCCGCATTGTCCGGTGGCGGAGTCGCTTCCGAACGAAGTCGAGCTTCGCGTGCTCTCGGTGCCCGGCATCCGCGATGCGGAAGTGAAACTGGTCTGGGACCCGCCATGGGACCCATCGAAGATGAGCGACGAGGCCCGCCTAGAACTGGGTATGCTGTGAGCGGTATGTGTAATGGATAGGGAAACGAAAGTCCGCGCCCCGCGTCCGGCCGCGATCTCACTGACGGATTCCGCGCGCGACCGGATCGCCGACCTGATGAGCCGTGCACCGGCGGACGCCATCGGCGTGAAGCTTTCGACTCCGCGTCGGGGCTGCTCGGGCCTAGCCTATTCGGTCGACTATGTGACCGAGGCCAGCGCGATGGACGAGAAGATCGAGACGCCCGGCGGGACCTTCTATGTCGATGGAGCCTCGGTGCTCTACCTGGTTGGATCGGTCATGGACTGGCGCGAAGACGACTTTGCCGCCGGCTTCGTGTTCGACAATCCGAATGCGAAGGGCGCGTGCGGCTGCGGCGAAAGCTTCACCGTCTGATCCAAAGGCGTTATTCTCCCCGATGAAGGGAGCGCGCCCATGTCTCTGCTAGCCCTGCTCGGCATAGCCGCCTCGGCCCACGTCGTCACTCCGCCGTCTCCGCTCAGTCCCGGTCCGCTGGGCAAGGACAAATGCGCCAATGCCACAAGTCGCCAGGCCGGAGATCCGGCGGCTCTCAAAGGCGATCCAGCCAAGCCGAGAAAGCTGACGGAGCTTCCCGACGCACAATCCTATGCCGCGGTCTATCGCCTGGTCGACGGTTGTGCGGTGCCCATTCTCTACCGCGACGTTCGTGAGGTGCGGCCGCCCAGGCCCTGACCATTTGCGAGAATGCGGAAAGGGGCTAGGCGCTCGCCATGCCCGCGAGCGTCTCAGCCGAATTCAGCCACATTCGCGACTGGATCTTCGACCTCGACAACTGCCTGTACCCAGCGGGGAGCCAGCTGTTCGAGCTGATCGACGAGCGGATGACCGCCTACATCGAAAGGCTTCTCGGCGTCGATGCGATCGAAGCGCGACGGGTCCAGAAGATGCACTTCCATGGATCCGGCACTACGCTCGCTGGACTGATGAGAGATCACGACGTCGATCCCCATCATTTCATGGGCGACGTACATGACATCCCGCTCGACCGTCTCACCCGGGACGACCGGCTTGTCACGGCGCTGAGCCGGCTGCCCGGCCGCAAGTTCATCCACACCAATGGCAATGCCGAATATGCGTGGAAGGTACTCGACCGCCTTGGCATCGCTGCTGTCGTCGATCACCTGCACGATATCTTCGCGGCGGACCTGACCCCCAAGCCCGAGCTACACGGCTATCAAAAATTGCTCGACCAGTTCGGGATCGACCCGACGCAAGCGGTCATGGTTGAGGACATGGTTCGCAACCTGGGCCCCGCGAAATCGCTCGGAATGACGACAGTCTGGGTGGACAATGGGTCGGAGCGCGGCAACCACGGTTATGACGACGCAATCGTCGACGTTCGGGTGACAGACGTCGGCGAATGGCTCGAAAGTATCTTGAAGGACGATCGATGAGCGACAGCCTGCAGCAGACAATCGACGCCGCCTGGGAAGACCGCAATTCGGTCGGACCGGATACGAAGGGCGAGATTCGCTCGGCGGTCGACGGCGCCATCGCCGCGCTCGACAGCGGGGACCGCAGGATCGCCGAGAAGGTCGATGGCGAATGGGTCGTCAATCAGTGGCTGAAAAAGGCCGTCCTGCTTTCCTTTCGGCTCAATCCGATGGAGCATATTGCGGGCGGACCCGGCGGCTCGAACTGGTGGGACAAGGTTCCGTCGAAGTTCGTCGGCTGGAGCGACAAGGATTTTGAAGCCGCGGCGTTCCGTGCGGTGCCCGGGAGCATTGTCCGCCGTGGCGCCTACATCGCACCGGGCGCCGTGTTGATGCCAAGCTTCGTGAACATCGGCGCGCGCGTAGGCGAAGGCACGATGGTCGACACCTGGGCGACGGTCGGAAGCTGCGCTCAGATCGGCAAGAACGTCCACATTTCCGGCGGCGCGGGGATTGGCGGGGTGCTCGAGCCTCTACAGGCCGGGCCCGTTATCATCGAGGACGACTGCTTCATCGGCGCTCGCTCCGAGGTCGCAGAAGGCGTGATCGTCGAACAGGGGGCAGTGCTGTCGATGGGCGTGTTCCTCGGCGCTTCGACGAAAGTCGTCGATCGCGCTTCGGGCGAGGTCGTCTACGGCCGCGTTCCCGCCTACTCGGTTGTGGTACCCGGCGCCTTGCCCGGCAAGGACGGCGGTCCCTCGCTGGCCTGCGCGGTGATCGTGAAGCGCGTCGATGAGCGCACGCGGTCGAAGACCAGCATCAACGAGCTTCTCCGCGACTGATAAGCTGAGCTTATGATCTGAAACCGCCCTTTTGTTGGCGGCCCGGCCCGGCGTCAGTCAGAATCCGGAGATGACGAAGCTCGATCAGGAAGCGTTTGAGAGCAAGCTCCGGGAAGCTGCGGAGCAGGCTGGATCGCATGATCAGCCGATGATCCGCAGCGTCATGAATCGTAGCGACTGGATGACCCTGATCGGCCTCGCGGTCATCTGGGGAAGCGCATTCTTCTGCATCCACGTCGCCGTGCATTCGGTGCCGCCGCTCACTTACGTCTGGCTGCGTGTCACGATCGCGGCAGCCGCGCTTTGGGGTTATCTTGCCTGGCGCAGGGAACCGGCCGGCCTCCCGAAATCGGTCTGGGGTTCGATGATTCTCCTGGCACTACTCAACAATGTCATTCCGTTCGTCCTGTTCGGCTGGGGGCAAACCCACATCGCCAGTGGGCTCGCCTCGATCCTTAATGCCACCACGCCGATCTGGGGCGTCATCGTCGCCCACGTTTTCACGCAAGACGAGCGCATGACCCCGCGGAAGATTGCCGGCGTCTTGCTTGGCTTTGGGGGCGTCGCACTGATGATCGGCCCGGACCTGCTCGGCTCGATCGGCAACAACGTCCTTGCCCAGCTCGCATGTGTGACGGCAGCGCTGCTCTATGCGCTGGCTGGTGTTTGGGCGCGCCGCTTCAAGCGGCAGGGCGTCTCGCCCCTATCCGTCACAACCGGTCAGCTGACCGCCAGCGCCATCGTCATGCTGCCCGTGGCACTGATCTTCGATCGCCCTTGGGTGCAAGCCATCCCGCCCCTCAATGCCCTCGCAGCAATCGCCGTACTGGCCGTGATCTGCAGCGCTTACGCCTACATCCTCTATTTCCGCCTGATCGATTCGGCTGGCGCGACCAATGCGCTACTGGTCACCCTGCTGGTTCCGCCCGTCGCGATCGTCATGGGCGCGCTGATCCTGGGTGAAGTGATCGAACCGCGCGATTTCGCCGGTCTCGGCTTCATCGCCTTGGGCCTGGCGGCCATCGACGGGCGGCTCCTCAACCTTTTCCGGCGGCCGGAACCTCGGCGAGCAGCTTCCTAGCCTCGTCGCTGGTCCAGTCGAGGTCGCCGACGTAACGCCAGACTTCCTTTCCGTCCGCGTCGTACAGGATCGTGGTCGGCAGGACCTGCGCGTTCAGCGCGCCGGAAAGTGCCATCTTTGGATCGTGATAGGCGCCAAGGTCGTCGACCTTCAGCTTGGCAAGGAAAGCCTCGACCGAGCCTTGCTCGCCCATATCCTGGCTGACGGCAATGACGCCAAGAGTCCCATCCTTGTCATGCTCGCGAGTGATCGCGTTGATCGTCGGCAGTTCCTTGACGCACGGTGCGCACCAGGTCGCCCACAGGTTGACGAGGACTGGAGTGCCCTTGAAATCGGCCAGCGAAATTTCACCGCCGTCGGGATCAAGGAACTTCGCATCCGGTGCGGGCTGCCCCTTTTGGCCGCGATCGACACCCTTCACCGGAATTCCGATGGCGTCGTCCGCCGCATCGTTATTGGCGGCATCCTGCTGCTGTCCGCAGGCAGGCAGGACTAAAGCGATGGCAAAGAGTGGAAGCAGGGCTCGCATCCCGTGCGGATAGGAATTCGGCGCCGTCCCCGCAACCGCCACGGCCTTCGAGCGTCTGGCGCTCGCAGGGATCAGCGGCTAGGCGGAAATCATGCTTCGACGTCTCGCAGTCTTGGTGGCGATCGTGGCGCTTGGCGCCTGTGGTCGCGTGTCGCCGCTCTCCCCGGCGCAGGGGAAGCCGCTACCGGTGAAGCCGCTGATGGCGCAAACCACACCGACGGCCGACGATTTGCTGACCAGGCCGGCCATCGCCGATCCCCAGCGCGTCGATGAGCTGATCAAGAAATCGCAACCGCGGCAGGTCGACCCGTTCGACCTTCCACCTGCTGGCGGGGGAGCGGCACCTGCAGCTCCTGCCGGCGCGGACCAGGACACCAACCAGACAGGACCAGCGACACCGCAATGACCAATCGAGTTCGAAAGGCCGTGTTTCCCGTGGCCGGATTGGGCACGCGCCTGCTGCCCGCGACCAAGGCGATTCCGAAGGAATTGCTGACCGTCGTCGACCGGCCTTTGATCCAATATGCGGTGGATGAGGCACGCGAAGCGGGCATCGAGCAGCTGATTTTCGTCACCGGCCGAGGGAAGTCTGCCCTGGTCGACTATTTCGATGCAGCCTTCGAGCTTGAAACGACGATGCGCGAGAAAGGCAAAAGCCTCGACCCGCTGGAGCCGTCGCGAGTGCATTTCGGCGAGCTCGTCTCCGTCCGGCAGCAACAGCCGCTCGGCCTTGGTCATGCGGTCTGGTGTGCCCGCGAAGTCGTTGGCAATGAACCATTCGCGGTGCTCCTCCCGGACGATCTGATGTCCGGTACGCCCGGTGCGCTGAAGCAGATGGTCGAGGCCTGGGAGAAGGTCGGCGGCAACATGCTCGCCACCGAAGAGGTGCCGCAGGACCGGACGGGCAGCTATGGCGTTATTACGCCTGGAAAGACCGATGGAGCCGTCACCGAGGTGCTCGGTCTCGTCGAAAAGCCGAAACCCGAAGAGGCTCCATCCAACCTCGCAGTCATCGGGCGCTACATCCTGCAACCCGACGTCATGCGTATCCTCGACCGTGGGGATGTCGGCGCGGGCGGTGAAATCCAGCTGACCGATGCGATGGCCCAACTGATCGGCAAGCAGCCATTCCACGCCATCAAGGTCGACGCCGTTCGACACGATTGCGGCGACAAGGCGGGCTATGTGATCGCGAACCTGGCGCTGGCCTTGGAGCGCGACGACATCAGCCCCAAGATCCGCGAGTATCTGGACCGGGCTTAGTTTTCCGACGGCTCGACGAGGGCCTGCAGGCGGCGGAGCTCGGCTTCAGTCTCAAGCCAGCGTTGGCGCATCTCTCCGAGCTCAATGGCCCGGCCGACGACGCGTGCGTCGAGCGTCGCATTGTCGCTCTGTAACCTGGCAAGCACGCGGGACCGTTCGATTTCGCGTCCGATCCGAGCGATCAGGACTTCAAAGTGGAAAGGCTTGGCAATGACGGTGTCGGCTCCGCTCCGGTAGGCGAGCACTGCGCCCTCCGCGTCATGCTTTCCGGTCAAGAGGAAGATCGGGACATCGCGATGAACGGGATCGTCGCGAACCATTTGCACCAGCTCCAGTCCGCTGACTTGCGGCATCCGGAGCTCGGACAGGATCAGGTCGACAGGCAGCCGGTGAAGCTCGACAATGGCCGCGCTGACGGTCTCGGCCGTGGCGACGCGATAGCCACCTTCCGAAATCCGTCGCGCCAGGACGCCGAGGTACGCGCTCTTCGGCTGCACGATGAGGACGCGCGGGGCAGCCGCACGCGATGCTTCGTCCTCAATCGGAAACTCAAATTCCATGAGACCGGGGTTACCGGAAAATGGTTAACGCCCCGCCCAACGCCTCATGGCTCCAGTTCGATGTCCCAGTAGAGATAGTCGCGCCAGCTCTGGTGCAGGTAGTTCGGCGGGAAGCTGCGACCGTGATCCTGCAGCTGCCAGCTGGTGGGCCGGATCGGCTCCAGCTCGATGTGCATCCCGGCCTGCCGCGGCGTGCGCCCGCCTTTGCGAAGGTTGCACGGGGCACAGGCGGTCGCGACATTTTCCCAGGTGGTCCGCCCGCCTTGTGCGCGCGGCACGACATGGTCGAACGTCAGCTCCTTGCGAGAACCGCAATAGACGCAGCTGAACTTGTCCCGGAGGAACAGGTTGAATCTCGTGAAGGCCGGATACTCGCTGGGCCGAACGAACTGCCGTAGCGCGATCACCGACGGAAGCTTCAACGCCATGCTCGGGCTGTGCACCTCGCGGTCGTAGTGAGCGACGACGTCCACACGCTCCAGGAACATGGCCTTGATTGCCGTCTGCCACGGCCACAGGCTCAGCGGATAATAAGATAGCGGCGTATAGTCGGCGTTGAGGACCAGCGCCGGGCAGCTTTCGGGATGGCGAATGATGTCGGGGTGATACATGACGCGGGCAATGGCCTTTCCTGTCCGCCCGCAACGAACAAGTCTCCGGCCCCGTCGCACTCAAGGTGGAGATGGGTCGCGTCGGGCCCGTCTTCCCTTGTTGCCCACCGGATGCCAACCCGATGTGACAGCATGAAGAATCGAAGATTGCTGAATCGCCGTCAAGAGTCCTTTGAGTCACACTCGAAATGATTGTGACGCGGTTCGCACCGTCGCCGACTGGACGGCTCCACCTCGGCCACGCGTTCAGTGCAGTTCTCGGTCGCGACAAAGGTGATCGCTTTCTTCTCCGGATCGAGGATCTGGACCAGGGACGCGGCCGGCCCGAGTTCGTCGACGGCATCTTCGAGGACATGGCATGGCTCGGTCTCGATTGGTCGGAACCGGTGATCTTCCAGTCCGGCCGGACAGAAGCCTATCGAACCGCGCTCGACCATCTGCGGGAGCTTGGTCTGGTTTATGCCTGCTTCTGCACCCGGGCCGACATCGCGCAGTCGCTGACTGCCCCGCATGGGGACGCTCACGCAGCGTATCCCGGCACGTGCCGGTCACTCCCCGACGATCCGGACCGCAGAGCGACCACGCCTCACAGCTGGCGGCTCAGGTCTGCGGAAGCGATCCGGATCGGCGGGCCCCCATCCTGGCGCGAAGACGGCGGGCAGCGCTTCACCTCCGCCATTGCCGAAGTCGACGACGTCATTCTCGCGAGGAAGGATGCTCCCGCGAGCTATCATCTCGCCTGCGTCGTGGACGATGCCGCCAGCGGGGTTTCACTGGTCGTCCGTGGTGCCGATCTCAGGTCCTCCACGCCGGTCCAGCGCTTGCTTCAGACCTTGCTTGGATTGCCGGAGCCGACCTATCTCCATCATCCGCTCGTCACTCACCAGGGCGGCCGGCGCTTGGCCAAGCGCGACCAGGCACCGACCCTCTTGGCGATGCGGACTTCGGGCATGGGCGGAAAAGAGCTCGCCGCCTTACTGGCTAAAGGCCAGCTTCCCCTTGGTTTCGCATTCTCGGAAGCCTAAATCCCACCCATGAGCATCATCCTCGTCATTCTGCTGATCATCGCGATGGGCGCAACCGCCTACGTCCTCGTCCGCGGCGTCATGGCCATGGCCTCCGGCAAGGACATCAGCGGTGAGCGGCAGCAGGACTACATGCGCAAGCGCGTGCTGTTCCAGGCGATCGCGATCATCCTCGTTGTCCTGATCCTGGCCGCCGCCGGCGCCTCGCGCGGCTGAGTGGTCAAGCTCAACAAGATCTACACCAGGACTGGCGATGCCGGAGAAACCGGGCTTGTCGACGGCTCGCGTATCCGTAAGGACGACCCGCTCGCGCAGGCGATCGGAGACGTCGACGAAACGAACAGCGCGATCGGGGTCGCTCTCCAGTCCATTAAGGACACCGCAGTCACGACGATGCTCGGCCGCATTCAGAACGAACTGTTCGATCTCGGGGCCGATCTGGCCACTCCCGGCGCGGATTTCACACCTGGGGAAATGACCCTGCGCGTCGTCCAGTCGCAGATCGATCGGCTGGAATCGGAAATCGACCTGATGAACGAGGATCTCGATCCTTTGCGAAGCTTCATCCTCCCCGGCGGGCAGGGTGGGTCTGCCCCGTTGCACCTCGCGCGTGCGATCGCTCGCCGTGCCGAGCGCAGCGCGGTCGAGGCGTCGCAGCGGCATTTGCTGAACCCGCTCGCCCTTATTTATCTCAATCGCCTTTCGGACCACCTGTTCGTCGCGTGTCGCTATCTCGCCAGGATCAGTGGCGGGGACGTGCTCTGGAAGCCGGGCGCCACTCGCACCTAGACCAAAGTCGGTAAGGCACTTTCCGAGGCAGGTGACGTTCTGTCTTCACCTCCAGAGACTCGGAGTTTTCGTTGTCGGTCAAGGCCATCGCCATCAATTGCAGCCTCAAGCGCAGCTCGGCGGAGCCCAGTTCGACCGACGCCATGATCCGGCTGCTTGGGACCGAGCTGGGCAAACATGACGTCACGCTCGGCGAAACGATCCGGATCGCGGACCACGATGTTCGACCCGGGGTGACCTCCGACGAAGGGAGTGGCGACGCCTGGCCCGACGTCCGCCGACGGATTCTGGACCACGACATCCTGATATTCGGAACGCCAATATGGCTGGGACAAATGTCGAGCCTTGCCAAGCAGGTGCTCGAGCGGATGGACGCCTTTCTCAGCGAAACCGACGAGAATGGACGCACGCCGAGTTTCGGGAAGGTCGCTGTCGCCGCCATCGTCGGCAATGAGGACGGGACCCATGCGACTACTGCCGGGCTCTTCCAGGCGCTCAATGACGTGGGTTGGACCATTCCCGCCTCGGCATCGAACTATTGGGTCGGCGAAGCGATGCAGAAGACCGATTTCAAGGATCTCCCCAACGTCCCGGATGCCGTTCGGCAGGGCGCGGCCATGCTTGCGTCCAATGCCGCTCACCTTGCAAAGCTGCTAAAGCAAGAGAGGTATTTGGGAGTCGACCAAGCCAAGTGAGCACAGCGCCGATCCTTGACGGCACCGGCCGGCCGGACGAGCTGGCCAATCGCCTGCGCGCCACGCGTGCGCTGAGCCTGGACCTCGCCTTACCCCTCTCCGACGCCGACGCGACGGTTCAGCCTTTCCCTGATGCGTCTCCGGCCAAGTGGCATCTCGCCCATACAACATGGTTCTTCGAGACCTTCATCCTTCGCGACCATGTGCCCGGCTATCAGGCCCATGATGAGCGCTTCGCGTACCTGTTCAATAGCTATTACAATGCCGAGGGCGAGCGCCATGCGCGGCCCAAGCGGGGAATGCTGAGCCGGCCGACTCTCGATCAAATCCGCGATTGGCGCGCCAGCGTCGATCAAGCACTCGAAAAGGCATTTCCAACCCTATCGACTCAGGCACTGGAGCTGGTTGAGCTCGGTATCAATCATGAGCAGCAGCATCAGGAGCTCCTGCTGACCGACATCCTCGCGACCTTTGCCGAGAACCCGCTTGAGCCTGCTTATGCGAAGCTCGACCCGGCGGCGTGCCACGCGGTCGAGCCTCTAAGCTTCCATCCCGGACGCTCCGGAATCGTCGAAATCGGCGCAACCGGCTCGGGCTTTGCCTTTGACAGTGAAGGGCCACGCCACCGGGTCTTCCTGCAAGGCCACGCCATTGCCAGCCGAAAGGTGACCAACGGCGAATGGGCGGACTTCATTGTCGGCGGTGGATATTCGACCCCCTCTCTCTGGCTCAGCGAAGGTTGGGACTGGGTTCAGCGTGAGGGCATCCGCGCTCCGCTGTACTGGCATGACGACGGGAGTGAATTCACGCTCGCCGGCCGCCGCGAGATCGATTTGGCCGCGCCCGTTGCGCATGTGAGCTTCTTCGAAGCCGACGCCTTCGCTCGCTGGGCCGGCGCCAGGCTCCCGACCGAGGCCGAATGGGAGGATTTCGCCGCTGGCGCCGATCCATTCCTCGGTAACCAGCTGGACGACGCCGGGGCCGTCCTGCCAACGCCCGGCGGCGACATTTTCGGTGACGCATGGGAATGGTCAGGCAGCGCCTATCTCGCCTTTCCCGGCTTTGCTCCCGCCGAGGGCGCGGTCGGCGAGTACAACGGCAAATTCATGTGCGGACAATTCGTCCTGAAGGGCGCCAGTTGCGCCACGCCACGCGGGCACAGCCGCGCCTCCTATCGCAATTTCTTTCCGCCCAGCGCGCGCTGGCAGTTCACGGGGTTGAGGCTTGCTAAAGACAATTGAGGCGACCGATCCCGCTTTCCGCGACGATGTCCTGGCTGGCCTGTCCGCACCGATCCCGGCGGTGCCGGCCCGCTGGCTCTACGACCGGCGTGGGTCTGAGCTGTTCGACGAAATCACCCGTCTCCCCGATTATTATCCGACGCGGACGGAGACCGCACTCTTGGAGCGCGTCCTGCCCGAAATCGCAGAGCGCGTTCGCCCGAACTCTGCAGTGGTCGAATTCGGCGCCGGCTCGGCGACCAAGACACCGCTCTTGCTCGATGCGGTGAAGCCCGTCGCCTACATCCCGGTCGACATTTCCGGTGACTATCTTCGCGACAGCGCAGCGGAGGTTGCGGAGCGTTTCCCGTCCATCGCGGTCGAGCCCGTGATTGCCGACTTTGCGCGCCCCTTCGACCTACCGGACAGCATCGCAAGCCATCCTAAGCTCGGCTTCTTCCCGGGCTCGACGATCGGCAACTTCGTTCCGCGCACCGCAACGGACCTGCTCCGCAGCTTCCGCGATTTGCTCGGCTGCAGCTCCCAGCTCCTCATCGGCATGGACAAGGTCAAGCCGGTCGAGCGTCTGATTGCAGCGTACGACGATCCGACGGGTGTGACCGCCGCCTTCAATCTCAACCTGCTCGAGCGCATCAACCGGGAGCTGGACGGCGACATTCCGATCGACGCGTTCCGGCACGAAGCGCGCTGGAACGACATCCTCTCCCGGATCGAAATGCATCTGGTTGCGGTTCGCGATGTCACCTTCACCGTTGGCGGGCAGTCCTTCTCCTTTGCCGAAGGATCGTCGATCCACACCGAGAACAGCCACAAATATGGCCCTCGGGGCTCCCGTGTGCTCCTCCTTGCCGGGGGATGGACGCCCCTCGCCGAATGGAGCGACCCCGCCGGCGACTTCTCTGTCATTCTCGCCGAGGCGCTTCCGAACCGCTTTGCGCCGTAGATTGCGGCCCGGCTGACCTGCGGCTAAGCCCCAGCCATGGTGCTCGCCCTCTTTCAGATCGCCGACCTGCTGCTGCGGGTGCTCGGCTGGATCGTCATCATCCAGGTCATCCTGAGCTGGCTGATCGCTTTCAACGTGCTCAACACCAGCTCGCAGGGCCTTCGCGCGTTCGTCGGAGCGCTCGAGCGGATTACCGAGCCGCTCTATCGCCCGATCAAGCGGGTGATGCCCGACTTCGGCGGGATCGACTTCTCGCCGCTCGTGCTGCTGCTCGTTATCCAGATCCTGCGCATGCTGCTGAGCGGTGTCGCGGTGGACCTGATCAACGCGGGCGCATGACCGCACGGATCATTGACGGAAAGGCCGCAGCGGCGGACCTCCGGCAACGGGTCGGCCAGGTCGCCGCACGATTTCGCGAAACCCGGAGCCGCGCACCCGGCCTGGCGGTTGTGCTGGTCGGCGAGCACCCGCCAAGCGCCGCTTATGTTCGCTCCAAGATCAAGGCCACGCTTGAAGCCGGGATGGAAAGCTTCGAGCACCGCATTCCTGCCGAGACTTCGCAAGCCGATCTCATCGGCCTCATCGACCAATTGAATGCGGATGCGACGGTCGACGGCATCCTCGTCCAGCTTCCCCTGCCGAAGCATGTCGACGAGCAGGCCGTCCTGACGCGCGTCGACCCCTCCAAGGACGTCGACGGATTCCATCCGGTCAACGTCGGTCGTCTCTCGATCGGCCTTGACGCATTGGTCCCGTGCACGCCGCTCGGATGCCTCAAGCTCCTTCAGGGCGAGCTCGGCGATCTCAGCGGAATGGACGCGGTGGTCGTCGGCCGCTCGAATATTGTCGGTAAGCCGATGGCGCAGCTCCTGCTGCAGGCAAATTGCACAGTGACGGTCGCGCATTCGCGCACGAGGGATCTGCCCGGCGTAGTCCGTCGCAACGACATCGTCGTCGCCGCCGTCGGCCGTCCCGAACTCATTCGCGGCAGCTGGCTGAAGCCGGGAGCCATCGTCATCGATGTCGGCCAGG
This sequence comes from Sphingomonas daechungensis, assembly GCF_039543105.1. Taxonomy (NCBI): domain Bacteria; kingdom Pseudomonadati; phylum Pseudomonadota; class Alphaproteobacteria; order Sphingomonadales; family Sphingomonadaceae; genus Sphingomonas; species Sphingomonas daechungensis. Next base: position 1,485,181 of record NZ_BAABJC010000001.1, read on the forward strand.
AGCGCGTCGAACAGCCGGATGGGACCCGCAAGCTGTTGGGAGACGTTGCTTACGGCGAAGCGGCTGAAGTGGCGGGAGCCATTACACCGGTTCCGGGCGGTGTCGGTCCGATGACCATCGCCTGTCTGCTTCGCAACACGGTTGTCGCGGCTCATCGCCGCGAGGGCCTGCCCGATCCGGAGGGTTTGTAATGCTTGGACTCCTGCTTGCAGCCGCGTCGGTCACCGCCGTCGATGCCGAACGAGCCTTCGCCGCCGACGCGCAGAAGCTCGGTCAGTGGACGGCGTTTCGCAAATACGCCGATGATACCGCCGTCATGTTCAACCCGCAGGCGGTTTGGGCATCGGAATTCCTCGCACCGCTCAAGGACCCGCCCAAGGCCATCGGCTGGGGACCGTCCGACAGCTGGGTCTCCTGCGACGGCCGAACCGCGATCAATCGCGGGCCGTGGACCTCCGCTTCCGGGAAATCCCACGGCTACTTCACGACTGTCTGGATGCGCGACGGCAAGGGCTGGAAATGGACCTATGACGGCGGCGACAGCCTGGCCAAGCCGATGCCGCTTCCGAAACAGCCCAAGGTCGAGCGCGCGAGTTGCACCGGCCGCGAGAAAATTCCGGGAGAATATCGCGAAGAGGTGAAGCCCACCGCGCGCATTGCTGGCAAGCCGCCCGCAGATGCCGGCCAGGGCCGGTCGGCGGACGGCACTCTCATTTACGAATGGCGCGTCGCTGCAAGCGGTGAGCGCCGCTTCGAAGCCAAGATCTGGAATGGGCGCGATTATCGCACGATCCTCGACCAGCACGTGAGCGCCCCCTCCGAATGATGGAGGTCTTCGGCCATGCGCTGATCACCTTCCTGGTCATCATCGACCCGCCCGGCTGTGCCCCGATCTTCGCCAGCCTGACGCGCGGGGACGATCCCGCATTCCGCCGATCCATGGCGATCCGCTCCTCGCTGATCGCCTGGTCGATCCTGATGTTCTTCGCCCTCCTCGGGCGACCGATGCTCAATGCGCTCGGCATCAGCCTAGCGAGTTTTCGGATCGCTGGCGGCGTGATGCTGTTCATGATCGCGCTCGACATGGTCTTCGAACGCCGGACCGAGCGCCGTTCGTCCCGCGCGCAATCGATCGAGGGGACGCCCGAGGCCGAGGACATCTCGGTCTTCCCGATGGCCATCCCGATGATCGCCGGACCAGGCTCGATCGCGAGCGCGATGCTGTGGGTTTCTCGCACCGAAGGCACGGTGGAGGTCCTCGCGGTCCTCGCCGCGATCACGGGTGTCATGGTCCTGACGCTGCTGGCGCTTCTGGCCGCCGGCTCGATCATGCGGCTGATCGGTGAGAAGCTGGAGGCGATGATTACCCGCATCCTCGGAGTCATTCTCGCCGCTTTGGCCGCGCAATTCATCATCGACGGCCTGAAGCAGAGCTTCCCTTCGTTGTAAGGGAACCCGGCCCGCCCCTCGAGCGCTTCTGCCGCTCGTTACCAATTCAAAGAGGAAACGCGCGATGAGGCTCACCATGAGGATCGGCGCTGCTGTCGGATTCGCCGCACTCGCGGCCTGCAGCCAGAGCGGTCAGGACAACTCGGCGGGCGCCGAGTCCACCGCCGAAGCATCGGCAGCGGAACCGTCCAATGCTTCCGGAGCGACCGGCGCGACGGACACGCTTGGCAATCAGCTCAACCAGCTGAACGAGACCGGTGAGGCAAACTCGGCCGAGACCTCTAACGGCGAGTAGGGTGGCGGCTGGTTACCAGCCCGCAATGAATGGAACTCAGTTAACTATCGGAAAATGTAGACGTTTTTCGATTCGTCGCCGTTACAGTTCAACTCATCGGAAACGGTTCGTCGAAACAGCCGGACTGCGGGTTGGTCTGGCATGATGAGTACACGCAAGACGTATCGCCTGGGCACCACCGCGATTGCCGCGGTCCTTGCCCTTTCTGCAACCCAAGTGGCTGCGCAGGAGGCTCCGGCCACCGAGGCGCCAGTCATCGAAACGCCGACGGTCACGACGACGGCCCCGACGACAACCGAGCCGGTGACGACTGTGGATCCACTCGCTCCGGCGGCGGAGCCTGAGGTGACCACGAGCGACACCGAGTCTGCGGCCTCGACCGCTGAACCTACCGAAGCGGCTCCGGCGAAGACGGTAGCGAAGAAGTCGGCGCCCAAGCCAGCGCCCTCGACGAGGGTCTCGTCGGTCAGGACGCCGGCGGTGACCGCTGTCGATGAGCCCGCCGAGATTGCGGCTGCTCCAGTTCCCGCCGCTCCGGCGCCCGAGCCGGTCGCCGAACCGAGCGCTCAGGTCGCCGATGCGACAGCGGCCGACAAGCCGAACCTGGACGAAGCCGTCCCGCTCGCCGGCGGCGCCGGTGCAGTGATCCTGGCTCTTGCCGGCGCAGGGATGGCGGTTCGTCGTCGCAAGCGCCGTGAAGACGAGGAAGAGTTCGAGCAGAGCTGGACCGAGGAGCGCGCGGTGGAGGCCGACGTTGCGCAGGAGCCGGAGCCTGTTTGGGATCCGCCCATTGTTGAGCCCAAAGCGGCGCCGGTCATCGCGACCACCGAAGTGTCGGACGATTTCGACACCTCGAAGTTTGGCCGTCACGTTCAGGCCGCCTATGCGGGCCCGACGCCCGAGAACCCTTCGCTATCGCTCCGCAAGCGCCTGAAAATCGCAGGTGAGCTGGATCGGCGCGAACGGCTGAACGGAAACGTTCCGGCTGGGCCGGCCACGCTGCCTCGGGCGGAAGCGCCGCAGTCCAAGAACTTCATGTTCAGCGGCGCCCCGAGCCACCAGAAGCAACCAGAGCCTCAGTTCTAACCAGAGTGGGGAAAGCAGGAGAGGGCGTCGCCGGAAGGCGGCGCCCTTTCGTTATGCGCGGTCGAACGCCGAGAGGATCGGGCAAGCTCCGCCGCGCTTGTTCTGGCAGGCGGTTGCGAGACCCGACAGCGCTGTCCGCGCATCGCTTAGTTCGGCGATCTTCGCATCCAGCGCCGCCACGCGGGCCGTCGCCAGCGCGCGAATCCGGGTCCTGTCGTCCGATTCACTAAGCTCGAGCAGCTCGGCAATTTCCGCAAGAGTGAAGCCCGCCGCCTGAGCCGAACGGATGAACTGAAGCCGCCTGACGTCTTCATCGCTGTAGCGGCGGATCTCCCCGTGCGGCTTTGGCGGCTCCGCCAGCAACCCGCGGCGCTGATAATAGCGCACCGTTTCGACGCCCACTCCGGCCGCTTTCGCAAGCCCGCCGATCGTGTCCGAATTATTCGCTTGATTCCGTACCATGGTACGGATGCCATATGTGATGAGCCCCATGACGGGCAAGAGGAGAATCTCGATGAAAAAGACCAACGACAAGGCGGTAGCTGACCAGAAGAGCGGATGTCATTGCAGCCCCTGCACCTGCAAGACCTGCAACTGCTAAGGCAGTAGGGGCCGCGCCGGTCAGGAGGTGCGGCCCCAATCTCGTTTCATTTTCGTGTCAGGCAGCAGCCTCGGAGTTTCTAATTGCCCCGCTTGCGGTGCATCCACGACGCCATGAGCAGCAGCACGGTCACGATGCCGATCGCTCCGCCGGCCGTCGTCGTAATTGCGGATATGGCCGCAGCTTCGTCAGGAGCACGCCAGGCGCCGGATTTGGTCTGCCAGATCATCCATGCCGCGCCGAGAATGATCACGGCATCGATTACGACTAGCCCCACCAATGCCCGCGTCGACTTCTTCATGTCGCCCCCCTCAACTGTAACTATCGCCCACAGACATCGGCGCCGCCAGTCGATGAGATGCGGGTGAAGCTGTCTGGCGATGTTCGGATCATGATGCCCTGGCTGGTGCATTTCCTGAGCTGGAAGCGGACCTTTCGGGCACGAAAGTCGAGCGAAATGCGTCGAAACGATTCCAGCAGGTCCGTTCCGAGCAGAAGCGCCGGCTGATTCTGCAGCCCGAACACCTTGAACGGCGGAACGTCGGCAAAGGCCATCGGGACGTCGTGGAGCACGACCGGCCCGAGCCGAAGCTCCGCGATCTTCGCGATCTGAAGCTTGGCGACCTCCCCGGTGACGCCGGTCACTGGAACAGTGACGAACTTTCCACGGTTGCGCTTGATCAGCTTGTCGCGCAGCGCGAGGTTGCCGATCGTGATTTCGGACCCGGTGTCGATCACGGCATCGAGCGGAAGGCCGGCCGCGCGGACTTGGGTCAGGATCAGCTGGCCGCGCTGCCTTCGCGCGACGACGACGATTTCGCCGGGGATTCGCTTCCACGGAATCCGCGCGTCCTCGACCTTGATCATCTTCTTTTCGAAGTCCATCATCAGCCGCTGCTCGTTCAGAGCATCGATGCCGATCATTCCATCGCCGCCAAGGTCGCTCTCGGCGAGCGCCGGTAGCAGCAGATTGTTGAAGGTCGTCGTTCCAAGCGTGAGCTGCTCCACCTTCACCCGGTCGACGATATTGCGCGACGTCATGGCGTTGAGGATGGCCGGTTCGCCGAGTGGAAGTTGAAGATTGTTGGCGATGCGCAGCCCAACCACCGAAGTATCTGCTCCGCTGTCGACGATGAAATTGTAGGGACCCCGGCTGTTCACGAAGACCTGCACGCTAAGCCGCGTCTCCGTTTTGCGCGCCTTGAGATCCTGCCCCTCGATGGCCAGCGTCGGATCGTACTTCGCAGGCGGCAACGGAAGCACGTTCGGCGCGACGTCCGCAGGAACCGGGCGCGGCTTGCCGACCTTGGCCGGCTCCGCCGATGTGACCTCCCGCGCCGTTGCCGTCGGGACGGCAAACGCCATGGCGATCATAGCGAGGCGGTACGCAAGCAATTCGTCTCCCCTCAAACGAACTTGAGGGTATGCCTTACTTCCGGCGCGTGCCACGCAAACTCGACGTACGACCGAAATTGCGATGCGAACGCGCCGCGTATCGTTACGGTTGATGTGGAGCACGAGCTGTCGCAGCATGCTTCGCATCTGTTCTCGTAGGCAGGGGACGTTGATGGATTTCCATCCGCCGAAGGCGATCCAAAGCATAAAGGAACTCCCGCGCGAGATCCTGGTCATCGTGCTGGGCGTCAGCATCGCGCTCATCGGCGAAAGTCTCGTCGACGGCTATCGCTGGCGCGAGAAGGTCACGAACGCCGAAGAGGAGATGAAGCTGGAGCTGCTCGCGGACAATGGCCCGCAAGCGTTCGTCCGAGTTGCGATCGCCAAATGCCTCGACAGCAGTATCTCGAGAATTCACGAGTCTGCGGAAACGGCTTCGGCACCCGAGCTCCGCAAGCTCGCTCATGCCTACGCCCCGCCCTTCAGAACCTGGGACACCGAAGCCTGGAAGGCGCTGCTCGCTTCCGACGTCGCGAGCCACATGGACCCCGCCCGGCTGGTCGACTGGTCGGAGCCCTATCGCCTTTTCCCCATCATGACCCAGTGGAGCCAGCTCGAAAGCGAACTGGTCACCGAATTGCAGGAGGGCCTTCCGATCTCGGGCGACTTGTCGAGGGAAGATCTGCACCAGTTTCAGCGCACGGCCGCGTCTCTTCGCCGGGTGAACGCAAAGCTCGCCTCAAAATCGAAGCTGGTGCTCGTTCGGCTGAAGAAGAACGGCATGCCCTTGCCGGAAAGCGAGATGGCGGAACTTCTCGATAAGGCGCGCGGCATCTACGGTGAATGCGTTCGCGCGCCGGTCGTCGATGGCGAGGAAACCGAATCCGAATTCACCAATGAAGCGGAGATGCGGCGGGAAGCGCTCGAAGGTTCATGAGTCCGGCCATGCGCTACAGCCGGATGCCGATCGAGGTCGAATCCCCGGAAGAGTACGGCTACGGCAACATCCGCTTCAACCTGTCGGAAAGCTCGATCGCCGACCAATCGCTGGCCAGCTTCGGGCTGGAGATACCCGACCTCACTTTGCTCTACGGCGAACATCGCGGAAGTCCCGGACTGCGCGAGCTGATCGCGTCGGTCGACCCGTCGCTGGGCATCAATGATGTCCTCATCTGCGGCGGCGCGGCAGGGGCCCTCTTCATCGTTGCGACGGCCGTATTGGGAAAGGACGATCACCTGGTCGTTGTGCGTCCCAATTATGCGACGAACCTAGAGACCCCGCGAGCCATCGGCTGCGGCATCGCGCTGATCGACCTCGCCTTCGAGGATGGATTCGCACTCGATCCCGACCGGATCGAACAGGCGATCACGCCATCGACCAAGCTCGTCAGCATCACCTGCCCGCACAATCCGACCGGCACCAGCATCGCCGAGGCGGAGCTTCGGCGGATTGTCGAGATCACCGCCAGGCACGGAGTCTTGCTATTGGTCGATGAGACCTACCGCGACCTGTCGCTGGCGACACCGCTCCCGATCGCCGCCAGCCTCGGCAGCCACGTCATCAGCGTGTCATCCCTATCCAAGGCCTTCGGCGCACCGGGCATCCGGGTCGGCTGGATCATCAATTCCGACCCCGCGCTCCAGGAACTATTCCTGGCCGCGAAGGAGCAGATCAGCATCTGCGGCAGCGTGATCAACGAATGGGTTGCGGAGGGCATCCTCCGCCAGAAGCGCGCCTTTCTCACTCGCACGCTCGCCGAATGGCGCCGCCGCCTCGACCGCATCGCCGAATGGCTCGAGGGGGAGGACCTGCTGGAATGGGTGAAGCCGACGGGCGGCGTCGTCTGCTTCCCGAGGATGACTGCGGAGCCGCCGGGCGGAACCGACGCATTCTACCGACGGCTGCTCCAGGAGCACGGCACCTATGTCGGTCCAGGCCACTGGTTCGAAATGCCCGACACCTATTTCCGGCTCGGCTATGCCTGGCCGACAGCTCAGGAGCTGGATAGCGGACTCGCCGGGATTTCGGCCGCACTTCGCGGCTAGGCGGTCGCCGCCGCGGGTTCCGGAAGAGAACAGGCCGCGTCGACGCCGAGGACGTGGGTTGCCCGGCCGAAGCCGATCCAGCCTGCGCAGCAATAGGTGAGGTCGACGATTTCCTCGTCGCTGAACACAGCCTTCATCTGAGACCACATCGTCTCGTCGTCCGCCAAGCCTTGGGGATCGAGACTCATGGCGCGCGCGTACTCGGCGGCCAGCCGCTCCTGCTCATCGAGACCATCGAGATCGCCGGCAAGCACCGCGGCGTAGAAGGCTTCGTCGGGCCGGCTACCGCGCACGCCCTCGCCCTCGCCGATGCCGAGGAGGAAACTGTGCCCACCGGTGCGGAAGGCCTTGCAGACTGTGCAGCCGTTGATCGCGGCAATGGCGATCCGCGCCGCCTCGAACACACGCATCGGCAGGATCGAATGCCTGTAAGTGGCGACAGAGAAAGCGCCAGCGGCGCCGAGCAACTCGGGCGCGTAGCGCTCGGCAAGATTGGGCATCGGCCCGGCCTGATCGTCGAAGGCGACTCGCATAATCTTGCCCCTGCAGCGTCTCGGGGCATGAATCCTAAGTGCGGCGCGGCCTCGGCGCAAACTTCGGCGCTAGGCCGCTTCCGCCCTCTTTCCCTCAGCGAACGCAATCACCGCTTGCGGATGGAGGCCGCGGATCGCGCAAACGAGTTGCCGACCGAACACCTCAAGGCAGTACAGCCGCCCGCCTTCCTCGCACCGAAGGTCGAGATCGAACGCGGCCCACTGGGCATTGGGATCGCGCGAGTAGTGGCCGAGGACGTCGAACTGATCCTCCCACTCGGCCCGGCTGTAGCGGGCGCGAATTGGATCCGGCAGCGCCCAGTAGAACGTGTCGCGCTGCGTGATCCCGAACAGGGCCAGCGATGCCTCGTCGATAAGGTGCGGCAGTTCCTCGACAGCATCGTCAAGCAGTCGGTCGCGAGCGTGAAGAGCGAGCTGGCGCTCAACCTCGGATACTGGGGCGAGATCGCGAAAGATGATGCGGGTCATGAAGGGGGAATCGATGAGATTCCCGTCGGTTCCGTACACTCAGCTTGCGATGACAGGTCCCGCCATCGGCAGGTCCACTTCTGCCGTCAGGCGTGCGTCGATCCAGGCGACGATGTCGTCCAGTACCTTCTCGCGGCCGAGGTCGTTGAGGAGGTCGTGGTAGTGGCCGTCGTAGAGCTTGAGCGTCTTGTCGCTCGAGCCGGCCTCGCGGAAGAATTGCTCGCTGCCGTCGGGGCGAGTTGCATGGTCCGCGGTCCCGTGGAGGATCAGGACCGGCAGTGTGATCCGGCCGAACTCGCGCTCGAACCGCTCGCCGGCGCGGGCGAGAGCCGCGACGGTTGCCACCGGCTGCACCTCGTCGAGCGTGAGCGGGTCGGCGTTCAGCCGCGCCACCCAGTTCGGATCGCGCGAGAAGTCTTCCATCTTCAGCCTCAGCACATGGGCGTGCGGCGCGACGTGGCTGGCGCCTTCGAGCAGCTTCAACGCAAAATCCGGGGCGAACACCCGAAAGGCAAAGCTCTCGCAGATCAGGCCGGCGATGCGGTCCTGGTAGTCGAGCGAGTAGCTAACCGACGTCACGCCGCCCGCGCTGTGGCCGAGCAAATAGACGGGCAAGTCGGGATGCTTCGAACGGCCCAGCTCGACCGCCAGGCTGAGGTCGGAAACATAGTCGTCAACGCTCTCCGCATAGAAGCGCTCGCCGTCCGACTTGCCGCGGCCGCGCAGGTCGAGCGCGGTGACGGCAATGCCGCGCGAAGCGAACTCCTCGGCGGCGCGGATGTACTGGCCGCCGTGCGAGTTGACGCCATGGCAGATGACGAGGTTTGCGCGGACCTCTCCGTCGGGTTCCCAGTGGCGGGTGAAGATGCGGCCGGCGGTGCCGTCCAGCCATTGTTCGGAAAGCGTGCTCATCCTTGTCTCCTCAAACGGTTCACGGCTTGTCGAGAAAGGCGCGAACCAATTGCACGGTCGCGGCCGGATTTTCCTCCATGATCCAATGGCCCGAGCCGGGCACGATGCCGCCGGTGACGTTCGTCGCTCCCGCGCGCATCACCACCGCCATCTGGTCGCCGAAGCTCTTCTCGCCGCCGAGAGCGAGCACCGGCATGGTGAGCTTGCCCTTGCTGGCGAGCCAGGCGCGGTTGTCGATCGCATCCTGGTCGAAGGCGTGGAACTGCTCGAAGCCGGAATGCATCGCACCGGGCAAGGCGTAGAGCTTCGCATAATGTTCGCGGCTCGCCTCGTCGAAATGTTTCGGGTCGGCGGAGAAGTCGTTCCAGAAGCGGTCGAGGTAGATGCGCTCTCGGCCAGCGACCAGGCGCTCCATGTCCGGCCCGCCGAAGCGGAAATGCCAGAGCAACGGGTTCTTGAGGATCTCCTCCCACGGACCGACGCCGGGGACCGGAGCATCGATCAGGACGAAGCGGCGGACGCGGTCCGGATGCTCCATCGCGAAGGCGAAGCCAACCATGTTGCCGATGTCATGAGTGACGACATCGGCCTGACCGACGCCCAGCTTGTCGAGGACGACGGCGACGTCTTCGCCCTGCGTCTTCTTGTCGAAGCCGCCGGCGGGTTTCGACGACAGGCCGAGGCCGCGCAGGTCGGGGACGATGACCATGTGGTCGCGGACCAGCTCGGCAGCGAGCGGAGACCACATGTCGCCGGTTTCGCCATAGCCGTGAAGGAGAACAACCGCCGGTCCCTTGCCGCCGACGCGGACATGGATGGTCGCGCCGTTGGTCGTGATCTCCTGCGTGTGGAAGCTCGCGGGATAGGGCGGGACGGCAGAACTGGCGGGAACGGCGAGGGCGAGGGAAAACGCGAAGAACGCGAGGCGCAACGACATGGGCACTCCACCTGAAGGAGGGAGTCCGGCGCGAACCCCTACGCGACTCGAACGCGCGACCGGTCAGGCAATCGCTTAACCCAAATTAACGACAGGAGATATGTGCCTGGGCCGCGAATGGTCCCAATGTTCGCACTAACGGTGCACTTCTGTCAGCGGAGCCGGCAGCGATTTCCACGAACATGCCGGCCATAAACGGAAAGCGCCTTGCGCGTCGCGGCCTCCGGACTTCGCACGCTGCCACCGGCGAGCGCCCGGGTCAGCTCGGCCCCGGCTTCGACCTTTTCCGTCACCATTCGCTCGAGCTCGTGGGCGGCGGCGGCCCCGCCGGCCATCACCCGCCAGTAGCGCAGTGTCATCACCGCCCCGGCCTCCGCCCACAGGCGAGACGCGTCGAACATGAGGCGGGACCAATCGGCAGTCTGATTGCGGTAGCTCATGGCGTTCCTTCGGCTTCGCGAGGCTAAGCGGCCCTGACCGCGCTTCGTTCCCATCGGCAAGCGCAGGATGAAGCACAAAAAGCGTCATGTAGGACAGCGAATTGCGAGCCGAGCTGACGCTGCGCCGCAACGGCCCGCCCCTCCGATAGGCCGGATCAGCCCTTAACTTAACGGTCCCTAAACAGGGTGCGATTTCGTTCATCTGGCAGCAAGGTTAAGCTGAACAGTCGGCCGTCCGGAGCGTTCGCGCGGGGCTGCATTCCACAATCTGTTGAGTGCGTTGAATGTCGTTCTGACCGCCCGACGCGCCATGGCCGGACAGGGCTCCCGAACCCGTCCATCCGGTCCATTCGAAGGAGCGAATTCAAGTGAATATTTTCAAACGATCGACAGTTCCGTTGTTGCTAGCCGCGGTGGCGGTGCCGGCGTGGAGCGGCCTTGCCGCGCAAGTGCAGGATCCGAATGCGATTACCGTGACGGGCCAGATGCCGACCGATCTGGCCGGCCTGCCCAAGGGACCCGACGTCCAGGGCATCATTTCCGCGCGCAAGGGCGCGCTGATGCAGGTCACCGGGGCCGACGGCAACCGCACGCCGGTCCTTGTCGCCGAGGTCACCGACATCAAGTCCAGCGGGGGCTTCCTGGGCCTCGACAAGAGCAAGCTTGGCGCGGACTCGCTGCTCAACGGGCTGCCGGTCACGGTCAAGACCGTGCAATGGAACGGCGGCCTGGTGGCGAGCCAGGTGAGGCTCAGCAACAAGAACCTCGCGACTGCCTCGATGATCCGCAACGGGACCGCCCAGCGCTTCGGCGAGCACGATACGGCCATTGCCCAGAATGCGGCGGCGACCGAGGCGCTGCGCGGGCGCTTCGGCGATATCGACCAGTATAACGTCAAGGGCACGACCAACATCTACTTCGACACCGGCAAGTGGGCGCTGTCGCGTGACGAGGAACAGCAGCTGTGCGCGGCCGCGTCGCAAGCCAAGGGCATGGACAACGCGCTGCTGCTCGTCGTCGGCTACACCGACGCGGTCGGAAGCGAGGACTATAACCAGGTCCTCAGCGAGCGGCGCGCCGGCAAGGTCGTCAACTATCTGCAGCAGCATTGCGGCTGGGCGCCCTATCGCATGCTGACGCCGACCGGCATGGCCGAGGCGGACCCGGCGGCGGACAACAATACCGCCGAAGGCAAGGCGCAGAACCGCCGCGTCGCGGTGAACATCCTCGTCAGCAAGGCCGTCGAGGAACGCGAGGGCGGCTGAACCCTGTGGGGTGGGCTTCGGCCCACCCCCGATTTCGAAGGATGCCCATCGCCTGCCCGGTCAGCGCTTCCATTCCTCTAACGCAGGCGATGCCTTCGATTTCTCTCATGAACCCTCGCCATCTTGTTGCCGAGCCTCGGTCCACCACTCTTCTTCCCATTGGAAGACGTCTTTCGCCTCTCTGAGATCAGGCAATTTGGATGCGGGTGAAATGCCTGCGAAGGCCTCTATTTCGGCCAACGTTGACTGCACTCCTTCGACTGCTGTCAAAGCCGGACGCAGCACGGCCAAGACGCTGTACGAAAAGCCTCTCTCCTCTTTGTCCTCGAGCCGCGGAAGCCAATACCTTGCCTCCTCGTAGGTTGAGTGAAATTCAGCCATTCCAAGCAGTATGCTTGCGGGAAGCTTGCCGATCTGAGCGGAAAGGCCAGCAAAGATGGACGCTGGCGGCATTGGAACTAGCTCGAAAAAATGAGCATCGAACCCGTCACGGCGACGGCCGAGACCCTTCCCCTGATGACGCCTAGCCACCAAGTTGGCCATGCGCGCCGTAACTCGCTGAAGGGTGACCGCTTCAGCATAGAGTGCCGCAGCTATTGATTTGGCCTCATCCTTACGCAGGTCTGCGTCGCGTTTCCGGTTGAACCAGAAGCCAACGGAAGCCGCGATGAAGATGGCAATCAGCGCTAGGAAAGAACCGATTGCTGGCTGCCAATTCTGTAGTGCTGTCACCCAATAGCCTTTACTGACTGCAAAATGTTGGATTCTTTCAATGGGTTAGATGGTTAACCCAATAAGTCATTGGAATCCCGCTGAGAATCTTGACGATTGACCCAGAAAAGTCTATGTGTTGAGCCAATTCGGCTAAGGTCGAAGGGAGATCGTGAAACGCGATCGCGCGGGGGCTTCAGGCCCCCGCACTACTTTTACGGCAACCACTTCGTGCCATAACCAGGTACGCGCCCCTTGCCGTCTCGGTCGTAAATACTCCTCATCAGAATATCGGACAGCAAGGTACCAAAATCTTGCGGCGGTTGCTCCTCAGTTGGGAAATCTTCAATGCGCGATGTGCTGGGTGAGCCAAGACGTCCGCTAATTGCAATCCAGCAATGTCCGCATCTTTTGGCGCAAGCTTGAGTTCGCCAGTCGTTAGACGGGACTGGATTTGTTCGGGAGTGTGGAAGGCATTACCGCGTTGATAAAGTCGCCTGTAGGCTCGCCTTAAATGCTTGTCGTGTGTTGGGTTACGCGCTTCGCCGATTACGTCACCTACATGGCCATTCTTGGTTAGCCACTTTACGAAGCGCTCAACGAGGCACTCCATTACGTAATGATAAGGGCTATACTGCCAGACAACATACTTCCGTTTGTGTTCAAGCTTGTCGATTGACGCCGTGAACGCGCAAGTAACCCCCTCGGCTACCAAAGCAGCTAGTCGCGCGTCGAATTCACGAGCAATCCTTTCATTTCGTAAAATTGCGAAATTGTTCTCCCGCCGTACGATTTCCCGACGATGCAGAACCAATGGCTTGGCTCTCGTATCTCCGAAGATTGATTCCTTGAGAAAGTTCAAGCGCCTGGTGACGTAGTTGTCGTGGCGGTCTTGCCTGATCACAAGACCGGTGAGACTGAGATATCGCTCATTAGGAGCCTTCTCGGCTGCAGCGAGGTCGCCATTTCCTGTTTCGTCGAAGAACAGGCGATACCGCTTACTTGGCGGAACGAATTCCATAGTTGGAAGGAGAGCACAGACATGCTCCCCCGACAAGGATTCCAGCTACTCCGCTGCCGGCACGTAGAGCTCGCCGCCCCCTTCGTGGAAGCGCTTGCTCATCTCGGCCATGCCTTCGTCCGCGTCCGCTGATGCCGCCTTCTGCTCCTGCATCCGAGCGAAGTCCCGCACCTCCTGAGTGATCTTCATCGAGCAGAACTTGGGGCCGCACATCGAGCAGAAGTGGGCGGTCTTGGCGCCTTCGGCGGGGAGCGTCTGGTCGTGGTACTGCTCCGCCGTTTCCGGATCGAGCGACAGGTTGAACTGGTCGCGCCAGCGGAACTCGAAGCGGGCGCGTGACAGTGCGTCGTCGTGCGCCTTCGCCGCCGGGTGGCCCTTCGCCAGGTCCGCGGCGTGGGCGGCGAGCTTGTAGGTGACGACGCCGACCTTCACGTCGTCGCGGTCGGGAAGGCCGAGATGCTCCTTCGGCGTGACGTAGCAAAGCATCGCCGTTCCGAACCAGCCGATCATCGCCGCGCCGATCGCGCTGGTGATGTGGTCGTACCCCGGCGCAACGTCGGTGGTCAGCGGCCCCAAAGTGTAGAAGGGCGCCTCGCCGCAGCTTTCCAGCTGCTTGTCCATGTTCTCCTTGATCTTGTGCATCGGCACGTGGCCCGGGCCCTCGATCATCACCTGGCAGTCGTGCTCCCACGCGGTCTTCGTCAGCTCGCCGAGCGTGTAGAGCTCCGCGAACTGCGCTTCGTCATTGGCGTCGGCGATGCTTCCGGGGCGAAGGCCGTCGCCCAGCGAGAAGGCGATGTCGTAGGCCTTCATGATCTCGCAGATCTCGTCGAAGCGTTCGTAGAGGAAGCTCTCCTTGTGATGGGAGAGGCACCATTTCGCCATGATCGATCCGCCGCGGCTGACGATGCCGGTGACGCGCTTTGCGGTCAGCGGCACGTAGGGCAGGCGGACGCCGGCGTGGATGGTGAAATAGTCGACGCCCTGCTCGGCCTGCTCGATGAGCGTGTCGCGGTAGACCTCCCACGTCAGATCCTCGGCGATGCCGCCGACCTTCTCCAGCGCCTGGTAGATGGGGACGGTGCCGATCGGTACGGGCGCGTTGCGGATGATCCATTCGCGCGTGTCGTGGATGTTGCGGCCGGTCGACAGGTCCATAACCGTGTCCGCGCCCCAGCGGATCGCCCACACCATCTTGTCGACTTCCGACGCGACGTCGGAGGCGACGGCGCTGTTGCCGATGTTGGCGTTGATCTTGACCAGGAAGTTGCGACCGATCGCCATCGGCTCGCTTTCAGGGTGGTTGATATTGTTGGGGATGATGGCGCGGCCGCGGGCGATCTCGTCGCGGACGAACTCAGGGGTGACGAAGTCGGGGATTGCAGCGCCGAAGTCTTCGCCGTCGCGTGGGGCGTTTAGCGCAGCCTCGCGGCCGAGGTTTTCGCGGATGGCGACATATTCCATCTCGGGCGTAACGATGCCGCGCTTCGCATAGTGCATCTGCGTGACGTTGGCGCCGGGACGGGCGCGGAGGACGCGCTTGCGGACGTTGGGGAAAGGCTGGACGCCGCCGCTGCGGTCGGGGCCGAGCTGACCGTTGTCCTCGGGGCGGACCTCGCGCTGGGCGACTTCCTCGACGTCGCCGCGGGCGCGGATCCAGTCGCGGCGGAGCTCGGGCAGGCCGGCCATGATGTCGATGCGGGCCTTCGGGTCCGAATAGGGGCCGCTGGTGTCGTAGAGCGTGACGGGCGGCTCGCCGGACGAGGGTTCGAGGTCGACGGCGCGCATGGCGACGCCGAGGTTGCCGACGTGAATCTTGCGGCTGCCGCGAATGGCGCCGGTGGTGACTTTAAGCTCGGTGCGTGCCGGGACGTCGGCCATTGGACTCTCCTTCTCCCTACGCCGGTGTCAGCCGGATCAGGTTCGATGGGTCGCCAGCTCGTGCTGGCCTCTCAAGCGGCGATCACCGCTCCCCCAGGGAAGTCGTGTCCTTAGGCGCGTGAAAGGCGGCGCGCCAGCCGCTTACTTGCCGCCCGTCGCCTTGCGCGCTTCGTCCGCCGAAACGAGGCCATCCTTGTTGAGATCGGCGCGGTCGAAATTGGCCATGAAGGGTGCGCGGAACTCGGACTGGCTGACCTTGCCGTCCTTGTTGCGGTCGAACTTGTCGAGCGTCGCCTGGGCGTTGCCGGCAAGCTTGGCCATCGCCGCCGCCTTGAACTCGGCGAGGCTGACCTGGCCATTCTTGTCGCGGTCCATCTGCGCGAATTCCTGCTCCATCTTCGCGACGATCGGCTCGGCCGCCTTGCCGGCGACGCCCTGGATTTCGGCGCGGCTGAGGAAGCCGTCATTGTTCTTGTCACCGACGTCGAAGTTCTGGTCGATCTTCTTCTGCAGGTCGGCGCGGGTGGTCGGCTGGGGCGCCTGGGCGGACGAAACGGCCGCGGCCGAAAGGCCAAGCGCAAGGGTCAAGACTCTGAACACGACGCCTCCTGTGAGCGTGGAATGGCATCCCACATACCCGCCGCGGGATTGCGGAGGCGTGAATCGCCCACTTCCCTATTCTATCGTGTCGCGGCATCACGCGTCCAATGCGTGCGCTGACCCATCTCGATCGGCTGGAGGCCGAGAGCATCCACATCATGCGCGAAACGGTCGCCGAGGCCGATCGCCCGGTGATGCTCTATTCGATCGGCAAGGATTCAGCGGTCATGCTACACCTGGCGAAGAAGGCGTTCTTCCCAGGGCCGCTGCCCTTCCCGCTGCTGCATGTCGATACGACGTGGAAGTTCCGCGCGATGTACGAACTGCGCGACAAGGTCGGGGCCGATCCGGCAGTGAGGTTGATCGTCTACAAAAATCCGGAAGCCGAGCGGCTGGGTATCAACCCGTTCGAGCATGGGCCGGCGCACACCGACATGTGGAAGACCGAAGGGCTGAAGCAGGCTCTCGACCAGTACGGGTTCGACGCGGCGTTCGGCGGGGCGCGGCGCGACGAGGAGAAGAGCCGGGCGAAGGAGCGCATCTTCAGCTTCCGCGACAGGAACCACCGCTGGGACCCGAAGCGGCAGCGGCCGGAGCTCTGGTCGCTGTACAACATGCGCAAGAACAAGGGCGAAGGCGTCCGCGTTTTTCCGATCTCCAACTGGACCGAGCTCGACGTCTGGCAATACATCCTGCGCGAGAATATCGAGATCGTGCCGCTCTACTTCGCCGACGAGCGGCCGGTGGTGGAGCGCGACGGCCTGCTGCTGATGGTCGATGACGAGCGCATCCCTCTGAACGGCGAGCAGCCGCAGATGCGGCGAGTGCGGTTCCGGACATTGGGCTGCTATCCGCTGACCGGAGCGGTGGAGAGCGCTGCGTGCACGGTCGAGGAGATTGTCGCGGAAATGCTGGTGACGACGACGTCTGAGCGACAGGGGCGGGCGATCGATCGGGACGCCGGCGCGGCGAGCATGGAGAAGAAGAAGCAGGAGGGCTACTTTTGAACGCCCCCGTGGACGTCGCGTCGTGGCTCGCCGAGCAGGAGCGCAAGGAGCTCCTGCGCTTCATCACCTGCGGCAGCGTGGATGACGGCAAGTCGACGCTGATCGGCCGGCTGCTCTACGACACCAAGCAGATCTTCGACGACCAGCTTTCGACGCTCGAGGCGGACAGCAAGAAGCACGGCACGCAGGGCGAGGGCATCGACTTTGCTTTGCTGGTCGATGGACTGTCGGCGGAGCGCGAACAAGGCATCACCATCGACGTCGCCTACCGCTTCTTCGCCAGCGAGAAGCGCAAGTTCATCGTCGCCGATACGCCGGGGCATGAGCAGTACACGCGGAACATGGTCACCGGCGCGTCGACCGCCGACCTAGCCGTGCTGCTGGTCGATGCGCGCAAGGGGGTGCTGACACAGACCAAGCGTCACTCCTACCTCGCCCAGCTGATCGGCATCCGGCATTTCGTCGTCGCCGTGACCAAGATGGACCTGGTCGACTTCGACCAGGCGGCGTTCGACGCGGTCACCGCCGATTACCGGCTGTTCGCGGACAAGATCGGGATCAGGGATTGGGTCGCAATCCCGGTCTCGGGCCTGGGCGGCGACAATATCGGCGAACGCAGCCAGCGCATGCCCTGGTACGATGGACCGAGCCTGCTCGAATATCTCGACACCGTTCCGCTCGACGTCGCTGCCGATGCGGAGAAACCGTTCCGCTTCCCTGTCCAATGGGTCAACCGGCCGGACCTGTCTTTCCGCGGCTTTGCAGGCCAGGTCGCATCGGGGGCGGTGACGCGAGGCATGGACGTTCGCGTGCTGCCGTCCGGGCGGACGACCAAAGTTGCGCGGATCGTGACCGAAGACGGCGACCTCGACGAAGCAGTCGCCGGCCAATCGGTCACCCTCACCTTCGCCGATGAAGTCGATTGCTCGCGCGGCGACGTCATCGCCGCCGGGCACAATCCGCCGGAGGTCGCCGACCAGTTCGAAGCGACGATCGTGTGGATGGACGAGCATGAGATGCTGCCGGGCCGCGGCTACTGGATGAAGCTCGGCACGCAGACGGTCACGGCAACGGTCCAGCAGCCGAAGTACGAAGTGAACGTCAACACGCTCGAGCATCTCGCGGCCAAGACGCTGGAACTCAATGGCATCGGCGTGGCCGAGATTGCGACCGATCGCGAAATCGTGTTCGAGCCTTACGCGGTCGAGAATGGCTCGCCCAACCGCGCGCTCGGCGGCTTCATCCTGATCGACAAGCTGACCAACGCGACTGTCGCGGCCGGCATGTTGCACTTCGCGCTCCGGCGTTCGCTCAATATCCATCGCCAGCATCTGGACGTCAGCCGTGAAACTCATGCGACGCTCAAAGGCCAGAAGCCGGCGGTGCTGTGGTTCACGGGCCTGTCCGGGTCGGGCAAGTCGACCATTGCCAATCTGGTCGAGAAGAAGCTGGTTGCGCTTGGCCGCCACACATTCCTGCTTGATGGCGATAACGTTCGCCACGGCCTCAACCGCGATCTCGGGTTCACCGACACCGATCGCATCGAGAATATCCGCCGCGTGGGCGAGGTCGCCCGGCTGATGACCGATGCGGGCCTCATCGTGATGACCGCCTTCATTTCGCCGTTCCGCGCAGAGCGGGAGCTGGTGCGGAAGATGCTGCCCGAAGGCGAGTTCATCGAGGTGTTCGTCGATACCCCGCTGGCCGATGCCGAGCAGCGCGACCCGAAGGGCCTCTACGCCAAGGCGCGGGCGGGCGAGATCAAGAACTTCACGGGCATCGACAGTCCTTACGAGGAGCCTGACGATGCGGAGATTACAATCGACACAACCGCAATCAGTGCGGACGATGCGGCAACCACGATCATCGACGAATTGCGCAAGCGAGGGAGGCTTTAGAAACATGATAGCGGTCCGAAACAAAACTGCGATCCCGGCAGTTTCGATCCCCATGACTCGCTATCTGGCCTGCGCCGCGCTTCTCGCCTTCTCGACACCAGCCCTTGCCCAAGACGAGAACGACTATCGCGTTCGCGTCGGCCTCGGCGCCATGGTCCAGCCGGTCTTCATCGGCTCTGAGGACTTCCAAGTGCGGCCGATCGTCGACGCCGATTTCGCGAAAGGAACCAATCCCTTCGGCTTTGGATCGCCCGATGATCCAATCGGCGTGAAGCTGTTTTCGAAAAATGGCTTCTCGGTCGGGCCCGCGGTCAATTTGCAGCGAAAGAGGAGCGTCTCCGATCTCGATCTGCCGCTCAAGAAGGTCCCGACGACGTTCGAGGGCGGCGGGTTCGTGCAATATATGGCGGGAGAATCCTTCCGCATTCGCGCGGACTTGCGAAAGGGCTTTGGCGGTCACGATGGCCTGCTTGGATCGGTCGGAGCCGACTACGTCTCGCGCGATGGCGACCGCTACGTCTTCGCGATCGGACCTCGCGTGCTCTTCTCGGACTCGAAATTCCAGCGCGCCTATTTCGGTGTCAGTCCCGCGGACAGCGTGACGTCTGGCCTGCCGCAATATCGACCCAGCGGCGGAATCTACGCCCTCGCCGCGACAAGCAGCCTGTCCTACCAGTTAAGCTCGCGGTGGGGCATTTTCGGCTATGGACGCTACGAGCGCCTGGTCGGCGATGCCGCCAAGTCGCCGGTCATTCGCGATCTCGGTTCACGTAACCAGCTTTCGGGCGGGATCGGCCTGAACTACACCTTCATCATCAAGCGCTGATCGGCGCTGGGCGTACTCAGTCGCCGCTGCCGGGATCGGCAGAGAAGTATTTGTCGAACTTGCCTTCTTCGCCCTTGTGCTCGTCGGCGTCTGCGGGGCTGTCCTTCTTGCGCGTGATGTTCGGCCATTCGGCGGAATAGGTCGAGTTGAGCTCCAACCATTTTTCGAGGCCGCTCTCGGTGTCCGGGAGAATCGCTTCCGCAGGGCACTCGGGCTCGCAAACGCCGCAGTCGATGCATTCGTTGGGATTGATGACGAGCATGTTCTCGCCCTCGTAGAAGCAGTCGACCGGACAGACCTCGACGCAGTCCATATATTTGCAGCGGATGCATGCGTCGGTGACGACGTAGGTCATGGCAGGTCGGACTCCCTCTTTCGGGTCAATTCGCTAAGGGCGCGCGAAAGCCTCGTCAATCGCCGACCTCCTCGTAACAGAGCCGCGCCTCGCCCGGCGGGCCGCGGCGGGCCGGAAGGACGAGAACCTTGAGGACACGGATCTGGCCCTGGAGCGGCAAGGCGACCACACTGCCCACTTCGATCTGCTGGCTTGTCTTCTCGATCCGCTTGCCGTCGACCCGGACGTAGCCGGTTTCGATCAGGGCCTGCGCCAGCGTGCGGCTCTTCACCAGCCGGATGCGATGAAGGAAGAGATCGAGCCTCACGTCTTCAGCTTCGCGAGCTCCGCAAATGCGTGCGAACCGGCACTGCGCTGCTCGCGGCGGGGCGGTCGGCGGCCGCGCCATTTCCAGGCCTCGCCCGACCGGGCGAAGCCGACTTCGTCCATCAGCCTTGCGACCGATGCCTCGTCTAGCCCGACCGACGTCGCCAGCTCGGAATCGACGGGCTGGTCGCCACCGGCGGAGCGAACCTTGTGCGCGTGGCTGGCGAGGCGGTCGGCGAGGTCGATGCGAAGCCACTGCCGGCCAACGCGACGGTAGGCGAAGGCTGCTCCGCGTGCGTCCGCCTCACCATCGAGCGTCGATGCGCCAGGCGGCGGAAGCGCCGGCATCGGCTGGTTGGTACGCACCGACTGGAGGATCGCGCGCCATTGCTGGGATGCAGGCCTGAGCAGCGCCGGAACAAAGACGTCCAGCGGCCCGAGCCTGATGCCGAGCTTGTGAAGCGTCTTGCGGTCGTCGTGCTCGAGGATGGCGATCGAGGCTGCCAGCGCGCGGCGGGGAAGGACGCCGCCGGCATCGCCGAGCATCGCCGCAAGCGCACGGACACCTGCAGAGCTGGAGCGGTCGGTCGCTGCGAGACCCAGCTTCTTCAGCGATCGGAGGTTTCGTTCGACCTGCGCTTCCAGCCAGGTTTCGAGGCGTGCGCGAAGCTCGGCACGGCGGGCGGCAGAGAGCTGGTCGAGCGCGCGGCTGGTCCGGATCGCGGGTTCCAGCAACGCTCGGCCCGGAGCGAGCCGGGCCAGGACATTGCCCTGCCAACCCACGGCAGGCCGGCCGTCGGATTCGATGACAAGTTCGAAAGTCTGGTCCGGAGCCTCGACCAGCGACTTCGCGCGACGGTCGAGCTCGTCACCGAGGCGCCGCTCGGCCGCGGCCAGCAGCAGCCTCTTGTCGGCGAGGCGAGCCGAGGGGTCGACACGGAAGTCGAAGCCGGCGAGGTGGCCGATCGGTTCGGGACCGACGCTCACTTCGCCGTCGGCGGCAACCGTGACCGGCAAGGCGTCGCTGCCGCGTGCGCCGATGTCTCGGACAAGCACGGCGGTCCGGCGATCGACGAAGCGCTGGGTCAGCCGCTCGTGCAATGCGTCGGACAGGCGCGCCTCGACCTCGCGCGTGCGCTCGGCCCATTTGGCCGGATCGGCGAGCCAGTCGGCGCGGTGAGCGATGTAAGCCCAGCTCCGGACTCCGGCGAGGCGGTCGGCGAGCGCCTCGATGTCGCCGTTGACGTTGTCGAGCCGGGCGACCTCGGCAGCGAACCATTCGTGGGGCACGTGGCCACCTTCGCCGACATAGGAGAACAGGCGGCGGACCATGCGCGCATGGTGCATCGGGCCAACCTTGCGGAAGTCAGGCAGGCCGCACACTGCCCAGAGACGCCGGGCGGCGACGCCTCTCTTGGCAGCGACGACGGGATCCTGCGCAACCTGCTTGAGGACGGCAAGGTCGATGGCTTCGGGCGCCGGGCGAAGCAGCGGATCGTCGCTCTTCAGCTCGAGGCTGCGGATCATCGAGCCGACGTCGGTGAAGTCGAGCTCGGGATTGCGCCAGTAGATGAAGTCGAGCGGGCGGAAGCGATGCTCCTCGATCGCGGTGATCTCTTCGTCCGAGAATGTCGCGCCCTCGTCGCCGCCGAGGCCGAGCGTGCCGAAACTGCCGTCGCGCTGGTGACGTCCGGCGCGGCCGGCGATCTGCGCCATCTCCGAGATGGTCAGTCGACGGTCGCGGCGACCGTCGAACTTCTCGAGGCCGGCGAAGGCGACGTGCGAGACGTCCATGTTGAGGCCCATGCCGATGGCATCGGTGGCGACGAGGTAATCGACCTCGCCGCGCTGGAACATGGCGACCTGCGCGTTGCGCGTTGCTGGCGACAATGCGCCCATGACTACCGCCGCGCCGCCTCTGAACCGGCGCAGCATTTCAGCGAGCGCGTAGACTTGCTCCGCCGAGAAGGCGACCACGGCGGAGCGCGGCGGCAGGCGGGAAAGCTTGACGTTGCCGGCATAGCGAAGGGTCGAGAAGCGCGGGCGGCTGACGATCTCCGCCTCCGGGAGGAGTTCACGGATGATCGGCCTCAGCGTGTCGGAGCCGAGGATCAAGGTCTCCTCGCGCCCGCGCGCGCGGAGCATTCTGTCGGTGAACACGTGGCCGCGCTCCGGATCGATGCCGAGCTGGGCCTCGTCGATCGCGGCGAAGGCGAACTGGTCAGGAAACGGCCCTTCCTTCGGCCGATCGTCGCGGCCGGTGCGGACCGGCATCGATTCCGCGGTGCAGAGCACGTAACGCGCCTGAGGCGGCACGATGCGCTCCTCCCCGGTCAGCAGCGCGACCTGCTTCTCACCCTTGAGCGCCTTGACCCGCTCGTAGACCTCGCGCGCCAGCAACCGCAGCGGAAAGCCGATCACGCCGGACGAATGTGCGCACATCCGCTCAATGGCGAGGTGGGTCTTGCCGGTGTTGGTGGGCCCCAGGATGGCCCGGACCGGAGCGTCAGGACGGCGCATTGCAAACACGAATGTGGCAGCGCTCCGAAGAAGCGCAAGGTTCCTTCGACGGGTGGAGCGATTTTAAACGGTCATTAACCGTGTTCTGCGCATCACGCCCTTGGAAGGGCGAGGAAATTTCAGATGCTTCATGCGCGGGATGCCTGGGAGGGCGCGGCCGAGACGGCCGAGATCGTCGTGTTCCCGCGAGCGTCCGCCGAAGAAACGCGCGAGTTCGGACGGCGCGCCGAGCGCAAGCCGGTCAATCTTGTCGTCGACCTTCATTCCGAGGAAATCGGCTGGCGCTGGTTCCGCGGCGCCGCGACCCTCGCCGGACTGTTCGCCCTCGCCTTCTTCCTGGCGCCCGGCTTTGAGACTTTCATCGCCAGCAAGGTCGCCGAAACGCCCAAGGGCACGATCCGCAATGCGCAGCTGAGCGACCTCGCCAACCCGGGCGCAGTCAAGGCGCCGATCCCCAAGCCAGTCGGAATCCAGGTCGGCGAGCTGAACGGCATTCGCCGCATCAACGGCGATGTCGCCGGCGGGCTCTATTGGTCGCTGCGCAATGCCGGAGCGAGCCCGACCATTGCCGCGGATTATCTGAAGGCGATCGCGACCAAGATCGACGTCGGCGAAGTCGCTCCGTTCGACCGGTTCGATTTTGCCGTCATTCCGGGGAAGAATGGCGAGCCGGACACGTTGCTCTACGCCGGGCTCGACCGGGCGCAGTACAGCGATGTCCAGATGATGAAGTGGATCGTCAACAGTCAGACCGGCTGGTTCGACGGTGCTGCCGATCAGCAGGCTTCCGCAGGGCTGATGGCGCCTGTCGCCGGTCGCATCACTTCCAGCTTCGGCAATCGCTATCATCCCATCCTGCATTTCAACCGCTTCCACGCGGGCATCGACTTCGGCGCCGCCTGGGGCAGCCCGATCGTCGCCGCCGCCGATGGCCAGGTCGTCGGCGCGGGCTGGACGGGCGGGTACGGGCGTCAGGTCCGGATCGTCCACGAAGGCGGCCTGATGACCACCTATTCGCACATGAGCGCCATGGTCGCGCAAGCCGGGACGATGGTTCGGCAGGGGCAGGTCATCGGCTATGTCGGCTCGTCAGGCCTTTCCACCGGTCCGCATCTTCACTTCGAAGTCCGGATGGGCGGGCGTCCGGTCGACCCGCTCACCGCCCGGCTGGTGAGCAGGCCAGTTTTCGAAGGGCCGCAGCTGGCGGCGTTCAAGGCGAAGCTCAAGCAAATCGTTTCGATCCCGCTCAAGCAGAAGTCCGCGCCCGCGCTGCTCTAGGAGGGCGTATTGCGCAGAAAGCTCAGCAGCTGGCTGCGCTGGGCATGCGCGAAGACGCCGTCCTCGCGACGCCGGCTTGACCCCAGCAGGTACGCCTCGACCACAAGGGGGATCGGCGCCGGCAATTCCCCCAGCAACTTGTTCGACTGGTCTTCTACGATTTCCCAGTCGACCGCTCCTTCGCCTTTCCTCCGCGAGAATCCGGTCCAGCCTGACCTTCAGTTCTACAACGTTCACGCCGCGAAGTTGGACCCTCGTCTCGGCTGCGTCCTCTACATATGTTAGGTGGTGTTAAAACCGTGGGGGAATGGCAGTGCCTGTTGAACTGAAGATTGCGGCGCTTGGCGCCGTATTGCTGCTCGTTCACATCTTCGCCGCAGTTCATCTGAAGACCCGGCAATATGGCACGAAGTGGAACATGGGTGCGCGCGACGAGGCGCAGCCGCCGCTCAATCCGGTCGCCGGACGACTGGCCCGTGCGCAGGCGAACTTCCAGGAGACCTTCCCGATCGCAGTGGTCGCGCTACTCGGCGTCGTGATCGCCGGGCGAACGAGCGCGTGGACCGCGATCGGCGGCTGGGTATGGCTGGGCGCGCGACTTATCTATCTTCCGCTCTACGCCTTTGGTGTGCCGGGGTGGCGGACGCTGGCATTTGCGGTCAGCCTGACCGGCCTTGCCCTGGTGCTGAGCCCGTTGCTTTTCGGCTAGTCGCCTCAGCGGCTGGCATCCGCTCAACAGACTGCTAAACCCCCTCGTTCATGTCCGAAGTCGAAACCGTCGAAGCGCCCGCGACCGCAGCGGAGGTGACCAACCACCTCTATCTTGTCGACGGGTCCAGCTACATCTTCCGCGCCTATCACCGCCTGCCGCCGCTGACGAACCGGCACGGCATGAACGTCGGCGCCGTCTACGGCTACACGGCCATGCTGTGGAAGCTCGCCGACGGGCTGAAGCAGGCCGAGGGGCCGACCCATATGGCCGTCATCCTCGATGCGTCCGAACATACGCATCGCAACGAGATGTACGACCAGTACAAGGCGCACCGCCCGCCGCCGCCTGAAGACCTCGTCCCGCAGTTTCCTTTGATACGCGTTGCCACGCGCGCCTTCTCGATCCCTTGCATCGAAAAGGCGGGGCTCGAGGCCGACGACATCATCGCCTGCTACGTGATGGCAGCGAAGAATGCGGGCTGGAAGGTTACCATCGTCAGCTCCGACAAGGACCTGATGCAGCTGGTCGATGACGGGCATGTCGACATGCTCGACACCATGAACGATCGGCGGATCGACGAAGCCGCGGTCAATGAGAAGTTCGGTGTTGGGCCTGAGAAAGTCGGGGAAGTCCTCGCGCTGATGGGCGATAGCGTCGACAACGTCCCCGGTGTGCCGGGCGTCGGACCGAAGACAGCTACGCAGCTCATCCAGGAATATGGCAGCGTCGAAGGTGTCCTCGCCGCGGTCGAGGAGATCAAGAAGCCGAAGCTCAAGCAGAATCTGATCGAGCATGCCGACGATGCGCGGCTGTCACGCGAGCTGGTTCGGCTTGTGTGCGACGCTCCGCTGCCGGAGCCGCTCGAAGACCTTGCACTGAAGGGCATTCCACCCCAGCCGTTGCGTGAGTTCCTCGAGGAGCAAGGCTTCAAGACCCTGCTCAACCGCATGGTCGGCGGCCCGCAGCAGACCGGCGCGACCGTCCGCAATGACGTCATTGCGGCACTCGACCGCAAGCCGGTCTCAAAGATTGCGGAGCCGGAAGCTCCGGAGAAAATCGAGGTCGACGTCTCGAAATATGAGACGGTGACCGATGAAGCCGCACTCGACCGCTGGATCGAGGAGGCTCGCAAGCAAGGCTATGTCGCGGTCGATACCGAGACAGACTGCATCGACTGCATCATTGCCAAGTTCGCCGGGATCAGCCTCGCGACCGCGCCGAACCGCGCCTGCTATATTCCCGTCGGCCACGTCGGCGTGGACCTGTTGTCGGAAACGCCGAACCAGCTTCCGTTGCAGCTCGTCCTCGACAAGCTGAAGCCGCTGCTGGGGGACCCGTCGGTCCTGAAGATCGGACACAACCTCAAGTATGACTGGGTGATGTTCGACAAGTCCGGCATCGACGTCGCTCCGTACGACGACACGATGCTGATGAGCTTCGACCTCGATGCGGGCCGAAGCTTTGGCCACAATCTGACCGACCTCGCCAAGTCTCAGTTTGAGCATGACTGCATCAGCTTCAAGTCGCTGTGCGGGACGGGTGCCAAGCAGATCACTTTCGACAAGGTGCCGCTGAAGGAAGCGACCGAGTATGCCGGCGAGGACGCGGACATTGCGCTCCGTCTCTGGCAGCGGCTGAAACCCCGCATGACCACCGAGCATGCGGAGCGTGTATACAAGCGCGTCGACCAGCCCCTGATCCCTGTCATCGGGCGGATGGAACGTCGCGGCGTAAAGGTCGACCGCGACTACCTCGCCGGCCTCAGCAAGACGTTCTCCGAAGAGATCGCGAAGCTCGAGGCCAACATCTACGAGGTCGCGCAGGGCCCCTTCACGATCGGCTCGCCGCAGCAGCTTGGCGACGTGCTGTACCAGCGGCTCGGGCTGAAGGGCGGGCGCAAGGGGAAGAGCGGGCACTATTCTACCGACGTCAACGAGCTGGAGCGGCTGGCAGGCGAGGGGGTCGACGTCGCGCGGCTGGTGCTCGACTGGCGTCAGCTGACCAAGCTGCGCTCGACCTACACCGAGGCGCTGCAGGCGCAGATCAATCCCGAGACGGGACGCGTCCACACCAGCTTCAGCCTGACCGGAGCGCAAACCGGGCGTCTATCTTCGAACGACCCGAACCTGCAGAACATTCCGATCCGCACCGAGCTCGGCCGCAAGATTCGCGACGCCTTCGTGGCCGAGCCGGGCTACGTGCTGATGAGCGCCGACTACAGCCAGATCGAGCTGCGCATCGCCGCGCACATGGCCGACGTTCCGCAGCTGAAGGAAGCCTTCCAGAACCGCGACGATATCCACAACATCACGGCCGAGGAGCTTTTCGGCACGGTGGACCGCGACACGCGCGGCAAGGCGAAGACGGTGAACTTCGCCATCCTCTACGGCGTTTCTGCGTGGGGCCTCGCGTCGCGGATGGGCGTTTCGAAAGAAGAAGGCTCCGCGATCATCGCGCGCTACTTCGAGCGCTTCCCCGGCATTCGCGCCTACATGGACTACACGCTGAATTTCGTCCGGCAGAACGGCTATACGAAGACCTTGTTCGGCCGGAAGACGCACTTCTACCCGAACATCCGGTCACCCAATCCGTCGATCCGCGGCGGCGCCGAGCGGGCGGCGATCAACGCGCCGATCCAGGGGACCAGCGCCGACCTGATTAAGCGGGCGATGGCGCGGATGGACGATGCGCTTGCCGAGGCGGGCCTCGATGGCGTCCGCATGCTCCTGCAGGTGCACGACGAACTGGTGTTCGAGGTCCCTGACGGTCGCGAGGAAGAGGCGGCTGCCGTGGTTCGCCGCGTGATGGAGACTGCAGCGGAGCCTGCGTTGAAACTCGATGTTCCCCTCGACGTTGAGGTCGGCTGGGGTGAACATTGGGGCGCCGCGCATTGAGTACAGCAGCACCCGCCGACACTTCACCGCCCGCAGATCTTGCGGCGCTCGCCCGAGGCGGCCGGATCAACTTCCTGGGATTCTGCGTCCGGCTTGCCGCGCGGCTGCCGTTCCTGTTCATCGCCGGCCGCATTTACGGCGCCGAGGCGCTCGGACGGTTCGCCTACGCAATCCTGATCGTCGAGTTCGCGGCGCAGCTGGCGACGCTCGGCCTGAAGCGGGGCCTGGCACAGCAGCTCGCCAATACCGAGAAGGAACACGTGTGCGTGGCGTGGGACGGCCTGCTGGTTGCGGCGATAGGCTCGGCCATCGCCATGGGGATCCTGATGGTCTTCCCACAGGCGATGTTCCCGAACAGCGAGCTGACCGGGCTCGAATGGCTGCTTCCCATTACCATCATCGCGCTAGCTTGGTCCGACATCATGCTTGCCGCTCTGGCCTACCGTCACGACGTCACCTCGACCGTCCGAGCGAGAGCCATTGTCGAGCCGATCACCATCAGCGCCGCCGCCTTCGCCTGGTCCTACATTTCCCTGCGCGACGGCCTGATCATCTCTTACGTACTGTCGATGGTCGCCGCGCTGATCGCGTCGGTCGTTCCCTTCATGAGAAGCTACGGCGTAGCGCGGGGGTGGCGGCCATATCCACGGACCCTTTGGAAGATGGCCCGGCGAAATGTGCCGGTGGCTGCAGCTGACGCGGTCGAGTGGGGCTCACGCCGGATCGACATCGCGGTCCTCGGCCTGTTCTTCGCGCCGAAGGTCGTCGGCATTTATTACGTGGCGCAGAATGTCGCGTCCCTTCCCGCCAAGCTGAAAACCAGCTTCGACCCGATCCTCGGCCCGGTCATCGCCCGGAACCTCAAGGACGGCGACAAGGCGGCGGTCGCAAAGCAAGTGCGGCAGGTCGGCTTCTGGGTCATCGGCGCGCAGCTTGGCGTTGCCCTCGCGCTCGCCATTCCGGGCGAAGCGGTGATGGGACTGGTCGGCCCGGCGTTCGTTGCGGGCACGGCGGCCCTCGCCTTCCTGCTCGGTGCCGAAGTCGTAGCGGCCATGGCGGCGGTGAGTGAGGCAGCGCTGATATACGTCGCGCGGCATCGCAACATGCTGATCAGCATCGCCATGCTGGCGCTCGAGGGCGGCCTCGCCGTCGCCTTGATCCTCGGCATGCGGGCGTTCGATCTTCCGGTCATGTTCCAGGCGACCGGGCCGGCGGTCGCCCTGATGCTGGCGCTGGCCTTTGCGGCAGTGGCGAAATCGCGGCTGCTGCGCGGCATTCTTGGCGCGCGCGTAAACGGCTGGCGATGGCCGTTGGTTTGGGCGGCCGCCGCCGGAACCGTGGTCGGCTGGCTAGCGACCTTCCTACCCGAGTGGGCCGAGCTGGTGTTCGGAATCCCCGGCATCCTCATCGCGTTTGGCGCAGTCCTCTGGACCAAGGGGTTCAAGGCCGAGGACCGCGAGCTGTTCCGGATGAAGAAGGCGGATATCGAAGAGCTTCAGGAGCTCGAGATACCCGCCCCCGGAACGACTGGAGATGTCGTCCGCTAGTCGAACAATTCGTGGAGGAAGGACTTTCGCTTCCGTCCGTGCTTGTAATGGTCGCGATCGTAACCCGACCTTTGCTCAGTGAAGGGTCGAGGCTGCTGGGGGAGATCCGCGGCTGATCGCTCGATGATCTTGTCGAGTTCGCCGCGGTCCAGCCAGACGCCTCGGCAAGTCGGGCAATAATCGATCTCAATGCCCTGGCGCTCGGACATGACGAGCGTCGCGCCGTCGACCGGGCAGGTCATACCGTGTGGTGCGTTCACGATGTCTCTCCGATCAGGCGCTTTGGAATTGCGGCGTCAGCCGGAAGATCCGGTCCTTCACCCGCAGCTTCTTTTTCTTGAGCGTGGAGACCCTGAACGGGTCGGGCCAGCGGAGCTTCAGTTCGCGCCGAAGGGCCTCGTCGATGCGCTGGTGCAGTTCGAGCAATCGATACAAACGGGGACGCATATGTCCTTCCTCTCTATCAAACCAAGGTTCGATCGGAGGATCCGCTGTTGCTGGGGAAGTCGAACCGCCCTCGTCACGCATCGGATCATCCGATGCGGTCCGACATCACGCGCCACAATGGCTTGGGCGCGCCAGAGGGGCCCGGTCCGCTCGTAATAGGTGCGGTTGGAGTCGCGGGATTTCAAGAGCGGCGGGCCAGGCCGTTGCGGAAGCTGGCTCAGTGGCGGAAATGGCGCATTCCGGTGAAGACCATCGCCAGCCCAGCCTCGTCGGCAGCGGCGATCACTTCGTCGTCGCGAATCGATCCTCCGGGCTGGATGACTGCGGTCGCCCCGGCTTCGACAGCGGCGAGCAGGCCGTCGGCGAAGGGAAAGAAAGCGTCTGAGGCCACGGCCGATCCCACCGTTCGCTGTTCCGGCCAGCCGTAGGTTTCGGCCGCCTCCTTCGCCTTGGCGGCGGCAATGCGGGCGCTGTCGCGGCGATTCATCTGGCCTGCGCCGATGCCCGCGGTCGAGCCGTCCTTGGCATAGACGATTGCGTTGGATTTCACGTGCTTGGCGACCGTCCAGGCGAACAGGCAGTCGCGGATCTCGTCCTCGGTCGGCTGGCGCCTGGTCACCACCTTGAGTTCGTCGCGGGTGACGAAGCCGTTGTCGCGATCCTGCACGAGGATGCCGCCGGCGATCACGGCGACCGTGCCGCCCGGCCGCCTGGGATCAGGCAGTCCACCGGCCAGCAGAAGGCGGAGGTTCTTCTTCCTGGCGAAGATCGCCCTGGCGTCCTCGTCGGCATCAGGAGCGACGACGACTTCAGTGAAGATTTGTGTGATCGCTTCCGCGGTCGCCGCGTCGAGCGTGCGATTGGTAGCGACGATGCCCCCGAACGCCGACACGCTGTCGCAGGCCAGCGCGGCGTTCCATGCATCGAGGAGAGTGTCGGCACTCGCGACCCCGCACGGGTTAGCATGCTTGACGATAACCACCGTTGGCGGACCGTCGCGGAATTCGGCGACGAGCTCGAGCGCGGCATTGGCATCGTTGAGATTGTTGTAGCTGAGCTCCTTGCCCTGGATCTGCTTCGCCTGCGCGATTCCGGGAGCATGCGGGCCGATCGGTTCATAGAGGGCCGCCTTCTGGTGCGGATTCTCGCCGTAGCGGAGCGGCATCAGCAATCGGCTGGCCCGAGTCCAGGTCTCTGGAAAGCGCTCGCGCTGGTCCGCGAAAGCGAACCACTGCGAAATGGTCGCATCATAGGCCGCCGTCAGCGCATAGGCCTTGGCAGCAAGGCGCTTGCGGAATTCGTATGACGTCGCGCCGTCATTTGCATCCAGCTCCGCGAGCAATTCGTCGTAGTCGGCCGGATCGGTGACAATGGCGACATGCGCGTGGTTCTTCGCCGCCGAGCGCACCATCGACGGGCCGCCGATATCGATGTTCTCGATGATCTCGTCACGGTCCGCACCGCGCGCCACAGTGGCTTCGAAGGGATAGAGATTCACCACGACCAAATCGATCGGTGCGATCGCATGCTCCTCCATCGCCGCAGCATGCTCCGGGTTGTCGCGGACACCGAGCAGGCCGCCGTGGACCTTCGGGTGAAGAGTCTTGACTCGGCCGTCCATCATCTCGGGAAATCCCGTCAGGTCGGAGATGTCGCGAACGTCACTGCCGAGCTCTCGCAGCTTTGCCGCGGTGCCGCCGGTCGAAACCAGCTCCACGCCTCGCCTGGCCAGGCCTTCCGCAAGGCGGTCTAAGCCGGACTTATCGGAAAGAGAGATGAGCGCCCTTTTGACGGGCACGAGATCGGTCATGTCTATTCCTTGTTTGGTTCAGCTCGAGCGGCGGAACTGCCAGGCAACCTCGCCGCCGATAGCGGCGACTTCGCCCTGAATCACCAATTGAGTTGTAGGCACCATCCGGCCGCGACTGTCGATCGTCAGGCTTTCCTCGACGGTGAGGTTCGCGCCGCGGCAGCGGAAGTTCCAGGGCGGGGCGCCCGGCGAGCGCAAGATCGCTCCCATGCGGTCGGCGGTAATCGTCGGCTCAACTCCGGGAGCGAGATGGAAACGGATGGCATAAGGCGCAGCATCGCGGATCTTGCGGCGACCCTTGGCGATCATCTGGTCGGCGCCGCGGATTTCCTTGCCGTCGTTGCCGAGCATCAGGCTGCGCTTGTGGACGAGGCCGAAGCCGCGCACGTAGCCGTCGTGGCTAGCTTCGAGCCGGCTGCAGTCATTGTCCTCCGAGCGTGAGATCGTCACGTCTTCGGCACCCTTGCCGAGCGAGCCGTCGGGCATGATCGCGGTCGAATTGGTATCGGAGACGACGAGCGTGCTGTGGGCGGCGGTCGTGCGGAGGCCCTCGACCAGCTCCGGCGGAAGTGCCGTTGGCAGCGCGCCGGGGCCGCCGCAATTGATCACCAGCCGCTGCGGTCCGTCCGACATTTCAAACGCCAGCGTCGACGCACAGCCGCTCGGTGCCATCTTTGCCGGTGGCGGCGGAGCGGCATCAATGACGATGACTGTGCCGAGCGCAGAGAGGCGGTGGTAACCCCAGCCGCGTGCTTGCCGAAGCGGCCGAGCGCGCAGGCCGCAACCTTCGATGAGGGCGTGGAGGCGGGCAGGCTCGCCATGGTTGCCACCCTGCCAGCTCGACAGTCCGCCATCGCCCATGGTGACGCCATGGAGCGCGGCTAATGCGGCGGCAGCGGCCGCCTCGATCGTATCGGGCAGGCTTTGCTTGGCGGCAAAATAAGACGCACGCAGCAGCGCAAGGCGATCGACGAGCAGCGCCTGCTGGGACGGGGTTCGGCTGATGAGGCCACCATCTTCGAACTGCGCAGTGGACAGCGCCCGCGCCAGTCCGGACTCGGCTCGGGCCACCCGCACTCCACCCTGGACCAGCAGCCCCGCGGTCACCAGGCCGGCCCAGGCCGTGATCCGGTCGAGACCCGGAAGCGCCTTGTCGGCATTGGCGTCGAGATGGCGCGCGCCGCGCACCAACGTGTTCAGCAGCGCCGAGCGGTAACCGGAATCGCGGCTCGACAGGATGTAGGGTGCGTAGGCGGTCCAGAAGAGGATGCGCTCGCCCCAAAGG
Organism: Sphingomonas daechungensis; assembly: GCF_039543105.1. Classification (NCBI taxonomy): domain Bacteria; kingdom Pseudomonadati; phylum Pseudomonadota; class Alphaproteobacteria; order Sphingomonadales; family Sphingomonadaceae; genus Sphingomonas; species Sphingomonas daechungensis. The sequence continues at coordinate 1,517,727 of NZ_BAABJC010000001.1, forward strand.
TCCGGCCGCCATGCGTCGTCCACGCGCGTTCCGTGCGCAAGCAGCCATCCACCGGCGAGGGACTCGGCAACCCTCGCGCCCTTTTCGCGAGAGGAGGCGGCGGCGAGATCGCGAAGCCAGGAGAAGCCTTGCAGGGCATCGGCCATCGGGCCGCCCGTGCCGAGCGCGGCGAAGTCGAGATCGCTCAGCGAGACGGCTTCGCTGCCGAGGACGAAGCGGCCGGCAAGGAGCGCCTCGCCGCGCTGACGATCGCCCTGGACGTGGTCGCGGGGAACGGCAACGAGCTTGAGCGGCTGGCGGCCCGAGGCGAACAACCGCGAAAAGAGGGGGCGCTTGGCGAGCTTTCGAACGACGGCGCTTTGTGCCGATTGATCGGCGCTCATCCGTCTCCCCTAAGGGCCTGAATGTTGGCCTGGTAATGGGACGGTCCGCCCTTGAACGCCGCGGTTCCGGCAACGAGCACGGTGGCTCCCGCTGCCACAGCCTGCCGCGCGGTTTCAGGATCGATACCGCCGTCGACCTCGACCTGGACTTCGAGACCTTCCTTGGAGACGCGGTTGGCAATTGCCTCGATCTTGCGCAGTTGGCTGGCGATGAACTTCTGACCGCCGAAGCCCGGATTGACGCTCATGACAAGGACGAGGTCGATCTCGTCGAGCACATAATCGAGCATCTTGGCGGGCGTCGCCGGGTTCAGCGAGACGCCGGCCTTCTTGCCGAGTCCCTTGATGCGCTGGATCGTGCGGTGAAGGTGCGGCCCCGCTTCCGGGTGGACGGTGATGATGTCCGCGCCCGCTTCGGCGAATGCGTCGAGGAACAGGTCGATCGGCGAGATCATCAGGTGGACGTCAAACGGCTTTTGCGAATGAGGCCGAAGCGCCTTCACCACGCCCGGGCCGATGGTGATGTTGGGCACGAAGTGGCCGTCCATGACGTCAACATGAATCCAGTCCGCTCCCGCCTCGTCGATTGCGCGGACGTCCTCGCCAAGCCTGGCAAAGTCGGCAGAGAGGATCGAGGGCGAGATTAAGGGGCGGTCCATCGGCCCGATTAAACGCTAAGTTGCCATCCGGACAAGGCGCGCGACGAAGAAGCCGTCGAGGCCACCCTCGCTTTCGATCATGCCGGGCAGGATTCGAGCCCAGCCGCGCTCATCTGGCGTCACGAAGTCGGGAAGCTCGCCCGGCCTTGGTGGGTCGATATGAAAGCTGGGGTTCGCGTCGAGGAAGCTGGAGACGATCGCCTCGCCCTCTTCCGGCTCCAGTGAGCAGACGGCGTAAATCAGGGCGCCACCGGGCCGGAGCCAGGCGGCTGCGCGATCGAGGAGGCGGGCCTGAAGGTCGGCACTCTGCCGAATGATGTCTCCACGCGCCCGGTAAAGCACCTCAGGATGGCGGCGAAACGTCCCGGTCGCCGAGCATGGCGCATCGAGCAGGACGGCACCGAACTGCCGATCCGGTTGCCATTCGAGCGCATCTGCTGCGACGAGTTCGGCATCCAGGCTTGTTCGGGCCAGATTCTCGCGAAAGCGCTTCAGCCGCGATTCGGCCTGGTCGACCGCCGTCACCCTATGTCCGGCCGCAGCGATCTGCATCGTCTTCCCGCCGGGAGCGGCGCAGAGGTCGAGCACCTCATCAGCACCCGTCGGGATCAGTCGCGCCGGAAGGGAGGAGGCGAGATCCTGGACCCACCAGCGGCCCTCCGCAAAGCCGGGCAGATTCGCGACGGCACCGGCATCGGCGAGGCGAACGTGTCGGGGTGCAAGGCTTCGTCCTTCGGTCTGCTCGGCAAAGCTCTTTGCCGCCTCGTCAGTGGCGAAGGTCAGGTCGAGCGGCGGACGGTGCGCGATCTGGCGACGGGCCGACGAAACGACGTCATCGCCCCAGGCCTTGTTCCATCTTTCCTCTACCGCTTCGGGCAGCCGCGGCGCGTCGATGGCCGGCAGCCCGCGCCTGAGCAAGGTGCCGAGGACGCCGTGCACCAGCCGACGCGGACCGCCATCGACCAACGGCAAAGCGGTCGCGACCAGCGCATGCTCGGGCGTGCCGAGGCCGACTTTCTGCGCGAGGGCCAGGCGCAGAACCATTCGTGCCTTGCTGTCATCGGGAAGGCGTTGCCGGGTCGCGGTGTCGATCACGGCGTCCAGATCGGGCAACCGCCGCAGAACCTCTCCGGAGATGGCGACCGCCAGGGCCTGGTCCGGCGGCTTCAGCCCTTTCACGACCTGCGCGGCGGAATCGAGCGTGCGGCCTTTGCGCAGGACGGAATCGAGCATCTGCAATGCAGCCCGTCGCGCGGGAAGGCCTTCAACGCTTGGCATCGAGGGTCCCAACGCTCATCTACGCCACATGTCCAAGGGAAAGCGCCTGAAAGCGCCCGCTTATTTGTCGAAGTCGCAGCCCGTGCCCAAGCCGGAGCCGGTTGCAGACGCCGCGCCGCCAGAAGGCGAAGAGACGAGACTCGATCCGACCCGCTATGGCGATTGGGAGAAGAAGGGGATCGCGGTCGATTTCTAATGCGCCTCGGGCCGGGGCGGACGGGACAGCAGTTCCTGCAGCACCTGGTCGACTCCGGCGCCGCCCGACAGCAGCTTGGCGACGGCCGCGACCACCGGCATGTCGATCTTCATCTGTTCGGCGAGACGGGCCAGGACAGGCGCGGTGAACGCGCCCTCGGCCACCGTCTTGCGATTGCTCATCAATTCTGCAGCCGAGCGCCCTTCGCCGATGGCCTTGCCGAGAGAGAAATTGCGCGAGCTGGTGGATGAGCAGGTCAGGACCAGATCGCCCAGACCGGACAGACCGACGAGTGTTTCCCGCTTCGCTCCATTGGCGAGGCCGAACCGCGTCATCTCCGCAAAGCCGCGCGCGATGAGGGCCGCCCGGGCGTTCTGGCCGAGGCCCTTCCCATCCACGACCCCGCAGGCGATCGCGAGCACGTTCTTCACAGCTCCGCCGATCTCGGCGCCGGCCACGTCGTCGCTAAGGTAGACGCGAAAGGTCGGCCGGGCGATCCGTTCGCGCAGCGCCTCGGCGAAAGCGCCATCTTCGGCAGCGAGGGTGACAGCCGTCGGCAATCCCGCCGCAACCTCGTGGGCAAAGGTCGGGCCCGAAAGGACAGCGATGGGAGCACTCGGGCAGGCTTCCGCGGCGACCCGGTGGAGCATGGCTCCGCTATGCTCTTCAATGCCCTTGGAACAGAGAACCAGGGGTCTGCCAGCGGACGGAGCGACCTCGAGCACGGCCCGCATATGCTGGGCCGGAGTGACCACCAGCCAGGCGTCGCAGTCCGCCAGATCCGCAAGATCGCCCGTCGCCCGAACGCGCGGGTCGAGCTTCGATCCTGGCAAGAACACTTTGTTCTCGTTGTTCCCGTTGATGGAGTCGACGACCTCCGTCTCGCGAGCCCAGAGCAGGACGTCGCGTCCGCCACTTGCGCCGACCTGCGCCAACGCCGTCCCCCAGGCGCCGCCGCCGATCACTCCCACACGATCGAAGCTCATGCTTTCACCCCCGCCCCTCGAACCTTTTCGGCATCCGGGTCCAGCGGCCACCGTGCCCGCGCCGGTGCGTCGAGCGTGTCCACGAGACCGAGCGCGAACCGCTCAGCGCCCGCCCAGGCGATCATCGCCGCATTATCCGTGCACAGCCAGCCCGGAGGCACGCTGAAGCGACGGCCCTGCTCACCTGCCAGTTGCTGGAGCGCGGTACGAATTGCTCGGTTGGCGGCGACTCCACCGGCGATGACCAAGGTCGGCGCATCGATCCTTTCGAGAGCGATCCGCGTGCGATCGACCAGGCAGTCGACGACGGCTTGCTGGAACGATGCAGCAATGTCGGCCGGCGCGTAGGCGCCCGACGCGACGGCGCGCTGAACTGCGCTTTTCAGGCCGGCAAAAGAGAAATGCGGCTCGGCGGATCCGATCAATGGTCGCGGCAGGGGAACCGCCGCGGAATCGCCGTCCATCGCGAGCCGCTCGATTGCGGGACCCCCGGGATAGGGCAGACCAAGCAGCTTGGCCGACTTGTCGAAAGCCTCGCCGGCCGCGTCGTCGATAGTCGTCGCAAGGCGCCGATATTCGCCAACCGCGCGAACCTCGAGCAATTGGCAGTGCCCTCCGGAAACGAGCAGCAGGACATAGGGAAACTCAAGGTCGGGATCGACCAGCCTGGGACTGAGCGCATGGCCTTCCAGGTGGTTGACGGCGACAAGCGGCTTGCCCGTGCCGAGCGCCAATCCCTTGCCGGCGAGCAGGGCGACCATCACGCCGCCAATCAGGCCGGGCCCCGCGGTCGCCGCGATGGCATCAAGATCGGCGACCGACTTGCCGGCGTCAGCAAGCACCGCCCGAACCAGGTCGGGTAGGATTTCGACATGAGCGCGGGCGGCGATCTCCGGGACGACACCGCCGAAGGGGCGGTGCGCCTCGTTTTGCCCGACGACCGCCTGCGCGAGAATCTGCCGGTCGCTCGTCACGAGCGCCGCGGCCGTATCGTCGCAGGAGGATTCGAGGCCGAGGATCAGCGCCATTGGGCGCGCCTTTGCCGCACGCGGCGGCGCTCGGCTAGTGGGGCCGCGGGTTTGCGGCTAGCAGGGCGCGATGCAGCGTTCTCCGATTCTAGGCACGCGCGGGTCGCCGCTGGCCCTTGTTCAAGCGCACAAGGTCGCATCGGCGTTGGAGGTCGCGAACCGCTGGACCGCCGACTTCGTGCAGGTCCAGGTGGTCGAAACGACCGGCGACAAGGTCCAGGACCGGCCTCTCGCCGAGATCGGCGGAAAGCAGCTCTGGACCAAGGAATTGGACCGCGCGCTGATGGACGGCAAGGTCGACTTCTGCGTCCATTCCCTGAAGGACGTCGAAGCGATCCGGCCGCGCGAAATCAGCATCGCAGCAGTCCGGCCGCGCGGCGATGTCCAGGACCGGCTGATCGGCGCGGACTCCGTCGATGCGCTTCCCAGCGGTGCAACGGTCGGGACCTCCTCGCCCCGTCGCAAGGCGCAGCTGCTGTCGCTTCGGCCCGACCTCAACATCGTTCCACTGCGGGGTAACGTGCAAACGCGCCTCGCCAAGCTCGATGCGGGGGAAGTGCAGGCCACATTGCTTGCCGGAGCCGGATTGCGGAGGCTCGGAATGGGCGGCGTCGGCACGCCGATCCCGCTCGAAGTCATGCTTCCTGCGCCGACCCAGGCAGTGATCGCCATCGAATGCCGCGCCGATGATGCGATGACCGCATCGATGCTGACGATCATCGACGACCGGACGACCCACACCTTGATCCGGGCCGAGCGTGCCTTCACAGCCGAGTTGGGCGGCAGTTGTCATTCGCCGGTCGCCGCCTTTGCAGAGATCGTCGACGGGAAAATCCGGCTGCGCGCGCAAGTCCTGTCGGAAGACGGCCGCGAGCAGGTCCGGGACGAAGCTCTGTTTGAATGCGACGATCCGGATGGCCCGCGGCGGCTCGCGCGGGCAATGCTGGGCGAGGCGCCGGAGTCGATCCGCTCGCTGTTCAGGGCCGGATGAGGCGGCTTTTCGTCTTCCGCCCTGAGCCTGCCTCACGGCAAACGATCGTCAAGGCGCAGGCACTGGGTCTGGATGCGATTCCCGTTCCCTTATTCGAGCTGGAGGCCCTGAACTGGTCTCCGCCCAATCCGCACGATTTCGACGGGCTGCTGCTGACCAGCGCCAACACGGTGAAAATGGCCGGCGACCGGCTCGATCGCTTTCGTACCTTGCCAGTGCACGCGGTGGGCGAAGGCACGGCTGTGGCGGCCCAGGTCGCCGGATTGGGGATCGCGACGGTGGGTAGCGGCGGAGTCGACGTGCTCCTGGCCGAGGTCGATCCGTCGGCGCGGCTCCTGCATCTTTGCGGTGAGGATCGCCGCGAGCCTGAGGTGAATGGGCGGACGATAGTTTCCTTACCCATCTATCGCGCGGCCGAGAAAACTTCGGTCGACGGAATCGGAGACCTTTCCGGACAGGTCGCGGTGCTGCATTCGCCGCGCGCTGCCCGAAGGCTGGCCGATCTGGTCGAAGCTGCAGACCGCGCGACGATCCGGATCGCGGCGATCAGCGAGGCGACGGCGGCGGCGGCCGGCGACGGCTGGGAAGAATTAAAGGTGGCCACTTCTCCAAATGACGCGGAGCTTCTGGCCCTCGCCGCCCGGCTGTGCGAAAGTTGAACGCAGGAATGGCAACTGCATCGAACAGGGCGGGGACGGGCTGGGGTACCCGATTCCTGATTGGATTGGCCCTCGTCATTGCCGGTGCGGCAGGCGCGGCATGGGGGCTGGCGCGTTTCGACGGTGCCGCGCGCTTCCTTGGCGTCGCGCCCAAACCGGTCGTGGTCGCGGCTCCGAAGGCAGCGGCAATCCCCCCGGCTCCGGCGCAGGACGAAATCGCGCCTCAAGCGAAAGAGGAAATCAACCAGCTCGAGAATCGTCTGGAGCGGGTCGAGACTGCCGCCGAACGTGTCGAAGGGTCCGCTGGGCGTGCGGACGCGCTGCTGATCGCATTCGCAGCACGGCGGGCGGTCGATCGCGGGGTTGCGCTGGGCTACCTCGAGCCGCTGCTTCTCGACCGCTTCGGCCAGACTCACGCCCGGGCCGTGGCGACCATCGTCACCGGCTCGCACTCGCCAGTCCGGCTCAGCGACCTGACGGAGCAATATCGCGCGCTTGGGCCCGAGCTCCGCGCAGCCGCGCCCGACGAAAGCTTTTGGGCGCAGTTCAGGCGCGAACTCGGCTCCATCATCGAGATCCGCCACGCCGATCGGCCTTCCACCCAGGCCGACGCCCGCTATGCCAAGGCTCTCGCCCACCTGCAGGACGGCGAAGTCGACCAGGCCCTGGCGGAGACCATGCGGCTGCCCGGAGCGGCAAACGCGCAGGACTGGATCCGGCAGGCCCGGCAATATGTCGCTGTCCACCGCGCGCTTGACGAGATCGAATCGGGCGCCCTTCTCGCAAAAAGCCAGCCGACAACGCTGTAGAGGGTTGGCAAATCCCTCCGCGGATGCGATTCCTTATCCTACGCCGGGTGGAACAGCCTGCGTTCAGCAATCGACGCTAAGCTGCTGGCGACACGGGATTTTGGTGGGGGAGACGCGCCGTCATGACGTCACACTGGCTTAGCCTTGGCTTGGCAATCGTTGCGCTTGGTCAGTCGGGCTCCAGCACGATTGCGCAGGCCACTCCAGCGGCGGCGCTTCCGGCACCGCGTGCGATCCCGGCTGCGTCCGCCCACGCACCCAAGTACCTGGCCGATCGCATCGATGACCTCGGCAAAGGCTTCAACGGCCGGGTTGGCATTGCCGTGCGCTCCGTCGACGAAGGCTGGAGCACATCCTACAACGGCAACGAGCTGAACCCGCAGCAAAGCGTCAGCAAATTGTGGGTCGCGATCACCGCATTGGATGCGGTCGACCGGGGTCGGGTCAGCCTCAACGACAACGTCACCATGTCCCGAACCGATCTGACGCTCTTCCATCAGCCGATCGCGGCGAAGATCCTCGGTGGCGGAACGACGGTTTCGCTGGGCGACCTGATGTTCCAGGCGCTGACCAAGAGCGACAATACCTGCAACGACAAGCTGATGCGCTCGGTCGGCGGGCCCGAAGCCGTGAGGGCCATGCTGCGCGCCAAGGGTCTCGAAGGGATTCGCTTCTATGACGGCGAGCGCTCGCTTCAGAGCCGCATCGCCGGCCTGACGTGGAGCCCGAGCTATTCGATCGGCAATGCCTTCTATGAGGCCCGCAACGCCCTCCCGATGTCCATCCGCAAGGCGGCGTTCAATCGCTATGTCGACGACCCGTACGACGGCGCGTCGGCGAACGGGATCACCTTCGCCCTGGCCAAGCTGAAGCGCGGCGAGCTGCTGTCCCCGCCATCGACGGCGCGGCTGCTGCGAATCATGAGCCAGACCTCGACGGGGCCGAACCGCCTCAAGGGCGGGCTCAAGCCGGGTTGGTCGCTCAGCCACAAGACCGGCACCGGCCAGATCCTCGGCGCCTACCAGGCAGGCTATAACGACATCGGCATCCTGACCGCGCCGGACGGACGCAGCTATTCGGTCGCGGTGATGATCAAGAAGACGTCGGTGCCGCTGCAGGTCCGCATGACTCTGATGAACAATGTCGTCCGAGCCACGATCGCGCAGCACGAAATGCGCTTCAGCCCGGTGGCATCGCTTTAGCACGTCGAGAAGTGCTGGAGCGGGCGAAGGGATTCGAACCCTCGACCCCAACCTTGGCAAGGTTGTGCTCTACCCCTGAGCTACGCCCGCTCTGAGCTTAAGCCGCATCAGCCGGTTGGCTGCTCCGCGACAGGGTGGCGGGCGCCTAGCATGGGCCAGATGATTCCCGCAAGGGCTCATCCCAAGCTTTCCATCATGCTTGTGGCGAGCGCCTCGCCCGACCATATGGAGCGCTTCCTCGGCGACGGCAACGGAGAAGGATGAGCGTGGCGACCCTCGGCATGAGCGAAGCGGAACGCGAGGCGGTCGAACGCCTGAAGCGGGACGTCATCGATCCGTCGATGGACAGCATCGTGCTGCTCGACTTCTGGGCGGAGTGGTGCGGCCCCTGCAAGCAGCTGTCCCCCATCCTCGAGAAGATCGCGGCCGATTACGCCGACAAGGGCGTCAAGCTGGTCAAGATCGACGTCGATGCAGACAAGTTGATCGCCTCCCAGTTCCAGATCCAGTCGATCCCGACCGTCTATGCCTTCTTCAAGGGGCAGCCTGTCGCCGACATCACCAATTACCGCAGCGAAGGGCAGCTGAAGCGCGTCCTTGACCAGTTGATTACGCAGCTAAGTGTCAAGGGCGCAGCCGCGGAGCAGAAGGCCGAGATCGAGCCGTTGATCGCGATGGGCGAGCAAGTGCTGGGCGAGGGCGATGCGCCACGCGCCGTCTCCATCTTCCGCCAGATTCATGAGATGGCGCCGGAGGATCCCTCGGTGATCGGCGGTCTCGCCCGGGCTCTCTTGGCGAGCGGCGATGTCGACGGTGCTCGCGAAGTGATCGACGCCGCCACGGCCGAAGCAGCGACACATGCAGATGTCTGCCGAGCCCGCGCCGCTCTCGAGCTCTCGCAGGCGGCGCCGGAGTCCGACACGTCCGAGCTCGAAGCGCGGATCGCGTCCAATCCCGACGATCTCGATGCCCGGTTCGAGCTTGCCGGTGCGAAGATGGCGTCGGGCGATCGCGATGCCGCCGCGGATGCCCTCCTCGCCATCATCGAGCGTGACCGCGACTGGAACGAAGGCGCCGCCCGGGCGCGCCTTCTGCAACTGATCGAGGCGCAGGGCATTGAAGATCCATGGGCCCGCACTCAGCGGCGGAGGTTGTCCGCCGTCCTCTTTACGTGAGTGCGAAGCGGCCGATGAGGCTGCCGATCTTTCCCTTGCCGGGCGCGATCCTGTTCCCGCGTTCCCAGCTTCCGCTGCACATCTTCGAGCCTCGCTATCGGGAGATGGTCCGCGACGTTCTCGATGGCCCGGGCCGGATTGGGATGATCCAGCCCCATGCCTCCGAGAATGAAGGCGCGCCGCTTTATCCCATCGGCTGCGTCGGTGAGATCGTCGGCGTCGAAGAAATGGATGACGGTCGCTTCAACATCATCCTCCACGGCTGGAATCGCTTTCGGATGATTGCCGAAGCCGACCTCGAAACCGCTTATCGCAATGCCGATGTCGACACGGACGTGTTCGACGACGAGGAGCCGCCGCCACTGTCGCTGACCCTGCGGGCCGAAGTGGAGCGCGAGGCGCGCCGGCTGGGCGACGCCATGCGCCTGACTGTCGACTGGCAGGCGGTTCGCCGCCTCGACGACGAAATGCTGGTGAACGCCATTGCCCAGGTCGCCCCGTTCGATGTCGGCGCAAAGCAGGCGTTGCTCGAAGCGGCGACGCTCGACGATCGCGCCGATCTGCTCGTTCAATTGATGCAGTTCCAGCGCGCTGCGGTCAGCGGCGCCGAGATCCAGCCGACGCTTCAATAATCAGATCGGTAGTCCGCGAAGGAGCAATGGAAGCTCGCCGCTTGTGCCGCGGGCTTCGCTCATCAGGCGATTCTTGATCGGACCCAAGCGGTCGATTACGCCCATGCCGAAGCGGCGAACCGCCGAAGCCGTCTTCCCCGGAATGCCATAAACCCGCGTCAGGCTGTCGGTCGCGACTGCCACGGACAATGCGTCCAGCGATCGCCAGCGCTGATAACGCTCCAGCAATTGCCGGTCGCCGAGGTCGAGGCCGAGACGCGATCCTTCCACAAGAACCTGCGCCAAAGCCGCCGCGTCGCGGAAGCCGAGATTGAGGCCCTGCCCCGCGATCGGATGAACGGCGTGCGCCGCATCGCCAACCAGCGCGAGTCGCTGATCGATCATCCGCGCCGAATGATGGAAGCCTAGCGGATAAGTCGAACGGGGCGCGGCCAGTTCGATCTTGCCGAGAAAGCCGCCCATCGTCGCCTGCGCTTCGCCCGCGAACTGCTCGTCGCTGAGCGACATCCATCCCGCCGCATCGTCCTTTGGGACGGACCAGACGATCGCCGAGCGATGACTTCCGCCCTCGTCGGTCATGGGCAGCAGCGCGAACGGGCCGGTCGGGTAGAAGATCTCGTAGGCAATATTGCCGTGCGGTCGCTCGTGGCGGAGCGTGGAGACGACCGCCATGTGGTCATACTTCCAGCGCGCAATCGGAATCCCCGCTTCTTCCCGCATCGGCGAATTGCGGCCGTCGACGGCCGCGAGGACTGGGGCGCAAAGCCTCCGCCCGTCTTCCAGTGACACGACGACGCCGTGAGCCTCGCGCTCGACGGTGCGCGGCCTCGAATTCCACAGCAGCCAGAGATTGCGGCCGGCCTCCGCCCGCGCCTGCAGCGCAGCGCGCAGATGACGATTCTCGTGCATGACACCGAGTGGCTCGTCATCCTCCGGCTCGAAGGCGAGTCCACCAGGTTGAAGGCCGTCGGCGACCTGGATCGTCCGAATCGGGCAGCCTGGCTCCGGCAGATACTCCAGCACGCCGGTTGTTTCGAGCATTCGGACCGAGCTTGAGGATACGGCGCTGGTGCGGCCGTCGAACGCCTGCGTGGTTCGCACCGAAGGGTCTGCGGGGTCGATCAAAATTGCCGAAAGGCCGCTGGAATCGAGCGCCGACGCCAGCGCGAGACCGACGGGCCCGCCACCCAGGATGAGAACGTCCGCGCGGTCCATAGCGGTGTGCACTAACCTTCCGTCGCATCGGCGCCAAGGCATCGCTTGACCGAGGACTCGCCAAAGATGCATTCTACCCAAGGATTTGGGTGGGGATGGATTAATGGCGACCGCGGCCGTGCGGACCCATAAACGGGAGCTTGAGCCTCATTGGCGCGACGCCTTGCGTGCGTCGGTCAAGCGTCTCGCCGTTCGCACCTGGGGTGCGATGCTGTTCGGGCTGGCCGTCGCGACGGCGCTGGCACTCGCCACCCACAACACGACGGACCCGTCTTTCAGCACTGCCGCAGGTGGGCCGCCATCGAACTGGATCGGAAGCTTCGGCGCCTATGCGAGCGACGCCTTGCTGCTGCTGTTCGGCATGGGGTCGGTCTTCTTCATCCCGGTCATCGCGCTTGCTGGCATCCGCTTGATGAGGCTCGAGCCGACCGGTCGGATCGTTCGCGCCCTGTTGGTCGCAGCCGCGGGCGCGATCCTGATCGGGGTCGCCCTCAGCCTGACCAGCGCTTCAGCGGTTTCCGGTCTTCCCGGCGGGTGGGGCGGAGCGATTGGCCTGGGTGCGGCCTATGGCGTCGATTCCGCCATCGGCCTCATCCAGAATCCGGCCATTGCAGGCCCTGTCCGCCTGATTGCGCTTGTGCTTTTCGGGCTGGCCGGATTGCTGCTCGGCTATCTGTCGGTCGGGTTGCAGCAGACCGAGAAGGCATGGGTCGCCGGGATCTTCCGTCGCGATCCTCGGCCCAAGATCGCTGCACCGCGACGGACCACCGAAATCGCCGAGGAGCGTCCCGCAAGCGCCGCTCCGCCCAAGTCTCGGCCGGCGGTCGCGGTTGCGGAGCCGCCGAAGCCGGTGGTCGCGGCCCAATCTCGGGGAAGCAAGCGGCCTGCCGCCGCGCAGCAGAGCCTGGCGCTTGGCGACAATTACCAGCTTCCGGCGATCGACCTGCTCGCCGCGGCGCCCGAAAAAGGTAGCTCAAAGATCGACCGCGCCGGGCTTGAGCGCAACGCGCGACTGCTGGAGAGCGTGCTTGAGGACTTCCACGTCCGTGGCGACATCGTTGAGGTTCGCCCCGGTCCCGTGGTCACCATGTACGAGCTTGAGCCGGCGAGCGGGATCAAGGCCAGCCGGGTCATCCAGCTCGCCGACGACATCGCCCGCAACATGTCTGCATTGTCCGCACGCGTCGCGACCATTCCCGGCCGCAGCGTGATCGGCATCGAGCTTCCCAATCCGAAGCGCGAGACGGTCAGCCTGTCCGAGCTGGTCGGCAGCCAGGCATTCGAAGACCAGAACATGTCGCTGCCCTTGATCCTCGGCAAGAATATCGCCGGCGATCCGGTCATCGCCGACTTGGCGCCGATGCCGCATTTGCTCGTCGCGGGCACCACCGGCTCGGGCAAGTCGGTTGGCCTCAACTGCATGATCTTATCGCTGCTCTACCGGATGACTCCGGAAGAGTGCCGGATGATCATGATCGACCCGAAGATGCTGGAGCTCAGCATCTACGACGACATCCCGCATTTGCTTTCGCCTGTGGTCACCGAGCCGGGCAAGGCGATCCGTGCGCTCAAGTGGACGGTCGAGCAGATGGAGGAGCGCTATCGGATGATGGCGAACCTCGGCGTCCGTGCACTGCCGAGCTTCAACCAGAAGGTTCGCGAGGCGAAGACCAAGGGCTCCAAGCTCGGCCGACGCGTTCAGACCGGCTACGACGCCAGCAGCGGCCAGCCCCTCTATGAAGTCGAGGAACTGGAATACGAGGTCTTGCCGCAGATCGTCGTCGTCGTGGACGAGCTCGCCGACCTCATGATGACCGCCGGTAAGGAGGTCGAGTTCCTCATCCAGCGCCTCGCCCAGAAAGCGCGCGCGGCCGGCATCCACCTGATCATGGCGACGCAGCGGCCATCGGTCGACGTCATCACCGGCGTCATCAAGGCCAATTTGCCGACCCGCATCAGCTTCCAGGTGACCAGCAAGATCGACAGCCGCACCATCCTCGGCGAGCAGGGCGCCGAGCAGCTGCTCGGCAAGGGCGACATGCTCTACATGCCGGGCGGCAAGCAGATCATCCGCGTCCACGGCCCCTTCGTCAGCGACGAGGAGGTCCGCGCGGTCGCGGAGCATTGGCGCAAGCAGGGCGTGCCCGACTACATCCAGGCGGTCACCGAAGAACCGGAAGACGGCGGCTATCTGTTCGATGGCCAGCCGAGCGGCGAGGACGATGCGGAGACCCAGCTGTTCCGCAAGGCGGTCCAGATCGTCGCCGAAAGCCAGAAGGCTTCGACCTCGTACCTCCAGCGCCAGCTGCGCGTCGGCTACAACAGCGCGGCGAGGCTAATCGAGCGGATGGAGAAGGAAGGCCTTGTCGGCCAACCCGACCACGTCGGCCGCCGCGAAGTGCTGATCGATCCGGACGGGCACCCGATCTGATCGTTTCTGAACCTGAACGCGCGGGAACCGGCGGGTTCAGTCGGCATTCAATGGGCGATTGCCAGACCGGCCGAAAATTCCCAGGAGTTCACGAATGACATTCCCGACAAATTTCGCACGCGCCTTGGCGCCGATCGCGATTGTCGCTGCCGCGGTTCCTGCTCAGGCGCAGAGCGGCGACATCGCCAAGGTCGAGGCGCACCTGTCCGCCGTCCAGTCGATGACGGCCAACTTCACCCAGACGGATTCGAAGAACCGCGTCGCTCGCGGGACACTTCAGCTGAAGCGTCCGGGCCGCATCCGCTTTCAGTACCAGGGCAACGACATCCTGCTGGTCGGCAACGGCAACAAGCTGACGTTCGTCGACTATGAAGTGGGCCAGAAGAACAGCTGGGACCTCAACAAGACCCCGCTCGGCATCCTGCTGTCCGCGAACCCGGACATCCGCCGCATCACGACAATCGTTCCGCAGGCGGATCCCCGCATCCTGCTCGTTCGGGCCCGCGACGCCCGGCGGCCCGAGTTCGGGACGCTGCTGCTGGCGTTCGTTCGCAATCCGTCGGCGCCGGGCGGCCTGCTGCTCGAAGGCTGGACCGCGATCGACGCACAGAACAAGAAGACGACGATCAAGCTGGACAACCAGCGCTACAATGTCGCGGTCCCCGAAAGTGCGTTTTCGTACGCGGAACCCAAAAAACGCAGGTGACAGAAAAAGCGTAGCAATCTAAAACTGTTCATCGGCGCGTCAGGTTAGCCCTGCTAAACGACACGTCGATCCTGCGACGCCTGGGGTTTCCCCCTGTTACCCACGGCCCGCTAGATCCCTTGCGTGACGAACGCTTGGTCGGCCCTCGCTCCATGCCCCCGGAGCGGGGGCCTTTCCTTTGCGTGAAGTGCAGAACGGGCTAAGCGCGACACCGTGTCCAAGACCATCAAGATCGCCTCCTGGAACGTGAACTCCGTCCGAGCGCGGCTCGGCATCGTCGAGCGCCTGCTGCGCGAGGAAAAGCCGGATGTCCTTTGCCTCCAGGAAACGAAAGTCACGGACGATATCTTCCCGGCCGATCTGTTCAGGAAGCAAGGCTACGTGCACCGCGTCCTCAGGGGCCAGAAGATGCACCATGGCGTGGCGATCCTGTCCAGGGTGGAGCTTCGCGATTCCGGAAGCCATGACTGGCAGGACAACGGTGAGGCAAGGCACGTCGGAGTCAGGCTTCCGTGCGGCCTCAGGCTGGAGAACGTCTACGTCCCAGCGGGCGGCGACATCCCCGACCGGACCGTCAATCCGAAGTTCGGCCAAAAGCTCGACTTTATCGAACGCATGACCCGCTGGTCCGATGGCCTGCGCGAACCGACGCTGATCGTCGGCGACTTCAATGTCGCTCCGCTCGAGTGCGACGTGTGGAGCCACAAGGCCCTGCTCGATGTCGTCAGCCACACGCCCATCGAGGTCGATGCCTTGAGCCGCCTCCAGCAGGCTCACGGCTGGGTCGACATCGGTCGCCGCTTCGTCCCCGCGCCGGAGCGCAACTTCACTTGGTGGAGCTACCGCTCGCCCGACCATACCAAGAACGACCGCGGACGCCGCCTCGACCACATGTGGGTGTCGCCGGGTGCGTCGGAGCGCGTCCTGGCGCATCGGGTGCTCGAACCGTGCCGGAGCTGGGAACGCCCGTCGGACCATGTGCCGCTGATCTGCGAGATCGCCATTTGAGCCGCGAGCACGCGGTCGAACGGGCGATCGCGGCGCTGCGAACCGGACGCGCCGTCACTATCGAGGGTGACGAGCCGCTTTCGTTCGTGTCGATCGAGACGGCGACCTCCGAAGCTCTCAAGACTCTCGATCCCAAGGCCAAGGCGCAATTGCTTCTGAGCGGAAGACGGGCGGCGGCCCTGTCACTCGCTAATGAGCGCGACGCCGCGGACCCCGCCGAGCCGGTTCTTCTCGCAAGGGAGTCATGGCTCGACGGAAAAGCCGCTCTCACACTCGCCGACCCGGCACAGGATTTCGCGCGGGCTCCGATCGGTCCGCTGCACCCTCTGCCTATTGATACTGCGGACAGCGCGAAGGCAGCGCTTGCCTTGACCCGCGCGGCCGGGCTCCTGCCTGCGGCGTGGGTAGTCCAGGCGAACGATGGAGCGGTGGCGATCGCGCTCGATCAGCTCACCAACGAGAACCTCCGGCCCGAGGTGACACTTCTGTCGCGCGCGCGCCTGCCACTCGAAGACATGCCGGACACGCAGATCTTCGCCTTCCGCGGGTCGGACGATGGCCAGGAGCATGTGGCGCTGCTGGTTGGCGCCTTTGGCGGAAAGCCGCCGCTGGTTCGCCTGCACAGCGAGTGCCTGACCGGCGACGTGTTCGGCTCGCTGAAATGCGACTGCGGACCGCAGCTGAAGGAGGCGCTCCGCCTCATCGGCGAGTCCGGCGGCGGCGTGCTTCTTTACCTCCGGCAGGAGGGGCGCGGAATCGGCCTCGCCAACAAGCTTCGCGCCTATGCGCTGCAGGATCGCGGACTCGACACCGTCGACGCCAACCTGAGGCTCGGCTTTTCCGATGACGAGCGTGAATATGCCCATGCCGCCGCCATCCTGCGTCAGCTCGGGATCGACGAGGTGAGGCTGCTGACCAACAACCCGAACAAGGTCGCGGCGCTGGAAGCGGAAGGCATCAGGGTCGCGGAGCGCGTTGCGCACCACATGCCGGCCAATCCTCACAATGCCGATTATCTTGACGTGAAGCGCTCGAAGAGCGGCCACCTGGCTTAGCCGGCGAGCCCCACAAAGGTCGCCAGTCCGAGGAAGGCGAGGAAGCCGAGCGAGTCGGTCATCATCGTCACGAATATGCTGCTGGCCACCGCCGGGTCGGCGCCCGCCCGCTCCAGCGCCAGCGGTATCAGGGAGCCGGCCAGCCCGGCGACGAGAATGTTGAACAGCATGGCGGCCGCAATGACCGCACCGAGCTGGACGCTTCCCAGCACAAGAGTCACGCCGACACCGATCAGCAAGGCAATGGTCAGGCCGTTCAGCATCGCCACCCGGAGTTCGCGGCCAACCGCGCGCCAGCGATTCGAACCGGTCAGCTGGTTGGTTGCGATCGCGCGGACTGTCACTGCCAGCGTCTGCGTTCCGGCATTCCCGCCGACGCCCGCAACGATCGGCATCAGCACCGCAAGGATCGCCAGCCGCTCGATCGAATGCTCGAACTGCCGGATGATGAAAGCCGCGACGAGAGCCGTGAGCAGGTTGGCGACCAGCCAACGGACGCGCGCCTTGTAGCTTTCAGTGACCGGCTCGTTGATGTCGCCTTCGTCGCCCGCACCGGAGAGCAGCAGGACGTCCTCGCTCGCTTCTTCCTGGATGATGTGAATGATGTCGTCGACAGTGATCATGCCGACCAACCGCTCGCTGTCGTCGACGACTGCGGCGGACACGAGCGCGTATTTTTGGAAGCGGAGCGCCACGTCTTCCTGATCCATATCCACCGGGATCAGCGTCTGCTCACGTGCCATGATATCGCCGACCAGCGTCGAGCGCGGGCTGCGCAGGATCGTCGACAGCTTACAGGTGCCCACTGGGTGGTGGTTCGGCGAGACGACGAACACTTCCCAGAAATCGTCCGGAAGGTCGGCCTCGGACCGCAAATAATCGATGACCTGCCCGACCTTCCAATGTTCGGGGACAGCGCAAAGATCGCGCTGCATCAGGCGGCCGGCGGATTCTTCCGGATAACTGAGCGCTTCTTCGACCGCAGCGCGGTCGTCCGGCTCCATCTTCTCGAGGACGGCCTGCTGGTCTTCCTCGTCGAGATCCTCGATCAGGGCGACCGCGTCGTCGGTCTCCATCTGGCCCGCGAGGTCGGCGACCTGCTGCGGCTCCATCTCGTCGATCAGGTCTTCGCGGACGAAGTCGTTCAGCTCCGACAGGACGTCCGGGCTGATGATCCCGGCCAGCGCCTTGACCAGCCCCTCGCGCTCGTCACGACGCGCAAGCTCGATCAGGTCGGCGACGTCGGCCGGGTGAAGCGGCTGCACGAGCCGCCGCGCGGTCTCGTCATCGCCAATCTCGACGGCGTCGAGCACTTCTTCGACGAATTCCGGCCGCAGCCGATCCTCATCGTCGATCGGTGCCTGAGCCTTGGGCTCGGGGGCCGCGGTGGCGATGTTCTCGCTCTCGCTCATGCCTTGGACCCCCAGCTCAACCCGTGCCCGCCGTCCTATTGCCGCGCCTGCACTGGCGCAACCCGCCTGGGCCGCCTAAATCGCCGCCCAGCACCTTTCCAGACCGGAGCCAGCGCAATGTCCGATAACGAACGCCTCGTCTTTCATCTCTCCAGCGGCGGCGATGTCGTCATCAAGCTTCGTCCCGACCTCGCCCCCGGTCACGTCGAGCGCATCAAGGAGCTCGCGAAGAGCGGCTTTTACGACGGCGTTCCCTTTCATCGCGTGATTCCGGGTTTCATGGCTCAGGGCGGTGATCCCACCGGCCGCGGCACCGGCGGATCTGACCTGCCGAACCTCCGCGCCGAGTTCAGCCGCGAGCCGCACGTTCGCGGAGTCTGTTCGATGGCCCGTACGCAAGACCCGAACAGCGCCAACAGCCAGTTCTTCATCTGCTTCGACGATGCCCGCTTCCTCGACAACCAGTACACCGTCTGGGGCGAGGTCGAGAGCGGCATGGAATATGTCGATGCGCTTCCCAAGGGCGAGCCGCCGGCCAACCCCGGCAAGATCGAAAAGGCCGAAATCCGCGAGGCGGCTTGAAGCATGGCGCCGCGGCCAGTCACGCTGATTACCGGCGCATCGGCTGGCCTCGGAGTCGAGTTCGCGAAGCAATGCGCCGCGCGGGGGGATGAGGTCGTCCTTGTCGCCCGCCGCAAGGATCGCCTGAACCAACTTGCGGCTGAGCTCGGCAAGGCGCATGTGATCGCCGCCGACCTTGCCAAGCCGAAGGCGCCCGCCGAGCTGCTAAAGGAGATCAGGTCCCGCGACCTGTGGGTCCGCACATTGATCAACAATGCGGGCTTCGGGCTGCGCGGCCGGTTCGACACATTGCCGCTCGATCGCCAGCTGGAAATGATCGATCTCAACATCCGGTCGCTGACCAATCTCGCCTTCGTCGTGCTCGACGACATGCGGGCGAACGGCGGCGGAGCGATCCTGAACGTGGCCTCGACCGCCGCCTTTCAGCCTGGCCCAAACATGGCCGTTTACTTCGCCACCAAGGCCTACGTCCTCTCATTCACCGAGGCGCTCCACGAGGAGTGGAAGGATCGTGGAATCAAGGTCAGCGCGCTCTGCCCCGGTCCCACGCGAACGGAGTTCGGCGACGTCGCAGGCATCAAGGCACTCGGCAGCTTCGACCGGCTGGCGATGGATGCGGGGCCGGTGGTAAAGGCCGGCCTGGACGGCCTCGAAAGCAATTCGGCCGTCGTCATTCCCGGCATCGCAAACAAGGCTGGCGCGCTGTCGGCCCAGCTTGCCCCGCGGTCGGTCGTTCGCAAAATCGCGGGGTCTTTGAAGTTCTAAGGGGCTTTTCTCCCCGCCGGTGGTTCCCACATTGAACTCTATCCAGTGGCCGTCGTTACGGATACGGCACGAGAGCGGAGGAAGTTGAGTGGCCGAAACCGACACCCTTGAGCGCACCACGGCGCAGCGCGTGCAGGTCGCCAACCTGCCGCCGGCCGACGGTGGACGCGGATTCGCCAGGCTTCCGCTCGACCTGATGAAGTCGCTTGGGATCAACGAAGGCGACGTGATCGAGATCATCGGCAAGCGCACCACGACCGCGCGCTCGCTGCGCCCCTACCCCGACGATGCTGGCCTCGCGATCATCCGCCTTGATGGTTTGCAGCGTTCCAACGCGCGGGTCGGATCCGGCGATTATGTGGAGATCAAGAAGGCGCAGTCGAAGCCTGCAACCCGCGTGGTCTTCGCCCCGGCGCAGGACAATATTCGTCTCCAGGGCTCAGCGAACGCGCTTCAGCGGAGCTTTGCCGGACGGCCTCTCGTCGAGGGTGACGTGGTCGCGACAACCGGTCATCAGCGGATCGATTCGAACATGCCGGAGGAAGTCCGGCAAATGCTGAACGCCCCCGCATTCGCCTTGCAGGAGGTGCGTCTGCAGGTCGTGTCGACCGTGCCGAAGGGCATCGTCCACGTCGACACGAGCACGCAGATCGAGCTGCTTCCTGAGTTTGCCAAAGGCGACGGCGAGCGCCGCGCCGACGTCACCTATGACGACCTCGGCGGCATGCGCGACACCATTGATGCGTTGCGCGAGATGGTCGAGCTTCCCCTACGCCACCCCGAGCTGTTCCAGCGCCTCGGCGTCGATCCGCCCAAAGGCGTCCTGCTCCATGGCCCGCCCGGCACCGGGAAGACACGGCTCGCTCGCGCGGTCGCCAACGAAAGCGATGCCCGTTTCTTCCACATTGCCGGTCCGGAGATCATGGGTTCGGCCTATGGCGAGAGCGAAAAGAAGCTCCGCGAATTGTTCGAGCAGGCGGCCGCCCAGGCGCCTTCCATCATCTTCATCGACGAGATCGATTCCATTGCGCCGAAGCGGAGCCAGGTCACCGGCGAGGCGGAAAAGCGGCTCGTCGCCCAGCTGCTTACGCTGTTGGACGGGCTCGAGCCGCGCCAGAACCTAGTGGTGATCGCCGCGACTAACCGCCCCGAGGCGATCGACGAAGCGCTCCGTCGACCGGGCCGCTTCGATCGTGAGATCGTCGTTGGCGTCCCCGATGAGAAGGGCCGCCGCGAGATCCTCGGCATTCACACGCGGGGCATGCCGCTCAACGCTGACGTCAATCTCGATGAGTTGGCGCGGAACACCTACGGGTTCGTCGGCGCCGATCTTGCCGCGTTGACGCGTGAAGCAGCGCTTGAGGCGGTCCGCCGGATCATGCCCAAGCTCAACCTCGAAGACGACACGATCCCGACCGAGGTCCTCGATGCCCTCTCGGTCGAGCCGAGCGATTTCATCAACGCCCTCAAGCGCGTGCAGCCGTCGGCGATGCGCGAGGTCATGGTCGAAACGCCTTCCGTCAGCTGGGACGACGTCGGCGGACTCGACGCCGCACGCGATCGCCTCAAGGAAGGCGTCGAGCTGCCGCTCAAGCATCCCGAAGCATTCCGCCGCCTCGGCATCCGCCCCGCCAAGGGCTTCCTGCTCTACGGTCCTCCCGGCACCGGCAAGACGTTGCTGGCGAAGGCGACCGCACGCGAAAGCCAGGCGAATTTCATCGCCACCAAGTCGTCCGACTTGCTCAGCAAATGGTACGGCGAAAGCGAACAGCAGATCGCCCGCCTGTTCGCCCGCGCCCGCCAGGTCGCGCCGACCGTCATCTTCATCGACGAGCTCGACAGCCTGGTCCCCGCGCGCGGGGGCGGCTTGGGCGAGCCGCAGGTGACCGAGCGGGTGGTCAACACGATCCTCGCCGAAATGGACGGCCTCGAAGAGCTCAACAATGTCGTCCTGATCGGTGCCACCAACCGCCCGAACCTGATCGACCCGGCGCTGCTCCGCCCCGGTCGCCTGGACGAGCTGATTTATGTCGGCACTCCGGACACAGCCGGGCGCCGCCGCATCCTTGCCATCCACACCGAGGACATGCCGTTGGCCCGCGACGTCGATCTTGAATCGCTTGCTCAGCGGACCGAGCGGTTCACCGGCGCAGACCTCGAGGACCTCGTTCGCCGCGCGGGCCTGACCGCACTCCGGCGCGGGCTCGACGCCGACGAAGTCACGATGGCGGATTTCGAGGCTGCGCTGGCCGACACCCGCGCGTCGGTGACCGCCGAAATGCTGGAGGAATATGACCGCATCCAGGAGACGCTGAAGAGCGAGGCCGTCCGGCCGGGCGGCATCGGTTTCGTCCTTCCGGGAATGCTCCGCTCGCGCGGCGGCGACGGCAAAGGCTCAATGGGCTAGAGGCTGGGGAGCGCCCTCCGCGACCAGAAGGCCAGCGCCAGCAGGAGCAGCGAAGACACCGCGAACGGCAGGTTCGGGTTGACGAGGTAGACCGCCATCCCGAGCGCCGGCGCAGCGACCCAGCTGATGCCGTTCGCCGCGGTAATGAGCCCCGCGACGCCGCCCTGCGCAGCCATGGGCACCGCAAGCGACGCGCCTCCGGTAAACCCCGGGCGTGTGAACCCGAAACCCAGTGAGGCGAGCGCGAACGACAATGTAATGCCGTAAAGGTCGCGCGCCACGATCGCTTCGGCCAGCCCCACAGCGGCGACGATCGAGCCCCAAAAGATCAGCGCCTTCGGTTTCAGGTTCAGCCTCGGAATCAGGCCCCATTGCGCCGCCAGGGTCGCCGAGGCGCCCGCCATCATCACGATCGCGATCGACGCCTCCGACCCGTGCGGCTCCAGGTGAAGCCGGTCGATGACGAAGAAGCCGATGCACGTCAGCGTCGCCGCCTGCGCATGACCCGCGGCGACTCCGGCCACGATCCACGAGCGAACTCGCAAGTCCTTCCAGCTCAGCCTCTTTCCTCTTGGAGACGTCGCCGCGACGACGCTCGCACCGGTCGGAGTCGAGGCGCCGGACGGATAGCTCATTGCTGCGCCCCGCCCGATGCGGCGGCCGTAGCGGTCATTGGGCAGCCACAGCAGGACCGCCACGAAGACCGCGAGCGCAATCAGCGCGAAGGCGAACATCGGCCCCGCAAGTCCAATGACCGGAAGCACGAACAAGGGCGCGATAGCCGGGCCGATGATCGTCCCGAGGCCGAACGAGCTGGACAGGGCCGACAGCGCGGCCACCCGGCCGCTTCGCCGCGTCTTTGCCGCCAGATACGCTTGCGTGGCCGAGGGCGTCGCGCTCCCGAAGGTGCCGTAAATGGCGCGAAAGCAACCGAACAGGAGGAACGTCACTCCGCCGCCGATCGCTCCGATCAGGCCGAGGTGCAGGACGGTCCCGCACAGGACCGTCGAAACGATGAAGCCGGTGAGGCCGAGCAGGGTCAGAGCCTTGCGTCCGTGATGGTCGCTCTTTTCCGCCCAGTACGGCGCGCACACGACCCACAGCACCGCCGACCAGGTGTAGGCGAGCGCGACCCAGAAATCGGAAATGCCGATCTCGCGCCCGATCGCCGGCATCACCGATTGCAGCGCGGTATTGCCCGAAGCAGCGACGAGCATCGCCGCGTAGAGCAGCAGGAAATGCGCGCGCGCCAGCGCGGTCGTCCCGATCTTCTGCCTTCCGGTTTCGTGAAGCACGTCTCGCTCTAGACCCGGAACAGCGGGCGGCAAAACGTCCGAAACGGATCAATCTTGAGGCGCTTATCCCCTTGACGCATGTAAACATAAGCAGTACATATGATGCATGAGCAAGGCACCTACACTCCGCCAGTTCCAAGATCGGTTCCCGACCGAGGATAGCTGTTTAGACCACCTGTTTCAGGTCCGGTACGCCGGGACCGATTGCCCCAAGTGTGGCCGTCCGGTGAAGTACAGCCGCGTGAAGGGCCGCCGCTCGTACCAGTGCCAGTGGTGCGCCAATAACCTGTATCCGACCGCCGGAACGCCGTTCGATCGCACTCGCACGAGCCTCCGCGACTGGTTCTACGTCATGTTCCTGTTCACCACGACGCGGAACGGCGTGGCCGCCAAGAAGGTGCAACGCGACATCGGCGTCACGTACAAGACCGCATGGCGCATGTGCCACGAAGTACGGAAGTACATGGGTATGTTGGACAGCAATGACCCGTTAGGCGGCGTTGGCGAGACGGTCCAGATCGATGAGACGTACATCGGCGGCAAGTCCAAGGCGGACGGTACGAGCCGCATGACCTCCAAGCATGTTGTCATGGGCATGCTGGAGTGCGGCGGCGAACTTATTACCAAGGTCGTTCCGGGCAACAGCAAGCACCAGCTTCTGCCGGTCGTCCAAGAGCATGTGCTTCCCGGCACGACCGTTCATACCGACACGCTGCGCTCGTACATGGGTCTTAAGGACATGGGCTACCGCCACGACAAGGTGAACCACACGTTTGAGTACGTCAGCAAAACCGGTTGCCACACGAACACCATTGAAGGCTTCTGGAACATTCTGAAGCGCGGCATCAATGGTACGCACATTCACGTTAGCGCTAAGCATCTCCCGAAGTACCTTGGGGAGTTTGAGTACCGCTGGAACATGCGGGACGTTCCGCACCTGATGCTCGACCGCCTGATGTTCTCATTCACTCGGTAGATCGAGCGGCAAAACACCCGCCCTCGTAAGATCGTCCAGCTCGCGCCCGAGCAGGTTTTTCGCAACCTCCCCGACACTGCCTCCGTGCAGACCCCGTTTCGCCAGATATTCCAAGCGTGCGTGGGATGGAGCCGAAATCCTGAACTCGACTCGCTTCGACTCGTTGGCATTCCGCTGGCGGCCCATACGGCCTTTTAACCGCTAGTTGTCCGCTATCAAACCGGCAACTGTCCGCTACTTAGCGGTTGCATAAACCTTTAAGTTTGAGTAATGCACAACGTACCAAACAAAAGGGACGGCCCCTCCCGAAAGAGAGACCGTCCCATGCGCGGACCCGGTAGGACTCGAACCTACAACCGTGCGATTACAAGGCGCCCGCTCTACCTATTGAGCTACGGGTCCAAAGTGGGTCAGTCGAAAGGCTGGCCCACTTTTCGTTATGAACGACCTCGGAAATTAGGACAACCGCTAAAGGTTGAAAAAATCACCACTTGAGGCACAATATCTTGTGGATTGTTTCAGCCCCGAGGCGGCTTGTCGCGCTCGCTCGGCTCCGGACTGTTCTCGTCCCGTTCCTTCCGCTTAGGCGGTTCGCCGGAGGCCATAGCCTTCAAGAGGCGGTCAAACTTAGTCTGCCAATTCATCCGGCTGCATCCTTCGGCAATAGCGCCTGCCTCGCGTCTTTGGTGATCCAGTGAAGCGTCTCGTTCTCCCTGGCGCTGAAAAGTAGGCTCATGTGGTAGAATTTGCAGCCGTCAAAGTCACAATCGACGAACTCAATTGCCTGTGTAGACCGGCGCGCTGGGTCGGGATCAACCTCGATGCAGTCAACTCCGTCCAGCGTGTGACTGTTGCGCATCAGCGAGGGCTTCGAGGGATCGGAAGTTATTCCGACCATGGCCACGCCGGGACCGATGATTTCACAATCTATGAACCTCTTGCCTAACACATAGCGCCGTCCGAGCGGGGCAAGGTCACGAAGGTACAGCCGCTTGTTCTCATACACCGTCGCCATCGGATCGAATGGCGAACTGTCTCCCGTCAGTCGCGCCCGGTGCTTCGCCTCGATCCGCCAAAGCTTAGTGCGCGCAATCGCGCCAAACGAGATCGAAGAGACAAAGAAAGCCAAGAGGCCTGCGGTAAACCACCCCCATGCGCCGTATTGGCTGATTAGCCCCACGCTGCTTGCAAGGTACCCGCTCACGAGGCCGACGAACCCTGACGGGACAATCGTCCAGAATGTAACGGCGTTCGAGGCGCGGCTAATCCAGCGGTCGATGAACTCTTTTGCCATAAGCTAACCCCCGTCCCGATGTTGTCCTGATTAACAACATCAGTGGCAAGTCCCGGCCTATAGCAGGCCACGGTTACATGCTCCAAGGGGATAAACCCCATCTTGAGAAACAACCGATGTTGTGCGATCCCAAGCGCGCTCGGTGATTCTGTGGGGTGTTGCGTATGCGCCGAGCGATCCTGATTCCTGCTGCACCGACGACCCCGCGCTAACCCGCCCCCATCGGTCGCTCCCATGCTTGCTGCTGACGTGCTGTCGCGCATTGCAGCTGAGCTCGCGCTTTTTGCGAGCGTCGGCTTCCTTCTGCTTGGCCTCAACGACCTTGCAGTCGACATCATCTACCTGACCCGCAGGTTGTGGCGTTCGCGAACGGTCTACCGTCGGTACCGCAAGGCCTATGCGAGCTTTTTCTGCTTCAACAAGAACCCGGGTTTCATGGCGATCTTCGTGCCCGCCTGGGAAGAATCCGCGGTCATCGCAGCGATGCTCAAGGCAACGTTGAAGCGTCTCGATTACCCCGACTACCGCATCTTCGTCGGCTATTACCGGAACGACCCGGCGACGGGCGCCGCCATCGCCAGCATCGCGGATCCCCGCATCACGTCCGTCGAGGTCGAGGCCGACGGCCCGACCACGAAAGCCGACTGCCTCATCATCTGTACGACGCCCTGATCGCTCATGAGACGGTGACCGGACGCCGGGCAAAGGCCGTCGTCTTGCATGACGCCGAGGACCTCGTTCACCGCTACGAACTGCGCGTCTTTGACGGGCTGATCGGACGGGCAGCCGTGGTCCAGCTTCCGGTCCTTCCGCTGGTGGACCGTAATTCACGCTGGATCAGCGGACATTATTGCGACGAATTCGCCGAGGCTCACATCAAGGAGCTGGTGGTTCGCGAAGCCGTCGGCGCGGCCATTCCGCTTGCCGGGGTCGGCTGTGCGATCGAGCGTGTGCCGCTCGCCAAGCTTGCCGCTCAGCACGAAGGGCGGCCGTTCGCGGGCAAGAGCCTGACGGAGGATTATGAGATCGGTCTCCGTTTCGGCGGGCTTGGACTGAAGACCATGTTCGTCCGGATCCCGTCCGAGCCGGGTGAGCCGGGCGTCGTTTCCAGCCGCGGCTACTTTCCTTCGACGCTGGGCGCCGCGGTCCGCCAAAAGGCGCGATGGCTGGGCGGGATTGCCTTCGCCGGCTGGGATCGGCTCGGGTGGAGCGGCGGCCTTGGCGAGCGCTGGATGCGGCTCCGCGATCGGCGCGGGCCGCTCGCGGCGTTGCTGATCCTGGGCGCGTATTCGGCAGCGTTCCTGTGGTCGCAGCTCTGGCTTGCCGGCCTCCTCGGAGCCCCGATCCAGGTTCGGATCGAGCCCCTCCTGGCGATGCTCCTCACCATCAACGCCTGGCTCTTGCTGTGGCGAGTCCTGATGCGCGCCTGGTTCACGGCTTCCGCCTACGGGCTCGAAGAAGGCCTGCTGTCGATACCACGGCTGTTCGTCGGGAATCTGATCGCAGTCCTCGCGGCGTTCCGTGCCTTTTCGCGTCATGTCGGCGGCCGCTCTCAGACCTGGGAGAAAACGCAGCACATTTTTCCCAAGGAGGCCGTGCTGTGAGCGCACCGGTCCGCTTTCTATTGGTCGCAGTCACCGGCTGGGCCCTGGTTCGAAGCGTGACGCTGGGGGCGCTGCCTGGGCCGGAAGCATTCGCCGTAACGAAGGCGGAGGCAGCTCCGGTTCCGCCCATCGTGCCGACACAATTCCCGCCAATCACTCCAGTCGGGATGGATATCGATCAGGTTCCGGCGGAGTATCCGGCATATCCTACTTATCCGAACGGACCCGCCTATGCCGGTCAAGCGCAGCCGCCCCGGTATCTCCCTGCGCCGGTCTATTATTACCCCGCCTCCGCGCCTTCCCGGGTGGTGCACGTGCCCTTGCCACCGGCGAAGCCGCAACTGGCGGAGCCCGAAGCTGAGCCGGCGCAATTCTACGCTCCTGTTCCGCAACTCGATCAGTGGGACCTGGCGCAAGTCGCTCGGGGCAATTTCTCCGGTCCACCGCGCCAGAGCACTCCGGTCCCCGCAGGGATTCCGCAGTTCATTCCAAAGAAGCACCTCGATCGCCTGCAATTCAGCGCCTGGGCGATGTTGCGCGGGCGGCCGGGCACAGGTTCGCTCGCCAGCGGCGGAACACTGGGCGGTAGCCAGGCGGGCGGAAGGCTGACCTATGCCTTCGATCCCCGGATCGCAGCGTCACTACGATCAAGCAGCCCCATCGGTGGCGCGCGGGGAGGCGAGGTCGCCGCCGGCGTCCGCTTCACACCCATTCCCTCCATACCTTTCGCGATCACCGCTGAACGCAGGCAGGCCATCGGCAAGTTCAGCACCGGCCGATCGGACTTTGCCTTGTTTGCCGAGGGTGGGATCTACCAGCGGCCGATCGGATGGGATTTCATGCTCGACGGATACGCCCAGGCGGGAGTCGTCGGGCTGCGCGAGCGCGATCTTTTCGCCGACGGCGGACTCGCCGTTTCGCGACCGGTGTGGGGACGCTTCTCGGCCGGCTTTGGCGTCTGGGGCGGCTATCAACCCGGCCTCTATCGCGTCGATGCCGGGCCACGCATCTCCATGCGGGTACGTCCGAACATCAGCGTCCACGTGGATTGGCGGCAGAGATTGGCAGGGACGGCGGAACCATCGTCCGGGCCGGCCGTCACGCTGGGCGCAAACTTCTAGACGCGAAGCTTCAAATCGGCCGTATGGCTTGGCCATCCGCTGTCTTTGCCGCTAGTCCATAGCGGCCGATGGACATCTACCTTCCGATCGCCGGCCAGTCGGTCAACGCGCTGCTGATCATCGCGCTTGGCGGGGTCGTTGGCATCCTGTCGGGCATGTTCGGCGTCGGCGGCGGTTTCCTGACGACGCCGCTGCTGATCTTCTACGGCATCCCACCATCGGTCGCCGTTGCGTCCGCCACGACGCAGATCACCGGCGCCAGCGTAACCGGCGCCATGGCGCACATGCGGCGCGGCGGCGCGGACATGCAGATGGCGGGAATCATGATCGTCGGTGGCCTCGTCGGCTCGCTGGTCGGCGCGGCGATCTTCCGCGCGCTACAGGCCAGCGGCCAGATCGATGTCGTCATCGGCGGCCTGTATGTCCTCCTGCTCGGCTACATCGGCTATCTGATGCTGAAGGACGCGCTCATCGCCCTGGGGATCCTGCAAACCAGCGCTCCGAAGTCGCGGCCGCGGCACAATCGCTGGGTCGCCGCGCTTCCGCTACGGTGGCGCTTTTACAAGTCGGGCCTGTACATCTCGCCGCTTGCGCCGCTGGCGCTCGGATTTGGGGCGGGCGTCCTGACAATGCTGCTTGGCGTTGGCGGCGGGTTCATCCTGGTGCCGGCAATGATCTACATCCTCGGCATGCCGGCTCGCATCGTCATCGGCACCTCGTTGATCATCATCCTCGTCATCGCCGCGGGCACGACGATGGTGCATGCGCTGACCACCCGTGCCGTCGACATCGTCCTGGCCGGGCTGCTGCTGCTCGGCGGCGTGGTTGGCGCGCAATATGGTGCGACGCTCGCCACCAAGATGAAGCCGGACTACCTCCGGCTCGCCTTGGCGGTCGTCATCCTTCTGGTCGCCGGTCGCATGCTGCTCGGCCTGACCTGGCGGCCGGACGACATCTTCACCGTGGAATACCTGTGAAGCCGGTTCATGCACTGGCGCTGGCGGGCGCTTCGCTGGCCCTGATGGGGCAGGCGAAGCCGGTCCTGGTGCCGGACGTTTCCGCGCGGCGGATCGAGATCCGCTACAGCTTCACCGGCGCCCAGCTCCTGCTGTTCGGTGCGATCCTTTATCCCAAGGGGCGCATTCCCGAACACGATCCGGACATCGCAGTCGTGCTGCGAGGGCCCGTCCAACCGATCCTGGTGCGTGAGAAGCAGAAGATCGCGGGCATCTGGATGAATGCCGATTCCGCCCGTTTCCGCTCTGCACCGTCATTCTATGCGGTGGCGTCCTCGCAGCCAGTCTCGAAACTTCTCGATGAGCGAACTGCGGCGATCTACGAGATCGGCCTTCAAAATTTGCAGCTCTCCCCGGGATCTGGCGCCGTTCCGGACAGGGCGCGCCACTTCGAAGCCGGGTTGATCGACCTTCGGAAGCGCCGCGGCGTCTATTACGAAGACCCCCGGGGGGTGGAGATCACCGAGGGCGTGCTTTACCGGGCGCGCATCTCGATCCCGAGCCAGGTCCCGGTCGGGACTTACTCGGCGGAGACCTTCCTGATTCAGGACGGTCGGGTGCTCGCGGTCGCGACGAAGGACATCGAGATCGGGAAGACGGGGTTCGAGCGCTGGGTCTCGCTGGTCGCTCGACGGCACGAGGGGCTCTACGGGATTGCGGCGGTCTTGATGTCGCTCGGGCTCGGCTGGGCGGCCGCGATGATCTTCCGCCGCCGCTTCTAAGCCTAAGGCAAATCTTAACCGCTCGCGCTTACTAGGCTTGTCCCACCAGAGTTAACGAGCGTTGGGACGGCGAGAAAATGGACGATCAACCGAATCTGCAGAGTTTCGTCAACGAAATCAGCAGCTTCAGCGACGAAGGCCCGGCTCCAAAGACGGTTGCACCGCTGGCGACGAACGTCCAGGCGATCGGCGAGGTGATGGAAATTGCCGGTTCGGGCTCCAGAATCCGCATGGATAATGCGGTGCTTGCGGCCCTTCTCAACCATAGCGACCCGTCGATCGCCATGTCCGGCCAGGTCGGCAGCCAGGTGAAGATGGCGGTCGGCAACAGCTGGCTGATCGCTAACGTCCGAACCATGAAGGGCGAAGGTGGCGAGGTGGTCGCGGCCATCGACTTCCTGGGCGAGGGCGTCCGCGACGCTCGCGGCGGCATGTCCAACTTCCGCCGCGGTGTGACCCGCTATCCGATCCCGGGCGACAAGGTCCTTCCCGTCTCGACCGACGACCTCCGTGCCGTGTTCGCGGCCGACGACAATCCGCATATCGAAATTGGCACGGTCTATCCGACCGAAGAGATCCGCGGCGCCCTTTATGTCGATCCAATGCTGTCGAAGCACTTCGCGGTGTTGGGATCGACCGGTACCGGCAAGTCGACCTCGGTGTCGTTGATTCTCCACCGCATCTCGGAGCTCAGCCCCGAGGGCCATATCGTGATGATCGACCCGCACGGCGAATATTCGGCTGCGTTCAAGGATTGCGGCGAGCTTTTCAACGTCGACAATCTGCAGCTTCCCTACTGGCTGATGAACTTCGAAGAGCATTGCGAGGTCCTGCTGACCACGCACGGTTCCGAACGTCAGCGCGATGCCGACATCCTGGCGAAGATCCTTCTCGCAGCCCGCACCAAGGGCAAGAATGTCGAGCAGCTCGGCAAGGTCACCGTGGACTCGCCGATCCCGTATTTGCTGACCGACCTCAACGCGATCCTCGTCAACGAGATGGGCAAGCTCGACCGCGCGGGCGATACGCTTCCCTACCAGCGGCTGAAGACGAAGCTCGAAGAGCTCCGCGCCGATCCGCGCTACACCTTCATGTTCTCCGGCATGCTGGTTTCGGACTCGATGGGCAGCTTCCTTGCGAAACTGTTCCGCCTGCCGAGCCACGGCCGCCCCATCTCCATCGTCGACGTTTCCGGTGTTCCGTCCGAGGTCACTTCGGTCGTGGTTTCGGTGCTTGCCCGTATGGTGTTCGACTATGCGATCTGGTCGCGAACCGAGCCGCAGCGTCCGATCCTGCTCGTTTGCGAAGAGGCCCATCGCTACGTTCCGAAGGACGAGAACAGCGGCGCCCAGGCCGTTCGCAAGATCCTCGAGCGTATCGCCAAGGAAGGTCGTAAGTACGGCGTCTCGCTGGGTCTGATCACGCAGCGTCCGTCCGACTTGGCGGAAGGCGTGCTTTCCCAGTGCGGCACGATCATCTCGATGCGTTTGAACAACGACCGCGACCAGGCCTGCGTTCGTGCAGCAATGCCTGAAGGCGCGCGCGGCTTCCTCGACGCCATCCCGGCGCTCCGCAACCGCGAATGCATCGTCTGCGGCGAAGGTGTTGCGATTCCGATCCGCGTCCGCTTCGACGATCTCGAGCCGGAAAAGCGTCCCGCCTCGTCCGACCCGAGCTTCGCCGCCCTGTGGCGCGAGACCGGCGGCGAAGACGGCATCATCCAGCGCACGATCAAGCGCTGGCGTGGACACGGCCGCTAAGACATTCCGTTAGGGTACGAGGACGGTGTCCTCGGCGTCGTTCGCAGTCTTGGGAAAATCGAGCGTGTAGTGAAGCCCGCGGCTTTCATGCCGCGACAAGGCCGAGCGGATGATGAGATCCGCAACCTCCACCAGGTTGCGAAGCTCGATCAGGTCCGGCGTCACGCGAAAGTGCCGGTAGTAGTCCGTGACTTCCTGTCGAAGCAGGTCGATCCGGTGCTTGGCGCGCTCGAGCCGCTTGGTCGTGCGGACGATGCCGACATAATTCCACATGAAGCGGCGGATTTCGCCCCACGTCTGGGTGATGACGACTTCCTCGTCGCTGTCGGTCACTCGGCTTTCGTCCCATCCGCGAACTTCCGGAACGTCCGAGAGCGAGTCCCAATTGCCAAGGATGTGCTGCGCGGCCGCTTCGCCGAAGACAAGGCATTCGAGGAGGCTGTTGGACGCCAGGCGATTGGCGCCGTGGAGGCCCGACTGAGTCACTTCTCCCGCAGCATAAAGCCCGGGTGCATCGGTACAGCCGTGAAGGTCCACCATCACGCCGCCGCACGTGTAATGCTGCGCGGGAACGACGGGAATTGGATCCCTCGTAATGTCGATGCCTAGGCCGAGCAGCTTTTCGTAGATGTTCGGGAAGTGCTCCTTAACGAACTCCGGCTCGCGGTGCGAAATATCCAGGTGCACGTAGTCGAGGCCCAGGCGCTTGATCTCATGGTCGATGGCCCGGGCGACGATGTCGCGCGGCGCAAGCTCGGCACGCTCGTCGAAGCGGGGCATGAACCGCTCGCCCGTTCCCGGGATCTTGAGCTGCCCACCCTCGCCCCGAACTGCCTCCGTGATGAGGAAGTTCTTGACTTCCAGATTGTACAGGCAGGTCGGGTGGAACTGCATGAACTCCATGTTGGAGATTCGGCAGCCCGCTCTCCAAGCCATGGCGATTCCATCACCGGTCGCACCGCGTGGCGCTGTGGAGAACAGGTACGCACGCCCTGCCCCACCGGTTGCCAGAACCGTTGCCCGGGCGGTCAAGGCTTCGACGCGCTTCTTCGCCCGATTGTAGGCGTAGAGCCCGTGAACGGCGCCGCTGGTCGAAAAGTTCGAGGCATGCCGGCCGGTAATCAGATCGACGGCCACCATGTCCGGGACGAGCTTGATATTGGGGTGCTTGGCCGCCGCGGTTTCCAGCGCGCGCTGAACCGCGGCGCCGGTTGCATCGGCGACATGCACGATCCGGCGATGGCTGTGACCGCCCTCACGCGTGAGATGTAGCCCGTCTTCATCAGTGGCGAAGGGAACGCCCAGCTCGACCAGCCTCTCGATCGCCCGCGGCGCCGATTCGACGACATGCTCGACGACCTGGCGGTCGTTGAGCCCGGCGCCGGCGATCATGGTATCGTTGATGTGGGCTTCGAAGCTGTCTCCCTCTTCCAGTACGGCGGCGATCCCGCCCTGCGCCCAGCCCGTCGCGCCCTCCCCGAGAGCTCCTTTGGCGATCACCGCCACCTTGCGGGTCTCGGCAAGGTTGAGCGCCGCCGTTAGGCCGGCAGCTCCTGATCCCACAACGAGGACGTCGGCAGTCGCGCTCATCAGGCGGGTTCGCACGTCAAGCTTAGAAAGACATCCTCCAGGTCCGGCTCGCGGGTGCGGACGTCGACGATGGCGAAGCCGTCGCGCTGGACGGCCGCGAGCACCTGGCCGGCATCGACCTTGTCCTTGCGATAGGTGATTTCGAGAGTTCGCTCGTCAAGCAGGTTGATATTCTCGAAGCAGGCATTGGCCGGGACGGAATCGATTTCGCGGTCGAAGGTCACGACCACGGCCTTTTCCTGCGCCTTGGAAACGAGCTGCCGCGTCGGCTCATTGGCGATGACTCGGCCATGATTGATGATGGCGATCCGGTCGCAAAGCTCTTCGGCCTCTTCGAGATAATGCGTCGTCAGGACGACGGTCACCCCCTGAGCATTGAGCTGCCGGACATATGCCCAGAGCTGGCGGCGCAGCTCGATATCCACGCCCGCGGTGGGCTCATCGAGCACGAGGATCGGCGGCGAGTGGACCATCGCTTTCGCCACCAGGAGGCGCCGCTTCATTCCCCCCGAAAGAGTCCGCGAATAAGCGTTCGCCTTGTCGGTCAGGTGCATCGCCGCGAGGAGCTCACCGGTCTTCCGCTGTTCCTTCGGGATTCCGTACAGGCCGGCCTGGATCTCCAGCGCCTCCTTCGGCGTGAAGAAGGGGTCGAACAGGATTTCCTGCGGGACGATGCCGATCGAGCGCTTCGCATTGCGCGGATGCTGGTCGATGTCGAAGCCCCAGATCGAAGCCTTGCCGCTGCTCTTGACTACGAGGCCCGCAAGGATGTTGATCAGCGTCGACTTGCCCGCGCCGTTGGGGCCGAGCAGGCCGAAGATCTGGCCGGCGGGAACATCGAAGCTGACATCGTCGAGCGCCTTCTTGCCGTCGGAGTAAGTCTTCGACAGCGATTCGATCCGGATTGCAGCAGACGCGTCCATTGGGCGCGCATAGCGGCCAGTCGCCCCAGCCGACAAGCGAGTGGAAAGGTGAAAGGTAAACGCGCGCTTTACCCTGTCTGTCAGACGCATCTTGAGAAGAAAGGGTTACCACCGCGTTTGTAATGAGTTTGCGCTTCTTACCCTTGCTGTCAGCGGGGCTGCTGTCGATTGCGACCGCGGCTCCGCTTTCGGCTGCACCCAAGGCGGCTGTTCCACCCGCCCGTGCTTCGGTCGATATCCGCAAGGCAACGCAGGTCCGGCTGCTCAACGACCTGAACTTCGGTTACCTCAGCGTGACCACGGCCGGGACCGCGGTGATGAACCCCAACACCGATGCGCTGACGACGACCGGCGGTGTGGTGAAGATCGGCGGCAATCCCTATTCCGCTTTGTTTGAAGGCGTTTCGCCCGTGAAGGGCGTCGTCATCGTCCGCATTCCGAAGAATCCGATCACCTTGGTGCGCGTCGGCGGGACCGAGACGATGACCGTGTCGAACTGGACCGTGGACGGCAGCAACAGCCGCAACGTCAATTCCAAGGAGCCGTTCGACTTCAAGGTCGGTGCGACTCTGTTCGTCAACGCCAACCAGGTCGAGGGCGTATATGCCGGGACGTTCACGGTGGACGTTCAATACCCCTGACATTCCACGCCGGCCCGTCCTAAGACGATGTTAACTAGACTTGTCATATACGGCTCGGCATCGGCTGGGGGCGGTGGCGTTTGCTATGAGTTCGGTTCGACATTTTGTCCTGCTTTCAGCAGCAGTCCTTGGGCTGGCGATGGGATCGCCGGCCTTGGCGGCGCCCAAGGCAGCATCTCCGCCGGCGACGGGCAAGCTGCGGATCGGTCGGCCGATCACCCTCACCTGGATCAAGGACCTCGATTTCGCCGCCCTTCGAGTGACCGCCGCCGGGTCGGCGACGATCAATGCCGACACCGGGGCAATGACCACGTCCGGCGGCGTCCAGCAAATCGCAGGGAGTCCGCAACCGGCAGAATTCCAGATCGCCGCCGCCCGGGCCGCAATCCTGTTCGTGACTCTCCCGAGTGGATCGGTCACGCTGACGCGTGTCGGCGGAACGCAGACGATGACGGTCTCGAACTGGGATCTCGACGGTCTGCTCGGTATCCGGATCATCCCGCAGAACGGCGTCCTGAACTTCAAGGTGGGCGCGCGGCTCAACGTCAACGCCAACCAGACCGAGGGAACATACATCGGGCAATTCAACGTCACGGTCGACTATCTCTGACCGAGCGCGGTTGAACGGGCGGCACGCCGCAGCTACCTGAAGGGCATGGACCAATCCGCCAAAGCCGCTGATTCCTTGCCGCCGCCAGAAGTTTTCAAGGTCAAGACGCTTCAGGTCGCCTGCGACGGCTCCGGCGAGGTTGCCCCGGCGCTCGGCCACCCGCGCGTGTTCCTGCGCATCGAGCCCGACCTGGGCTTCGTCGAATGCGGGTACTGCGACCGCCGTTTCGTCCTTGAGGGGGGACCCGCGGACACGCTCGCATGAGCGCCTCCGATCCGCGCCGCTTCCTTTACAGAAGCCTGGACCCTGACGGCGCAAGGCAGCTCGCGTCCAAGCATTTGTCCGGATGCGACGATGGCGAGCTGTACTTGCAATATTCGGCGAGCGAGGCGTTCGGCTTCGACGACGGGCGGCTAAAGACCGCCGACTACAACACTGGCTCCGGGTTCGGCCTCCGCGGAGTTTCGGGAGAAACAACGGCGTTCTCGCACGCCAACGAGATCAGCGCGGGCGCGATTGACCGCGCTGCGGCGACGCTGAAATTGCTCGATCCTGCGAGGGGCCAGACGGCGCCGCCGCCGCTGCGCACGAACCAGGCAATGTACACTGCCGACGATCCGCTTTCGCTGATTCCGTTCGCCGAAAAGGTGGCGCTCTGCCAGACCATCGACGCCGCCGCCCGCGCTCGCGATCCGCGCGTTGCGCAGGTCGCCGTTTCGCTCGCGGCAAGCTGGAGCGTGATCGATATCGTCCGCGCTGACGGCTTCGTCGCGCATGACGTCCGGCCGCTGGTGCGCCTCAACGTGCAGATTGTCGCCCAGGACGGAGATCGCCGGGAGACAGGGCATCACGGTCTCGGCGGCCGCTATCTCTATGACGACCTGTTCAAGCCGGAGACGTGGAACCGCGCGATCGACATCGCGCTTGCGCAGGCGCTGACCAACCTTGAATCCGTTGCGGCGCCGGCTGGAGAAATGCCGGTCGTGCTTGGTCCTGGCTGGCCGGGCGTGCTGCTCCACGAGGCGGTCGGCCACGGGCTGGAAGGCGATTTCAATCGCAAGGGCACTTCGGCTTTTTCTGGCCGCATCGGCGAAAGGGTCGCCGCGCCCGGCGTCACGGTGATTGACGACGGAGCCATCGGAAGTCGCCGCGGGTCGCTGACCATCGACGATGAGGGCACGCCGACCCGCCGCAACGTTCTCATCGAGGACGGCCTTCTGAAGGGCTACATCCAGGACCGACTGAACGCCCGGTTGATGGGCGTTGAGCCGACCGGCAACGGCCGCCGCGAAAGCTTCGCCCACGCCCCGATGCCGCGCATGACCAATACCTTCATGCTCGCCGGCAACGACAATCCGGGCGAGCTCACGGAGCGGGTGAAGGACGGGGTCTACGCCAAGAGTTTCGGAGGCGGACAGGTCGACATCACCAGCGGCAAGTTCGTCTTCTCTTGCACTGAAGCTTACCGAATCCGGAACGGCCGCATTGCCGAACCGATCAAGGGCGCAACGCTGATCGGGGATGGCCCGACGGTGCTGACCCGGATCAAGGGCATCGGCAACGACCTCGAGCTCGACGAAGGCGTCGGCATTTGCGGCAAGGGTGGACAGTCGGTCCCGGCCGGCGTCGGACAGCCGACATTGCTCATCGACGGGCTGACCGTCGGGGGAACCGCCACCGCATGACCGACTGGCGACGCGACGTTCTGACCTACTGGTTCGGGCTGGATCCCGCGCAATGGTGGCGGAGCGAGCCCGCGGTCGACGAAGAGATTCGTGAGCGGTTCCTCCCACTTTGGGAGAGCAAGAGGCAGCTTCCTGTGAGCTCGTTTCTCGACGACCCGCTGACCGCGCTGGCGGGCGTCATCCTGTTCGATCAGTTCCCCCGGAACATGTTCCGCGGCGACGCCGAGCAGTTCGCTACGGACATCCTGGGACTGGGCATCGCCAAGGCAGCCGTCGATCTCGGTTTCGATGAGCAGCTCGAGCCCAAGGAACGTGGCTTCCTCTATTTGCCGTTCGAGCACAGTGAGAACCTCGCCGACCAGAAAAGGTCCATCCAGCTATTCACCGCGCTCGGCGACGAGAACCTGCTCGGCTACGCCAAGAAGCATCACGACGTGATCGAGCGGTTCGGACGGTTTCCCCATCGGAACGCCATGCTTGGGCGTACTCCGCGACCGGCCGAAGTGGCCGCCGGCGATATCGTTCCCTGGTGAATGAGCCTCGTCGAGCTCGCCCGGTTCGAAAATCGCATTGAGGCAGAGCTCGCTCGGCTGAACCTCCAGGCGGAGGGGATCGAGGCCGTCCTGTTCGACGCCGACATGCACAGCTTCGGGTGGGGGCCGATGATCCCGGTACGCTTGATGGTTCTGGACGAAGACTTGGCCGACGCGCGCCAGGTTCTCGCGACCGGCTAGAGCAGGTGCGCGATCGGCGTCGGGTCGACGCCGACGGCCACCAGCCGACGCTCGATTTCGTCGCGCGGCATTCCCTTGTCGGCTTTCGCCAATGCCCAGGTCAGTGCCGAACGCGTTCCGCTGCGACAGAAGGCGAGAACCTTTCCGGAGGCGGCCGCAAGCGCATCGTTCATCGCGTCCGCGTCAGCCGGACCGATCCCACGGATGATCGGCACGGCGCGATAGGCGATGCCGGCCGCTGTCGCCGCTTGCTCGATCTCCAGGCCGCGCGGCTGACCCGGCTCTTCGCCATCCGGGCGATTGTTGATGATCAGGGTGATGCCTTCGCCAGCCAGGGCCGCGATGTCGCCGGGCTGGACCTGACCACTGACCGACAAGACGTCATCCAGCTGGCGTGTCATCCGACTTCTCCGTTTCCGCGGCGACGGCCGCGAGCATGGCTTCTCCGTAGCGGGCAAGCTTGACGGCACCAACCCCCTGCACCGTGCCCAGCTCCCCAAGCGATCTCGGGCGCGAAGCGGCAATTTCCCGCAATGTCGAATCGTGGAAGATGACATAGGGCGGGACGCCCGCGTCCGCCGCGAGCTTCCGCCGTGCCTCCCGCAGGGCGTCAAACATCGGATCGGCCGGTCCCTGACGACGAACGCGAGAGCCGCGCCGACGCGGAGGCGGCACCGCAATAGTCAGCTCCTGCTCGCCTTTCAGGATCGGCTTGGCGCCGGGACCGAAGCTTAGTCCACCGTACGCATCCGCTCGCAAAGCGTCGCGCGCGATCAGGGCACGAGCGACCGGCCGCACCAATGCGACTTCGTCGGCGTCTGCAATCCCGAACACGGACAGCCGATCATGGCCGAAGCTTCGCACCTTCTCGTTGTCGTTCCCGGCCAGCACATCGGCGAGGTGCGCAACGCCGAACCGCATCTCGGTACGGAAGGCGGCAGAAAGAAGCTTGCGCGCAAGCTCCGTCGCATCGATCGTCTTGGGAGGATCGATGCAATTGTCGCAATTGCCGCAGGCCTCTGGCGTGTCCTCGCCGAAATGCTTGAGCAGGATCGCGCGCCTGCAGCCCGCAGTCTCGACGAACGCAGCCAGCGCGTTCAACCGCTCGCGCTCCTCCGGCCGGCGATCGGGCTCAACCTCCTGCTCGATGCGGGTGCGGGCGCGAGCGAAGTCTTCGGCGCCCCAGAACAGCCAGGCTTCGGCGGGATCCCCGTCACGGCCCGCACGACCGGTCTCCTGATAATAGGATTCGATCGACTTCGGGATTCCAGCATGAGCGACGAAGCGCACGTCCGGCTTGTCGATGCCCATGCCGAACGCAACGGTCGCCGCCATCACCATCTCCTCGGACGCGACGAATGCGGATTGATTGCGTGCCCGGATCGAGGGGTCGAGACCGGCGTGATAGGCGAGCGAGGGGCGCCCGGTGGACGAAAGCTGCTCCGCAATCCGCTCCGACTTGTCCCGGCTCGGCGCGTAGACGATTCCCGCTCCAGTCTGGCTCGCGAGCAGCAGTTTCAGCTGTGCATTGAGTCCGTCGCGCGGACGGACGTGGTAGCGGATGTTGGGCCGATCGAACCCGGCGATGACCAGCCCGTCCTCCGGAACTCCGAGCTGGGCGAGAATGTCTTCGCGGGTCCGCCGGTCCGCTGTCGCCGTCAGGGCGAGACGGGGAACGTCCAGATTCTCATCCAGCAACGTTCGCAGCTGGCGATAGTCGGGCCGGAAGTCATGACCCCACTCGCTGACGCAGTGCGCCTCGTCGATCGCGATCAGCGACAGGTTCACCCGGCTGACGAGCCGCCGGAACGAGTCCATATTGGCCCGCTCCGGCGCGACGTAAAGAAGGTCGAGCTCGCCTGCCTTGAAGCGCTCGATCGTCCGCTCACGGTCCGTATCGGCGGATGTCAACGAAGCCGCGCGAAGCCCAATCGCACTGGCACTCCGGATCTGGTCATGCATCAAAGCGATCAGCGGCGAGATCACCAGCGCCGTGCCCTCTCGTGCGACCGCCGGAAGCTGATAGCAGAGCGACTTTCCCGCGCCGGTCGGCATGACGGCAAGGGTGCTGCGCCCAGCAAGGACGCGCCCGATGACCTCCTCCTGCACTCCTCGGAAGTGATCGAACCCGAACGTGTCTTTCAGGATTGCCAGCGGGTCGGTCATTCCACTCTTACGCTACTCCGCCGCTTCGGCGGCATCTTCCAGAACCCGTTCGGCCGCCTGACGGTACCAGAGGTCCGCGTAGAGGCCACCCTTGTCCAGCAATTCCTCGTGCGTGCCGAGCTCGGCGACCTTGCCGTTCTCCAGCACCGCGATGCGGTCTGCGCCAACGACCGTCGAGAGCCGGTGGGCAATGATGATGGTCGTGCGATTGCGGGCAATGCGTTCGAGTGTTTCCTGGATCGCCTGCTCGGTCCGGCTGTCGAGCGCGCTTGTCGCTTCGTCGAGGACGAGGATCGGCGGATTCTTGAGCAGCGTACGAGCGATGGCCACGCGCTGCTTCTCTCCGCCTGATAGTTTGAGTCCGCGCTCGCCGACCATGGATTCGTAGCCTTGAGGCAGGGCCTTCACGAAATCGTCGATCGCCGCGCCCTTCGCAGCCTGCTCGATGTCTTCGGTTGACGCCTGCCCGCGACCGTAAGCGATGTTGTACCCGATCGTATCGTTGAACAGCACGGTATCCTGCGGGACGATTCCGATCGAGGAGCGAAGCGATCGTTGGGCGACGTCCGCGATCGGCTGGCCGTCGATGAGGATGCGGCCCGCGGTCGGATCGTAGAAGCGGTACATCAGCCGCGCGAGGGTCGACTTGCCAGCACCCGAGGGACCGACGACCGCCAGGCTCGACCCCGCCGGAATGTCGAGGTCGATGCCCTTCAGGATCTCCCGCTCCGGCTCGTATCCGAAATGCACGCCTTCGAAGCGGACGTTGCCGCGCTTCACTTCGAGCGCCGGCGCGCCAGGCTTGTCGATTACCTCTGCCGGCGTATCGAGAAGGCTGAACATCGCCTCCATGTCGATCAGGCCCTGACGGATCGAGCGATAGACCCAGCCGAGCATGTCGAGCGGACGGAAGAGCTGCATCAGCAGCGAGTTCACAAGCACTACGTCGCCCGGCGTGAACTGCCCGCGGCTCCACCCCCAGACCGTGAAGATCATCGCGCCGGCCATCATCAGGTTGGTGATGAAGCTCTGGCCGATATTGAGCCATGCCAAGGATGTCTCGTTGCGGACCGCCGCTTTGGCGAAGGCGGAAATCGCCTCGTCGTAGCGCTTTGCCTCACGCTCCTCGGCCCCGAAGTACTTGACCGTTTCGTAGTTCAGAAGAGAGTCGACGGCGCGGCCGATCGCCTTGTTGTCCACCTCGTTCATGTCGCGCTGGATCTGCGCGCGCCAATCGGTGACCTTGCGCGTGAAGGCGATATAGACGGCGACCATCGCCAGCGTCGCCGCGACCAGTCCGGCGCCGAACTTCACGAAGAAGATGACGCAGATCGCAATTAGCTCGATCGCTGTCGGAGCGATGTTGAACAGGATGAAATAGAGCATCATGTCGATGCTCTTGGTCCCGCGCTCGACCACTTTCGTCAGCGATCCGGTCCGCCGCTCAAGATGGAAGCGCAGGCCGAGGTCGTGGATGTGCCGGAAAACCTGCCCCGACAGGCGGCGCGCGGCGCCCTGCCCGACCTTCTCGAACAAAGCGTTGCGTAGGTTATCCGCGAGAACGCCCGCGAAGCGCGCCACCGTGTAGGCGACGACCAGCATGGCGACGACGCCAAACACGACCTGCGGGCCGGACATGCGGTCGATCACCGCCTTGTAAGCGAAGGGCATGACCAGGGTTGCGGCCTTGCCGGCAAGCACCAGGATGACTGCCGCGACGACCCTGGCCTTGATCTCGAACTGGCCGGCTGGCCACAGCATCGGCAGGAAGCGGACAAGCGTGCGGAACCCCGCGTCGGTCTTCGGTTGCTGCTCCGCTGCTTCGGCCATTCCCTCCTAGGTAGGTGCCCCGGGAGCGAGCCGCAAACGCCGGTTGCGAAACAATCGGAACCGGCTTGCCGCTCGGCTGTTCAGCGCTGCAACAACGGAACGGAATTTCCTCATGGAACCAATCTATTATGTGATTGCGATCCTCGGCTGTCCTGACGATTCCGCGCAGTGCACGCCGGTTGCTACCATGCCCACGCATTATGCGTCGCAGGAGGCTTGCTCCGCGGGAACGCACCAGGCGCTCCTCCAGAACAATGCATTCGACTTTCCGACCTTGGTCGCAGAGTGCCGCGTGACTGACCCCCGCACGATCGCACAGCAGGACGATTCCGTGCGCGTTCCCGTCAACGCCCTCCGCGGATGATCAAAATGTCCGATGTCATCGAACCCATGGTCCACGAGGACCGGCTGCCCGGTCATGAAAGCAAGCTCGAGCCGAAGCCGGATTGGGAGCCACGCTATGCCGGATCGGATCGCCTGAAGGGCAAGGTTGCGCTGGTAACGGGTGCAGACAGCGGGATTGGCCGCGCGGTTGCAGCCTTGTTCGCGCGCGAAGGCGCGGACGTCGCGATTGC
The DNA here is from genome assembly GCF_039543105.1 of Sphingomonas daechungensis. Taxonomy (NCBI): domain Bacteria; kingdom Pseudomonadati; phylum Pseudomonadota; class Alphaproteobacteria; order Sphingomonadales; family Sphingomonadaceae; genus Sphingomonas; species Sphingomonas daechungensis. Next base: position 1,559,848 of record NZ_BAABJC010000001.1, read on the forward strand.
CTACCTCTGCGAGCATGACGACGCCAAGGAGACGAAGGCGATTGTGGAAGGGGAAGGCCGGAAGGCGATCGTCATCGCCGGCGACCTCGGCGACAGGAGCTTTTGCGACCAGGTCATCCAGCGAACCGTCGATGAGCTCGGTGGCCTCGACATCCTCGTCAACAACGCCGGCGAGCAGCACTATGACGAAGACATTCGCGACATCACCGAGGATCAGCTGAAGCGCACGTTTCAGACCAACATCTTCAGCATGTTCTACCTGACGCAGGCGGCGATGCCGCACCTGACGGAAGGCTCGGCGATCGTAAATTGCACGTCGGAGACGATGTACAAGGGTTCGCCCGGCCTGCTCGACTACAGCGCGACCAAGGGCGCCATCACCGCCTTTACCCGCTCGCTGGCCAAGAACCTGGTCGAGCAAGGCATCCGCGTGAACGGTGTAGCGCCGGGACCGATCTGGACCCCGCTCAATCCTTCGGGCGGACAACCGCCGGAGAAGATCCCTGAGTTCGGCAAGAGCACGCCGATGAAGCGGCCCGGCCAGCCCAATGAGGTCGCTCCCTCATTCCTGTTCCTAGCCTGCGACGATTCCAGCTACATGACCGGGCAGGTTCTCCATCCCGACGGCGGAAACACCTCCTCTACCTGACTCGGGGTTGGGATATTTCCCCAACTCTCAGCCGGAAATTCAGCAATGCGTCAGGCGAAAGTTGCCCGCTGCACTGTGAAATAACGATAATTTCCATTTGGCACGCTCCCTGCATTGAATGCTGCATGACCCGTCGAGGGTCAAAAAAGGGAGATTGAACAATGCTTACTCTGAACGACGCACGCTCGACTGCCACCGCTTTCGCAGCCGCATTCATCACTGCCATGCTGTTCGTCAGCTCGGCCACCAGCATGCTGCCGATTGCCTAACAACTTCAGACGAATAGGAATTCGAAGTGAACAATCGTTTTGTCCTCAACCGGTCTCAGGGGAAGGTCATGGGCGTCGCCGCCGGCCTCGCCGACTGGACGGGTGTCGATGCATTGCTGATCCGTCTCGGCATGGTCGCCGCGCTGCTGCTGACCGGACCGGTCGTGATCCTGTTTTATGTCCTGACGGGCTGGTTGGCCTCCGATCGTTGATCCGGGGCCAACCTTTCCTAACCTATTGTTGTGAACGGCGCCGACCCTTTCCAGCTCAGCTGTTGTCGGTGGGCCATCCCATTGGCTAGAGCATGAAGACATCGAAGGAGAGTCGCATGCGCAACTGCCTTACCGGATTGGTCCTCATCGCGATCGCCGCCGGGCCCGCGTCAGCGGCGCTTCCCACGGGCGCGAAGGCTCCCGACTTCACCACCACCGGCGCGCTTGGCGGCAAACCGTTCAAGCTCAACCTCGCGGCCCAGCTCAAGAAGGGACCGGTCGTTCTCTATTTCTATCCGAAGGCCTTCACGCAGGGCTGCACGCTGGAGGCGCATGCCTTCAGCGAAGCGGAGAAGGATTTCAAGAAAGCGGGCGCGCAGGTGATCGGCATGTCGGCGGATGACCTGCCAACCCTCAAGAAATTCTCGGTCGAGGGCTGCCGGAGCGCATTCCCGGTCGCGACGGCCACTCCGGCAGTGATCAAGGCCTATGACGTCTCGCTGAAACAGAAGCCCGAACTGACCGACCGGACGTCCTATGTAATCGGTCGCGACGGGAAAATCGTCTTCGTCCACTCCGACCTAAACTGGAGCGAGCATGTGACGAAGACGCTCGCTGCGGTGAAGGCCCTCAAGCGCTAGGCTAGGGCTTCACCCGCCACATCAGGAACGGCGAATCCTTGGGCAGCGCTACCGGCGTAAGCCAGGACGGGACCTTGCCGGCCACCAGCTGATTGTAAAAGCCGTTCTTCGCCTCGGCCCGGAAGATGGTCGCCGTCGACATATTCGGGCAGATCAACACATAGTCCGAACGATATTTCGAGACGATGGCGTGCGCTTGCGGCTCACCTCCGCGGAATGCCTTCATGACGTCAGCAATCTGGTCTCCGTTGCGATGATAAGGACCTGTCACCGTGTCATGGTGAGTGACGGTGATCAGCCGCGGGCCGAGATCGACGAAGGTGAAAACCATGCCTTTCGGCTGCTTGGCGACCGGCCTCATGCCCCATAGGGAGGCACACTGCCGGTTGGCCTTGTCGATGGAGCGTTCGTAGGCCGTCTTCTTCTTGACCGGATAGAAGAAGCTGGCCGACGGAATCGCGGCGCCAAGGCCGATGATAATCAGAAGGAACGTGCCGAGGACCCGGATGACGGAGTTCTTGGCATTCCAGGCTTTCGGCACTGCCACCCAAAGCAAGGCCGTCGCTCCGGCGAGCCCGAGCACCTGTGCAGCCGGTCCCGTGCGGGTCTGCCATAGCAGCAGGAGGATTGCAGCAAGCCCGGGGGCAGCGACCGCGAGGATTCGACGCAGGAGGTCGGGATCGGACCGCTTCGTCCAAGCCAGAAGTCCCCAACCGACTAGCCCGGTCAGCGGGATCGCCACCACCGCGGACGCCGTTTGCCAGCCGTGCCGATTCAGGGGACGCGCTTCCCGCACGTGGCTCATCCAGAGCTGGTAGACTTCCGGTGATATCCCTTCGAGCCGGGTCAGGCAGTGCGGCCACACGAGGGCATGGAAAGCAGCAACGATGATCCCCGCGCCGAGCGCCAGGACAAAGCGTAGCTTCCAGTCCTTCGCTTCGACCATGCTGAGGCCCAGCAGCAACGCCGAACCCAGTAACGCGTCGGATAGCCAGACCGGGGAAAGCGCGTCGCAGACCGGAAGACGGTTCGCGTAGGACGCGAAGGCCAGGAAGCCGAACGCGGTGCCTCCTCCAAAGGTGACGGCGTAGCTCGAGAGCCGACGCCTCTCCCCCAGATCGGCAACCCAAAAGAGCGCCATCGCGCCCGCCGTCACGGCGAGGTAGATGATCATTTCCAGGCCGATCCACAGCGACATCGCCGATGCGATGCCGGCAATCGCGCCGCCCCTCGCGCGCTTCGGATCGGCAATCCCGGCTACGGCCAGCGCCAGCAAGGCAAGCTGCCAGCCGTGGTGATCGATCCGCGTCGGCGCGTACATGTTGAGGGCCGAGCCGGCGAAAAACAAAGCGACGAAAACCAGCGGGTAGGCATGGCGATCGACGAGGCGCCGGACGATCAGCGCGAGCGAGAAAAGCAACACCAGGAGCGGCAGCAACGGCGCGATCGCGATCGCAGTCTTCTCCGCAGCGATTCCACCAACGATCGGGCGCAGCGCGAGGATGATCCCCGCAAGAGGAAGGTCGACGAGGCGTGACCAGTGAATGTTCGCACCATAAGGCGGGTTCAGGCGATACTGTCGAAGGTCGAACCAGTCCTGCCCCGCAAGTAGGGCTCTGACCTGGCTCATCCTCAGATTGTCATCCGTGTCGCCCAGCGCGAAATACTGGATCGAAGTCCATCTCTGGATCAGAAAATAGCCGCAAAGGCCAAGCCAGACGCCGACCACGATCCATTTCCAGTAGCGGTCGGTGAACTCGAGTAGGCGGTTCAAGCTTGGCCCTTTTTAAAGGTTTCCTGCTGTAGCGGGGCGCGGCTACAGAGCAAGCAGACCGTCTTCCAATGCTATCCTCGCTAAACCCCGATCAACGCCGCCTCTTCGGCCAGCTCATTCGCTTCGTGATCAGCGGAGCGTTCGTCACTGCGCTCGGCGTTGGAGTGTACGCAATCGTGGCGCTGGTGCTGCGTTGGCACCCACAGCTGGGCAATTTCCTCGCGTACGTCATCGCGGTCGGCACCGGATACTTCATGCACAGCAAGTGGAGCTTCAAGGGCCACGGCTCGGAGAGGACTCACGGTACAAAGATGCGCTTCGTAGTAGTGTCGGTGATCAGTTATGCCCTCAACAGCTTCTGGGTCTGGCTGCTGTTCACGCACCTGCAGCTTGGCCGCGCAGCGCCGATTCCGCCGATGCTCTTCATTACACCTGCCGTGACCTTCACGCTCAATCGCCAATGGGTTTTCCGCTGATGGATCGCTCGGTCTACGAAGCCATGGCAGAACACGACGAGCGGCATTGGTGGTACCGGGCCCGCCGTGAAGTGGTTGCCGCGCTCATTTGCCGGAAGGTGACTCTTCCGAAGGACGCGCAACTGCTCGAGATTGGCTGCGGCACTGGCCACAACCTCGCGATGCTTGGCGAGTTTGGGAGCGTCGATGCATTGGAGGTCGATGCAATCGCGCGCGAATTGGCGGAGGAACGGCTTGGTCACAAGGTCCTGTCGTCGCCGCTGCCCGAACTGAAGGGCGTTCCTAGCGATCGCTACGACATGGTCGCTGCCTTGGACGTCGTCGAACATATCCCCGATGACAAGGCGGCCCTCGATGGAATTGCGCGGGTTCTAAAGCCCGGCGGGAAGCTGCTCGTGACCGTCCCGGCGCACCAGTGGATGTGGTCTGCGCACGATGTCGTGAACCATCATCAGCGTCGTTATTCCAAGGCTGCCTTGACCCGGCTGTTCGAGCAATCGCCACTGAAGCTGGAAGCGATCGGCTATCTCAACAGCCTGTTGTTTCCGGTCGCGATGGCGGAGCGCCTGGCGTCCAAGCTTCGCGGCAAGGACGACGCGAACCTCGCGCCTCCGGCCGAACCCATCAATCAGGCCTTGGAGCGGATTTTCGCGCTGGAGCGGCGAGTGATCGGTCGTGTGCCGCTTCCGCCCGGGCTTTCGCTCTTCGCCGTCGCTTCGGCGACGTAGCCCAGCTTCCCAGCCGCCGGCTCTCCCCCGGCAATCTCCTGCACAATGTACAGCGGCCGGCCTTTCACCTCGTTGTAAAGGCGGCCGATATATTCGCCCATCAGTGCCAAAACGAACATTTGGACCGCGCCGAGCACGACCACCACGAGCATCAGCGAGGTCCAACCCTGGATGTTCTGCCCCGAGATCCAGGCGTAGGCGATATAGCCGATCATCAGCAGCGAACCGAGCGAGAGCGCCAGGCCGGCATGGCTGGCGAGCTTCAGCGGTGCTGACGAAAAGCCCGTGAGGGCGTCGAACGCGAAGCGCACCATCTTCCCCAACGGGTATTTCGTATGGCCAGCGAAACGCTGGTCGCGGTCGTAAGGAAGCGGGACCTGCCGGAAGCCGATCCAGGCGACCATTCCGCGAATGAAGCGCGACTGCTCGGGCATCGCCAGCAAGGCCTCGAGCGCCCGGCGGCTCATCAGCCGGAAGTCGCCGGTGTCGACGGGAATCTCGATCTCTGTCGCGCGTGACAGAAGGCGATAGAACCCGTGCGCGGTGGCGCGCTTGAACGCCGTCTCGCCGGCGCGGCTGCGTCGAACACCATAGACCACGTCGGCATCCTGATCGTGCATGGTTTCGAGCATTGCCGGAAGCAGCTCGGGCGGATCCTGGAGGTCTGCGTCGATGATCAGGATCTTCTCGCCCCGGCACAGGTCGAGGCCTGCGGTCAGCGCGAGCTGATGGCCATGATTGCGCGACAGGTTGATCGCGACGACGTGATCGTCGGCCGCAGCAATCTGCCGCATGACGTCCCAGCTGCGGTCGCGCGAGCCATCGTTGATGAAGACCAGCTCATAGTCCTGCCCCGCCGCGGATTGCGCGGCCGCCGACAGCCGCCGGTGAAGCTCTGGCAGGCACGCTTCCTCGTTGAAGCAAGGGACGACGACTGAAAGGCCGGTCATTTGTCGATACGATAGAGCATCGAGCGTGAGCCTTTCCAGACCGGCGTCATCCCACTGACGAGTTTCATATCATAAGGCGCAACGTCGACGATCCAAACATAGTCGAACTTGTCGCGCGGAAGATTCTTGAGCGCGGTATCGATCTTCCAATCCCCGCGAAGCCTGTTGTTCACGATCCGCCACTTCCTCGCGATCCGGCACCTCGACGGCCGGACGATCTCCGTCGGATCAGACGAAAACGCTCCCGCATCGTATCGGATGTTCATCAGGTTGGTGCCGGCAATGTCCCACTGGTCGTTCGAAAAGCCCTGCCGGCGAACGATCACCATCGCCCCGAGGTGGCTATTTCGCGGCATCGACCACCAGTCTACGCAACCTTGGCCGACCAGGCTGGCGACCTTCGCGCCCATCGGAACGTAGTTCAGCGCCTCAAGCTTATTCCGATGGTCGTTCGCAGCCATCGCGAAGCTGGCCGTCGTCGTGGCGATCCGCGCGAGATAGAAAGCCATGCCGAGGACCGCGAGCACGTTCGCCGTGCGCTTGTGGGTATCGGAACGGAAGCGGATGGCCAACAGGACCAGTGCGAAGAGGAAAGGCGTCAACCGCATGTCGGCATAGGCGGAACCGAAGATGATCCGCGGAAGCATGATGAACACCAGGAACATCACGAGCGCGGAGAAGCCGAGGTTTCGCGAGAAGCCCAGCCGGGGATTGCGGATGCACTCGACCATCACGGCGACCAGAATCGCTGCTGAAATCAGGTCCCAGTTCTTCCAGCGATCGCGAAAGATCATCTTTAGCCACTGGAACTTTGCCTCCCAGTTGAACCAGTCGGCCGTCTGTCCGGGAGGAGCGTCGCTGCGCCAGACGAGCATGAAGACGATCGGAAGCGCCAGGCTCGAGGCATGAAGAGCCGCGCGGTAGCCGGCGCGAAACCAGTTGGCGCCGCGGTCGTGCTGACGAACGGCCTCAGCCGAGAAGCACAGCATTCCGAGCGTTCCCCACCCGAACGTGTGGGTGATGAAGATGAAAACCGAAATCGGAACGAACAGCGCGGCTCTCAGCCGGGTTTTCCCGAGGCGGCCGAGCCTCAGCCAGAGACCGAACGCGAGAAACGCGAGCGCCATCGACAGGGAGAAGTTCACGAACCCGAACAGGAACGGGTGCGAATAAGCGAGCGGCAAGGCAAAGATCGCCGTTGGCGGGATCCGGTTGTGCACTTCCCGCGCCACCCACAGGAATCCGGCCACGGTCATCGGCGGGATCGCGAGGATGATGAGCTTCACCGCCAGTTCGAGCCCGAAGATCGGAGCGAGCAACTGCACCAGCAGGTCGACGCCAAGGTTGCCGATCGCGGCCCAGTGAAATTCGTAATATTGCGAGAGCCACGGTGAATCGCCGAGGTCGAGCTGAACCCTGTATCGGCCCATGTGGCCGAGTAGATCGACCAGGGGCGGCACCGGCGGATACAGCAGCGGCACCATCGAGATCAGGATCAGCAGCGCGATGAACGGCCGCGTCTCCCACCACGGGCGCGGTCCGGGCGGCCGCGGCGGCGCGGCAGTCATCGTCATGATTGGCCCCCCGTCATCCGGCCGCCGTACCTACCTCGTGAAAATGCTTCGACACGCAAATGTCATAAAGGTCGGCCTTGCCACCGAAGGCGCGCACCATTCAAGAAGGATACAGCTTACATCTCTTAACCGGATGACACTTTCTTTTGAGGGAGGACCACTCCGATGAAGACGATATTGATTGGTGGAGCCGTGTTGCTGGCCTCGGTTGCGGCAGCCGCGCAGGTCGCGCCCACAGCGCCAGCGGCCCAACGCACGCACACCCGCGCCGATGTCCAGGCCAAGGTCGCCGAGCATTTCGCGAAAGTCGACGCGAACCATGATGGCGCCATTACCAAGAACGAAGCCGATGCGGCCTCGCAGGCTTTCCGCGCCAAGTTCGCCGCCAAAATGGACAATCGCCGCGACGACCGCCGCGAGAATGCCTTCGAGCGGCTCGATGCCAATCGCGATGGCTCCGTGAGCCGGGCCGAGTGGGATGCCGGAGCTGCGCAGCGCGAGCAGCGCATGGCGTCGCGCGACAAGGACGGCGACGGACGTCCGGACCGAGGAGGCCGCGGAATGCATGGCGGAATGGCCAACTTCGGCGGTCACATGTTCGAGATGGCCGACGCCGACAAGGACGGCCGCGTGACTTTGCAGGAAGCCCAGGCTGCAGCCCTCAGGCATTTCGACATGGCCGACGCCAACAAGGACGGCCAGATCACGCCGGATGAGCGCAAGCAGCTGCATCAGCGCATGCGCACCGAGCACCGCGGTTAATCTGCTCCAATCGATCTTGGAGGCCCGGCGTTTTCGTCGGGCCTCTTACTTTACGGGTTCGGCAGCTTCCGCCTTGCGTGCCTGACTTGGCCGCTTCTTCGCTGCGGGAGCCATCAGCGACTTGCGATAGCGGGCCTCGGCCTCTGCCATGTAATCGCGCGTAATCGGCACTGCACGGCGATCGCGGATGTATTGCACCTGGTAGTTGCAGGCCGCGCCGCTCTCGAACATCACGATCCCGCCGGCGAGATAGAATTCCCACATCCGGAAGAACTTCTCGTCGTAGAGCTTTACCACCTTGTCATGTGCGTTGGTGAACCGCCGTAGCCATTCGCGCAACGTGTAGGCGTAGTGCAGCCGAAGCATCTCGAAGTCGCTCGCGATCAGCTTCACCTTCTCGGTCGACGTCGACATCTGCGACAGGCTCGGCAGATGGTAGCCAGGAAAGATCCATTTGTCGGTGAACGGATCTGGCGTCCCGGGGCCGCCCAGCTTGCCGATCGTGTGCAGCAGCATGACCCCATCGTCGGTCAGCAGATCGCGGCACTTGGCGAAGAATTCGTCGTAGTGGGCCGCGCCGACGTGTTCGAACATGCCGATCGAGACGATCCGGTCGAAGTGGCCGTCGAGATGGCGATAATCAATCAGCTCGAAGCGGACGCGATCTGAAACGCCGGCGTCCCTGGCGCGCTGCCGGGCGACCTTCAGCTGCTCCTCGGACAGCGTAATGCCGAGGACGTCAACGTCGGCGACGCGATTGAGATAGAGTGCCGTCCCGCCCCAACCGCAGCCGATGTCTAGCACCTTCTGGCCGGGCTTCAGGTAGAGCTTCGCCGCGATGTGAGCCTTCTTGTCTTCTTGCGCCTGCTCGAGCGTGTTGTCGGGATCGGTGAAGTAGGCGCAGCTGTACTGAAGGTCGCGATCCAGGAAGAGCTCGTAGAGCTGATTGCCGACGTCATAGTGGTGCGCGACGTTCCGCCGGGATTTGGTCGGGTCGTTGCGGCGGAAGAAGCGCTTGAACGCCTTGGCTTTGCCCTTCCCCAGCCCCTTTCGCTTGCCCTGTTCCCAGGGCTTCGCGCCGACAATGAGCTCGAGCAGGTCGAGGATCGTGCCATCCTCGATCGTCAACCGGCCGTCCATGTAGTGCTCGCCAAGCTTCAGCCGCGGGTTGCGGAAGAGTTCGAAGGCAGCGCGACGGTCGTGAAGCCGAACAGTGACGTGCTTGCCGCCGCCCGGTCCGTATGTCTCTCGTCCGCCATCCGGCTGGACGAGGGTGATGCTGCCGACCGGCAGGATCTGTTCAATGAAACGTCCGATCAAGGCCATCCGCACCTCCGCAACGGAACGGACCTGCCACGTTGCGGTGGCGCGGGCAATCAGGCGGCTTCGCGAGCCTTACGCTTACGTTCGGCAGCGGTCTTCAACTGACCGCACGCCGCATCGATGTCGCGGCCGCGCGGTGTGCGCACCGGCGCCGAGATGCCGGCTTCGAAGACAATGTTGCTGAACGCCTTGATCCGCTCCGGCGTCGAGCATTCGTAAGCTGCGCCCTGCCACGGATTGAAAGGAATCAGGTTGACCTTGGCCGGCAGCCGGTACTGGCGGATCAGTCGAACGAGCTCGCGGGCATCGTCGTCGCTGTCGTTCTTGTCCTTCAGCATCACATATTCGAACGTGATCCGCCGGGCGTTGTTTGCGCCCGGGTAAGCCGCGCAGGCCTCCAGCAATTGGTCGATGCCGTACTTGCGATTGAGCGGGACAATCTCGTCGCGGACTTCCTTGGTCACCGCGTGCAGCGAGACAGCGAGGTTCACGCCGATTTCCTCGCCAGCGCGCTCCATCATCGGGACGACGCCGCTCGTCGACAGGGTGATTCGGCGCTTCGAAAGGCCGAGGCCATCGCCGTCCATTACGATCTTGAGCGCGTCGCGGACGTTCTCGAAATTATAGAGAGGCTCGCCCATGCCCATCATCACGATGTTGGTAAGCATGCGGCCTTCGGGCTGGCTCGGCCATTCGCCAAGGGCGTCGCGGGCAAGCATGACCTGGCCGACGATTTCCGACGGCTCGAGGTTGCGGACGAGCTGCATCGTACCGGTGTGGCAGAAACGGCAGTTGAGCGTGCAGCCGACCTGGCTCGACACGCACAAGGTTCCGCGGTCGGCATCCGGGATGAACACCATTTCGAAATCATGACCGTCGTGGGTCTTGAGCAGCCACTTTCGCGTTCCATCGGTCGAGACCTGGGCCTCCACCACCTCGGGCCGGGTAATCGCGAATCGCTCGGCGAACCATGGACGCTGCGCCTTCGCGATGTCGCTCATCGCCTCGAAGTCGCTGACGCCGCGATTGTAGATCCAGTGCCAGATCTGCTTGGCGCGGAGCTTGGCCTGCTTCAAATCGAGTCCCGCCTCTTCCAGGGCGGTCCGGATCCGGTCTTTCGACAGGCCGACGAGCTCCACTCTGCCGTCGGCGCGCGGGGTCGCGACCCGTGGCACGGGCACAGGGTCAACGGGGCCGGGGATCGGCATGATGGCGGTATCGGCACTCATGGAAGGCGGCCTACCTAGGGATTGCGGCCTGATTTTGCCAGCTTGGCCGTCGCGCAACGGGCGGCCGCCGCATCGATGGCAGTCGCGGCGCCTTCGAGCAGATAGCGATCGATGAACCGAGCGCCCGCCTGGTCGCGGGACTCGATCCGCATCCCGCCGGCTGAGCGAGCCGCGGCGATGATTGCCGCCTCCTGCGCCGGATCGCGGCTCCACGCCCAGCCGCTGCCGGCGGCTAGGAGGAAGGGTTGGTCGCCGACGGTGAGAATCACCGTGGAGCCGGGGCGCGGCATTCGGCTGAGTTGGGCGAAGAATTGGCCGTGACGGGGGCCGGATACGTCAAAGGCAAAGCCGGCTCGCGCCTGGACCTTGCCCTTTTCGGCAATGCGGACGGCTCGTGTCGCGGCCTCGCAGCTATTCCCGCGATCGAGTGCCGCCCACTGGCCGCCAGCAAAGATCGGCGCGAAGGCCGAGGCGGGCGCCGCCAGGATCAGGAACAAGGCTGCGAGCCAACGCATGAAATGGAGACTAGCCTCGCTCAATCCTCGAACAAGGCCGTTCCGACGCGGACCACGGTCCCGCCGAGCATCACGGCGGGCTTGAAGTCCGATGACATGCCCATGCTGAGGCCGTCGACAGCAAGATCTCGCGCCAGTTTCGCGAGCAGTGCGAAATAGGGCCCGGGCTCCACATCCTGCGGCGGAATCGCCATCAGACCAGCGAGCGGCAGCGGCGAGGAGCGGACAGCCTGAACCAGCGACCCGACCTCATCGATCGCGCAGCCGCCCTTCTGCTCCTCCTCGCCGATATTCACCTGGACGTAGACGGACGGGACGCGGCCGGCTTTCTCCGCTTCCTTGGCCAGCGCCTCCAGAAGAGAGGGACGATCAAGCGAATGGACAACGTCGAATAATTTCACCGCTTCCGCAGCCTTGTTCGATTGCAGGCGCCCGATGCAGTGCAGGCGCACATCCGAATGACGAGCCAGAAGCGAAGGCCACTTCGCCAGCGCCTCCTGGACCCGGCTCTCGCCGAAGTCGCGTTGGCCCGCCTCGATGAGGTCCTCGATGTCTTCCACGGAGCGGGTCTTGCTTACCGCGATCAGCCGGACGTCGGCTGGGTCCCGGCCGGCGAGCTTCGCGGCGGCGGCAATCTGGTCGAGGATCGTGTGGCGGCGCTCGGCAGCGTTCATCGGGCGAGGCTATAGAAAGCGGCATGACCTCCCGCCAGAGACCTTGGCCCCGAGCCTGGCTGATGACCGACGAGCGAATGGGCGAACGCCTGTGGGACGCCATCGACCGGCTGCCGATCAAGCATGCCGGTATCGTCTTCCGACATTATTCGGTCTCACCCGAGGCGAGGAGGGTGCTGGCGGGACGGATTGCCGATATTTGTCATCGGCGGAGCCTTGCGCTGGCCATTGCCGCAGACGTCGATCTGGCCCGCACGCTGGGAGCAGATCTCGTCCACAATCCATCCGGGCCGACGATCGACCTGCCCTTCTCTCGGTCGGTGCATTCGGTCGAAGAAGCAGAGGATGCCAAGGCGGACGGCGCAACGCTGGTGTTCGTCTCGCCCGTTTACCCAACTCGGTCGCATCCCGGCGGCAAGGCGCTGCATCGGCCGCAAGCGCTGCGGATCGCCAAAGCCGCCGGCGTTCCGGCAATCGCTCTTGGCGGCATGGACGAGCTCAAATCGGCGCGACTGGAGCGCGAGGGTTTTTACGGCTGGGCTGGAATCGACGCCTGGTTAGGCGGTCGCGACGCTTAGAACTTGAACGCGGTCCCGACGTAAACCGCCTGGCTGTCGCGGCGGCTGTCGCTCACGACGGCATTACGGTCGCGCTCGACATTGTAGCGGACACCGCCCGTGAGGGCGATGCGCTGGCTGATGTTGTAGGCACCGCCGACGTCGAGTGAATAATTCTCGCGGTCGCGAAGAGCAGGAACCTGGCTGTCGCGCTCCGCGCCCACGGCGACGCGACCGGTGAAGCGCTTGAGCGAATAGCTGACACCGACGACGGCGCTCTCCTTGTTGCCGAGCGACGGGTTGCGCGACTCGGTCTTGGCGACGTCGCCAGAAACCGCGAAGCTGCGCCAGCCAACAGCGACGCCGAGGTTGTAGCTGGCCGGCGTAAGCGCAGTGATCGGCGAGGCCGAACCGTCGCCGACTCGAACCGCCGAGTTCGGACGCGCCCGAATCGCCACGCGAACCTGCGACGGGCGGCTCTTGGCAGCAGCAGGAGTGAACTTGAAATCGGTGAGTGACAGGCTGCGGCTGCCGACCGACGCCGCCAGCTTCGGGTCAGCGCCTGCAGGGGTGAAGTTGGAAAGCGGGTCGAAGCTGAGCGCTACGGCCGGTGCCTTCTTCTTCGCCGGTGCCGGTGCGGCGATCGCGGGCGACAGCAGAAGACCCACCGCGGAAACCGCGGCGAGCAACTTTGCGCTCCGTGAATGACCGAGAATCGGCACCCAAATTCCTCCTGTTTCGACTCCGATATAGTCTGGCGAACCTGAAGGTTCCATGACGTTGTTTGATTCCGTCCCGCTCTGTTGCACAGGTAACACAGAATCGCGAGATTCACGCTGCTTGCCCCTGCTACGCCAGTATCTATAACGCCCCTTCGTCCGAGTTCACCTCAGAAGGATTCCCGATGCTTCGCCTGAAGACCGCCGCTGCTGCGCTTCTCGTCATCGCCGTGGCCGCGCCAGGCTGTTCGCGTAATCGCGACGTGCCGATCGAGCTTGCCCCGTCGCGCATGACGACGATCGGCGTGAATGCCTACCTCTGGCGGGCGGCGCTCGACACTTTGTCGTTCGCTCCACTCCTTCAGGCCGATTCGAGCAACGGCGTGATCATCACCGACTGGTACACCAATCCCCAGTCCCCGAATGAGCGGGTCAAAGTCACCGCGTCCATCCTCGACCAGGACCTTCGCGCTGACGCTCTGCGCGTGACCGCGTCGCGGCAGGTCAACCAGGGCGGCAACTGGGTAAACGCGCCTGTCTCTGCCTCGACCGTCCAGAAGCTCGAGGACATCATCCTGACGCGTGCCCGCGACATCCGCCGCACGACCGTCAGGGGATAAGGCCGAGCATATGACCGGCCGTTTCGATCCGGCCGTTGCGGACGTCCGCTGGCAGGCCCGGTGGGACGAGGCTCGCAGCTTCGTCGCCGACAGCGCGAGCCTCAAGCCGAAGACCTACGTCCTGGAGATGTTCCCCTATCCGTCGGGGCGCATCCACATGGGCCACGTCCGCAACTACACCATGGGTGACGTGCTCGCCCGCTTCCGCCGGATGCAGGGCCGCGAAGTGCTTCATCCGATGGGCTGGGATGCATTCGGCATGCCGGCCGAGAATGCGGCGATGGAGCGCAAGGTCCATCCCGGCGAGTGGACTCGCCAGAACATCGCGACCATGCGCGAACAGCTGAAGCGCCTGGGCTTTGCGCTCGACTGGAGCCGCGAGCTCGCCACCTGCGAACCCGATTATTACGGACATGAGCAGGCGCTGTTCCTCGACCTGTTCGAGGCCAGCCTGGTCTATCGCAAGGAGAGCGAGGTCAATTGGGACCCGGTCGACATGACCGTGCTCGCCAACGAGCAGGTGATCGACGGCAAGGGATGGCGCTCCGGCGCCCCGGTGGAACGGCGGCGCCTGTCGCAATGGTTCCTGAAGATTACCGACTTCGCGGAAGAGCTACTCGAGGGGCTCGGCGAGCTCGACAACTGGCCGGACAAGGTCAAGCTGATGCAGGAGAACTGGATCGGCAAAAGCCGAGGCCTGCAGTTCCGCTTCCGCCTGGCCGATCCGGTCAATGGCACGGACTCGGTCGAGGTCTTTACCACCCGACCGGACACGATTTTCGGCGCCAGCTTCGTCGCCATTGCGCCCACCCACCCCATCGCCGAAGCGCTTGCGGCAGGTGATCAGTCCGTCGCCGACTTCATCGCAGAATGCCGCAGGGGCGGAACCAGCGCGGCGGAGATCGAGACGGCCGAAAAGAAGGGCTTCCAGACCGTGATCGAGGCAATCCATCCGCTCGATCCCAACTGGCGCCTGCCGGTCTACATCGCGAACTTCGTGCTGATGGAATATGGCACGGGCGCCATCTTCGGCGTCCCTGGTCATGACCAGCGCGACTTCGAATTTGCGAGCAAATACGCGCTGCCGATCAAGCGCGTCGTCGCCTCGAGCCTTGAAGAGGCCGGCCAGCCAATCGTCGGCGAGGCCGAGGCGATGGACGGCGTTGCGGTGAACTCCCAGTTCCTCGACGGCCTGAGCACGGAGCAGGCCGAGGCCGAGGTCATCCGCCGCGCCGAGGCGGGAGGCTGGGGCGTTGGGACGACCGCCTATCGCCTCCGCGACTGGGGTGTGTCGCGCCAGCGTTACTGGGGCACCCCCATCCCGATCATCCATTGCGATGCGTGCGGGGCGGTCCCGGTCCCCCGCGACCAGCTCCCCGTCGTGCTGCCGGAGGATGTCAGCTTCGATCAGCCCGGCAATCCACTGGACCGGCATGAAAGCTGGAGAAACATCCCCTGCCCGTCGTGCAAGGGCCAGGCGCGTCGCGAAACCGACACGCTGGATACGTTCGTGGATTCCAGCTGGTATTTTATGCGCTTCGCCAGTGAGCCGGCAGACAAGCCGTTCGATCGCGAAGAAGTCGAGCAGTGGCTTCCGGTCGATCAATATATTGGCGGCGTCGAACACGCGATCCTGCATTTGCTCTATGCCCGCTTCTGGACACGGGCGCTCAACCACATCGGTCGCCTCGGCATGGCCGAGCCGTTCAAGGGCTTGTTCACGCAGGGCATGGTCACGCACGAGACCTATCGTGCTGGCGACGGCAGCTGGCTGAGCCCGGACGAGGTCCGGAAGACCGGAGACGACTGGATCCACATCGAGAGTGGTGTTCCGGTCACCCTCGGCCGCGTCGAGAAGATGTCCAAGTCGAAGCGCAACACCATCGATCCGGAGCCGATCATCGCCCGCTACGGCGCTGATGCGGTGCGCTGGTTCATGCTCTCCGACAGTCCCCCCGAGCGCGACCTCGAATGGTCTGAGGGCGGCATCGAAGGCGCCGCGCGTTTCGTCCAGCGCGTCTGGCGCCTGGCGACGACTGACACGGCCGGCGAGGGCGCGGATGAAGCGCTCGAGCGGAAGCTGCACAAGACCATCGCGGCGGTTACGGAAGCACTCGACGGCCTGCAGTTCAACAAGGCGGTGGCACAGCTTTATGAGCTGGTCAGCGCGATCGAGAAGGCCAAGCCGTCGGCGACCCGGTCCTCCACCATTCGCTCTCTCATTCGGCTTGTTGCTCCTGCAACTCCACATCTGGCCGAAGAGGCGTGGGCCGCGTTGGGTGAAGCCGGCATGGTGGTCGATGCGCCGTGGCCCGAGTTCGATCCGGGGCTGCTGGTCGAGGATCAAGTCACATTGGCGATCCAGGTCAACGGCAAGCTCCGCGACACGCTGGATGCTCCGCGTGGCCTGGACCGGGAGGCCGCAGAAGCGCTGGCGCTCGCCTCCGAGAAGGTGCAGCGTCTGCTCGAAGGAAATGCGCCGCGGAAAGTGATCGTTGTGCCCGATCGACTGGTGAACATCGTCGCATGAAGCATGCGCTTCTCGCTGCTGCCGCGCTTGGCCTTAGCGGATGTCAGCTGCAGCCCGTCTACGCCGGGGGTGCGAACGGGCCGGTTGCTTCGACGCTGTCGACGATTTCGGTCAGCACGATGGAAGGCCAGGTCGGCTGGCTCATGTACACCAAGCTCAAGGATCGTCTCGCGGCGTCAGGGTCGAACCAGACGAGATACCGGCTCGACGTGAAGCTGGACGACGATATTACCGGCTTCGGCATTCGTGGCGATCGCGCGGTGACCCGGGAGCGGCGGACGTTGAGGGCGCGTTTTCAGCTAGTCGACGTCTCGACTGGCGCCGTTGTGCTCGATGCGACTGCGGGTTCGGATGCCGGCATCGACGTCGTCAGCTCCGAGTATGCGACGGTTGCGGCTGAGCAGACCGCCGCCGAGCGGCTCGCGGACGTGGTTTCCGATCAGATCGTAGCCCGCCTGGCGCAATTCGCCGCGAGCAACCCAACCGCCAAGTGAAAGCCGCGAAGGGCAGCATCGGCCGATCGGTCGACCAACCGAACCCCTCCATCCGCTTCTACCTCTTCCATGGGACGGATGAATCGCAATCCTCTGCGCTTGGAGAGCGTCTGGTCGTCGCGCTGAAGGCCAGCAAGCAGGCCATTGCGCCCGCCAGCTTGAGGTCGGATCCGGCCTTGTTGACCGACGAAGCGGGCGCGATCGACATGTTCGGCGGCTCGAAGGTGATCTGGCTACAACCGGCCGGCGAGGAAAGCCTGGCCGCGGTAGAGGCCCTTTTGAACGCGCCCGCGCTGGAGAGCCCGGTTGTGGCGATCGCGGGCCGGCTGACCAAGACGTCCGGCTTGCTGAAGCTCGCCGATTCCCATCCGCGCGCCCTTTCGCACGTCTCCTACGAACTGGACGCGCGGGATGCGGAGCGCCTGGTGACCGAACTCGGGCGTACCGAAGGTCTTCGCATGCAGCCAATCATTGCCGCGCGAATCGCCGAGGGCTGCAGCAACGACCGTCGGATGATCGCACAGGAGCTGGCGAAGCTCGCTTTGTATCTCGATGCTTCCCCGAACGCGCCGAAGGAGCTGGAGTCTGAGGCGCTGGACGCCGTAGGGGCGGCGATCGGCGGCGATTTCCTGGACATCGCCGACCTGGCGTTGTCGGGAGACGTCCGGAGCCTAGGCGAGACACTGGCGGACATGGATGAAGGCGGGCGGGACGCCATTCCCGTGATCCGTTCGCTTCAGCGGCGGCTGTTGATGCTTGCGCCGATCCGCGCGCGAGTCGACGCTGGGGAAAGCGTCGCTGCTGTCATGACGTCAATGGGCAAGGCTCTGTTCTGGAAGGATAAGCCACTTGTCGAACGCATGCTCGGCATGTGGGACTCCTCTGGCCTGGCCCGGGTCGCGGAGCGCGCTGGGGACTTGGAGCGAAGGCTGATGCGTGGCGATGCTCCGTCGCCGGCCGAAGCGCTGGGCGAAGAACTTGTCGCCATCGCCCGGCAGGCGCGGCGACGCTGATCCCTAAATCGGTTCGCCGGTGAGCCGCTGACAAATCATGTCGAGCTGGTCGAGGCTGCTGTAACTCAAAGTCACGACGCCCTTTTGGCCGTTGTGGGCGATCTGGACCTTCAGGCCAAGCGTATCTCCAAGCTGCCGTTCGAGCGCGACCACATCCGCGTCGACGTTCTTGTAGTTCCGCGCACTGCCCCTGGCGATGTCGTGCCCTGCGCCTGGCCGTTCGACCCGTGCCCGTTGCTCCGCCTGCCGAACCGAAAGCCCCTTGGCGATCACCTCCTTGGTCAGCGCCTCGGGATCGGGGGCCGTCGCAACTGCCCGGGCATGACCCATAGTGATATCGCCTCGCAAAAGCGATTGGCGGACAAACTCTGGAAGGTCGAGCAATCTCAATAAGTTAGCGACATGGCTCCGGGACTTGTGAACGAGCTTCGCGATATTGTCCTGGGTATGACCATGGCGATCGATGAGCTGCCGGTATCCCTCGGCTTCTTCGATCGCGTTCAAATCCTCGCGTTGAACATTCTCGATCAAGGCGATTTCGGCGGTGTTCGAATCGTCGATCTCGCGAACGATGGCGGGGATCGTGTGCAGTCGCGCCTTTTGGGCCGCTCGCCATCGCCTTTCACCAGCCACGATCTCGAAGCCGTCGCCATGTGGACGAAGCAGGATCGGCTGGAGAACGCCGCGCTCCATGATCGAGTCGGCCAACTCGTCGATCGCCTCCTCGTTGAACTGTACGCGCGGCTGATCCGGGTTCGGCCGAATCCGACCGATCTCGATCTCGCGAACTCCGCCGGGGCGATTCGGCGCGACGTCGGACTTGCTTGAAGGGGAGGCGGCTTGTTCGCCCAGCAGCGCAGAAAGGCCGCGACCAAGGCCGGAGCCTGGGCGATTCGTACTCATGCTGCCTCCGCCTGGCGCGGCAGGCGTCCCATCAGCTCACGGGCGAGGTGAACGTACGCTTCAGACCCCGAGCATTTCAGATCGTAGATCAGGGCCGGCAGGCCGTGGCTGGGCGCCTCGGACAATCTCACGTTGCGCGGCACGACCGTATCGAACACCGCGCGGCCGAGACAGGCTCGGACGTCATCCGCAACCTGTTGGGACAATTTGTTGCGGCGATCGAACATCGTCAGCGCAATACCAAGGATCTGGAGCTCAGGGTTGAAAGCGAGACGAATGCGCTCAACGGTCTGGAGAAGCTGGCTTAACCCCTCGAGAGCGAAGAACTCGCACTGCAGAGGTACCAGAAGATGGCGGGCTGCAACCAGGCCGTTGACCGTCAGGAGACCAAGCGAGGGCGGGCAGTCCATCAGGCAGATGTCCCAGCGACCGGCCGGGACAGCGTCCAGCGCCCGTTCCATCCGGCGAGCGCGATCCTCCAGGGAAACGAGTTCCACTTCGGCCCCGGAGAGATCCATCGTCGCGGGTAGCAGCTCTAGCCGTGGAACACGCGTCTGGACTGCCGCCTCAGCGACTCCAGCCTTGCCGATCAAGACGTCGTAGCTCGACAGCTCGCGGCTCGCCTGGTTGACGCCGAGCCCGGTAGAAGCATTGCCCTGCGGATCAAGGTCGATCAGGAGGACCTTCCAGCCGATCGCGGCCAGTGCTGTCGCAAGATTGATGGCGGTGGTGGTCTTGCCGACCCCACCCTTCTGGTTCGCAACGGCGACCCTGATCATGGACTCTACTTGGCCCCCACCCTTGTCAGCACCAGGATCTCGGATTCGGGATCGGTGCAGCTCCGTTCGACCCGAACGTCACAGTGCCAGTTTCGCTTGGCCAGCGCCAGTTCCGATTGCGCGCTTCTGCCTTTCGGGAGAACCCACACCGTCTCTTTGTGGGAGAGGTGCTCGGCGATAGCAATCAGTCGATCCAAAGCTGCGACGGCGCGAGCGGTAATCACGTCGAACTTGCCCTGCGCGCGCTCGACCTTCGAGCATTTCACCGTGACCTTTTCTCCTAGGGAGAGGCGGTCGATACATTGCGCAAGGAATTCTGCACGCAGGCGTCGGGGCTCGATAAGGGTAACCGGCCCGCTCGCCAGAAGGGCGATCACGATGCCCGGGAGTCCCGCACCGGAGCCTATGTCCGCCCAGGCGGCTCCCGAAAATGGTTCGAAACGTAAGAGCTGAGCGGAATCGAGGATGTGGCGATCCCAGACCGCTTCGAGCGTCGAGGGGGCGATCAAGTTCTGCCGTCTAGCTTCTTCTTTGAGCAGTTCGATATACGCTTCCAATTGCTCCAGTGTTTCACGTGGAACATCTTTGCCGGAGGCGGCTCTTAGTTGCTCAATCATGCTGCTCGGCGGCTTGCAGCAACATAAAGAGCGGACAACGCAGCCGGCGTGACGCCACGAACGCGAGACGCTTGGTCCAGCGTTTCTGGACGAGCAGCGCTTAGTCGTTCGCTCATTTCATTCGAAATGCCAGGTATCGCCCGAAAATCGAGGTTGGCCGGGATTTGCACGGTGCGATCGCCAAGTACAGCAGTCCATTCCCGCTCCTGGCGCTCCAAGTATGGAGCATAAAGGGCATCCGCGGCGCCTTCGGGGGTCATGTTCCACGTGGAACAGCCGCGAGCCTCGAAATGCTCACGAATCTGCGCTCTACGCGAGTCACCCACGCAGTGTGCTGCCAAAGCCTGTTGCCCGAGCCTCGAGGTTGAATTGTCGGCGCGAAGGGCAAGTCGGTATTCGGCCCGTGCGGTCATCATACGATACGGTTCGCTGACGCCCTGAAGCGTCAAGTCGTCGATCATCACACCGATGTAGCTCGTCCGCCGGTCGAATCGCACGGAGTCGAGATCGAGCGCCTTCGCCGCCGCATTGAGCCCCGCGGCCAGCCCCTGAGCGGCCGCCTCCTCATATCCGGTCGTGCCATTGATCTGGCCGGCGAGGAACAGGCCCGCAATTTCTCGGGTTTCCAGGGTGGATGAAAGCGTACGCGGATCGACGAACTCGTACTCCACCGCGTACCCACAGCGAACAATTTCGACCCGCTCCAGCCCGGAGATACTGCGCATGAACGCGAGCTGCACCTCTTCAGGCAAGGACGTGGACACACCATTAGGATAGACCAGAGCGTTGGTAAGGCTCTCAGGTTCCAGGAAAATCTGATGCCCATCACGATCGGCGAAGCGGCGGACCTTATCCTCGATCGACGGGCAGTAACGTGGACCCCTCCCCTCGATCGAACCCGAAAATAGCGGCGAACGGTCGAAACTCGAGCGAATGATGTCGTGCGTCGTCTCATTGGTTCGCGCAATCGCGCAAGCTAGCTGCGGCGGTCGGAAGCCGTCGTCGATCGCCGACATCGTCCAGGGATCGTCGTCACTGGGCTGCGGCTGAAGCCGGGCCCAGTCGATCGTGCGTCCATCGAGACGAGGTGGCGTGCCTGTCTTGAGCCGGCCCTGCGCGAGGCCGATCTCTCGAATCTGTGCGCCGAGAGCGACGGCTGAGCTTTCGTCGCGCCGCCCCCCGGACCGAATCCGGTCACCGACGAAGATGCGCGCATCGAGGAACGTGCCGGTCGCAATGACGAGAGCGCGGCATTCGATGAGCCCCGATTCGGTCTTGAGGCCGACGATGCGACCACCGACGACCACTAAAGCAATCGCTTCGGTCACGATCAGCTCGACGCCCGACGCACCCACGAGCTCGCACATGGCCGCTCGATACAGGGAGCGATCCGCCTGAACGCGCGGACCCTGGACAGCGGGGCCCTTGCTGCGATTGAGCATCCGGCGGTGGATAGCCGCTCGATCCGCTGCTCGAGCCATGAGACCGTCAAAGACGTCCAGTTCGCGGACCAGATGCCCCTTTCCGACACCACCGATGGACGGGTTACATGACATCTGACCGACGTCCTCGTCGCGGAACGTGACCAAGCCCACACGTGCGCCCCGCCGAGCCGCGGCCGCCGCGGCTTCGCATCCAGCATGGCCGGCTCCGATGACGAGTACGTCGAACATGCTGATGCGCTTAGCGAATTTGCCGAAGATCGAAAATCGTCTCAGACGACTGTTTCACGTGAAACATTACTTTCCGAGGCAAAACCGTCCGAACAGAGCGTCCAGTACGTCCTCTACCCCCGCTCGCCCAGTGAGCCGGTCAAAAGCCGATCGCGCGAGGCGGAGATCCTCAGCGGCGAGTTCGAGATCTTCCACGGCAACAACGCGTTGCAGAGCCTCTCTCGCTTCGATCACGTGCGAGGCGTGTCGCCTATTGAAAGCAACTTCGCCTTCACCCGGCAGAACTTCCGTAGCGAGGCGAGAAGCTTCGCTGAGCAACTCTCTCAGCCCCGCCCCCGTCACAGACGAAACCGCTAGCGAATCCCCCGGGACATCGAACCGCTCTGCTAAGTCAGAACGCGAATGAACCAGAATCCGGCGGTCGTGCACAGGCGCATCCTCTGGGTCCCCAAGCCAAAGAAGCACGTCCGCGCTCTGGGCCAGGTTTCGCGCGCGCTCGATCCCAATCCGTTCAACCCTCTCTTCGCTCTCTCGAAGTCCTGCCGTGTCCGTCAGAAGTACTGGCACTCCGCGGATCGAAAGCGGGACTTCGATATGATCGCGCGTTGTCCCCGGGACATCGGTAACGATTGCCTTTTCCTGTCCAGCTATCGCATTGATTAGGCTTGATTTTCCAGAGTTTGGCGGGCCGGCTACGACGATCCGAACACCGTCCTTCAAAGGCTCGACCCGCGGGCGATCCAGCCACGCTCCAAGCTCAGCCGCCAAAACGCCGCAGTCATCGGACAAGCTCGGATCCGACCCAACGTCGTCCTCGTCAGCATAATCGATTGCCGCTTCCGCCCGGGCCGACAATCCGAGGAGCCGCGCTTGCCAGTCTTCGACGATACGCTTGAGCCTACCCTCCGCGAGTGCAAGCGCAGCCTTGCGCTGGGTCTCCGTCTCCGCCTCCAGCAAGTCGGCCAGCCCTTCGGCTTCGGTGAGATCGATGCGGCCACTTTCGAAAGCGCGGCGCGTGAACTCGCCGGGAAGCGCGTCCCGCAAGCCATCCAGGCCTCTCAAGGCCAAGAGAACCGCGTCGACGATGGCCCGGCCTCCATGGCAGTGCAGTTCGACGACATCCTCACCGGTAGAGCTATGCGGCCCGTCGAATCGCAGCACTAAGGCCTCGTCCAGCAGTTCGCCCATGTCATCGCGGAGGATCCGCACGGCGGCGTGCCGTGGCTCCGGCAAGGTCCGAGCTAGTCTTACGCCGGCCTCGTGCGCCCTCGGGCCGCTAATTCGGATGACGCTGACGGCCGCGGGCGGACGGCCGCTGGATAGCGCAAAGATCGTTTCGGAATTCACGTGCGCCGCTTAGCGCACCGGGAGCGCTCAGGCGAACAGCTGGCCGAGGCCGACCTCCGGATGGACCCAACCATCGTAGATCATCTTCACCGCGACATAGACGATGACGAGCAAGCCGACGTAGCCGATCCAGCGGTACCGCTCGATGTAGCGAGCGATCACGTTGGCCGCGACACCCATCAGGAGCACTGCGAACACAAGGCCGACGATCAGAATGCCCGGATGGTCGCGCGCGGCTCCAGCCACAGCGAGCACATTGTCGAGGCTCATCGAGACGTCCGCTATGGCCACCGCCCAGACGGCGCCGGAGAAGCTCTTTGCGGGCTTCAGCCCCGAGTGTTCGTCACCCAGGATCTCTTCAGACCCGGCCGATTCCCCGTTGTGACGCAGTTCCCGCCACATCTTCCAGGCCACCCACAGCAGAAGAAGTCCGCCAACGAAGATAAGTCCAATAATCTGAAGAAGTTGGGTGACTATCAAGGCGAAGATGATGCGGAGCACGAGGGCGGCGAGGACGCCGATGAGGATGACCTTGCGGCGCTGTTCCGGGTTCAGGCCGGCGGCAAGCGCGCCAACAACAATCGCATTGTCGCCCGCCAGAACGAGGTCGATCATCAGAACCTGAAGGAAGGCGGCGAACGCTGCCGGCTCGGTGATATTCGAGAAATCGTGGACGATGGCGGCCCAGATGTTGGCCGGTGCACCGTAATGCGCGGCGACCGATCCCAGGGTCGTCATGAGAATCTCGAGCAACTTTCAATCCTCTTTGCGAAACGTGCAGTCCAAGCGCCTCGGGCGGCCTTTGTTCCCGACTAGACCAAGCCCAAGGCGTCCCTCAAGCCCAGGACGTGCTCGCCACCGACCCATCCCTCATGGATCATGTTGAGAGCCACATAGAGGATCACTGCCAAGCCGATATAATTGATCCAGTGATATCGCTGGATGAGCCGGGCGACGTAATTCGCCGCAAATCCCATGAACAGCACCGAAAAAGTAAGCCCAATCACGAGAAGCGCCGGATTGTCGCGCGCGATCGACGCGACCAACAGCACGTTGTCCAGGCTCATGCTGAGATCTGCGATGGTGATCTGGATCGCGGCTTGAAGAAACGTCTTGGTGCGGGGCGGCCCTTCAATCTCGGGCGTATCGGGATCGTCACTGATCACCGGCGCACGCGGATGCATCTCCCGCCACATGTTGTAGGCAACCCAGAGCAGGAGGAGGCCGCCGGCAAATACCAGACCCGTGACACGTAGGAGCTGCGTGGCGATCACCGCAAAGGTGATTAGGAAAGCGAGCGCCATCCCTACCCCGAGCATCAGAACTCGGCGACGGTCCTTCTCCGGTAGCCCAGACGCCAGCGATCCCATGATGACGACATTGTCACCGGCCATGGTGAGGTCGCCGACTATGATCTGGCCGAGCTTGGCCATGCCCGTCGCAGTAAAAACGCTGGAGAAACTGAATCCTGTGATCATCTTCGACGACTAACGCTCCGGCCGCAAAATGAGGCACGCACCGGCCCGCACATGGCTGGCCGGTGCTTTAGCGCAGCTTACTGGTTCATTGAGGCGAAGAAGTCCTCGTTCGACTTGGCGTCCTTCATCTTGTCGAGAAGGAACTGCATCGCGTCGACCGTACCCATCTGCATGAGGATGCGGCGAAGCACCCACATCTTGCTGAGAGTGCCCTGCTCGACCAGCAGCTCCTCCTTGCGGGTGCCGGACTTGCCGACATCCAGCGACGGGAAGATGCGCTTGTCGGCGACCTTGCGGTCGAGAACGATTTCGCTGTTACCCGTGCCCTTGAACTCTTCGAAGATGACTTCGTCCATCTTCGAGCCGGTGTCGATCAGCGCGGTCGCGATGATGGAAAGCGATCCGCCTTCCTCGATGTTGCGCGCAGCTCCGAAGAAGCGCTTCGGACGCTGAAGTGCGTTGGCATCGACACCGCCGGTCAGCACCTTACCGGAGCTCGGCACGACCGTGTTGTAGGCGCGGCCCAACCGGGTGATGGAGTCCAGAAGGATCACGACATCCTTCTTGTGCTCGACCAGGCGCTTGGCCTTTTCGATAACCATTTCAGCGACTTGGACGTGGCGCGAAGCCGGCTCGTCGAAGGTCGAGCTGATCACCTCGCCGTTCACCGAGCGCTGCATGTCGGTGACTTCCTCCGGCCGCTCGTCGATGAGCAGGACGATCAGGAAGACTTCCGGGTGATTGTCGGTGATCGACTTGGCGATGTTCTGGAGAAGCACCGTCTTGCCGGTCCGCGGCGGAGCGACGATCAGCGCACGCTGGCCTTTGCCGAGCGGAGCGACGATGTCGATCACGCGGGCCGACTTGTCCTTGACCGTCGGATCCTTGGGATCGAGCTCGATCTTCGACGTCGGGTAGAGCGGCGTGAGATTGTCGAAATTGACCCGATGGCGCACGGCCTCGGGGTCGTCGAAATTTATGGCGGTGACCTTGGTCAGGGCAAAGTAGCGCTCGCCTTCCTTGGGAGCGCGGATTTCACCTTCCACGGTGTCGCCGGTGCGCAAGCCAAAGCGCCTGACGACGCTCGGTGCTACGTAGATGTCGTCCGGTCCGGCGAGGTAATTGGCCTCGGGAGAGCGGAGGAAGCCGAAGCCGTCGTTGAGGACTTCGATCGTCCCCGACCCCATGATCTCGGCACCGGTTTCGGCGCGGACCTTGAGGATGGAGAACATGAGATCCTGCTTGCGCAGGGTGGACGCGCCTTCGACACCAAGCTCTTCGGCCATGGTGACGAGTTCTGCGGGGGTTTGTTTCTTGAGATCTTTCAGATGCATTCGATATCGCTTCGGACGAAGGATTGGAAAAACGGCTTTAGTCAAAAAGCTCGGGACGGGCAGGACGCCTCATCCGGGACAAACGGTTCGTCGGCAAAGGAAGTGAACTGGCCGATTTAGCCGTCGCTGTTCGAGGTATGTCTGGCGGTGACCCAAGTCAATGCCGCCAATGAAGATTCGCGATCAGAACGGTTTGACGATCACTAGCACGACGATGATCGCTGTCGCGATTCCCGGCAGCTCGTTCATGATTCTCAAGGTGCGGCTGTCGAGCGGGCGCTTTCCGGCGGCCAGCCCCTTCCCGTACTTGCCCAGCCATCCCTGGTAACCCGTCAAGGCGATCACGAGCAACAGCTTGGCCTGAAACCAGTGCTGGTCCCAGGCACCAATCAGGTAGGCCAAGATCAAGCCCAGCACCCAGACGATGATCATCGACGGTGTAAGGATGATCGTGCGGACGCGATCCTCCCGCTCGATCCAGGCGCGGTCCTCGGCCGACCCGGGGGTCGTCTCATGATGATAGACGTAGAAGCGCGGCAAGATGAACAGGCCCGCGATCCAGAACATGACGAACGTCAGGTGCGCGGCCTTAATCCACGGATAGGCGACGGTCAGCAGCTCGAAGGTGTTGTTCATGCGCGCTGTTTCACCTGGGCAAGCATCTGCTCGACATGAGCAATGGGCGTTTCCTGAAGAATTCCGTGGCCGAGATTGAAGATGTGCGGCCGTCCCGCGAAGGCGTCAAGGACGCGCTCGACGGAGTCGGCGAGGCTTTCCCCGCCTGACAGCAAAGCGAGGGGATCGAGGTTGCCCTGTACCGGCAGGCCGGAGGGCAGCTCACGATCGGCCCAGACCGGATCGACCGTTTCATCGACGCCGATCGCATCGATGCCGGTTTCGCGAGCATAAGCGCCGAGCTTGCCGCCGGCGCCCTTGGGGAAGCCGATGAACCGAACATGGGGATGGCGCTGCTTGACGGCGGTCGCGATGCGCGCGGTCGGCGCAATGACCCAGCGCTCGAACTCGGCCGGAGCCAGGCTGCCGGCCCAACTGTCGAATAACTGGACTGCTTCCGCTCCGGCCTCGATCTGTCCGGACAGATAATCGAGCGTCGTCATCTCGATACTCTCGATGATGGCTGCAAATCGCGCCGGGTCGGCATAGGCCAGCCGGCGCGTTTCCGACTGGTCGCGGCTGCCCTGGCCGGCGACCATGTAGGTCGCGACCGTCCAGGGCGCTCCTGCAAAGCCGATCAGCGTCTTCGACGGGTCGAGCGCTGCCTTCACCCTGCGAACCGTCTCGTAAATCGGATCCAGGCGCTGCAGCGCAGGCTGGAGGTCCTCCAGGGAAGCATTTGCGAGCGGAGGCGTGAGGCGCGGACCCTCGCCCGTGACGAAGGTCAGGTTCTGGCCCAATGCAAATGGGACGATGAGGATGTCCGAGAACAGGATCGCCGCGTCGAGTTCCGGGAAGCGGCGCAGCGGCTGCAGCGTGATTTCCGCCGCGGCTTCGCTGTCATAGACCAGATTGAGAAAGCTTCCGCGATCGGCTCGCAACTCGCGATATTCAGGGAGGTAGCGACCGGCCTGGCGCATCATCCAGACGGGAGGCGGATCACGCCGCTCACCGCTCAGTACGGCCAGCATGGGCTTCTGCAACGATCCGATTTCACAGGTTTCGCTCGGGCTCGAAGCCACCCTCTACTCTCCCTTATATATAGATTCTTAGAAGACTGATGATGTTGTTGGCGCGCGGGACGCGGGGTTTAGGCGTGGCTCCCGTATTTGCCAACAAGAGTGCGTTCCGGACTCCTGAGGGGAACCGGCGAGTCGCCTTGGCTCGTGCCCGCGATTCACAGGCTGGGGATAGAATCGGGCGCCCGTGGATGAATCTCGGGAAGGTCCAAAAGGGACGTCGAAGAATGGCACGATTGAGCCGCTCCCCAACTCCGCGCTAGGACGCCACACCCACTTTTCCACAAGGTTGTTCCAAACGTGCTGATCCTCGCGTCCGCTAGCCCCATCCGCCGCCAAATCCTCGAGAACGTCGGGCTCGAGTTCGAAGTCGTCCCGGCGAATATCGACGAGAGTGCCGAGAAGGACCTCGGGAAGGGTCTGGAAATGATCGCAAAGAGTCTCGCGGAAGCCAAGGCGGTCGCGGTCAGTCGGGAGCGGCCGGGCGACTGGGTGATTGGCAGCGATTCCGTGGTCGGCGTGGACGGCGCACTGTTCAACAAGCCCGCCAGCCGCGAAGAGGCCGCCGAGCACCTTCGGAAATTCTCCGGCAAGAAGATGCTGCTGACGAGCGGCGTGGCCTTGGCTCGCGACGGAGAGGTCGACTGGTCGCACTTCGGCCGGGCCGAGCTGGAAGTTCGCGACCTTTCGGAGGAGTTCATCCAGTCCTACCTCGATGCAGAATGGCCGGACGTCGGCAATACCGTGGGCGTGTTCCGCATCGAGGGCCGCGGGATCCAGCTGTTCGAGACGATCGCTGGAGGGCACTTCACGATCCTGGGCATGCCGCTGCTCCCCTTGCTGAAGCGGCTTCGCAACAAGGGTCTGATGCAGTCATGACGTCATGTTTGACGTCACGACGCCAGGCTCGCGGGGCGGTGCAATGATGATGCTCGCGATCACCGGCTCCATCGGAATGGGGAAGTCCACGGTCGCGAGATTGTTCGAGAAGGCGGGCATACCGTTGTTCGATGCCGATGCTGTCGTCCGCGATTTGCAGGCCAACGATCCGGAAATGATTGCGGCGATCGGCAAGCGTTTCCCGGATGCCGTTCGCGGAACTGTGCTCGATCGGGAGACACTGGCGCGGGCCGTGCTCGGTGCCCCGGCGGAGCTTCAAGCTCTTGAGGCTATCGTCCATCCGGAAGTGCAGGCCGCGCGTCAGCGTTTCATCGAAGATCATCAAGACGCATCGGCGCTTCTGTTCGACATTCCCTTGTTATTCGAAACCGGCGGCGAAGAGGCGTTCGACAAGGTCATCGTGGTTTCGGCTCCGGCCGAGGTCCAGCGCGAAAGGGTACTTCAGCGACCTGGGATGAACGAGGCCAAGCTGAATGCGATCTTGGCGCGGCAAATGCCCGACGCCCAAAAGCGGGAGCGTGCCGACTTCGTCGTCGATACCGGCGCCGACCTTTCCGCAACCGAAGCCCAGGTGAATGAAATTCTTTATTGTCTCGGGCTCCGCTGAGGCCGATAGAAATCGGGTGCGAGAGATTGTCTTCGATACTGAAACCACCGGCCTGAATCCCGCCGGTGGCGACCGGATGGTCGAAATAGGTTGCATCGAGATGGTCAATCGGGTCGAGACCGGCCGCCATTTTCACGCCTATTTCAATCCGCAACGCCACATGCCTGCCGAGGCCGAGGCGATCCACGGACTCAGCAACCTGTTCCTGTCGGCGCAGCCGTTCTTTGAGGACAAGGTCGAGGAGCTGATCGAGTTCCTGGCGGATTCGCCGCTCGTTGCGCACAACGCCTCGTTCGATTTCGGCTTCCTCAATCACGAGCTCCAGCTGTGCGGTCGGCCGCTCGTCTGCATGAGCAGGATGGTCGATACGCTGGTGCTTGCGCGTACGCGGCATCCAGGCGCGAAACACAGCCTCGATGCCTTATGCACGCGCTTCGGCGTCGATCGCAGCCTTCGCGTGAAGCACGGCGCGTTGCTCGATGCTCAGCTTCTTGCGCAAGTCTATGTCGAGTTGACCGGTGGGAGGCAGATCGGTCTCGGCCTGGTCGCCGATACCAACGCCAAGGATGTCAAAGTCGGCGGACCGACCGTTACGGTCCGCGAGCCGCGCGTTCCGCGTCCGCACTTTGCGAGCGCGGAGGAACTGGAACGGCATCGTGCGTTTATCGCACGTATGGCGAACCCGCTTTGGGAACGCTTCGCGCCACTCGCCGCCTAGGGTGATTGACGCAATGGCCGGAGCGCGCCTAGCCGGCGCGCCGCACAGGAAAGGAGGGCTGAATGGTGGACGTACGGGTGACGGGCCATCAGGTCGACATCGGGGATTCGCTTCGCGAACTGGCAGTCGGCCGGATGCAATCGCTGACCGAAAAATACTTCTCGCGAGCCGTTTCGGCCAATGTGACCATGAGTCCGGGGCCCCATAACGATTTCATTTGCGATATCGTCGCGCCGGTCGCCCAGGGAGTGGTTTTGAAGGCGCATCACCGGGCGCCGGAAGCCAGGATTGCGTTCGAAGGCGCGGGTGACAAGATCGAGAAGCAGTTGCGTCGCTACGCCAAGCGACTGCGCGACCATAAAGGGAATGGCAGCGACGACTTCGTCGAGACGGCCGGCTATACCATTTTCGCAGTCCCGCCGGAGGCCGAGGAGCAATCCGAGGAGTCGTCGGACCATCCTGCGATCATCGCAGAGACGAAAGTCGACATTCCCGAGGCCACTGTGTCCGACGCGGTGATGATGCTCGACCTGCGCAACACGAACGCGCTGATGTTCAAGAATAGGGCATCGGGAGAATTGAACATGATCTACCGCCGCGACGACGGTAATATCGGCTGGGTTGAACCGCCCGCCCGCTGACAACATCTGGAATGTGTGTATCGGTGGACGTGCGGCGTTTGCCGTAGTGGTGAGTAGAATATGCAACTGGCCGATTTCCTGGATTTTGACGCGATCAAGCCTGCACTGCCGGGCGGCAACAAGCGCGCGCTGCTGCAGCAGTTGGCGCAGATTGCGGCCGGTCGTCTTCTCGCCGACGCCGGCGAGATCATGTCGAGCGTTTCCGAACGCGAACGGCTTGGATCGACGGGGTTCGGCCAGGGCGTCGCCATCCCGCATGGCAAGATCGAAGGCCTCAATCGGATCTATTGCTTGTTCGTGCGCCTCGCGGAGCCGGTCGACTACAAGTCGATCGACGGACAAAAGGTCGACCTCGTGTTTTTGCTTCTCTCGCCGCCCGATGCGGGGGCGGAGCATTTGAAGGCCCTGGCCGCGATCAGCCGTGTTACGCGCCATGCTCCGACGCTGGAGAAGATGCGAGGCGCCCGCAGCCGGGACGCGCTCGCGGCCGTTCTCATGGGGGCCGATGAGCGAGACGCCGCCTGACGCTTCCGAGCTGACGGCGACCGGAGCGGAAGGGCATTTCCGCCGTCTCGAATCGCTCTACCGCTCGGCCCCGGTCAACCGGACATTTGAATCGCGGATCGAGATCAGCGGGCCGGGTCATGCCAGGATCCGGTTCCAGGTCGACGAATCGTCATTTCACGCGGCAGGTGCGGCGCACGGAACGCTATATTTCAAGATGCTCGACGACGTGGCTTTCTACGCCGCGAACAGCCTCGTCAGCGACCGCTTCCTCCTGACCACAGCCTTCAACCTGCACTTCACGCGGCCGATGCGCGCGGGTGAGGCCGTCGCCGAGGGACGCTGGATCAGCGGGCGCCGCAGGGTGCTGATCGCCGATGCTCACATCATCGGCTCGGACGGAGAGGAAGCCGCGCGCGGGACCGGCACGTTCGTCAGGTCTCACATCCCGTTGAGCAGCCTGCCCGGCTACAAAAGCTGATGAACGAACGCCTTCCGGCGCACGTCGAAGTGTCGGCGATCATGCGACGGGTCGAAGCGGAGGGCGGTTTCGCAACCATGCTCCGCAGGGGCGATCCGGATCGCGGCGCAGTTGTCCTCTATATTCAGAAAAGAGGAGATTTTTGCGGAATTCTTGAGCGGGAACTCGGGCCGAACTTCACTTACGACTGGGTCTTCAAAACTGATGGTTCCGAAACTCTTGGCGATTTGATCGCGCGGAAATCGCGATTCGACCCGGATTTCTGGTTAATTGAACTGGACGTCGCGGAGCCGGAACGATTCATCGCTGAAACGACCGGCTCGGGTTGACCCCTGCTCCCGCGCCGGGAAAACAGGGTCCAACAAGAGCGGGGGGCACCATCTTACCGGAACAAGCCGGGGGCAGGTGCCACGCAAGACGGGGAACAAACACCAGGCGCTAAGCACAGTTTTTGAGTGCGATGTTGCGCGCCTGTGATGTCGGTTCACCGCCCAATGTTCGGATTTCATGTTTGTGACTTTACGATCGGCCTTGCTGATCTTCGCCGCAGCCAGCGCAAGCTCGGTTGCTCCGGCCCAAGTCGGCCCGACTTCGCAAGAGCCGCTAATTCCCGTGACGACTGCTTCGCTTCCGAAGATCGTCGTTCCGGAACCGATTACCAACCCGACCTATACGCCTGATGCCGACACACAGTCGGACGTTGATGGCGCGGCAGACTCCGTTGCTCCGCAAATCGTCAAGCCGACGGGCGACCTTTCGTCGCTGGTGGCCCAGCTTCGCGGCCCCGACGCCGGGAGTCGGGAGCTCGAGTGCCTCGCGGTCGGAATCTATTTCGAGTCGAAGAGCGAGCCCCTGGCGGGGCAGCTGGCTGTTGGCGAGGTCATCGCCAACCGTGCGAATTCGAACGGCCGCTTTCCGTCCACCTATTGCGGCGTGCTGTTCCAGCGTGGGCAGTTCAGCTTCATTCGCGGCCGGTCGCTTCCGACGGTCGCGCGGTCGAACCGCCAGTGGCAGACGGCTGTCGCAATCGCCAAGATTGTCGACCAGGACCTCAAGGATTCCGCGGCCGAAAACGCGCTGTTCTTTCACGCCAAGCGCGTGTCCCCGGGCTGGCGCCTGAAGCGCGTCGCATCGATCGGGAATCACGTCTTCTACCGCTAGAGCGGTTTTCGATATTCTTGTTTCGTTCTAGGGTGACCAGCGATGGCCACCCTAATCGATTCGTGCTTTGCCGACGCTCCGCCAATCGCTGCCGAAGTGGCGCGCGGAGTGACCCGGCTGTTCTGCCGCTCCGACCTGTTCGCGATCTGCGAAGTGCCGCTCCCTAACGGGCGGCGGGCGGACATGATGGCCATCGATGCCAAGGGGCTGCTGACGATCGTCGAGATCAAGGTTGCGAAGGCCGACCTGCTTGGCGACGGAAAGTGGACCGACTACCTGGACTATTGCGATCGCTTCTTCTGGGCCGTCCCACCGGATCTGGCATCCATCTGTGACGGCGAGCGGTTCAAGCCTGGCGAGGCCGGCCTGATCGTGGCCGACCGCTACGACGCGGTGCTGATCCGTGAGGCGACCTATCGGCCGCTGGCGCCGGCACGGCGAAAGGCAGAGCTACTGAGGTTCGCGCGCAGAGCAGCCCGGCGCTTGTCGGCGCAGATCGACCCAAGCATGGGCGACGATTTCTAGGGCCTACTTCAGCTTGAAGCTGTCGAGATCGTCGGTCTTGGCCGGCTTCGCTTTGCCAGCCGCTTCGATGGTCGCGATGATCTTACGATTGCGCGTGTCGCGCTTCGCATAATCGCGAGCCGAATACCCGGCAGCGGCATCCTTCTTGTCAGGGTTCGCGCCCCTGGCGAGAAGAAGCTTCACCGACTCCAACTGGCGCTGCTGGACCGCGAGGATTAGCGCGGTCTCGCCCATCTTATTGGTAGCGTCGACCTTTGCGCCGAGTTGCAGAAGCATGTCGACGGCATCGGTGTAGCCAACCCGCGCAGCAACGATTAGCGGAGTGTTTCCGCCTCCATCCGCCAGGTTCGGGTCGGCGCCCTTGCCGAGCAGGAACTTGGTCCACAAATCGTCACCGCGCGCGATGACGATGGTGAGCGCAGTCTCGCCCTTCAGGTTCCGGGAATTGAGAAGGGCCGGGCGGCTTTCCAGCAACTCGGTCGCCTTGTTGCCGTCGCGTGAGCGGACCGCAGTCAGGAACGGCTCAGCATCTGAAACATATTGTGCGGCCACCGGCGCCGATGCTGCCGCAAGCGCGAAAGCGATCAATGCGAACCATTTCATATTGTCTGCCCTTTTGAGCCCTGCTCCTTGAACGCGCCCCGATAGCAAAGCATGTCTGAACTTGTCATGGCCAAGCCGAGCAAAACTTCCATCCCGTTCTGGGAGCGGCCGCTGTCCGAACTGGATCGCGGGCAGTGGGAGGCGTTGTGTGACGGCTGCGGGCGGTGCTGCCTGCACAAGCTCGAGGATGAAGACACGGGCTTGCTTTATCCTACGAACGTCGCCTGCGCGCTTCTCGACCGCAAGAATGGGATGTGCATCGACTACGCTCACCGCAAGAAGCGCGTGACAGATTGCGTGGTGCTGGACCGCAACTCGCTCGGTGGACTCGACTGGTTGCCAGAAAGTTGCGCCTATCGGCTGCGGTCGGAAGGAAAGCCGCTTCGCGCATGGCATTATCTTATTTCGGGGAGCCGCGAGACGGTGCACGAAGCGGGCCAATCGACGCGTGGCTGGACGGTGAGCGAACTCGATGTGGATGAACTGGAAGATCATGTCGTCGACCGCGGGCTCTGAGGCTCTCTTTCGGCACGGCGACCTTCCGTTGCCGGTCGAAATTCGCGGCATCCGGGGTGCGCGGCGCCTGCGCCTGCGCCTGGACGAGAAGCGCCAGGTGCTAAAGCTCACCGGTCCGTTGCGAATGAGCCGCAAGGCGGCCCTGAAGTGGGCTGCGGAGCAGCGCGACTGGGTCGAAACGCAAGTCGCAGCGATGCTGCCAGCCGAGCCGTTCGAGCCCGGCGCGGTAATCCCGGTCGAGGGGCGAGATGTGCGCCTCAGTTGGTCCGAAGAGGCACCGCGAACGCCGCGACTGGAAGGCGATTTACTCGCCTGTGGGGGACCGCGAGATGGCTTTGCCAGGCGCATCGAAGTTTTCCTGCGCCGCCGATCTCTCAAGCTGCTTTCCGAGGAGACGGCGGAGTTCGCAGAACGCGCGAAGGTGACGCTGAAAGGCGTGTCAGTGGGCGATCCCGACACGCGTTGGGGAAGCTGCTCGTCGGCTGGCCGGCTGCGTTACAGCTGGCGGCTGATTCTCGCTCCGTCGGAGGTCCGGCGATACGTCGTCGCCCACGAGGTCGCGCACCTCGTGCACCTCAATCACGGTCCCGAATTCAAGGCATTGGAGCGCGAGCTCTTCGACGGTGACGCCGACGCCGCGCGGCTATTGCTGCGACGGATCGGGGGCCGGTTGAAGCGGATCGGGCGGACGCTGTGAACCCGGCTGGGGCGGCCTGACCACTTGCGGCCGGGGCGCCGGCTGCCGCTGAGGTTGCTGGCGGTCCGCACTTCCAGGGGGAAGCACCTTGTCGAGCCACTGCTGGTCGAGCTGATTGCCGGTCTGGGGCACTTGCTGGGGCTGGCCCGGAAGCGGCTGGCCGGGCGGGGGAATGGTGTCGATCGGCTGACCGGGAAGCGGATTGCCATTCTCGTCGACCAGCGGAGGCGGGCCAACGCTATTGTCGACGGCATAGGGATCTTCCTCGGCATCGAGGTTCCAGTCGGGCATCGGCACTTCGGTCTGGAAATTCTCCACCGGCCGGTTGGCGACGGCGACGACCATGAAGTCATGAAAGGCGCGCGCGGGGGCGGTGCCACCCTGCAATCCGGCAATTGCGCGAGCATCGTCGCGGCCCATCCAGACTCCGGTTGTCAGGCCGCTCGAGAAGCCGATGAACCAGCCGTCCTTGTTGGAGCTCGTGGTTCCGGTCTTGCCGGCCACCGGCCGTCCGATCTGCGCGGCGCGACCCGTACCCGTCAGCACGGCAGATTGCAGCAGGTCTGTCATTTCCGCAGCAACCCAGGGAGCGACCAGCACTCGGCCCTCCTCGCTTTCCTTCTGATAGAGCAGCCGGCCGTCGGCGGTGACCACCTTGCGGATCGCATACGGCGTAACAGAGACCCCCTGGTTGGCGACCGACGCAAAGGCCCGAGTCATGTCGATCAGGCGCACGTCGCTCGTGCCAAGCACCATCGAAGGATAGGTCGAGATCTTGCTGGTGATACCGAAGCGGCGGGCCATGTCGGCGATCGTGCCGAACCCGAGCTGGGCGCCGATCTTGGCACTGACCGTGTTGATCGACAGAGCGAAGGCTTCGCGCAGGCTGACCGGACCGCGGTTGGTTCGCGTCGAGTTGCGCGGCGTCCAGCCGTCGATCGTCACCGGTTCATCGACGATGGTGTCGGTCGGCTTCATCCCGGACTCGAGCGCCGCCAGGTACACGAACAGCTTGAACGATGAGCCGGGCTGGCGCTCCGCCTGCGTAGCGCGATTGTAGATGGAATCGACGTAATCCTTGCCGCCGATCATGGCGCGAACGGCGCCGTCCCTGTCGAGCGATACCAGAGCACCTTGGGCATTGGCGGGCGCGTTGGCAGCAATTGCCCGCTCCGCCGCGGCCTGCATGTTCGGATCAAGCGTCGTCCAGACGTCGATCGGTTCGTTGCTTTCATCGATCAACGTGTCGAGCTGGGGCAGCGCCCAGTCGGTGAAGTATCGAACGCTGTTCTGCTTGGTGGTCGGCTGGATCTTCACCGCAGCGGAATCGACCTGCGCGGCGCGGTCCGGCGAGACGAACCCATTGTCGACCATGGTCTTGAGAACGACCTCGGACCGGCTACGGGCAGCCTCAATGTCGGCGGTCGGCGAATAGTTCGACGGTGCCTTCACCAGGCCGGCGATGATCGCGGCCTCGCCCAGCGAAAGGTTGCGTGCGCTATGCCCGAAGAAGCGCCTAGACGCCGCATCGATGCCGTAGGCGCCGCCGCCAAAATAGACGCGGTTCAGGTAGAGCTCGAGAATCTGGTCCTTGGTGAACTTGCGCTCGATCGCCAGCGCGAGGACCGCCTCCTTCACCTTGCGGCCGAACGTGCGGCTGTTGGTGAGAAAGATGTTGCGGGCCAGCTGCTGGGTGATGGTCGATCCGCCCTGCGTCCAGTGCCCGGTGTCCACGCGCACTTTCGCGGCGCGAGCGACTCCGACCGGATCGACTCCGAGGTGCGAGCGAAAGCGCTTGTCCTCCACCGCGATCATCGCGGCGCGCATTTCGGCCGGGATCTGGTCGTAGGGGAGCCACTGCCCGAAGCTTGGGCCGATGTTGACCAGGACCGCGCCGTTCGATGCTCGGACGCGGATCATCTGCCCCTGCCCGGTGCGGCTCTTGAGGTCCGAGTAGCTGGGAAGATTGGCATAGGCGACCGCGACCGCGACGATCAGGGCGATCAGGCCGAGCAGCGCTCCGTAAAGGGCAATCTTCAGCGCGGTCACGAGTGGCCTGCGGATGGGGTTCGAAGCGGCGCGGGCCATCGTGTGACGAGGATTATAAACTCATGTGACACCCGACAAGCGCTATCGCCATCGGCATCTTACCGCAGGATTAACCCTGTTTTGATGTTTCACCCGTAGCCACGGCCGCATGTTGGCCCGCACCGCACTCTTTGCTGTGGGTTTGGCGGCGGCGGCGTTGCTGGCGGCGATCCCCGACGCGCGCGCCCAGTGCAGGCTCTGCGACAAGCCGGTAACCGCGCCCAGAGCAGACTCGTCCGGCGAGATCATCGAGCTCCAAATCGAAGCCAGCCTCGACTTCGACCGGCTGGTCGTCCTTGGCGATGGTGAAGGCACGGCAACCCTGCTGCCCAACGGAACCCGGCAGACTTCGGGCTCCGTTGAGGCAATGGGCGGACGGGCGATGGTCGGCGAAGCGCATATCCGGGGGGAGCCTGGCCGCTCCGTTCGAATCGACATGCCATCGCGTCTTCAGCTGCACTCCATGGGAGGCGGGCGAATCACGATCGACGAGATCGTCACCGACTTGCCGGGCGACCCTCGCCTCGATTCGCGGGGCATTCTCAATTTCCGCTTCGGCGGGCGAATTCGTTTCAACGGAAGTAACGATGGCGACTTCCGGGGTGAGCTGCCGATCACCGTGGAATACCCTTGAGAGAATGGCCCAAAACGGCGGAATCCTTTCCGTCTTGGTAACCATGACCTTGAAGCAACCTCTAATCGGTTGGGGTTAATGCGGCGATCACGGTGAGCGGACCAGCGGTCAGCCCAACCGCGAGACTTTTGGTTCGGAACAAGTGGGGATTCTCAAATGACGAAACTTCTTCGTAATACGTGCCTCGCCGCCTCGGTAGCGGCTTCGGCACTGGTTGCCACGCCGGCCGTCGCTGCGCCGGTTGGCGCCGCCACGCCCGCCACGGCGCGCGCTCGCATCGTTCGTCCGCTCCTGCTGACGGCGACCCGCAACCTGGACTTCGGCACGATCACGCTCGGCACGGTTGCTGCCGGCGGTGAGACCGTCGCGATGAACCAGGCCGGCGTTGTCACCTGCGGTTCGGGTGGCCTGACCTGCTCGGGCACCCCGGTTTCGGCGGCTTACAACGTGCAGGGCACCAACAACCAGGTCGTCGTGATCACCGCGGTCGCCAGCCCGCTGACGAACGCGAACGATGGCACGACCCTGTCGTTCTCGCCGAATGCTCCGGTTTCGGTCACTCTGACCAACTCGGGCGCTCCGGGCACCAACTTCAACGTTGGCGGCTCGATCACGATCGTCCCGGCAACGACCGACGGCGTCTACAGCGGCAACGTCAACGTCACCGTTGACTATCAATAAGCTGCTGAGGGCCCGCAAGGGCTGATCGGAAGGGAAAGGGCCGCGGTTCGCCGCGGCCCTTTTTCGTTGTCTGCATTCCGCGGGCGATATGGTTAGCGGGATATCAACCATTTTGGACCAAATCTCCCTCCGAACCCGTGGGGAGATTTCGATGTCGTTCTTTCGTCTTGCTGCGCGCGCCGCGCTTCTTGCTCCGCTGCTGCTCGCCGCACCCGTTGCGCAGGCCGGCGTCGGCGACCTCCTGGTCGCGCCGACGCGCATCGTCCTCAACGGCAGTCGCGGCACCGAGATCGTGCTCAACAACATCGGCGATGACGTTGCGACGTATCGTATCTCGGTCGAGCTGCGGCGGATGACACCGGACGGGATGCTCCACGACGTCACCGATCCGAATGCGGAAGAAAAGCTCGCGGAATCAATGATCTTCTACGCGCCGCGGAGGGTCACGCTGGCTCCACGCGAGCCGCAGACCATCCGCATTTCCGCCCGTGCGCCGAAGGATCTTCCGGACGGCGAATATCGCGTCCACCTGCTCTTCCGCGCCGTCCCGCCGCCGACGCCAGTGCAGGCGCCGCAGGACGTGAAGGGCATCGCCTTCGCCCTGACGCCGATTTACGGCGTGACCATCCCCGTCATCACCCGCTTCGGCAATCTCGAGGCCAAGGCCGGAATCAGCAACGTGAAACTGACCAAGGCAGAGGGGAAGCCCGCCGTCAGCGTTGAGCTGACCCGCAACGGCGAGCGCTCGACCTTCGGCGAGGTTCGGGTCATGAAATCGGGGATCAAGGACCCGATCGCCGTGCAGCGCGGCGTCGCCGTCTATACCGAGGTCGGGCAGCGAAGCCTCACCATCCCGATCGACGAGAAATATCTGGCCTCGGCCAGCGGGCATGTGACGGTTCAATATGTCGAACCGAGCGACAACGGCCCGCTCACCATCGCCGAGACCGACGCGGTCTTGAACTAGGACGCGGGAGCAGCCGCAGGACCGATCGATGCTGCGCGGCGGCAAGATCCTGGGGGCCTTCGCCCTGGTCGGCGCACTGTGCGCCGGCGCGCCTGCCGCGACGCCACTTGCGGACAGCTGGTCGGCGGACCCGGAAGGCCAATTCCTTCTCGACGTGAACCTTCACCGTCTCCGGCTTGGGGACGGTGTTCGCGCTTATGCGACGCCGGAGGGCACGTGCATCGTGTTCGGCGACTTTCTCGCGGCGCTCGACGTGCCGATGAAGATCGATCTTGCCGCGAAGAAGGCATCAGGCTGGGCGTTCAAGGAAGAGCACCGCATCTCCATCGATATCGCTTCCGGATCTGTAACGTACGGGAAAAGCACGGAAAACCTCGTGAAGGGCGCCGTCCGGGAAACCCCGGAGGGATGGTGCGTCGACAGCACCGCCCTTGCTCGCTGGTTCGGGATCGGGGTCAAGCCGAACACCAACGGCTCGGCGCTGATCCTCGAATCCGATGCGAAATTGCCGGTCGAACTGGCGATCGAGCGCGAGAAGCGCGCGGCGCAAATCAAGCCGGCCAAGTTCGACCTCAGCACCCTGCCCCAGGTGAAGCTGCCCTATCGCATGTGGCGTGCACCCGCGCTCGACTTCGTCGTCAGCGGAGGAGTGACCTATCGCGCCAACGATGGCGTTCGCGTCGATCGCAGCACGTCGATCTACGCGGCCGGCGAAATCGCGCATTTGTCCTATGACGCCCGCCTCTCCACGGATTCCAAGGGCATTCCGAGCTCGCTGCGGGTGAGCGCCTATCGTTCCGATCCCGACGCAAAGCTGCTGGGGCCGCTCAAGGCGACGCACTTCGGCTTTGGCGACGTTAACGGTCTCGACAGTGGGCTCGGCGGCTCCGGCGCGAGCGGACGTGGCGCGGTCGTCACCAACCGGCCACTGTTCAATCCCACGGCGTTCGACAAAACGCGCTTCGAAGGCGACCTGCCAGTGGGATGGGAGGCCGAACTTTATCGCAACGGGGAACTGCTGGCCTTCGCCCGTCCGACAGCGTCTTCGCGCTATGTCTTTGAAGACGTGCAGCTTTTGTACGGCGAGAACCAGATCAGCATCGTCATGTACGGTCCGCAGGGGCAAATCCGTACGCGCGAGGAGATGATCAACGTCGGCCAGGAGAACGTGCCCAAGGGCAAGACCTGGTACTGGGCGGGCGCCAACCAGCCTGGCCGCGATGTCATCGCGTTCCACGATTCGCCCGACACGCTCAACTTGCCGAAAGCCCAGGCGGCTGTCTCAGTCGAGCACGGCATCGATGATCGCATGTCCGTAGGCGCGATTGCGCGCACGATGCTGATGGGCGACGAGCGACTGACGTTCGTGGAGGGCTCGATTCGCCGTTCGATCGGCCCCGCCCTCGTCGCAGTCGGCGTTGCCTGGGAGAGCGGTGGCGGCAAGGCTGCCCGCGCTCAGGTCCTGGCAAAGTTCGGCAAGGTCAATGTCAGTGGCGAGGCGCTGCTGACCGACAATTTCCACCTTGAGGGCCAGCGGCTCCGCCGATCAGGCAAAGACTTCAAGCTGGCCGTCGACGCACCATTCACTGTGGGCAAGACGTTCGTATCCGCACATTCTGATGTGCGACTGATCAAATATGAAGACAATTCGAGCCAGCTGGAGGCGGCGGCGCGACTTTCGACGACATTGCGGCGGTTCAATCTCGCGACGGATGTCCGCTATCGCAGGCAGTACCTCGCCAACGGCCCTGCGCCGCCCGGCGAACTCGAGGTCTCGTTGATCGGCTCCGGAGGCATCGGCAACGTCCGTCTCCGGGGCTACGGCACGTTTGAGGTCGCGCCGGAACGCCGTTTCCGCGCGGCCGAACTCAGTGCCTATTGGTCGGCGAGCGAACATGTCGACTGGGAGGGCGCGGTCGCTTACGACCCGGGTGCGAAGCGCGGGCGAATGCGAGTGTCGCACATCCGGCGCATCAACACGCTCGCACTTGCCGTGACCGGAGAGGCGGCGACCGATGGCTCGGTGGCAGTGGGCTTCAACCTCAACTTCTCGCTCGATCCCAACCACGGCTTTGGACTTTCGCGCGAGCCGTTGGCGGCTGCCGGCGCTGTGCGGGCGCGCGTCTACCGCGATCGCAACGACAATGGCGTACGCGACCCGTCCGAGCCGTTCGAAAAGGGCGCGCTCATCACCACTGGAACCAGGATTACAGAGAAGACCACTGACGAGCGGGGATCAGTTATGGTCGGAGGCCTCGCGACATTCACGCCCGTGGCCGTTGGCGTCGACACCACCAGCCTTGCCGACCCCAATCTGGTGCCGAGCAAGGCGTTGCAGGTGGTCGTGCCACGGCCCGGCGTGCCAGCTGAGGTGGAAATCGGCCTGGTCGGCGGTGGTGAAATCGAGGGCGCAATCGTCAAGAATGGCGGTCTCGGCTTCGAAGGCCTGGCGCTCGAGCTTGTCGACGCGCAGGGCAAGGTTATCGCCACGACGCAAACGGATTACGACGGCTACTTCCTGTTCGAACGCGCCGCGTATGGGCGTTACACGATTCGTGTAGCGAAGGATTCGGCGGTCGCTGCGAAGATCCTGCCCGACCTCAACACCGTGGCTGAGCTCACCGAAGAAAGGTCGGTTGCACGGCTGGGATCAATCCAGGTGACGAGGATACCGACCGTCGCATCGGCACAGTGAAAGTCGTCTCGGGCGACTTAAACTGTTATTGATTCTCAGTCGCAGCAGAGCGTACCGCTGGCGCTGATCCCGTTTCATTGGTGCGGTCGAGAAGACTCGAACTTCCACGGCCTTTCGGCCACAGCGACCTCAACGCTGCGCGTCTACCAGTTCCGCCACGACCGCACGCCATGAAGATTGGGAGCGGTCGGCGACCGCAATCCCGGTAGGCGCGCGCCTCTAGCAAGGGATGGCGAGCCGCGCAACGGGGGCAATCTGTCCCTCGGAGGGACGAATTCTTAAAGCACTGTTTACCATCGGGCACTGACGCGTTTAGCTGAGCGACAATGCTCACGCTTTTGCTCGCTTCGACCATCGCCGCCACGCCCGCGCAGTCGCCTTCGCGCACTGTCGCGTCGGCCTCGGCGCAGGCGACGGTCCGGATCGTTCGTGGAGCCGAAATGCGGTGGGGCCGGCCCGCGGATTTTGAGGCGAGTGTTGTTCGAGCATCCACGATCCGCGAGCGCGACGGCTCCCGCCGGACTGCATCGCTGGTGGAGTTCTACTAGCCGCCGACTTTCGGATCGCCGAGGGTCACCGTCAGCTCCTGCGCGGCGGGCGGGATATTGAGCTCGGCGCTGTTGAAACTGGCACTGCCGCCTGGGGGAAGCATCTTCATCGGCGGCGGAATCGTCCATTTGTAGACCACTTTGCCCGACGCATCGTGGAGCTGGGCGGTGATCGGCGGGATCTTCTGCTGCTCGTCCGTCGGATTGATGATCCGGCCGCTGATGTTCAGGAACTCGTTGCCGCTGGCGAGCTGAGTTCGGTCGCTATGGGTCATCATCAGCTGCAACGGCGTATCCCCGGACCCCGCAATGCCGAGGCGCTGGCGAAGCTCGGGCGGAGCCAGGAACCAGACCGCGGCAACGATGGCCGCGATTCCCAGGATCGCCAGGATGATGATGAGCAGCCGACGCTTCGGCTTCGCACCAACGTCGTCCCGGGTTGCGAACGGGCTGAAGTCTTCGTCCCGCTCAACCCATTCCAGCCGTCCGGATGGCGCGGCTTCGGCAAGCTCGGGAATTTCCGTCTCCGGCGGGATCGGCGGGGAAGCCGGCGCTTCGGCGAGCGTCTCCTCTTCGCGATAGGACTCTTCGAGCGCGGCCTCCTCCGGCATCACCTCCTCGGCGGCAACGTCCGAATATTCTTCCGCCACAGAGTAACTCTCAGCGGAGGCTTCGATTGGCTGAATGTCTGGCTCGGCGAACTCCGGCATTAAAG
This sequence comes from Sphingomonas daechungensis, assembly GCF_039543105.1. NCBI lineage: Bacteria > Pseudomonadati > Pseudomonadota > Alphaproteobacteria > Sphingomonadales > Sphingomonadaceae > Sphingomonas > Sphingomonas daechungensis. The sequence goes on from NZ_BAABJC010000001.1 coordinate 1,603,063, forward strand.
CTTCGGGCTCCGAAACCTGTCCCTCGGCGGGAGGCATTTCGCGCCAGCTGTGCTGACACGCCTTGCAGCGGACCTGACGCCCGCTCGGCGGGATGGCGCCATCCTTCACGACATATTGCGTGCCGCAGGAAGGGCAGGTCAGGATCATGGCAGCACTCGTTCTTGGTTTTCAGAGGGTAAACAGGAATGCGCGCCCATTGGCAAGGCGGCGGCCACATGCAAGAAGCCGTTCGACAAGGAGGGGCGGGCCTCTGTCGGCAATCGTGGAATTCGACAGCGTCGGTTTGCGTTACGGTACAGGCGCCGAGGTTTTGCGCGACCTCGACTTCCGGCTCGCGAAAGGCGGCTTCTATTTCCTGACCGGGCCCTCTGGCGCGGGAAAGACGTCCCTGCTGCAATTGCTCTATCTTGCGCGACGTCCGACCCGCGGGCGGATCCAGCTGTTCGGGCAGGATCTGACCGACGCTCCGCGCGACTTCCTGCCCGACTTTCGTCGCCGCATCGGCGTTGTGTTTCAGGACTTCCGCCTGATCCGGCATCTGTCGACCTTCGATAATGTCGCACTGCCACTACGCATCGCCGGGACGAGCGAAGCGGAGCTAGAAGGTCCGGTGCGCGAGATGCTCGCCTGGGTTGGGCTGGCCGATCGGGCCAGCGCTCGGCCGCCGACGCTTTCGGGTGGTGAGCAGCAACGTGTCGCCATTGCCCGTGCGGTCATCAGCCAGCCGGAGCTCCTCGTCGCCGACGAGCCGACCGGAAACGTCGATGCGGAGATGGCGATTCGCTTGCTGCACCTGTTCACCGCTCTCAATCGCCTCGGCACGACGATTGTCGTCGCGACTCACGACATCAGCCTGATCGCCCGCACCCCGGGAGCGCAGTTGATCAGGATCGAGAAGGGGACAGTGAGCGACCCGACCGGTCTTCTGAAGAATCCGCCGGCGGGGGGCGCGCGAGTCCCATGAAGCTGTCCATCCTTGCTGGCACGGAGGCCGAGCGGCGACTCTTGCCCGGCGGGACTCATCGCGGACCGACGCCTTACGTCATCGCCATCATGACCTTTGCGATGATGATCGTCGCTGCCGCCGGCCTTGCGCTCGCCAATGCGGCCGGGATCGTCGCCGGTGCGGTAGAGCATCGCTACGTCCTGCAGCTTCCCGACGGGACTTCAGGCAAGCTGGACCAGGCCGTGAAGGCTGCGGCATCGGTCCGCGGCGTGACCAACGTCGAACCGGTCAGCGAAGACGAGATGCGGCGAACCCTGGAGAAGTGGGTCGGGCCAGGCGGCCTCGGGAAGGATCTTCCCGTCCCGGCAATTGTTCATCTCGAACTGGCTCCGAATGCCCGTGCAGCCAACATTGCGGCGCAGCTTGGCCGCGCCCTCCCCGGCTCGAGGTTCATTGCCGAGGAAGCAACCGTAGCACCCTTGCTGGGGTCGCTGAGGGCGCTTCGCTGGTTGGCAGTAGCGCTGGTCCTGTTGATGGCCGCGGCCACGTCAGCCGCGGTCGTACTGGCGGCGAGGGGTGCGCTCGACACGCACCGCTCCACGATCGAGATCATGCACGGGATCGGCGCGACGGATGAGCAGGTGGCGTTGCTGTTCCAGCGCAAGATTGCGCTCGACGCTATGGTCGGCGCCCTGATTGGCGGAGCGCTTGCAGCGATCGCGCTGCTGGTCATCGGCGGCGGCGGGATGGCGATGGCGCGAGAGCTTGCGGGGGGCCCTCCGCTGGACGTGACGGATCTGGTCGTGCTGGCGATGCTGCCGATCGCGGCCGTCGTACTCGCAACTTTGGTTGCGAGGTTCGCGGTCCTCAGTGCATTGCACAAGGTCATATGATTGCTCGCTTTCTCTCGCTGTTTCTTCTTCTCTACGCGCTCGGCTTCATCCTCTTCTCGGTGACGCTGGGGCGGCCGGCCGAGAGCGATCTCAGGACCGACGCAATCGTAGTCATCACGGGCGGCAAGGGACGCATCGAGCATGCCTTGAAGGTGCTGGAGCAAGGCAAGGCGAAGCGTGTCCTCATCGCGGGCGCGGACCCCCTGGTGACGAAAAAGGATCTCGTCGACCGGTTTAACGCCGAGCGGCGGCTGGTGCGCTGTTGCGTCGATCTCGGCAGCGAGTCCGTCGATACGCGATCGAATGCGGAGGAGGCGCAACGGTGGCTGGCGAAGCATAGCTACCGGACGGTCCGCCTGATCACCAACGACTGGCACATGCGCCGGGCGGACTATGAATTTCGCAAAGGCCTGGACGGCAAGTACAAGATCTTTCCCGACGCGGTTCGGACCGAGCCTGCGTTCGGCACTTTGTTCGCCGAGTATAACAAGTATCTGCTTCGGCGCGCGGCGGTCTGGCTGGACGTGTGATGCGGCTGTTCCGGCAGGGCACTTACGCCCTGATCTTCTATCCTGCGACGTTTATGTTCGTGATCGGATGCTTTGCAGCAGGGCTGTTCGGATCGAAGCCGCTTCGCGCCGTGGTTCACGCCTGGACCGATTTTCATCACGCGCTGGTGCGAATGCTGGGGATCTTCACCGAGGTTCGTGGGAGCATTCCGTCCGGCGCGTTCCTCATTGCGGTCAAGCACCAGTCGATGTTCGAGACGCTGGAGATCGTACGCATCGCCAATACGCCGGTAATCGTCCTCAAGCGCGAGCTTAGCCAGTTGCCGGGGTTTGGGTGGGCGACGCGACGTTATGGCGTCATCCCGGTCGACCGCTCGGCAGGAGCCAAGGCGCTCCGGGAAATGCTGCTGTTGGGCAAGGAGGCTGCCGCGATCGGGCGGCCGGTCATCATTTATCCTGAGGGCACGCGAGTTCGGCCGGGGGAGACGCCGCCGCTCCAGGCCGGCTTCGCAGGACTTTACAAGGCGCTCGGTCTGCCGGTCGTTCCTGTGGCGATGGACAGCGGACGCCTGTGGGGCCGAAACCTGCCGCGGAACGCAGGCACAGTTCACTTCGTGGTCGGCGAGCCGATCCCGGCCGAGCTCAAGCGCGAAGACATCGAGGCGCGGGTTCACGCCGCGATCAACGTGCTCGAATCAGGTCCGCAGGCGAGCGCCTAGCTTCTCGGCGGCTGCCACGATCCTTCTTGTAGTCTCGCCAAGCTCTGCCTCGGTGAAGCTCCTTTCGCCGGGCTGTAGGACCACCTCCACGGCGAGGCTGAGGCCGTCGGCCGTCTCGAACCGATCGAACAAGCGAGCGCCGGTGATGACCTGCTTGTCCGCGCCACGGATCGCACGGACGAGAGCATCGGCCTGGACCTCGGCGGGTACGATGAAGGCAAAGTCGCGAGTCACGGGCTGGAGCGCCGGCGGCGTGTAAGCCGAACGGGCATGACCGCTCGAGCGGGGCAGGGGAATCGCGTCGAGATAGATTTCGGCCGCGACTGCACGCTCGGGGGCGTCGATCACCTTCTCAAGCTTCGGGTGAAGCTCGCCGAAGGCCGCCACGATCGTTTTCGGGCCGAGACGAAGCGTCGCCGAACGGCCAGGGTGCCAGTTCGGCCCAGCATCCGGGAAGATCTGCAAGTTGGCCACTGGCGCACCGGCAGCCTCAAGCAAGGCCAAAGCTTCTGCCTTGGCATCGAACGCGTCGAATCGCTGCGCCTTGCCGCTTTGCCAGCCGCGCGGCTGCTTCTCACCGGCGAGCAGCAGCGTTGCCGTGGGCCGCTCGGCGTCGGCGAGATAGCGGCGCCCGATCTCGAACAGCCTGACCGAAGGAGCACCGCGGTCGAGATTCCGCCGAGCCGCCGAGATCAGGCCCGGAAGCAGCGAGGGTCGCATCACCTTCATGTCCTCGCTGATCGGGTTGGCGAGCGACCATTCGCCCGGACCGAAAGCGTCAGCCTCCGGCTCCGAAATAAAGCTCCAGGTCACGGCTTCGTCGAGGCCGCGCGCGGCAGCGGTCCGCCGGACAACACGCTCCAGCATCTGGGAGCGGGTGGCGGTCGGCTTGGCAACGCCAGCAGTGCGGGGCAGGGGTTCGGCAATCACCTTATCGTAGCCCGTGATGCGGGCGACTTCCTCGACCAGGTCCGCGGTGCCGATGACGTCACGACGCCAGCTTGGGACGCGAACGCTCGCCGGATCGGCGAACTCGAAACCAAGCGACTCCAGGATGTTGCGCTGACGGTTCTCGGCGACCTCGACTCCGCCGAGGGCGAATGCGCGCTCCGGAACGAAGCGGACGGTACGATCTTCAAGCGGCGGGGTGCCGACGTGGATCGCCTCCGAAGCTTCGCCACCGCAGATGTCGAGGATGAGGCCAGTGAGGATGTCGAGCCCATCACCGAGGAAGGCGGGATCGACGCCGCGCTCGAACCGGCTGCGGGCATCGCTGGTGAGGCCGAGCTTCTGCCCCGTCTGCGCAATGCGTTCGGGCGTGAAGTAGGCGATCTCGAGCATCACGTCGGTCGTGCTCTCGCTGACGCCCGAATGCTCGCCGCCCATGATGCCGCCGATGTCGTGTACCTCGCGCTCGTCGGCGATGACCGTCATCGACGGGTCGAGCGTGTATTCCTTCTCATTCAGCGCAAGCACCTTCTCGCCGTCCCGGGCGGGCCGGGCGACGAGAGCGCGATCGAGCTTGGCGATGTCGTAGGCGTGCGCGGGACGCCCGACATCGAGCATGACATAGTTGGTGATGTCGACCAGCGCGGAGATCGGCCGTTGGCCCGCGCTCTTCAGCCGCCGCTGCATCCAGTCCGGCGAGGGGCCGTTGCGGACGCCGCGAACCGCGCGGCCGAAGAAGGCGGGGCATCCCGCCGAATCCTCGATGCGGATGTCGATGGGTGACTTGAAGCTGCCCTCGATCTGCGGAACCGCGAGCGGCTTCAACGTTCCGATGCCGGCAGCGGCAAGATCGCGGGCGATGCCCCGAACGCCCATGCAATCCTGCCGGTTGGGCGTGACGTTCACGTCGAACACCGGATCGTTGAGCCCGGCATAATCGGCGAAGGCGGTCCCGACGGGCGCATCGGCGGGAAGCTCGATGATGCCGTCGTGCTCGTCGCCGATCTGCAACTCACGAACGGAGCACATCATGCCTCGGCTCTCGACGCCGCGGATGGCCGCGACTTTGAGTGTGAGGTCGGAACCCGGCACGTAAGCGCCCGGAGGACCGAACACGCCGAGCATTCCAGCCCGAGCGTTGGGAGCCCCGCAAACGACCTGGACCGCTCCCTCCCCCGCGTCGACTGTCAGCACCTGCAGCTTGTCGGCCTGCGGGTGGTTCTCCGCCGTCAGCACTTTCGCGACCCGGAAGGGCGCAAGCGCTTCGGCCGGATTGTCGAGGCTTTCGATCTCCAGCCCGATCGCCGTCAGTGTGTCGGCAATCGTCTGCTCGTTGGCATCGGTTTCGAGGTGTTGCTTGAGCCAGCTCAGCGAGAACTTCATGCGCCTACTCCCCCGCTGAGCGTGGGCACGTCGAGCGCTCGGAAGCCATAGTGCTTCAACCAGCGAATATCGCCGTCGAAAAAAGCGCGGAGGTCGTCCATTCCGTACTTGAGCATGGCGAGGCGATCGATGCCGCAGCCGAAGGCGAAGCCCTGCCATTCGTCCGGGTCGAGCCCACAATTGGCGATTACGCGCGGGTGGACCATCCCCGAGCCGAGAACTTCCATAAAGCCTTCGCTGCCGCCGATGGTCCGCTTGCCGTTCACGAGCGTGTAGCCGACGTCGACCTCGGCGGACGGCTCGGTGAACGGGAAGTAGGACGGGCGCATCCGCAGCACGACATCGTCGCGCTCGAAGAAGGCCTTCAGGAAGGTTTCCAGCGTCCACTTGAGGTGCCCCATGTGGATCGCGCGGTCGATGACCAGACCCTCGACCTGGTGGAACATCGGCGTATGGGTCGCGTCGCTGTCGGAGCGGTAAACGCGGCCCGGAGCAATCACGTAGAGCGGCGCGCCGGTCGCCTGCATCGCCCGAATCTGCACCGGCGAGGTGTGGGTCCGCAGGACTTTCGACTCTGTCTCACCCTCTTGGCGTTCGAGGTAGAAGGTGTCCTGCATCGCGCGCGCCGGGTGGAACTCCGGCATGTTGAGCGCGGTGAAGTTGTGCCACTGGTCCTCGATCTCCGGTCCTTCCGCGACCGCGAAGCCGAGGTCGGCGAAAATCTCCGCCAGCTCGTCCATGACCTGGCTGACCGGATGGACCGTACCGGTCGGCGTGTCCTGAGCCGGAAGCGACAAGTCGATCGTTTCGGTCGCGAGCTTGCGGTCCAATTCGGCCATTTCCAGCGCCGACTTCCGGTCGGCGATTGCAGAGGTGACCTGCTCGCGAAAAGCGTGGATCTCCGGCGCCTGGGCGGCCCGCGTCTCCGGGTCCATCGCCCCAAGCGACTTCAGCTGCTGCGTGATGCTTCCGGACTTGCCGAGCACGGACACGCGCAGTTGGTCGAGCGCGCCAAGGTCGGGCGCGGAGCGGATTTGGTCGAGAAGGTCAGTGTCTGACGCCATGGCGCGGCCTTAGCTGCACCGCAGCGCAAAATGCAAAGGCGCGTGCTACAGGGGTTCCATGAGCTGGCCTGTTCTCGATCCGGAGAAGGATCATGAAACGCTGACGATCCTGCATCTCACGGCGCAGATGCTCGGGAAGATCAGAGTGCGGCACGCACCATGGACCAATCACGGCTGGCATGTCGCGCTGCAGCCGAATGCGCGAGGCCTGGCGACCCTGCCGACGGCTGCCAGCGACGGGCGGACGTTCACGCTGGCGCTGGATCTGTGCCGCAACGCGATCGTCCTGACCACGAGCGCGGCAGAGCGCGGCGTTCTGCCGCTGGATGCCGGCTCCATTTCGGCATTGCATTCCGGACTCGTCGAGATGCTCCAGAAGTATCGGCTCCCATCCGATTTCAACGGAAAGCCGAACGAGATCGCTGACGCCGTACCGTTTGCCGAGGATGTCCAGCCGCGCGCGTACTCGCCGGAGTCGGCGGCGACCTTTCGCGAAGCACTTGCGGCGATGCTGCCCGCCTTCGAACGCTACCGTGCGAGTTTCATCGGCAAGTCGAGCCCTGTCCATTTCTGGTGGGGAAGCTTCGATCTGGCGGTAACGCGATTCTCGGGCCGAATCGCACCGCCGCATCCGGGCGGCGTCCCGGGACTTCCCGACAGCGTCGCGCGCGAAGCCTACAGCCAGGAAGTGTCCAGCGCAGGATTCTGGGCTGGCGGAGCAACCAAGGCGGACGCATTCTTCTACAACTATGCCTATCCGGAGCCCGCCGGCTTCAGGGATCGCCCGATCGCAGCAGGCGGCTGGAACTCCGACTGGCAGGAGTTCACCTTGCCCTATGACGAGGTGCGAGCCGCGCCGGATCCCGACGCTTTGCTGACCAGCTTTCTGCATTCGACCTACGAGGCAGCGGCAGATCTTGCCGACTGGGATCGAGCGACGCTCGAGAGAGAACCGGTCGCGCCCTAGCCGGGCAGGAAAGGGAAGGGCGAAATCGTTTTCCGGTTCTCATGCACCGCAAGCATCCGCCCCGCTGGGGGCATGGCGCGATAGGCGCACTCCATCCTCGGGCAGATTGAGCAGGCCGGCCCGACCGGAGTTGCCGGCGTATTGGTAAGGTCGAGGCCGTCGGCATAGGCAATGCGCGGGGCGTAGCGGACGTCGCATCCAAGACCGATGGCGAGCAATGCGTCGTCTCTCAACTCGGGACGAATCGGGCGCTCGATGGTGCGGCTGATCGTGAAGAAGCGCTGGCCGTCAGGCGTTTCGATCAGCTGGCGGATCGTCTGACCGGGCGTCTGGAAGGCCGCGTGGAGATGCCAGCGCGGGCAGGTCCCACCGAAGTGCGAGAAGGGGAAATTCTCGCCGGCATAGCGCTTGGAAATGTTTCCGGCCGGATCGACGCGCAGCATGAAGAAGGGGACGCCGCGTGCGCCGGAGCGCCCAAGTGTCGTCATCCGGTGCGCGATCTGCTCGACGTTGGCACCGAACTGTCCGCATAGGCGATCGATTGCGTAACGGTGCTCCTCCGCGGCGCGCAGGAAACGGCCGTAGGGCATCATGATCGCGCCCGCGGCATAATTGGCGAAGCTCATGTGCAACAGCGCTCGCGTTCCGGCGTCGGGTGGCCGCGCGTCGTCCGCCATGCGCTGTAGCAGGGGCGCAAGCTCAAGCAGAGCGAGCTGGTAGGCGAGGCCGAAGGTGCGATTCTCTGCCCGCAACAGGGCCGAAATCATGAAGGTGCGGCGCTGGGCGTCGTAATGCTGGCTGAAGTTGTCGAGCAGCTCCGGCGACACGACCTGCGCCTCGACGCCGTAGGCCTCCTTCAGGCGGCGGCGCAGCGCTTCGGAAACCGACAGCGGATCGCTGAGTGAATTGCCAAGGATTTCGCAGCGCTCTTCCAGCTCCGGGTAATGGTTCCGCTGCGACTGGATGTAGTCTCGCACCCACGTCTCAGGCGTGATCAGCGCGCGGGGGTCGCCGGCTGCCTCCTCGTCCGTTCCGCTCGGCGGCCTGCGTTGGAGCTCTCGTAACGCGGTGTAGAGGCGGACCACGCCTTCCGAGACAGCGGGAGCGTTGTCAGACAGCTCGATCAGCTCCGCTCGGCCGATCCCGAGGTCAGCGAGCATTGGATCCGTAAAGATCTCGCCCAACTGGTCCGCGCCAGCCGTGTCACCGCCTTCGGAGGCGAACGCCTTCATGTCGATGTCGAAGGCTTCGGCCAGCCGGAGCAGGATTCCGGCGGTGACCGGCCGTTGGTTCCGCTCGAGGTGGTTCAGGTATGAGGCGGAGATGCCGATTTCCTCGGCCATCGCAGCCTGATGCAGCCCGCGCTCGCGCCTCAGGCGCCGCAGCCTTGCCCCTAGGAACAGCTTGCGTTGTGCAACCATTGTCGAATTGTGAACGAATTTACAAAGTACACAAGTATAGTTTTGTCACCTTGGCCCTTATTTGTGCAACGTTAACCAAAAGGCTGTGTTTCCCTGCACTTAGATCACAGGGGATTCGCTATGTCTGACTTTGGTGTCGTTGTTTCCGCTCCCGCTGGCCGCTTCGATGGAATCGAGCGCCCGTATAGCGCTGAAGACGTCCTCCGCCTGCGCGGCTCGTTCCCGATCGAGCACACGCTCGCTCGTCGTGGTGCGCTGCGCCTGTGGGAACTGCTGCATCAGGACGAGCCGACTCGTGCGCTTGGCGCCATTACCGGCAACCAGGCGATGCAAATGGTCCGCGCGGGCCTCAAGGCAATCTATCTGTCGGGCTGGCAAGCCGCGGCAGACGCCAACACGGCCTGCTCGATGTACCCTGACCAATCGCTCTATCCCGCGAACACGGGCCCCGAGCTCGCCAAGCGGATCAACCGCGCCCTCCAACGCGCCGACCAGGTCGAGCACAGCGAAGGCGGAGCGAAGCGCGACTGGTTCGCGCCGATCGTTGCCGACGCGGAAGCCGGGTTCGGCGGTCCGCTCAACTGCTTCGAGATCATGAAGGCCTATATCGAAGCGGGCGTCGCCGGCGTTCATTTCGAAGATCAGCTCGCGTCGGAGAAGAAGTGCGGCCACCTCGGCGGCAAGGTCCTGATCCCGACCCAGGCAGCGGTCCGCAACCTCGATGCCGCGCGTCTCGCCGCCGACGTCTGCGGAGTTCCGACGATCCTCGTCGCCCGCACGGACGCGGAGAGCGCCAAGCTGATCACGTCCGACGTCGACGAGCGCGACCGGCCGTTCATGACCGGTGAGCGCACGCCGGAAGGATTCTTCCGCCTCGCCGACGGCACGGGCCTCGACCATTGCATCTCGCGCGGTCTCGCCTTCGCTCCGCACGCGGACCTGATCTGGTTTGAAACCAGCCATCCGAACCTGGACGAAGCGAGGACCTTCGCGGAGGGCATTCACGCCCGCTTCCCCGGCAAGATGCTCGCCTACAATTGCTCGCCCAGCTTCAACTGGCGCGCCAAGCTCGACGAGCAGACGATCGCCAACTTCCAGCGCGAGCTGGGCGCAATGGGCTACAAGTTCCAGTTCGTCACGTTGGCCGGCTTCCACAGCCTCAACCACGGCATGTTCGAGCTGGCGACCGGCTACCGCGATCGCGGCATGGCGGCTTACTCCGAGCTTCAGCAGGCGGAATTCGCCAGCGAGGCCAAGGGCTACACTGCGACCCGCCACCAGCGCGAAGTCGGCACCGGCTATTTCGACGCCGTCGCGACCGCCATTTCCGGCGGCCAGTCGTCGACCGTCGCACTCAAGGAATCCACCGAAGCCGCCCAGTTCATCGCGGCCGAATGAAGCCTTCTGGAGGAGGACGAGTATGACTTACCGTTACTGGGTGATCGGCGGCGATTATCGCGACTGCCGCTTCACGGACCTCAAGCCGGGCACCGAGATCGTGCATGGTCCCTACGACAACGAGCTGAAGGCACGAACCGAGTGGCAGCGGCTCACTTTTCGGGATCATTGCGAGGCCACGACGCGCTATTCGATCTGCATGGAGCCGAATCGCGCATGAACTCTGTGATCGACCGGCCGCGGATCGTGGCCGAGGCCAGCCGGGTACCGGGGGCGGGCGCAGTGCTCACCCCGGACGCTCTCGACCTCGTTGCAGAGCTGCACGAGCGCTTCGATTCGCGGCGGCGGCAGCAGCTCGACAAAAGGCTGGAAAGGCAGGCGCGGTTCGACGCCGGCGAACTTCCCGACTTCCGCGAGGACACGCGAGAGATCCGTGAATCGAACTGGTCTGTCGGCAGCAACCCGGCCGATCTGCAGGACCGCCGCGTCGAGATAACCGGCCCGACCAACGCCAAGATGGTGATCAATGCGCTCAATTCCGGCGCAAAGGTGTTCATGGCGGACTTCGAGGATGCGACCTCGCCGACCTGGGACGAGCTGATCACCGGCCAGGCGAACCTCAAGGCTTATTGGCTTGGGCGCCTTGGTTTTACCGATCCGGAAAGCGGCAAGGGCTACCAGGTCGGAGAGAATCCGGCGGTGCTGATGGTGCGCCCGCGCGGACTTCACCTGCCGGAAGATCATGTGACGGTCGACGGCGAGGTCGTCGCGGGCGCATTCTTCGATTTCGCGCTCTACGCCTGGCACAATGCCCGGGCGGCGCTGACCAAGGGTTCCGGGCCATATTTCTACATTCCGAAGCTCGAGAGCATGGAAGAGGCGGCGCTGTGGAGCGACATTTTCGCTCTGACTGAAGACCGGCTTCGCCTCGAACGCGGGACGATCAAGGCGACGATCCTGATCGAGACCATCCCGGCGGCGTTCGAGATGGAAGAGATCCTCTACGCGTTGAAGGAGAATATCGTCGGCCTGAACTGCGGCCGCTGGGACTATATCTTCTCGACCATCAAACGACTGGGCCGGAGCGCCGATCGCCTGACGCCCGACCGCTCGGCGATGACGATGGATAAGGCCTTTCTCGCGGCCTACTCGCTGCGGCTGATCGACACCTGTCATCGGCGCGGAGCCTTCGCGATGGGCGGCATGTCGGCTTTCATCCCGGTGAAGGGCGACGAGGGGGCGAACCGCGCAGCGATGGACAAGGTCCGCGCCGACAAGCTGCGCGAAGTCACCAACGGGCATGACGGCACCTGGGTCGCTCACCCGGCCTTGGTACCGGCTGCGCTGGAAGCGTTCGAGGCGATGACCGGTCCGAACCAGCTATCGAAGCGGCCGGACCGCGTTCCCGGCCGCGACGAGATGCTGGAGCTGCACACCGGCCCTCGCACCGAGCAGGGCGCCCGCGAAAACATCCGCGTCGGCGTGCAATATCTAGCCGCCTGGCTCGGCGGGAAAGGCGCGGTGCCGCTGTACAATCTGATGGAGGATGCGGCGACGGCGGAGATCAGCCGCGCCCAGCTATGGCAGTGGCTGCATTTCGAGGCTCCCCTAGACGACGGCCGCAAGTTCAACCGTGAACTGTTCGACGCGCTCTACGAGGAAGAGATTGGCCTATTGCAGGAAGTCGAAAACATCGCCGACGCCTCCGACCTGTTCCGCGAAATGGTCGTCTCAGACGACTTCGTCGAATTCCTGACCCTGCCGGCCTACGAGCTACTCGACTGAAGCAGCGCATAGTAAGCGGCGGCGCCTGAGCGCCCCGGCGGCACCGCCCGAGCCGATTACCGCGCCCGCTGTGCCTGAGGCTGCGACTGATAGGTTGAAGGCCGCTTCTGCGCCACCATCGGGAAGGTTTCGCCTCTGTGGTAGGTTACGGTTCCGCACATGAAGTCGCCCTTGGCGGACAGCTTGCCGTCGAACCGGACGTCGCCCTCGCGGGAGGCAACAATCAGTTGGATGCTTTTGCCGGCCAAGGTGACCTTGCGCAGGACAACGGGCGCGGTCCTCGCCGGTGCCAGCGATCCGCCATAGTCAGCGCCGACGAAGCCGATCGACATTAGCCCGAAGCTGAGCGTTCCGCGGGGAATCATGAGGAAATCCCAATGGCCGTGAATGTTCGGAGCCTCGTCGCCCGCCGTAACGGCTCCCGCGTCGCAGTCCACGGCGATCGACGGTGCGGCTTCGCTCGCTGCCGGCAGTAGAGCTGCACATACCAACGCAAGGCCTGCGATAATCCGATTCATTACTTCCTCCCTGTCGCCATAGCGGCGTTGTGGTGCTCGGTTGGCGGGTGGCGATGCCGGTCGACAACAGGGAAAGTCGTGAATAGCCTTCGATATTTCGTGACCGGTGGGCCGATGCAATTGGCGATGCGTGAATGGCGGCAGATGGGGAAATGGCGCGGGCCGATCAGTGCCTTCGCTATCGGCGCGCTGCTTGGAGTGACAGGTCCATTCGGATCGCAAACCGCACTCGCCCCGGCCGTGAAATATGCATTCTGGATGGACGTAGCGCTCGTCGGCTTTGGCGCCGCCGCCGCCGCCGGGCGAGTGCTTTCATCCGCTGCGTTGGGCGGGAAGCAGGCAACGCGGATCGTCGCCATAGCAGCCGCATCCGCGGTGCCCATGACCTTCTTCGTGGCGTGGGCCATGGGCGTGGTTCGACCAGGCAGAGCATTCAGTCCTCTGCAGTTGCTCGGCTTGTATCCGTACGTGGCGCTGGTGCAGCTGCTGATCGCCTGGCTCACATCTCCGGACAACTGGATGAGTGCGGCCGCACCCGTGGAACAGCCAGCCGCCGCTCCCGAATACCCGCCCGAGTTCGTGTCGAAGCTTCCGCCTGCCTTGCGCCGAGACATACTCGCGCTTGAGGCCGAGGATCATTACGTGCGTGTGCACACCCTCCACGGCTCGGCACTGGTCTTGATGCGGCTGGCGGACGCGGCGGCACTGATCGATTCCCGGCTGGGCCTTCGCGTGCACCGTAGCTGGTGGGTGGCCAAAGACGGTGTTCGCGTGCTGGAAAGAACGTCCGGACGAGCGATTGCCCGGCTGGTTGATGACACGGTAGTTCCAATCAGCAGGGCACATTTGTCGGCAGCGCGGACAGTTTTGACAGGTTAGTTCTGTCGGGACGCGAAATGTCCTTATGCCCGCTATCCGCCCAAAGCTGACAGCTAACCCGAAACGAAAAGGGCGCCGGAACCGAAGCTCCGACGCCCTTTCCTTTTTCTTCAGCGCTGAGGCTTAGGCCGCGGCCTTGTTGCCTTCGAGAGCCTTCTTCGCCTGAGCGATGATGGCACTGAACGCTTCGCCTTCGTGCATCGCGATGTCGGCCAGGACCTTCCGGTCGAGGTCGATGTTCGCAAGCTTGAGGGCGTGGATGAACTGCCCGTAGGTCAGGCCTTCCGCGCGGACCGCAGCGTTGATGCGCTGGATCCAGAGGGCGCGGAAGCTCCGCTTCTTCACCTTGCGGTCGCGGTAGGCGTACTGGCCTGCCTTCTCGACTGCCTGGCGGGCGATGCGGATCGTGTTCTTGCGACGGCCGTAATAGCCCTTCGCATTGTCGAGGATCCGCTTGTGCTTTGCGCGCGTGGTTACGCCGCGCTTGACGCGTGCCATGTCCCGCTACTCCTTACTTGAGGCCGTAGGGCGCCCAGAGCTTCACGCGCGCCGTATCGGCGTCGGCGAGAACATCTGTACCGCGGTTCTGGCGAATATATTTGGCGTTGTGGCTGATCAGGCGGTGGCGCTTGCCCGCGACACCATGCTTGATCTTGCCGGTCGCCGTGAGCTTGAAGCGCTTTTTCACGCCGCTCTTGGTCTTCAGCTTGGGCATTTCGTCTCCTTTGCGTCCCGAAAGACGCGACATAATCCAACCGCCACGGCATGCCTTTTGGCCGGGCCATCGGTCTTCCAATGATTTGGAAAGCTGGGCGCCTATAGAGAGGGCAGCCGTTTAAGGCAAGTTCCCAGGCCCAGGCCGAACGCCCGTCAGTCGAACAGGCTGGAGACGGAGCTTTCGTCGGCAATGCGGCGGACCGCCTCCGCCAGCAAGGGTGCGATCGTCAGGCGGCGAATCTTGTCGCCTTCGGTATCGGGCTCGCCGCTGTAGATGGAATCGGTGACCACCAACTCCTTGAGCTCCGAAGCGCCGACGCGAGCGGCGGCCCCGCCCGAAAGGACGCCGTGGGTGCAATAAGCGAAGACTTCCTCGGCGCCCTGCTGGCGGAGGGCTGCAGCAGCGTTGCAGAGAGTGCCGGCGCTATCGACGATGTCGTCGACGAGGATGCAGGTGCGGCCCTCGACGTCGCCGATGATGTTCATGACCTCGGACTCGCCGGCGCGTTCGCGCCGCTTGTCGACGATCGCCAGCGGGGCGTTGTCGAGCCGCTTGGCGAGGCCGCGAGCGCGAACCACGCCGCCGACGTCCGGCGATACGATCATCAGGTTTTTGTTCGAAAGGCGCGCCTGAATATCGGCCGCGATGACCGGAGCGGCGAACAAATTGTCGGTCGGAATGTCGAAGAAGCCCTGAATCTGGCCGGCGTGCAGGTCGACCGAGAGGACGCGGTTGGCTCCGGCGGTGGTAATCAGGTTGGCGACCAGCTTGGCCGAAATTGGCGTGCGCGGCCCGGGCTTCCGGTCCTGGCGGGCGTAGCCGAAATAGGGGACGACCGCGGTGATCCGCTTGGCCGACGCACGGCGGAGCGCGTCGATGCAAATCAGCAGTTCCATCAGATTGTCGTTGGCCGGATAGCTGGTGGACTGCAGGACGAAGACATCCTCGCCGCGCACGTTCTCGTTGATCTCGACGAAAATCTCCTCATCGGCGAAGCGGCGGACGCTCGCCTCCGTCAGCGGAATCTCGAGATAGTCGGCGATGGATCGGGCCAGCGGCGTGTTGCTGTTCCCGGCGAGAAGTTTCATCGGCTGTGCTTCCCCCTTGCGGTCTCATCGCCTTAGCGAGCGAGTCACGGTGCCGTAAAGGTTGCCGAGGGCTGCCCAGACGCTAAATCGCCCGCATGGCTGCCGAAGTGACCAATCGACTGAGCATTGCGCTCGCCCAGATGAACCAAAGGGTCGGCGACCTTGAGGGCAACGCCAGGGCGATCCTGGCAGTGCGCGATCGGGCGTCCGGCGCCGACCTGCTGATGGTGCCGGAGCTGCAGCTTACGGGCTATCCTCCCGAAGACCTCGTCCTCAAACCCGAATTTGTTCGGCGGACGATGGAAGCAGCCGAGCGATTGATCGACGCGACGGCCTCGCCCGGGCCGGCGCTGCTGTTCGGATCAATCCACAACGAGGGCGGCCTCGACTACAATGTGATGATCCTTGCGGAAGGCGGGCGGATGGTCGCGCGCCGGCTAAAGCGCGAGCTCCCGAACTACGGCACGTTCGATGAGAAGCGCGTCTTCGCGTCGGGGCCCTTGCCGGAACCGATCGAGTTTCGCGGCGTCAAAATCGGCGTCCCGATCTGCGAGGATATCTGGCAGGAGATCGTTTGCTCGCACCTCGCCGATGCCGGCGCGGAAATCCTGCTGGTGCCGAATGGCAGTCCCTACGAGCTGGACAAGGACGACAAGCGCGCCCTGCTCGTCCGTTCGCGGGTCACGATGACCGGCCTGCCGATGGCGTACCTCAACCGCGTCGGGGGCCAGGATGAGTTGGTATTCGACGGTTCGTCGTTCATCATGCATCCCGACGGGGAGCGTGTGGTGCAGTTCCCGGACTGGGATGAGAAGCTGTTGCTGACCGAATGGAAGCGGGAAGCCGACGGCTGGGTCTGCGAGACGCAGGAAAGCCATGAGCTCGATCCGTTTCCCGAGGATGTCTACCGGGCGATGATGGTGGGCCTTCGCGACTACGTCGGGCGGAATGGCTTCCCCGGCGTGATCCTCGGGCTGTCCGGAGGAATCGACAGCGCACTTTCGGCGGCAATTGCGGTCGATGCTTTGGGCCCCGACAAGGTTTGGGGCGTGATGCTGCCCTCCAAGTATACGTCTGACGAAAGCCTGGAAGACGCACGCGAGTGCGCTCGACTGCTCGGCTGCCGCCATGACGTCATCTCCATCGCCCCGGGGGTGAACGCGATGGACGAAGCGCTTGCCGAGGCGTTTGCCGGAACGATGCCCGGTCTGGCGGAGGAAAATATCCAGGCTCGTCTGCGAATGGTCGCGCTGATGGCCTTGTCGAACAAGTTCGGACCCATGCTGCTGACGACCGGCAACAAGAGCGAGATGAGCGTGGGCTATGCGACGCTCTACGGCGACATGTCGGGCGGCTACAACGTACTGAAGGACGCCTACAAGACGACCGTGTTCGCGCTATCGCGCTGGCGTAACCGCAATAGACCGGAGGGTGCGCTCGGGCCGGACGGACCTGTGATGCCGGCCAGCGTCATCACCAAGCCGCCAACGGCCGAGTTGCGTCCGGGACAGAAAGACGAGGACAGCCTCCCGCCCTATTCCGACCTCGACCGCATTCTCGAGGCCCTGATCGACAAGGAGATGTCGGTTCGGGAGACGGCAAACGCGACGGGCGAGCCGGAAGAGCTTGTCGCGAAGATGGAGCAACTCGTGCTCCGCGCGGAATACAAGCGGAGGCAGGCTCCGCCGGGCGTGAAGATCGGCGCGCGCAACTTCGGCCGCGACCGTCGCTACCCGATCAGCAACTTCTTCCACACCGGCTTGCCGAAGTGAGCGTCGTCACTCGCTTTGCGCCGTCGCCGACCGGGCGGCTCCACGTCGGCAATATCCGGACCGCGCTGCACAACTTCCTGTTCGCGCGAAAGCATCGCGGCAGGTTCCTGCTGCGGATCGACGACACCGATCGCGAGCGCAGCCGGAAGGAATTCGTCGAAGCCATCCGCGACGATCTTGGCTGGATGGGACTCGATCCGGACGCCGAGGTCCGCCAGTCGGAGCGGTTCGACCTTTACGAGCGCGAATTCGATCGGCTGAAGTCGGTGGGACGCGTCTATCCCTGCTACGAAACGCCGGGGGAGCTTGAGCTTCGCCGAAAGGTCCTGCTCGGGCGCGGCCTGCCGCCGGTTTATGAGCGGAAACCTGACAATGCGCCGGTCCCCGAAGGCCGCCGTCCGCACTGGCGCTTCCGGCTCGATCACGAGCGGCCGATAGAATGGACCGATCTTATCCGCGGTCCGCAGCGGTTCGATCCGAAGCTGCTGTCCGATCCGGTCGTCCGGCGGGAGGACGGCAGCTGGCTCTATTTGCTGCCGAGCGTGATCGACGACGTCGACCTTGGCATCACGCACATCGTGCGTGGCGAGGATCATGTCACCAACAGCGCCGCGCAGATCCAGATGTTCGAGGCGCTTGGAAGCGAGGCGCCGTCTTTTGCCCACGAGGCTTTGCTGGTCGCATCGGAAGGCAAATTGTCCAAGCGGCTGGGTTCCTACGGCGCCGAGCATCTTCGCGAGGAGGGCGTCGAGCCCATGGCGATGCTGTCGTTGCTGGCGCGGATCGGGACCTCGCAGCCGGTCGAGCCGATTGCGTCACTGGATGAACTGGCAAGCGATTTCGACTTCGCGCATTTCGGCCGGGCGCCGGCGCATTTCGATCCGCAGGAGGTCGAGCACCTCAATGCCCGCCTGCTGCACAAGCTGGACCATGATGCGGTCAAGGACAGATTGCCCGCGGACACGGCGGAGGAAGACTGGTTGCTACTGAGGCCGAACTTGGAACGGTTGTCCGATTTCCGGTCATGGTTCGATGTGCTGCGCGGCGACGTCGACGTGCCGGAGCTGGCGCATGATGAGCGCCTGCTCATGAAGGACGCCGCAGCGGTCGCCGAACGGCTGGATTGGACGCAGGAGCCTTGGCGCGCGCTGACCGCCGAGCTGAAGGCGACCTCTGGCAAGAAGGGGCGCGAGCTGTTCCATCCGCTGCGACTCGCGCTCACCGGGCGCGAGAGCGGTCCGGAAATGGCCGGCCTCATCGAGCGGATGGGCAAGAGCCTTACCCTGGAAAGACTCAAGGCCGCAGCCAAGCGCTGACTGGGGGTGGTGGACGACTTCGCAGAAACCACTTTGTAATAAGCATGTAATGTTGTAACATCCCTCGTGTTGCTCTTGAGAGAGGAGAGGGACATGCCAGTCTATGCCAGCCCACCAGGCTTCGTCGGCCAGCGCCAACATCCGCGTGCACTCGTCTTTATCGTTGGAATTCACGCCGTTGCGATTGCTGCGGTGATGACCGCGAAGATGGACTTGCCCACGCGCATTTTCGAGCCGCCGATCATCGTGGATCAGATTCCGATTCCGCCGGACCCGCCTCCGCAAAAGGTGCCGGAGCCGCCAAAGCGGAAGTCTCCGCCCAATTCGTCCATCGATCACACTCAGCCGCTGGTTCCCATTTCCAATCCACGCGGACCGAGTGTGGACCAGACTCCGATCCCGACCCTGCCCACGCCCGGTCCGATCGGAACCGGCCCGGAAGTCGTGCCAGTCCCGGTACCCGATCCGGTTTGGATTGCGGCGCGATTCATCACTCCGAACCGGCTGATCAAGCCGCCTTATCCCGCTGACAAGCAGCGGCTTGAGGAGGAGGCGACGCTTCGGCTGAAGCTGTCGATCGACGAACGCGGGCACGTCGTGGCCGTTGAACCGGTTGGAAAGGTGGACCGCTCCTTCTTCGAAGCAGCCCGCCGGCACCTGATTGCGAACTGGCGCTACAAGCCGGCGACCGAGGACGGCCATCCGGTCCCCTCGTCGACGGTAATCACCCTGTCGTTCCGGCTCGCATGAAAGAAAGGGCGCGGCGCCTTTCGGCACCGCGCCCTTTCCCACACTCAAGGGGTTTACTGAGCGTTCGTCGAATTGTCCGCCGCCGTTGCATTGTCAGCCGCGTTGGCATCGACCTCGTTGCCGACCGTCGCGTTCGCGTCGACCGTGTTGAGGTCGGTCGTGTTGAGATCCGCACCGGCATCCAGGTTCTCCGTCTCGAGCGAGACGTTCTCGACCGCCGTATTCTCTTCGCTGGCCGCGCCACCGCACGCGGCAAGGGCTGCCGCGGCGACCGCGACGCTGGCGATTTGGAAAAGCTTCATATTCAAAATCCTCCGCAACTTTCTTTATTGGGCCCCCGCCCCCGAAATCTCGGATTGGCCCCGGCAGTGAACCTGCCGGGGCCCTAGGGAGTTGTCGGTTGCCGAGAACATCAAACGAGAAGATTCTTCTCAATTCGACTGCGCGCTCTGAAAACCGAACGCGACGCTACTCCCACCCCAGGGCCTTCATGGGCAAGAGGGAGACCAGAAATAGCGTGGATGTTGCCGCTAGGCTGCCGATAGACAGAAGAATCTTCTCAATTCCCGCCGAGGCGCGATTGAAACATGCCAAAGGCCGGCTTTAGCTCAGCGAGCGCGGGCCGGTCGCTGCGACTGGCACTCCCATGCCGCAGCGCCTACATTCGTCCCATGTCCTGGTTCCCGAAACCGGTTGGCCCACGCGCCGCCTTTGCCGATCTGCGCGCCTTCATGCGCCAGCGGAGCCGCGAGCAATTCATCGGCGCGGCCCTTGCCGTGCTGGTCACAGCCGTCATCGTTTTCGAATTCCTGATCGATTCGAGGATCAACACGGCTCCGCCGCAGCAGATCGTCTATGCTCAGAGCTGGAGCGCAGACCGCACCGATGCCGAGATCGTCGCCCAGCAAAAGGTCGACCAGGCCAAGAAGGACGCAGCGGCGAAGGAAAAGCAGCGCCAGTTCCAGAAATTGGAAAAGCAGCTCGGAATGTGAGCGGGCCGGGGGGAACGCCAGACTCGCGGTTCATGGCGGAGGCGGTGCGGCTCGGTGAAGCCGCGCGTGGCCGGAGCGCCCCCAATCCCAACGTCGGCTGCGTCATCGTTTCCGGCAAAGGCGAAATCGTCGGTCGAGGATCGACGGCGGCCGGCGGCCGCCCGCACGCCGAAGCCGTCGCGCTTGCCCAGGCCGGATCGAAGGCGCGCGGATCGACGGTTTACGCAACGCTTGAACCTTGTGCGCACGAAAGCCCGCGCGGCCCGGCTTGCAGCGACCTGCTGGTCGAGGCCCGGCCGTCGCGTGTCGTCATCGCACTGAAGGACCCGGACCCTCGCGTGCTTGGTCGCGGCATCCAGAAACTCCGTGAAGCGGACATCGACGTAAAGATGGGCGTCGGCCGAAAGGCGGCGCGAGAATCGCTGTCGGGTTGGCTGACCCGGCTTGAACTCGGACGGCCCAGGATCACCCTTAAGCTGGCATTGTCGATCGACGGAAAGATCGCTCTTCCGTCCGGCGAGAGCAAATGGATCACCGGCGAGGATGCGCGGAAGCATGTGCATCTGGAGCGGGCGCACTCCGACATGATTCTGGTCGGGCGAGGGACATACCAGGCCGATGCGCCGCGCCTCGACGTACGTTTGCCGGGGCTGGAGGACTGGTCGCCCCGGCGTGCACTCTTGACTCGCGGGGACGCCGTCGCCGGATGGGAAATCCTTTCAAATCCGGCGGATGTCTATCGACTTCATGACGTCAATGACCTGCTCGTCGAAGGCGGATCGGCCACCGCGACCGCCTTCCTGGAGGCGGATTTGGTCGATCGCATCCTCATCTATCGCGCGCCGATCATCGTCGGCGAAGGCAAGTCGTCGTTCGGTTATGTCGGGCTGGACGCGATCGCCGACGCGCATGGGCTGTGGAGGCCAAGCGATGGCAGGCGTCTCGGCGTCGACCGGCTTGAAGTTTACGAGCGGGTGCGCGGAGCTTAAGCGGCAGTCATGTTCACGGGCATCGTCACCGACGTCGGGGAAGTGGTCAGCGCCGAGCAGCGCGGCGATCGGCGATTGCGAATTCGCACGGGGTACGACCTCTCGACCGTAGACCTTGGCGCTTCGATTGCCTGTTCGGGCGTCTGTCTGACGGTGGTCGACAAGGGCGACGACTGGTTCGCGGCCGATGTCTCGGCGGAAACGATCTCGCGAACTGCCGGGGACATGTGGAGTGAAGGTGCGCGGCTGAACCTCGAAAGGTCGCTGCGCATGGGCGACGAGCTGGGCGGGCATATCGTCACCGGCCATGTCGACAGCGTGGGCGAGGTCATCGACGTGTCGGCGGAGGGCGACTCGATCCGGATTGCCATTCGCGTCGACCGGGGCTTGGCGCCAGCAATCGCGAAGAAGGGCTCGATCTGCCTCGACGGCGTGTCCCTAACCGTCAACGATGTGACGGATGTGCGGGACGGGACGGAATTCTCGGTGAACATCATCCCGCACACTGCGAATGAGACGACGCTCGGTGGGCTGAAGCCGGGCCGACAGCTCAATGTCGAGATCGACGTCATTGCCCGCTATATCGATCGGATGCTCGCTGCTCGCTCACATTAGGAACAGCACTGTTCCTGCTATCCATCACATTGCAATGTGATTATGGGAGAGCGCCATGAGCACTACTCTCATCGATCGGCTCAACGCCATCATCGAAACCGGCGAGGTCAGCCGCGCCGCTCTTGCTCGAGCCGCCGGGCTGCATCCCAACTCCCTGCGAAAGCTCGGCCATTCCGACTGGAACCCGACCGCTGACACGCTCGGGCGCCTGGAGAAGCTGCTCCAGCGCGGAAACACCGAAGTGCTGGTCGGCACCGAGGCGATCATCGACGAAGCCCGGAATGGCAGGATGTTTATCCTCGTCGACGATGACGACCGCGAGAATGAGGGCGACCTCATCATTCCGGGACAGATGGCGACGCCCGAAGCGATCAACTTCATGGCTCGTCACGGACGCGGCCTGATCTGCCTCGCTCTGACGAAGGAGCGGGCCGACACGCTCGGCCTTCAGCCGATGGTCAACAATAACCGCAGCCGCAACGAGACTGCGTTCACCGTCTCAATCGAGGCACGGGAAGGCATTTCGACGGGGATCAGCGCCGCCGATCGCGCGCGCACGATCTCGGTCGCGATCGACGCATCGCATGGGCCCGATGACCTGGTTTCGCCTGGACACGTGTTTCCGCTCGTCGCCAAGCCGGGCGGCACTCTGGTCCGCGCTGGGCATACGGAAGCAGGCGTCGACATCTCGCGTCTCGCCGGCCTCAACCCGAGCGCAGTCATCTGCGAGATCATGCGTGACGATGGCAGCATGGCGCGACTGGACGACTTGATGGACTTCGCCCGCACCCACGGGCTGAAGATCGGCACCATCCGCGACCTGATCGCCTACCGGCTGAAGAAGGACCACATGGTCGAGCGCGCGGCATCGACTGCATTTCGCGCGCAGAGTGGAGCGGAATGGCAGGCGCAGGTCTTCCGCGACAAGGCGACCGGCGAAGAGCAGTTGGCTCTCGTGCACGGGGCGCTCGACGTGACGAAACCGGTGCTTGTTCGGATGCATAGTCTCGACCTTTTCGCCGACGTCCTTGGCGAGCGCAGCCCGCGCTCAGGGCTGCTCCGTGGCTCAATGCGGATGATCGAGCATGAAGGTTCGGGAGTGATCGTGGCGCTACATGCCGCGGCTCCCGGATCCCTGTCGCGTTCGGCGGACCTTCGCGCCGGTAGGCCGACCGAAGGACCCGCTCTCAGAAGCTATGGCATCGGCGCGCAGATCCTCGCGGCGTTGGGCATTCACGAGATGGTCTTGCTGTCCAACACGCATCAGTCCCCCGTCGGACTCTCTGGCTACGGGCTGGAGATTGTCGAGGAACGCGCGATTGAGACGGAGGACTGACGCCATGGCGACCATCTTGATCGTCGAGGCGCGCTTTTATCCGCACCTCAACGACAAGCTGCTCAACGGTGCCCGCAAGGCTATCGAGGACGCGGGGCACAATCATGAGACGCTCACCGTGCCCGGCGCGCTTGAGCTCCCGGCGGCGATTTCGCTAGCAGCCAAGAGCGGACGATATTGCGCGTTCGTTGCGCTCGGCGTCGTGATCCGGGGCGAAACCTATCATTTTGAGATCGTCGCCGAGGAGAGCGCTCGGGCGCTGATGGATCTGACGCTCGAAGGCTTCGCGATCGGCAACGGCGTCCTCACGGTTGAAAATGAGGAGCAGGCGATCGTCCGCGCCGATCCGGGCCAATTGGACAAGGGCGGCCACGCCGCTCGCGCCGCCCTCGCCTTGTTCGACCTTCGCGAGAAGTATGCGCCCTAAGCGGCTTCGACGCGATCCAACGTGGGATAATCGACGTAGCCGGCCGCGCCACCGGAGTAGAATGTCGAGGTATCGCCAGGGCTGAGCCGTGCGCCGAGCGCGATCCGCTCGGGCAAGTCCGGGTTGGAAATGAACGGCCGCCCGAAGCTGATCCCGTCAGCGATGCCTTCCGCCATGCGTTCCCGCGCGCTTGGGCCGTCATAATCGCTGTTGAGCAGGATCTTGCCGGAATAAAGCGGCCGCATGGCGGGGCTGACGGGCACCGTTGGGACGGCGCCCGCGGACGTCGGCTGATGGGCCTCGCGAAGCTCGATCCACGGCACGCCCAGCTTTTCCAGCCGGTGAGCAACCGCAGTGAACAGCGCGATCGGATCGGAATCGTCGACGCCCTGCGTGTAGACGTTCGGCGAGAAGCGGATGCCGACGCGCTCCATCCCGATCGCATCGCCGACGGCTTCCAGGACCTCGGTCATGAAGCGCAGGCGATTGTCGATTGAGCAGCCGTACTGGTCAGTGCGGAAGTTGGCGCTGTTGCGAAGGAATTGATCGACAAGGTAACCGTTGGCACCGTGAATCTGGACGCCGTCGAAGCCAGCGGCGATCGCATTTCGCGCGGCCGTGGCGTAATCCCCGATGATCCGCTGGATGTCGGCGAAGCTGGCGGCCCGAGCTGCGACGTAGGGCTTCTTTCCTTCATAAGTGTGAGCGAAATCGGGGGCCGTCGTGCACGATGCGCTGACGGGCTGGCCGCCACCCAGATCCGGGTGAACGAGACGGCCCATGTGCCAAAGCTGCGCAACGATCCGTCCCTTGGAGCGGTGGACGGCGTCGGTCACCAGCTTCCAGCCCTCGACCTGGTCGTCGTTCCACAAGCCGGGCGCGTTTGGCCAGCCGAGGCCTTCGCGGCTGATGCCTGTGGCTTCGGATATGATCAGGCCGGCACTCGCCCGCTGGGCATAGTAAGCCGCCATCAAAGCATTCGGCACGCCGTCCTTGCCCGAGCGAGCGCGAGTGAGCGGAGCCATGACAATTCTGTTGGCCAGGTCGAATGCGCCGAACTCGAGGGGATCGAATAGATTGGACATCAGAGTCCTTCCAAACTGGTTGTGCCTCTCCGGCAGCCCACGGCTCAAATAGTTGTGCTCGCTATCCGTTCAATTCTGATTCTCACTGACATTCCATAAGGCCAGCTTATGAGCATCGTTTGACGTTCACACTTTCGCCGGCGTGGTGAAGGGCCTAATCCACGTCCCGTGAAGCGCTCCGATCATCATCCGTTCGCATTCGCCGCGCTCCTGTTCGGAAGCAGTGCGCTTGCGGTCGGTCCCTGGCTCGTTCGCCTGACCGGCGTGGGTCCGGTCGCAGCCGGCTTCTGGCGCCTGTCGCTGGCCTTGCCGTTCCTGTTTGCGATCGCGAAGTTTGCCGGCCAGCCGGTGCACTGGCCGGGCCGGGCGCTGGGGACGATCATCGCCTTCGCGGCATTTTTCTTCGCCGCCGACCTCGCCGCCTGGCACCTCGGAATCCACATGACCAAGCTCGGCAACTCGACATTGTTTGGAAACGTCGCGAGCTTTGCCTTCGCCGGCTGGGGCCTCTGGCTGGCGCGGAGCTGGCCTTCGAAGATCCAGGGCGCGTCCCTGATCCTGGCGGCACTCGGTGCGGTTTTGCTGATGGGAAGCAGCGCCGAACTATCGCTTCGGAACGTCCAGGGCGACATGCTCTGCCTTGCGGCCGGGCTGCTCTACGCCGGCTATCTAATTTCGGTCGAGCGGGCCCGCGAGACGCTTGCGCCATTGCCGCTGCTGTTCCTGTCCAGCGCGATGGGCGCGGCCATGCTGCTGCCTTTCTCGTTCCTGCTTGGAGAGACCATTGTCCCCAGCGATTGGACGTTTGTGATCATCCTGGCGATCAGCAGCCAGGTGATCGGGCAAGGCTTGCTTGTCTACGCGATCGGCGCCCTGTCGCCGCTTGTCGTCGGACTGACCCTGCTCACCCAACCGGCGATCTCGGCCTTTATCGGGTGGACGGTCTATGGCGAGACGCTATCGCCACTTGACTGGGTGGGGGCTCTAGCCATCGCCGCCGCGCTCATCCTGGTGCGATTGCCGAAGCGGGACTTGCAACCTGCGGCGCAAGGGGCGAGTTGAGCCCAAATGGAGCAGCCAAGCCCACTCAAGCAGATCCGCGATACCCTCGCGCTTGCCGTCGGCGAGAATGCGGTGTTCGACGGCTGGACCCAGGCGGCGGTCGATTCCGCGGCGGCGCAGCTCGGGATCGATCCGGACCAAGCCCGGCTGGCTGTACCCAAGGACCAGGCCGGCAAGATTGACACCTACATCAGCGCGGTGGACCAGGAACTCGAGGCGTGGTTCACGCCGGAGCGCCTGCAGGGCCTCAAGATTCGCGAGAAGATCCGCGGCCTTATCTGGAAGCGGCTGGAAATCATGGCTCCGGCGCGAGAGGCAGTGCGGCGCGCGCTGTCAATCCTGGCCATGCCGCAGAATCTGCCAACGGGGCTCAAGTCGGCTTGGCGCACCGCGGACACCATGTGGCGGATCGCGGGCGATACCAGCACCGATTTCAATCATTACACCAAGCGCATGACCCTCAGCGGCGTTTATGGATCGACGCTCCTCGTCTGGATCAACGACGAGACGGAAGGCTGGATGGAAACCTCCGCATTCCTCGATCGACGGATCGAGGACGTCATGCAGTTCGAAAAGTTCAAGGCGCAGTGGAAGGGCCAGGAGCACTTCAGCGTCACGCGTTTTCTGGGTCGGCTCCGCTACCCGGCTCGCTAGTGCGGCAAGCCCTTACGTAATACGCCCTATGGCGTGTCGCGCTCGTTATTGATAATCACTTGCAACATGACGGCGCACTTCAAACCGGAGTCGATCTCGCTCGACCAGCTCGAGGTCGGGTCGCGTGCGTCGATTGCCTCTATCGACTGGGACGCGCTTGAAGCCGGCGAATCCGCGCGTCTGAAGCATTTCGGGTTCGATGAGGGGGTCGTCGTTGAGCCGCTGCACTTCGGTCCGTTTGGCCGAGATCCGTTGGCTATTCGCGTCGGCCGGATGACCGTCGCCATCCGCCGCAGCCATGCTCGCGCCGTGCGCGTGACTCTCCCGCAGTAGGATTGCCATGACCCCGCTTCCGCTCGTCGCGGTTGCCGGCAGCCCCAATGCCGGAAAGAGCGCCTTGTTCAATGCTCTCACGGGCGCCCGGCAGAAGGTCGGCAATTATCCAGGCGTCACGGTCGAGCGCCATTCCGGACGCCTGACCCTCGCCGATGGCCGACCGGTCGAGCTGGTCGATCTTCCGGGCGCTTACAGCCTGGATCCCGCCAGCCCCGACGAGGCGGTGACCCGCGACGTCCTGCTCGGCAAGCAGAAAGGCGAGCGGACGCCTGACGCCTTGGTGATCGTGGTCGACGCGTCGAACCTCGATAGCCACCTCCGCTTCGCGCTGCAGCTGATTGAGCTCGGCCTCCCGACCATCGTCGCGCTGAACATGGTCGACCTTGCCAAGCGGGACGGCCTTGAGCTGGACCCGAAGCGGCTTGAGACCGAGCTCGGTGTCCCGGTGATCGAGACGGTCGCCGTCCGCAAGCGCGGCCTGCCCGAGTTGCAGGCGGCTCTCGACGACATGCTATCGGCGCCGCGTTGCGCGGTGAACGAACGGGTGCCTTCGGAACTCATTCAGCTCCAACGCCGTGCTCGCGATATCGCAAAGGCGGCGGTGGTCAGCGAAAGTCCGACGCGTCGCTGGACCCACCGGCTGGACAGTGTCCTGCTGCATCCGGTCGCGGGCCCGGTAATTCTTGCCGCCATCCTGTTCGTCATGTTCCAGGCGGTTTTCGCGTGGAGCGAGATCCCGGTCGGCTGGATCGAAAGCGGCATGGCACTGCTCGCGTCGGCCGCGACGGACGTGATCCCGGCGGGCGTGCTGCAGTCGCTAATCGTGGACGGCGTGATCGGCGGCGTCGGCGCGGTCGTAGTCTTCCTGCCGCAGATCCTGATCCTGTTCCTCTTCATCCTGATGCTGGAAGCGAGCGGCTACATGGTCCGCGCCGCCTTCATCATGGACAAGTTGATGCACGGCGCCGGGCTGTCCGGACGCGCGTTCATTCCGCTGCTGTCGAGCTTTGCCTGCGCGGTGCCGGGGATCATGGCCACGCGGACGATCGACAATCCGAAGGACCGTCTGACGACCATCCTGGTCGCGCCGCTGATGACCTGTTCCGCGCGGCTGCCAGTCTACACCCTGATCATCGCGGCCTTCATTCCCGACCGCGCGGTCGGACCGGGTATCGGCCTGCAAGGCCTGGTCATGTTCGGGCTGTACGTGGCAGGCGTCGTCGGCGCCTTGCTTGCCGCGTTGACGCTTCGCCGGACCATTACCAAAGGCGGCGGCGGGGCGTTCATGATGGAGCTTCCGAAGTATCAGATGCCGCGCCTGAAGGACGTCGTCCTCGGACTCTATCAGCGCGCGATCATCTTTCTGAAACGTGCGGGCACGATCATCCTTGGCACCACCATCTTGCTGTGGGCGCTGGCAAGCTTTCCGCAGGCCAAGCCGGGTGAAAGCCAGGTCGACGTGTCGATCGCCGGCAGGATTTCCGATGGCATCTACGTTCTGGTGAAGCCGATCGGCTTCAACCGCGACATCTCGCTCGCATTGCTTCCAGCCATGGCCGCGCGCGAAGTTGCGGTCAGCGCCATTGCCACCGTCTACTCAATTGATGCGAGCGATGAGGAAGCAGCGGCGAAGCCGCTCGCCGAACGGTTGCAGGGACGCTGGTCGCTGGCGACCGCGCTCGCCTTCCTCGCCTGGTTCGTCTTCGCCCCTCAATGCATCTCGACCATCGCCGTCACGCGGCGCGAAACGAACGGCTGGAAGTGGCCGCTCTTCATGGTCAGCTATCTTTTCGTGCTGGCTTATGTCGCCGCCGGATTGACCTACTGGACGGCGGTCGCGCTGGGTTTATAGCGACTCTCCAAGACACGAAGGAGAGTGACATGGCGGGCGTGAACAAGGTGATCCTGGTCGGCAATCTCGGCGCGGATCCGGAAGCCCGTTCATTGAACAATGGCGGCGAGGTCGTGAACCTTCGCGTTGCCACTTCCGAGAACTGGAAGGACCGCGACGGCAACCGTCAGGAGCGGACCGAATGGCACCAGGTCGTCATCTTCAACGAGAACCTCGGCCGCGTCGCGAAGAGCTACTTGAAGAAGGGCTCGAAGGTCTATCTCGAAGGCCAGCTCCAGACCCGCAAGTGGACCGACCAGTCCGGCAACGACAAGTATACGACCGAGATTGTGCTTCAGCGTTTCCGCGGTGAGCTGGTCCTGCTCGACAGCCGTGGTGAAGGCGGCGGATCGGGCGGCGCATTCGGCGGCGGCGGTTACGGCGATGACTTCGGTGGCGGGAGCAGTGGCGGCGGCTCACAGCGCCAGCAGCGTCCGCAGCCGGCCGCGTTCGACAGCGACCTAGACGACGACGTTCCTTTCTAGGAGTCGCTCCGCTTCGGCTTGGCGAGCGCCGCAAACGGCCCCGCCTCCGCTTCACTGAGGACGCCTGCTTCCTTGAGCGCGGCCTCGGCCCCTGCACTGCGCGGATAAGGGTCGAGTCCGAGAGCCAGCGTATCCGCGATCGCACTGCCGAGATCGATGGCTGAACCGTCGTGAAAGACGACGTCGCAATCGGCTTCGACCAGTTCAACCTCCTCCTCCGACCCATCGGCGGCCGGCTCGGGCAGGAAATAGATGTCGAAGGCCTCGTCGATCCGGGCATCGACGGGTTCATCTGTCACCACGCAGCTCTGGCAAAGGCTTGCCTTCAGCCGTCCGCGGGCCCGGACGATCTCGCCTTTCCGGTCGAGCACCGCGTGCGCTTCGAGGCGCTCCAGTCCGCGGAGGCCGAGCCGTTCTGCGACGCCTGCTCGCTCGGACTCGTCAGCGCTGAGGTCGACTCGTTCGCCGTCGCGAATCTGGTTGAGCGGGAGCCGGTGGGCGAAGTCGTCGGTCATCCAATCTTCCCGTCGATCAAGTCCTCGACCCGCGACTCTTCGATGCGGGCCCAGAATATCCGCAGGGCCGATTCGCTGAAATCCAGCGCCTCCGTCGCCACGGTCTCATCCAGATAGACGCTGCGGCGGAGCTCCGCGCCCCACGTTTCCGTTGTCGCGACCAGCTTGCCCCAGCGATCGGCCCGTCCAGCGACTGCGCCGACCAGCTGGCGAACCTGCTTGCCCAACGTCGGGTCGCCCGTCCCCATCTCGCGGATCTCGGCGTCGAGCGATTCGACGAGGCGCTCGGTCAGCGCCGTGCCTGCGTCCTTGCCCGGCTCGCCGTCGCGATCGAGCCTCACCATCAGCAGCGCGACGATCGTTGCCAGCACCGCGAATCGGCCGTTCACGGTGTCGGGGACCTGGCCCCGAAGGTACCAATCCGGCCGGCGAGCCTCTGCAACCGCGAGGCGGAACAAGGCTTGGCCGCGCTTCGGCTCGTCCGTTAATCTGGCGAACAGGGCGCGGAACATAGAACTCCTCTTGGCTCGAGCTTGCGTGTAGGGCTTGCGGCCCTTGGGGCGAGCCGCATATTGAGGCCACCCTGCGGTTGCGCAAGCCAACTGCCGGATATTGGGAGAAGGTCCAATCATGAAGTCTGCGGTTTTCAAAGGCGCGGTCGCCTGCATGGCGGCGACGATGCTGACCGGATGCGGCGGCATCACCGTGCGCGAGCACCGTGGCTATGTGGTGGACGAACAGCTGACCTCCGGCATCGCCGTCGGAACCGACAACAAGGCGTCGGTGCAGAAGACGCTCGGCGACCCGACCTTTACCGGCACGTTCGATCAGAACGACTGGTATTATGTCGCGCGCGACACCCGCGCCTTCGCCTTCCGCAATCCGAAGGTGACCGACCAGACCGTCATTCACGTCCGCTTCGATCCCGCCGGCAACGTCGCCTCGGTCGAGCAGACGGACGAGAAGCTGATCGCCTCTATCAGGCCGTCCGGCGATCGCACCCCGACGCTCGGCCGCGAGCGCAGCTTCTTCCAGGAGCTGTTCAACAATATCGGCACGATCAGTCAGCCAGGCCTGCCGGGCAGCCAGCGACAGTAATCTTTCTAACGGCCGCGCTTTCGCTTAGGCGAGGCGAATGACCGCTACGCCCGCCGGCATGACCTATGCCGATTATCTGGCCCTGGACACATTGCTCGGCGCGCAGAAGCCGCTGTCGGACCTGCACGATGAGATGCTCTTCATCGTCATCCACCAGACCAAGGAGCTCTGGCTGAAGCAGATGCTTCACGAGGTCGACCTTGCGATCGGCCTGGTGGACGAGGACCGCTTTGCGCCGGCTTACAAGGCGATGTCGCGGATCAGCCGGATCCAGTCGGTGATGACGCTTTCCTGGGACGTGCTGTCGACCCTCACGCCGGTCGATTACATGGCGTTTCGCCATGTGCTTGGGACGTCGTCCGGCTTCCAGTCGGCGCAATTTCGTGAGCTTGAATTCAAGCTGGGCCTCAAGAACCCCGCCTTCCTCGAATATCACAAGGACATTCCGGACGCGTCGGCGCGCCTCAAGGCGGCGTTGGAAGGGCAGAGCCTTCGAGAAGCGAGCCATGCGGCGCTCCAGCGCGCCGGCTTCGACCTTGGCGACGGATCGGACGATGCAGTCTCTGCCGCTTGGCTAGAGGTCTATCGCGATGCCGACCGCTGGTTCGATCTTTATCAACTGGCCGAAAAGCTGGTCGATATCGACGATGCCTTGTCGATGTGGCGGTTCAAGCATGTGCTGACGGTCGAGCGGATCATCGGCAACAAGCCCGGGACCGGCGGTTCGGCCGGAGCGCCCTACCTGCGCTCGACACTCGACAAGCGGGCCTTTCCCGAACTCTGGTCGCTGAGGACGGCGCTCTGAGCTTCAAGCCCCTGTTCGCGCGAAGCCTCGGCGCCAATCCGGATCGGCTGCACCTGGCAGCGCACAGCCATCACCTGTGGCCCGACGCGAGCTTCGAAGGACAGGTCGAATGCTGGGAGGATGCGGCGACGCTGGCCGACCGCAAATGGGACCGGATCATGGACGAGGTCTGGCCGGAGGCGCAGGCTAACATCGCCGCCGAACTCGGCACCGGCATGCCAGACGCAGTGGTGTTTGCCCCCAACACGCACGACTTTATCATCCGCCTCGTCGCCGCAGCGCCGCGATCCGGGCCAGCGGTTCGAATTCTGACGACCGACGGCGAATTCCACAGTGCGCGACGGCAATTCGCGCGTTGGGAAGAGAGTGGGGAGGCGGTCATCGACCGAGTCCCGTGCGAGCCCTTCGAAACATTGTCGGACCGATTCCTGGAGTCGGCACAACAAGGCGGCCACGACCTGATCTTCATCAGCCAGGCCCTGTTCGGCAGCGGCCGACGGTTCGACCGGGTTGACCAGCTTGCCTCGCTTGCAAGGCCCGAAGGCTCCTGGGTGGTGATCGACGGCTATCACGCCTTCATGGCGATCGAAGCGCCTTTCGACGAGGTCGCCGCGGAATCTGCTTTCTACCTTGGCGGTGGGTACAAATATGCGATGTCCGGGGAGGGTTGCGCCTTCCTCCATGCGCCGTCGGGCTTTGGCGCCCGTCCGCCAATCACCGGCTGGTTCGCGGAATTCGAAGACCTTACCCTGCCGCCAGGATCCGTCGGCTACCGCAAGGACGCGATGCGGTTCATGGGCGCGACATTCGATCCTTCGGGACTGTACCGGTTCAATGCCGTTCGCCGAATGCTGGACGAGAATGGGCTGACCACATCGCGGATCTCAGCGCATGTCAGCCGGCTGCAGGAGCATCTGCTCGATGCAGTCCAAGGCACAGCCTTCAACAGGGTCGAACGGCTGAATGGGCCGGGTGACGCGCGTTTCCTGGCGTTTCGGACCCCAAGTGCAAAGCGCTGGTCGGACGAACTGCTCTCTCGAAACTGCATCACCGACGTGCGCGGAGACGTGTTGCGGATTGGGCTTGCGCTGTACCACGACGAGGAAGACGTGGAAGCTTTCGCCGAACTGGCGAAGGGCCTGGCCTAAGGCTTCAGACCTCGGCGGATGAGCTGGTTTGCAACGCGGGTGACCTCCGCCGGCGAGTCCTCGCCCCAGACACCGAAACGTAGACCCAGAAACACGTTCATGCCCATGATCGCCCAGGCCTCGACCTCGGTTGCGAGTGGCGAGTCAACCTTCACCACTTCACCTTTGTCCTTTCCGGCCTGAAGGCGGGCGGCGATGCGCTCGGCTGTGGTCATGTAATGCTTCCGAAAGCCATCCGGATCGACGAACTCGGCTTCGTCGATGATCCGGTAAACCTGACGGTGCGTCGCTACGAACCGAAGGAAGGACTCGAGCGCGAGACCCTCCGCTTCGAGTGCTCCTGATGCCGACTGTAGCACAGGCGCGACGTGATCGCGGACCTGAGCGGACATGTCGCGAACCACCTCCTGGAACACCGCCTCCTTGCTGTCGAAGTAAGTGTAGAAGGTCCCGAGTGCGACGCGCGCCCGGCTGGTAATCCCGACGATGGACCCTTCCGAAAAGCCCTTTTCACCGAACTCTTCCAACGCTGCGTCGAGGATCTTTCGAAGCGTCCTTTCTCCACGCGCGGTGCGGGGCGCCTTGCCGTCGCTCGCTGGACTGGAAGATTCAACGGCGCGCGTGGCCGCAGCCTCGCCAGCAGAACCATCCGCTTCCCGCGTCCCGGCCAATCTTGTCCCCCTCGGATCACCGGCCAATCAAACAAAGTTGAAACCCGGTTCAGGTTTCAGTATTACCGATGCTTGAACGCTGCGCAACCATCATAGCGCGGCGGGGAGAGGGGACATCAAATGATTCGCGCCGACCGCTATGGACGCCTGTTGCTCGCAGGTGTTGCCGGACTTGCCATCGCCACGCCGACCTGGGCGCAGACTGCGGAGCAGACGACTGCCGAAGCGCAGCAGCAAGCTCCGGGACCGGAGGCGACCACTGCCACAAACGACGAAGGCCAGGATTCGGCAACGGGTGAAATCGTCGTCACCGCCCGCCGCACCGACGAGCGGCTGCAGCGCGTCCCCTCCTCTATTTCGGCCTTCAACGAACGCGCGCTCGATCGCATCCAGGCGACCGACACGACTGGCCTGCAAGGCGCGGTTCCGAACCTGAACATCGTCCAGGGTCGCGGATCGTCCAACGCCACCAACATCTACATTCGCGGCATCGGTCAGCCGGACGCGCTGCAGACCTTCGACCCGGCGGTCGGCGTCTATGTCGATGACGTCTATCTGTCGCGCATCCGCGGCAACCAGCTCGACTTGCTCGACGTCGAGCGGATCGAGGTGCTGCGTGGCCCTCAAGGCACGCTGTATGGTAAGAACACCATCGGCGGCGCGATCAAGTTCGTGTCGCGGAAGCCCGGCGACGAGCTTCGCGCGGAAGCCAGCGCAACGCTCGGCTCCTACACGCAGCTCGACCTGCGCGGAAACATCTCGGGGCCGCTTGGGGAAGGCGTCTCGGCCGGAGTGTCGATCATGCGCTCGGTGCGCGACGGCTTCGTCGACGATCGCAACGACAAGCGCGAATATAACGACCGGGATTCTTTCGGCATCCGCACAGCGTTTGCCTTCACGCCTTCGAGCAAGGTGCGGCTCGACCTGGCGGTGGATTACAGCAAGGACGATGCCTCGCTGAACGTCGGTCGCCCCATCAACAATCTCGTCACCTTCTCTGGCGGCGTCCTGGTCGTCACCGATCCCGTCGGCTCCGGAAAGTACAAGTGGAAGGGCGAGACAACGCCAGGCCTCCCCAATTCGACCAAGCTCAAGCATTACGGATTTGCGGGTACTGCGGCTTTCGATCTAACCGACAATCTGACGCTGAAGTCGATCACCGCTTACCGGGTCCTCAAGACCGACGACTACATCGACATTGACGCGACACGGTATGAAGTGGGCGACGTCTTCGTTGGCGTCGATCAGGATCAGGTCAGCCAGGAATTCCAGCTCGCCTACACGGGCGAAAAGCTGAGCGCGGTCGGCGGCCTCTATTACCTCAACGAGAACGTGGATTCCCATCAGGAAGCCTATGCCGACGACCTGCTCGGCCCGGCGTTCTTCAACAGCGGCTTCCTCCGCACCATCGACGATAAGCTCAACACCAAAAGTTACGCCGCATACGCGAATGCTACGTACGAGATCGTGCCGACGGTGCGGCTGTCCGCAGGCATCCGCCACACCGAGGAAAAGAAGGATTACTGGCGCACGACCAGCACGTTCTTCTCGCTGCTGCCGGCCTTCAACGCGACCTACGTCTTCGCCCCGCCGAAGGCCAAATGGCACGACACGTCGCCGATGGTCAGCCTGGATTGGCAGGCGACGCCGGACACGATGCTCTATGCGCGCGTCGCGAAGGGATTTAAGTCCGGCGGCTTCAACGGCCGCGCCAATACGGTGGCAGAATCGACCAAGTACGATCCGGAGACGGTCTGGTCCTATGAAGCCGGGTTCAAGTCGACGCTTGCCAAGCAGCTGCGCGTCAACGGGTCGGTCTTCTACAACGACTACAAGAACTTCCAGGCCCGCGTCTCCGGGCTCGACACCGATCCCGTCACGGGCCTGCCGTCGCCGAAGCTGTCCGTCCTCAACGCCGGCAAGCTGAGCATCAAGGGCGCTGAGCTCGAAGCGTCATGGACGCCCGTGGCGAACCTTCTGCTCGACACGCAGGTCGGGTACCTCGATTCCGAATACAAGAAGTTTGCCGATGCGCGCTTCGTCAACTTCAACGGCAGCCGGGCATTCCAGACGCCGGCGTTCGCGCCCAAATGGACGCTTCGCTTCGGAGCCCAATATACCTTCGACCTCGGCGGGCCGGGCGGTATCACCATCGGCGGCCAGACGCGCTATCGTTCGCGCCAGGCCCTCGCCGTGGACAACACGCCGGTGAATTCCAACGTGGAGATCGATGGGCTCTTCCAGAACGGCTATTGGGTTGAGGACGCGCGCATTGTCTGGGAGAATTCGTCGAAGAAGATTGCGGTCGGCCTCTATGGCAACAATCTGACCGACAGGGCCTACAAGACGGACGCCCAGGAATTCTCGAGCGTGGGGAACATCCGCACAGTCTATTACGGCAATCCGCGGACCATACAGCTCAAGCTGACGGCTCGTTACTGAGGTCGCGAAGGGCGGCGGGGCTTGTCGCCCCGCCGCTGGCCTGCCAGCGCCAACATCAATGACCGAACCGACCGCCGAAGACCGAGCACTTCGTTCACGGGTGCTGCTGCTCCTCCTCTTCGCTTACATCTTTAACTTCATCGATCGGAACATCGCGGGCGTTCTCGCAGTTCCGATTCGCGAGGAATTCAACCTCTCGGACACAGCCCTCAGTCACCTCGGCGTCGCGTTCGGAATCTTCTACGCAGTCATCGCCATTCCGATTGCCTGGGCGGCTGACCGCAAGAGCCGCGTCAACATCATCGCCGCCTCTGTCGCGCTGTGGAGCCTGTTCACGGCGGCCTGCGGCGTTGTCCAAAGCTACACGCAGTTGGTCGTCGCACGCATGGGCGTTGCGGTGGGGGAGGCCGGCGGAATCGCGCCGTCCTATTCGCTCATCTCCGACTATTTTCCGCGCGAGCGCCGGTCGCGAGCACTGGCGT
This sequence comes from Sphingomonas daechungensis, assembly GCF_039543105.1. Classification (NCBI taxonomy): domain Bacteria; kingdom Pseudomonadati; phylum Pseudomonadota; class Alphaproteobacteria; order Sphingomonadales; family Sphingomonadaceae; genus Sphingomonas; species Sphingomonas daechungensis. Next base: position 1,639,171 of record NZ_BAABJC010000001.1, read on the forward strand.
TCTATTCGCTGGGCATCCCTATCGGCTCCGCACTCGGTGTGTTCTTCGGCGGCTGGCTGGCGGCGCAGCTGTCATGGCGGAGCGCGTTCATCATCGTCGGCCTGCTTGGGCTGCCCGCCGCCCTCCTCATCAAGCTGCTGGTTCCGGAGCCGGAACGGGGCCGCTTCGACGCGGCGCCGGCGGTGCCGATGCCTGCGGCGGAGGTCCTTCGCACCTTGGTCAGGATCCCCAGCTTCTGGCTGCTGTCCTTCGGTGCGGCGTCCGGCTCGATCCTTGGCTACGGCCTGATCTTCTGGCTGCCGAGCTTCTTCAATCGCAGCTTCGGACTCGCAGTCGATCAGGTTGGCCTGTTTTATGGCTCGATCGTGCTCGTCGGTGGAGCGCTTGGAACGTGGTTAGGCGGCGTGCTCGGCGATCGGATCGGACCGTCGCGGCCTGGCGGGTATGCCCTGATCCCTGCCGTGTGCTTCCTGGTCACCGCTCCCATGCTAGCGCTCGGCCTATTCGCCCCCAACCTTCCCTTGGCGTGGGTGTTGTTCACCATCGGTCAGATGCTCGCGCTGGCATGGCTCGGGCCGGTGATTACGGCGATCCAGCACATCGTCGTGCCGGCCATGCGGGCAACGGCATCGGCCAGCTTCCTGTTCATCAACAATCTGATCGGAATCGCGTTCGGCATCTACTTCTTCGGGTGGTTCTCGGACGCCATGAAGGCCGCTCACGGGGTGGATTCGCTCAAATATTCGATCCTGTACGGGCTCGGTTTCTACCTGCTCGCCGCTGTCTTCTACCTGTTCGCCGCACGGCGTCTGAGGGACGACCTCAAGTCTTAACCTCACCTGCAAGTGGCGGAAATCTCAGGCTCATGGGCCTTCCGCTACTCCTTCCCGTACATCTACCGGAAGGTGGAACGGCGCCCTGAAAGCGTCGTTGTGACAGGGATACAAAGGAGATTCGTGATGAGGAACCTCATCCTGATAGCTGGTGTCGCGGCGCTCGCGATCACCGCGCCGGCAGCAGCGAAGCCGGACAAGGGCGGCGGCGGCCATGGCGGTGGCGGAGGCCAGCGCGCACAGCAGCAGCGCGGCAGCGGAGGCGGTGGCCAGCAGGCTCAGCGTCAACGAGGCGGTGGCGGTGGCGGTCGTCAGGTGCAGATGCAGCGCATGGACCATGGCGGCGGCCGTCAGATGCAGGCCAATCGCGGCGGCGGACAGAAGCATGACTTCCAGCGCCAAAGCGGAGGCAATCGCCAGGCGCAGCGCGTCGAGCGAAGCGGACCGCGCTTTGCGAACTTCCAGTCCGATCGCGGACACGGTGCAAAGCAGGAGCGTCGCAACGGCGGCGACCGGCACGTGGCCAATGTCCAGCCGGGTCAAGGCCGCAACGCGAACCGAATCGAACGCCAGCCTCAGCGGGTCGAGCGCCAGGCCGCTCGCGTTGATAATCGAAGCCATCGCGACGGCCGGATCGAGATTCAGAACAAGGGCGGCCGCGACGATCGGCGGTTCGCTCAGGAGCGCGGAACCTTCCGCGACAGCGTCCGTGAATTCGCCCCGGTTCGCGCTTTCGAAGACAGCCGTCGTGTTGCGTTCGTGAGCCGCGACGACTTCCGCCAGCACGCGAAGTGGCGTGATTGGAATGACGGCGATTGGGATCGCAACTACGGCTATCGCGGCATTCCGGCCGCCTATGTCGGCTGTCCTCCGGGTCTCGCCAAGAAGAGCCGGGCCTGTGTGCCGCCGGGATTGGCGCGCGAGCGCTACGTTGGTCAGGCCCTTCCGGACTATTACCGGTCCAGCTACCTGCCGCTAGGCCTGCGGGATATCTACTACGACACGCCGGACCATTATTACCGCTATGGCGACGGCTACGTTTATCGGGTCAACCGGGGCGACAATCTGATCTCGGCACTGCTGCCGCTGATCGGCGCCGGCTACGGCGTTGGGCAGTACTTCCCGTACTACAACGAGCCCGGCTACTATGTGCCGAGCTATTACCAGTCGTTCTACCCGGACACGCCGTACGATTATTATCGATATGACGACGGCTATGTGTATCGGGTCGATGCCGGGAGCGGCTACATCGAGGACGTCATCCCGCTCCTCGATCGCGGCTACGGGATCGGGCAGATGATGCCGGCCGGGTACAGCTATTACAACGTGCCGTACCAGTATCGCGATTACTACCCGGACACGGCGGACTATTCGTACCGCTACGCTCCGGGTGCGATCTACCAGGTCGACCGCGACAGCCAGCTGATCACGGCGATTGCGACGCTGCTGACGGGCGGCCTGTCCGTGGGCCAGCCGCTTCCGCCGGCCTATTCGGTCTACAACGTGCCGATCGATTATCGCGACCGGTACTACGATCGGCCGGACGCCTGGTACCGCTATAGCGACGGCTACATCTACCAGGTCGATCCGACGACCCAGTTGATCACGGCGATGGTCCAGGCGCTCGTCTAATTGACGGCCGATGGATCGCTTGCGGCCCGGCATGCGTTGCCGGGCCGTTTCGCCTTCACAACGGAAATCAGGAGGAAGGCAATGACCTTCAGAATGCTAGCTGTGACCACGGCCGCGCTCGCTCTGGCGATTGGCGGCTGCAACAAGACCGACAATACCAATAGCTCCGCCCCGGATCAGCCGGCGCAGGCCGCGAAGGCCGCTGGCGACCAGACGATCTCGGCGGCGCTGGACAAGAATGGGCGCTTCTATCAGGCCGCCCATTCCGCCGGTTTGGACTCCACCCTGGCGGGTCCAGGCCCCTACACCGTACTGGTTCCCAAGGATGATGCCTTCTCAAAGGTCGACGGTGCGCTGAAGGACGCGGCCAATCCGGAGAACCGGGCCGAGCTGACTCGAGTCCTGACCTATCACATCCTTCCGGGCACGGTTCTGATCGAAGACCTCGGCAAGGCGGTCGACAATGGCAAGGGTAAGGCGCTCGTGCAGACGATGAACGGGCAGACGCTCACAGCCACGAAGGACGGCGCCAAGGTCGTCCTTACGGACGCTGTCGGGAACAAGGCGACCATTGTCGATGGAGACCAGAAGCGGTCCAACGGTGTCGTCCAGTACGTCGATACGGTGCTGATGCCTGCCGCGGCTTCGAAAGCGCCGGCCAAGTCCTGACATGTGAGTGGCGGCTTGCGCTCGCGAGCCGCCATTCTTGGCTTCCAAGCTACGGAACGCTCGCTATAAACGAGTGCTGATACCGGCATGATTGGGGGCAGGGCGACGCATGAAGGCGACGATTGAACGGGCGACACTCCTCAAGAGCCTGAGCCACGTCCAGTCGGTCGTGGAGCGTCGCAACACCATTCCGATCCTGTCGAACGTGCTCATCGAGGCGCGCGACGACGGGTCGATCCGTCTGATGGCCACCGACCTCGACCTGCAAGTCGATGAGAGCGTTCCTGCCAACGTCGCAACGGCGGGTGCTACGACCGTATCCGCCCACACCTTGTTCGACATCGTCCGCAAGCTTCCGGACGGCAGCCAGGTCGAGCTCAACGCCGCCGATGGGAAGATGCAACTGTCTGCCGGGCGGGCACGCTTCAACCTCTCGACGCTGCCGCGCGACGATTTCCCGGTCATTGCCGAGGGCGACCTGCCGACGCGGTTTGAGCTTCCGGCCGCGACGCTCCGCCAGATCATCGACAAGACCCGGTTCGCCATCTCGACCGAAGAAACCCGATATTACCTGATGGGCATCTTCCTCCATGTCGCCGACGATCAGCTGAAAGCTGCCGCGACCGACGGGCACCGCCTTGCCCGCGTGACCGTGGCCAAGCCGGATGGCGCCGACGGCATGCCTGACGTCATTGTCCCTCGGAAGTGCGTCGCCGAGCTTCGCAAGCTGCTTGAGGAGCTCGAGGGTACCGTCGAAGTGTCGATGTCGCCGACCAAGATCCGCTTCGGTCTTGGCAGCGCGGTGCTGACCAGCAAGCTGATCGACGGCACCTTCCCGGACTATAATCGGGTTATTCCGACCGCGAACGACAAGTTGCTGAAGCTCGACCCGAAGAGCTTCGCTCAGGGCGTCGATCGCGTCTCGACGATCGCCAGCGAGAAGACGCGCGCCGTGAAGATGGCGGTCGACCGCGACAAGGTGACGCTGTCGGTGACGTCGCCGGAAGCCGGAACGGCGACCGAGGAGATCGCGGCCGACTATGGCGCCGACGGCCTCGAGATCGGCTTCAACGCGCGCTACCTGCTCGACATCCTTGGCGAAATTGACGGGGACACCGTCGAGGTCCATCTCGCCGACGCCGCCGCGCCGACGCTCCTGCGCGAGAACGACAAGAGCTCGGCACTCTATGTCCTGATGCCGATGCGGGTGTGAATCACTCCGTAGGGGCACAGTATAGGAATCTGATAGTCGGGCTCTTGCTTGGCAGCCTCGCTTGCGAGGCATCGGCAGCGCCTGTCGCACCACCGGCCGTGATTAGTCCGGCGCCCATCGATCCCGCGGCTAAGGCTGCGGCGCTTCGGTTAGCCGGCATTCTCTATTCGGAGCGGTCACAGGCTGCGGTGGCGGAACGGATCGCCGACGGCGAACTTTCGGCGGCTTTCCGCGCAAATTCGGACTTGCAATTTCTCGATAAGGAATACCCCGGGTTCACAGAGGCTATCCTTCGCGAGATGAAGCCCGCCTTGGTGCGTTTCACGATCAAGGAGCTTCCGGCTTATCATGAGCGGGTCGCGGACCTGATTTCCTCGCGTCTCAATGCCGCCGAAATTGAGGACCTGACGAAATTCTATCTCACCCCGACCGGTCAAAAACTTCTGAACGGGATGCAGCAGAATGCGACCGTCGGGGCGACTCTGAGCGAGGTCATGGCCGATCCCGATAAGCCCACAAGTTATGCGGCGGTCGCGGCGGACCACAAGGCAAGCACGGAAGCGGCAACGAAGCTGATCGACGAGAGCGACCAACCGGCGCTCAAGGAATTTGCGATGAAGCCCTATTTCACGCGCGTTGCGATGATGGCACCGGCGATGCGCAAGCTTGAGCAGGATTTCTCGAACGAACCCGCGCCAGAGTTCGAAGCTGAGATCGAAGCGATCATGACCGCGACACTCGCGAAGTTTGAGGCTGCGAAGAAGAAGTAGGACATGATCTGCCGGGTCTGGCGCGGATGGGCGACGCTCGAGAATGCCGAAGCCTATGAGCGTGTCGTTCGCGAGGACGTGATCCCGGGCATCGAAGCACGGCGGATCCCCGGCTTTCATCACATCGACCTGATGAGGCGCGACCTTGGAAATGAGGTCGAGTTCATGACGTGCATGTGGTTCGACAGTATCGACGCAATCAAGGCTTTCGTGGGCGAGGATTACAGCGTTAGTCATGTGCCCGCCGCCGCTCAGGCAGTGCTGTTGAGATTCGATGCGCGCGCCGCACACTTCGAGGTTCTCGACCGCAGGGCTCAGTAGCTGGTCATTGCGAGCTTAGCGAAGCAATCCAGTTTGCGTTGCTGGATTGCTTCGTCGTTCTACTCCTCGCAATGACAGTAATGTGCCGGTCAGTCGCCTAACCCTTACCGACTTTCGATCCTACCCATCGGCACTGATTGAGCCGGGGGCTGGCTTTGTCCTTCTGTCGGGCGAGAATGGGGCGGGGAAGACGAACCTGCTCGAAGCGGTGTCGCTGCTGAGTCCTGGTCGCGGCCTGCGGGGTGCGGCGCTTTCCGACATGGCCAGGATCGGCGGAGAGGGCGGCTTCGCGGTCGCAGCCAGGCTCGCTGAGGCCGATATCGGCACTGGGACCGTTCCGACAGCTCCGGAACGCCGACAGGTTCGGATCAATTCCGCCCCTGCTTCGGTGAACTCGCTGAGCGAACGGCTGTCCGTGCTCTGGCTGACACCGGCCATGGATCGGCTCTTCCTCGGCTCTGCAGGCGACCGGAGACGCTTCCTCGATCGCCTGGTTCTCGCCCTGCAGCCGAGCCACGCGCACCACTCCTCTAGGTACGAGGCGGCCATGCGGTCGCGAAACAAGCTTCTGGCGGACGACCGTATCCCGGACCCGTCGTGGCTTGCTGCCCTCGAACAGCAGATGGCGGAACATGGAGCCTCAATCGGAGATGCGCGCGCGCATACAGTTGCGGAGCTCGAACGCCGGCTGGAAGAGAGTCCGGAGGATGAATTCGCGAGGGCTTCAATTCAGATCGGCGGCTGGGAGCAGGCCGACCTGGCAGAGCAGCTGCGACAAGCTCGCGGTCGCGACGCCGCTGCCGGGCGAGCCACCGTCGGCCCCCACCGCCAGGATCTCCTCGTCCTGCATCGTGCCAAGCAGATGGACGCAGCACGATCCTCGACCGGTGAACAGAAAGCGCTGCTGCTGGGGCTGGTGCTTGCACATGCCGAACTGGTCACCGAGCGACGCGGCGAACCACCCATCCTTCTTCTAGATGAAGTCGCCGCTCACCTGGATCCGAAGCGGCGCGCGGCCTTGTTTGCCCGTCTCGAAGGGCGGGGGCAGGTGTGGATGACGGCGACTGAGGCGGCACTGTTCGAAGGCGTCGGGACCGCGACCCGCTTCCATGTCGAAGGCGGCTCAGTGAGCGCATCCTAGACTTTTCGCGCTTTTGAGCTATATTGCACCGCAGCACGAAGCGCTTTTCCAAGCGGCGTGAACGTCCGGACGAGATCCGGGACCGGCCCGCGCTTCGACCGATTTTGCTCTCCAATTCACGCGGGGCGCTTTTTTGACCCCTTCGGACCGCGCGGTTTGCGCGGCCGTACAATATTGGAATTTCCATTGTCATTTCATAACCTTGGGCTGTCCAAGCCCCTTCTCGACGCGCTCGCGGCAAAGAATTATTCGCAAGCGACGCCGATCCAGACCCAGGCGATCCCGACGGTTCTCACGGGCCGCGATCTCCTCGGCATTGCCCAGACGGGCACCGGCAAGACGGCGGCGTTCATGCTGCCGTCGCTCGACCGTCTCGCGGCCAATCGCAACATCCCGAAGCCAGGCCAGATCCGCATGCTGGTGCTTGCCCCGACCCGCGAGCTTGCCTCGCAGATCGCCGCGAGCGCCGAAACCTACGGCCGCTTCATGCGCCTGTCGGTCGGCGTCATCTTCGGCGGCGTTCCCAACTCGAAGAGCGTCCGCACGGTTTCGCGCGGTCTCGACGTGCTCGTCGCGACCCCGGGCCGCCTGCTCGATCTGATCGATCAGCGTGCGCTCAGCCTTCGCGAGCTCGAAATCCTCGTCCTCGACGAGGCTGACCAGATGCTCGACCTCGGCTTCATCCATGCGCTGAAGCGGATTGTTGCCTTGGTTCCGGCCAAGCGCCAGACTCTGTTCTTCTCGGCCACGATGCCGCGGGCGATCAAGGAGCTGGCCGACAAGTATCTGACCAACCCGGCCGAAGTCGCCGTGACCCCGGTCGCGAAGACTGCCGATCGCATCGGCCAGGCCGTTGTGATGGTCAATCAGCCGGAAAAGACCGCGCTTCTGACCATCTTCCTGCAGTCGGAAAAGACCGAGCGCACACTCGTGTTCAGCCGTACGAAGCATGGCGCCGACAAGATCGTCCGCATGTTGAGCGCGGCGGGGATCTCCGCGAACGCGATCCACGGCAACAAGAGCCAGTCGCAGCGCGAGAAGGCGATCCGCGAGTTCAAGTCGGGCGAGGTTTCGGTGCTGATTGCCACCGACATTGCCGCGCGCGGGATCGACATCCCGGGTGTCAGCCACGTCATCAACTACGACCTGCCCGAAGTCCCCGAGCAGTACGTCCACCGCATCGGCCGGACGGCTCGCGCCGGGGCCGAGGGGAAGGCCCTTGCCTTCTGCTCGCCCGATGAGCGCGGCCTGCTGCGCGACATCGAGCGGCTAACGCGACTGAAGATCGACGTTGCTCCGCTTCCGGCGAACTTCCTCGAGACTGCGGAGAAGCTTAAGCGTCTCAAGCCGGCACCGAAGAAGGTCGAGGACCAGCCTCGCCGTGCGTCGCATGGTTTCAAGGCGGATCGCCGTGCTGACGGCCAGCGGCGCGATCAGCGCAATGAGCGCCAGCGTCATCCGCATCGCGGCGAGGGGCATGCCGCTCACCGATCCTCGGCTCAGGATCGCAATGGCCAGCGGCGTGACGATCAGCGTGGCGACGGCAGCCGTTCGTCCTACCGGCCCGAGGCCTATCGTGAAGCCGACGCGGGTCCGCGTCAGTCTCGTCCGAACGACACGCGCGGTCCGTCCCGTCCGGACGGTGGCCGTCCTCATGGGAAGTTCCACGGCCGTCGCGGCCGACCGGGCGGCCCGCGCCGCGCGCAGGGCTAGTTCGCGTAGGCCTTGATCAGGTCGAACAGATAATCGCGGCCGACATAGAGCGAGCGGACTTCGATCCGCTCGTTCAAGCCGTGCACGCCATTGCCGTCGGGGTCGCCCCAGATCCCGGGAACCCCGTAGGTCGGAATGCCGACAGCACCCAGGAAGGTCGCGTCGGTGTAGCCGTTGGCCATGGCCGGCACGACCGGAACGCCGGGGAAATATTTGGCCGCAACCTTCTTGGCCGGCCCCATCACCTTGGGATCGAGCGGTGGCGCCGGCGGTGACGGCCGAAGCGGCGGAATAGCCGTCACGGTCACGCCGGGATCGCCGATGACCTTCGACAATTCCTCGCCAATCGATGCCACCGAATGTCCGGGAAAGATCCGGCAGTTGACGTAGGCGCCCGCGCGCTGTGCGAGTGCGTTCTTCGCATGACCGCCGTCGAGCATCGTCGCGACGCAGGTCGTCCGCAGGTTGGAGTGGAGGAACGGGTCCTTGTTGACGACGGCCTCCGCCGCTTTGTCCGCGGGGTTGGCAGAAAGCGCCACCATCGCCGCGCCGATCTCATCCTTCCGACCCGCGCCGGCCTCACGGAAGTAGGCCCGCGTGGTTTCCGTCATCTCCAGCGGGAATTCGTACGCCTCCAACTTCACGAGGCCGTGAGCGAGCTGATAGATGGCGTTGTCCGGTCGCGGCACCGAGCTGTGCCCGCCGGGGTTGCGGGTTTCGAGACGGAACGTGCCGAAGGTCTTTTCGCCGACCTGCATCGCCTGCTCGACGACCTTGCCCTTGCCGTCGGTCGATCCGCCGCCGCCTTCGTTGATGGCGAACTCGGCATCGATCAGGTCACGCTTGTTGGCGGCGAGCCACTCCGCTCCGTTGAAGGCGCCGTTGGTCTCTTCACCGCAGGTCAGCGCGATCTTCACAGTGCGCTTCGGCTTGTAGCCCGACTTCTGGAAGCGGATCAGCGTGTCGACCAGGATGGACGCCATGGCCTTGTTGTCGCTCGTCCCGCGGGCGTAGAAGTAGCCGTTCTCCTCAATCAGGGCGAATGGATCGCGAGTCCAATCCTCCCGCTTGGCTTCCACCACGTCGATATGGGCGATGCCGAGGACCGGCTTCAGCGTCTTCGACGTGCCCGGATAGACTGCGACGAGGCCGCCTTCCTTCGGATGCGCAGGATCCGCAAAAAGGGTGATCTGACTCTCCGGGAGCCCGGCCGCCTTCAGCCGCGCGGCCATACGCTCGGCAGCGAGGGTGCAGCTGCCGCTGCTCAGCGTCGTGTTGGTCTCGACCAGCTCCTTATAGAGTGCGCGAAACTCGGTCTGATCCAGTCGCGGGGCTTGGGCCGAGACGGCAGAAGCGGTGAATGCAAACGCAATTGCGGCAGCGGATTTGATCATCTGGCCCCCCGGTTTCGGCCGCCTTCGATCAGCAGCGGCAGCAAGCTTCACTTTTCGAGGCTCCCACGCAAGCAGAAGCTCGAAATTCCGCCGATTATTCCTATATCAGGGAGGACTGACTCACGCGCGCGTACGCGCACGCGCGAATTCGTGGGACTTTCGCGGCTTTTCACCTTATCCCGGATATCATGGCAACCGACCCCAACAGCAATTCCTATGGCGCCGATAGCATCAAGGTCCTCAAGGGCCTCGACGCGGTGCGCAAGCGTCCCGGCATGTACATCGGCGACACCGATGACGGATCCGGCCTCCACCACATGGTCTTCGAGGTCAGTGACAATGCCATCGATGAAGCGCTTGCAGGCCACTGCGACAGGATTCTGATTACGCTCAATCCGGACGGTTCCGTTTCGGTCGACGACAATGGCCGCGGAATCCCCACCGGAATTCACGCGGAAGAAGGTGTCTCGGCGGCCGAGGTCATCATGACCCAGCTTCATGCCGGCGGTAAGTTCGAGAACACGTCGGACGACAATGCCTACAAGGTGTCGGGCGGCCTCCACGGCGTCGGCGTGTCGGTCGTCAACGCGCTTAGCGAATGGCTCGATCTCACCATCTGGCGGGACGGCGAAGAGCATTACATGCGCTTCCGCCACGGCGAGGCCGAGGCTCCGCTCAAGGTTGTCGGCAAGACCGATCGCCGCGGAACCCGGGTGACCTTCCTGCCAAGCCCCGAAACCTTCAAGATCACCGATTTTGACTTCGACAGGCTCGAGCATCGCTTCCGCGAACTCGCCTTCCTGAACTCGGGCGTGAGGCTCCGTCTGCAGGACGCTCGGCACGACGAGCTGAAGGAAGTGGAGATGCATTACGAAGGCGGAATCGCAGCCTTCGTGAAATATCTCGACCGGGCCAAGACTCCACTGATCCCGGACCCGATCTCGGTCACCGGGCAGCGCGACGACATCGGCATCGAAGTCGCGCTCGAATGGAACGACAGTTACTACGAGCAGGTCCTCTGCTTCACGAACAACATTCCACAGCGCGACGGCGGCACGCACCTTGCGGCTTTCCGCGCGGCACTGACCCGGACGCTCAACAACTATGCAGACAAGTCGGGCGTCTTGAAGAAAGAGAAGATCAGCCTCGCCGGCGAGGACATGCGCGAGGGCCTTACCGGCATCGTGTCGGTGAAACTTCCCGACCCGAAGTTCAGCTCGCAGACCAAGGACAAGCTCGTTTCATCCGAAGTCCGTCAGCCGCTCGAAAGCCTGATCGCCGACAAGCTCGCAGAATGGCTGGAGGAGAATCCGGCTCACGCGCGGACGATTGTCCAGAAGATCATTGACGCCGCTGCTGCACGCGAAGCCGCCCGCAAGGCCCGCGAGGCCAGTCGCAAGTCGGTGATGGGCATCGCCTCATTGCCCGGCAAGCTGCACGACTGCTCGGAACGCGATCCGGCCAAGTCCGAGCTTTTCCTCGTCGAGGGTGACAGCGCCGGCGGCTCCGCCAAGCAGGGTCGCGATAGCAAGTATCAGGCGATCCTGCCGCTGAAGGGCAAGATCCTGAACGTCGAGCGTGCGCGCTTCGACCGCATGCTGTCGTCCAAGGAAATCGGGACGATGATCCAGGCGCTCGGCACGGGCATCGGCCGCGAAGAGTTCAACCTCGAGAAGCTGCGCTATCACAAGATCGTCCTGATGACCGATGCCGACGTCGACGGCGCGCACATCCGGACTTTGTTGCTGACCTTCTTTTACCGGCAGATGCCGGAGCTGATCGAAGCAGGGCACCTCTTCATCGCCCAGCCGCCGCTGTACAAGGTCGCTCGCGGCCGGTCGGAAGTTTACCTCAAGGACGATGCGGCGCTCGACGAATATCTCGTCGATGCCGGCCTGGACGGCTTAGTGCTGGAAGCGGCCGACGGCCAGCGGAGCGGGCAAGACCTGCGTGCCCTTGTCGACCATGCCCGTCGCATGCGGACCCTGATGCGCTACGCCCCGCGCAAATATGATCCGGCGATCATCGAAGCGCTGGCGATCAACGGCGCGCTGAAGCCGAACCTCGACGAAGCCGGGCAAAAGGCAGCGATCGCCAAGGTCGGGGAATGGCTCGGCCGGGCGGATCTCGAAGCGCAATGGTCGGGCGAGCTCGCGGCTGAGGGTGGTTATCTGCTCAAGCGGCTGTGGCGCGGCGTGACCGATGCGCACATCATCGAGAAGAGCTTCCTCATCTCGGCGGAAGCCCGCAAGCTGGCGACGCTCGCTGGCGAGCAGGCTGCGGTCTATTCGGCGCCGTCGGTGCTCAAGACGCTGAAGAAGGGCGCGGTCACCGAGGAGCAGAAGCCCGAGCCGATCGAAGGCGTAGAAACCGAAGATCAGCCGGAGGAGGCGGAGACCAAGGGCAAGACGGTCCCGGTTAGCCGCCCGTCCGAGATGCTCGATGCGGTTCTCGCGGCCGGCCGGAAGGGACTCAGCATCCAGCGCTATAAAGGTCTGGGCGAGATGAATGCGGAGCAGCTTTGGGAGACGACGCTCGACCCCTCCAATCGCTCGCTCCTTCGCGTCGAAGTCGCCCAGGCGGACGTCGCTGACGAGATCTTTACGCGGCTCATGGGCGACATCGTCGAACCCCGGCGGGAGTTCATCCAGGAGAACGCACTCAGCGTCGCGAACCTGGACGTCTGAGGAACTGCGGTAGCAGGATCCGGGTTGCCGCAACGTGTCCGCAGCGCCCTCGATCACCGTCGCCAGCTACAATGTGCGGAAGGCCATCGGCACGGACCGTCGCCGCAATCCGCAGCGTGTTCTCGACGTGCTGCACGAGATCGACGCGGACATCGTCGCTTTGCAGGAGGCCGACAAGAGGTTCGGCGGGCGCGGCGCGGCGGTTCCGCACGAGCTGATCGACGACCATGGCATGTACAAGCCGGTATTCTTCGGCGTGAAGCATCGCCGCGCGCTCGACCGCATGCCGGGTGGGAAGCACGTCGACTCGCTCTTGAAAATCAATACGCGGAACATGGGCTGGCACGGCAATGCCATCCTCGTGAAGCAGCATATCGGCGTTCTCGATTGCGCCGCTCTCGACCTTCCGACCTTCGAGCCTCGCGGCGCGGTGCTTGCGGAATTGCTGATCGACGAGCAGCCGGTGCGGGTCGTCGGCATGCACCTTGACCTTTCGGGGCTGTGGCGGCGGCGTCAGATCCGCGCGATTCTCGACGCGGTCTCCCGGCGGCCGCAGCGCATGCCGACGATCCTGATGGGCGACACCAATGAATGGCGCGATGTCGCGGGTTGCCTGAAGGACCTTGAACCCGACTTCCACATCGCTTCGACCGGACCGAGCTTCCACTCTCGTCATCCAGTGGCGGCGCTTGATCGAATTATCGTCGACAAGGACCTGCACATTGCAGCAGCAGGCGTGCACATGAGCCCGTCTGCGCGGCGAGCATCCGATCACCTTCCTGTCTGGGCGCGACTGACGGGCTGACGTTCAGGCCGCGCCCGCGATCTTGCGCTGACGGCGGCGCTGGATCGATGAGCCGATCCCCATCGCCTCGCGATATTTGACGACGGTCCGGCGCGCGCAGTCGAAACCGCGCTGCTTGAGCAGGCCGGCGATGGCGTCGTCGCTGAGAATGTCCGCCTCACGGTCGATGATCTCGCGGATCGCCGCCTTCACGGCCTCCGCGGCCGCCCCGTCCCCCTCGCCTTCGGTCGAAGCGACGCCCGACCCAAAAAAGTATTTCAGCTCGAACAGGCCACGATCGCACAGCAGGTACTTGTTCGAGGTGACACGGCTGATCGTGGACTCGTGCATCTCGATGGCTTCCGCAATTTCGCGAAGCGTCATCGGCTTCATCGCGGCCACGCCCTTTTCGAAGAAACCCTGCTGGCGCTTCACGATTTCCGACACAACCTTGACGATCGTCCGGGCGCGCTGGTCGAGCGCTTTCACCAGCCAATTCGCGCTGGCCAGGCATTCGCTCAGCCATGCGCGCGAGGTCTTGTCGCTCGGACCGCTTTTCAGCTCCTGATAGTAGCGCCGATTGACCAACAGCCGCGGCAGGGTCGCCTGATTGAGCTCGACCGCGTAGCCGCCCCGGGTTTGGCGGACGATTACGTCGGGGGCCACCGCTTCGACACCCTTGCTCGAGAACTGGCAGCCGGGCTTGGGATCGTAGGCCCGAAGCTCGCGGACCATGTCGGAAAGGTCCTCGTCGTCGACTCCGCAGATCCGCTTGAGGTCGGTCATCCGGCCCTTGGCGAGGAGGTCGAGATTGTCGATCAGCCTCGCCATGGCCGGGTCGTAACGGTCGGCAGCCTTGGCCTGCAGCGCGAGACATTCGGCCAGGTCGCGGGCGCCGACGCCGGGCGGATCGAGGTCCTGGACCAGCGCGAGTGCTTCTTCGACGAATTCGACGGCTTCGTCGGTCGCTTCGGCAATGTCGCGAACCGAAACGGACAGATAGCCTGTTTCATCGAGCATTTCGGCGATGGCTCGCGCAAGGCGGCCAACTTCGCCGCCCGCACCGTGCAGCTGGTTGAGCAGGTGCTCGGCAAGCGAGTCCGCGGAATATTCCATCCGTTCGAAGTCGGGGCCATCTTCCCCGCCGCCACTGCTGCTCAGCGCGACGTCTGAGTAACTGTCCGTTTCCAGCGCCTCGCTGTTCCAGTCGAAGTCGAGCGGCTGGTCGGATGTGCCGTCGGATGACACCATCAATTCGTCCGCACCGGGAGCGGCGGGGTCTTCCAATGAGTCCGCAGGAAAGTCGGCATCCCCGTCAGGCGCTGAGCTGGGCTCGTCGTCGCTGGACGAAGCCTCCAGCAATGGGTTCTTCGCCATTTCTTCGGCGATGACCGCCTCGAGCTCCATGTTCGACAGCTGAAGCAGGCGGATCGCCTGCTGAAGCTGCGGCGTCAGGACAAGTGCCTGAGTTTGCCGGATATCGAGACGTGGACCTAGCGCCATTGCGCCATCAGACTAGCGACAAAGGATTAAAGGGCGAAGCTCTCGCCAAGATAAAGTCGTCGCACTTCATGGTCCGCGACGAGCGCCTGCGGTGTGCCGGCGAAGAGTACCTGTCCGTCGTAGATGATGCAGGCGCGGTCGACGATGTCGAGAGTCTCGCGCACGTTGTGATCGGTGATCAGGACGCCGATGTCGCGTTTCTTGAGTTCGCGTACGAGCTCGCGGATGTCGGAGATCGAGATCGGGTCGATGCCCGCGAACGGCTCGTCGAGAAGCATGATCGACGGATCGGCGGCCAGGGCGCGCGCAATCTCGCAGCGCCGCCGCTCGCCGCCGGAAAGCGCCATTGCGGCAGATTCGCGAAGATGGGTGATGCCAAACTCGCCAAGCAACTGCTCCAGCCGGGCACGGCGCGCACCGGCATCCGGCTCCGCGACTTCGAGCACGGCCATGATGTTCTGCTCGACCGTGAGGCCACGGAAAATCGATGTTTCCTGCGGCAGATAGCCGAGGCCGAGGATGGCGCGCCGGTACATCGGCAGCTCGGTAATGTCCTGACCATCCAGGAAGATGCGACCGCTGTCGGGCTTCACCAGACCCATGACGGAGTAGAAGCAGGTGGTCTTGCCCGCGCCGTTCGGACCGAGCAGCCCGACGACCTCCCCGCGATGCACGTCGAGCGAAACGTCGTGTAGCACGGCGCGGCGATCATAGGCTTTGGCGATCGAGCGGACCTCGAGACCGCCTGCCGCCGCCTCCGGTTCCATCGCCGCGCGCGGCAGCGTTGCGGCTTCATTCACGGGATCAGCCGCCCTTCTTTTGCGGGACGGTGAAGTGACCGGTCACGCGACCACCGCTTTGTCCGACACCCGCCGGGCCACCGTCGATGACCGCTCGGCCCGAGTCGAGGTCGATCGTCAGCCGCTGCCCGTTGATCTGGGACCCTTCGCGCTTAAGCACGACGTTTCCGACCAGGGTGATGAGCTTGCGGTCAAGGTCGTAGATGCCGAACTCGCCCCGTGCAGTCTCCGACGGGCTCTGCACGGTCACACCGCCGCTCGCGTCGAGGCGATTGATCTGCACGCTCCCCGCGTTCGAATAAGCCACCGTCAGCCGCGCGGTTTCGAGTGTCAGCTCGTCTTGCCTGACGTGGACATTGCCGACGAAAATGGCGCGGTCGGCGCGGTCCTGGACCTCGATCCTGTCGGAGGTGACATCAATCGGAGCGTTGCTGTTGTGACCCTTTAGTGCCGACACCGGCGCATTCGCCTGGGCGAGCGCGGCTGCACCCGTCAGCAAAGCCAGCGGTGCGATCAGGAGAGGCGGCAAACGGCGCATTGTTCTCATCTGACCGCCCCCTGTACGATTTTCAAGCGAGCGCGACCGTCCAGCACTACGGTTCGCCCGTCCAGATCCGCGCGCAAGCTGTCCGCCTGGAACTCTCCGAGCTCGGTGCGACCTGTGACACCGCCGTCGCTGGTGACCAAATTCTGCTTCAGATCCACAGTGACATCGCGGGTTACCAGCTGCTCGCCTTCCGGCCCAGCGACGCGGACCGGGCCCTGGACCGCCACCTTCTGCTCGTCGAGGTTGTAGCGCCCCTGGTTGGCAGCAACCGTGACTGGCCCGTTCGAAAGTCCGAATCGGGCAAGCATGCCCCAGATGTCGACGACCGGCTCATCCGACGAACGCTGGAGAGCGCGATTCGCCTCGATCTGGAACTTCTGCCCGCGATTGTCCTCGCCGACATAGCTGGCCTTTTCGACGCGCATGCGCTCGGGGGCGTTCTCGACCTTCTTCTTGTCGAGCACGAAGCTAACGTCGCCGTGCTGATCGAGGGGAGCCATTGCCAGGAAGGCAATGACCACTCCCACCGCTGCCGGAAGGCCGATCTTCGCGAGACGCACGATCTTGTCGTGCGAGCTTCCCGGCACGGCCCAGCGCTGTTTGGTCGCGCGTTCCTGGTTGGCGAGATCGGACATGGATCAGCCGTCGTGAGCGAAAATATCCTGTTCCGGCCAACCCGCGAGATCGAGCAGGGCACGGTTGGGAAGGAAGTCGAAGCAGGCCTGGGCAAGCACGACCCGGCCTTCGCGGACCAGGCGCTCGTCCAGCTTTTCCTTCAGGGCATGAAGGTAGCGGACGTCGCTTGCCGCATATTCGCGCTGCGCGTCGTTGAGCTCGGGAGCGCCCCAATCGCTGGTCTGCTGCTGCTTGGAAATCTCCTGACCCAGAAGCTCGCGCACCAGGTCCTTCAGCCCGTGACGGTCGGTGTAGGTGCGGACCAGCCGGGAAGCCGTGCGCGTGCAGTAAAGCGGCGCGGCCATGAAGCCGAGGTAGGCCTGGATCATCGCGATATCGAAGCGTGCGAAGTGATAGAGCTTCAGTCGATTGGGATCGCCCAGAAGCGCCTTGAGGTTGGGTGCGGAATAGGGGCCGTCTTTCCTGAAGCGGACGAGATGCTCGTCGCCGCGCCCATCGGAAAGCTGGACGAGGCACAGGCGATCGCGATGCGGATGGAGGCCCATCGCCTCCGTATCGACGGCAATCGGGCCTTCGAAATGCACGCCCTCGGGCAGGTCTTCTTCGTGGAAATGGATGCTCATTCAATCGTCCCAAATCGCTGCAAACCGTACTGAGCCAGGCTGTCCCGGCAGGCCTGTCGGCGTGCCTCTTAAGCCCATGCCACGAGAACGCGCGGGAATCATCTAGAGAGGCTCGCTTTTTTCATGTAGGGTGCTGAACGGTGTGTGAGCAATCACGCCCCCGACCGGTTGCGCTCTTTGGGCCCAGCGCGTTGGTTTTAAGACATTGCGGGCACAAAGGATTTTAGACGGGCATGGGTTTCGATAAAGGGCGTAAGGGGGACCGCGGTGGTCGCGGCCGTGATAAGCGCGACGATTTCTTCGGTGGTGAGAGCAGCTATGGCGACCGCGGCGGATTTTCCGACCGCGGCGGCTTTGGCGGTGGCGGCGGCGGCGGTGGATACCGCGGCGGCGGCGATCGCTTTGGCGGCGGTGGCGGCGATCGCTTTGGCGGCGGTGGCGGCGGCGGTTTCCGCGGCGGCGGCGGAGGCGGTGGCTTCCGTGGCGGCGGTGGCGGCGGCGGTTTCCGCGGCGGCGGCAGCGGCGGTGGTGGCGGAATGCCTCCCCAGGTCGTCGGCGAAGGCAAAGGCGTCGTCAAATTCTTCAATCCGCAGAAGGGCTTCGGCTTCATCGTTCGCGATGACGGCGGCGAGGACGTGTTCGTGCACATCTCCGCTGTCGAGCAGGCCGGCCTGACCGACCTGGCGGACGGGCAGCCGCTCGAGTTCACCTTGGTCGACCGCGGGGGCCGCATTTCCGCGACCAACCTGCGAATCGACGGTGAGCCGATGGCAGTCGAACGCGCCGAGCGGGCTCCGCAGCGTCAGCTGACGGGCGAAAAGGCGACCGGAACGGTCAAGTTCTTCAACGCGATGAAAGGCTTCGGCTTCATTCAGCGCGACGACGGACAGCCGGATGCCTTCGTGCACATTTCGGCCGTCGAGCGCGCGGGCATGCCGACCCTCAACGAGGGCGACAAGTTGGAGTTCGAGATCGAGGTTGATCGCCGCGGCAAATATGCGGCGGTGAACCTGGCGCCGATCAGCGAATAAGGCGTTTCAGGGGGGCAAGACAGAGCCGGCGGGACCACCATCCCGCCGGCTTTTTCTATGAGGAGACGCGTCGATGAACATCATCGCCTTCCTATTCCTGGCGGCGACAGCGGCTGCTCCGTCCACGAGCCAGATCGATTTCGACGCGCGATGCATGATTGCGACCCAGCTGGCTTCCCAGCAGCTCGAGGGGTCGGAGGCGCTCGCAACATAAATGGCCTCCATGTACTTCTTCGGGCGAGTCGATGCCGTTCTGTCCGAGGCGGAACTGGAGGAGCGGATGGCCGCTGCTGGACGGATGATCGAGGGCAAACCCCTCGGCCCGTATCTGCAAGAATGCGGAGACTACATGCAGGTCCGCGGCAAGGTGATGGAGACCATTGGCGGACGCCTGGAGGCGAAAGAAAAAGCCCGGCAACTCCAATAATTCGCTTCCACGAAGCTGGCCTACATCGCGCTGGCGTAGAAGTCCGCGAGGTCGGCCTTGAGCTGCCGTGCCGAGCCCGGATCCGTGTACATCATGTGCCCCGCCGGATAGTATGTGTAGCGGATGTTCGCCGCGATCTGCGGCTCCAGCGCCATGTGGCCGATGTCGTAGTCCGCGCCGAAGAACGGGGTCGCGAGGTCGTAAAGGCCGTTCACCGACAATAGCTTCATCCTCGGATTGCCGCGCATCGCAGCCGCGAGGTCGACACTGGTGTCGACCGCCAGCTGCTGGCCCTGGGCAGACTTGTGCTGGAAGTTCCAGTCCTCGCCGATCCCGGCATAGTTGTTGGGCCGATGGGTCAGCGGAGTCTGGTAGCCGAGCTCGCGAAACAGATAGTCGTTGAGAGCGCCCGCGAAGGCCCCGGTAATCGCCGTCGCCTGCGCATCGTAGCTCGGCGCCTCCCCAGCAGCATCCGCGTCCGTCCCGACGTAACGCGAATCGATGCGCCCGATGATCTGGCGCCGGTCGCGAAGAAGCTCTCGCTCGAACCGGTCGGGCGACACGCGCAGGTTCGATCGCAGGATATAGGCCGGCGACAAACCCGTCAGCCGAGCCATCTGCTGCGCGATAGACTCCCTCTCGGATTCCGTGATCGCCGTGCCTTTCTGGAGCGCGGAGGCGTAAGGCCCGGCCGCGAACGCCTTCGCCTCCGCCACCCAGCTCATCAGGTCGGGCTTCGGCTCGGCGACCTTGCCGTGGTACCAGGCGTTGGTTGCGTAGGTTGGCAGGAAATTGACCAGCGACTGGTCGCCGTTGAAGCTGTTGAAGTTTAGCACGGTCGAAACCAGCACGATGCCGTTGAGCTGGACGCCCTTGTCGGCAAGCATGTTCGACAGGCCGCCGGCGCGTGTCGTGCCGTAGCTTTCGCCGATGATGAACTTGGGCGAATTCCAACGGCCGTACTTCGTCAGGTAGCGCTGGATCGTCCGACTGAACGCGTCGAGGTCCTTGTCGACGCCGAAGAAGTCCTTCGACTCCGTCTTGCCCAGCGGGCGCGACAGTCCGGTCGTCGGTGCATCGATGAAGACGAGATCGCTGACGTCGAGAAGCGAATCGGGATTGGCGCCATAGCGGAAGGGCGGTCCGGCGATCGTTTCCGGAAGGGATGCATCGACCTTGATCGGACCGAAGCTGCCCATATGCAGCCACATCGTCGAAGAACCGGGTCCGCCGTTGAAAAGGAACGTCACCGGTCGCGCCGCACCGCGTCCGCCGTCGACCGTATAGGCGACGTAGAACATGCTTCCCTTTGGCGCGCCGTCGTCGTCGCGGATGGTCAGGTGCCCAGGCGTGACCGTGTAGCTGATCGTCCGCCCGCGGAGCGAGATCGATCTCTTCTTCGGTTGGGCATCCTCCTCGACGCTGGCGGCGGCGATGTCTGGATCCGGCTTTGCGGCATCCTCCTTCGACTTGGCGGAAGGCGCGTCGCCGGCCGGGGCTGGCGTATCGGCGGCGAAGGCGGCGGTGGAAAGGAGGAGGCTCAGCGCCAGGAGCGAGGAACGCATGCTTCGGTCAGTCCTTCATCGGGATCGGCTTGCCGCCGACCATGACATAGCCGACGCGCTGCACAGCCGTCGGATCGACCAACGGGTCTCCATCGACTGCGATCAGATCGGCCGACTTGCCCGGGTCGAGCGTGCCGGTGATGTCCGACAACTCGAGCAGGTCCGGCCCGCCCTTGGTCGCCGCAATCAGCGCGTCGCGCGGGGTCATCCCGCCCTTCGTCACCATCAGCTCGACCTCCTTGTTTGCGGAGGTATGCGGCGCAACCGCGCTATCGGTCCCGAGCGCAATTTTCACGCCTGTGCGATAGGCGAGATTCAGCCCCTTGCCCCAGACGTCGAACGTCTGGCGAGCCTTGGCTTCGGATTCCGGGGGCAGCTTGCCAGTGCCCATCAGACCCTGCACGCCGCTGAACGCCATCAGCGTCGCGGAATAGTAGGTGCCGTGCGCCTTCATCGCCTGCGCGCCGGCGGCGTCGAGGAACGTCCCGTGCTCGATCGAATCTACGCCGGCGTTGGTCGCCGCGAGAATGCCGCGCGCTCCGTGAGCGTGCGCAGCGACCTTCAGATGCATGGCGTGGGCAGCATCGACGATGCCCTTCATCTCCGCGTCGCTGAAATGTTGCTCGAGCCCCATGGCTCCGGGGTCGAGGACACCGCCGGTGGCCATGATCTTGATCACGTCGACCCCCTCTGCGGCGAGCTTGCGGACGGCCTCCTGGCATTGGTCGACGCCGGTGCAGACGGCGGGGCTCAGGTGGGCGTCATCGACCGCTCGGGCGAGCTCCGGCGGAAGACCGGTGGCGGCGTCCGCATGCCCGCCGATGATCGACAGCGGGTCGCCCGACACCCGGATGCGCGGACCCGGAAAGCGTCCTTCCGTGACGGCATCGCGAACGGCGACGACCGCGCTGGCTTCGCCGCCAAGGTCGCGCACGGTGGTGAACCCGCCGCGCGCCATTTCCAGTGCATGCGTGAGCCCCAACGTGGTCGCATAGGCGATCGAATATTTCTGGGTGAAGTAAGCGTACCAGGGCGTTCCCGAAGTCTGCGTCAGGTGGACGTGGACGTCAGTCATCCCGGGCATCACCGTCCGGCTGCGCTCATCGACGACGGTCGCCCCGGTTGGCGCTGTGAAGCCATCCTCAATCCGGGTGATCCGCCCGTTTTCAACGATGACGGTCGAAGCGCCGCGCGCGGGCTTGGCGGCATCCACGATCAGGCGACCGGCCTGAATGGCGTAAGTCTCAGCGCTGGCGGTGGAAGCGGTGGCGATCGCGACGACGGCTGCCAAAAGTTTCAGCATGCAACTCTCCCCTGTCGGTGCGCGACCGTAACGGGACTCGCTGCGGCTTCAAGTCACCATTGCCAGGAGAGTGGCGATGAAGTCCGCCTCCGCCGCCGGCTTGTCGGTCCGGATCCGGCTGATCCGGGGAAAGCGCATCGCCAGGCCCGACTTATGACGGCTGCTCCGGTGGATCGAATCGAAGGCGACTTCGAGCACGAGGCTCTTCTCGACCTCGCGCACGGGTCCGAAACGCTGGATGGTGTGATTGCGTACCCAGCGGTCGATCCACCGCAGTTCCTCGTCCGTAAAGCCGAAATAGGCCTTGCCGACCGGCAGTAGCTCGCCTGCCTCGTTCCAGCAGCCGAAGGTGTAATCGCTGTAATAGCTGGACCGCTTTCCGGATCCGCGCTGGGCATACATCAGCACGCAATCGGCGGTCAGTGGATCGCGCTTCCACTTGTACCACAAGCCGGTCCGGCGGCCGGCGACATAGGGGCTGTCGCGCCGCTTCAGCATGATGCCTTCGATGGCGCCATCGCGGGCGCCGGCACGCAGCTCCTCCAGCTCTTCGAACGTGGCGGCTTCGATCAGTTGCGAGAGGTCGAACCGCTCGGGATCGAGCTTTGGAACGAAGGCTTCGAGAAAACCCCGCCTTTCCGCCCACGGCAGCTCGCGCCGATCCTCTTCGCCGTCGAACAGAATGTCATAGAGCCGGACGAACGCCGGATAACTGCCCAGCATTTTCTGGCTAACGTTCTTCCGGCCCAGCCTTTGCTGGAGTGCGTTGAAACTGGCCGCCGCACCGCCGTGCTGCTCGACAAGTCCCTGGCCGGAGCCGCGTACCAGGAGCTCGCCATCGAGAACGCCCCTGCTGGTGAAAGCCTCGGCGATTTCGGGAAAGCTGCCGCCGATGTCGTCACCGGTCCGGCTGTAGATTCGCGTCTGCCCGGCGATGTGGACCAGCTGGACGCGGATGCCGTCCCACTTCCACTCAGCAGCATAGTCTTCGAGCGAAACTTTCGTCTCTTCCAGCGGATGGGCGAGCATGAACGGGCGAAAAACCGGCACGTCCTGCGCCGTTGGTTGCGGACCGCGGCCTTCAGCCCAGTCGAAGAGCTCGAGAAAAGGCGGAGCGAGGCCGTGCCAGACCTCTTCGACCGCCTCCACGTCGATACCGAATGCGTCGGCCAGAGCCTGTTTCGCCAGTCGCGCCGAAATGCCGACCCGGAGCGCCCCCATCGCAAGCTTGAGCAAGGCGTAGCGTCCCGATGCGTCGAGGTGGTCGAGCATGTCGGCCAGCACCCGCGGCGCTTCCATCTTGCTTGCCGATCGGAGCCGCTCGACGGCGGTCGAGACGCTGATCGTGGCATCGTCGAGCTCGGGCTCGCCGTCTGCTGAGTTCGGCCACAGCAGGGAGATCGTCTCCGCCGAATCGCCGACATAATCCCGGCTCATCCGGAACAGGATCGGGTCGATCGTCTCTTCCACCAGCCCGCGAATCGCGGCGGGCTTCACGTGCGGGATGTCGAGGGTGCCGGTCAGCGCCGCGAGCGCGATGCCGCGGTCGGGGTCGGGCGTCTCCTTGAGATAATCGCCGATCACCTTGAGCTTCGTGTTGCGCGAGCGCGTGTAGACGAGATCGTCGAGAAGCTGGGAAAAGGCGCGCATCGGGCAACACAATGCCTCAATGGCGTTGCGGTGCCGAAACTTTAGTGCAGGCGAATGGCCAGGGCCGCCAGAATGGCGTTGGTGTCGGTGCTCCGATCGCTTGAAAGCGCCTCGTCCATATGCTCGAGGCAGCAGCGGACCGAGATGCGGTGGCCTGGGAGAAGTGCCAGCTGCGCCGACCGGTGAGCGAGCTCTTCCAACGCGGCAAGGCCGTTGGTCGCTGCGACCTGCCGGATGGCGTCCATCTGCGCATGAATGTCGAGCGGCGAGAGGCGCGCGGCGCGCTTGCTGAGCTCGGCGATCCGCTCGCCCAGCTGTTCACGAACGTCGCTGATGGACGGTGAAGTGCGTGCCCTTGCCATGAGCACAGTTTCAACGACGATGGTTAAGAGGCGGTTACAGGTCCGCGTCGCCTTGACAAATTGGCGTCTGGCGGTCATTTGCGCGACCGATCGAGCGGCTCCTTTGTGCCGCTCTCTTCGTTTCAAGCATTGGGATTAGGCGCGATGGCCAAGCCGACAACCGTCAAGATCAAGCTCGTCAGCACGGCCGACACGGGCTTTTTCTATGTGACCAAGAAGAACCCTCGGAATCAGACCGAGAAGATGAGTTTCCGCAAGTACGACCCGGTCGCGCGCAAGCACGTCGAGTTCAAGGAAGCGAAGATCAAGTAAGCCCCTGACGGCGTTAGACGTCGGCAGTTACAGGCTGTTTTCGCGCCAGCAGTGAGTCCACCTCCTGCACGAATCGCGCGACTGAAATCGGCTTCGTCACATAGGATTCGGCGCCGGCGCCCCGAATCCGCTCCTCATCGCCGGCGGTCGCGTAGGCGGTGACCGCCATGATCGGCACGTCCTTCAACGTCTCGTCGGCGCGGATCAGCTGGATCAGCTCGAGCCCGCTGACATGGGGCAACTGGATATCCGTGATTACCAGGTCCGGGATGAACTCGCGTGCGGCATCGTGGGCGAGGCGGCTGTCAGTGACGGCCTGCGGTTCATGGCCATGCGCTGCGAGGAGATCGCAGAACAGCTTGATGTTGAGGGCGTTGTCCTCGACAATCAGGATCTTGGCCAACCGGATATTCCCCCACTCTCTCGTGCTGATCTAGGCCATGCGGGCTCAACCGACAATTGACGCCGAGACTCTCGCGCTCTCCGCGCTTGCCGCCACGCTGACGGACGAACGCCGCGCGCAGCGGTTCCTCGACCTGTCCGGAATCGACACAGAAGATCTGCGTCGTCGAGCGGCCGAGCCTATCCTGCTTGCAGCTTTGCTACGTTTCCTTGAAGCGCATGAACCGGACCTGATCGAGGTCGCGGGTGCGATCGGTGTGAAGCCGGAAGAGCTTGTCGCCGCACGGGAGGAACTGGAAGCTTGAAGCGTCCGCTGCTGATTACCGACTGCGATGAGGTGCTGCTCCACATGGTCAGCCACTTCGCCGAGTGGCTGGAGGCCGATCACGGGATTCGCTTCGCCTTTGAGACGGGCCGCTTCTCCGAAGCTCTGACCCTCGTCGAAACAGGGGAGCCGCTGGCGCTCGACCAGGCGTGGCTCCTCCTCGACGCTTTCTTTCGCAGCGAGATGCACCGGCAGACCCTGGTGCCCGGGGCCGAGGAAGCGCTGGGCCAAATCGGCGAGGTCGCCGACATCGTCATCCTCACCAATCTCGGCAGCGAAGCGCACCCCTGGCGGGTCGAGCAGCTGGCGAGTCACGGCATACGCCATGACGTCATCTGCAACTCCGGCGGGAAGGGGACACCCGTCAGGCAACTGCTGAAGGAGCGAAAGCCGACCAACTCGGTATTCGTGGACGACTTGCCCCAGCACCACGAGTCGGTCGCAAAACATGCGCCGGAGGTCTGGCGGCTGCACATGATCGCGGAGCCTCTCGTCGCACAGGCCGTTCCCATGGCTGAGTACGCGCATGCCCGCATCGACGACTGGCCCAGCGCGACCGACTGGATCGTCGAAAGACTTTTGGAGAAGCCATGACCAAGACCATCCTCATCACCGGCGCCACATCCGGTTTCGGAAGGGCCTCGGCGCGGCGATTTGCGGCAGGCGGTTGGAGGGTGATCGGGACCGGTCGCCGGGCGGATCGGCTGAAGGAGCTGGCTGAGGAACTTGGCGACGTCTTCCTGCCGCTGGAAGTCGACATGCGCGATCCTGAAGCGCTCGGCGACTTGGCCAGACTGTCGGCGCCCTGGGGCGACATCGACCTGCTGCTAAACAATGCGGGCCTGGCTCCGCCCACGACCCCGTTGCCGGAAACCGAATGGTCGAAGCTCGACCAGATCATCGAGACCAACGTCACCGGGCTGGTTGCATTGACGCGGGTGCTGATTCCGAAGCTGGTCGAACGCAAGGGACAAATCATCAACCTGTCATCGGTCGCCGCCAATTATCCCTACAAGGGCGGCGCGGTCTACGCCGGCACCAAAGCATTCGTCCGGCAGTTCTCGCTCGACCTGCGCTGCGATCTCGAAGGGACCGGCGTTCGTGTGACTTCGGTCGAACCCGGAATGGCGGAGACCGAGTTCACCCTCGTCCGCACGGGTGGGGATCAGTCGGCGTCCGACGCGCTCTATTCGAACATGAACCCGATGACCGCCGAGGATCACGCCGAACTGTTCTGGTGGCTCGCGAACTTGCCGCCCCACCTCAACATCAATTCGATCGAGCTAATGCCGGTGAACCAGAGCTGGGCCGGCTTCGCGGTCCATCGCGAGGGTTGACCCGGCAGCCATGCGGGTGTTGAGGCGCGGCCATGAGCATTGACCAGCGCCTCGCCGAACTCGGCATCACCCTTCCTCAGCCAGCTGCCCCGGTCGCGTCCTACGTGCCTGCGGTCGAACAGGGCGGATTGCTCCACATTTCCGGCCAGATCAGCTTTGCCGAGGACGGCAGCCTGATCAAAGGCCGGCTGGGGGAAGACGTGGATCTCGACGGCGGGATCGCTGCCGCGCGCCGGTGTGGAGTGATGCTCCTCGCTCAGATGAAGGCTGCGCTGGGCTCGCTCGACCGGGTCGAGCGGGTCGTGAAGCTTGGCGTGTTCGTCAACAGCACGCCCGCGTTCACTGGCCAGCCGAAGGTCGCGAATGGGGCATCAGAACTGATGCAGGATGTCTTCGGCGAGGCAGGCCGGCACGCTCGCAGCGCCGTTGGCGTTGCCGCTTTGCCGCTCGGTGTAGCGGTCGAGGTGGATGCGATCGTCGCGGTCAGGACCTGACCCGCTCGATCCAGGCCCGAAGGGGTTCGCGCACCGGGGCCTCCACTACGGAGCCGGCTTTCCCGAGAACAGCCTTCTGGCATTCGCGGCCGCAATGGAGATTGGCGCCGGGATCGAGTGCGATCTGCGGCTGACGGCTGACGACCGGATCGTCGTCTTCCACGACTCGAATGCCTGGCGGATGTGTTCCAGCCCCGTGGTCATCGGCGAAACACCCTTCGCGGAGTTGAATCGGCTGCGGGTCGGTGACGGACCTATCCCGACTTTGGAAAGCCTGCTGACGCTGATCGACGGCCGCGTCCCGCTCCTGCTGGAGGTTAAGGTCGAGCAGAACATCTGGCGTTGGATTCCCGCCTTGAAGGAGGCGCTGAAACAGTATCGCGGCCCGCATGGCGTGATGAGCTTCGATCCCAGGATCTCGCGCCTCCTCAAGACCAACCACCCACGCGTTCGTCGCGGGCTCGTCGTTCGCGACAAGCTGACGTCGACGAAACGCCGGCTGGCGATGTGCTTGGCCGATCCCCATTTCCTGGCCGTGGACCGATTGGCTCTTGAACGCCCGTGGGTGGCCGAGGCGCGGCAACGTTTGCCGGTCTATTTATGGACGATTCGGGGACCGCAGCAGCGCGCGGCAGCGCAGGTTCATGCGGACGCGCTTATTTGGGAAGCCGATGGCCGACCGTGAATCCGAAGTCGTTGCGAAGCTCGCCTCCGGCGTCAGCGGGCTAAACCAGGCGGCATGGGACCGGATCGTGGGCAACGACCCGTTCCTAAGCCATGCCTTCCTGGCAGCTCTCGAGATTTCTGGGAGCGTGGGCAAGGGCACCGGCTGGACCCCCGCGACTCTCCTCGTCGAGGATTCGGAATCGCACCTGATTTCCGCTGCTCCCGCATATTTGAAGACGCACAGCCAGGGCGAATATGTGTTCGATCACGCCTGGGCAGATGCTTTCGAACGGGCCGGCGGATCCTATTTTCCGAAGTTGCAGGTTTGCGTCCCATTCACGCCCGTTCCAGGCCCGCGCCTGCTGGGAAAGCAGCCGCAGCATCTGCTTGCCGCTGTCGAAGCCGTGGCCGTCCAGAACGAGATCTCGTCGGCGCACATCACCTTTATCGACGATGCGGGAGCCGCGGAATGTGAGCGGCGCGGCTGGCTCATCCGCGAGGGTGTGCAGTATCACTGGTTCAATCGCGGCTACGCCGATTTCGACGCGTTCCTCGGTGCGCTGACCAGCCGCAAGCGGAAGGCCATTCGCAAGGAGCGCGAGGCTGCCAGCCAGGGCGTGGAGATTCGGGCCCTGAGGGGAGCCGAGATTGGTCCGGCGGAGTGGGACGCCATGTGGCGGTTCTACCAGGACACGGGTTCGCGAAAGTGGGGCCACCCTTACCTGACGCGAAGATTTTTCGACCTGATCGCCGAACGAATGGGCGACGCTCTGCTGCTTTTCCTTGCGTTGCGAGACGACGAGCCGATCGCCGGCGCTCTCAACCTCGTCGGGTCCGACACCCTGTACGGCCGCTACTGGGGAACGACCGAGGAAGCCCCGTTCCTCCACTTCGAGCTTTGCTATTACCAAGCAATCGAATGGGCGATCGCGAACGGGCTCGACAGCGTCCAGGCCGGCGCACAGGGCGAACACAAGCTCGCCCGCGGCTATGAGCCCGTAATCACCAGGTCGGCGCACTTTATCGTCGATCCCGGCTTCCGCCATGCAATCGAACGGTTCCTGGAAGAAGAACGTCGCGCGGTGGCCGCGGAGGTCGAATGGCTGAAGCGCGCTTTGCCTTACAAGTCCTCGTCGGCGTAGATCGCCACGCTCCGCTGTTCACCATCGGCGACCCCCCGATACATGGCCCGAGTCGTGAATCCCCAGGCGCATTCGCCCGATGGCGCGACGGCGATCAAGCCGCCGAGTCCGCCAAGATCCTTGATGTCCTGCAGCGTGCCGTCGAGCGCCTCCTGCAAGGATTGGCCCGCCAACCGCACCCGCTCGCTCAACTGGTGCCCAGCGACGGCACGAATGAAATATTCACCTGAGCCAGTGGCTGATACGGCCGCAGACCGGTCGTCGGCGTAGGTTCCTGCTCCGATCAGCGGCGAGTCTCCGATCCGGCCCCACTGCTTGGCGGTCAGCCCACCGGTGGAGGTTGCGGCAGCGACATGACCTTGCTCGTCCACGGCGACCGCTCCGACCGTGCCGTATTTCACGTCGGCATCGAACCCGCCCTTGGCAAGGAGCTCGTCCAGCTGGCGCCGGCGCTCGGCGGTGACGAACCAGCTGTTCTCGACCTGCTCCATCCCCGTTTCGCGAGCCAGGCGGTCTGCGCCGTCGTACGAGAGGAAGACGTGCGGACCCCGTTCCATCAGCGTGCGCGCAAGGCTGATCGGAGCGCGAGTCGTGCGCAGGCCTGCGACCGCGCCAGCCCGGCGATTGCTGCCGTCCATGATCGCCGCGTCGAGCTCCACCAGTCCTTCCGCGTTGAGGGTGCTGCCGCGGCCGGCATTGAAGCATGGATCATCTTCGAGAACGCGGACAGCAGCTTCGACCGCATCGACCGCGCTGCCGCCGGCAGTGAGGATCTCCGCGCCTGCGTCGAGCGCCTCCCTAAGTCCCTTGCGGGCGCGCTCCTCGTGATCCTCATCGCCGTGGTCGGGCCGCATCGCGCCGGCACCGCCATGAATTACAAGCTTCCACCTAGACATCGCGCCAGCGCCTAGCGAGGCGCACCGGCAATTGCGAGCCGCTTGACTCCAACAGCAGTAGCGATATTATTGTGATATCACTTTTTGCCAAGGAGGCATTCGTGTCTACAGGGGACATCGTTGCACTGAATTCGAGCCGGGAGCGCGGGGCAGCGACCTCCAGCGGCTATCCGATGCTGGTTCTGCTACTCGTGTTGACCGCGCTGACCATTTGGGGCGTGATTCGGCTGGTCGGCGACGTGTTCGGCCCGCTGACGGCCGTAGCAATTCTCGCAGGGCCGCTGCTGTTCATCTTCGTGGCCTGCGGTTTCTACATGCTGCAGCCGAACCAGGCGGCGGCGATCACCTTGTTCGGCGATTACCAGGGAACCGACCGGGCAACCGGCCTCCGCTGGGTGCTGCCGTGGATGATGCGCAAGAAGGTTGCGGTCCGCGCCAACAACTTCATTTCCGACAAGATCAAGGTCAACGACCTGCGCGGCAATCCGATCGAGATGGCAGCACAGATCGTCTGGCGCGTGGTTGATACGGCGCAGGCCCTGTTCGATGTTGACGATTATCGCGCGTTCGTCACGGTCCAGGTGGAGGCCGCGATCCGGACCATCGGCTCTCGCTATCCTTACGACGATTTCGAGCATCTCGAAGTCACGTTGCGCGGCAATCACGACGAAGTCGGGGTCGAACTTCGCAAGGAACTGATCGCGCGCCTGGCGGTCGCCGGAATCACGGTCGACGAGTGCGGCTTCACCCACCTTGCCTATGCGCAGGAGATCGCGGGCGCGATGCTCCGCCGCCAGCAGGCACAGGCGGTGGTCGCCGCCCGCAAGACCCTGGTCGAGGGTGCGGTCGGCATGGTGGAGATGGCGCTGGCCGCCTTGTCGGAGAAGGATGTCGTCCACCTCGACGACGAGCGCCGGGCGGCGATGGTGTCCAACCTGATGGTCGTCCTATGCGGCGAGCGGGATACCCAGCCCGTCGTGAATACCGGAACGCTCTACACATAGGCTTGTCATGGCTGGTGGCGGCGAGCGAAAAGCGTACCCCTTGCGGGTCGATCCGGACCTTTGGTCCGCAGTAGAGCGCTGCGCCGCCGCCGACCTGCGCAGCGTCAACAGCCAGGTCGAATGTCTGTTGCGGGAAGCCCTGAAGGCGCGAGGCGTGAAGCTCGATCCGCCCCAGCCCGTGAAACGCGGGCGGCCGAAGAAGGAAGACGGAAATGCTTGAAAGCACGATCATTGCCCTGGCCGCCGTGACGGCTGCCTTGACCGCGCCGGGGCCGAAGGGGCCGCTAGCCGGAACCTTCCTCGATGCTGGCAAGAGCGCGCCAGTCGTCCTGATCATCCCCGGCTCCGGCCCCACCGACCGCGACGGCAACAACCCGCTTGGCGTGACCGCTGCGCCCTACAAGATGCTTGCCGAGGCGCTAGCCGAGAGAGGGGTGTCGACCTTGCGCGCGGACAAGCGCGGAATGTTCGGAAGCAAGGACGCAGTGGCGGACGCGAACGACGTCCGGATCGCGGATTACGTCACCGACGCCCGTTCGTGGATTGACACCCTGAAGACCAGGACGGGGGCTTCCTGCGTCTGGCTCCTCGGTCATAGCGAAGGCGGCCTGATCGCGCTGGAAGCAGCGCAGGATCGCACGAGCATCTGCGGCGTCATCCTGATCGCGGCGCCTGGCCGAAAGCTTGGCGAAGTCATGCGTGACCAGCTGAAGGCCAGCCCGAACACGCTCCTGGAGCCAGCGCTTGCGGCTCTTGGCGAACTCGAGGCGGGCCGGGCGGTCGATGCGACCAAGCTTCCCACGCCGCTGGCCACTCTATTCAATCCGAAGGTTCAGCCGTTCCTGACCGACCTACTGGCCAAGGATCCAGCGCGTCTTGCTGGGGGCGTCGCAACGCCAATGCTCATCATCCAGGGCGGTCGCGACATTCAGGTTACGGAGAGAGATGCGAAGGCCCTTCATGCAGCCAACCCGAAGTCGCAATTGCTGGTCATTCCGACGATGAACCATGTCCTCAAGGATGTCGCCAACGACGACCGCGTGTCCAACCTTGCGACCTACTCCGATCCGACGCTTCCGGTCGACGCGGAGCTCGTGACGGCCATTGCCGCCACCGCCACGCCAAAGGCTCGGTGAGTGGCGGACTGGTTCGCACCGAAGCGGTATGGGCTCGGCTCCGGCAAGCCCATTAGCTGGCAGGGGTGGGCCGTCAGCATCATCTACATGCTGCTCGTCCTGGCCGCATGCCTGGTCCTCCAGCAAAGCCTGCTCGCCTTCCTCGCAATTTTCGTTCCAGCGACCTTGGCGTTCCTGATCATCTGCGCGCGCACCACGCGCGGTGGGTGGCAATGGCGCTGGGGAAAGGACGACTAGCCGACGGAAAGGTCGTGCTGCTGGTTGAGCAGCCGCCATTCGTCGAGGTCGGCGTGCATGGCTCGCGCTGCTTCCTCAACCAGATCGCCCACGCGGGACAGGTTGCTCGAATTGCGTGTGAGGCGATCGGCGATCTGCTCAAGGACGCGGGCAGTTTGCTCCGAACGGACGGCGCTGCCGACGTAATCGCCCTGAACCCGGATGCCGAAGATCGCGGTCCCGATTGCGGGCAAGCCAGCCGACAGAAGCGTGAACCAGTTGCTGTTCGCTTTCACCCAATGCGGCGCAAAGGCAAAGCCCAGGAGTAATACGACGCAGCCGAGTAGAGCAGTCGTGAACAAGGTCAGGCCAACAATTTCCAGCCGGTGATCCAGCCGCTCCGCCAGATTCGCCACGGACTTGTTGTATGCGACCTGTGGGGCAAGCTCGTGCTCGGCGATGGTCGAGGCCATGGCCTTCAGCCGGTCACCGTCGATCGCGCCCGACGGACATCCCATGCCGCGCCAGACCACGGCCGCATACCAATCCACCCATCGGCCGAAGGTCGGGTTCGCGGCTGTCCCCGGAGGGTCGGGCGCAGCCAGGCCTAGAAGCTTGAGGCTGCGCATTGGGCGCAGGCGCTCGGCCAGTTGGCGATAGTCGAGCCAGCGGCGATGCCACTGCCGGCGAACGCCGATCTGGGTGTTGAGCAGGATCGCAAGGATGGCAGCGAACTCCGCCACCGCGAGAATCTTCTTGGCGTCCGGAAGAACCAGCGTGGTCAGCGCGAGCAGAACCGCAAAAGCGGCAAGTACAAAGTTGAAGACGTGGCCGCTGCGATAGGATTGTGCGTAATCGCTGGCGAGGGTGTCGGCCCATTCGTACCAGGACTGAAGGCTCGCAATCGGCGTCGTAACAGCGGCGACCTTGTGACACGCATCGCAGTAGGTTTGCCATTCCTCATGCGTCCGAACGGCGCCGATTTCCGGCCGCCAGTGGTGCCGCCGCAGGCGCGCGACGCCCGTTGCGGCGAGCAGCAGGGGATATTCGATGCGGGTCCGGAGCTTCCTTCGGCACTCCCCCTGGAACATGTGGATGAACTCGCGCTCGCGCTCGTCCGGGGGCGGGGACAGCACCGCGGTGAGGACTGCGCCAAGCTCCTCCTCGCCGAAGGTGCGGACGTTCGCCTGGTCTTCCGCATGAGTGACGACCGCCGGGTCGAAGGCGCTCCAGCGAATTTTCAGTTCATCCGACGCTGCGACGGGAACATGAATGGTTGGCGTAGCGCGGTCGTGGGCCAGTCGTACGACCTCCCCCGTTCCGCCCCGCCCACGAGGCGGAAGCCCGTCCCAGACCGCGATCAGCAAGTCGCAGTGAGCGACCGTCGCTCTTCCAGCCATGACGTAGCTTTCGAGGTGATGGTCGCTTTCGCCGGACAACTCGAGGACGCAGGTTGCGCGGGATAGAAGCGCATCGAACCGGACACGCCCGTCTTCGTCCGACATGTCGGTGCGATATCGCTCGCGATCGAAGGGGAGAACCGCGTGAAGCTCAAACCCTAGCCGAAGCGCAATCTCCGCGGCGATCTGGTCCGCCCCGTCGGCCAGCGGCGAAACGAACAGCAGCCTCGGCGGCGCATCAGAAAAGAACGACTGGTTCGCCTCTCGAACTGCGGCGGCTTGTTCCGTCAGCGCTTTCAGAACCGTCGCAAGACGATCGTGGAGCGTGAGCAGAGAGTCGGCCGGAAGCGCATCCTTGCGATGCCCGGTCACCCCGACGGCGAGCACGAACGGCAGGGCCGGGGGGCATTCGCGGCCCGGCCCATCGTTCAACGCGCGAGCCAAACGATCGCGACGATGGCAACGATTGCGATCGTCGCGACGCCAACAACGGCCGTGCTGGTGAAGCTCGTTACGGAGCGCGTGTTTCCGCCATTCTTCAAATCCGGATCGTACATGAATGGCGGATGATGGCCGTTAGCGTCGTCGTACGGCTTACCATCAAATCTGAGCGCGTACTTCAGATTGCAGGCCGACTTATTCAGATCGCGAACAGTTAGCAGATTGTTGGAGGAGGATGAGGGCGGACTTTTCAGGTCGAACTCTCCGGCGTCACCAGCTGCCGTTGGGCAATTGGGATCAAAGTCCACCCAAAATGCATCCGCCGGCGCCGGGTAGAACTTGAGTCCTAGATTGGTTTCGTCGCGGAAATGAAATTTGATGTCCGTCGGCGGCGTGCCTTCTGCGACGTCGATCTTTCCTGTCTTGGTGGGTCCGCCCGCGAAATTCCAGTCGTAATCGAATTGAACTGTTCCCGTCGCGTCCTTGAAGGCTTTGACCCGAACTTGAATGTCTGGGCTTGAATTCGTTTTGACCTTGGATGCTTCTGCGAGTTGGGTCGCCATTTCGTGTTCCCCTATTAGTTAACCATCCTCCGGTACCCGATAGACTGTAATTTGGCTCTGAGCGGACGAGCCTCAGCCAGACGGCCGAGATTCACAAGCAGCTCTGCCTGAAGAGCCAAGTTGGTCGGTTCATTGGCCTGCTTTGGCCATTTCTGCAAAGCTGAGAGCCACGCGGTTTGAGCGCCGGCGCGATCACCCTTTCGCGCTCTGACGTCTCCAATCAGCTTGAGGGCCTGAGCGACCTGCAAAGCAATTTCGACCGGCTCGCCTCGCCGCCGTGATCGAGCTGCATCAAGCGCTCGATTGGCTAAGTCGAGCGCTTCCTCCTCCGCTCCGCCAGCGAGGGATACTTGCGACCTCTTCATCAAACAATTGACGGCCAGGGATCGCCATTCAGCGACTTCGCTTCGTTCACCCGTCAGACGGCTGGCGCGATCGCACGCAGCTCTCGTTTGCGCTGCGGCTTCGTTCACTCGACCGGATTGCAGCAGCGTCGAGGCATAATCGAGCTGAGCACCTGCCGCCCATTGCAGCCAGTCCATGTTACCGGGCTCAGTCGGCAAAAGTTCGTCCGCAACAGCGACTGCTTTCCTTTGGTGCTCTAGCGCTTCGGGCAAAGAACCGTGGATCCCCAGCCATCGTCCCAGGGCCCTGTGGGCGGAGATCGCGCGCTCACGAATGCCCGCATCGGCCGGGTTCTTCAGTATCATTTGATCGATGGTCGCAACTTGGCGTTCTCGTTTGGCGATAGCTTCATCGAGGCGACCCTCAGAGAATTGAGAATCAGCCAGCCATGCCAAAGACTCGACCAATCCCTTCTGATAATCGAGGTTCGTGGGATCGCTGGCTGCGAGCGTCTCCGCAGTTTCTAAAGAACGTTGGAGGATCGCCGAAGCCTCTGGGTAACGTCGTTGCTCCATCAGGAGAGCCCCCAGGGCTGTCGTCGAGTATTTGACCTCCAGCTTCCACTTCGGATTGTCGGGGTCCGCGGCGACCATCGCGTCAGCGAGCCGTTTGTATTCGCGCATTGACGCTTCCGCTTCCGGCATCAGCCCACGCTGATGCGCGACTTCGCCGACCCAGAAGACATTCTGCGCATGATCGAACAACCGCTGCGGATTGTCTGGTTCGCGACGAAGGGCCTCCGCGGTGCTCGCATAGGCCTCACGATAGAGATTCAGCGCGCGGCCGAGGTCGCCCCGGGTGTTAGCGATCTCGCCCATCAGCGTCAGGGCCTTCGATCGCTGCGTGAGGCTCTGGTCGGAAAGCTCGCTCTTGTCCTGGCTTTGGTAATAGGCAAGCGCGCGAGCCCCGACGGCATCGAGGGTATCGAGGCGTCCCAGTGGCTCCAGCTTGGTCCGCAAGTCGCCGAGCATGAAGCCGACCAGGCTCTCGGCCTCGCGCCGTTGGTCGCGGGCAATGTCGCGCGACTGAAGCGCGAAGATCGCCAGGCTGGTGGTCACCACCATGCCCGCAAGCGATGCGGCGGCCAGGATGGCCAGTCGGCGCTGCCTTCGGACCGTCTCCCGCTGAACGAGATCGTCCAGGCCGACTCCGAGCATTCCGGCGACCAGCTTGAGCAGGCCGAGGCGCTTGCCGTCTCGGTCATCGCGGAGGTCGGTGCACAGCGGCTCCGCCCGCCTGGGAGTCGGCCGGCCGCGGCGGTCGTACTGCACGCGTAGGGCGTGTGGCAGGCATTCCTCGGACTCTCGCCCGGGCAGGTCGCTAGCGAACGGTTCACCGTCGACGATGGCAGCGAGAACGGCTCCGTCGGGCCGAAGCCGCTTGAACGTGTCGATCTCCGCATTGGTCCAACGCGACTTGGCCGCGGCGGGCGAGCAAAGGACGATCAGGAACCGGGATGCCGCAAGCGCTTCGCGAATCTCCGCTCCCAGGTCGGAGGACGCCGCCAGCTCCTTTCGATCGCGAAAAATGGGCGTGAGGCGCTTCGGGACGATGCCGTGCGGGGTCAGCCGGCCGGCAATCGATGAAGGCACCCTGAACTTTTCGAGGGAGTCATGGAGCCATTCGCCCCAACCGGAATCGGTGTGGCTGTAACTCAGGAAGGCGAAGTAGACGGGGGAAGGAAGAGTCGCTGGCCGGTCGCGCCCGGCATCGGTCCGGTCACGTTCCTTACGCAGCAACTGGGCAACTTCGGCCATCCGCTGCCCCCGCGATTCCTGTTAACCCTGTTAACACAACAGCATAAGAGTCGCGATTGTCTTTGGATAACCGCATCCGGCTTTGCCGGAAGGGCGGCAGGCCCTATATCGCTGCCCATGTCTTCTGTTCGCCCCTGGCGGGATATCGTGCGGCGCAAGTCGCGTCAGATCATGGTCGGCTCGGTGCCGGTGGGCGGGGATGCGCCAGTCACCGTGCAGACAATGACCAACACACCGACTGAAGATGCGCGCGCGACCATCGACCAGATCCGCCGCTGCGAAGAGGCTGGCGTCGACATCATTCGCGTGTCCTGCCCGACCGCCGAAGCAACCGCCTCTCTGAGGGAGATCGTGCGCGCGGCCAACGTGCCGATCGTCGCCGACATCCACTTCCACTACAAGCGCGCGCTCGAAGCGGCCGATGCAGGCGCCGCTTGCCTGCGGATCAATCCCGGCAACATCGGGTCGGAAGACCGGGTCAAGGAAGTGATTTCCGCGGCGCGGGCGAATGGCTGCGCGATCCGCATCGGCGTCAACGCCGGGAGCCTCGAGAAGGACCTGCTCGAAAAGTATGGCGAGCCGTGCCCGGAAGCTCTGGTCGAGAGCGCGCTCGACCATATCCGCATCCTCGAGGACCATGGATTTCGCGACTACAAGGTCGCAGTCAAGGCGTCGGACGTGTTCCTTGCGGTCGCCGCCTATCACGCGCTCGCTGATGCGGTGGATTGCCCGCTCCACCTCGGCATCACCGAGGCCGGCGGCTTGATCGGTGGGACGGTCAAGAGTTCGATCGGCATCGGCTCGCTCCTTTGGGCGGGGATCGGCGACACGATCCGCGTCTCGCTCTCGGCGGAGCCGGAAGAGGAAGTGCGCGTCGGATACGAAATCCTGAAGGCGCTCGGCATCCGCAATCGCGGTGTCCGGGTCGTGTCCTGCCCCAGCTGTGCACGCCAGGGCTTCGACGTGATCCGCACGGTGCAGACGCTGGAAGAGCGGCTGCAGCACATCCGTACTCCAATGTCGCTCTCCGTACTCGGTTGCGTCGTCAACGGTCCCGGTGAAGCGCGCGAGACCGACATCGGGATCACCGGTGGGGGTCAAGGCAAGCACATGGTCTATCTGTCCGGCGTCACCGACCATCACGTGCGCGACGAGGACATGGTCGATCACATCGTCAGGCTGGTGGAAGCCAAGGCCGCCGAGATCGAAGCAGCGGCCGCTGCAGAGCAGACTCTCGACGCCGCCGAATAGCGGCCTTTAACCTTTATTCACCTTGTCGGCGCAGTCTTGCGCCATGGCGAAGCTGTTGCTGATCATCATGGCATTGGGCGCGTTGATCGACGGTCTGTCGTCGACTCAGTCCGAGCCGCCGCTGCTGATCGACGCTTCACAGCCAAACTCACCGGCACTCGACGCCAACGACTGATCCGCTAAGTCCGGCGCGTGAACCGCGTCGCCCAGCATCCTGTCCAGGCTTTTGCCGCAGCGCTTGCGGCAGTCGGAATCCTATCGGTCATGGATGCCGTGATGAAGGCGCTGGTGCTGGCCATCGGCATTTATGCGGTCAGCATATGGCGATCGCTGGCCGGACTGATCCTTGCGGGGGCGCTTTACCTTCCGCGAAGATTGCCGTGGCCGAGCACTGCAACCCTGAAGATCCACGTGTTCCGCGGCGTGATCGTGACCGCGATGGCCTTCCTGTTTTTCTGGGGGATCGGCCGGGTTCCGCTGGCGCAGGCAATCGCGCTGACCTTTATTGCTCCGCTGATCGCGATGATGCTCGCCGCGCTGTTCCTGCACGAAAAGATCGGCCGGAAGTCGATCGGAGGATCGGTCATCGCATTCGGCGGCGTCCTGGTCATCGTGCTGGGGCAGGCGCGCGCGGAGCTTGGCCCGGAGGTCCTGCTCGGCACCGCGGCCATCATCGGCTCGGCACTCTGCTATGCCGGCAACATCGTCCTGATGCGACACCAGGCGCTCGCCGCAAAGCCGCTTGAGATCACTTTCTTCCAGTCGCTGACCATCGCCGTGCTGTGGGCGATGGTGCTGCCTTTTGCCGGAATTCCTCATCTTCCGTCGCCAACCTGGGGAGCTTGGGTGGTCGTGGCGGCTGCGATGTCCACGGCCGGGGCCTTGCTGTTTGCGTGGGGCTATGCGCGGGCGGAGGCGAGCTACCTCGCGGCGACCGAATATAGTGCGTTCATCTGGGCAAGCGCTCTCGGCTGGCTGGTCTTTTCGGAGCCGGTGTCCTTCTACACGATTGCTGGCGCCGCGCTGATCGTCGGCGGTTGTATCGTTGCGGCGCGGAGCAAGCTCAAGGCTCCCGGCGAGGTCGAAGTCGCGACCTAAGAGCCGAGCGCGTTGATGGTGAACGCCAGCACGCCAAGGTTGAAGACGAAGGCCGCCATGCAATGGCCGACGACCACGCGCCGGATTGCGGGCGAGTTGATGTCGCAGTCCGAGGTCTGGAACGTCATCCCCAGCGTGAAAGCGAAATAGACGAAGTCCCAGTAGTCAGGCTCCTTCGTGTCCGGGAACTTGATCCCTCCCGCGTCGCCGCGGCCCTTCTCGTTCGGCAGGTAGTACATGTGCGCATAGTGGAACGCGTAGACCATGTTCCCGAACAGCCAGGCGATGATCAAGGTCGCGACGATTAGTGCGACGTCTAGCACTTTGGCTGCCTCGCTTCCGGCAATCACGGCGCCGACGGCGACAAGAATAACGGTCGTTACGGTGACACTGATGCCTAGCAGCAAGCCGCGATTAACGTCGTTTTCCTTGGACTGCTTGCGCATCTGTCCGCTGTCGTCGTTCAGCAGGGGCACGCAGGAAACCAGGAAGACCAGGGCCGCAATGTCGAAGCCGCTCATGATTCCTTTGAGCGGGTGCCACAGCCAGGTCATGAGTGCGCATCCCGCAATCAGCAGGACGACGAACGCCGTGAATCGGGCGGGTGCGAACTTGCTCATGACTGGCCTCCCCCCGTTGATGGTAGCCTCACCAACGCGCGGGCGCTAACGACTTTGCGATGGCGTGGTTCTGGCTCATCGTCGGCGGACTTTTCGAAGTGGGGTTCACCACGTCGCTGCGCTTTGTCGACGGGTTTCGCAACTTGCCCTGGACGCTCGCTTTTCTGGCCTCCGTCGCGATCAGCATGGGGCTGCTGGAGCTTGCGTCGCGCTCGATCCCGATGGGCACGGCCTATGCCGTCTGGGGCGGAATCGGCGCTGTGGGGACGGTTATCGTCGGCATCCTCTGGTTCGGCGAGCCGGCGGCCACAATCCGCATCTTGCTGATCTTCGCAATTGTTGCAGCGATTGCGGGCTTGAAGCTCACCGCCTAAGTCCCCGCCGAATATGACGACGACGCCCCAACCCGTTCGCGGGACCCAGAGCCTGCTCGGTGAAGACGCCGACCGCTTCCATGCGGTGGTCGACGGCTTCGATCGCGTGCGCCGCCTGTTCGGGTTCAAGCGGGTGGAAGTGCCGGTCATCGAGCCGACCGCCGTCTTCGCGCGGACGATTGGGGAGACGACCGACGTCGTTTCCAAGGAAATGTACACGTTCGAGGATCGCGGCGGCGAGCTGATTACGCTGCGGCCCGAGTTCACGGCGGGCATCTGTCGCGCGTATCTCAGCGAGGGCTGGCAGCAGTTCGCGCCGCTGAAGCTCGCGACGCACGGCCCCGCCTTCCGCTACGAACGCCCGCAGAAGGGCCGCTTCCGCCAGTTCCACCAGCTCGACGCCGAGATCATCGGAGCGGGCGAAGCTGCGGCGGACGTTGAGATCCTTTCCCTGGGCGCCCTGCTGCTGCGCGAGCTGGGCATCGACGAAGGCGTGACGCTACAGCTCAACACGCTCGGCGACGCGGAAACCCGTGACGCTTGGCGCGCCGCTTTGGTCGAACATTTCGAGGCGCATCGCGGGTCTCTCTCGGAGGACAGCCTGACCCGTCTGGAGCGCAATCCGCTCCGCATCCTCGACACCAAGGATCCGAAGGAGCGGCCGATCGCCGACTCCGCGCCGTCGATCGACGATTACCTGACAAGCGAGGCGGCGGACTTCTTCGCGCAGGTCACCGCCGGACTTGATGCCGCGGGCGTGAAGTGGACGCGCAATTCACGGCTGGTTCGCGGCCTGGATTATTACCGCCACACCGCGTTCGAGTTCGTCACCGATAGGCTCGGCTCGCAGGGCACGGTCCTCGCTGGGGGCCGCTACGATGGCCTGGTCGAATCCCTTGGTGGACCTCACACTCCGGCCATTGGCTGGGCTGCCGGAATCGAACGGCTCGGCATGATGATCGATGCGCCGGCGCCGGAGTGCACGACGGTGGCCGTTGTCCCCTTGGGTGAGAAGGCGGAAGCCGCTGCGCTCGGCATCGTTGCCGGCCTTCGTCGCGAAGGGGTCGCCGCCGACATGGCCTATCGCGGCAACATGAAGAAGCGGCTCAGTCGGGCGAATGCATCCGGCGCGAAGTATGCCCTCATCCTGGGGGACAATGAACTTGAGAGCGGCGAGGCGCAGTTGAAGGACCTGACCACGGGCGAGCAACGTGCCGTCTCGCTCGACCTCATCGGGGACGCAATCCGCCAATGACCCAGATTTCGTCGGAACGTATCGCGTCGATCGAGGCGAAAAAGCAGGAGCTTGCCGATGCCATGGCGGCCGGCGACCTTGCGCCGGACGATTTCGTGCGCCTGTCCAAGGAATATGCGCAGATCGAGCCGGTCGCCGCGGCCGCGCGCGAGGTTCGTCGTCTCCGCGCCGAGCTCGACGTCCTGAACGGGATGGTTGCCGATCCGACAGCCGAAGCGGAGCTGAAGGAAATGGCAGCGCTCGAGGCCGACGAGATCCGGCACAAGTTGCCGGAAGCGGAACGGGCACTGGCGATCAAGCTACTGCCGCGGGACTCGGCGGATGAGCGTGCGGCGATGCTCGAAGTGCGTGCTGGAACCGGCGGCGACGAGGCGGCGCTGTTCGCGGGCGACCTCCTGCGCATGTACCAGCGTTTCGCCGAAGCGCAGGGTTGGCGGTTCGAATTGATCTCGGCCAGTGCATCCGATGTCGGCGGCTACAAGGAAGCCGTGGCCTCCATCAGCGGTCCGGGTGTCTTCGCGCGCCTCAAGTTCGAAAGCGGCGTGCACCGCGTCCAGCGTGTGCCGGCGACGGAGAGTGGCGGGCGCATTCACACTTCGGCGGCGACCGTGGCCGTGCTCCCGGAGGCCGAGGATGTCGACGTGCAGATCGACGACAAGGATCTCCGCATCGACGTCTATCGCTCGTCCGGGCCGGGCGGACAGTCGGTCAACACCACCGACAGCGCGGTGCGTATTACACACCTTCCGACTGGACTGGTCGTTATCCAGCAAGACGAAAAGTCGCAGCACAAGAACAAGGCGAAGGCGCTAAAGGTGCTGCGGACACGCCTTTTCGAACTGGAACGAGAGCGGCTCGCCAGCGAGCGTGCGGGCGCGCGCAAATCGATGGTCGGTTCGGGCGACCGTTCGGAGCGCATCCGCACATACAATTTCCCGCAGGGACGGGTGACGGATCACCGCATCAACTTGACCCTGCACAAGCTGCCGGAAATCCTGGAGGGCCCGGCGCTTGGCGAGATGCTAAACGCACTGGTCGCGGAGGACGAGGCGGAGAGGCTCGCCGGCCTCGAGGAAGCGTGACCACAATTCTCCGCGCGCTTGGCCGGGCGACAAATGAGCTCGTCGTCAGCAGCGACACGCCCCGCCTCGACGCCGAACTGCTGATGGCAGAAGCGCTTCACATCGACCGCGACAAGCTGATCTTGTCGCCGCCGCAACGCGATGCGCCGGACCGCTTCTTCGAAATGGTCGAGCGGCGCAAGCTTGGCGAGCCGGTCGCCTACATCACCGGCCGCCGCGCGTTCTGGAACATCGAGCTGCACGTCGGCCCAGGCGTCCTGATCCCTCGCCCAGACAGCGAAGTACTGATCGCATCGGCGCTTGAGCATTTTGAGGGAACCGAGGGCCCGAAACGGATCCTCGATCTTGGTACGGGACCGGGGACATTGTTGCTGGCTGCGCTCGACCTCTGGCCGGCAGCCACGGGTCTGGGCGTCGACACGTCCCGGCAGGCGATGTCCTACGCTGCGGCCAATGCCCGGCGGCTCGATCTCGAATCGCGGGTGAAATTCAAGCTTGGCGACTGGGCAGAGGGAATCGATGAAGCGTTCGACCTGGTTCTCTGCAACCCGCCCTATGTTGCCAAGGATGCGGAGCTCGGACCGGGGGTCCGAGAGTTCGAGCCGGACGAGGCGCTATTCGCCGGCGCGGATGGGCTCGATGCCTATCGCGTCCTTGCTCCCGAATTGCCCCGCCTACTCAGTCCCGGCGGAATGGCTGCGGTGGAGATCGGGTACGATCAGGCCGAGCCGGTCACCGCTCTATTGGCTCGTGATGGTCTTTCCTCGCGCGTGGTCAATGACTTGGCCGGTCGGCCCCGCGCGGTGTTGCTAACCTGGGGCAGCTAACAAATCGCTTGGAATTCGGCCCGACACTGACTACATCTTCCCTCAGGACCGGGCTCGCTCCCTTGAGAGAAGCTGAGCAGAACCCGCTCCACCCCCGACGCTATCGGCCGTTCGCATCGTGCCCCCTGGGCACAGTTCGGAACGAAAGGGTCAGGCCCGGCACGTGGAACTCGTGCAGGTCTGCCTGCCTCAGGCGAAAGGGAAAGCTTCTGGTTAAGGAAGTAGGAATTTGATCAATAATCGTCAGGGCGGCCGCAGGCGCGGTCGTGGTGGGGGACCAAGAGGCGGCCAGAACATCGGCGGTCAGCCCGGGGGCAATC
This sequence comes from Sphingomonas daechungensis, assembly GCF_039543105.1. Lineage (NCBI taxonomy): Bacteria > Pseudomonadati > Pseudomonadota > Alphaproteobacteria > Sphingomonadales > Sphingomonadaceae > Sphingomonas > Sphingomonas daechungensis. The sequence continues at coordinate 1,682,098 of NZ_BAABJC010000001.1, forward strand.
GCCAGGACAACCGGCAGCGCGGGAACGCCGCCCAGCTGCTCGAAAAGTACAAGAGCATGGCGCGTGATGCGCAGCTCGCCGGCGATCGCGTGCAGAGCGAATATTACCTCCAGTTCGCCGACCACTATTTCCGCGTTCTCAGCGAGAACCGTGCCCGCTTCGAAGAGCAGAACCCACGCCGCCAGCGTGACGACGACCTCGACGACGAGGACGGCGACGAAATGGACGTCTCGGCCGAAGACAACTCGGACAACGAAGATGAGCAGCCGCAGCGTCGCGAGCGCAGCAACCGCGGTGACCGTGGTGACCGCGGCGATCGGCCGGAGCGCTCGGAACGTCCCCGCCGCTATTCGCGCGACGACCGCCAGCGCGATGAAGGTGACGACCGCAACGGGTTCGAGCGCGGCAATGGCGCCGAAGAGCGGATCGCGATGGACGTCCTCCCGCCGGCAATCGGCCGCGAAGAGAGCACCGACGACGTCGAAGCCGAAGTGGTCGAGGCTCGCCCCCGACGCCGCAGCACGCGCCGTCCGCGTGCGCAGGATGAAGGCGACATCGCACCCGCCGCGTGATCTTCACGCTTAACAGGGACAAGAGCCGCAAGCTCATCGAGGGCCTGACCGAGGCGGCGATCATCGTCCGCGGCGCCTCGGTCGTCATGAGCAACGCTGCCGCTCGCAACCTCCTGGGTATCGGGATCGAAGGCGTCGATGTGCGCCAAGTCTTGCCGCATCCGGCCGTCATCGAGCGCCTCGTTCGCGGCGGTGTGACCACCCCTGAAGAGGTCGAGGCTTCCGGCTTCGGAGGCGCAAGACGGCAATGGCTCGTCAGGATCGCTCCGCTTGGCGACGGCGCCTTGCTGGTCCGCCTGATCGATCGCAGCGAAGCCCGCGCCGCAGAGCAGATGCGTGTCGATTTCGTCGCCAACGCTAGCCACGAATTGCGGACGCCGCTGTCGACCCTCATCGGCTACACCGAAACCCTCCGGGAGCGGACCGAGGAGCTCGACACCGAAACGACCGGTCGCTTCCTGTCGATCGTCCACGACGAAGCGCGACGGATGCAGCGCGTCGTCGAAGACCTGATCTCCCTGTCGCGTATCGAAGCAGAGAAGTTCACGACGCCCACGGAAGCCGTCGATCTAGAACAGTTGATCGAAGTATCGGTCGAGGGAGCCGCTCGAATGGCCGAGGAGCGCGGCTCGTCGCTGGTAATGCAGATCGAGCCGAACCTTCCGCCGGTCGCCGCCGATCGCGTGCAGATCCTGCAGGTCCTCGATAATCTCATCACCAACGCCCTGCGCTACGGCGAGCAGGGCACGCCGATCACGGTTTCGGCAGCGGTCGAGGACGCGATGGTGCACCTGACCGTCGCCGACCGGGGCGAAGGCATCGCGCCCGAACATCTCAAGCGCCTGACGGAGCGATTCTACCGCGTCGACACAAGCCGAAGCCGCTCGCTCGGCGGAACGGGCCTGGGGCTGTCGATCGTGAAACACATCGTCGAGCGCCACCGCGGCCGGCTCACTTTCGAAAGCGAAGTCGGGCAGGGCACGACCGTCCACGTCCTGCTTCCGGTAGCCGCCGAAACCCTGTCATGAGATTGTCATAACCACCTAGGCGGGCTAACCGGCGTTCGAAGCGTCGAGGCGCTCGCTCGCAGGGGAATTTCATGTTTGCTTGGTTCCAGCGGTTGTTGCCCCAACGGGGCGACTTCTTCGGCATGTTCGAGGCCCACGCCGCAATGCTGGTCGCTGCCGCCGAAGCGCTGCAGGAGCTGGGTGACGATCACGCCTCGACCGAGAAGTGCCTGCGCACAATTCAGGATCGCGAGCATGTCGCTGATGATGTCATCCGCGATGTCCTCACGTCCGTTCGCAAGACATTCCTGACCCCGTTCGACCGCGGCGCGATCACTTCGCTGATTGGAGCGATGGACGATTCGATCGATGAAATGCTTGCCGCAGCGCGAGCGATCGATCTTTACGAGCTGAAGCAGCTTCGTCCGGAGATGAAGGACATCATCGGCATCATCGGCGAAGCGGCGCGAGTCACCAACGAAGCGATTCCGCTGCTCCGCAACGTCAACAAGAACGGTCATCGCCTCCATCAGCTGACGGAACGACTGGTGCGCCTCGAAGGCAAAGCCGACGATGTCCACGCCGCGGGTCTCAAGCGAGCGTTCCGCGAAGTCGCTCGAACGAACTCGCTGGAGTTCGCGGTCACGCGGGAGATTCTACGCCACCTCGAGCGGGTGACCGACGCATTCGAGGACGTCGCCAATCAAATCGATGGCATCGTGATCGACTACGCATAGGCGAGACAGATGCACGAGCTCGCCTTTCCGCTGCTGGTCGGCCTAATTCTGATCGCTCTGGCGTTCGACTTTCTCAACGGACTTCACGACGCGGCGAATGCGATTGCAACGGTGGTCGCGACACGACTCCTGAAGCCGGTGACCGCGGTGGCCTTCGCCGCATTCTTCAACTTCGCGGCCTATTTCCTCTCGCTGGCGGTTCCCGAGTTGCACAAGGTCGCCGACACGATCGGCAAGGGGATCATCGACAAGGATCTGGTGACTCCGGCCGTCGTCTTCGGAGCGCTCGTTGGTGCGATGTTCTGGAACGTCGTGACATGGCTGAAGGGCATTCCGTCTTCATCCAGCCACGCGCTCGTCGGCGGGCTGGTCGGCGCCGGCGTTGCTCATGCGGGCATGACCGGAATCCAGTGGAACGGCCTCAACAAGACCCTGATCGCAATCGTCCTGTCGCCCACTCTCGGGATGATCCTGGCGATGATCATCATGCTTGTAACGAGCTGGTTCGGCAGGAATGCGACTGCTGCGGGCGCGGATCGCGCTTTCCGGTTCCTGCACCTCGGTTCCTCGGCAATGTACTCGCTGGGGCACGGTCTGAACGACGCCCAGAAGACGATGGGGATCATCGCCGTCCTGCTTTACTCGACAGGCAACATGCAGGGCGAATTCCACGTCCCGCACTGGGTCGCCTTGTCCTGCTACGTCGCGATCGGGCTCGGGACCCTGTCGGGCGGGTGGAAGATCATTGAGACGATGGGGACGCGGATCACCAAGCTCGACCAGCACCAGGGATTCAGCGCGTCCCTCGGCGGGTCGGTGATGCTGTTCAGCGCCTCCTGGCTGGGCATTCCTGTATCCACCACCCACACGATTACCGGCTGCGTGATCGGCGCTGGCGCTGCCCGCCGTGCGTCCGCAGTTCGCTGGCAGGTTGCCGGCAACGTCATGACCGCCTGGGTCATCACGATCCCCGCATCGGCGGCCGTCGCCGCGCTTTTCTATTACCTCACGACCCTCTTCTAGGGTGTCGGCAGTCACAGAACTGCAATGATTCTGTCACGAACAGGTCGCTGAACCACCGCTAGGGCCGTTTCGAATTCAGCCCGAACGGGAGTTAGCTTGTGAAGAAGATCATGTACGCGCTGCCGCTGGCGGTGGCGCTCGCCGCATGTGGCAGCAAGGGTGGAAACGACGCTGCCGGCGGTGCGGTCAAGCAACAGCTGAAGGTCGTCGGATCCTCGACCGTTTATCCTTTCACCACGGCGGTCGCCGAGCAATTCCAAAAGGACAATCCGAACGTCAGCATTGTCGTCGAATCGACTGGCACCGGCGCGGGCATGAAGCTGTTCTGCGGCGGCGTCGGTGCCAATTTCCCGGACATGACCAACGCATCGCGGGCCATCAAGAAGTCCGAGTTCGAAAGCTGTGTCGCGAACGGCGCCAAGGCCATCATCGAAGTGCCGATCGGCATCGACGGCCTGACCTTCATCGAAGGGAAGGGCAGCGAGCTCGCCAACCTCACCCAGGCCGACATCTACAAGGCGCTTGCCGCCAATCCGTTCGGCAAGGGCCCGAACACGGCTCAGACCTGGAAGGACGTGAATCCGGCTCTTCCGGCGATCAAGATCCGCGTCCTCGGCCCGCCGCCGACATCAGGCACGCGAGACAGCCTTGCGGATCTCTACCTTGAGAAGGGCTGCAACACGGACCCGGCGATGGAAGCGCTCAAGAAGTCGGACGACAAGAAGCACAAGGATGTCTGCACCAAGATCCGCGAGGACGGCGCGTATGTCGAAGCTGGCGAGAACGACAATCTGCTCGTCCAGAAGGTCAGCGCTGAACCCGGCACGCTCGGCGTCCTCGGCTTCAGCTACCTCGAGGAGAACCTCGACAAGGTGAAGCCGGTCCAGATCGCAGGCGTCTCGCCGAGCGAGAAGACGATCGCCGACCTGTCCTATCCGGGCGCTCGCAAGCTCTACATCTACCTGAAGGGCGAGCACATTCCGGCCAAGCCGGCGCTCAAGGACTTCGTTGCCGCCTACGCCAAGCAGTGGGGTCCGGGCGGTCCGCTTGAGAAAAAGGGCCTGGTTCCCTTCTCGGGTGCGGACGCGGAAGCCGCCGCCAAGCAGGCGAGCGAGCTGAAGCCGCTCGATCCTTCGACGCTCAAGTAAGCTCCCGTGACGCTCGGATTTGCCTTTGTAACGGTCCTGCTGATCGCTGCGGCGGTCGGCGGGATCGCGTACGTCCGGGCGTCTCGCATGCGCCGGGAGGGTCGGCTGCATTCGCTGCCGATCTACCACGGCGTGCATTCCGCCATCTGGGTGCTGTTTCCAGCGCTGCTCGTGCTAGCTGCTTGGGCGCCGATGCAGGCCCGCCTGGTCGATCAGGCCGTGCTATCGAGCCCAGAAGGGAAAGCGCTGCCCGACTTCGAGATGCAGCGCGATGCCATCATCGACGAAGCGCGTCAGATTGCACACCGAGAAATCGCGGCGGGCTTCAACCCGGAATCGACTGCACTAGCCCCGCGGGTGGCCGAGGCGGAATCACGCTATGCGGGCATCGGCGGCATCGGCGCCATACTCGTCGCGCTGGGCGCCGCCGGCATTCTGCTTATGCGCAAGCGCGACAGCCAGTTCCGGGCCCGGACCGCGGTCGAGAAATGGATGAGCGCGTTGCTGCTGCTGGCGTCGCTGATCGCCATCTTCACGACGCTTGGCATCGTTCTGTCGCTGCTGTTCGAATCGCTTCGATTCTTCAAGCTGGTGCCGCTCACGGACTTCCTGTTCGGACTGACGTGGAGTCCCCAGGTCGCGATTCGCGCCGATCAGGCGGGCTCGTCCGGCGCGTTCGGCTCGATCCCCTTGTTTTGGGGAACGATCTTCATCGGCGCGATCATCGCGATGATCGTCGCCATCCCGCTCGGCTTGATGAGCGCGATCTACCTGACTCAATATGCGGCACAGCGGGTGCGCGCGGTGGTCAAGCCGCTGCTCGAAATTCTCGCTGGCGTCCCGACCGTCGTTTACGGCTATTTCGCAGCCCTGACGCTGGCTCCCGCGGTCCGCGATCTCGGCATTTCGCTCGGCATCGAATCGGCGAGCAGCGAGAGCGCTCTGGCCGCGGGCCTGGTGATGGGCGTGATGATCATCCCGTTCGTCAGCTCGATGGCCGACGATTCCATTGCCGCGGTTCCCGCTGCCATGCGCGACGGCAGCCTGGCCCTCGGCGCGACGCGGTCGGAGACGATCCGCAAGGTGCTGCTTCCGGCCGCTTTGCCGGGCGTCGTTGGCGGCGTCCTTCTCGCGGTCAGCCGAGCAATTGGCGAAACGATGATCGTGGTGATGGCCGCGGGTCTTGCCGCGAACTTCACTGCCAATCCGTTTGCCAGCGTAACAACGGTGACCGTCCAGATTGTGCAGCTGCTCACCGGCGACCAGGAATTCGACAGCGCCAAGACTCTCGCGGCCTTTGCGCTCGGCCTCGTGCTGTTCCTGATCACCCTCGCCCTCAACCTCATCGCACTGACGTTCGTGCGCCGGTACCGGGAAGCTTATGAATAGCCTCAGCGCAGACGCCGCGATCACGCGTTGGACGGGCGAGGCGATGCAGAATCGCCTGCGCGGCCGCTACCGGTCGGAACGGCTATTCAAGTTCATGGGATTTGCCGCCGTGGCGATCTCCCTGCTGTTCCTGGTCTTCCTGCTCGGCACAATGATCTCCAAGGGAATCGGCGGGCTCACCTGGGAATTCTTGACCGCGTCGGACTCGACCGATCCGGCAACGGCCGGCGTCTGGGGCGCGCTCAAGGGCAGCTTCCTCACCATCATGGTGACCATGGCTCTCGCCTTCCCCGTCGGGGTGCTGTCGGCGATCTACCTTGAGGAGTTCGCTCCGCGGAATCGCTTCACCGACGTCATCGAAGTGTCGATCAATAATCTGGCGGCGGTGCCCTCAATCATCTTCGGCCTGCTCGGCCTCGCGGTATTCCTCAACACGATGAACCTGCCGCGATCGGCGCCACTGGTCGGCGGCCTGACTCTGGCGCTGATGACGATGCCGGTCATCGTCATTGCCGGCCGCAACGCGATCACGTCGGTTCCGCCGTCGATCCGTGAAGCGGCGCTCGGCGTCGGCGCATCCAAGATGCAGGTGGTGTTCCACCATGTCCTTCCGCTCGCACTTCCCGGAATCCTGACCGGCACCATTATCGGCATGGCGCGCGCGCTTGGCGAAACGGCCCCGCTGCTGATGATCGGCATGCGCGCATTCATCGCGGTGCCGCCGTCGGGCATCACCGATCCGGCGACCGTCCTGCCGGTTCAGATCTTCCTCTGGTCGGACGAAGTGGACCGCGCCTTCATCGAGAAGACGAGCGCGGCGATCATCGTGCTCCTCGTGTTCATGCTGATGATGAACGCGCTCGCCATCTATCTCCGCAACCGCTTCGAGCAACGCTGGTAGGCATCATGCTCATGACAGAAAAAACACCCGTAACCCCGATCACGCCGGTCCCGGCACCGTCCGCCGCCGTTCCGGCGATGGCCAACCGGGAAGGACCGTCGACGACGGAAGATCCCGGTCCCGCCGAGCCGACCACGCTCGACGCCGATACCCGGCCGCAGGATTTGCCGGCGGGCGCACTCTCCGTTTCGCTTGGCAAGGATGCCGACGCCGACGCCGATGTGCAGGGCAAGCGCGAACCGAAGATGCGCGCCAAGGACATCAGCGTCTATTACGGTGAGAAGCAGGCGCTTAAGGGCGTCTCCATCGAAATTCACGATGATCGAGTAACCGCATTCATCGGCCCATCGGGCTGCGGGAAGTCGACCTTCCTGCGCTGCCTGAACCGGATGAACGACACCATCCCCTCGGCCAAGGTGACGGGCAGGATCGAGCTCGACGGCCAGGACATCAACGCGTCCTCGATGGACGTGGTCCAGCTCCGCGCCCGGGTCGGGATGGTGTTCCAGAAACCGAATCCGTTCCCGAAGTCGATCTATGAGAATGTCGCCTACGGACCTCGGATCCACGGGCTGACGTCGTCCCGGGCGGAGCTCGACGAAACGGTCGAGAAGTCGCTGAAGCGCGCCGGGCTGTGGGACGAGGTCAAGGACCGGCTTCACGAAAGCGGCACGGCCCTGTCGGGCGGCCAGCAGCAACGCCTGTGCATCGCTCGCGCGATCGCGGTCGATCCGGAAGTTATCTTGATGGACGAACCCTGCTCCGCGCTGGACCCGATTGCCACTGCGCGTATCGAGGAGCTGATTCACGAGCTTCGCGGCCGCTACGCCATCGCGATCGTCACGCACAACATGCAGCAGGCGGCGCGCGTTTCGCAGCGGACGGCCTTCTTCCACCTCGGTGAGATGGTCGAATACGGCAAGACCAGCGAGATGTTCACAAATCCGCGCGAGCAGCGCACCCAGGACTATATCACGGGCCGCTACGGCTGATCGGAGCAGGATAATGCAGCAGCAGACCGGCCATACGCTCAAGGCTTTTGACGAAGATATCGATCGCCTGCGCGGCTTGATCAGCGAAATGGGCCAGCTCGCCCAGTCGGCCATCCGCGAGTCCATGCGATGCCTGATCGAGCGCGACACGGAAGGCGCGCTCCGCGTCGTCGAGCGGGACAAGGAGATCGACCGGCTAGAGATCGAGACGGAGAAGCGGGTCGTCCAGCTGATCGCGCTTCGTGCGCCGATGGCGGGCGATCTTCGCGACGCAGTCGCAGCCCTGAAGATCTCGGGTGTCGTCGAGCGTATTGGCGACTACGCAAAGAACATCGCGAAGCGTGTTCCGCTGCTGGAAGGCAGCAGTGACATCGAACCGGTGTCCCTCCTCCCGGAGATGGCGCGGATCGCGACCGACATGGTTACCGACGTCCTCCGCGCCTTCGTCGAGCGCGATGCCAAGGCGGCGGTCCGGGTCTGCGAGCGCGACCAGGCCGTGGACGATTTCTACGACTCCATCTTCCGCACCCTGCTGACGCACATGATGGAGAACCCGCACAATATCGGCCAGTCGGCGCACCTGCTCTTTGTCGCCAAGAACCTCGAGCGGGTCGGCGATCACGCAACCAATATTGCCGAAATGGTCTATTATGCCGCGACAGGAGACCACATGGTCGAACCGACTAAGAAACGGCGCCGGAAGACGACATGACCCGCAAGAAGCTGCTGCTAGTCGAGGACGACCGGGCGCTCGCGGAGCTTCTCATCTGGCATTTCGAGCGTGAAGACTTCGACGTTCGCCGGACTGGCGACGGCGAAGAGGCACTGCTGATGGCCGCCGAAGAAGTGCCCGACGTGATCGTTCTCGACTGGATGATCGAAGGCATCCTGGGGCTTGAAGTCTGCCGCCGGCTTCGGCGCCGCTCCGAGACCGCAAATGTCCCGATCATCATGCTCACCGCCCGCGGCGAGGAAAGCGATCGCATTCGCGGCCTTGAGACGGGTGCCGACGATTACGTGACCAAGCCGTTCAGCCCGCGCGAGCTGGTTGCCCGCGTTGGGGCGGTTCTGCGTCGGGTGCGCCCGGCGCTTGCGGCGGAGCAGCTCGGGTATGACGATGTCGAGATGGATGTCTCTTCCCATCGCGTTCGCCGCAGCGGCAAGCCGGTCTCTCTCGGGCCGACCGAATTCCGCCTTCTCAGGCACTTCCTCGAAAATCCCGGGCGCGTCTTCTCACGCGAGCGTCTTCTGGACTCGGTCTGGTCGCACGATCCGGACATCGACCTGCGGACCGTCGACGTCCACGTTCGCCGCCTGCGCAAGGCCCTCAACGACGGTGGCCGCAAGGATATCATCCGAACCGTTCGTTCGGCTGGCTATTCACTCGACGCGGAAGCCTGAAATCGCCGTCACGAAACTGCAACCAAGCGGTCATTTTGGAGTCGTGACGCCCCCCTAGAGAGAGTCTGCCGGGGCGGTAGCGCCGGCGAATCCAAGGGGTATTTCCAAGATGTCTTCCAAGCTTTTGGCTCTGGCCGGAGTGGCGATCGCCGCAACCACCGTCAGCACTGCCGCTGATGCCCGTACCCAGATGCGCGCCGTCGGTTCTTCGACGGTCTATCCGTTCGCCAAGCAGGTTGCCGAGCGAGTCGCTCGAGCCAACCCGCGCCTTGGCGCGCCGATCATCGAGTCGACCGGCACGGGCGCCGGGATGAAGCTGTTCTGCGCCGGTGTCGGCGAGCGCTTTCCCGATGTCGAGAATGCTTCGCGCCGGATGAAGGCGTCCGAGGCCAAGCTCTGCGCCGCGAATGGCGTGACCAAGATCACCGAGATCCAGGTCGGCATCGACGGCATCTCGCTGGCGACCTCCAAGCGGACGCCGCTTGCGAATCTTACCCCGCGCGACATCTACCTCGCGCTCGCCAAGACTCCGTTTGGGAAACCGAACCGCGCCAAGACCTGGAAGGACGTCAACGGCAAGCTGCCGGCGCTTCCGATCCGGGTTTACGGCCCGCCGCCGACGTCGGGTACGCGCGACGCCTTCGGTGAGCTGATCATGACCGCCGGCTGCGACAGCAATCCGGGCATGGCCGCCGTCAAGAAGGCCGACGAAGGCAAGTACAAGGCAATCTGCACCGGCATGCGCGAAGACGGCGCATTCATCGAAGCCGGCGAGAACGATAATCTGATCGTTCAGAAGCTCGAAGCGAATCCCGGCACCGTCGGTGTTTTCGGCTATTCCTACCTCGAGGAGAACACGAACCTCCTGAAGGGCATCGCTATCAACGGCGTCGCGCCGAGCTACGATACGATCAGCTCGTTCAAGTATCCGGGTGCTCGTCCGCTCTATGTCTACGTCAAGAACGCACACGTTGGGGCCATCCCGGCGATCCGAGCCTTCGTTGCCGAGTTCACCAAGGAAAGCGCCTTCGGTCCGCAGGGCTATCTTCGCCAGGCCGGCATGATCGCTGCTCCGAATGCAGTCCGTGCGCGCAGCCAGCAGGCCGCTCGTCAGCTCGCTCCGCTGAACTTCGCCAGCCTGAAGTAGCCAAGCCAGCACTCAAAGTGACCAGTAATCGCCGGTCCTTCGGGGCCGGCGAAGGCCTCCAGACAAAGGGGGCGGGGGAAAGGGAATAGAATGACTCGCAAGTTTGTAATCGCCGCGCTCTTGGCCGGTACTGCTATTGCCTCGGCGCCCGCCCATGCCGCAGCCCAGGACGCGCCCGCAGCGCAGCCTGAGCAGACTGAGCCGGACGCGTCGGACGCAACGGCTGATGCGACGATTGCCGGCACCAACCAGGTCGACGACCTGCAGGCCAAGATCGAGCTGCTCCAAGCGCAGGTCGAGGCGCTCCAGGACGCACTGGAAGGCGTGAAGACGCAGCAGGCGAAGGCCATTCCGACTTGGAAGGGCGCGCCGGAATTTGCGGACAAGGAAGCCGGCTTCACCTTCAAACCCAAGGGCTTCGCGCAGTTCGACGCCGGCTATGTCGGCTTCCCGGATGGCAACGAGCGCCGCGGCACGGTCAGCGGCCTCAACTTCGCGAACCTTGGCTGGAATACGCGTGCCCGCCGGCTCGTGTTCGGCGCCGAGGGAACGCTTCCGGGCCGGTTCGGCTACAAAGTCGAGTTCAACTTTGCCCAGGGCACGGTCGATTACGAGGACATCATCCTCACCTACGACTTCCAAAAGGCGCCGCTGCAGGTCTCGGTCGGTAACTTCTATCCTTATTCAAGCCTCGAAACGATGACGAGCTCGCGCCTCGGAAGCATGATGGAGCGCGCCTCGTTCACGGATGCATTCAACTACAACCGCCGCCTCGGCGTCGGCCTGCAGTTTTCGGACAAGGCGACTGACAGCTATCTCATCCAGGCCGGCATCTTCTCGACGCCGA
>NZ_BAABJC010000001.1:1703261-2977319 GCF_039543105.1 Sphingomonas daechungensis
GATCGCGAAGCATAAGGTCGGCTGGTGGGAAATCTGGAACGCCTCAAGGGCGCGCTCGGGAGAACCTCCATTGAAGCAGGACGATCCGACCGAAAGCCGAATTTGGCGTGTCGAAGTCCGGGCTGGAAAGCATTACCTGAAGGAGCGCTGGAATATTCGCACATGGTCCGACTTAGACAATCGGCTCGGAGACATGTTTGCCGCTTCGATTGAGGCCATTCGCCACGCCCAGCCCACCAGAGACTCCAATCGGTCGAGGTGGCCGAACAGCGAGCTTTGGAACCGCGTAGTCGACGAAGTCCAAACAGACCTATTCGAAATGCGGCAGTGGGCGGACCCCGACTTGGTGAAGAGCGTCCAGAAGGACGCGCTAAACGACCTTCTGGCGCGCCAAATGCTTGGCCTGATGGTCAATCGCGCCGCGCTGCGGGGTGTGCAATTCCCCCAACTTCGTGCGTTCGCGCTCAGCATTGGCGACGAATTAGCGCGGGAAGTCTCGAACTCCCCGTCGCGCATCGGCGACAAACTCGCTCGGACGGTCAACCGATATGACCTTGGTATCTAGCTTATTGCTAGAGTCCGCTTTCGACCCATTCCTGCCATTAGCCTCGACCCCATTGCGGAGGCCTGATCCGAGCCATACGCTGGCGGCGTGACGATCTGGCCGAGGCGCTCCGCGATTTCCGACCAAAGGCTCATTGAAGCTGCGGAGATACTCGCTCGCACGTTGGGCCTGTCGGGAGATCATCAGATAGCGTGTCTTCGGGCCAATGGATTTGGCGAGGGTCAAGCTCATCGGTTGGCGGCGCTTCTACCAATCGCATTTAGCCGCCCAGTTCTCGAGGACTTGGGAGTTCGCACCTTCGTCAGGGAGGTGACGGCCACTGAGCCGGGCGGTGCAATGGTGAGGGCTGATCTAATGCGGCAGCTCGAATACGTTGCCGCGCTGAGATTTGCGCGCAAGCACCGCCGCAGGGCCTTGGTGGACCATGAAGTCTACAAGCGCGTTGCCGAAAGCAGCGCAGACATTGATGCTGCGAGCAACGCCCTAAATGGCGGCGCAGATTTACGTGGAGCGGCGATTGCTAGCTCGCTAGTCGGCGAGGCCATCGCTCAGCATCTTATTCGCTAAGGAATGGCAACTTTCCACCCATTCCTGCCGCTAGCCCTTGAGTTTCCTGCGGCGCTTCCTCTGCGTCCGTAGTGACCGCGAGACGCCCTCCGACGCGCTTCGGAGAGCATCGTCGTAGAGGTGCGCATATCGCTTCGTAGTTTGCGGAGTCGAATGCCCAAGGAGCTCGCCGACAACCATTAGCGATTGTCCGGATGATGCGACCAAACTGGCGAAGGTGTGACGCAAGTCGTGGAGCCGAACACTTTGAAGACCAGCAGACTTAGATACGGCAGCCCACGTTCGGCGAACGTCCTGTAACGCCCCACCGGTGCTGCCGGCAAACACTTGCTGGCCAGCAGACCCAGACCTGCGCTTGAGGATCGACGCCGCAGCAGAAGAATAGGGAACACGGTGCTCGCGGCGCTGTTTGGTTTCAGCGCTTGGTTTGGTCCAGACTTGATTGCCAAGGTCGAACTGGGACCAGGTGGCATTCAGTGCTTCGCTCTTTCGGCAGCCGGTCAGGAGCATGAATAGGATCGCGTCGGACGATGTTCGTTCAGAGTGCTTGTTGAGTGCGTCGATCAGCCGCCCAACCTCTTCCCGGTCAAGATAACGGTGTCTCTTCGGCTCCGGGTTTCTGCGCACGCCGGTCGCGGGATTGCGCTCGATCCAGCCCCACCTGATCGACAGGTTCAGAGCTTTCCTGAGGACCTCATTTACTCGATTTGCGCGGATCGGCCGCGTGTGGCTGATAGTGCGATGTAACGCGTCGCAGTCCTGCGGGCGCAGATCAGCAACCTTCTTTGCACCGAGCGCGGGAAGAATATCGTTCTTCCACATCCCGCGATCATCTGCCGCTGACCGAGGCGCCTTAGTCGGCAGGTGCTCTTCTTCGTATCGGACATATAACGCCCGAACTGTGGGCGCTTCCCTCTCCGCGATACGGCCGTCCAACGGGTCGAGGCCGATATCGACCTGGCGGCGTAGATGCTCGGCCTGCTTCCGAGCCGCGAGAGCGGACCAGGCTGGATATTGGCCTATCGTGATGCGGCGCTCCCGGCCCTTTATCCGATAGTTGAAGACAAACGAGCGAGCGCCACCAGCTGTGACCCGTAGCCCGTAGCCCGAAGCCCGACAGGCGACTGTCATAGGAAATCCGATTGCCTTGAACTGGCGGCTCGCATTCACGAACGAATCGATCATCCAATTTGCGCTGACTTCTCTGTGTCCGCGCTGTGTCCGTACTCAGCTGGCATATTGTTGACACTGAATGTCCGAAGTTGGCATCTCTTGGCATCAGGAAATCTCCGTATAATCAGCACGTTAGCCGAGTTTTGGAGCCTGATTCAAATAGTTGTGAAAACCGCTCGGATCAGGCTCATAACCTGAAGGTCGTAGGTTCAAATCCTACCCCCGCAACCAACACATCAGCCGCCTTCGGGCGGCTTTTTTTTGTGCCCGCGGCACGTGAAGTTTGGGCTGGCGTTTCTTACGTGACGACTTCCCTCCTGGAAGGATCGCCATGCCCGACCAATCCCCGAAGATCGCACTCATCACCGGCGGCAGCCGCGGCCTTGGCCGCAACACCGCCGTCCACCTCGCCCGCGCCGGCGTCAATGTCGTGCTCACCTACCATTCGAACAATGCCGAAGCCGACGCAGCCGTTGCGGAAATCGTGGACCTCGGCCGGAAGGCGGTCGCCCTGCAGCTCGACACCGGCGACGCCGTCACCTTCGACGCATTCGCCTCTCAACTCCGTGAAGTGCTCAAGGAGAACTGGGACCGCGAGACGATCGACTATCTCGTCAACAACGCCGGCATCGGCCTTCACGTCCCCTTCGCCGAAGCAACGGAAGCGGACTTCGATCGGCTCACCAACATCCACTTCAAGGGCGTGTTCTTCCTGACGCAGAAGCTGCTGCCGTCGATTGTCGATGGCGGCAAGATCGTGAACTTGTCCTCCGGCCTCGCCCGCTTCGCCTATCCCGGCGCTTCGATCTACGGCTCGCTCAAGGGCGCCGTCGAAGTGCTGACGCGCTATCTTGCCAAGGAGCTCGGTCCGCGCCGCATCGCGGTAAATGCGATCGCGCCCGGCGCGATCGAGACCGACTTTGGAGGCGGGCGCGTCCGCGACAATCCAGAGATCAACAAGCAGGTCGCGGCCAACACGGCGATGGGCCGCGTCGGCCTGCCCGACGATGTCGGCGGTGCGATTACCGCTTTGCTCGTTGGAGAAACCGGCTGGGTGACCGGCCAAAGGATCGAGGTCTCCGGAGGCCAGGGCCTCTAGGTCACCTCAGCCGCTTGGTCACTTCGCAGCGGCCGGGTCCGGATGCGCGGCCTTCCATTCCATTGCCACCCGGACCCGCCGTTCGACGGAAGGGTGATCGTAGAACACGAACTCCTCGACCGCATTGGGTCGGGGATAGCGATACTCGGCCGTTTTCACGAGCGCGCTGGCGAGGGCGTCCGGGCGGTTCTCCGTCTCCAGCGAATACATGTCGGCCTGCGTTTCCAGCGTCCGGCCGAACGTGTTGATGAAGGGCGACGCGGCGACGGCAAAAACCGAGATGAGGAAGAACAGCACCGGCACCCCGCGAGGGTCATCGATTTTGGCGTCCGACCCAAACGCCCGGGCAAAGCGCGGGTAGAGCTTTTCTGCGAGCCAGAAGAGCACCATCGCCAGGACCGCGAAGAACAGAATCCCCGACCAGGTATGCTTGAGGACGTAATGTCCGATCTCGTGACCGGTCACGGCCTTCACCTCATCGATCGAGGCACTCTTGAGCGCGACGTCGGAGATCGCGACCCGTGCCGTGCTCCCGACTCCGCCGGCATTGGCGGTGAAGTTGTTCGACTGGCGCGATCCGTCGAACATGAAGACCTTGTCCGGGGGGATTTCGGCACGCTTGGCCATCTCCACGACCGTGTCGCGAACTTGGCCGGGCGGGACCGGCTCATATTTATTGAACAAGGGCTCGATCAGTACGGGCGAGAGCAGCATGACGAAGGCCATGACCGCCGCGGTCAGCGCGCCCGACCAGATCCACCAACGCTTTCCCGCGCGCCGGATCAGCCAGTAAACGCCGATCATGAAGGCAGCGAGGACGAGCGACGTAATTGCGGCCGAAAGCGCATTCTGCCCGAGCCAGTCGGCGAACGGCTGGCTGGTCCGCCCATAGCCGGTCTCGCGCCACCAATCGTCGTAGATCGTCCACGGCAGGCTGAGCACGCCCGAGACGATCAGGAAGATGAAGCTGAGCACGAACGCCCGTAGGTTCTGTCTTCGCTCCGGAAGTCGGCGGTCGATTGCGTCGAGGATCCCCCATCGAACGATCAGCCAGGTCACCACCGCCGACACGACGAGCGCCCAGAGCAGCATCCATTCCTTGCCGACGGTGTAGTCGTGCGCCTTCTGAAGCGCTGTGGGTCCGAGGCTGTCGATATATCGCGCCGTCGCCACGTTCGGGTCGAATGCCATGCTGCCTCCCCAGTTCGGAACGGCAACGTAACCTCACGACGTGCAAGCGCAATGGGAACGACTGCGAAGGCGTGGCGATTATCTACGAATGGCAAAAGCCTCGTCAGTCCCGGCACCCATGGAAGCCCTGCTCGCCGCGGAATTGCCCGAAGGCGAAGGCTGGCAGTACGAGCCGAAATGGGACGGCTTCCGGTGCATCGCGCGCCGAGACGGCGGGACTGTGGAAATGATCTCCCGGTCCGGCAAGCCACTCGGCCGCTATTTTCCCGAAGTGCTAGAAACGCTCGGGAAGGTCGCGGCCGACCGGTTCACACTCGACGGTGAGCTGATCATTCCGCTCCAGGACCGCCTCGACTTCGAGGCCCTGCAGATGCGGTTGCATCCCGCCGAAAGCCGGGTCCGCAAGCTTGCGCAGGAGACGCCGGCATTGTTGATGCTGTTCGACATCCTCGAAGCGGGAGGGAGGTCCGTTGACGACAACCCTCTCTCCGGACGGCGGCAGGCGCTCGAACGTTTCTTCAGGGTGAACGCGGTTGACGGTTTGCTGTTGTCCCCGGCGACGACCGATCGGGACGTCGCGGCGGGCTGGCTGAAGCGGAGCGGAGGGGCGTTGGACGGTGTCGTCGCGAAGCGCCTCGACCAACCCTACCGCTTCGGCGAGCGTGCGATGATCAAGGTGAAGCAGCTACGGACCGCGGACTGCGTCGTCGGTGGTTTCCGATACGCCGAAAAGAAGCACGAGGTCGGCTCCTTGCTGCTCGGCCTCTATGACGACGAGCGCTTGCTTCATCATGTGGGCTTCACGTCTGCAATTCCCGCCAAGGAGCGCCCCGAGCTGACCAGGACGCTGGAAGCACTGATCAAGCCGCCTGGATTCACGGGCAACGCGCCCGGTGGCCCAAGCCGATGGAGTACCGAGCGCAGCGGGCAGTGGGAGCCGCTGAAGCCGAAGCTGGTCGTCGAAGTCCGCTACGATCAGGTCACGGGACGGCGTTTCCGCCACGGCACCGCGCTGCTGCGCTGGCGGCCGGACAAGGCTCCCAAGCAGTGCACGTTCGAGCAGCTCGCGCCCGAGCTGCGGCCGTCCGAAATCGCGGAGCTATTCGGGTCGTGACCCAGGCGGACCTGTTCGCCGCTCCACTGATCGACGGTCTGGACTATCGGCCGGATTTCGTCACCCGGGACGAGGAAGCCGCGCTGTTGGCGGAGGTTGAGCGAATGGACCTCGCGCCATTCCGCTTCCACGGCTGGACCGGCAATCGGAAGACACAGAGCTTCGGCTGGCGCTACGATTTCGACGACGCCAGCTTTGCGCCGGCGGAACCCATCCCCGGGTGGTTGGAGCCGCTTTGTCAGGGAGCCGCAGCGTGGGCGGGTGCGGACATCGCCCACGCCCTGATCGCGCGATACGATCCTGGCGCCGGCATCGGGTGGCACAAGGATCGAAGCGTGTTCGACCGGGTCGTCGGCGTCTCGCTGGGATCACCGGCGATCCTCCGCTTCCGGCGAAGGACGGAGGATGGCTTCCTCCGTATCAACCTGCCGGTCGAGCCTCGTTCGGCTTATCGACTTTCCGGTGAAGCGCGCCACGAGTGGGAGCATCGGATCGTCCCCGGCGACCAGCTGCGCTTCTCCATCACGTTCCGAACCATGTCCGATATCGGCCGCGGGAAGGCCGCGGACGCTCAGCGCAGCTCGTAGCCGGAAAGGCATTCCGCGACCCAGCGCGCTGCGGTCAGCGCGCTGAGGTCGGTGGTATCGAGTGGCGGATCCCACTCGGTGAGGTCGATGACGCGCACTTTCCGCTGCGACGCCAGGTAACGCACTGCGTTGAAGAAATCGGCAACGGCCATCCCACCGGGTCGCGCACCCGGTGCACCCGGCAGTTGCGAGCGGTCGATGACGTCGATGTCGCAGTCGACGACGATCGCTTCGCAATGCTCGACATGGCTTAGCGCCCGCTCGATCGCGCGTGGGACGCCGTTGAGGCCGACTTCGCCAATCGTGATGACGAGATTGCCTGCGGCGACTGCGTCCTCATGCATCCGGCGACTGTTCGCGAACGCCGCGAGTCCGATTTGCGCGATATTCGCGCCGGGAAGCCCATCGTTGATCAAAGCGCGAACCGGGTTGCCGTTGCTCAATCCCTCGTGCGTGTCGCGCATGTCGAAATGGGCGTCGAGCGTGATGAGGCCGACTCTTTCCAGCGGCATTCCAAGCCCGAGAACGGCAGGACGGGTCACCGCATTGTTGCCGCCGACGACTAAGGTCAACTCGTGAAGCGCCGCGCTGAACTGCACGGCCTCGCGGATCGGTCCCGTCGCCTGCTCGATGGTCATTCCGGCGATCTCCACATCGCCGCGATCGACGATGCGGGTCGAGATTTCGCGCTTGGTCTCGATGTCGTACCGGCCGATTCTCCGAAGTGTCTCACGCAGTAAAGCTGGCGCAAGATCGCAGGAACCCGGCGTGACCGATCCGGCTGCGAGTGGCGCCCCCACGAGGCCAACGGGCGCGTTCGAATCCCGTGCCACGAGAAGCTCGGAAAGGTTGGGCCAGCCACGCATTCCTTTGCCGTAGCAAGAGCAGTCGCCTAAGGCGACGGCCATGTGGGACAGCCTCCTTGTCGACTGCCGTATCGCCACCATGGAGCCCTTGCCGGGCAACCCGCTGGGTCTGATCGAAAATGGCGCCATCGCGATTCAGGACGGCCGGATCCTCCGTGTCGGCAAGCGCACCGAGCTGGCCGGTTTCAGGGCGAAGGAGGTCGTCGCGCTCGGCGGCGCCTGGGTCACCCCGGGCCTTGTTGATTGCCACACGCACCTGATCTTCGGCGGCACCCGTGCGGACGAGCATGCCATGCGCCGCGCCGGAGCGACCTACGAGGAAATCGCCAAGGCCGGAGGCGGAATCGCCTCGACGGTCAAGGCGACGCATGCCGCCTCCACCGATCAGCTTCTGGCGTCTGCGGCGTATCGCCTCGACGCGCTGATCAAGGGCGGCGTCACGACGGTGGAAATCAAGTCGGGTTATGCGCTCGACGTTGAAGGCGAAATCCGCCTGCTTCGCTGCACCGCGGCCTTAGCCGCCAGCGAGGCGGTGCGCATCGTCCCGACGTTGCTGGCGCTCCATGCCCTTCCGCCCGAGTACAGGGATCGACGTGACGACTATGTCGCAATGATCGCGGACAAGCTGATCCCGCGCGCGGCCCGCGAAAGGCTGGCAACGAGCGTCGATGCCTTCTGCGAAAGCATCGCTTTCACTCCGCAGGAGGTCGAACGCATATTCAATGCGGCGCGCGCCAACGGCTTGCCGGTGCGGCTTCACGCCGAACAATTGTCGAACCAGAACGGCGCCGCGCTCGCCGCCAGCTACAAGGCACTGTCCGCCGATCACCTCGAGCATCTCGACGATGCGGGCGCCAAGGCGATGGCCAAGGCTGGAACGGTGGCCGTGCTCTTGCCCGGCGCCTTCTATGCGCTTCAGGAAACGAGGAAGCCGCCGGTGGCGGTTCTGCGCAAGCACAAGGTGCCGATTGCAATCGCGACCGATTGCAACCCGGGAACTTCCCCGATGCTGTCGCCCACGCTGACGATGAATATGGCTTGCACCTTGTTCGGCCTGACGCCGGAGGAGGCCGTGGCGGGTATGACGATCAACGCGGCTCGTGCGCTCGGCCTGGCTCATGAGGTCGGGAGTATTGCCGCGGGGAAAGCCGCGGATCTCTGCGTCTGGCGGATCGAAAATCTCTCGGAACTCGGCTACTGGATCGGGTTACCGGGACCCGAGCGTCGGATGTTCGGGGGGACAGATGCCTAGGCTTCTCGCCGTGATCATTGCCCTAACCGCCTGGGTGGGGCTTGGCATCCAATTCTACGCAACATTCGGCACTTCCGGTTCGGTGCTCGAGACGCTCTGGATCATCCTGCGCTTCTTTACGATCACGACGAACCTGATCGTCGCCGTCACCATGACGGCTGTCGCGCTCGACCGGCGCGTGTCTTCCTTCATCCATGCCGGCGTGACCCTGGCGATCGGGCTCGTCGGCGTCGTTTATGTGACCCTTCTTCGCGGCCTCCTGCAACTCGAAGGCGCGGCGCTGATCGCGGATACGATCCTGCACTATGCGGTGCCGATCATGACGGTTCTTTACTGGATCGCGATCGCGCCGAAGTACGGCCTGCGTTGGCAGCACTCCTTGCTTTGGAGCCTCTATCCGCTCGCTTATTTTGCTTACGCCATCGTGCGTGGATCGATCGATGGGCGCTATCCCTATCCGTTCATGAATCTTGCCGAGCTGGGCCCGGCGCGGACCGCGTTGAACGCAGTAGGGTTGGCCATCGCTTTCGTGATCGCTGGCGTGTTGATGGTGGCATTCAGCCGCCTCGCCGGCCGTAATCGAGGCCGGCCCTTGGGCTAAGCCGACGGAACCGCTAGAGCGGCGGCGATTGGGGAAGGGGTAGGATTTGACTGACCGACGCGACAACAGCCGCCGCATCCGCGCCCGCCGCGGAAGCGAGATCGTGGCGAAGAGCTGGACCACCGAAGCGGCAGTCCGGATGCTGATGAACAATCTCGACGACGAGGTTGCCGAGGATCCACAGAGCCTGGTCGTCTACGGCGGCATCGGCCGCGCCGCACGCAATTGGCAGTGCTTCGACAAGATCGTCGAGACGCTCGAGCGACTGGAGGAAAATCAGACCCTGCTGGTGCAATCGGGCAAGCCCGTCGGAGTCTTCCCGACGCACAAGGATGCGCCCCGCGTGCTGATCGCCAATTCCAACATCGTGCCGAAGTGGGCGACATGGGAGACGTTCAACGCGCTCGATCGCGCCGGGCTCATGATGTACGGCCAGATGACCGCGGGCTCGTGGATCTACATCGGCACGCAGGGCATCGTTCAGGGCACCTACGAGACCTTCGCGGAGATGGGTCGCCAGCATTTCGGCGGCGATCTCAACGGCAAATGGATCCTGACGGCCGGGCTTGGCGGAATGGGCGGCGCGCAGCCTCTCGCGGCGGTGATGGCCGGCGCGCATTGCATCGCCATCGAATGCCAGGAAAGCCGAATCGAGAAGCGGCTGGAAACGCGATACCTCGACAAGCGCGCCGCGACGATCGACGAGGCGCTGGAGATCCTCGCACACGCTACGGAGCCGACCAGCGTCGGCCTGCTCGGCAATGCGGCGGAGATCCTGCCGGAGATGTTGAGGCGCGGCATTCGTCCGGACGCGTTGACGGACCAGACGAGCGCGCACGACCCCGCCAACGGCTACTGCCCGGCGGGCTGGTCGGTCGCGAAATGGCAGGAGATGCGCGAGCGCGACCCCGCCGCCGTCGCCGAAGCGGCACGAGCGTCGATCGCGGTCCACGTCGAAGCCATGCTCGCGTTCAAGGATATGGGCGTCCCGACGTTCGATTATGGCAACAACATCCGCCAGGAAGCGAAGGACATGGGCGTCACCCATGCGTTCGATTTCCCCGGGTTCGTTCCCGCTTACGTTCGCCCGCTCTTTTGCCGCGGCATCGGACCGTTCCGCTGGGTCGCCCTGTCCGGCGATCCGGAGGACATCTACCGCACCGATCGACGGGTGAAGGAACTGATCCCCGACGATCCCCACCTTCACCGCTGGCTCGACATGGCTCGGGAGCGCATCGCCTTTCAGGGCCTGCCCGCGCGCATCTGCTGGGTTGGCCTTGGCCAGCGCCACAAGCTCGGCCTCGCGTTCAACGAGATGGTGCGGAATGGCGAAGTCAGCGCGCCGATCGTGATTGGCCGCGACCATCTGGATAGCGGCTCGGTCGCCTCGCCCAACCGCGAAACGGAAAGCATGATGGACGGCAGCGACGTCGTGTCCGACTGGCCGCTTCTGAATGCGCTCCTCAACACGGCCGGCGGCGCAACCTGGGTATCGCTCCATCACGGCGGCGGCGTCGGCATGGGCTATTCGCAGCACAGCGGAATGGTGATCGTCGCCGACGGCACAGACGATGCCGCGCGGCGGCTGGAGCGCGTTTTGTGGAATGACCCCGGCACGGGCGTGATGCGTCACGCCGACGCGGGCTATCGCATCGCTATCGACTGCGCGCATGAGCAGGGTCTCGACCTGCCGATGGTCGGCGCATGAAGGTCGATCCCAACAACGTCACGCTGGACCTGCTGCGCAAGTTCTGGTGCGGCGAGGAGCAGGTCGCCGAACTCGACGACACAGCGATGCAGCGCGTCGCGAATGCGGCTGCATCTGTCGACCGGATCGTGGCCGGAGGCGAGACCGTCTACGGCGTGAACACCGGTTTCGGCCTGCTCGCGAACACGCGAATCCCGGACGATCGCCTCGCCGAGCTGCAGACCAACCTCATCCTGTCGCACAGCGCTGGGCTTGGCGAAGCGCTTCCCCGTAACGTCACCAAGCTCATGATCGTGCTGAAGCTACTCGGCCTCGGCCGTGGTCATTCCGGTGTTCGGCCGGTGGTGATCGAGGCGCTGCAGACGCTGCTGGAACATGGAGCGATGCCGGTCATCCCGTCGCAGGGCAGCGTCGGCGCAAGCGGCGACCTCGCCCCCCTTGCTCACCTGATTGCAGCCCTGATGGGCTACGGACGCATCGACATGGGCGGCTTCATCCCGGCGGCCGACGCTTTGAAGAAGATCGGCCTCGAGCCGCTGCAGCTCGCGCCGAAGGAAGGCCTCGCGCTCATCAATGGCACGCAGGCGAGTACGGCGCTTGCGCTCGATGCCCTGTTTTTCGGTGAGCGAGTCTTCGCCGCGGCGGTCGCGGCCGGATCGCTTTCGGTGGACGCGTTGAAGGGCAGTTCCAAGCCGTTCGATCCCCGAATCTCCGAGCTGCGGGGGCAGCCAGGCCAGATTCGTGTGGCGGCAGCCATTGCCGACCTGCTTGAAGGCAGCGAGATCCTGACCAGCCATGTCAGCTGCAGCCGCGTCCAGGATCCCTACAGCTTCCGCTGCCAGCCGCAGGTCATGGGCGCCTCGCTCGACCTGCTCGAATGTGCGGCGCGAACGCTGACCATCGAAGCGGGCGCCGTCACCGACAACCCGATCCTGTTTCCCGACGAGGACGGAGCGATTTCCGGCGGCAATTTCCATGCCCAGCCGGTCGCCTT
Organism: Sphingomonas daechungensis; assembly: GCF_039543105.1. Lineage (NCBI taxonomy): Bacteria > Pseudomonadati > Pseudomonadota > Alphaproteobacteria > Sphingomonadales > Sphingomonadaceae > Sphingomonas > Sphingomonas daechungensis. Next base: position 1,714,979 of record NZ_BAABJC010000001.1, read on the forward strand.
CGCGGCGGACATGATTGCGATGGCACTGTGCGAAGTCGGATCGATCTCGGAGCGGAGGACCAGCGTGCTCGTCGACCCGAAGATGAGCGGCCTGCCCGCGTTCCTGACCCAGGACAGCGGGGTCAATTCCGGCCTCATGATCCCGCAGGTTACTGCAGCTGCCCTGGTCAGCGAGAACAAGACCCTCGCTTTCCCCGCCAGCGTCGACTCGATTCCGACGAGCGCGGGGCAGGAAGACCATGTCTCGATGGCTCCCATCGCGGGCCGGAAAGCGGTCAAGATCGCCAAGAACACGGCCGGAGTCGTTGCGGTCGAGCTGATGGCGGGTGCGGAGGGCATCGATTATCACGCGCCGCTGAAAACGAGCCCGAAGCTTCGTCTGATCCACTCGGCCGTTCGGGAGCATTCGCCGCACTTCACCGCCGACCGCTACTGGGCCGACGAAATGAGCGATCTGCAGGGCGCCGTTCTCGCCAACGAGATCGGCTTCGACGTGATCGGGCTTAGCTGACGCGCGTCCAGCGCTGCTCGGAACAGAAGACTCCGAACACCGCGCAGCCCTTCACGACCATCGTGTTGGGCCCGACCTGGTGCACGGTTGCCGATCCGCGGATGTTGCGCTTCGGCTCATAAGCCTTGCCCTTGTAGACGCCGTCGCTCACGGGCCGCAGGTCGGTCAGCACGCGGGTGCCGGGCTCGGCGCCCTTCGCCTTGTTCTTCGGCGTGGCCCAGCTGACGGTGCCGCAATAGGCCTCGCCGCACTTCGCCACCTGGACGATCACGCTGCGCTTCGAATTGGCCCACTTGCCTTCGAGCGCCTGCGCGAACGCGGGCGTTGTCGAAGCAAGCGCAAGAGCGGCCGTCGCAATGCTCAGAATAATGCGTTTCATGACGCCCATTTAGTGGAGATTTGCGGCAATAATGGCGCGCTCAGCTTGCGCGGCGATGAACGGTTTCGGCTCGCCTCAGCGCGCGACCGGCTGGTCCGTACGCGTCCAGACCTGCGATCCGCAGATCATTCCGCCGATCAGGCAACCGGACACGCGAAGTTTGTTGGGATTGATCGGCGTGATCTTGCCGTTCACCCGGACGTTGAGGTCGGGGACGAAGAGTTTGCCCCGCCATTGCCCGTTCGATCGCGGCCGGAGGTCGGTCAGCAGCCGAGCTCCGACCAAGGGATCGATCCCTCGCCTTGCCGCCTTCTTCGCATTCTCGTTCGCCCAGGTCACCGTGCCGCACAGTGCGTTTCCGCACGGCGACAGATGAATGATGACGCTGCGTTCCGGGTGAAGCCACAGCCCTTCGATAGACTCCGCGGGAGCCGACGCTGAAACCGCCAAGGTCATAAGCGCGATCATCACGGCTCTTATGCCCGTCCCATCTTACGGCGCAAAGTCGGGGTTAATCTCGATCGGCCCTGAACGCGCTTTCGATGTCATGCGCGCTGTATGGCTTCGCCACGGTCGGCACCTTGCCGAACTGGGGCGGATGCGAGCGGTCGCCATACCCGGTGGCGAAGATGAACGGGATGGCGCGCTCCGCCAGCATGTCTGCGATGGGGTAGCTCATCGCTCCGTGCACGTTTACGTCCAGAATTGCCGCGTCGATGTGCTTGAGTTCTACAAGATCGCGTGCTTCCTCGATCCGCGAAGCATGCAGGACCGAAGCTCCACTGCGTACGAGCATGTCCTCTAGTGCAAGGCCGATGATCGGTTCGTCCTCAAGAATGAGGATCGTCGCCCCCTCGAACGTCATTCGGAAACTGCGGGCAGCTTCGCAACGATCGTGCACTTGAGGCCGGACGGTCGGAAGTCGAGCTCGACCTCGCTGCGCAATTCGGCGGACAGGCCGCGTTCGATCAGGCGGGTGCCGAAGCCGCGGCGCGATGGGACGACAACGGGCGGACCTCCGGTCTCCTCCCATTCCAGGATCAGCCCGATCGTCCCGTCGTCGCCCGGCGAAGCGCTCCATCGCACGGCCACCCGGCCGTCCTCGTTCGACAGGGCCCCATATTTGATTGCGTTGGTGCAAAGCTCGTGGATCGCCATTGCCAGCGACACGGCCGTCTGCGGTGCAATGAGAATGTCTGGCCCCTGGATCGAAACGCGCGACAGGTTCGCGCCGGCGGTCGCAGCGACCGAAGTCCGGATCGTCTCTAGCAGCCCGGCTCGCTCCCAGTTCTTGGTCGTCAGGAGGTTGTGAGCGGCGGATAGTGCGTTCAATCGTGCATCGAACGTCTGCCTTGCCACAGCGGGGTCGGCGCGATCGTTGAACGACTGCATGGCGAGCGCCTGGACGATTGACAGGGTATTCTTCACGCGATGATTGAGTTCGTGGATGAGCAACTGCTGGTGCTCTTCGGCGCGGCGCTGAACCGTGACGTCGTGACCCTGGACGAAGACACCGATGATCTCGCCATCGGCGGCGCTGATCGGCTGGTAGATGAAGTCGAGGAAGCGCTCTTCGAGCGGTCCGCCTTCCGCTTCCAGCATGACGCTGACACTTCGCCCGATATAGGGCTCCCCGGTAGCGATCACCTGATCGAGAAGGGTGACGAAGCCCTGGTCCACGACTTCGGGCAGAGCCTCGGCAACCGTCTTGCCGACAACGTCGCGGCCGCCCACCAACCGCTGATAGGCGGCGTTGGCCAATTGGAACCGCTGTTCGGGACCGGTGATGACGGCAATGAACCCGGGTGCCTGCTCGAACAGGGTGCGCAGGCGCTGCGTTTCCTGCGCAAGGGTTTGATAGGCTTCTTGAACCGCGTGCGCGCGCTGGAAAACGCCCGCTTCTTCACGATGATAATGGCCCGCCTCCGCGGCGAAGGTGCGCAGCCGGTGAAGCTCCGTCACGTCGACGGTGTGCTGCAGGATGTAAGCCGTCTTGCCGTCTTCCAGCAGCGGTGTGTGGGTTGCGCTCCAATAGCGTTCCTCATAGCCGCCCGACGGCAGCTGGATGTCGTATCGGATGAGCGCGATCTCGTCACGCTGGCCGGTCCGCACCACCCGTTCGAGGGAGCTGCGCAGGGACTGGTGGCTTTCCGAATCCGGGTCGCTTGGAAAAGCCTCGAACATCGCCTTGCCAACGATATCCGAGCGCTCGCGCATCGTCGTTTTCAGATAGGCGTCGTTCATCGTGACGATGGTGAGGTCGGGCGCCATCAAGACGTAGGGATTGGGAGAAGCGCCAAAAAGGGCTTCGAAATCGATGGCCGGGGGCCGCGCTGGCATGTTTCACTCCGTCGCTACGCGGCACAGCACCGACGGCGAATGTATACGATGGTGGGTAGTCGGCTGCGAGTCAAACCTCGTTTCGTCGACGAATCAATAATTCAGTGGAAATCCCGTGACTTGGGGATGACGTCAACGTCACGAGGATGAGCCGCAGCGGGCGGCCGCCAGCTTCCCGCACCGTCGCCCTGGTTGAGCGTCGAAGGCATCAATTCGTCGCTCAAATGGCGGAGCATGTGAGTGTGATCTTCTAGCTTCCGCGCGACGAGATGGATGACGCCATCGTCCACGTCCTTCTGAATGATCCCGTGCACGCACATCAGCCGCGCGCCCATGACGATCTTGCGCTGCTTGTCGAACACGTCGGGCCAGACGACGAGGTTGGCGATGCCGGTCTCGTCCTCCAGCGTGATGAAGCAGACCCCCTTGGCGCTGCCCGGGCGTTGCCGGATCAGCACCAGCCCGGCCATCGACACGCGCTTGCCGTCGCGGACATGCGGAAGCTTGTCGGCAGTGATGAATTTCTGCGCGGCATAGCGCTCGCGAAGGAAGCCCATCGGGTGTGCTTTCAGGCTGAGGCGGACCGTCTGATAGTCGTTTACGACATGCTCGCTGAGCGGCATCGCCGGCAGCTTCGCGGGCACTAGCTCAGCGCCTTCATCGCGTGCTTCTGCGGCAATGAACAGGGGCAGGTCGGGCGCCTGCTTGAGCGCCCGCGCATCCCATAGCGCCGCGCGGCGATCGAGGGCGATGGAGCGAAACGCATCGGCCGACGCCAGCCGGTGGATCGCATGCACCGGCACGCCGCCGCGTGTGCGCAAATCCTCGACGCTGTCGTAAGGCCGCGATCCGCGCGCCCGTTCCAGCCGCTCGACCGCATCGCGATGCAGCCCTTCGACCTGGCGAAAGCCGAGCCTCAGCGCACCATCCTCCAGCGTGCAGTCCCAGTCGCTGTGGTTCACATCGACCGCGCGTACTTCGACCCCATGCTCCTTCGCGTCGCGGACAATCTGCGCCGGCGCGTAGAAGCCCATCGGCTGTGAATTGAGCAGCCCGCACGCGAACGCCGCCGGATATTTCCACTTCAGCCAGCTCGATACGTAGACGAGGTGCGCAAAGCTCGCCGCATGGCTTTCGGGAAAGCCATATTCGCCGAAGCCCTTGATCTGGTCGAAGCAGCGCTGGGCGAACTCGGGATCGTAGCCGCGCTCGATCATCCGCCCGACCATCTTGTCCTGAAGCACGTCGATGTTCCCGCGTGAGCGGAAGGTGGCCATCGCCTTGCGCAGCTGGTTCGCCTCTTCGGAGCTGAACTTCGCCGCATCGAGCGCGATCTTCATCGCCTGTTCCTGGAAGATCGGCACGCCGAGCGTCCGCCCAAGGATCTTTTCCAGCTCGTCGGGCTCGCCATGCGCGGGATCGGGGCAAGGAAAGGTCACCGGCTCCTTGCCCGCGCGGCGCTTCAGATAGGGATGGACCATATCGCCCTGGATCGGCCCAGGCCGGACGATCGCGACCTCGATCACCAAATCGTAGAATTTCCGGGGCTTCAGGCGTGGCAGCATGTTCATCTGCGCACGGCTCTCGACCTGGAACACGCCGAGCGAATCCCCCTTGCACAGCATGTCGTAGACCTCCGGCACCTCCTGCGGGACGGTCGCCAGCTCGAACCGCTCGCTTTCGTGCAAATCGATCAGGTCGAAGCATTTGCGGATGCAGGTCAGCATGCCGAGCGCGAGCACATCGATCTTGAGGATGCCGAGTTCCTCGATGTCGTCCTTGTCCCATTCGATGAAGGTGCGGTCGTCCATCGCGCCGTTGCCGATGGGGACGGTCTCGGTCAGTGGCCGCTCGGTCAGGATGAAGCCGCCGACATGCTGCGAAAGGTGGCGCGGCATGCCAATCATTTGCTCGGCCAGCTTCATGACGCGCTTCAAATGCGGGTCGTTCATGTCAAGCCCGGCGTCCTTCGCCCGTTCCTCCGCGACCTCGGCCTCCATGCTGCCCCAATAGTTGGAGGCAATGGCCGCGCAGACGTCCTCGCTGAGGCCCATCACCTTGCCGACCTCGCGGATCGCCGAGCGCGGGCGGTAATGGATGATCGTCGCCGCAATCCCCGCGCGGTCGCGGCCGTACTTTTCGTAGATGTGCTGGATCACCTCCTCGCGCCGTTCATGCTCGAAATCGACGTCGATGTCGGGCGGTTCGCGGCGCTCCTCCGAAATGAAGCGCTCGAAGAGGAGGTCGTTCAGCGCCGGATCGACCGCGGTAATCCCCAGGCAATAGCAGACCGCGCTATTCGCGGCCGACCCGCGCCCCTGGCACAGGATCGGCGGATCGAGGCCACGCGCGAACGCGACGATGTCGTTCACCGTCAGGAAGTAGCGCGCGAAGTCGAGTTTCTCGATCAGCTGCAGCTCGTAATTGAGTTGCTTCAGCACCTTGTACGGCACCTTGTCGCCCCAGAACCGCCGCGCGCCTTCCCAGGTCAGATGCTCGAGATGCTGCTGCGGGGTCCGTCCCTCCGGCACCGTCTCGCGAGGATATTCATAGCGAAGCTCGTTGAGGCTGAAGTGGAGGCTGTCGGCGAACTCGCGCGTCGCCGAAATCGCGTGCGGCCAGCGGGCGAACAGCCGCGCCATTTCCTCGGGCGACTTCAGGTGCCGCTCGGCATTGGGGTTGAGCAGAAAGCCCGCCGTGGTCAGCGTCACTTTCTCGCGAATGCAGCTCATCACGTCCTGGAGCGGGCGCTTGTCGGGCGCGTGATAATGGACGTCGTTGGTGGCGAGGATGGTGCAGCCGTGACGGCGGACGATGCGGTCCAGCTGCTCGATCCGCGCATTGTCGTCGCCGCGATAAAGCCAGCTTGCAGCAACGTGACGCAGTGACGTCAAAGCTTCACGCAGGCGCGGCAATTCCCGTTCGAAATCAGCGAGATCGTCCTGCGGCCAGGCGATGAAGGCGATGCCCTCGGCATGGTCGGCGACATCGGAAAGGCTGATGTCGCACTCTCCCTTGTCGGCTCGCATCTTGCCCAGCGAGAGCAGGCTCGACAGCCGTCCGTAGCCGTCACGGTCGATCGGATAAGCGAGCAGGCTTGGCGCGTCCTTGAGATCGAGCCGGCAACCGATCAGCGGCGTCAGCCCCGCCGCATCGCAGGCGCTGTGCATGCGAACGACGCCGGATAGGGTGTTGCGGTCGGCGACCCCGATCGCGTCGTAGCCGTGATGCAGTGCCGTCAGCGTCAGCTCGATCGCGTCCGACGCGCCGCGCAGGAAGGAGAAGGGGGTCGAGACACCTAGTTCGACATAGGGCGCCTTCTCGACCGGCGCGGGCGGCATGTCGCCAGTCCGCACCAGCTTCAGTCGCGAAAAACCGGTATACTCAGGCATCAGCCGAACAGGCCGTGCATGTACCACTCGGGCAGGCCGCCGCGGCCGTCGCCGATCACGCCTTCGCGGTAGATCCAGTAGCGGCGGCCGGACTGGTCTTCGACACGGTAGTAATCGCGAAGCCGTGCCGTCGACCGCTCCCGCCACCATTCGGGAGCGATCCGCTCCGGCCCTTCGACGCGGGCGATGTCGTGGACTGCCCGGCGCCAGACGAAGCGGCGCGGTACGCCTTCGGGGGTGGCGTAGACGACCGCGATCGCCTCAGGCCGGTCGAGCATCCGCTGCGGCCTGGCTGAGGCCGGTGCGGGCCCAACCGGCTCCGCTTTCTCAAGCGCCGGACGCCAACCGCTGGCGCGCTCGGGCAGATGGCTCTCATGCGGCTGCGGCCGCCGCACCTTGTCCGGCCCCAGCTTTACGCTGAGCCGGTCGACCAGCCGGGCGACCTCACGTTCGCTCGAAGGCTCACCGACAAGGCTGTCCTGCGCCGACGACAAAGCCTCCGCCCAACTCGCTTCCAGTGCAAAGGCGTCGAAGCCGAACCCGGGATCGAGCGCCGCAGCCTTGTCGGCGATCAGGCGCTGAAGATGTTTCGGTTCGCGGCTTGGGATCGAGGTCGCGACCGAGGCGACACCGATGCTTCCGTCGACACGGAAACCGATCAGACTCAGCCGCCGCGCACCGAGGTGCCGCCGCTGTAGCTGCTGGACGAGATCGGGGATCAGCCGTTCGAGCGCCTGACTCGGCGCTTCCGGATGCGTCGCCGGCTCTTCCAGCTTGAGCAAGGCTCGCGGCGGGCGGTGAGAAGGAACGGCGGTCAGCGGTTCCGGCTTGCGGCCAAGCGCACGGTCGAGCGCATCGACCGGATTGTCCGCCTCGCGAAACCGGCGAGCCAGCGAACGCCGCTCGATGCCGGCCAATGTGCCGACGGTCTTCAGCCCCAGCCGTTCCAGCGTCCGCGTCGCTTCCGGCGGCAATCTGAGCGCCGCGACCGGCAAGTCGGCGAGCTTCGCGCCCGTGTCCTTGCCGCAGATCACCGCGGCGGCATCGCCGTAATGCGCCAGCGCCCAGGCGGCCGCAGCCGTCGGCGCCATCGCCACCCGTGTCGACAGTCCGGCGACCGCAAACCGCGTCTGCACGTCCGCCACCAGCCTGCGCTCGCCGCCGAAAAGATGGGCGACGCCGGTGACGTCCAGCCGCAACGCACTCGGCCCATCGACTTCGACCAAAGGCGACCAGCGCCCGGCCCAGCGTGCCAGCCGCTCGACCAACACCTCGTCGCCAGCCGGATCGGCCGGAACCGCGATCAGCACCGGGTCGATCGCCCGCGCATCGGTCAGCCGCGATCCCGCCCGGGCCCCACGTTCGGCTGCCGCTCGCGTCACGGCATGAATGATCGGCCCGTGAGTGCCCTCGACCGTCAGGACGACCGGATCATCAGGCCCGAAGTCGCTCGACCTCGCCCAGCGTTCCACGGCCAGGTGCGGTAGCCAGATGGAAAGCACCCGCCTCATGCGCCACGCCCCAGCGGCCGGGCTGATGCCCGCGCGCGCGGAACAGCTCCGCTTCCCATGCCGGGGAGCCGGACGCGCGCGGATCGAACGGATTGGCGATGCTCGGCATGCTCGCGATCCGCCAGCGCATCCGCGCCCCGCTGAGGTTCGGCGTCGCCGCCAGCCGCACCAGCCAGCATGGGACGCGCGATCGTTCCGCCGCTACCGCGAGCCGCCGCGTCGCGGTGAAGTCTAGCGCCGCGGGATCGCCCCACAGCTCGCCGATCACTCCGGACAGGCCGGAGCATCTTAGCCCCTCCTCCATCGCCCAGAGCGCGAGTTTCGCGTCCCGCGCCTCGACATGGATGAGTTCGCCGCCACCCAATCCCGGCGGATAGATTCGCCCGCTTTCGATGATCGCCATCCGGTCCTGCACCCACAGCACGGGCTTGGCGCGGTCCGCCTGCGCCAGCAGGAACCCCGCCCAGCCGGCATCGCGGGGCGAGCCTGCGAAAAGCTCCGACAAGGTGGGGCTGGGCGGCGCGGGCAAGTGCCAGCGTTCACCCAGCCCGCTGGGGAGCTGGTGAATTTCGGCCGCACGGCTTCCGCCGCCGGCGACCAGGGAAAGGCCTCCAACCACACGACTCGCAACGTCTATGTTCTACTTTTGTTCTTTATCTCGTGAGTCAGGAGAAAGAGTCAATCGTGCGACTCGAACGGCGCGGATCAGGCCTTTGCAAACGGCGCGGCGACGACCAGCGGCTGCAAAGTGGGAGGCCAGCCTTCAGCCTCGGCAAGAAACGTCCGGATCTCGTTGACGATCTGCATCAGCACCGGGCGATGCACTGCAAAACCGGTGTGATAGCTGTCGATCTCCACCGCCTTGTCGCGCTCATGGTCTAGCCCGCGCGCGGCGCTTGGCGCAACGATCCCGTCCCGCCGTGACCACAGCGCCAGCGTTGGCACCGGCGGCTTGTCCAGGACGTGCGGGAACGGCGGCTCGTTGACGTCGTGGCCGGCGATCCGCTCGTAAAATTCGCGAACGTTGGTGTTCGTCTTGAGATTGCCGGAAAACGGCGAGCCAAGCGTCACTACCGCCCGCACCTTCTTCGGGCAGCGATGTGCAAGCTGGCGCGCGAACATCCCGCCGAGGCTCCAGCCGACGACCAGCACCGGCTTGCCTTTCCCGATCTCGTTGAGGCGTTTTTCGAGGAGCTTCAGCGTGTCTTTCTTGGCCCCGGTGTTGAGCCCCAAAAGCCACGGATGAACCCGCCATCCGGCACGCGCCAAGGCCCGTCGAAGGTCCATCGTCGTCCGGTCCGTGGCAAGGAAGCCCGGAATGACCAGCGCTGGCGGCCCGTCCTCCGGTCCACGCGGACCGAGCGGACCGAGACCCGCCAGGACACGCGGCAAGCGCCAGGCCATCTCGCGCATGCGGTGCCAGACCGGCGGCGCAAGATCGTCGGGATGAGCGAGTTCGTTGCCGGCCGCTGGCCCGATCGGCGCAGGAGCTTTTCGCCAACTCATGCCATCAATATGAGGTCCTTGCGTTGCCGGAACAATATACTTCCGCGAATTACTCGTGACTTTTCAGGAACCTGTCGATTTCCAGTACTACCTCTCGAACGGCCCGCGACGAAACACCGAAGCCCATGTGGGTGCACTGAAGCTCAACGGCGTCATCCCGTTCGTGCTCCAGGCCTCGGGCTGAGCGGGGAGCGACGATTCCGTCGCGGCGGGACCAGACCGCAAGATGCGGGACCGGCGGCTTTTCGGTGATCCGCGGTAGTGGCGGAGCGTCCACCTTGTGCCCGGCCACGCGCTCATAGAGGCGCCATACGTTGTTCTGGTGCGGATCGCCGGAGAAAGGGGATCCGAGGGTCACGACCGCTCTCACGCGCTCAGGATGTTCACGTGCAAGCTCCCTGGCAAAAACCCCGCCGAGGCTCCAGCCGACGAGAAGAATCGGCTGCGTGGAGATCGCGTCGAGGCGCGACTTCAGGCAGCGAATGGTATCGGCGCGCGCGCCCCGATTCCAGCCAAGCTCCCAGCCATGAACGCGCCACCCCGCCTCGGCGAGAGCTTTGCGCAATGCCAGCGTCGTCCGGTCGGTGGCGATGAAGCCGGGAATGACCAGTGCTGGCGGCCCATCGACGGGTCCACGCGGGCGCAGATGTCCGAAACCGTGCCAGAATCGCGCGAACAAGGATCCCGCTTCATGATATCGGCGCCATGCCGGAGGCGGCCGGTCGTCGCCTTCGAAGCGATACCTCAGAGGAACTCGCCCCCGAGCAGGGCCTGCAAAGCCCTGGGCAATTTCACGCGGCCGTCCTCGGTCTGGTGGTTCTCCAGCAGCGGCACCAGGATCCGCGGGCTGGCCAGCGCCGTATTGTTGAGCGTGTGCGCGAACCGCACCTTCCCGTCGCTGCCGCGGTAGCGGATGTTCGCGCGCCGGGCCTGCCAGTCGTGCAGGGTCGAACAGCTATGCGTCTCGCGATACTTGCCGAGGCTCGGCACCCAGCTCTCGATGTCGTTCATGCGGAACTTGCCAAGGCCCATGTCGCCGGTCGACGTTTCGATCACCTGGTAGGGGATTTCCAGCGCCTGCAGCATGCTCTCGGCAAGCTCCAGCAACCGCGCGTGCCAAGACGCCGACTGGGCGTCGTCCGCTTCGCAGATGACGTATTGCTCCACCTTGATGAACTGGTGAACGCGCAGGAGCCCGCGAACGTCCTTGCCCGCGCTTCCCGCTTCACGACGGAAGCAGGGCGAATAGCCGGCGTAGAGCACCGGCAGCTTGTCGGCCTCGATGATCTCGCCCGAGTGAAGTGAGGTCAGCGCGACCTCGGCGGTGCCGGCGAGGTAAAGATCATCGTTCGGCAGCGCATAGGTCTCCTCGACGTGACCGGGGAACTGACCCTGATTGAGGAACGCCTGCTCGCGCGCCATCGACGGCACCGTAATTGGTGTGAAGCCGGCCTCGGCAATGCGGTCTAGCGCCCAGCCCATCAGCTTGGTCTCGAGCAACGCCAGACGCCCCTTGAGGCAATATTGCCGCGACCCCGACACCTGCACGATCCGCAACAGGTCGGCCCAGTCGTTCTTCTCGATCAGGGCAACATGGTCGAGCGGTTCGAAATCGAACGCCGGAACCGCGCCTTCCGTTCGAACGACCGTGTTGTAGCTCTCGTCCGGCCCGATCGGCGCGCCTTCCCACGGGATATTCGGAAGGCGCATCTGCAGGCCGGTCAACACGCCCTGCTTCTCGGCCAGGTCGTTTTCCAGCTCGCTGGCGCGGGCGCCGGCGTCCTTCGCCTGCCGACCAAGCTCGGCCCGTTCTTCGGGAGCAACGTCCTTGAACCGGGCGCTGATCGCATTCCGCTCCGCCCGAAGCGCCTCGATCTCGGTCTTCAGCGAGCGCACTTCGCCATCGAGGGTCAGGAGGTCTCCGACACGAATGTCGACGTTCTTGACCTCGATCGCCCGCTCGACCGCCTCGCGATTGGCCCTGATGAAATCCAGTCCCAGCATGGGGGGGCGTTAGCGAAACCTTTTCGTCATTGCGAGCGGAGCGAAGCAATCCACCTCGCGTCACTGGATTGCTTCGTCGCTTGCGCTCCTCGCAATGACGGGTAAGCGGCAGACATGCCTTCAGGTTTGATTGCGCTTCTCGACGACGTCGCCACTATCGCCAAGCTCGCCGCTTCCTCGCTCGATGACGTGGCCGGCGCGGCGGGCAAGGCGAGCACCAAGGCCGCCGGTGTCGTCATCGACGATACGGCGGTTACCCCCCGCTACGTGGTCGGCCTGGCGCCAGAGCGCGAGCTGCCTATCATCGGCAAGATCGCGGTCGGGAGCTTGCGCAACAAGCTGCTGATCCTGCTCCCGGCGGCCCTGCTGCTGACTGCCTTCGCGCCTTTCCTGATCGTCCCGTTGCTGATGATCGGCGGCTCCTATCTCGCGTTCGAGGCGACCGAGAAGATCGCCGAGCTCGTCCTTCACGACCATCATCACGAGGAGGAGCTGGTCGATGCCATGGCCGATCCGGCCGATCTGGAGGCGATGCAGGTGAAGGGCGCAATCCGTACCGATTTCATCCTGTCGGCGGAAATCATGGCAATCGCGCTCGCCAGCCTCGATCATTTGAGCTTGGCCACTACGGCCTTCGCGCTTGTCGTCGTTGCGCTGGCGATCACCGGCGGCGTCTACGGGCTGGTCGCGCTCATCGTGAAGCTCGACGATATCGGCCTGCATCTTGCGCAGCGGAGCAATCCCGCAAGCCGACGAATCGGTGAGGCGCTCGTTCATTTCGTCCCGAAAATGCTGACCGCCCTGTCGCTGATCGGCACCGGGGCCATGCTCTGGGTGGGCGGCGGCATCATCCTCCATGGCCTCGAGGAGCTGCACATCCTCGAAGTCGTCCCGCATACGCTTCACGACTGGTCCGAGCGTGCAGGCGAGGCGGTCGGCCTCATGGGGCCGGTGCTTGAATGGTTCATCTACGCGGTGGGTTCGGCCATTGCCGGCCTGATCGTTGGCGGAATTATCGTGCTCGCCGTCAGGCGCTTCGTGAAGCACCCGGAAGAGCTGATCGTCGACTAGTCGAAATGCAGGCGGCGGTACCGGCCGCGGAAGTATAGCAGCGGGTCGAGCTCGGGGTTGAAGCTCGCCTTCACCACGTGGCCGACCAGGATGTGGTGATCGCCGCCGTCATGGACCGCATACCGCTCGCACTCGAACACGCCGAGCGATTCCTGGAGCACGGGCGCCCCGAATTCGCCTCGTGACCAGTCGTTGGCTCCGAACCGATCCTCCTGCCGCGTCGAGAAGCGGATGGAGGCGGGCTGCTGACCGGTCTGGAGCACGTTGACCGCGAAGTGCTGGGCATTCGTGAGGCCAGCGGCACAGGCGGCGTGCTTGTGCACATTGACCAGCAGCAGCGGCGGATCGAGCGACACCGAGGTGAAGCTGTTGGCAGTGAAGCCGACCGGGCCCCCGTTCTCGTCAAAACAGGTGACGACCGTCACGCCTGTCGCGAAGCAGCCGAGGGCGTCGCGCAAGGTGCGCGGGTCGGACCCGGTACGATATTCGCGGAGCACTTCGTCGTCGGCCATCGAATGGCGGCTATACCAGCCCCGTCCCGGTGCGCCACATGATAGGAACAGGTGAATTGGCAAATCGCAGAATTGGGTCCACGGCGGCGCGGGGAGCACTGGCATGGACGCACTCACCTGGTTCGGCTTTGCCGCGGTCTCGTTCACTCTGGTCTGCTACGCGCTGGAAGATCGCGCGACCGGGTGGATCCTGGGCTTTGCCTTCGGATCGGCGCTCGGGTCCATCTACGGCTTCCTCCAGGGCGCCTGGCCATTCGGCGTGATCGAGATTGTCTGGACCATCGTTGCGCTGCGCAGGTGGCAGCGGCGCTCCCTCGCCAGCAGCTGATCCCTTCGCGATCTCTAGAAGGCCACCTCTCCCAGCAAATACGTGGCGCTGACCGTGATCAGGCCGACCGTCAGCGTTCGAACCACCGTATTGCGAACGTCCATGTATCCCGCCCGCGCCCCGGCGATCGAAATCAATGTCAGCGAGACGAGCACCGAGAGAACGATCACCCAAGTCTCGATGCTGACCGGAAGCAGGAAGGTCAGCGCGAACGGAATGCTGGCGCCGAACGCAAAAGCCAGCGAGCATCCGATGCCGGTGAACATCACCTCCGCCCGCGATGTGAGTACCAGGATTCCGTGTTCGGTCTCCAGCGCCGCCTTCAACGGCGAGCGAACCATGAGCTGGGCGGCGACCCGTTCCGCCAGGTCGCGGCTCAGCCCCTTCTTTTCGTAATAATCTGCGATATCGACGGTATCGACGCCTTCATCCTCATCGAAGCCCGCCTTCTCCTCCCGGATTGCGCTCAGTTCCGCTTCCCGTTCCGCCGCCGCCTGCGACCATGCCGCTCCGCCGGCGCTGAGCATTCCGGCGACCGTTGCGGCACTCGCGGCCAGCAGAAGGGTCCTGTCCCCCGCGCCGGCCCCGGCAAAGCCGAGCAGGATGCTGGCAGTGGCAATGATCCCGTCCTGCGCGGCGAGCGCCCAGGCGCGCCGCGAGCTCCGTTCCTGGAAATAGTCGCGAAGCTCGCTAAGCAGGGTTTTTCGCGCCAACGCTCTTCCCTTGTGCCGGCTGGTCGTGACTGCTCACCACGAAGTCGCGCCCGAGTCAGTCCGAACAAGTCCCGATATCCCGCCTGCTCAGGGAGTTCGGTCAGCCTTCATCGGACACCAATCGCTCTTGATCCATCGCCAGCACGTCGGCGACGGTTTCATCAAGCGATTGCGAGACGAGGTAGCGCGGCTGGAAGGCGTCGTGCTTGTACGCCGTGCGCACCGCTCGCTCGATCGAGAAGGGCAAGCGCTCGACCTCGTCACTCTCCAAGCTGAAATGCGCTTCGCCGAAGCTGGAAGCGAGCCCGGCGCCGAGGATCTTCAGCTCACCGTTCTCACGGGCCAGCCCGAACTCGACCGTGTGCCAGTACAGCCGCGCCGCCCGCTCGCCGTGGCCCGCAGCACAGGCAATCGTGCCCAGCCGCCCCATGTGCTCGGCCATCTCGGCGAAGTCGTGATGCGCAAGCATCGGGATGTGCCCGAACATGTCGTGGAAACAGTCTGGCGCTTCGAGATAGTCGAGCTGCGCCCGCGTCCGGATGAAATTGCCGACCGGGAACACGCGCTCCGCCAGCATGGCGAAGAAGATGTCGTCCGGAACCAGCCCCGGCACCGCCACCACCCGCCACCCGGTTCGTGGGGTCAGGATCGCGTTCAGGCCCTCGACGTCGGGAACGCCCGGATGCGACAGCCGGAGCAAGTCGATCCCGTCGAGGAACGGCGACACCACCCGCGACCCGAGCAGCTCGACCTGTCGCGCGAACAGCAGGTCCCACACCGCGTGATCGTCGTTGGTGAATGCCTCCCAGCATTGCGGAACGACATAGTCCTGCCAGTGCTTCGCTGGCTGGTCCTCGCTGATCGTCTCCTGAAGCATGCTCGTTCCTTTCGAAGGGCAATAAAAAACCCGCCGGGCGATTGCCGAGCGGGTCGAGGTTGGTCGTCTGAACTAGGCGCGCGTCAGCCGATCCCAACCTCGTCGGGGTAATAATAGACAGCGCTGATCGTCAGGCGATTCATGCTGCTCGTATCTCACGTCCCGGATGAACGGGCAATGGCCAAGCGCTGGCGTCAACAACTCCTCCTCCTACCGCAAGCGGGCTCATTGCGCGCACGCCCCCCCGTGTAGCCTTCTTAACGGCTTAGACTTATGTTCCGCCCCGGGTGTGAGGGGTGGCGTCATGATATTGAAGCGAAGGCGAGTCATGCTCGCGGCGCTTGCCGTTGCGGCCTTCGGCGCGCTCGGCACATTATATTTGATGCCCCGCCACGGGGTCTGCGTCGACCGCAACCTGATGTTCTGGCGCGCTCACGTCCGGGCGACCCCGCTGCGTAACAATGTCTATATGCTGAGCGCCTACGGGACCGACCTGGTTCAAGGTAACACGACCGCTCTCGTCGGCGACGACGGAGTCCTTCTCGTCGATCCCGGGCATCCCGAAATGGTGGGCAAGGAACGCGCCGCGCTTCCCGATCTGAAGGACCCACGCGTCCGCCTGGTTGTCGATTCCCACGGCCATTTCGACCACGCCTGCGCCAACTCGCAGTTGTTCGACGATGGCGCGATCATCATCGGGCACGGAAGCATCTGGAATTACCTCGCCGAAGCCTCCTCCTGGCACTCGCGCCGCCGCGGCGATGCGCCGCAGGTCACCTTTGAAAATGCGCTGACCTTGCGTTTCGACGGGGAGCAAGTGCGTCTGATCCATACGCCGCCCGCCCATACCGAAGGCGATACCATCACGGTCTTTCCCCGCGCCAACGTCATTCACACCGGCGACATCTTCGTGAACGGCACCTTCCCCTACATGGAGAACAGCGACATCGACGGCTACATCGCCGCCGAGGAACTTCTCCTCAAGCTTGCCGACGACAACACGCTCATCGTGCCGGGTCACGGCCCGCTCGCCAGGAAGGCCGACGTGCAGAAAAGCCTCGACCGGATGCGAGAGGTTCGGAAGCGCATCGCCCTCCTGATCGACCAGGGCCTGACCCGGAAGCAGATGCTCGCACGGCATCCGCTCGACGACCTTCAGCCCGGGCCGTCACGCGAAGTGCTGGGCAGCCAGGCCGTCGCGGGATTCGTCTTCACATCGATGACCAAGGCGCTCAAGCGCGCCGGGAAGATCGTCGTTCCCCACGTCACCCCGGCCCGCGCCGTCCGCTCCTTTCATAAATAGGACCGTCCCTTTCAGGGAATTGGCTCGTTCATCGTCATTGGACACCCTGCTGAACCTGCGTATCCTGATGATGGGTTTCCGGGGGGCATCGCTTGCAGCGTGATCGTCTGATCGACGGGTATCGGGGCGTCGCCGTCCTCTGCGTCGTCGCGTCGCACGCGCTCGGCTATCATTTCGGCACGCCGCCGCCGATCCCGCGGCTTGCCCAGCCGCTCGCCGAGATCGGGGTGCAGATTTTCTTCGTCATCAGCGGCTACATCATCACGACACTGCTGCTGAAAGAAGAAGCGCGCGGAGGAATCAGCATCCCGGCGTTCTATGCCCGGCGCGCCTTTCGCATCCTGCCGCCCTTGTTTGCCTATTTCATCGGGCTGCTCTTGCTCCGCCGGCTCGGCGTCATCACGTTCAATCCGTCGACGATCGCCAATTCGGCCTTGTTCACCTGCAATACGGGCCTGACCGACTGTGAATGGTGGGTGGCCCACACCTGGTCGCTGGCGGTCGAGGAGCAATTCTACCTCGCCTGGCCCCTGCTTCTGACGATTCTCCCTCGACGGACCGGATTTCTCGTGGGGCTGATCGCCGTGCTGTTGACGGCCTATCTGCTTCTGCCGGCCCACGATCACAGCAACTGGCTGGCCTTTGCCTGCATCGCGGCCGGTGCGCTCTACGCCTGCAACGATGATGTGAAGGCGTGGATCGCCAAGCATGCATCGTATTGGGCCTGGCTCGTCGCGGCCGCGGCCGTGTTCCTGCCGCCGCTCGAGGCGCCCCGGCTCCAGGTCCTGACTCCGCTCGCGGTGCCGTACATCCTGTTCGCGTCGCGCGAATTGCCGCTGATCCGGCGGGTATTGGAGAGCACGCCCCTCAACGCGGTCGGCCTATGCTCCTACAGCCTCTACCTTTGGCAGCAGCTGTTCCTGACGTGGACTGACGTCTACCCCCTCGGCCCGCCGCCGATCATGCTGCTGCCGGTCGTCGTTGCGGCGTCCTACTTCCTGATCGAAAAGCCGTGCGCCCGCATCGGACACCGCGTCTCGAACTGGATCAAGGCCCGGCCCTTGCACCCGGCACAGGCCGATCTCGATTTGCGTTAGGCGCTACTTCCCGCGCCGGATGTAGGCGACCTCTCCGACATCGGTCCAAGGACCGGCGTTGACCGATTTCTCCTGCCGGATGCCAAGGCCGGTCTCGGTGGGCCAGATGTAGCTGCGCGTTTGCACCAGTCCGTCCTTGGTCGTTGCCTGGCCGAGGCAGGTAAGGCCCTTCCGATCGTTGGCGTAGCAGGGCTCGGTGCGGCCCCGGCCGGAGTCGTCATACTGCTGGTAGGTGTAGCGATTGTCGGCGGCCGACCAGCCGAGGACGGCGATGCTGTGGTGATTGGCCTTGCGCTGGTCGGTGGTGTCGCAGACGACGAAGCTGTTCGCGTCAAACCACGAGCAATGGTCGCGGTAGTTCGCTTCCAGGCCCTTGATCGTCCAGTCGCCTACAATGAACGCCAGCTGCTTCTCGACCTCCGGCGGATGGACGCCGGCCAGGGCCGGTGTGGCAAACAGCGTCAGAAGCCCGGCAATGATCATTCGCATCATGATTCCCCCGCAAGTGCATTGATCTTCAGAGCTAGCTTGATGTCGCGCTCCGTCACCCCGCCCGCGTCGTGACTGGTCAGTCGGAAGTCGACGCGGTTCCAGACGCTGGTGAATTCCGGGTGATGATCGACTTTTTCCGCGAGCAGCGCGACGCGGCTTAGGAAGCCGAACGCCTCGCTGAAATCCTTGAACTTAAAAGTGCGGACGATGGCCTTGCCGCCATCCTCATATGTCCAGCCGTCTGGCGCTTCGCTGCTCATCGGCCGAGCGTACGCCGCGCCGGCCGAACCTTGCAATGGAACGGCCGGGGGAGCAGTTGGGCCGCAAAGGAGAATCCAATGGCTACGCAAGTCGCGGAAAAGGGTCCGCTGGGCCTCGAAAACCCGATGGGCACCGACGGCTTCGAGTTCGTCGAATATACCGCGCCCGACATTGAGCTTTTGCGCTCGCTTTTCACCAGGATGGGCTTCCCCGAAGTGGCCCGGCACAAGAGCAAGAACGTCACGCTGCACAAGCAGGGCGACTGCAATTTCGTCATCAATGCCGAACCGGGCAGCTACGCCGAGGAATATGCCAGGGCGCACGGGCCGAGCGCCTGCGCCATGGCTTTCCGGGTCAAGGATGCCAACGCCGCGCATGCGCGCGCGCTCAAGCTCGGCGCCAAGAATGTCGAGGTAAAGAGCGGCGACGGAGAGCTCGACATTCCGGCGATCGAGGGCATTGGCGGATCGCGCCTGTTTTTCGTCGACCGCTACGGCGACCAGTCGATCTACGAGGTCGACTTCGATTTCCATCCCGACTGGCAGCAGCGGATGGCCGACGCGGACTCCAAGCTCACTTATATCGACCACCTCACGCACAACGTGAACCGCGGCAACATGGCGACCTGGGCCGACTTCTATGAGCGGCTCTTCAACTTCCGCGAGATCCGCTACTTCGACATCGAAGGGAAGGTGACCGGCCTGTTCTCGAAGGCAATGACCAGCCCCTGCGGCAAGATTCGCATCCCGCTGAACGAGAGCCAGGACGACAAGAGCCAGATCGAGGAATTCCTCCGCGAGTATAAGGGCGAGGGCATCCAGCACATCGCGCTGGGGACGACCGACATCTACCAGAGCGTCGACATCATCCGCGGCCGCGGCATTCCGTTCCAGGACACGCCCGACACCTATTACGAGATGCTTCCCGAGCGCATCCAGGGCCATGACGAGAATGTCGCGGAGCTGGAGAAGCGCCGAATCCTGATGGATGGCGCGCCGACCGAAGGTCAGGGCCTGCTGCTGCAGATCTTCACCCAGAACGTGATCGGGCCGATCTTCTTCGAGATCATCCAGCGCAAGGGCAACGAGGGCTTCGGCGAGGGCAACTTCAAGGCGCTGTTCGAGAGCATCGAACTCGATCAGATGCGCCGCGGGGTAATCTGATCAAGAATTGCCGTCATTGCGAGCAAAGCGAAGCAATCCAGCTGGATCGCCACGTCGCTGCTCTCCTCGCGATGACGAGGAGATAGAATGACCGAGGCTTTCATTTGCGACGCCATCCGCACGCCGATCGGGCGCTATGCGGGAGCCCTTTCGTCCGTTCGCGCTGACGACCTCGCCGCGATCCCGATCAAGGCGCTGATCGACCGCAATCCGGGCGTCGATTGGGGCGAGCTGGACGACGTGATCTACGGCTGCGCCAACCAGGCGGGCGAGGACAATCGCAACCTTGCGCGAATGGCGGGGCTGCTCGCCGGGCTGCCGGACAGCTCGGGCGGCGTGACGCTCAACCGCTTGTGCGGCTCCGGCCTCGACGCTGTAGCAATGGCGGCGCGGGCGATCCGAAGCGGCGAGGGCGATTTGATCATCGCGGGCGGAAGCGAGAGTATGAGCCGCGCGCCTTTCGTCATGGCCAAGGCGACCAGCGCCTTCGACCGCAATGCGGAGATGTACGACACCACGATCGGCTGGCGGTTCGTCAATCCGAAGATGAAGTCAGCCTACGGCGATGACACCATGCCGAGCACCGGCGAGAACGTCGCGCAGGACTTCCAGATCAGCCGCGAAGACCAGGACGCCTTTGCGCTCCGCAGCCAGGAAAAGGCCGCCGCCGCGCAGGCTAACGGCCGCCTCGCTGCCGAAATTGTCGGCGTCGAAATCCCGCAGCGTAAGGGCGATCCGGTCATCGTCGACCGCGACGAGCATCCCCGCGCAACCACGCTCGAAGCGCTCGGCAAGCTGAAGCCGATCGTTCGCCCGGACGGCACGGTGACGGCGGGCAATGCTTCCGGCGTCAACGATGGCGCGGCTGCGCTCATCATCGCTTCGGAAGAGGCGGCAAGGCGGAACGGCCTGACGCCCCGCGCCCGCATTCTCGGCGGCGCAGTCGCCGGCGTTCCGCCGCGCATCATGGGTATCGGTCCGGCGCCGGCCACCGAGAAGCTGGCGAAGCGTCTCGGCATCAAGGTTAGCGACTTCGACGTGATTGAACTCAACGAGGCATTCGCGGCTCAGGGCCTCGCCGTCCTTCGTCAGCTCGGCATTGCCGACGACGATTCCCGCGTGAATCCGAACGGCGGCGCCATCGCTCTCGGCCATCCGCTCGGAATGTCCGGCGCGCGCCTCGCGCTCACCGCGACCGAGGAGCTTCAGCGCAGCGGCGGAAAGCTAGGCCTCGCGACCATGTGCATCGGCGTCGGGCAGGGCATCGCGCTAGCCATCGAACGGGTGTAATATCCCGGCATGAACGACGTCGCTGTGCTGGACGAGGCGGCGGTCATGGCCGTCCTCGATCATGTTATGGACCCGGAGATTCCGGTGGTTTCGATCACCGACCTCGGCATCGTACGCGGCTTCGCCTCAAACCCTCCGCGAGTGCAGATCACACCGACTTACACCGGCTGCCCGGCGACCATCGCCATTGAGCGTTCGGTCCGCGAAGCGCTAGACGCGGCCGGCTTCGGTGAGGTCCACGTTGAACGCGTCCTCTTCCCGCCGTGGACGACCGACTGGATCAGTGAGCGCGGCCGCGAGCAGCTACGCGCCTACGGCATCGATCCGCCGCATCCGGAGGCGCTAGCGCAATGCCCGCAATGCGGATCGACCGACACGCACGAGGTCAGCCGCTTCGGTTCAACCCCCTGCAAGTCCCAGTGGCGCTGCAATGCTTGTCTGGAGCCCTTCGACCGCTTCAAGTGTCATTAGCAAGCAGCGCCAGCAGCGCGAAGCTCGCCAGCCAATGCTCACCCATATAGTCGCCCGCCACATGCGACATCGCCGCTTCGAGGTGCGCTTCCGCCGTGTCGTAAGCGAGCTGCGCTTCCTCGGCCGGTAAGAGCGGCGCCAAGCTCGTCCAGCACCACGCGCGGCTGAGGTTAAGGCCGTCGAGGTGGGCGATCTTCCCGTCGCTGCGATCGCTCACGACAGCCGGACTGAACAGCGTCGCGGGCTGACCGAGGTCGAGCTTGGGCAGGAACCCTCCGAACCAAGTCACGAACTCCGGCTCGGGCAGGATACGGGACATGCAAAGTGCCTCGATCAGCGCTGGCGACAGGAACTCGTCGCCGCCCGGCTCCCAGGCCTGACAGTCGCGGTCGTTCTCGAACCAGTGCTTTGCCCGCTCGCGGATCGCTGCGGCGAGATCCTCGTCGAACTGCTCCGCCCATTCGAGCGAGAGGACCAGCGCGAACGCCGTATTGAAGTGGGTGCCGACACGGATCGGATAGGTCAGCGCCGGAAGATGCTCGCTTAGCCGGTCGGCGAAAGCGCGGGCGAGCGGTTCCAGTTCCGGCGCCCAGCTTTCCGAATGCCGCGATGCTTCGAGATGAAGCTGCAGCAGCCACGCCCATCCATAGGGCCGCTCGAACCCGCGGCTGAGCGGACGCTTCAGATAGGCAAGCTCGGTTCCTACTTTCTCGGCCGTGAAGCTCTGGTCGGCCAGCTTCTCGATCGCCCGCGCTTCATCCGTGTCCGGGAACAGCCGCCGGAGCGTCAGCAGCGTCCACCAGCCGTGCACGGAACTATGCCAGTCGAAGCTTCCGAAGAAGATCGGGTGGAGAACATGCGGCGGCTGAGCATCTTCGTCCGACCCAAGCACATGATCGAGCTTGTGCGGAAATTCCTGCCGCACGTGACCGAGCGCGATTCTGGCGAAACGCGCGGCGGTGTCCGAATCGAGGCAGAACCGGCTCATCGGAAGGCCGCGAAATACAGGATCAGGATGTTCACGGCGAGAAGAGGCAGCGCCGTCGCGATCTGCGCCTTCACGACGCCGTACTGGTCCTTCAGCTCCAGCAGCGCCGCGGGCACGAGATTGAAGTTGGCCGCCATCGGGGTCATCAACGTTCCACAGAAACCCGCGAGCATGCCGACGGCTCCAACCACCGCGGGATCGCCTCCGTACGCCTTGATCAGCAGCGGCACGCCGATTGCCGCCGCCATCACCGGGAATGCCGCGAAGGCATTGCCCATGATCATTGTGAACAGCACCATCCCGAGGGCGAAGACTAGCACGGTCGCGAAGATGTTGCCCTCCGGAATGACCATGCCGGTGATGTCGCCGATGATCGTGCCTACGCCCGCTCCAGCGAACAGCACTCCGAGCGCGGCGAGCATTTGCGGAAGGACGGCGGCCCAGCCGATCGCGTCGATCAGGCGGCGGCCTTCCTGCAGCGGCGCGACGGCGGGCGGTCGCAGCCAGATGTAGATCGTGCCCAGCGCAAACAGGGCGCCGAGGCATAGGAACACGTAGGTCTCCCGCTTGGCCTCAATCCAGCCGAGATGGCCGACCGCCGTGTAGTTGTAGACGAGCGTCCCGATCAGCGCCGTTGCGGGTATGATAAGCGCCGGCAGGAACAGCGTGTTGCCCAGCTTGACGGAGAAGGCGGCACGCTCTTCATCGCTCGTGGTCGGCGGATGGCTTCGACCAAGGAAGCCGAAACCGGCCAGCCCGGCGAGACCAAGCACCAGCAGGCCATTGCCGAAGTCGCCAAGGTAATCGCCGCCGATGAGGCTCAGCGCCATCAGTCCCCAGAAGGCGGCGTTGCCAAGCCGCTTCGGGTTCGCGCGGTCGAACGCGCTCAGCAGCGCGAAGGCGGCGAACATCGCTCCGGCCAGCACGTAGAGCCAGTGCAGCGTAATCACTTGCCGCCCCGCTTCAGCTTGCGGTCGAGCAGCATCAGGCGCGTGCCGTGGATCAGGAATGCCGCGATCGCACTTGGGATCGCCCACAGCGCCAGGTGGAGAGGCGACAGATTGTAACCGTAGGTCGCCAGCGTCTGCTGGATCAGCACGATCGAGCCGATGGCGATGAAGATGTCTTCGCCGAAGAACAGGCCGATATTGTCCGTCGCAGCGGAATAGGCCTTCACCTTCTCGGCGGTCGGCTCGTCGATCTCGCCATGCTGCTCTTCGGCTGCCGCGAGCGCCATCGGAGCGACGAGCGGGCGCACGGTTTGTGCCTGCCCGGCAACCGTCGTCAGTCCCATCGCGGCGGTTGCCTGGCGAACGACCATGTAGAGCAGCAGCAATCGTCCGACGGTCGCCGCTTTGATACTTCGGATAACTCGCGCGGCCTGCTGCTGCAGTCCGTAGCGCTCGAGCAATCCGATGACCGGCAGCACGATCCAGACGATCGCGATGATGCGGTTGTCGTTGAAGGCCTTTCCGAAGGTCTCGATGACCTTCACCAGGTCCATGCCGCCGAGCAGGCCGGTGACGATCGCCGACCCAGTCACCACCAGCATCGGGTTCAGCCGCAGCGCGAAGCCGAGCACAACCAGCAGGATGCCGAGCAGCGGCCAGTAGTTCATTCGCTCGCTCCAAACCCACCGCCGCCCGGAGTCTCGATGACGAAGCGGTCGCCGATTTGCATCTCCGCCGCGTCGGTCGCGGTCAGTTCCTCGATGCTGCCGTCAACGCGTTCGACCCAGTTGCGGCCGGGCAGGGCATCGCCTCCGCCCGCCAATCCCTTTGGGACAACGCGGCGGCGGTTGGCGAGCATGTTGGCGCGCATCGGTTCAAGGAAACGTAGGTCGCGGATCACGCCATCGCCGCCATGGTGCCGACCCTCGCCGCCTGAGCCACGCCGGATCGCGAACCGCTCCAACCGTACCGGCAGTCTCGTCTCCAGCACCTCAGGATCGGTCAGCCGACTGTTTGTCATGTGGGTCTGCACGGCGCTCGTGCCATCGTGATCCGGGCCAGCGCCCGACCCGCCGGCGATCGTCTCGTAATATTGGTGGCGCGCGTTGCCGAAGGTGAAGTTGTTCATCGTCCCCTGGCTCGGGGCGAGGCGTCCGGTCGCGGCGAATAAGGTGTCGGTGACCACTTGGCTGGTCTCGACGTTTCCGGCGACAACCGCAGCCGGATAGCGCGGCGAGAGCATGCAACCGTCCGGAACGACCAGCTTGATCGGGCGAAGGCAGCCGTCGTTCATCGGGATCGGATCGTCGATCAGAGTACGCAGGACGTAAAGCGATGCCGCGCGGACAATCGAGAACGGTGCGTTGAAATTGTCCGGCAGCTGATCGCTGGTGCCGGTGAAATCGAACGTCGCGGATCGCGTCGCCTTGTCGATGCAGATCTTCACCGCGACGCGGGCGCCGTTGTCCATCTCATACTCGAACGCCCCGTCGTCGAGGCGGTCCAGCAGGCGCCGTACCGATTCCTCGGCATTGGCGAGCACATGGTGCATGTAGGCGCCGATGACCTCCGGACCGTAGTCGCGCGCGGTGGCCACCAGGACCTCTGCACCGCGAACGCATGCGGCAAGCTGCGCCTTGAGATCGGAGATATTGCGGTCGACGTTTCGCGCCGGCCATTCGCCCGTCGCAAGCAACTCGCGGATTTCCGCTTCGAGGAAACGGCCTTCGTCGACGAGCAGGACATTGTCGATGAGCACGCCTTCTTCATCGATCGTGCGGCTGTCCGGCGGCATCGATCCCGGCGCGATTCCGCCGATGTCCGCATGGTGTCCACGCGCCGCCACGAACGCCGACGGTTCGGCTTCTTCGCCGTAGAACACTGGCACGATCACCGTGATGTCCGGCAGGTGCGTTCCGCCGCGATAGGGGTCGTTCAGCACATAAGCATCACCGCGACGAATGCCACGCCCGTCGCGACCGGACCCGCGAGTATCGATGATCGTCCGGATGCTCTCGCCCATCGACCCGAGGTGGACCGGGATGTGGGGCGCATTGGCGATCAGCGCGCCCTCCGCGTCGAAGATCGCGCAGGAGAAATCGAGCCGCTCCTTGATGTTCACGGACGATGCAGTCGACTGCAACGCCACGCCCATTTCCTCGGCAATCGCCATGAACAGGTTGTTGAAAATCTCCAGCATCACCGGGTCCGCAGTCGTCCCGATCGCGTGGGCGCGGTTCGCGGGGACGGAGCGTGTCAGGACGAGCGTGCCGTCGTCGCGGCGGGTGGCGCTCCAGCCGGGTTCGACGACCGTCGTCGAGGTGGCGTCAGTGATGAGAGCCGGACCGCGCAATACCTCCCCGAAGTGAGGAGATGGCAGTCGCGAGGATTGATCGAGAGGTTTCTGACCCTGGCTCGACTGCCCCTCCACCAGCTTCGCTGGTCCCCCTCCTCGGTCCGGGGTGGATTTGCCGACCGCCTCGACGATCAGCGCATCGAGGATGATTTCACCCTTGTCGTCGACATAACCGAAGCGCTGGCGGTGCAAATCGGTGAAAGCCGCGCGCATTTGAGCCAATGGTCCGAGCTCAATTTCCAGCGTCGTATCGCTGCCCGCCAACCGAAGTCGTGCGCGCCGATTCAGATCGATGCGGCTGGCGTCTACGCCCTGCTCGATGAGCGCTTCGGTCGCTGCACGCTCGAGAGCATCCAGCGGGCCCGAGAAGTCTGCGCTCAACGGCCTGACGATGCCGGCTTCTCGGATGGCTTTCACGTCAGCGAGGCCGATCCCGTACGCCGAGAGCAAGCTCGCCAGCGGGTGAACGAGGATCCGCTCGATCCCGAGCGAGTCCGCGACCCGGCAGGCGTGCTGGCCACCCGCCCCGCCAAAGCTGACGAGGGTGTAGCGGGTGACGTCATGGCCCCGCGCGACTGAGATATTGCGGATCGCATTGGCCATGTTGTCGATGGCGATCCGCAGGAATCCCTCCGCAATGTCGGACAGTTCCATGCGGTGCCCGAGCGATCCCTCGACAGCGTCCGCAACCTCTCGCAGCCGTGCTTCCGATGCGGCCGGATCGAGCGGCTCGTCGCCGCACGACCCGAACACTGATGGAAACTCCTCGGGCACAATCCGTCCAAGGACAAGGTTGCAGTCGGTCACCGTCAGCGGCCCGCCGTCCCGGTAGCAGGCCGGTCCCGGCTTCGCGCCGGCAGACTCAGGACCGACCCGGAAGCGCATTCCATCGAAGCGGCAGATCGAGCCGCCGCCCGCCGCGACCGTGTGGACTTGCATCATCGGGGCGCGGATGCGGACTCCGGCGACCGTGCTCTCGTCGGCAAGTTCGAAGCGGCCGGCGTAGTGAGAGACGTCGGTCGACGTCCCGCCCATGTCGAACCCGATCAGCCGTTCCTCGCCCGACGCCGCGACCATGCCGACAACCCCGCCGGCGGGGCCGGAGAGGATCGCATCCTTGCCACGAAAGGCTCCGGCGTCGGTGAGTCCGCCGTTCGACTGCATGAACTGCAGCTTGGTGCCGTCCGGAAGCCCACCCGAAACGCGGTCGACATAGCGGCGCAGGATCGGCGACAGATAGGCATCGACCACCGTCGTATCGCCACGCCCGACCAGCTTGATCAGGGGTGCGACCTCATGGCTGACCGAGATTTGCGTGAAGCCAAGCTCCCGCGCAATCTCCGCCACCCGACGCTCGTGTTCCGGGAACTTCCAGCCGTGCATCAGCACGATGGCCAGCGCGTCGATGCCGCGTTCCCGCACGGGCTCCAGCGTTGCCCGGGCCGCCTGTTCATCGAGCGGAGTGACGATTTCGCCGTCCGCGCCGACGCGCTCGATGATTTCGACCGATGCCTCGTAAGGCTGTTCCGGCAGAACGATGTGCCTGGCGAAGATCTCGGGCCGCGCCTGGTACCCGATGCGCAAGGCGTCCCCGAAGCCGCGGGTGATCGCGAGCGCAACGCGCGCGCCCTTGCGCTCCAGCAAAGCGTTGGTGGCGACAGTCGTGCCCATGCGGACTTCGCCGAGCACGCCGCCTTCCGAACGAAGGATGCGCTCGATCCCCTCGATCGCGGCGTCGTCATACTGGCCGGGATTTTCGGACAGCAGCTTTTCGGTCCGGACGCGGCCTTCGGCGTCCCAGGCGATCACGTCGGTAAACGTCCCGCCCCGATCGATCGCGAAGTTCCAAACGCCGGCCACGCGGCCTTCAAGCAGATGCCGGACGATGGTGAAAGGGAAGATGGCGGAGCGGGAGTCCGCACAACAAAATCCCCCATCGAATTAAAATAACACAATAAAATAGCTGGGACACCAAATCGTCCCAACATTCGTCCCCACCTTAGGCTGTCGCGCAGCGCTCCTATGCCCTCTCTAGTGGCAGCTTTCGACCCATTGCGGACATTCGACGTCGAGGGCATGATGCAAGAAAGACCGCCAGAGGCTCGCTCGCTGGATGAAGACCATCTACACTGACAAGCTCGGCCTTTATCCTTGGGCATTGCTTTTCCTTTCGGCCACGATGTTTTGGTCCGCCTACGGCGTTTTCGTAGAGGGTCGCTATGCCCCGTTTGGGCTCGGCAGTACCGCTGGAAGTCTCTTTCTTGCCGCCGGAGGCGTCTTTTGGCTGGGACTCGCTGCTAGGCGTTTTCGAAATGTCCGTGTGGCCAAGCGCGAGGGGCGTGACCCTTCGATCATTTCCGTCAAAGAGAGTGGCCGCTGACAGCCATTGGCAGTGGCAGCTTTCCACCCAAACTTGCCGCTAGGACCGATCGGCATCTCTTGAGCCACAGCCCGCAGAATGGCCGCCAACGGGCCTTGCGGGGCCAAACGTCGGATACGCCCTCAAGCGCTCGGAAACGGCCTCAGCGAGCCTCCTGGCAGCTTCGTCGGCCTTCGAGGCGTCGCGACCTGCTAGGTCGTTCCGTACGCCCCTGCGGATCAGGCGGATCGCGAGGTAGGCCAGGGCCGCGACCTCTTCGGGCTCCAATCGTCGCCAGCCCCGGCCGCCGTTGTCTAAAGGATCGTCGAGTCGCATTCGGGCTACTTGGTACAAATGGGGAACATCTGGCTAGGTGGGCCGAAGGCTTAGCTTCAGATTTCCAACGCTTCCGAGAGCGCCAGCGCGTCGTCGAGCTCGACGCCCAAGTAGCGAACTGTGCTCTCCAGCTTCGTATGCCCGAGTAGCAGCTGGCAGGCTCTGAGGTTGCCGGTCTTGCGATAGAGCATCGCCACCTTGGTTCGCCTAAGGCTGTGCATCCCATAGGCGGCCGGCTCCAGCCCGATGAGAGCGACCCAGCCTTTAACGAGCCGGAAGTACTGCCGAGTTGATAGATGATTGCTTTGGTCCATCCGGCTGGGAAAGACCCAGCCATCTGGATCGCCGCGCCTGACCTTCAGCCACTCGATTAATGAGCGACGGGTTTGCTCGGTGATCTCGAATTGGACTGGCCGACCCGTCTTCTGCTGAATGACGATTGCGCGACTGCGGATCGCGCCGGCCGCGATGATGTCCAGCAGCCTCAGGGAGACTACGTCGCAGCCGCGAAGCTTGCTGTCCACGGCGATGTCGAACAGCGCCAGGTCTCTCAGCCGGTTCGCAATCTGCAATCGAACGCGGATCGCCCAAACGTGCATCGGCCGGAGTGGCAGCTTGGCTCCCACAATGACTTGCGGCGGTCGGTTCATGGTTCGCTCCCTGGTTAGGAGCGATGTTCAACGGCTAGCGGCGGGAATGGGTGGAAAGCGGACGTTAGTGATGGGTCGTAACGGCCGCTCCTAACTTGCCCGGAAAATCGGTGAAGTCCCATTCGAATACGAGACCGGTTGACTTCTCAACGGCAAACCAACCCATGAGAGTGCTGCCGCATACGTCATCTCCACAGTCGTCCCTTTTGCCATGCAAACCGAGGACGTAAAGGTCTTTTGACTGCTCCTCCGAGGTGATGAAGTCACAAAACGCTATTGCCGACACTGGGAAATGCCCTCTTGCAGCCACGCGGGCTTTGGCCACGTCGCAGGCGACCTTTTCTGAGGTTACGGGGGCCGCGCCCGCCGGAGCCGTCGATGGTAGCACACCCGCGGCCAATAGTACTGCCAGCGTTATCACCCGGCCTTGGTTCATCCACTGAATGCTAACCTCGTCCCGAATGTCTGCAATGGGTCGGAAACTGTCGCGGCAAGTTTGGGTGGAAAGCGGCCATTAGATGCGTTTAGCGCGTCCGTTTTAAAGCGATCTCAAACTCTTCAGACGGCAAGTATGCCGCTTGGTTCTTCAATCCGTCCCCGTCATTGTAGGCAAATAGCCGCAAATATACTGCTCCGGCTTTGCGCTTTAGCGAGACGGAAACCTTGCCTGTTCCACCGGCACCGGTGTCGAGCGTGCCAGTTACGCGGTTGCTCGTGCAACGAAGATTGTCTCCCGACGCGTCGAAGTCGCCCGCCGTTTCACCAATAGCGACATAAGCAGTGCGACCCTCGACAACTACAGTCACCTGTTGTGAGTGGTCGAATGCGCTTTGTTGTTCGGGTATCTCTCCGCTGTATCTACCGTTCCAAGCCGCACATGTGTTTGCCGAGCCGCCCGGCACACCGGCACTTGCTACGTTCGAAAGCGAAACGCAGCACACGAGCGCGGCGGCTAAGATCCTGCGGGTCACATGGCCTCCTGACAACAAGGCCAACCTTAGTTCGCAATCTAATGACCGCAATGGGTGGAAAGCTGACCTTACGGCGACAACTTCGCGGCAGTGCTTATTTGACTTCCCAACTGTCCAGCAATCGCATTGCGTCGCGCTTCATCGCAATCATTTTGGGCAGCTCTTCCTCGTCAAAAGAGAACTGCAACATCATTCCCTTGTAGGCCCAGAACGTCGTGCATAGCGTGGTGACCTTCGGCTTCGCCGGGTTGGGTTCAAACCGCTGACAGTAGGCTATCTGGCGGCTTTGGTCGGCGGTTCCATCGGGCATGCGACGGACCGAATAAAGATCGGATGCCCACGGGTCGCTTTCACTTTGTCGCATTTCGTAAGGTGGGCCATCGCCAACCTCGGTTTTCTCCAAGCGGCATGCGATCCGCAGCATCTGCGAGGCATCGCCCGGACAATTGCGGGTTAGAGGCTGAACGAGGAATCTGTGGTCCGGGATGTGATCAGGATCATGGTTCGGGTGCAGCAGGAAGACAAAAGATTCACTCTCGGCCTTCGGCAGCCAAGGGATCGTTTCGTCGAAGAGTTGATCCTTAGGAACTTCGAAGCGATGACCGGCAACGTCGCGATGCACAGTGCGGCCACCAACACTCGCCGCAAGTCCGGCAACCGCTGCCGCGCCTGCTACTAACAAGGCTATCGCGACCGTCTTCATGGCGCGTTTGTGACCGACCCCTCTAATGTCCGCAATGGGTCGAAAACTGTCGCGGCGGGTTTGGGTGGAAAGCGGTCATTAGCGGAAACGTCGGTTTGCGCTATTGTGACCGTATGAAGCACCAGTCTTTATTGATTTTGGTTGCGACCCTGGCGGGATGCGCCACGACAATGTCTCACCCCACACCGGGCGACATTCTATCCATCGAACAATCCGATTGGGACGCGGACGCGTCTGCTGCCTTCCTGGAAGGGATGACAACCATATCGGTCACCCGGCCGTCGGCTATTGGCAAGCTCAGCTGTAGTGCCACTAATTCAACCGACACGATATGTAGCTATGAAGTGACGCTCAAAGGACTGACCAAACAATTCAGTCGACGCGACCAACGGTTTGTTCGCACAGCCGACGGGTGGCGACGCCATTGAGAGGTCGCAATTAGGTATTTCGCAAAAAGTATATTGTGCCGGAATCGGTGAAAGCGGTCATTCCCGGCGAGAGGCGAAAGCGTTATGCAATTTCGATGCAACGCGATCTCGGCTTTACTATTTTTCTCTCATTGACCGCATGCGCAGCTCGAATAGCAGATCTTGCAATTCCCTCGACGCGAACCATCGCACAGATCGAAAGCGGCCATCAACTACTCGCTGATTTGACGGTTGTGGGCGCTTACGCCGACCCCGATGAGTTGAATGCAGAATCTCGCGTCAGGGTCCGCAATGCCACCTGCCGTGCAACTGACCGGGCCGCCGCAAACTGTAAATACGAAGCAAGCCGTTGCTTGGCAAATGAGACAGACATCGACGGAGATGGGTGGTGCGCGCGAACGTCGAAGTTTTTGAAAGTCGACGGCCAGCCAGGCCTCGGTGAAGTGGTTGTCAATGGTTGGGCTCTCGACCGATGAGGGGCCGTAGCTAGTGACCGCAATGGGTCGAAAGCGGACACTAGGGAACGATTACTAGAAGAGAGAAAAGCTCGTAGAAAACTCGAAATCGCTCGGACTTGACTCAACTATGACGGAAGAAGGCTTGCCCTCGGCAGGGATAAGCCGAACTCTTTGCCCTTGGATCGACACTCTGCCCGAGTCATCCAACTCGGCCTGCACCGGCTCCTTCGAGCAAGGAGCCTGTTTGTAGTATTTTCCCTCCCAAGAAGGGCGCAGGCAAATGCGGTATTTCACTACACCTTTAGATAGGCGCTCGACCTTCAGTTCCAGCCCTATATCCGGTGTTCTGGATTGGGCGTCGATCTCGGTGATCTCCACGGAGCCAGCGAGAGGGAAAACCGCAAAGTCGTCACCAATCGACCCTAAAAAAATCTCGTTGAAAACCTGGGTCAAGAAGTAGGTTTCAAACCTGCCATCCCCGTCTGCGTCCGTAATACAGGAATAGGCACTCCCCCGACGTGACTTAAGCTCGCACGCAGTGCGGGGCTGGTCCTCTAACTTGATCATTAGGGTGCCGGCAGGAATGGTAAGAACGTCTCTGTTCGCCACCAAAGCATCGCGCTGAAGTTCATACAGTTTGGCGGGAATGATTCTCCCCAGTCGAAAATGCCCGCCTTTTACGAGAGCCAAGCTTGAGGGCGGCGAAGGATTTGCTGGCACAATCCAACGAGCGGTATGCGGCGCGGCGCGGCGCGCATCGACTGGTCCTGAAGCCAGGACAAGCATTGCCGTCGCCAAGACACTCAAACGCATGAATCTTCCCCCATGCTGGCGTAGCAGGAATGGTGATCTAACGGCAGGAATGGGTCGAAAACCGCCGTCAACAGTAGCTCAGCACAAAGATCGGTCCGTCTACCAGCGCCTTACGAAAGTTCGTGCCGAACCGCGTGAGCAAAGGTGACGCAATATCGCCGTCAGCTGCCGTCGAAGAACGCCTCGACCCTAGCGCCGTAGCGACGGTGGCAAAGAGGGCTGCGTAAGTAAGGAGAGCAATGGCGACTAAGCAGACCAGCAAGAAGCCCCCGCTCCAGAACGCAACGAAGCCCACGCCGAGACAGACGGCTCCCCAATGCCAACGTCCTAAAGTATCCAATCCGCCGCCCGCCATGTCGGGGTTCTGACCGACGAATCTAATGTCCACAATGGGTCGAAAGCTGCCACTAGCTCTTGAGGGGATGGGGGGTGCCCAAATCCCTAAAGACCTTTGAGCGGAGAGCGGCCGAAGAACGCGGCTTAAACGCTAACTGGAGATTTTATGCCTCGCGCGTGCGCCCGCGCGCAGAGGCTTCCAACAACACCCAGAAAAAACTGGTTTAGCGTTTGAGCACCGGACTTGCGCCGCTCTCCGCTTTGACGGGTGCAGAGATCTGGACACCCCCCGTCCCTCTATTCCTCACTATTTTAGTGAGTCAGCGCGTAAGCGTGCGGTGCGACCGATGTTCTCCGTAGTGGAGCAACGCTTGCCCCTAAGTTCGCCGCCGTCAGCGCGTTTGCTGATGCAATGTGCTGACCTTGCCCGTTCGTCTGCTCCCTTCAGGAGGTAGTGCAACGCGCCTGTTAGCGCCTGTTGATACAGGCTCTTGCTTGAATAGTTGAAGGCCAACGTATGGCTGCCGCCGATCGGGCGGCTCTTGTAGACTCCTTGCCTCCAAGCAGCCCCGATCTTCTTGAACCAGCCGCGCTGCATCCTCGCAAATGATCGTACAATAGGCGGTGGGACGCTGAGCAGAATGTGTACGTGCTCGCCTTTCGACCCTCCTGCTTCACGCACCCATACCGCTGTTATCGCGGTGTTATAACAGCGGAGCCAGTCGCCCATGAGCTTCAGCAGCTGGCCCGTTGCTTTCACCGGGTCGGAGATGCCGGCCGCGTCGAAGTGAACAGTCAACATCCGGTTCAATGGCTTGCCGATGGAAATTGCGTGCTCGCCAGCGAGGAGCAGGTTCTCACAATCCTTCGACCGTAGAGCGGTGGAGCGGCGCCTCTTCCGCTGCGGCCGGGCTAAACCATGCAGCGCACCTGTATCAGTACTGTAAATTGCAACGACCGTGCCAGCCGGTGGGGCTGACCAGTTAGCTTGATTTCTTGATTGTTTTTCAAAGACCTCGCTGGGTTTGGCAGATAACGCGCATGCGCCCGCGCGTATTGCTCTCGAAATGACGGCTTCCTGAGAGGATGCATCAGCGAAACGAGGCACTTAGACCCCTGACACTCGCGCTCTGGCCTGAGGCCATTCGCAAGT
Source organism: Sphingomonas daechungensis (assembly GCF_039543105.1). Lineage (NCBI taxonomy): Bacteria > Pseudomonadati > Pseudomonadota > Alphaproteobacteria > Sphingomonadales > Sphingomonadaceae > Sphingomonas > Sphingomonas daechungensis. Next base: position 1,748,701 of record NZ_BAABJC010000001.1, read on the forward strand.
TTTGAAAGGCTAGAGAATGACGGCCGGATCGGCTGTCTCCTGACTGTTGAAACAACCATGCCGCAGATACGCCCACGCGGGCGCGCGGTCACTGTGCCGACCCGGCCGCCGTGCGGCGGAGCTAGGCCGTCAGCCGGTGCTGGAGCGTAGTTGTTCGGCGATCAAACTCATGGCGTGGGCAAGCTCGTCCATCCGATCGGCTGGAACAATGCAGCCAGGAGCATCCCGCTTCCCGCCGCATGGTAGCCAGTCCCCGGTCTGCCGGTCCCGATAATGGGACCAAATCGACAGCCGCCGCTCGCCACCATATTCGGACAGACCGATACGCCACAGCTTGTCGCGATAGATGATCTCGAACGCCGCGCTCATGCCGCCCTCCCGACGTTTGAGGTGATGTCGTTAAGGCCAACTATCGCGGCGGAGAGCGCCCCTAAGCCGTCATTGGCTGCCACGGGTGCCAACGACCGGTCCCGAGCGTCCTCGTCCGGTTTTCTTGCTCTTACGGGCAATGGGCGAACGGAATGCAGGGGACAGTTGCTCGACGAGCAACCTTCGACCTGTTCTCGCCAGCCGCCGTTGCCGTTGCCGGGGTCGTACAGGCAGCTCCGACACATCGCGTTGATCGCGGCTCGCAGAGAAAGGCGGCTCATCGTTCGCCTCCCTCGTGCGAGAACGCGCTGGCGACACCTTCGCTTTTCAGGCAAAGGAGCATTGTCGACTTTCCAAGGGCGACAACTTCGGCCTTCGGAGCGGTGCCAGCCGCTTCGGAGGCCATTCTCTGTCCGGCGTACATCAAGCTGCACCCCCGCCTGCAATTGCACGAACGCTGTCAGCTCGAACCAGACGGCGCCGTCCGATATTGACCGTTAGCAATCGGCCTTCGCTGATAAGTTCATAAGTCTTTGATCGGCCGATACTCAGCGCCTCGGCTGCCTTGTCGATTGAGAGAAGGATTGGTTCGTCCATGTTGGTCCTTTCATGATCGGCTGCACTTACCCGTGCACACATATGATGGACGGCGATCAGCCACCCTCCAACAAGAACATAAGTAGCACGGAGGCGCACGGCTGTGGATAGAATGTGAGCCAGTTGGCCCTTTCGCTGGGAGGCTCGCCAAGTTTCCCTGCTCTTCACGCATCCACAGAATAATAGGGACCGCGACCAAGCTGCGACCAGTGAGCTTCGAAACTGCGAATCGCGGAAGTCCAAATCAAATTCGCTCGGCGAGATGTTCGAAGTTAGTTCATGCTGAAATGAGTTTCACAACAGTTGCACTCGACGCCGAACAGAACGCGGCCCAGCTATCCATCAACTTCCGGCGCTTTTCGAAGAAGTCCGTTCGCCGATAGGCGGCTTCGACCTTGTTGGGGATTGCATGCGCCAGCGCTGCCTCAGCAACCTCTCCGGAAAAGCTTGTTTCCTCTGCACACCAGTCACGGAAGGATGAGCGGAAGCCGTGCACGGTTGCGTCCACCTTCATGTCGCGAAGGATCTTCAACAGCGTCATGTCGCTCAGCGGCCGACCCCGTTTCATGCCGGGGAACACAAGGTCTGAGCCTCCCGTGCGGAACTCAGCTGCGCGCTTGAATACGCTCAGCGCTGCATCTGACAATGGCACGATGTGCGTCTTGCCCGCCTTCATGCGCTCGGCCGGAACCGTCCACGTCGCCTTGTCCATGTCAATCTCGCTCCAACGAGCTAACCTTATTTCGCCGGAGCGTGCTGCAGCCAGGATCAAGGCTTCGAGAGCCAGCCGCCCAACGCTCGCCCGCTCGCGCAGCTTGGCGACGAAAGCTGGCACGTCCGCATAGGGCAAAGCTTCGAAGCGGCCGGACTTGCGAGGCTGCTTAGGGAGCGCCTTGCTTACGGCTGACATCACGAAGGGGTCCCGCCAGCCTTTGCCGTGCGCGTAGTCCATCACGGTTCCGATGCGCTGCCGCACTCGCCGCGCTGTCTCCGGCTTGGTGAGCCAGATGTCTGCAAGCAGGTCCCGCACTTGGCCGGTGCTTACCGCATCAACCGCCAGCTTGCCGATCGCTGGGAACGCGTAAGTCTTCAGCGTGGAGAGCCACTGCGCACCATGCTTGCCGTTGCGCCAGCCGCGCTTGTGTTCCTCGTGCACGGTCGCGGCTGCCTCCGCGAAGGTCGGAGTAATGCTAACAGTGCAACGCGCTGCGATCGGGTCCAAGCCCAAGCGAAGCTTCCTCCTGTAGTCCCGCGCGAGGTCGCGGGCGTCGGACAGGCCGATGTCCTTGAGCGAGCCCAGCCCATAGTCTCGCCGCCTTCCGCCTGCCTGGAGCCGAACGACCCAACTCTTGGAGCCGCTCGGCTTCACCTCCAGCATCAGCCCGTCGCCGTCCATGTATCGACCCGGCGCAGTCAGGTTCCGCACTTGCGCAGGATTGAGCTTTCCCATTGCCAAGATCCCATCGTCCCAACGTCTCTCCCCACACTTTGAGTCGGATGTGCACAACTGTCAATGGACGCTGGCGTACCCTGCAACCGGCGTTCAACTTGATAAATCTTGATTGTTTTCATGTCCGCGAACATCGGCGGACAAGCAAGTGGCGGAGCGGGAGGGATTCGAACCCTCGATACGGTTTTGCCGTATACTCACTTTCCAGGCGAGCGCCTTCGACCACTCGGCCACCGCTCCGCAAATCGCTGGAAGGCGCCCATCTAGGCAAGGAAGCGCGCGTCGGCAACCTTGCGGGCGAGCGGCCCAAGCCCCTATGCCGCGTCGATGCGGCGCTTCGGAAATCCGCCCTCAGCCGATGAGATGGAGGCTATCGCGCGACGGGCGATGCAAGCGCTTCCGGAACCGTTCGCGGGGCATCTTGGCGACGTGGTCCTGTCGGTCGAGGATTTCGCCGATGACGAAACGCTTGATGCGATGGGCATCGAGGACCCGTTCGACCTGACCGGAATCTACGAAGGCATCCCGCTCACCGAGAGGAGCGTCGAGCATTCCGGCACTCTGCCCGATCGGGTCCGGCTGTTTCGGCGGCCGATCATCGACGAGTGGGCGGCGGGTGAGGACAGCCTCGAACATCTGATCGCTCATGTGCTGGTCCACGAGGTCGGCCACCATTTCGGCCTGTCGGACGAGGACATGCACGCGCTCGAGGAAGCGGTTCAGTGAAGCCTTTGCTCCGCTTTAGGGGCGTCACCTGCCGGCGGGGCGGCCGAATCCTGTTCGAAGCTCTCGATCTAGCCATTGCGCCCGGCGAGGCGCTTCACCTGACGGGGCCGAACGGGTGCGGGAAGTCCAGCCTGATCCGGCTTGCGGCGGGCCTGTTGCAGCAGGAGCAGGGAAGCATCGAGCGCGCCGAATTGACGCTCGCCGACGATGCTCTGGCCCTGGACCGCGAACTCCCATTGCGACGTGCGCTGCAATTCTGGGGCGGTGACACTGGCAGAGCGATGGACTTGCTCGGCTTGGCGCATCTTGCCGACGTGCCTGTCCGCCTTCTGTCCACGGGCCAGGCGAAACGAGCGACGCTCGCCCGGGTCGCTGCCTCCCCGGCGCCGTTGTGGCTGCTCGACGAACCGCTCAACGGCCTCGACAGCGACGCCGTTTCGCGGCTGGAAGCTCTGGTCGAAACGCACCTCGCGCGGGGCGGCGGAGTCCTTGCCGCCTCCCACGGCGCACTCGGCGGCAGCTGGGCGAAGCTGGAGCTTGGCGCGTGATCGGTGCCCTCATTGCACGGGACGTGCGCCGCGCGATCGGTGGCGCGGCCTGGCTTCCGGTCGGCTTCTTCCTGGTGGTTGCGACGCTCGTGCCATTCGCAGTCGGTCCGGACCCGCGGCTACTGGAGCGGATCGCTTCCGGCGGCTTGTGGATCGCGGCTCTAACAGCGGCGCTCCTCCCCATCGAGCGGCTCGTCGAGCCTGATCGAGCCAACGGCGTTCTCGACCAGCTCACCATTCGCGGTGTTTCGGAGGAGGCGGTCGGCGCGGCGAAGGTCGGCGCGCATTGGCTGACGTTCGGGCCTCTGCTGCTTCTGGCGGCGCTGCCAAGCTCGTTCATCCTCGGCATCGCGCCGCAGGCGCTCGGGCGGACGATGATCGCCCTTGCCATAGGCACGCCCGCACTGGCGGCGCTGGCGGTGATGGTCGCTGCGTTGACCGCGGGATTGCCGAGGGCCGGAGCCTTAGCCGGCATCCTGCTGCTGCCGCTGGCCGTGCCGTTGCTGATCTTCGGCGCTGGCGCGTCGGGCGATGATCAGTCCGGGGCGCTATTGCTGGAAGCCGCCGTATCGCTGCTGCTGGTTGCCGCCGCCCCGTTCGTCATCGGCGGCGCGATCCGCGCGTCGCGAACCTAGGGACCCCATCAACTCTTAGGGCACCCTTAGCGCGACCACCTCGCGAAGATCGCCGTCGGCAGGAGCAAGCCGCGCGCCTCTTCCCGCACCGACATCTCGCCGGCCTCGACCGTTCCGCCGAGATCGCCAAACGTCTGCCTGACTAGCTCGCCGATCGCGAGGGCGGACATCCGCACCGCGTAAACGGTCAGCACCAGGTAACGGCTGTTCTCATCGAGCAGCTTTCGGCAGTCGCTGAGCAGCGGAGCAAGATTCTCCTCCAGCCGCCAGACCTCACCGGTCGGACCACGCCCGAACTTGGGCGGATCGAGCAGGATTCCGTCGTAGCGGCGCTCTCGCCGGACCTCGCGAGCGGTGAACTTGCTGGCGTCATCGACCATCCAGCGGATCGGCCGGTCGGCGAGGCCCGACAGCACCGCATTGGCCTTGCCGCCTTCGACCGACTTTTTCGACGCATCGACGTGGACCAGTCGCCCGCCCGCTTCGCTGAGGATCAGCGAGCCGACACCGGTGTAGCCGAACAGGTTCAGGATATCGGCATCGCTGGATCGCTCGCGCATCCAGTCCCACTGCGGCGCCATGTCGGGGAAGAAGCCGAGGTGCCGGAACGGTGTCAGGGAGGCATTGAATCGGACCGGGCCCCGCGACAGCTCCCATTGCACCGGAACCGGCCGGTGCTGGACCCAGCGCCCGCCGCCGTCCTCGTCGGAACCTGGGACAAAGGTCGCGTCAGGGTCCCACTGCTCGCTTGCCGGCTGCCACATCGCCTGCGGCTCCGGGCGAACAACCGTGATGCGTCCGTAGCGCTCCAGTTTCTGTCCGTTGCCGCTGTCGATCAGGCCCCAATCCGGCCATGGTTCGGCAACCAAAGTCTCGAGTTGCATCAGGCAACCGCCGCGAGGCGCGCTCCAACCGAGGCGATTGCAGTCCGCCCGTCGACGAGCGCTGCGCCGGCTGCCCTGGCCGCACCGATGTCGACGTTGCGCAAATCGGCCAGCAGTTCGTCGAGCGTCAGAATGCGGCCGAATACCTCGATCGAACGCGCCATCTGGTCGGCGCGACCTTGTGGCGTTTCGAGTGCCATCAGGACGCCCGCTTCCATCTGGGCCTGCGCCCGACGGACCTCAACATGGGTCAATGTTTCGATCGTGTCGGCGAGCACCTCCCGCGCCGAGTTCATCGATTCCACGGCCCGGTTGCGGTCAGCGGCGCAACCGATGGCGACGACGCCCGTGTCGGCGAACGCCTGGTTCCAGGCGCCGATCGAGTAAGCGAGTCCGCGCTCTTCCCGCAATTCCTGGAACAGCCGCGAGGATGTCCCGCCGCCAAGCGCTTGTACGAAGACGGCGAGCGCCGGCATCCGCGGGTCCGAGGCGGCGAGGCCTGGCAAGCCGAGGCACCAGTGCGCCTGCTCGAATTCTCGCCGGTCGTTGCGGAGACCGCCGGTGAACTCCGCGCTTCCGATTGGCGTGCCTGCCTTGTCGGCCATGTCGCCGAACAGCCGCTCGGCGAGCTTCAGGACCTCGTCAGGGTCGACCTTCCCGCTGGCCGACAAGATCAGGCGTGAGGGCACGAGCTCGCCGGTCATCCACGCGACGCAATCCTCGCGCCCGATCCGCTCCAGGCTTTCCTCACGGCCGAGGATGGATCGGCCGAGCGGCTGGTTCATGAACGCCGCCTCGAACAGATGGTCGTTGACCAGGTCTTCAGGCGAATCGATCGTCTCGCCGAGCTCGGACAGGATCACGTCCTTCTCGCGCTCGACATGCTCGTCGCTCATGTGCGGAGCGCGGATCAGGTCGGCGAGCAGTTCGGCCAGAAGCGCGGTGTCCCGAGCCAGCACGCGGCCGTGGAACGTCGTCTGGTCGCGCGAGGTCCAGGCGTTCATGTAGCCGCCGACATCCTCGATCGCCTCAGCGAGTTCGCGTGTGTTCCTGCCCCCCGCCCCCTTGAACACCATGTGCTCGACAAGGTGCGCGAGGCCGGAGCAATTCTCCGGCTCCGACCGCGACCCGACCATCGCGTAGACGCCCAAGGCCACGCTCTCCGCCCCTGCGATCGGATCGACCGCAACGGTCAGGCCATTGGCAAGCCGATGCATCGCCGCGCTCAAACCTGCGGCTCCTTCTTCCAGCGCGACCGGAGCGCCAGCGCATAGATGATCGTCGCGATCAGCGCGAAAGCGAACCACTGAATGGCGTAGGACCGGTGATTGTTCGAGATCGACGCGAGCGACGGTGGGGCAACGGCTTCCAGCCCAGGCGGGGCCGTCGCGGCGACCAGCCGCAGCCTCGTCACATTGTCCGGCGCGATGATCCCGCTGACCGGGCCGCCGCTCCAATTCACCGCCGCGTTGGGATCCTTCGACCAGCCCACTGCGACGCTCATCCCCGGACCTTCGGCGCCCGTTGCGCAGTCTACGATGTGGACGAAGCCGGGCTCGCGGGATGTCGCCCCTTCGCCGGGCACTGTGCGCTTGCCCGTAGGGCGAAGGCAGATCCCCGTGGCGTGCCGGAACAGCGGCAGCTGCGCGTCCTTCATCGGCAAGGTCGGGAAGGCGATCGGCGGCAGCTTCTCCGCTTCCGCATATTGATTGAGCAGGCCTTCCTTCCACTTGGCGCGCTGAAGCTGCCAAACGCCAAGGCCGATCATCACGGCCACCGCAGCGGCGACGATGAGGGTCGGGATTAGGGGAATTCTCCGGGTCATGACACGATCTTACCTTCGCGGGCGCGATGGCGGTATTCCTGTGCGATCAGCCAGGACTTGGCGAGGCGCAGGCCGCCGACCGTCAAAGCGAGGCCGACCGGAATCCAGACCAGGTGAACGTACCAGGGCGGCGAGACCTTGAGGTCGAAGACGACGGCGCAAACCGTCAAGATCGCGCCGACGATCAGGATCAGGAACGCGGCGGGCCCGTCGCCCACGTTGAAGCTGTCGAAATCGAGGCCGCAATCCCGGCAGGTGGCCGCGAATTGAACCGGCCCCTTGTACAACCGTCCCTGCCCGCAGCGCGGGCAGGTTCCCTTGAGGGTGTTGGCCAGTGGCGATGGTGGATTCACCTCGCCCATGTCCCGGTCACCCCGCGTGCGGCGCGCCCCAGCCGCCCCATACGTAGATCGACACGAACAGGAACAGCCACACGACGTCGACGAAGTGCCAGTACCAAGCCGCCGCTTCGAAGCCGAAGTGCTGCTTGGGCGTGAAATCGCCCTTGTAGGCGCGGATCAGGCAGATCGTGAGGAAGATGGTACCGACGATCACGTGGAAGCCGTGGAAACCGGTCGCCATGAAGAAGGTCGAACCGTAGATCGTGCCGCCGTTGGCAAGCTTGAACGCGAACGGAGCGTGCATGTACTCGTAGGCCTGGATCCCGCTGAACAGGATGCCGAGCAGAACCGTCAGGAGCAGACCGAGCTTCAGCCCTTCGCGATCGCCGTGGATCAGCGAATGGTGCGCCCAGGTCACCGTCGTGCCTGAGCAAAGCAGGATCAGGGTGTTGAGTAGCGGGAAGCCGAACGGGTCGAGCACTTCCTGGCCCTTCGGGGGCCACTGGCCGCCAATCACTTCCGCGGTCGACGGGAACAGCGACGCGTCGAAATAGGCCCAGAACCAGGCGAGGAAGAACATCACCTCGGAGGCGATGAACAGGATCATTCCGTAACGCAGGTGAAGCTGCACGACCGGCGTGTGGTAGCCCTGGTGTGCTTCGCGGATGGTGTTGGACCACCAGCTGTACATGGTGACCAGGACGCCAGCGAGGCCGAGGAAGCCGACGGTGGAGCCGTACGGATTGTCGTGCATCCACATCACCAGCCCGCCGAACAGAGCGAGCGCCGAGAATGAGCCGATCAGCGGCCATGGATCGGGATCGACCAGATGGTAATCGTGATTCTTGCTTGCGGCCATTGCGCGGGCTTCCCCTCGTGTTCTTTGCTTGCGGCTCTAGCGGGACGTTTCCGGCTTTTCCACCGGGTAAAATGTGTAGCTGAGCGTGATCTCGTCGATGTTCCTGGTGTCGGGGTCGTCGAGGATCTTCGGATCGACGAAGAAGACGACCGGCATGTCGACCGACTGGCCGGGCTTCAGCGTTTGTTCGGAGAAGCAGAAGCATTCGATCTTGGAGAAATAAGGCCCCGCAATTTCCGGCGTGACGTTGAACACCGCTTGGCCCGTCGTCGTCCGCGCGGTCAGGTTGGTGGCGCGATAGAGGATCTGCGTCCGCGCCCCGGGGGCGACGCGCACCGTCTCCTGCACCGGTTCGAACTTCCACGGCAGGTCCTGGTTGATATTGGCATCGAAGCGGACGCCAATCTGGCCGGCCACCGCTCCCGGCGCCTTTTCGGCACGGAGCGGGGTCCCGTCAAAGCCGGTCAGCTGGCAGAAGGCGCGGTAGAGCGGCACCGATGCGAAGGCGAGCGCGAGCATCGCCAGCGCGGCGAAGGCCATGATCGCAGCCGTGCGCCCGTTCTTGCTAGCGACGGCCGTCACTTGTTCAGGCCGATCTTGGCCACGGTGATCAGGAACAGCAGGATGACGAAGGCGCCCAGCAGCCAGGCCATGAGCCGAGCCCGCTCGCGCTGGCGACGGAGCAGTTCGTCTTCGGGATGCGGGTTCATGCAGCCACCCAGCGGTCCACCACCACGGCGGTGAACAAGGCGAAGAGATAGAGGATCGAATAAGCGAACAGCCGGCGCTCTGGCTTCATGCCTGCCGGCGTATCCGCCTTGTTCGCGAACACTGCGACCGCCAGCACGAGGAAGACCGCGCTGAGCACGACGGCGGCGACGCCGTAGAGCGTGCCTGTCAGGCCAAGCGCCCAGGGCGCGACAGCGGCGCCTGCCACGGTCAGGCTGTAGAGCAGGATCTGCAGGCGCGTGTTCTGAATGCCCGCTACGACCGGTAGCATCGGCACGTTCGCAGCTGCGTAATCGGAACGGACGAACAGCGACAACGCCCAGAAGTGCGGCGGCGTCCACAAGAAGATGATCGCGAACAGCAGAGCGGGCAGCAGGTCGATCTGCCCGGTCGCGGCAACCCAGCCGATCAGCGGCGGAAAGGCGCCGGCGGCTCCGCCGATGACGATGTTCTGCGCCGTTCGCCGCTTCAGCCAGACGGTATAGACCAGGACATAGAAGAGAATCGAAATCGCTAGCAGCAGCGCCGCCAAATGATTGGTCGCAAGGTCCATCAGGACGACCGAGAAAGCCGACAGCCCGACACCGAAGTGAAGCGCCGTCTGCCGGTCCATCCGCTGCGCCGGAAGCGGGCGATTGGCGGTCCGCCGCATCTTCGCGTCGAGATCTGCCTCATACCATTGGTTGAGCGCCCCGGCCGCTCCGGCGCCGAGGGCGATGCACAGGATCGCGGTGAAGCCGAGCACCGGTGGAAGCATCTCCGGCGCTGCCAGCAAGCCGCACAGCCCGGTGAACACCACCAGGCTCATCACGCGCGGCTTGGTCAGCGCGACGAGATCGCGCCAGTCGGCGGGCAGGGCAGGTTGCGCAATGGTGGGGGTCATGACTCGGCTGGGGCTATAATGAGGGAACGCGTGGACTGGAACCCTCTGCGCGGCCCGCTACCCTAGGACCATGCTGACCCGATTCGCCTTTGCATTGAGCCTGTTGCTCGTCGCCCCGGCCGCCGCCCAGGCGCCCGCGTCCCCCTCCGCCGCTACCGACATCGTCAAGGTCGCCCTCGACACCAGCGCCGGACGCATCGTCCTCGCGCTCGACCGCGGCCATGCACCGGTCACCACCGACAACTTCCTCCGTTACGTCGATGCCGGGCGTTTCAACGGTGAGAGCTTCTACCGGTCGATGAAGTTCACCGACGGTGGCGGCATCGTCCAGGGCGGGATCACCACCGACGCCCGCAAGCTCTACCCCGCGATCGCGCACGAACCGGTCAGCAAGACCGGCATTAAGCACGTCACCGGCACGGTTTCGATGGCTGCCTTCTCCCCCGGCACCGCCAAGGCGGACTTCTTCATCCTGCTCAGCGACATCCCCTCGTTCGACGCAAGCTTCGCGGCGTTCGGCCATGTGGTCGAAGGCATGGACGTGGTGAAGGCCATCCAGGCCGCGCCGACCTCGCCGACCAAGGGCGAAGGGGTGATGAAGGGCCAGATGCTCGAGCCCGTTGTGAAGATCACCAAGGCATCGCGGCTGGCTAACTAGCCGGCTTCGCCTCTTCTTCCTCGATGATGGTCTGCTCGCGCCCGGTGCTCCCGGACTGCAGGGAGGCCGGGGTAACGATGATCACGCTTCCGGGTTTGAGTACGGACATCACGTCGTGGCGGAACATGACCGGCGTCTCAAACCGTTTGCCCTCGCCGGGGACGACCTCCATCCCCTCGCCCTCGCCGCCGAACTGAACCTTCAGCCATTTCTGACCGCTCTCGTCCCACGAGCGCATGACGTAGGCCATCGGCCGCGTCTCGCCGGTCACCCGCACCGGGGCGGATCCGATCTCGATGCCGTTGCGCAGCACTACCGCCCGTCCATCGGCAATGCTGACCACGACCGAGACGATGCTGTCGTCATGGGCCGGCGACCGCTCCGGGTGCCATTCGTAGGGCGCCCTCGCGATGGGAATGTCGGGTCCGGGCGCAGCGGTCGACGCGAGAGAGGGAGCGTCCGATCCCGTCGGAGCGGTCGGCACACTCGTGATCACCACGGTCATTCCGAGTTCGGTCGCCCCGAACAGCAAAGCCGAAAACCCAGCCGGAAGGCGAATGCAGCCATGCGAGGCCGGATAGCCGGGCAAATTCCCGGCATGCAGCGCAATGCCCTTCCAGGTCAGCCGCTGCATGTTGGGCATCGGCGCATTGTTGTAGGTCGAAGAAAAGTGCGTCTTGATCTTCTGCAGGATGGTGAAGACGCCGAGCGGAGTTTCGTAGCCCGGTTTTCCACTGGAGACCGTCGACGCCGCGATCGGCACGCCGTTGCGGAACAGGATCGCGCGTTGGGAAGCGAGGTTGACCACTAGCAGCATGCCCCCGGACGGGCTCAGCTCCGGCGCCCAGACATATTCGCCGTTCTTCAGCTGCGCAGCGACTTCCAGGATCGGCCGATCCTGCCGTGCAACCTGCTGCGCGGACGCGGGAAGGGCGAGGCACGACGCGGCGACAGCGATGGCGGCAGTACGGAAGAATCTCATCCAGCCATCAACCTTGCTGACGGGCGCAATTCCATTCGGGAAATTCCCTAGTTCAGGCGATGGCTGCGCTGGTCTAGCGGCAGGAATAGGTGGAAAGCGGACATTCGACCACGCGCTCACCAAACGGCGTCTAGAACCTCGACTGCCGCACGTTGCATTACCGGTTCGTTCCGCGATTTCACCTCAGGGCCGACTCGTTCTGCGAACCGCATGAAGGTGTCTTGGTCACGTTCTTCCAATGCAGTGCATACTTGTTGTATTTCTGCGGCGCTTAACGTTTGCCAGCTTGCAACGAGGTTTTGCTCCCACTGCGTCCCGTGCCGTTCAACGGCCCCATCAATGGCCTGCGCAAGCTTTTCTCGCCCTCTGGAGCCATCCCGTGCCGCTGCCATGCTAACCGTTTGCGTCCGTTCAACGGCCATCGTGAGCATCGACCTGTACTGCTCTCTCGGTTTGAGCGCCTGAACAAGACCTTGGGCATCATTGGTGGCACAGCGAGGTGAATGACCGCAGCCCCCGAGAGCAACTAATGCGCTTACGATGAGAATGGGACGCTTCATACCAAGAACGCTACCGCTGGATAGTTTCGGCACTCTAAACAAGGCTTAATGTCTGCTTTGGGTTCGTAAAAGCAAAAGGCCCCGGTCTCCCGGGGCCTTTCTCTTTTCCGGCTCGATCCGCCTAGCTGATCTTCGGCAGCGTCGAGAACTGGTGGAACGGCGGTGGGCTGGACAGCGTCCATTCCAGCGTCGTCGCGCCTTCGCCCCAGGGGTTGTCCGGCGCCTTCTTTCCGGCCGCGAGCGACCAGATCAGGTTGACGAAGAAGATCCCCATCGCAGCGATCGTGACCATGTAGCCGTAGGTCGAGATCGTGTTCCAATGCTCGAAGGCCGGCGTGTAGTCCGGGATACGGCGCGGCATGCCGTCGAGGCCGAGGAAGTGCTGCGGGAAGAAGATCATGTTCACGCCGATGAACATGATGAAGAAGTGCAGCTTGCCGAGCAGCTCGTTGTACATCTTCCCGCTCATCTTCGGGAACCAATAGTAGAAGCCGGCGAAGATCGCGAACACCGCGCCGAGGCTGAGCACGTAGTGGAAGTGCGCAACCACATAGTAGGTGTCGTGCATGTAGTTATCGACGCCGCCGTTCGCGAGGACGACGCCGGTGACGCCGCCGACCGTGAACAGGAAGATGAAGCCGATCGCCCACAGCATCGGCGTCTCGAAGGTGATCGAGCCGCCCCACATGGTGGCGATCCAGCTGAAGATCTTCACGCCGGTCGGGACCGCGATGATCATCGTCGCGGCGGTGAAGTACATCTTCGTTTCCATGGTCAGGCCAACCGTGAACATGTGGTGCGCCCACACGACGAAGCCGACCACGCCGATGGCGACCATTGCGTAGGCCATGCCGAGATAGCCGAACACCGGCTTGCGGCTGAACGTTGCGACAATCTGGCTGACCATGCCGAAGCCCGGCAAGATCATGATGTACACTTCGGGGTGGCCGAAGAACCAGAACAGGTGCTGGTAGAGGACGGGGTTACCGCCGCCAGCCGGGTCGAAGAAGCTGGTGCCGAAGTTGCGGTCGGTCAGCAGCATGGTGATCGCACCTGCAAGCACCGGCAACGCCAGCAGAAGCAGGAAGACGGTGACCAGGATCGACCACACGAACAGGGGCATTTTGTGCAGGGTCATGCCCGGCGCACGCATGTTGAAGATGGTCGTGATGAAGTTGATCGCGCCCAGGATCGAGCTGGCGCCCGCGAGGTGGAGCGAAAAGATCGCCATGTCGACGGCAGGTCCCGCGGACCCGCTGGTCGATAGCGGTGCATAGACCGTCCAACCGGTGCCGGCGCCGAGGCCGGTGCCGCCGGTGACGAAGGTCGAGCCGAGCAGCAGAAGGAAGGCGGGGACCAGCAGCCAGAAGCTGATGTTGTTCATGCGCGGGAACGCCATGTCCGGCGCGCCGATCATCAACGGCACGAACCAGTTGCCAAAGCCGCCGATCATCGCCGGCATGACCATGAAGAAGACCATGATCAGGCCGTGCGCGGTGATCAGCACGTTCCAGTGGTGAAGCTGCTCGTCGATTCCCGATGCGGTGCCGGCGCCGATCGGCCAGGCGTGATTCAGATACTGAATGCCCGGGTGCATCAGCTCCATGCGCATGATGCCCGAGATGCTGCCGCCGATGATTCCCGCGACGATCGCGAAGATGAGATAGAGCGTGCCGATGTCCTTGTGGTTCGTCGACATGAACCAGCGGACGAAGAAGCTCGGCTTGTGATCGGCATCATGATGAGCGTCGTGCGCTTCGTGAGCCTTCAGTGCGGTAGTGGCCATAATACTTTGCTTCCGCTCTTAATTCTGGGCCGTCGCGGCCTGGTTGGTGGCGGGCTGCGGCGCAGCCGGTTGCGCTTCGGCGGAGGCCGCGGCCGGCGTCGCCGCCGGAGCGGCGGCGGGCGCTGCGGCCGGCTTCGCGCCGGGCATGGTGCCGCCCTTGGAAGCGACCCAGGCGGCGAACTGTTCCGGCGGAACCACTTCGACCGCGGTCGGCATGTAGCCGTGACGCGCGCCGCACAGCTCGGTGCACTGGCCGAAATAGACGCCCGGACGATCGACCTTGACCCACATCTGGTTCACCTGGCCGGGGTTGGCGTCGATCTTGCTCCAGAAGGCCGGGACCCAGAAGGCGTGGATCACGTCGTTCGAGGTGACCAGGAACTTCACGACCTTGCCGGCCGGAATGACCATCCGCTCATCGACCGCGAGCATCGGCGGACCGTCCTTGTCGGTGCGATAGCGGTCGCCCGGCTTGACGTCCTTCTGCTCCTTCAACTGGTTCGAAACGATCTCGAACCCGCCGTTGTCCGGATAGGAATAGGTCCAGAACCACTGGTTGCCGACGACCTTCACGGTGAGGTCGGCGGGCGGCGGGTTGTATTGCTTGCTGAGAAGACGCATCGACGGGATGGCGATGGCGACGAGGATGAGGACGGGAACCAGCGTCCATACCACCTCGAGCACGGTGTTGTGCGAGGTGCGCGAGGGGGTCGGGTTCGCGCCACGGCGGAACTTCACCAGGGCGAGACAGAGCAGGCCAAGGACAAAGAGGCTGATCACCACGCAAAGAAGCAGCAGCCAGTTGTTGTGAAAGTTCGCGGCATAGTGGCCGATGTCGGTCACCTGCTCCTGGATGCCGATGCCGGATTTCCGCGGAACGCCGACCTCGGTCGGGGCCGCATGGCCCGGGCCCGTCGCGGTCATCGCCACAGCCTCGGGATTGGCGGGGGCCGTCGAGCCGCCAGGCGCATTCGCAACGGTCGGCTGGGCCGCCGCTTCCGCAGCGGTTGCGGCCTGCGGCTGGGCCGCTTGCGGGCTTTGGGCCGCTGCAGGTGTTAGTCCGGCGGCTGCCAGGGCAATCGCCCATGCAATCAGTTTCATTTTCACCCCGGTGAACTTGGGTTGGGGACTAAGAGCACCGCGACCGGGCCCCCTTGAATCAGCGGCCTTATAGGCACGGCTTTTCGCTCTCTCAAGCGCCTCATCCAATGGTGTTGAAGCTGTTGCGTGCGAAGCCTATTCACGCGCTCGGTCCGAACGGCGGAGCATTCATGACCGAAGACGAAGTCCTTGCGGAATTCAGGGCGGCCGACGCGCTGCTCGAAGGGCATTTCATCCTGTCCTCCGGGCTTCGGAGCCCGCGTTATCTGCAATGCGCCCGCCTGCTGATGGACCCGGCGCGGGCCGAGCGGATCGCCGTGGCGCTGGCCGACCGCCTTCCCCAAGCGACCCGCGACGCTATCGACATCGTCGTCTCGCCGGCCATGGGCGGAGTGATCATCGGCCATGAAATGGGACGCGCGCTGGGCAAGCCCGCAGTGTTCGTCGAGCGGCCCGAAGGCAGCTTCGAGCTGCGCCGTGGCTTCCGGATCGATCCGGGGGCCAAGGTGCTGATGGTCGAGGATGTCGTCACCACCGGCCTGTCGTCCCGTGAAGCGATCAGGGCGATCGGAGAGGCTGGCGGCGAAGTGATCGCTGCTGCGTCGATTGTCGACCGGTCGGGCGGCGGCGTCGATCTCGGCGTGCCCTACACCTCGCTGATCCGCATCGACGTTCCGACGTATGAGGCCGACTCTCTTCCACCGGAGCTTGAGGCCATACCCGCGATCAAGCCCGGGAGCCGCGCGGCGGCGTGACGGGCGAGCTGCGCTCCAATTCGCTCAGGCTGGGCGTCAACATCGATCACGTCGCGACCATCCGGAACGCGCGCGGCGGCGATCATCCCGACCCGGTCCGGGCGGCGATCCTCGCCGCTGATGCTGATGCAGACGGCATCACGGCCCACCTGCGCGAAGACCGCCGTCACATCACCGACAATGACATCGAGCGGCTGATGGCCGAGATCGCCTTGCCGCTGAACCTGGAGATGGCGGCGACCGAGGAGATGCTCGGCATCGCGCTCCGCCATCGCCCGCACGCGGCGTGCATCGTGCCCGAAAAGCGCGAGGAGCGAACGACGGAGGGCGGCCTCGATGCCGCCGGCCAGAACGAACACCTCGCTTATTTCGTGGAAAGCTTAAGCGCCGCGAACATCCGCGTCAGCCTGTTCATCGAGCCATCCGAGGAGCAGGTCGCCGCCGCCGTCCGTCTCGGCGCGCCGGTCGTCGAGTTTCACACCGGCCGCTACGCGCACGTCGAGGGGGAGGAACGCGCCGCCGAGCTCAAGCGGATTGCCGACTGCGCGGCGCTTGCGGTCAAGAACGGGATCGAGCCGCACGCAGGCCACGGCCTCACCTTCGACAATGTCGTGCCCATTGCGGCCATCCCGCAGATCGCCGAGCTCAATATCGGCCACTTCCTCATCGGGGAGGCGATCTTCACCGGCCTGGATGCCAGCGTCCGCCGCATGCGCGAGCTGATGGACAGCGCGCGCTAGGATGCCGCGATGCTGAGCGGATTGTCGGCTGGACTGAAAGTCGTGCTCGGCGTGCAATTCGTCCTGGCGCTCCTGTTCCTCGCGCTGGGATGGAGCCATACGTCATCGATGACCTTCGGTCGGACACCCTCGTTCGCAGACATGGTCGCGCTGGCCGCGCCGCTGGCGCTGGTCGTCGCGGGATCGATCGCTTCCGCCGGCGCTTCCCGGCGGGGACAGCGAGGTCTCGCGCAGGTATTCGCGCTTATCCCTATCCCGCTGGCGATCCTTCTCGCGACGCTGGCCGGATTGGTTTGAGCGCATGATCATCGGCATCGGCTCCGACCTCTGCAACATTGAGCGCATCGAGAATTCGCTGGCACGCTTCGGCGACCGCTTCCTCAACCGCGTTTTCACCGATGTCGAAAAAGCCAAGGCCGCATCTCGCCCGCACACGCGCGCCGGAACGCTCGCCAAGCGCTTCGCCGCCAAGGAGGCGTTCTCCAAGGCCGTCGGCACCGGCTTCAAGCGCGGCGTCTACATGAAGGACATCGGCGTGGTGAACGCGCCGTCGGGCGCTCCGACCCTCCGCCTCACCGGCGGTGCCAGGGCGCGGCTTGACGCCCTTGCGCCGGAAGGCCACGCCATCGACATACATCTGACGATGACCGACGATTTTCCCTGGGCTCAGGCATTTGTCATCCTGCAAGCCCGCAAGCTGGAGCCCTGATTGACCGACACCGTCCCCGAATCGAGCGCCGAGCCATCACCTGCTCCCGCTCCGGTCGCCGAGGAAAGCAAGGGCGCCGCGCTGTGGCGTGAGATCAAGGGCCTGTTCTGGGTCCTCGTCGCGGTGCTGCTGTTCCACAGCTTCATCGCCAAGCCCTTCTACATCCCGTCCGAATCGATGATGCCGATCCTGCTCAAGGGCGATCGGCTGGTGGTGAGCAAATATCCGTACGGCTGGTCGTGGGTTTCCCCGAGCTTTCACGTCTTCCCGCACTGGAGCGGGCGCGTGATGGGCCGGATGCCGGAGCGCGGCGATATCGTTATTGTCACCCCGCCGGGCGGAAGCGACGACTGGATCAAGCGCGTTATCGGCCTTCCCGGCGACACCATCGAGGTCCGCGGCGGGCGCCTGATCATCAACGGCAAGCCGGTGAAGTCGGTCCCGCGTCCGCCGGTGATGGTGCCCGTCGACGCCAACGTTCCCTGCGGCATGGAATTTTCCGGTTTCCAGACGATCGGCGAGGACGGGAAAGCCTATTGCCGGCTTCCGATCGTTCGCGAGACGCTTCCCAACGGCGTCACCTACGACACCATCGACCTCGGCCCGGGTTCGGCCGGCGACGACCGCCCGCCGGTCAAGGTTCCCGCCAACCACCTGTTCCTGATGGGCGACGACCGCGACCGCAGCGCCGACAGCCGCTTCACCCATGAGCAGCAGGGCCTCGGCGGCCCCGTGCCGTGGGAAAATATCGGCGGCCGGGCGGAGTTCATCACCTTCTCGCTCGACGGCACGTCGCAGCTGCTGAACCCGCTGAGCTGGTTCGAAGCGCTTCGCTCGGGCCGTGCAGGGACGTCTCTTCGGGCACAAAAGGAGTAGCCGATGAGTTCAGGGCCGCCGACCGTCGAACCTCACGTCGAGCGCCCTGGACCTGTCGAGCTTCGCGACCCCCTGGTCGCCCGTGAATTCAAGCGCGCGTCCGTCTGGTTCGGGCTCGCCTTGCTGGTCGCGGGCGTCATCGTCCTCGCCCAGCCGCTGCTGCTGATCATCGGCGGAATGATCTTTGCCGTCTTCCTCGACGGCGGCGCCCGGCTGCTCGGCCGGTTCCTGCCGATTCGCCGCGGTTTCCGGCTTCTGCTGACCCTCCTGCTCGGATTCGGCTTCGTTGCCTGGGTGGGCTGGTTCGCCGGCACCACCATCGCCGCCCAGTTCGAGGCGCTGCGGATCGTGGTCACCGCCCAGTTCGACAAGCTGATGGAGACGGTGTCGTCGCTCGGCCTGATTCCAAAGGGACCGCCGACGAACCTCGGCTCCCAGCTATTGGGCTCGGTCGGCCGCCTGACCAGCGTTGTCGGAAGCGCGATCGGCGCCGTCACCAGCGTCATCCTGATGCTCGTGATCGGTATCTTCCTGGCGATTGAGCCGCGCCTTTACGACCGGGGCATCGCCTGGATGCTGCCGGTCCGCCACCGCGAGCAATTCTACCGAATCGCCAACCATGTCGGGTACACGCTGCGCCGCCTGCTGCTGGGCCGCCTGCTGGGGATGGTCTTCGAAGGCTTCTTCACTGGCGTGCTGCTGTGGCTGGTCGGCGTGCCGATGGCGGCTCTGCTGGGCCTGATTACCGGCATCCTCGCCTTCATCCCGAACATCGGTGCAATCACCTCGGGCATCCTGATGGTCGCGGTCGGATTCAGCGCCGGCCCGCACCAGGGCTTCGCGGCGATCATCATCTACTTCGCGGTGCAGAACATCGACGGTTACTTGATCATTCCATACATCGCGCGGCGCACGGTCGATCTCGCGCCGGCGATCGTGCTCGCCATGCAGCTCCTGATGGGCGCGCTGTTCGGAATTCTCGGGATCCTGTTCGCCGATCCGATCCTGGCAGCGATCAAGGTGACGCTGATGGATCTCAGCCACGAAAATGCGGAGAAGGATGGATTGAGCCCCGAGGTCGTCGGGGACGGAGCTAGCTCGCCTTAAGGCTGGGGCTGGCCGGGTTCAGGCACCGGAAGCCGATGCGGTTCCGCCTGGCCGCCGTCGGGAACGCCCTGCTGCTGCATCAGCGCCGCGTTGGGCACGATCTGGACGATGTGCACGTCGAAATCGAGGTCTGCGTTGGGGCCGAACGGGCTGCCCGGAGGCGGGGTCTCGCCGTAAGCGAGCTTGCCCGGGATGTGGATCTTGTACTTGCCGCCCTTCTGCATCTTGGTCAGCGCCTCGGCAAAGCCGGGGATGACCTGTCCAGCGATCATCGGCTGCGGGCCGCCGTGGCGGGCGCTGTCGTCGAACACGGTGCCGTCGGCAAGGCGGCCTTCATATTCGACCATCACGCCGTCGACCGACTGGATGAACGGGCCCTCGCCGGCCTGCAGGGTGCGGATCCTGAGGCCGCTTTCGGTCGTGGTGCCGCGCAGCGGGCTGGCGCCGAGCCAGGCAAGGCCGATTCCGGCCGCGACCAGGACGATCAGGGCAATCCAGATTCCCGCGGCGCGTCCGCGATGTTCGGGACGCTTGGCAGCTTCGGCAACCGACATGTCTTTGCGTCCCGTTCTGGAGGGTAAGGGCTTAGCGCGAACCTTCGCGCTCGGCGCGCTTGCGCTCGAGCTTGCGGGCGCGACGGATGGCAGCGGCACGCTCGCGTGCGCGCTTTTCCGACGGCTTCTCGTAGTGGCGGCGCAGCTTCATCTCGCGATAGACGCCTTCGCGCTGCAGCTTCTTCTTGAGCGCGCGGAGCGCCTGGTCGACGTTATTGTCGCGAACGATGATCTGCATAAATGCCCTGTGAAACTCCGAATCTGCTGTGTCCAATCCCGTCAAAAGCTTACGGGACCAATAATCTTCGCCCGGCGCAGCATTGCTGGGTCGGGGCGCCGCCCTTAGCAGTGCCCTCCAGCCCATGCAAGGCGCGGAAAGACCACCGAATAGCAGGATGATCGCAGACCCGGGGCTCGTCGATGCGCGAGTATCCGCTCCGGGGGGATGCGAGCCTTTGCCCCGATCAGGCCACAATGATCCCGTTGCGCACTGCGTACCGTACGAGGTCGGCAGTTGTCCTGAGGCAAAGCTTCTGCATCACGTTCGTGCGATGCGTTTCGACTGTCTTCACACTGATCCGGAGCCCGCTCGCCATTTCGGCTCGGGTCTGCCCCTCGGCAATGCGCTGGACGACCTCACGCTCACGATTCGTCAAAAAGCCGGTGAGCGGCCGGGATCCTTTCTTGAGGTAGGAATCCAGCAGTCTCTCTGACACGGAGCTGGAGAAGAATGGCCGGCCTGAAGAAAGCGAATCGAGCGCCCGTAGAACCTGCGTTCCGGGTTCTGATTTCAGCACGAGACCCCTCACGCCCGCTTCGAGGGCCTCAAGCACGAAATCTTCCCGCTCGTGCGCCGTGTACATCAGGATCGCAATTCGCGGCGACAGGCGCTTCAATTCCGTGGCGAGGTAGACGCCGCTCAAACCCGGCAAACAATCATCGATGACGGCAATATCGGGCCGGGTATTTCGGGACATGTCCACGGCCGCGCGGCTGTCTGCCGCTTCGGCAACGACCGAGTAATAGCCCGTCGCCTCGACGAGACCTCTCACGCCACGCCGGACAGAATGATGATCGTCCACGATCATGAGTCGCTTGACTGGAATGGACGCCATCGTTGCCCCCGATCCGAGGACGCCGGTCAAAGCGTGCCTCCACAAGCTCGTTCGAAGTCTGCGAGCCGTCGGCAGCGGCGCGAACGAGTTCGAGTTCAATAGTCCGGAGGCACCCGGACGTCTAGTCATAATATACGACTTGTCATTATGACAATCAGTTTACTCTGACCCGATCATGCGATAATTCTCGCTGGTGGATTCCAGCAGAACAGGTGATCACCGCGTCCGCGTGGCTGCCGAGCGCCGCGATCGTATGCGCTCGAAGCTGATGGAAGCAGCGCTCGTCGTCTTTTCGTCCCCGGATGCCGAGCCGAAGGGAATCGAGCATGTCATTCGACATGCGGGCGTCTCGCGAGGCTCATTCTACAATTACTTCGAAAGCGTTGAGGAGCTTCTGAAGGCCGTCGCGGTCCAGGTGAGTGACGACTTGATGGACGCGGTGGCTCCCGTCGTGGAAGCGCGGGCAGACGCGGCAGAACGGGTGTCGGCAGGCATTCGCTCATGGATCGCTCTGATTGAGGCGAACCAGTTCCTGGCCGCATTTTTTCGCCGTGCAGGACTCTATGTCTTTGAGCAGAATACGCGCCTGCGAGAGGATCTTCCTCGAGACCTCGTCGCGGGTATGGCCTCGGGACAGTTTACAATCGCCGAGGTGGAATTGGGGTTCGTGCTTGTCGCTGGAACGGTCTTGGCTGCCATAAACACCTTGGCACTCGGTCTTCCGCCGCCCGATTACGGCAAGAAGCTTTCTCAGCGCATTCTCATGTCGCTTGGCGTCGAATCTCACGAAGCCGAAAGGATTTCGGAAATGGCCATTCCCGAGGCACAGTTCCCAAAGGACTCCCCGGTCAGTCGCGCCGCAGGTTGAGTGCCGGGCGAGCAAAAAGTTCAATTCACTGCGGTGAATCGAGGCCTGAACACGATAGGCTAACTAATTGCGCAATCGCGGTTATCGGCGATTAACCTTCTCCCGTGTACAACCTCCGCTTCATTCGAGTGGGGTGGTAATGGGTTTCAATCGTAGGGAAGTGTTGCGTTGGGGCGCCGTTGGCGCGGCGGGGGCCATGCTCTCGTCGGCTGCAAGCTCCGTTGGCCTTCCGTCGATCGTTTACGCTCCGCCGCCGGTGCCGCGGGACCCGCTGGGTCCACTCGCGCCGCAGCAGGTCACCCCTCCGGGCATCGATCCGACCTTGTTCCAGAAGGCCAAGGCCGCGCTGGATTCGCACCGCTACCAGGCGCGTGCGCGTGACGTGATCGGCATTGTCGATTTCTCGAAACCGTCGAGCGACCCGCGATTCCACCTCGTCGACCTGATGAACGGAACGGTCGAAAGCCATCTCGTCGCTCACGGCCGCGGCTCGGATCCCGACCATTCGGGCTTCCTCGAGCGCTTCTCCAACGATTTCGGGTCCTATGCGACCTCCAGCGGCGCCTACACGACAGGCGATTATTACGAAGGCAAGTACGGCCTCTCGATGAAGGTCAACGGCCTCGACTGGACCAACAACAATGCCGAGGCACGCGCCATCGTCATTCACAACGCCTGGTACGCCGAGCCGCAGATGATTTCGCAGCATGGCAAGCTCGGACGTTCCGAAGGCTGCTTTGCGTTCAGCCGCGCCAGCCAGTGGGACGTCATGCGCCGCCTCGCCGGCGGCCGGATGATCTACGCCGACAAGGTTGCCTGATTAGACCCAGCTTCAGGGGGCAGGAGAGGACGGGGCCTCGGATCGTGATCCGGGGCCCCGGCTTTTTGTGCTAGGCGCGCGGTGATGGACGCCCAAACTCTATCGATCCCGGTTGGCGATGAAACCACGTCCGGACTGTTGCTGATGCCACCGGACGCGAAGGCCCTGTTCGTCTTCGCGCATGGGGCCGGCACCGACATGCGCCACCGCGCCATGGCCGGCAATGCGGAAGGGCTGGCCGAACGCGGCGTTGCCACGCTCCGCTACAACTTCCTCTTCACCGAAAAGGGCGGGAAGCGTCCCGACCCGCCGCGGCTTGCGCATGCCGCCGTCCGCGCCGTAGTCGCCAGGGCCGCCGAGGTTGCGGACGGTCTTCCTCTCTTCGCCGGAGGCCGCTCGTTCGGCGGAAGGATGACGTCCCAGGCGCAGGCGGACCACCCGCTGCCGGGTGTGCGCGGCCTCGCTTTCCTCGGTTTTCCGCTTCATCCCGCCGGTAAGCCGGGCATTGAGCGCGCAAGCCATCTCGCCATGATCCGGATTCCGATGCTGTTCGTGTCCGGCACCCGCGACGCTCTGGCGGAGCTCGACCTGCTGCGTCCCGTCGTTGCCGGGCTCGGCAGTCTCGCAACGCTGCACCTGGTCGACCAGGCCGATCACAGCTTCAAGGTTGCGGCGAAGAGCGGCCGGACTGGGGCCGAAGCCGAAGCCGAAGTGCTCGATGCGCTCAGCCGCTGGATGTCAGGACACTAAGAGCGCCCGTTCGAGGTCCTTGGGCCGACCAAACGCCATCAGCATCGCCTTCAGATCCGGAACGGACGGGACAAACAATTCTTGGTCCCCGACCCGCTTTGCCTCGCGGCTTCGCGGCACCACGGGTTGCCAGCCGTTCGCAGCCGCCAAAGCGAAGCCGCCCATGACTTCGACCGGTAGGGGCGGGGCTCGCCAGGTTCCAAACACGGCCGACCGGAACTTCGCGCTCGGTGGTCCGGTCCGTCCGCCTCCGCCGACCCGCTTCATGAAGATCTCCGCGTCCCGTGCCGACATCAGCAGGTCGACGTCACGGACAGGAGTCACCGGAAAGCCGTGCAATGCGATCGCCGCGCTGCCGATGATCCACCAGTCGTCGGACGCTTCGGCCGCCATGGCGGCGACCATTTCCAGGCTTTGCCGGAGGTCCTTGGCGAGCAGCTAGGCTTCCTGGGCGACGGCGCCACGCGCTTTGGCGTCGCGAATGAACCACCATGCCGACCAGGCCAGGGTGGCGAGCAGGATCGCTTCGATGATCCGGCTCACGGTCGCCGGCCCGACTTGCGTCTGCAGGATCATGTTCGGGTAATAGAGCGCCAGGCTGTGCGACAAAGCGAGGACCACCAGTGCAGCGATTGAGGCTGCGGCCCACAGCACCGAGCGGTGCAGGGTCCTCAGGCGGAACAGGAACAGGCCAGCACCCGCGAAGGCAAGGGCCAGGAAGACGACGATCAGGATGTACGGCCCCGGCCGCGACCAGTCGGACAGGCCCGCCGAATGGTAATATTCGCCGAAGGCATCGCTGACTGCCATTTGCGCATCGACCGCGCGCAGCGCGGCGAACGCGGCGCAAACGAATGCGATGCGCAGCCAGAAGGGTGCGGTCTCCGACGTGGCGGGATTTCCCCGCGCCCTCGACGCAACAAAGGCGATACCCGCGCAAGCCGCATAAGCCGCCGCATAGACGATTTCCGGTTTCGTCTTACCCTCCCCCACAACTCTTGACCTTGAATAGCCGCGACGGCTGCCGCCGCCAAGAGTCCCGTGGCGTTAGCGTGAAGCCACCTTGTCAGGCGTCTTGGCTTGCGGGGTCTTCGGGGCATTGTTCAGGGCCGCGATGACCTTGCCGTCCTTCTTGTAGATGTCGGCATAGTCCTTGATCGACCCGTCCTGCAGCGCAGCGGAGGACATGTAGACGATGTAGACCGGGAGCGGCTTGGGGAAGTTCGCCTGCACCGTCTTCTGGCTGGCGACCGTCTCCTTGATCCGCTCCGGGGTCCAGGCGGCGGGCACGGTCCCATCCGCGGCCGGCGCATAAGTGCCCTCGCCAAGCAGCTTCTCGGCCAGCAGCAGGATGTGCTCGGTGCGGATGCAGCCGTGGCTGTAGGCGCGCGACTTGGCGTCGAACAACGTCTTCGCGGTCGTGTCGTGAAGGTAGATGTTGTGCGGGTTGTACATCACGAACTTGATCTGCCCGAGTGCGTTGCGCGGCCCCGGCGGCTGACGCCAGCGGAGGATCTTCCCGTCCGGCCCTTTCAGCGAAACATAGCCCGGCTTGCCCGCGACTTCCTTGGTGATGCTGGGCGGCACTTCCCACCATGGATTGAGGATGACCCCCGTCGCGACCGCCATCAGCTGCGGCGTCTGCGTCTTGATTGCACCTGCAACCGCGCGGTGGCGCGACACGGTCTGCCCGTTCTCGACCAGCGCCGCCGTATAGGCCGGCACATTGACGATGATGTATCGCTCGCCCAGGTCGCGCGGCAGCCAGCGCCAGCGGTCCATGTTCAGGCGGATGCGGTTGATCTTGTCGGTCTCGCCCTTCGGAGTGACCTCCAGAGCGTGCCTCAGCGCCGCATATTGCGGGTGCGTCGGCAACAAGCCCGTCAGCGCTTCGCCGACCCGGTGCTGCGCCAGCGCGGCGCGGAGCAAGGTGTCCTGTTTCGCCGCATCGAGGTCGGGATCGGGGACGAACCAGTTCTGCCGGTCGGCGCGCTTCACGCGGCCCAGCGCCAGGTCGTTCGACAGCGCGTTGAAGCGCTCGGTCGCCGCCGCGGAGAGCAGGATCGGGTCGCCCGCGCTCATCGCGCTGATCAGCCCGGCCGTATCGTAATCCCTGGGGTCGAGCCCTTCCTTGGCCGAGGTCATGATCGCCATCAGCAGCTGGTTGGCGTCCAGCGGCGTCCACACCGCGGGCGGCGGAGGCGGCGGAACGGGCGCCGCCACCGGCGGAGCGACGGGCGTGGTCGCCTGCGCGGGCTTGGCCGCCGGCACGCCGGTCTGGGCGATCGCGAGCCCGGCGGGAGCCATCAGCGCCGTGAACAGAAGCAAGCCTTTGAAACGCACTCTCATCCCCTGGAAAATCCCACGTTTCGAGGTGGGTAGCCCCAACCTCGACACCTCAAAGAATGTGCAATCCACCTGATACACGGGCTGAACGGCTGTCGCTAGTGACGCCCGCGCCACACCCTTGCGGCAAATGATGAATCCGGAACGAACCAATCCTTAAGGTCCCGCCGCCTACCTTGCCCTGCCGATTGGGGACCTTGAGAATGTTGAACGGCACAATGATACCGCGAAGCGTGCGCCGGATCTTCGACGAACGCATCGAACCGCGCACGGAAACCGTGTCCCAGACCGCCGTCCTGGAGCTTCGCGGCCGCAAGCATGTCGTCCGGCTGCTCAACATTTCCCGCTTCGGGGCGATGGTCATTTTCCAATCGATGCCGCATATTGGCGAGGCCGTCGCGCTCCATCTTTCCGACCGGGGCCGGGTGTGCGGGCAGGTCTGCTGGGTTCGCGATGGGCGTATCGGAGTGAACTTCGAGACGAAGTCTTGAGTTGCGTAACGTGGAAATGAGTTTCTCCATGATCAGGGCCCGCATCGGCGAAACCGCCGATCCCGTCGAACGTCGCCGCGCATCGCGCCTTCCGGTCGAGCTGGACGCCCGCGTCCGCGAGCTCGGCACCGAGGGCGTCGAGGCCCGCGTCCTCAACATCTCCGAAACCGGCTTCATGGCCGAAAGCGACGGCCATTTCGAAGTCGGCGCCCGCATCTGGCTGATGCTTCCCGGCCGCGGCCGCTGCAACGCGGTGGTCAAGTGGATCGCCGGTGACAAGCTCGGCGCCGAGTTCGCCGAAGCCTTCGCGCTGGACCATCTCCGCACCGAAACGCACGGCGCCTGAGCGCGCGGGGGCTGTCCTACAGCCCCGGATTTTGCATACAGGGCGCGGGATGAACGCATCCCCAGCGCCCGCCGAGCCTCAAACCGGCACCGCCATCCCCCACTTCGAAAAGCTAGCCGCCGATCCCGAGATCGCGCCCTTGCTCAACTTCGATCCCGTCGTCCGCAAGGTCAGGCGCCCCGACGGCTGGACCCCGGAGCTTCAGCGAGAGCTGATCGCCCGCATCGCCGCCACCGGCACGGTCCAGTCCGCCGTGTGGCAGATGGGCAAGCACGCCACCGGCTCCGAGGCGCTCTACAAGACCCCTTCCGCCAACGGCTTCCGCATGTCCTGGGACGCCGCCATCATCATCGGCCGCCGCCGCAACGGCCTCGATTCCCAGCCGCCCTACACCGGCGAGGTCCCCGGCATTCAGCGCCGCGGTTCGAAACGCGACCTGCCGCCCGAACCCGCGCCGGAACCGGTCATGAGCGACGAGCAGAAGTGGGACCTCATGCAGGCGATCGGCGCCAAGTTCCTGAAGAAGGTCGCGGCCGAGCGGCAGGCGCGCCTCGCCGGACAGACCGTCGCCGCCGATTTCTACCTTCGCCAGGTCACCTTCATCGAAGTCATGTTCGACCTCACCGCCACCCGCCTCGGCTTCGACACGCACGACGTGATGAGCAAGCTGCGCCGCGGCGATCACGATGTCACTCAGATCGCCAGCACCGCCTTCTCCGACTGGCTGGACGCCGCGCGGCGGAAATGGTGGACGGAGGAAGGCCAGCCCGAACGCCCGAGGCACCCGGACGTCAGCTTCCTGAAGGCGCACCGCAGCGTCGAGGGCAAGTTCACCACCGCCGCCGACGAGGATTCCACCGGCGCCACCACCACCCCGGCGCGCGGCTTCACCAGGGAGAGGTGGGCGACGATGAAGCACAATGAACAGCGCGCCGCCCGGCAATGGCAATATGGACAGGACGCGGAGGAGCAACGGGCCTACGAGCGTCGCGCCATCGAAGAGTGGCGCGCGCGAGTGAGCACCGAGCGTAGCGACGCCGACGCGTAGCGTCGCCGGAGCAGCGCGAAGAGATGCGTGCCCCAGGCCGGACGACGGGTCGCACAGCGAGCCCGATCGACGTCACGGGATTCACTCCCGTGACGGCTGGCACTTGCCAAGGAGACCAGGATGAAGCACCGATCCGACGCCGCCACCCGCCAACCCCAAAACCAGCCTCCGCAACCGCTCGCCGGTCCGGGCGAGCAGCGGCCTCAGCAGTTTGACGAAGAGGATGAAGCGGACGCGTTCATCCGATGGCTGGCGCATGGGGAGGCGGGGCGGTTGGGTGAGCCGAACTACGTCCAGTTACGTTGACAAACACACGCCTCCTGTAATCTATGGTTGACAGCATGTGTATTGTAAACTATAGGAGACAAAGTTGATCGAGGTCCGGCAGACCACTCGATTTGCGACATGGTTGGCAGGTCTGCGTGACGAACGCGCCCGGGCTCGCATCCTGAAGAGGCTTGATCGGGCTGGGCAAGGAAATTTGGGAGACGTCGCTCCGGTTGGAGATGGAGTCTCGGAGATAAGAATTTTCTACGGCCCGGGCTATCGCGTCTATTTTATCCAGCGAGGTTCGGAGCTGATCGTCTTGCTATGCGGCGGCGACAAGTCGACGCAGAGCGCGGACATCGAGGAAGCAAAGGCTTTGGCTAAGGAGGTTGATTGATGGCCAAGATCGAAACCACGGCTTTCGACTCCGCCGACTATCTCAACACCGCCGAAACCATCGCAGCCTATCTCGATGCCTATCTCGAGGATTCCACTCCCGAGGAGCTTCGCACTGCTCTTGCGACCGTCGCGCGTTCCCATGGCATTTCGGATTTGGCTCGGCGCAGCGGCATCAGTCGTCCGGGAATCTACAAGGCGCTCGGCCAAGATGGGAACCCGTCGTTCGAGACGATCCGCGCTATCCTGAGCGCGATGGGGTTGCGATTGACGGTGGAGCCTGCGGAGGTCGGATAGGGCCATTATTAGTCGCTGACCAAGGCAGCGCGTGCGGGCATGGAGGGTCGGAGTTGGAAGCGTCAGACAAGTGTCGGGTCCCGGTTCTCAGCCCGTCGTATATATGAGTAGTCATGCTTGAATCGCAGCCTCCGCCCCTTCCGCGCTTCCCGCGAGATGCTCGAATTGCAAACGTGGTCTCGGATCGCATGCGTAAGATCCGGAGTACGGACACCAAACCAGAGATGCGTGTTAGGCGCCTCCTGCACAGGATGGGATTTCGGTTTCGGCTTCATCGGTGTGACCTCCCAGGAAAGCCGGATGTCGTTTTGCCAAGGTACCGGTTGGCGATACTGGTTCATGGATGTTTTTGGCATCAGCACCCAGGCTGCCGCCACGCTCGCTTGCCTCGAACCCGGCAAAACTATTGGTTGCCAAAGCTAGCCAGAACTCAGGAGCGCGACCTTCGGAACGTAGTCGAATTGAATCGACTAGGCTGGCGAACTCTAACTATTTGGGAATGTTCAGTTGATAAACTGGACAAGTTAGAGGCAATACTTCGGCGAGTTACGGCTGCCCCTCAGGCGGCGAGCGCGGAAGTGATCTGACTTGCTACAGCCTCAGCGAGAATTGGTGGAACTGCATTGCCCACCTGCGAATATCTTGCGCTTTGTCGGCCGAGAAATTGAAATTCATCCGGGAAAGACTGAAGCCTTGCTGACTCTCGAACGGTGAGTCGCCTAGGTGCTCGAGAACAAGAAGCGTGTTGTCGAATTCTCGAGGACGCTTTCTGCCTCTTCGTTGCGAGGAATCGAAGCGCGGAATACGATATGGATTGCTCACATATGGATCAGCCGAATGAGCAAAAGGCTTGTTCGCCTCGAGGTTCCACTTCACAAAGCTCTGTTTTGCGAACTCTCTCGCGTCCCATGAGCGCTCGTTGCCATCGCCCTTCTGCATGGCCTGCGCGTCCAGAGTTGGGTCTGCCGCCTTTCCGGCAGCTTGGATGACTACGGCCTTCTTGTAGCCGATCTCCTCGCCGGAAAGGACTACGTCGATCAACTTATCCAACGGATCTGAAGGAGCGGGGATCGGTTGGCTCTCCACCTCCTCCCAGACGACCCGTAATATATCCAAAGCAATCTCAGCGTGCGAAGACAATAAACACCTCGATCGACCACTCGCGTTCCCGGCGATGGGTGCAGACACTCCAGATGCAGGTCAAGTCATCGCACCAACCGCGCTGTTGATTGCCGATTGGAGATCAGAAAGCAGCCCTTGCGCGTCGTGTCTCTCGCTTCCCCACTGCAAAAAGCGCTTCAACTCTCATCACCCATACGTAAGGCAGCAATAAACGCCTCCTGCGGGATGCTCACGGAGCCATATTCCCGCATGCGCTTCTTGCCCTCTTTCTGCTTCTCCAGAAGCTTGCGCTTGCGGGTGGCGTCGCCGCCGTAGCACTTGGCGGTCACGTCCTTGCGCAGCGCGGCGATGGTCTCGCGGGCGATGACCTTGCCGCCGATCGCGGCCTGGATCGGGATCTTGAACAAGTGCCTGGGGATCAGGTCCTTCAACCGCTCGCACATGCCGCGGCCGCGGGCTTCCGCGTTTCCGCGGTAGACGATCATGCTCAGCGCATCGACCGGCTCGCCGTTGACCAGGATGCTCATCTTGACGAGGTCGCCCTCGCGGTGGCCGACCTGGTGATAATCGAATGACGCGTAGCCGCGGCTGATCGACTTCAGTCGGTCGTAGAAGTCGAACACCACTTCGTTGAGCGGAAGCTCGTAGCGCAGCATCGCCCGCGCGTGGCTTCCGGTGCCGACGTAGGTCAGGTCCTTCTGGATGCCGCGGCGGTCCTGGCACAGCTTCAGCACCGCGCCGAGATAGCTGTCGGGGACGTAGATGGTCGCGTCGATCCACGGCTCCTCGACCCGCTCGATCACGGTCGGGTCGGGCCAGTCGGCGGGGTTGTGGATCTCCAGCTTTTTGCCGTCGCGCAGGTGGACCTCGTAGACCACGCTCGGCGCGGTGGTGATGAGGTCGAGGTCGTATTCGCGGGTCAGCCGCTCCTGGATGATTTCCAGGTGGAGAAGGCCAAGAAAGCCGCAGCGGAAGCCGAAGCCGAGCGCGGCGCTGGTCTCCATCTCGAAGCTGAACGAGGCGTCGTTGAGGCGGAGCTTGTAGAGGCTGTCACGGAGCTTCTCGAAGTCCGCGGCGTCGACCGGGAACAGGCCGCAGAAGACGACCGGCTGGACTTCCTTGAAGCCGGGGAGCGGCTCGGCGGCGGGGCGCTTCGCATCGGTGATGGTGTCGCCGACGCGGGTTTCCGCGACTTCCTTGATCTGCGCGGTGATGAAGCCGATCTCGCCCGCGGCCAGCTCGCTTAGCTGCTCGATCTTCGGGCGCATGCAGCCGACGCGGTCGACGAGGTGGGTGGTGCCGGCGGCCATGAACTTGATCTGCGCGCCCTTGCGGATGACGCCGTCCATCACGCGGACCAGGATGACCACGCCGAGATAGGGGTCGTACCAGCTGTCGACGAGCATCGCCTTCAGCGGCGCGTCGCGGTCGCCCTTGGGCGGGGGGATCTTGTCGACGATCGCCTGGAGAACTTCGTCGATCCCGATGCCCGACTTTGCGGAGGCGAGGACCGCCTCGGAGGCGTCGAGCCCGATGATCTCCTCAATCTCCTGCCGCACCCCCTCCGGGTCCGCGGCGGGCAAGTCGATCTTGTTGATCACCGGCACGATCTCGTGGTCATGCTCAATCGATTGATAAACATTCGCCAAAGTTTGAGCTTCGACGCCTTGGGCGGCGTCGACGACGAGGAGGGCGCCTTCGCAGGCCGCGAGCGAGCGCGAGACTTCGTAGGCGAAGTCCACGTGGCCGGGCGTGTCCATCAGGTTCAGCTCATAGCCGTTCCATGCGAGGCGGACGGTCTGCGCCTTGATGGTGATCCCGCGCTCCTGCTCGATCTCCATATTGTCGAGGATCTGCCCGTGGGTCATCTCGCGCTCGGTCAGCCCGCCGGTGCGCTGGATCAGGCGGTCGGCAAGCGTGCTCTTCCCGTGATCGATGTGCGCGATGATCGAGAAATTCCGGATTTTGTTCAGCTCTGTCATTTGCGGGGCGCGCTAGCAGGGGATTGAAGGAAGCGCGAGGGCGTTGGATAACGGCTGTTCAACAGGGGGCTAATCGATGAGCAAGTTCAGCATCTTGGCTACGGGTGTGTGCGCGGCCGCGTGTGGTGCAGCAGTCTATGCGGCGGCGCCCGCGAAGGCCCCGCCACCTCCTCCGCCGATCGCGAACTACTGGATGGATGCCGCGACGACAGGCGGCTTTGGGGCCGGAATGACCGGAGGCGGCGGCCGCCCGAGCATGAGCCAGATGATGGGCATGATGTCCGGCAGCGCACCGCCGGTGACGCACACGCTGGAGCTGCGGCTCGCGTCGCGGACCAAGGCTCCTGCCGCTCCCAAGGCCGATCACCTGATCCCGCCGGGGCTGCAGATGGGACCGAGCCTGCCGCTGATCGCGCCGGACAGGCCAAAGCCGGAACCGACGGCGATGCCCTATGAGAAGCCAAAGGGGCGGATGCTGGTCTACTGGGGCTGCGGCGAGCATGTCGCGGCCGGCCAGCCGACGGTCATCGATTTTTCCAAGGTCGCGGCTGGGCAGATCCCGCCCGGGATGGCCGCGATGTCGAGCTTCGCGCGTTATTCGGCGGTGCCGCGAACGGCTCCGGGCTATGGCGAATGGCCCAACAAGGTCGACCGCAAGCAGGTGCCGCCGGGCGGGTCGCTAATCGGCGTGCACAAGGTCGAGGGCAATTATTCGCCGCCGATCGCGTTCACCCTCGGCCAGGACTGGATGCCGAACCTGAACCTCCGGCAGATCGCGGCGCTCCCCTCCGGAGCGGTGCGAATGGGCTGGACTCCAGCGCCTACCGCGACCGGCTACGCACTGGCCATGTTCGGCGCCAACCAGAGCGGGGACGTCGTCATCTGGTCATCGTCCAAGAGCGCCGCGACGGCCGCGTTGCTCGATTATCTGCCGCCGAGCGAGGTGAAGCGACTGATCGGCACGGGTCACGTATTGCCGCCGACGACGACCGAATGCACCTTGCCCGCCGAGGTCGTCCAGGCGTCGCCCGCAGGCATGATCATGGAGATCGGCTACGGTCCGGAAGCCTATTTTGCGGAGAGCCCGAAGGCGCCCAAGTGGACCGCCCGTGTCCGCTTCAAGACGGTGTCGTCGACCATGCTCGGGATGCCCGACATGGGTGAGGGCGCCCCGCAGGGCCAAGGACAGCAGCCGAAGAAAAAGAAGAAGTTCGGAATCGGCGACATCCTGGGCGGAGCCATTCCGCACTAAGGCGATTTCCGCCCGTTCGTCGATGTCGAAGCGTCGTCCGTCGAAGCGTCTTGCGCTGACGGGCGCGACCCCTACAGCAATCCGCCGAGTCGAGGGGAGTTAAAAGCTTCATGAATAACAAGAATCGTATTGCCGTCCTGCTTGCCAGCGCATCGCTGCTCGCCGCCTGCGCGACCGCGCCGCAAACCGCCGTCGCCCCGGCCGCCCCGCCGGCCGCTGCGGCGCCAGCGCCGTCCGAACCGGCGCCGGTTTCCGCGCTGGTCCAGGAAGTCGCGATTCCGCACACCTCGTTCAAGCTTGCAAACGGCCTGACGGTCATTGTCCACGAAGACCATAAGGCGCCGATCGTCGCGGTCAGTACCTGGTACAACGTCGGTTCCAAGGACGAGCCAAAGGGCAAGACCGGCTTCGCGCATCTGTTCGAGCATTTGATGTTCAACGGCTCGGACAACCTGCCCGGCGACTACTTCACCTACCTGCAGCAGATTGGCGCGACCGATTACAACGGGACGACCTGGTTCGACCGCACCAATTATTTTGAGACGGTGCCGAAGGCTGCGCTCGACCGCGCCCTGTTCATGGAATCCGACCGCATGGGCTATTTGCTCGGCGCAGTGACGCAGGAGAAGCTGGATAACCAGCGCGGCGTCGTCCAGAACGAGAAGCGGCAGGGCGACAACCAGCCGGGCGGCCTCACCGAATATGAGGTGCTCGGCAACCTCTTCCCCGAAGGCCATCCGTATCACCACTCGACGATCGGCTCGATGGCGGACCTCGACGCCGCCAGCCTGGCGACGGTGAAGGAATGGTTCATCGACAAGTACGGCCCGAACAATGCCGTCCTCGTGCTGGCGGGCGACATTACGGCGGCGGAAGCTCAGCCGCTGGTCGAGAAGTATTTCGGAGCGATCAAGGCGGGCCCGGTGAACACGCCGGCGGCCGCCGACGTCCCGACCCTGGCCGCGCCCAAGTCGATCGTCATGAAGGATCGCGTCGCCGCGGTTCAGATCCAGAAGCATTGGGCGGTTCCCGGTCTGCAGTCGGACCAGCTTGCCGCGCTCGACATCGGCGGGTCTATCCTCGGTGGCCTCGCCAGCTCGCGCCTCGACAAGATCCTGGTGCGTGACGAAAAGCTCGCGGTCGGCGTCAGCGCCGGACTGCAGCCGTTCCAGCGGATCGGGATGTTCGAGGTCGACGCGACGGTGAAGCCGGGCGTCGATCCGGCGGGGGTCGAGAAGCGTCTCGACGAGATCATGGCCGAATTCATCGCCAACGGCCCGACCGAGGATGAAGTCCGCCGCGCCGCGACCCGCGAAGTCAGCGGGCGCATTCGCGGGCTGGAGCAGGTTGGCGGCTTCGGCGGCAAGGCCGTGGCGCTGGCCGAAGGCGAGGTCTTCGTCGGAGATTCCGACTTCTACAAGAGGACGCTCGATGCCTATGCCGCGCTGACGCCCGCCGACGTGAAGGCGGCGCTGCAGCAGTGGCTGACCCGTCCTGCATTCACGATCAGGCTCGAGCCCGGCGACCGGCCTCCGTACGAGGAGACGAAGTTCAAGCCGAAGACGGGCAAGACCGCCGACATCAAGACGCCCAAGGTCAAGCGCGAGATTCCTGCCGTATCCGGTAATGCGCCGCTCGACTTCCCGGCGGTTCAGCACACGACGCTCTCCAACGGCATCAAGGTCAGCTACGCGCAGCGCACGACCGTGCCGGTCACGCAGATCGCGCTCGGCTTCGACGCCGGCTATGCAGCCGATGCACCCAACGGTCGCGGCCTGCAGAACATGACCCTGTCGCTTCTCGACGAAGGCGCTGCGGGCAAATCCTCGCAGCAGATTGCCGAGGACGAAGAGCGGCTGGGCGCCCAGATCTCCGCAGGAGGCGGCGCTGACACCAGCAACGTCACCTTGTCCGCGCTCAGCGCCAACCTCGGCCCGTCGCTCGACCTGCTGGCAGACCTCGTCCAGCGGCCCGATTTCAATGCGCCGGAAGTGGAACGCGTCCGCACCCAGATCCTGACCGGGATCGCGCAGGAGCAGAAGACTCCGGAGCGGATGGCGGGGCGCGCGCTGCCGTCGCTGCTCTACGGCCCGACGCATCCCTATGCCGCGATCGGCTCCGGCGATCCGGCAGCCGTGAAGGCGTTCTCGCGCGAGGATCTGGTCGGTTTCCAGCAGCGGTGGCTGCGGCCGGACAATCTCGAGATTTTCGTGGTCTCGAACCTGCCGCTTGCCGACGTCCAGCAGCAGCTGGAGCAGCGCTTCGGCACTTGGACGGCGCCTGCCGTTGCGAAGGGTGAGAAGGTGTTCACCGCGCCGCCGGCGCGCCCGAATGCCCAGCGGATCGTGCTCATCGACCGCCCGGGCTCACCGCAGTCGATCATCGTCGGCGGCCAGGTGACGCCGGTCGATCCGCGCGGGGAGATGGCGGCGCTGACGCTCGCCAACGACGTACTGGGCGTGCAGTTCCTGTCGCGCATCAACATGGACCTGCGCGAAACGAAAGGCTGGTCGTACGGCGTTCGCGGGACGACGCAGCTCAATGCCAAGGTCGTGCCCTATGTGATTTCCGCCCCCGTGCAGGCGGACCGCACCGGCGATTCGATCAAGGCGCTGCAGGCCGACATCCGCGAGTTCCTGACCACCAAGCCGGTTACCGACGAGGAATTCGAACGGAACCTCGCCAACCGGGTCAGCCAGCTGCCGGGCTCGTTCGAAACGTCGGGTTCCGTGCTGGGGGCGATGCAGACCAACGCGCTCTACGGCCGTCCCGACAATTACTACGAGCTGCTGGCGGACAAGTACCGTTCGCAGTCGAAGGCGTCGCTCGACGCGGCGCTGCGGGCGGCAGTCGATCCGAACGGCTTCGTCTGGGTGGTGGTCGGCGATGCG
Source organism: Sphingomonas daechungensis (assembly GCF_039543105.1). NCBI lineage: Bacteria > Pseudomonadati > Pseudomonadota > Alphaproteobacteria > Sphingomonadales > Sphingomonadaceae > Sphingomonas > Sphingomonas daechungensis. The sequence continues at coordinate 1,784,366 of NZ_BAABJC010000001.1, forward strand.
GCCAAGGTGAAGCCGCAGCTGGCCAAGCTTGGCCTGCCGGTTGAGGAAATGCAGCCGAAGTAAGCCTGGTCCGATGGGAGGCCGACGCCGCCATGGGTGAACCCATGGCGACGTTCTTTAGTGGCAGGTTTGGGTGGAAAGCTGACGTTAGGAGTAGCGTGCTGATATCCCCCACATGCTCCACACGCGTACACTAAATGGCACAATCGAAATCGAAGGTCGGGCGTACGACTGGGACCTACGTCGCGAGCCGCAATGGTGCACTGTGGACGGCTGGCAAGGTATGTTGGTCGGAGTCCGGGATGCGACCGAAGATGGGCGCGAGGCACTATTACACTTTCCCCGCGCCAAGGGTCCTGCTCAGCGAGGCCAGAGGACCCCGCCACCGCCCACAGGTCCATCGTCAGGAACTTGAACAAGCCATCAAGGGTGCGCTGGCGGCGGGCTGGGAACCGAGCGCTAGAGGCAAGGCATTCCACTTCGATGTCTAATGTCCGCGATGGGTGGAAAGCGGACGCCCGCGATCGATGTAGAAGGTGCCGCCAAACTACTGACGGCACTGTCTACAAGGTGAACTAGGCTATCTGCCGGCGTGCGATTGCGCCCGCCTTACGCCGCCTCATAGAGAGACCGACCGCACCGAAACCGAAAAGCATCATTGCCCAGGTCGCGGGCTCCGGAACGGCAGCGATTTGCGAGGTCGTGAACTGCGTTATCGCCCCCGCTGTTGACTGCGTTCCGGTGGTGGCTGCACCATTGAAGATGTCGACAACGCTGTAGATGCCGTCGTCAAGCGTGTTCACCGTGTCAAAGGTCAGAAAGCCGAACCCGGAGCCCGAGACCGTCGCGTCGGTCGGGATCAGGAAGTCGAGAATCAGACTCCCCATGGCCGGATCGTAGAGGAACGGATTGTCGAACATGATAGTGTAGTCGAATGGCTGGGAGCCCGTTCCCGTTGCAGCGGTGGAGAGCGACAGCGCCCCTGAATAGACCGTCTGCGGGTTCAACAAATTGTTCGCAAACACTGCATCGGCAACTCCCGATGAGTCATTGCCGGACGCCCCGGTTACGCCGGCCTGGATCGTAATGTCGGACACATTGACGGTATTGCCGGAGAAGAAGCTCGGCCCCGCGCCCGGATAGGCACGAAAGCTGATGGCACTGATCGACTGCGGTCCGCTGAAATAGCTGGACGAATAGATTTGCTGGACACGGCTTCCGCCGGTTCCGAAATAGCGAAGGGGCGCAGGACCTTGGGCATTTCCTGGGGCCGTCGGCACAACCTGCTGGGCTAAGGCCGATACGGGCAGGCACACGGCGGCCATTGCCAACAGACCGATACGTCCCTTTTTCATTAATACTCTCCTTGCCCCGGAACGGGACCAAGGAGCTACGGTTGGGCGCCAGCGGCGGACGCAACTGCCGGTAAATAAATATTAATCAGCCGTTTCGGTAGTTGCCGTCGTGGCGCGCGCACCTGACTGACCCGCCCATGCGTCTACCAGCGAGATGTCTCCGTATCTCCAATACAGGGTTAACCTGTCGAAGGAGAAATTTATGAGGAATCTTGCTCGCCCGGTTGCCATCGCTCTGATGATTGCAATGGCAGGCTCGTCACCGGCAGGCGCCCGCAATCCGATGGTTGGCGGCGCCGCGATGTATTCGACCAAGACTATCGTCCAGAACGCCGTGAATTCGAAGGATCACACCACATTGGTCGCGGCCGTCAAAGCGGCCGGGTTGGTCGATACCTTGTCCGGGAAAGGTCCCTTCACCGTTTTCGCGCCGACGAACGAAGCATTCGCGAAATTGCCGGCGGGGACCGTCGACACGCTGCTGATGCCTGAAAACAAGGGCAAGCTTACCGCGGTGCTCACCTATCACGTCGTTCCTGGGACCTATACCGCGTCCCAGATCGCAGCGATGGCCGCAAAGCATGGCGGCACCGCGACGCTGAAGACCGTGCAAGGCGAGAACCTCAGGTTCCGTAAGTCGGGCGGCGGCTGGTGGGTCATCGACGCCAAGGGCGGCAAATCGCGCATCACCATTGCCAACGTGATGCAATCGAACGGCGTCATCCACGTCGTCGACACGGTTGTGATGCCCTGAACACGCTTGCGTGCCCGATTGGGGTCGGGCACGCCCGGCGGGAAGGGGTCAATTCAACCGCGTGATGCGGCGACTTCCCGCCGGCCCTATCAGTAGGGACCGGGATCGGGCATGACCATTACGATGAATCGTGGCGTAAACGACGGCCCCGCAAGGGACGAACTGAGAGCGCTGATGCTGGCGACCGCGGACGGCGACGTGCAGGCGTTCGAAACGCTTTATGGCCGGACTTCTGGGAAGCTCTACGGGATCTGCCTAAGGCTGCTCGGCAATGAGGCCGAAGCCCAGGATGTGCTTCAGGACACCTACGTGAAAGTCTGGCAGAAATCGGCGACCTTCGACGGCGACAAGGCGAGCCCGATCACCTGGCTCGCAGTTGTTGCACGAAACAAGGCCATCGACCGTTTGAGGCAGCGGCTTCCGAACAGCGAAGATGTCGGTGCGGCCGAGGGTATTGCCGACGGGGGTCTGTCCGCGATCGATGTGATCGAGGATCGGCAGGAGTCCGAGCGGCTGGCCGGCTGCCTCGACGAGCTTGAACAGCGTACGCGCGACATGATCCGGGCGGCTTTCCTGGATGGCGCGACCTATCCTGAGCTCGCGGAACGGCAGGGTGTCCCGCTTGGGACGATGAAAAGCTGGATCCGGCGCGGCCTCCAGCGACTTCGCGGATGTCTGGAACGATGAGCGACGACCGCACAGACATGGATGACCGCAACATCCTCGCTGGTGAATATGCGTTGGGCGCGCTTACCGGGGACGACCTGCGCCGCGCCCGCGACCTTGACGCCTCGGATGCCGAATTCCGGGCAGATGTCGAACGCTGGACTGGCCGGTTCACTCGCCTGTACGAGGAGGTGTCAGAGGTCGCGCCGCCCCGCATGCTCTGGTCGAGGATTACCGCTGACGTTGGCCACACCGGCGCGTCCGGCAATGTGGTCGCTTTGCGGCGAAAGGTGTCGATCTGGCGCGGTTCGGCGCTTGGGATGACCGGCATTGCAGCTGCTCTTGCTCTTTTCCTGGTGTTCCGGCCGCCGGTCCCGGTCCCGGTCCGGGCCGTTCCGGCTGAGCCGATGGTGGCAGTCCTCGGCGATGCCCAGGAAGCGAAAGTGGTCGCGAATTGGGACCCCGACCGCCGTCAATTGATCACCGTGGTGTCCGGAAAGCTTTCCGGCGATCCCGCCCACTCGCATGAGCTTTGGGTAATCCCGGCCGGCGGCAAGCCGGTCTCGCTCGGAACCTTGCCGGGCTCTGATCAGTCACACGTCACGCTGGCCGAAGCGCTCGCCAAGTTGCTTCAGGAAGGCGCGACGATTGCTATCTCCGTCGAACCGCGCGGTGGCTCTCCGACGGGTGCGCCGACCGGCCCGGTCGTGGCTTCCGGCCCGCTGAAGCCTGCCTGATCCGGATACAAGAAACACCAATCGACGACGCGCTGAATAAGGCTTCTAGCTCGGTTCGGTTTTCACGCGTCGAACAAAGGCGTTGGAAAATTTTCAGCGGCAGATGCCTGCCCAATGGCAGGAACGGGTCGCAGACGCCCGGCGGGATATGCCGGAGATCAAGCACGGATGGGGGTTGGTTTGGCTCGCAGTTGGGAGTCCGAAATGGGTCGAAAGCTGACACTGGCTGCTTCGCGCTTGTGAAACTCTGACGTTTACGTAAGCAGCCGCTCGGAGTGTCGATTCCAGGAGGGGAGAGACAGTCCCGGCTCGGATGGCCCCCCAGCTGTCCGGGCCGTTCCTGATCTCTTTGCCAGCCTAGTGTCCGCTTTGGGTCGAATACGGTCGCGGCGGGTTTGGGTGGAAAGCGGACATAAGCTCCCTTAACTTGGCTCGGTGCATCGTGGGTTTGAATTCGCCGGCCTGGCTGAAGCAATTCTGACCACTGGCCGCACGCAACCGACGTACGACCCCGCGACCTTGACAGCGATCAAAATCGAGTCCGCGGTCCTGATGCGAGCCCACCCGACCAAGATGGATAATCCGGCTGGGTAGTTATATCGCTCGCGCTATTGCTTATTCCGCGGAAAGCGCGCTTCGTTGCTTCAGGAACGACTTTCCACCTGTCCGTCCGCGCCCATGTGGTTGGGCCGCTCCAGCGAACCGCCGGTTCGCCTCCTAGCTAGACAGCTAGATACAGGGAACAATCCGATGAAGAAGTTACTGGCCTTTGGCCTCGCCGTTGCGCTTGCAACGCCCGCATCAGCTCAGCTCAAGCCTTATACGGACTACACTGTGAGCGACACCGTCTCGAATGTCTCCACGATCAAGGTGAAGGAGAACATGGTCGAAGACTACCTACAGGGTATCCGCCAGACCTGGGTAGCCAGCAGCGCAGCTTCAAAGCGGCTTGGGCATATAAAGGACTATCATGTGTATGTGAGTGACCTGCCGAACGGCGGCGAGTTCAATGTCATGCTAGTTACAACGTTCGCCAACACCAGCGATCTGGCGCCAAATAAGGCTCGCTACGAAGCGTTCATGCGAGAGTGGGGAACGGCAAACGAAGCCCCAACCCGAAGTACCACCACTACCGTCTATCCCAATTTGCGGGACATAACGGGTGAATATCTGATGCGTGAAGTGACGTTCATGCCATCGAAGTAGGAGATTGGGGGGCAGAGAGGCGCTTCTGCCCCCGATCTATTCGCTTCCAAAGACTCAATTGATCAAAGCGGGGCAGGAGGCCTACCGGCAGGTTTGGGTCGAAACCTGCCGCTAGATCCGGCAGAGGGCAGCATTCTGGACCGCTAGCTGCCCGCCGCAGTCATCGCCAATGTTCGCGAACCGGCTCAGCGCTTCTTGGGGTCAGGCCTTGCGACGGGTTTCTTGCTTTTACGCAATCCCAGCTGGTTTGCGGTGATTGCCACGGCCATGATCGCGTTCACGATCGCCTCCTCAGCATATCTAGCGGCGCGCATTGTACCACTCTTGGGGCAAGCGGTCAGGAGGGTTTTGGCGGCGTCGGCGCTAACGTCCGATTTCGCGACTTAGTGGCCGCTAGCGAAGCGACCTTGTGATCATGCCGGTCGAGCTTCCGACCTTGATGCCAAGCTTCTTGATGGTGATCAGGCTGTGGGCGGCGCGGCCTCCGGCCAGTGGAATGATCCATTGTTCTACGGAGACGCCGCCCTTCAGCTTAAAGCGGAATCGGAAGCGGTCGCCGACTTCCTCGGCGGTGACCGGCCCTCGCGCCTCGCTCATCGTTCCGACGTAACGGCCCGGGGCGACTTGCTTCATGTGCCAGCGGCGCTGGTACGGCTTCTTGCCTTCATCCTCGACGCGCTGGACCAGGACGAGCGAGCCGTCCGGCTGGATCTTTCCCTGGCCGATGGTGCGTGCCTTGTAGGGTTCCCTGGTGATGAGATCGACGGTGCTCACCATCTCCGTCGCGCCTTCGAAGAAGCGGAGGGGGTAGGGGAGCCGCTCGGCCTTCGCCGCCGGTGCGGAACACAGGAACAGGCTGCCGATGAGCAACGCGGATGCACGCAACGCCATGGAAAGGCTGAACCAAGGCCGTGGGGTCGCGGTTCCTATTGCTGCGTTCAAAGCGTCATCTTTCCCTTGCGAGGCGTCGGAGTCCCGAGCGTTTCACTGGTGAGCGGTGCCCCCGCGTCGAGGAGTGCCTGGCGGCGGCCTTTGATGTCGACGCCGCGCTGGATGTCTTCGAACGGCTTGGTGGCGGCGAAGGCGTCGTGGGCGAGTGCGCGATCGACGAAGCTCGCAACCTTCGGCCAGCGCGCCGGGTCGGGATGGTAGTCGACGTAGGCGGCGTTTCGGAAGAAGGTAGCGATCGCGATGTCGGCCAGGCCGAACTCGCCGAACAGCCAGCCGCTCTCGGGAAGCTGGCCTTCCAGATAGTCCATGACTTCCGGGATGTCCTCGGCCAACGCCTTGTCGATGCGCTGCTGATCGCCCGGCTCGCCCCAGACCATCGGGTGGACGAGCTTCTGATAGAACAGGTTCCAGATGAAGACGTCGCCGAGGCGGGTGTCGGCATATTCCTCGAACCAGCGGGCGCGGGCGCGGTCCTTGGGATCGGAGGGGAGCAGCGGGGGCCCCGGGTAAGCCTCGTCGATGTAGGCGCAGATGACGGAGGAATCGCCCGCGGTGAAGTCGCCGTCGATCAGGACCGGGATGCGGCTCAGCGGGCTCAGGCGGCGGAACTCGTCATTGCCGAAGAACGGCGTGATCGGGTCGATCTCGTAGGCGAGGCCCTTGAGGTGAAGGCAGGCGAGGACCTTGCGGACATAGGGACTGACGAAGCTGCCGATGATCTTCATTTGAGCGTCAACCTTGTGACGTGGCCCATCTTGCGGCCGGGGCGGGCCTCGCCCTTGCCGTAGATGTGGACGTGGGCATTCGGGTCCGCGAGCAGATCCCGCCAGCCGTGGACCTCGTCGCCGATGAGATTGTCCATGGCCACGGCTGCCGCGGCGAGGTCGGTCGAGCCGGGCGGAAGATCGCAGACGGCACGGATGTGCTGCTCGAATTGCGACGTGACCGCACCTTCGATCGTCCAGTGGCCGCTGTTGTGCACGCGCGGAGCGATCTCATTGACGACGGGGCCATGGGCGCTGGCGAAGAATTCGACGGTCAGGACGCCGATGTGGCCGAGGGCTTCGGCAACGCTGGCTGCGGCCGCGCGGGCTTCGGCGGTCTGGCCAGCGATGAGATCGCCGCTGGGAACGGTCGACGTGCGCAGGATGCCCTCGCGGTGGGCGTTGTCGGGACTGTCCCAGAAGGTCGTCCGGCCGTCGGCCCAACGTGCGACGATGACGGAGAACTCGGCGGCAAAACTGACGCCGGCTTCGGCAACCGCGGGCTCGTGGGAAATCGCGTCCCACGCCGCCGCTGCCTCCTCCGGTGAGCGGATCCAGGCCTGGCCCTTGCCGTCGTAGCCGTAGCGGCGGGTCTTGAGCACGATCGGGACGCCAAGCTCGGCGACCGCGGCTTCGACGTCTTCGAAGCTGGAGACCGAGCGCCAAGGGGCGACACGGGCTCCGGTGGCCTCGATGAAGGCCTTTTCCTCCGCGCGGTCCTGGGCGACGGCGAGCGACTTGGTGCCCGGCCGAAGCTTGTCGCCGAGGACCCTGAGCGGTTCGACGGGCAGGTTCTCGAACTCGTAGGTCGCAATGTCGACCGCCTGCCCGAAAGCTGCGAGGGCCGCGGTGTCGTCGTACGCTGCTCTGGTAAAGCCAGCGGCGACATCTGCCGCGCAGGGCCGTTCGTGCGGGTCGAAGATGTGGCATTTGTAACCGAGCTGGGCCGCGGCGACCGCCAGCATCCGGCCGAGCTGGCCGCCGCCGACAATCCCGATGATCGAGCCCGGGGCAATCATTCCGGCGATTCGACCACCGCCTGGGTTTGCTCCTCGCGATACCGCTCGACACGCGCCGCAAGATCGTCGTCGATCGTCGCAAGGATCGAGGCCGCGAGCAGGCCGGCATTGACGGCGCCGGCGCGGCCGATGGCCAGGGTGCCGACAGGGACGCCGGCGGGCATCTGAACGATGGAGAGCAGGCTATCCATGCCTTTCAAGGCCTGGCTTTCGACAGGAACGCCAAGCACGGGAAGGCTGGTCATCGAGGCGGCCATGCCCGGCAAATGCGCGGCTCCGCCGGCACCGGCGATGATGACCTTGAGGCCGCGCTCCTTGGCGGTCGACGCATAATCGTAGAGGCGCTTGGGCGTGCGATGGGCGGAAACGACCTTCGTCTCGTGAGCGACCCCGAGCTTGTCGAGCGTCTCGGCCGCGTGGCGCATCGTTTCCCAGTCCGAGCTGCTGCCCATGATGATACCGACGAGCGGCTGCGACATTCCCCTGCTTCCCTCCGCCTCAGCAATTGTGTCGTTTAGGAACACGCCATCGCATCGTCCAGTCATGGGTATTTTCCCCGAGGCCGAATCAGATTATGTTTTTCGCTCTTAAGGGGAATCTCGGGCTCCTATGAACGATGTGGTCATCGACGTGACCGATCCTGACACCCTGCTTGCAGAGGTGCGGCGCCTCAAGGCCGAGATCGCGCAACTGCAGGAGCGCGTCGAGCTTCTCGATCGCCTCGCCTACCAGGATGTGCTGATCGACCTGCCGAATCGGCGTGGATTCATGCGTCACCTGGAAGCGGCGATCGACCGCGTCAGCCGCTACGATGACAGCGCAGCCATGCTGTTCGTCGACATCGACGGCCTCAAGATGATCAACGACACCTTCGGTCACCAGGCCGGCGACGAAGCGCTCATGCAGGTTGCCGACATGCTTGCGAAGGGCGTCAGGAAGAGCGACTGCGTGGCCCGGCTGGGCGGCGACGAGTTCGGGATCCTGCTGGAGCGGGTCAACGAAGTTGGAGCTTCGGAGACGGCCGACCGCCTTGTCTCGATGATCGCGGATTGCGAGTTCTGCTTCCAGGGTACGTGCCTGCCGCTGAGCGTGGCCATCGGCATTTCAGCAATCGAGCCGAACGATCAGCCGGAGGCGGTCATGGCCCGGGCCGACCTTGCCATGTATCGGCAAAAAGCCGCGGCCTAAGCCGCGCGCTCGCTCAGATAATAGGAATCGCGGACTGTCAGGTCGTCGTTGAGTTCGTAGACCAGCGGCTGGCCGGTCGGAATCTCGACACCCACAATTTCATTGTCGCCGATGTTCGACAGATGCTTGATGATGCCGCGGATCGAATTGCCGTGCGCCGCGACCAGCACGCGCTCCTCACGTCGCAGCGCCGGGACAATCTCCGCATCGTAGTAGGGCAATGCGCGGGCAATCGTGTCCTTCAGGCTTTCCGTATTTGGCACCGGAATGCCGGCATAGCGCCGATCATTGCCGACGGCATATTCGCTATCGTCGGCGAGCGGGGGCGGTGGGATATCGTAGGAGCGGCGCCAGATCTTCACCTGCTCGGCCCCGACCTTGTCGATCATCTCCTGCTTGTTGAGCCCTGTCAGCCCGCCATAGTGCCGCTCGTTCAGATGCCAGTCCTTGGCGACCGGCAGCCACAGGCTGTCGAGCTCGTGCAGGACGAGGTGAAGCGTGCGGATGGCACGGGTCAGGACGCTCGTGAAGCAGCGGTCGAACTCATAGCCGCGGTCCTTCAGCAATTTGCCGGCAGCGCGCGCTTCGTCGACGCCCTGCGCGGAAAGATCGACGTCCCACCAACCGGTGAATCGGCTCTCCAGGTTCCATTGCGATTGGCCGTGGCGAAGCAGGACAAGCGTTGGCATCAGGCGTCGACCCTGTCCTTGGCGGGCTTCTCCGCCTTTGCCTTCGAGAGGTCGGGAAGCGTCGCGTGGAGCGCTTCCAGGCAGGCGAAAGCCAGGAACTTCGACCGCTCCGGGCTCCAGCCGTAGAGCGGGTCGGGCAGGTCGAAATTGTCCTTGAACGGCATTTCTAGGGTCATCGACACGCAGCCGAAGCGCTCGGCAAGCTGGGTGGTGGACATGGACATGTTGGCCTGGCCGGGAGGAGGAACCTCATAGCCCTGGCGGGTCTGGAAGTCGGGCGAAATGCGCTCGAGATTATCGGAGAACGTTTTGAACAGGCCGAGCTGGCGATCCGTCAGCGACGGGATGCCTTCGAACCCGGCGAGGAAGTTCGCCGGGATGGCTTCGTCGCCGTGGACGTCCATCGCGAAATCGACCCCTGTCTCGTCCATCGCATTGCGGACGTAGAGAACCTCAGGGCTCTTTTCGGCCGTCGGCGCATGCCATTCGCGGTTGAGATTGATGCCCACGGCGTTGGTGCGCAGATGGCCGCGCTTCGACCCGTCCGGGTTCATGTTCGGAACGATGTGGAAGGTGCAGTCGCGGCGAAGCACGCGCGAGACGGGATCGTCGGGATCGGTGAGCTTCTCGAGGGCGCCCTCCATCCACCATTCGGCCATGCTCTCGCCGGGATGCTGGCGAGCGTAGAGCCAGACGGTGAGATCGCCGTCGCCGATCGTCAGGCAATCGAGATCCTGTCCGTCGATCGACTTGCCGAGCGAACGATACTCAACGACCGGAAGCGATGCGTACGTCGCAATCAGGTCGTGGTGACGCTCCATCGAGTATGGCGCGAAATAGGCGAGCCAGACGCAGTCGGTTGCCGGCGTGAAGCGGATGGTGAGGATGCCATCGGCATAGCTGGTATCATGGACGCGCAGCCACTCTTCGCGATCGTTCGAGACGACCGCCTTGTAGTCCGGCCAACCGTTCGGATAGGCGGAGTCCGCGCAGTTGGTGATCCGCAGCGTGACTTCGCGGCCCTCGCCGCCAGCAAGGCGGAAATAGAACCACTGGTAGAAGTCGGACATGTGGTCCTTGACGATCTCGAGATCGACCGTGTTGCCGTCCTGCTTCGCGACGCGGATGTTTCCTGCATCGAATGCGCTCGAAATCGTGAGTGCCATGAGACCTTCTTGAAAAATGCCGGTAATCGGCGCCGCTGATAGTGTGAGCCTGTCCATCAAGCAAACCGTCTTCCAGAGCGCATGTGCTTGGCGACAATGGGATAGTCCCCTAAGCAATCCGCAATGGGGGCTTCTTTTCAATGAGGGGCATGATCGCGCGGTGTGGAGTGCTCGCACTGCTGGCGTGCGCGCTCGCCTCGTGCAATCGGACGATTGAGATCCAGGCTCCACCCAAGGTGGAGACCAAGGCGGAACTGCCGAAGCTGATCTCCACCCTCGAAGCCCCGATCGTGGTGCCGATGGCCGATGTTCAGGCGGCCCTGAACCGGGCTGCTCCGACCGTCCTCTGGAACATTAATCAGTATGAGGATGCATGCGTTCCGGCGCAGCGCGCATTCAAGGGCGGCAAGGTGCTTGGCGTGAAGATCTTCGGGCGGAAGGGGCTGAAGGTTACGCCCAACCTCGGTTGCCAGATCGTCGGCCGTGCGGTCCGTGGACCGATCCGGCTGAGCGGACAGGGTCAGATCCTGCAGATGACCATGCCGGTTTCGGCGGTGGTGAGCGTCAGGGACGTCGGCGGCATCATTCGGCAGGAGACCGCCACCGGCGCCGTCAACGTCACCGCCAGCGTTCGCCTGGGCATGCGCAGCGATTGGACGCCGACGGCGAAGCTCGACATCACTTACAACTGGACCAACCCGCCTGGAATCGACCTGCTCGGCCGGCGGATCACCTTCATAAAGCAGGCTGATTCCCGGCTGACCGGAGTCGTTGCCGGGCTCGAGAAGTCGCTGCCGGCCGAGCTTCAGAAGCTGAATGTCCGGCCCCAAGTCGCGCAAATCTGGGGCGGGGGCTTCACGACCATCCTTCTCAACCGCGAGAATCCGCCCGCCTGGATGCGCGTATCGCCGCAAAAGCTCGGCGTTGTCGGCTACAATGCCAACAAGACGAACATTACGCTGACCATCGCGGCGCAGCTCCTTACCGAGACCTTCGTTGGTGAACGGCCGACGGACCCGGTCCCGACGCCGCTCCCGCCCGCGGCCAACGGCCTCAAGGAAGTCGGGATCGTCTTCAACACGCCAGTGATCGCGGACTATGGAGAAATTGAGCCCGTCATCCTCCGCGCCCTGCAGAAGCGCGCGGCCAAGGGGATCAATATTCGAAACGTCGGCGCTGTCGATGCGACGTTCCAGAAGGTGACCGTCTATGCGACCGAGAACGGCAGGGTTGCTGTCGGCATCGACCTGGCCGCGCAACTGGTCGGCAAGCCGCGAACCAGGACGAGCGCCGTCGTCTGGCTGACCGGAACCTTGTTCAACGAACCCAATTCCGCGGTCCTGAGCGTTCATGATCTGGCCATTGCCGGCGACACCAGCAATGCGGCCGTCAATCTTGCAATCCGCTTGTTCACCGACCCGACGATGATCGGGACCGTCCAGGCTGCGCTTACCGAGGATTTCGCGAAGGACTACGATCATGTCATCGCCGCCGCCCGGAAGGCGATTCAGGAACGGCGGCAGGGCGATGTCGTCGTCTCGGCGCAGATCGATAAGGTCGAATCCGGCCGGATCGAAGCGACGGGACAAGGCCTGTTCCTTCCTGTCCGCGCAACCGGAAGCGGGACGATCAAGTACCAGCCGATGAGATAGCTGAGTTAGAGCAAGGGAGTTCTCATGATTGCTTACGTCGCTTTGTCCGTCGCTTCATTGCTGATTGCCGCCTCGTCGCAAGTCGCGACCGCTCCCGTTCCTTCGCAGGCAGCTTCGTCCGAGCGGCTTGCGAAGATCGAAGCCGCCGTCGCCAGTCCAAGCCGGACTCCGGCGAACGTCGTTCGCGATCGGTATCGGCATCCCGCGGCGACCTTGAACTTCTTCGAGGTCGATCCAGGCGACACGGTTGTCGAGATCTGGCCTGGCGGCGGCTGGTACACCGAGATCCTCGCGCCCTACCTCGCAGCTGGCGGAGGCAAGCTATACGCCGGCGCGCCGGATTGGGGACGCAGCGGCCTTGCCAAGCTGCAGCAGGCCGATGCCAAGCTTTACGGTGGAATCGAGGCGGTCGATTTCCCGGCCTTTGATTCGGCTGCAAAGCGTCTTCCGGACGGCACGGCGGATGTCGTCCTGACCTTCCGCAACGTCCATAACTGGCGGATGGGGTACCGCCGCGACGACAAGCAGGACTACAGCGCGGAAGCCTTTCGCCAGATGTTTGCGATGCTGAAACCCGGCGGGGTCCTTGGCATCGTCGATCACCGGCTGCCGGAATCGGCCAGCGAGGAGCGCGAGCGCAGCAGCGGCTACATCAAGGTTTCGACCGTCCGCCGGCTCGCGGAGGCCGCGGGCTTCAAGCTCATCGCTTCGTCGGAAATCAACGCCAATCCGAAGGACACGACCGACTGGCCGGAAGGCGTGTGGACGCTGCCGCCATCGCTGGCGCTGAAGGACCAGGACCGCGACAAGTACCTGGCGATCGGCGAAAGCGACCGCATGACGCTTAAGTTCGTGAAACCAACGGCGTAGGGGCACTGGCGCCGCGCCAAAGCCTCGGCTAGCGATTGCCGCGCATGTCCAAAGTTCCTGTGCTTGTGACCGGCGGAGCCGGATATATCGGCAGCCATGCGGTCCTTGCCCTGCGCGACGCGGGTTGGACCGTTGCCGTAATCGACGACCTTTCGACCGGGACCAAATATCTCGTCCCCGACGACGTCCCTTTCTACGAAGGGAATGTCGCGGACCGTGAGCTCGTTCAGCGCATTATTGCCGAGCAGGGCATCGGCGCGATCATGCATTTCGCGGGGTCGATCGTGGTGCCTGAGAGCGTCGAGAAGCCGCTCGACTATTACCGCAACAATACGGTCGCCAGCCACGCGCTCGTCTCGACCGCGATCGATGCGGGCGTCCGCCACATCGTCTTTTCCTCGACCGCAGCCGTCTACGGAGAGCCGGAGCGGGTGCCGGTCGACGAAAGCGTCGCGAAGATCCCGATCAATCCCTACGGCGCATCGAAACTGATGACCGAGCGAATGCTCGAGGATTCGGCGGCTGCTTATCCGATGAATTACGCGGCGCTTCGCTATTTCAACGTGTCCGGCGCCGATCCCGAGGGCCGCTCGGGCCAGGTCGGCAAGGGCTCGACCCACCTGATCAAGGTCGCGGTCGAGACGGCCGTCGGGAAGCGTGACCATATCGACGTCTACGGCACCGACTATCCGACCGAGGACGGCAGTTGCGTGCGCGACTACATCCACGTCAGCGACCTGGTGGCGGCGCATTTGAAAGCACTCGAGCGGCTAATCGAAAAGCCTGAGGAGAACCTCGTCCTTAACTTGGGCTACGGGCGCGGGCTGTCGGTCATCGAGGTGCTCGACGCGCTGGAGCGCGTGACCGGCAAGCCGATCCGGCGCGAGATCAAGGGCCGCCGCGCGGGTGACCCACCCAACCTCATCTCGTCCAACAAGGCGCTGCTGAGCACGCTCGACTGGTCGGCGCGTTATGCCGACATCGACACGATCCTGACCCATGCTCTCGAATGGGAGAGGAAGCTGCAGTCCCGGAACTGGGAATGAAGTCCAGGACCGTTTGGGTCGCAGCGTTTGCGGCGCTGCTGGTTGGCGCCGCGCCTGCCAAGCCCGCAGAACGTGATCTCGCCGCCGACCGCGTTCGGGCGCACGTCGAATTCCTGGCGAGCGACTTATTGAAGGGCCGTGACACGGGGTCGGAGGGACACCGGATCGCGGCCGCCTACGTGGCCTCGGAGTTCCGAGAACTCGGGCTGAAGCCCGGCGGACTGAACGGCAGCTATTTCATCGACGTTCCATTCCGGAAGGCAACGTTCGACGCCCCTGCCTCCATTACGCTTACGGTCAACGGCAAGAAAATGCCGCTCGTCACCGGAAAGAACGCAGCCATCAGGCCGAGCGTCACCAGCCACGACGTCAGCCTGAGCGCGCCGCTCGTATTTGTCGGGCGCGGCATCTGCGACAAGCAATTGGGCGTCGACGATTATGCCGGCCTCGACGTTCGCGGGAAGATCGTGGTCGCCTTGCCGGACCGGCTGCCGGGCGTTCCCACCGATGTGGCGGCGCACCTCGCGTCGATTCAGGCCCAAACGGCGGGCGAGCAGGGTGCCCTCGGGATTATCGTGCTCGATGATTCTTCAACCATCGCGGGGGATATCCAGCGCTTTTCGAAGCGGCCGGTGATCGACTGGGTGGATTCGCAAGGCCGTTCGAGCCGCGCATCGTCGGCGCAATCGATCGCCGTCTCATCGGAGGTCACCGAGCGGATTTTCGAGCGGGCTCCACGGCAGTTGCGAGCCATCCGGGCGGACGTCGCGACCGGAAAGAAGGTTCGCGGCTTCCCGCTGCCGGCCAGCCTTTCGATTACCGCGAAATCGAACTGGGAGGACTTCACGAGCCCTGAAGTCGTCGCAGTGCTGCCGGGGTCGGATCGCAAGCTGGCCGCCGAGCATGTCGTGTTGATGGGGCACCTCGACCATCTGGGGGTGAGGGCGGACGCCAAGCCAGGTGAAGACGCGATCTACAATGGGGCGCTCGACAATGCGGCCGGCGTTGCAACGATGCTGGAGGCGGCGCACGAGTTCGTCGATTCCGGCAAGCCGCCGCGGCGATCCGTGATGTTCATTGCCAATACGGGCGAGGAATACGGCCTCCTGGGCGCCAGTTATTTCGCGTCGCATCCGACGGTACCCGCGGACAAGATCGTCGGCCTTGTCGACCTCGACATGCCGCTGCTCCTCTACGATTTCACCGACGTCGTGGCCTTCGGCGCAAAGCATTCGACGACCGCAAGGGCTGTCGCCGCGGCCGGGGCGGGCATGAACGTCGCGGTCTCTCCGGATCCGATGCCGCAGGAAAGCCTGTTCGTCCGCTCCGACCATTATCCGTTCGCGAAGCAGGGCGTGCCCGCCGTGTTCCTGATGACAGGCTATGCAAATGGCGGGCGGCCACTGTGGCAGAAGTTCCTGGGCGAAACGTATCATTCCGTGAAGGACGACCTCGGCCAGGCGATTCGCTGGGACGCGGGCGCGAAGTTTGCGGAACTCAATTATCGCATTGCCAGGGCGATGGCTGACGGCGAGCGGAGGCCGATGTGGTACGCCGGGGACTATTTCGGCGAGACCTATGCCCCGGGCCAGCCGAAGGCCCGCCGCTGAGCGCTGCACCTTGACGGCGAAGCCCGTTTTCGCTTAAGCGCGCGACCAGCGGCTGCCCCTGCGGGCGGCCTTCCTTATTTTTGACCAGACGAAACGAAGAGACAGGCGCGCGCCATGAAGATTCGCAACAGCTTGAAGTCGCTCAAGGCGCGCCACCGCGATTGCCGCGTGATCCGCCGCCGTGGGCGCACCTACGTGATCAACAAGACGAACCGGCGTTTCAAGGCTCGCCAGGGCTAAACCCCTGAGAGGGCCAAGCCCTTCAAAAATCGTCATTTCGCTCCCATCTGCGTCAGTTCGGCGCAGATTTGCCGCGCTTCGTCTTTCACCCGCTGTTCACATCGGCGAGAGTAGGAAGCGACGCTAAGGAGTCGTGTGATGAAGATGGTTTCGAAGGGTGCACTGCTGATCGGAGCTGCCATGCTGGCAGTGACCGGATTTGCCGGCGTGGCCTTCGCGCAGGCGAACCAGGGCAACAAGGACCAGGCGACGCCGCGCGGCTGGAACTACGAGATTCGCGACGGTAAGCGCGTGCCCAAGGGCGGCAATCGAATTACCAATCCGGACGGCAGCTGGCGCGAGGAAACGCGCCAGGGCTCATGCGTAACGGTCAAGGAAAAGACCGCGGCGGGCGAGTATAAGGAAAGCCGCCGCTGCGACTAAGCCGGGCGGTCCGGCTTGGGCCGTTTGGTGATGACGCAAGCGGGTAGCTTCAGCTGCTCGACTTCCCGGCAATCACGAACCTGGATTGATCCGTCGGGCCCGACGAAGATCGCGAAGCTTTGCTTGGTGGAGCAGGTGGCGGTCCACATCGAGAGATTGCCATATTCCTGGACGTAGCCAGCATCGGTGAGTGTGTTGCACTTCTTGCCGCTGTCATAGATCGCCCTTCGAAGCGCGATCTTCAGGTTGGATTCGCTGAGATTGTGAAGTGCATTCTGCTGTTCGCTGCGCACCGAAATCTGCTTCGCCGGTGCCGGTTGGCTGCTGTTGTCGCCGCAGCCCGACGCCAGCAGCGCCAGTGCGATTGTCGCCGAGATCCGGGTTCGCATCGAACGTCCTTTCATCATCAACTGATTCAACAACGCAACCGCCGTGAGTTTCACCTCACGAATAGCGAATCTTCACGGCCGCTGCCGCAGCTTTTGCAGTCGCGACCGCGTCCTCCGCATCCGTTCCGCCAGCAAGCGCGATCCCCATTCGCCGATTCTTGAGCGTCTTCGGCTTGCAGAAGATGCGCAGATCGACCGGTGCGCCCGGATGACCACGAGCAAGCGCTTCCGCCAAGCCTTCGAATTCGAAGTTCTCGCTCTCTTCGCTCGCCAGGATGACCGCCGAGGCCCCGGGCCGGGTCAGCTCGATCGAAGGAATAGGCAGCTTCAAGACTGCGCGCAGGTGGAGCTCGAATTCGTTCGGGAATTGGGTGATCAGAGTCACCATGCCCGTATCGTGGGGACGGGGCGACAATTCGGAGAATATCGCCTGGTCGCCCTTAATGAAGAACTCCACACCGAAGATCCCGTAGCCGCGGAGCGCCTCGACGATCTTCCGCGCCTGCCGCCGCGCCGATAGCAGCGCTCCGTCGGCGATCTTGGCCGGCTGCCAGCTCTCGCGATAATCGCCGGCTTCCTGTCGGTGACCGATCGGCGCGCAGAACAGGACGCCGGCCTCGGTGGCGACAGTCAGGAGCGTGATCTCGCTGTCGAACTCGATGAATTCCTCGACAATGACGCGGGGCCGGTCGCCGCGCATGTTGGCCACGGCGTAATCATAGGCGGCACCGACATCGCCCGCCTCCTTGACGGTCGTCTGGCCCTTGCCGGAGCTCGACATGACCGGCTTCACGACGCACGGCACTCCGATCTCGGCGGCAGCCGCGATCGCATCCTCGCGGGACTCGGCGAACTTGTAGCGCGAGGTGATCAAAGCGAGGTCGCGTGCGGCGAATTCGCGGATGCCGTCGCGGTTCATGGTCAGCTGAACCGCCTTCGCCGACGGAGCGACCCGCCAACCGTCCGATTCGAGCTTGGCGAGAGTGTCCGTGTCGATCGCCTCGATCTCCGGAACGATGACGTCCGGCTTGTGCTTCTTCACCGCCGCAGTCAGCGCCTTGCCGTCGAGCATGGAGAAGACCTCGAACGCATCGGCGACCTGCATTGCGGGGGCGCTCTCGGAGCGGTCGCAGGCGATGACGCGGCAGCCGAGCCGCTTGGCGGCAATTGCAAATTCCCGGCCGAGTTCGCCCGACCCCAGGAGCATCAGAGTGGCAGTGTGCATCGCCGGGCGATAGCGGCGCTCGCAATCGTCGGCTAGACCACGGCCGTTCGCTGTGGAGGGCTGAGATGCGTGCAATGCTTCTGTTTTCAACTGTCCTGATTGCCGCCTCGCCTCCCGCGAAACCCAAGACTCCGTCCGAAATCGTCGCGGGGGCTCCCGCGGGCGCTTGGCGAGACATCAGCCCGGACGATCTGCTGGTGATGGATCTTGCCAACGGAAGACAGGTGGTCATCCAGCTCGCACCGCAGTTCGCACCGGTCCACGTCGCGAACATTCGCGCGTTGGCGAAAGGGAGCTGGTGGACCGGCTCGACGATCTACCGCGTGCAGGACAATTACGTTGTTCAGTGGGGCAACAACGAAGGCAAGAAGCCGCTTCCGGCCGGTGTCGTCGCCAAGCCGCCGGCCGAATATCATCGATCGCTAGAGGGATTATCCGTCCGACCCTTGGGTTATCCGGACGATTTCGCCCCCAGCGCAGGCTTCGCCGGCGGCTGGCTGATCGGCTATGACACCAAGGCGGGCACGGCGAATCTCACCCACTGTTACGGCTATGTCGGCGTGGGCCGGGACCTGTCACCGGACACGGGAACAGGCGGGGAATTGTACGCCGTCATCGGTCACGCGCCGCGTCACCTCGACCGCAACATCGCGGTGGTCGGCAGGGTCATCGACGGGATGGATCGGTTGAGTTCGCTACCGCGAGGGACCGAGGCGCTCGGCTTCTACAAGAGCGAGAGCATGCACGTGCCGATCGCCATGGTTCGGCTGGGAAGCGAAATCCCTGCAGCCGCCCGGCCATCCTACCAGTACATGGATACAAGCAGCGCGACGTTTGCGGCTTATGTGAAAGCCCGCGCCAACCGGCAGGACGAATTCTTCATCCGCCCGGCAGGCGGCGTCGACTTGTGCAATGCGTCGGTGCCGGTGCGGAAGAAGGCAGCTTAGGCGGCCCAGGCAGCGTCCTGGTGGCGGTTTTTGTGCTGAATGATCGCGGGGCCAGCGTATGAGCGCATGCCGGCCTCGGCCAGCGGCAAGGCCGTGGCACAGAACGCGCACTCCGCCGACATTCGACCGATCAGCCAGTGCGTGCGGCCGCAGCCGGGGCAGTGATTGACCTCATGCTCCCGGTACACGGCGTGATACCCTCTACCAGTCAGCGTCCTCAGCGCGTCGTTGGTCGGCATTGTCCGATCCTTCCTTTCGACCGCTCTCAACGCCGTGACCGCGGCAGTGGTTTCATCGATATTGGGCGATCCGCGCCCCGTTGCCTGAATCCGCGCCAGGCCGGGAACTGGATGAAATCACGCGAATTGTTGCCGTGGTGCGGAGCAGGTTCTGCTTCGCAGAAAGGGGGGATTGGCCTAGCATGTCGAGTCATGGCCGACACGAGTAAGGCGTTGAATTCGAAGGCCGGCGAGGCGAGCGCCGAAGCGGCCTCGGAATCGGGCAGTCCGATCGAACTTGCAGGCGGGGGATTCGACTTCTCCGGTATGCTTGCAGTCGCCGACATGCTGCCAGTCATGGTGGCTTACATCGGCGAGGACCTTCGCTACCGCTTCATGAACAAGCCCATGGCCGACTGGTTCGAGCGGCCCCGCCTGGAACTGCTCGGACTGACGATCAGGGAACTGCTCGGCGAAGAAGCCTGGGCCATGCGTGAGCCGCTGATTGCGGCCGCCTTCGCGGGGGAACGCAAGTTCTTCGCGACGGACTTCAGGCACCCCACCCGCGGCAATCTGGCGGTCCAGACCAATTACATGCCTTGGACGGATGGCACTGGAAGGGTTCGGGGCGTCATCGTTCTCGTACAGGACGTGACCGAGCAACGCGCAGCGGAACGAGCCCTTCGCGAGAGCGAGGATCGCTTCCGCCGGATCGCGAACCAGGCGCCGGTCCTGATGTGGGTGACCCGCCTCGACCGCACCCGCGACTTCGTCAACGACGCCTATGTCGATTTCGTCGGTGGTGACCGCGAGCTCGCCCGTACGCTCGACTGGCGGGAGCGCATCCATCCCGACGATCATGACCGGATCGTCCAGGAATCGATCGCCGGCGAGGCGGGTCGCGGCACCTTCACGCTTGAGGGACGGTACCGGCGCGGCGATGGCGAATACCGCTGGTTGAGAAGCACTTCGTCGCCGCGTTACGCGCCGGACGGCGAGCTGGCCGGCTTCATCGGTGCGGCCACTGACATCACGGTCGCGAAGGAGGCCGAACTCGATCTCAAGCGCCAGGTCGAGGAGCGGACTGCCGAGTTGGTCCGGCGCGAAGCGCAGTTCCGGGCGGTCTTCGAAGCCGCTCTCGAGGTGATGGTGCTGCTGGAGCCCGACGGCACGGTGCTGGCGGTCAACAATCGCCGCGAGATCTGGCGGCATCCCAATCCCGACGATGCGATCGGCCTCAAGCTCTGGGATTCGCCGACGATGAAAGCCTATCCGCAGCATCGTGCGGTGATGAGGGAGGGTATTGCCCAGGCCGCGAAGGGCAGGATCTTCACGACCGAAGTCCAGATGGAGCGGGCGGGACTTCCTACGGCGATCCTCGACGTGTCGGTCCAGCCGGTGAAGGACACCGATGGATCAATCATCTATTTATTGTTCGAGGCGCGCGACATCACCGAGCTGAAGGCTGCCCAGGCGCAGCTCCGGCAAAGCCAGAAGATGGAGGCGCTCGGCCAGCTCACCGGCGGGATCGCGCACGACTTCAACAACCTTTTGACCGTGGTCGTCGGCGGCCTCGATCTCCTGACCAAGCGGATCGAGGACGAGAAACTAAAGCGCTACGCCACCAACGCGCTCACCGCCGCGGAGCGGGGCGCGCGGCTGACCGGACAGCTTCTCGCCTTCAGCCGAGTCCAGCGGCTGGAAGTCCGCGCGACGCACATCGCGCCACTGATCGACAATATGCGGCCGCTGCTGAAGAACGTGCTCGGGCCGGGCATCGAGAAGAAGTTCGACCTCGACGAGGAGATGGTGCCGGTCCTCGCCGATCCAACCCAGGTCGAGGTTGCCGTCCTCAACCTCGCGATCAACGCGCGCGATGCGATGCCTGAAGGAGGGGTGCTGACCTTCAAGACGCGGCATGTGGTTGTCACCCAGGAGACCGACCTCGACCCGGGCGATTACATCGAGCTGAGCATCAGCGACACCGGTTCCGGCATGACCGAGGACGTGCGCGAGCGGGCCTTCGAGCCGTTTTTCACGACCAAGGAAGTCGGCAAGGGCACCGGCCTTGGGCTGTCGATGGTCTACGGGATGGCGCGCCAATCGGGCGGAGTCGCGCGGATCGTCAGCGAGCCCGGCAAGGGGACTTCGGTCAGCCTGTTCTTCAAGGCCGCGGGGCCGGGCGAGAAAGCCACAGCCGGCGACTCCGAGGAGCCGGCCGGCGAACCTCAAACGTCGGCGGAGCGCATCCTCGTCATCGACGACGACCCCGACGTTCGGGAATTCATTTCCGAGGCGCTCGTCGACCAGGGCTATGTCGTTCGCCAGGCTCCAGACGGCAAGACTGGGCTGAACGCCTTCTCGTCAGAAGTGCCTGATCTGGTGGTGCTCGATTTCATCATGCCCGGTCTTTCGGGGGCCGACGTCGCCAGCAAGATCCTATCGACCCATCCCGGCCAGCCCATTCTGTTCGTGTCCGGATACAGCGAAACCGATTCCATCAAGCGGATCGCACCCAACGCTCCGCTGCTCACCAAGCCGTTTCGGGCGGAAGCCCTGTCGAAAGCCGTGCGCTCGGCGCTAGTCCGAGGCTGATTCCGCCAAAAGGTGATCGGCCGTCCGCAGCGCGAGAGCGACGATTGTCAGAGTCGGATTGGCCCAGCCGCTGGTCGGGAAAATCGATCCGCCGGCAACGTAAAGGTTCTCGACGTCGTGGACCCGGCAGTCGCCGTCCACGACGCCCTTCGCCGGGTCGCTACTCATGCGCGTGCCGCCGAGCTGGTGGTAGTTTGCGAAGGGGTGGTTCCCGACGGTGTAGTCGATCGGCCATTGCGGGTCGGGGTCGGACAGCCACTCGGTCGGCGTCGCGCTACCTTTGCCGAGACGGCGCAGCTCGCGGTCCATGACATCGGGGAATATCCGGGCGGTACGTTTGTCGATGTCGCTCAGCTTCCACACGAGATCGGCGCGCGGTGACCCGAGCGCGTCGCGTTCGCCTGAAAGAATGACGCGGCTTTCTGGGTTTGGCGCCTGCTCACCGCGCGTGATCGCGTAAAGGTGGGTGCGCCCGGTGTTGGCCCGAATCTTCTCGAACCAATTGCGGACCGAGCGATGGAAGGCGGTGCGCACGGCCCGATAGAGATGGTCGGCCATGCGGCCCTTGCGGTCAGGCGAGATGTTGTGGCGGAGCTTGTTGTAGACGGCGCTGCTCATGTTCACGCCGTGCTTCGGGTCGCGTTGCAGCTTGAATGTGACGATGCTGTTCAGGACCTCGTGCTTCCGCTGGGCGTCGTCGGCGAGGCGAAGCGCCGGCGCCAGCGGCGGCCGATCGCGGTAGAAGCGCTTCTGGAACAGCGCCCACAACTCATAGGGCTCGCGCGTCTCGATCTTCGCTACGCGGCCGGCGGGATGCTCCATGAAGTAGCGGCCGACATTGTCGTGACCATTGCCGATGCCGTTGGCGAGCAAAAGGCGCGAATTTTCGATGGCCCCGCAGGCGAGTACGTAACGGCGCGCCCTGATTGTCGTGCTTCGGCCCTCCAGCGAGCGGACTTCGACCCCAACGACAGCCCTCCCTGCTTCGGAAGTAGTGATTTGAGTGACGTTGGCGTGTAGCAGGACAGTGACGTTGGGGACCTCGAACAGGTCGCGCGCGCGGGCGGCCGTGAACCGCTCCATTTCCTCGTCGAAACGCCATAGCTTCGCGTCGAGCTCGGAAGGATCCAGGCCGGGATCGGGGACCCCAAGCTGCTGCCACACATCATGTTCGTAATTGAACTCGCCGACATCGAAGATGGCGTTCGCTTGCCGGTAATATGGATTTAGCTGCCTTCGGTCGATGGGCCAGCCGCTGTGTTCGACCCAGGGACGCTGCTCGAAGTCGATCGGGTCGAGGACCGCGCAGCGTCCGCCCCAGATCGCGACCGTGCCGCCGAAGAACCGGAGCCTTGAATCGTGCAGGTCGTAATAGGGCATGCCGAGATTCGCGCCCCGGTAGAGATCCTGCGTCGCCTGCTCGAAATCCGTTCCGCCGCTTTCGACGAGGCAGACCTTTAGCCCGCCCTTGGCAAGGCGGCGAGCAAGCGGGATGCCGGCCGCGCCGGCGCCCATCACGCAGATGTCGGCGTCGATAGGGCCGAGGCCCTCTGCGGTTCGAAGATCGATCAGCATGGTGGGTTAGGCAGCCTTGCTCTGACCCTGGCTCATCGACTGCTGCCACCAGCAACTGAACATGGCGATCGCGTAGAGGATGCGGCCGTGATTGGCCTCGCCGCGCGCGTGCTCGTCGAACAATTGTTCGACCGCATCGGGCTGCAAGTAACCGAGCTGCCGGGCACCGCTATCGTTCCAGGCCTCGCGAGCGAAGCGGCTGAAGTCGCCGCGGAACCATTCGGCGAAAGGCAGCTGGAAACCCAGCTTGCGGCGGTCAAGATGGTCCTTGTTGAGCCATGGCTCGATCGCCTTGCGGAGCGAGTATTTCCCAACCCGGCCGCGGAGTTTCATGTCCTGCGGTACCGTCAGGCTCCAGTCGACGAACTCGCGCGACAGGAAGGGGACGCGCGCCTCCAGCGAATGCGCCATGCTGCCCTTGTCCAGCCGGTTCAGCAGCGACCCGGGCATATGGATGGTGAGATCGCCGAGCATCAGCTGCTCAAGCGGGGACAGCGCACGGTGCTCGGGCAGGAAATATTCCGCCTCCAGCTTCTGGTAGCTCGCGGGCCCTTCCTGTTCTTTCCAGAAGGACGGCGCGTAAAGCCGGGATCGTACTCCCGGCGTCGAGATCTCGGTCGCCGCGATATAGCGTTGGAGATTGTTCTCGAGCAGCGCCGACTGGCGGAAGCGGCGGGCGCTCTGAACCTGGTAGTTCCAGCGCGCAAGGCCGCTCCTGGGCAGTGCGTCGATCAAGTCGCCGAGATGGAGCGGGCCGTTGAGCAAAGGCGCGAGGCGGGATGCGAGGAGAGCGGTCCGCTGTCGCTTGTAGCCGGCGAAAATCTCGTCGGAGCCCTCGCCGCAGAGAACGACCTTTACCTGCTCTCGCGCGAATTTGGACAGGTGCCAGATTGGAACCGCCGCAGTCGCTGCGCATGGCTCGTCGAAATCGGCCTGGACTTGTGGAAGCACGTCGCCCGCTGCCGCCGGCTCCAGCGGCAGGACATGATGCTCGACACCGAGGTCCCTGGCGATCCGCGCCGCCGACGCGCTTTCGTCAATCGACGTTCCGGGAAAGCCCAGAGTGAAGGCCTTGACCTGCGTGTTCGCGACTCGAACCATCGCTGCGGTGATCGCGCTGGAGTCGATCCCCCCTGACAGGAAAGCGCCGACCGGCACGTCGGCAAGCATGTGGCTTTTGACGGTGGCGAGTACCCTGCTTCGGGTTTCTTCGATCCATTCGCCTTCAGTCAGATTGTGGCGGACATTGAAGCGCGGTTGCCAATAGGTCTTTGCATTGCTGCTCGACCGGTCGACTTCCATGAATTGACCGGGACCGAGGCTCCGCGCGTTGTGGAAAATCGATCGGGGCGGTTGAACGTAACCGTAGCAGAAGAAGTCGTGAACTGCCCGGTCGTCGAGCTCCCAGCGATGACCAGGAAGCACTCGAAGCGCGCGGAGATCGGAGGCAAAGGCAATGCCGCCTTCCTGCTCGGTGATGAGCAGGGGTTTGATTCCCAGCGGGTCGCGGGCGAGCGTCAGCCGGCGATCGGCATGATCCCAGATTGCGATTGCGAACATGCCGTCAAGGCGGCCCCATGCGTCGTTGCCCCAACACACAAAAGCCTGAAGGATTGTTTCTGTATCGCTGTGGGTGCGGAACCTGGCGCCGCGCCGCTCCAGCTCCGGCCGAAGCTCGAGGTGATTATAAATCTCCCCGTTGAAAACGATCGAGTAGCGGCCGTCCTCGGTCCGCATCGGCTGGTGGCCGCCTTCGATGTCGATGATGCTGAGGCGGCGCATGCCGAAGCCGAAATCGCCATCGACCGTCACGCCGTAATCGTCAGGTCCACGCGAATAGATGGTGTCGCACTGCCGCTTCACGACAGCGCTGGAGACCGCTCGGCCGGAGCGTCTATACCATCCCGCTATTCCACACATGTCGCTCTGCCCCCGACAGGCTGGAATCATAAGGCCCGAAGCCAATTCTACAACAGCGCAGCGGCTCTGTTCGTCCCGAACGTCGATTGTCCCCAACCTTGCCCTCGGCAAAGCACGGTCATACGAGGCGGCCACATTTCAGCGAGGCCGGGACTTTGGACCAGACGCAGCGTGACCAGGAGATCGCCAAGCTCCTTCAGTCAGAGCATGTGAAGTATCAGAATATCGATTTCGGCGAGGGGCAGGGGACCGGCGGATACCAGCGCACGTCCATGGACTCGCTGCTGTTCGGAAGCGGCCTTGAAGGGCTGACTTTGCTCGATATCGGCTCTTCGCTCGGGCATTTCTGCCTGGAAGCGCTGAAGCATGGTGCAGCGGGCGCCACCGGGCTCGAAACGTCGCCGGAGCGCATCCGGCACGCTCGCGAGATTGCGCGACTGATGAACCTGCCCGCGGAGTATATTGAAGCGGATTTCGAGGATTATGTCCCCGAGCCGAAATCGTTCGACGTCGTGCTCTGCCTCAACGTGCTTCACCATCTCTATGAGCCGATCGGGGCGATCCGGAAGATCATGTCGATGACCCGCGACCGCTTCTATCTCGAGGTCGCGCCGGTGAAGGCGCGAGAGGTGATGAAGGTCGCGAATATTTTCTCGCTATGGGGCGCGACGAACGCGCCGCTCGTCCTTCTCGGCGATACGTCGAAGAGCACCCGCGCCGCCGATCGCACTTTCACCTTCACGAAGAAGGCGATGTCGGTGATCGTCAACGGTCATTCGAAAGCGTTCGAGCCGGTTCGCTTCCATCCGTCGAGCTTCAAAGGCCGGTGGATCGTCGAAGCGCGCCGGCGACAGATCGACCATCTGGTCGTGGTTGCGGGCGTGACCGGGGTCGGCAAGTCGACCTTCATCGAGCGGCTCAAGTCGTCGAAGGAATTGCGCGCGCGGTTTGGAATTGAAGGCGACTTCTCCGTGGCCTCCGCAAACGATGTCGATGGACTTCGAACCGGCCGCCACGAGACGCTGATTTACCACTACGACATTCTGCGGCCCTTCGACCGGCCTCTCCATGCACATCCCCGCGACCCTGCGTTCCATTTGCTATCGTCAGCCAAACGCGTGACTTCGATTACGCTTGCCAACGACCCCGACACCCTTCGTAAGCGCCTCCAGTCGCCGGGAGCAGAGCCGAATTCGAAAAAGGGCAGGAAGAGGCATGCGGTGATCCTCAGGCAGTATGAGAATCCATCGTTCCTCGAAACGTGGCACGATGTCTGGGCCGCCGCAGTCGCAAAAGAGGTAGCCCCGTCGCCGCTCGAGGTTCGGCTGGTCCGGAGCGATTCCGACTATTCTGCGATCGCGACGGTATCGGACTTGAAGGCGATGCTCTCCGCCTGACCGGCAGGCATGGGATAGCCGAGCTCGGCCAGAGGCAGTCCGCGCCGCTCGGCAAGGAGCGCATTGTCTCGCGCGAAATGGGATTCCAGTTTCCCCGCAGCATCCTTGCCGATGAGGTCGCTCAGCTTGGGCGGCTTCCCGAACAGTCCCGTTCGGTTGAGTGCTTCGAGGATCTTCCGGCGCGGCCGATACCAGCCCGGAATGTTCACGAGGTAGTGCTTGTCGAGGACCGAGCGACGGGTGAAGAGATTGAGGCCGCGGGCGATCCAGGCGAGCGGAGCGCCATAGCCGCGCAGGCGCGGTTCCAGCGAGACTTTTTCCCAATCGACGTTGAGCCGGAGCTCTGCTGCGAACTCGCGCAGGAAATCCATGCCACCGCGACGGAAATCCTCGAACAGGAAGACGTGAACGTTTTCGCGTCCGAACAGATCGTCGTAGAGCGCGACGATCCTCGAATAGAGGAAGAAGTCGACGTCGAAACGCGGCTGCTTGTAGGTCACCACTTCAGGCCGCTGCAGATAGAGTTTGGGAAACAGGAAGCGAGTGGCGCTGAAGGTGCCGCCGGCGCGGATATACTGCTGGTAGAGAGAGACGATCACGCTAGTCTGCGACCGGAGCATGATCACGATGCGGGCGTCCGGGAATGTCGCTTTGATCCGATGCGCAAATTCCTTGGTGACGATGCCGTCGATGCCACCATTATGCTGGTAGCCGCACAGCCCTTCCTCCGAGAGAATGCCGGCCTCACCCCTTGTTAGCCCAAGGGTCGCGAGCGCCGCGGCGGGATCAAAGGTCAGCGCATTGGCGTCAAGAAGTGCGGCATTGACCAGCGCACGGTTGACGTAGCGCGGCGATTTTACGCAGGGGAAGAAGCTCTTCTGGAACCAGGTGCTAGCGGCTTTCGGAAAGCCGATATGGACTATCGGTGTCGCGCCGCCGCTCGCCACTGTTTCCGCCCCTCTCCAGGCTGCCGTGTCCGTCCGGCAGCCCTCCAAGTCAACAGCCGGGAGCAACGCGAGCGGCTCTGCGTTTAGCGTTTCATGGTTGGGTTGCTTCTCACGGTCCTCTCAGTCGCGACTCAACCTGCGCCAGCGCCGGCCTCGCTCAACCCTCATGCGGTCGAGCTGTTCGAGCGCGACTGGGTGCTAGACCAGTGGGCCAGGCGAACGTTCGATACCAATGGCGACGGCCGGATTTCGATCGAGGAGGCCCAGCCGGCCGCGCTTGCGTTCAAGGACCTCGCAGATGGCGACGGTGACGGGAGGGTGACGCCGTACGAATATGAACGCGCGCGGGAATTCATCCTCGCTCGCTATTGATCAGCCCGCCATCCTCTTGGCGCCCAATCCAACCACCATCTGGTTCGCTCGCTCATAAGACAGAGGTTTGCCGAACAAGTAGCCCTGGATCGTGTCGCAGCCGAGTTCGCGCATCCGCTCGAAATCTTCGGCAGTCTCGACGCCTTCCGCGGTCACCGACATGCGGAAGCTCTTGGCCAGCTGGACAATCGACTTGATGATCGCGACGTTTTCGGGCCGCGAGCCGCAATCGCGGACGAAGCTGCCGTCGATCTTCAGCTTGTGGAAGATCGCCTTGTTCAGATAGCCGATCGACGAATAGCCGGTGCCGAAGTCGTCGAGCGCAATGCCGACGCCCAGCGCGCGAAGCCGCTTCATGACGTCTAGCGTTGGCCCGTTGTCGCCAAGGAACACGCCTTCGGTCACTTCCAGCTCGATGCGGTTGCCCGGTACTTTCCAACGGGCGAGAGCCTCGCTGACGACGTTCGGGAGTGACGGAAGCACGATCTGCTTCGGGCTGATGTTCAGCGCGACGGTGATCGGGTCCGGCCAGGTGGCGACGGCGCGGCAAGCCTCGTCGATGACCCATTCGCCGATTTGAACCATCAGGCCCGATTCCTCGGCAACCGGGATAAAGACCCCCGGCGGCACGAACCCTCGCTGTGGGTGGTTCCAGCGGATAAGGGCCTCGAATCCGACGAGCTTCTGATTCTTGGCGCTGACCAGAGGCTGGAATGCGAGGTGGAACTGCTTGGAGGTGACCGCCTGGCGGAGATCCTGTTCCAGACGAACGCGGTCTTCCTGTTCCGACTGCAATTCGGACGAGAAGTAGCGCGCGACGCCGCGTCCGGCGTCCTTCGCCTGATAGAGCGCAAGGTCGGCCTTGAGGATCAGGTCGTCGACCGTGGCGCCGTCGATTGGGCCGAAGGCGCAGCCGACCGAGACGCCGATGCGGATCTCGGTCTGGTCGATCATGTAGGGCTCCTTGATCGACACGATGATGCGATCACAAAGTTGCTCGACCAGCTTGCGGCTCTGGGCGTCGGTGATGACGATGGCGAACTCGTCGCCGCCCATGCGGCCGACGTGCCCGTCGGCGCCGACTTCATCGACCAGACGCTTGGCAACGGCGCGCAGGACGGCGTCGCCCTTCGGGTGGCCGAACGTGTCGTTGACCGGCTTGAAGCCGTCCAGATCGAGAAAAAGGATCGCGCAAGGGGTGTTGTTCGCCGTCGCCTGGCGCAGGGCGTCGCCGAGAAGCTGACGAACGCGACCGCGGTTGGGCAGGCCGGAAAGCACATCCATGTTGGCGAGGTGGGTCAGGCGCTCCTGCGTCTGGCGCATCTCCGTGATGTCGCTGCCGACGCCGCGGAAGCCCTCGAAGCGGCCAGCGGTATCAATGATGGGGTCGCCCGCGATCGAGATCCAGCGAGGCCCGCGGGCCGTCTGCAATTCCATGTCGAGCGCATTGAAGGGTTGCTTCTCGAGCAGCTTGCGGCCCAGCTCCGCATGACCGCCGAGCAAAGAGGGCATCGAGTGGCCGAGCAACTGGCTGGCGGGGCGTCCCAGCAAGGCCGTCATTCGCGAGCTGATGTAGGTGACGCGATTTTCCGCATCGACCTGCCAGAGCCAACCCACGCCGCGCTGCTCATATTCCTGCAGCAAAAGGCTGGCACTTTCGCTCTGGGCGCTGAACGTCGCGTTGGTCTTCAATTGCTCGAAGGCCCAGCGGGCGACGTTGAGGACACCGAAAATCGACACGCCAAGTGTGAACAGGATCGAAAGCATGTGCTGGAACGGCACCGTGTTGCGGCCGAGTAGAAGTGCCGCAGCCAGGCCTGCCGTAAACGTCGACATCCATCCAATCACTGAGCGCGGATGGACTACAAGGCCGAGCCCGGCGACGCCGAGGCCCGCAGCGATCGATGCCGCGATGACCTGCCCGCCCGGTGGAAGACCGACGAAAACGTAGAGCGGAAGTGACAGCCAGACTGCCGCACGAAGGACGACTTCGCCGATCATCATCCAGTCGGGGACGCGTCGTCCCGACCTGCCGATGTGCGTGATCGCCTGGGTCTTGGCGATGTGAAGCGCGAGGAGGTTGATCCCCGCAACAGCCAAGGCCCACGGAACCACGAGCATTTCATCGACGTCGCCCCAGAGGGCAGCGGCCATCATCAGCGCAGCAACGATGTTCGCGGCGGCGAAAAAGGGCGCGAGCTGCGCCCTGGAAATCAACTGGACGTCCTTAAGCGGAGTACTGGCGTTGTCCGACGGATCGCTGGCGAGCCCGAGGGACTCGCCGTCCGGCAGGCGCGCTGAAATCATCCGCTTATAACGGTCGGGAGCTTCGTACATTGCGCTCGCTACTTCTGGTCTAAGCAAGCGGTAGCCGAAGAGGGTTGAGACGCGGTTAAGACGTAGCTCTCAACTGCCTAATTTAAGTTTGTCCAAATCCCTCTGCGTAATGGGGTGATAGGAGCTCCTCGCAACCTTGTAGACGCGTGCCGCGATGGGCCGCCCCCACGCGTTATCCGAGGCCAGAGTTTGGATTAACGGACGCACGAATTTGCGTCGGCCCTGCGAAGTCAGGAAATGCTCGAGCGCCGGGACCGCAGGGTCGTATCGGTTGCGAATGGCCAGATCGAGCCAGGCGAACAGGACTTCCTGGTTGCCGGCGTCGTTCAATTTGAGCGTCTTGTTCAGCTGGTCGAGCCGGGCAGTCGGCAGCTTCCGAGGCAACTTGTTGAGGAATCGCAGTTTTTCGGCCGTCGTCCAGCTGCTGAAGCCTGCTGGCACCGGTCCCCCGACGGTGAATGCGGAAACGGCCTTGTCCACATCCGCGAACGCGGCCGGATCGGGCCGTGCGACGTTCGAGGGCAGGCCCGGCTTATAGAGCCAATTGTCGAGTTGAAGCTTCTGCTCGAGGGCCTTGTCGCCCTTGACCAGCTTTTCCCGCAAATCGGCCAAAAACAAGGCGGAAGTCATCGGCTGGAAGGCGTGACGGTCGAAGTATGAGTGCAGATAGGCGTCCCATTTCTCGCGGCCGACGATCTTTTCCATCGTTCGCAGGAAGACGGCGCCCTTATCGTAAATAATTCCGCCTGCGCCTCCATCGGGCACACCTTCCTTCGGGCTTAGGTGAAGTTGCGTGTTGGGGCCATTAATGCCCTCTTCGGCGAACGCTTTCTCCATCTCGTCGAAGCTGAGCGCAGCTTCCTGCGCGGCTCGCTTAGGGCCGTAGAGCGCCTCCATGATCCGATTCTCGAAGTAGGAAGTGACCCCTTCGTTGAGCCAGCTGTCGCTCCAATTGGCATTCGTGACGAGATTGCCGGACCAGCTGTGTGCAAGCTCGTGAGCAACAAGGCCGACGAGACTCTTGTCGCCCGCAATGAAGGTCGGCGTCAGGAACGTCAGAGTCGGGTTTTCCATGCCGCCGTATGGGAAAGCTGGCGGTAGGACGAGGACGTCGTAGCGACCCCAGCGATAGGGCCCGTAGAGCGTCTCGGCAGCCTCGACCATTTTCTCAGTGTCCGCGAGCTCTGCCGCGGCACGATCGAGCATGGCCGGCTCGGTCCAGACGCCGGTTCGCTTGCCGAGCGGCTTGAAGGCGAGGTCTCCGACCGCGATTGCGATCATGTACGGAGCGACACTGTGATCCATCTTGTAGGTGAAGACGCTCTCGCCGCCCTGGGTCATCGGCTCGGCCGCCTTCGGGGCGCTCATGACCGCCGTCAGACCCGCCGGAACGTGGATCGTCGCTTCCCACGTCTGGCGGATGCCGGGTGAGTCCTGGGTTGGAATCCAGCTCCGGTTCTCGATCGCCTGGCCCTGGCTGAACAGGTAGGGCATTTTCTTCCCCGCGGTCTGCTCCGGGGTCAGCCACTGCAGCGCGCCAGCATCCGGAGCGCTTTTGTACTTGATGATCAACCGGTCGGTGTCCGGGCGCAGCGAGATCGCGAGCGGAGAGCCTAGCTTGGGATCGGACGGACCGACCTTGTAGTCGAGCGGCTGGTTGGAGCCGTCGGTGATGCTGGCGATTTCCAGGCCCTTATCGTCGAGGACGATCTCCTTCGCGTCCGGCTTGCGATCGATGTCGAGGGTCGCAGTGCCGCCTAGACGCTTCGTCTCGAAATCGACGTTGAGGTCGAGCGCGACGTGGTGGACGCGCGCTTCCAACGGACGGGCGTAGCTGGCTGAGTCCTTGGCATCGGCAGTTTCGAGGACCGGCGCGATACTGGCTTCGGTCTGATTATCGGCGGCGTTCATGGCCGTATTGGTTTGCGATGAGTTGCAGCCCGCAACAATGATTGCGGCCGCCGCAACGGCCGTACGTACAAAGCTCATGTAGGGTCCTTATTCGGCGGTGCTAACGTAGATCGACCGCTTCGGTGCCGAGAAAAAGCGCCGCACCATCGGCTCGAAAAAGTCGAGCGGTGCCGTGTCATACGCTTCGTCGAACGCTGTCTGGTCGTAAATCTCGCAGAACCGGGCAGTATCCTCGAAGTGCGGATGGCCCCGAAATTGCTCCCGCATGTCGCGGTCCATTCCGAGGTAATGGAAGAAGTAATACCCCTGGAAGATGCCATGGTGCTCGCACATCCAGTGCAGCTTCTCATCGACGAAGGGCTTGATGATGGCCGCCGCAATGTCGGGATGGTTGAGGGTCCCGAGCGTGTCGCCGATGTCATGAAGCAGCGCCATCACCACATAGTCCTCGGATTCGCCGCCCCGATGAGCGCGAGTCGCGGTCTGCAGGGAGTGCTGGAGGCGGTCGATCGGGAAGCCGCCATAGTCGCCGTCGAGCAGCTTCAGGTGGGTCAGCACGCGGTCGGCGAGACCCTGGGCAAAGGGGAAGAAATGGCTCCCGATGGTTGCCCAGTCTTCCGCCGTACCTTGGTCCATGCTGCGAAACTTCGCGCGCGGAGCATGTTCGTTCATCCGTGTCTCTCCCGTGGCGGACCGGATTGCCGCTTCCTGCCTTTGCTCGCAATGGCTGAATTGCCCCTCTATATCCCAACCGGCAATGGCGACCGATAGCGCAGCATTGAAACAGCAAGCCGGCATGGCCGCCGCCCGCTCGCCCGCCCAGCCGCTGATGGCGGGCGTCGGTCTCGACCAGCCGTTCTTCGATGACAAGAACCGTGCCTTCTGGATCCTCCAGAGCGCCGGTTGGACCGGCTATTTCATCCTGCGGTCTTTGTCAGGCTTCTCGAACAGCATGGGCCTCGTCTGGCTGGTGCACACCGCACTGCTGACGGCCACCGGCTATTCTTTGACCCTGCTGATGGCGTCGCTGTTCCGGCGGCTGATCGCGATGAAGCCGATCTGGACCCTGGTCCTGTCGCTCGCCGTGGTTGTCCTCGCCGCGACGGCCTTCTCGATCATCGAGACCTGGAGCGTCGCGACCTTCCTGAAGCCGAACCTGGAGCTTGGACCGCGCACCTACCTCAGCGCGATCCTTCTCGACTTCGCTTTACTCGCGGCCTGGGCCGCGCTCTATTACGGGATCAACTATTTCCTCCTGCTGGAAAGTGAGATCAAGCAGCGCGAGCGGCTGGAAAGCCAGGCTTCGACCGCCCAGCTGGCGATGCTGCGCTACCAGCTCAATCCTCACTTCCTCTTCAATACGCTCAACTCAATCTCCACATTGGTGCTTCTGAAGCAGACCGAGCGGGCGAATGCGATGCTTGCGCGGCTGTCATCCTTCCTTCGCTATACCTTGGCCAATGAGCCGACCGCGAAGGTGACCCTGGCCCAGGAAGTGGAGACTTTGAAGCTGTACCTCGAGATCGAAAAGATGCGCTTCGAGGACCGGCTCCGTCCCCATTTCAAGATTGAGCCGGAAACGATCGGCGCCCGCTTGCCATCGCTGTTGCTCCAGCCGCTGATCGAAAATGCGATCAAATATGCGGTGACGCCGAGCGAGGACGGGGCCGACATCTGGATCAACGCGACCCGGCAGGGGCAGGGCGTGAGGATCGAAGTGGCCGACAACGGATCGGCCGAGGGTGCGGACTTGTCGGCGAGCCCGTCGACCGGCGTCGGACTGGCGAACATTCGAGACCGTCTGACGCAGGCCTATGGTCCTGCCCATGGTTTTGCGACTCAAGAGAACGACAAAGGGGGGTTCAGCGTTATTGTAGAAATTCCCTACGAAACCGGAGACAAGGACACATGACCATTCGCACCGTGCTCGTCGACGACGAGCCGCTGGCGACCCAGGGGCTTCAGCTCCGGCTCGAGGCTCACGACGACGTCGAAGTCGTCGCCACTGCGGCCAACGGGCGTGAGGCCATCAGGGCCATCAAGACCCACAAGCCGGACCTCGTCTTCCTCGACATCCAGATGCCCGGCTTCGACGGATTTTCCGTCATCCAGGGCCTGATGGACGTCGAGCCGCCACTGTTCGTGTTCGTCACGGCCTATGGCGACCACGCCCTCCGCGCGTTCGAGGCGCAGGCGGTCGATTACCTCATGAAGCCGGTCGAGGAAGACCGGCTTGCGGCGACGCTCGACCGGGTTCGACAGCGCCTATCGGAAAAGAGAAGCGCCGAGGAGGCCGGGCGCCTGAAGGAGGCGCTGGCCGAACATGCTCCCGAAGCGGCGGAGGAACTGGCCGAAGCGGGGACGCCGGAGGGCCACGCACCCGACCGCTACGAGAAGATGATCAACATCAAGGACCAGGGGCAGATCTTCCGCGTCGACGTCGACACGATCGAGCGGATCGATGCTGCCGGGGACTACATGTGCATCCAGACCGGCGAGAACACTTTGATCCTGCGCGAGACGATGAAGGATCTCGAAAAGCGGCTCGACCCCCGCCGTTTCCAGCGCGTGCACCGCTCGACCATCGTCAACCTCGACCTCGTCCGCCAGGTGAAGCCCCACACCAACGGGGAATGCTTCCTGGTGCTCGATTCGGGTGCGCAGGTGAAAGTGTCCCGGTCCTATCGCGACGTCGTCGCCCGGTTCGTCCACTAGAACCCAGCCCATAAAAAAAAGGGGCGCCCCGTTCGGAGCGCCCCTTTCAAACCGCGTGCGTGCGCGCGGCTTGAGCGAAATTAATTCGCGCTATTGCCGTCAGCGTCGGCGCCGTTGCGAACTGCATCGGCAGC
Organism: Sphingomonas daechungensis; assembly: GCF_039543105.1. Lineage (NCBI taxonomy): Bacteria > Pseudomonadati > Pseudomonadota > Alphaproteobacteria > Sphingomonadales > Sphingomonadaceae > Sphingomonas > Sphingomonas daechungensis. The sequence continues at coordinate 1,819,384 of NZ_BAABJC010000001.1, forward strand.
GTTCTCGCCCTCGGCGCGAACTGCGTCGGCGGCGTTGTCGGCAGTCTCGTTCAGGGTGACACCCGGAACATCGTCAGCATTGGCTTCGATGGCATCGGCCGTGTTCTCGGCGTTTGCCTCGATGTTGTCGGCGGCCTGCTCCTGCGGGCTCTGGTTACAAGCTGCGAGAGCAGCGACGCCGAGGGCCACTGCGAAAGCGGTCGAAATCTTCTTCATCAGTTCATTCCCTGTTTTGACACGAGATGCCTGAGGTAGCCTCATCTTCTCGAAGTGAGCAATACGCTTACAGATGTTTTCTGTTCCACCGCCGAAATCTTAGTTTCCTGGCGGCGGTGGAGTCGTGGTCGTCTGATCGCCTCCGCCGACGTTCCCGCCCGTGGAGATTTGCTGCTGGACGACTTGCGTCAGCTGCGGACTGGTAGTGGTCGCAGTACAAGTGGCGTTGCCGCTCGCGACAGAGGCCGCGAGGGCATCGACCGAGACTCCGCACACCGTTGCCGCGACATCCACAGGCACCTGGGCGGTGACGGGAATCGAGTTGCGGTTGACCTGCAACGACACGGAAAGGTCGTTGAGGACGTTCTGCAGGTTCACGTTCACCAGCGTCGGAATGCTTCCCGACCCCCCGGTGGAAGTGCCGCTGCCGCCGTCTCCGGCGCCCGTGCCTCCTGTCGTCCCGGTGCCGGCAGTCGTGCCAGCACTGCCGTCTGACGCGCTCTGGGGTGCGGTGTCATTCGTCTTGCAGGCGGCAAGGAGCGTCGCCGACGCGACCGCGCCGGCCAAAAGCCACGATTTCAACATGATAGTCCTCCCGGAAAGCTACTGTGGGGGTTGGGTTGTGGGTTGCTGCTGCGGCGGGGTCGTTGTCGTCCCGCTGCCGCTTGTGCCTTGCGCGCTTGTCGTCGTCTGCGCCCCGCCGCCGACCGAGCCATTGGCGGCAAGCTGTTGCTGAACCGCTTGTGCGAGCTCCGGGGAGCTCGTGGTCGCCGTGCAGCTCTGGCTGGAACCGCCGCCGCCGATCGACAGGATGTTGATCGACACGCCGCAGACGTTGGCTGCGACCGTGATCGGGATCTGGGCGTTGATCGGGATGTTGGATCGGTCGATCTTCAGGTCGAGCGCAAGATCATTGAGAACATTGCGCAAATCGACATTGACCAGCGACACGCCGGCGCCGACCGCGCTTTGCGCACCGTCCGCGACAGCGCTCCCGGCGCTCCGCACTCCATCGGTCACATCGTTGGTTTTACAGCCGGCAAGCAGGACAAGCGCCGCCAGCGGGATACACACAGTGTTACGCGTCATACATCGACCCCTCTGTTGATTCCGCAAACGCGCTGAACCCTGAGTTGGTTGCGCTGTATCGGGCCGGGACAAGTGCTACGGGGCCTGTACGGACGACTCTGGCAGGAGCGGCGACAATGACTGAGAAATTCGAGCGCTTTCTGGCGCTTCACGTCCCGGGCGATCCGGTTATCCTGTACAACATCTGGGACGTCGGAAGCGCGCACGCCGTCGAAGAGGCGGGAGCGAAGGCGCTGGCGACCGGCAGTCATCCCGTCGCCGACGCGAACGGATGGCCGGACGGGCAGAAGGTCCCGATCGACTTCGCGCTCGCCAATGCGGCGCGGATCGTCGACGCCACCACCCTTCCGCTGACGGTCGACTTCGAAAGCGGCTATTCCACGGATCCGGACACGGTCGGCCGCAACGTCTGGCGGCTGGCGCACATGGGTGCCGTGGGTTGCAACTTCGAAGACCAGGTCATTGGCGGGGAGGGTCTTCACCCGCTCGCCCAACAGGTTGAGAAGATCGCCGCGATCCGGCGGCAGGTCGGCGACAATTTCTTCATCAACGCGCGGACGGATCTGCTCCTCAAAACGCAGGAACATGACGACGCGTTGATCGATCAGGTCGTGGAGCGCGGCAAGGCGTTCGCCGATGCCGGAGCAAGCGGCTTCTTCGTGCCCCGGCTATCGAACTCCGCGCAGATCGAACGGGTCGTCCGCGAGGTTCCGTTGCCCCTCAACGTAATCGCCTTCCCCGGCGCGCCGCCGAAGCAGGAATGGGCGAGCGCGGGCGTGGCCCGGATCAGTCATGGGCCGTTCCCGCATCGAGCCCTGATGGCAAAACTCGAGGAAATGGCGCGCGAGGCGATCCTGTAGCCTCATCGTCTGCGGCCTGACAAATGTTCACACTAGGTTGAAAGCCGCCCGGTAAACATCGAGTCCCATCAGGCGTGCTAGCCGACCAGCCAACCGCCAAGGCGCGAAAGACGCAGATCGTGATTGTCGGCGGTGGCGCCGGCGGCCTTGAGCTCGCCCGCCTGCTGGGCGCCCGGTTCGGTCGCAAGAATCACGACATCGTTCTGATCGAGCGCAACCTCACGCACATCTGGAAACCGCTGCTTCACGAGGTCGCGGCGGGTTCGCTCGACGCCAATCTCGACGAAGTCGGGTACCGGAGTCACGGCCACCGCTGGGGTTACCGCTTCTTTCTTGGCTCGCTCCAGTCGCTCGACCGCAAGCGGCGGAAAGTCATCGTCGCGCCCCTGGTCGACGTGGACGGCACCGAGCTTATGGCCGCGCATGCCATCCGCTACGACTATCTCGTGCTCGCGGTCGGAGGGGTGACCAACGACTTCAATGTCCCGGGCGTGCGGGAGCATTGCCTGTTCCTCGACGATCGCGAACAGGCCGATGCCTTCCGCCACCGCCTGCTGAACCAGTGCCTGCGCGTTTCACGGACGATGAGCGCCGATGCGGAGGCCGATGAGCATGTCTGCGTGACGGTGGTCGGCGGCGGAGCGACCGGGATCGAGCTTGCCGCCGAGCTCTACAACAGCGCCTCGGCGCTTCGACATTACGGGCTCGAGGTGTTCGACGAAAAGCGGCTTCAGGTGACCTTGCTGGAATCGGGCCCGCGCATCCTTCCCGCCCTTCCGGAAAAGCTAGCCGCGGCCGCCCATGAGGAGCTCGAGGCGCTGGGTGTTTCCGTCCGACCGGCGACCCGCATCGTCGAGGCGCGGGCGCATGAGATGATCACGGACGAAGGCGAGGTCATTCCAGGCCACCTCCAGGTCTGGGCCGCCGGCGTCAAAGCGCCGGATTTCCTGGGTTCGCTCGACGGCCTGGAAACGAACGCGCGGTGCCAGATCGTCGTTCGTCCGACGCTTCAGACCACGGTCGACGACAGGATCTTCGCGATCGGCGATTGCTGCTTCTGCGAGCTTCCCGACGGGAAGCCGGTTCCGCCGCGCGCTCAGGCGGCGCACCAGATGGCATCAGCAACCTATCGCAACCTGATCCGCCTCATGCGTGGGCGGGAATTGATCCCTTTTCGCTATCACGATCACGGTTCCCTGGTGTCGCTGTCCCGCTTTTCGACCGTGGGCAGCTTGATGGGGAACCTGATCGGCGGCCGGATCGCCGTCGAAGGCCGGATCGCTCGCTTCGTCTACAAGTCGCTCTACCGGATGCACCTGTTGGCGATTCACGGCTTTCTGAGAGGCGCGATCCTGATCCTGATCGGCCGCGTGAACATCGTGGTGAGGCCCAAGCTCAAGCTCCACTGAGCCGGTTGGCATGGGTCGCCAGATAGTGTTGCGCTAGCGGCAGGTTTGGGTGGAAAGCGGACGCTACGACGGTTTGTGACTGATCACTCTCGACAGCTCTTCGAGGCCCTCAGGCGCGTCCTCCCAGAAGGCCGACAACCTAACAGGAAATCGGTCGGCCAGATCATTTGAGGACGGGTGCACCATCGGGTTCCTGTAATCGCGAGATCAAGCCCGATATCGTCATGCCTGCTCTGGCAGCTCCGCATAGTACGCCCTCGGCCTCTGAGCCAAGCCAACCCTCTTCGGCATCTGCCATATCGCGCATGAGCGCGAGTTCGAACCAGGCGTCTACATAATCCTCGATGATCTTGCGCTCACGAGCGGGCCAACTTCGCCAACCAGCTAGTCCAACTTTCCCCAAGACGATCTCGGGGTCGATCAAACCTGCCGGGTCATTGGCTGCGATGTCCATGATGCGCGGAAGTAAGTATTTAAAGTCGAGCTCGCTTCCCAGGGTGAAGAATACGCCTGAGACATACGACCAGAGTTCCTCGTAGTTAAATGTCGCAATGAGTTCGTTAGCAAGGCGTCAGCGCCTTCGCTGTCGAGGCAACATGGGCAACCCTCGATCACTTTCGGCGTGTCGGCCTCAAAATGCCGATATTCCGTCTCAACGAGGTGCTGGACGCGCCCTTCGGCTGACTGCTCTGAGGCCACCATTCGGTTAAGGTGCCCATTGCCAGCTGTTGCCGCAAGACTCTCCGACAGCTAGCGGCAGCAATGGGTCGAAAGCCCACTCTAAAGGCGACACATCAGAAGGACCGGCTGATTCCGAACTCGGTCCTCGTCCGTTTGTATTCGTAATATTCTACGGAACTGTGGTTTCTCTCGCGGACAATGCGGATCGTCGGCGAAAAGCCAGCAATGCTTATTTGCCGGAACACGGCACCCAATTGAAAACGAGCCAACTTATCCTCTCGGGCCTTAGGTAGAATTAGCAGCCGGGCATCTGCATTCAGCCTTGCGTAGTCCGCCCCAATGTCGACGGTTGCTCGGCCAAGGTCGCGCGATATCGTCGCTCCGATGGACCAGGACCGAGTGGCATACGCCGGCTCGTTTGCCTTGAATCGATCGAATGACCCACGCAACGACGCAATCACTCGCGCCGAGAATGCGCGTTCGTAGCGAACTACAGTACCGATGCCGTGGCCATCCTGAAGGTCGTTAAAGAAATTGTCGGAAGTTCGAATGGAAGCATCGACCCGCAGCTGGGAAGCTCGATCGACGATCAGTCGACCACTGCCGGAAGCGCGGAAAGTTCGTTGGTACGGCTTCATGCCAAACCATCGCTGATTGAAGGCGACCTCTATCGCAATCCTTGCCGGGCCGCGGCCGATCTCCGGGCCCACTGCTGCTTCGAACGAAATATCATTGAACTCTGACCGTCGATACAAATCGGCGTCAAGCGAGCCATGGGCGGCTATGCTAACTTCGCCCGACACATCGACCCGACTCTGAAGCAGGCCCCTTGCGGACAAGCCAACACCAGATTTGGCCCTGGAATCTTCATCGAATGCAAATTCTCCGAACACCGTTCCCAATGTGTCGGATCGGGTGGCGCGGTTGATGTTCGTATCCGGCGCCACAGCAAGTTCAATCTGTAATGCCAGCGGCTGAGAAGACTTGAGGGACGCACTCAGCCGGTCAACCAGTCTTGCAATATTCAACGGAAGGTCGAGCCTACTCAGCGAGCGCAACTCACGAAGGACGCCAGCTTCGTCGCCAATCCTATGCAGCAGTCCCACAAGCTCAATGCGCGGAGCGGTCGCCTTCGGATTTTCATCTGCAACCCGCCGCATCAAGACTGCCGCTTCAGTCGTCTTGCCTTCCGCCGCCAGGATCTTGGCAAGTCGAAACCGTGCTTCCGATCGAACTTCTGCGTCAGCGTCCTCCAAAAGAGTTCGGTAGATTTTCGTCGCGTTGGCGAGTTCGCCCACCCTCTCGAAGCGCTGGCCAAGTTCGAGCAGCGCCGGCGCCAACAGCTTGATCCGTTCGCTTGCGTTTGCAGGGGACAAGGCGGCAACGGCCAGCGCCGCTGCGAGCGAGAGATGGATCTTTCGTCCCATCGCTCACGGCCCGCTGTTCCTGCGCCCGATCAGGGCACCGACGGCAGGCTCAGTCAGATTGGTGTCGGGATTGCGAAAATCGATGTTCCAGCGAGCAATCAATTCCTCTGCGCCAGGCCCAGTGAATTGCCCTAAGAATGCTCCGGAGAGGCCGTTTGCGCTGTCACGCAGCGATCCCGCGAATGTTGCGCTTCCGGTTCCGTAGACTGTGTTTGCGAAACTGTACGTTCCAATATGCGATGTGCCGCCGCCAAGATCATGGATGCTAAGATCCATTTGCCCACCCAGCGTTCCTGCCCCGAAGTCGAAATTGAGCGTTGTGGCGCCATCGAAATAGTAAAGATTCGAGACGGAGACGCCGATTGCTGTCCCTGAATAGCTTGCCGACCCCGTCGTCGGTACGGACGCGGCGGGAGTTGCCTGACCAAAGGCGAAGACTGACGTCGGATAGCTCGCCAGGACGTTGACCATGGCAAGGTCAGAAAATTGGTAGCCGGAGCCAGGCTTCAAAAACGAGATCTGCTCCGGGTTCATGCCGGCCCCAGCAATCTGGCCGTTATAATAGCTACTGGACTGCCCGGTCTGCTGGAAAGCCGAAGCCGGAGCTCCCTGATAGCTGGGAAGCGCCACGAAGTAGCTCTGAGTCGAAGCGTCGTAGGAAACTGAAAAGCCGTTTGTGTCGACGTCGGAAACCAGCTTGTCACCCGCGCTGATTTCCCACCCAAGGGTGGAAAAGGAAGTCGATTGGGTGATGCCGGGAGTCAGGTAGGCACCTGCCGGTGGCTGCGGTGGCGGTGGCGGTGGCGGTGGTGGTGGTGGTGGGCCCGGTTGAGGTGTTGGCGTTGAGTTTACTCCTTCACCGCCACCGCCACAGGCAGTCATTGTGAAAGCTGCACTCAAAATGATGAGTGCGTTCGTGCCTTGACGAGCCATTTGCTTTCTCCCCGCAAAGAGACTGAAGGCGGCGTAGAAACCCTCCAATCAATGTGCGATGACGGACTGCCGATCATGGCCTGATCATTTACTGATGGGGCCGTCTGTGGGTGGGAGAATGCGGGTTTGGTGAAACCAGCGCAGCTTGCGGAGCGTCGCGACTTTACTGCTGGTCCGCTCCTTATCAGCCCTGCCCGCCGACACATTCAGGGGCCAGCTGGCGAAATTCAGGTCGAGCCCCTCACCATGCAGATTTTTCTCCTCTTGGTGGACGCAAGAGGTGAGGTCGTCACGAGAGACCAACTCTTCGATGCTGGCTGGGGCGGAGCTCTGGTTGGCGATGACAGCTTGAACCGGACCATTAACCGTGTCCGACGGATCGCGATGCAGACCGGGCCCGGGTCGTTTGAGATCGAGACAATCCCTCGGACAGGGTATCGCCTCACAGGGTTGGACCGCGCGTCACCCCACGAAGCGCTTGGGACCAACGCGTCGGCGGCGCCCTCGGAGCAGGTTTCGCGAAGGTACGTTCTCGGCTTTTCCGCGGCGGCAATTGCCGGTTTGACCGGCATTGGCCTGTGGTCGGTTCGGCGGGTCCAAAACGACCGGCAGTTCGCGGCCCTCCTCGAAACCGGCGAACGCGCATTGCTGTTCGATAAGCGCGAGGAGGGCCTTCAGGCGCTGCAGGAAGCTCTCTCAATCTATCCTGGCGACGCGAAAGCGCTCGGCCTGATGGCCTATACTCAGCTCGGCGATTCCGGCGGGAGCCAGACTGGCAATCCGAGTGCCGCGGACCAATTTTCGCGCGCAGCGCTGAAAGCGGACCCCGAAGATCCTTATGCACGCCTCGCCGAGACTATCCTTCAGCGGTCAATGCTGGACGTCGCGTCGACCGAAGACAGGCTCAATCAGATCCTGACCAAGGACCCCAAGAACATAAGCGCCATGCGAAGCCTCTGGGGACTCTATCAATCGGTCGGATTAAGTCGTGCGGCGTCGGGACTGGTCGAAAGGGCTATGGCACTCCAACCTTTGGCCCCCGTCACGAACTATCCGCGAGCCCAGATGCTGTGGATCTTGGGACGGGTCGGCGAGGCTGACCGGGTCATCGATCGGGCGATCGAGATGTGGCCGTGGCACCGCTTCGTTCGCTTTGCCCGATTCATGATTTATGCGTTCACGGACAGGGCCGAGGCGGCTCGATCAATGCTCGATTCCAAGTCGACGCTGCCGCAGTCGTTCAGTCCCGATGCAGTGTCGCTGTGGCGGTTGTCGCTCCCGGCTCTTGGCGACAGGTCGGCTGCAAACATCGCGCAAGCGCGCGACGCTAACCTGCGCGCCGCCCTGAAGTCGCCAACTCTGTCCTACCAGGCGGTCATGACACTTTCCGCTCTTGGGGAAGTCGATGCCGCTTTCGACGTCGCTAACGCGCTGTTGGCATTTCGGAAGCCGGGAACCGCCGTCGGACCTTCGCCTGCCCCCGACGGAATGCGGAGTACGGCGTGGCGGTTCACGCCGTGGCTCTTCACACCTCCTTCTGAAGCGCTGAGACGCGATCCCCGGTTTCGTGCGCTTTGCGATGGTGTTGGGTTGACGGACTATTGGTCGAAGCGCGGTGTGCAGCCGGATTATGGGTTGGGCAGCGTCTAGAATTTTGCCTCAAGCCCGATGCCGATTTCCCGGGGATCTCCTGCGGTCGCCCAGGACGGGTTAAGAAAGTAGGTAAGGTAAAAGGTATTCAGCAGGTTGCGGGCATAGCCGAAGATCTTGAATTGCCCTGCCGCGTAGGAGGCCTGAGCATCGACCTTGGTCCAGCCATGAACGCGCCGGTCAGCACGGTTCAAGTCGTCGCTAAAGTAGCCGCTATTATGCCGCACCTGCGCCGACACGCTAAGACGGGGAACGACCTGCCACATGACCTCGGCACCGAGACTGAAGTGCGGCGAACGCTGGAACTCCTTTTCGTCGAACGCAGCGTATGCTGGGGGGACTCCGGTTATCCGGGTCGACAGGGCACCGATTGCCAGCCTCGCTGAGAAGCTTGGATCGGGGCGCCAGTCCATTGACAGCTCCGCTCCTTCGCTTCGGGCCCTGTCAACATTGAAGAGGTCCGCAAAAGTGACGAGCGCCGACGTTGGTGTAATGATGACGATGGACCGTGCCCGCTGAGGGTTCGTCATGTCGTAGCGGAACAGGTTGGCCGACGCCGTGAGCTTGCCGCCAGCAAGTGATGCTCGCGCAAAGATCTCGGTATCCCACAGGAATTCAGCCTGGAAATTGTCCGGCTGGCCCGTATCAAACCTCAACGTCGTCCCACCGGGATTATAAGCTCGCTGAAGGAGAACTCCGACGCGGACGTTCTTCTGGACGTCGTAGGAAAGGGATAGTTTGGGCAACCAAGCGTCGAACGCCTTTTTATAGTTCAGCGGGATTGGGGACGTGCTCCCAGCAAGTGCTCCGGTCCTGACCTGTCGATCCGACTGATACCGCAGCCCGGCCGTGAGATGCAGGCGGCTCGTCCAAAGCCAGGTGGCTTCGCCGAAGATGCCTGTCGCGCGCTGCGTGTCATCGAACCGCCCGATTCCGGACAGTTGCGAGAGGTCGATCATCTGGTGAAGGGTGGCCTGGCGGTGGGACAGCCCCATTGTGGTTTGCAGAGTCTCGGAGGGGTCCCAAGTGAATAAGGTCTCACCCGACCAGTCGCGCCCGGCGATCCGGGTGGTGCCCAGGCCGGGCGGTGCAAACCGGCGGATCTCCGTCCGACCGCCTGTGAAAAGGGTCTTCAGGGTCAAAGATGGCGACAGGGCAGCGGTTGAGGATGCCGTTCCCGAATCCACTCCGATTTTGAACGTCCCATAGGACGCACCCGGGTCCTCCCGGAGCTTGAACGGCGGTCGGACCGCCTCAAACTGAGGCATTTGCGATTTTGAATGGCTGAGGGAAAGCTGGAAGCGAACAGAATCGCTCAAATTCGCGAGCAACTTGCCTCGGACGAGGCCATAGACATCGTGGTTGGGATCGGCTCCCTCAACTCGATCGGCGATCTTGCTCGCAGGATGGCTGTAGCGCAGGTCGGCGGCGACGCGGATTGCAACATCTCGATCGATCGGGCCTGTAGCGCTGAACGAGGCCTGCCGCGTGCCGAGGTTGCCAACGATCACGCGCGCGCGAGTCTGCGGGTCGAACGACGGATCGCTAGTTTGGACGAAGATTGCGCCGGCGATCGAGTTTTGCCCCTGGGTGGTGGTCTGCGGGCTCCGGAAAACCTCGACTTGATCCACGTCCCAAAGTGGCGCTGAGCCGAATACGAACTCGTTGAAGCTGACAGGCCTCCCGTCGACGATCAGCGTCGTGCGCGGCCGGGTGCCGCCGAGGAAAGCCGGCAAGTCGCGGGTCGGGCCGGTCGTATCCTGGCCGCGGATCGTCGGGCCTTCCCCGCCCGAGGAAAGCTGAACATTGGGGATCAATTCGAGGATCTGCTCAATGCGATCTACGCCAACAGAACCTTCAATCCGCTGTTGATCGAAGACCTCCACGCTCGCCGGTGTGTCGAACTCGGAGCGTCGGACGCGCTCCCCGGTCACCATGATCACGCTGCCTGCGGTGAGTTCGGATTCCGAGGTGACATTGTCGGAGGGTCGCAGGGCTGACGCTGCCGCGAGACCGGCAAGAGCGGTTCCAAGCATTTGATTCTAGCTTACTACTTTGAGTGCCATTTCCAACCAGCCGTCCAGGATTGCTTGTTCAATATGTATCGCAAATCGTCTGCGACCTGGCCCGTTCGAACAAGTGTGTTGGATGAAAGACCGAGAGGCCCGCATGGACCGGTACGGGCAAGCGTGCCCCCCGATCCATTTTTCAGTTGGGGCGCGCCATGAGGGCCCCGCCCTTTCGCGAATTCTTGCGCCGGATCTGGAATCCGACGACACCAAATCCGACCAGCATCATCGCCCAGGTCGCAGGTTCTGGGACGGCGTTGACGGAGCCGCCAAAGTTGAGATTGAAATGCGAGCCGACGCCCGCTTCGAGCTGCGACGTGGCGATTCCGCCAAAAGACCCATTGGCATTGGCATACAGGCCCGTGCCTCCAAGGATGGTGTAGGTTAAGTTGAGGTTGGTCAGAAAAGGTGTTCCGCTCGGTGTCGCCAGGCCTGCGACCGAGCCAAAGATCTCATCGGTCCCAAAGTCGAGCTGGAAGGTGCCGTTGATCGGACCCGATGCCCCAGAGAAACACCAGTTGTGACCATATGTGAAACTCCCCAATGTCGAGTTTCCAGTCGACGTTGATGGATCGAGAATCCCTCTGGAAGGAGCAGGCGCGCAGGTGGCGTCCGGTCCTGCAATTCCGAGCCCAGAGATTGTTCCTGAGAAATCGAGTATGTCGGCCTGTGCCGCCGTTGCGCAAACAAGCGCCGCCAGTCCTGCCGCAATCCTAGCGAATGTCTTGCTAGCCATCCGTCCTCTCCTTCATCACCCCGAAGCGGGTGCGCGAGGACAGTGACCAGCCGCCTATCGGAGAGCGATGATCATTTCCTGATCATTTCATGATGATCCAAAAGGTTCTCTGTTTCTCCGTTGGCGTCTCGAGCCAAAAGCGTCCGCTCCAAATCGGCTCCATGGCATGCGCTCGGCCTCTAGACTTCGAGAACCGAGGCTAGCGGCCGGTTTGGGTCGAAGGCGGACACTACGTCCGGGCGAGCTTCCTGCTTTTCAATCGCGTCGGTCCGGACTTGAGCACGCTCCGCCTGAAGATGCGCGAGGCGATTCGGAGGAAGAGGGCGACCCACAGGAGTTGCCAGACGATCGCGACGAGGTGCGGCAGCAGTCCCGGGAGCTCGCCGGCGCGTGCGATCATCACGTAGGGCGAGGATAGCGGGAAGATCGCCGCGGCAATCGCCTTGGTTGCGTTGGGCGCGCCGACCGCGACCGAGGCGAAGGCGAAAATGACGACCTGGGCCATGGTTACCGGCATCGACAGGGTCTGCACTTCCCGTGCGCTGGAGGCGTGGGCGCCAATGCCGAGGAAGATGGCACCCAGGAGCAGGTAGCTCATCGCGAAATAGACGATGCCAAGCAGGATGAAGGTCGGCCAACCGACCGCGGGTGGCGGAAGAGCGCTCAGGCCGTTCGGTGCGAATACGGCAATGGCTGCGGCACCCACGGCGGCCCAGACGGCGATTCCGACGAGCGAGGCGCACAGCATCGCCAGCAGCTTGCCGAGGAAAATGGAATCGATCGGCACTGCCGCGGCGAGCACCTCGATCACCTTGTTCGATTTCTCCTCGATCAGCTGCGACAAAAGCATGCCGGCGAGGAGGAGGGTAAGTAGGAACAGCAACGACTGGCCGCCTCGCGCGGTCAGCGCGTGGGCTCCGGTGTTTGGCGCATTCGGCGATGGGCTGGTCAGCATCACGGGCAAGTGGACGGCTTCCGAAGGAGTGCCGGACCGGCGCGCCTCGGCAATGATCAGCCGCAACTGCTTGGCCGTCCCGCTCTGTGCGCTGACCGACCCGAGCAGCCTCGGACTGGCCAACCCGCCTTCAAGGACTGCGACGTAGCCCGGCTTGGCGCTCTCCAGCGTGCGCGCGGCCTGCTGAGGCTGGCCGTTGGGATCAACCCGCTGGAGTCCGATCATCCCGATCGCTCCGAATGTATCCTGGAGCCGATTGCGGGCGGCATCCAGCTGCTGGAAGTCCTGGGCAGTGGCGATCACGCCGACCGTCGGACGCTCGGTCGCGCTCATTGGGGCGGTGGCTGCGCCGAAGACGGCGATCATCAGGACCGGGAAGAACGGCCCCAGCAGAAACAGCAGGAAGGTGCGGGAAAGCACGGTGGCCGAGAAATCGCGGCGGGCGATCACGAAGGCGGCGCGAATGAGCTCTTTCACTGCACGTTCTCCGGCTCGACCGCCATGGCCCGGGCCGCCGCATCCCCGGCAATCGCGACGAAGGCTTCGTGAAGACCGGGGCGTTCGATCGCAAGCGTCTCGATGCCCGCGCCGCCGTCGATCAAGGCCTTGAGCAGCGGCTCCGGGCCGCTTTGAGGAAGCTCGAAAATCCAGTCACCGCCTTCTTCGCGTGCCGAGGGCGGGAGCGCCGAGCGCCACGGACCATCGCGCTCGCGGGTGCGGAGGCGGACGATGGGACGAAGGCATTCACGCGCCTCGTCTACGCGGCCGTTGAAGGCGACCTTACCACCGGCGATGATCGCGATCTGCTCGCAAAGCCGTTCGGCGTGGGCGATGACGTGCGTGGAAAAGATGATGGTGACGCCGTCCGCCGCGCGGCTGCGGATCAATCGCTCCAGCTTGCCCTGGTTGATCGGATCGAGACCGGAGAAGGGTTCGTCGAGCACGATCATCCGCGGCTCGTGGACGAGCGTGCCAAGCAGCTGGACCGTCTGGGCCATGCCCTTGGACAAGGTCCGGATCGGCTTCTTCGCCCACTCGCCGAGGCCATTCTCCTCGAGCAATTGGTCGGCGCGTTTGCGGGCTGTCGAGAGGGGGAGGCCGCGAAGCGCGCCCATGAAGGCAATCCCCTCCCGCGCGTTCATCGACGGGTAGAGGCCGCGCTCCTCGGGCAAGTAGCCGATCTGGTGAGCGGCTTCGATCGGACGCGTGTGACCCAGCACGCAGCGTTCTCCCGACGACGGCTCGATGATGCCGAGCAACATTCGCAGCGTCGTCGTCTTGCCGGCGCCGTTTGGCCCGAGCAGGCCAAAGATGGAACCGACCGGAACTTCGAGGCTGACGCCGTCGACCGCGCGCTTCTCCGCGAAGTCCTTGACAAGGTCGCGCGCTTCGACGGCCAGCCCTTCCGTCCAACCCTGCGGCGAAGCCTGTCGAAGCACTGGAATTCCTTAGAGAAACGATGGAGCGCGGTGTTAAGGGCAGCGCCGTGGATAAGAGCCAAACCCTTAAGGAGGCAATACGGGCCGAGGCCGAGCGCCTGGGCTTTGCCGCCTGCGGGTTCACGCGCGCGGATGCCGCCGATTCCGCAGGGCTCGATATCCGCAAGTGGATCGAGGCGGGGAATCACGGGACGATGGGCTGGATGGAGACGCGGGCCGATCACCGCGTGTCTCCGAAAGCGATGTGGCCCGACGCGAGATCGGCGATCGCGCTGGGGATGAGCTATGCACCTACGTCCGATCCGATGGCGCTAGGAAATGAGACGGAGCGCGGGCGCATCTCGGTCTATGCGCAGGGCGGCGACTATCACAAGACGGTCAAGAAGGCGCTGAAGGCGCTGGCCCGTTTCATCGTCGATGCAGCGCCAAGCGAGCTCAAGGTCTTCGTCGACACGGCGCCCGTGATGGAGAAGCCACTGGCCCAGGCGGCCGGGATCGGCTGGCAGGGCAAGCACACCAATCTCGTTTCCCGCGAGCATGGGAGTTGGCTGTTCCTCGGCGTGATCCTGACTGAGCTGGAACTGGCTCCCGACTCGCCGGCCACCGACGGCATCCACTGCGGGACGTGCACGCGATGCCTCGACTCCTGTCCGACAGGGGCGATCGGGCCGGAACATCGCATCGATGCACGCAAATGCATTTCCTACCTGACGATCGAACATGACGGGCAGATTCCGGAGGAGTTTCGTGAGGCAATGGGGAACCGCATCTACGGCTGCGACGACTGTTTGGCGGTGTGTCCGTGGAACAGCTTTGCCGACGCGGCTGCAGCCAATCGGGCGTTCCTGCCCCGAGCGGAGCTTACGGCGCCGAGCCTGGCCGACCTGCTGAAGCTCGATGACGCGGCTTTCCGCGAGATGTTCGCGGGGTCGCCGATCAAGCGGATTGGCCGCGATCGCCTGATCCGCAATTGCCTCATTGCAGCGGGCAACAGCGGCTCAGGGGCGCTGGCGTCCAGCGTAGAAGTGCATGTTTCGGACCCCGACCCGGTGATTGCCGAGGCCGCGGCCTGGGCGCTCGATCAGCTTCGGATGAGGGACGCGATACAGGCCTGTTGAGACGTGTCATTGCCGTTCGACAGGCGCGTGTCGACGTGAGTCACGCGCTCGGGCAGGCCGCCCGACGGTGAAGGGTAGAGATAGGCGTCGAGGATGCATGAGCGGCTCTTGAACTGCAGCTTGAGGCCGGGTCCCTCGCGGACCTGTAGCTTCGGCTGACCCATCTTCTGGATCAGCTCCGCCGCCGTCATGTTCACCAGCGAACCCGGAACGGACGGGCCGGTGGGGGTAGGCCTTGAAGCCGGCTCCGGCTCCGGTCCCGGCTGGGTGGCGCAGGCGGAAAGCAACACGGCACCAGTGAGAGGAAGGATCTTGCGCATCGCCTAGTCATGGCGGCGGCAGGGAGGCGAGGCAAGCTTGCCGCCCGGGCCCGGCGCAGCTAGGCGCGCGCTTTCCCCCGCAAAAGCAACAGGTGCTCCTACATGACCGACTGCCGTCTCGACGTCTTGTGCATCGGAAATGCCATCGTCGACGTGATCGCCAACGCCTCCGACGACTTCCTCGACATGGAGGGGTTGGTGAAGGGATCGATGCGGCTGATCGACGCCGATGAGGCTGAGCGGCTCTACTCCCACATGGGCCCGGCGCACCAGGTTAGCGGCGGATCGGCTGGCAACACGGCCGCCGGGATCGCGGCGTTCGGCGGGACCGCGGGTTTCATCGGCCAGGTGGCGAAGGACCAGCTCGGCGAGTTCTACCGGCACGACCTGACTTCCGCGGGCGTGGAGTTCATCACACCGGCATCGGATGTCGGAGTTCCGACTGCGCGCTCGATGATCCTGGTCACGCCCGACGGGCACCGGACCATGAATACGTTTCTCGGTGCCGCGCAGCTGCTTCCGGCAAGCGCGCTAGACGAGGACCAGATCCGGGCGGCTCGGATTCTCTACCTCGAAGGTTATCTTTGGGACCCGGAGACTCCGCGCTACGCGATGGTCCGGGCGATCGAGGTTGCGCGGGACGCTGGCCGCAAAGTTGCCTTCACCTTGTCGGACACGTTCTGCGTCGATCGCCATCGCGACGGGTTCAACGAGCTGCTCGATAGCGGCCGCATCGACATCCTGTTCGCCAACCAGGCGGAGATTGAGGCGCTGGCCGGCGTGGCGCATCTCGAATCTGCAGTCGCGGCAGTGAAGGACAAGGTCGAAATCCTCGTCGTGACCCGCAGCGAAGATGGCGCATTGGCCACTCGCGGCGATGAGCGCGCCGACGTTCCTGCGGAGCCGATCGAGAAGCTGGTCGACACGACCGGCGCGGGCGACCTGTTCGCGGCCGGCTTCCTGTTCGGCGTCGCGCGCGACCGCAGCCTCGAGGAATCACTGCGTCTCGGCGCGATCGCGGCAGCCGAGGTCATCCAGCACTACGGTGCGCGCCCGGAAGCCGACCTCAAGGTGCTCGCGGGCGACCTCGTCGCATAAGAAAAAGGGCGGCCCCGAAGGACCGCCCTGAACTTCATACTCTGACTCCGGTTACGGCCGGACGGTGGGTTCGCCGCTTTCGTCCAGAGGGGCGTCCTCCGGGAACAGCGGAAAGTCGCCCTCGCCCTTGCCGTATCCACCCTTGCCGAGCTCCGAGTTCCTCATCCCGTAGAGGAAGTAGAGCACGACCATCGCCAGCGTGTACCAGAAGAAGATCACCAGCACGTACCAGGGCACGGTCGTGATCAGCCACAGGCAGGACAGGATGCCAGCCGCCGGAACGATCGGATAGAGCGGTACGCGATAGCCTCGGGGAATGTCCGGGTGGGTCCGGCGAAGCCAGATCACCGACAGGCAGACCACGGCGAAGGCCGCGAGCGTGCCGACCGAGGTCATGTCGCCAAGGCTGTTGATGTCGAAGAAGCCCGCCGCGAACGCGACGATGACACCGACCAGCAAGGTGTTGATCCACGGCGTGCGGAACTTCTGGTGAACCGTTGCGAAGACCCGCGGAAGCAGGCCGTCGCGCGCCATCGTGTAGAAGATTCGGGTCTGGCCATACATCAGCACGAGGATGACCGAGGTCAGGCCGATGATCGCGCCGATCTTGATGGTCTTAGCGAACCACGCCCATTCCGGTCCGAATGCATCGACCGCGACGGCGACCGGATCCGGCACGTTTAGCGACGTGTAGGGCACGATCAGGGTCATCACGATCGAAACGAGGATGTAGATGACCGTGCAGGCGAGCAACGAGCCGATGATCCCGAACGGCATGTCCTTGCCGGGGTTCTTGGCCTCCTGACCCGCAGTCGAGACAGCCTCGAACCCGATATAGGCGAAGAAGACGATCGATGCGGCGCGAAGGATGCCGCTCCACCCGAACTCGCCGTCCTTGCCCGTAGGTGCCGGGATAAAGGGGTCCCAGTTCTGGGTGTAGCTGCCGAGATCCTTGAGAATGATGAACCCGCCGACGAGGATGAAGGCGACAAGCACGGTCACCTTGATCGCGACGATGGCGTTGTTGAACTTCGCCGATTCCGACACGCCGATGCACAGCAGAAGCGCGAGCGCGGCGCAGACGAGGAACGCAGGAAGATTGAAGGTGAACACGACGGGCGCCCCGTTGACGAGCACCTCCGCGCCATCCTTCATCAGATGATGTCCGGTTGGCCCGGTGAGCTCGACAGGAATGTTGATCCCGATGTCACCCAACAGGCTGACCATGTATCCGGACCATCCCACCGCGACCACGGACGCCGCGAGGCCGTATTCGAGGAGCAGCAGCGCACCCATCACCCACGCGGCGAATTCGCCGATCGTGGTGTAGCTATAAGTATAGGCGGAGCCCGACACGGGCAGCGTTGAGGCCAACTCGGCGTAACACAGGCCGGCGAAGGCGCAGACGATGCCTGCGATTGCGTAGGAAATGAGGACGGCCGGACCGGCATGAAGCGCCGCGGCGTTGCCTGTGCGAACGAAGATACCAGCGCCGATGATGCAGCCGATCCCGAGGAAAACGAGGTTCCAGGGTCCGAGCGTCCGCTTGAGCTCACTGGTCCGGGTCTCTTCCTGAACCTGGGCCACGCTTTTGCGCATCATCATGCGCCCGAGCACGCCTTTTGGTGCGGCAGTCGCCATTATTACTCCCCTATGATGGCGTAAGTCTTGGGGCCGACCCTAGCGGCTCCGCCCCTAAGGGCAATCCCCTAGCGAGCGAGCATCGGGCCGAGGGTTGTGCCGCCGAAGATGTGCATGTGCAGGTGAGGCACTTCCTGCCCGCCTCGAAGGCCGGTGTTGGCCATCACCCGGTAGCCGATCTCGACCAGGCCGGCCTCGCGGGCGACCTTGCCGACGGCGCGCGTGAACCCGGCGATCTCCGCGTCCGAGGCCTTTTCCGAAAAGTCGTCCCAGGACACGTACCGCCCTTTCGGAATCACCAGAATATGCACTGGCGCCAAGGGGTTGATGTCATGGAAGGCGAGCGCGTGCTCGTCCTCGTAAACCGTCTTCGAAGGCAGCTCGCCGCGGAGGATGCGCGCGAAGACATTGTTGTCGTCGTAGGGCTGTGTCGGGTCGATTGGCATTACGGACTCCGCTTGACCGGGGGCGAGGCCTCGCTACCAGTTTTGAATATGACCGACGAGACTCCCGAAAGCCTGATCCCGTACGACGAGATCGTGCAGGAAGCCTTGCGCGACGTCGTCGGTCGCGTTCTCGGCGAGGTCGAGCGGTCCGGCGGCCTTCCGGGCGAGCATCACTTCTACATCACCTTCAAGACCAAGCTTCCCGGCGTCAGCATCCCGAAGCACCTGACGGAGCGCTTCCCGGACGAAATGACCATTGTCCTCCAGCACCGATTCTGGGACCTCAAGGTCGAACAGGACGCGTTCAGCGTCGGCCTGTCGTTCGGTGGCGTGCCCTCGACTCTTCACGTCCCGTTCGCGGCGGTCACCGACTTCGTCGACCCGGCGGTCGACTTCAGCCTGAAGTTCCAGGCGAGTGGCGCGGACGATGCTCATGAGCAGCATGAGGAAGCGGAGAACGACGCGCCCAAGGCCGAACCCGGCGAAGACGGTTCGAACGTCGTCAGCGTGGACTTTACGCGCAAGAAGTAGCGCGCGCTGCGTCATCCTGTTGAAGGCAGGATCGATGACCGCCCGCCTTGCCAATGATGCGCCGTCGCGTTCATGGATGCTGAAACAAGTTCAGCATGACGTTTCAGGAATTCAGATGAACACGACTCGCACCGAGACTGACAGCTTTGGACCGATCGAGGTCCCCGCGGATTCCTACTGGGGGGCGCAGACCGAGCGCTCGATCGAGAACTTCCCGTTTGGCCCCCGCGAGCAGATGCCGCTGGAAATCGTCCATGCGCTCGGCTTCATCAAGCAGGCCGCTTCCCGTGTGAACGCCCGTATCGGCGGACTCGACCCGCAGATTGCGGAAGCGGTCCAGCAGGCGGCGGCGGAAGTCGCCCGTGGCGACCTCGACAGCCAGTTTCCGCTGGTCATCTGGCAGACCGGGTCCGGCACCCAGTCGAACATGAATGCCAACGAAGTCATCGCCGGACGCGCGAACGAGAAGCTGACCGGCAACCGCGGCGGCAAGGAGCCGGTTCACCCCAACGACCACGTCAACAAGAGCCAGTCGTCGAACGACAGCTTCCCGACCGCGCTTCACGTCTCGGCCGCCCGCGCGGTCAACAGGCGCCTGCTTCCGGCCCTCCGGATGATGCACGACCGGCTGGCGGAGCAGTCGAAGCGCTGGGCGGGGATCGTCAAGATCGGGCGTACGCACCTCCAGGATGCGACGCCGTTGACCCTCGGGCAGGAATTCTCGGGCTACGCGCAGCAGATCGCCGACAATATCGAGCGCGTCCAGGGCGTGATGCCACGGATCTATCGCCTGGCGCAGGGCGGGACGGCGGTCGGCACCGGGCTCAACACGCCCAGTGGCTTTGCCGAAGCTTTCGCCAAGGAGATTGCGAACCTCACGCAGCTGCCGTTCACCAGCGCTCCTAACAAGTTCGCGGAGCTCGCGGCTCATGACACGATGGTCGAGCTGTCCGGCGTCCTCAATACAATCGCGGTCTCGCTGACCAAGATCGCAAACGATATCCGTCTTCTGGGCTCAGGGCCGCGATCGGGGCTCGGCGAGCTGAAGCTTCCGGAGAATGAACCGGGAAGCTCGATCATGCCGGGCAAGGTCAACCCGACCCAGGCCGAGATGCTGACGATGGTCGCGGCGCAGGTCATGGGCAATCATGTCGCGGTGACGGTCGGAGGCCTCCAGGGTCATCTCGAGCTCAACGTGTTCAAGCCGCTGATTGGTGCCAACGTCATTCGCTCGATCAACCTGCTCAGCACGGGCATGGAAAGCTTCACGCTGCGGACGCTCGATGGGTTGGAGCCTGACGAAAAGCGGATCGGCGAGCACATGAACCGATCGCTCATGCTAGTGACAGCGCTTGCTCCCGAGATCGGCTACGATAACGCAGCGGCAATTGCCAAGCATGCCCACAAGAACGGCCAGACGCTAAAGGAGGCCGGGCTTGAACTGGGGCTGGTGGACGAGGAAACCTTCGACCGCGTGGTCAAGCCGGAAAGGATGATCGGCTAATGTCGATGGGCAGGTTCGCCATTGCCGCAATGGCCGTCGCGTTGAGTGCTTGCGATACCATGGTGCCGGGCCTGAAGCCTGCCGGGGGCTCGTTCGGCGGGCCGCAAATCGGCGTCGTTCTTGAAAGCGGGGCCGGAACCGTCGACTTCGGTTGCGCCACGGGGACGATCGATGAGCCGATCTTTCCGGGCAAAGACGGGCTGTTCAGCGTCAAGGGCACCTACCGGACCGGCCAGAGTGGACCCATCAAGGTCGGCCAGATCTTCAAGTCACAAGAGGCTGTCTATTCCGGGACCATCGTCAAGGACGCCATGACCTTGTCGGTCAAGCTGGAAGACGAGACCGAACTTGGGCCCTTCACCTTGACCCTGGGCGCGCCGGCGCAGGTGGTGCGCTGCCGCTGATCAGAGCTTGAAAGTTAATCGAACGCCCAGGTTGTCGATCCCGGGGTTCTGCTTGCTGAACAGTGTCGCATGACTCATGTGCACCCAGCTCGCTTCGATCGAGGTCCGGTCGGTGATCTGGGCGCCGATCCCCAGCTCCGGCTCGAACAGGACGCGGCTGCCAAACTCCAGCTTGCCGTTGCCATCGATCTGGTAGCCCTTGGTCGAACCGGTGTGCACGGCAATGCCGAGCCCGGGCCGGACGAAGAACTGCTTCCCGAACTTCGCCGAGAGGCCAACCGCGGCATAGTTGGTGTTGCCCGATGTGTTGACGGCGGCGAACGCATAGGGCTGCAGCGGGGTCTTGCCGATACGATCCCCGCGCCAGCCGAGCTGGACGTCCATACCGTCCTCGACTCCGGCGATTGTCAGGAACGTGTCCACGTCATGGACATAGAGGCCGCCGAACACTTCTCCGGCCTGTGCGGGGGTTGCGACGAAGAGGGCGGGAAGAATGGCGAGCGCGGCAAATTTGAGCGTTTTCACTAGGTTTCCTCGGATTTTGCCGGATGAATGCGCGAAGCGTCGAATGGTGCCGACGCCTACCCGCCCGATTGCCAAGCCTTTACCGCATCATTGGGGGCCAGCAACATCCATACGTTCAGGGTCAGGTTGTCGCGGATCATGATCAGCGGAATCAATTCCAGGACGAGGACGATGGCGACTGACGCCCACAGCGGCAGCCTACGTGCAAGGAAGAATCCCAGCGTCATCATTGCAATATCGCTGATCGAATTGAGCACGCTGTCGCCGGTGTAGCCGAGCGCGGCGGTCTCCTCGCGATAGCGGTTGATAATGAAGGGCGTGTTCTCGACGATCTCCCACGAGACCTCGATCGCCAGCGCGGCGAGAAACCGCCATTCGACCGGCCATTTGCGGAAGAGAAGAGTCAGGACCGCATAGAACAGGAAGCCGTGGACGATGTGGCTCGGGCTGTACCAGTCCGAGAGCATCTGGCTCGTCCTCGAGCTGTTGGGCTCCGAAATCCACACGTCGATCGTCCCGCAGGTGCAGATCGGTGGCCGGCCCATCATGTAAAGCAGGGCGCCGGCCGCAACGACGATTAACAGGGCAGCAGCAGTCGCGCGTTGCGTTCGGGTCATTGAGCCAAGGCTTAGCAGAGCGAAGCGGCTTGCAAAGCCGTTGCTGCCGGTCAATCAACCGTGACATGCTTCGCGCTTATGGTCCGAACTGCGACGGCGGCATCATCGATGCCGGCAAAGGCCAGCGCATTCCCGACGATGCCACCTGGATCGACCTTGAGGAGCCGACGAGGGACGAGGACAAGCTGGTCGAGGAGTGTGTTCGCGTTCAGATCCCGACCCGCGAGGACATGAGCGAGATCGAGCCGTCGAGCCGCCTCTACGAGCAGAACGGTGCGCTCTACATGACCTTGAGCACAATCTACGGTGTCGAGGAGGGCCACCCGAAAAGCGACCCGGTGAGCTTTGTCCTGACCGACAACAGGCTCGTGACCGTCCGCTATGTGACGCCAAAGCCGGTGCGCGCCTTCCAGCAGCACGCCCACAAGGACCATCTTCTGGTCAAAGACTCGCTGACTGCGGCCTACAATCTGCTCGACGTGATCATCGACCGGCTGGCGGACGAGCTGGAGGAAGTCGGACGTGAGATAGACAAGATCTCGGCCCACATCTTCGCGAAGTCGACCAACGCTCGTCGGATCCCGGCCGACCGGCTGACCTCACTATTGAGCCGCATCGGCCGCGCTCAGTCACTGCTGGTGCAGATTCGGATCAGCGCGGTCAGCACGGCCCGAATGCTGAGCTTTTTCCTGGCGTCGGACCGTCTCCGCTCGCCCAAGGCAGCAGGACTTCGCGATCACATCCAGGCGCTGCTCGGCGATACCAAGTCGCTGACCGACCACAGCGCATTCCTTGGCGATAACCTCACCTTTTTGCTCGACGCATCGCTCGGTCTGATCAGCATCGAGCAGAATGCGGCGATGAAGCTTTTTTCATGGGCAGCACTAGTGTTCCTCCCGCCGACCCTGATCGCCGGCATCTACGGAATGAACTTCGACCATATGCCCGAGCTCAGGTGGCTTTTCGGTTATCCGATGGCGCTGACCCTAATGCTTGCCAGCGCAGTCCTTCCGCTGTGGTTCCTGAAGCGGCGCGGATGGATATAGCCCCGGTTTGCGGGGTTCGGGGCGGATTGCTAAGGGCCAGCACGCCGCCCATCTGACGGGCGCTCCCACAACCCAAGCATCACAGGACCTTTTTCGATGATTCCGACCGGCCAGGACAGCCTCAATACTCGCTCGAACCTGACCGTCGGAAGCCGATCCTACGCCTATTACTCGCTGCCCAAGGCGGCCGAGCAGCTCGGCGACATCAGCCGGCTGCCCTTCTCGATGAAGGTGCTGCTGGAGAACCTGCTGCGCTTCGAGGACGGCACGACCGTTACTCGCGACGACCTCCAGGCGATGGTCGACTGGCAGAAGGAGCGGAGCATCGCCCGCGAGATCCAGTACCGCCCGGCGCGCGTGCTGATGCAGGATTTCACCGGTGTTCCGGCCGTGGTCGACCTCGCCGCCATGCGCGACGCGATGAAGAACCTCGGCGGCGACCCGCAGAAGATCAATCCGCTGGTGCCGGTGCATCTCGTCATCGACCACAGCGTGATGGTCGACGAATTCGGCACGCCCAAGGCGTTCGAACGCAACGTCGAGCTGGAATATGCCCGCAACGGCGAGCGCTACGAGTTCCTCAAGTGGGGCAGCGGCGCGTTCGACAATTTCAAGGTCGTGCCGCCGGGAACGGGCATCTGCCACCAGGTCAACCTCGAGCACATCGCGCAGGGCATCTGGACCGGCGACGACACGAACGGCGAGACGGTCGCCTTCCCGGATACGTTGGTAGGTACGGACAGCCATACGACGATGGTCAACGGCCTCGGCGTGCTCGGCTGGGGCGTTGGAGGTATCGAGGCCGAAGCGGCGATGCTCGGTCAGCCGGTGTCGATGCTCATTCCGGAAGTCGTTGGCTTCCGCCTGTCGGGCTCGCTGCCTGAAGGCATTACCGCCACTGACCTGGTGCTGACCGTCACGCAGATGCTGCGCGCCAAGGGTGTCGTCGGCCGCTTCGTCGAGTTCTACGGTCCGGGCCTCGCGACGATGAGCGTCGCCGATCGCGCAACCATCGCCAACATGGCGCCGGAATATGGCGCGACCTGCGGCTTCTTCCCGATCGACGAGCGGACGATCGAGTATCTGAAGCTCACCGGCCGCTCCGACGAGACGATCGAATTGGTCCGCGCTTACTGCCAGGCCAATGGCTTCTGGCACGACAGTTCGCTGCCAGAGCCGGTGTTCACCGACACGCTCGAGCTCGACATGAGCAGCATCGAGCCGTCGCTCGCCGGTCCGAAGCGTCCGCAGGACCGCGTCGTCCTCAGCGACGTCGACGACCAGTTCAACGGCGAGCTGGAGCACACCTACAAGAAGCACAACGACCCGCGCGTCGCGGTTGAGGGCGAGCAGTTTCAGGTCGGCAATGGCGACGTCGTGATCGCAGCTATCACCAGCTGCACCAACACGTCGAACCCGTCGGTGCTGATTGCTGCCGGCCTCGTCGCCCGCAAGGCGCGCGAGTTCGGGCTGGAGCCGAAGCCGTGGGTGAAGACCAGCCTTGCGCCAGGCAGCCAGGTCGTCACGGATTACCTCGACGCCAGCGGCCTTTCCGAAGACCTCAACGCCATCGGCTTCGATCTCGTCGGCTACGGTTGCACGACCTGCATCGGCAATTCCGGCCCGCTTCCGGAGCCGATCAGCAAGGCGATCAACGAGAATGATTTGGTCGCGGTCAGCGTGCTTTCGGGCAATCGCAATTTCGAAGGCCGCGTCTCGCCGGACTGCCGCGCCAACTATCTTGCGTCGCCGCCGCTGGTGGTCGCCTATGCCCTGAAGGGCACCGTGCGCGCCGATCTCGCCCATGAGCCGATCGGCAAGGCGCGCAACGGTCAGGACGTGTTCCTCAAGGACATCTGGCCGTCGAACGACGAGATCCGTGCGCTAATTGATGCGCACGTCCATTCCGACATGTTCCGCAGCCGTTACGCCGACGTCTATCGCGGCGACGAGCGTTGGCGGGCGATCCCGGTGTCAGGCGGCGACACCTACGGCTGGCCCCCGACCTCGACCTACATCCAGAACCCGCCGTACTTCACCGGCATGACGATGGAGCCGGTTCCGCCGGGCGACATCGAACGCGCGCGGCCGCTGGCGATCTTCGGCGATTCGATCACCACCGATCACATCTCGCCCGCGGGCGCGATCAAGCCGGACAGCCCGGCGGGTCGTTACCTGCTGGAGCGCCAGGTCAGCCGCGGCGAGTTCAACAGCTACGGTTCGCGACGCGGCAATCACGAAGTGATGATGCGCGGCACGTTCGCCAACATCCGCATCCGCAACCGCATGCTCGACAATGTCGAGGGCGGCTTCACCCGCTACGCACCGAGCGGCGAGACGATGGCGATCTACGACGCTGCCATGCTCTACCAAGCGGACCAGCGCCCGCTCGTGATCATTGCCGGCAAGGAATATGGTACCGGCAGCTCGCGCGACTGGGCCGCCAAGGGCACGGTGCTGCTAGGCGTCCGCGCCGTCATCGCCGAGAGCTTCGAGCGCATCCACCGTTCCAACCTCGTCGGCATGGGCGTGCTTCCGCTTCAGTTCAATGCCGGCGAGAATGCCGAGACCTACGGCCTCGACGGCACGGAGAAATACACGATCACCGGCATCGGCGAATTGAAGCCGCGCCAGGACGTGACGGTCCAGGTCATCAAGGACGACGGCAAGGAGTTCAGCTTCACCGCCCGCTGCCGCATCGATACCTACAACGAGCTCGAATATTTCAGGTCGGGCGGCATTCTGCACTACGTGCTGCGGAGGCTTGCGGCGGCGTGAGGGACGGCACCGGCTGGATCCTCTCCTTTGCCGGCGGCGCGTTGCTTTGGTCAGTCGCTTCGGCGACATCCGGCGGCCGGGAGCCGTGGGACACCAGCGAATATTGGGTCGTGTACATGCCGATCGCCTGCGCGCTTTGCGCAGCCCTCGGCTTTGCATTCCCCGACCGCCCGTGGCGTTGGCCGCTTGCCGTGATGCTGGCGCAGATGCCGGTCATGTGGGTCACGCAGGGCATCGGTAGCCTCTGGATTCCTGGCATCGTCATGCTGCTGGTGCTGGCCTTGCCGGGGATGCTCCTCGCGTCGCTGGGCGGCGTGCTACGCCGCATGAGAAGCGCGACGTGACTCCGGTCGAAATCGTCGTCGAGGTCGTTGGTTGGGCCGGGGCCGTGCTGATCCTGTTGGCATATCTATTGCTCTCGGCGGGCAAGCTGACCGGACAGTCGATCGTCTACCAGGCGATGAACGTGGTCGGTGCCGCCGGCTTCACGGTGAACGGCTGGTGGCATGGGGCCATCCCGTCCGCCGCGCTCAACGTGATCTGGATGCTGATCGGGGCGATTGCCTTGTGGCGCATCGTCGATCGGCGCAAGAAAGCAGGCGATCCAGTCAGCTAAGGACGGGCATGGGGCAAGCCAGAATCGCAATGCTGTTCATTGTCGCTCTGGTCCTCACGGCCGCCGTCTCACCGGAGCGAAAGGCCGTCCTCGATGCCCTGCGGCCCAAGGTCGAAGCCAGGCTGGGGCCGAACGTCGAGTTCGTCGTCCAGGTGCTGAGGGTCGAGAATGGCTGGGCGTTCGTCATGGCCGAACCGCGGCGCAAGGGCGGCAAGGCGATCGACGGCAACCAGATCTTTGGCGAGGACTTCGACAATATGGACGGACTTCGCGTCGATGCCGTTCTCAAGAAGCGCAACGGGCGATGGGCAGTGGCGGACTGGGCAATCGGTGCGACGGATGTTTGGTACTGCGACGTGGGGCCCAAAAGCCTCAAGCGCGATTACGGCTGCTGAGCGATCGCCGCCTCGAGCCAGGCAGGGATGATGGCGTCGCCGAGATCATCGGTACGGCGGTGCTCGACGGCCAGACCCAGATCCTCATAAACCACTCGCGTGCGGGGCCCTGCAGCGGTCGTTGGAACGACGACCAGTCGGCGGTTGACCTTCTGCCGCCAGTTCATGCGCGCCGTATTTTCCTGGCCGACGAAACAGCCCTTGGTGAAGCTGACGCCGTTCAACTCCGCAGCGTTGCATTCCAGCCAGAGGATGTCGCCAAGTTCGGCGCGGCCTTCGCAAACCCCAAGGCGCAGTCGATGTTCCTGCCATCCACCGGCACTTTCCCCGGGCTCCGCGAGCCAGCGATGTCCGAGCTCTGGCAGTCGAGGGTCCGGTGTCCCGGGGCCGCCCGGCGCCCAATGGACGGCGAGCGTAGCGTCACGGTCGATCCCGATCGGGCGGCGCAAGCGGTACAAGGACAGCCGCTTGATCAAGTCTCCCGCCGAATCAGCTTCGCAGTCGAGCAGGAAGTCACCTTCGTCACGCCAGACGATGAAATCGAACTGACACTTCCCCTGAGGCGTCAGCAGTGCAGCCCATACCGGCAGCGGGCCCGCCACATCGCTTGTCACAAGCCCCTGCAGGAAGCCCTGCACGTCTTCGCCGGAAAGGCGGACGATCGCTCGATTGCTGAGGGTGGTCGCGGCCATGGCCTTCAGTTAGGGAGCCGAGTGTGACGATGCAAAGCCTGACGATCCGGCGGCCCGACGACTGGCACGTCCATTTGCGGGATGGCGAGATGCTTCGGCTGGTCGCGCCATTCACGGCGCATCAGTTCGCGCGAGCGATCGTCATGCCCAATCTTGTTCCGCCGATCACCACGATCGCCGGCGCTGCCGACTACCGCGAGAGGATCTGGGAAGCGGCCGGCCGCGATTTCCAGCCGCTGATGACCTATTACCTCACGGACGAATCCGATCCGGAGGTCGTCGAGAGCGGCTTCAACGACAATGTCTGGCTCGCCGCCAAATTATACCCGGCCAATGCAACGACCAATTCGGCATTCGGCGTCACCGACATTCGCAATCTCCATCCGACGCTGGAGCGGATGCAGTGGGTAGGAATGGTTCTGTGCGTTCATGGCGAGGTGACCGATCCGGACGTCGACGTGTTCGATCGTGAGGCGGTTTTCATCGACCGCGTTCTCGTGCCGCTGATCCGCGATTTCCCCGAGCTCAAGATCGTCCTCGAGCATATCACCACCGCCGAAGCCGCGCATTTCGTGCGGGATGCGCCAGCGAACATCGCCGCGACCATCACGCCGCAGCATCTTCATCTGAACCGTAACGCCCTGTTTGCGGGCGGTTTGAGGCCACACGCCTATTGCCTGCCGGTGGTCAAGCGGGAGAACCATCGGCTGGCCGCGCGAGCGGCCGCCGTTTCGGGTTCGCCGAAGTTCTTCCTTGGCACCGACAGCGCGCCGCACTCGCGTCATGCGAAGGAGTCAAGTTGCGGATGCGCCGGCATCTTCAACGCGCCCTATGCTCTCGAGAGCTATGCGGCGGTCTTCGAGGAGGAGGGCGCGCTGGATAGACTGGAGGGCTTCGCCTCGGAACATGGCGCGCATTTCTACGGCCTTCCGCTCAACGAGGGCACCATCACCCTGCAGCGAGCGGAGAATGACATTCCCGAACGCCTGGGCCTTGGAGATATCGATCTGATCCCGTTCCACGCCGGACAGACGCTGAACTGGACGGTCGCGGCTTAGCAGTCCGGGCTGCCGCCCGACCCACTTGGGCCGATCACCGCGCCGAAATGGTCCTTCACGGCGGAATAGCATTCGCAGGCATGTCGCTTGAGGCCGGCTCGATCGACGACGATGACCCGGCCGCGGCGGGCCGAGATCAGCCCCTGGTCCTGCAGGGCTCCGACGACTGCGTTCACCGTCGTGCGCTGAACGCCAAGCAGTTCGGCCAGCGCTTCCTGGGTCAATTCGATTCGGTCGCCGGCGCGGTCCTGCGCAGTCAGGAGCCAGCGCGCGGCCCGCTGCTGAATGCTGTGAAATGAGTTGCAGGTCGCGGACTGCATGACCTCGGCAAGCAAATAGTCCGAGAAGCGGCAGAAAAGGTTCTTGAGGAAGCTGGACTGGCCCTTGGCGTGCTCGAGCACCTTCATCGGTACGCGCATTGCCGGGCCGCCGACGATCACCTTGGCCTCCGCGAACGCGGGCGCGTGGCCGCAACTGACGATGCCGCCGACAGCGCCCTCGCGCCCGATCGAGGCGACTTGCACCGACCTGCCGTCGCTCAATTCCACGACAAGCGAGATCATCGTGGTGCCGAAGGGGAAGTAGCTCCAGTCGACGTCCTGGCCCCGAGTCAGCACGCGCTGACCGACGTCGAGGTCGACCAGGTCCGCATCAGATTGCAGAAGCTGGCGCACTTCCGTCGAAAAGGTAGACAGAAGCAAATTGCCCGAAAAGGCGTCCTCGAACCGTTCCGGTCCGGTCATGGTGTCCAACATACGCAACAAAACCCCCACAGTGGCTCATGAACGATGAAGCCACTGAATTCATTACGCCTGCGACACAGGACATAACAAGGGTTAAGCACGGTCATCAAATTTCAGCTCGTGATAGGCTCCACTGTGGTGTGGGACGCGGCAAGATAGGAATCGGCGACGAGACGGAGTGGAGTCACGTCGACGGAACTCCGCCGCTGATCGATCAGGTCGACGAACTCGCGATAGATGTCCGGATATTCGCCAGGGCCCGAAACATCCTGCTCGGCGCCATCGACGAACAGCCGGGCGCCGCCCTCCTTCAGGAAGATGCTGCGGCCGTCAGTGGTCCGGATATCGATCGTCCATTCTTCCCCGTCGGTTCGAAGGAAGTCGAAGCTGGCGTGGAGTGGGCCGTCGGCGACGTCGCTCGCGAAGTCGATCTCGGCGGCAACAGGCGTTTCGGCATTGGCTGGCACGCTCAACTGGGCTGAGCGGACGAACAGCGAGCCGGGAAAGATGGCTGTAACGATGGACAAGGCGTTGATGCCCGGGTCGAATACGCCGAACCCACCGGCGTCCCAGATCCATCGCTGCCCGGGATGCCATTTGTGGACGTCCTCCTGCCAACGGATCTGCATTTCGGCGATCCGTTTCCCTGCGAGAGCCTGCGCGGCGATCGGCACCGATGGATTGTGACGTGAGTGCCAGGTTCCGAACAGCGTCACGCCCTTCGCTTCGGCGAGGCAGATGAGATCCTCGACCTCGCTAAGTGTCGACGTCGGCGGCTTCTCCATCAGAACGTGGAGGCCGGCTTCGATGCAAGCTGCCGCAATCTCGTGACGGACGGACGGCGGAGTCGTGATCGCGACAGCTTCGAGACCTTCGATGCTTTGCAGTAGCTCGCGCCAATCCTCAAAGATTGGCTCGACGCCATGGCCGGTGCGGCTGGATGTCGCAGCCAGTTCGAACCGCGGGTTCGCCGAGATCGCCGGCAGATGCTGGTCTTCGGCGATCTTGCCGAAACCGATGATCGCAATCCGGATTGGCTTCATTGTCCCCCCAATGCGGCGACATAGGCGCGCGCTTTTTCGAGCGTGGCCTGTTCGGTCTGTCCCGGCTTGTAAAGGCCGCCGCCCAGGCCGAATCCATCTGCGCCGGCGTCGAGCCAGCCTGTGATGGATTCGGGCGTAACGCCGCCGACAACGATCAGCGGAACGTTCGGCGGGAGAACGGCCTTCTGCGCCTTCACCACCGCGGGAGTTGCCGCCTCTGCCGGGAACAGCTTGATCGAATGAGCCCCCGCGCGGATGGCGTCGAAGGCTTCCGAGGGCGTAAAGTAACCGGGCGAAGAGACCATTCCCGCAGCCACCGTTGCTTCGATTACGGACGTGTTGGCGTTCGGCGAAACGATCAGCCGGCCGCCCGCATTCGCAACCTCGGCCACTTGTGACGGATCGAGCACAGTCCCCGCACCAATCAATGCGCGGTCACCAAACTTCGCGGCGATGATGCGGATGCTCTCCAGCGGATCAGGGGAATTTAGCGGGACTTCGATGATCCTAATGCCGCCCCTGTAAAGGGCGCCTGCGATCGCTTCAGCTTCCGCGGGGGTGACTCCCCGGACGATGGCCACCAGCGGACACTCGGCGAAGTACCGGCGGAAGTCTTCAACTGCGCTCATTCAATCAACTCCGCGATCCCCTTCGCTCCGGCGAGGAAAGCCTGCTCCCCATTGACCTCGTGGGGCGTCCTGCCGGCGATCTGTATGGCCTCCGAATAAAGCTTCGTCAGTTCCGGCCGACCCATGACGACGATGTCCTGCTCATCACTCTCGCCGAGGCCGGCGCGCACGTCAGTGCCTATCAACAGCCCGCTTGCATAGGACGGTGCGTCGCTCGCTTCGGCCTCGCCAAGGAGGATGCGTGCGCGGATCTTGAACAGCTCGGACGTGAGGCAATCGCCCGAAAGACCACGGCGCACGCCCACGGCAAACGCACGACCCCCCTCAACGGTCCCGCCGATAAGATCGGCGAGAATGCTGTGCTCGCGAAGCACGTTGAACAGTTCGCCGGTCATCACGGTTCGGAAGCGAATGATGCGTCCCTCACGCAGAACCACCCATTTGTTGTGCGTGCCCGGATGGCAGACGAGCGCATCGGGCGAGACCAGGCCTGCAGCGAGAGCGCCGAGAAGCTGCAATTCCTCGCCGCGCATGACGTCCGCATCGCCGTCGCAAAGGAAGGACACCCCCGGCACTAGCGCGATCCGACCTTGCTCCGGCCACACGAGCGCTCGCGCGAGATCATCGAGCCCGGCGGGGGCGGGGACATACGGCGCGTCCACCCATCCACGGTTCGATCCCACCATCCCTGCCAACAGCAACGGCTTGTCGCCCAGGCGTCGGCGAATCTCCGCGACGGCATTGCCGAACCCGCCGGCCGGGACGGACAGGATTCCCTGCCCGTCCTCGAACTCGTCGGCGCAGAGGCCGTCGGAATTTATGAGGTAGGCGCGTCGATTGGTCGTGCCCCAATCGACCGCAATGAATCCGTCTTTCCAGGCCATGCGTTCTCTTCGTTATCGAAAACGGCGGGAACGCGACATTGCTCCCGCGGTTTTCTATTCGGGCAGGCCGGGACAGAAGCTGTTCCCTGAATAGAATATCGGCGTGAGCGGCGTCCGAGGGAGACTGAAACATCGCCAACTTCATGTTCGCGACCGGGATAGAGAACAGCATCCCGACCATCGACAATGGCAGGACGCGCGTCGACGAGATGGAGGTCTGCGGCCACTACGAAAGGTGGCGCGAGGATTTCGACTGCGTCCAGGAAATCGGCATCAATTTCCTTCGCTATGGTCCGCCTCTCCACAAGACGTATCTCGGCCCCGGCAAGTACGACTGGGAATTCGCGGATATCACGCTGACGGAGCTGAAGCGCCGCGACATCACGCCGATCATCGACCTTTGCCACTTCGGCGTTCCCGACTGGATCGGCAATTTCCAGAACCCCGATTTCCCGGTTCTCTTCGCGCGGTACGCGGCAGCCTTCGCCGAGCGCTACCCCTGGGTGCAGCTCTACACGCCGGTCAACGAGATGTTCATCTGCGCGATGTTCTCCGCCAAGTACGGCTGGTGGAACGAGCAGCTGAAGACGGACCTCGGGTTCGTCACCGCGCTCAAGCACATCGTCAAAGCCAATGTCCTGGCGATGCTCGAAATCCTCAAGCACCGCGCCGACGCGATTTTCATTCAGTCCGAATCGTCGGAATATTTTCACGCCGACAGCCCGGCCGCCATCCATCAGGCGGAAGTGCTCAACTCACGGCGCTTCCTCAGCCTCGACCTCAACTACGGCCGCCGGGTCGACAGTGAGATGTACGAGTATCTGCTGGATAACGGGATGACGAAGGAAGAGTATCACTTCTTCCTTCACAACCGGCTCAAGCAGCACTGCATCCTCGGCAACGATTACTATCGCACCAACGAGCATCGCGTCTTCGAGAACGGACACACGACCGCGAGCGGCGAAGTCTTCGGCTACACCGAGATCACGCGGCAATATTACAATCGCTACCGCCTTCCGATCATGCACACCGAGACCAACCTCGTCGAAGGTCCGGTTGGCGACGAAGCCGTGCACTGGCTGTGGAAGGAATGGGCCAACGTCCTTCGCCTGCGCAACGTCGGCATCCCGACCGTCGGCTTCACCTGGTATTCGCTGATCGACCAAATCGATTGGGACACGGCGCTTCGTGAGAAGAACGGCAATGTGAACGCGCTTGGGCTGTTCGACCTCGATCGCAACATCCGCAATGTCGGCCGCGCCTACAAACGCCTGATCCGCGACTGGCGGGAGGTGCTACCCGCGTCGAGCCTGTGCCTCGTCGTGCCGATCGTCCCGCCGTCTCACTACGAGCTCGCCAGCGCCCGCGAGCAGGAGGAAGAGGCCCGGCGGAGGCTGAACGAGGAAGAAGTGGATCTTGGCGCGCCCGGCGAGGGGCAGGCGTCGGCGTGAGAATCCGCGGCGGTGCGGTGTTGGTGAGCTAGGCTACGCGTCGAATGCGGCGGCGATCTTCGCGTTCGAAGTCGACGCCGTCGAGCTGGTGCCGGAGCTTCTCGATCTCCGCATCCGGGGCCGGCAGGTCGGCGGCGCCGTAGCGAGCCTCGCAAGCCGCTTCCTCGGCATTCAAATCGCGAAGGTAACTGATCGAGAGGCGGCGCCCGAAGACATCGTCGCCCTTCATCCGGAGCTCGGGCTCGGCTTCCGTCGGCAGGCTGTCCCGGATTGCCGTGAGCGAGTTGATCAGCTGATCGAGCGAAGTGTACTCGCTGATCTCGATAAAATCTTTGACTCGTCTACCCATGTTCCTCTCCCCGGACCCCGGGGTAAATTACCAAGCGCCTGATTCCGTGCGCAACTTTATTTGTCAGCTTATCCCCAGCGAAGTTGCCGACTTGTGAATTCCTGGTCGTCTGAGGTTTAGAAATCCGATGTCATCCACTCTCCTGACTTTGTCGTCCTCGAGGCTCGAGCTTCAGCTAAATCCCTCAATAGGCGGGGTAATTTCACGGCTCGCGTATCTGGGAGCCGAAAGTCCCGTTTCAATATTGCGTGAAAGCCTCACCCCGCTCGAAAACGTTCTGGAGGCGGGTAATTTTCCTCTCGTCCCCTATGTGAACCGGATTCGGGGCGGCGCGTTCGCCTTTCGGGGCAGGGAGATTCGCCTGGAGCCGAACATGGCTGGCGATCCGAGTCCCCTGCACGGGCAGGGGTGGCTGAACCCTTGGACAGCGGATGAGGTCGATGGATCCTCGGCGGTCCTCTCATACCGGCACGAGCCCGGGGAATGGCCTTGGGCCTACGAAGCGCAGCAGGACTTCAGGCTCGTTGACTCAGTGCTGGATGTGAGGCTGACCTGCACCAACACATCCGGTGAGCCGATGCCGTGCGGACTGGGCCAGCATCCCTATTTCCAGTGCGGGCCTCAGACCCGGATCGACACTGGCGTCGGCTTTGTGTGGACGATCGATGACAAGGTCCTCCCGGTCGCCAAGCTCCCGGCCACGGGCCGTTACGATCTCAAGGACCGCCTGATTTGCGGGCAGGCTCTTGACAACGGATTCGCAGACTGGAGCGGGCGCGCCCTGATCACCGATCCCGATTGGCTGTTTGAGATCGAGCTGTCGTCGCCCGAAGCCCGCTTCTTCCAGATCTACTCGCCCGCGAGCGGTGGAGTCTTCGTGGCCGAGCCGGTCAGCCACGCGAACGCCGCGCTCAATGAGCCGGAGACGGACTGGCTTGCCCTTGGAATCCGCATCCTCGAGCCCGGCGAGCAGATGTGCCTCGACATGCGGATCGACGTGCGAGCAATATAATGCAGCGACCGATCCAGGCGCCGGTAAGTCGCCACTCCGGCTTCCTCATTATTGCGTGGGGCTTTCCGCAGTGAATTCTGAACAGCACG
The DNA here is from genome assembly GCF_039543105.1 of Sphingomonas daechungensis. Lineage (NCBI taxonomy): Bacteria > Pseudomonadati > Pseudomonadota > Alphaproteobacteria > Sphingomonadales > Sphingomonadaceae > Sphingomonas > Sphingomonas daechungensis. The sequence continues at coordinate 1,853,837 of NZ_BAABJC010000001.1, forward strand.
GCTTCATGACGGGCTGAAACTCCATGAGTTCGATGCGCGTCCCGTCGGGATCGTAGAAATTGGCCTGCCATTTACCGTCGAGCCCCATCTGTGGGCCGTCGTGGCGTTTGCTGAGCCGGTTCTCGCGGTAGAGTGTCGTAACCGCCGTCTGCATGTTGGGCACGCCCAGCGACACATGGTTGAGCACGCCCAGCTGATTGGCATCGACTTTCTCCAGCGGCACGTCCGATCCCGGACCGACCATCATATATTCGAGCCAGTCGCGTCCATCCGGGGCCTGTTGGGACACCCAGTCGACCTTTGAGGGATTGAATGCGCCGTACCAGTACGGCCGGAACCCGAGCAGGTCGCGATAGAAAAGGTCCTGCTTGGCGCGGTCGCGAACCAGGTGGCCGACGTGGATGATCCGCCCGCTGATCGCTCCGGCCATTGCGGCATTGCCCTTGCTTGAGGGCTGCACGAACTGGACCTCGTTGCCTTCGGGATCCTTGACCGAGAACCAGACTCCCTGTGGCCCGCGCCGGAGTTCGCTCGCGCCGGCGACGTCGTTTGCAATCAGGTACGCGCGCAGCGCGGACGCGTCGGCTGTATTGTACGCGACGTGGGCGAGCCTGCTCGGGCCGAGACCGGCAGGTGAGGGAAGCACTTCGACGAATTGCTGCTCGCTGAAATAGTAACGCGCGCCGGCGGGGTTCTCGGGGTCCGGGCCCTTGGTGGCGCCCAGAACCACGACGTAGAAGTGCTCACTGGCCCCGAGATCGCTCGAATAGACTGCGAGATGCGAGATTCCGGTGATTGCCGGTCGCACCAAATGGGCTTTCCGCGGCGGCGTCACTGCAGCCAAGGCCAGAGCCGACGCAAGCCCGCCGGCGCAGAGTGCCAAGCGCCTCATCATCATAATGTCCTCCCCTCGACCTTTCAGCTTCCGCTGCCGGCGATCTTCCGGACAGCGGTTTGCATGGCCTCGGCGGAGCCAAGCTATTGCATGGGGTCTGAGGTCCGCAATCGGCTTTGTTGAAGGATAGCCGACGGGGCTATTTCGGAACGACTCCCGATTGAAGCTTTGCCATTTCGGCATTGTGTCGCCGCACGGCCTCCTCGTGCTCCGCCTTCGCCTTTTCGAATTCGACGAGCGCCCGGTCCGCAGCTGCCCGCTGCTCCGCCCTCCGCCGAACGAATTCGTCATTGGCGCGCACGAATTCGTCCATTCTGCGCTGCTGCTCGGCGACCTGGGCTGAATCCGTGATCATGACCGGTGTGCCGACCTGAGTGGCTCCATAGAGCAGCTTGGCGAAGCCCACCGGCAGGCGAATACAGCCATGCGACGCGGCGTAACCGGGCAAATTGCCCGCATGCAGTGCGACGCCCTTTGAGGTCAGGCGCTGCATATATGGCATCGGTGCATTGTCGTAGGTGCTCGATCGATGCTCCAATTGCTTCTCCAGGATGGGGAAGATTCCGATCGGCGTCTCGCGATCCTTGCTGCCGGTAGAGATCGTCGAGGCGCCGATGAGGACGCCTTCCCGGTAAACCATGGCGCGTTGCGACGTGAGATTGATGACCACGAACAGGGCACCGGGGGGAGCAGTGCTTGCTTCCCAGACATATTGGCCGGGGCCGAGCGTCGCCGCCCTTAACTCGATAGGCATGGTTTGAACGTCTGAAGCTCGCGCGGACGCCGAAGCGGCGGCGCAGGTCAGGACCAGTAATGCAATCAGCCGTCTCATCTTTACCTCGGCAGGTTTGCTTTCGAACAGGCCCCCGGCTGCGGCGACCTACTAGCGCAACGAAGACATTCGCACCATCTGACCAGGCTCCAGTTTCTCCATCCGCGGTTTCGGATCGCTGCGGCTTGAGATGCCTGGCGGAATGGAAGGGGGCGGTTGAAGGATGCCGAGGCTGACTATATAGGCCGCCGCCTAGCGCTGCTTCCGGAGACGTGGGTGAGTGGCTGAAACCAGCGGTTTGCTAAACCGCCGTACGGGGGATTCCCGTACCGAGGGTTCGAATCCCTCCGTCTCCGCCAGCTACTTATTCGCAATCATTCGCGATTGTCCAAAAATCGTTAGAATCCTGACGTTACTTAGGTGGATTCCGTGCGCCGACGGTCGTTGACGTTCGCGTGCAATCGCGCCATAAAGGGGTAACTGTTGAGGGAACTGCCATGGCGCTGACCGTCGCCCAAGCACGCAACGCCAAGCCCGGGCGACACTCCGACGGGAAAGGCCTTTATCTCCTCGTAAAGCCTAGCGGGACCAAATCCTGGGTCCTTCGAGTCCAGTACAATGGGAAGCGGCAGGACTTTGGCCTTGGGACCTTCGTGCCGGAGGCCGTCCCTGTTGAAATTCCGCTTCAACAGAAACGATCACTCACGCTGGGCGAGGCGCGAGAAAAGGCGCGGATCGGTCGTGAAATTGCGAAGGCTGGCTTGAACCCATCCGCCGTCTGGCGGCACATCCACGAGGAAATCCCGACATTTCGACGCGCCGCTGAGCAATACCACTCACAGGTTTCCAAAGGCTGGCGCAACGGGAAGCACGGCGAGCAATGGCTCAACACGCTGAAGACGTATGCCTTCCCGGCATTAGGCAGCCTATCCGTCGACGAAATCGACGCGCCTGCAATTCAGAAGGTCCTGCTTCCTATCTGGCTTTCCAAGGGCGAGACGGCCCGGCGCGTTCGCCAGCGTATCGGCGTGGTCCTCGATTATGCGCACGGCAAAGGATGGCGAAAGAGTGAAGCTCCGATGCGGGCGCTCAACCAGCTGATGGGGGGCATAAAGCAGCCTAAAGGGTCCAACTTCGCCGCGATGCCGTACAAGAGCCTGCCGGAGTTCGTTTCCAGTCTGGCCGAGGGCGAGTTCTCCATCGGCCGGGCTGCGCTTCGGTTCCTGATCCTGACTGCGGCTAGATCCGGTGAAGTCCGCAAGGCGCGATGGCGGGATGTCGATTTGGATGGCTGCGAGTGGCGTGTTCCTCCCGAAAACACAAAGACAGCAAGATTGCACATTGTGCCGCTCGCACCTGCGGCCGTCGAGATATTGGGCAAACTCCGGGAGGCAGTCGCTCACAAGCCGAATGATCTCGTCTTTCCAGGGCTGAAAGGAACGATGAGCGACGCGACACTTGCCAAGGTGCTGCGGATCAATGAAGGCAAGGACTATACGGTTCACGGTTTCCGATCGTCCTTCCGCGATTGGGCGGCGGAGACTGGCTTCGCGGACGCCTGGGCGGAGGCTGCGCTTGCCCACACCAATCCCAATCGCACCGAAAGCGCCTACAGACGAACGACCTTCTTCGAGCAGCGGAAACAAAAGCTCATGCCGGCGTGGGCTTCGTATTGCACCGGTTCGCAAGCCAACATTATCCGGTTGGCGGAAGCCGTCTAGTTGCTTCCGGTTGCCGCCTTGCTACGCTTGTGTGGCTCGGGCGGGGAGTTAGCGTGACCAACAAGCTGTTCTACGGCGACAATCTCGACGTTCTGCGCGAGCATATCGCGAGCGAGAGCGTCGACCTTATCTACCTCGACCTGCCGTTCAACTCGAACGCCAATTACATCCTGTTCAAGTCGAAAGTCGGCGACGGCGCCGACGCCCCCGCGAGCGTAAAGCGCGCGAAACGCGAGGATACGTCGGGTTCGCAGCAGCAGTTGCTGTAGTCGGCCAGCTATGCCCGAATTTTGGATTCCGACCTCGAAGGCCTTGGCGGCAGTGGCAGCGGATGGCGACAAACGCGAAGCGAGATTTGCCATTACCAAGCGTGCTCACGCCGGCCTACTCAACAGTCGAGCCAGGCTATTTGTGAGCGAACGCGGAGAGGCTCAGTTCGCTCTAGTTCCTCGCGAGTTTTGGTGGGCCGAAGGACATGACGCGCTCGAGCAGGATTGGGAGCGCGGGGATTTTTCGACCTGGATCAACAAAACTTTCGAATTGAGAGCTTACGGGGTCGAGTTCGATTTCGACGGCCTGCGCGACATGCTCAGCGCGGAAAGCTGGTTCAAGCTAGCCCGCAACCTTTCCGTTGTCGGAGATCCCAGCTGGCTGTCCGCCGTGGCGGCGCGACAGTTTATGTACGAGGAGCTTGGAGCAAACCCCGTTGCTGCGGGTCCGGCGCTACTCGATAAATGTAAGCTTGGATTTGTGCCGGCACGAGCGGCCTTGATGCAGAAGTCGTCGTCAGGCTTCACTAGTTGGAGCCTCGAAGAGCGTGAGTGGAATATCCCGGATTGGTTCTGGGAAAACTTCACTAAGCCGGAACATAGTTCTCAGGATTGGCAGCGTGGAGCGTTTCGCGGATTGGGGAATCTATGCGATGATCGGCGACGGCCGGCTTGAGATCTTCAAGCTGGGTCGCCGGACCCTCATTAAAACGGCTTCGATTCGCCGCCTCGTCGACTCTCAAAACTGAGGTGGCGGGAATGGCAAAGCGCCGGGTAAACCCGAACGTAGTCAAGCTCAACCGGAACTACGACACTACTCAGCTCGCTACCTGTTGCGGCGTTCACAAGAACACAGTGCTGAACTGGCGAACGGCCGGGCTCGAGCCAATCGACAGTTCCAAACCGATCCTCTTCCACGGCTCTGTCGTCCGCGAGTTCCTCAAGCAAAGGAACGCCAAACGGAAGCAGCCCTGTGGACCAGGCAAGCTCTACTGTTTCAGTTGCCGAGAGCCGCGACGGCCAGCACTTGGCTTCGTTGAATACGTCTTGGTGACTCAAAAAGGAGGCAACCTGAAAGCCTTCTGCGAAACTTGCGAGACGGTCATGCATCGGAAGATCCGCCGCGCGGACCTGGAAGCCAAGATGCCCGGCGTCGAGGTCCAATTCGCGGACCGACAGCTACGCCTAATTGGGACCCCTTCTCCCTCCCTGAACTGTGATCCTGAAAGGCAGGCCGCAGCATGACCAAACCCAACGCGAAAAATGAGCGAATCAAGCGCGAGTACGTCCTCTACCTTGAGGAGGCGATGCGCCGCGACCCAAGCACGGTGGATCGGGTGCTGAAGTCCATTGATCGGTTCGAAGAGTCGACGAGGCGGAGAGATTTTAGGTCCTTCCACCGCCGGCAAGCGGTCGCCTTTAAGCAGAGGCTCGCGGAAGCCCTGAATGCCCGAACCGGCGAACGGTTGAGCAAGGCGACGGTCCACTCGATACTCCGAGACCTGCACGCTTTCTTCTTCTGGCTGGCTCACCTGCAAGGGTTCAAATCGCACATCGCCTATTCCGACGCCGACTACTTCAACCTCAGCGACAAGGATGTCGCGATCGCCAATGCGAGGCGCGAGAAGCGAGTGCCCACGCTTGCGCAGGTTGAACTCGCGCTGGCTGCGATGCCGGTTGAAACTGCCTTGGAGCGGCGCAATCGAGCTGTGGTCGCCTATGCGGTCGTAACCGGGGCTCGTGTAGCGGCTCTGGCATCATTCCGGCTGGGTGACGTGAACATAGACGAGGGTTTCGTCGATCAGGACGCTCGCCACGTCCGGACCAAATTCAGCAAGACCTTTCGGACCACCCTGATGCCAGTGAGCGACCTATCTATGTCGATCGCACGGGACTGGTATGTGGAGATGAGTGCCGACCTGACCCGCGGCCCCGCCGATCCGCTATTTCCCGCGACCGAGATGGGTTTGACGGCCGAAAGCGTTTTCGCGCCGCGAGGGCTGGGCAGAGAACCTCTTCGAGCCGCTCAATTTCGCTTAGAGGGGCCAAATTATGCTCAAGCGCTTTGTAAGAGTCTGTAACGACAGCCGTGGTGCCACAGCAGTTGAATACGGCCTTCTCGCGGCACTTATCGCAGTTGCGGCGATCGCCTCGTTACGCACGACCGGAACCAAACTACGGGGCACCTTCAGCAACGTGTCTAACGCGCTCTAAATCCGGGAGGCTGAAGAGGGTCGCGACGGACGCAGCCGATGAGGACCTAAGAAGTCTGTGAATTTCCGCTTCTGGCCGGTCCCGACTATTGGCGCCACCTTAAGGTTGCTCCAATGAGACTTGCCCGGTTGAAGACTGCCTCCTCCGTTCGACCCATCTCCCGCGCTATGGCGCGAGCGGACAGCCCTTATTCGGTAATGCTTTGCAGCTTCGTGTATTCATCGGGTGTCCAAGGCTTTCGGTGATTGGGCCGTGAAACCATCAATATAGGCCCACTCGTCGAACTTTCTGATCGCCCTCACCGCGCTTGGTGCTTGTATTCGATTCTCGCTTTTGATCCCGAGCCAAGCTCCGGCCGGCGTCCTTAGGCTGTTTGACTACGTGTTTTTTGTCTCTTCGGACGTAGCGCTTCTGTGTTCCGGTATCGATGAGTTCGCGCGGCATATTTCTTCTCCCGGTTGGGAGAAAGGCACCAGGCTTCCGCGAGTTCCCGGTGCCTCAATTTGTGGGCGTACCCCGCCAAGAGCCCGGCGGCATCTACGTGGGAACGCGCGCGTTCAAGTTTCCGCCGCTCTTCGTAACCTGGCAGGGGCTGCGCTGGATCTCCTAGATCACTTTGCGGTCTGCCATGCGCTTCTCTTGCCATTGCGGACATTAGAACCCTTCGAGTAGAGTTCCCGCTTTCCACCCAAACTTGCCGCGACCGTATTCGACCCATTGCGGACATTAGAGGCATTGCTAGTCTCATCGCATGCAACGCTGGTTTGTGGCACTCATTCTAGGCTCGTCGCTGTGCGCCTGTGTATCTCCCTCGGAGCAGCGAGCGAGAGCTTACGCGAGGGATTTTGTGCAATCGGACGCTAGATCCGACGCGGCCAACACGGCCGATGCGCGGTGTAATGGGAATGCAGTCTTGCTTGACGGTCGCGAGGGATACTCGGCGGACGATTACCAATGCGCGGGCGAGCCGCGCTGACTTCCGCTTTAGCGATACGGACTGGTTTCCTCGTCTGCGCGTCAGCAGCACTTTCGTCATGTTCGCCAACCGAACCCGCCTTAGATGCAGAGGCCCGCGCGGTGCTATCCAAGAGGTATCGCGAAGCATCCACCGACACCCTACACGTACGGAATGTGCGCCGCTCAAACGACGCGGTTTGCGGAGAGGGAAAGGGACGCCCTCCGTATTTTAGGCTTTTCTACTATCGGCCCGGAAAGGATGCCGCGCTCGACCTGCCGCCGGGGCCAAGGTTGACTGCTGACGGCGCAAATTGCTCGGTGCGAGATGATATACTCGCTATTTGCGCTCCTACGGCATCGGAACGTGAGCAAGCGGAACTTCGTAACGTACGGTGCCGGATGAGCGGTACGCTCTGATGTCCGCTTTCACCCAAACTTGCCGCGACGGGTTCCGATATATTTAGGACAGTGGCAGAACGCCTAATCGCATTTCACCTCCGGACTTAGTCCGACCTTTTCTGCCCAACTTACTGCCCAACGATTGTCGGCATCCGGACCCAAGCTGCTTCGACGGACCGCACGGGCGTGGTCCAGTGGGCGGGCCTCCGAGACAAAATATGCGGTGCAGATCGATCCGGGCGTGCGGAAACTGCACCATGCTCTGCCGGCCTGGCTTGGTCGGCACGACAGATCGCTTACCGCTTCCCTGCCAAGCGGCAAGACGGGTGCCTCACAGACATCGATCAGCGCGCGGCACATCGCGACTTCCCATTCGAAATAGGCGTCAACGGCGTCGACCGTGTCGGGCATATCGCGTGGCACGGCGGTCGAGGGAGCGGCTCCGGCGATCAGCAAAAGTGCTGCGAACAAGCTCACGCGACAATCCTGTAGTCAAAACTTCGCCGAAGCAATGCTCATTCCACCCGTTCCGGCCGCGTCCGCTTTCGACCCAAAGCTGCCACTAGCCAAGCGTCTGATTTCGACCCATTGCGGACTTAACAGCATCGGCAAAGTTGGGCCGAAGCGGAGGTGAGGCATCAAGTTCGATTGGATAGATTTCGGGCACTCCAACAGCGAGCCTGCGGAGGCAGCGGCATCGGTAGATAAGCTGCTGCACAACTCGACGGCCTCGTTGCTTGCCGAGTTCTTGCGGCGGCGAGACGCTCCCTACAGGAAGGTTTTTTGCTGGCTGGGACGCGAGGAAGGCGTTTTCAAAACGTCGCCGCCGGACGCTCCCGGCACACGCCTGGTGGAGCTTACGTTTCCCTTCGCGGCTTACAAAGCACCGGGCGCTGACCGTTTGGCAGTTTTCGCTGAGTGGCTGGTCAATGCGATCGCACTTGGAGCCCCGGAACTCGGCATTGATGGCGAACAGGTTGAGGCGCTGAAGCAGCGTCTCGCCGAACACAATTACACCTATGTTCGGACGGACAAGTTGAGGCGGTCAGCCGGCGAGCCTGCTTGCCTAGCTATTTACGCGCATTCGCCAACCGAGCTGACCGTCACCGTCAATTGCAAATTGCCGAATGGAGAAGCCATTTCGCGGACGCTCGCTGAGCATCCATTCAGCCGGGACGAGCTCGTCTACGGTCGTGCCATTTCGCGTGTCATTCTTGATGAGGACCGCAAACTCACGGTTTACGCTCACGACGGTGCTCTTTTGGCCTGATGGCAGCTCTCCATCCAAGTTGACATCCAACCAGACGAACGAAAAACTACGACATGATCTCGGCACCAGCAGCTTGGTGGAGCAAGGCGATCGCCGTACTCATAATGGCAATTGTCGCCGCCCTGTGGATCTATAACTTCATCGTCGCGCCCCTGATTGAAGGTAGATGGTTGTGGGTTGCCACTTTCGTCGCGGCGACCCTGGTTTGGATTGCACTGAGAAGCGCGGCTCAGCGCAAAGCCGACAGCATCGACTATCGGCGCAATCATCGCTGACGACTGCGCTGCCTTCCAATGTCAGCATTCCACCCAAACCCGTCGCGACCGTTTCGACCCATTGCGGTCATTAGAAGCAACGCTGGTCTCTTCGCATGGAACACCGCGTTGTGACACTCACTCTATGCGCTTCGCTGTGCGGTTGTGTTTCGGCTTCGGAACGGCGTGCGAAAGCCTACGCAAGGGACTTTGTCCAATGGGATGCTCGTTCCGATACGGCCAACACAGCCGACGCGCGGTGCCATGGTGGCGCCGTCTTGATCGACGGTCGGGAAGGATTCTCGCCGGACGACCATCAATGCGCTGAACAGCCGCGCTAACGGCCGCTTTCCACGCATTGCGGACATTAGCGGAGTGCCTGAAAGCAACAGCAAAGGATTGCTCTCATTCTCGTATGCGATAGCCTGAGCGCATGAGAGGCTTGGCCATATTTCTCTCGCTCTTCGCGGCCTCGTTGCTGCTTTTCACGCTCGGCGTGACGACCGGGACAAACTTCCTGCTCTATGCCGGTCTTATCCTCTTTGGCGTGCTGGTGACGGGACTGGCACTGCGGTCCACTTCCAACGCCGTAGATTTGGGTACGTCGTGGATGATCGGTCCTCCGCCACCGAAGGACGATTGAATGTGATCGTGGCGACGGGGAGATGGTCCGCTTTCCCATTGCGGACATAATTGGGCGCTGGCACGATGAAGCATGGCGACCATCTACATGCCTCTGTTGAACGAAGGCGTGGACGTTTGGCGTCCTGTTGAAGCTACTGCTCTAACCGCTGACACTTATCGGGTTGAAGGCGACGTGCCAGACGACGAAGAGTGGGCATTTGATCCCGGCTCGATTGTCCGCTGTGAGAGCAGGAAGTTAAGCGAGGGCGAGAGAATGACGGCGGTTGCTGTCGCCGACTGAGTGTCAGCTTTCCACCCAAACCTGCCGCGTCAGCGTTCGACCATTGCAGCCATTCATCAACGCAGTAAGCAGGGTGCGTGAGGGGCGCGAATATCTTCGTCGGCGTAGCGGTCGTCCTTTGGCTCGTCCTTGCGTTGATCGGATTTAGCCTCATTCAAGGCGTCGTGTCCCAACATGTCCCGGGTTACCCAAGCAGCGCCCAAATTCGGTTCTTAGTTATCTACCCACTGCTAATTGCAGCGACGCTCGTCGTTTGCGCTTGGCTTTGTAATCGTGGCGCGGGACGCCCAGCATTGCTGGGGTGTCTTTCTGGAACCGCGATGCTGGCCTTCTTCCCTTATTTTCTCGGGTTTGGCGGCGGCGTTTAGTTACGGCAGCTTTCCACCCAAACTTGCCGCGACAGCGTTCGAACCACTGCGGATTTAGGGACGAAGGTCAATCGAGGCTGTTAAGCTATGGCCAAGCATCAGACACAACGAAAAGAAGCCGATCCCGCCCGCCCAGGAAGGGATGAGCGCCATCAATGCACAGGCAGCAAGCGCCCCTATAAAGAGTAGTTTTGAGAACAAGAACTCACGGCCGCCTCCGAGCCAATATTCGCGGAGGGACTTGTGAGTCAGAATGTGGATCCATTGAAGGTGTATCAAGACCCACATCGAAGCGAGCGCCGCAGCTATCCCTTGGTCGAATGTCATCGCCTGTCAGAGTATCGCATGGCTCGCTAAATGTCCGCTTTCCACCCATTGCGGACATCGGATGAACGCGCACATACCGACTGTGGCGAGCATTTATAAGAACGCGATGGGTTTTCTCGGCATTCTCATCGCGCCGGTTTGGATTTGGCTGATTTGGATGTCCGTTCGCTCGGGCGTCACCTGGGGCTGGGCGGGCGGTCCAAGCCGCCGTCAGAAACCGGCACTGTTTTGGATTGTCATGCTCTCTTACCTTGCACTGAGCGTGGGCTTCGTTTGGTACGGGTTCGCTCGGCTCTGATGTTAACTTTCCACCCAAACCTGCCGCGACGGCCCGACCCAAATGCTGACTGAGAGGGATTGAAGCCAGTCGGCACGGCATTATCCTGTCGCTCGATTTGTAGGGGGCCATCTGATGCAGCTGAATGCCAGGCAGCTCAGCCATTTCCAGTATCACAGGCGCAGATTGTTTCTGAACCTCTTCGCACTCGCGTGCGCAGTTGTGATCATCGTGGTCGTCGTTGGTTTTGGGACGGGGTCGCGATCCGTGGACATTCTTGTTGGCGTCGCAGCGATCGTCACTTTCATGCGTGCCGCTCCGGCGAGCGTTGAAGAATATAGAGTCATGAAGGCGGACCCATCGTAGGGTCCGCTTTACAGCCAAACCTGCTGCGCTAGCTTTCAACCCAAAGCGGACATTAGAAGCTGGAAGCTGGAAGCTGACGCATATCGACAATGGCTGAAACCAGTGCAAACTTGAGCGCATGATCTGGGTTGCACTTGCCGCTCAATTGAGCGCTCCGGTTCCCATCGATTTCCTCAAATGGTGGTCGCCCGATGACATGCCTGCCTACCACCAGATCAACGGGATCACGCGTTGGCTCACCTACCGCGTGACTGTGAAGCCCGACGGCTCAATTCAGGCTTGCGACGTCGAGATCAGCAGCAGTGACAGGTACCTCGACAGCCTGTCCTGCAACATCATCAAAAAGCGTGCGAAGCTGGCACCGGCAAAGTGGACCGACGGATCACCCGTCCAGGGTGTCTTCCGAGCCGGAGTGACATGGGCGGTCGGAGATGATCCGCCTCCGAACCTCAGGCCGCCTGACCTTACGGTTAAGGTAGACCAAATTCCCAAAGGGGCTCGTTCGTCGGGCTACGCCAAGGTGATGTTCGCCGTCGATGAAAACGGTCGCGTTTCTGATTGCGCGGAATATCCTGAAAACGAGCGGCCAGAACTGGTCGCTGTGGCCTGTCAGGCAGTGATTGAGAGCTACAGAGCCACAGCCGCCGCAGGACCGAATGGCTACGCCGTACGGTCGGTTCAAAACGCTGACGTTAAGGTCTCGAAGAAGTAGACTGCCGTAGCGATTGCGAACCACTTCGTTCAACGCGATCTGAGCAAGCGCCAACGACCGCTTTCGACCGGTTCCGGAGATTAGCCCCAGCCTAGTCGAGCGACAGGAGTACCCATTTATCCTTGTCCAGCGCGACGATGACCAAGTGCCGCTTCCAGCGGCCCTGAGCATCCCACGCCTTGAAGCGGCAGCGATACTCAGTTGGTTCTTCCTCGAACGCTCGGCAGCGGAGAGAGCGGATGGTGTCCGTCCTGAAACTTACAGGTCCTGCGACCTGGGGGGCAGCTTGCAGCGCGGCGGCAAGCTCCGCGCCTGAAGGGCCACTGGCAGCGCTAGGTGCGGTCACACCAACCGCAATGGTGAGCAAGAGCATTATGAGAGCACGGTCCTACATTTGATGGGGTCAATTCAATGTTGGCTTTCCAAACCCGCCGCGACCGTTTCCGACCCATTTCTGCCACTAGCGCCCAACAAGCATTACAACCAGTTCGTGCGTTGACTGCCTATTAAGAGTGCCGAACGCTTCTCGCCGGAGGACGAAGGGGCGGCCTGGACTGGGCCGCCCCTCCTCGTTCCCGGATCTAGCTGAATGCGCTGCGCAAAGCCGATGCAATCGAGCCATCTCCGGCCGCCAGCACCGCTCCGCTAATGGCAATTGTTGCGGCAACAATTAGCCGTGCAAGAGCGCGTCCGACATCCGTGCCGCGGCGCTTTCCCGAATAGTCCAAGTTGATCATGTTCGTTCCTTCGTCGTTTGATTTTTGGTTGAGTTGGCAATGAGTGCGAGCGCCGCGAAAGCGGCGAGCGCAGGGTTATTTCCTCGTGGGGTCGGATACGACGACGTAGACGGTCGAACCCGAATTGTAGGTCTGCTGGTACCAGGTGCCGGCACAGGAATAGTAGCGGCTTGTCCCGTAGGTGTATGGATAGCAGCTGGCTGGAAGGGTTGAGCGGTAAGAGCCGACTGCAACCGTCGTCGCGGTTGCTCCAACCGCGACCCCAGTCGCATAGGCCGCTCCCGTCCCAGCTGGATAGCCCGCCCATCCGCTATTCACGTTCACGTCGACGTCGTTGCCGACGGCGACATTGCCGGTGTTGACGTTTCCGGACCCAACGTTGCCGTTGTTCACGACGTTCGTATTGCCGTTGCCACTTCCAACGACGCCGGAATTGGCGTTTCCGGTGTTCATGGCGCCGGCCCTGTTGTTGCCGGTGTTCGTTGCGGTCGTACTGTTGCCGTTTCCGCGTTTTGCCTGCGCGTTCCGGCTCGCGCCGGTCGACGAACCGGTTTGCGGCTCTTGTGCGCTAGTCCGCTGAGGCCTGCTGCCACTGTGCTGACCGAGGCGGCTTCCGCTGGGTCGGGAGAAGGTCCCGCCTTTGACGCCGAGCGCGCCGCCTGGACCACGAGCTTCAGCCTCGTGGACCGTAAAGACCGTCAGCGCTGCAAAGGCAGCGACGAGCCCGAGGCCTGACGAAACGATACGAAGCCCGGCCAAGGGTTTCACGCTGGTAATGTCTTGCATCTCTCACTCCTTTTTCTTCGTGTTTTGCGCACGATCTCTCTTGCCCGGCCGGTGACCGGTGGGATGGGTCGTTCGCTTTGGTCAGGACGGACCACCGTGATGGTCCGCATCTAACGGAGAGGCTGGACCCCCCCGTTCGAATCACAAGGCGTGGGGCAATCCGTCGTCGGCGCATTGAGGGCCGACCCGGAATGTACCGACGCCGCCGATCTCCCTTTGGAAGAAGATCGGGCAGTCTTCGTCATCTTCGAAGGACACATCGGGACGCCAATCGTGCGCATGGTTTCCGTCTTCGTTCGACTGTCCATCGCTTTCGGCGCGAAGGCCGATTGCCGGCGCGGAGCTTTCCTGCTCGGCACCTATCCGCATGCCAGACACAGCAGCGGCAAACATCAAATCCAACACTTCCTTTCTCCTAGTGAGCATGGCCCGCTGCGACCGCGTGCTTGGGGCGCGGGGCGAGCCAGACGATTGACGCAGCTGCGGCGAACACGATTGCCGCGAGGGTGAAGATTGATCCGGTGGCGAGAGCCGTGGCCTGCCCATCGACAAGCTGGCTCACGACCTGGCGTGACTGCTCGACCGTGTAGCCGTGAGCCTCCAGCGACTGCATGGTCGCTCCGGCGCCGTTGAGGACGCCGGACAGCTCAGCCCGCGTACCTTGAGCGCCGTCGTACCACAGGGTCGTGCCGATCGCCGTTGCGACGGCCCCCGACATCGTGCGCAGGAAGTTCATGACGCCCGCGGCCGAGGCCACTTCGTCCTCGCGGACCGCGCCCAAGGCGAGCGTGGTCAGCGGCACGAAGAAGAACGGCATTCCGGCGCCCTGGATCAGTTGCGGCAATGCAAGCGTCCAGAAGTCGGAATCGCTGGTCCACCAGAACACGCGGATCAGCGATGTGCCGCCCAGCCAAAGGATTCCGAACGACACGAGGATACGTTCGTCGAACCGCGTCGAGAGCTTGGCTACCACTGGCGCCATCATCACGGCGGCGACACCGTTGAACGCGGTCGCATAACCTGCCCAGGTGGCCGTGTAGCCAAGCGAGCTCTGCAGCCACTGCGGGATGACGACTAGGCTGGCGAAGAAGGTGCCGTAGGCGAACACCAACGCGATGACGCTGACCGTGAAGCCGCGGTACCGAAAGACCTTGAGGTTCACGGCAGGATCCTTGTCGAACAGCTCCCAGACGGTGAAGAAGCTGAAGCCAACCGCGGCGATGATCGCCAGGCTGACGATGAAATCGCTGCCGAACCAGTCGTGCTCGCGGCCAAGGTCCAGCATCAACTGAAGCGATCCGACCCAGAGGACGAGGAGCATCAACCCGATCGTGTCGATCGGCGCCTTCTCCACCTTCGTCTCCGCGTTGCGTAGCAGGATGACGGCCCCGGTCGCGCAGATGGCCGCGATCGGAATGTTAATGAAGAAGATCCAGTGCCAGCCCCAGTTGTCGGAGATCGTCCCGCCAAGGATGGGGCCCAAGATCGGAGCGACGATTGTCGTCATTGCCCAGATACCCGTGGCTTGCGCGTGTTTCTCCTTAGGGAAGATGCGAAGGAGCAAGGTCTGGCTGATCGGCATCAGTGGTCCGCCGCACAGTCCCTGCCCTATCCGAAATGCCACCAGTGAGCCGAGGCTCCACGCCATCCCGCACAGCAAAGAGAATACGCCGAAGCCCGCCATCCCAAACGCAAAGACGCGAACCGTACCGAACCTGCGGGCGAGCCAGCCGGTCAACGGAACGCAGATGGCTTCCGCGACCGCATAGGATGTGATGACCCACGTGCCCTCGCTCGACGAGATACCGAGTCCGCCCGCGATGTGCGCGACGGACACGTTGGCGATCGTCGTATCCAGCACCACCATGAAGTTTGTGAAGGCCAGCACGAAGCAGGCGAGGATCAGCGTTCCCTTGCCCATTGCCGGCATCGGGTTTTCAACGGACGACATCACTTGCCTCCGGACGTGTCGATCTTGGCCTCCATCGAGAGGCCGACGCGCAGTGGGTGCTTGGCGAGCTCCTTGGGATCCAGCGTCACGCGAACCGGCAGGCGCTGAACGACCTTGATCCAATTGCCCGTGGCGTTTTGCGCAGGGATCAGGGCGAATGCGGACCCCGTGCCGCCCGAGAAGCCGGCGACCGTGCCGTGGTAGACGACGTCGTCACCATACAGGTCCGAAGTCAATTCGACCGGCTGGCCGGGCATGACTTTCTTGAGTTGGCCTTCCTTGAAGTTTGCATCGACGTAGACGCTTGCGACGGGCACGATCGTCATCACGGGAGAGCCGGCGCTGATGCGCTGGCCGACCTGCACCTGCCGGTTTGTGACGACACCGTCGATCGGCGCGCGGATGATTGTGCGCTGAAGATCGAGACGTGCCTGGTCGCGCTTGGCCTTTGCCGCCGCGACCTCGGGACTTGTGTCGATCGTCGATCCGAGGATCAGTGCCTGGTTGGCCGCCCAGCTCTCGCGAGCCGCGCCCTTCGTGGCAGCCGCCTGTGCGACACCCGCCCGAGCAAGGACCAGGTTCGCTTGCGCGGTCGAATAAGCATTCTTCGCATTGGTCAGCTCTTCGCCGGATACGGCCCCCGACGATGCGAGTTCCGAACGACGGCCCAAATCGATCCGCGCCTTGTCTAAGCTGGCCTTGGCGGAAGCGAGCTGCGCTTGTGCCTGGCCGACATCCGCCTCACGGGCATTGATCTGCGCCGCAAGCGATCCGCTGTTTGCGGCCGTCTGCGAGAACTGGCGCCGTGCCTTGAAATACTCGGCTTCGGCCTTGGCAAGCGAAAGCCTTGCATCGCTGTCGTCAAGGCGAAGAAGAACCTGCCCCTTTCGGACAACCTGCGTGTTGACCACCGCAACATCAGTCACCGCTGCCGAGACCAGCGGCGTGACCTGGGCGGAGTCTGCCGCGACATAGGCGTTATCGGTCGAGACCGAGCCGCTGTCGTGGAGCATGTACCACCCGCCGCCGATCGCGAGCTTTGCAGCGACAAGCGCCAGCAGCACCTTTGTCCGGCGCGACTTTCGCAGCGCGTCCGCCGTCTTCTCCGCGTCCGGCACGACGACCTCCTCGAGGTGTTCGGCCTTCTGCAATTTGATCGGATCTCTATCAGCCATTGTCATATTCCCTGTTTCGAAAGTTGGAGTCAGGCAGCCGTGAAGCCGCCGCCAAGGGCGCGGATCAGCTGCACGTCGAGGGTGAAGGCACGCGTCTCGAGCTGCGCGACGTTGAGCCGAGCTTCGAGGACGCCTTCTTCGGCGGAGAGCACATCGAGGTAGGTCGACAGGCCGTGCTCGTAGCGCTGTCTCGCGAGGCGATTGGCCTCTTCAAAGTCGGCCAGCGCGCGGCGCGAGTTCGCCAGCCGCGAGACGAGCATCTTCTGGCTCGTCACGGTATCGGCCGTCTCGTGCAACGCCTCAATGACGCGGCCATCGTAGAGGGCTACGGCCTCGTCATATTGACCGCGTCGACCGCGGTACTGGCCTTGGAGCGCGCCCCCGTGGAACAAGGGGAGGGAAACCGCGGGGCTCACGCTTCCAATTCCAGAGCCGCTGGAAAACAGATTGCCGAGCCCGAAGGACGACAAGCCAATCAGCGCGCTCAAATTTACGTTGGGGTAAAAGGCCGCTTTCGCTTCCTTGATGCGATCACTCGCGCCCTCGACGCGCGCACGGGCGGCGGCAATGTCGGGACGACGGGCGATCAGCTCGACCGAAGCGTTTGCCGGGATTCCCTGCGCCTGAAGCGCACCGAGCACCGGACGCTCGATCTCCATTGCGCGGTCGGGACCTGAGCCGACGAGTGCAGCCAAGGCATTCTTGGTGAGTGCGATGGCCTCATCGACTTCCTCGATGTCCGCCCGCGTCTGGGGGATACGTGCTTCGGCTTGCTTCAGCTCGGCACGGGTATCCAGGCCGATGGCAGTACGCTGATTGACCAGCCTTGCCGTCTCGGTTCGGATCTTCAGCGCGAATTCGAGCGTGTCACGCTGGGCGTAAAGCGAAGCCAGCTCTGCATAGGTCGACGCGAGGCCGGTGGTCAGCGCTAGCCGGGCCTCGTCCATTTCGAAGCGGGCGGCATCCGCGTCGGCGTTCGCGGCACGGAAGGCAGCGCGGTTCTTGCCCCAGAGGTCGAGGTCCAGGGAAAAGCTGAGCCCAAGCGAACCGCTGTCGTTCCAGCCATTCGGGATCATCGCCGCTGGGACGCTTTGGTTCTGGCTCTGCTTGGCAAGTTCCGGCTGCGCGAACCCATCGACTGACGGCTTCAGCGCCGCGCCTGCCCGCTGGGCGAACCCTTCGGCGGTGCGCATCCGCGCCGCAGCGGCCTCGAGGTCAGGCGAGCCGATGAGTGCCTCGTCGATCAGGCGGGTAAGCTGGGCATCGCGGTAACGAAGCCACCAGCCATCTACCGGCCACGTTGCGCCTTCGCTCGTCCTGAGCGACCGCGCCGCCGCAAAGTCCGCCGGCGCTGCCATTTCGGGCATCGCGCCGAGGTTGGGCACTGAGGCACAAGCGCTCGTAAAAAGGGTAGCCGAGAGCATTGCCGC
Source organism: Sphingomonas daechungensis (assembly GCF_039543105.1). Classification (NCBI taxonomy): domain Bacteria; kingdom Pseudomonadati; phylum Pseudomonadota; class Alphaproteobacteria; order Sphingomonadales; family Sphingomonadaceae; genus Sphingomonas; species Sphingomonas daechungensis. The sequence continues at coordinate 1,871,642 of NZ_BAABJC010000001.1, forward strand.
GCGGATGCTCCGCGCAGTTGAAAGCCGCGTCATCTGTACAAATCCCTGTTTTGTAACTGTACGGTACGGTTTAGTTTACGAGTCGAGGCTTGTCAACGGTAAAATGAACTGTAATGTACGGTTTTGTATTTGCGGGAGTTTGCACGTTGGTGCGTGTCAGGACTGAAGAAAAAAAGCGCGAGATCGTCGACGTTGCTGCCGAGCTGTTTCACGAACACGGGTTCGAACGGACGTCGATGTCGATGATCGCAGAGCGTCTCGGCGGGTCGAAAGCCACGCTCTACGGCTACTTCCAATCCAAGGAGCAGCTCCTGGCCGCGGTTCTACTTTACGACGTGACGGACGAGGCCGACCGCCTGATGAACGAGTTCCTGTCTTCCGGCGATCTCCGGGACGGGCTCATCAAGCTTGGTATCGCCTACATGACCCGCCGGCTCTCACCGGTGCCAATCGCAAATGTCAGGATGGTTGCGACACAGCCGGCAGACTCTCCTGTCGGCAAGGAGTTTTTCGAGCGGGTCTTGGGTCCTGCGTGGGATCGCCTTGCCAGGCGCTTCGCGTTGATGATGGACGAAGGCCTACTGAAGCGCGCGGACCCGTGGGTGGTGGCGATGCACTGGAAGGGTCTCAACGAGTGGGACATGTTCGAAAAGCGCCTTCTGGGAGCAATCGACGGCCCGGATCCGGAGCTTCTCAAGAAATCGTCTACCTTGGCTGCTGAAGCCTTCCTGCAGCTCTACGGCACCGACGAGTCACGCGCTGGTGGGTCAGGGAGCTGACGTCCGCAAGAGTGATTGCAGCTGCCAAACGCAGCTTCGGAAGCAGGCTCGCATAGAGTCCGCTTTCCACCCAAACTTGCCGCGACGGCTTTCGACCCAAACCTGCCGCGGCCGCCTTCGACCCGTTCCTACCCTAGGAACGTTCCCGAAGCAGCGAGGCTATGTGGTGGGCAAGCTCCCGAGCGGTCGCATCACCGCCGATAGTCCGAGTCCGAAACCACCCCTGCCGTGTCGTCGACCGCGCATCAGCAAATGGACGCAGATCGATGCTGTAGTCCTTTTCCAGCCGTTCAAGAAGGTCAATGCTGTCCCAGCCGGTAATGCGAAGTTCCGCGCCGATAAGCATATCAGCGTCTACCGCGGCACCGCGTCCGGCAATCTCTCTTAGAACCGAAAGTATGTGGCTTAGGATGGCATCCGATGTGTGGTCCATCGTCGCGCTCTAAGCCGTTCCCATGTCCGCTTTCCACCCAAACCCGCCGCTAGCCGTTGAACACCGCTCCTAATCAGGGAGCGAACCATGAACCGACCGCCCGCATGCCATCGTGGGAGCCAAGCAGCCACTCCGGCCGATGCACGTTTGGGCTATTCGCGTTAGACTACAGATTGCGAACCGGCTCCGAGACCTGGCGCTGTTCGACATAGCCGTGGACAGCAAGCTTCGCGGCTGCGACGTCGTTTCGCTTAGGCTGTCAAACATCATTGCGACCGGTGCCGTTCGCAGTCGGGCGATCGTCATTCAGCAGAAGACCGGCCAACCCGTCCAATTCGAGATCACGGAGCAGACCCGCCGCTCATTAGTCGAGTGGCTGAAAGTGCGACGCGGCGAACCCGACGCCTGGCTTTTCCCCAGCCGCATGGATCGGACTGCTCACCTATCGACCCGCCAATACTTCCGGCTCGTCAAAGGCTGGGTTGCATTGATCGGGCTGGAGCCGGCCGCCTTTGGCACTCACAGCCTCAGGAGAACCAAGGTCGCGATGCTGTACCGCAAGACCGGCAACCTCAGGGCCTGCCAGCTACTTCTCGGCCATACCAAGCTGGAAAGCACGGTTCGCTACTTGGGCGTCGAACTGGACGACGCGCTGGCGCTATCGGAAGCATTAGAAATTTGAGGCCACCACCTCAAAGCATCTAGTTAGATGTTCCCTTTTTGTACCATCAAGCCCGAATGCGACTCGAAGATCCTTCCGACAACGGCGGCCGGGGGTGGCGACGGTTGGAACGCGAAGAGGTCGCGGCCTTGGCTTACCTAGCCATCCGGTTGATCCGCAGGGGGGTGCGGAACGACTTGGCAGGTCGCGACGCATCCAAGGCCGATGAGGCCGCCAGGAGGCTCGCTGAGGCGGTTTCTGAGCGCCTCCGGGCGTATCCGACTTTCGGCCCTGCGAAGCCCAGTGGCGGCCATTCTGCGGGCTCTGGCTCAAGAAGTGCAGATCGGTCTTAGCGGCCGATTTGGGTGGAAAGCGGACACTAAGCTAATCCCACAGGTCTCCGGCCTCATCTCCGACTGCCTGCAACTCGGCCGGGTGGGACGTTATCCATCTCTTGGCGCAATCATACTGCGCAAGCACGTCGTCAGTGGAGATCGGACCCTGCACTCGAACCCATGTTCCACCGTCTTTGTTTGGAACCCGCGTGATGACCGGAACGCCACAGCGACGGGCCTCAACTTCGAAGGCGGAGAGGCTCTCGTCGCTTCCCGACACGATCATCAGGGTATGGTACTCAGGCATGTGGTCGCGCGGACCAGGACGACTCGCACAGGCGCCTAGCGAGACTGCAAGCAGCGCGAATACGGACGATCTCATCGAGACAGAGTGACGAGTGCCGCCGTTTGCGTCGGTGGCGTGGCGATGCGCCAAAAGACGACGCCAGCAAGGAACCCGCCGATTGCAAAAAAGGCCAGATTGTAGCTGGCCACATAGGTGGATAGTCCATGCCCGGCCGCGGCGATAACCAGCGCAAGGCCGACGGGCAGCAACGCCAGCAATGCCCCTGTCACTCCATACGTTACTAACCTTTGCGGATGGCGTTTGCCGACCGCAAGGTAGAGCGGAAGGGCAAGAAAGAGTCCAAGCAGATAGAAGAGCAGGCAGATGGCGACGAACATCGACAGAGGATGCTCGAAGATGCCCATGCCCTTCTTGGGCCACATCGCCACCACGACCGACTGAATGAATGCCGCCGGAAATGGCGCGAGCAAAAGACCCAGTGCGATACGCTTCATACTGCTCCCCTGCGTATCAGACTAGCAATGCCGCAAATGTCCGCAATGGGTCGAAACCTGACGCGGCAAGTTTGGGTGGAAAAACAGATACTAGAGCCCGGCGGCGTGGATGCCCGTAAGTGTCGCACGGAAGTTTGCGGCCTACGCGCCCCGTAGTGCACTCTGAAGCGTTGCGCCCGCATGACCATCAACCACACGCGCACCGGCCACGGTAAACCCCTACTACTCGTCCATGGGTTGGGTGGCTCCCGCCGCTCCTGGGATTCGATCTCGATTTCACTTGCTCAGGCAAAGGAAGTAATTGCCCTGGACCTTCCAGGCCACGGGCAAACACCCGAACAAGCGGACAGCGGCACTTTCGATGGGCTCGCGCGCAGTTTGGATGATTGGCTCGGACGCGAGGGCCTCGCGGGCGTTGACATGGTAGGCAGCTCCATGGGCGCGCGTTTGGTGCTCGAAATGGCGCGACGCGGCCGCGCTGGCGCTGTCGTAGCTTTGGACCCGGGCGGCTTCTGGCAAGGTTGGGAACGTACTTTCTTCCGGACCACGATCGCGGCATCAATCCGCTTGGTGCAGGCGCTCAGGCCGGCACTCCCTGTCATTACCAAAAATGTTGCAGGCCGCACCGCACTCATGGCCCAACTTTCTGCAAAGCCTTGGGCGCTAGATCCCGCACTGGTGGCGCAGGAGCTAGAGTCATTCGCAAACACGCGGACTTTTGACGCACTTGTGAAAGACCTCGCCAACGGCGCCACGCAGCGAGGCATCGCTGAAACGCTGGCGCCTGTTGTCATCGGTTGGGGACGAAAGGATCGGCTGTGCCTACCGCGACAAGCAGCTCGCTCGATGGCTGCGTTCCCTAATGCACGGCTTCACTGGTTCGAGGGCAGCGGGCATTTCCCGATGTGGGATCAACCACAAGAAACAGTGCGCGTGATTATGGAGGCTACGGGCCGTTCAAGATAAGGCGGGACTGCGGCAACGATTGGACGAGTATCCATATTGTCTCAAAGAGGCCTATACAAAAATGGCGCTTCCTGGCCAAAGGTGGACCGAATGCAGATGTCAGAAATGGGTCGAAAGCCGCCACTCCATCGCTAGTGGCGAGTTTGGGTGGAAAGCTGCCGTAACTAAACGCCGCCGCCAAACCCGAGAAAATAAGGGAAGAAGACCAGCATCGCGGTTCCAGAAAGACACCCCAGCAATGCTGGGCGTCCCGCGCCACGATTACAAAGCCAAGCGCAGACGACGAGCGTCGCTGCAATTAGCAGTGGGTAGATAACTAAGAACCGAATTTGGGCGCTGCTTGGGTAACCCGGGACATGTTGGGACACGACGCCTTGAATGAGGCTAAATCCGATTGACGCAATGACGAGCCAAAGGACGACCGTTACGCCGACGAAGATATTCGCGCCCCTCACGCACCCTGCTTACTGCGTTGATGAATGGCTGCAATGGGTCGAACGCTGACGCGGCAGGTTTGGGTGGAAAGACAACTCGCTCGTGAACCGCACCTGCAAGCCTACTGCCGCGTCGCGGTGCCTCCCCCGCTTAGGTTCCACCACCAACCCTGGACGATGCAGCCGTTGCTGCCGGCTTCGCTTGTCACTTCCTTGAAGCGGGTGGTTGTGGAGGTGCCGGCGCCTAGCGTCGCGCTTTTGCGAGCGGCGTCGCAATCAGGCGCCCAGAAGCCGCGATACACTGCGTTCGGCACGCCCACAGGTTTAGCCAGCTGCTTCTGGTATTCGAGTTGCTGGTTACGGACTGTCTGGGCATGCGCCTCTAGCTGGCGCTGATAATCGGCCGCCGCTTGCTCTGCCGCCGCCTTCTGCTCCTGCTTCTTGCGCGCAACTTCGTCCTGCGACCGCTTGTATTCCTCGACCTGTTTCCTTTGTGCGGCCAGCTGCTTCTCGTATTCGGCCTGCGCAATCGCAAATTCAGAGTCTGCCTGAGCATTGGTCTTCTTCGGCTTGGCCAACTGGCCGTGCGAAACCGAGGCGCTGTCCGTATTCTTGTGCGCGGTGCCTCGGCTCCGAGACGTGGCACTTGAACTTGCCTGAGCCGAGTCCGGCGGGAAATTCGTGAGGAACGTTATCGACTTGCCGCTTTGTGCGAGGTTGCCAAGATACTCCGAGCGCATTTGCTCGGCCTCTTCCCTCGTCGCAAATCCGTCGCACCGTGAATCCCAGGGGGTCTTGCCCACGCGATCCTCGACAAATCTTTCGTAACGAAGGTGAACGGAGCCGTATTCGCCAGTTTCCGGCAGTTCTATGACTTCAGTAAAGTAATACGCTGACCCGACGGCCGCGTGACAATACCCGACCAAGCCAGCAGCTTGTGTCGATCCACTCCAGGTAAGCAGACCCGCGGCGACACCCAACCATTTAATACGTAACATACCCCCCCTGAACGCTACTAGCACGATGACCCTACACCGTGGACTGATGTCCGCAATGGGTAGAAACCTGCCATTAACGAACTTTGCTTATTCGACGGCGGGATCGGGGGAATATCAAACCCAGGGCGGGTTCCAAAACCTACCGCTACTGCACTCGGTGCATAATTCCTTGGACGAGCGCGTAAGACTTGACGCGATTTGGCGTGGCCGGATCGCCTGTCGAGACCGCTGAATCGTCGCGGGGAATTTGTGACTCGCGCAACATGAACAGTATCGTGTCTCGATCTTGGCACACTGCATAAAGGTTCTGAGTACGAAGCACGGGAGCCGGCCGTGTTTCATTGGCACCCTGTGGTCGGAGCAAATTCACGAAGATGGTGCCCTCATACACATCAAGGGCGGGGTTGAGCGTGAACTCAACCATGCCGTGCAACGAAGCACATCGCTGCAACCAGAAGTTAGTGCCGGATCGTTGTCGAACAAACCCACGAAAACCTGATCTAGCAGCGCTTGAGCGGCAGAACTCGCTTCTTGCGAATTGCCAAATGCAAAGTCCTCTTGGTTGTCGCAACCACCGAAGACGGAGGCGCATGTTCCATCAATAACCCATGGATCGAAAGTCCAGCTAAGGTCGGTGTCGTGTGTGTCGCCATGCGCGAGCGTTGGACTGCCGGCCGCCAGCACGGCAATTGCTGGGGCAAGGCGCCTTATCCGAAGCATGGGGGAAGGATTAGCGAGGCGATCATCGGGTAGAGGATCGCGAGCGCGAATAAGGCGGCACAACCGACGGAGATTGTCGCGACCACCTGGCGCGGGTGATCTTTCGACAAACGCAAGCTTCGCCACGATGCCAGCCCGGAGATGCTGCAGGCGACCAGCCCTAGGGCGCCAGCGATCAGCAGCGGGCCGGGCGCAATTGTTGCGCATTTGTCGAACGTGCCGTCCGATCCGAACTGGTGGACAGCAGCTACGGCAATGATGCCCACAACCAGTCCGGCCCAAGGCATGAAAACTTCGCGGAGAGAGCCGCTCTGCCTCATCGGAACAGCCTCGGCACCCAGTAGATCAGGACGTAGATCGGCAGCCAGGTTAGCCAGACGAACCGCCAGTAAAGCGCATTCTCGTCAGTATCGACCAGACGGCGCGGGTCTTCGCCATGAGGCGTTTTCATCAATTGCCAGAGGACGAGCGTATCGCCCCAATCGGTGACAATGTGCGTCGTGTGCAGGAACAGCAGGGCCCAGATGATTGAGCCGTACGCATTGTCGTACCAGAAAACGTTGAGCGAGTTGAATTCGAAGCCGCGGATGATGACCAGTAGAAGTCCTATCGCTGACATCACCGGCAGCAGCTTCCGGACCGCAGCCACATCGTAAGCGTTAGCCGCCCTCTTGATCATCGTGTTCGGCACTTCGCTGAGGAGCATGACCGCCGTGAATAGGGTCCCGGCGAGCAGGTCCGGCGGCGACCAGGGACGCGGAGCCCACTCCTGCTCCTGCGCCATCAGGAAGAAATACGCAGCCATTGCGAGTGCAAAGAAGGCGCCTTCGATGACCATGAAGGCGATGATCCCCCACCAGGTCAGGCTCCGATAGCTGAACGCATGAGTCCGCAAGGCTGAGAGGTCGTCGGCGAATTCGGGCTCATGTCTCATGAAATCACAGGCTCCCGCTCAGGCGCGGGGCTCTTCGGCCAGAACCAGGCGGTGAGCGCCAATGCGACCGGAACGACGCCGACGAGGACGGCCCACGGGCTGAAGATCGAGCAGACGAACATCGCGGTCGTCGCAACTGTCCCGATCAGAGGCCAGGGGCTCGGCTCCGGACTCGGTTCGCGCACATCGGGCTCGGCGGACATGACGGTCGTCAGCACGAGTTCGCGATCTTCAACGCGAAGACCGTGGACGACCGGCAATTTCTCGCCCGCATCCCACAATGGGGTCCGGCTGGAGACGAGAGGAATGTGCGGGAAATTGTATGGCGGAGGCGGGCAGGACGTCGCCCATTCCAGCGACGGCGCGCCCCATGGATTGGGCGCGGCCCTGCGCCCGCTTCGCGCGGAAATGACCAAGTTGACTACAAACAGCAGAACCGCAGTCGATACGACTAACGAGCCTAGGGTCGACAGCATGTTCGGAAGCTCGAGGCCCATGCCAGCGGGGTAGGTATAGACCCGCCTCGGCATGCCGTAGATGCCGGCGATGTGCATCGGAAAGAAGGCCAGCTGAAAGCCGAGGAAGATCATCCAGAAGGCGATCTTGCCCAGCGTTTCCGACATCAGTCGACCGGTCGCCTTGGGAAACCAGTATGTGATTGCGCCAAGCAGCGGAAAGACCGCCCCGCCGATCAGCACGTAATGGAAGTGCGCGACAATGAAGTACGTGTCGTGCAACTGCAGATCGAGCGGCACGGCAGCGATCATCACTCCGGTCAGGCCGCCGATCACAAACGTGAAGATGAAGCCGATCACGTAGAGAAGCGGCACCTTCAATTGCGGCCGCCCTTCCCACAACGTCGCGATCCAGCAGAAGATTTGCAGCCCGGTCGGGATCGACACAGACATGCTTGCCGCAGTGTAGAAGCTGTAGCCGATACGGGGCAGGCCGGTCGCAAACATGTGGTGGACCCACAGGCCGAAGGCGAGGATGCCGGTGGCGACCAGCGACATCACGACGATCGGGTACATGACGATGGAACGGCGAGAGAAGGTCGCGACGATCTCACTGACGAACCCGGTCGCGGGCAGGAAGATGATATAAACTTCGGGGTGCCCGAAGAACCAGAACAGGTGTTGCCACAACAGGGCGTCCCCGCGCTCGGCAGGATTGTAGAAATGGGTTCCGACCAGGCGATCCGACAGAAGCATGCCCGAGGCGAGTGCGACCGACGGCATCGAGAAGATCACCATCAGCGAAGTTACTAATGTCGCCCAGACGAAGATCGGCATTCGAGCCAGGCTCATTCCCGGCGCCTTCTGCTTGAGTATGGTGGCGGTCAGGCTGACCGCCGCCGCCAGCGCTGCGACTTCCGTGAAGGTGATCATCTGAGCCCAAATGTCGACGCGCTTGCCGACGCCGAACTGGGGACCGGAAAGGGGCGGGTAGGCGAACCAGCCGACGTCGGGCCCGACATTCAGCACAAACGCGATCCACAGCAACAGTCCGCCGGCGAGGTACATCCAGTAGGAAAATGCATTGAGCCGCGGGAAGGCGTTCGATCGCGTTCCGATCATCAGGGGCGTCAGGTAGATCTGCATGCCCTGCATCACGGGCACGGCGAACAGGAACATCATCGTCGTGCCGTGCATGGTGAAGATCTCATTGTAGCGCGCGGCGCCGATGAGATCGTTGTCGGGCCTTGCGAGCTGCAGTCGCATCGCGATCGCAAGCACCCCCGCTAATGCCAGGAAGACCAACGCGGTGATCACGTAGCGACGACCGATGTCCTTGTGGTCGACGGAGGAAAGCCAGCCGACGAAGCCGGGAGGATTGCTCCACGTCGTGGAAAGCTTCGTTTCCAGCTCCTCGCCGGTCAGGTTTGGCCCGTCGCGCGGGACGTCCGCTGGAGGCAGTTTCGCGCGTTCCGCCGCCGACTTCATTTCAAGGTCTCGAGATAGGCGACGATGCCGTGGAGATCGTCGGCCTTGAGGCCGATTGTCGGCATGTGGTTACCCGGCTTTTGCGACTGAGGGTCGGCGACCCAGCCGTAGATATTACCGGTGTTCATCGGAAGCGTTCCCGCGGCGATACTTCGACGGCTTGCGAAATGGGTCAGGTCCGGCGCGACCTGACCGCCCGCCGATGTGCCGGAAATGTTGTGGCAAGACGCGCACTCGCGCGTGGTGATGTAGCGATATCCGGCAAGCTGAAGCGGGGTCTTCGGCACCGGCGCAGTTTGCAGCTGAGCGCCATACCATTTCTCGAAATCGGCCTTGCTTTCGACCGTGACGTCGAGCGCCATTTGCGCGTGCTGGGTGCCGCAGAATTCGGCGCACTGGCCGCGGTAGAGGCCCGTCTTGCGCGGGAGCAGCTGCGCGTCTGTCCGGCGGCCGGGAATAAGGTCCTGCTTGCCCGCGAGGTTCGGGATCCAGAAGCTGTGAATCACGTCATTCGATTTGAGCGTGACTTCCACCGGAATGCCGACCGGGAGGTGGATCTCATTCGCGGTCCGGACGCTCTTCGAAACATCCGCCCAATCATACTCGACGTCCCACCACCATTGGTTGGCAGTCACGGTCAGCTTGAGCTGCGGATGGGAGCCGTTGCGGGCGTTGGAACGGTCGGTGAAGAAGCCCACAAGGGTCAGGGCGGTGAGGCCGATCGCGATCAGGGCAGTCCAGCCGATCAACGCTGGACGCACGACACCGGACGTCGCCTGATGATTACAGTCCTCAACCACCATCGCCGTCCTTCGCCGCCGCCAAACGGCAACGATCAGCGCAGCACTGACAAGCAAATACATGACGGTGCAGACGATCATGAACACGGTGAACAGTTGGATGAAGTTGGCATCCTCCGCGCCTTGCCCACCGAACGCGGTCTGCGCGCCTGAGCAACCGCTGAGGCAGAGCAGCGCCAACAATCCTTCCCGCCGCATCACTGCTCGTCCGAGTCCGCGGGCATCAGCGGTTCCCGCTTCGTCTGGGTCTGAGGCGGCGTGTTGCTGACTTCGTCCGCCCGCGCGCTTACGGCGTCTTTGCGCTCCTGGCCGGACAGCGTTCGAACGTAGGCAGCAAGTTGCCACATCTGCTGTTCGGTTAGCCGATGGCGCCACGCCGGCATTCCGTTCGGTCGACCCTGATCGATTGAGGCGACGATTTGGTCTATGCGACCGCCGTAGCGCCACTTGCCGTCCATAAGTGCGACGCCCATTCCGCCGCCGCCGTGAAAGTGGCAGCCTACGCAATTCATCTGATTGTAGAGCATCTGCCCCTGGGCGATGGCCGATGCATTCCCTTCGTACTGGGCGGCTCTCGGATCGGGCGCAGGTGCGTTTCCGGTGCCCGGGTAGACTGTATCGGGCATTGCGGCGGTAGCCGTTTCGCCCAACGGCTTGCCTCTTGTCTGCCGCTCCTCGCGATTGCAGCCCCAAAGCGCTGCCGCCAGCGCCAGGAGCGCAGTGCTATTGCGGAAGCGCAAAGACATAAACCGTCCCACCCCTCGTGGTGCGTTTCTTGAGGTCCTTTACTGCGTTGACGAAGCCGAGCGCGGCGGTCGGATCGCGTTCGTCGAGATCGGCCGAGACGATCGCTCCGGCCCAGCCGCCGATGCCCGACGGCACGGCGATGTACTGTCGCCCGTCGGGGCCCCGATAGCTGATCGGCTGGCCGATGATCCCGCTTCCCGTCTTGAACTGCCACAGAAGCTTGCCGGATCGCGCGTCGATGGCTTTGAACCAGCCATCCATCGTTCCGTAGAAGACCAGGCCGCCGGCGGTCGCGAGCGCGGGGCTCCACAGCGGCAGATCTTCCTTGATCTCGAATACCTTGCGGCGCGCCACCGGATCCCAGGCCGTGAAGACACCGCGATTGCCTCCGGGGCCGGCATACATCTTCACATCGGCGCCGACGAAAGGCGTGCCCGGAATATAGTTCGCGTTCTTCGCGCCCATATCCATGCAGATGTTCAGGTGCGGGATGTAGATGAGACCGGTGACCGGGCTGAACGCCGACGGGTTCCAGTCCTTCGCACCCGGCGGCCCCGGACAGATGTTCCGGACCACGCGGCCTTCCTTCGGCTCCTTTTCTGGAGCCGGAATGAGCCGGCCGGTCTTTAGATCGACACCTTTGTAGGCATTGATGAAGCTGTAGGCGTCGGCCGACAGGATGCGCCCATTGCGGCGATCCTGGACGTAGAAATAGCCGTTGCGACTGGGCCGAAGCATCGCCGGGATCCGCTGTCCATTCGGGCCGGGCCAGTCGACGAGTATCGTCTCGTTAATGTCGTCGTGGTCGAAAAGGTCGTGCGGAGTGCTGTGATAATACCAGCGCGCTTGGCCCGTTGAAACGTCGCGGGCGAATACGCCCGCGGTCCATTTGTTGTCGCCCGGTCGCTGCTCCGCGTTCCACGGACCAGGATTGGACGTACCGTAATAGACGAGCTTGAGCACCGGATCGTAGCTGAGCCAGCCCCAGACGGTGCCACCACCGATCTTCCACTGTTCGGGACCCCAGCTCTTGACGCCGAGATCGGTGCCCTGATCCTGCGGATAGGGGGGGCGGTATTCGGGACCGATCAGCGCGTCTTTGTCGGGGCCCGTGCTGTAGGCTTTCCATGCTAGCTTGTCGCTTCCGGCATCGAGTGCCGCAAGCCAGCCGCGCACGCCCATTTCGCCGCCCGAATTGCCGACGAGTACCTTGCCCTCGGCGACGAGCGGAGCCATCGTGATCGTCTCGCCCTTCTGAATGTCACCGAGCTTCGTCCGCCAGATTTCCTTGCCGCTGTCCGCGTCGATCGCGACCGTGCTTCCGTCCAGCAGGTTCATGTACAGCCTGCCGTCCAGGTAGAACGCGCCGCGGTTTACTGGACCGCAGCAGGCAACGCCTTTCGCCGCCGCGGCCGGCCTTGGCTCATAGGTCCACTTCGCCGGCGCGCCCGGCCTAGTCAGGTCCAGTGCGAAGACATTGTTCGGCCATGGCGCAATTACGTACATCGTGTTGTTGACGACGAGCGGCGGCGCCTCGAATCCCTCGGTCGTGCCAGTCGAGAAGGTGAAAGCGACCTGCAGCTTGCTTACGTTCTGAGGGGTGACCTGACTTAAGCCGCTGAAGCGTGTGGATGCGTAATCCTTGCCCGGCATGGTCCAATTGCCGTCGTCCGGCGGGGACGCCGATGGTGCAGGGATAGCCTTTTCGGCGGCGCCTGTGCCGTACTGCGAAGTGCCGAGATCCGGCTGGTGTTTTCGGATAAGAGTGGAGCCCACCAATGCGATGACGATGAGCATCGCAAGCGCTGCGCAAATCGCGATGGTTGAACGCCGCATCCGGACTCCAGGTACGCATGACACCTGCGCGAAGGCGCAGCACAGAAGCCCCTAAAAATTGCGATTGCCGAAACGGTTCCTACGGCTGTTCACCTAGGTTAGCTGCGTCGGAATTCCCCAACAGCCGTAGGAACTTCGCGGTGACCAGTTCGGTTGACAGCCGGAATGCGACGGAGGTTGTCGATGTCCGAAAACCGGCAGGATCAGGGAAGCAATTCGCGTGCCTGGATTGGCGCCGGACTGGCGGCCGCAACCCTTGGCGCGGCCTTTGTCTGGGGACGCAAAATGCAATCGGAAAATAGCGAAGAAGCAAGCAGCGATGCTCCGCCCCATGTTCTGCGCGGCAATGCTGCAAAGGAAGCGCAGGGCGACCAAACTTTCGTCGGAAAGACGGTCACGATCGGAAAGCCCCGGCAGGAAATCTACGACATCTGGAAGGATTTCACCCGCTTCCCTTCTTTCATGGAGAACGTGCGGCAGGTGGAGCCCATCGATGAAAGCCGCTCCGAATGGCTGATCAAGGGGCCGGCCGGGAGCGACGTGAAGATCGTCAGCCGTCTCGTCGAGGACGTGCCCGGATCGCGGCTGGCCTGGGAAAGCGAAGAGGGGTCGGACATCGACACCGCCGGTGTCATCGAGTTCGAAGACGCCCCACCCGGGCGCGGGACCTATGTCCGCTTCCTGATGAGCTACGACCCGCCCGGCGGAGCCATCGGGCGCGGCATTGCTAAACTGCTGCAGAGAGAACCGACGGTGCAGGCGCGCCGCGATCTACGCCGGTTCAAGCAATTGCTCGAGACGGGCGAGGTGAGCGTCAACGCGTCGCCATCGGCCCGAAAGTCCGAAACCCCGACCGAAGCCCGGATCTGAGGAGTATTTCATGCGCGCAGTAACCTGGCACGGCCGTCACGACGTTCGCGTCGACACCGTTCCCGACCCAGAGATCGTCAATCCCCGCGACGCGATCATCCGCATTACATCGACGGCCATCTGCGGGTCCGACCTTCACCTTTACGACGGCTACATTCCCGGAATGCGCGCCGGCGACATCCTCGGCCATGAGAATATGGGTGAAGTCGTGGAGGTTGGGCCCAAAAGTACGCTGAAGAAGGGCCAGAAGGTCGTGATCCCGTTCACGATCAGCTGCGGCGAGTGCTTTTTTTGTCAGAAACAGCAGTTCAGCGCCTGCGACAACAGCAATCCCTCGGAAACCTCCGACGCGTCCGAAGTGCTGATGGGTCACGCAATGGGCGCGGCGTTCGGTTACGCGCATCTGACTGGCGGCTATGCCGGCGGGCAGGCGGAATACCTCCGCGTCCCGTATTCGGATGTCGGGCCGATCGTCATTCCCGACGGCATCGAAGACGATCAGGTCCTCTTCCTTTCCGACATTCTCCCGACCGGTTGGATGGCGGCCGAAAATGCGATGATCGAGCCGGGCGATACGGTGGCCGTCTGGGGCTGCGGCCCCGTTGGCCTTTTCGCGATCCAGTCGGCCTTCATCATGGGCGCGCACCGGGTGATCGCCATCGATCATTATCCGACGCGGCTCGAGCTCGCGAAGCAGCTCGGCGCCGACATCCTCGACTATAACGAAGTCGACGTTCGCGCGGCTCTTAATGAGATGACCGGCGGCATCGGTCCAGATGCGGTGATCGACTGTGTCGGCATGGAAAGCCACGGCATGGCGATCGACAATGTGCTCGACACCGTGAAGGCCCACACCTTCCTGGGGACCGAGCGTCCCCATGCGCTTCGCCAGGCCATTCTCGCCTGCCGCAAGGGCGGGCGCGTCTCGATCCCCGGCGTCTATGGCGGGTTCGCCGACAAGTTCCCGCTTGGCCAGATGATGGAAAAGGGACTGACGGTGAAAAGCGGTCAGACCCACGTCCAGAAATATTCGAAGCAACTGCTCGACATGATTCTGGAGGGGAAAATCAACACGACATTCCTCGTGTCCCATCATGCTGGTCTGGAAGATGCGCCCGACATGTACCGGCACTGGCACGACGACCAGAACGAATACACGAAGATCGTCCTTAAGCCTGGCCTGGAAAAGGGCGAGGTCGAAACCCTCAGGGAGTTCGCTCATGAGCCAGCGTAAATTCGCCATCGTCACCGGAGCTTCGAGCGGGATCGGCCTTGAGCTTGCCAAGCTCGCGGCGGAGGACGGGTACGACCTGCTGGTGGCGGCCGACACGCCTTTCGTGGACGCGGGTCCAGCGCTTGAGGACATGGGCGTGGAGGTCCAGTCGATCGAGTGCGACCTGTCGACGGAGCAGGGCGTTCGCCAACTGCTCGATGCGGCAGGCAATCGTCCGATCGACGTGCTGGTGGCCAATGCCGGTCACGGCCTCGGTCACGCTTGGCTCGACCAATCGGTGGACGAGTGGCGCCATGTTATCGACACCAACATCACCGGCACCTTGTTGCTTATTCAGCCGGTTCTGAAGACCATGGTTCAGCGCGGGGAAGGCCGTGTGCTGATTACCGGATCGATCGCAGGCCACATGGCTGGTTCATTCCAGGCAGTCTACAATGGGTCCAAGGCGTTCGTGGACAGCTTTGCTGCAGCGATCGGCAATGAGCTCAAGGACACAAACCTCACGATCACCTGCCTCAAGCCCGGCGCGACCGAAACGGAGTTCTTCCACCGCGCAGGGCTCGACGACACCAAGGTGGGGCAGGCGAAAAAGGACGATCCCGCGGACGTCGCGAAGGCGGGCTGGGACGCGATGAAGAGCGGCGATCACGCTGTCATCTACGGGATGAAGAACAAGATGCAGGTGGCGGCCGCGGGCGTGATGACGGACGCGACGACGGCCGAAATTCATAGAAAGCAGGCCGAACCCGGCAGTGGGGATGAGTGACTGACTCCGTCTCCGCCAGACCAAGCCCGTTCAGCGATCCCGGTACCTGATCCCGATCCAGACCGTCCGCGGTGTTGCGCGTTCGATTGATCCGTCGCCGCCGATCCCGGCTTTCACGGTCTTGTCGAGAAGGTTTTGGCCGCGGGCGAAAACCTCGACAGTTGACGAGAGTGGAAGGCTGCCGAACGCGTCGAATGTGGTTGCTGAGCGGAGCTTGCGCTGGTTCTGATCGTCCTCGAACTGCGCCCCGACATGCCGCACCTGCAGCGACACGGTCCGCCCATTCTTCGACCATTCAGCCCCCGCGGAGAGGACAAACTTCGGAGTTTGCGCGGGCCGCAGTCCGTCGAGGAATGACGCAGCTGCCGTCGCATCGACCTCGGCGTCGGTCAGGCTGGCATCGGCGTGAAGGGTCCAGGGGCCAAGCCTTGCCTGTCCGCTCGCTTCCACGCCGGTCACCTGGATCGCCCTGACATTCTGGCGCGGCCGATAGTCGCCCGCGACAAATCCGACGCCTGGAAAGGTTCCTGGACCACGCCCCAAGGTTACGTTGGCGATAGCGTCGTCGAGACGGTTGGCGAAGGCCGTCATCGCAAAGGTGAGCGGACCTTCCGAAACGTCAACGCCCACCTCGGCGCCCGCAACTTTTTCCGGCTTCAGGCGGGGATTTGCAGCGGTGGCATCCGTACCCGCGCGGAACGGCCGGAACAGCTCATTGAGCGTCGGCATCCGCCAACCTCGATATGCGGCGGCCCTGAGAGCCACGTTTCCCGAGAGCTTATATTGGATGCCAGCGCGGGCCGTCGGCAAGGTGCCGCTTCGCCGGGGGAAGTGATCGTCCCGCGTTGGCGGTCCTGCGGCGAGCGGTCGCTCGAGCAGGCTGCCGTTCTCGACAGTCCAGCGATCGATCCTGCCGCCGGCAGTCAACAGCAGGCGTCCGCGTTCGTAGCTCGCCTCGCCGAACAGGCCGATCGTCTCGGTCCTCCCTCCCGCAATTCGTCGGCGCGTCGGCTGCCCAGCGACGTACGCGTAGAGCTCCCGCGATTCGCCGGTGGTGATCCTGCCATCTGAACCGGTGCGAAAGTCCACGCCGCCGGATCGCGGCGGCCGAATTTCTGCGCTGAATCCGAATCCAGACGAAGGCACCGAGTCCTGCAGCGAGGCTCGCGACACGGTCGTGCGGTTTTGAGTCACGCTCGCGAAGCTGCTGCGGAAGTTTCGCCACTGCGCGTAGGCCAGTGCGCTCCACTGCCAGACGCCGCGCCCGACCAAACGCAGGGACGTATCGAGACCTCGTGTTCGGTTGCCGCTGAAATCCGTTCCCCGATCGCGCCGGTCGACGAAAGCGAGCCCTCCCACCTGCGCTTCGATCGTCCCCGACAGAGGCGTAATCCATCGCGAGCGGATGCTGCCTTCTTGGTAGGGGGCCTGCCGATCCACGGTGCCGCGTGTCGAGGAAGTGATCGGAACGAAGCCGTCGCTGCGCGACGCCTGGGTATCCAGCGTGAATTGCGATTGTCCGAACGAAGCGCCTGCATAGACATGTCCGCGCACGGACTGGCGGGATCCCCCTTCGAGCGACGCTGCAACGCCTTCCGCTGTCAGGCTGCGCATTTCGATGACCCCCGCGAGTGCACCGGAGCCGTAAGGCACGCTTCCACCGCCGCGGGTGACGCTGACGGATTCCAGTCCAGCGGGATCATAGGCCGCCCAGTTTACCCAACCGCCGAACGGATCCGCCTGCGGCACTCCGTCCAGGATCAGCAGCGCCCGGCTCGATGCATTTCCGCCTAGCGCACGCAGAGTCACACCCTGGCTCGTTGGATGGCCGCTGGTCGAATCAGAACGGCGGAACAGTTGCAGCCCCGCGACCCGCTTCAGGATTTCGTCCAACTGTTGCGACGGCGCATCGCGCAGCTCTCCACTATCAATGACGTGGGTCTGGAAGGCGCGGCTGGAAATCGGGTCGGACAATGCCCTACCCGTGACGACGATGATTTCTGGGGGTGGCGGCGGCACATCCAACATCGGACACGTATCGCTTCATGGCCCGAAAAGTGCCAGCGGGCTCCTTCTCGCGAGTCCGCAAAAAGCAGCTATCGAATCAGGTCTCAGATCGAGCTGATGGGCCGGAGATGCGTCGAACCCGATTGTCCAAAATCGCTCAATTCAGAGGGTCTGCCCTGATATACCGGCCAATGAATGGCTTTAAGTTGTTCGGCGAAAGGAGAGCGGGAAAAATGAACATGCAAAAGGGACTTGCGGAACTGATCGGAACATTCTGGCTGGTGTTCGGTGGCTGCGGAGCGGCAATTTATGCCGCGGGCTTTCCGGATCTTGGTATCGGGTTTGCCGGGGTGGCGCTTGCGTTCGGGCTCACTGTCCTGACGATGGCGTTTACGATCGGGCGGATTTCGGGTTGCCACCTCAATCCAGCGGTGACCGCGGGGTTGTGGGCGGCCGGACGATTCCCCGGCAAGGACATTCCGCTTTATGTAATTGCGCAGGTCGTGGGCGCGACTCTGGCTGCCGCCGCTCTCTATTATATTGCGTCGGGGGCTGGCGAGGTCACAGGCCTCGCGACCAATGGCTTCGGGGATCGATCGCCAGGGGGCTTTTCGTTGGCTTCATGCTTCGCGGCTGAGGTGCTGCTGACCTGCTTCTTTCTGATTGTCATCACCGGCTCGACGGAAGACGCGGCAACAGCCAGCTTTGCGCCGATCAGCATCGGGCTCTGCCTGACGCTCATCCACCTCATCAGCATCCCGATCACCAACACGTCGGTGAACCCCGCGCGCAGCACCGGGCCGGCACTGATTGAGGGAGGGGAAGCGATTCAGCAGCTCTGGCTATTCTGGCTAGCGCCGATCCTCGGCGGGCTTGTGGGCGGATATCTTCACCGCCACGTCCTCAAGGCACGCGCCGACTCCTGACGCGGACGCGGATTGCGTGCAGAAAAAAGCGGGATGAGCGCCTGTCGCCGAATAGCGACTAGGCGCTCATTCCTACTAAAGTTCGAACTCGCTGGCGCCGCACCCAACTAGGGCGCGGTCACCACAACGTATTGGACGCTGCTGCCGTAATAGCTGGGCTGGTACCAGACGCTGCCGCACTGATAGTAGATCACCGAGCCGCGGTAGACGGTCACGCAATTAGCGGGCAGCGTGCGATAGTAGCTGCCGATGACGGCCGCCGTCGCAACGGCTGCCGTGGTCGCGACCGCGGCACGCGCAACCGGGTGATAGTGATCGCCCCAATCGTAATCGTAGTGATGGTCGACATCGATGTTGACGTCGCGATCGACGTTCACGTTGCGATTGATGTTAGTGTTGTGATTGCCGTTGTAGTTTCCGTTGTAACGGCCGCTCGAGTTGATGTTGCTGCGCGACGAACTGCGCACGGACATGTCGCGTGACGGCGAGCCATGGACGGAGGCGCTCACGCCGCCGCGGCGGCCTCCGGCAGACATTCCGACGGAGCCGCTGACCCGGCCCCGTGCGTCCGCTTCCCAGGCTGAGAGGGTCGCAAGGGCGAGAAAGGAGCCGCCAATGGCCAAAGTCTTGAGTGCGGTCATCTTCATCACTTGTCTCCCTTCGCTGCGGCTGCAGCGTCGTCAGGCATGGTCGCGATCGCGATCTCGTGGGTTCCCTTGGGCGGGCTGAAGGTGAAACTTGCTGCCTTGGCCGCTTTGGCGGGGACCCAGGTATAGACCGCCGTGTACTGCGGCATTGCGGGATCCTCGCGATTGGTTACCACCAGCTTGCACGGAAGGCCGCTCCCGCCTTCGTCCAGCCAGACCTGCCAGTCGATCGCCGGCTGTCGAACGGCGTAATGCGTACAGATCTTGCCGTTCACGCTGTCGGCGCCCACGCGGAAGGCCGTCTGCACACGCTCGACGACTTTCGGATCGGTGCCCCAGTCGGCCAGCTCGAACAGCGGGATGGCAATGTCATACTTGCTGTCGGCGAGATCGATGATCTCCCGGATCGTTCCCGGGGCGGGGAAGCTGGCGAAGAAGCCGAGGTTCGGCGCGAAGATCGTCAGCGTCTTTCCGTTATAGAAGATCTCCCGATCGCGCCGCGCTGAATGAATTGTCGCTCGCAGCTTGTCGGGACGCTGGACAATGAGCGTCGTCGTACCGCCAAATTGCAGCTTCTGTCCGGAGCTCAAAACTTCTTCCGAAGTGACGTCGGAGTGGACTTCAGCGACTTCCAGCTTCCGGAGCGCCGCGCCCATCTTCTCCAGCGCGGCCATCGCTTCCGGATCACGGTCCGGCGCTGCCGCGGGTGCGGCGGCCGGTGCAGGGGCCGCGGCCGGTGCGGCATCCTGCGCGAGCGCTGGGGTGGCGAGGATTGCGCAGGCCCCCATCGTGCCGGCGACGATCAAGCGCCGCAGAGCGCTATCGGTATTGCTGGGGGTTTCTCCCAGTCGGATTGAGGCTCTCGTTGCCACGGTTCTGCTCCTGAAATCACGCTGATCGGATCAGCACCGCATCGAATTGCGACAGTCACTATGCTTGCGGAATCGGGGGATTCCCTGAGTTCGCGTGGCACGGCGAACATACGTCCGCCGATTGACCAAAATGAGCATTTTCAGCGTGTCAGCAGCGATCCCGACAGCTTGATTGCCTTGGCTCCCGATGGCTGCAAGCCGGCCGGGGAGAGGAACAGGAAATTGATCGCTAGCAGCAGGACCAGGGCAAGCAGATTCCAAAATGCGGCCGTCATGAGCTGACCCAGCATGCCGGAAGGCGCGGCGAGCGCCTCTCTCAGGGACCGCATTATCTAGAAGCCCTTCATGGTCTCGGCGGACACTTCCCAGCCGCCTTCGACGCCCGGGGGGATCATTCCGCCCGGATCTTCGCCGACCTCGTCGTCGATGAGCTTCGTCATCTTGTCGTTCATTGCGAGGATCAGGTCGTTCGCAGGCTTGTCACCTGCGGCGAGATTGCGCGCTTCGAGCGGGTCAGCTTCGAGATCGTAAAGTTCGATGTCGTTGAAAGCGTGGATTTGCTCGAGTGTGCCCGGACGGTTGTGCTGCATCGGCGAGAAGTAGCGGGCGAACATGTATTGCCCGTCGAAGACCGCACGGATCGCGCCGCGCTTGCGCAAGTCGGGAACGATCCCGTTCTCCTTGAGCGTCTTCGGATTGCCACCCTTGTGAAGGAATTCCAGCGCGCGGTGGGCGAAGTTTCCGTCGACGTAGGCGAGCATGTTGAAATTATAGAGCGCGCCGTCCCGAACATCGTTGATGCCGGCCGCATCGCCCTTCGCCAGTGCCGGGCTGATGTCCTTGCCCGGGAGGGTCTTCTTGATCGCGTCCTTCTTCTCGGCCGCGGCGCCAGTCATGGAAATCAACGTCGGCGCAATGTCGAGGTGGGAGGTCAGCGCGCGGCATTCCTTGCCGCCCTGGATGTCCGGGTGGACGATGATCAGCGGCACATTGTTCTGTTCGCGATATGCAGTGCCTCCCTTGGCATGCAGGAAGTGGGCGCCGTCGATGTCGCCGTGATCGGCGGTCAGCACGATGATCGTGCGGTCGGCCAGGCCCGACGCGTCCAGCTCCGCGAGCACTGCAGCGATATTGCGATCCGCATCGCGCAGGCAATTGAGGTAATTGTTGTGACGTCTGCGCCAGGCTCCGTCGTCGCCTGGGGCGACCTGCGCGACCAGCACGTCGTGCGACTGGATGTAATCACTATGGCAGGGCGGGCGGCCGGCTTCGTCAAGCGGCTGATAGTGTGTGGCTGGAAGGTCGAACTCCCATTCCTTCGCGTAGAGCGGATCGTCCGGATTGCGGCGGATGGGGGCGATGCCCGGTTGCGGACCGGGAGGCGTGCTTGGATCGGTCGTGTCGAAGAACATGACGTCGTGCGGATTGACGAAATTCACCGCAAGGAACCACGGCTTGCTCTTGCTCGCGAGTTCGCGGCCCTTTCCGCGCATCCAGCTGCCGGCCATCGCTGCGGTAATGCCGTCGTGCAGGTATCCGCCCTGCTCGTGCGCGATGATGTCGCCGATGCCGAAGTAATCGGAGAAACCGTAGGCCTCCATTTCGGCGGTGAAGATCTTGGTCGGGGAGCCGAGTTCGTTAACCTCCTCGAACTCCTTGGTCATGTGCCACTTGCCCTTGTAGGCGGTGTAGTATCCGGCCTCGCGCAGCATGTCGCCGATGGTCGCTTTGTCAGAATCGAGGCTTTGGATCCACGGGAAGTTCGTGTTGTCGAACATCTTCGTCTTCTGGATATGCTGGCCGGTGTAGATGACCGACCGGGAAGACGTGCAGACGCACGATGCGATGCGGTGGTTGGTGAAATAGGTGCCGGTTTTACGCAGGCGTTCATGGGCCGGGAGCTCGAAACCGATAGGCAGCTCGCCGGGCCGGAAGTGGCGTTCCTGGTCAGTCAGGATGAACAAGATGTTATAGGGTTTTTCCTGTGCCCCAGCGACTTCATTTGCCAACGGATCTGCTCCTGCCTCACACCGAATCCGGCGCGTGTTGGCGGAGACGCTATGGCTCCGGCGGCGCGGAGCGGAATCGGGAGATTCCCTGAGAAGCAGCGTCCCTGGGAGCAAACCTCCCGGAGTGGGGAAGGGGGAGTCTGGGATCCTCCGGGAGGCAAATTGGGTATACGCCCCCGGTTGCCGAGCGACGAATACGTAAAGCTACGGAACCCTCGCCCAGAAGAGGGGCTTACGTGAAATTCCTGATGGCACCAGCGTGACGGTAGGCAGAGAATCCTACCGCATTTTCCGATTGCCAAGGAGATGAACATGCTCGTCACAGAAGCGGCGCCGGCACTGAAGAGTGAGACGGGATGTGTCCGCGCGCAGGGTGGTATCAAATCCATCTTGCTCCATGTCCATGACGACAGCCATCTCGAGCATCGGCTGCAAGCCGCGCTTTCGATCGCAAGAGCCTGCACGGCCCATCTCCAGCTTCTCCACGTCGTTCCGATCGAGGCCTACACGTTCGTGGACGCCTACGGCGGGATGAACCTGAGTGCCCAGCTCGTCGAGGCGCTCGAGGATCAGGCACGAGCGGTCCAGGCGAGCGTGCAAGAACGTCTGCGGAATGAAGATGTCAGCTGGGACTACCAGTCTGTAACTTCCCCCCTTGCGGCTGCCGTCATCGGACATGCCTCCCTGGCTGACCTCGTGATCGTCGGTCGGGAGCATAGCGCTCCGGATTTCGGCCTTGGCGGTTCGTATCTCATCAACCGTTTGATCGCTGAATCGCGCACGCCTATCCTCATCCCGGGCGACCAAGTGCCAATTGCCGAGTTTGATTGGCCCGCCGTCATCGCTTGGAACGGAAGCGTCGAGGCGGCGAACGCGGTCCGGGGGGCCATCGGACTTCTCAAGCTAGCACCGAAAGTAAAGGTCGTCCGGTTCGTTGAATCGAAGCCGGCGCAATTCCCGAACACGCAGCTACTCGAATATCTTTCGCGGCACGGGATCCATGCCGACTTCGATGAACGGCAGATCACCTATTCACCAGCGGCTGACATCGTGGCCTACGCCAGGAGCAAGGGCTGCGCTTATCTGGTGATGGGTGGGTACAGTCACAGTCGCGCGGGCGAGTTCCTGTTCGGCGGTGTCACCCGCGACCTGCTTCGCGAATGCCCGGTTTCAATCGTGACGATGCACTGATCTGCGAGGAGACTCTTCCATGCGTCACATCAACCCAACGAAGGCGGGCCTGTCCGTCGGCGCGGTTCTCGCACTTTGGCATTCGATGTGGGTCGCGATGGTCGCTGCTGGCTGGGCCAAGGCGTTCATGAACTTCGTCCTGCGACTGCATTTCATCCAGCTCGACTATGACCTGGCGCCATTCGCTTTCGAGACTGCGGCAACGTTGGTTGCAATCACTTTCGCTGCCGGTTTCCTGTTCGGATCGGTGTTCGCTCTGATTTGGAACTGGCTGACGGCAAAGCCGGAAATGCGTGACGACTCGACCGCGAACATGTCGGCGACATCTAATGTCATCTGACAAACGCGCGGCCCAAGACGAGGCTATCCGCATCCTGGACTCGCACCGTATCATGGCAGTCGCTACCAACCGCCCGGACGGATGGCCGCAGAACACCATCGTGGGATACGCGAATCTCGGCTTTTCGATTTACTTCGTGGTGTTCCGGTCCAGCCAGAAGCTCGCCAACATCCGTACGGACACTCGTGTAGCGATCGCTGTAGGCCATGAACCGGTCGGCCTCGATGTATTGCAGGCCGTTTACGCCGGCGCGGAAGCTGCCGAAGTGATCGACCAGACCGAGAAGGCCCAGGCCTGGAAACTTCTCACGGAACGCCACCCCAATCTATCCGGCCTCGACCTTCCGACCGCAGCCGATGCAGCTGTCATGCGGGCCAGGTGCAGATACCTCTCTGTGCTCGATTATCGCGTCGCCTTCGGGCACCGGGTATCGTTCGAGCTGGAGCCGCCCGACACGCCTTCGGAATGAGCGTGGCAAACCAGTACGGGGCTTTGCGTATATCGCGTCCGCGAGCGCCCGGCATATTCCGATCCGATGAATTGGAAGATCGTCCGGCTTGAGCTCGCGCAGTGTCGCGGCTCTTCGCGGGCCTCGGCGAGCAAGGCTTATCTCTTGCGCGTGCCACTCGACGCAGACGGCAGGATCGATGCCGAAGCCATAGCTTCCAATCCGGCAAGGGCGACCGTCGCCAGATTCTGGGCGTCCGAGCCGGATATGCATGGCCGGGTCGAACGCGAGAACGGTCATTGGCGGCTTCGCTGGCTGGACAAGGCCGGGCAGCTAGCGCGGATCCCCGCCGTTCCGTTGCGCTTGAATGAAAGGGTTTCGATCGAAGGCCCGGGCGGCAACGAAGCGTTCAGTGTCGCCAGCATCAATGATTCCGGCCGCCAGATCCTCGAGCGGCCTTAGCCATTCCGGAGCTTGATGCTATCATTCGTGACATGAGCCGTCCGACCCTGGTCGGGGAGAGCGAGACTCTCCTTCGATCGATCCTGGCGACAGTTCCTGACGCCATGATTGTCATCGACGATCATGGCCGCATCCTGTCATTCAGCGCAGCGGCGGAAAAGATGTTCGGCTATTCCGAAGGTGACGTTGTCGGCGAGAACGTCTCCATGCTGATGCCCTCACCGGATCGCGAGCGGCACGACAAGTATATCCGGGATTATCGCGAAACGGGTGAGCGCAAGATCATCGGCATCGGGCGCGTGACGACCGCCCGGCATCGCGACGGCTACACATTTCCTATCGAGCTTGCCGTGGGCGAAGCGGCGATGGGCGACCAGCGGATCTTCACAGGCTTCATCCATGACATCAGCGAACGGCGGCAGACGGAGCTGCGCCTGCGCGACCTCCAGTCCGAGCTCGCTCATGTCGGACGGTTGAGCGAAATGGCCTCGTTCGCGTCCTCGTTGGCGCATGAACTGAACCAGCCGTTGACCGCCATCGCCAACTATTGCGAAGCGGCACGCGACCTCATTCCCGAAGGCGCCCACCAAAATGATGCGCTCCTGCGCGAAGCGCTTGTTGAGGCCGCCAAGGAATCCGTCCGAGCGGGGCAAATCGTGCGTAGGCTGCGCGAGTTCGTCAGCCATGGAGAGTCACTGCGCGCTCCGGAATCTGTCAATCGCCTCGTCACCGAAGCGAGCGCACTCGCTCTCGTGGGCTCTCGGGAGCATGGCATTGAAGTGCAGCTGCAATTGGCTCCGGATCTCGATGACGTCCCGGTCGATCGCATCCAGATCCAGCAAGTGCTGACCAACCTGATCCGCAACGCCGTCGACGCAATGATCGATAGCCCGGAGAGGTCCTTGACGATCAGGACGGAATCCGGTCCGGACCGGATGGTGACCGTGACGGTCGAAGACACGGGAACTGGCATTGCCGAATCTGTAGCGGGCCAGCTCTTCCAGCCTTTCATCACCTCGAAGACGACGGGAATGGGCGTCGGCCTGTCGATCAGCAGGACCATCATCGAATCGCATGGCGGCCGGATCTGGTTCGAGCCGAATGAGGGCGCCGGGACCGTATTTCATTTCACCCTTCCAATTGTGGGAGCCGGCGAATGAGTGAGGCACCGAAAGTCGTTCACCTGGTCGACGACGACGATTCGGTCAGGCGATCGGTAGGATTCATGCTCAAGACTTCGGGTTTCCGAGTAAATGCTTTCGCGAGTGGCGCAGACCTTCTGAAGGAGCTGAAATCGCTGGATCCGGGCTGCATCTTGCTCGACATTCGCATGCCGGGGATGGACGGCCTGCAGGTTCAGGAAGCGTTGAATGAAGGAGGCAACGCGCTGCCGGTGATCATCATGACCGGTCACGGCGACGTCCCCTTATCTGTCCGGGCCATGAAGGCCGGCGCGGTGGATTTCATCGAAAAGCCGTTCGACAAGGCAACCCTGCTTACAGCACTGGGCGCGGGTGAAGCGGTGCTCCAGCGCGCCGACGCTCGGTTGGATCGCGGCCGTGATGCGGCGATTCGATTGAAAGCTTTGACGCCACGGGAGCGCGAAGTCCTGGATGGGCTCGCAGACGGCCTTCCCAACAAGACGATCGCCTATGATCTCGGCATCAGTCCGCGCACGGTCGAAATCCATCGGGCGAATCTCATGGCCAAGCTCGCCGTCCACAGCTTGTCCGAAGCACTTCGCCTCGCCTTTGCCGCAAGGGATATCGAGGTGAGCTGAACGGAACCGTAGAGGATGGCACTGGATTTTTCACGAAACCGTATTATGTACCGCGCGATATGAATAAGCCTGAAGTGATATCCGAGGGGACCGGCCCCTGCCGAGGACGCCCCCGCGAATTCTGCGTCGATCGTGCTCTTGCGCAGGCGCTGCGCGTCTTCTGGGAGAAGGGTTACGATGGCACGTCGCTCACCGATCTGACGGAAGCGATGGGGATCACCCGGCCGAGTCTCTACGCGGCGTTTGGCAACAAGGACGCGTTGTTTCGCAAGGCGCTCGACCTCTACGAAACCGAAAAGCTCGCCTACATTCGACAGGCGCTTGAGCAACCGACTGCACGCGGCGTCGCCGAGGTGATGCTGCGCGGCTCCGTCGACAATGTGATGGCCTACGACGAACCGCACGGGTGCATGGGCGTCATCACTTCGGTTGCCTGCGGGCCCGATTCGCAATCGGTACGCGAGGATGTCGTCAAGCGAGGCGAAGCCGCCAAGCGCGCGTTGATGGAGAGGTTCGATCGCGCCAAGCAGGAGGGCGACCTCCCATCCCACGTTGATTCGGAAGGCCTCATGCGGGTGTTGATCGCCATGCTCCAGGGCATCTCCGTCCAGGCAAGCCAGGGCGCGACTCGCGATGAGCTCGACCGGCTGGTCGAAAGCGGCCTCGCCCTTTGGCCGAGCGCCTGATTTATAACTAACGCAAATTATTTTATCGGCCGGTACAGAATTTTTCTTGACGTCGGTTAGCAGACTTTGTACTGAGCAGTACAGAAAGCGGGAAGGTGTCGCGAACGCCCTCCCGTCTTCCGCGGGGCCTGACCCCCGCAAAAAGGGTTCGAAGATTCATTAGCAGTCCACGCTGAGACCTCGCGTTTCAGTGAGCGGATTTCTGCGCCTGGGAAAAGCACTCGCGTCGAGACGGTGGTCCGGCGGACGGAGAGGCTTGCCCAGAAAAATGAGGGAGAATGACATGGCCTATCTGGCAAGAATCGATGCGCAAGACGCCCAGCCGATCGCGCTCCCGGCGCTGGCCTCGGCGACGCCCGACTTCTCCAAGCTCGAGTGGTCCATCATCCGCCTTGCCCGCATCGATCGGCTGTGGACGATCCGCGCAGCCGGTCGCGTGCGCAAGTTCTACAATTGGATGATTGGCCGGGGTAACCCCGAACTCGCCAACCCGCGCCTCGAAGCGCTCCGCCGGATGGCGGTGCTGACCTGGCACTACGGCTTCACGGTCCCCGGTCGTGACATCGCCGAATTCCTCTCCGCCGGCTTCTCGCCGGATCAGTACGAGCTGATGGCGAGCTGCATCAACGCCACCATCAGCGCGCCGCGAAAGGCCGCAGCATGAACATGATTTCGAAAGTCACGTCCGATGGCGAAGCGCAACGCGTCCGCCTGAGCTTCGCGCGCAGGCCGCTCTGGCAACGTGCCGCGATTGTCGGAACGCCCCTGGTCGCCCTAGCCGCGGCCGTCACCCTCTGGAGCAGCGATCCCTCCCCCGCCGCTGCTCCCCCGGTCCCCACGGTGACGGTCGCGGCCCCCCTGCAGAGCGAGGTGAATCTGTGGGATGACTATGTCGGCCGCTTCGAGGCGAGCCGCTCGGTCGAAGTGCGCCCGCGCGTTTCGGGGCAGATCGTCGGCGTCCACTTCCGCGATGGCCAGATCGTCCAGAAGGGCCAGCTTCTCTTCACTGTCGATCCGCGTCCGTTCACGGCAGCGCTCGCCGAAGCCCGCGCCGGCGTCGCAACCGCGCGAAGCCAACTGGCGCTGGCGGAGACCAATCTCGGCCGTGCCCGTCGCTTGCTTGAAGCCAATGCGGTGTCGCAGGCCAATGTCGACCAATTGACGGCGCAGGTGCAGACGGCCCGTGCGGCGCTCGCGGCTGCTCAGGCTCGCGTTCAGCAGCGCTCTCTCGACGTAGAGTTCACGCAGATTCGGGCGCCGATCAGTGGACGCATTTCGGACCGCAAGATCGACGCGGGCAACCTCGTCGCATCCGGCGTGGACGGTGGAACCTTGCTGACCACAATCAACGCCCTGGACCCGATCTACTTCACGTTCGACGTGCCCGAGTCCCTGTATCTCAAGGATTCGCGTCAGCGGTCCGCGGGTGAGCAAGGCGACATCGCGCAGATCAGGCTTCAGGATGAGGCCACGTACAGCCGCACCGGCCGTCTCGATTTCACCGACAATGGCATCAGCCAGAACTCGGGCACCATTCGTGCTCGCGCCGTCGTTCCCAACCCGGATTACTTCCTGACCCCGGGCATGTTCGGAAACATGCGGCTCGCGGACGGCGGCACGACTCCGGCATTGCTCGTCCCGGACGCGGCGATCCGCACCGATCAGGCGCGCAAGATCGTGCTTGTCGTCGGGCGGGACGATACCGTCGCCGCGAAGCCGGTTGAAACCGGACCGCTGGTTGGTGACCTCCGGGTCATTCGCAGCGGCCTGAGTCTTGCCGACCGGGTGGTCGTGCAGGGCGTCCAGTTCGCTATGCCCGGTGCCAAGGTAAAGGCGCGCGTGACGAAAGTTCATCCGGCCGCCGCACCGTTGGCACCGGCCCAGTCGCAGTCGCCCTCCGCCTCCCAGGCGACGCTGGCGGCTCGATAAGAGAGTTCTCTAACATGCAGTTCAGTCACTTCTTCATCCGACGGCCGATCTTTGCCGGCGTCATCGCGATCATCATCACGATCGTCGGTGCGTTCGCTTACTTCGGGCTGCCCGTGTCGCAGTTCCCGAACGTCGTCCCGCCAACGGTCACGGTCAGCACTTTCTATCCCGGTGCGTCCGCCGAAACCGTCGCGGACACCGTCGCTGCGCCGATCGAACAGCAGATCAACGGCGTCGACAACATGCTCTATCAGTCGTCGCAGTCGACCGGTGACGGGCGCGTCACGATCACCGTTACGTTCAAGCTCGGCACCGACCTCGATACCGCGCAAGTGCTCGTTCAGAACCGCGTCGCCCTCGCCACGCCGAGCTTGCCTGAGGACGTGCGCCGGCAGGGTGTCGTCGTTCGCAAGACCTCGCCGTCATGGCTGATGGCGGTCAACGTTCTGTCGCCCGACGGTTCGCTCGATCGCGGCTACGTGTCGAACTACGCGTTGACGCAGCTCAAGGACCGACTGTCGCGCGTCGACGGTATTGGCGACGTCTCAATCTTTGGCGCCCGCGATTATGCGATGCGCGTGTGGATCGATCCGGGCCGGGCTTCGACGCTTGGCCTGACCGCCGGCGAGGTCGTGAGTGCGCTGCGCAGCCAGAACGTCCAGGTTGCGGCCGGCACCGTGGGCCAGCCGCCCTTCGACACGGGCGCTGCGCAACAGCTTAACGTCGAGACCCAGGGCCGCTTCAAGACGGCCGACGAGTTCGCCAACATCATCATCAGGACCGATTCGGCATCTGGCGCAATCACGCGTCTTCGCGATGTCGCACGCGTCGAGCTCGGTGCCGAGGATTACGGGGTCAACGCCTACCTCTCGGGCAAGGACTCGGTGATCCTCGGCATCACCCAACGGCCGGGAACCAACGCGCTCGCCGCTGCGGAGGGCGTCAAGGCCCAGCTCGCTGAGGCGTCCAAGACTTTCCCGAAGGGCCTCGAATATCGCATCATCTGGAACCCGACCGAGTTCATCAGCAAGTCGATGACGGCGGTGCAGGAAACGCTCCTCGAAGCGCTTATCCTCGTCGTTCTTGTGATCATCGTCTTCCTGCAAAGCTGGCGTGCCGCGGTTATCCCGATCATCGCCATCCCGGTGTCGCTGATCGGCTCGTTCGCAGTGCTTGCCGCGCTCGGCTACTCGCTCAACACATTGTCGATGTTCGGCCTGGTGCTGGCGATCGGCATTGTGGTGGATGATGCCATCGTCGTCGTCGAAAATGTCGAACGCAACCTCGAACACGGCCTCAGTCCAAAGGAAGCGGCGCATCAGTCGATGGACGAGGTTTCGACCGCGCTCGTCGCCATCGTCCTCGTGCTTTGCGCGGTGTTCGTCCCGGTCACGTTCCTCACCGGAATCACGGGCGAATTCTATCGCCAGTTCGCGGTGACGATTGCAGCGTCGACGGTCATCTCGCTGCTGCTTTCGCTGACATTGTCTCCCGCACTTGCGGCGCGGCTGCTGAAGCCGAAGAGCAAGCATCGCGCGGAGTCGGGTATCATGGGCTTCGTCCATCGGGCGGGCGATCGCTTTAACACCGGCTTCGGCAAGCTCAGCAATTGGTACAGGAGCTTTACGCGCCGGGTCCTCCGGGCGCCGAAGCGGGCTCTGGCAACCTATGCCGGGCTCGTCGGTCTGACCGTCGGAGTGTTCTGGTACACGCCGGGCGGGTTCATCCCCGCGCAGGACCAGGGCTACGCGCTTGCCGCGATCCAACTTCCGCCGGGAAGCTCGATCGAGCGCACCGACGAAGTCTTGAAGAAGGCTGTGGCCAAGCTGCTGAAGGTGCCCGGAGTCGACCAGGCGGTGATGTTCTCCGGTTTCGACGGAGCGTCGGGGACGCAGGCTTCCAACGCCGGCGCAGCCTACGTCACCTTCAAGCCGTTCGAGGAGCGGGCGGGTACTGACCGCACCGAGCTTAATATCGAGAACGACATGCGCGCTGCGCTCGCCGACATGGACGAAGCGTTCGTGTTCGTCATCCCGCCGCCCGTCATCCAAGGCGTCGGCAACGGCGGCGGCTATCGCATGATCGTGCAGGATCGCAGCGGCGCCGGTTACCAGGCTCTCGAGCAGGCTGCCCAGCAGCTGATCGGCCAGGCCCACCAAGAGAAAGGTCTCGCCAACGTCTTCACCTTGTTCAACACCGCGACCCCGCGCGTCTTTGCCGACGTCGACCGCGCCAAGGCGGACATGCTCGGCGTACCGACGGAGCGTGTGAACGAGACGCTTCAGGTCTATCTCGGCTCCGCCTACGTCAACGACTTCAACCTGCTCGGCCGGACCTTCCGGGTAACGGCGCAGGCGGATGCTCAGTATCGCGACGATCCAGCCGACATCGCCCAGCTCAAGACCCGCTCAAACAGCGGCGCCATGGTGCCGATCGGAACGGTCGCGACGTTCCAGGACAAGACGGGCCCGTATCGCGTCACGCGCTTCAATCTCTTCCCTGCGGTCGAGGTCGATGGCGACACCGCGCCCGGTTATTCGACCGGCCAATCGCTGAAAACGATGGAAAGGCTCGCGTCGAGCTTGCCGCAGGGCTTCGCGACCGAGTGGACCGATATTGCCTTCCAACAGAAGCTTGCCGGCAACATCGCCGCGGTCATCTTCGCCTTGTCGGTGGTGTTCGTCTTCCTCGTGCTCGCGGCTCAGTTTGAAAGCCTGCTGCTTCCGCTGGCGATCATCCTGATCGTGCCGATGACATTGCTCGCCGCGATGACGGGAGTGAACCTGCGCGGTCTGGACAACAACATCCTGACGCAGATCGGCCTGATCGTGCTCATCGCGCTCGCCGCGAAGAATGCGATCCTGATCGTCGAGTTCGCCAAGCAGGCGGAGGAGCGAGGCCTTTCGGCCATCGATGCAGCGGTTGAAGCCGCCGGGTCGCGTTTGCGCCCGATCCTTATGACCAGCTTTGCCTTCGTCCTCGGTACGCTGCCGCTGGTGCTGGCGACCGGTCCGGGCTGGGAGCTGCGCCAGGCGCTCGGCACCGCGGTCTTCTTCGGAATGATCGGAGTCACGGCGTTCGGCCTCATCTTCACGCCGGTCTTCTACGTGGCGACGCGCACGCTCGGTGAGCGATTGGCGCGCGGTCGCGGCCGGCCGTCCGAGCAGCAGCCGATGCTGCTGCCCGCGGAATAGGGACTCTCGAGATGAAGACTGTAATGAGCATCGCGCTGGCGCTCGCCTTGGCGGCGTGCGCAAGCGGACCTGAGTATGCGCAACCCGCGACACCTTCGGCAGCTGCCGGACCCTTCGTGGCGGCTAAGTCGCCGGCGGTCCAGGCGCTCGCACCCGTGCCGGACGATTGGTGGCGGCTGTACAAGGATCCCGTACTCGATGGGCTTATCGCTGACGCCTTGGCGCACAACACCGACATCCGCGCGGCGGTTGCGCGTTTTGCCCGCGCTCGCGCTTCGCTCAAGGAAGTGAAGGTCGATCGGCTGCCGCAAGGCGGGGCTTCGGCCTCGGCAACTCGCGGACGCGAGAATGGCGATTCCGATGCGTCGACCAGCTTCGATGCCGGCCTTGAGGTCGCCTATGAAGTCGACTTGTTCGGTCGCGTGAAGCGGGGAGTCGAAGCCGCTAGCGGGGATGTCGGTGCGGCGGAAGCAGACGCCGATGCTGTGCGGATTGCCATCGTTGCGGACACGGCGCGTGCTTATGCGGATGCGTCGAGCGCGGCGGAACGTCTCGCGGTCGCCGAGCATATCGTCGCGCTGCTCGATGAGTCACTGGGCATTACCGAGAAGCAGGTCGAGATCGGCCAGACGACGCGCCTCGACACGGCGCGGATCGCGGCGCTGCGAAACCAGCGACAGGCAGGAATTC
Source organism: Sphingomonas daechungensis (assembly GCF_039543105.1). Taxonomy (NCBI): domain Bacteria; kingdom Pseudomonadati; phylum Pseudomonadota; class Alphaproteobacteria; order Sphingomonadales; family Sphingomonadaceae; genus Sphingomonas; species Sphingomonas daechungensis. The sequence continues at coordinate 1,904,080 of NZ_BAABJC010000001.1, forward strand.
CGGCCCTCGCCGCCGAGCGGGATTCCGCTTTGTTCCGACTGGCGACGCTGACCGGGCGCGCACCTTCCGAACTTCCCTCAACGGCCGGTGCGCGCACTTCTTCGCTGAAGCTCGATCAGCCAATTCCCGTCGGGGATGGCGCGCAGCTTCTGGCTCGGCGCCCGGACGTTCGTGCCGCCGAGCGCCGTCTCGCGGCCTCGACCGCTAGGATCGGAGTCGCGACCGCAGAGCTCTATCCGCAGATCACGCTCGGAGCATCCGTTGGTTCGAGCGCGGGCAATTTCGGCAATTTGCTGAGCAACCCAGTAGGCTTCCTGCTCGGCCCGCTGATCAGCTGGTCGTTCAGCGATCACGCCCGCGCACGGGCCCGTGTCCAGGGTGCGGAGGCGAGCACGCAGGAGGCGCTGGCACTGTTCGACGGAACCGTCCTGCGCTCGCTGGAGGAAACCGAGACAGCGCTGTCGGCCTACGCCAACATGCTTCGCCGCCGCGAAGCACTGCAGGCGGCCCGCAATGAGGCTGAGGTTGCAGCGAAGATCGTCCGCGCACAGCAGCGCGAAGGGGTGGTGGACTCGCTTGCACTGCTCGATGCCGAGCGCACGTTCGCGGAATCCGAAGCGGATCTTGCCGACGTCAACGGCGAGGTCGCCGACGCTCAAATCAACCTGTTCCGCGCGCTCGGCGGAGGCTGGTCGGCTTAGTTGCCGACAGCATTCGCGGGCGGTATTCGGCTCGCGGGCTGGGACAGGAGAAGTGCAATGAGCATCACGTTCCAGCTTGTCGACGTCTTCGGAAGCGGCCCGTTCACCGGCAATCCGGTAGCGGTCTATGACGGCCAGGGTCTCGATACCGAGACGATGCAGCAGATCGCGCGGTGGATGAACCTGTCGGAGACGACGTTCCTTCTGCCGCCGACAACTGACGAAGCCGATTACCGCGTTCGCATCTTCACTCTCGAGCGCGAGCTGCCGTTCGCCGGCCATCCGACGCTGGGCACTTGCCACGCGTGGGCGGAGCGGACCGGTTCGTCGAAGGACCGCGTGATCCAGGAATGCGAAGCCGGGTTGATCACCGTCGAGCGTCGCGGCGGCCGCTGGGCATTCGAAGCGCCTCCGCTAATCCATACCGGAGCGGTGGAGGAATCTTCGGTCGCGGAGGTCGCTGACTTCCTCAACATCCACCGATCGAAGATCGTGGAAGCGGAGTGGGTCGACAACGGTCCGGGCTGGCTCGGCATCTTGCTCGGGTCGGCGGAGGAGGTCCTCGCTCTCGAACCGGTCAGTTCCTATCCGCGGCGGATGGATGTTGGCGTGATCGGGCCATATCCCGATGGCCATGATCTGGCGTTCGAGTTGCGGACGTTTTTCAGCAATCACGTCGGTGCGATCGTCGAGGATCCGGTGACCGGAAGCTTCCAGGCCTCCGCTGCCGAATGGATGATCCGATCCGGCCGCGGTCATCCGCCCTATGTCACGGCGCAGGGGACGCAGCTCGGTCGGAGCGGGCGGGCGTACATCGACCACGAAGGCGACCGCTTGTGGATCGGCGGGCAGACTGAAACTCTCGCTTTGGGTGACGCTCCCTTTCGACGCTAGACGCGAAGCGCGGCGGCCATCTCCGCCTCGCGCTTCAGGTTCCGGGCGAGCTGGCTCATTCCATTGAGATATTGCGGCGGCACGTGCACGTCGCGGTAACCCAGCTGCGCGGCCGCACGCAGCGTCCAGAACGGGTCGATGAGGTGAGGCCGCGCTAGAGCCACAAGATCGGCGCGACCCGCCGCGAGGATCGAGTTGGCATGGTCCGGCTCGTAGATGTTGCCGACCGCCATCGTGGCGAGGCGGGCTTCGTTGCGGAGCTTGTCGCTGAACGGGGTCTGGAACATGCGGCCGTAAACGGGTTGCGCGCCGGTCCAGGTCTGGCCCGCAGAAACGTCGATGAGGTCGGCGCCGGCGCGGGCGAAAGCGTCCGCGATCTCGACTGCCTCGTCTGGAGTAATTCCCTGATCACCGGCCCAGTCGGTCGCGGAAATGCGGACGGACATCGGGCGATCCGACGGCCAAGCATCCCGCATCGCGGTGAAGACTTCGAGCGGGTAGCGCAGGCGGTTCTCGAGTGACCCGCCGTATTCGTCGGTGCGCTTATTCTGCAGCGGCGTGAGAAAGCCCGACAGCAGATAGCCGTGCGCCGCATGAAGTTCGATCATGTCGAAATTCACATCGAGGGCCATCCGGACGGCGGCGACGAATTGGTCGCGAACCTCGTCCATGTCCTTGCGGGACATTGGGGTCGGCACCTGGTTGACCGGCGACCACGCCACATCGCTCGCGGCCATGATCGGCCAGTTGCCGTCGGGAAGCGGGGCATTGTCCTCTTCCCAGCCAACGCGCGTCGAGCCCTTCGCGCCCGAATGACCGAGCTGAAGGCAGATCTTCGCCTTTGAATTTCCGTGCACGAAATCGACGATGCGCTTCCATGCGGCAACGTGCTCATCGCTCCACATGCCGGTGCAGCCCGGACTAATCCGGCCCTCCGGCGACACGCACGTCATCTCGGTAAAGACGAGGCCCGCGCCGCCCATCGCGCGCTCGCCGTAATGCACGAAATGGAAATCGTTGGGCGTACCGTCGACCGCCGAGTACATCGCCATCGGCGACACGGTGATGCGGTTCTCCAGTGTCATCTCGCGCAACTTGAACGGTGCGAACATCGGCGGCGCGGTCTTGTTCGACCTTCCATCGGTCGCGCGTTTCCAGAACCAGCGTTCGGCACCTTCCAACCATTCGCGATCGCGCAGGCGGAGGTTCTCGTGGCTGATGCGCTGGCTACGCGTGAGGAGCGAGTAAGCGAACTGCAGCGGTTCGAAATGGGTGTAGCGTTCCAGCGTCTCGAACCATTCGGTCGAGTTGCGCGCGCTGTTCTGCAGCTTCAGGACTTCGAGATTCCGCTCGGCGACGTACTCGTCCATCGCCGCTTCGAGGCTGAGACCCGGCCGATTGAGCACGTCGGCGAGCTTGATCGCATCTTCGAGCGCAAGCTTGGTGCCGGAGCCCACTGAAAAATGCGCCGTGTGCGCGGCATCGCCGAGCAGAATGACGTTGCCCGCCGACCAGCGCTCACACTTGATGCGGCGGAAGTTCAGCCATGCCGCCGACCCACGTAGATGCGCCGCGTTCGACATCAGGCTGTGGCCGTAGAGATATTTCGCGAACAGCTTTTCGCACACCGCGATGGCTTCGGCCTGGTCCATCCGGTCGAATCCGAACTTGCGCCAGGTGTTTTCCGAGCATTCGACGATGAAGGTCGAGCAGTCGGGCGCGAAGCGATAGGCGTGCGCCCAGATCCAGCCATGCTCGGTTTCTTCGAATGCGAAGGTGAAAGCGTCGAAGACCTTGCGGGTGCCGAGCCAGACGAACTTGTTCGCGCGCACGTCGACGTCGACCCCGAACGCATCTTCATAGGCATCGCGGAAACGCGAATTGATCCCGTCCGAAGCAATGACGAGGTCGTAATCGCGCCACTTCGGATCGGCCGGATCGCACTCGGCATTGAATTCGATTGTTACGCCCAGTTCGCGCGCGCGGTCCTGCAGGATTTCCAGCAGCCGCTTGCGGCCGATCCCGATAAAGCCGTGGCCGGATGACGTTATCGTCTCGCCACCGATGTGGACGTCGATATCGTCCCAGTGCGCGAATTCGTCGGCGATGATCTTCGCGGACTTCGGGTCGTTGGCCTGCAAGTTCTCGACCGTCTGGTCGGAGAAAACCACGCCCCAGCCGAAGGTCACGCCTGGCGCATTGCGCTCGAAGACGGTGACGTCGTGCGACGGGTCGCGCAGCTTCATCGAAATGGCGAAGTAGAGGCCGGCGGGACCGGCGCCGACGCAGGCAATTCTCACGCTGGCAGACCTCGAATGTTCCCAATGTTCACGGTGACACGCGTGTGCGCGCGGGTGCCCACGTGAGGGCCGGGCAACTTAGCGAGGTTCGGACCGGACGTGCGGCGGCGCATTGGCACAGCATGGCACAATAGAGCGCCTGTAGGACAGGCCCCGTCGACCTATTTGAAATCAGGCGCTGCCGGTGTTCGCTTCAACCCGCCCCGGTCATCTCCGGCGCTGGGCCCATTTGTCGCCGGCGTTCCGGTTGACCAGTTGCAATCCTGCCGCCCCGGAGAGTGCCCACCGCACCTCGGCCTCGATGCTGTCCTCGCCGAGATCGAGTCGAATGGTCTCGGCCACCGGCAGCACCTCGTCGCATTCCACGCAGCAGCCGTTCGCGGAGACATCGCGGATCATCGCCGGGAACGTCCGTCCATCCTGCAAGACCACCGAGGCGTCGATCGACACCGCCTCCCGCTCTTCTCGCTCAACCCAACCTGGCAGACGCAATGCTCATTCTCCACGGTTCCAGAATGCCGTTAACGCTCGAACTCGGATGTCGGGCAAATTACCGGCATCGCGGGTGTCCGCAATGGGGGGTAAGGCGCCGCGAGCGTCCTAGTGGCAGGAATGGGTGGAAAGCTGACATTAGTAAGTCTCTGCCAATCCAGCCGTTATGAATTGGAGTCGGCGTAAGCTGTTGGTTGGAGCGTCGCTGGCTGGAGCCTTAGCGGTAGCTGGGATCCTCCCAACGACGTGCTCGAAGCAGCGACGAATTACAAAGCCGGCGATGCCGGATAAGGAGCCGCCGAAGCGGCCGCCCGGCGAACCGAAGCCGTTGCTCGAGGAAAACATCGCGGCGGTGCTTGCGCGTCTCGACGCGTGGTATGCTGCGCATCTTCCGCCAGACAGGTATCGGTTCAATCCGCCTGCGACGGAAGCGCAGCTGGACGCGTTCGAGCGCCTGGTCGGGATCAACCTGCCGGCGTCTTATCGCCAGCTTTACCGGTGGCATGACGGCGAAAAAGATGATCGCTGGGGCCACATTTACGGGCTGCCTCTGCTGCCCCTCCGGGAGGCCGGCGCACAATGGGCGGCATGGAACCGAGTGCTCTTAAGCCTAGGCGGTGATCGCTATAAGATTCCCGGCAGGGGGTGGCCGGACGGTGCCGTCGATTCGGCCTATATCAATCCGCGCTGGTTGCCGCTCACCCATGACGGCTCGGGCAATCACATTGGCCTCGATTTCGGTCCGTGGCCACGAGGGCGCGTGGGCCAGGTCATCCTCTTCGGGCGCGACGAGGATACCAAGACCGTGCTTGCGGAATCCTTGGGCGGATTCCTCGAATGGGTTGCCGGACTTCTGGACAGCGGCAATTTTCGGCTGGAGGCAAGGCCGGATGAGCGTGTGCTACGCGTGTTCCGATTGAAGGATCCGCCGGCGGACGACTTCCAGGACGGAGCACGGGCGATCTTAGGCGCACCCGGTGCGATTGAATGATTGCTGCGGGCTAATCGCCTTAAATTCGCAAGGGGGAACGCGTCGCAGACTTGAGATACGCAAAGCCAAGCGTGGATCGCCTTCATGCGAGGTACTTTTATGTTCCCTGTTCCGAAGTCTCCAAGGGAGGCAAGTGAGATCTTCCGTAGCCCCAATGCAGAAGACTGGGAACGCGATTATGCGACCTTTTCGAGGTTCGTCTCAGCAGCGAACCGATAGCTACGAACCCCAACAGCATCGTCAGCCAAGTGGTGGGCTCAGGAACTGGCTTGGGATCAATCTGCTCGACAGTGAAAGTACGGCCTGAAAATGCACTCATGTCGATTGTGCAGGGATCCGCTCCGCCAAAGCAGGGGTGGAGATTCGTCGTACCGGAGATTGAGAGATCTTGGCCCTCGAAAATATAATTTCCCCACTGGTCCAAGCCCAAAAGTGCGATCGAGAAATCCGCAAAGAAGAAGTTGCCAACTTGAAGGTTATGGAAGGACGCAGGGGCAAGCGTCAGAGCGTCTGGATCTACCGCGACCGTTACAGAGAACGGAAAGCTCCAGGCGATCTGAGTGGAGGGGCACGCCGGCGGAGCAGATGGAAATGGTGTCTGAGAACAGATGTACGTCGTTGTCGTTCCTGGGACGTCGCCATGCCCGTTGACCCAGATCACCGACGCTGCCGACGGCGCTGCAGTTCCGATTCCGAGCGCAACAGCCACAATATCTATTGCGTTCAATCTTGATGTTCCCATGGCTTGCCCCTCTTAAGTAGAGCTCGTGCCGCTTGATTGATCGGTCCCGACGTGACTCGGCTCGCAGATCAACTGAATTTGCCTAAGCTTCTGAATCTCCGCGCCCAGCAGCGACTCGATCATTCGCCGCTGACGATCCTCGGTGCACTCGGCTAATTGTTGTCTGAAGCGGCGGATGTTCTCGGTGGCAACGAACTGGTCCATGACTGGAACTCACGTAATGCGGTTGAGTAAACCACGACCCCTCCGAACCCTTTTTTAGCAGATATTGGGTCCGTGCGGGAGGCAGGTTCGGTTTGAGTTGTAAGCGGCCTGCCTGGAACATGAGACGGTCGTCGTAGCGCCCTCGCCCTATTGGCAGACAATAGGTTTCGGACGACATGCGGCGTCATCGCGCAGCGTCCTAAGTGTCCGCATTGAGTCGAAAGCGGAGGCGCGGCGGTTCAACAGCTAGGGCCGAAATGCGCGGCGTGCTTCGGTCGCGCCTAGTCCTCAGGAGCGACGGTCAGGCTGAGGCCGTCGAGTTCGTCGGTGACCTTGATCTGGCAGGACAGCCGGCTGTTCGGCTCGCGCCAGTCCGAGAAGGCGAGGATGGTTTCTTCGTCCGGCTGGATCGGCGGCAGGCGGCTCAGCCAATCCTCCGCGACATAGACGTGGCAGGTGCCGCAGCTCGCGCAGCCGCCGCACAGGCCGAGGATCTCGTCCATTCCGCCGCGCTTGAGATTGTCCTTCAGGGAGGCGCCGGACTTCGCGTGGATCTGGCGAGTCTCGCCGCGGCGCGTGGTGGCCCAGACGGTCGGCACTCAGCGCGTCTCGATCCTGGCCAGGAAGGCGTCGATGGCGGCGTTGAATTCCGCCGGCTTGTCGAGGTTCGCGAGATGCGAAGCTCCCGCGATGATGTCGAGGGCGGCGCCGGGGATGAGGTTCGCGAGCTCCTCCGAAAGCGCCGGCGGGGTGATGGCGTCTTCGTCGCCGCAAATGACCAGGGTCGGCGTGCGGATCGCAGCGGCGCGCTCCCGCTGGTCGGCGAGCCAGACCGCCCGGGCGCCAAGGCGATAGGCTTCGGGGTCGATGCGCGACATGGTCTCGATGACCTGGCCTCTGACTGTCGGGTCCTGGTTTGCCATCAGCGCTCCGATCCGCGCTTCCGCCAGGCCGCGCATGTCGCTGCTCGCGGCGATCGAGCGGTCGTAAATGGCCTGTCCCTGCGGGTGCGCGGCGAAGCTGTCGGCGATGATCAGCGAGCGGCAGCGATCGGGAGCCGCGGCATGCATGGCGATCGCGACGACGCCGCCGAGCGAGAGTCCGCAGACGTGCGCTTCGTCGATGTCGAGCGCGTCCAATGCCGCCCACGCGGCCCGGGCAAAGTCCTCACGGGTCGCATCCGGCAGGAATGCGCTTTCGCCGTAGCCGGGATAATCGATCGCGATTGCCCGGCGATGCCGACCGAAGTGTTCGAGCTGGCCCTTCCAGACGCTCTTGTCCGATCCGACCCCGTGAAGGAACAGGATCGGAATGGCTCCTTCGCCCTCGACATCGATCCCGATGACGCCGGCGGATGTTTGCAAGTCGACCATTCGCCCGCCGTGTACCGCGTCCCCGGCGATGGCAAGATTACGATTCGCTTGCGGAATGGTTCACCCTCGGCTCATCTGCGCAGGCGCACGGTCTGTCGTACAACTCCAGTGCCGAGGTAATGGCGATGCGTAAGGTCTTTCTCCTGATGTTGCTGGCCAGCGCGGCGTCGCCCGCTCTCGCCGGCCCCAACGATAGTGAAAATCGCGGTTTCCGCGGCCACCGCGCCGAGAAGTCCCAGTCCGACGGCGACAGCCAGCGGTCGGAGCGCCCGTCGCGACCCGAACGCAGCTATCAGCCGCAGCAGAACTCGAGCCGTCCGGACTCCGGCGGCCGTTCGAACGGCAATGGCACTTTCACTGAGCCGCAGCCGAATGCGTTCGAGGGCCATGCCAGAAAGGCTGAGCACGCGCCGAGCCTTCCGGAGCGGCCGGCCGTTGAGACTCCGAGCGCCGCGGAAACGCACGTCCGGAAGTCGGAGCGTCCGACACTACCGGATCGACCCGACGTCGAGCGGCATGTCCAGCCGGCCGAGACGTCCGACACGGTTCGCAACTGGCGCGGGACTAGGCGGGACGGTCCGGCCGAGAATTCGACGATCGAGGACCGCAACGTGCGGGTCCCGCCGAATAGCCGCGAAGGCGGGCCGCTGGTCGAGCCGCGTCGAGATACGCCCCACGTTGTCCAGCCAAGCGAGCGCCGGGTCAGCCGACGGCCGATGTTCGGCACGGAGCCGCCGGCGCCGAGCACGGCGAACACGAGACATGCGCATCCCAACCGTCATTGGAACACGGACTGGCGGCGCGATCACCGTTACGACTGGAACGACTGGAGGCGACGCCATCGCAGCCGCTTCCACATCGGTTTCTACTACGATCCGTTCGGCTGGGATTACTTCCGCTACGGTCTCGGCTGGCGCATGTGGCCGAGCTATTACGGCAGCAGCTTCTGGCTGAACGACCCGTGGTATTATCGTTTGCCGCCGGCCTACGGACCGTACCGCTGGGTCCGTTATCACCACGATGCGGTGCTGGTGAACATCTACACCGGGCAGATCGCGGACATCATCTACAACTTCTTCTGGTAGACAGCAGAAGTTCATTGGACGAAGGGGCGTTGCGGCATCGCGGCGCCCCTTTTCCTATCCGCCGCCGGTCACAGAAAGTGTCATCATGAAGCCTTGTTTTCGCCTCTTCCTCCTTGGTGCGTCGCTGACGGCGCTTGGCGCCTGCGCAGGCGTCCCGGCGGTCGAGCCTGCGCCTGTCGCTCCGGTTGCCGAAGCAGCCCCGGCGCCAGTCCCGGAGAAGAGCGCGCACGACCGGCTGTTCGACCTGTTCAAGGCCAGCGACGAAGCCTCGCTCAAGCGCAACCCGATCAGCGCGATCTTTCGCGGCGACATGCGCTATGCCGACCGGCTCGGCGACAACATCAGCGACGAATATTATGCAGCAGAGAAAGCGGCTGGCGAAAGCGACCTCGAAGCGCTTCATGCCATCCCGCGCGACCAGCTCGATGAGACCGACCAGCTGGCGTACGACACGTTCGAATTTACTACGAAGGACACGCTGCGGGGTTACCAGCCGGACATCTTGAACCTGACCAAGGTCCGCCCGCTCAATCACTTCTACGGCATCCAGACCTTCTATCCGACCTTCGCAAGCGGGAAGGGTGGAGCGCCATTCAACACGCTTGCGGACTATGAGAACAACCTGAAGCGTCACAAGGATTTCGTGGTCTACGTCGACCGCGCCATCGGGCGGTTCAAGGAAGGCGAGGCCGCGGGCGTCGTCGAGACCAGGCTGACCGTTCGCAACATGATCGAACAGCTCGACACGCAGTTGAAGCAGAAGCCCGAAGACTCGCCATACTTCGGTCCGGTAAAGGAATTCCCGGACGCGATCGGCGCTGCGGATCGCGAGCGGCTGACACGTGAGTATCGGGCGGCCATTTCGGATGAGATCTACCCGGCCCTGACCCGCCTGCGTGATTTTCTCCGCGACGAATATCTCGGCAATGCCCGTGAAGGCGTCGGCCTGATGTACATGAAGGGCGGCGATCACCTGTACCGCTACCTGCTGCAGTCGACGACCACGCTGCCGATGACCCCCGACGAGATTCACGACCTTGGCCTCAAGGAAGTGGCGCGCATCAATTCGGAATTCGACAAGATCCGGCAGCAAGTCGGCTTCAAGGGCAATCTGCACCAGTTCTTCGACCACATGCGGACGGCCAAGCAGTTCCAGCCGAAGAGCCGGGAGTCGCTGACCGAGGATTATTACCGCATCGGGAAAGCCGTCGACGCCCACATCCCGCAATATTTCGCGACGGTCCCGAAGACCGCGCTGGTAATCAAGCCGTACGATCCGTTCCGCGAGAAGTTCGAAGCCGGCGGCTCCTACGAGCAGGGCACGCCGGACGGGTCCCGGCCCGGCACGTTCTACTTCAATGCCTACGATCTTCCTTCACGGAGCACGTGGGGTGAAACGACCCTGTTCCTGCATGAAGGTGCGCCCGGGCACCATTTCCAGATCAGCCTCGCACAGGAGAATGAGGCGCTTCCGGCCTTCATGCGGTTCGGGGGCAATACGGCGTACGTCGAAGGCTGGGCGCTCTATGCGGAGACGCTTGGCTACGACATGGGCTTTTACAAGGACCCGTACCAGCGCTTCGGGACGCTCAACGACGAAATGCTGCGCGCGATGCGGCTCGTGGTCGACAGCGGCATCCACGCCAAGGGTTGGACGCGCGATCAGGCGATCAAGTACATGCTCGACAATTCGGGCATGGGCCGCACCGATGCCACGGCGGAGGTCGAGCGTTACATCGCCATCCCGAGCCAGGCGACGGCGTACAAGGTCGGCTCGCTGACGATCCAGCGGCTTCGGGACAAGGCCAAGGCCGAGCTCGGCGACAAGTTCGACATCCGCGAATTCCATGCGCAGGTGTTGAACACCGGAGCGCTGCCCCTGCAGATCCTCGAGCAGAAGATCGACCGCTGGATCGCGGCGAAGAAGGCGAGCTAGCCTTCGCTCAGTTCGACGAAGGGTGCGAACTTCACTTCGCGTTTCACGAAGTGCGTTTCGTAGCGACGGACCGTGGGAGAGGACACCAGCAGTTCGTCCGAGGCGTCGTTGAAGGCCGACATGCTTTCGCAGTCGAATAAAGCAACGATGTCGTGGGGACCGGCGATCTCGTAGCAGAATTGCACGCAGGGCGCCTCGAGCAGCCTCTTCTCCAACGCGTCCTTGCCTTTCAGGTCGGCGTGCTCGCTAAGCTGGATCAGGACGAGGGCGCGAAGCCGGCGCTCGACCAGGCGCGGAGAGAGCAAAGCGATCGTCCGCGCGATAATTCCGTTGGCACGCAACCGTCGCAGCCGCCGCGCAATCGCCGATGGTGAGAGGGGGACGTTGTTCGCCAACACTTCCGCCGTCTGGCCATCGTCACGCTGGACCAGGTTGAGGAGACTGATGTCGAAGCGGTCGAGCATGGCGGCAGCCTGCCAAATTCTGGACTGAAGTAAATCGCAGCGGCCTCGCCGTTTGCCGAAATTTGGCACGCAGGCCATCGAAATCGCCCGAACGCGACGCGGCTTTACGATATGATCGGCTGTCGAGGAGCACGGCAATGCCCAAGCATTCGAAACCACTGCTTCTTTTGGGGGCGCTATGCTGGTTCGTTCCAGCATCGGCGAGCCAGGTCTTTGTTGGCTCGGATGAGCTGCCGGGATGTCCCGTCGCGCGTGCACGAATGCTTGCGGAAGCCAAAGCGGAGGCGGGAACGACGACGTTGATCTTCGTTTCGCGTCAGGATGCGTTTGGCGAAGGTCCGATGTTCGGACCCAGCCGGGCGTTCCAGCCCTAGGCGGGTTCGCTTTCGAGAGCTTCGGCGATCAGGCGTCGACTGTTGTCGATGCCGTAGAGCGCGATGAAGCTGCCCATGCGCGGACCTTGCGAGGAGCCGAGCAGGGTCTCGTACAAGGCCTGGAACCAGCCGCGCAGGCTTTCGAACGGGTGGCGCTTGCCGACTTCGAAGACGATGTTCTGGATCGCTTCGCCATCGGCGTCGGCGGGCAACTTGGCCAGCTCGTCATCGAGATCGCGTAGGGCGGTCGCTTCCGTCTCGGTCGGCGGACGCCGCTTCAACGTCGGGACGACGAAGTCGCGAGCGTAGTTGACCGCCAGCCCGATCAGCTCGTCCAGCTCCGCATGCGTGCTGGCGGAAGTCTCCGGCGCGTAACGCTGGACGAAGCGCCAGGCGGTTTCCTTGTCGTGAATGCCCGGCAGGCTGACGAGGTTGAGAAGCAGGCCGTAAGTCAGCGGCAAACTGCGCGGCCCCGGCACCTTGCCATTGTGAATATGGTGCACGGGATTGCCGAGCTTCTGCTCGATCGGTTGGTCCGCGTAGTTCCCGCGGAATTGCCAGTATTCGTCGACCGCGCGCGGGATGAGCCCGAGATGCAGGCTCTTCGCCTTCTTCGGCTCGCGATAGATGTAGAAGGCCAGGCTCGGTTCGCTGCCGTAACGCAGCCACTCGTCGAGGCTGAGGCCGTTCCCCTTCGACTTCGAGATCTTCTCGCCCTTCTCGTCGAGAAACATCTCGTAGTTGAAGCCCTCGGGCGGGCGCCCGCCAAGCACACGAGCGATCTCCGATGACTGGGTGACGCTGTCGATGAGGTCCTTGCCCGCCATTTCATAGTCGACGCCGAGCGCGACCCACCGTGCCGCCCAATCGACCTTCCACTGCAGCTTCGCCTGACCGCCGAACACGGTCTGCTCGACGCGGCCTTCCTCGTCGTCGAAGGCGATCATTCCCGCTTCGGCGTCCACCACCTCGACCGGAACCTGCAGCACGCGGCCCGAAGACGGCGAGACCGGCAGAACGGGCGAATAAGTCTGCCGCCGCTCTTCGCGGAGCGTCGGCAGCATGACCCCCATCACGCCATCCCAGTTGCGCAGCACCGAGCGGAGGATTTCGTCGAATCGGCCGATGGCATAGCACTCGGTCGCCGAGAGGAACTCGTAGTCGAAGCCGAACCGATCGAGGAAATGACGGAGCATCGCATTGTTGTGATGAGCGAAGCTCTCGTGACTTCCGAACGGGTCGGGGATCCGGGTCAGCGGCTGACCCAGATACTGCGCGAGCATTTCCTGCTCCGGCACGTTGTCCGGAACCTTGCGAAGCCCGTCCATGTCGTCGCTGAACGCGATGAGGCGCGTCGGCGCACCTCCCGTCAGTTCTTCGTAGGCGCGGCGGACGAAGGTCGTGCGCAATACTTCGTTGAAGGTCCCGATGTGCGGAAGGCCTGAGGGGCCATACCCCGTTTCGAAGATCATGGGCTCGCCGTCGGGCTTGCCATCGGGCCAGCGCTTCAGGAGCTTGCGCGCCTCCTCATAGGGCCAGGCTTTTGAGGCCATTGCGGCCGTCTGAAGCGTCTGCGCGTCCAAATCCGTTGCTCTTCTGTTCTTCCGGCGTCACTGTCTGAAGGTGGCTGCTCCTTTGCCTCTTCCCGCGCTTCACGCAACCCATGCGGGCATCTGGATTGCCGGGCGGGGGGAGGGCGAGCCGCGTGAGGCCAGCCGGGGCGAGGCGATCGCTCGCGCTGCGGAGAGCCCGCACATCATTCTCAATGCGCCTCTCGTCGGACAGCGGCTTGGCTATCCGGACTTGTCGGGCCTCGACATCCTGGAGCTGTTCGCCTTCGTCCATCCAGCGCGTTTCGCGGTTCCCACGGTTGCCGGCATGGCGCGCGCGGTCGGGCTGCAGCCTCCGGAAAGCGAGGCGGGTGCTGCCGGTTTGCTTCGGTCGGTTGCCGCCGCCTTGCTCGACGACCTCGAAAAGCCGGACTGGAAGGAGCGCGAGGGGGCCTGGACGTCCAGCCAGTCGCTCGCGCGAATGGGTTGGACCTGGGCGCCGCTGATTGCGTCGCGGCTCGAGCGACCGGAGCGGGGCGAACGCATGCTCTTTTCCCGCCTGAAGCAGTGGGAAGAAGTCGCCGACAGGCCGCCGCCGCGAACGGTCGTTGTCGATCCTGTTCGAGCGCGCGATCGGCTGCGGGACCTGGCCGGATCGCGCTCCGAACTGCGCGCGGGTCAAGCGGCAATGGCCGAGGAAGCCGCTTCCGTGTTCGCGCCGCGCCGTCAGAAGGACGCGCCGAACATGCTGCTTGCGGAGGCCGGAACCGGGATCGGCAAGACGCTGGCCTATCTCGCCCCAGCATCCTTGTGGTCGGAGGCCGCGGGCGGGACGGTCTGGGTATCCACCTTCACGAAGGCTCTCCAGCGCCAACTGGATGCGGAGGGTCCTCGCCTGGTCGCCGATCCGGGCGAGCGGGCCCGGCGGATCGTCGTCCGCAAGGGGCGAGAAAACTACCTGTGCCTGCTCAATCTGGAGGATGCCCTGCAAGGCGCCTTCGCCGGTCGCGCGGCGATCCTGGCGCAATTGGTCGGGCGCTGGGCGGCTTACTCCAAAGATGGCGACATGGTCGGCGGCGACCTTCCGGGATGGCTGCCGAGCCTGTTCCGCCGTGCCGGCGCCACGGCTTTGACCGATCGGCGCGGCGAGTGCGTCTATGCCGGCTGCCCCCACTACCGACGCTGCTTCATCGAGCGCGCCGAACGGGCAGGGCGAGAGGCGGACATCGTCATCGCCAATCATGCGCTGGTGATGATCAATGCCGCGCGGGCCCGCGAGGACGCTCCGCAACGGATCGTCTTCGACGAGGGGCATCACCTGTTCGATGCCGCCGATTCGACCTTCGCGGTCACGTTCGGCGGACAGGATGCGATCGAGATGCGGCGGTGGATCGTCGGTCCGGAAGGCAAGTCGCGCGGGCGGCGGCGCGGGCTGTCCGCCCGGCTGATGGACGTGGCAAGCTACGACGATGAAGGCGCTTCGGCACTCGACGCAGCGGTCGAAGCGGCAAGGGCCCTGCCGTCCGACGGCTGGTTGCAGCGGATCATCGAGGGGTCGCCGTTCGGCCCGGTCGAGGCGTTGCTCGGCGAGGTTCGCGGCATGGTCTATGCGCGAGCGAAGGCGCAGGACGCCGGCTATGGGCTCGAGACGGAGTTGGCGGAGCCGGACGGGGCGCTTGTCGCGGCCGCAATCAAGGCGATGGAAGGGCTGGAAGCGCTTCAGAAGCCGCTTGCGGCCCTCGGCCGTCGGCTGGAAGCCGTGCTCGAAGATGCGCCCGACTGGCTGGATTCGCAGGCGCGGGCGCGGGTCGAGGGCGCCATCAATGGCGTGTCGTGGCGGCGGGAGATCATCGCCGCCTGGGTTGCGCTTCTCGCAAGGGTCGGCGGGTCCGCGGATCCAGAGTTCGTCGACTGGCTGGCCATCGAGCGGGTCGAGGGGCGTGAATATGATGTCGCTATCCACCGCCGCTGGCTCGATCCGACGAAGCCCTTGGCGAGTGCGGTGCTGAAGCCGGCCCACGGCGTGCTCATCACGTCCGCTACCCTTCGCGGCGGCGATGGGTCGTGGGACAGGGCGGAGGCCCGGACCGGCGCTGCCCATCTCGACAGTTCCGTCGGGCGGTTCGAGGCCGATAGCCCGTTCGATTACGCCGGCTGTTCCGAGGTCCTGATCGTCACCGACGTGAAGCCCGGCGACGCCGCGGCCCTCGCGGGTGCGTACGCGAGGTTGATCGAGGCGGCGCGTGGTGGGACGCTGGGGCTGTTCACCGCAATCCAGCGCCTGAAGACCGTGCACTCGCGCATTGCGGACCGGCTGGCGCGAGCGGGCTTGCCGCTGCTGGCTCAGCACGTGGACCCGATCGACGCCGGCACTCTGGTCGATATCTTCCGCGACGATCCGCGCGCCTCGCTACTCGGAACCGATGCCTTGCGCGACGGAGTCGACGTCCCGGGAGAATCCCTGCGGCTGGTGGTGATGGAGCGCGTGCCGTGGCCCCGACCGACCGTGCTGCACGGAGCGCGGCGGATGGCGGGCGGCGGAAGCGCCTATGACGACGCCGTCGTCCGCGCCCGGCTGGCGCAGGCATTCGGACGGTTGATCCGGCGGGAGGGCGATCGCGGGACCTTCGTAATCCTGTCGGCGGCAATGCCTTCGCGCCTGCTGTCGGCGTTCCCTACGGGCGTACCCATCCGGCGGGTTCCGCTTGACGAGGCGATCGCTCATGTCGCGGCGACGGCGGCCGGCACTCACCTTCCGGCGGCCGCGCCGGAGGCTGTCGGATGAAAGCCCTATACCTGCTCCGTCATGCCAAGTCGGACTGGGGAGACTCGTCGCTCACGGATTTCGACCGGCCGCTGAACGATCGCGGTTGGCGTGCGGCGAAAGCGGTCGGTCACGAAATGCGCCAGCGAGACAGCGCCCCCGACGTGGTGTTCGTCAGCCCGGCGGTGCGAACCCGGGAAACCCTGGCGCGGGTAGTGGAAGGATTCGGCGGCAAGTTCGAAACCGTCGAGGAGCGCGCGATCTACCTTGCCGAAGCCCACAGCCTGGTGGAATTGGTCCGCCGCGCGCCGGTGGATTCCGAGCGCTTGATGATCGTCGGACACAATCCCGGTATGCATGAGCTGGCTCTGCTGCTGGCCGAGGGTCCAAGGAACCTGCGCGAAGACGTGGCGTACAAATTTCCGACCGCGGCGCTTGCCGAGATCATTTTCGACATCGAGGATTGGCGGGACCTTTCGCCGGGATCGGGCCGGATCCGGAGCTTCGTGAAGCCCCGCGATCCTTAGTCGTCGATCAAAGCGGCGAGGTGGTGACGTAGCGCCTTAAGCCGCTGGACGTCGACCTTCGGAGCTGAAGCTTCGGCCATCACCGGCGCCGGCGGCGGGGACGCTGGCTCAGGAATTGGATCCTTGCTGCGGAGCACCTTCTGCACGCCGCGGACGGTATAGCCCTCGGCGTTCAGCAGGCGATGGATGGTCCTCGCGAGCTCGACGTCGGCAGGCCGGTAATAGCGACGGTTGCCGGCGCGCTGCAGCGGCCGCAGCTGCGGGAACTTGGTCTCCCAGTACCGCAGGATATGCTGCGCAACGCCGAGCTCGGTTGAAAGCTCGCCGATGGTCTTGAAGGCGCCGGGTGCCTTTTCGCCGGTCGCCATTCCGATGTTACCGAGCGATCCTGTCGCGCATGATCTGGCTGGCGCGGAACGTCATGACTCGCCGCGGAGCAATCGCGACTTCGATCCCGGTCTTCGGATTGCGGCCGACGCGCTGGCCTTTGTCGCGCAGGATGAAGCTGCCGAATCCGGAAATCTTCACGTTCCGGCCTTCTGACAGCGAATGGCACATGTGGTGGAGGACTCGCTCGACAAGCTGGGCAGACTCGGCGCGGGACAGGCCGAGCCTGTTGTGCACGACATCCGCCAGGTCGGCGCGGGTCAACGTCCCCCCCAGACCCATTTCCTTACTCATCCTTGCAATGCCGAGGTCGGCCATTTGCTTCTCCCGCTCAAAACTGCCGTTGCTCCCCTGCTAGGCAGTTACACTTGCGTAACGGAAACCCGTCCTGTCGGCAATGCGACATTCTTGGCTAATTTTCGTTAGATTTCAATACCTGAGGACCGCAGCCCCCCAAGTAAAGCCTCCTCCCATGGCTTCAAGCACAATGATGTCCCCGCGCTTGATTCGGCCATCCTTGACGGCCGTATCCAGGGCAAGCGGCACCGAAGCCGCCGACGTGTTCGCGTGCTTGTCGACCGTGACGACGACTTTCTCCGGCGGAAGACCCAGTTTCTTCGCGGTCGCGTCGAGGATTCTGGCGTTGGCCTGGTGAGGAACCAGCCAGTCGATGTCCTCACTCGTCATATTCGCGTCGGACAGGACTTCTCCGAGGACGTCGGCAAGGTTCACGACCGCGTGGCGGAAGACTTCACGGCCTTTCATCCGCACCTTGCCCACGGTGCCGGTCGTCGAAGGACCGCCGTCCACGAACAGCAGATCATTATGCCGCCCATCGGCGTGAAGCCTGGTGGCAAGGATGCCGCGATCGCCCTCCTCCGCTCGAAGCACCAGCGCGCCCGCACCGTCACCAAACAGAACACAAGTGGCGCGGTCCTCCCAATCGAGGATGCGGCTGAACGTCTCAGCGCCGATGACGAGGGCGGTGCGCCCGGTGCCGGCGCGGATCATCGCGTCCGCGACACTGACCGCGTAGAGGAAGCCGGTGCAGACCGCGTGAACGTCGAACGCCACGCAATCGTCGATGCCTAGCGCGGCCTGGACCTTGGTCGCCGATGACGGGAATGTCTGATCGGGGGTGGCCGTTGCGAGGACGATGAGGTCGATTTCCGACGTTTGGATACCGGCATCCTCGAGAGCGCGCCGTGCGGCTTCGGTCGCGAGGCTCGCCGTGGTTTCGCCTTCTCCGGCGATGTAGCGGCTGCGGATCCCGCTTCGGGTGACGATCCATTCATCCGACGTGTCGACCTGCCGGGCAAGCTCCTCATTATCGACGCGGCGTTTGGGAAGTGCGGAACCGGTACCAGCAACAACGGAACGGATTGTCACTGGGCGGCCTCATTGAACGCGTGCGCGCGGAAGTTGTCGAGATCGTCGCCGATCTTCCGGATGATATCGTTGCGGACCATGCTGGCGGCGACGCCGATGGCGTTGGCCACGCCCTTGGGGTTCGCGCCGCCGTGGCTTTTCACCACCAGGCCGTTGAGACCGAGAAAGACCGCGCCATTGTGATTGTTGGGGTCGAGATGAACCTTGAGAAGGTTCAGCGCGGGCTGCGACAGCGCAAAGCCAGCCTTCGACCGCAGCGAGCTCTTGAAGGCTCGGCGCAGGAGATCGGTGACGAAGCGAGCGGTCCCCTCCGCGGTCTTCAGCGCGATATTGCCGGAGAAGCCGTCCGTGACGACGACGTCCACGTTACCGCGCGACAATTGGTCGCCTTCGGTGAAGCCATCGAACTTGAACGGCAGATAATCCGCTTCGCGAAGCAGACCTGCGGCCTCCTTGAGCTCGTCGGTGCCCTTCAGCTCCTCGGTGCCGATGTTGAGAAGTTTCACGCGCGGCTTCTGAACGCCCAGCACGGTGCGCGCATAAGCGGAGCCCATCACCGCGAACTGGACCAGGTTCTGGGCGTCGCACTCGGTGTTCGCGCCGAGGTCGAGCATCACGCAATCCTGGTCGCCGAGCGTCGGAAGTAGCGCCGCGAGAGCGGGACGGTCGATGCCGAGCAGGGTCCGAAGCGCCAGCTTGGACATTGCCATCAACGCGCCCGTATTGCCGCCTGAAACGGCGGCGTCGGCCTGGCCGTCCTTCACGGCGTTGATCGCCATTCCCATCGACGTCGTCTTCGCGCGCCGGATTGCCTGGCTCGGCTTTTCCGTCGCCGCAATGGATTCCGGGGCGTGGTAGACCGTGACGGCTTGGGTCAGACCGTCATGCTTGGCCAGTTCCTCGCGGACGATGGCCTCGTCACCGAAAAGGGCGAACTGGAGGGTCGAATCCTTGCGGCGCGCACGAGAGATCCCGGCGACGATTGCCGCCGGACCGGAGTCACCCCCCATTGCATCGATCGCGATCCGCGGGCCTGCGTTCATCGCTTTAAGCCCCGCGCCTCCTTTAAGCCGTTAGGCTTCGGTCGAAACGATCTCGCGGCCGTTATAGTGGCCGCACGCCTGGCAGAGGTTATGCGGGAGCTTGAGCTCGCCGCAGTTCGGGCACTCCTGGAACGTCGTGGCCTTCAGCGCATGATGGCTGCGGCGCATGTTCCGCTTCGACGGCGAGGTTTTTCTCTTAGGGACAGCCATTCCGGCACCTTCAAAAAGCAATAAAAATTGCGACGATCTCCACCTCTTCCAGGCGGGGAGACCCCGCGGCGGCGGCCGGATCGTCGCGAACGCGGCTCCTATAGCGCAATACGAAGGGAGTGCAAGGCGGGCCGCGTGGGACTTTCATTGCAGATGCAATGCCGCCAGCTGCTCCTTGGTCAAATAATAATTGCCGTAAGCATTGAAATAGGCCGCTTCCGGCTTCCCGCCCGCAGAGCCGCTGTCGGCCACGTGTAGCATCGTCCATAGCGGTTTGCCGGTCGCCAGGTCGATCTCGATATCCCGCGCCTCATGCTTGGAGGCGATCATGGCGCGCTTTCCATCGGGACTCGGAGTGACGGTCCCACCATCGAAGTTGAAGAAGGGCAGGACCGGCCCGCTGGCGTCCGTCGGGAACACCGTCTGAGCACTTCCGTCGACGAGGTTCACGCGCAAGATTCGCGATCCGCCGAGCGATCGTGACCCGCCCTGGTTGTCGAACACGAGGACGGTGCCGTCGGGTAGGAAGCGGGCGCTATGCTGCGCGGCCGACCGTCCGACGATCATGCGCTTGATCTTGGATGAGACGGGATCGAGCAGCACGATTGCGCTCTGCTCTCTTAGAGAAATGAGGAGATCGCCGCTTGTTGCGCCCGGAATGTTTTTGGCGATTTCGGGCGTAACGATGTCGACCGAGTTAATGTGCAGCGGGTCGCAATCGTCGCGCACGCTGTAGATGAGGCCCGGATAGCCGTTGGCGACAAGGATGTCGGAGAGCATCAGCGTTCGCTCGACCGACCCGTCCGGGCGATAGATGCGCACACCTTCGTCGTAGACGATATCCGGGCACCGCAGCTCCACGGCATTGTCGCCGACGTTCTTCATCCGGCGGCGGACCTGGACCGGCGCGTAAATCCGCTCGTCCGCGCCGATGTGGATCCAGTGGTGAGCTCCGTCCAGATGCTTCCAGAGCACCTTCCCATTGGGGTCAATCCGGGCAATTCCGACTGCATAGGGATAGACGTTGGTGCCGTGGAAGGTCGCCACCAAACTGCCGTCGTGGAGCATCCCGAGGCCGATCGGGTAAAAGCTGCTCGGCTTCACGTCGCCAGAGAATTCCTTGGTGTCACTGAACAGCTCATCGAGCGGTGCCGGCCAGCTGCGCAGGATCTTCCCGGAGCGGTCGATTACGGACGCAAGGCATGGGTATTTCTGGCAGCGACCGCGATTGGGCCACCCAGTAACGAGCAAGAGCTCCGTTCCGGCAGCCGGGTCGAGTTGGTTGACGAACTTTGCAGGAGCGGGCTTGTCCTCGATCCGGTTCACGCCCGTTGGCATGGTTCGATCGATCAGGTTCAAAGCCTTCAGGGCAGACACCGCCTGGCGCATCAGGCCCTTTGGCGGGAGATCGAATTCGTTAGCGGCGAACCCGTACAGGAACGCCATCATGCAAAGCGAGATGACAAAGACGGTGAAGGACCAATCCGTCGAGCGCTTGCGCGGCTTCGACGTCCCTTTCGGAACTGTCCCATTTTCGGTCATTGTGCCTCCAGCCGGCGGCACCACCCCCGCCGTCACCCTCTCTGCCGATGTGTAAGATACCTGACTTTACGCAATAGTTTACTTTCGATATGTCCCGGGCACTTCGAATTTCGACCAGTTTCCGCCTCCCAAAAGGAGCAGTGAAATGCGAGTCGCCGCATTCGTTCTAATGTGTTTGGCGCTGGCCGATCCGGCCTATGCCTATATGGGCCCGGGCGCCGGGCTGGCCTTCATTGGATCGCTGGTCGCGCTGATCGCGGCGCTCGGAATTGGAGCGCTGGGCCTGATCTGGTACCCGCTCAAGCGCCTGATCCACCTCCGGCAGGGCACCGAGACCGAGGACAAAGACGCTTCGTGATCGGCAATTATGCCGGGGCGGCGTTTGTCGTCCTCGGCTTTTCGTGGCTCTTCTTGAGACTTCAGCTCGTCGAGCGGTCCAGGCAGATCAATGGCATCGTTCGTCAGAGTGCGGCGACTGCGGCCGACCGGTCGCTAAGCGATGCCGTGAAGGGTCGAGTCTTACGAAATCACAGCCTGAGCTTGTTCGGGCTTTTTGCATCCTTGACGGTCGGCCTCGCCCTCGCGGTCGGCCTTCCTCTCCTCCTTGCCTGGGTGCTGGCGTTTACGCATGTCTGGACTTTCCACGGCGTGCTTGCAGCGACCCTGTCATGGCCGCTGCTGATCGCGGGAATCCTGCCACTGGTTGTCATTTTGCTGAGATCCACGCGTCGCCGTGAAGGCTGACTACGGGATCGTCGATCGCCTGCTTCACCGCGTCGCGCTGGGTGAGGCGACTGCGGGCGTGTTCCATGAGGTTGAGCGAGGCCGCTACCTCGAGGGCGCGCCGAAGGATGAAGGCGGCCATGTCTTCGTGACGGGTCTTGCCCGCGCGGGCACGACGATCCTGCTGCGTGAGCTCTATGCGACCGGGCAATTCGGATCGCTGCTCTATGCCGACATGCCATTCGTCCTGGCGCCGAACCTGTGGGCGGGGGTTTCGAAAGGGGCACGCAAACCCTTCGAAGCGGTCGAGCGTGGTCATGGTGATGGGATCGTCATCGACCTCGAGAGCCCGGAAGCATTCGACGAGGTGTTCTGGCGGCTCGCTTGCGGGAAGGACTACATCCGTCCCAACTGCCTTCTGCCTCACCGGCCCGACAGGAAGATGATCGCCCGCTATCGCGATTACATCCGGCTGGTCCTGCGACGCCGAAATCGAACGCGCTATCTCTCCAAGGACAACAACAACATCCTGCGGCTGGGTGCGCTGGCGGCTGCCATGCCCGACTGCAGCTTCCTCTTGGTCATTCGCGAACCGGCCGCGCACGCGAGGAGTTTATTGCGCCAGCATCTGCGAACATTGGGCGACAAGGACGCGTTTCGCCTCAATTACCTTCGCTGGCTCGTCCACCACGAATTCGGTGCTGACCATCGGCCATTCCGCTTTCCGGGAAGCCCGGATGGCGACCGGACTTCCCTGGATTATTGGCTGGCGACGTGGACGGCCTGCTACTCAGCGCTCGAAACGGTCGTTGAAACCCACGGGAATGTCCTGGTCGTGCCTTACGACCGGCTTTGCGGTGACCCGCAATCCTGGAATGCGGTCGCGAAGACGCTCGAGATCGCAGCCTCTGGCCGACAGGAAATTCGCATCGTTTCGAACGGGTGCCAGCCATTGAGCGAGACCAAGCCCAGCTCTGAGGCTCAAGCTCTGTACGAGCGCTACCTGAAACGCGGTATCGCCTGACGCGCTCACGCCGCGAGCGCGGCATCTCCGACCAGCGGATTGGTCGCCCGCTCATGGGCGAAGGTCGACATCGGGCCGTGACCCGGGACGAACGCCGTGTCGCCGCCCATCGGCCACAGGCGCTGGGTGATGGACTCAATGAGCTGCCCATGATTGCCCATCGGGAAGTCCCAGCGACCGATCGATCCCTTGAACAGTACGTCGCCGACGATCGCCAGCTTCGACTCCGGATGGTGGAAGACGACGTGGCCCGGCGTGTGGCCGGGGCAATGGCGCACATCGAACGTCAGCTCGCCGACCGTCACCGTGTCCCCGTCCTCGAGCCAGCGATCGGGCTCGAACGGCTTGCCGGTGATGCCCCAGCGCTTGCCGTCGTCGTCCAGCCGCGAGATCCAGAAGCGGTCGGCTTCGTGCGGACCTTCGATGGGAACGCCGAGCTCCTGAGCGAGAATTCCGGCCGACCCGCAATGATCGATATGGCCGTGGGTCAACAGGATCTTCTCGATCGTCACGCCATGCTGGGCCGCGGCGCCCTTCAGGCGCTCGAGATCGCCGCCGGGATCGGTGAACGTCCCGCGCATCGTCGCGGTGCACCAGATCAGCGTGCAGTTCTGCTGCAGCGGCGTGACCGGGATGATGGCGGCCTTGAGCGGCGGGTTCATCAGTCCGACTTGGCCGCTGCAGCGGCCGGGGGCAAGGTGGCGAGAGACGGGGGCACGTCCTTCATCGACGCCGAGACGGCTTCGGCCTGCCGCAAGACCCGGAGGATGTTGCCGCCCGCGAGCTTCGCCAAATCCTTGTCGTTCCAGCCGCGACGGATGAGCTCCGCGAAGATCAGCGGGTAACCGGCAACGCTGTTCATCCCCGGCGGCGACTGGTCGTAGGGAATGCCGTCGAGGTCCCCGCCAAGTCCGACGTGGTCGTGGCCGGCAACCTTGACGATATGCTCGATATGGTCGGCGATGATCCCGATTTCCGCCTTGGGTGGCGGATTGGCCTTGTCCCAGGCATCCATCGCAGCGTTTCGCTTGTCCGGCTGGCCGGTGAACAGCGACTTGAAGCGCGCTTCTTCCGCCGCACGGTTGGCGTTCCATTGGCGAAACGGCTCCGACAGATAGCCGGTGTAAAAGTTGACCATCACCACGCCGCCATTCGACGGCAGCAGAGCGAGCACCTCGTCCGGCACATTGCGCGGATGGTCTTCCAGGGCGCGGGCGTTGCTGTGGCTGAAGATCACGGGCGCCTTCGACGCGGCAATCGCATCCTTCATCGTGTCGGGCGAAACGTGGGCGAGATCGACCAGCATGCCGATCCGGTTCATTTCCTTCACGACTTCGACCCCGAACGGGCTGAGGCCGCCGTACTTGGGATCGTCGGTTGCGCTGTCCGCCCATTCGTTGGTCGCGAAGTGGGTGAGGGTCATGTAGCGTACTCCGAGCCGGTAATACTGGCGCAGGGCAGCCATCGACCCGCCGATCTGGTGCCCGCCTTCAACGCCCATGACCGAGGCGATCTTGCCCTTGCGGTGGATGCGCACGAAGTCGTCGGCGGTCGAGGCAAGCTCAAGGTCGTTGGGATAGGCCTCGACCAGGCGAGTCACGATGTCGATCTGCTCAAGCGTCTGGCGGATCGCCTCGTCGCCGTGGACGGACGCGTCGATATAGACCGACCAGAACTGTCCGCCGACGCGTCCCTGGTGAAGGCGTTCCATATCGGTCATCATCGGGTTCGGCTGGCGCTTGTCCGAACCGCTCGCGAGCCCTTCGACGCTGAACTTCCAGTTCTCGCGAACCTGCTCCGGCACGTCGTTGTGGCCATCGATCAGGGGCGTTTGCTTGAGGATCCGGTCGATCCGCTTCTGCACTGCGGGGTCGATCGTCTGCGACAATGCGGGGGTTGCAATCAGCAGCGCGGCTGCGGCGGTGAGGGCGCGGGTCGTTCGGGACATGCGCAATGTCTATCAGCGGGGCTTGTCCTCGCAACCTTGGATGTGGATGAAGGCGCCGATGACACAGCCAAGTCCGCAGCCCGACATTTCCGTCACGATGGATTTCGATCCCGAGGAAGGCATTGCGAACCTCGAGAGCCATCTTCAACACTTGAAGGAAGAGGCTGACGCCGCTGGCTTCAAGTTCGACCACCACGCTGCCCGCAACGAGCTGCAGGCGGCGACGTTCGGAAAGAGAACCGCCTCTACTGCGCGACTTGTGCTGTCACCGACAGGAGCGATGGCGATCGAGGTTCGCTCGATCTGACATTCGGGCATGGTTCCGTCGCGAGCCAGTCTTCTATTGCTTGAGCGATGCGCTTGGATGCCGCGCCATCGCCGTATGGCAAGTTGGGCGTGCTCATGGAGGCCAGGACGTCGGTCGAGTCCAGCAACGCGGACGCTGTGGCGTAGATGCGCTCCGGGTCGCGGCCGACCAGGACCGCATTGCCGCTTGAGATGCCTTCCGGGCGCTCGGTGCGATCGCGGAGGACTAGGAGCGGGATGCCGAGTGCCGGCGCTTCTTCCTGAATTCCGCCGGAGTCGCTCAGGATCAGATCGCTGTCGCGCATGAGCTGAAGGATCTCGACGTGCCCACACGGCGGCCGGAGATCGAGATTCGGGGTCCGTCCAAGAAGGCGAACCATCTCGCCCGCGACTCGTTGGTTCGGATGAAGCACGAGGGCGATTGCAACGTCGCTGCGTCTGGCGAGAGCGATGAGCGATGACGCAATGGCGGGCAGGGCCTCCCAGCTTTCGCGTCTATGACAGGTGACCAGCAGTCGCTTTCTGCATGGGTCCGTGGTCGCCGGTCGGAGACCACGAATCCGATCCAGCAAAACGTCGATTCCTGTATTCCCGGTGAGCGAGATTCGTCCCCGGACCCTTTCGCGGCGCAGGTTCGCGGCGTTCAACACCGTCGGCGCGAACAAAAGTGTTGCCATCGCATCGATCGCGATCCTGAAATCTTCTTCCGGCCACGGATCGCGACGGTCGTGGCTACGCAAGCCGGCTTCGACGTGAGCCACCGGAACCCCTGTCTGCGCAGCGCCGAGGCCTCCGCCGACCGCGCTCGACGTATCTCCCTGGACGATGACCAAGCGGATTCCATCCAAGGCTTGGCCAATGGATCGCGCGACGGTTCCCGCGTGCGCGTTTGGGTCGGGCAACCCTGCGCACGACAGCCCCACCGTCGGAAGATCGGGCATACCGTACTCTGATGCCCGCAAGTTCGGATGCTGCCCCGTGAGGATCAGGCGTGACGCAATGCCGCGCTCGATCAGCGCTTTGGCAAGGGGTGCTAGTTTAATCGCTTCGGGACGTGTGCCGACAACTAACGCAACTCGACTGTCGTACAGGCCTCCCCCTAGCTCGGCGGCCTATGTCTGGCGGTCGGCAGAGGGGCTGGCAAGTCCTAGCGGAAATTGTCCGCGTAGGCCTGAATCTTCATCTTGACCGGGGCGGCCGGGATGAGGTGGTAGGCGATGCCGCGGCTGTCGCAGAACGCGACGGCCTCGTCCTTGGTCTTGAAGGTGATGCGGACCTGCGTGTTTGTGTCACCGGAGCCGTTCCAGCCGGTCAGAGGATCCGGGCGAAGCGGCTTCTGCCGTTCGAACTCCAGAAGCCACAGTCCATTGTTGGCTTTCCCCGACTGGGTCGTGCGGCGGTCGAGCTCGGAAATGCGTGCGATCGTCATCGCCGAGCGACCTGAACCAGCACCGAGCCGAAATCAAGCGCCGCGCTGATGCACACCATTGTCGTTTGTGCTAATCGAAGCGTCCTCCCGAAGAGAGGAGGACTGCATGCATCATGTGAGAATGGCGTTGCTGGCCGCGGCGGGGATGTCGCTTGCCTTAAGTGGCTGCAAACAGGGACCGGTCGCCGAGGGGGCGGGGAATGAGGCGGAAGCTCCGGCCAACGCAGCCTCCGCCACGGATCACAGCGATCCAGTGACGAGCGCGATGTCGGCGGCGCCGGCGTCAATCGCCGGTGACGCGACGATCGTCCAAGCCGCGGCAGACGGGAAGATGACGACGCTGCGCGAAGGCAAGAACGGTTGGACCTGCATGCCGGACAGCCCGACGACGCCCGGACCCGATCCGATGTGCATGGACGCCAACGCCGCAAAATGGGCGAAGGCTTGGATGACCAAGGCCGAGCCGCCCGCGAACACCGTCGGCGTAATGTACATGATGGAAGGCGGCACGGACGCCAGCAACACCGACCCCTATGCAACCGGACCTGCGGAAGCGAAGGACTGGATCCATACCGGTCCACACATCATGATCGTGGGATCGAAAGAGGTGCTGGCAGGCTATCCCACTGGCGCCAAACCGGACACCTCAGCGCCCTATGTGATGTGGGCAGGAACGCCCTACGCGCACTTGATGGTGCCCGTGCCGGGCTCCGCTCAGTAAGCGCGGGAGATTGCGAACTCGACGGCCTCGCTGAGCGCGGACTTGGCTTTGCCGGCGGGGAATTGGGCGAGGCTGTCCAGCGCGCGTCGTCCATAGTGGCGCGCGCGCTCGACGGTTTCCGAAAGGGCATCGGTCTGGCGTAGCAGCGCGATGGCGTGCGCCAGGTCTTCGTCGGACGTGCGCTCGCCGGTGATCGCTGCGCGCCAGAACGCACGATCTTCGTCCGAGCCGCGCGCGTAGGCGAGGATGACGGGCAGAGTGACTTTACCGTCCCGGAAGTCATCACCCACGCCCTTGCCCATCACGTCCTGGTTCGCGCCGTAGTCGAGGACGTCGTCGACAAGCTGGAAGGCAATTCCGAGGTAACGGCCGTACTTTTCGAGAGCGACTTCGGCGTCGTCACTCGCTTCGGCGACAACCGGAGCGATTCGGCAGGCGGCTGCGAACAGGGCCGCGGTCTTGGCGGAAATGATGTCGAGGTACTGCTCTTCGTCCGTGTCGATCTTCCGCTGCGTGGTCAGCTGGTCGACTTCGCCCTCGGCGATGACCGCGGAGGCATGGCTGAGGATCTTGAGAACGCGAAGGCTGCCGTCCTCGACCATCAGCTCGAAAGCGCGGCTGAAGAGGAAGTCGCCGACAAGAACGCTGGCCGGGTTACCCCAGATGAGGTTCGCGGTGCGTTTTCCCCGGCGCAGGCCGGAGCCGTCGACGACATCGTCGTGGAGCAAGGTGGCGGTGTGGATGAACTCGACCGCGGCGGCGAGTTTCTGGTGCCTGTTCCCGCTATATCCGAGCAACGCCGCACAGCCGAGCGTCAGCATCGGCCGCATTCGCTTGCCGCCGCCGGCGATCAGGTGGCCCGCCAGCTCGGGGATGAGCCCGACCTTGCTCTGCATGCGGTCGAGAATGACGGCATTCACACCGTGCATGTCGTCGGCGACGAGTGCCATCAACGGATCGAGCGACGGCGCGGTCGCGGGCTTCAATTCGTGTAAGGTCGCGGTCACGGGCGCGCCCTAGCCGCTGAACAGCACATTTCCTAGCCTGCGGGGAGGCTCAGGCGGGCGAGCAGGCCGCCGAGGTCTTCGCTCTCCTCGAGCGTGATCGTCCCGCCGTAGATCTCCGCAACGTCGCGAACGATGGCGAGCCCGAGGCCGGTGCCGGGCTTGTCGGTGTCGAGACGCGCGCCGCGCTGGAACAGAGTTTCCCGCTGCTGCTTCGGGATGCCTTCGCCGTCATCCTCGATGATGATGTCGATCATCGGGGCCTGCCGCTCCACAGTGACGAAGACACGCCCGCCTCCATATTTCGCGGCGTTCTCGACGAGATTGCCGAGCATCTCATCAAGGTCCTGGCGCTCGACGCGAACCTGGGCGGTCTTGTCGCCGGCGATATCCACTGTGACCTTTTCGTAGAGGCGGTCGACCGCGCGCTGAACCGATTGCAGACTGTCCCAGACAGTCGCCCGGGCGTGCACCGAAGCGCGGCGGCCGATCGCGCGGGCACGGGCCAGGTGGTGATCGACCTGCCGCCGCATCACGATCGCTTCGCGGAACACCGTTTCCGGGAGGTCCGGCGAGCGCGCCGTGGCGGCGTTGGTGATGACCGTCAGCGGTGTCTTCAGCGCATGGGCGAGGTTGCCGGCGTGCCGCCGCGCTTCCTCCGCTTGCTCTTCGCTATGGGCAAGGAGCTGGTTGATCTCTTCGGTCAGCGGACGAACCTCGACCGGGAAATTCTCGTCGATCCGGGTCTTCGCGCCCGAGCGGATCGCAGCGACGTCCTGCCGGACGCGGCGCAGCGGCCAGAGGCCGTAGAACGTCTGGAGCGCGGCAAGGATCAGCAAGCCAATTCCGAGCGCGAAGAAGCTCCAGAACAGGGTCGAGCGCAATTGCCTGATCTGTGTGTCGATCATTTCGCGCGATTGGGCGACCTGAAATCGCCAGCGGACCTTCGACCCGGGCAAAATGACGTCGCGCTCCGAAATCCTCAGCGGCTCGCCGTCGAACTCATTACTGTTGTAGACGTGTACGTTGACGTCCTGATGCTCGTCGACAACCCGCAGGCGCCGGTCCCACAGCGACCGTGACGGGAAGGTGTCGGCGCCCGACCCGCTGACCTGGAAGTAGACCCCGGAGTACGGCTCGATGAAACGCTGGTCGGCGGGTGGCCGGTTGAACCGGACTTCGCCGTCGGGCCCGATTTCGGACGCCGCGATCATGCCGTTGAGGACGTACTTCAACTGGTCGTCGAAGTTCTGGACGATGGACGCCGACAGGACGCGGTCGAGCGCGAAGCCACCCGTCAGCAGCAAGGTTGTAATCCAGAATGCGGCGACGACGATCATGCGCCGCGTCAGCGAGCCGACGGTCGAGCCTTTGCTCGTCGTCGCTACGGCCTCCCCCTCGGCCGCCGCCGTTGCCGGGGCGGCTTGGTCGATCAACCCGCGGGATCCTCAAGGGTATAGCCGAGGCCGCGAATGGTCGTGATCACGTCGGCGCCCAATTTCTTGCGGATGCGGGTGACGAACACTTCGATCGTGTTCGAATCGCGGTCGAAGTCCTGGTCGTAGATGTGCTCGATCAGCTCGGTCCGACTCACCACCTTGCCCTTGTGGTGCATCAGGTAGCTGAGCAGCTTGTACTCCTGAGCGGTCAGCTTCACCGGCTCACCGGCCTTGGTGACCTTGCCCGAGCGCGTGTCGAGACGGATGTCGCCCGCGTTGAGCTCCGAGGACGCATTGCCGGACGCGCGACGGATCAACGCGCGAAGACGAGCAATCAACTCTTCGGTCTGGAACGGCTTGGCGAGGTAGTCGTCCGCGCCGGCATCGAGTCCAGCGACTTTGTCCGACCAGCTGTCGCGTGCGGTCAGGACCAGCACCGGCATCCGGCGACCTTCCTTCCGCCAACGGTCGAGCACGGTCAGGCCATCGACCTCAGGAAGCCCAAGATCGAGGATCACGGCGTCGTACGCTTCGGTTGAACCCAAATAGTGACCATCCTCGCCATCGGTCGCGAGATCTACGGCGTAACCGGCCCCCTCAAGGGTCGAACGCAACTGGCGCCCGAGGTTGGGCTCGTCTTCGACGATCAAGACACGCATTTGCGATGTTCCCCTAGAAACTTTGTCGAAGCCTCAAACCAACGCGAAGCTGAACGGTTGCTTTAGCGGAATGAACTGGGGAGACGCGCACAAAAGTCAATGTGCAGCCGAAACGGCTTAGGGCCTGGACTTGCCCTTGATGCGGCCGGTCGCGGCGTCGACATCGACCCAGATGACCCGTCCGTCCTTGACGAACTTCAGGCGGTAGGTGTCGCCATTGAACTCGGGACCGAGATAGTCGGCGCCGCCCATGAAGGGCATGACTCGGCGTTCGATGCTGGGAAGCGGCATGGCGCGGCCCTGGCGCGCCGCATCGAACGCGCGATCGGCATCGCGCGGCGGATCCGCTAGCGCGGGCGTCGCAATCAGGCCTGCGCCAAGCGCGGCCAGAGCAAGGTTACGAAACAGGCTCATGGCTTTTCTCTTGGGACGCGTTCTAACAGAAACCATTGAATGCCTTATGAATGGTCCTGAACAGAGCCGTTAAGCTCGCGAACCTGCCGTAAATTTCCCGTTTACGCCAGACTTGACGGTGAATGGCGGGTTCAAGGGAGCATGCGTCTCAGCCCGACGGGTGACGGCGCGGAATATCCAACCTATCTGGCCGCGCATGGTAGCGGCGACACTCAGTTACGAAGATCTCGGACTCGTTCAGGGCGAAGGCTGGCTGTTCCGTCACCTGGACGTCCATATTCGTCCACGCGACCGGCTGGCGCTGA
Source organism: Sphingomonas daechungensis (assembly GCF_039543105.1). Lineage (NCBI taxonomy): Bacteria > Pseudomonadati > Pseudomonadota > Alphaproteobacteria > Sphingomonadales > Sphingomonadaceae > Sphingomonas > Sphingomonas daechungensis. The sequence continues at coordinate 1,935,020 of NZ_BAABJC010000001.1, forward strand.
TCGGCCGCAACGGCGCTGGCAAGACCACGCTGCTCAAGTGCCTTGCCGACCTGATCGAGACCGACGAGGGGCGGCGAACGATCGTGCCGGGTAGCAAGGTCGTCCTGCTGGAGCAGGATCCCGACATGAGCGGGCACGCTACGCTGCTCGACTGGATCCTGTCCGGCCCCGGCGCTCCGGAGCCACATGAGGTGGCGGCGATCGCGGACCAGATCGCTCTCGACCTGTCCCGGCCCGTCGCGACCGCGAGCGGGGGCGAACGGAGGCGCGCCGCGATCACGCGCGCGCTTGCGCAGGACCCGGACATCCTCTTTCTCGACGAGCCGACCAACCACCTCGACCTTGGCGGCATCGAGTGGCTGGAGGACTGGCTCAACCGTTACACCGGTGCGTTCATCGTCATCAGCCACGATCGCACGTTCCTGACTCGCCTGACCAAGAGCTGCCTGTGGCTCGATCGCGGCCACCTGCGGCGCGCCGAGATCGGCTTCGGCGGCTTCGAGGCGTGGATGGAAAAGGCCTACGAAGAAGAAGCGCGGGCGGCCGAGAAGCTGGATGCCAAGTTGGCCATCGAGCTTCGCTGGCTCGAGCGCGGAGTCACCGCTCGCCGCCGCCGAAACCAGGGGCGCCTTGCCAAGCTGCAGGACATGCGCGCGCAGCGTGCGGCCATGATCGGTGGTCCAGGCACCGCAAAGCTCGCGGTCGCCAAGGACGACGTTCGCTCGAAGGCGGTGATCGATTCCGACCGTGTGTCCAAGAGCTACGGCGACCGCCAGATCATCCGCGACTTTACCTTGCGCATCCAGCGCGGCGACCGGATCGGCATCGTCGGTCCGAACGGAGCAGGGAAGACCACCCTTCTCAGGCTGCTTACCGGCGAGCTTCAGCCGGACGAGGGCACGGTCGAGCGGGCGAAGACGCTGTCGGGTATCGTCATCGACCAGCAACGCAAGCTGATGGACCCGGCGAAGCGAGTGCGCGACGTCCTTGCCGAGGGTGGCGACTGGATCGACGTCCGAGGCGTGAAGAAGCACATCAAGGGTTACCTCAAGGAATTCCTCTTCTCGCCCGAGCTGACGGAGGCCCCTGTGGGGTCGTTGTCGGGCGGCGAGAGATCGCGGCTGTTGCTGGCGCGCGAATTTGCACGCGAAGCCAATTTGCTTGTGCTGGACGAGCCAACCAACGATCTCGACCTGGAGACACTCGACCTGCTGCAGGAAGTGATCGCCGACTACGAAGGAACCGTCCTGATCGTGAGTCACGACCGCGACTTCCTTGACCGGACCGTGACGGTGACGCTCGGTCTCGATGGGTCCGGCCGAGTGGACGTCGTGGCGGGCGGCTACGAGGACTGGGCGAAGCGGCGACGGCCTAGCGCTCCTGCGAAGTCAGGATTGCAGCCTAGGGTCACAAGAGAAGAACCCACTGGACCCCTGCCTTCGCAGGGGACCAGGAAGCTTAGCTACAAGGACCAGCGCGATCTCGACCGGCTGCCCGGCGAGATTGAGCACATGGAAGCGGAGATCGCGGCGGTCGAGGACGTGCTTGCCGACCCCGACCTCTACACCCGCGATCCGAAGAAATTCGGAGAGCTGTCAGACCGCGCCGCCAAGCTCCGAGCTGACCGGAACGCTGCGGAAGAACGCTGGCTCGAAGTCGCCGAAATGGCGGAAGCGCTGTCTTCCTAGCCGACCGCTGCGCCGAACAGGCGGCCGACGCCGGCAGTCACCGCCATCGCTGCAGCTCCCCAGAAGCCCACCCGCATGATCGATGGAGCAAGCGGCGCTCCGCCCGCTTTGGCGCCCAGTGCCCCGAGTCCTGCCAGGCAGACGAGCGACACGGCCGCCACCGCCGGTACGAGGAGGTGCATCGGAGCCAGGATGACGACGATCAATGGCGCCGCCGCGCCCGCCGTGAACGTCAGCGCGGAAGCGAACGCGGCCTGAAGCGGGCGGGCGGCCATGGTTTCGCTCAAGCCAAGTTCGTCGCGCGCATGTGCGCCCAACGCGTCGTGAGCCATCATCTGGTCGGCGACGGCTTCGGCCGTTTGGCGGTCGACTCCGCGATCCTCGTAGATTCGGACCAGTTCCTCGCGCTCGAGCTCAGGGACCTGTTCGAGCTCCGCCTTTTCCCGCTCAAGGTCGGCTTTCTCCGTATCGGCTTGCGAGCTGACCGAGACATACTCGCCGGCTGCCATCGACATCGCGCCGGCGAACAATGAGGCGACGCCAGCGATAAGAACGGATGACCGGCTTGCATCGGCAGCGGCGACGCCGACGACCAGGCTTGCTGTCGAAACGATGCCGTCATTGGCGCCGAGCACCGCGGCGCGAAGCCATCCGATCCGTGACGACGCGTGGCGCTCGGAATGGAGTCTACTCATGCCACGACCGTAACCGGCTTGGGCAGGACGGCAATAAGTGGCTTCACGGATGCGCGTCAGAAAGCGCTTTCGCGCCGCGAACGACGGTGCAATGCTCTCTTGCAAACGAGGGGGAGCATCATGGTGAAGCGCGTCGCTGGGATCTTGGCGGTCATCCTTTTGAGCATGCCGGCGGTCGCCGCCGCAAAGGAGAAGCCGGAGTCGCGCGTCCAGGAATTGCTGACGTGCCAGGCGATCACGGCAAACGAAGAACGGCTTGCCTGCTACGACCGGGCGATGGGGTCCCTGAAGCAGGCGCTGAGCCAAGGCACCATGGTCCTGAAGGAGAAGAAGGTTCCGCTGGCCATGGAAGGCGTGGTCAAGGCATCCGGCTATTGGGGCGGAAGCAGCGCGTGGGTGCTGCTAGACAATGGCGATCGCTGGTCGATCCAGCCGTCGAAGTCGCGGCGAGAGCCGCCGCCGCCGGGAACGGAGGTCAAGCTCAAGCGAACCCTGATGGGTACGTACTGGATGTCGGGAAAGAAACTTCCCGAGACCGAGGCGGAGTTCCTCGGCCACGAGGGATAAGCGGGGGGCGGAGGCTTTAAACCTCCGCCGCCGTCCGCTCCTTGATCCGCTTCTCCAGCATCGTCAGCGGCATGGCACCTTCCTTCAGCACTTCGTGGAAGCGCTTCAGGTCGAACTTCGCGCTGAGCGCTTTTTGTGCATCTTCACGAGCGCGGGTCCATGCCATATGCCCGACCTTGTAGCTGCAAGCCTGTCCGATCATCGTGCAATAGCGCTCAACCTCTCGCTGCGATCTCGGCCGTGCGAAGCCGGTGGTCGCAACCATGTAGTCGGTCGCTCTCTCGCGGCTCCATCTCTTGCTGTGCAGGCCGGTGTCGACGACCAGGCGGGCCGCGCGGAACAGGAACGACTGCAAATATCCGGCCTTTTCGATGCCGGTATACCCGCCCAGTTCATCGGCCAGTTGCTCCGCGTAGAGTGCCCAACCTTCCGAATAGGCTGAGAAGAAGCCGAGCTTGCGCAGCGTCGGAATGTCCTTCGATTCCTGCGCCAGGCTGATCTGCAGGTGATGGCCCGGAACGCCTTCGTGATAGGTCAGGGCCGGCAGAGAGTATTTCGGCCAGTCGCCAACGTCCTTCAGGTTGATGAAGTAGATCGCCGGCCGAGAGCCATCGAGCGAAGCGCGGTTGTAATAGCCGTTGGAGGCTCCGTCCTGGATCTCCGGCGGAACGCGGAGAATTTCGAGCGGTGCGCTTGGAACCGTTGCGAAGGCGTTCGGCAGCTTTGCGTACATCGCCTTCACGCCCCGGTTGAGGCCTGCGATCAGGTCGGCTCGGCCCGCGTCGGTGTTCGGGTAGAGCTGGTCCGGCGAAGCGTTGAGCGCAGCGAGGCGCTCGCCGACCGTGCCTTTGGTGAAGCCTGCCTCCTTGAGGATTACGTCGAGACGGCCGCTGATCTCCGCAACCTGGTCGAGACCCATCTTGTGGACCTCGTCAGGCGTGAACCTGGTCGTCGTCGCCTGTTCCAGAGCCGCCGCATAGATTGCGTCGCCCTGCGATAGCCTCCAGGCGCCGTCGCCTGGCTTCGAGCTTGGCTTCAGTTGCTCCATCAAGGCGATCTGCCGGTCGAGCGCGGGATAGATGCTGTCTCCGACGATCCTCGCGGCGCGCGCCTCCCAGTCGCCTGCAATGGTCTTGGCGGCTGTCCGGCGGACGAGCGAATCCACCATTGTGTTCGCCTCCGCCGCAGGCGAGCGCAGCTTGCGCATCTGGCCAAGCGTCAGGTCGATCGACCAGGCCGGAGCAAGGAAGCCGCGGGCGGCCTGCGCGCGCTGTTCTTCCGTGTCGTTGTCGAGCAGCTTCCCGACCAGAGCCAAGCGAGCGAGATAGGCTTCGGCATCCGCGGCCGTCTCGATCGTATGCGCCGTGTTGAGGAAGTCCGGCGTGGAGAAGTAGGCGCCGCCCTGCTGGAAGATCGGATAGGGCCGCTGGACACTGTCGATGTCGAATCGCGCAGCCGGAACGATGCCCGTTTCCATCTGATAAGCGATGACGTCGCGGTTAAGCACCGCGGCCGGGCTGAGGCCGGATTCCGGGACCGCCTGGACCGCTGCCAGCTCGGCGCGGAGGTTCGCAAGGTCTTCCCCTCGCGCGACCGCGATCGGACGGACGTCGAACTCCGATTTCAGGTGGGCGTTCGCGCCCTTGTCGAGCCCCAGCGACGTCGCGAGCTCGGGGAAGCGCCGGACGCGATCCTGAAAGATCTTCTCGAACAGCGCATTGAGCGCGGCATCGCCGGATCCCGCTCCGCGCTGGATGACCGCGAGGGCCGGCGAACTGGCGGCACCCGAGACGAAGGCAAGTGAAAGCGCGGCGCTGCTGGTCGAAAGGAACTGACGGCGATCCATGATCTCTCCCCGGATTCGAAGTCCGGGGAGGTTAGGGGCCGCATCGCAGTCAGCAACCCCGGTTCGTCGAAGAAATCCTTACGCTTGCAGCTGATACTGCTTGAGAAGGTCGTAGAGTGTCGGCCGGCTGATCCCGAGTAGCTTGGCGGCGCCCGAAATGTTGTTGTCGGTGCGGCTGAGCGCCTGGCGGATTGCCCGGCGGTCGGCGACCTCGCGCGCCGCACGAAGGTTGAGAGCGAGGCTCTCCTCCTCCGGGTTGGAGGTGCCGGGGAGGTCGAGATCTTCCGCCGTCACCGACTTGCCGTCTGCCATGATCACCGCGCGCTTGATGCGATTTTCGAGTTCGCGGACGTTGCCCGGCCAGGGATAGGCGTCGATCGCGGCAATCGCGTCGGCGGACAGGGACTGGATCTTGGTGTTCAGATCCTTGCCGAAGCGATTGACGAAGTGCCGCGCGAGAAGGACGGAGTCGCCGGGACGTTCCGCCAGCGACGGGATCTTCACCACGATCTCGGCAAGGCGGTAATAAAGGTCTTCGCGGAACCGGCCCTCGGCGATCATCGCCTCAAGGTCCTGGTGCGTCGCGCAGACGATGCGGGTGTCGACGTTGATTGGCTGGCGCCCGCCGATCCGCTCGATCACGCGCTCCTGGAGGAAGCGCAGCAGCTTGACCTGGAGCGGCAGCGGGATGTCCCCAACCTCGTCGAGGAACAGGGTGCCGCCCTCGGCCATCTCGATCTTCCCCACATTCGACTTGACCGCTCCGGTGAAGGCGCCGCGCTCATATCCGAACAGCTCGGCTTCGAGCAGCGTCTCCGGAATCGCGGCGCAGTTGATGGCGATGAACTCGCCCTTCCGGCCGCTCTTCTCGTGGACGGCGCGGGCGAGCAGTTCCTTGCCCGTGCCCGACGCGCCGAGCAGCATCACCGAGACGTCGGCGGAGGCGACGCGCTCGATGGTCTTGGCGACCTTCATCATTTCCGGCGCCGAGCTGATGATCGAGCCGAGCACCTGGCCGCCGTTGGTCTCCTCCAGGCGACGGTTCTCGGCCTCGATATCCGCCACGTGGAAGGCACGAGCTACGATCAGTCCAAGCTCGTCGATGTCGACCGGCTTGCGGTAGAAATCGTAGGCGCCGAGTCCGATCGCCTTCAGCATGCTTTCGCGGGCGCCATGCCCGGACGCGACGATGACCTTGGTGTCCGGCTTCAGCTTGAGGATCTGCGTCAGCGTCTCGAAGCCCTCGGTCGTCCCATCCGGGTCGGGTGGCAACCCGAGGTCGAGCGTCACTACCGCCGGCTCGTGCAGGCGTAGCGCCTCGATCGCGCTTTCGCGATTGCCCGCGAGCACGACTTCATAGCCCTCGTAGGCCCATTTCAACTGGCGCTGCAGACCCTCGTCGTCCTCGACGATGAGCAGCACGGGGTGTTTCTGGTCAGTCATGCGCGTTTCCGTTGCGGTTGAGCGACTTCCTCAGCCGCCGGGAGGTAGATGGAGAATTCGCTGCCCACGCCGGGCGTGGAGTCGACAACCAGCCGTCCGCCCATCGCGGCGATCAGCGAGCGAGCTTCGAATGACCCGATTCCGAACCCGTCGGGCTTGGTCGAAGCGAACGGCTGGAACAGCCGGTTGCGGACGAAGTCTCCGTCCATCCCGGTGCCATGGTCGGTGATAGAGATCCGGACTTCATCGCCCTCCGGTGCGACCCGAACCGTGATCGGCGCATCCGGCGAGCTGGCTTCGACCGCATTCTGAATGATGTGCCCTACCGCCTGCTCAAGCGCCGGGGCGTCGACGATCGCATGGAGGCTGGTGTCGCCGAGCAGCTTGACCTCATGTTCGCGCCTCTTGGCCGCAATCGCGTCGAGCAGGATGTTGCGCAGCGGCTGAGCGTCGGAGCGTTGCGACCGCGCCTGTGCCTTTGGCGAGAGCCGGGTCAGCAGGTCGTTCATCTTGTCGACCGAGCTGCGCAGTGTGGCGACCATGTCGGCACGGAACTCCGGGTTGTCGGCGTGCCGTTCGGCGTTGCGCGACAGCAGCGAGAGCTGACTGACCAGGTTCTTGATGTCGTGGAGGATGAAGGCGAAGCGGCGGTTGAATTCCTCGAACCGCTGCGCGTTCGACAACGCCTCCTGGCCATGGGCTTCGGCGAGCGAGCTGGCGGCCTGGCGCCCCGCCGTCCGCAGCAGATCGAAGTCCTCCCAGTCGAGCACGCGGCGATATTCGGGCGACGACAGCAGGATCAGCCCGAACAGGCGCTCGCCGTGGATGAGTGGAATGCCAATCCAGGCGCGGCGTTCCTCGAGCATCCATTCCGGCGGCAGCGATGCGCGATCCTCGGGGCTCGCCCAGCCGTTGCGGAGGGAGTCGAACTCGATGATCCGGCCTGTGGCTTCGAGCGCCGACCAGAAGTCCCGGACGCGCTCAAGCTCGCCGGCGGGCGGATGCTTACCCGACCAATTCCAGGACGATGCGGTGTTGATTGCACCGGACGGGTCCTTGGCAAGCAGCAGCCCGCCCGGCGCTTCCAGGATGTCGGCAAAGGCCTTGATGACGCGCTCGCCCAGTGGGGCCGCGTCGGTGCCGGTTGTTCCCACGGTGGTGGTGAATCGCAGCCATTCGGTGCGATAGTCGTAGCGGTGCTCGAACAGGTGCTTCGAGATCTTGACCTTGGCCCAGCCGCGCGCCTTGGCGCTCGGCAGCAGGACCATCGCCGCGACCGTCATTGTCGCGAGCAATCCGACGAGGATGCCGCGCGACCATTCGACGCTCGTCCCGCGAAGCGCCGTCGCGAGGATCGCCATCACCGCGAAGTAGCCGCAGATGGCCAGCAGCGAGAGCGACTGGAAGGTCGCGGCGCGGGATAGCCGGACGCGCCAGCCCTCCTCTCGACGAATCGCCATTGCGAACATCGGTGCGGTCAGCGCAACGACCAGCCCACGCCACTCATAGAGGTCCGGCGCCAGCCGGCTGTGGAGATAGGCAACCGTGTAGAGATTGAGGTCGTAGCTCCACATCAGCGACAGCCCGATCATCGCCAGGCGGATGTTCGACCGGCTCGCCGCAGATGCCTGGCCGTAGAGATTGTGAACCAGAATCAGCGAGCCGGCCGCGGCGGTCACGCGAAGCAAGGTGGCGGTATCGCGCACTGCATCGGTCGGGATCGAATAGCGCAGCAACGTCACAACGAGCTGGAAGCCGAGCACTGCCGCGACCGCGCCATAGACCAGACGGACGCCATGCTGGCGCTCCTCACTGGTCGCCGCGAGGCTGTGTAGCAATCCGATCCACACGAGGTTTCGCGCGGTTTCGGCAAAGCTGGCCAAAGGGTCGCCGGGCAGAATAGCGCTGAGCCACGCCCAGGACGCCGTCACCGCGAAGCCGGCGAGCAGCAGGCGTTGGTCAGGCTGCCGAACGGCCCGAAGCCGCCAGAGCAGCAGGCCCAGGAACGCGGCCGCGCAAATGGCATGGCTCCAGAAGGCGATCAGCGACTGCACGGGCGCCCGACTGTAAATCCCACCGACATGAGGAAGGGTGTCGCTAAATTTTACAAATAAGTGGTGAACGGATGAGCTAGAGGCGGTCAATGGCAGTGCAAATGCGGCCGCTCGGAACGAGCGGGATCTCGGTCGCCCCGGTGGCGCTTGGCGGCAATGTTTTCGGCTGGACCGCCGATGAGGAAACCAGTTTCAAGCTTCTCGACGCCTTCGTCGATGCCGGCGGCAACATGATCGATACGGCCGACGTCTATTCAGCCTGGGCACCGGGCAACCAGGGCGGCGAAAGCGAAATAATCATTGGCGATTGGCTTCGGCGTGACCCGTCCAAGCGCGACCGCGTGGTCATCGCGACGAAGGTCGGCTTTCTCGGCGGAGAGATGATCGACGGCGAATATGTCGCGGCGCTCGATCCTGAATCGATCCGTGACGGATGCGAAGCTTCGCTCCGTCGGCTCGGCGTCGACGCCATCGACCTCTACTACCATCACAAGGATAATCCCGCCGTACCGCTGGCCGAAAGCCTCGGGGCGATGGATGAGTTGGTTCGAACCGGGAAGGTCCGAGCGATCGGCCTGTCCCAATATTCCGGCCCGAGGATCGATGCGGCTATGGCGGTTGCCAAGGCGGAGGGCCTGATGCCCCCTTGCGCGCTCCAGACTTGGTACAATCTCGTCGAGCGCGAGAAGCTCGAGGGGGAGCTTCGAGATGCGGCCGTCAGGAATGGTTTGGGCATCATTCCGTTTTACGGGCTCGCTAACGGATTCCTCGCGGGCAAGTACCGGAGCGCCGGCGATCTTGCGAAGAGCCCTCGCGGCGAGCGCAGTGCCCAGTATCTCGACGGTCGAGGACTGCGAGTGCTCGCCGCGCTCGACCGGATTTCAGCGGAGACGGGGGCCGCCTTGGCAACGATTGCGCTGGCCTGGACCAGTGCACAGCCCGGGATTGCGACGACCCTGGCGAGCGCCACCCGGCTGGATCAGCTCGATGAGTTGGTCGCAGCGCTCAGTTTTCAGCTTACCGCAGAACAGCTCGCGCTGCTGACGGCGGCGAGCGCCTAGCGCTCACTTCTCAGTTCGCGAATCCCGTGCAGAATATCTGCCCACTCGCGTAGCTCGTGCGCGTTGGCCGGGTGATAGGCGGCATATCTCTCGATGCCCCGGATAATGCTTCCCCAGGAACAGGGTTCGTCCAACGCCGCGGTCGCGCTATCATCAGTAGCGAAAAGCAACTCAACCATCGGCGCTCGATGGCAGAAGCAAGCGGCTGCAGGCGCAAGCTTTCCACCAACGGCGGTTCAAAAGCGACGAATGGCTAACTCTTCTTGAGGACGTCGAGGGAGGCGAGGGTCATGGCCTCGGTCGCCGTCGAGATCACCTTCTCGGCGTCAGGCGCCCAGAACGGGCTGTGAAGCGAGGGGAGCTTCAGCGTGTCGCCGCCGGCGGCATCCCACTTGTCCTTTGGCGTTCCCCCGACCCAGAAGATCAAACTCTGGACCTCTTTGTCGGCTAGCCAGAAGCGGCTGAAGTCCTCTCCGCCCATCACGGGCGGCGTCAGGCTCGCGCGGTCGGCACCGAAATGTTGCTGGAACAGGGCAAGTGTCTTCTTCGAGAACTCTTCGGTGTTCAACGTCGCCGGAGTGTACATCTCTTCGCGGACCGTAATGACCGGCATGCGGTCTTCCGGCACGCCCGCGGCAATGGCCTCGCCTTTCGCGATACGCCTGATGCCGTCGAGCAGAAGCTTTCGAACTTCGGGCTTGTAGCTACGCACGGTCAGCTGGAGCTTGGCCTCGTCGGAAATGATGTTGTGCTTGGCACCGGCCTGGAAGCTACCGACCGTCACGACCGCCGGATCGAGCGGATTGTTCTCGCGGCTGACCAGTGTCTGCAACGCCACGACGATCCGGGACGCAAGGACAATCGGATCCTTGGTCGTGTGCGGATAGGCGCCATGCCCGCCAAGCCCTCTGACGAGGATGTCTACACTGTCGACGTTGGCGAGCGCATAGCCCGGCGTGACCCCGATCGTACCGGCGGGAAGTGCGGCCGCATCGTGAAAGGCGAGCGCGTAATCGGGCTTCGGAAAGCGCGTGTAGAGGCCGTCGTCGAGCATCGCCTTTGCGCCTTCGCCGGTCTCCTCGCCGGGCTGGAGCACCATGACAAGCGTGCCCGACCACTGCTCCTTCATCGCGGCGAGCCGGCGCGCCGTGCCAATGAAGGAGGTCATATGCGTGTCGTGGCCGCAGGCATGCATGACGCCGGTCTCGACCCCCGACCTTGCCGTCGCTCGGACCTTCGACGCGAAGGGCAATCCGGTTTGCTCGACCACCGGCAGGCCGTCCATGTCCGCGCGCAGCAAAAGGACGGGCCCCGGGCCGTTCTTCATCACCGCAACGACGCCGGTCTTCCCGACCTTTTCCGTGACGTCGAACCCGAGCTTGCGCATCTCGGCGGCAAGCTTGGCCGGCGTACGCACCTCCTGCATCGATAGCTCGGGATTGGCGTGGAGGTCGCGATAGAGCGTCATCAGCTGCGGCATATCCGACTGGATTGCGTCGGTCAGCGCAGCTGCATGGGCTGCAGTGGGCAGGGTCATCACTGCAACAACCAGTCCGAAGGTCAATTTCATCAATGCGCCCCTTATTGCGCTGGCACCAGCTCCAGCACGTCCATCTGAGATTCGAAGTGCGGCCGCGGCATGATCAGCCGCCATCGGTTCGGCCCGATCCGCTCGACGTAGCCAGCGACGTCGCGCTGCATGTCGCGGCCGTACTGGAATGCGCGCGTTTCGTCGCCGAGCACCAACGTGCCGAGAAACACCTGCCGTAACGGGTCGCCGGGAAAGATCGAGCCGACTTGCCGCTGCGACCCGGTCAGCTTTGCGAAGTCCTGCAACTCGCCGTCCTGCTGGATGCGGCAGTCGAAGGCCGGATAAGCAACAAAGGGCAGCATGCCCATCGTCTTCGATCCGACCTTGATAGTCCGGCACCGGTAGAGTCCGTTCGGTATCGGCCCTCCGCCGAGCGCGGCGTCCGGTTCGAGAAGCGCCCCCTCGCGTTCGATATCAGCGGCATGCCCGCCGGCGCGCGCGGACCGCAAGGCATCGACGAATGCGGTCCGCCACTCCTTCAAGCGTTCGCGGTCCGACGGGGTGGCGATGGTCCGCCAATCGCTTGCCGGGTGAGCGATGACGCCAGGCGCCTGATGGAATTCGGCACAGCCCGACAAAGTCAGCAAGACGGCGGCGAAGACGAAGTGGCGCATCCGCGGCAGCCTAGGCAGCTGTCCAGCCTCCGTCCATGCTGAGGTTCGCACCAGTGATCGACTTTGCCTCTTCGCGGCAGAGGAACAGAGCGAGCGCCGCAACCTCCTCCGGGGTGACGAAACGCTTGGTCGGCTGGGCGGCGAGAAGGACGTCGTTCATCACTTGCTCGCGGGTCAGGTTCCGCGCTTTCATCGTGTCCGGGATCTGGTTCTCGACCAAGGTCGTCCAGACATATCCCGGTGAAATGCAGTTGACGGTTACGCCGTCCTTCGCGGCCTCCAGCGCAACGGACTTGGTAAAGCCGGCGACCCCATGCTTGGCGGCGACATAGGCCGACTTGTTGGGCGAAGCGACGAGACTGTGGGCAGAGGCCGTGTTGATGATTCGGCCCCACTGCTTCGCCTTCATCGAAGGGATTGCCAGCCGCGTGGTGTGAAACACCGCCGTCAGGTTGATCGCCAGGATCGCGTCCCACTTTCCGACCGGGAAATCCTCAACCGGGGAGACGTGCTGGACGCCCGCATTGTTCACCAGAATGTCGGGCGCGCCGAGCTCGTCGGTGCAGTGGCGAAGCATGGATTCGATCTGAGCCGGGTCCGACAGGTCCGCCCCGTCGTAGAGTGCGCCGAGGTCGTCGCTGATCCTCGCGATTTCGGCCGGATCGCCGAAGCCGTTGATCATCACTCTCGCTCCTTCGCCCGCGAGAGCCTGTGCAATGGCGAGACCAATGCCGGACGTGGAACCAGTGACGAGAGCGACCTTGCCTTCGAGAATCATGGGATCTCCTTTGCCGCGCTAGTCGCGCCGGCAATCGTCATTTGCAACCGGTACGCCTTTTCGCGCATTTGGGCGGAAGAAGCAGGGGAGACTCATATGGTTCGGCTCGGCGGCGAAGGTCCAAGCGGCAATTTCGAAGACCGTACCGGACAAGGCGGAGGAGGCTTCGGCTTCGGCGGCGGAGGGGGCGGCGGCAATATGCTCGGCTGCCTGCTGCCCTTCGTCATGAGCCGCTTCGGGATCGTCGGCGTCCTGGTCCTCCTGCTCGGCTATTGCGTTCTCACGCAGCTCGGCGGCGGATCGGGCGGACTGATTCCCTCGGGCGGCCCGACAGCTCCCTCTCCCAACGGCCAGTCGACGCTTGACCCGAACATGCGCGACTTCCTCACGCGGACGCTCGGATCGACCGAGGAAACCTGGGGCGAGATCTTTGCCAAGCATGGCGCGCGCTACACGCCGACCAAGATGGTCGCCTACAGCCGTGGGACGCAGACCGCTTGCGGCGCAGGACAGGCGGCAATGGGCCCCTTCTATTGCCCCAACGACAGCACGATCTACATCGACCCGAGCTTCTTCAATGAGCTTTCGCAGCGCTTCGGGGCACCGGGCGACGCGGCCGCCGTCTACGTCGTCGCGCACGAGGTCGGGCACCACATCCAGAATCTCGAGGGCACGCTCGACGAGGCTCACAATGCGCAGGCTCGCGCGAGCCAGACGCAAGGGAATGCGATCCAGGTCGGCGTCGAGCTCCAGGCCGACTGCTACGCCGGCGTATGGCTGGCCAATGCCCGCGATGCCCAGGGATCAATCATCGAACCCGGCGACATCGAGGAAGGCATGCGCGCGGCCGAGGCGATCGGCGACGACACGCTCCAGCGTCAGTCGCAGGGGGTCGTCGTTCCGGAGAGCTTCACCCACGGAAGCTCGGCGCAGCGAATGCAAGCGCTCCAGATTGGCCTGAAGACCGGCGATCCGGCCGCCTGCAAATTCAACGGCTAGAGCTTGACGAGCATCTTTCCGACGTTGTCGCCGCTGAACAGGCCGCGGAATGCGTCGGGCATGTTCTCGATGCCCTCGACCACTGTGTCGCGCGATTTGACCTGCCCGCTTGCCAGCATCTGCCCCATTTCGCGGTAGAATTCGTCCATTCGCGGCTGGAAGTCGAAGACGATGAAGCCTTGCATGCGGATGCGCATGGCAATCACGCGCATAATGAAGCGGAAGGCCGCGGGCTCGGCCTTGTTGTACCCCTCGATCATTCCGCAGATGGCGAAGCGGGCGCGCATCTTGGCAAGCGCGAAGGCCGCGTCGAGATGGTCGCCGCCGACATTGTCGAAATAGACGTCGATGCCGTCAGGCGTCGCGGCCGCGAGGCCCTTCAGGATCGGTTGCGCCTTGTAGTCGATCGCATGATCTGCGCCGAGCGACCGGACGAACTCGCACTTGTCCTCGCCACCGGCCGAACCGATGACGGTCATGCCCTTGGCCTTGGCGATCTGAACAACAGCAGAGCCGACCGCTCCCGCAGCGGCGGACACGAACACCACGTCGCCTTCCTTGGCCGATGCGACGTCAAGCAAGCCGAAGTAAGCAGTCGCGCCGGTTACGCCGAGATTGCCGAGGAACGCCTGCGGCTCGGCGCCGAGGTTGGGAAGCTTGTTCGCCATGCGGGAATCGACCACCGCTTCGTCGCGCCACCCGCCCATGTGAAGTACAAGGTCACCGGCCGAGAAACCGTCGGCGCGGGACTCAACGACTTCGCCGACCGCGCCGCCGTCCATCGGCTGATCGATCTGGAACGGCGGGACGTAGCTCTTCACGTCGTTCATGCGCCCACGCATGTAGGGATCCACCGACAGCCAGTGGTTGCGGACCAGAATCTGGCCTTCACCGAGCTCCGGAAGGTCGTAGGGCTTGAGTGCGAAATTCTCGTCCGTCGGTAGTCCCTGCGGACGGCTCATCAGGTGCCAGGCGCGTGCCATCAACTGTCTCCCGGTTTGATCGAGCCCGCGCATAGGACGCCATTCGCCCACAAGAAAGGCCCGGGCACTTTCGTGCCCGGGCCGCCCCGCCCCGGAAAGGGCTGGGAAGACTAGCGATACGTGCCGGAGAAGCTGCGATCGAGGACGTGAGGTCCGGCCCGGCCCTGGTCCTCTCGCTCGAACAGCGCGCGACTGCGGTTCTCGTCGCGCCAGCGCTCCTTCGCCTTGTCTGCGCTGCATTCCAGGAGCACCCGGTCGCCGTCGATGCGGTCGACGTCGGAACAGCTCAGCGAGTGATGGGCGCCGCCCGATTCCGGATCGCTCCGGGTCAGGATGATCCGGTCTCCGGCAATGCGGTCGACTGTGCCGACGTGCTTGTCGTCGGTCCCGACGACCTCCATGTGCTCACGGATTCCACTGAGGAGCTGGCGCTTGGAAATGCGTCGCTCCCGCCACTCGCCGAATTCGCTTTCGAACTTGGAGGCCCGTTCGCGGCGGAACTCGTCGTAGTCGCGGTCGAGGTCATCGGCCTGCCGGCGGCGCATCTCGTGATAGTGACGGTCGTCGATGTTTGACGGTTCGCGGGATCCAGCGAAGCTGGTTCGGCGATAAGGATCGCGATCCCGAGGTGACTGGCCGTAGTGCTCGTCACGATCGGACCGGCTCGAACGCGGCTCGCCCTCATCACTCCAGTCCGGGTTGTAGCTGCGTTCGCTGCTCGCCCATTTCCAGCGGCCGTCGGTATCGCCGCCATATCGGCCATAGGCATCTTCACGGGAGCCGTGGCGGGATCGCCCGTCGTCGTCCTCGCCGAACCATGACCGAAATTCGTCTCCTACGCGGCCGAGAAAGCCGCGGTCGTCGCGATCGCGCTCATGGTCGCGGTCCCACGACCGCGGGTCGCGTTCGTTCCAGTCCTCGGACCTGCCTTCTCGCCAACGCTGTTCGCGCTCGTAGCGGTCATACGCCATTGCTACCTCCACATGGAAATCGCGCCGGCACCGTGCCGGCTACTCAACTGTGGGAACAACGAATGGAGGACGACGGCCGTTCCTGACGGAATCATCGTCAAGCGACAGGGCGAAATTGGCTCGCGGCGGGTCATTGCAAGGGGAAAGAGGCGCGGCTATGTGAGCCGCCTGCCGGGTACGGGGCTGTAGCTCAGATGGGAGAGCGCTGCAATCGCACTGCAGAGGTCAGGGGTTCGATTCCCCTCAGCTCCACCAGCCTAAATCTCTGAATCGAAGAGGGATTTTCGCTGGTTGGCCGGAATTGCCGGGGAAGCGACGCGCGCTTCCCCGGGATTTCAGCGTCAGGATTTGAACTCGAACTGATCGACGCCATCCGCGGTGGCTTCGCATAGCATTGGCAGTTCGCGCGTGCTGTCGGGGTACTGGGCCGTCAGCGTGCCGCCGATCTGGAACGCGCCGGGCTCGATCTCGCTGGCTGCCGCCGTCTGAAGCGTGATGCGGGTGCCGCCCGTTGCGCCGACGTCGCGTGCTGCGCGGGTCAGGCATTGGTTGAGCGCCGGACGCGCAGCTTGCTGAACCCAATTGGGGTCGGCGCTGATCGCTGCCGGCGGGCCTGCCGACGATGAGCTTGTGTCGATGTTCTTGCCGCTGTTCGAAAGGATCGCGGCCAGCCCCGCGGCGACTGCAATCCCGCCAATGATAAGCGCGGTGTTCGATCCACCGGAGCTGCTGTTGTTCTCGCGGTCGGGGTAATAGTGGCCGTACCCATAGGCGAAGGTCGCCCGGCAGCTTTGCGACACCCACACTCGCCGCGAATCATACCCCCAGCTATGGCCGCGCCGGCAATTTCCGCCGTGCGTCCGGATAAGCATGACGCGGTTCTGGGTTCGCGCCGAGCAACTGTTGAAGCGACCATTCTGCGAATTGCACCGTACTCGCCCCGCAAAGCCGCGCCCGTCGATATAATTCGATCGGGAGAAATAAGGCACCCGGTGATCTGGCCGCATCGGAGGACGGACCGTGGGCGGCCGGGTGACCGGGGGTCTCGTAGTCGGCGGGATCGGCGCCGGAAGAGTGGTGACCTGAACTGCCACTGGCATCTGCATCGCCGGCGAACCTTGCGCCAGCAGGACGAGACCTATTGCGAGCGAGTTGGTGAACATTGGCGCGCTCCTGTCGGTTGTCGAAGGCTGTCATTCGCCATTGCCATAAACTGAAGGCAGGAAATCTCGGTGAAAGTCCCGATACGCGACAGTGCCTTGCACGCGTTCTTCCGCCTGCTCTTCCGGCGAGACTATGTTCACAAAAGCCGAAGTAGGGGCCTAAAGCAGGACCGATGAAGATCGCTGGGATAGAGTTACCAAGGGATATGGCGGAGGCCGTCGAGGCCTGCCGCCCGCACTTCCTAGCGGCTGCCGTCTTCAGCCTGTTCATCAACTTGCTGTTCCTCGCGCCTGCGATCTACATGCTGCAGGTTTACGACCGGGTCGTGGCGACCGGCGGCAAGATGACGCTGCTGTTCATCACCCTGGCATTGGCCGTCGCTTTGTTCGCCCTGTCCGCGCTGGATGCGATCCGGAACCGCCTTCTGGTCAGGGCCAGCCTGAGGCTCGATGCCTTGCTGGCCCCGAAGATCCTGAAGCGGATGATGGGACGCAACTCGAACGCCGCCGTCCAGGCCATGCGGGATTTCGAGACGGTTCGGCAGGCGATCGGAAGTCCTGTGGCCGGAGCCATGTTCGACGTGCCGTGGTTCCCCTTGTTCCTCGCCGTTGCCTTCCTGCTGCACTTCTGGATCGGAATCCTTGCCACCGCCGCTTCGGCGATCCTGTTCTTCGTGGCCTGGCGCAATCAACGCGCAACGGCGGAGACGATGCAGACGGCGACGCAAGCGATGGCCGCTTCGCAAGCCGCGGCCCAGACCGTCGCGCTCAACAACGACACGGTTCGGGCGCTTGGAATGGTCGGGACCATGGTCAACCGCCAGCTGGCCCAGCGGGCGTTCGGCCTTTCCCGCCTTTCGGATGCGCAGTTCACGGGCGGCCGCTTCTCGGCTCTGAGCCGCTTTCTTCGCCTCTTCGTCCAGTCGGCCGCGCTGGGCCTCGGCGCTCTCCTCGCGATCGCCGGCTATATTTCTGCAGGCGCCATTGTGGCCGCCTCGATCCTGCTCAGCCGCGCGCTACAGCCGGTCGAGGCGGTCATCGGCGGCTGGCCGACGATCATCGGCGCCCACGCGGCCTTGACGCGTCTCGCCGAAGTAATGTCCGGCGTTCCGGCCGAGCGAATCTACACGCGCCTCCCCGAGCCCGCTGGACGGTTGGAAGTCGACCAGGTCGGAGTTCGCGGTCCCGACGGCCGGCCGGTTCTGTTTGGAATCTCGGTCGACGTCAGTCCTGGCGAGATGCTCGGCGTCATCGGTCCAAGCGGCGCAGGCAAGACGACGTTGGCAAAAGTGCTCGCAGGCGCCATCCCGACCGAGGCCGGCATCGTCCGGATCGACGGCGCGGCTTATTCCGACTGGGAGTCCGACGATCTCGCGCGCCACATCGGGTACCTGCCGCAGGAGCCAAGCCTGTTCGAAGGCACGATCAAGGAAAACATTTCCCGCTTCTCCGGTGCGGCTAATGGTACGGACGTGGACAAGCTGGCCGTTGCGGCGGCTCAAGCGGCCGGTGCCCACGAGCTCATCCTGAAATTGCCGAAGGGCTATGATACGCCGCTCGGGCCGCTCGGGCAGGGACTGTCCTCGGGCCAGGCTCAGCGGGTGGCACTGGCGCGCGCTTTCTATGGCAATCCTGTCCTGATGATCCTCGACGAGCCCAACGCCTTCCTCGATTCCGATGGCGAGGCCGCGCTCATCACGTCGCTTGCAGGAGCGATGAACCGAGGCGCCGCGGTCATCCTGATCGCGCATCGCCGCTCGATCCTTTCGGGCGCAAAGCGCCTCCTCGTGCTCGAAGGCGGCCGGCCCAAGCTGCTCGGGCCATCGCAAGAAGTCGCCAACCGGTTGCTTCAGGTGGGCGAAGGGGCGGCCGGATGAACGTGCTGACCTCGATCATCGAACCCTACCAGCAGGACGCGCCCGTCGACGATCCGCGCCGCGACATCCGGATTGGTGCCGGCATCGTCATCATATTCTTCGTAATCCTGCTCGGCTGGGCCGCGTTCATGCCGCTCGATGCGGCGGTTCCGGCCCGCGGAGTCATCGCCGTCTCAGGGAACCGCCAGTCGGTGCAGCACCGCGAAGGCGGCGTCGTCACCGCGATCAACGTCCGCGAAGGGCAGCATGTGAAGGCGGGCGACGTCCTCATCGAAATGGCCGCGCCTGACCTTCGCGCGCAAGAGCGGGCGCTGACCAGCGACTACCTGACAAATGTCGCCCAGCGCGCCCGGTTGATGGCCGAACGTGCGGGTGCCCGCGACTTCCTCCCGCCGGCGGAATTCGCCGGACTTCCCGCGGAGGATCAGCCGCTCGCCGCGCAAGCGATGGCCTTGCAGCGCGCTCAGCTTCAGGCGCGGCTCGCTTCGAAGTCGGCACAGCAATCCGTGCTCGGCCAGCGGTCGCTCCAGCTCGGCGAGCAGCAGTCTGGCTATTCGCAGCAGATCGCCTCACTGCACGAGCAGCAGCGCTTGCTTCAGGAAGAAATCGACGGGCTGAAGAAGATCCAGGAAAAGGGCTTTGCGTCGGTGAACCGCATCCGCGCGCTCGAACGGGCCTATGCCGAGCTGAAGGGCCAAGAAGCCTCGATGACCGCGGAGATCGCTCGCGCCGGCGAAGGCAAGGGCGAAACGCGGATGCAGTCGGTTTCGATCGAGAAGACGGCGATGGAGCAGGTCGCGTCGGACCTGCGCGACACCCAGGCGCGGCTGTCTGATGTACTTCCCAAGCTGATCGCGGTGCGCGAGCAACTGCAACGCGCCCGCGTCCGCGCTCCGGCCACCGGTCAGGTCGTGGGCCTTAGCGTGTTCACCATCGGCGGGGTGGTTTCGCCCGGGCAGACCCTGATGGAAATCGTCCCGGATCACCGCAGCCTAGTCATCCAAGCCCAAGTCGCGCCGACCAATGCTGACGACGTCTATCAGGGCCAGGAGGCGCAGGTTCGCTTCGTCAGCGTCAACGACCGCACCCTGCCGCTTCTGACGGGCAAGGTACGCACCATCTCCGCCGACAGCTTTACTGACGAGAAGACGGGCCAGTCCTACTTCCGGGCGGAGATCGACGTTCCTGCCGACGAGCTTCGGAGGGTCAGCGGCTCGCTTGGCAAAGGACAGCTGCGCCCGGGCCTTCCCGTCGAAGTCCTGCTTTCGGTGCGCAAGCGCACCGCGCTTCAATACATCCTCGAGCCGCTCACCCGGAACCTGTGGGGCTCGCTCCGGGAGCAGTGATCTTTGGGAGTGAGATGGTCACGGACGTCTGGACGCTGGAAGCGGCCTGAGGCAAAGGGGCTGCGAAACTCTTCGTACAGCACAGGGCAGTCATGAAAGCGCGCGTCTTCGTCACTTTGAAGCCCGGCGTCCTCGACCCGCAGGGCAAGGCCATCCATCATGCACTGGAGGGACTCGGCTTCTCCGGAGTGGAGGATGTTCGCGCTGGCAAGCTGATCGAGCTCAGCCTCGCCGACGGCACGCCGGACGCCGACATCGAAGAAATGTGCCGCAAGCTCCTCGCCAATACGGTCATCGAGAATTTCCGCATCGAGCGGCTGGAGACTGCCGCGTGAAAAGCGCGGTCATCGTTTTTCCCGGATCGAATTGCGACCGCGACCTCGCTGTTGCCATCGAGCAGGTGACCGGCCGCGCGCCGGCGATGGTCTGGCACCGCGAGACCGAGCTTCCCGACGGAACCGATTTCATCGCTCTTCCCGGTGGCTTCTCCTACGGCGATTACCTTCGATCCGGAGCGATGGCGGCGCGGTCCCCGATCATGCGCGCAGTTGCCGATGCGGCCGGGCGCGGCGTTCCGCTGCTTGGCGTATGCAACGGCTTCCAGGTGCTGACCGAAACCGGGCTCCTGCCGGGCGCCCTGATGCGCAACGCGGGCCTCAACTTCGTCTGCCGGCCGGTGCCGCTCAAGGTCGAGAACAGCCAGAGCCTTTTCACTTCGCAATATGATGCGGGAGAGGACATCGTCATTCCCGTCGCCCATCACGACGGCAACTTCCAGGCGGACGCCGAAACGCTCGACCGGCTGGAAGGGGAGGGCCGCGTGGCCTTCCGCTACCTCGATGAAGTAAACGGTTCGGCGCGGGGCATCGCCGGGATCCTCAACGATTCCGGAAACGTGCTGGGCATGATGCCGCATCCGGAGCGTGCGCTCGAGAAAGCGCACGGAAATACGGATGGACGGCGCTTGTTCGAGGGCCTGCTGGAGACCGTCGCGGCCTGATCAGGTCCTGCGCTTGACCGGGAGCTGGTGACAGCCCGCTTCGCCCGGCGGCAGCATGCACATGAAGAGCCGGTCCGGTCCGTCGCGGTCGACGACCACCATCCGCTGCTCAAGCGTTTCCGGGTTGGTGAAAACGACGATGGTTGCTGCCTGAGCGGGCTGAGCTGCCGCTGCGCCGACAAGTGCCGCGAATACAACCAATGCCCGACGCATCTCGTTGCCCCCGATTTACCCCCGCCCGGGATCAGCCCGAGCTGTTGAACGGGAAATGAATGGAGCCTTTTTCCGGCCAACGCAATGACTTGCGGACCGGCGCGGCGGACCACTGCCCAGACGGTCGCGGTTGGACCAGCCATCTTGCCGCTTTCGGGGTAAGAGTCGCCGACGATCGGCTGCCCGGCTTGAGGCCGAATGCGTTCGACGATCGTGACCGCCGCGTTATCGCGGCGTCAAATCGCCGCTTCGCGATGGGATTTCAGCATATTTGCAGCGCAGCCGGTTCAAATCCTTGGTTCGGCTTCGTCGATTGCTGCACGCGTTGCCGGTGCCAAGCAACCCGAGGCTTCGCTTCATCGCGGCCTCTTCCGCTGCGCGAAAGGCGCTCGCCCCGCGCGGCGGGTCATCGGACAAGCCCGACACGAAATAGGCGACTCCGGTCCCATTGAGCCGATCGATCCAGAGTCCTGACCGGAGCCCGTAGGCGTCACCCGCGTGGCCGCTTCGAACGATGCCGTCCGCCGCCGGATCGTCGTGGCAACCGCGCATCGCGGACGGGATCTGCTGCGTCGCCAGCCCATAGGTGCAGTAAAAACCATGGTCGGTGTCGCCATTACGCCCGTCGAAGACCCACGCCGGCGCCAGCATCAGCTCGACGGACTTCGGCGTGAGCAATCGAACGCCGTCGATTGTCCCACCGCCCAGCAGCATGCGACCGACGCGGGCGAGGTCGCGCATCGAGATCCGCAGGCCGCCCTGTGGGGCATAAAGTGCGCCATTATCACCCAGATGCCACCGCCCGAGGTCACACGGGCCATCCTCGACGTAGACCGGACAATCGGGCTGCTCGCCGCCAAGGTCGTCCTTCACGGGCTTGCCTGCTTGGGTGAGGACGACCGCGCGCGCGACTTTCGCATCACTGCAGGTCGGCCAGTTGTAGCAGGCGTCCAGCTTCATCGGCTGCAGCACCTCGCGGCGCATCCACAGGTCGAAGCGCTCGCCGGTGACGCGCTCGACGATCGAGGCGACGATGGGAAAGTTGAGGTTGGAATACGTGAAATAGCCGGCGCCGGGACCGTGCTTGCGATCCCAGCTGGACGGTTCGGCCATTACCGACTGAACGGACGTTCCTAGCGGGATGGCGTATTGGTCATGGAAGTCGCGCACGGAGCTTGTGTGGGAGAGCAGCAGGCGCAGAGTGATCGGCCGGTCCGGATATGCCGGATTGCGAAGCGACCATCCAAGCCATGTTGAAACATCGATGTCGAGGTCGAGTTTTTCCTGCTCGACGAGCTTCATCACTCCAATCGAGACGACCAGCTTGCTGATCGAAGCGACGCGCACCGGATCGTCGGCCGTGACCGCGCGGCTTGTGGCCGGATCGGCGAAGCCGTCGGCAAAGGAACCGACCTCGCCGGTGCGGTCGAACGCGACGCCAACCTGCGAAACGGACACTTCCGGCGCGGGTGGCACGGTCGTGCACGCGGTCAGCGCCAAGCAAGCCAGTGCGATGCCCCTCATTTCGGCAGACTGTCGCATTCAGGCTGCCAGAAGCAAGCTCATCCGGTTGACTCGATGCGTGGTCACGGGGATTCTGGCGGCATGTTGGCGACTTTGCTGTTCATCGCTGCGGCGGCCGCCGCCCAGGACACTCAGCCGATCGTGGTCGAGGGCGCGAAGCCTGCGGAAGAGAAGAAGGTGTGCCGCACCGTGCGCGAGACCGGCAGCCGGCGGGTCAAGCAAGTTTGCAGGACCGCCGCGGAGCAGCGCCAGGACGATATCGACGCCAGGAACAAGATTGGCATGGGCAATCGCACCAATCGCCCGACCGAGACCTTCAAGTCACCGACCGGCCAGTAGGACTTACGGCGCGATGACGTTGAGCGCCCGCTTTCGCACCCGGTAATCCAGTGGCGGGGCGACCATTGCGACCTCGCCGTCCATCGACACTGCCAGATGGCTGCGACGACTTGCGACGCGGAGCCTCTCGACATGCTCCAGCCGGACCATGTCGTCGTCGCGAGTCCGGTTGAGCAATGCGCGAATGCTGGCGGCAATGAGTCCGCGCCGCGTTTTCTTGCGCATCACGAACACGCTCAGCTGGCCATCTTCCAGGCTGTCCCTCCGTCCGGGCGCGCCGAGGTCGAGCCGATAGTCGTTGTTCCCGACGAACAGCAAAGGCGTGTCAATTTGCGCCTCCTCGTCGTTGATCGTCAGGGTCAGGCGGCGGTGCCGGAATCGTGCCAGCGTTCGAGCGCTGGCGACCAGCATCGCCAGCCTCTTGCTGCGGCCGAGCTTCTTCTGCTGCATCTCGCGGTCGAGAACCATCAGCGGATAGAGGCCGATCGCGCTGTTGTTGATGAACACATGGCCGTTGACCTCCGCAACGTCGATCCCGCGAGACTTTCCCGTCGCGATCAGCGCAGCGGCCTCTTCGAGGGTATTGGGGATACCGAGGTCGCGCGCAAAATGGTTGAGCGTCCCTAGCGGCAGGATCCCCAGCTTCGACTTGGTCCCCGCCAGGAATTGAGCGACGGCGCTGATCGTCCCGTCGCCGCCGCCGGCCACGACGACCTGCGCTCCCGCCTCGACGGCCTTGCGAGACGCCTCCGCGATATCGGCTCCGTCGATGACCTGCACATCCGCTTCGACGCCAGCCTTCGCCAGCGCGTGCGCAACGTCAGCGCCTTCCGATTGCCCACGGTCGGCTGGTCCGCTGCCGCGGTTGATGAGGACAGGGACTTTGCCGGTGCGGGTCATTCCCCGCACAATGCCTCAATCGGCAGGACCGATCCGAAAGGCGCAAAGCTTGTTCCCGTCGAGGTCGCGGAAATAGGCCCCGTAGAAGGCCTGCTCGCCTTCCTCACCGCGCACGCCCGGTGCGCCTTCGTCGGTGGCGCCCAGGTCCATCGCCTTGGCATAAAGCGCATCGACCTTGGCCCGAGTGTCGCACGCGATCGCGGTCATGTTGCCGTTGCCGCATTCGGCGGAATTGCCATTGAAAGGCTTGCAGACGGCGAAGCCGGGCTTGCCCATCCCGGTGCCGTACATCGTGAAATTGTCGCCGAACTCGAGCATTCGTCCGGCTCCGAGGGTCGGCATCAGCGCGTCGTAAAAACCCCGCGCCTTCTCCAGATCGTTGGACCCAACCGTGACATAGCCGATCATGCTGCTTTCTCCGGTTTGACCGGAGCGCATTCGCCCACCCGCTTGACCTCGAACTTGCGCGACATGGCGTAATCCCCTGTGCCGGCGAGGTAGGTCGTGGTGCTGACGTCTGCGTCGATCGAATCACCGGCGAAGGTCCCGCTTACCGACTCACGAACTTCGCCTGCCTGGCCCTTTCGTGCGCAGGTCAGTTCCATGCCGATCCGCCCATTGCGAACGTAGGGATTGGCGATCGTGCACTTGTCCTCGCCTTCCGCGAACAAGGCGGCATCGATCGACCCGTCGGCGGCAACGCACCCTGTGGCGGGGCCCGTGGCGTCCTGCTTGAGCTTGGTGGCTGGAGTCGTCCTGTCCACCGAGCGGATGGAATCGACCTTCCACGTTCCCTCATACTGCCCGGCAGCAAGAACCTTGGGCGCTTCCACCGGCTTCTGGGCCGGAGCCTGCTCGTTGCACGCGGAAACCATCAAGGCCGCGGTCGCGGCGATAAGCACTCTCTGCATTGGTCTCTCCCCCCTTTGCTGTGAACGTCAGCCCTTGCTTCCCTCGCAATCCCCGACGCGCTTGGCATCGACGGTCATCTTCATGTTCATCGTTTCCATCGGGCTGCTGCCCTTCGACGCGACGGACATGGCCATTTGATAGCTGTTGGGTTCGTAGGTCCCGGTCATCTGCATGGTCTGGGTCGCGTCCGGTCGAGCGCAAACCAGCTTCATGTCGATCTTTCCGTCACCCCAATTGAAATGTTCGTAGCGGCAGCTCTTGTCCGCTCCGGTGAAGAAGTCTTCCTTGGGGTGCTTGGCCTGCTCGGCCGTCAGGCAGGTCTCGTGGGTTTGAGTCGTGCCGATCGCCTTCTTCATCGCCTCGGCGACCTGAGGGGGCATGCCCGGCGCTTCCATCGACACCAACGAAGCGTTCTGCTGCCACTTGCCCGGGCTGACGAAGCCGGTGTCCCCATTCTTCTTCGCCATTTCCTTGGCGACGTCGCTGGCCGACGCGTTTTCCATGTCCACTTTATTGCCGGACCCGCACGCCGAAACGAGCGCAGCCAGTCCAATCCAAATCAGTCGATTCATCACAGCCCCCTGTGAGCGCCCCAGGCGCGTCGTGGACGCACACTATTCCGAAAAGCGGAACATGAAAATCGGCGTTTGCAAGGGGCCCGTTCACAGGTTGTTCCCGCCACCTCCGCTGACCATATAGACGGCGATGGCGATTCAGATCCGCACCACACTGGCCGAGCCGGAAACGGGCGAGGCGTTCGTTCCGCACAAGCCCGCACGGCCGGAGAAGGCGGAGGGCGGGAAGCGATTCCGAATCAAGTCCGATTTCGAGCCGTCGGGCGACCAGCCGCTGGCGATCAAGGAACTGACGGAGGCTGCGAGCGAAGGCGAGCGGAGCCAGGTGCTGCTGGGCGTCACCGGCTCGGGCAAGACGTTCACGATGGCGAAGGTCATCGAAACGCTTCAACGGCCGGCACTGATCATCGCTCCGAACAAGATTCTCGCGGCCCAGCTCTACGGCGAGTTCAAAAGTTTTTTCCCCGACAATGCGGTCGAATATTTCGTCAGCTACTACGATTATTACCAGCCCGAGGCCTACGTCCCACGCACCGACACCTACATCGAGAAGGAAAGCTCGGTGAACGAGGCGATCGACCGCATGCGCCACTCGGCGACGCGGTCGCTGCTGGAGCGCGACGACGTGATCATCGTTGCGTCGGTTTCGTGCCTGTATGGCATCGGCTCGGTCGAAACTTATTCGGCCATGACCTTCAGCCTGAAGAAGGGCAGCAGCGAGGACCAGCGCGAAATCATCCGCAAGCTCGTCGCGCTGCAGTACAAGCGCAACGACCAGGCCTTCGCCCGCGGCAATTTCCGCGTACGCGGCGACAATCTGGAAATCTTCCCGTCGCACTATGAGGACACCGCGTGGCGCGTGTCCTTCTTCGGCGACGAGATTGAGGACATCGTCGAGTTCGACCCGCTGACCGGCCAAAAGGCAGCCAGCCTCGACAGCGTGAAGGTCTATGCCAACTCGCACTACGTGACGCCCGGCCCGACGCTCAAGCAGGCGATGGGCGCGATCAAGCACGAGATGGAAGAAAGGCTGAAGGAGCTGGTCGCCGAAGGTCGGCTGCTGGAGGCGCAGCGGCTTGAGCAGCGCACCAACTTCGACCTGGAAATGATTGCCGCGACGGGCTCATGCGCGGGCATCGAGAATTACTCGCGCTTCCTCACCGGTCGCCTTCCTGGCGAGCCGCCGCCGACCCTGTTCGAATATCTCCCGGACAACGCTTTGCTGTTCATCGACGAGAGCCACCAGACCGTGCCGCAGATCGGCGCGATGGCGCGAGGCGACCATCGGCGGAAGATCACGCTCGCGGAATACGGCTTCCGGCTGCCGAGCTGCATCGACAACCGGCCGCTGCGCTTCAACGAATGGGACGCGATGCGCCCGCAGACGACCTTCGTCTCGGCAACTCCCGGTCCGTGGGAAATGAACGAGACGGGCGGCGTATTCAGCGAGCAGGTGATCCGTCCAACGGGGCTCATCGACCCGCCGGTCGAGATCAAGCCGGTGGAGGACCAGGTCGACGACCTCGTTCACGAGGCGAAGGAAACCGCCCGGAAGGGTTATCGCACTTTGGTCACGACGCTGACGAAGCGCATGGCGGAGGACCTGACCGAGTACCTCCACGAGGCCGGACTGCGCGTCCGCTACATGCACTCAGACGTCGAGACGCTGGAGCGCATCGAGCTGATCCGCGAGTTGCGGCTCGGCGTCTATGACGTGCTCGTCGGCATCAACCTCCTGCGCGAGGGCCTCGACATTCCGGAATG
Organism: Sphingomonas daechungensis; assembly: GCF_039543105.1. NCBI lineage: Bacteria > Pseudomonadati > Pseudomonadota > Alphaproteobacteria > Sphingomonadales > Sphingomonadaceae > Sphingomonas > Sphingomonas daechungensis. Next base: position 1,961,923 of record NZ_BAABJC010000001.1, read on the forward strand.
CGGGCTGGTCGCGATCCTCGACGCGGACAAGGAAGGCTTCCTGCGGTCCGAAACGTCGCTGATCCAGACCATCGGCCGCGCCGCCCGCAACGTCGACGGCCGCGTCATCCTCTACGCCGACACCAAGACCGGATCGATCGAACGCGCGCTTGCCGAAACCGACCGCCGGCGGGAGAAACAGCTTGAGTACAACAGGCTCCACGGCATCACGCCGGAGAGCATCAAGCGTCAGATCAGCGACATCATTGCGCACGTCTCGACACGTGACGGCGTCGTAGTCGACACCGGCGACGACGAGCGACCGCACCTGGTCGGCCACAATCTCAAGGCCTATATCGCCGATCTCGAACAACGCATGCGCACGGCCGCGGCTGACCTCGAGTTCGAAGAAGCCGGCCGCCTCCGCGACGAAATCCGCCGACTGGAGGAAGACGACCTCGGCATTCCCCACGACCAGCGCGTAGCTCCGCGGCCGTCCGGCAATTCGAGCGAAGGAAAGCCGGGAACGCGAAAGGGCCGCTTCGGCAAGCAGTCTCGCACGCGTTTCGGTGGTCGCCGCTAGTTGGTTCAGCTAAGCGAAACCGAAACGACTGCAGTGAGTTGAACTTGAAACTGGCTCGGGGAATGCGCCGCGAAAGCGGCGCAAAATGTATGCGCAACACGCTTGCTTTGATCATCGGTGCGGCTGCCGTCCTGGGCACTGCACCCGCTATGGCGGCTCCCCGCGGCGACGAGCCCGTCGCAGTGCCGCGCGCGATCAAGCAGGGCATCGACTTCGTCTACGTCGATCCGGACATGAGCAATGTCGCGAGGCGCCACCAGCGGCCGCAGAATTGGCTGCAGCGACTGTTCAGCATGGATTTCTCCGCCGGCAGGTCCGGCGCTCCGAATGTCCTGTTCGGTCAGCTTGGGCGCGGATTGCAGCAGTATCAGGCGACATATGGCCGCCTTCCGCAGATCAAGATCCCGGCCGGCCCGGTACTGAAGCGTGGCTCGACTGGCAAAAGGGTTCAGCTGCTTCGCCAGCGGCTCGGGCTCTACCCTCAGGGCGGTTATGACGATCAGCTCTTCCAGGCCGTCGCGAGCTATCAGACTGTGCACGGAATTGGTCCCGCGGACGGCATTGCCGGCAAGGGAACGATCGCTTCGCTCAACCGCGGCTCGCGCTATTACGAGCAGCGGATTGCCATCAACATGGAGCGTGCATTCCGGCTTCCATCCGTCCGCACGTTCAACCGCTACGTCGTCGTCGATTCCGGCTCAGCCGAAGCTTACCTTTTCGATCGCGACCGCGTCGTCGACGGCATGAAGGTCGTCGTCGGCGCGCCGAAGACGAAGACGCCGATGATCGCGGTGATCATGCGCAATGCGAAGGCCAATCCTTACTGGAACGTGCCGCCCGAGCTGGTTCGCAGCCTGACCGCAAAGAAGGTCCAGGAGATGGGCCTCTCCTACTTCAAGAGCTTCCATTACGAAGTGCTGCGCGACTGGGGTCCCAACGCTCCCGTGATCGATCCGAAGACGGTCAACTGGAAGGCGATCGCGTCGGGCAAGCAGGAGCCGACAATCCACGTCCGGCAGCTTCCTGGTCCGTGGAATTCCATGCGCAACATGAAGTTCGAAATGCCCAACGATTACGGCATCTACCTTCACGATACACCGCATGACGAACTGTTCGCGAAGAATGACCGCTGGCTCAGCAACGGGTGCGTGCGTCTGCAGGACTATCGCCGCTTCGCGACCTGGGTGTTCGGCCGTGTCCCTCAGCCGTCAACGCAGTACGAGCAGACCTTCCCGTTGCCGCGGCCGGTGCCGATCTACCTGACTTATCTGACTGTCGCGCCGAGCAACAATGGCGTCGTCTTTCGTCCCGACCCTTACGGCTGGGATGCGCTCGCGATGTCGCAGATGTTCGCAGGCAAGGCGTAGAACGGGTGGCGCCGCGAGCGCCACCCGAACATCAGTGCGACAAAAGTCCTTTGCGTTCGGCGGCGCGCGCATAGGCAAATTGCGCGAGCCCCAGAATGACGATGATCAGAGGCATGTACTTCATCGGCCCGGCGGCTTCGCTGCCCGGCATCGGTGGTCCGAAGAACATGTAGCCGAAACTCAGGATCATTCCCGCAATCGAAACCCCGAAAGCCCAAACGGCGGCTCGCTTGCGCAGCAATAGGGCAATCGACCCGACCAGGGCCCCCCAGACCCCAAAACCCCAGCCAAGCTGAGCGTAAAGAGGCATGCCGTCGATGTAGGCCAGCATCGCTGCCGGATCGACGCCAGGCGGCGACATGCCGGCAAGATAATCCATGTTCCGCATTCGGGTCATCGAATAGTCGTAAGCTCCGAAGCTGTTCCACAGCAGAGACAGAACTCCGACGACCCACAAATGCATGGGCGTGCGCAATGGTGCAGTAGCCACGATGTCCCTCCCCAAGTCACGGCGCTCGGGTTTGCGCCGCTTCCAGACGCGCACAGGGCAGGTGCGGGCGCTCGCCCGCGCCACCGGACGCGATGAGGCTCCTCATCGCGCGCGAAGTCAAGTTGGGTGGAGCTAAGCCGCGGGACTAGAAGCCGAAGTTGAACCCGACGTGGCCGGACACCTCATTGCCGTTGTCGCGGCTGACCGTCGTCGACAGAACGGCGTTGATCGTGACGTTGTCGACGATCTCCGCCGTGCCGCCGCCCGAGATCCGGCCGTAGATGCCGTCCGGCCGATCGCCGAGGTTCCAGCTATTGATGATTCCCGGTGAGCTCGTCTGCGAGAACAGCATCGTGCGCGAACCGTTCGACAGCTCCTTCTCAAGCATTCCGGTCAGATAGGGCCGAACCGAAAGGTCTGAAGTGTCGAAGTCGCCGCGAAGCTCGAGGCCGAGACCGCCGACCAGCGACTTGGCGGACGTCGAGTCCACGTTCAGCGTCAGCGCCGGATCGCCCGTTTCGGTGTAGCCGTCGACCTTTGCCTTGGCGTAGTCGATCGCGACCACCGGGCCGGCGCGCATCACGCCGAGCGGCATCAGGTAGCCGGCCTTGGCGCCGGCGGTCCAATGGCTGCCGTCGGCCTTGGCCCGCATGTTCTGAACCACACCCTGCCGCCGGATGTCGTGACTGTCCCAGCCGTAACCAAGATGACCCTGAGCGAAGGCGCCGCCAATGGCGAACCCGCCAAAGCCGCCAAGCTGCCAGCTGTCGGTGTCGGTCCGCGCAGTATCGCCAATGAACCTGGCGCGCGGGCGCGTGTAATTCCCGGCAACGCCGACCACTCCCGTTCCGAACCCGTAGGTTGCGCCGACCGTCACGCCCACGCCGTCGATGTCGTAGGGGTCATTCGCGGTGCTGATCGGGACGTCGTGCGAGAACGTATCGCCGACGATGAACAGCTTCATGCCCTCCGACACATCGCCGTCGCGTGGTGATCCGAGGTCGACGCGGCTCGACAGCGTCCGGCCAAACTGGCGCGAAGTATCGAGCGCGAGTTCGCCCTGAGCGCCCAGGGTGAGCGGCGCCTGCAATTGCGTGGCGATATACTGGCCGACCACGCGGAAGCCCGCCGACGTCAGGTGAAGTTGATCGACGTAGAACAGGAACTGGTTGGCGTAGGCGCTATCGGTCACGCACTGCGGCGCCGGCGTGCAGGCGCCCGTGTTGGTGAAACCGTAGGCGGCCGGATTGGCGATGATGTTCTGCCCGACCAGAGTGAGGTCGAGGTAGTGGACCATCACACCGTTGGCGGCATAGCCAGCGAGCACGCTCTGCATCTGCGTGTTGAATGTGGTCGAATAGGCATTGCGGATCGCCTGCGCGGTCGGATTGTTGGCGATCTCCGGCAGGATGGAGGTGTTTCCGGCCAGGAAGCTGATGTTCTGCGCGCCAGCGCCCACCAGTGCATCGAGCCCGACCTGCGCGAAGGCCGCCGATCCGAGCGCGGCAGTGGGCGCGCCGGCCAGTGTGCCACCTTGCTGCTGGTAGAAGCGGGCATCGTTGCCGCCGATTGAGACCGTCACCAGGTCGTTGGCATCGAAGCTGCCCGAAACCGTCGGGAATGGTCCGCCGCCGCCGCCCAGGAATGCATTCCATTCCGTGACGAAACCCGGGATGCCGGGGCCGTTGGTGTTGGTGTTGTCGGTCAGCGCTCCGCCGATCGCGAAATTGTCGACCGGGATGTTCAGCAGCTGCGACAAGGTGTCGATATAGTTGGTCCCGCCCGAAAAGCGGCCGGTCGGATAAACCTGCGGCGCCGGGTTGAAGCCAATGATCTGGAACAGGTTGCCGTCGTCGGCATAACTATCGCCGAACGCAGTGATGGAATCGACGTGTTGCGCCATCGCAGGCGTGGCGGTCAGGGTTGCGGCAAGCGCGCTCGCGCACAGAAGTGAACGGCCAAAGGTCCGGCGTGTCGTCATGATTTCCCTCCCCGCGGTCCGTCTCTCTCCTCGGCCGCAACCGTCGGAATACAACCGTGTATTTCGGTCCAAGACAAGTGCCGGAAGGCCACAGCTAAGCATTGATCGCTTCATCGCTGGAACCCCACTCTTCAACGCCTGTTGCACGCAGGATTCTGGAGCCGTTCATTTTGCGCTACTATGAGTGCGAGCGGTGGAAGGGGTGAAAATGCGTCGTCTGGTCCTGGTCCTCGCGGGCCTTAGCTTGCCTGCCTCGGCGCTTGCCGCCGCGCAGCAGCCGATCGAGCCGATCGACGTGCCGCCGAGCATCGAGCAGGGCCTCGACATGGTCTACATCGACCGTGAGATCGCGCCCACGATCGAGCAACGCGACGAACAGCAGCAGGCTCAGGGTCTCGACGATTTCAAGGTCGCGCCGGTCGACATGTTCTCGCCGGTGCACCCGCTTTACACCGACCTCCGCCGCGCCCTTGTGCGCTACCAGATGCGCTGGGGCTCGCTGCCGCAGGACCAGGTGTCCGCCGGCCCTACGCTGAAGCTAAACATGACCGGCGACCGGGTCGCGGCACTTCGCCATCGGCTCGGCCTCGCCGACGGAACCAAGTTCGATCCCCCGCTCGCGGCGGCGGTGAAGGAATTCCAGGAAGCGCACGGCATGAAGGGCGACGGCATTGCCGGCGCAGGCACGCTGGCGGCGCTCAACCGTGGCTTCAAGCATTACGAGAGCATCCTGCTCCTCAACCTGGAGCGCGCCCGCCGCCTTCCGCAGACCACCGAGTCCGGCCGCTACGTCCTCGTCGACGCCGGCGCCGCGCGGTTATGGATGTATGAGAATGGCCGCCCGGTCGACAGCATGCGCGTGATCGTCGGCAGCAATGCGACCGAGACGCCGATGATGGCCGCGCTGCTTCGCTTCGTCAGCGTTCACCCGTGGTGGAACACGCCGCCGGAGCTGGCCAAGAAGTCGGTTGCTCCGGGCGTCCTCAAGGAAGGCCTGAAGTACCTCACCGACCGCGATTACCAGGTGCTGTCCGACTGGTCGGACGATGCCGTCGCCGTCGATCCGCAGACGATCGACTGGCAGGCGGTCGCCGACGGCAAGATCACCGCGCGTCTCCGCCGCGGTCCCGGCGAGTGGAATTCGATGGGCGACTACAAGTTCAACATGCCCAACGACTTCGGCATCTACCTCCACGACGTGCCGGGTCATGAGAAAGACCTGTTCAAGGCCGACAACCGCTGGATCTCCAACGGCTGCATCCGCCTGGAAGACGCGCAGCGCCTCGCCAAATGGCTTTTCGGAAAGCCGCTAAAGGCCGACGGATCCAAGACCGAGGTGAACGTCGACCTCCCCGAGCCGGTGCCGGTCTACGTTACCTATCTCACTGCCGAAGCGGGCCCGAGCGGCCCCAAGTTCCGCGCCGACCCGTACAATCGCGACCCAGCGCTGCTGGCTCGCTACTTCGGCGACGGCGACCGCCAGGTCGCGGCGGTCTCGAACTAAGCACCACCGTCATGCTGAACTCGGTTCAGCATCCACGAAAACGGCGCGTCTCGCGAGGAAGCAACGGTGTTCATGGATTCGGACGTCCGTCAGGTTCCTAGAGCCTCCGCCTTGGCGCCAAGGCCGCGCTAGTGGCAGGAGTGGGTGGAAATCGGACGTTAGCGGGTCGCGCGCCACGCCCAGAAAATCACGACAGCAGCGGCCCAGATCGATGCCATGTTCAGGGCTTGCCCACTGAGTTCCAGAAACGGAACTGCGTACTTTGGTCCGTCGGTAGTGACCTGTCGCACGTGGTCCAAGTAGAAATGAACGGCTAGCCAACCCGGAAACAGCCAACCCACAGAGAACGTGCAAACGACTGCCCTGCTTAGCGTTAGGGCCGCTTTGCTCGATTGCTTGCCGCTGACCTGGCGGTAGCCGACGACCACAAATGCCGCACAAATAAGCAACAGGATAGCAAACAGGCGCATAGTGAATGCAGTAATGGCGTCGGTCGTCCACAGCTCGCGACTGCAAAACACGAAAAGCGCCGGTGGCAGGATGACTAGCAGCGCGGCCTGTATGTATCCGTTGCTGAAGTACAGCCGCATGACCGCTCCGGCTTTTGAGAGGGCGGCAAGCTGACATCGAACCCTAAGTTCGGCAATGGGTGGAAACCTGTCACTAGCGCCAAGCGCCTAGCGCTTCTCCTCCGCCAGCCGGCTCATCAGGATCGCCGCGCGCTTTGCCTGCCGCGAGATCGAAGGGATATCGACGCTCTCCCCCGGCGCATGGCTCCCCGCGCCGGCAGGCCCGAGTCCGACCAGCCCATCCGTGTCCTGCGCGACGAAACTGATGTCGCCCGCGCCCCGCTCCATCGGGTCCAGCTCGCCCATCGGCTCCAGTTCCAGATCAGCGTTCACGCGGTTGAGCCGCGCCAGCAACGCCCGATTGCCATCCGTCGGCGCCATCGGCGGATAACCCCCGGCATCGAAACTGATCTCGGCCCTGGTGCCGGGAAGCGACTGGCCGACGATCGCCTGCATCTTCGCTTTCGTCCGCGCGATCTGCTCCGACGTGAGTGCGCGAAGGTCGCCGCGCGCAACCGCGGTCGCGGCGATGATGTTGGTCTTGCCCGTCGCGTTCAGCCGGATCCTCCCGGCGTCGAGGTCGGCGCTGGCGCCGCCGCCAACCAGGCCGACGTTGAACGTCAATTTGTCCTCGGGGAGTTCGCGCCGGAACGCATCGATGATCCGCGCCAGCTCGTAGTTGGCGCCGAAATCGGGGTGCATCACCCCGCTCGAATGGCCGGTGCGGCCGGTCACCGTGACGGTCCAGCTGTCGGAGCTGCGACGGGCAATCGAGCCCATGTCCTTGCCCTGCCTTTGCGCCAGCCCTTCGAAATCCATCGCGACGTCGGCCCACTTGCCCGCGTCGATCAACGGCTTGCGGGCGGCCTCGATCGGATCGCCCGCATCTTCCTCGTCGCCGGTCAGGACAACCGTGATGTCGGCAGCTTTCAGCGTTCCTGCCGCCTTCATGGCCCGCAGGGCGGCGATCATGACCGCCATGCCGCCTTTGTCGTCTCCCGCGCCGGGCCCGACGCCGCGGTCACCCTTGCGCTCCCACCTCTGGAACGGCGAGTCCGGCTCGAACACCGTGTCGAGATGCCCGATGAGAAGCATGCGCTTGCCGCGGCCATTGCCCTTGTGTCGCGCAACGATGTGCCCTGCGCGGCCGGTGTTCCTGGCGTCGATCCAGTCGACCTTGAATCCCAGCGGCTCCAACTCGGCGCGAAGCATCTTCGCCACCGCTTCAACGCCAGGGACGTTCTGGCTTCCGCTATTCTGGTTCACCCACGTCTCGAGCATCGACAGCGTCCGCTGCTGTTCGGAATCCACCGTCTGGATCATCGTCTGTTCGGGTGCCGAAAGCCGAGCTGCGGCAGGGGCGGCAAGAAGGATGGCGGTGGCGAAAATCGGCCAGAAACGCGGTGACATGAAAGCAGTTTAGCGGCCTAACCGTCAATCACAACTTGGTTCGTGACTTTCCTACAGTGAACCAAAACGGTTAGCAAAGCGCGACTCGGTAACCAGTTGCGGGAGTAGGGGATTGGAAGACGAAAGTTTCGATGTCGACGCGTTGATCGACGGATTGATCGAGCGCGAGGGCGGTTACGTGAACCATCCGGCGGACAAAGGCGGGCCGACGTGCTTCGGCATTACCGAGGCTGTAGCCCGGGCGCACGGATTCGCCGGACCGATGAAAGCCCTTCCGCGCGACGAAGCGACGACGATCTATCGCCGACTGTATTGGCTTCGTCCGCGCTTCGACCAAGTGGCCAGGCGGTCGTCGCGCGTTGCTGGCGAGCATTTCGACACCGGCGTCAACATGGGTCCGGCCGTGGCGACGACATTCCTGCAACGTGCGCTGACTGCGCTCAATCGCAACGCCAAGGATTATGCGGACTTGACGCCAGACGGACGGGTCGGACCGCTCACCCTGCACGCGCTCGACGCCTATCTGCAGACGCGCGGCAAGCGGGGCGGTGAAACCGTGCTCATGCGCGCGCTCGAGGCGCTCCAGGCTGAGCGCTACCTTCGCCTCGCCGAACGCCGACCCGCCAATGAGGCGTTCCTCTACGGCTGGCTGGCGAACCGGATCGGCGCGATCGGCTGATCGCCCAGAACATCGCCACACAGTCAATTTAGTCAACTTCCCCTTAGGGAGAATCCAACAATGTCAATTTTGGAAGCCATCGTCGGGCCGGTTTCGAAGTTGCTCGACAAGATCATCCCCGACCCCGAGGCGCGCGACCGCGCCAAGCTCGAGCTGCTGAAGCTGCAGGGTGATCAGGAACTCGCGACCATCGGTGCGCAGATGCAGGCGATCGTGGCAGAAGCGCAGTCCAACGATCCCTGGACCAGCCGGGCGCGACCAAGCTTCCTGTACATGATGTACGGGCTGATCCTGTGGGCGATCCCGATGGGCCTCATCGCCGCGGTCCGGCCGGAAATGGCCAAGGGCATTGCCGACGGGATGACCGCTTATCTGCGCGGCATTCCGGAGGAATTGTATGCGCTCTTCGGCACCGGTTACCTCGGCTACACCGCGGCGCGGACCTAGGGTAAGGTCAAGGGAGCGGAGCGCTAAAGCAAAGGGGGCGGGGCGCATGAAGCCGGAACGGGTCTGCGCGTTCACGGATGGCGTGATCGCCATCATCATCACCATCATGGTGCTGGAATTGCCGGTTCCACACGAGCCCGGCTGGGCCGCGCTCCGTCCCGTCCTTCCCTTGTTCGCGATCTATGCTCTGTCGTTCACCAAGGTCGGCATTTACTGGGTCAATCACCACCATTTGCTGTGCGCCGCGCGCAAGGTCGATGGCCAGGTCCTCCTCGCCAACCTGTTTCAGCTGTTCTGGCTCAGCCTCGTTCCGTGGGTCATGCGATGGATCGGGGAGGCTGGCCTGACACGCGACACCGTTCTCGCGTTCGGTGTGATCATGCTGATGTCGGCGCTCGGCTTCGCCTGGATCCGGTCGGCGCTGCTCAATGCGAACGATGATGACGCGCCCATCGTCAAAGCGGCCTCGCATGGCAGGAAAGGGCAAATCACGCTCATCTCCTACGTGGCAGCACTACCGATCACCTTGGTCTCGCCCGGCACGTCGATTGCAATCTACGTCATCGTTGCTTTGATGTGGCTCATTCCCGATCGCCGTTTCGAAGGACTCGCTGAATGACCCCCGGCCGCCTCAACGCCCTTACTGACGGCGTCGTCGCCATCGTCCTCACCATCATGGTGCTGGAGCTGAAGTTTCCCGAAGAGCCCACGTTCGGCGCTGTCCTGGAGGTTCTTCCGCTGCTTGCGGCCTATCTGCTCGCCTTCATCTATGTGGCGCTCTACTGGAACAACCACCATCACATGCTGCAATCGGCCCGCCGCGTCACCGGCGGCGTCCTTTGGGCCAATCACTCCCTCCTGTTTTGCCTGACGCTGTTCCCGCTGATGATCCGCTGGATCGATGAGGCGGGGGTAACGCCCTGGCCGGTTGCGTCGTTTGGCGTTGTCCTTGCAGCAGCGGCCCTGACCTATCGAATCTTGCAGCACGCGCTCGCCGCTGCAGACGGTGAGGGCTCGAAGGTGAGCGAGGTATATCGACACCCGCTGAAAGAATATTCCAGCCTCGGTTTTTACGTGGCCGCCATCCTTCTGGCTTTTGTTGCACCTTACTTGTCGGTCGCGCTGTATGTCATCGTCGCGATCATCTGGATCGTTCCCGACCGCCGCTTCGTCGGCGCCTAGTTGCAGCCGTAGCGAGGCCTTCCCACATCCGGTCCATGGAAAAATATCATGGCACCACGATCCTCGGGGTGAAGAAGGACGGCAAGACCGTCATCGCCGGGGATGGCCAGGTCAGCCTGGGCAATACGGTTATCAAACCGAACGCGAAGAAGGTCCGCCGCATCGGTGAAGGCGGAAAGGTCATCGGCGGCTTCGCCGGAGCGACCGCCGACGCTTTTACCCTGTTCGAGCGGCTGGAGCGCAAGCTCGAGCAGTACAATGGTCAGCTCATGCGCTCGGCCGTGGAGCTCGCCAAGGACTGGCGGACCGACAAGTACCTGCGCAACCTCGAAGCGATGATGATCGTCGCCGACAAGGACAGCCTGTTGATTCTCACGGGAAACGGCGACGTGCTCGAACCGGAGGGCGGGATCGCCGCGATCGGCTCGGGCGGCAATTACGCCTTGGCGGCGGCACGCGCCCTGTCTGACTACGAGCAGGACCCCGAGGTGCTCGCTCGCCGGGCGATGAAGATTGCCGCCGAAGTCTGCGTGTTCACCAACGACCAGCTGACGATCGAAACGGTCGAATAGCGCCCGCTTGAAGCGCGTGCTCACCTTCCCAATCTAGGTTCCACATGAACTATCACACCACCATTTCCGAAGGCGGCGGGACGCAGATGCTAAAGGACCGGCTCACTCCCAAGGCCATCGTCGCCGCACTCAACGAGCACATCGTCGGTCAGAACGACGCGAAGAAGGCGGTCGCCGTCGCGCTCCGCAATCGCTGGCGGCGCCAGCAGCTTTCGCCCGAGCTTCGCGACGAAGTGACGCCGAAGAATATCCTGATGATCGGGCCGACCGGTTGCGGAAAGACGGAGATCAGCCGTCGCCTCGCCAGGCTCGCCGACGCGCCCTTCGTGAAGGTCGAAGCGACCAAGTTCACCGAGGTCGGATACGTCGGTCGCGACGTCGAGCAGATCGCCCGCGATCTCGTCGAGGAAGCGGTTCGGATGGAACGCGAACGCCGCCGCGAGGCGGTTCGCACGGGTGCCGAGGAGGCGGCGATGGAGCGTTTGCTCGACGCGCTGACCGGCAAGGGCTCCAGCGCGGCGACCCGCGAGAGCTTCCGCCAGCGGTACAAGGACGGCAGCCTCAACGAGGCCGAGGTCGAGATCGAGGTGCAAGAGGCGCCGTCGACGCCGTTCGAGATCCCCGGAATGGGCGGCCAGGTCGGCATGATCAATCTGTCCGACATGATGGGCAAGGCGTTCGGCAACCAGCCGGGCAAGCGCCGCAAATTGAAGGTGCCCGACGCGTTCCAACGGCTGACCGATGAGGAAGCCGACAAGCGCGTTGACCCCGACGATATCAACCGTGTGGCTTTGGCGGATGCCGAGGCGAACGGCATCGTCTTTCTCGACGAGATCGACAAGATCGCGGTCAGCGACGTTCGCGGCGGCTCCGTTAGTCGCGAAGGCGTACAGCGCGACCTGCTGCCGCTGATCGAAGGTACGACGGTTGCGACCAAGTATGGGCCGTTGAAGACGGATCATATCCTCTTCATCGCCTCGGGCGCGTTCCACCTCGCCAAGCCGGCCGACCTGCTGCCGGAGCTTCAGGGCCGCCTGCCGATCCGCGTGGAGCTCAGCGCGCTGACTCAGGACGACTTCGTCCGGATCCTGTCGCAAACCCGCGCAAGCCTGACGCAGCAGTACCAGGCGCTGCTGGGCACAGAGGGCGTGACGATCACGTTCGCTGACGACGGCATCGATGCGCTGGCCCGCATTGCCGCTGAAGTGAATGAAGCGGTCGAGAATATTGGCGCCCGCCGCCTGCAGACGGTGATGGAAAAGTTGCTTGAGGACGTCAGCTTCGAAGCTGAGGATCGCAGCGGGCAAACCTTGGTCGTCGACGCCGAATTCGTTGAGCAGCAGCTCTCAGGCATCGCCAAGAACGCCGACCTCAGCCGTTACGTGCTGTAATCGCGGGGGTCGGCGCCGCCCGACGGGAACCTAGAACGGTCTGCCGTTAAGCGGGCACCCGCGCGCGCGAAGCGACGTTTGCCCTTCCACCTACCAACGGAAGGGAAGACCAGATGAAATTTCGATCCAGCGTTTTGGGCACGTCGCTGACCCTCTTGCTCGCGACCGCCGCGGCGGCGCAAACCACGACGGCCCCGCCGACCACGACCGAAACGACGACGACGCAGACTCAGCCGACGACGACGACCGAGCCTGCGACGACGACCCAGACGACGACAACGCAGCCGACAACGACGCCGGGCGGAACTCCGGCCACGACGACGGAAAGCACAACCACTCAGACGACGCCGACGACCACTCCTGACGGTCAAGCGGCAACGACGACGACTGAGACCACGACCACGGAAACCCAAGTCACCGCGGCAACCGCGGACGACCTCAAGAAGGGCGCTTCGGTCTATGACCAGACGGGCGCGCTTGTCGGCAAGGTCGACTCCGCGAAGGCAGACAGTGCGGTCCTCAATACCGGAAAAGCCCGGGCGGAAATCCCGCTGGCCAGCTTCGGCAAGAACGAGAAGGGACTCGTCGTCAGCATCACCAAGGCTGACATCGACCACCAGGCAAAGAGCGCAAAGAAGCCGAAGTAAGCTTAGTCGGGACTGACCTTGCGGTAGCGCCAGGTGAGTCCCTGCACGAAGGGCGGCCACAGGCTTGTCTTGACCCCTGCAAGACGAAGTCTGCTGGCCGCCCAGCTGTTGCACGTCCTCAAGGCGTGGAACTTGCCGGTCGCCCAGTAAAAGGCATCGGAGCGGCCATATCCCGGGTGGTCGATGAGGATCGGCTGTCCCTCGCCGTCGAGCTGGAAGTCGGATCGGATCGACGTCCACAGACGGCGATACTCTTCCGGCCGCAGGCGGATGGCGCGATCCATGTAGTCAGCGTTCGAGACCCACTCGACGTGCATTACCCGCTTTCCGCCGGCGATCGCTGACCAGGCCGTCCGCGGCCGAATATCCTGCCAGCGCGGCGTATCGAGATAGACGCGCTCCTCGCCTGAGCCGAACGCGATCCACTGGGCATCAGGACTTGGTCCGGCGAAGTCGGATTTGGGAACGAAGGGCGTCCAGTCCAGGCCCGCAGCCTTCGCCGGCATGACGATGTCGGAATGAATGCCGTTGTTGGCGATATAGATCGTCACTCCTTTCTCTGGCTCGGTCCAGCTTCGATTCACCGGGATCAGGGACCCGACCAACGCCGCCACCAAATAGGCGAGTGGAATCGCCGCCAGCGCCAAGGCCAACCGTCGAAACCATGAGCTTTTTCTGCGGTGGCGGCGTCGTCTCATCGGCTTGTGTTATGGATGAGCGGTGCCTAGATGCCAGCCCTCGGTCGGGGCGTAGCGCAGCCTGGTAGCGCATCACACTGGGGGTGTGGGGGTCGCTGGTTCGAATCCAGTCGCCCCGACCATCATATCAAGGGCTGTCCTTGCAGCCCCCGCAACTGCCGTGATAGTCGCCCCCGCGACCTTCCGCATAGGAACCTGTCCCTCAGCCCATGAACCAGATTTTCCTGCCAACTCTCGCCGCAGCGGGTGCGAACCCCAACAGCGGCTCGGCAATCCTGATCGGCATTGCGCCGTGGCTCCTGATTTTCGTCATCTTCTACGTGCTGATGATTCGCCCGCAGCAACAGCGGGTGAAGCAACACCAGGCGGCGATCGCCGCGATCAAGAAGGGCGATGAAGTCGTGACCGGCGGCGGAATTCGCGGCCGCGTGACCAAGGTTTCCGACGACGAGGCGGAGATCGAAATCTCGCAGGGCGTCCGAGTTCGCGTCATCAAGTCGACGTTGAGCCAGGTCCTGAGCGGCACGTCCAAGCCAGCGAACGACTGATGCTCGATTTTCCGCGTTGGAAGGTGTGGTCGATCACGCTGGTCATTCTGGTCGGCATCCTTTTCGCCATTCCAAGCATGCTGCCGGCCAACCTCAAGGCCCGTTATCCTACCTGGCTTCCGAGCGCGACGATCAACCTTGGTCTCGACCTCGCTGGCGGTAGTCAGCTTCTCCTCGAAGCGGACCGCGTCGATGCGGCGAAGCAGCGGCTGCAGGCGATGGAAGATCAGGTGCAGACCGAACTCCGCCGCAATCCGCGCGTGGAGATCGGCGACATTTCGACCGCGGGCGGGCGTTTGTCCTTCCTGGTCCGCGATCCGACCCAGGTCGACACCGCTGTCGAGCGCCTCCGGGCCATCACCCAGCCAGTGGCGCTGACCGGCGGACGTGACTGGGACGTCCAGGTCATGGATTCGACGCGGGTCATCATGACCCCCACGCAGAGCGGTTCGGACCGCGCGATGCGTGACGCGATGACTGTCGCGCGCGACGTCGTCCGCCGCCGCATCGATCCGCAGGGGACCAAGGAAATCACGGTCGTCAACCAAGGGACCGACCGCATTCTGGTCGAGGTCCCCGGCGTCGAGGACCCCGAAGCGCTAAAGCGGTTGATCGGGCAGACGGCTCGCCTCGAATTCAAGCTAGTCGACCTTACGGCCGACCCGAACCAGGTCCAGCAGGGCCACGCGCCAGCCGGTAGCCAGGTGCTGCCGATGGCCGAAGGCGGCGGGAACATCGCGGTCAAGCGCCGGGTCATGGTGTCCGGCGACCAGCTGGTCGATGCCAAGCAGTCGTTCGATCAGGACGGCCGGGCGGTTGTCTCAATCCGCTTCAATACGGCCGGTTCGCGCCGCTTCGGCCGGGTGACCCAGGAAAACGTCAACAAGCCCTTCGCGATCATTCTCGACGACAAGGTGCTCTCGGCGCCGAACATCAACGAGCCAATCCTTGGCGGGCAAGCACAGATCAGCGGCAACTTCACCGTGGAAACGGCGAACCAACTCGCCGTCTCACTTGCCTCGGGCAAGCTGCCGGTGAAGCTGAACGTCATCGAAGAGCGGACCATCGGGCCCGAGCTCGGCAAGGACTCGATCCAGAAGGGCATCATCGCGTCCGTTGTCGCGACGCTGGCTGTGATCATCTTCATGATCGTCACCTACGGCAGGTTCGGAATCTACACGACCTACGGCCTGATCGTGAACGCACTGCTGATTCTCGGGATCATGGCCATCTTCAACGCCTCGCTGACGCTGCCCGGCATTGCCGGCTTCGTTCTGACCATCGGCGCCGCGGTCGACGCCAACGTGCTGATCAACGAACGCATTCGGGAAGAGCAGAGGCGGGGACGCAAGGTCCTCGATGCGATCGAGACGGGCTACAAGGAAGCGTCCACCGCCATCTTTGATGCCAACATCACCAACGTGATTGCGGCGGTGCTGATGTGGTACTTCGGCTCCGGGCCGATCCGCGGCTTCGCCGTCGTCCTGATGATCGGCATCATCACCTCGGTCTTCACGGCCGTGAACTTCACGCGAATGCTCGTCGCCCTTTGGGTGCGGCGCACGCGGCCTCGTGTCCTCCATATTTGAGGCTGAAATGAAGCTCCTCAAGCTTGTCCCCGACAACACCAACATCGACTTCATGAAGTGGCGCAACATTGCGCTCGTGCTGTCGATCATTGCGACCGTGGCCAGCCTGACGCTGGTCGCAGTCAGGGGACTAAACCTGGGCGTCGACTTCCTCGGCGGCCAGATGATTCGCGTGACCTTCGCGAAACAGGTCGACGTCGAAACCCTTCGCAACGATGTCGAATCGCTCAACCTCGGCGATGCAAGCATTCAGGAAACCGGCGGACCGCGCAGCTTCCAGATCCGGCTGCCGAGGCCGGAAGGCGGTGAAGCGGCGGCGAACAAGGCGGCAACCGAGGTTCGCGGCATGCTTGGCCAGCGTTATCCCGGCTCGCGCGTCGATTCGGTCGAGACCGTCTCGGGCAAGGTCAGCGAAGAGCTGGCTTGGGACGGCAGCCTAGCGATCGCGCTCGCGATGCTCGGCATTGCCATCTACATCTGGTTCCGGTTCGAATGGCAGTTCGGCATCGGCGCTCTGCTCACCTTGTTCCACGACGTGTCGATGACCCTGGGATTCTTCTCGCTGACGCAGTTGCAGGTCGACCTTAACGTGGTCGCCGCGATCCTCACCATCGTTGGCTATTCGCTGAATGACACGGTCGTCATCTACGACCGTATTCGCGAGAACCTGCGCAAGTTCCGCAAGATGCAGATCGTACCGCTGCTCAACCTCTCGCTCAATGAAACCCTTTCGCGAACGATGGTGACGTCGCTGTCGATCCTCCTCGCGCTCGGTGTCCTGCTGTTGTTGGGCCCGGAAGTGATCTTCGGCCTGACGATCGCAATCTTCATCGGCATCTTCGTCGGTACCTACTCGTCGATCTACATCTCTTCGCCGGTGCTGGTCTGGCTGGGCGTCAAGCCCGACAGCTTCGTCCGCGACGAGGAGAAGGCGCCCGGGCCGGCCGCTGTCTGACACTGTTCATCTGGCGCCAAGCAAAGTGCGTCCATGTCCCGCTTGGCCTGCCCGAGGCCCCGCGCTAATGAGGTTTCCATGCCGTCGAAGCTGACCCGTCCCGCCCTCCTGCTGCTTGCCTGTGCAGTCGTGCTTCCCGCCGCGGGTTGCGCCCGCAACAAGTCGGGATCGGACACCGCCTACATCGCCCGGGACGTGAACAGCCTGTACGCGTTGGCCAAGCAAAGGCTGGACAAGGGCCAGTACGAGGAGGCTGCCAAGCTGTTCGACGAGGTCGAGCGCCAGCACCCCTATTCGGTTTGGGCCCGCCGCGCGCAGATGATGAGCGCATTCAGCTATTACATGGCGACGAAGTATCCGGAGGCGATCAGCTCCGCACAACGATTCCTCACGATCCACCCGGGCAACAAGGACGCCGCTTACGCGAACTATCTGATCGCCATGAGCCACTATCAGCAGATCCAGAACGTCACCCGCGACCAGGCGGCGACGCAGAACGCGTCCAATTCGTTCGGCGAGCTGATCCGTCGCTATCCCGACAGCCGCTACGCGGCCGACGCACGCCTGAAGCTGGACCTGATCAACGATCACCTTGCTGGCAAGGAGATGGAGATCGGACGATTCTACCAGCGTTCGGGCAAGTGGCTGGCCGCGACGCTTCGCTTCCGCAAGGTCGTCGAGCAGTACCAGACTACGAACCATACGCCAGAAGCGCTCGAGCGCCTGGTCGAAAGCTACCTCGCGCTCGGCATTCCGTCGGAAGCGCAGAAAGCGGCGGCGGTACTCGGCCGCAACTATCCGGGCAGCGAGTGGTACCACCGCGCGTACAAGCTCGTGCAGCGGCACGCGCCGCAGACCGCTCCCCAGGGCTGATGCACCCAACCGCGGGCCCGCCATGCTGAGGCAGCTCGCAATTCGCAACGTCGCGCTCGTCGAGCAGCTCGAACTTGAGTTCGATGCTGGCCTCGGTGTGCTGACCGGCGAGACTGGCGCGGGCAAGTCGATCCTGCTCGACGCCCTCGGGCTGGCGTTAGGGGCACGGTCCGACGCCGGCCTGGTGCGCAGCGGCGAGGATTCGGCGTCGGTGTCCGCCGAGATCGAGTTGCCACGCACGCATGCCGTTCACTCGCTTCTGGGCGATCAGGGCATCGAGGTGGACGCGGGTGAGCCGCTCATCCTCAGACGAACCTTGAAAGGGGACGGCGGCAGCCGCGCCTTCGTCGGACCCGCAAGCGTTCCAGCAGGCCTCCTGCGCGACATTGGCGCAATGGCGGTCGAGGTTCACGGCCAGCACGACGAGCGCGGGCTTCTCAATCCGCGTGGTCACCGCGCTCTGCTGGATGCCTTTGGCGGACTGGAAGTTTCGGGGGTTGAGGCAGCCTGGGCCGAGGTCACGAGGATCGAGACGGAGCTAGCCGAAGCTCGCGCCGAACTTGAGGCTGCCGAGCGGGATCGCGACTTCATCGTTTACTCCTTGTCGGAAATCGATGCCCTCGCACCTGAAGCGGGGGAGGAAACTCGGCTGGCTGAAGAGCGGGCCGCCATGCAGGCTGGGCTCAAGGCCGGCGAAAGCCTTACGGGGCTCGACGATCTGATCGGGGGATCGGACGGGGCGCTTGCGCAGCTTCGCCTTGCGGCCCGCCGGATCGAGCGTGGAGCGACAGATCATCCGCTCCTTGCCGAGGCGCTCGCGTCGCTCGACCGCGCCTTGATCGAGGCGAGCGAGGCGGAAGACCGGATCGCACGGGCCTCCGATGCCCTCGCATTCGACCCCGCCAGGCTGGAAGCCGCAGAGGCACGCTTGTTCGATATCCGTGGTCTGGCCCGCAAGCATCGGGTGGAACCGGACGCGCTCGCCGAGCTGGCCGACCGGATGCGCACCCAGCTTTCGGAGATCGATGCCGGTGGAACGCGCGTTGGCGACCTCGATCGCAGCCTCAGCGAGGCACGACTGCATTTCATGAACCTCGCCGCGGAGCTCAGTGCGCAGCGCCGAGCGGCGGCGGAACGGCTGGACGCGGCGGTGGCCGGCGAGCTGGTGCCGCTGAAGCTGGATGCAGCGCGTTTTCGAACCGCGCTCAGCCAGGCCGAGCCCGGTCCGTCCGGTACCGACCGCATCGAGTTCGAAGTTTCGACCAATCCTGGAGCGCCATTCGGGCCGCTGACGAAGATTGCCAGCGGCGGTGAGCTGTCTCGCTTCGTGCTGGCCCTGAAGGTCGCGCTCGCTGAGGCGGGCAGCGCAGGCACAATGATCTTCGACGAAATCGACCGGGGCGTCGGCGGCGCGGTCGCAAGCGCGATCGGTGAGAGGCTGGCCCGGCTCGCCCTGCAGTCGCAGGTGCTCGTCGTCACCCACTCGCCGCAGGTCGCGGCGCGCGCGGCCCATCACTTCAGGATCGAAAAGTCGCACGGCCCGGAGGGAACCCGGACCACGGTGCGCCGGCTCGACGATGCCGAGCGCCGCGAGGAGATTGCCCGCATGTTGTCCGGCGCGGCAGTTACCGATGAGGCCCGCGCACAGGCTGCGAGGCTGCTGGAAGCCGCATGACAGCCTTCGTCGCGCTGCTCAGGGCCGTGAACGTCGGCGGCCGCAAGCTGGTCATGACGGATCTCAAGAGGATCGCAGAAGAGGCCGGCTTCGAAAGGGCGAGGACGTTTATCGCCAGCGGGAACCTTATTTTTGCCAGTGACCGTGGCGAACGCGATGTGGCGGGCAAACTCGAGGACCGGCTTCGGGATCATATGAGCGCGGACGTGCCGGTGTTCGTCCGAACGCGAGGCGAGATGGAGAAGGTCGCCGCCGCGAATCCCTTTTCGGACGAGGCCGGATCGACCGTCGCGGCCATCTTCCTGAACGCCAGCCCGCCCGCCGATTTGATCGAAAATGCGCGCGGTGTCGCCGATGAGCGCATGGCGCTCGGAACCCGCGAGATTTATGTGCACTATCCAAGTGGCATGGCCGCAACCAAGCTGCGCTTCGCGTCGCAGATCGTCGGCACCGCACGCAACATGAATACCGTCGCCAAGCTCGCCGAGCTTGCAAAGGAGGTCGAATGAGCAAGCAGACACCGGTTCCTCTGACATTTGAGGGGGAGGAACTGGAAGGCGTATTCGTCGGCCGCCGCGACAGTCAGGCGCGGCCGACAGTCATGCTGATCCCGACGGTGATGGGCGTGTCCGACCTGGAAATCGGGTTTGCCAAGCAGCTGGTCGAGCTTGGCTACAATGGCTTCGTCGCGGACATTTTCGGGAAGAAATTCCACGGTGCCCCGCGCGATGTGATGTTCGGGGAAATGACGCGGCTCGGCGACGATCGCGTGGCATTGCGCCGGCGGCTGCTCGCGATCGTCGAGCAGGTACGTGGGCTGCGTGAGGTCGAGGACGGCCAGCTGGTGGTTGCCGGTTACTGCTTCGGCGGGAAGTGCGCGCTCGACGTGGCGAGGACCGGCGTCGACATCGCCGCAGCCGTCGCGTTTCACGGCCTGCTCGATCCGCCCAATTGGCCGACGGAGAAGACCAGCATCAAGATCGTGGTCTTCCACGGCTGGGACGATCCGATGGCGCCGCCCGACCATGTGGTCGCCCTGGGCAAGGAGTTCACCGAAGCAGGCGCAGACTGGCAGATTCACGCGTTTGGCAATGTCCGGCACGGCTTCACCAACCCCAATGCGCACAAGATCGGGCTGGACGCGGTGCGCTATGACGAATTGGCGGCCGAGCGGTCGTGGACCAGCTTCATCAACCTGCTCGAGGAAACGTTCGGCTGAGCATGGCGGATTCGATCGGCGAGGCGGAGGCCGCCAATCGGCTGATGCGGCTGGCGAGGCTCATCGCGCATCATGACAAGCTTTATCACGACCAGGATGCGCCGGAGATCAGCGACGCTGACTATGATGCGCTGGTTCGCGAGAACAGGGAACTCGAAGAGCGATTTCCGCAGCTGGTGAGGCCGGATTCGCCGTCGAAGCGGCTCGGTGCTGCTCCGACGACCGCGCTCGCCAAGGTCGCTCATGCGCGGCCGATGCTGAGCCTGGAGAACGCGTTCTCGGAGGACGAAGTCAACGATTTCGCCGCCCGGATCCGACGCTTCCTGAACCTTCCGGCCGAGGCCTTCGTGGCGATGACCGCCGAGCCGAAGATCGATGGGCTGAGCTGCTCGGTTCGCTACGAAAGGGGCGATCTGGTCCTCGCGGCCACGCGCGGCGACGGAGCGGTCGGCGAGGACGTCACGCCGAACGTCCGAACGATCGCCGACATTCCGCAGCACATCGCGAACGCTCCGGACGTGCTCGAAGTCCGTGGCGAAGTGTACATGTCGAAGGCGGACTTCGAGGCGCTGAACGCGCGGCAGGAAGCTTCCGGCGGCAAGATCTTCGCGAACCCACGCAATGCCGCTGCAGGCTCGCTCCGCCAGAAGGACGCGAGCATCACGGCGGCCCGCCCGTTGCGCTTCCTCGCGCATGGCTGGGGCGAGGTTTCGGAACCGCTGGCAGACACGCAGTTCGAGGCGATGAAGCGGATCGAGAGCTTCGGCATTCCCGTCAGCGACCTGCTCGTCCGCTGTGACGATACGGCCGCCATGCTCGCGCACTACCGCGCGATCGAGAAGGCGCGCGCCGACCTTCCGTTCGACATCGATGGTGTCGTCTACAAGGTCGACCGCCTAGACCTGCAGGAGCGGCTCGGCTTCGTGGCCAGGGCGCCGCGCTGGGGGCTGGCGCACAAGTTTCCGGCGGAGAAGGCCGAGACCACCCTTGAAGCGATCGACATCCAGGTCGGGCGGACTGGCAAGCTGACACCCGTTGGCCGCCTGACTCCGGTTGGCGTCGGAGGCGTGATCGTCGCCAACGTCACCCTGCACAATCGCGACGAAATCCAGCGGCTCGGCCTCCGCATTGGCGACCGCGTTCGCATCCAGCGGGCCGGCGACGTCATCCCGCAGGTCGTCGAGAATCTTACGCGCGATGAGGTTCGCGAACCCTACGTTTTTCCGGACCACTGTCCCGAATGCCAGAGCGAGGCCGTCGCCGAGGAAGGCGAAGTCGACGTCCGCTGCACCGGCGGCCTGATCTGCCCGGCGCAGCGTTTCGAGCGGCTGCGGCACTTCGTTTCGCGCGGTGCGCTCGATATCGAAGGCCTCGGCGAGAAGTCGATCGCGGAGTTCATCGAACTCGGTTGGCTACATTCGCCCGCAGACATCTTCCGCCTGCGCAACCATCGCGGCGCCTTGATCGGCCTTGAGGGCTGGAAGGAGAAGTCGGTCGACAACCTGCTGGGCTCTATCGAAGCCAAGCGGGAACCGGACGGGCCGCGTTTCCTGTTCGGGCTCGGCATCCGTCAAATCGGCATCGTCACGGCCAGGGACCTGCTCAAGTGCTTCGGCACGGTCGAGGAGCTTCGCAGGGTGGCAGCGCACCCGGATGCGCAGGCCGAGTTCGCGGCTGTCGAAGGCGTCGGTCCAGTCGTGGCGGAGGCCCTCGTCGATTTCTTTCACGAAGAGCATAATCGGGAAGCGCTCGACGATTTGCTGTCGGAGGTCTCTCCGAAGCCCTTCGTGAGCGATGCCAGGCAGACTGAGTGGACGGGCAAGACGATCGTTTTCACCGGGAGCCTGGAAACCATGAGCCGCGATGAAGCGAAGGCACAGGCGGAACGCCTTGGTGCCCGCGCCGCCGGCTCCGTCAGCGCGAAGACCGACCTCGTTGTCGCGGGCCCCGGTGCGGGGTCGAAGCTCAAGAAGGCCGAAGAACTCGGCATCCGCGTGATCAACGAAGCGGAATGGGCGCAGATCGTCGCCGACGCCTGACGCGACAGACTGACTGGGAAATAGGAGCGGGCAACCCAAATCCGCTGTAGGAGTTCTCTACGGCTGATAAATGTTATTTGATCCGACGGGACAGCGGGCATGCCGCACGCTGACGGACGGGAAGGAAATGTGTGAGTTTATCGATCTCCGACCCGCCGTCGCTTGTCGCTGGCCAGATATCCTTCCAGCAGCTGGCGGATGCGATGCCGCAAATGGTGTGGTCGACGCTGCCGGACGGCTCGCACGATTATTACAACGCGCAATGGTACTCGTTCACTGGCGTTCCTGAAGGCTCAACCGATGGCGAGGGCTGGAACGGCATGTTCCATCCTGACGATCAGGCACGAGCCTGGGCGCGCTGGAGGCACAGCCTTGAGACTGGCGACCCGTATGAGATCGAATACCGGCTGCGTCACCATAGCGGCGAGTTTCGCTGGACCCTGGGTCGCGCACTGCCGGTTCGCGACGATGAGGGGCGGATCGTCCGCTGGGTCGGGACCTGCACCGAAATCGACGATCAGAAGCGCATCGCTGAACACAATCAGATCCTGAGCCGCGAGCTCAGCCACCGGATCAAGAACATCTTCGCGGTCGTGAACGGCCTGATCGGGCTATCCGCGAGGCAGTTTCCGGGAATGAAGGATTTTGCGCGCCAGATGCAGTCGCGCGTCGCGGCACTTGGGCGGGCGCACGACTACGTCCGGCCCCACAGCGAAGAAAGCGCGCGTCACGATGGCCCGACGACGCTGAAAGAACTGCTGTTCGACCTCCTCAGCCCCTATCCGGCGCTGGACGAGGGCCGGCTTACCATTGAAGGTGACGACGTCCAGGTCGATGACCGGGGTGCGACTCCGATCGGCCTGGTGTTTCACGAGCTTGCGACCAACGCGACGAAATATGGCGGTCTTTCGACACCTGAGGGGCGCGTTCGGGTCGTTTCGTCTCTGCGGGACGGGCGTGTGCACCTGAGTTGGAGCGAAGAGGGCGGGCCGCTAATTCACCGAGTCCCGCAATTGCATGGCTTTGGGACCCGGCTGACCGAAATCAGCATCGTTCGGCAGTTGGGGGGCACACTCGAGCGACGCTGGCCGGTAGAAGGACTTTGCGTGGAGATCGAACTTCCGGAAGCGGCGCTGAGCCGGATCCGATCAGTTGAAGCAGCGTAACGCCTTCGGCGCTTCCGCCGGCTCTCCCTGACGCTTCCGAAGGGCAAAAGTAACGGCTGATACCAGGCTCGGCTCGTCAGTGGGTTTCGTCAGCACACCAATCGTGCCCGCGACGCCGTCGCCGAGCAACAGCGGATTGGCGGTGATAAACAGGACGCCGGAATTGTGCTCACTGGCGAGACGCTTGCCGATCTGCGGACCGGTCAGCCCGTCGCGGAGGTTCAAGTCGACAAGGGCCAGGTCGATGGTGCCGTCGGCGAAGGTCATGGCGCTTTCGAGGTCGACCGCGATCCCGGCGACCTGATAGCCATGGTCTTCGAGAATGCTTTGCATCTCGAGCGCCACGAGCATCTCGTCTTCCACAATGAGGATCGACGCAGTCATAGCCTGAGAAACTCGGATTCTGAGGCGCGGTTCCGAAGATTTTCGCCCGAATCGATCGAATTATTGGCCGATTTCAGCGCGTATTGCTCGTTCTCCGGATGAAGTCCGCGACATTGTCGTGGATCGCCTTCAACGACGGCGGGTGCGCGTAAACCATGTGGCCGGACTCGTAATAATGATACTCGACATTGCTCAGGATGTTCGCGGGCACCGGCAAATGGCGCATTTCGAACTTGCCGGCGAAGTAGGGCGTCGAGACGTCGTAATAGCCGCCGTTGACCATGACCTTGAGGTCGGGGTCCTGCTTCATCGCGACGGCAAGGTCCGGAAGGACATTCGGTAGCGCAATCAACGGCTTGGACGCGCCGGGCGGCTGGTGTTTGTAGTCCCAGTCGCCGTAGATATCGATGCCGGACTTGAACTCGACGCCCTCACCGTAGTGGAGGGTCTGCCGCACGTAGGTATTGAACGCCCCGACGTAGGCCGCGCTGATTGCGCTGCTCTGCGGATCGTAGCTCGCGACCTTGCTGAGCGGGTCCAGCGTTGCGCCAAGGAAGCGCGTGTCGAGCGTTCCGGTCGTCTGCTCCTGGTTGGCGAGCAGCTCTTTCTGGAACGCGCCGTACTGGATGCGGAGGTTGGTCTTCAGCAGGTACGGCACCGAGAGGCCGGTATAAGCCGACAGCTTCTCCGCGATCCGCTGCCGCTCATCAGGCTGGAGGTCATTCCCCTTGATCAGTGCGAGGGCATATTCTCCGGTGGCAAAGCCCTCGACCTCGGCAAGAAAGGCCTGGAGGTCGACCGGGCGGTTGGCGACGCGGTTGTGGTACCAAGCCGTCGCTGCGTAGGTCGGCAGCGATACGATATAGGGATAGTCGACGCCCGGATTGATCTGTGGATCGTCCGGCAGGAAATCCCAGTTCAGGATGTCGGACAGCAGGATCAGGCCGTTGAGATCGACGTCCTTGTTCTGCAGGGCGAGGGCGAGGCCCGCACCACGCATCGTTCCGTAGCTTTCGCCGAAGACGTACTTGGGCGAGTTCCAGCGACCGTATTTCGAGAGGAATTGGGTGATGAACTGCGCGAACGCGTCAATGTCCTGGTCGACGCCGTAGAACGCCTTTTCCTTGTCCTTCCCGGCAATGCGGCTGAAGCCGACGCCGGGCGCATCGATGAAAACGAGGTCGGACGCGTCGAGCAGGCTCTGGTCGTTGTTGACGACGGAATATGGCGCAGGCGGCGTGTGAACGGCGTCCGCGGTCTGTACGCGAACCGGTCCAAACGCACCCATGTGCAGCCAGACGGTCGACGAGCCGGGACCGCCGTTGAACAGGAACGTGATCGGTCGGTCGGAAGCGGGAATGCCGTTCTTGAAGTAAGCGGTGTAGAACATCGACGCTTCGGCCTTGGGCTTGTCGTCATCATCGCCGCCGGCCTTCGCCTTGTTCTCGATCGCGTCCGTGTCTTCCCAGCCTTTTGAATGGACGACCAGAGTTCCCGCGACCGCCTGATATCCGATGCGGCGCCCGCCAACGGTGACCGATCCTGTCGACGCGACTTCGGTCAGCTTGAACAGAGGTTCCTTCTCGGCTTCCGCGGCGGGCTTTTGCGCTCCAGCCTTGGGCGGTTCCGGCGGTTGCGCAGATGCGGGAGCGGCCTGGGCCGCGAGAAGAGCAGCAAGAATCGGGATCATGCGTGGAGACCTGCAGAAGACAGTGCGGCTGGATTGCAGCGGCACCGGGCGCAGGCAAGACAAAAGCTGCTTACGGCGCCTTCAGTTCGACCACCGGCCATTCGCCATGGCCGGGATCGATCAGTTGAAGGCCCTGTGCCTGATAAGCGGCTGCCACCGCGTCGGCCTGCGTATCGAGCAGGCCGGCGAGAATCACCGTTCCTCCGGACGCAAGCGACTTTGCGAACGTGGGAGCAAGCTCAATGAGAGGCCCGGCGAGGATATTGGCGATCAGCAAGTCGAACGGGGCCCGCGCGGCGAGCATGGGCGAGTCCATTCCATCCGCCACCGCCAGCAAAAGTTCGCCCGGGTTGTGTCCGGTCTTCACTCCATTGATGGCCGCATTTTCGCGCGAAACGTCGATAGCCACGGGGTCGATGTCGGTCGCGATGCAACGCGCCTCTGGCCAGAGCGCTAGCGCTGCGAATGCAAGCAGGCCGGTGCCCGTGCCGATGTCGGCGATGTTCGCGAAAGCGGCGCCTGAGACGGCCAGCCGGTCGAGCGCGTCCAGGCAGCCGGCGGTGGTCGCATGCTGGCCTGTGCCGAACGCGAGGCCCGCGTCGATCTCGAAGTTGACCGTGTCCGCCGGTCGGTCGACGTAATGCATAGGCGTGTGGACGAAGAAGCGGCCCGCGCGGATTGGCTGCAGGCCCTGCTGGCTCTTGGTGATCCAGTCCGTGCTGTCCTCGAGATGTTCGATCTCGGGTTCGCCGCTTCCCAGGCCTCGCAGTTCGATCAGCTCTTCGGAAGTGGGTTCTGCCTCGAAGTAAGCGTGGATTACCCAGTCGTCCGGCTTGGTTTCGTCGGGTTCGTCGGCGACGACGACCGGGGGTGCTTCGCTGGCGATGAAGAGATCTTCCGCGCTGCCGATCGCTTCGCCCTGCGCGCGCGTGCACGCGATGGTGACCCGGTAGCTTATTTCGCCTGTTCCTTCGTCAGGCGCGCGTCGAGTGCCGCGCGGCCGCGCTGCGCGTACTGCTTGCAAGCACTACCGTCGATCAGCGGGGCCTTGCCGGCGAGCCGGTCGTATAGATTGCTGGCGGCGGGGTGCGGGGTGACGAGCAGGCTGCACTGCATCCGTTCGATCTTGCGCAAGCTTTCACGGAAGGTCGTGACGTAACGCTTGTGGTCGGAAAAGCGGTAGCTGTCCGACGAGACGGCGCTCACGCTGTCGGCGTAGACGAAAGTGACGCAGCGGCCGCTTTCGCAGGAGCGCCAAGACCAGCTCGTGCTGCCCGGCGCGTGGCCGGGAGTGGCGTGGGCGGTGATTGCAAGCGGCCCCTGGCGGACGACGAAGCCGTCGGCGAGCATGATGCCCACCTTCGCCGGCTGGTACGGCTTGTGAAGTCCAAGCTGCGGGTCGTCGTCATCGACCTTGCCGGTTTCGAGCGCGAGATAGGCCGACGGCATCGACATCACCGTTGCGCCGGTCAGCCGCTGGAGCTCCGCCAGGCCGCCGACATGGTCATAATGCTCATGGCTCGCGCCTATGATTTTCACGTCGGAGAGCTGGAAGCCAAGCCGCTGGATATTGGCGGCGATCCCGGGCGCGGCTTCTTCCGTCGCTCCGTCGAGCAAGATGTGGCCGCGCGGTCCGGTGATCAGCAGCGAAACGATGCCGCAGGTGCCTACGTCGTAAACGTTGGCGAAGATCCTGATCGGCGGCGCCGGGTCGCTCCAACCGTCCTTTCCGGCGCAGGCGGCCTCATGTTCGGCGATCGTCGCCGGTGTTGCGGCTGCAAGCGCGGCTGCGGCAATGCTAGCGAACATAGCTCGCGCCGTTCACATCGATGGTCGAGCCGGTCGAGGAGGCGGGGGCTTCGGTTGCGAGCCAGCGGATGACCTCCGCGACCTCATCCGTATTCGCCACGCGGCCGAGTGGGATATCGGCAACGACCGCAGCGCCGCCACGACCCTTCAAATACTCCTCGGTCATTTCCGAAACGGTGAAGCCAGGGGCGACCGCGAAGGCGTAGATGCCGTCAGCCGCGTAGGCGCGTGCGATGGTCTTGGTCATGCCGATCAGGGCGGACTTTGATGCGGCGTAGTGCCAATGATCCGGGCTGTCCCCGCGCCAGCCTGCGCGGCTCGCGACGTTGACGATGCGGCCGCCGCCCATTTCTTGAAAATGCTTTACCGCGAGACGGCTCAGGTCGGCGGGTGCCTGCAAGTTTATCGTCAACGTGGCGTACCAAGCGGTCCGCCAGTCTCGATCTCGAGTGCTCAGGGGATTCGCTTCGTAGATGCCGGCGTTATTGACCAGCACGTCAATTCGCCCGTCGAGGCGTTCCAGAGCAGCCTCCCAAATCTCGCGTGGGACTGCGGGGTCCATCAGGTCGCCGGCAATCAGGTCTGCGTTACCCTTGGTCGAATGGCCGACTACGTTGTGGCCCCGCGACTTCAGGAGATCGTAAGCCGCCGCGCCGATTCCGCGACTTGCCCCGGTGATCAGGATGTTCATGCGGCGCTCGTTAGCGCCGCACCGTTGTTTCGTCACGCCCGCGAAAGCGGGAGATTACGCCGCGACGCGGGTAACGAACTCTTTCGTCTTCGAGGTGAAGTCGGAAATCTGCTCGGCGAAGCGGCCGAAGCCCTGTTCGACCTGATCGATGTCCTTGGCGACATTCTCGGTGTCGGTGCGGATCGCAGCGATCGTCGAACTCATCGAGTCCGCGGCCAGCGCGGTCTCGTCGACGGCGGCGGTGATCATCGTCACGGTCTGCGCCTGAAGCTCCATGGCCTGGCGGATGCGGTCGGCCGAGGTCTGAACCTCTTCGACCGTGCCCTGGATCGAGCCGTTGGCTTCCACCGTCTGCTTGGTCGCCTGCTGGATGGCCGTGATCTTGGCAGTGATGTCGTCGGTGGCGCGAGCCGTCTGCGAGGCGAGGCTCTTCACTTCCTGTGCGACGACAGCGAAACCGCGGCCGGCATCGCCGGCCCGGGCCGCCTCGATGGTGGCATTGAGGGCGAGAAGGTTGGTCTGGCCCGCAATGTCGCGGATCAGGCCGAGGATGGATTCGATCGCTTCGACGTGTCCCGAAAGAGCTTGGCTGACCTTCACGGCCTCGCTGGCCTGGTCTCCGGCGCGGATGGCGACATCGGCGGCGACTTCGACTTCTGAGCGAGCGTCCTCGATGGCGCGAATGAGGCCAGCAGCGGTTTGCGCAGCTTCGCGCATCGCGACGGCCGACTGTTCCGCGGCAGCGGCAACTTCGCTTGTCTTGCCGAGCATTCCGCGCGCCGACGAGGCCGTCGAGCGAGTGCGCTCGGTCAGCGACTTGGACTGGTCGCTGCTTGCGCGGAACAACTCGCCGACGCGACGTTCGAACTCTTCGTTCTGCTTGCCGCGGGCATCGGCCGCTTCGCAGGCTTCGAGAACGGTGATTTGGGCAAGGATGATATCCTCGGCATAGGCAAGCGCGCGGCTGAACGCATCGATCGCGGTCAGCCGGTCTTCGGTCTTGCCTTCGAAGCGAGTCTCGAATTCGGCAATCACATCGCGCGACATGTCAGCGTGGGACGCGACGAACTCCGGCACGCTCTTCTTCTTCACGAACAGCTGGACGCCTTGCTCGGCGACGGCGCGAACCCAGGCGGAATCGACCTTCATGGTGAAATAGGCGCGGTTCAATTTGACGGCTTCTTCGCCGAAATGGCGGCGTGAGCATTCCTCGATCACGTCACCGGCCTGGCCCCAGAGCCAGCGCAGCGAATCCTGGAATTTGCCGCCGTCGCTGTAGGCCTTCAGCCGCGAGTTGACCTGCTCGTCGCTAAGGCGCGGCAGATTACCAATGTCGACGCTCATGCCTTCTAGTCCCCGCCTTCACACGCAATGTCCGGGGCTGAAATGCTCCGCTAATGGTTAAGGGCGAGTTAGGGGCCTGCCGAATCTTGCCCTTCGAGCACCCCGAGCCTAATCGGGCATCGACTTTCAAGGGGCCGGCGCGGCCTGCAGACGAACAG
Source organism: Sphingomonas daechungensis (assembly GCF_039543105.1). Taxonomy (NCBI): domain Bacteria; kingdom Pseudomonadati; phylum Pseudomonadota; class Alphaproteobacteria; order Sphingomonadales; family Sphingomonadaceae; genus Sphingomonas; species Sphingomonas daechungensis. The sequence continues at coordinate 1,991,562 of NZ_BAABJC010000001.1, forward strand.
GAGAGTAGCCCTCATGGCTGAACAACGGGCGCGACCGCTCTCGCCGCACCTCGGCATCTGGCGCTGGGGACCGGGCATGGCGGCATCGATCTTCCACAGGATTTCGGGCGGTGCGTTGACCGTAGCCGGGCTCGCGGTCCTGACCTGGTGGCTGCTGGCTCTGGCGAAGGGTGCGGATGCTTACGGCGACTTCGCCGCGATCGCGCAGACCTGGGTTGGCGTGGTCGTCCTGATCGGCCTGACCTGGGCGTTCTTCCAGCACCTTTTCTCGGGCATTCGTCACCTGGTGATGGACACCGGCCAGAACTTCGACCTGAAGCCGAACAAGGCGTCGGCCGTCTCCACTTTCGTCGGTTCGGTCGTGGTGACCGCGGCTATCTGGTTCTATCTTCTGGGAGTTGCGAAATGAGCCTGGGTGACAGCTCGACCGAGCTCGGCAAGGTCCGCGGCCTTGGCTCCGCCCGCGAAGGCGGCGAGCACTGGATTTCGGAGCGGGTGAGCAGTCTGGCGCTGCTCCTGCTCGGCGTCTGGCTGATTGCCTCGCTGCTGTTCTTGCCGGGTCTGGACTACGGCACCCTTCGCGAATGGTTGCGCTCGCCGCTTGGGGCGGTTCCGATGGCCCTGTTCGTGATCACGTCCTTCTACCACGGGCTGGACGGCCTGAAGGTCGTCGTCGACGATTACGTGCACGAGCCGGGCAGCAATTTCGCGCTGAACACGCTGCTTCTGTTCGTCGCCGTCTTCGGCGCCGCCTTTGCGCTGTTCGCGCTGGCCAAGATCGCATTCGGAGCCGCAGCTTGAGCGCTTACCAGATCATCGATCATACCTACGACGTCGTTGTTGTCGGCGCTGGCGGTGCCGGCCTTCGCACCACCATGGGCGCGGCGAACGCCGGCCTGAAGACCGCATGCATCACCAAGGTCTTTCCAACCCGAAGCCATACCGTCGCGGCGCAAGGAGGCATTGCCGCCTCGCTTGGCAACATGGGGCCGGATCACTGGACCTGGCACATGTACGACACCGTCAAGGGCGCCGACTGGCTCGGCGACCAGGACGCAATCGAATATATGGTCCGCGAAGCTCCTGCGGCGGTCATCGAACTCGAACATGCGGGGATGCCGTTCAGCCGGCGGGCGGACGGAAAGATCTACCAGCGCGCCTTCGGCGGAATGACGCAGAACATGGGGGAGGGCCCGGCCGCGCAGCGCACCTGCGCCGCAGCCGACCGTACCGGCCATGCGATGCTCCACACGCTCTACCAGCAGAGCCTGAAGTACGACGCCGACTTCTTCATCGAATATTTTGCACTCGACCTCATCATGGAAGGTGGCGAGTGCCGCGGAGTCGTCGCTCTTTGCATGGACGACGGTTCGATCCATCGCTTCCGTGCACAATCCGTGGTGCTCGCCACCGGTGGCTACGGCCGCGTCTATTTCACGGCGACCAGCGCGCACACCTGCACCGGCGACGGCAATGCGATGGTCCTTCGCGCCGGCCTTCCGCTGCAGGATTTGGAGTTCGTGCAGTTCCACCCGACCGGCATTTACGGTGCGGGCGTGCTCATCACCGAGGGGGCGCGCGGCGAGGGCGGGTACCTCACCAATTCCGACGGCGAGCGTTTCATGGAGCGCTACGCTCCGCACGCGAAGGACCTCGCCAGCCGTGACGTCGTCTCACGCTCGATGGCGATGGAAATGCGCGAGGGTCGGGGCGTCGGCGAGCACAAGGATCATATTTTCCTTCACCTCGACCACCTCGATCCGGCCATTCTGGCGGAGCGCCTTCCGGGGATCACCGAGACGGCGATGACCTTCGCCGGTGTCGACTTGCGGCGGCAGCCCATCCCGGTCGCGCCCACCGTGCATTACAACATGGGCGGCATCCCGACGAACTTCCACGGGGAGGTTGTGACGCTGAAGGATGGCAATCCGGACGCGGTCGTGCCCGGGTTGTTCGCAGTCGGCGAAGCGGCTTGCGTGTCGGTTCATGGTGCCAATCGCTTGGGCTCGAACAGCCTGATCGACCTTGTGGTGTTCGGCCGCGCGGCCGGCCTGCGCCTGGGCGAAATCCTCAAGAAGAACGCCGCGCAGCCGGAACTCCCGAAGGACTCCGCCGACCTGGCGCTCGCTCGCCTCGACCACTTTCGCAACGCGAAAGGCGACCGCCCGACCGCTGAGATCCGTCTCGATATGCAGCGCACCATGCAGGCCGACTGTGCCGTGTTCCGCACCGAGCGCACGCTCGCGGAAGGCGAGACCAAGATAGACGCCGTCTACAAGACGATGGAGGACGTCCGCGTCAGCGACCGCAGCCTCATCTGGAACAGCGATCTGGTCGAGACGCTAGAGCTCGACAATCTCATCGCGCAGGCCGTCGTCACCATGCATTGCGCCGCGAACCGCAAGGAAAGCCGCGGCGCGCACATGCACGAGGACTTCCCCGACCGGAATGACAAGGACTGGATGAAGCACACCATCGCCTGGTTCGACGGCTGGGGCGGCAAGGGCGGATCGGTTAAGATCGACTATCGCCCGGTCCACGACTTCACGCTCACCGAGGACGTCCAGTACTTCAAACCCAAGGCGCGTGTGTATTGAACGAGACCGCGTTGTGGCTGCTGTATCTCGTCAGCGCGCTGGTTGCCTTTCTGATGGTGCAGAAGTTCGGATGGCGCATCGTGCCCTCGATGCTCGCGGGCACCGCAGCCACGGTCGTTGGATGGGGACTACTCTATCTCACCAGTAGCGAAGAGCTGCGCCCGCCATTCTGGCGCGTCGACCTGTCCTTGAATGCCAGCTTCGCACTGATCTTCGCCGCGGCCGGGGCAGCGATCGCCTTCGCAATGAAGAGCAAGTCGTCCGAGGACTGACGAACCCACGCTTTTCAGGAAATCATCACAAGCCGCTCAGGCTGCTCAGCACCCGTTCGACCTACGATCCCCGCTCGCACTGACATGCAAGAAAGGGGATTTCATCGTGTACAGGTCCGACGGCGAGCGTACGCCGGGAGCCAAGCTGCTGCTGGCGATATTGGTCGCGGCAGCGCTCTCCATTCCGCTCTTTTCGATCTACCTTCTAAACTACGACAGGCAGACCCAGTCGGAGACCGCCACCAAGGCGATTACCGAAGGCTGGGGCGGGCCGCAGGCCTTTTCCGGCCCGCTCCTGGTCATCCCGTACAAGTCAACGACGACCGAGACCGTGGTGGAGAACGGCAAGAGCGTGACGCGAACGCACGAAGGTGTTCGAGAGCTCACGCTTTCGCCGGAGGTTTCGGAACTCACGACCTCGCTCGCACCGGAGCACCGGAAGAAGTCCATCTACGAGACGGTGGTCTACGACGCGAAGATCGAAGGCGCCGCGCGTTTCGGTTTGCCTCGCGACCTTTCACGGCAGGGAGTCGATCCGGCTGCGCTGGATCTCGCGCGCGCGGAACTCCGTTTTGGAATCAGCGATCCGCGAGGGATCGGTGCCAATCCCAAGGTCAGCGTGAACCGCGTCCCGTTGCAATTGCAACCCGGTGGCGGAAGCAGCGGGGGGTCCGGCTTCTTCGCCCCATTCAACGCCGGCCAGCTGATCGTCGGACCGATCGGGGTCCGATACAAGTTCGGGCTGCGTGGCAATTCTTCACTGACCTTTGCACCGAAGGCGGGGCAGACGGTTTGGAATGTGCGCTCTCCCTGGCCTCACCCGAGCTTCGGCAGCGACTATTTGCCGGTCAGCCGCAATGTTCGTTCGAACGGCTTCGATGCCGTGTACGAAATCGGCAATCTCGCTCTGGGCGAGTCCCTCGTCTCAACCGCCGAGGGTTCGAGCCATGTCGTCGACCGGCTGAACCACGACCAGGCGATGCAGGATCGCGGCGTCGACAATTCGCAGAGCGCTCCGAAAGTCGCGTCGATCAGCCTCGTCCAGCCGATCGATCTTTATTCGCAGGTCGATCGCGCGACGAAGTATGGCTTCCTGTTCATCGGTTTCACTTTCCTCGCGCTTCTAATGTTCGACATCATCGGCGGCGTTCGGGTGTCGGCGGTCGAATACCTGCTGATGGGTGCCGCGCTGGTGCTGTTCTTCGTCCTGCTGCTCGCGTTCGCGGAGGTCATCGGGTTCAGCCTGGCCTACGTCGTGGCATCGGCAGCGATCGCTGGCCTCAATACGGCCTATTCCGCGGCCGTCCTGAAGAGTTGGGGACGGGCCAGCTTCATCGGCGGCTTGCTCGTCGGACTCTACGCCGTGCTCTACGTCCTTCTCAGCCTCGAAGCCTTCGCGCTGCTGATCGGCTCGCTGCTGCTGTTCGCGGCCCTTGCGGGTGTGATGTACGGGACACGCAAAATCGATTGGAGCACACCGCGAAAGTCGGAAGCGGCCGCGTGACCCTTGGGCTTGGGGGCTGGCTCGGCTAAGCCCCCAAACTCATGAACGATCCCATACCGCCGAAGCGCATTTTCCCCGAAGCCCACGTCGACGCGAAAGCCGCGCGACATGTGCCGTCCAGCCCTCAGACCGAGAGCGCCGCCTACAAGCTGGCGTTTCAGGACACCGACTTCCTTCTCCGCGAGGATTTGCGGCCCGTCCGCTTCCAGCTCGAACTGCTGAAGCCCGAGCTTCTGCTCGACGAAGCCAGGATCGCATCGACGTTCGTCGTTTACGGGTCGGCGCGAATCCCGGAGCCGTCGATGGCCGAGGCTTTGGTCGCCGGTGCGTCCGACGACCGCCAGCGGGCGATCGCGGAGCGGCTCAAGGCCAAGGCCGTCTATTACGATGTTGCGCTGGAACTCGGCCGGCTGGCGGGAGCATGCGGCTGCGACGAGGACGGATGGCGGCATTTCGTCGTCTGCTCGGGCGGCGGGCCTTCGATCATGGAGGCGGCGAACCGCGGGGCCTGCGAGGTCGGGGCGGAGACCATTGGCCTCAACATCGTGCTTCCGCACGAGCAGCTGCCGAACCGCTACGTCACCCCCGATCTCAGCTTCCAGTTCCACTATTTCGCGCTGAGGAAGATGCACTTCCTTCTGCGAGCGCGAGCGGTCGCGGTCTTTCCCGGCGGCTTTGGGACGTTCGACGAGTTCTTTGAGCTGCTGACGCTCATCCAGACCGGCAAGGTCAGGCCGCTGCCGGTGATCCTGTTCGGCCGCGAGTTCTGGAATCGCGTCGTCGATTTCGAGGCGCTCGTCGAGGAAGGCGTTATCGCGCCGCACGACCTCGATATTTTTCACTGGTGCGAAAGCGCCGAAGAGGCGTGGGAATTCGTGCAGCGCTTCTACGAGGATCATCCCGCTCCGCCGCGGGAGCGGAACGGCACCGCGGAATAAGGCTTAGTGGGCCGGGGCGGCCTGGTTCACCGCTTCGCCACCGCCCGGCTTCTTCGCGTCGGCTGGAACGTCTTTGGCAACCTGCGGACCGTCGTTGGTCCCGGTTCCTGCCGCATTGTCGGCGGCCGCCTTGTCCCCGGCTGCTGGTGCAGCCGCCTCGGCGGGAGCTGCGGGAAGCGGAAGCGGCGCATCGCTGTGCGCGTTCAGGAACGCAATGACGTTGGCGCGATCCTGCGGATTGCTGAGGCCGGCGAAGGTCATCTTGGTGCCGGGAGCGAACTTCTTCGGGCTCGTGAGCCACGCGTTCATATTGTCCCAGTTCCAGGTGCCGCCAACGCCTGACAGTGCAGGCGAGAAGGGGAAGCCCTTGCCCTTGCCGACCGGCTCACCGAGCACATCCCACAAGTTCGGGCCGAGCGCGTTGGCGCCACCCTGGTCCGCGTTGTGGCAGGCGGTGCACTTCTTGAAGACCTGCTCACCCGCTGCCGGATCGGCGCTGGCGAGATAGAACGCGATCGGCTTCTCCGCCTCTGCGGCGCCGGCACCTTCCTCAACCACGCCTTCGATCGGGAAGCCCATGTGTTCGGGCCGTTCGCTGTGGAACGATTCACCGGCAACGATCGATGCTCCAAGAGCGACAATGCCAGCGAAAAGGGTCCAGCCGGCGATGGTGTTGAAACGGTCGTCCATGGGTCTCCGAACGGCGGTTGCCGAGGCTAAGCGAATGGAATTTGCGCCGCTCTTTACGAACGACTCAGCGGCACATCAAGCGGCGAGCCAGCGTTCGAGCAAGGTGCGCGCAATCGCGAACCGTGGCGGCGCCTGGAACGTGGCACCGGGCGCCCCCGCGAGCGCGGCCTCGACCTCTACCCGCGTGAACCAGCGAGCGTCGTCGAGCTCGGTGGTGTCGATGGTGAGTTCCGCGTCCAGCGCCTCGGCGTGACAGCCGAGCATCAGCGACGAGGGGAACGGCCAGGGCTGGCTCGCAACATAAGAGACGTTCCGGACCCTGATCCCTGCTTCTTCATGAAGCTCCCGGGCGACCGCGGCTTCGATCGATTCGCCAGGCTCGAGGAAGCCGGCGAGCGCGGAGTAGCGGCCGGCGGGATATTGTGGCTGGCGACCGAGCAGCAGGCGGCCGTCGTGCTCAGCCAGCATGATGACGACGGGGTCCACGCGGGGAAAGTGCTGGGCCGAGCATTCCGGGCAGCGGCGGGACCAGCCTGCCCGCTCGATTTCGGTGGGGGAGCCGCAGTTGGCGCAGAAGCGGTGGCGATTGTGCCACCAGGCCAGGCTTAGCGCGGCGGCAAACAGCGGCGCTTCGTCGTCGGCCAATAGGCCGATGGTGTCGAACGCTGCCCGGGCGTTGGTGTGCGGCTGCTCGGTCGCGGAAAAGCGCGGCTGGCCGTCCTGCATGCCGAGGAAGAGATCGGTTGATTGCGCTGACTGCCACTCGAGACGGCCGTCATCGCCAACCGCCGGTAGGCCGTCGCGCCAGATAAGCTGGAGCCCATCCTCGCGCGTGACGAATTCGGCGAAGCGGACCTCATCGGCGCGAGCCGGGTCGACGCGATCGATTCCAGGCCCTGAGAAGAAGGGTTCAGGCGGCAAGCGCGCTCCGGGACTGGAAAACAGATTCCACCGCGCGCCGGTACAAGGTCGGCAGGCCGGCGTCGACCAGATCGTCGATCTTCTGCCACCAGCCATCACCAGTGGCAGATTTGTGCGCGACGACCGCCAGTTCGAGGCGGAAGTGAGTGAAATCATGGGTAATGTGGCCGAGCGCTGACCGAGACTTCGGCTGCTCCTCAGTCCAGTCCGAACCCGGGAGAGCCGCCATTCCGCCGAGCATGCCCTTACGTGGCCTTCGAACAAGCCAGATTGCGCCGTTGCGCTCGATCCAATGGGCAATGCCATAGCGCACCGGTCGGGCCGCTCTTTGCTTGCGGGCCGGGAAGCGCTCGGGCTCGCCCGAAGCGGCGGCAACGCAGTCCTCGGCAAGCGGGCAGGCACCACAAACAGGACTCTTCGGTCGGCAAATCGTCGCGCCGAGGTCCATCATCGACTGCGCAAAATCCCCCGGACGATCGGCTGGAGTCATGGACGCGACGATCTCGCGGATCGTGTCGCGGGACTGCTCGATGGTACTTTCGAGGCCGGCAAAGCGGATGATGACCCTGGCGACGTTGGTGTCGACCACCGCTATCGGCTCGCCGAAAGCGATCGCGGCGATGGCGGCCGCGGTATACTCGCCGATTCCCGGAAGCTTGCGCAGCCCGGCAGCGGTGTCCGGGAAGTCGCCCAGCGCAGCGACTTCACGAGCGCAGGCGATGAGATTGCGGGCGCGAGCGTAATAGCCGAGCCCCGCCCATTCCGAGAGTACATCCTCGTCTCTCGCTGCGGCCAGCGCCTCGATCGTCGGCCATTTCTGGAGGAAGCGCTCGAAGCGCGGTGTGACGGCGGCAACTGTCGTCTGCTGAAGCATGACCTCGCTCAGCCAAACCCGGTAAGGTTCGGGCGCCGGCTCGCCGGGCATTGCGCGCCACGGAAGGCGGCGCGCGTTATCCACATAATGTTGGAGCAAACGGTTGGCGGGCACCTTTTGCCTATGGCATGACGAGAGACGATGGCGAAGCCCAAGTCACCGACTGTAAAGCCAAATGCGGAAGACGCGCCGCGCAGCGGCCGTGCCCGCGCGGCCGGAGAGCTGGTGGGTGAGATCGGCGGCGTCGCGTTCCGCCGCTTCGGCTTCGTTCAGGGCGCGATCGTCAGCCGCTGGAGCGAGATCGTCGGGGAGCGCTATGCCAGGGTGTCTTCTCCTGAGTCGATCCGTTTCCCGATGGGCAAGAAGTCCGGCGGCGTCCTGACTTTGCTCGTCGAGGGCGCCCATTCACCTCTGCTTCAGCATCTGGCGCCACTGATCATCGAACGCGTGAACCGCTTCTTTGGATATGGGGCCATCGACAGGGTCGTCTTTCGGCAGGGGAAGCCATCGGCACCCCGGCCGAAGCCGGCGCGCCCGGAGCTGCGCCCCGTTCCCAAGGAATTGGGCGAAGGACTTCGGCAAATCGCCGATCCGGAGCTTCGCGCGTGCCTTGAATCGCTTGCCGGAAAGATTTCCGGTACGAGCGGCGCGCCGACGGTCGAAGCGCCCGCCGACAACCCCATTCCCGTCACCTTTCGGAGTGAACGATGAAATCTGCCTACGTCCTGCTCGCCGCTGCGGCGATCCTCGCAAGCGCGGCTTGCAATGCAGATAACGGAGCCAACGCCAGCGGCAGCTCAAGCAGCAGCAATGCGCCGATCAAGGCGATCAAGGCGCCCAACGGCGATTGGTCGAAGCTGGTGAGCCGAACCGCTGAAGGCGGCTATGTGATGGGCAACCCGAACGCCGATGTGAAGTTGATCGAGTTCGGCTCGTTGACTTGTCCGCACTGCGCCGAGTTCGACGAGAAGGGCGCCGACAAGCTCGTCAATGACTTCGTGAAGACCGGACGCGTGAGCTGGGAATTCCGGAACTTCGTCCGCGATCCGTTCGATCTGACCGCCTCGTTGCTGGCGCGCTGCGCTGGCCCCGACCGTTTCTTCCCGCTGGTTCGTGAACTCTATGCCGACCAGAAGAACTGGACCAGCAAGATCCAGGACATTCCGCCGGAGAAGTTCCAGGCGATTCAGGCGATGGGGCCGGACAAGCAGTTCCTGGAGATCGCCAAACTGTCGCAACTTCAGCAGTGGGCGGCGCAACGCGGCCTGCCTTCGGGCAAGAGCAACGCCTGCCTGACGGACCAGAATGAGATCAACCTGCTGGTGCAGATGAATGGCGACACGACCACGCAGTTCCCGGAATTCACGGGAACGCCGTCGTTCGTGATCAACGGCACGATGCTCAAGGAAACTGCGACCTGGGAAAAGCTCGAGCCGCAGCTTCGCGACGCGCTCGGCAGCTAGCTGTGGCCTAAGGGTGGGGGAGACGATTTGCGCATCCGCCGGCTGAAACTCAGCGGGTTCAAGAGCTTCGTCGAACCGTCGGAGCTCCGGATCGAGCCCGGCCTGACCGGGGTGGTCGGGCCGAACGGATGCGGCAAATCGAACCTCCTCGAGGCCATACGCTGGGTGATGGGCGAAGGCAGTCCAAAGTCGCTTCGCGGCGGCGGCATGGACGACGTCATTTTCGCCGGCACGGCGACGCGCCCGCCGCGCGACTTCGCGGAGGTATCCATTCTCCTGGAGCGTCAGCCGGGCGATGAGGGGCCCACCGGCGAGAGCGAGGTTGTTCGCCGGATCGAGCGTGGCTCGGGTTCGGCATATCGGATCGACGGTCGCGACGTTCGTGCCAAGGACGTATCTTTGCTGTTCGCTGACGCCGCCACGGGTGCTCACTCGCCGGCGCTGGTCAGCCAGGGCAAGGTGGGATCGATCATTTCCGCCAAGCCGACGGAGCGCCGCCTGCTGCTTGAGGAGGCAGCCGGGATCTCAGGGCTTCATGCGCGGCGGAAGGATGCGGAGCAAAAGCTTCGGGCGACGGAAACCAACCTCAGCCGGCTGGCCGAACTTCTGTCCGATCAGGAGCAGCGCGCAGCGCAGCTGAGGCGCCAGGCGCGTGCCGCCGAGCGTTACCGGCAACTCTCCGACAAGATCCGGGCTGCCGAGGCACGTCTGGTCCACGCCCGTTGGGTCGAAGCCGACCTCGCAGCGACTGCGGCGCTCAAGGAAGCCAAAGACGCCGAGGGGCAAGTGGCATCCTTGCAGGGCGCAATGGCAAACGCCCAGCAGGCACAGGACCAAGCAGCCGCATCGCTGAATCAGCGTCGTCATGAATTGTCCGAGGCTCGCGAGCGGGCGACCGCGCTGGCGCATGAACTCGCCACGACCCGCGCGCGGCGGGATACGGTTGTCCGCAGGCTGGCGGAGCTTGACCGGTTGGATGCGTCGCTTGCGTCGGATGTCGAGCGCGAAGAAGCGCTTCGGCACGATGCCGAGGCCCGGATCGCGGAGCTGGATTCCGAGCGGGCGGCGATCGAGCACCGCCTGTCGGATGATGAAGCCCAGTCGGCCCGCATCGGGCGCGAGCTTGCGGACTTGGAGACCAAATCGCGCGAAGCAGAGGCTGCGCTTGCAGACCTCCTGACCCGTCAGGCGGCGATGCGCGCGGAGCGCCGTGTCGCCGAAGCCGCTCTCGAAGCGGCCCGGGCGCAGGTCGAACGCACGGATCAGGAACGACAGCGGCTCACGGCTCAGCTCCAAGCCTTGGGCACGGGCTCCGCGGAAGATGCGGCCCGCGCCGAAGCCTTGAAGCGTGCTGAGGCCGGAAAGTCTGCGCAGGCAAAGGCAGAAAAGGATCTTGAAGCAGCGGAGCACGAACGGGCTTCCGCTGCTGAGCGCCGCGATGCGGCGGAAAGCTCGCTGGCGGCCGCGCGCGCCGCTTTGTCGGCTGCGAGGGCTGAGGCGCAGGCCCTTGAGCGTGCTCTCCAGCATGGCGGCGGTTCGGCCATCGAGAGCCTGTCCGCTGACGCCGGGTACGAGCGCGCTTTGGCGGCGGCCCTGGGTGAAGACGCGGACGCCTCGATCGGCGGCGAGGGTCTTCGCCGTTGGACGGGCAGCGATGCGCAGACCGGCGACCCCGCTCTTCCCTCGGGAGTCGAACCACTCATCGACCACGTCAGGGCTCCGTCGCAATTGCTGCGCCGACTGAAGCAAATCGGCGTGAGCGATCAGGACCGGGGCCAGGTTCTCGCCGTCGGCCAGAGACTGGTGACTCGCGATGGCGTCCTGCGGCGTTGGGACGGTTTCGTTTCAACCGGATCTGGCGCAGCGGCGGCGGAGCGGTTGATCCGGGGGAACCGTCTCGCCGACCTGCAAAAGCAGCTTCCGGATCTTGAGCAGGCGGCCGATGCCGCCGCTGCAGCCCGCGACCAGGCGGCCCGGGACGTGGAACGCTGGAGATTTGAAGGGGATGAGCAGCGCAAGGCTGCGTCAACCGCGGAGCGAGACGTTCGCGACGCCGAGCGGGCGGCGGATGCCGCTGCCGCTGCGATCGACCGGCTCAATGCCCAGCGCGAGGCCGTCGGCCAGCGTGTCGAGGATCTGAAGCCGGTTGCAGAAGCTTCGGCCGAGGCTCTGAGGGCCGCCGAAGGCGTTATCGCGGGATTGGCCGATCCGGCGGTGCTGGAAGCGGATGTGGAGGCCGTCCGTTCGCATGCGTCCTCGGCGGGCTCCGCGGTCGCCGACAAACGCGCCGAGGCCGCCACCCGAGCGCGCGAGACGGCTGCGGCTCGCGAACGGCACGGGACGGCCGGACGGGAGCAGGAGGAATGGCGCAGGCGGCATGCGGACGCCAACCGGCGCCTGGCTTCGGCAGTCGAGCGCCAAGGCCAACAGGCCGCCGAACGCGAGCAACTGAGTGCGGAGCCGGTGCGCCTCGACGATGCAATCGTCGAGCTCGAAGCGCGCTCACGCGACTGCGAGCGCGGCACCTCGGCTGCGGCTGAAGCCGAGCGGGCCGCGGAGGGCGAGGTCGCCAAGGCGGCGGCGGCCTTCGCGACGGCAAACGAATCGCTATCGTCGGCTCGGGAACGGCGAGCAGCCGCTTCTGCGCGCGCGGAAGCGCAGGAAGCGCGGCGCACTGAATATGGCCGCGTCTGCTTTGAGCGGTTCGAATGCATTCCTCAGCGGCTTCCCGAGAAACTGGGGTTCGATGAGACCGAGGCCGTCGATGCTGACGTACAGTCTGCCCTGCTCGAACGGCTGACGGCGGAGCGGGAGCGGATCGGCCCAGTGAATCTGGTTGCCGAACAGGAACTCGCCGAGCTCGACGAGGCTCGCATCAAGGGCGCCGAGGAAGCCGAGGAACTCACCCAGGCGATCCACCGCCTGCGCGGCTCGATCGGCAATCTCAACCGCGAGGGGCGCGTGCGGTTGCTGGACGCCTATCGCCAGGTCGACGCCCACTTCCGAAGCCTGTTCACGTCGCTGTTCGATGGCGGGCAGGCGCACCTCGAGCTGGTCGAAAGCGACGATCCGCTGGAGGCGGGCCTCGAAATCATGGCCCAGCCGCCGGGCAAGCGCCTCTCGACCCTGACCTTGTTGTCGGGTGGCGAGCAGGCGTTGACGGCGGTTGCTTTGATCTTCGCCTTGTTCCTGACCAATCCCGCGCCGATCTGCGTCCTCGACGAGGTCGACGCGCCGCTCGACGACGCCAATGTCGAACGTTTCTGCGATCTGCTCGACCGCATGACCCGGGAGACCGACACGCGTTACCTGATCGTCACGCACAATGCGGTGACGATGAGCCGGATGCATCGTCTCTACGGCGTGACCATGATCGAAAAGGGCATCAGCCGGCTGGTCTCGGTCGACCTTGGTGGCGCGGAGACGCTTCTCGCTGCAGAATAGGGAGATGAGCCCGATCCGCGTCGTATTCCTCGTCTACCCCAACGTCACCCAGCTGGATCTGACCGGGCCCGCGCAAGTCCTGTCCCGCTTGCCCAACGCGCAGGTCGACCTGGTCTGGAAGTCGGTGGACCCGGTGCCGACCGATAGCGGCTTTTCGCTGCTGCCGACCGCGACGTTGGACGAAGTGGAGACAGCCGACATCCTTTGCGTTCCCGGCGGCTTCGGATGCGTTGATGTCATGCACGATGACGAGGCGCTCGCATGGGTCCGGCGCGTGGGAGGCTCGGCGCAGTGGGTGACGAGCGTCTGCACAGGTTCGCTCATCCTGGGAGCGGCCGGCCTCCTCAAAGGGTATCGCGCGACCTCGCACTGGGCATGGAGCGGCTATCTGACCCTGTTCGATGCGGAGCCGGTCGCAGAGCGGGTCGTGTTCGACCGCAACCGTGTAACCGGGGGAGGCGTCACGGCCGGCATCGATTTCGCGCTTGCGCTGACTGCTCGGATCGCAGGCGAGGAATACGCCCGTAGCGTTCAGTTGGGTATCGAATACGACCCTCATCCGCCCTTCGATTCCGGCACGCCGGACAAGGCCGGCGCGACACTCGTGGCCAAGGTTTACGAGCGGTCTAACCGCATGGCTCCCGACCGGGAAAAGCAAATTGAGACCGCCGCCATTCGTCTGACGCAAAGGAGCTGATCGTCCAGCCTCGATCAAAAACAACGCCAAACCAGATATGCTATTGCGAATGACTATCAATAACGATAGTCCGCCTCTATTCGTTCTGTCGAAGCAACAAATAGGGGTAAGTTCCAGTGTCGCGATATTCGAGCAGCCCCGGGATCCGTTCCTACAGGAAGGCTGCTTCGGCGCTTGTCGGCTCCACGCTCTTGCTGGGTTCCGGCGCTCATGCCTCCGAAGTCGCGCAGGCCGGGCAGACCGGGGTTAGCGCGGAATCAGATGCTGCGAACGCGGTGCTTGCCAATACGGTCGGCGCTTCAGCCGCCGCTGACTCCGCCGAAGCGCCGTCTGACGCAATTGTGGTCACTGCGGACAAGTACCGGATCAACACGCTCAACAGCCGTCTGCCGGACGTTCGCGACGCACCGCAGTCGATCAGCATCATTCCGCGCGAGATCATCGAGCAGCAAGCCGCAACGACTCTCAACGATGTCCTTCGCAACGTCTCGGGCATCAGCATGGCTGCGGGCGAGGGCGGTGGCGGACCCGCAGGCGACAACCTGACCCTGCGGGGTTTTGGTGCCCGGAACGACATCTTCGTCGACGGCATCCGCGACTTTGCCAGCTATACGCGGGACACTTTCAACGTGGAGCAGGTCGAGGTCGTAAAGGGCCCGGCTTCGGCCCAGACGGGTCGTGGCTCGACTGGCGGCTATATCAACATGTTCTCGAAGCAGCCGAAGCTCGACACGTTCGTGAATGGAACGGTCGGCCTTGGACTACCCGGTTATGTCCGCGGCACTGCGGATTTGAACGTCGGCGGAGAATCGCTCGGAGTCGGCAGCGGCGCCGCGCTCCGTCTCAACCTCATGTATCACGACGCTGACGTGCCCGGGCGCGATCATGTCAAAACGAAGCGGTGGGGAATCGCGCCGTCGATTGCCCTCGGCCTGGGAACCTCGACCCGCGCGATTCTGTCCTATGTTCGGATCGAGGGTGACAACCAACCCGACTATGGCATCCCGTTCGTTCCCAACACGAACGTCGCGCTTCCTGAGTATCACGACAAGCCGGCCCCCGTGAGTTACGACAATTATTACGGGCTGACCAAGCGCGACTACGAGGAGACAACTTCCAACATCGCGACGTTCGCGCTGGAACACGATGTGTCGTCTCAAGTCCGCATCGCGAACACGACCCGCTACGGTTACGCGACGCGAGACTCAATTTACTCGGCTCCCCGCTTCGCAACCCTGCCGAACTCGACGGCGACCGGGCTCCTCGTGAACCCGCAAACGCAGGGTCGCGACACCGTCGACAAGATCCTTCTCAATCAATCGAATCTCTTCGCGAGATTCGAAACCGGAAGCATCCGACATGATGCGATCGCCGGTTTCGAAATTTCGACCGAGAAGAGCCGCAACCAACTTCGCCTTGTTACGGACGGGACATCGACCGATCTGTTCGATCCCGATCCTGATCGGCCATGGAATGGGACGATAACGGATCGACCGGGCGAAATCGTTCACGCCAAGGCCAACACTGTCGCGGCTTACCTTTTCGATACTGCTTACCTCAGCGAGCAGGTCCTCATTACTGGCGGACTTCGCTGGGAGCATAACAAGAGCGACTTCGACCCGGCACCTTCGCAGCTTTCGGCGACGGTGGGTCCAATCCAGCGGTCGGACTCTTATCTGACTTGGCGGGCGGGCATCACCTACAAGCCGGTCCGATCGCTCAGCCTTTACGCGGGCGCGGGAACCTCGGTGAATCCGTCGATCGAAAACCTCACGCAGACGACGCCGACCGAAGCGCAGGGCGCTCTGAGACCCGAGCATAGCCGAACCTTCGAAATTGGCGTGAAGTGGGATGGCTTCCGCGGGAAGCTGTTGCTGACCTCCGCCATCTTCCGCACCGAAAAGACCAATGCACGCACACCGGGCCTCCCAGGTGAGCCCGCCTTGGTTCTCGACGGCGAGCAACGCGTGGACGGATTCGAGTTCGGCGCGACCGGACGCATTACCGAGCGGTGGCAAGTCGTCGCGAGCTATACTTATCTGCACAGCGAAGTGATCGAGTCCAACACCGTGACGGATATCGGCAACCGCCTTGGCAACGTGCCCAAGAACAGCGGTTCGCTGTGGACGCTGTACACGCTTCCGCAGGGCGTCGAGATCGGCGGCGGAGTCCGCTACGTTGGCCCGCGTTACACCAACACGACCAAGACGCGGCGGGTGGATGGCTACTGGGTGGCGGATGCGACGCTTGGCTACGACATCAATCCGAAGACGACGCTCAGGGTGAATGTCTTCAACATGTTTGACGAGCGCTACGCCGACGCGCTTGGAGGAGGCCATTTCGTTCCGGGTGCCGGCCGCAGCGCGGTCGCCACTTTGGCGTTCGGGATGTAAGCGGAAGCCATGCTTGTCGCCGTCCCAGCCGCTCTTTCAGCCAACGAGCTGGCCGAGGTCCGCCGCTTAATCCTTAATGGCGACTGGGAAGACGGCCGATCGACGGCCGGCCAGCAGTCGGAGCTTGCCAAGCGCAACCTCCAGCTGCCGGCCTCCGACGAGAATGCGCGGGCAGCGGCGGAAATCGTCCTGGCGGCGCTTGCAAACAACGGCCTGTTTATGTCGGCGGCGCTTCCGCAGCGCGTCTTCCCGCCCTTGTTCAACCGCTACGACGCTAGCGACGGGCATGGCTTCGACAACCATGTCGACAATGCGATCCGTTTCCTCCCCGATCGTTCAGGGAGGATCAGGACCGACCTTTCGGCGACGCTCTTCCTGTCCGATCCCGACAGTTACGACGGCGGCGAATTAATCATCGAAGACACGTACGGCGAGCATGCCGTGAAGCTGCCAGCGGGCGACCTCGTGCTCTATCCGTCGACGTCGCTGCATCGCGTGGCGCCGGTCACCCGCGGCTCGCGGGTCGCGTCCTTCTTCTGGGTCCAGTCCATGATCCGCGACGACGGCCAGCGCGCGCTGCTCCTCGAAATGGACGCCGCAATCCGCACGCTTGCGGCCAACGTCGGCGACCACGATCCGTCGATCGTCTCGCTGACCGGCAGCTATCACAACCTGCTTCGCCGCTGGGCCGACTGCTAGAAGCCGATACGGCCGGTTGGACCCGGCTTGGCCTCGGCTTCGCGACGAAGGAGTTCGACGATCTCCTTTGCCGTGCAGTCCGTACGGTAGCGGAGCTGGCGCTTCACCACCGCGAAATCGCCGGGTGTCAGCCCAACGATCTCACGCAGTTCCGGCCGTGACTGGCCTCCGAAGAAACGTTCGAAGGCCTTGTCCAGCTTACCCTCCGACAAAGGCCGGAGCTCGACCTTGAAGAGGAATCGCCGGAACACCGCGGGATCGAGGCGGCGGGCGAAGTTGGTTGCCGCAATGAAGGGCAGCGGGTGGCTGTCCATCCACGTCAGCAGCTCATTCACCTGCGTGATCTCCCACGACATGCGAGCATCGCTCCGGTCGAGAAGCAGGGAATCGGCTTCGTCGAACAGGAGCACGGCTCCTTCCTCGCGAGCATCGGCGAAGGCCTCTGCAATATTCTCCTCGGTCCCGCCGACCCACTTGGAAAGAAGGTCCGACGCACGCTTCACCGCCAGCGGCCGGTCAAGCCGGCGCGCGACATCTGCGGCGAGGGCTGTCTTTCCCGTCCCCGGCGGGCCGCTCAACAGAAGCGAGAAGTCCGCCGGAGCATCGCCGCGGGTCAGCCGCTCGACCACGTCGGCGATGCAGATGTCCGCATCGTAGAGCGAAAGATCGAGCTCACCGCTCCAGCGAGCGGGAGCCAGCCGGCGTCCGCCGCGAAGCCCTTGCAGAAGCGATCCCTCGACGGCAGCCGCGTCCCTTGCTCCTCCACCCGCTAGTGCCGCAGTGCGAAGCGCGATCGGCGCTACGCTGGCGCTGTCAGGCTGGCTCAGCAGGAAAGGCTTGAGGCCCTCAACCGTTTCCGCGGCACCTGCAGAGGCTGCCGACCGGGTCGCAATGCGTTCGCGCGCCGCAGCGGACGGGTAGCCCATGCGGAGCACGTAGTTCATGCGCCGGAGATGCGCGCGATCGATGCCTTCGAGCGAATTCGACGTCCAGATCACCGGAACCTTCATCTGCTCCAGCAGACGGTTCACGAAGATCTTCGACCCTGCGCGGCGCTCACCGCTTGCGGCCGTGGAAGACTCGGAAAACAAGTCTTCCATCTCGTCGAACAGGATCAGGCTGTCGCTGCGCCGATGAAGCAGTCGCGCCGCCCGGTTCAGCGAACAAAGGCGTTCCCACCGGCTAGGCTCCTCGCCACGGTCGTCCATTTCACCAACCGCGAACAAGCGTGCTCCAATTTCGCTGGCGAGGGTGCGGGCGAACTCCGTCTTTCCGGTCCCCGGCGGTCCGTGAATGAGGATGTTCACACCCTGCGCACGGTTCCGTAGCGCGCCGGTCAGAAGACGCGCCAGCAAGTCGAAGTCGCGATCGAGGTGAGCGAAGTCATCCCGAGCAAGCGATGCCGGCTGAGGCGTTCCAGCCAGGGCCGCGACGATCTGATCTTCGCTATCGAATGCCTGATCGATGACGTCGGCGAAGCGCCACTCCAGCTCGAGCGAAGCGGGGCTAGAATATTGCTGCTTCACGCAGATCAACCCGAGCTCAATTGCCTTGGCGCGGCGGACCAATGCCTCCGATGACGCAGCCGGCGCTCCGGCCAGTTGTCCGATAAGCGCAGCCATCTCGCCTCCGGCCCAGCGGAGGCGGGATGCTAGGGCCACCAATCGTGGCAAACGTTCGAACGCAGCCGTCAGGAACACCAACTCGTGATCGAACGGCTTGAGATCGAGCAGATTGAGCGCCGTGCTCACCGTGTCGAACACGTCCGGAAACGGTGCGGACACGTCGAGGCTATCCGCCAGCCGTGCCAGCGAATCCCAGTCGATCGTTTCACCATCCTTGGCCGACTCTGTGTCGGTCGCGGGCACAGCCCAGACGGTTTTTGGCCAGAGCCAGTCGCGCTGTTCGGCTGCCCATTCGAGCAGCGCACCCGCGACCGGGCTCGACTTTCCATATGTATCGCGCAGCAAGGTAAGCACGCGCTGCGCCAGAAGCTTCTCGCCCATGACAAATCCCATAGCGGTAGCCGCACGCGATCAAGGGCGTGTGGCACCGTGGTTGCTGTTTCAGGATCTTGGTTTGCCGGCCGGTGGCCGGCCGAGCGCTAGCGCTTGGGCGACAACCGGACGGGTGCAAAACAAGACCGCATTAGGTTTTTGCGATCGTTCAATTCATTTGCTCCGTGGTTCTTCAGGACAGGTCCCGAAGGGTCGGCGCGATTAGTCGCGGCCGTAATGAAAGTCAAATCTCCCTCTCAGGCGGCAACCTTTTCCGCGCGGTCGCGGATGCGTTTTAGGTCGTCGACGAACTTCTGGCGTTCCTCGACTCGGCGTTCGGGCTCGGGGATGCGGAGGAGGAAGCTGGGGTGCACCGTCACCCAGCATTCGCCGCCCTCGGCAAGCGGGATCGGTGAGCCGCGCACCTTGCTGATGGTCACGACCTTGTCGAGGATCGAGCGGGCGGCGGTCGCGCCCAGAGCCACTGTGACGGGCGGACGGATCAAGGTTCGCTCCTGGTCGATCCACCAGCGGCAGGCCTCGATTTCCCCGGCGTTTGGCTTCGAGTGGATGCGCTTCTTGCCGCGCTGCTCGAACTTGAAGTGCTTCACTGCATTGGTGACATAGACCTCCGAACGCACGATTCCGGCCTTCTCGAGCGCTTCGTCGAAGACCTGTCCGGCGGGACCGACGAAGGGACGGCCGGCGAGGTCCTCTTGGTCGCCCGGCTGCTCGCCGACGAACATGATGGTCGCATCGAGCGGGCCTTCGCCGAACACCGTTTGCGTGCCGTGCTTGTAAAGGTCGCAGCGCGTGCAGCCGCGCGCTTCCTTCATCAGCGCTTCCCATGAGGCGCGGAGGTTGCTGCCCGGCTCGATCCGGCGTTCTGCCTCGAGGGCCTCCTGAAGCCCTGACTTTGCCGCGGCCCGGTCGATCATCTCCAACTCCCGCATGCGTGCGCTCGCAATCAGTGGCTGAACGAGCGAGGTTTCCGGCATGTTGCGCCAATATTTCTTCGGCATCTCCTTCAGCATGGCGCCGATCTTGAGCCGCGCGGGATTGAAGATGGACGCGTAATAGGTCTTCCACATCGCCTCGAGCGGGTCGCCGCCGGGCGCCTCGGCACGCGTCGCCCCGGGACCCTCGCTAAGTTTGTCGCCATCCCAGTGGATTGATAGCTCCGGCGTCAGGATCGACCACCGCATGTTGGTGAAGCGGCGGACGAAGAAGGCGGCCGTATGGCGAACGATGTGGTGGTCGGGTTCGAAGAAGGCGACGAAGCGCTCGCTCCCGTCAGGCTGCGCAACCTCCCGGAAGCGCACGAAGGCATGCATCTTGTGAACGTCGCGGCGAACCTCCTTCGCCAGCTTTTGAAGCCGGTCGACCAACGGGTCGGCGCGATCTTCCATGGCTCCGCGGTTCGAGCGCAACTTCCAGAGCATCGCGTACAGCAAAGAGAAGCGCTCCGGGTCGGAATGGCAGATCACGCTCTTCGCGACATCGATGAACGACCTTGGCACCGGAAAGCTGGCGCCGGGTTCGTGACGCACTTCGGTCCCGAACAGGTCCCCGTCCGATCCGCTGACCTGCCAGACGACGGCCTCGGGCGGGACGCCGGATTCGGCAAGGTCCCTGGCGGCATCGCGCCACCCGTCGAAATCGTCTTCGGCCGCGAGTGTCACGCGGTGCGCATCGATCATCGGGCCTTCGCGCAACACTAGACTGCTATCCGAGCGCTGCGAGCCGTTATCGGGTTTCCTGAACCGTTCGAAGAGCTTATCGGCCTTGGAAGATGATGAAGCGCGCTCCCTGGCCGGTGATGGTCGCGATGCTGCTGAGCATAGCCTTGAACCTGTGGTTCGCGGGCGCGCCCTCGCTGAGCTGGTTCCCGGCGGCGCTGATTGCCTGGTATTTCGCCGATTTCGCGTCCGGCATCACCCACATGGTCATGGACTACAAGCCGTGCCGCCAGGGCATCGGGCTCGACCGCCTCTATTTCTTCGAGGGCTCTCGCGAGTCCGAGGACTATCTTGCCCTGCGTGGTCGCGTGTGGCGGGAGATGGGGCCGTTCGAAAAGCTCGTCTACGACTTCAAGAACCACCATCCTCGGCCCGAAGCCCTTGGGCGCAGGCCGATGCTGGTGCAGATTGGATCGACGATCTGCTTCGCGTCGCTCCCGGCCTCGATCCTTCTCAACCTTGCCGCCTGGCTGCTTCTCCTGCCTGGCTGGCTGGTGTTCGGAAGCGTCATCCTCCTGGTCGGCGGAACATTCGCGCAATACTTTCACGGGACGCTGCATCGTGCCGACAATCCGCGGATCGTGGAATGGATGCGTTCGGCCGGCCTGCTGATGTCGCCTGACGCTCACCAGCTTCATCACGACACGCTGACCCGCGACTTCGCAACCAACAACGGATGGTCCAACCCATTGGTCAATCGCATCTTCGCGCTTGCGATCCGCAGGCGCTGGCTCACCGAAAGCGGCCTCACTCCACAATAGATTTGAGTCAGGCAGCGAAAAGCTCCAGCTGCTCCTGCTTCGGCGCCACCAGGCTCCTCAAATCGTTTCGATCGATCAGGAGGGTCGGTCGCCAGTCGATGGTCGTGATGAACGGCCGCACCTTCGCAACTGACAGGGTCAGCCGTCCGACATCGTCAAGCCGAAGCTTGCGCCACCGCCTCGACGACAGGATGCGATCGACTGCTTTCGTGCCCAGTCCGGGCACGCGCAAAAGCATTTCCCGTGGCGCGCGGTTTACGTCGACCGGGAAATTGTCGCGGAACTTGAGCGCCCAGGCGAGCTTCGGATCGATGTCGAGCGGCAGCATGCCGTCCGTCCCCGCGGCGTCGACAACTTCGGCCGGCTTGAACCCGTAGAAGCGCATCAGCCAATCGGACTGGTACAGGCGATGCTCCCGCATCAAGGGAGGGCGCATCAGGGGAAGGACCGCACTGGCGTCGGGGATCGGCGAGAATGCAGAATAATAGACGCGGCGGAGCTGGAAGCGGTCGTAGAGCGAGCTCGCCCGAACGATGATGTCGCCATCGCTTGCCGCATCCGCGCCGACGATCATCTGGGTCGACTGCCCGGCAGGCGCATATTTGGGCGCGGATTTGAACCTGCGCTTTGCGTCTCCAGCTTCCTCGATCGACCGGCGCGTGTCCTTCATCGCCGTTTCGATCTGACCGCTGTCCTTCTCAGGCGCGAGCCGCTGGAGCCCGCTTTCAGTCGGCAACTCGACGTTAATCGAAACACGGTCGGCGTGAAGTCCGGCTTGCCGGACAAGCTCAGGATCGGCGTCGGGAATGGTCTTCAGGTGGATGTAGCCGCGGAAATCATGATCTTCGCGCAAGCTTCTGGCGACCTCGACCAATTGCTCCATCGTGTAGTTCGACGAACGAATGATGCCGGAGGAGAGGAACAATCCCTCGATGTAATTGCGCTTGTAGAATTCCAGCGTGAGCCGGACGACCTCCTGCGCCGTGAACCGCGCACGCCTGACGTTCGAGCTCTTGCGATTGATGCAGTAGGCGCAGTCGAAAATGCAGCTGTTGGTCAGCAGGATCTTGAGTAGCGAGATGCAGCGGCCGTCGGGAGCGTATGCGTGGCAAATGCCCATGCCCTCGGTAGAGCCCACGCCCTTGCCGCCGCGGCTGTCGCGCTTGGACGTGCCTGATGAGGCGCAGGATGCATCGTACTTCGCCGCATCCGCGAGAATCGCGAGCTTCGACTGAAGGTCCAGCTGAGCCATTCGTTCTCAGTATGTTCCTTTCAAATTACTTTCAAGACAATAGCTTAGCGGGAGAAAAGGTCCGACCTGACCTTAAGGCCATATGGCGGAACGGCTTCCCCGATCCGGCCGTTTGCTGCCGGAGAAGGAGATCGAAGACATGGCTGACGACCGCGAGATTGAAGAGAAACTCTGGAAGGCGCTGGAAGACAGTCCCTTCATCATGCTCGGCATCGACGGCGCGCGCGAAGGCGCGACGCAGCCGATGACTGCACAGTTCGAGGACCAGGATCGCGACGCTGGAATCCTGTGGATTTTCACCGCCAAGGATCACGACCTGATCCGCGCCATGGGCCAATCCAACCAGGCGCTCGCGACCTACACCAGCAAAGGCCATGACCTGTTCGCCAGCCTGCGCGGCACCCTTCAGATCGACAACGATCGTGAGACGATCGACCGTCTGTGGAATCCGATCGTGGCCGAGTGGTACGAGGGCAAGGACGATCCCAAGATGGCCCTCCTCCGGTTCGACGTCGAGGATGCCAAGGTCTGGCTGAGCACAGTCCGCGGATTTCTCAAGCCGGCGCTGAACAAGCTGTTGGGCCGGAAGCCGGACGCTGGCGCCAAGGAAGACGTCGCGGAGTTGAGCCTTTAGCTTAGCCGCGAACCGCTTCGACCACCTTCTCGGCGACGTGATCCACCGGCGGCGGCCGGTGGATCCGTCGAAAGCGCGCCTCGACCAGGCTGAGAACCCCGAAGACGATCAGGCCCGCGGCCACCGAGGCCCGGACGACCGGGTGCATGGCATCGAGCGCTTCCTCCAGGCCGCCGGCCTCGGCGGCGCGACGGTGAAGCGCGGCAAGGGCCAGCAGCCACGCGATGATGAGGAAAATGATCCCGCGTGCCGAATAGCCGACACGCCCGAGCCATTTGATCCAGACTTTCTGACGCTCGTCGCAGTCGAGAGCGCGCAGGAAGTCGCATTTCCGGACTTTGACGAATTGCGCGATTGCAGCGCCTAATAATATGGCGGAGGCAATCCACACGAAGACCTCGCCGCCGGGCAGGTGCAAGGCCGCCGACGCATGCTGTTGCGGCTCATGGTCCCCAATCCGCTGGGAAAGCAGGATCAGCACCGCCTTGTAGGACAGGAATCCGTAGATCACGCCGCTGGTGGCCGCCGCGATCCGCTTGCGGTGCGCTTTCGCATGGCGGCGACCGCTTTCGATCCCGAACGCCGCGTCCGTAAGGCGCCACAGGCCGTAGACGGCCAATCCGGCGGCGAGGACGACAAGCAACACCTTGCCGAGACCGTGTCCAAGATACTCCAACGCTCCCGTGAGGTCTTCGGTGCGGCCCGCCAGGATCACCAGCAACCCGATGACGATGTACAGGAACCCACGCCCGGCAAAGCCGAGCCGCGTCAGCAGTTGGAAGCGACTTTCGCCCGCGAGATCTTCAGGGAGCGCGTCGGCCGGGTTCACACGGCGGCCGGAGCAGCGACGTCCTGAAACTTCTTTCCGACGACCAGCTTGAAGATCACGAAGGCGACGAGGCCGAAGGCGGCGCTCGCGATGTGGATCAGCCAGAACGTCGTGGTGGGCAGCGACGAATAAAGGCCGCCAACCCAGCCGACGACGGCGTTCGCCATGAAGAAGGCCAGGTAATAGAGCCCGATGACCGTCGCTGTGATCTGCTTGGGCGAGATCTTGGAGAACAGCGCCAGACTGACCGGCAGGATATGCGCGAAGCCGATGCTGTTCAGAAGGTGGAACATGACCGGCCAGAACAGGCTGATCTTGCCGCCCTCCGGCTGCGTCAGTGCCGCCATGAACAGGCAGGCGCCGCCGGCGATGGTGAAGATGCTGCCGATGATCATCTTGCTGATCTCGTCCGGCTCCCGGCGGGTCGTTCCCCACCACTTCCAGAAGGCGGCTACCGCGACCAGCATCGAGAAGCTGAGCGCCGCGTCGAGCGTGATCAGCCAGCTGCTGGTATTGTTGAGAAGAGTCAGGTCGAAATGCTGGTCACCCCAGATGAGGTAAGCATTGAAGATCTCCTGATTGGTCAGGAGGGCGATTCCAAGCACCGGAATCAGGAAGACGAGATAGAGGACGTTGACCCAGTCGCTTCTCGTCATCGGGTCCTGCGCCACCCTGTCCGCCCCCCGAAGGGGCTTGTTGTCGGGCGCGAGATACTTGCGGCCGGAGAGGTAGATGAAGAGGCCGAGGACCATCACCACGCCTGCGCATCCAAAGCCCCAGTGCCAGCCGACCTTCTGACCCAGCGTTCCGGACACCAGGGGCGCCGCGATGACGCTGACGTTGATGAAGATGTAGAAGATCTGGAATGCCATGGCTCGGCGAAGGTCGTTCGGGCCGTAGAGCGCCCCGACCTGGGTCGCGATATTGCCCTTGAAGGCGCCGACGCCGAGCAGCAGCGCCAGCAAGGCCAGCAGGAATGCGGGCTCGATCGCCATCAGGAAGTGGCCGATCGCCATCAGCACGCCGCCGATGATCAACGTGGTGTTGCGGCCAAGCAGCTTGTCGGCAATCAGGCCGCCCGCGATCGGCGTGAGATAGACGAGCGCTGTGTAGGTCCCGAAGATCGCGGAGGCGAGAACCTGGCCCTCGAGGCCCGGGTAGATATGCGTGTTCAGCCAATCGAGGCCGATCACGTTCTCCATGCGGCCCGGCACCAACAGGTAATTGACCATGTAGAGAACCAGCAGAGTCTGCATGGAGTAATAGGAGAAGCGCTCGCAGGCTTCGGTGAAGCCGAGGTAGCCGAGCCCCTTGGGATGGCCGAGGAAGCTTCGATCGGTCTGGTCGATATGCTCCAGGTCCGGCGTGGCGTCGGCTACGGTCATCGATGTTCTCCCCATTCGGCATTGCAGGGCTAAGCCGTGGCCGCCTCCAGCACAATCCGGGAGGGCCGCCGTCTGTCGAAACGCCTGTTGCGGCCGCGCGTGCCCTGGCTAGGGTTCGGGGAACAGGGAGACATCATATGCGCAATCTGACGCTCGCTCTCGCGACGGCTGCCTCAATCGCCATCTCCGCCCCGGCGACCGCCGGTCCGACCGAAGATTTCCACAAGCTAATGGACGATTACTGGGCGGCGTACCTGAAGGACAATCCGCTCACTGCAAGCTCGGTCGGGGTGAAGACTTATGATCGCGAGCTTGCCGAGCTCAGCCTGGCGGAATTCGATCGGCAGGCGGCGGAAGCGGACGCATTTCTCAAGCGGCTGCGCGCAATTCCCTCGGCCTCGCTGAACGCGATGGACCAAAGCAATCGCGCCGTTCTGGAGCGGACTCTGGATGACCAGATCCGCTTCAACCGCTTCGGTCAGCGGCAGCTGCTCTACTCCTCGCTCGGCAGCTATCACGACTACATGGCGACCATGGGTGAGAATATCCCCATGCGCGACAAGGCGGATTACGAGAATTACCTTGCGCGCCTGACGCTCGTTCCTGCGCGGATGAAGGCGTACAGCGACATGAGCGTGAAGGCCGCCAACGAGGGCTATACGCAGGCGTGCGAGTGGATGCGGAAGCTGCCGGAGCAGACCCTCGCCTTTGTCCCGGCCGATCCCACGCAGTCGCCGTTTTACGGGCCGTTCGCGGGATCCCGCCCGCCCTCGATCTCGGCCGGAGATTGGGCAAACCTCCAGTCCCGCGCTCGGGAGCAGATCCAGGGACCGATCACCGCGTCCTACAAGTCCTTCGCTTCGATCGCGCAGAGCCAGTTGGTGCCGAAATGCCGGACGGTCGACAGCGTTGCCAGCCAGCCGGGCGGCAAGGATTATTACGCGGCGCTGGTTCGCCTGCACACGACGACCGACCTCACTCCTGATCAAATACACCAGATCGGCCTGCAGGAAGTTGCGCGCATTCGCGCGGAGATGGAGGCCGTGGCGAAGAAGGCCGGGTTCGCCAGCCGCGAGGCGATGATCGCCGACATGCGGACCAACCCGAAGTGGTACGTGACGACGCCCGAGGAATTGATGGAGAAGACGGCGATCGTCACCAAGACCATCGACGGCAAGATGACTGGCTATTTCTCACGCCTGCCGCGCTTGCCCTACGGCATCCGCCCGATGACCGCCGCGACTGCCCCGACCGACACGACTGCGCGCTACCAGCCGGGCAGTCCGGAGGGCGGCATTGCCGGCTTCTATCTCGTCAACACGACCAAGCTCGACCAGCGGCCGCTCTGGGAAATCCCGGTCCTGTCGGTGCACGAGGCCGTTCCCGGCCATCATATGCAGATCGCGATCCAGCAAGAACTGGACATGCCGCAGTGGCGCAAGGCGACGACGTTCTACACGGCGTTCGTTGAGGGCTGGGGGCTCTATTCGGAGCGGCTGGGCACCGACATGGGCCTCTACGACACGCCGCAGAAGGACATGGGGCGCCTCAGTTACCAGATGTGGCGCGCGACGCGGCTGGTGGTCGACACCGGTATCCACTCAATGGGCTGGGACAAGGCGAAGGCCGTTGCCTTCATGAAGGACAATACGGCCCTTACCGACGCCAACATCGATGCTGAGGTGAACCGTTACATCTCGGTGCCGGGCCAGGCGACGGCCTACATGATCGGCAAGCGCAAGATCGAGGATCTACGGGCGAGGGCCGAGAAGTCGCTGGGCGACAAGTTCGACATACGCCGCTTCCACGACGCTGTGCTCGGACAGGGCGCGGTGCCGCTGGATGCGCTGGAAAGGCAAATCGACGCGTGGATCGCCTCCGAAAAGGCGAGAGGCTGAGGATTATTTCGGCGCAGTACCGGCGCGGTAATCGTCGTCGCTTTCCTGGCGCGCCGAATTGATCATCTGGTCCAGGCAGCCGGTGTAGCCCGCCGGTCCGACCGGCGAGCAGCTCTGGATTCCCGTGCGGCCGACGCGCTCGAGCGACTTTGCCTTGTTCGCCCACGCCTGACGTTGCTGATAGCTGCCGCCCGGCCGATAAGCTTCGGGCATGCGGTAGCGGTAGGATTCCGGAACGCGGCTACAGACCACGACTTCGTCATCGGTCGAACGCGGGCATGGGTCGGTTCCAAAGACGATGATCTCCGAAATCCGCTGCTTTGAGTCCTGCGTGCTCGAGTCATTCTGCGCGGCGACCGGCGCCGAGGCGAAGCCGACAAACAGGGCAGCGGCTGCAAGAGGGGCTGCAAGCTTCGTCATAACAATCCTTCCAACAGTAAAGCGGCCGACTGCCGCTGCTGGTTCCTCAAATCCGTTTCGATAACCCAATTGCGACACGGCATGCCGCACGGATTCCGAACGTCAATAGCGGATAGCACGGAGCCGTGGCAGCGCCAGCCTCGCGGGCGACGTCGCGGTGCTCCAGTTCCTCCGCGCGAAATTCCGCGATATCGGCGGCAAGCTCCGGATCTGAATCGCCCAAATGCTCGAGCTGCGCCCCGTAATGGCGGTCGATCTCCGTTTCGACGGCTTCGGTGCAGGCCATGGCCGCCGAGGGAGAGATCAGGGCGGTGACCGCTCCTAGTGCATAACCAGCGACGTTCCAGGCCGGCTGCAACGCGGTTGGCCGGACTCGCCGCTCGGCCATCAGGGCATCGAACCGGTCGAGATGACGCTGCTCTTGCGCGGCCATGCGTGCGACCATCTTGGCCGCAGTCGAATTCCGACGGAGAACTGCGAGCTGCCCTGCATAGATGCGGGTCGCGCCATATTCGCCGGCTTGGTCGACGCGGATCATCGATTCCGCATCGGACCGGCGCTGTCCGGGCCGCCATGGTTTCATGCGCGGCGACCTCTTAGAGACGGGACGACGATCAGTGCGGCTCCGCCAAGCGACAGGATCGCATTCCAGCCGGCCATCGAGATTCCGAAGAGCGACCACTGGATTTGGTCGCAGCGGACCAGCGGCACCTTCATGATGTCCTCCAGGGTCAGTCCCTTGGTCGCCGTGCAGGTCGTGAATCCTTCGAAGATGCGCGCCTCGACGCCGGCGTGATAGACACCGATAGCCCCAGAGATCGCGATCGCCGCAGCTGCAAGCAGGACCAATGTCCGGGAACGCGGGGATGTCGCGGGCCCCGTGAACGACAGAGCTGCGAGCAGGATCGCCGCTCCGTGCGGCCACCGTTGCCAGTAGCACATCTCGCAGGGGTGAAGGCCGCCGATGTACTGCGAGCCCAGCGCCCCACCGAGCAGGCCGAGCGGCAGCAGCAAGGCGATCAGCCGCGCCGCGGCAGCGCTTCCGATTCCCAGCATGCCCCGATCGCGCGGAAGCGCCGCTTCGTTCATTTAAGACCGCTTCGAAGTGTCGGCAGACGCAACGTTGGTCGGCGCCCGCAGCCGTTTCAGCGTGCGGAGAGCGTAATCGAGCTGGAAGTCCGTGACTCCCTTCTTCTCGAGCTCAGCAGCCGTGAAGTTGAAGCGGGGGTCCTTCGACAGGTCGTCCTGCTCCAGCAGCTTCTCGTCGACGTTGGCCTGGCCCAGCAGGTGGCGGCGAAGGTCGGATTCCCGCACAACCTTGCGGTCCTTGAAGTCCGGATCGCTCAGCTGCGGCACGTTGATGTCCGGCTCGATCCCGCCGGCCTGAACCGAACGGCCAGACGGCGTGTAGTAGCGCGCCGTGGTCAGGCGGAGAGCCGCCTTGGGTCCCATGATCTGGACGGTCTGCACCGATCCTTTGCCGAAGCTCTTCTCGCCGAGGACGAGTGCGCGGTGGTGATCCTGAAGCGCGGCCGCGACGATCTCCGCCGCCGAAGCGCTGCCTGCATCGATCAGCACGACCACTGGGAGGCCGTGAGCCATGTCGCCCGGAGTGGCGTAATAACGCTCGATATCGTCCTTTTCGCGGCCCCGCTGCGACACGATCTCGCCCCGCTCGAGGAAGGCGTCGCTGACGTCGATCGCCTGGTCGAGCAGGCCGCCCGGGTTGGACCGGAGGTCGACCACGTATCCGAGCGGCTTGCCGCCGGTCGCCTTGTCGATCGCCAAGAGCGCTGCCTTGGTGGCATCGCCCGTGTTCCCGGCGAACGAATTGATGTTGATGATGCCGATGCCGTCCTTGATTTCCCACTTCACCGGCCGGAGCTCGATGCGTTCGCGAACCATGGAGATGTCGAACGGCTTGTCGCGGCCCGGGCGAACGATGGTCAGCTTCACCGACGAACCCGGCTGCCCCTTCATCTTCTCGACCGCCTCGTCGAGGGAGAGGCCGTAGAGAAGTTCGCCATTGATGTGTGTGATGTAGTCGCCTGACTTCAGACCGGCGCGCCAGGCAGGCGTGTCTTCCATCGGCGAAACGATCTTCACCGCACCGTCTTCGACGCCAACCGTGATTCCGAGGCCGCCGTAATTGCCGTCCGTCGTCGCCTTGAGGACGTCGAAGTCAGTCGCTTCTGCATAGGAGCTGTGGGGATCGAGCGCCGCGAGCATGCCGTCGATCGCGCCCTTGATCAGGGTATGGTCATCGACCTTGTCGACGTATTGCGCCTTCACTCGCTCGTAGACGCTCATGAACGTCTCAAGCTCCTGGTAATTGGCGGAGTCCGCGGCTGCGAGCGAGCTGGTCGTCACCGGCACTAGGGCAAGCGCCCCGACGAGAGCGAGCGGCGGAAGCAATTTGGTAGTCAGCTTCATGATCTGCGTGTCCCGGGTTTCGGTCTACACCCTAACTCTGTTTCAGGCCCTTTGACAGGTTCTGAGATGAACCTGCGATGAGAGCAGGCGACACATGCCGCCCATTGCGGGACAGTTCCACGCTTATTCGACCAATGGCGCGGCCAAGCGGCTGTCCGATCTGCACTTTTTGTCCCGACTTGAGCGGTGACGCGACGTTCAGCAGAAGGCTCATCCAGCCGTTGCCATGATCGATGATGATGACCGCATCGTAGCTGCGGAATGGGCCCGAAAAGCGGATCGTTCCTGCGGCGGGTGCGATGACCTCGGCACCGCTGCCCGTTGCCAGCGTGAGGCCGCGGGAGCGGACCCCATTCGGCGCGATGGCACTCAGGCCTTCGACGACGGGCGCGGTGGACGGCAGGATATAGGCGAAACCTTCAGCCGGCGACCTTGTCGTCCCCGGTCGGGCGGGCGGTGCCGGCAACCGCGACATCTCGGACGCGATCTGCTGGGCCTGCTGTCCACGCCGGGCTTCGCCGACGAGGTCGGCGGCTTCCTCGCCGCGTGCCAAAGCCACGTCGCCTGCACCTAGCGCTTCTCCGCCGCGCTCCTGTGCGATGCGGACGGCCTTGCCTTCGAGCTCGGCGAACTCCTGCTTGCGCATCGCGAGGGCGTTGCGGCTGTTGACGAGGTCGGATCGGGCTTGCTCGGCTTCAAGTTGCAGCTTTCGCCCGCGGTCGAGTTCTGCGCGCAGGGATGCCGTTCGCGCCTGGATGACAGGCAGGGTGGCGTCCAGAAGCAGCCTCACCTTCACAAATTCCTGCGTCGACCCCCGGTCGAGCACGGCCAGCAACGGCGGCCGCTCCGCCATCACTGCGAGCCCGCCCAGCAGCGAAGTCACCGGTGCTGCCTCGCGCTGCAGTCGCTCTCGCCGGAGCTGGATCTGGGCAGAGATCGCCCGTGCATTGGCATCAGCCGCGCTGATCCGGGCTTCGGCGGCGGCGATGGCTTCTGCGGCCGCGGCCCTCTGCGCACCGATGCGTTCGGCCTCGCTTTTCGCCTCGTCGGCGGCCTTTTGCAGCTTCACGACGCGAGCTTCCGCGAGCTTGGCCTCGGCGATCGCACGCTGCGCAGTCAGTGCGATCGGCTCGGGGGCGGGGCGGACAGGCTCGCTCGCCGCAAGCAGGGCGAGAAGAGGAACGGCGAAGGCGAAACGCGCGTGCACCAGTCAACCTTCGCGATGATAGGGATGGTTCGCAAGGATGGATGTCGCCCGGAACAGCTGCTCGGCGAGCATGGCCCTTACGAGCAGGTGCGGCCAGGTCGCCGCTCCGAACGACAGCAGCATGTCCGCGGATTGACGTTCCTCGTGAGAATGGCCGTCCGCGGCCCCAATCACAAAGCGCACTTCGCGAGTGCCGCGATCGCGCCATTGCTCGAGCAGTTTTGCAAGCTCGGACGAGGAAAGCACGCGGCCTTTCTCATCGAGTAGCACTGTCATCGATCCCGCCGCGGTCACTGGAAGAGTGGCCCGCTCGCCAAGCTCGGTAAGTTTCGTCGTCCAGCTGATGCGCTTCAGGTAGCGCTCGACGAGTTCCGCCTCGGGTGATCGGCCGATTTTCCCACGCGCGATGACGTGGAGCAGCACCTAGTTGCGCGCGGCGCCCGAATACGCCGTGCCGTAGGTCGGCCAGGTGAACAGCTTGGTGAAGCCGTCGTAGATGGCGCGCGCGGCCTCTGCGATCGTCTTCGGCCGGTCGGTGCCGCCACGGGCGAACATGGCCACCGCGACGCGATGGCCGTTCGACAGTGTGATGTAGCCGACGTCGCTGGTGTAGCCGTTGAGCGTTCCGGTCTTATGCTCGACCTTGGTTCCCCACGGAAGAAGCCCACGAATGCGGTTCTTGCCAGTCTCGCAACGGCCCATCAGATCCATCAGATAGGATCGGCTCTCCGGTTTCAGGACATTGCCCCGGTCCAACCGTCGAAGGAGGTCGACCATGGCCAGCGGCGTTGCGGAATCGCGATAGTCCCACAGGTCGCGCTTGTCGGAGAGCAGGCGGGCGATCGTTCGGTCGACGCGGAAATCGTTGAGGCCGTGAAACTTCACCCAGGCCTGGATCGCAGAAGGCCCTCCGAGGTCGCGGATCAGCATGTCCGTCGCGCGATTGTCGCTGTGGATCAGCATCCGCTCCATCAGGCTGGCCGCGGAGGTTCCGGAAATCCTGTCATAGAGCGAGCGTTGGCCGTGATCGACCTGGCTGAGGTAGGCGGCGGCGACGGCGACCTTGACCGTGCTGGCCATCGGGAAGGCCGTGTGGCCGTTGATTTCGACGGTCTCGCCCGTCGTCAGGTCAAGCGCGGCAACGCCGACATCACTGGTTTGCGATCCGACAAGCAGTTTCAGCTGCTGCTCAAGCGTCAGCAGGCCCGGCGAAGACGCCGCATTGGCAGGCTGAAGCGCGAAGGCCAGCAGCCCCAGGAAAACAGCAATCAAACGCATAAAGCCCTCTACCCGTGAGCAGCTGTACTCCTTTCGGCATCATCGCCGAAAGCCCACATACGTTCTAAATTGTAAAAACTTCTAACCTCGGGGCGGAAAAGATGCACGATCACATCGTCCGCGTCGATCAGAACCCAGTCCGCGGTGGGCAGTCCCTCAATCCGCGCAATCCTCCCGAATTGCTCCTTGATCCGGTCCGCAAGCTTATGCGCCATCGATGCAACCTGCCGGGTCGAGCGGCCCGACGCGATCACCATGTGATCGGCAATGTTCGATTTTCCAGCGAGCGGGATGGTCACGACCTCGACGGCCTGATCGTCATCCAGCGATTTGAGGACGAGGGCGTGGAGGTCTTCGACGTCGAGTTCGGGACGGCCGGTAGCGGTCTCAGTGGGACTGTCGGGCAAGTGCTCTCCTGATCAAAGTTGGCATTACGAAACGTTTGGAACCCCCCGTGGGGTCCGGATACCGTTCATGCCAGTTGGGATCGTGCGCGCGGAGGCCGGTAGCGGAGGTTGGGTCGGGCGTCAGGCGAAGGAAAATAATCGCCGGTGCACTCCAATCCGTCCAGTTCCGTGCCTGGCTGGAAGGTCGGACAAACCGTCTCAGCCAGCCCATCGCGCGAGCCGCGTGGACCTGACGATCATAACCGGGGCGGCGAATCACCGCAATCGGCAGCGATTCCGCGAGCTTGCGCCAGTGCTTCCACTGATGAAATTCGGCCACAGTGTCGCCGCCCATCAGCCAGATAAACTGGGTGCTGGGAAAGGTCCTTCGGAGCTTCCGAACCGTGTCGATCGTAAAACGCGTGCCCGCGCGCCGCTCGAAATCGCTGACCTTGATGCGCGATCGCCGGGCCATGTCCCTGGCCGACGCGAAGCGGTCTTCGAAGGACGCCATGTCCTTGCGGCCGGCCTTGAGCGGGTTTCCCGGGGACACCAGCCACCAGACCTCATCCAGCCCGAGCGCGTCCATGGCCGCCAGGCTGATACGTCGATGACCGACGTGCGCCGGATTGAACGAGCCGCCGAGAAGTCCAATCCGCTTCATTGAACGGCAGCTAGCATGAGCGCCGAAGCGCGCATAATGTTGGGGAGGGGAACGTTGCATGTCGGATCTGGAAGCCATCGGCGATGCTGCGACCGGCGCAGTACTTGGAGGCGCGGTTGAGCCGCGCTCCGGCGCGAGTAGCGGCCACACGCATGAGAAGAATTGCCTGAACTGCGGCGCGCAGCTGGTCGGCGAGTATTGCCATGCCTGCGGGCAGAAGTCGCATGTGCACCGCACCTTGCACGCCTTCTGGCACGACCTGCTTCACGGTGTGCTCCATTTCGAGGGCAAGGTCTGGCACACGCTGCCGATGCTCGCCTGGCGCCCTGGCGAGCTCACGCGGCGCTACATCGACGGCGAGCGCGCCAAGTTCGTCTCGCCCATGGCGCTATTCCTGTTCTCGGTTTTCCTGATGTTTGCCGTTGCGAGCTTCAGCGGTGACTTGTCGCCAAGGATCAGCCCGGATGCACCGGCAGAACTGCAGAAGAGCATCTCGTCGAACGAGCGGCAGATCGCCGACCTTCAGCGACAGCGCGACGCTGCCGTACGCGCCAATCGGCCGACTGCTCCGTACGACGCGAAGATTGCCGATCTGCAGCAAGACCTGGCGGTCATGCGGGGCGTCCAGCAGGGCGAGATCGGGCGGATAGCAAAGACGCGCATCGATGCACCGGACTGGCTGAGCAAACCGCTGGAGAAGGCGGTCAAGAATCCCGATCTCATGTTCTACAAGCTCAAGACGAATGCCTACAAATTCAGCTGGATGCTGATTCCGCTGTCCGTGCCATTCCTGTGGCTGTTATTCCCGTTCAGCCGCCGCTTCCGCCTCTACGATCACACCGTGTTCGTGACCTATTCGCTGAGCTTCATGACCTTGCTGGTGGTGACCGCGATGCTGATCGGGCTGGCGGGACTGCCGCAGGTCGCCGGCTTCGCAATGCTGGTCCCGCCGTTCCACATTTATCGCCAGCTCAAAGGTACTTACGGTCTGTCCGGCAGGAGCGCGCTGGTCCGCACGATCTTGTTGGTCACGTTCTCAATCGTTGCGCTCACCCTGTTTTTTCTCGCGCTCTTCGCGCTCGGCCTGTTCGATTAGCGGCCGCAGGGATATTTTCGCTCGAGCACGGTCCTCAGCACGTCCTTGGTCGTCGTGACACGGCGTCTCTCTGCCGGGACGGCCTTCAGAGCGGCGAGATATTCGTTGGGGCTGACACGCGGCTTGTCCGCTACGGGCGGGCAAAAGGCCGTCGGCCGCCCCGCCGCTTTCAACTCGGCATATTCCGTCTTGAGCTCTTCCCCGTCAGCCTCGACCAGGTGCTTGAGCCGATAAAATTCCGGCGAGAAGAACGCGAACGGGCCCAATCGCTGGACCTTGTGAACCCTGACGAGAAAGCTTTCGACATCCGTCGCCAGCGCCGGTGAGGCGCTGACGAGGATGATGGCTGCCGCGAGGAAGCGGCGAAGGCTCAAGCGCCGGCGGTCGCCGGTCCGCCAATGCCTTTCGGTGGGCGCTTCGCCTTCGGAATCGAGGAGCCGGCTGCCGGAATGGCGGGACCCTTCGGCCCACCGCGGTCGATGGCTCCGCCGTCCAGCACGATCTTGATCTCGTCACCCGACAGCGTCTCATATTCGAGAAGCGCCTTTGCCAGTGTCTCAAGCTGCTCGTGCTGCTCGGTCAGGACCGTCTTGGCGCGCTCGTACCCCTGCTCGACGATGCGGCGGATTTCCTTGTCGATGGCCTGCGCGGTCTCGTTCGACATGTTCTTCTGCCGGTTGACCGAATAGCCGAGGAAGACCTCCTCGTCGGCTTCCGCGTACTGCAGCGGGCCGAGCGCGTCGGACATGCCCCAACGGGTGACCATGTCGCGGGCGAGGCCCGTCGCGTAGCTGATGTCCGACGACGCGCCGGAGCTGACCTTGTCGTATCCAAAGATCAGTTCCTCGGCGACGCGGCCGCCCATGGCGACCGACAGGTTCGCGTACATCTTGTCGCGGTGGTAGCTGTAGTTGTCGCGTTCCGGCAGGCGCATCACCATGCCCAGCGCACGGCCGCGCGGGATGATCGTCGCCTTGTGGATCGGGTCCGAAGCCGGCTCATGAAGCGCGACGATGGCGTGGCCGGCCTCATGATAGGCGGTCATGCGCTTTTCGTCCTCGGTCATGACCATCGAGCGGCGCTCGGTGCCCATCATGACCTTGTCCTTGGCTTCTTCGAACTCGAGCGCGGCGACCAGGCGCTTGCCCTTGCGGGCCGCGAGGAGTGCAGCCTCGTTGACGAGATTGGCGAGGTCGGCGCCCGAGAAGCCCGGCGTGCCACGTGCAATGACGCGCGCGTCGACATCCGGCGCCAGCGGGACCTTCTTCATGTGAACGGCAAGGATCTGCTCGCGGCCGTCGATGTCGGGGCGCGGCACGACGACCTGGCGGTCGAAACGGCCGGGGCGGAGAAGCGCCGGGTCGAGCACGTCCGGCCGGTTGGTCGCGGCGATGATGATGATGCCTTCGTTGGCTTCGAAGCCGTCCATCTCGACCAGCAGCTGGTTGAGGGTCTGCTCGCGCTCATCATTGCCGTTGCCGAGGCCGGCGCCGCGATGGCGGCCGACCGCGTCGATTTCGTCGATAAAGACGATGCACGGGGCCGACTTCTTGGCCTGGTCGAACATGTCGCGGACGCGGCTGGCGCCAACGCCGACGAACATCTCAACGAAGTCCGAACCCGAGATGGTAAAGAAGGGAACGCCCGCTTCACCCGCGATGGCGCGGGCGAGAAGCGTCTTGCCGGTGCCGGGCGAGCCGACCAGTAGCGCGCCTTTCGGGATCTTGCCGCCGAGGCGAGCGAAGCGGCCCGGGTCTTTCAAGAACTCGACGATCTCCTGAAGCTCCTCGCGGGCTTCATCGATGCCGGCAACGTCGGCGAACGTTACGCGGCCCTGCTTCTCGGTCAGCATGCGGGCGCGGCTCTTGCCAAAGCCCATCGCTCCGGAGCCGGCGTTCTTCTGCATCTGACGCATCACGAAGAAGGCGATGCCGATCATTAGCATGAAGGGCAGGGACTGCAGCAGCAGGTACTGCCAGATGCTCGATTGTTCGGCTTCCTTGGCCTGAACCTGAACGCCGGCCTTGATCAAGCGATCGGTGACTTGGGCGTCCTTGGGCGCGGTCGTCCGGAATTCCTGACCGGAATTGAGCTTGCCGGTGATGACCTGGTTGCCGCTGGTCGTGGCCGAGGTCGTCACCGCCTGGACGTTGGACTCGTCGACCTGCTTGATGAATTCCGAGTAAGGAATGGCTTCGCCGGTAGCGGCCTTCGAGCCGCCGCCGATCAGTTGCACGAAAACGACGAGCCCGAAGAGGATGCCAACCCAGATGAGGAGGCTCTTTGCCCAGGGATTCGTCGGCTTTTTCTCGTTCATTCTAATCTCTCTCGACGGCGCGAATGCCGGTTAGCGACTGCAAGATAGGCGCTAGAACCTTAATGACAATGATATCACAGGCGTTTGGTGCCGTCAGCGGGATCGCGTTCAGTCCCGCCTGAGGAAGAGGGCGCCGACCCGCCCCGCGCAGGCCCAGCGAACTTCGGCCAAGAGATCGCCGAGAACCTCGTGTCGAATGGTGATGACCTCACCGGTCTCGAACGGAACATCGGAGCGGAACTGGCAGCCATCGCGCGAGATGTCGGTAAGGTGGATGTCGTGGCGCTGATTGTCGGCCCGGCGCGCTATCGCGTCGAGGTTCACGTGGCGTCGAAGCTCTCGGGAGACATCCTTCAGTTCCATCGTCGCAAGCAGCCCTGTGCAACTCCTATGTTGCACGCATATGTCACTGATTTTTGCAGTGATATGAACGGCGTCGCTGGCATTCGTCCCATTGCGGGACAGGTGGGTCAGCGCCGATCGGTCAGGAAACTCCCTGCGAGGAACTCGTCCGCGCGGATCGCAAGCTCAGTTCGGCTGGTGACGCCTAGCTTCTCGAACACTGCATGGAGATAGACCTTTATCGTCCCTTCGGTCACGCCAAGCTGCTCGGCGATCTCGCGGTTGCGGAGACCCTTGCGGACGAGATTGATCAATTGACGCTCACGGGGCGAGAGAGCCGGTCCCTCACGATCACCGAGCGTGTCGGCCAGCTCCTTGGCGCGGCCGGATAACTCTGGATCAAACCATCGGCGTCCCTTGCTGACGTGGTCGAGGCATTCGAGAAGGAATGCAGGGTCCGAGTTTTTCAGGACCATGCCCTGAACCCGTAGCGACTTGGCTTCCAGCAGCGAAGCGTCATCAATCGCGGCCGTTAGCAGGACGACGCGGACTTTGCTGCCGTTCATCTTGAGGCGGCGCAAGACGTCCATGCCGGTCCCCCCCGGCATTTGCAGGTCGAGCAGAAGGATGTCCGGGTTGAGCTCATCGAGCTTTTGCAATGCCTGCTCACCCGTCGATGCCATTCCGGCGATTTCAAAAGGCGAGTTGCGGAGCAGGGCTTCGATGGCCGTGCTGATCATCGGGTGATCGTCGGCGAGCAGGATGCGCATCAGTGAATTCTTCCCGAGATCGGTAGCGAGACCGAGATTCGTGTGACTCCCATCCCTCGCGTCAGCTCGAGCGCTCCGCCAGCCAACTTGACTCGCTCGCTGAGCGACCGTGGCATCCCGCCTGTCAGCTGGGTCTTGGGATAACGCGAGCCATCGTTAATGAAATCGAGCTTGAGCTGGTCGGTGTCGGACTGGAGCCGGATCGTCACGCTCTTGGCGCCGGCGTGACGGACGGCGTTGGCGACGGCTTCCCGCACGAGGTGCTGCGCATCGAGGTGGAGACGGCTGGGCACCATCATGTCTGTGGTCTGAGCCGAGAACTCACACAGCACGTTCCACTGTTCCGCGAGGCGCTCGGCCAGGCTCCGAAGGTCCTTGGCAAGCTCGTCGAGTCCGATCTGGGGAGCGCTTCGCAACGCTGCGATGAAGGAGCGAAGCTCGCCCTGCTCGTGCAGCATCAGCTGCTTGAGATAGTTGAGCTCGGGCTCAAGGTCGCGGCCGGACGCGAGGTCGCGCTTCAGCGCCTCTAGCCGGAACGCCGCGCCGGCGAGGAACTGGACGACGCTGTCGTGAAGGTCGCGCGCAAGTCCAAGCCGGGATCGCGCCTCGGCACTTTCCTCCACCGCGATGATGAGAGCGTGACGTTCGATCTGGCCGACCACGTCCAGAGCGATCTGCCGGCCGAGGTCGATATGATCCGTGGACAGGTTTGGCATGCCTTCGAGGAAGACTTCGCCTTCGCCGCCACCGGTGCGGAACGGGATGGCGATGCCCTCCTCCAAGCCGAGTTCGGCAGCGGCCTTCCCGTTGATTAACTCGTCTGCCTTGAAGGGACACAGGTTCCGGCGGTCGTCACGCGCCAGCGCCCGGTTCTTGGGATTGTTGTAGAGGAACGGGCCGGCTCCAAAGCCCATCAGTGCATCGGCATTCGTCCGCACTACCGTCATCCCCCCGTTGCGGGCGACAAAGGCGTTCGCGGCTTTGCGGCCGTGCGCCCGCCAGATCAGCACGCCCGATGAGGCATTCAGGCCCTCCATTGCCGCCCGCAGGCTGGTCTCGAGAGGCGATTCATCCAGCGCGGATTCAGACGAAATGGGTTCTGAGCGCGAATAAAGGCCAGATCGCCACTGATTCACGCCGAACCAAATGAGGATCATCGACAGGATGATCAGGTGCCCGGTGCGATCGACGAAGTCTTCGAAATGGGCCGGCCCTGTCGATCGGAACACCAGCATTCCGACCATGTAGAAGAGCCCGATCAGCAGGACGGACGTGAGTGAGGTGGCTCTCAACCCCCAGCGGATCGCGGATGCGCCGACAATGAAAATGAAGAGCGTGAAGTAAGGACTGTCAAAGCCCTGCGTCGAATAGACGAGAAGAGCGAAGGCGATGATGTCGACCGCGTGCGCTGGCCCGGCCAGTCGCGCCTCAAGCCACCAGTCATCCCAGGTAACCACCATGACGATGAGCGCGAAGATCGAGTAGGCGCCGAGCACGGCGAAGGTCATCGACGCCGGATCGAGAGCGGGGCTGGTGTCGATCCAAAGATAAAAGACGAGCAGCGCCGCCAGCATGTAGCGGCCGATCGCGATCACGCGTCCGGATGGTAGTCTGAGCCCCCGTCTCACTCGGCGGTGATATCGCACATGATACACGGCGCACAGTGGTCCATGGCATCGGTCGTCAAATCGGGACACACGGTCGCGCCTAACTTTTGATAGCTAGGTTGGCTGCGGCCGGGGAGTATCCTGCGCGGCGGGGGTCAAACCCTTCCTTCGGTAATAGCCGTCAGCCGTTCGGGGGAGGCGCGGCTAAGGTGTGGGGCCTGCCGACGGTGACGTCGTTCGACGATGCAGCCATCGACAGGCCCCACATCTGCCTTTCAGCACATCAGGAAATTGGAGCTTTGCTCAGACTAGCTGGGAGGGCATCGAGGCTTCGCGGGCGTAAAGATCCATGTAGGTCCACCGCTGCACCGAACGCCTCGTAGTGTCGCAGTCCCACTTGAGCGCAGCGTGTCGATTACGTGTTGGATTTCGCGGCTCCGAAGGTCGTTCGGGCAGCCCTCGGTGCCAAGCGTGGCAATCGCCCGTGACAACACGCGGCGAACGATTTCTGCTGGCGCGCCGGACGGCGTGTAGCTGACGCGATCGTCGCCAACTGTAACCTTCTCCTCCCATTCACGGTCTGTCGCCCAAGTGATCGCTTCGTCTGCGAAGCCGAGGTGCGAAGCGCTCCGGGCGAGTGACTCAGGATCGAGCCATGAAGAGTCCGAGATGGCCTTACGGATGCGCACTCTTTCATACCGCTCATCGTCGTTGCTGGGATCGGCTGCGGGTTTCACCCCGGCTTCTGCGCAAACATCTTCGAGCTCGCAGCGGCGCCATTCGAGCAATGGGCGGACGAGCTTCAGATCAGCCGCTCCAGTGAGCGGACTTCGCGCTCGCATTCCCGCGAGACCCTTCACTCCCGAACCCCTGTTGAAGCGCATCAGCAGCGTTTCGGCCTGATCGTCCAGATGGTGCGCGGTCATCAGGACCGGGACGCCCCGGCCTCGCATCCAGCTCGCAAGAGCGGCGTAACGGGCTTTGCGAGCGCTTTCCTGCACCGCGCTAGTCGGCGGGCGCTCCCAGGCGATCGGCAAAATCGCGTGCGGAATTCCAAGCCGGGCGCATTCGGCCGCAACGATTTCCGCTTCGGCACGGCTTTCCGTTCTCAGGCCGTGATCCACCGTCGCCGCCAAGATTTCGCCGGGCCTTGCGGCAGCAGCGAGCAGCAGGAGCGCCATGCTATCCGGCCCGCCCGAAACGGCGATGCCGACGCGGGTCCCGGGTTCAATCAGCCGATCAAGGTCGGATCGAAATCGATCGATGAACGCGGCGGGAGCCATATGTGGTCCCCTGGCGAATTCACGAGCACTTCGCTTCCGCCTTCGCGGGAGGAAGCAGTTTCTTCAGGTCCGCCCGGACGCCGTCACCGTACACCGCCTCCAGTTCCGCATAGGCCTTGCAGGCCTGGCTCGGCTGGTTGAGCTTCATCAGCGATTGCCCGAGGTAATAGAGGCTGTCAGCGGCGCGCTCGCCTTTCGGGTTCCTGCGATAGTTGGCCAGCAGGGCCTCGGCCGCGGCGCGTGGCTCGCCCTTGTCCAGCATGGCCCGTCCGGCGAGATTGTTCGCCCAGCTCGTCCGGCGATGGTTTGGGTAGGCCGAGCTGAAGGCGCGAAGCGCTCCGATAGCCTCGTCATACTTGCCCGCCTTCCATAGCTGGTAGCCGGCATCATAGGCTTCCTCGGCGGGGTCAGTCGCATCCTCGGAGGACGTTGCCGTTTGAGACGGCTTCGGACCAGGCGAGCTGCTGACAGGAGCCGGCTTCGGCTTCTCGGCCGCTGGCTCCGTGCTCGCCACGGACGGCAACCCGGCCGCCAGTCGGGATTCCAGTGCGGCGATCCGGCTGGCGCTGGCTTCGCGTTCCGACTTCAGCGTCGCTTCCAGTTCACTGATCCGCCGGCCGTTCTCCTCTTCCGCGCGCAGTAGATCGGCGATCTGGCGTTCGAGCGCGACGATACGATTGTCGAGGTTGATGACCGAGGCCTGCGTCGCGACGGGTTGGGCTTGCGGCATTGGCTGCTGCACTTGCGCCAGAACCGGCACCGCGCTCGTCGTCATCAAAGCCGCGACCGCCGCAAAACGGATTGTCTTGGTGTTCATTGTCCCTCCCCGAAGGGAAAACCTATTCCGATGAGTGCACTAAGCCAAGGATAGATATGGAACCTGCACTCGAAAATGAGGCTCTTACCCGGCGGTGTTCTGAACTGCCGGTGGCGCACTTGGCGCAGGCACGGTTGTTACTGCGGCAGCGGGCGCTCGCATCAGGTCGACCGGCTTCAGGCTGACGTTCGATGCAACTTTTCCGGCAGGCCCTATTGGCGGTGCAATTGCAGTCCCAACATTGACGCGCAAGGCTTCCGGAGCGCCCGCACGCAGCAGTGGGGCCGAGGCAGTTTGCGGGACGGAATAGGTCTGACCGGCGGGGAGCACGCCTTCGAACAAGGTCTTGCCCTGGTCGGTCACACGGATCCACGCGGGCTCAACTGCCGTCAACGTGACCGGCCCCTCTGCCGTTTGAGCCGGCGCGGGTGCCGTAGTTGCTGCTGGCTCCGTCCGCGCGGGCGCCGTGGCCGTTTCCTGCGGGGCTGGGGCTGCGGGCTGGTCGGGCGACAGGGCCCGGTTATTGAGCCAAGTCATGACCACCACGACCAGAATGATTGCCCCGATCGCCGAGAGAACCAGCCACTTGGGCATTGCACGCGCAGGATCGGCCGGTTCGAAGACCTCGGTCTTCGCGGCGTCGTAACGGACGCCGCCCATCTCATCGCGAAGGTCGTCGCCGATTTCCGTCCTGTCGAGGCC
This sequence comes from Sphingomonas daechungensis, assembly GCF_039543105.1. Classification (NCBI taxonomy): domain Bacteria; kingdom Pseudomonadati; phylum Pseudomonadota; class Alphaproteobacteria; order Sphingomonadales; family Sphingomonadaceae; genus Sphingomonas; species Sphingomonas daechungensis. The sequence continues at coordinate 2,033,871 of NZ_BAABJC010000001.1, forward strand.
GACCGCGCTGGCATAGCTTTTGGCAAACCCGATCGTGTAGGTCGGCGCCGGCAGCGCACTCCACTCCCCGGCTTCCAGGTTTTGCAGGTGACGAAGAGGGATTCGAGTTTGCTCGGCAATATCTTCGAGCGACAGCTTCTTCGCCTCGCGGGCGGCCCGAAGGCGATCGCCTACGGACGGCTGTGCGTGTACAAAATCGTCTTCGCTTTCGGCCATTCGCCTCAACCCTACCCGGTCCGCTTGTCCAAGCGGTTGCCCATGCTGTCAACCGCAGTTTCCTTGCGTCAGTCGGTTGCCACCTTGTGCCGTCGCGCCCACTCGCCGAGCGTCTTGCGCATGTTCGCCGGAGGGCGATCAAGCAACTGCTCCATCCGGATACGGATCTTCCCCGAATCGAGCGACCGCACCATCGCCTTGAGCGGACCGACGGCGGCCGGCGTGATCGAAAATTGCTCGATCCCGATGCCGATTAGGGCCATCGCTTCAAGCGGACGCCCACCCATCTCCCCGCAGACACGGACGGGGACGCCAGCCTCGCGCGCCTGGGTGCTGACTCGTCGAAGGAAGCGTAGGATCGCCGGACTGAGCCAGTCGTAGCGCTCCGCCAACCTCGGGTCTCCCCGGTCTGCCGCGAACAGGAATTGCGTGAGATCGTTGGTGCCGATCGACAGGAAATCGATCTTTGGCAGAAGCTGGTCGAGAACCTCGGCAAGCGCGGGGACTTCGAGCATGGCGCCGAAATCGATACGGCTGGGGAGCTTGCGATGGCCCTTTCGCGCCCACGCGACCTGCTCCTCGAACAGGGCGCGAGCTTCGTCGAACTCCCAGGGCTCGGAGATCATCGGGAACATGACACGAAGCGTCTTGCCGCCGCAGGCTTCGATCAGCGCTCGGGCCTGCGCCTTCATCAAGGTCGAGCGATCGAGCGACAGGCGGAGTGCGCGCCAACCCATCGATGGATTCTCAGCCTCATCGCGGATGTCGGTAAGATAGGGCAGGGCCTTGTCCCCGCCGATATCGACCGTGCGGAAGATCACCGGCTTGTCGCCAGCCGCAGCGAGCACCTTGGTATATAGTCGCTGCTGCCGCTCCCGGCCGGGAAGCGTCGCCGAGACGAGGAACTGGAATTCGGTCCGGAACAGACCGATGCCGTCCGCACCCGAAGGGTCGAGGTTGGCCGCGTCTTCGGCAAGCCCCGCGTTGACCATTACGCTCACCGGAACACCGTCGAGGGTGACCGCAGGCAAATTGCGGACCGCCTCGAATTCGGCGCGCTTCTTCTGACGTGTCGCGAGGCGGTGCTCGAAGCCGGACAGGAGCGCCCTGCTGGGACGAATGATTACACTGCCGTTGTCGCCGTCGACGAGAATCTGCTCGCTTTCCTCGACGCTGTGGCGAATGTCGGGAATCCGGCCGACCACTGGGACGCCCATTGCCCGCGCCACGATGGTCATGTGGGCGGTCAGTGACCCTTCTTCGAGCACGACCGCCTTCAGCCTACGGCGATCGTATTCGAGCAGTTCGGCAGGGCCGAGATTGCGCGCGATGAGGACGGTGTCGCGAGCCAGGCCAGTCTGCGCCGCCGTCCCGAACCGTCCCGAGACGATGCGCAACAGCCTGTTGGACAGGTCCTCGAGATCGTGCATCCGATCCTTGAGCAGAGGATCGTCGATGTCCTGCATGCGGGCGCGAGTCCGTTGCTGAACTCGCTCGATGGCCGCCTCCGCGGTCAAGCCGCTATCGATCGCCTCGTTGATCCGCCTCGACCAGCCTTCGTCGTAGGCGAACATCTTATAGGTCTCGAGAATCTCCTGATGCTCGCCGGCGGTCCCGAACTCCGCATCCTTGGTCATCGCGTCGATCTGCTCGCGCATCTTGCGGAATGCGGAATAGACGCGGTCGCGCTCCGCCTCGACATCGTCAGCGACGGTATGCTCGACGATTACTCGGGGCTGGTGGAAGACTGCCTCACCCTTGGCCATTCCGGAAACGAGCTTCAGTCCCGACAAGCGCAGCGGGCCGCTGCTGCGAATTCGTCCGCGTCGTGCGCCGTCAACCAGCCTTGCGGCCGCAATCATTTCGGAGAGCACCATCGCAACGGTCTGGAGCGCCTCGATTTCGACCTCTTCGTATCGGCGCGGCTCGACGTGCTGGACGGCGAGGACGCCGATCGGGCTTTCCAGCCTTACGATCGGGACTCCAGCGAAGCTGTGGAAGCTCTCCTCGCCCGTTTCGGGACGATAGGCGAAGGCAGGGTGATCGGCCGCCTCGGCGAGGTTGAGAATGCGCCCCTCCGCGGCGATGGTGCCTACCAGGCCTTCCCCCATCCCCAGCCGAGTGACGTGCACCGCTTCCTTGCGCAGGCCGTGAGTCGCGTAAAGCTCGAGCTTGTTGTCGCGCAGCAGGTAGATGGAACAGACCTCGCTCTCCATCGCGTCCGCGATCAGGTCGACGACCTTGTCGAGCTTGGATTGCGCGCTGCCCCGGCCGGCCATGATCTCATGGAGGCCCGTCAGGATTTCGCGGGCGGAGGCGGCGGCGCTCAGCGGCATAGCCAAGCGCTATCAGATGCGCCTCGCTTATGTCACGCGGCAGTCGCTCGTGTTCAGTAGGTTCCCACCTGATCGAGTGGGTTCAGCACCGGCTGCGGATAGGCTTCCATCTCAATTTCCTGCCAGAGCAGGTCGATCATCTTGGTCAGCTCACGGACGTGCGGGACGTCGTGGCGCTGAACGTAGCGATACTTTTCGGAGAGCATCGACACTTCCGCCAGGATCAGCCTTACCGTCTCGCCATGGCGATCGAGGGACGAAATCGCCTCATAGGCGTCGAGCTCCTTTGCACGGAGCAGGCTGTCGGAAGCGATCATAAAGCCTCCCGGATGATATCCGGCGCGTAGCCTGACGCGCCAAAAAGGAATGCAGCCGCTGCAAGCGTGAGAATCGCGGCGACTGCAAAGACCCATGCAAGCCAGGGCCGACGCGGAGTCTCCTCGATATCCTCGTAAACCCAGTCCGTAGGGTCCGCAGGCTCCGGATCAGGTACAGCCTCTTCCCTACTCCGGCCGGCAATCCCTCCGGCTAGGGTATGCTTTTCGACGTTGAGCGCGGACCGTTCCAGCTCCAGCAAGTTCCTGAAGATGCCGTCGTCATTGGCGACCGGCACGTGGGCAAGGAAATCCTGAAGGCTGCGGTCGAGCGCGACGAGGTCGTCCACTGCCTCCAGCGCCACGCGGCGGTCACGACGTTCCATCGCCAACTGAAGTCGGATGATCTTCAAGGTACTCGCGCGGACGAGCATCAGCCCTTCGGCTAGTTCTTCACTGCCAATCGCAATGTTCGCGTCTGCGCGCGCGGCACTCGCCGGTTGCATGTCCCACCCCACCGAGTCGTTGAGTGGAGGATACGCCCGGCGAGCAAATTCAGCAGGTTAGCGTGCCACGATTATCGCCTGACCGAGCGCCTCGCGCGCCCACACGAAGATTTTCGGTCTACTCGGTGGTCGATTCGCCGTCGTGCTTCAGCTCGCTAACGTGGACGCTCTTGATGTTCGTGAACTCGCGAATGCCGAAGGACGCGCATTCGCGGCCGTAGCCGGAGTGCTTCACGCCGCCGAACGGCATACGAGAGTCTGAGCGGACGTTTTCGTTGACGAAGCTCATGCCTGCTTCGAGTTCATGGGCCGCAATGCGGCGGCCGCGGTCGAGGTCGCCGGTCAGGACGCCGGAGCCAAGACCGAACTCGCTGTCGTTGGCGATGCGGATGGCGTCCGCTTCGTCATCGGCGGCGATGATTGCGGCGACCGGGCCGAAAACTTCTTCGTCATGCGCGGGCTGGCCCTCCCGGACATCGGCGAGGACGGTTGCGGGATACCAGGCGCCGGCACGATCCGGAATGTTCCCGCCCAATAAAAGGCGAGCACCATTGGCGATGCTCCGTTCAACCTGATTGTGGATTTCGTCACGGGCCTTCACGCTGACCATTGGCCCGAGCTTTGTGGTCTCGTCACGTGGATCTCCCATGTCGTAAGCGCGCATTGCTTCGACAATGGCGGGTTCGAACTTTTTAAGGACCGAGCGCACGACGATGAAGCGCTTGCCGGCGATGCAGCTTTGACCGCCATTGACCATGCGAGCCGTCGCGCAGACCTTCGCCGCGGTTTCGATGTCAGCGTCTTCCAGCACGACGTAAGCGTCCGACCCGCCGAGCTCGAGGACGCACTTCTTGAGCACGCCTCCTGCGGCGGTCGCCACACTCTTGCCGGCCCCAACGCTGCCGGTGAGGGTTACGGCGGCGACATGTTCGTCCTCGATGAGTGGTTTGATCTCGCTGCTCGGCAGAAGGACCGTTCGGAAGAGGGCGCGTGGAACGCCGGCTTCATGGAGCACCTCTTCGATCGCGAGAGCGCAACCAGGGACGTTGCTGGCGTGTTTCAAAAGTGCGCCATTGCCCGCCATCAGCGCGGGTGCAGCGAAGCGGAAGACCTGCCAGAACGGGAAGTTCCACGGCATGACCGCAAGCACGACGCCGATGGGATTGAAGGTTACGAACGCCTCGCCGCCGCCGATGTCGACGCGCTCATTCGCCAGATAGCTCTCGGCGTGATCGGCGAACCAGTCGCAATGTCCGGCGCATTTCTCGACTTCCGCGCGGCCGTCGGAAAGGGTCTTACCCATCTCTTCGGTCATGAGTGCGGCGAACTCGTCCCTGCGGCGGCGAAGGATTTCGCCAGCCTTGCGGATCACCGCCGCGCGTTCGGCGAAGCTTGTCTTGCGCCAAGTCAGATAAGCCCGGTGCGAAGCGGCAGCGGCTGCCTTCGCATCGGCGAGCTTGTGCTCATGATAAGTCTTTCCGGGCTCGCCGGTCGCGGGATTGACGGTCTGCAACGCTTTGCGCGCCTCCGTTGTAGCGTCGCGTTCGACAATCGTCTGATCCGTCATTTCCAATCCTCTTGGCGCTAGCCCCGGCTTTCCAACGCAGCAGCGGCTTCATCGACCAATTCACGTATGATGTCCGCGACTGGCTCTTCGCGAGTGACCATGCCGACCGACTGGCCGGCCATGACCGATCCGCTTTCGACGTCCCCGTCAATGACGGCGCGACGGAGCGCTCCCGCCCAATAGTGCTCGATTTGGAGCTGGGCCTCGGCCATCTCGATCGAGCCCTCGTCGAGCTTCTGTGCGACTTCGCGCTGCTTGGCTGCGAAATTCTCCATCTCGCGATTCTTGAGCGCCCGGACAGGGATGACAGGCAGGCGCGGGTCGATCTGCACCGAGGGGATGGCGTCGCGGGCGGAGGCGCGGATGAACGCCTTCTTGAAGTTGGCGTGTGCAATGCTCTCGTTCGCGCACACGAAGCGGGTGCCGAGCTGGACGCCGACCGCGCCCATTTCGAGATACGCCGCGACCGCCTCGCCGCGGCCGATGCCCCCGGCGATTAAGACCGGAATGTCGCGGCTGATGTGCGGCAGGATTTCCTGCGCCAGCACGGTGGTGGATACCGGGCCGATGTGACCGCCGGCTTCCATGCCCTCTATCACGATGGCATCGACGTTCGACCGCATCAGTTTCTTGGCGAGGCTCAGCGCCGGCGCGAAGGCCATCAGCTTTGCGCCATGGCCCTTGATCTTCTCGATCGCCTTGCCCGGCGGAAGGCCGCCCGCGAGGACGATATGACCGACATCATGCCGCACGCAAACGTCGATCAGCTCGCTCAGCTGAGGGTGCATGGTGATGAGGTTGACGCCGAACGGGCGCTTGGTCCGCGCTTTCGTCTCGGTAATCTCGGTGTCCAGAAGCTCGGGCGTCATCGCACCGCAGGCGATCACGCCGAAGCCGCCGGCATTGGATATGGCGGAAACGAGGCTGCGCTCGCTGACCCAACTCATCGCGCCGCCCATGATCGCGACGTCGCAGCCGAGGAACTCGGTGCCCCGATGCATCAGCTCCTTGAGGCGCGCATGGCCAACGGACTGGTGGACGGCGCGCGGCTCGGCGATCAGGCCTTCGCCGCTCATGCTGCCGCTCCCGCGTTCGCTTCCGCGTCGTCAAGGCCGAACGCCGTGTGAAGGACGCGCACGGCAAGCTCCGTATATTCTTCCGGGACGAGAACGGAGACCTTGATCTCCGATGTGGAAATGGCGCGAATGTTGATGCCCCGCTCGGCCAAAGTCTGGAACATGCGGGCCGCGATACCGGCGTTGGAACGCATGCCGACGCCGATCGCACTGACCTTCACGACATCGGTGTCGGTGCTGACGGTTTCAAACCCGACGTCGGCCTTCACCTTCTCGAGCTCGGAGACCGCGTGCGCGAGGGAAGCGTTGGGAACGGTAAAGGTCAGCTCGCTCTTCTCGCCTTCGCGAGGCGCCGCCTGGATGATCATGTCGACGTTGATGTTGGCTTCGGCAAGGGGACCGAAGATGCCGGCGACCGTTCCGGGCTTGTCTGGCAGGCCGGTGAGGGTGACGAGCGCTTCGTTCTTGTCGTGAGCGATGCCGGTGACGAGCACGCGTTCCATTTTGAATTCCTCGATTTTGTCATCGCCGACGATCAAAGTGCCGGGCTTGTCTTCAAAGGACGAAAGGACCTGGAGCGGCATATTGTACCGCATCGCAAGTCCGACCGAGCGCGTCTGAAGCACCTTGGCTCCGACCGAGGCGAGCTCGAGCATTTCTTCGTAGGTGATCGCCTCGAGCTTGCGAGCGCGGGGGACGATCCGGGGGTCGGTGGTGAAGACCCCCTCAACGTCCGTGTAGATGTCGCAACGATCGGCTTTCGCCGCGACCGCAAGCGCAACTGCCGACGTATCTGAACCGCCCCGGCCCAATGTCGCGACGTCGCCGGCGTCGGTGACACCTTGGAAGCCAGGAATCACGGCAATACCGCCCTGCTCGAAGACGCGCTCCAGCACATCCGCATCGATATGATCGATCAGCCCGGCACTATGGCCGCTCGCGCGGATCGGGAGCTGCCAGCCCATGTAGGATTTGGCGTTGAGACCCATGCCCTGCAGAGTCATCGCAAGGAGACCAGAGGTGACCTGCTCGCCGCTAGCGACCACGACGTCATACTCGCGCGGATCGTAGAGCGGCGCAGCTTCCTTGCAGAGCTGGACGAGGCGATCCGTCTCGCCCGCCATGGCGGACACGACGACCGCGACTTCATTGCCCTCCTGCGCCTCACGGCGCACGCGCTCGGCGACGTGGCGAATGCGCTCGATACCGGCCATCGACGTGCCGCCGAATTTCATCACGATGCGCTTTTGGCTTGAGGAGGGCACTCTCGCTCCTTGGGTGTACGGGCGCGTCCTGTTAGGAGGCGACTATGGCGGAAACAAGCATCGTTCAGGAAGAGATCGAGCAGTTCGGGAAGCTCGCGGGAGACTGGTGGGACCCGAAGGGCGCCTCGGCGATGCTGCACAAGCTCAATCCCGTGCGGCTCGCCTACATCCGTGACTGGATCGATCAGCACTGGTCGCTCGACGAGCACAGCCGGCGTCCGCTGGACGGGAAGAGCGCGCTGGACGTCGGGTGTGGGGCCGGACTGCTGGCGGAACCGCTGGCCAGGCTGGGCGCGAAGGTCACGGCGATCGATCCGGCGCCAGAGCTGATCGGTGCCGCGCGCGAGCATGCGGCCGGGCAGGGGCTGCAGATCGACTACCGCGTAGCCGCGGTGGAGGATCTCCAAGGCGCGTTCGACCTGATCACGTCGATGGAAGTGATCGAGCACACGGCCGATCCGCAGCAGTTCCTGATCGACCTTGCCAAGCGGCTGGCGCCAAATGGCCTGCTGATGATGTCAACGCCCAATGCGACCGGCTGGTCGAAGCTGATCACCATCACTCTGGCGGAGGGATTTGGTGCAGTCCCGAAGGGCACGCATGACTTCGACAAGTTCATCGCCCCGGAGCGGATGAAACAGTTGATGGCGAATGCGGGCCTGAAATGCCTCGACGTCGAAGGCCTGGCTTTCAGCCCGATGCGCGGGCTTCACCTGAGCGAGGACCTGCGCCTCAATTATTTGGTGGCGGCGACCCACTCATAAGGCGTTCGTAGAAGGCAATCGCTCGCATGTAGTCGGCGATAGCAATGCGCTCATCGTTGCCGTGGAAGCGCGTGAGGTCGCCTTTGCGCATGGTAATCGGGACGAAGCGGAGGACGGCTTTAGCGACGTCCTGGTAATGGCGGCCGTCTGTGGCGCCGACGACCAGGCCAGGGGAAACGCCGGCTTCCGGGAAACTGGAGCGGACTAACGCCCTGAATTGCCGGTACTCCGCGCTGTCCGGAGAGACAGGCTTGCCTGGCTGCTGCTGGAAAGATGCCGGACGAACCTGAACCTGCGGGTCGTCGACGACCTTGCGGTCGTGTTCGAGCACACTCTCCACGGTATCGCCCGGCAGGATGCGATGATTGACGACGGCGTGTGCGACCTGCGGGATGACATTGTCCTTGGTGCCAGCGTTGAGGATGGTCGGCGCGGTCGTGGTCCGGATCGCCGCCGCGGTGCTCGGCACCGATAGAAGTTGACGCTTGACCAGCGGTCCGGTGAGCCAGCGGTTGGCGAGGGCGGCGCGCATCGTAAAGCTGCCATACGGAGCAATGCCGTCCAGCATCGCGCCGGAGGCACCGTCGATCCTCGCAGGCATTTGATTGATCGAGAGCCGTTCCACCGCGCGCGCAATGCGCACGGCGCTGTTGTCGTCAGCCGGCATCGAGCTGTGCCCGCCGGCCCCGGTCGCAGTCACTTCGACCGAGACGTACCCTTTTTCGCCGATGCCGATCATGGCGATGGGCACGTTGACTCCGCCAATCACGCCGTCGAGCACCGCATAGCCTTCGTCTAGGCCAAGCCCGATGTTGGCGCCGCGCTGCTTGAGCAGGGCCGCCATCGCCTTCGCGCCCTCTCCGCCGCGTTCCTCGTCGTGGCCGAAGGCGAGATAGATCGTCTGCCTTGGCCGATAGCCGCGGGCGAGCAAGCGCTCCGTCGCTTCCAGGATCGCCATCAGCGAGCCCTTGTCGTCGATCGCGCCCCGACCGATCACGAAGCCGTTGGCGATCGTTCCGCTAAACGGTGGAGCACTCCATTTGCCCTCGCTTCCTGCCTCGACCGGGACCACGTCCTGGTGAGCCATCAGCAGGAGTGCGGGAGCGGAAGGATCGATCCCGGGCCATGTGAAGAGCAGGCTTCCACCGGGAAGCACCTCTTTTTGCAGCTCCGCGTGGATGCGGGGGAAGCTTTGCGCGAGAAACGCATTGAAGGCGGCGAAGACCTCGGGCGAGGCGGGACCAGTCTCGGTGGAGACGGTCTGGACCTGCAGCGCCTGCGAAAGGCGATCGACGGCTGCCGCATCGACCGGCAAGGCGGGTGGAGCCTTTCCCAGCGGCTCGGCCTTCAGCCGGAATGTGTTGAACAGGACGACGGCGGTCAGCGCCAGAAGCAGGACCCCGAACGCGAGCCCGATCTTCGTCGCGGTCTTCAGAAGTCGACCTTGTCGTAGTGCTGTGGCGGCACGATCACCTCCATGCGCTCGCCGAGGAGCGGCCGGAAGCTCGGCCGCGACTTCATGACGGCGTACCAGTCCTTCGTCTGCTTGTGACCGCGCCAATCCAGCGCACCGAGATAATCGATCACGCTGAGATGCGCCGCGGCGGCGAAATCGGCGAGGCTGAGGCCAGGCCCCGCCATCCATCGGCGGTGATCGAGCAGGTAATCGACGTAATCGAGATGGTTGTTCGCGACCCGCATTGCCTCGCGGAGGATGCGCGTGTCCGGACTTTCCTTGCTGACCAGCCGCTTGCGCATCCGCTCGTTCATCAGCGGCTCGACGACCTCGCGGTAAAGCTTCTCGTCGAACCATTCAGTGAGGCGGCGGATCTCGGCCCGGAGCGGGGCATTGCCGTGGATCATCGGCATGCGGTCGACGGTCTCGTCGAAATATTCGACGATCGGCTGCGATCCGATCAAGGTGATGCCTTGGTCGGCGTCGACCATCACGGGCGTTTCACCGGCTGGGTTGAGGTCGATGAACTCGTCCCGGCGCTCCCAAGGGTTCTCACGCACCAGCTCGGCAGCGATGCCTTTTTCGGCAAGGACGAGTCTCACCTTGCGTGAGAAAGGACAAAGCGGAAATTGGAAGAGCTGCCACATCGAGCGGGCAGCTTTAGCGAGCGAAAACCGTGCGTCTAGGCGAGAACGTCAGCGCCTCGGATAATCGGGACGAGGGACGTTTGCGCTCGCGCGTTCGATCTCCCGCTGGGCATCGGAAAAGCCCTTCACGATTGCCGGCAAAGCGGCTGCCATCGCGCGCATGCCGGCCTCAATCTTCGGTCGTGTGTCTTCGATCTTCTGATGGAGCTGCTGCTCCGACATGCCGGTTTCGCTCTGCACCGTTCGCCGCTTGTCGGCGGCTGTTGGCGTGCGGCCCTGCACAGCGGCCTCGACCTCCCCGACAGGCATGTTCAGGAAAGCTCTCGACACCGCGACCATCGTGTCCGTCAGCCGGTCGGCCCACTTCGGGTCTGCCAGTTCGCGCTGGATCTTCGAGACGTCATGGTCCGCTGGCGGAGCCGCCAGAGCAGGCGTCGCCAAAAGTGCCAACGGCAAGACGACAAGAACAGCACGCATGCACCGGATCCTCACGTGGATAATCTGCTGATCTCTAACGCGGGAACACCTTAGCGGCCGATGAACGGCAGATGAATCAGCGGGACGCCAGCCAGATGAGTGCGGCGGTACCTGCGATGATGCGGTACCACGCAAAGGGCCAGAACCCGTGCTTCGAAATGTAGTGCACGAAGGCCCGGACCACGACGATTGCAACGATGAAGCTCACGACGAAGCCGACCGCGACGGCGCCGAAACCGACGCCGCTGGCGCCGGACAGCAACGTGTCGTGATGCTTCACGAGTTCGAGCGTCGTCGCCCCCATCATCGTTGGAATGGCGAGGAAGAAGCTGAACTCTGCCGCGGTCCGCCGCTCGACGCCAAGCGTAAGGCCGCCCAGGATGGTTGCGCCGGAACGGCTGACACCAGGAATCATCGCTAGGCACTGAATGAAACCGATACCGAGGACGGTCTTCAGCGGCATTTCGGCGACGCCGACGATATCGCCCGGCTTCACCAGCTTTTCGATCAACAGAATGGCGATGCCGCCAGCGATGAGTGCCCATGCCACGACTTCGGCATTGCCGAGCAGAAGCTCGATCTTGCTGATCAGGATGACGCCGATGATTGCCGAGGGAAGGAAGCCGATCAGGACGTTCCGGACGAAGCGCCATGACATCGGGTTGTTGCGGAGAATGCCCTCCAGCACCGCCCAGAACGTTCGCCAGTAAAGGACGACGATGGCCAGGATCGCTCCGAGCTGGATGATGACGTTGAAGGCGGCCCACTTCTCGGCGTCGAAGCCGAGCAACTCGGTCGCAAGGATCAAATGCCCGGTCGACGAAACCGGCAGGAATTCCGTCACCCCCTCGACGATGCCGAGGATGATCGCAATTAGGAGGACCGGCACGCCTTAGTGCTGCGCCGTAATGTTGACCCGGCGCCGCGCGAAACGGTTGCCTCCGTACATTCCCAGCCATTCCGGCGCGACGGCTCCGAATGGCACCGGCCGAATGCCGAAAGCCTCGAGCCCAGGTCCACTCGCGACATTGTCGTGCTGGAGCATCAGCCACTGGTCGCGCGTCAACGGCGCGCCGGGAAGGAAACCGAGACGGGAAATCAATGAGGAAATCGGGTTGGGAATGTCGATCAGCTCCGTCTCGCGTCCGGCAGCCTTGAGGATTTCGACCGTGAAGTCGCGCATCGACTGGACCTGCGCCCCTCCGATTTCGTAGGTTTTTCCGCCGTGAACCGCCGGATCGACCGACGCGCGGGCGATCGCCTTGGCCAAATCCTCGACGAACACCGGTTGGAAACGGCAGTTCGGGGCAATGACAGGCAAGGCGGGCAGGCGGGCCATTCCGGCAAGGCGATTGGTCAGCTGATCCTCGGCCCCGAACACGATGGAGGGACGAATGATCGTGGCATCGGGAAAAGCTTCTCGAACCGCCTTCTCGCCCTCGCCCTTGGTGCGGGCGTAGGTCGCTTCGCCGTCCGGGTCGGAGCCGATTGCCGAGATGTGGACCAGCGATCGGAGCCCGGCAGCCTTGGCCTCGTGCGCGATGTTCTTCGCCCCCTCAGCGTGGACCGCGGCCATCTTCGCAAAGGAGCCGGTGAGATTGATCACGCCCCAGGCCCCTTCGAGGGCACGGCGAACGGATGCGCGATCCGTCACGTCGGCGCGGACGAAGCCGAACTGCCCGACTTGTCCGAGCGGCTGGATGTAGTTGGCCTGCCGCGGCTCGCGAGTCACGACCCGCAGGCGCACATTATGTTCGCTATATTCGAAGAGCTGTTCGCAGACGTAGCGGCCGATAAAGCCACCGCCGCCGAATACGGTCACAAGCTTGGGTTCGATCATCGCGTCGCCACTAGCGGTTCGCGCGCCGCGTTGACAAGGCGGCCGCCACCCAGCCGACCGCCTTTTTCGCGTCAGTAATAATTGGCGAGGGTCACCGTCACGGTCTGCCCGTCAGCCTTGGTCACGGCGACCTTCGTGCCGACCGGCTCCTTTGCCCAGTTGGCCACTCTCGACGCGTAGAAGCCGGGCCCAACACGTTCGCCGTCGACCTCAACAAGTTTGTCGCCCTTCCTGAGTCCCGCCTTGTCCGCCGGGCTGCCTGGCGAGACGTGGAGGACGTTGAAATGATCGTCCTCTAACAGGACGAACATGCCCACCCGGTCCTTGGGAAAATCGAGCGGCGTGTCGCTCCGCTTCAGCCACATGCGGTCGTGGCCAAGGTCCAGAGTCAGGTGGAAGGGCTTGAACAATAGGATCCCGGCGTTGGCACGTCCGGCATACGGACCATTGCCGACCGACCGGAAATCCGCGGGCACGTTGGGAAGGGTGAACCCGGCAAAGCTCACCGTCGGGATGGTCGCGCGCCGGTCCTCGTGCAGGCCGCCGACTCCGCCGCCCAGCCCAAGCGCGTAAGGCAATTTCGCGAGGCTCGGATTGGCCTCGAAATATTCCTTCGAAACACTAAGGGCGCCGCCATTGCCTAGGTCCAGCGCGGCCTCGATCGGGCGAAGGCCAGCGATGGAGATCGGCAGATAATGGAGCGTGCCTTCCTTGCTGAGCTTCACCTCGGTGGCTCCGCTCGGCGCGGCGAACCCGGTTGAAGGAGACAGCGTCAGCACTTGCCGATCGAAGTCGAGACCGATCACGCTGTTGACGAACACTTCGTGGCCGAGGACCGCCGGGATCGGCCGGCCGATAGCCTTTTCAATCCGCTGCAGGTCGAGCACCAGGACGGTGACCCCAGTCAGCTTCAGATTGCCGGCCTGGATCGTGACGTCGCGGACGAGTTCGCCTTGCTCGCTCCCGCCCGTGCCAAGCGCCGTAACCTTCGACCCCGACTTGAGACCGATCTTTTTGGCGAAGTCGTCGTCGAGCGTGGTCACGCCCGCGCCGCTGTCGAGCATCATTGGCGTGTCGACGCCGTTGACGCGCCCGGTGAGCACGATCCGGCTTCCGCGAAACAGATCGAAGGGAATGTCGGGCGAAACGTTCGGAACGGTCGAGACCGCAGGCGCCGCGATCTGCGCCGCGGCGAGATGCGGAGCCAGTGCCGCTCCAGTTCCCATGCCAATGAGCCCAAGGACGATTCGGGTCTGGCGCTTCATGCTGTTTCCCTTTATCTTCGTATTGAATTGCAGGAATCAATTATCGTAAAACAATAATGGAGTCAAGCGTGCGAAGTTCGGGCATCGGCAGGACAGCAAACTCGCTTCGTTGGGCGGTGTGGATTTTCTGGCTGTGTGTTGTCGCCGCATATCTGGCCGCCCGGTTTGGATTGGGCCTAAGCGGAGCCGTCGAAGTTCGCGCCCATTCCTCCGCCGGGGATGTAGGCGCTCCGATGGTCGTCGCGGACATTTCCATCTTGCTCCTCAGTGTCGCGCTGTACCAGTTGAACCGGATGCTCGGCGCTATTGCGGAAGGCGATCTCTTCTCGGCGCGCGTCGTCGGTTCGTTCAGGTCGTTCGCCTTCTGGCTGCTGATGGTGTCCCTCGTCTGGGTCATTGCACCGATCCTCGCGGTCCTCCTGGTCGGTCCCGACGATTCGCATCGCCTCGAGTTCAAGCTGCAGCTTCGCGACATCCTGACCATCGGTATCGCTCTGATCCTGTTTCTCGTCGCTCGGTTGCTGGAGCGCGCGCGCATCATCGACGAAGAAATGCGGGAAATCGTCTGATGCCGATCGTCGTTCGGCTCGACGTGATGCTGGCGCTTCGCAAGATGCGATCGAAGGACCTCGCCGCGAAGATCGATATCACGGAGGCTAACCTGTCTTTGCTCAAGTCGGGAAAGGTGAAGGGCATCCGCTTCGCTACGCTCGAAGCGATCTGCGAGGAGCTCGACTGCAAGCCCGGCGATATTCTGGATTACGAGCCGGCCAACGGGAATTGACAAGGGAACGGCCCGTCTCCAAATGGCGCCGCCTACCAGCTGAAATCAATGCTCCTGTGCCCAGGTGGCGGAATTGGTAGACGCACCAGCTTCAGGTGCTGGCGCTCGCAAGGGCGTGGAGGTTCGAGTCCTCTCCTGGGCACCATCGTCACGCGCGGTCATGCCGGGGCTTAACGAGCTGGCGATCCGGATGGCGAGTTGACACACCGGCACCCTAGATGCTGTGCCCGCTCGATGACGAGCGCGGGGGCGAAGTGAAGATCGGAATCCTGACTGGCGGCGGCGATGTCCCGGGACTCAACCCCTGCATTCGCTCGATCACGCTCAATGCCGACGATCTTGGTTGGGAAGTCATCGGCTTCAAACGCGGCTGGCAAGGTGTGCTCGCGATCGACCCGGATGATCCGGCAAGCGTCGCGGCCAATTGCGGTCCGCTAACCCGCGACGGCGTTCGCGGCATCGACCGTATGGGCGGCACCATACTACACACCTCGCGCCTCGATCCGCGCACGATTGCTGACGGCGACAAGACCGCGCAGGTCCTGCAGACGCTACAGCGCCTCGGCGTGGATGCGATGGTCACGCTCGGCGGCGATGGAACGTTGCGCTTTTCGGCGCACCTCTCCCGCCAAGGGTTTCCGGTCGTCTCGATCCCGAAAACGATGGATAACGACGTCTTCGGCACCGATTACTGCATCGGCTTCTCGACAGCGGTCAGCCGCTCGGTCGAAGCGATCAATGCGCTGCGAACGACGGTCGGCAGCCATGAACGCATCGGCATCGTCGAGCTGTTCGGCCGCCGTAGTGGTGAGACCGCGCTTCTCGCCGGCTTCCTTGCGCAGGTCGATCGCACCGTGATTGCGGAGGTTCCCGCCAACCTCGACGTCCTGCTCCCGCTCCTGGCCAGGGACAAGGAAGAGAGCGGCTCCGGCTACGCCATGTGCGTCATCTCTGAAGGGGCGCGGATTGCCGGCGACGGGAATGGCGACGATTCGATGCGATCGCTCCCCGGCAGCGAGCGCGAGGAAATCAGTGTCAGCCGCCGCCTCGGCCGCGCGATCAAGCAGAGGCTGGGGATGGGCACTGTCATCCAGGAACTCGCCTATCTTATGCGGGCCGGCGAGCCCGATGCGATGGACCGCATGGTCGGTCTCGCGTTCGGAGCTCTAGCGGTGCAGCTGGTAGCCCGTAACGAGCATGCCCGAATGGTCGCACTCAAGGACGGCAATTACTGCCACGTGCCGATCGGCACCCTTGAAGAAGGCCAGAAGGTGGTCGACGTTTCGGGCCTGTACGATCCTGCCACCTACCGCGCGAAACTGATGCGCGTGGAGGGTATGCCGATGTTCCTCTATTAAGGAACGATGTTGCCGTCGCGGTTGCCGGGCGGAGAGTAGCGACAAATCAGATAGTCCCAGGTGCCGTCGCGATATATTGCGCAGCCGACGTGGGTCGTCGTCTTCCAGATCATTTGGGTATAGTGCGCGACGTCCGCCCAATTCCCAGACCGGCTGACGTTCGGGAAGGCGCCCGGGAAGAACATCCGCTTCTCGTCGCTCCACGCGGCGACCATCTCGTCGGGGCGGAAGCGGCCCTGCTGGCCCATCCACAAATTCTCGCGCTGGTTCTCGCGCCCTGCTCGGGGTGAGTGCACCAAGTGACCAATCCGCGAGAGCGCCGGACCATAAGACGCCGCTGCAACGGCAAGTCCAGGATCCCATTGGAGGGGCGGTGCCCCGACCTCGGCGCGCGCCTCATTGTGCGCCACGAGGATGCGCGCGTTGACCGCGTCCAAACCTGCGGACGTCGCGACATAGGCGGCTGCATCCGCATGCGTCGGCACGAGCGCAACGGCCGCTGCCATGAGCACGATGAAGGGACTGGTCTTCATGCTGCCGACCCTGCCCCGCAATTCCTAACCATTCCTAAACGGAAACTTCCTGTTTCGCGGCGGTTGAGCGACCGTGGCCGCTCCCGAATCCCGCCCCGCGATCATTGCCGCGCTCGTCGGGAACCTGCTGATCGCGATCACCAAGGGCATTGCCGCCGCGATCACGGGCAGTTCTGCGATGCTCAGCGAAGCAGTCCACTCGCTGGTCGACACCGGCAACGAAGTCCTGCTTCTCTACGGCCAGTATCGCTCCACCCGTAAGGCGGACGAAATCCATCCGTTCGGGTACGGGCGCGAGCTCTATTTCTGGTGCTTCGTCGTCGCGCTGATGATCTTTGCGTTGGGCGCCGGAATCTCGATCTATGAGGGCGTCGTCCACATCCGGCACCCGGAAGCGATCACGAAGCCGATGATCAACTTCGTCGTCCTCGGCCTGGCGTTCGTGTTTGAAGGCGTGTCCTGGTTCGTCGCCTTCCGCGGCTTCCAGCGAACGCGTGGCGAAGGGTCGTTCTGGCATGTCGTGAGGAACAGCAAGGACCCCACGATCTTCATGGTCCTGTTCGAAGATTCCGCTGCGCTCATCGGGATCGTCATTGCCGCCGTAGGAACCGCGCTCGCCGTGGTGCTGGAGGCGCCGTGGATCGACGGCACGGCCTCGATCCTCATCGGTTTCGTGCTCGCGGCCGTCGCCATCGTCCTCGCGAGGGAGAGCAAGAATCTTCTCATCGGTGAGCGGGCCGACCCGGAACTTCAAAAGGCCATTCGCGAGGCCGCGGACCGCGAGCCTTGCGTCCGGAGCGTGAGGCGCATCCTCACTACGCACATGGCGCCGGACCAGGTCATCGCAACAATGGACGTGGAGTTCGACGACGACCTGACAATCCCGGCCGTCGAAAAGCTCATAGGCCGCATCGAAGGCGGGCTTCGCGACCGCCACCCAGAGCTGTCGCGGGTGTTCATTCGTCCCGAGCCCCGCTGCGGGTGACTTGAACCGCCGCCCGCGTGTAAATGCGGCTGATGACCCATGCACGCGTCTGGAGATTCAGGCCGCCATCCGGCCGGGAACAGGAGTTCGAACAAGCCTATTCCGGGACCGGCCACTGGGCAAAGCTGTTCGAGAAGGCACCCGGCTATCGCGGCACGGTGTTGCTCCGGCCGTCACGCTTGGACGATTGGTGGCTGACGATCGACCGATGGGAAAGCGAAGAGCATTTCAAAGCCTTCGAGCGCGATTTCGGCGTCCAGTATCGTGGCCTCGACCAAGAGCTGGAAGGCGTTGCTGGTGACGAAGACTTCGTCGGCGCGTTCGAGGAAGATTGATGCCGCTCTACGAAATCGATGGCCTGGCTCCGCAACTGGGCGAGGGCGCCTGGGCCGCCCCTTCGGCCGACCTGATCGGCGACGTCCGACTCTCGGCCCGCGCCAGCGTCTGGTTCGGGGCCGTGATCCGCGCCGACAACACGCCGATCGTCTTGGGCGAGGAAACGAACTTCCAGGATGGCGCGATCGGGCATTCCGATCCCGGCGCTCCGCTGACGATCGGCGCCCGCGTAACGGTCGGTCATCAGGCGATTCTGCATGGCTGCACCGTCTCCGACGACTGTTTGATCGGGATGGGGGCAAGGGTGCTCAACGGCGCATTCCTCGGCCCGGGGTGCCTGGTCGGAGCGAACGCGCTGATCACCGAAGGGAAGCGTTTCGTAGACGGCGGATTGATCGTCGGTGCGCCAGCGCGTCTCATCCGCCCGCTCACTGACCAGGAGAAGGTGGGGCTGCGGCTATCCGCCGCCCATTACGCCGAAAAGGCAGGTCGTTACGCGGCCGGGCTGAAGGCACACCGATGACACTTGAAGCACTTCGTGGAGGGGCCACTTTCACTCCATGATCGACATCCGCAAATTTGATTCGCTGGGCCATGCCAACCACGGCTGGCTCGATGCCCGCCACCATTTCTCGTTCGCGAACTACTACGATCCGAGCCGCATGGGCTGGGGCAAGATTCGCGTGTGGAACGACGACAAGATTGCCGCAAAGTCGGGTTTCCCGCCGCATCCGCATCGCGACATGGAGATCATCACCTATGTCCGCACCGGCGCGATCACCCATCAGGATTCCATGGGCAACAAAGGCCGGACGGGAGCCGGCGACGTGCAGGTGATGAGCGCCGGAACGGGCGTCACCCACGCCGAGTATAATCTCGAGGACGAGGACACGACGCTCTTCCAGATCTGGATCGAGACGGACAAGCCGAACGCGCAACCGAGCTGGGGTGCCATGCCGTTTCCGAAGGAAAGCCGCGAGGGCCAGTTCCAGCTGCTTGCCAGCGGGCATGACGACGACGGCGTTCTGCACATCAATTCGGATGCGCGGATCCTGGGCGCGACGCTCAAGGCCGGCGAAACGCTCGAGTATGACGCCGATCCGGAGCGGCACCTCTACCTCGTTCCAAGCGCCAAGGTGGCGGTGAACGGCACGCCTGCCGAGAAGCGGGATGGAGTCGCAATCACCGGTGTCGACAAGGTCACCGTGCAGGCCGAGGAAGACGCCGAGCTGGTACTCGTCGACGCGCGCTAAGTTTCGAGGAAATCCGCCACTTTCATCGCCAGTCGCTTGCGGTTCATCCACCATGTGCTTGAATCGCGCGCGATTGGACGTCAAAGCGCCGGAGTCGCCGCGAGCGAATGCGGGCGGCTCCAGCCAGATATGCGGGTGAGAATGAGGGTAGGATTGCGCTTGAGTTCGGCGGCCATCGCGCTTGCGGTGGGCCTTGGAGCGCCGGCGCACGCCCAGAATCAGGCGGACTCCACCTCGATTCCGGTCCTGGCGCCGCCATCGCCTCGCAACGACGACGCCGTCGGACCGGCGCAGCTGCGCGACTTTTCGCTCAACGGAACGGTTACCCGTCAGGCCGATGCCCCGGCGACTGCGCCTCCGCGACCAGCGGAGCGGCAGACCGCGACCGCTGCCGCGCCTGCGACGCAGGGCCAGGCCACGCCCGCTACGAGCGCGCCGCGTCCGGCGCCCTCCGCAGTTGCAACCAGATCCAACGAAGGCTCGGCGCCTGCTACGCCCTCCGCGCCTTCAACAAGCGCCTTCAGTTTCCCGCCGCCGACACCGGCGAATAATCAGCCGGCATCATTCGGCCCGAGCGCGATCCCTTCGACCGCCTCCTTGCCGGCGGCGGAGCCGTTCGCGACGTCGGAAGCCAACCTGCTGTCCAAGTGGCCATGGTTCCTGGCGTTCCTGACTGCGGCCGGCGCCGCGCTATGGTATTTCCGCAGGCATCGGACCGATCGCTACGCGTTCGCAGGCGCGGAGAGCTCAGCGTTCGAACTGAGCCCTCAGCCCGCGCCGCCACGCGCAGCGCCTCGGCCCGAACCCGGTCCCCGCCCGCCCGTGCCAGCCGCATCGCCCAAACCCGCGACGCCGGCAGCGGGAATCGTCTCGACGCGTCTTCGTCCGTGGCTCGACATCGATTTCTCGCCGGAAGCGGCAATCGTCGATGAGGAGAAGGGCTCCATCCAGTTCGAGGTCACGATCTACAATTCCGGCAGCGCGCCAGCTCGCGACGTCCTTGTCGAAGCGGCCATGTTCAATGCCGGGCCGGATCAGGACGAGGTCATTGGCCAGTTCTTCGAGCGCCCGTCGGCCAGCGGCGAGGGGGTCGCCATTCCTCCCCTCCAGAGCATGAGCTTCCGCAGTCTCGTCACCTTGCCGCGCGACCAGCTCCGAATCTTCGAGGTCGAGGGCCGCTCACTGTTCGTCCCTCTGGTCGGCTTCAATGCCAGTTACCGCTGGAGCGGCGGACAGGGACAGACGTCGACGAGCTTCCTCGTTGGCCGCAATACCAACGGCGAGAAGATGGGCCCCTTCCGCGTCGACCAGGGGGCGAAGACATTCCGCGGGCTTGCGGCGCGTGCGCATACGCTACGCGTCCGCAAGTAGACCGCCTCAGCCTTAGCTGACCTCAATCGCCCGCTTGTCGCCCTCGATGCTGAGAGCGCCCGGTCCGCGGAACACCAGGTAGAGGAAGACGAAGCAATACAGGATCGCCGCGTCGCCCATGTTGTTGACCGGGAAGAAATCCTGCGGCGCATGCGCGAGGAAGTACGCGACCGCCATTGTGCCTGACGCGACAAACGCGGCGGGGCGGGTGAGCCAGCCGACGGTGATCAAGAATCCGCAAATAAGCTCGATGACCCCGGCATAGGCCGGCGGGCCGGCAAAGGTCCAACCGAACCCGGCCATCTTGCCAGGCGGAAAGGACAGGAACTTCTGCAACCCGTGCTCGAGGAAGAGCAGCCCGCTCATGATCCGCAGAAGCCCGAGGGCAATCGGTTCGTAACGGGAAAGCTTGGCTGCGTTCATCTTGTCCTCCGCTTGGTCGCGCGTTCCTACAAGACCGCAGAATTGTAGCTGTGCCAAGCCAGAACGGCGGCAGCCCCGCGATGCGGGCGCCAGCCCTCGGCGAGCTCCCGCAGCTGCTTCTCGCTGGGCTTTTCTGGAAGGCCGAGCAACCGGCCAAGCTCCACGACAACCGCGAGATCGCCTGCGGGGAAGACGTCCCGGCGTCCCTCGGCGAACAGCAAGTAGATTTCCGCAGACCAGCGGCCGATCCCCTTGATACGGGTCAGGAGGGCAATCGCTTCCTCATCGTCGGCCGGGAGATTGTCGAGGTCGAGGTCTCCCGATAGCACCAGTTCGGCGAGGCTGCGGATGTATCCCGCTTTCTGCCGCGACATTCCTGCGGCACGCATTTCCTCATCGCTCGCGGCGAGAAGCTTCATCAAATCGGGCGGAGAGCCGAACGCGGCCTCCAGCTTGTTCCACATCGACCGGGCGGCGGCGACGCTGACCTGTTGGCCGACGATAGTGCGAAGCAAGGTCACGGCACCAGGCGGGCTACTGCGGGGCTCCGGATGACCATGACGGTCGATGACCGTGGCGAAAGCGGGCTCGCGTCTCGACAGTTCGTCGATGCTTTCCCGAAGCGTGTCGGCGGTCCGGACCATCAGGCAACACTCGCTGCGTAAAGGGCGACCGCGGCCGCGTTGGAAACGTTCAGGCTCTCGATTGAATCAGTGATCGGGAGGCGCGCCACAGCATCGCAATGCTCGCGAGTATTGTGGCGCAAACCTGGCCCTTCGGCACCCAGGACCAGCGCCACACGTGGCGGACCGAGCGCGTCCTTCAGGTCTGCATCAGCTTCACCGGCAAGCGCAATCCGCCAGAACCCCGCTTCGCCGATCTGCTCCAGCGCGCGCGAAAGGTTGACCACGCGGACCCACGGAACGCGCTCCAGAGCGCCCGATGCGGCCTTGGCCAGTGCTCCGCTCTCCGGTGGTGAATGCCGATCTTGGGTGACGATCCCAATCGCCCCAAAGGCCGCAGCCGAACGAAGGATTGCGCCGACATTGTGAGGGTCCGTGACTTGGTCGAGAACCAGCAGAACCGCTCGCTCCGGAGCGTCCGCCAGCACATCGTCGAGCCAGGCATCCTCCAGCGGCTCAAGCTCGATGACGACGCCCTGGTGGGGAGCGTCGTGCGGAACCAGGCGACCGAGGTCGGGAGCCTCGGCAAGAGTGACCGGCACATCTTTGGGGAATTGCATGAAGCCGGCGGCTTCACGCGTCGCCCAGGCTTTCAGGATTTTCCGGTCGGGATTGTCGAGCGCGGCCGCGACCGCGTGCTTACCCCAGAAGCGGGGTCGGTTGGCCGATCCGTGGCTTTGGTGCGACTTCTTGCGGCGCGACATGGCCGCGCAATGGGGCCGGCCGCGTGGCAGTGCAACCCTAGGCTGTTGCTTGCGCCCCCGGCCGGATCGCACGACGCCGCCGGCTGCTCCGCCAGGTCCCGAGGACGATGACCATGAAGATGGGATACGCCCAGAAGCGCGCGGCCGCCCCGTAGGCTTGGGGCATAAGGTCGAGTTGCACCGCCTTCATCGCGTGCGCGCCTACGGTCGTGAGTTGCAGTCCCGCGAGCCACAGAGGCCAGAACCTCTCGGACCTTAGTGCGATCAGTGCGAATCCGGCGAAGGTCACGGCATCGACCAGGAAAATCCCCATCTCGACCTGCTCGTAAGCACCCTTGCGGACGTATACGAGGTGAGTGGCGATGGTCGCGGCGATGCACAGGACCGCCGCGATCCGCTCGTCCGCGCGCCCGCGCCAGAACGCAAAGACGCTGACAAGAATCAGGATCGCCCAGTAGGTGGATGGACTCAACATCAGGAAACAGCCGGCCCAGCCTGCAACCGGGCCGGCACGTCCATGTCAAGCAACGATGCGGAGATCGGCAAAGCCGGTCTTCTGGTCTGGGCACTGGTCGCCGTCGCCGAAGGATACGGTGCGAAGTCCGGGGACCTTCCCCTTCGCTTCGGCGAGCGCCGAGTGGCAGCCGACAACGGAGCCACGTGCTCCGACGAGGCCGTTCACCGCGGCTGCCAGTTCCTCGAGAACCGGGTGCACCGCGCCGAAGCCGACGCGAGCAACGGAATTTGCACGCATGATCCTCGCTTGCAGCTCGGCGATTTCGGCGAGTGCGGCATCGATCGTGTCTTCAACCGCACGGACCTGGGTTGCGACTTCATGAGCGGCGTTTTCAATCTGTTGCTTACGCATGATTACTCCTTCTCCGACGCGGCATCACCCCCGCGGAGCTGTTTGAATCGGAACGAAGCGCAGGCTGGCGGTTAGCCCCTCAAGAGCCTGGCGAGGCTTTCAAGACCGGCGAGATACATGCCGGCCGAAAAGGCCGCACCAGTCGCAATCAGGAAGATCCAGAGCAGCCGAAGCCCGACGCTCATCTCATTCCGGGGATGACTCCTCGTTGCGAACGGCAAAGGCAGGGAAGACCAGGAAGACTCAGGCCTCTGCTCGGTTTTGAGACCCACATCCCCGGCCGTCCCTGCACGATCAGCGTGCCGAATCTGATTGCTGACCGCCCCGTTGGATTGGCGGGCGTCCGGACGTGCCTCAATGTGCGGCGATTGATGTATCAAACGCTGATATGGCGCATGATGCCCAGCGACCATGCGGGCCGCTTGCGTGCGCCGCTCCACCCCAAGCGTTTGCAGCGCAATGCGGATGCGCTGGTCCACGGTGTGCGGAGAGATATTCAGCTCCGCCGCAATCTCTTTCGATGACAGGTGCTGATCGACAAGCAACAGGCAATCGAGCTGGCCCTGCGTCAGCTTCGCAAGCCGCGCCGCGATGGCCCCATTTCCGTCGTCAGGATCATGCGATCCCGCGGGAACGTTCACTAAAATTCCTTCCGAGCTGACCGCTCCATAACCTCGGGGAGCATTTGAGTCCGCCTCAATTAATGCGATTTGTTCGATTTGGACAATTCCGTAGGGTCAATTTCTGGCTAACTAATGTTGCCAACGAAGCTCGATCACCGGACGCCGCGCGGCGGTGAGAGGAACTGCGGCAGTTCAATCAGTCAGAAAGCAGCTGTCACGTAGAGTGCAGGGCCCCGGAAGCGATATCGAACCGCGCCGTCGAACTTGTCCTTGGTGAGGTCAAGGCGATACTTCAGGAAGCGATAGCCGACGCCGACCCCGAAATTTCGCGTGGCTTTCCATTCCACGTTCGCTTCCGCGTCGGTCAGCCCACCTTTGAAATCGTCGATCTTCAGCTGGAAGTAATTTGCTCGCGCGCCAATCTTGAAGTCGCGGCCCACCTTGACGCTGCCGAACAGTCCGGCGTTCGGAAGAGGTGCGAAGGTGCTTCGCCGTTCATCGCGCTGCACGAGAATCCCGCTGCCGCCGACGCTGCCCTGACCTTCGACCGATACCAGGAAGTTCGTCAGGTGCGCGCCAAGTGAAATGCCAACTTCGGCCTTGTCATTCCTGACCGCGGACCAGCCGAACTGAACCTTGTACAGGTTCGAGCGAACCCGGCCGGAAACGGCTGCGTTCAATGGGAATGTCGTGTCGCCGATCTGGATCGAACGGTCGAGGGTCTTGCTGTTTTCGCGGTCAAGTCGCTGGTATTCCGCACTGACTTTCCATCGGCGAGCGAAACGATATTCGCCCTCGAAAAACAGGATATCGGGGCCGCGCTCGAACCCAAGGTCTCTCTCGAAGACCACGTCCTGCGAATTGAGGGTTGCATTGGGATCTACCCGCACCAGGGTGTGGACCCTCGCGATGAGTACGCCAGCGCGTAGGTTGAAGGAGGGATCGGTTTCAGCCGCGGCTGCAGGCGACGCGATCGCCACGGCGAAAAACGCCAGCGACGAGCAACAGATCCGTCTTAGTGAATGCGGGCATCGGGTTCTCGACATAGCTTTCCGCCCTTCGTCATGCCTGCACGAGACGGTTCCGGATTGCGTAGCGAACAAGGTCGGCTGTCGTCCGCAGCTTCAGCTTGTGCATGGCGCTCGCGCGGTGGGTTTCAACCGTCTTGATGCTGATGTTCAGGAGACCCGCTATCTCCTTGTTGATCCGGCCCTCCGCGATCAGCTGCACGACCTCGCGTTCGCGATGGGTCAGGCTCCTCGTCGCGGAGTCCGGCTTGATTGCCAGGAACTTGTGAAGCAGCGTCTCGGAGACCGAACCCGAAAAATAGGGCCTGCGAACCGAAAGAGCGTCGAGTGCAGCCACCAAGTGCTTTTCAGTGTCGGACTTCAGGACGAACCCGCGAACACCGGCCCTCAGGACCTCGGCAATCACGTCTTCCCGGTCGTGCATTGTGTAAAGGAGGATTTCGATCCGCGGCACGTTCTTCTTGAGCTCATGCGCGAGATCCAGCCCATTGAGCGCCGGCAGTGAGTAATCGATGATCGCGATGTCGGGCTTCGTCTCGATCGCAAGCTCAAGGCCCTCGCGGCCATTGCCCGATTCGCCGACGATCTCAAAATGCGGACGCGAATCGAGGACAGCCCGAACTCCGCGTCTCACAGCGTCGTGATCGTCGATGATGATGATTCGGCGTACGGGACTCGTCATAGTGATGCGATCCTCGACCCTCCCCAAGCACGATGCGACATGCTGCACTGCGACCGGCTTAGCGCCTCAAACCGTCAGGCTTGTATCAGGATAATCCCGTGCCTTCGCGAATTCCGGTCCTGAAATTCGATCGAGTCTGCGCGATGCAGTCGTGCCACCGAAAAGTCAGGGCTATCCCCGATAGTGGCCCGGAGTCAGCCCACGTATCCCCGCTCAATGAACACGGGGGGAAACCACTTGGCACATACGCCCAAGCCGTTGGAAAGCCTGATTGGCGGTGACAACGGGACCGAACTCGCAGCACAGCGGACTGCCATGTCGTTCGACCGAACCGCGCTCGCGAGCGACAGAACGCTTATGGCTGGGGTACGCACTTCGTTCGCGTTGATCGGCTTCGGCTTCACGATCTTCCAGTTCCTTCACACGCTGAACGACCGTTTCGTGAACGGGTCGATCCCGGCCGGTGCACCACAGCGGTTCGGGCTCACGCTCATTTCGCTTGGCGTCATCCTGCTTGTCCTGGCCATTCTCAGCCACCGTTCGCAGACGCGTGTCCGCCGGCTACGCAGGGAGCAGCTCGTAGAGCGAGGCCTGATCAGGAGCGTGGAGGACAACAGCGTCAATGGCGCGATGGTCATCGCCATCCTGCTGCTCGTGACCGGCCTGCTGGCGCTCCTCAGGGTCGCCGCCAGCATCGGTCCCTTCTGAGCTAAGAGGAACCAGGACATGGGTGCTCCCCCGCTACTCCTATGGGGACTGAAACTCGCGATCATGACTTTGGTCGCTTGTGGCGCGATGCAGGCGAATTGGCGATCGGTGATCGAAGCCATTTTGAAGCCTGTATGGCTGCCTCGCGCCGTGCTCGCAGTGAACCTCGCGGTTCCTTTAGCCGGGCTGATCATGTGCTTGATCCTGCCCATCGATCCGATGGTCAAAATCGCCATCATGGTGATGGCTGCGTCTCCATTGGCGCCGCCGATTTCCCTGAAGTTGGTCCGTGCGGCCGATAACGCCTCCAGCGTGGAAGCGCACTTTGCGCTAATCACGCTCCTGGCCATTCTGTTCGTGCCGGTCACGGTCGCCTTGACGAGCAAGCTGATCGGGCTTGAGGTTTCCGCACCGATTCAGGGCGTGGCGCAGATCTCGGTCCTGCTGTTGATCCTGCCAATGGCGATCGGTGTAACCATCGGGACTTTGCTTCCGGCGCTCGCCGAGCGGGTCGCAAAGCCGCTGGCGGTCGGCGCCTACATCGTGCTGTTCGCATTGGCCCTGCCGATCCTGTTCATGCAGGCGGGAAGCATGGTGCAGCTGGCGGGTGACGGCACGATATTCGCGATGGTCGCAATCACTCTGGTCGCGGCAGCGGCGGGTCACTTGCTTGGCGGCCCGAAGCCGGAGGGCAGGTTCCTGTTGGCTTCAGCAGCCATCGTCCGTCATCCGGGTATTGCTCTCTGGGTGATCAATTCCAACGGTCTGGACCGAAGGTCGGTGACGGCTGTCTTCCTGTTTCTGGTCATCAATCTAATCGTCGCCGCCGTCTATCAGCGGTGGGCCAAGGGTCGCGAAGCCGCCGCCGGGACGGCGCTCGCTGGATGACCACTCACAACTTCTTGTGCCGTCCTCGGGGTTTCCCCCGATGATTCGCTGCGCACGCATCTCATAATTTCAGAACAAAGTTATCTTGATCGGGAGGGCGCCATGAAGCGCGGGTTTGCAATTGGTTTGATGATGGCTGCGGGCTGCTTCGGAGCGACTGGTGCGGCCGCGGCGACGACGGACGCTGCCGAAGCGGCGCCTGAAACAACGGTTCCCGCTCTAGATACCGCCTTGGCCGTCGACGAAACTCAGACGGGTACGCAGGCCCCGACCCCAGAGCCAGCGGCGGCAGTGGATGCGCCAGACGTGGACGGCTCGTCCAGCAATTGGGAAGCTTCGTTCACCCCTTATCTTTGGCTGGCGGGCACGGCGGGCAATGTCGGAGTTCCGAAATTCGGTCAGGGCGTCGAGATCGACAAGTCGTTCGCGGACATGCTCAGCAACCTCAACTTCGCGTTCATGGGCGCGGTGGATGCCCGCCGGAAGCGCTTCGTCATGCGGGGTGACCTCATGTACCTCAGCATGACGGCGAAGGCGGAAAACATTCTCAACCAGGCCTTCCTGTCCGGGCGGGTCGATGCGAAGACCACGATCGCCACGGCATCGATTGGCGTCCGGGTTGTCGACCAGGGCCCGTTGTTCCTCGACGTGCTCGTTGGCGGTCGAATCATCGGCCTCAATGTCGATATGAAGCTGACCGGACCAAACCAGACCTTTTCATACGGCACGTCGCCATCCAACGTTTCGCCGTTGATCGGCGCCCGCCTTCATGTGCCGCTCGGAGAGAAATGGGGACTGGGTGTTTATGGGGACGTTGGCGGCCTCCTCCACAACACGGATGTGAAATGGCAGGCTCTTGCGACCATCCAGTATGACATCAGCCGCCGTTGGACCGCAATCGCTGGCTACCGCCACATGCAGATTCACCACGAAAGTCAGCGGCTGGACTTCGACGTCAACATGAATGGGCCGCTGCTTGGATTTTCGTACAAGTTTTGATTGAGAAGCGACGAGCGGGAACGTCCCGCTCTTCCTTCATTGAACCCGCTGACGCTGCACGCGGGTCACGGCAGTCGATTGTCGGGGGGCCTTCGCATCCCGATCCATCGCAGCAGCTAGCTCCTCCAGCCCGCGCTGGCTGACCAGGATCGACCCTGCGCGCGGGCGATCGAGGTCGATAATCATCACGATGCCGAGGACGAACAGGATTACCAGGATTGTCGAGGCGTAACGCTGACGGGTTCCGTCCTTTGCGAGCATCGATCCGAGCAGTGCCGACGACACCACGAGAAAGAGGTACAGCGCCCCGAGAATGGCGCCGGGAATGTGTGCGCGGGAGGCGAGGGCGCGCGACGTGCCGACATCCAGCATTTGGTTGACGGCCTCGACGAAATAGGAGCCGAGCTCGGTCGCTCGGACCGGGTAAACTGCTTTCTCGGTCGCGCCCCACAGCCGGTCACGGAGAGCTTCGCTCTTCGCGCCTAGCCTTTCCCTTGTCTCAGGAGTGATATTCTCGGGGACGATGCGTGAGTGCGCATATTCGCGGAGCGTCGACTTCAACTCAGTCTTATAGGGCTCATCGAAGAGGCTTGCCCGAAGATAGGCGGTGCTGATCGCATTGGCCTCTTCAGCGACCCAATTGCGCCGCTCGTCATAACGGTCGAGCGCCAGGGAGAAGGTCAGGCCGATCAGCAGAGCGAGCAATCCGAAAACGGATCCGATGATGAAGCCCTGGGTGTCGCTGCCGATCAATCGCTTTTCGGCCAGGGTCTTGTCGAGCAGGAACTTGCCCCACCATGCTCCCACCTCCACTGCCAACAAGGCAGCGGCAATCAGGACGAGCCCGACAGCCCACAATGGCAGCGCGTGCATCAAGGGATCGAGCGAGATCAATTGCGACATGGGCGGATTCCGCTCAGGCGTCCTTCCGCTTTTCCGCCCGGAATCTCTCGGCCTGCTCGACGTCGCGGCCGAGGAAGAAATTCAGAGCCGTTCGAATGCCCGCGATCGCCGCCAGCTTGCCGATCTCGTCCCACGTCGGAGCGATCGCTGTCCGAATGATGTCGGCGCCCAGCGCGAATTCCAGCGAGAGCAGGATCCAGCTTGCAAACCGGACCCAGATGCCCCTGTCGCCCGACGATTGCTCAACCGACCACCCCAGGTTCCGAAACGACGCATAGAGCGCTTCGACAGCACCGATCACGACTGCAGTCACGGCCGCTGCCTCGATGAACAGCGCGAAGAATGATGCAATCAGGCGAAAGGTTATTTCGATTTGTTCAATCATCATGAGTGCAGAATTATGGGCCGACCGCAAACCGGCCTATCCGGCTTTTTCCCGATGTTCCCGGGCTTCGCCGGGGCCGTAGGAAAGCGCCATCCGGACGGCCGTCCGGTTGGCGCCGAAGGTTGCCCCCCAAGCCTCCTTCGGCGCCACACGATCGACCTTTGAACCGTCTACCTGAGCGGGATCAGCACCTTCAGAGTCGTGCCACCATTCGAATGGATATCGAGGTGGCCGCCCAGCCGCGCGACCCGGTCGCGCATGCCCGAAAGGCCAACGCCATAGCCGTTGTGATCCGTGACGCCCTCTTGGGAGAAACCGATGCCATCGTCGCAAATCTCCAGCTCGATCTTTCCCCTTATGACGTCCAGCCGGACGCTGACTGATTTTGCCTTTGCATGACGATGAACGTTCGTCAGCGCTTCCTGGCAAATTCGAAGCAGCGGAATGGCTAGTTCCTCCGGAAGCGAATTGACTCTCGTGTCCACGCTTACGTCGACGGCAATTCCCGCCCGGCCGCCGAACCCCATGGTGAAATTGCGAATGACGGACACCAGGCCCTGCTTCGCGATGGCCGGCGGATGCAGGAGATAACTGAGGACCCGGATTTCGCGCTCGGCGTCCTTCAGGCATTCCATCACGTCGTCGAGGGATCGGCGGACGCCGGGATTGCGCTTGAGCTCCGGACTTCGTTCCTGGGCGCCGATCAGCGCGAGCTCGGCGGCGACGACGTATTGGCCCGCAGAATCATGCAATTCCTGAGCGATCACGCGGCGTTCTTCGAGCTCGGCATTGGAAAGCAGGCTATTGAGCGCAGCAACTTCGTCGCGCAGGTGAGACTGGTCGGTCATGTCGGTCGCCACGCCGATCACTGAGCGGGCAGCGCCATCTTCGGTGCGGTCGAGCACGCGGTTGCGGCACGAGAGCCGCCGATAGCTTCCGGTGCTGTCACGCACTCGGCACTCGAAGATCGAAACCTCGTCCGGAGACTGGCCGATTTCCGCGAACATCTGCTCAACCCACCCGTAATCGTCAGGATGGACCATATCCCGGACCGGGTCTCCCATTTCCTCCAACTGATAAGGCTTGAACCCCAACAATTGCTCGACTTGTCCACCGACATACGTCGCGCGACGCGTTGGCAGGTCGAGCAGGTAGATCAGCCCCGGGTTCGTCGTGTTCAGACCGTCGACGAGCTTCTGGTTGCGCTCGTCGATACCGCTTGCGTGCAATCCAACCGGGATGGGACGGGACATGGCGACGATTTCGCGAAGCTCGCCATCTCCATGTCGCACGGGGATCATGTTGGCCGCCCAGGCAACCCGACCAGTCGGCAGGTCTATCGCTCGCTCGTAGTTTTGCGGCTCCCCCGTGGCGAGACATTGCCTGAGCTTCGCCTCGAAATAGTCCGCGACCTCCGGAATCATGATGTCCCGGACCCGCTCGCCCGGTGCCTCGCTCCAGGGAATTGTGGAAAAGGCACCTGCCGCGGGATTGGCTTCAATGATCCGAAGCTCTCCGTCGGGATCGAGCCGAACGACGCCGACGGCGATATTCGGGTCGGACAATATGGCGCGCCAGATGTCCTCCATCTCGACCAAGGTCCGACCCTTGGTCGCGTACAACTCAGTCACGCGTGCAGCTCGCATTCGTCCCCCGATTTTCGAGGGCGTTGAGCAATCAACGCAACGGCAAACGAGCCCCCGCTCTTAAACATATGTTAACAGGAAAATCCCTGAGAGTCAGTCTCTGAAATCGCTCAGGGTTTGTCCCAGTTTCGGATGCGAATCGCGCAAATCGGCCCATCTCAGGGTATCCGCCAGGCCCGCGTGGGGAGTTTCCCCGATATCCGAAACTCGCCCAGAAAGGCACAGCCACTCCCATTCAAGGCTCTGAACATGGGAGAATTTCTATGCCGGGCGGCAAGCCTAATATCTTGATCATGTGGGGTGACGACATTGGTCAGTCGAACCTGTCGATCTTCACCAAGGGAATGATGGGCTATCGCACGCCCAACATCGACCGCATCGGCGAGGAAGGTCTTCTTTTTACCGATTACTATGCGGAGCAGAGCTGCACCGCAGGCCGCGCCAGCTTCATCACTGGCCAGTGTGGCCTCCGGACCGGTTTGACCAAGGTCGGCATGCCGGGCGCCAAGCAGGGAATGAAGGACTCGATTCCGACGATCGCGACCGTCCTGAAAGCTCAAGGCTATAATACCGGCCAGTTCGGGAAGAACCACCTGGGTGACCTCGACGAACATCTGCCGACGATGCACGGCTTCGATGAGTTCTTCGGCAACCTCTACCACCTCAATGCCGAGGAAGAGCCGGAGAACGTCGACTATCCGGATCCCAAGGATTTCCCCAATTATCGTAAGAACTTCGGCCCGCGAGGCGTGCTCCACTGCCATGCCGACAGCAAAGGCGGGCAGACCGTGGTGGACACCGGTCCGCTGACGAAAAAGCGGATGGAGACGATCGACGACGAAGTGCTCGAAAAGACCATCGATTTCATCAAGCGCCAAAACGACGCGGGGGTCCCATTCTTCGTTTGGTTCAACACGACCCACATGCACTTTCGGACCTATGCGAAGCCGGAGAGCAAGGGCCAGGCGGGTCGCTGGCAGAGCGAATATCATGACGTCATGATCGATCACGACAAGGCGATCGGCGTGTTGCTGAAGCTGCTCGACGATCTCGGCATCGTCGAAGACACCTTCGTCATGTACTCGACCGACAACGGTCCGCACTGCAACACTTGGCCGGATGCCGGCACTACGCCCTTCCGATCGGAGAAGAACACCAGCTGGGAAGGAGCCTATCGCGTCCCTTGTGTCGTCCGCTGGCCGGGCAAGATTGCCGCCGGGTCCGTCTCCAACGATATCGTCGCCCATCTCGACTGGCTGCCGACGCTGGCGGCGGTCGCGGGCGAGCCGGATATCAAGGGCAAGCTGAAGGCCGGGCACCAGCTCGGGGACCGGAAGTTCAAGTCCTACATTGATGGCGTGAACCAGCTCGATCACATTACCGGCAAAGCTCCGAGCGCACGCCAGGGCTTCATTTACTGGACCGACGAAGCCGAGCTCGCCGCCATCCGTTTCTTCAACTGGAAGGCGATCTTTATGGAGCAGCGCTGCCCGGGCACCTGCCTCATCTGGGCGGAGCCGATGGTGAAGCTACGGGCGCCGAAGTTGTTCAACCTCCGCACCGACCCGTATGAGCACGCGGACATCACGTCGAACACTTACTATGACTGGTGGCTCGACCGGGCGTTCGTGCTTCTGGCCGCGCAGCCGATCGTGGCGGAGTTCCTGCAAACGTTCGCGGAATTCCCTCCGGCCCAGAAAGCCGGGTCGTTCAATCTCGAGTCTGTACTCGAGACACTGCAGTACGGCGCAAGCGGCGCCGCTTGACCTTCTGGGGGTGCCGGAGGTTCCGGCGCCCCCTTCATCCTACAGTCGAAATGAGGAGTTCGCGATGAGCAGGTCGCTGAAGTCGCTACTCGTCCTCCTTGCGCTAACGGCGTCTTCTGCAGCCTTTGCGCAAGAAACTCCGCCTGCCGAAGAACCGCAGCCGGTCAGTGAGCCGGCAGCAGCGGCCGATGACGGTCAGGACCTCGCACGCCAATTGTCGAACCCTGTCGCGTCGCTGATCAGCGTCCCGTTCCAGCAGAATCTCGATATCGGCGGTGGACCGAGGGACATGGGCGTTCGCTACACGATGAACGTGCAGCCGGTGATTCCGATCAGTATTTCCGATGACGCCAATTTGATCGTCAGGACCATCGTTCCGATCGTTTACCAGAACGAATTGAGCGGCCCGAACCAGTCCGAATTCGGGCTCGGCGATACGGTGCAGAGCTTCTTCTATTCGCCCAAGGCGCCGACGCGCAGCGGCATCATCTGGGGTGCGGGACCGGTGTTCCTGTTCCCGACGGCCACGAGCCGCTTCACCGGCGGCGAGAAGTGGGGCGCGGGGCCGACCTTTGTGGTGCTAAAGCAGGCTGGCCAATCCACGTTCGGCCTTCTCGCCAATCACATCTGGTCGTTCGCGGGCGACAACAGCCGAAACGACATCAGCGCGACCTTCATCCAGCCGTTCTACAGCTTCACGACCAAGCGGGCGACGACCTACAGCTTCAACACGGAGTCGACGTACAACTGGCAGACGAAAAAATGGATTGTGCCGGTCAACGTGAGCGTCTCGCAACTGATGCGGATCGGCAAGCAACCCGTCTCGCTAGGTATCGGCGGTCGCTATTATATCTCCAGCCCAACCGGCGGTCCGACCTGGGGGATGCGCTTCACGACGACCCTGCTGTTCCCGAAGGGCTGATCAGTGCGGGATGTTTCGCAAGGCATTGATGGCGCGGATCACCGAAGCGTAAGGCTGCGCGCAGGCCCGGTGATAAAGCCCGTTCAGGCTATCCAGCCCATCGGGGTCGTCATGCGCGAAATGGATGAGATGCGCGTCCTCACCGGGCCAAATCGGCCGCTTGCAACTCGGGCAGACTGCGGCGTTCCCCCCACCACCATCCGGACGCAAATCGCGGAACATGTTCGCTCAACGGGTGCTGGAAGACGCGAGTTCCAACGGCTGTCGCGAAAGCGCCTGCAGACCGGAGCTACCGGCATTCCGAGTCTCGTCTCAGGGTAAACCCCAGTCCCGAAGAGCTTGGCGGTTCAGTATCATGCGGCCCTTCGAACAGGAAAGGACGCTGACCATGAGGACCCTCTTTATTACAGTAGCTCTCGGCAGCGTCTTGGCGGCCTGCGCACAGCAGCCATCGGTCAACACCGTTTCAGCCAACCAGACGATGCGTGCCGTTCCCGTCCAGTTCGGGACGGTTGAAAGCGTTCGCGGTGTCGGAATTCAGGCGCATAACACTCGCCTTGGCGCGGTTACTGGAGCGGTTATCGGAGGAGCGATCGGCAGCACGATCGGCCGTAGCACCGCAGCGAATGTCGCTGGCGCAGCCGGCGGCGCGGCGGCAGGCGGCGCGCTGGGGAACGCGGTCGAGGGTTCCAACGTGAAGCAAGGCGTTGAGATCACGCTCAAGCTCGATTCCGGCGGCATGATCGCGGTCGTCCAGCCGGGCGATCCGCGCGACTTCCGGCCGGGCGACCGGGTGCGCGTGACCGGCGAAGGCGAAGGCGTCCGCGTCACGCGCTAAGCGTCACTGGGATTGGTGGAGAGGGCTGGATTCGAACCAGCGTACGCTTGCGCGGGCAGATTTACAGTCTGCTGCTCCTCCGCAGAAAACCGTCAGAAAGGCGCCTATATGTATCGTTTATGTAGCGAGCAGCGACTTCTCAGCCTTGAGGGCCAACTCAGCATCCTTGCGGGCATCGACAACCAAATGGCCGTAGACATCAATGGTCAGCTGAATGTTCTCGTGACCGATCCACGTTTGTAAACGCTTTAGATCAATCCCGTCATTCAGCCAGCTGGAGGCCGCGACGTGCCGTAAATGGTGCCAGTCGTAGCGAGCCCGGTAGACAGATTCGCCTTTGCGATCCCTTCGACCAGTATCGATCGCCAGTCCGGCGGCGATCTGGATCTTCAGCAGAAGCCCGATGAAGCCCTTCTGGTCGATTACCCCGCCACGACGGTTCGGAAACATCAGACCAAGCTCAGAAGGCTTGCAGCGAAGCTTCCAAGCCTTGAGGATGGTCGTCAAAGACGGCCCGATTGGAATTGTCCGGTGGCCGGCGTCCGACTTGGGCGGGCCGATTACGTTCCAGCGGTCAGCCCGTTGGGCAACTGTCAGGCATGAAGCCTTTAGGTCAGCTTTTTCCAGCGGGAAGCCACGCACCTCACTAGCGCGCAACCCAGTCAGCATGACCACGCGTAGGAGAACCGGGAGTCTTGGATCTTCGCTCGCAAGATCGTCAGCGGCCTTCAGCATGGCCTGCAAGTGTTCGAAGGGCGGTATTTCAGCGCGCTTCGCAAGCCGCTGCCTCTTTTCACCACGCGGTCGCTTCACTTGCACTCCCCGAGCGACGTTCTGCGCTACCAGTCCACGGCGCATGGCTTCGGTCAGCACCATAGACAGGTGACGGACGGCCTTGCTCGCCATGGCATGGGACCGCGTCCGGATCATTGTGTCCCGGAACTCGACAACTTGCGGAGCTGATAGTCGGGACAGCTTCTCGGGCCCGATGTGCGGCTTAACGTGCCGGTTCACGATCTCGCGGTACGTTTTGATTGTTGCCCGGTCGCACCCGTTCGCTTCGCTCGCGGAAATCCAAATGTCAGCCGCCTGCGAAAGCGTGATGCTTTGAGCCTCCGGCGTATGAATGCCTCGGGCCAACTCGCTTTCAGCCTTAATTCGGTAAGCGTCAGCGTCGCGCCGCATCTCGAATTGCTTGTGGTGGCGGCGACCCTCGCGGTCCGTGTACGAGACCCGGAAAGCTTCGCGCCATTCCCCCTTAGAGGTCTGCCATCTACGCTTCTTGATGGTGGCCATAAGTGAACTTCCTCGTTCAGACGCAGCCGTTCTCTTTTTCAAGAAATCGAAGGCGATTACTCTTCAGAGTCCTCACCATCGTTTTCTGATAGCTCTAGCCAATTGGGTTTTCGGGTTGTGAAAGCGTCCGCGTCGATGTCGGGATCGTCAGGGGGTTGTCCTGCCAATACCCGAATGCAGTCAAAGAACTCATCGTCCGTGATATTGAGGGGGTCTCGTAAACCCGGCAACGGCTCGAAGGCGCCGCTCTGCTTGAACATGCGCATAACGCCCCCAACCACGAAGTTTCCCGACCTGCTTGCGGCTCGCGAGACCGTCAATTCCCGGCCGATCCGGATCGCAGGTCTTCGCCTTTCCTCATGCTCTGCTAATGGGCCTTCGAAGATGGACTTTGCGAGTTTCTTCACGCGCTCCAAGCGCTTCGGATATTCCGCCCAGGCCTCTTCGTAGATCGAACGAACTTCCGGCGGAAAGTCCGTCTTGCTCGGATAAGCCTTCGCAAGGCCTTCAATTTTGCGGCGCACGTTTTCGAGTTCGGCGACGCGATCCCAGAAAGTCAGCAACAATTCTCGATGACGCTCCCAAATGTCGAGATCGATCTGCGGTTGAAATGAAGTGAGAATCGTTCGGACAGCCGAGTTTACAGCTTCCCAAGTCATCCGGTCCTCGTTCCAGGGCTTGCCGCTTTCGGTTTCTATGAGAGCAACTGCGCCAATCACCAGTTTGGCCAAGATCGTTGTCTCACTTCCTCCGAGCAGCATCTCGTCTTGAAGCGATCGCTCGAGCCGAGACTCTATTTCTTGCGAGACTGACCGGCCGTTTGCAGTCGCCGCGCCGTTGATCCGCTCCCGCATGGTTTCGGACATGCGCATCGTAACGACGTGGCGCTTGGGTTCCTTCGCTTTCAAATATCCCATGGACCACCCCTGTAATCACATATGAATACACCTCTTGACATGTTCGAACTCTGGATGCAACGTATTCACATACGAATACATGGAGGTTTATGCATGCTCGCTGATGACCTGCTGGCAGGCGCCAATGCAGCCGCCAACTTTATCGGAGTCACGCCCCGCGCTGTTTATCATTTGGTTGAGGGAGGCCGTCTCCCAGTCGTTCGAATGGGAAAGCGGCTCTACTTCCGAAAATCCGAATTGGAGCGCGCGTTCAGCACCGCCGCGTGAGGAATTAGGCGCCGCTTGGCGGCCAATAAGTGAGGTGTCGAGTGAGCAGATTTCGGTCGCGATACGACGCAAAGGGGCGATCCTCCGCGAAGGATGACCACCATGTCCGGGTCTATCGATGGTTGTCGACAAGTCAGGCGTGGCTGCACGCCTCCGGGAACGAGATTAAGGGTCTTCTTTTTATCGCAAGCTTCGATTTTGGTGACAACAATGGTCGCATACACATGAGCGAGCGACGACTTTCAGAGGGAATTGGGATTGATCGAAAGACGGCGCGAAAAGTACTTCGTGGGCTCCAGGACAAGGGATTCATCGAGTGCACCGCCCGTGGCTCCTTTAAAGCGAAGCAGTCGCCCGCGGCACAATGGCGGCTGACGTGGAAGAGCTGGCCGGATCGGTCACAAGGTCCCACCCACGAATATCGTCGCTGGCAACCGCCGAGTGAAAAATCTCGGGGGGAGAAATTGGCCGCCCAAGGGGGAAATCTGCCCCATGGCCGAATGAATTTGGCTGCAATGGGTGGAAACATTCCCCCCGGTGAGCCGGACAATCCGCGGAAAACTGCCAGAATGAATTCGGGAAGTATTCCCCCACTTACAGTAGCCAGTGGGGAGGGTCGTCTGAATGACTCATCTCAAGATCTGGCTGCTTGAGCATGGATCCTAACCCTCCACCAAACCGCAAACAGAAAATGCCTGCCATCCTCAAAGAAATTGGGGCAAAGGCCATTGTTCGGCACGAGAAACGTGACGCCACCCCGGAGATTGAAATTGGGGTTGAAGGTGGCGGCTGGACCTTCCGTTCGCCTTACGAAGACGAGGACTTGGCAGAGTGGGAAGCGTTGCTGTTCGACGCTTTCGCGACTCGATCAATCGCCGCGTTCCAGTCGTTCGCGACCCAATTGGCCGAACTGTGCTCAACTGACTGGCATGGTGATGAAAAGGGATGGCTGCCCAACTCTTCGGAACTTAGGGCTGCTATTCAGGTCGTACGAAGCTTGCGACCGCGAGATGAGGCTGAGGCCTGTCTGGCGGCTCAGATGGTCGCGGTACACCTCATGCAGATCAAGCTTTCGGCCCAGGCGCTGAAGCAAAGCTATCCGGATCCAAGGACGTGCGCGATCGCCGGCAAGCTCGGCCGAACCTACGCGATGCAGCTCGAAACAATGGCCAAATTGCGTGGCAAGGTAACGCGCCAACGGATCACGGTCCGGAAGTACTCGCAGCACGAACACAAACACATTCATCTGCACCAGGGGGAGGTTGAAAATGGGAACCAACCCCATGGACCAAGAGAGCGCGAAGCGGCTGAAACAGGAACGTCTGGGCAACCTTCGACGTGCTCCGCGCTGTCTAGCCCAGACGCAACGGGGAACCCCTTGTCAGTCGCCAGCGATCAAGGGTCGCAAGCGATGTCGACTACATGGGGGCGCAAGCGGATCGGGCGCTCCGATGGGCGAAGCTAATGGGTCATTTATCCATGGGGGTTGGACACGTGAAGCAATTGAGCTCCGCCGTCAGGGGGCAAGGCTTCTCAGGGATTTGCGACGACTCAGGCGTTCGTGCTGATTACCGTTCGAGGCGTGCTCCCGAGAGCGGATCGGCGCTGAGGGGGTACCGCGTGCTCGAACAAACATTCTGAAATATCGATGACGTTCTCTGGAAAGAGGCCGGATGCACTACCGAGCTCGAGCCTGAAAACTGCCGCGCCTACTGGAATTGAAATACGGCACTCCCCAGGAGGCCGTCGCCCGCCTTGGCCCCCCGGACGAGATCCGGGAGGCGTTTCGTGAACTACAGCGAGGTCTTTACGCCAGAGACTAGGCGCCGCTCTCTTCCTAACTAAGGGAGCATTTTGCCTAATGATTTTGGAATCTGGCGCTACCGCTTCGTTCCAAAACTGCTTTGACCTGTGCAGCATGCCACTTTCCGCCGCGAGGGGCAGTGATCCCCCGGTCGTTAAGCGCGCCAGCTATTTGTCTGAGAGATAGACTGCCCCCCGCGGCTACCGCTTCGATCTGACGGCGAACTTTCTGTGCTCGCTCGACAGATTGGCGGCTCCGCACTTCGGCACTTCTCGCGGGACCCTTTCGAAGATCTTCGAGATTGCCACGGTTGCCGCCCAACCGGACCCCTCGTGCTCGCGCTGCAGCCAAGGCGTCCTTCGTGCGAGCTGAGATTGCCTTTCGTTCGGCCTGGGCAACCGCAGCCATAATATGAATCGTGAGCTCGTTTGCCTCCGGCATGTCCGCTGCGACGAACCTGGCGCCGCTTTCCTGGAGCTTCGCGAGGAAGGCAAGATTGCGGCTGAGGCGGTCTAACTTCGCTACGACCAATGTGGCGCCCGACAGCTCGCACATCGCCAAGGCCTGCTCGAGCTGAGGGCGATCGTCGCTTTTGCCGGATTCCACTTCAACGAACTCAGCACGGAGGTCCCAGGCGCCGCCATTGAGGAAGTCGCTGACAGATCTGCGTTGTGCTTCGAGGCCCAGCCCGCTTCGTCCCTGACGAGCTGTGCTCACCCGGTAGTAAGCGACGAAAGAACGCTCGGTCATAATGTGTTCCAATAGTAGCAACCAACGTTGCCACTAATAGAACAGTTCGCCGCCTAAATGCAATTGTGAACGCTAATGGCAGCTTTCGACCCATTCCGGACATCAGCCGGACAGCCATCGGCCGGTCAATCTCTCACACGAGTTCAAAGTCCGGTAACTTGAATGTCCCATTGTTGAATTCATCCGTTGGACCGTACAGTCGCATGCCGGGGAGCGGTCGTTTGCCGGAGGTAGGGATCCAGTTGGCTTCCAGCCCCGCTGGCGGTTGCGGGCCGACATAGATTGTGATTCCACCATCCGCATTCTTCGTCATCAGTTCGACGTCGTAACTGGACAGGGTCGTGCGATTGCTGTCGCTGTAGATGAAGGCAAAGGTTGCGCGATCATAGACGGTCAGCGCCCAGAACTGTTTGACGGGAATGTCTGCGGGTAAGTCCAGCTTGTACAGCTTACCTGCCTCCAGTTTTCGGCCATCCCGATCGGCCATGGCCATCATATACTGGGTAGCCGGCGTGTCGCTGAGCTGTTTCGGCACGTAGGTGCACCAGACATATTGCGCCGCGCGGCGGACGAGATCGATCCGGTCTGAGTATTCGAATGTGAAGGTCCGGTTGTCATCGGCCTGCATCAACGTGGCGTAGTGGCGGTCCGGCCAGAACAGCAGCTCCGACGGGAGGTTATCGTACCATTGCTGGAGAAAATGCCAGGCGTCGACTGCGCCTTGCCGGATCGCACGAACGGTCGGGGGGTCAGGGTCGAATTTCATGCCCTTGCGGATGCCGAGCGTCGCCAGCATCCCCATCATCACCTTGTCCTGTTCTCTGACTGGCTCTGCGTCGACGATCTCGGCGAGGTCGCGGAAATAACGCTCGTCGAAAAACGGCAGCGTCGGATAGCGGCTGTTGCTCGGATCAATGAATTTCTGCTCTGGCGGGCTTTTCGTGTCCCCTAAAAGATACATCCGCAGCTGGCGGGCGTATTGGTAAGCGTCCTTCGCCGTCTTGCCCGGCGCCCGTACCGATCGAAAGGCGAACGAGATGCGGTTGTTCGGTGATGCGACGTGCAGATAGCCATCCGGCACAGACTGGTCGTAGCCGGGCGGAGTGAAGAGGTATCGTCCACCCTTGCCTTCATCCATGCCTGACGGGCCCACGTCGGCGATCGAGAACTGCCATGCATCGACCACCTGGCCGTAAAGGCTACCATCCGCGCCCGCGGGTGGCACCTCCAGTACCGCTGGGCCGGCGCGAAGATC
Source organism: Sphingomonas daechungensis (assembly GCF_039543105.1). NCBI lineage: Bacteria > Pseudomonadati > Pseudomonadota > Alphaproteobacteria > Sphingomonadales > Sphingomonadaceae > Sphingomonas > Sphingomonas daechungensis. The sequence continues at coordinate 2,074,575 of NZ_BAABJC010000001.1, forward strand.
GCAATAAGCCCCGATGTAAGGTGTCGAGCTGTTCGCCGTGAGCCCCTCTAGGAGCGGAGTGGCAGTGCCCGTGTAGGCCAAGATGTCGCAATCGCGATAGCCTAACGCCTCGAAGGCCGCCCTCCGGAAGCCATAAATGGAGACAGCGGGCATCGCCCACAGCACGGCTTCGAACGCCCGCTGTCGCTTCAGCTCGAAATCGAAGTCCGAAATCGAACAGGAAGTGTCCGCCGGGGGCTGCCCGCCGATTGGTTCACAGTCGTTCTCATCGTCCCTGGCCATGGACAGTGCTTTCCCAATTAAAGTGGTACTTCCTGAAGTCTCAACTCACCTTGATGAGGGTCGGAGGTTTCCAGCGTCCGTCGAGCGCTTCGGACTTTGGGCTGTAAAGCCGCATGTAAGTGATGAACGGGCCGGGTGGCGCGGGAAGCCAATTGGGCTCCTTATCATGTCCCGGCGAGTTGGCCTGGATGTACAAGGTCAGACCGCCGTCCTGATCTTTCACAAACTGATCCATCATCGGAGAATTCAACAGGTAGCGGTTCAGGGGATTGGCGACGAGCAGGCTCTCGGGAAGCTTGTACATGGTCAGCGACCAGAAGGCCCGGGCAGGAGGCATTTGACCAGGCGCGAAGCGCAAGGTGTAGTTATTCGATCCACTTAGCGGTTCACCGTCGAAATCGACAGAGAGGACCGGATAAATGGCTTCTTCCTTTGAGTTTCCGTAGATGCCGAGAACTGCACCGACCATGCGGGACAGATAATCGTTCTTCAGATACTCTCGGGTTCCAAAGACGTCGCCCGACGTCAACTGGCCGGTATCGATTTTCGTCCTCTTCAGGTCCGCGAAGGCTTCCCACGCGTCGGCCATTCCTTGAGCGAGGGCATCCTGGATATCGGCTGGCAGCGCTGCGACATCGAAGCTCTCGTTGCCGTTGAAACCGACTTGGGCGAAGCGCATCCGAAGATCCGTCTCCGAGGGATGCGTCGAGCAGAATTTGAGGACAAAGTTGAGGACGTTGAAGAATTTGATCGAGGTCTTCTGTTCTTCAGCCGAGAGCGGAGCGACTGCATCGATCTTCGCCATTGAGACGGGTTCGGCACCCACGAAAGCTGAAAGCGGCTCGACTCTGTAGCTGGCCTGGATCCTCTTGACATTCTCGATATCCGCCGGGTTGAACAATTGGGTTCGGAAGAAAGCGAAGACAAAGTCCGTCTCGCTTCGGATGACCTTGGTCACGCCGGCAGGCACCTCGCCCTGCCAGCTGGGGCCGGCAATCAGGTATTTTCCGCCACCGTTACCGGTCGTCCGGGTACCAATATAGTCGAAATTATGGGTGTAGGCGTCGATGAGCTGAATGCAGAAGTACCGGCCTTCCTCGATCGGCGGGACCGTGATGACCTGTGGCTCGCTGCGAAGATCCAGCCCAATGTGGGAATAGGGCGTATCGGAGTTCGGCGTCTGGATCGCCGTGTCTTCTGGGGTGAAGACCCTCGGCGTATTGATCAGTGTGTTCCAGGGACCCTTGTATTGGGAACCGCCGACGTCCGCGAAAAAGGCGTGCTGGATGCGGTAGTGGTCGACTAGCGGAAAGCCATAGATGTAGGCGTCCTTGGCGATCGCGCGCGCCGTTTCAGGCGTAAGCGTATCGGCGTTTGCCCGTAAACCCGGCTGGCTGACAACTTCTTGCATGGAGCCGCTCCTCTCGCGCTTTAAAAGACAGCGCATATTTTGAATGCGGGAGCTCCGCTATTCGGGCATTTGCGTAAGGAATCTCCCCATCCAAATGCGGCGAATGCGTACGGCTCATGCTGCTTGTTGCGGGCCTTTGCTTCCTCTTTCGTCGAATGCGTGATTGCCTTGTTCTGTCTGCTCTTCTGGAGATTCGAAGACAAATCCGTCTAGCGCCTAATGACCGCTTTCCACCCAAACTTGCCGCGAATGTTCTCCCGAATTGACCGGGTTGGATCACCGGCGCGCATTGGCTCGAACTAGGGCGCGGATTGGGGCTTGGCCCGGATTCCGGCAATGAGAATCGCGATCATCATGGCCTCCGCTATCATCGGTGGCAGAGCGTCTGGACCCACTCCGTCGAGCAACAAGCTGAGGGTTCGACCGACAAAGGCGATACCGAGGAGAGTCACGGGGACCCACAGCGCTCCGCGTTTGTTGGTTTCCAGCCCGAGCAACGCGAAAAGACCGGCCGTAATGAAGAAGCCCGGAAAGTCTGCGCGGATGGTCGCAAGCCCCTGGCTGCCAATCGCAGTTATTGAGAACTCGGCCGCCATTCTGACGGGAGCGTACAGGAACGCCAGGCCGAGTCCCAAATTCAGCAGGCCAACGAGAGCGATGGCAATCCGCAACACCTTATGCATCATCGTTGCCCCTAAGAAGTTCTCCAATCTCGTTGACTGCTAATAGGTTGTTGGAGCTTCGTAACTCGGGGTTATCAGGGAGGCACCGTGCTATCGAGGTGATCGAGCGTCCGCTTTCCACCCATTCCCGCCGCGACCGATTTCGACCCATTGTAGACGCTAACGGCCCGTGCGGGTTAATCTGAGATGATGCCGAGCGGTCGATGGCTAATCGTTTCTGTACTGATCACTTTGGGCGGGTGTGGCCGTTCTGGCCTTCCCGCCACGGCGCTGTTCGCCGGAGTTGAGGATCAAACCTATGCCCAAGGGAGCCGACTTATCGAAGATCGGCTGGCGGCGCGCTTTCCGCCGGGAAGCTCCGTCCGGGAACTTGCGCGTTATCTAGAGCAGCAAGGACTGGCCGTTGAACCCGCCGCGCGTTCATCGACGTTCAACAGCGGTGTCGCTTTCTTCAAATACGGCGGACCTGTCTGCGGCAGTCAGGTCCGAGTGAACTGGAAAGGCGATGCTGCTGGGAAGGTCAAAAGCATTGACGCTTTGTACAGCGACACAGGCTGCCCTTAGTGGCAGCTTTCCACCCAAACCTGCCGCGACCGTATTCGACCCAAACCTGCCGCTAGATCGCTAGCGTCTGTTTTTGACCCAAAGCAGACGTTAGGCTTTGAAGTTGCTCCGCTTGCGCAGCGACGGCCTGACCACCCAGACTAGCAAGAGCAAGAGGAGCGGGACTGCCACTCCCCAAACCACAGCTTGAAGCGAGTAAGATTGCCCGGCCTCCAGCGCCGTTAGGACTGGATGCGGCACCGTTGCTCCGGGCGGTGGCTGGTCGATGTAGCTGTGAGCACCGCTGGACAGGGTGTATCCGCGCCAGCCCACGTAGGCCCAAATGGCTAACCAGCTAATGGTCGTAACCGCTAGGAGGCGCCTCATCGTCGGGTTCATCGCCGAGACGGTATTTCGATTAGCGTCCGCTTTCTACCCATTGCAGACGCCAGGGTCGTGTTTGAGATTGAACTCGTCCAATTGCGATGTCGCGACATCACTCCCACGAGAAAATCGTGCGAAGGTCACAGCCCGAAGGTGTTTGCCCTTCTTCGAATAAGACGACCCGGTCGATCGCCCGCTGTTGCGAATTGGTGAGAGGCTTCTTCGACCGAAAATAGGCAGCCCCGTGCGCACCATTCCAGATGGCGATCTCATAGCCATCCTCGACTCGACGCTCTGCGAATCTCGCAGGCCTGTTCCCTGATCCGCCTCTAACAATCGACCCCTTTGGACGACTGGCCCAACCTATTCCATGAACCTCAAGCGAGCCAAACTCGCCTTGCCAACGGAAGCTACCCCCATGGATGCCGCCTTCGAGAGTGGTCACTTTCTCTCCAGCGACCAAATCAATGATCGGTGCATATCCGCAGAAGCGACCTGGTCCGATGAGTTCGCTAGCTCTCGCTTGAGACGAAAGGAGAGTCGCGGCAACCGCGGAAACTAAGATCGCGATCTTCATGGTCTTGCGCCCGACCTACTCACAAGGAGGTCCTCGAAGTCTAATTGGCCTAATGTCAGCTTTCTACCCAAACCTGCCGCGACAGGTTTCGACCCATTGCGGACATTTGAGGTTCAGCACTCGGAAAGGTGAATGCTTAGGCGGTCGGTCAAATGCCTGCTACTACGACCAAGGATCCGTCGGGGGTCTTCGTTTGTCAGACACTCCGGCGGGTCTTCAATGCTCATCGTCTAGCTGAACGCCATTCGGGCTCAATCTCTGGGGACGGACGCCCGACCTGCCCTCCGAAGCCGCGCGGGACTTTCGACCCATTGCGGACACTGTGACCCAGCGCCATTCTCGGAGCATGTTGTACCTGGCTCTTAAAGCGGCGCTTTCAGGGATGTTGATTGCAGTCATCTCCGAAGTGGCGAAGCGCTACCCCGGCATAGGCGGCATGATTGCGTCGCTGCCGCTTGTTTCCGTCCTCGGCATGATCTGGCTTTGGCGAGACAAGCCCGACGTCGAGAACATGGCTTCCCACGTCGAAGCGACCTTTTGGTTCGTGCTCCCTTCGCTGCCGATGTTCCTGCTCATTCCGTGGCTCATGCGGAATGGAATATCGTTCTGGTTGGCGTTGGTGATCGGCTGCACGATGACGATCGCACTCTATTCAGCGATGGTTGCTATTGGGCCAAGGTTGGGGCTTCGGCTCTAATGTCCGCTTTCCACCCATTGCGGTCACTAAACAGGCGTGAGAACCTGGGCCGGGGCGTCTTCTATGGACACGTTCGAATATATCACTGCACTTGTGGCCGTCGTGATCGGTTTAGCGATCGCCGATCTAGCGACTAGCCTGCATCGCCTTCTGCGTAACCGGGAAAGAGTCCGCTGGGATTGGGTAGCGCCGCTATCCGCTTTGCTGATCCTGGCTGAACTTTTCAACCTGTGGTGGCGCTGGCATGGCTTTAGCGGAACGACCGCCGGTCAGGTCGTTCCTTACTTTCTCGCACTGATTCTCATTTTTCTTGCTGCCTGCATATCGCTTCCTGATGAAGTGCCGGCGGAGGGCGTCGACCTAGCCCGCCACTTCGACAAGAACCGAAGGTACTTTTGGTTCGTCTACGCGAGCTACGTTGCTTTGTTGATTGCGCTCATCTCGATCCGCGACCTGCACAATGGGCTCACGCCAAGAGACCTACTTTCGAGATATTATTTTGATTATCCATGGCTCGTTGCGGCTTACGCGATGATTTTCGTTCGCAAGCGCTGGATTAGTGGCATCGTCATGCTCGCGTCGCTCGGTTGGCTGGTGATCGGGCTCAATCTCTGGGGACGAACGCCTGACCTGCCTCTCTGAGGCCATCGCCGGTCGTAACCGGTGTCCGAAACGAGTGGAGCCCTAACCTCCGCTGGCGGGAAGATCACTGTTGAAGATGTCCGCAGCGGCCTTCCATTCGTCGCCGCTTTTTCGCCAGACGACTACGTACTTGCCGGTGTCCGTCTTCGCAGTGCCATCGGGCGCGATAGTAAGCTTATACATTCCACGATCGAGTGCCATGTCACCTGAAGACGACACGATGATTTGCTCCGGAACGATGCTCAGTTCGAAGCCTGGTATTTGCAGCAAGGAAGCCCAAACTTGCTGGATTGCTGCACGTCCTTTTCCGATTGGCGCGTTCGGCGGCATCACGGCGCCATCGCTCGTGTAAAGTTCCGCGATGCCCGCGGAATCCTTGGCTTTCATGAGTTCGTGCCAACGATCAACCTGCCCGCGTATCGCCTTTTCATCTGCGCCAGCATCGACAGCGGCGGGACTATTTTTCTCCTGAGCATGGTTCGCCGGCATTGCGGCGGCCTGCCACGCGGGCATCAGCAGCGCTGCCGAAGAAAGTAGCAATAATGATCTCGTCATATGCACCCCCAATCGCTGCTCTTCGTGCTAACACCAGCAACGGCATTCCAGCTAGTTCACTAAAGTCAGCTTTCCCAACAGAGCTGCCATCGGGGTGAGGTCACCACGATTACGATCGCCAGGTAGTCGCCGGTCCTGGACAATCTGGCGCGCTGCATCGGAAGCTAGTGGCAGCTTTCCACCCAAACCCGCCGCGACAGTTTGCGACCCATTGCGGACATCAGCCCTCGCAGTAAGGTCGAGTAAATGAGCGCAGACCTACTGAAAGATTGGTCGACCGAGCTTGTCCGGTTGATCGACGAGGACAAGTCGGACGCCGCGGCTGGCGACGATTTCGCCAAAGGACGCAAGTTTGGCTTGGGAGAGGCGCTGTCGCTACTTCAGCAGGAAGCGCGTGCCTTCGGCATAGATGCCGCATCTATTGGCCTTCCCCCGGAGGATGGCATGACGATCGCTCTCAAGGCTTAGTGTCCCGTTCCGGGCTGGAGCCGGCCGCCTATGGGATGCACAGCCTCAGGCGAACCAAGGTGGCGATGCTCTATCGCAAGACCGGCAACCTCAGAGCCTGCCAGCTGCTACTCGGTCATACGAAGCTGGAGAGCACAGTTCGCTACTTGGGCGTCGAGCTCGACGACGCGCTGGCGCTCTCGGAAGCGCTGGAAATCTGAAGCTAAGCCTTCGGCCCACCTAGCCAGATGTTCCCCATTTGTACCAAGTAGCCCGAATGCGACTCGACGATCCTTTAGACAACGGCGGCCGGGGCTGGCGACGATTGGAGCCCGAAGAGGTCGCGGCCCTGGCTTACCTCGCGATCCGCCTGATCCGCAGGGGCGTACGGAACGACCTGGCAGGTCGCGACGCCTCGAAGGCCGACGAAGCTGCCAGGAGGCTCGCTGAGGCGGTTTCTGAACGCTTGCAAGCGTATCCGACGTTTGGCCCCGCAAGGCCCGTTGGTGGCCATTCTGCGGGCTGTGGCTCAAGAGATGCCGATCGGTCCTAGCGGCAAGTTTGGGTGGAAAGCGGACGCTAGATGATGGCTAGTCGCCAGCACCACCAAGCCGAAGGCATTCGAACGATCTCCGCGAGATGGGGAGAAAGTGCCGCGAATCATCTGGTGGATCTGGAGCAGTGGCATCGGGAAGTGTGACCCGTCCAGCACTCGGCTCGCGCGATCAATGGGTGTGTTGATCGGGAAGCAGAATTGTGAAGAGCAAGATCGCTGCTGCGACCACGAGGATCAAAAGCCAGTCGTCGCACCGTAGCTGGTCTGTGTCCGGTCGATTCGCCATCGTGCCCCGAACTGATCACTAGCTGTATTGCGGTTCTCAGCAATGAGGCCGCAGAGGAACGTCCCAAATCGAGACTATCGTAAAGGCAGTTTCACGTTTGAAACTTGTTACGCTGACGTCATGTTCTATCGGCTTCTGCGGGAATGTTTGTTCAGCGACGCCCGAACAGTCGCAGAAGCTCGCTTTCGGGAGGCGCCCAGATCGCCTACGACTGCGGGAGCGGTCCGGCTAGAGCACCCAAATTCGAACCGGGCCGCTCTAACTCGTTGGCGCTTCGAATGGATGGGCGGCGAACTTCAATATTGTCCTGCATCACAAGCGGGCTGAGACGCGCTCAGGAGGACTCGCGACGATTCCCTGTGATCGCCGTCTCCGAACAGTGCAGCGCCCAGATGACTCCGGTTTCCGCGTAATCCAGGCGTACACCGCAACCGAGCGACTTCTCCACCATCGTCCGCGCGACGCGGTCGCCAAAGCCTTTTCGGGCGGGAGGTCTGACGACTGGGCCACCCGTTTCGCGCCAGAGCATGGAAAATGCGTGGCCTCCTCCCTCGTCGTCAAGCGACCAGGATACCTCGACGCGGCCGGTATCGTTCGAAAGAGCCCCGTATTTTGCAGCGTTGGTGGCAAGCTCGTGGAAGGCCATTCCGAGGGTCTGAGCTGCCGACGGCGAGAGCTCCACCTTCGGACCCTCGAGCAAGATCCTTGTGCCGACCAGATCTTTGAAGTGAAGCAACTGCGTTGCGATCAGGCTTTTCAGATCGGCCACCGCCGATTCTGAACGCACCAGGAGATCCTGGCTCGAACCCAATGCCCGGATGCGTTCTCCGAAGCGATCGAGAAAATCGTCTGTCCCCGCCGCGGCGGTCTGATAGGCAATCGCATTCACTAGGGTCAGCATGTTCTTGGCGCGATGATTCAGCTCGCGCATGAGATATTCGATCTTCTCCTCATACGCCTGGCGTTCGGACAGGTCGTAGAAATGGCAGACCACTCCTGGCCTGCCATCGGGCATCATGACCCGCTCGATCTTCCAGTCATACGCCTCGGTGGCGTCAATGTCCGCGCGACGTTCGACGGTCGTTGGTGAATGATAGGGCTCGCCAGAAGCCAGAGTGTGCCGGAAAAGCGCAATTGCTTCGCTTGCAAAGTTTTCGGGCCATATCGTTCGAAGGACGTCCTCGAAATCCTGGCCGATCAACGGTCGAACGTTTTCGAACACCTTTTGAGCGCCGTCGCTGACCTGGACGAGGCGGAAATCGGCGTCGACCGCATAGATTCCAAAGGGAGAGCGCTCGACCAAATGCTGGAAGGTCTCCTGCGACCCGCGGAGCCTGCGCTCCGCCTCCACCTGTTCCGACACGTCCTGAACGGTCCCGACCAGCCGGACTGCGGCACCGTCTTCAAACGTCACGTCACCGGCAGCGCGGACCCAGCGGACTGTCCCGGTCGTCCGATGGATCACGCGATAGAACGCCTCATAGCGGCCGTCGCCAGCGGGGTTGAAGGCCGCTTCCACGGCTGAGAGCAGCCCATCCCGATCCTCGGAATGAACGCCAGCCAGGAACGTTTCGACCGTGACAGTCTCGTCCTCTGCGACTCCCCAAATGCTTCGAACCCTGGAATCCCAGATCATGGTTCTGGATGCCGGGTAGAAATCATGGACACCCAGCCGACCGGCATGCAGGGCGGCGATCAGGCGAGCTTCGCTTTCCGCGAGCGCTTTCTCGGTCACGACGCGGTCCGTCACCTCTTCGCAGATGATGCCGACACCGGTGACCGCGCCGTCACTTCCACGGACAGGGTAGAAGTGCTCGCGCCATTCGCGAGTGACGCCAGGTTGAGCGGCCGTGGCCCCTCTGACAGTCACGTCCCGAAGCGGCAGCCCGGTCTCCAAGACCTGCCGGAGCGCCGGCTCGCCACTTTCCCTCAAGTCAGGAACCAAGTCCCAAACCGTTCGCCCGAGGTGCTCGACGACCGAAAAGCCGTTGGTTTCCGCAAGCGCCCGGTTGATGCGAAGGAACCTGAGGTCCCGATCGAACATGGCCAGTCCGATCGGAGCTTCGGCATACAGCACTTCCAGCTCGGCAAGTCGTTGGACCGCGCTTTCGTCATTGCTACTGGAGTGGCCGGTTGACCGTTCGTAGTCGGTGATGTCGACGTTCAAGCCACGGATGACCGTCACCCGCCCCTTATCGTCACGTTCGACCGATCCTCGATCCAAGACGGTGCGCACCGTGCCGTCTGGCCGAACGATCCGGAACTCATGACTGTAGTTGCGCTCTTTCCCGCCGAGAATGCCGATTGACTCTCCCTCGACCCGCAACCGGTCGTCGGGATGGATCATCCGCGCATATTCCGCTTCTCCATTCGGGGTCGTGTCGACGCCGTAGATTTGCTGCAAGCCTTCCGACCAGACCAGCCGGTCCTCGTCAGCATACCACTCGTAAAAGCCGGTCCCGGTGGCGAGCTGCACGGACTCACTCCGTTCAGCCAATCCCGCGACAAATTTCGAGTCGGGCAAGAAACCCCCTATTCGAGCATGAACGTCGTTTGCCGTTCACGCGAGCGAGAGCCTAACATACATCAGTTTATGCGGGTACGCGAACTGTGGAGAGCGGCCCGATACGCTCGACCGCCCGCCGAAAATGAGGCGGGTCCCAGTACGCGGCTGAATGACCTCGGCAGGTGAAATGCGTCTACGGATATGCGGTTCCATCGTTGGCGATGTCAGACTACCGACGATTGCACAGGTCAGCTGGCGATCGTCGTTCCCGGCGGTGCGAGCGGTGGCCTTAGCTCCTAGTGTTCGCAATGGCTCAAGATACCCCTAAGTCCGCAGCGGCCGGATGGCTCGAAAACGGACGTTAACGGTACGACCCCATAGGATCGCTTGCTCCGCACCGATCCTCTACCGAACATAGGCGACCGCTGCAACGAGATGGTCCTTGGCGAGTAACTTCTCTGACTTCCGCGTCAGTAAAGCTCCGAGTTCAATCCGAACTGGGAGCAGCTAGGCGAGCAGATGACTGATTTTCCATCCGACTTGGTCAATGTGACAAGCGAATGTTAACTTTCCTTGTCATAAACGTTCTGTGTCTAGCCGGTACTTCGACATCCCGGTTCGATCTTCGTCTCGGGCGGCTTGGCATTCAGTGTTCAGGCCGCCCAATTCGACTTTGGGGGCAGGCCATGGTTAAGCGATTTGTGAAGCTTTGTAACGACTGCAGCGGTGCCACGGCGATCGAATATGGTCTTATCGCTGCTCTCATCGCAGTCGCAGCAATCGCCTCGCTTCGGACCACTGGAACGAAGCTCAAGACCACGTTCGGAAACGTGTCGAACGCACTTTAGCGACTGCCACTAATTAGGAACTCCACGACAAGCGAAAGCTTGTCGCGGCAGCTTCGGGTCGAAGGCGGACGGTACCGCCGCGGAGACGACTTATCTGCGGCGCCGTGAAACGGCGATCAGGACAAGCCCAACCAGCAAGAGGACAACGCCGCGCCTAACCTAGGGGCGCTGATCAATCATGAAGCTGGAGGCGGGCCAGTTCACCAGCCCCGCGCCTTGCCCGATCCAGAGCAATCCCATCAGTACTGCGAAAATGCCGAGTGCGAGGTGGACGGCTTTCATCCGAGTCATCTTATTCAACAATTCAAAAAGTGTCCGCAGTGGGTCGCAAACTGCCGCGGCGGGAATGGGTGGATAGCTGCCGTCGCGATGATGACCTAGTGCAGGCTGGTGATGTCAAAAGTCCGGATTGTCACACCCTAGATTCAATGTCACCGGACGGTAAGTCGACCAAGGCACATCTTAGGACTCGTTCGCCCTTGATCCATCAGTGTATGCCCAAAGCGTCCAGACGACCCTACGCAGGAAAACGGTTTGGTGTGCTGTCGATTGCATTCGGACTCTTCGCTTCAGCCTTGTCCTCAGCGGTATCTGCGCAGGACAATCCTGCATTTCTACACCCTGGAGCGTTAAACACGGCTTCCGGGCTCGACAGGGCGCGAGCACGGATCGCCGCGGGCCAAGAGCCATGGGCAAGCATCCTCCACAGGGTTGAACAGAAGGCTCAGGCGCCCGGCCTAGCTCTCACCGTCATCGACGCGGAGGATCAAACTCAGGCAGCGGCTTCGCAAGCAGAAGCGGTGAAAGCTTACGCCAACGCGCTCGCATGGCGCCTTACGGGCAATCGCAAATATTCTCGACGGGCCATCGCAATTCTCAACCTTTGGGCGAACTTACGAGGATTCGTCGCGAAGACCGATCAGGACAAATTGCACGCTGGATGGATCGGCGCACTTTTCGGCGGGGCAGCCGAAGTCATGCGAGAGTCTCCAGACTGGAGCACTGACGACATAGCAGCCTTGCAGGCCATGTTTCGGCGAGCATTCTACCCGCAACTGCTCACGGCCAGTCACTGGAATGGCAATGTCGACCTGACCCAGATCGACGCTTTGATGACAATCGCCGTCTTTAACGACGACGTTTCCGCATTCAAAATTGGTCTGCGAAGGCTTGAGGCTCGAAGCAAGGCCTACATCTTTCTTCAATCCGTTCTTGAGCCTGGCGCAGGCGATCCTCGCAAAACTCCCGCGGTCTGGTTCGATCCCGTTCGGTGGGTCGATGGCCTGACCCAAGAAACCTGCCGTGACAACGGCCATCATGCACAGTTTGGGTTAGCCTCAGCCTTCGACGCCGCTGAAATTGCCTGGAATCAGGGTGTGGATGTTTACACGCCCCAAACCAAGCGGTTTACCGCGGCAATGGAGCTCTTGGCCCGCCAACTCTTGACCGGCGACATGCAAGGTACCTGCGCCAACGCAGTTTCAACCGACAACGTCTTCAATACCTTTGAAGTCGGGTTCAATCACTACCACCATCGCATGGGCTTGCCTTTGCCGTTTACCGAGCGGCTAATTTCTGAGCGTGTAAGACCCGACGGCGCGTCGGAATTGAACATATTCCACGAGACTTTGACCCACGGCTCAAATGGCAAATATGTTTGGCAGCAGTAGCTGGGCCTGCTGGTCAATTCGATCAAGCGGCAACCGAGTCATTGTCATGCGAGCCGACCCGCGGCTGAAGCACGCATCATAGGACAAGAGAGGGAGCTACTCGGCGAAAATCCGCAACAACGCCAAGTTGAGAGACACTGGTAATGTCCAGTTTCCACCCATTACCGCCGCTAAATCGCCTAGCGTCTGCTTTCGACCCAAACCTGCTGCGACGGTATCCGGCGGTCATTGGCGGGTTCCGCGAGCGTCTAAACTAAGGGGAAAGAGATTGCTTAAGGGCGCTTGTCATTGCGGGTCAGCAACCTGGACGCTTGAAGGCGATCCGGGGTCGATCACGGCCTGCAACTGCTCGCTTTGCAGCCGCTATGGAGCGCTGTGGGCTTACGATTTCGAGGGCGAGCGCATCGGCATCAAAGGTGCGACATCGGCTTACCGGCGGCCTGGCAAAGTGGAGCCTGCGCTAGAGATTCTGTTCTGTGCCAGCTGCGCCAACGTCGTTGCGTGGCGCGGTCTCCGGCTGGAAGCGGGTCGTCGTAGAATGGCGGTAAACATCCGCCTTGCACCGTTTGAGGCCGTCGCCGACCTGCCAGTTGACCACTTCGATGGCTTCGACACCTTTGAAGATTTGCCATCAAAGGGCCGAACGGTCCGCGACCTTTGGTCGTAAGTCTCAACCGTCCGCTTACCTGTAATTAGCGACGGTCGTCATCGCACGAAGGGGTCGAAGATTGTCGCGGCAGGTTTGGGTCGAAAGCGGAAACGAGAAGGCGCGCCCGTTATCCAGACGTGGATAGGAAAACGAGACGTGTACCAGCTTTTGACGAAAACGGGTTGGGCCGGCCACGACGAGTGAGATGCAAACGCAGAACCATATTTTGCGCCGCACGCCTCTAAGAGTCGCCAGTCATTAGCTCTACGGTCTTTAGCCTATCGGTACTGTTACGGAGTGACCTGTCTGCCAAGCTCGAGTGAAAGCATCTCTGAGAAGGGGCTGCCAGATGCGGAAAGTCGTAATTCTGTGGTTTCTCACAATCTGCGGCGGTTGCTCTCCTGAGGGGAACGTCGCCGCTCAAAGTGGTCCGTCGCCGTGGCCGGACGAATTGAAGCGCTTCGGTGACGGCTTTCCCAAATCTGGCGACCCCTGCCAGCGTGTCGGAGAGACCGAAGCGACGGTGGATTTTCTTGATGACAGCGCCACGCTCGTAGGCTGCCCCAACAAAGAGACTGCGTCACAAATCAAGGGCCAGGCTGTGGGAGAGGTCAATGGGGTCATTCTGATATTGGTCCCCCATGGCGACACCATCGCATCTGACAGCACGGCGAACGGTGAAGGAGATGTGAAGGTCCCCGATACTAAATACAATGCAACGGCCTCTGTCCCTTGCGTCAATGTTGGAAGCGCCGATGCGACGTGCCCCGCCGGCGTGACCCGTTCGCCCGACCAGATTGCGGTCGAAATCCAGCTCCCCAAGAGGCGCCAGCGCGTGCTCCTCTTCGACGGCAAGGGCAAGTTCGTCACCCATTCCAGCTCCCAGGCCGATGGGTCTGCGGCCTTGCAAAGCAGCGCCACCCGGCGTGACGACTGGACGATCGTGACGGTCGGCAAGGAAGAATATCGAATCCCGGATGCGTTCGTCCTTGGTGACTGAGCGCCCGCGTAAACTGCGTATCCAATGTCCATTCGAGAGGATCGCATGAAGCACGCAAGCACATATCTGGCACGCGCGGCGATTGGAGCTGCCGTCATCGCGCAATCGATCCAGCTCCCCGCGCAGGAGGTCCCCGGCTCGGTCCGCGACCTGGTCGGGGTCAAGGCCAGCGCCGGCGAAAGCTCGCTCGAGGCGCGCGGCTTCACCTACATCACCGGCGGAACGCGAGACGACCGCAAGTTCAATTACTGGTGGAACAGGAACACCAAGGAATGCGTGCGCGTCACGACCTTCGATGGCCTCTACGAGAAGATTGCGGTGGTTCCCAAGTCGGACTGCAACCAGAAGGGCGGAAGCGACGCGGGAACGGTGGCTGCTGTGGGCGCCATCGCCCTGATCGGCGCGCTAGCGCTGAGCCACAAGTCACACGACCATGACAATTACAGCCATTACGGCGATGCCAACAGCGAAGCGCAGTACGAGCGCGGCTATCGCGACGGGCTCTACAGCCACAGCTATCACAATTACGACCGTTCCCAGGCCTATACGTCAGGCTACGAGAACGGCGTTCGCGCCCGCGGTTACGAGACCGGCTACCGCAACAACAATTACTACGGCGGCGGCTATAGCGCCCACGTTTCGCTTCGCGACCTCGAAGGGCAGGAGCGCAGCTATGTGAAAGGCCAGCTGGCAAGTCGCGGCTTCCAGCTGCGCGACGACAAAAAGACCTATGACGGCCGCTATTCGACCTATTGGCGCTCATCATCGCGGCAGTGCATCATCGTGACAGCGAACAACGGCTACGTAACGTCGATCGAGCACACCAGCACGCAGACCTGCAGCTACTAATTTCGGTCACGCCAAGAATGAAGGATTCCGCAATGCGATTTTTCGATAACGCTGCGCGTGCAGGCTTCCTGCTCGCGGTCTGTATTGCCGCGCCGGCCGCTGCGCAGACCAAGACCGAGACCGTTAATTTTCCACGTGGCAAAACGAATACGACCCTCATCGGCTCGATCAAGGGTGATGTCGGCCGGGATTATCTCGTCCGCGCTGCTGGCGGCCAGACTCTGCGCGTCGTCTTAAGTTCTGCCAACAAATCAACGTATTTCAACGTGTTACCGCCAGGGAGCAATGACGAGGCAATCTTCATCGGTTCGACTTCAGGAGACAGCTTCAGTGGTGTTCTGCCTCAAAGCGGCACCTACAAGGTTCGGGTATACTTGATGCGGAATGCGGCGCGCGAGAACCAGTCGTCGCTGTATACATTGAAAGTCGGTCTGACCGGCGCTTCCACGGGTTCTTCGGCCGTTTCGGGCGGCGCTGGCAAGGAGCCGATCGACGATCTGGCGGGAATGGATGCAATCCGCGCGATCGATGTCATGGCCGAACGCGGCTTCAACGATGTCGACAGTTTCGAGTCCGGTGATACGCGCTACGGCATTTTCTACCGTCCCTCTTCGCGCCAGTGCGTCCAGCTGACCTTCGCCAACAACCGGGTCGAAGCCGCCAACGACATCGGCACCCACCCAAAGTGCAAATAATTCGTCCCTGACAGGAGGCTGACATGAGGAAGCGCTGGATCGCGATCATACTCGCATGTGCTGCAGCAGCACCTACAGCGTTTGCTGCACAGGCGGGCGTGGTCGCGGCGGGGCCAGATCAGTTGGCCTTCAGCAAGCAGAACATGGATACCTCAGTTTCCCCGTCGACAGATTTCTATCGGTATGCAGCCGGCAGCTGGTTGAAGCGGGTAAAGCGTCCCGAGCAGCATCCGGGCTATGGTTTCTTCGAAATCGTTCTGGACCAGGTTCAGCAGCAGATGAACGTGCTTCTGGCAAAGGCCGCGGCGGATGCTCCGAATGCCTCTTCAGGAACGCCCGCGCAGCAGGTCGGGACCCTCTACAACGCTTATATGAACACGGCCGCCCGGAATGCGGCGGGGATCAAGCCGATTCAGCCGTTTCTCGAAAAGGGCGACGCTATCAAGGATCTTGACGGATTGGCAGCGTATCTTGCCCAAAACGAGATTGATGGGGGGCCGGGCATCTTCCTGCAAATTTCCCCAGGGCAGGACTTCAACAACAACACCGTCACATCGTTGTTCGTCCAGGGGGGCACGCTTGGTCTTCCGGAAGCCTTCGAAGACGTCTTTGAGGAACCTGCAGGTGGGCCCCGCATCACCGCCTATCGCAACTATCTCATCGAATCCCTGAAGATCGCAGGCTTCAACGCTGCCAAGGCAACATCGATGGCAGACGCGTCGATCGCGATCGATCGCGCGCTCCACGCGGCGAAGCTTCCACCCGTAGAGGCGAACGACCCCAGCAAAATCAACAACGCCCGGACCCTCGCGCAACTTCAGACAGAACTGCCGAACCTCAATCTCCGGAAAATCCTCGGAGGACTTCGTTTTGAGGAGCCCGACCACCTGATTCTGATGGAGCCGAGATACCTTCCGACCCTATCGAAGGTTCTCGCGGAAAGGCCGATTCAGGACATTCGCGACTACGTAAAGCTGCGGGTTATTCTCGCCTACTCGCCTTACCTCAGCAGCGATTTCGACAAGCCTCTGATCGGTCTGAACGAAGGGCTCGTTGGAGTCAGCGTGCTCCCGTCTCAAGAGGAGCGGGCGCTCGACATCATCAAGGGGAGATTCGGGCAACCCGTAAGCCGGCTTTACTCCGACAGCTTTTTTCCTCCGGAAACACGCCGACAGGCGGCCGAAATGGTCGGCCTGATCAAGGAGGCGTTCCAGGTCCGGATGCCGAATCGCAAATGGCTTTCTGACGCGACGCGATCGGCCGCGACGGACAAGCTGAACGCACTCTCCTTCTGGATCGGATACCCCGACGAGTGGGTGGACTATTCGAGCGTCGAGATCACGCCGGACCTCGTCAGTTCGCTCGTTTCAATCGCCCGGTTCGATTACGAGCGGATGCGCCAGAAGCTGGGCAAGCCCTGGGTCACCGAGCATTTCAACAACAGTCACACGCTGCCGATCGTGGTCAACGCGGCCTACGACCCGCAGATCAACGGCTTCGAAGTGCCCGTGGCAATCATCCAGGCGCCAATGTTCGACGCGCAATCTGACCCCGCAGTGAACTTCTGTCGCATGGGTGCCGTGCTGGGTCATGAAATGACTCACGGCTTCGACTGGACAGGGAAGCAGTTCGACAAGACCGGCAACATGAAGAACTGGTGGACGCCAAAGGATAGCGCCGCCTTCGATGCGTTGGCGGGCCTGCTGATCACTCAGGCCAACGAGTATGAGTTTTTGCCGGGGTCGCGCACTGCGACAGGAGCTCAGCAGGTCGGTGAGAACATGGCTGATCTCGGCGGAATTACTCTCGCCCACGCTGCTCTGCGCAAATACCTTGCGCTCCACCCGGAAAAGGACGTCGTAATCGACGGTCAGACGCAGGACCAACGCTGCTTTCTAGCTTGGGCTCAATTTTGGGCGTGGCAAGGAAAGGACGAAGCTCTTCGCTCGCAGGTCGCTCGCGATGCCCATCCGCCGAACGCCTACCGCGCCACCGCTCCGCTTCGTCACCTGGACGCGTTCTACAAAGCGTTCGGAATCAGGCCGGGCGACCCGATGTGGCTTGCACCGGAAAAGCGCGTTGAAGCCTGGTAATTCCCCTTCGAGGCGAGGCCGGCTTGGAGCAGCCGGGTCGCTCGCGCAAGCCCAGCTGCTGGTCCCCGGCACGGCTATCGCACAAGGGAGCTCCGTCTCTTCGCCGATCGAGTTCGGTCGACACGGACACCAGGCCTAGCGGCAGGTTTGGGTCGAAACCGGACGCGGAACCGGGTGAAGAGCGGCCATTTAAGCTGACAGCAGAACAGCAGTTTCTTTTTTTCGCGCCATCAAGTCTTCCAATTCCTGACGGAACAACTCGAGGCTCGCGTAGCTCGTATCGAAGATGACCTGGCACCGCCGTCGTGGCTCGTAATAATCCGCTAGGTCTACAGAGACCGAAACCTTGCCGGTTGCACTGGTTTGGCTCAACGAGATGAGCGTTACCCGCGTGTATTCTCCGTTCTCGCTGTAGCCCCATTCCGCTTCCACTGGCCCATTGGTTGGCAAAGGATACGGCGCGAGCCGTGAAGCAAACTCAACCAAGTCTTGCCACTGGACCCAAAAGCCGTTCCGCGCGCGAAAGCCGCTAGCCTCGACGGACGCGGCCAGCCAGCCAAAGTCGTCGTTTGGGTCGTTGGTGAACTCGTATGCCAGTGTCAGATTGTCGGCCATGGTGTGCCACACTGTCGGCGTTCCCTACAGACAGCAATGGGCCGAAGCCTGCCGCTATTCGCCTGAGCCTTCTCCACTTCCATCCTGAGTGGAGGAACGGCGAACGAGCCAGAACACCGCTGCAATGATCAGGATGTCCAGCACGACGGCCACTGCGGTTGAAGGCCATCCCCTGACGCCCACGGCGTGAAGCGACTTGGGTCCCAGTGTCCGCAATGGGTCGAAAGTCCCGCGCGGCGGAAACGGGTGGAAAGCGGACATCAGCCGCGGCATCAATTTTGTCCTCTTGAAGTGGCGAACGGGAGCAAATATGTAGGCTGGGCGGACCGGGCCCCTCTGGCGGCTGCTCTTTCAGGGCATTCGTGATGTCGGACCGCATCGGTTGATCCGGTGCGTTCGATAGGCTGTCAGCACTTCCCAAAGCACTGCCGGGTCTCCGATCAAACCTTGGTTTGAGCAAAGAGGAGACATCTATGCGTTCGCGTTTGTATAGCCTGCTCGAGGCGCACCAGCGCATCGACGGGCAACTGCGTTTCGAACAGCAACGCCGCTGGAAGGACTGGTTGAGGATCTCGCAGCTTAAGAAGCTCAAGCTGCCCGTGAAGGACCTGATCCATCGGCAGACGCTTCAGGCGGGGAGGGCTTGAGATGCAGTGCCCCGTTTGTGCGACCCAGCTGACCATGTCCGAACGGCAAGGTATCGAAATTGACTATTGTCCGTCCTGCCGCGGCGTGTGGCTCGATCGCGGCGAACTCGACAAGATCATTCAGCGAAGCGGCGCCGCAAGCGATGCACCCCCGCAAGCTGTTGTGCCCTATGGTCATGATCGGCATTGGGATGATGATCGTTATCAAGGCCGGCGCCACGGCAAGCGACGCAAGAGCTTCCTGGAGGAGCTGTTTGACTGACCGGTAAGCGCCCACCTCCGGCTGGAGGTGGCGCTGCCTTTTCATCCCATCCGGGCCCCTCTGGCGGACGACAGTCCGTGATGTCGGACGGGAACGCTCCTTCAAGGAGCGCTGACAAAGGGACCTGCAATGGAATTTCTGTTCTTCGACTGGCTCGGTAAGCCGCTCTGGATGTGGCTCGGCTTCATCGGCGTGGTCATCACCCTGCTCGTGCTCGACCTCGGTGTGCTGCACCGCAAGCAACGGGAGATCGGCGCGCGCGAAAGCATTATCATGTCTGCGTTCTACATCCTGCTCGGTCTCGGCTTTGGCGGATGGGTGTGGTGGTACATGGGCCCGACCGCCGGCATGAACTACGTTACCGGCTTCGTCATCGAGAAGAGCCTTGCGATGGACAATGTGTTCGTCATCGCGATGATCTTCACCTACTTCGCCGTTCCGCGCGAATATCAGCATCGGGTGCTCTTCTGGGGCATTCTCGGCGTCATCGTACTTCGCGCAATCATGATCGGACTGGGCGCAACGATCGTCAGCCAGTTTGGCTGGGTGCTCTATATCTTCGCGGCGTTCTTGATCGTGACCGGCATCAAGATGTGGGTGTTCGCCGACAAGGAGTATGACGTCGGCTCATCGCCGGTTCTTCGGTGGGTCCGCAGGCGGTTCAATGTCACCGACCGCTTTCATGGAAACCGCTTTTGGGTTCGCCTGCCGTCGGCGGAGGGCCGAAGCGCGGATCTGTTCATGACGCCGCTGTTCCTGTCTCTCGCCATGGTCGAGGTCGTCGACGTAGTCTTCGCAGTCGACTCGGTCCCCGCCATCTTCGCGATCACGACGGACCCGTTCATCGTGTACACCTCGAACATCTTCGCCGTGCTCGGCCTGCGCGCGCTCTACTTTGCCCTCGCGGCAATGGTGCACCGGTTCCACTACCTGAAATACGCCTTGAGCGTGCTGTTGGTCTTTATCGGCTCTAAGATTTTCCTCGCAGACGCACTGGGCATCGCCAAGATTCCACCCCTCGTATCGCTGGCCGTCACCTTTGCGATCCTCTCGGCCGGCGTCGGCTACTCGCTTTGGAGGACCGGTGGGCGGCCTGAAGCCGACTCGCTGACTCCTGCGAAGAGCTGAACGAACCGTCTGGTCGCGAGGATTTCAGCGCCAGCCCGTCAGGAGGCCGCGGCGATGCTGATCGCGGATGCCTAGTGTCTTGCTTTGGGTCGAAAACGGTCGCGGCAGGTTTGGGTCGATACCTGCCATTAGGGCAGGGGGTGGTCGGATCTCTACATTGATGGGATCGGACAGCGGCGCGGAATCGCCACTCGAACGCTAACTGGAGATTTTCCGTAGCGAGGCCATTTTTGTGTATCGCCGTGTATCGGCGATGTATCACGGAGCCGACGGTACTCGACGGAAATTGACAGAAATCTGCGTTTTTTGATGTCGGTAAATGTTAGACCGATCCGTTGGGAGCAGCCCGCGGAAGTGCCGCAAAGAAATGGCCGAAATCGGCCATTGCGTGCGTGGTGGAGAGGGCTGGATTCGAACCAGCGTACGCTTGCGCGGGCAGATTTACAGTCTGCTGCCTTTAACCACTCGGCCACCTCTCCAGGTGCAGGCAGGCGCGCCATGTGGCGGCCAGTGACAAGAGTGTCAACGGTGCTGAAGCGCCGAGCTACCTTGTTTTGGAGCGGGTGAAGGGAATCGAACCCTCGTCGTAAGCTTGGAAGGCTTCTGCTCTACCATTGAGCTACACCCGCACCTGAGCGGAGGCGTCCCATGCCCCAGCGCTCGCACATCCGTCAACCGCCGCTTAGCGCCAGGCGCGAAGGCGTCCCTCGTCGTCAAGGATAAACATGGTGTTGTTGGCGACGACCGGCTGCAGGTGAACCCCGCCCTTCATGTTGGTCTGGCTCTGGAAGGCACCATTGCTAGGGTCGATGTTGATCAAGGCGCCCTCGGAGCTGGCGACGATCAACCGTCCACCGGCCAGGATCGGTCCGACGTAGGAAATCGGCCCCGCCTTCTTCTTCACGTTGCGGAATGCCGGCGCCTGCGCGATCCATCGGATCTTGCCGCTGGCGCGGTTGATGCAAATGATCTTGCCATCGTCGGTCACGACGAACACCCATTCACCGGCGACCCAGGGGGTCGAGATTCCGGCGATGTTCAGTTCCCACTGCCGCTGGCCGGTCAGCAGGTCGATTGCGACCATGCGGCCGCCCTGGCCGACCGCGAGGACCTGGCTGTTGTCGATCACCGGATCGGCATCGACGTCGGAAATCGAAGCGACGCTGGTTCGGATCGTCGTGCGCGCCAGCTGATCCTGCCAGACCAGGCGGCCGTTCTCATAACGGTACGCGTTGAGCTCGCCGGACGAGAAGCCAGCGACGACCGTCCCTTGGCCTACGGCAGGAGAGGCGGAGCCGAACACGCCCGCGATTTCCAGCGCGGCTGATTGCGACCAATCGGTCGCGCCATCCGCGGTCTTGAGAGCGTAGATCTGGTTGTCCTGGGTGATCACATAGAGAGAGTCCCCGACGACGGTGGGCGCTCCACGGATCGGGCCAGTCGGGTGGACCTGCCAGATAATCCCGCCGTTGCGCGCGTCCAGCGCGGCGACGTAGCCGAGCCCGTTGCTCGCGTAGATCTTGCCATTGTCGTAGGCGACGCCGCCGCCGAACAGCGACGCCGTATTGGTTTTCTCGAACCCGAACTGTGTGGACCAAGCGGTTGCGCCGGTCTGCGCATCGAAGGCACGGACAGTCGCCTGCGTGTCGATGGTATAGACGCGGCCGTCCCCGACGACCGCCGATGACGCCAGGCGCTGGCTGGTGCTGCCGCCCCGGCCGATCGAGACTTCCCAGGCCTGGCCGACCGACTGGCCGAGCGCGACATGTCCCATCGATTTCGAAGCATTTCCGCCAGACTGGCCCCATTCCGTGTTGGCGACGGGATCCGGAATGGTGAACGGCTGTGCAGCGGTCGCATCGTCGACCGCGACATCCTGCTCGGTCGCGAGGACAGCGACCCGCTCGCCCACGACGGGCGTCTTGGGCGCGCCTTTCTTGAAGATTCCGCATCCGCTGGCTGCCAGTGCAGCAAGCGTCAACACAACGAGCTTCGTCCGAACTGCCTTCATATCGTCAATCCTATTGCTGCACCGGGGGCATCGACGCGCTTGCGTCCACCCCAAGAGTGCCCGCGACCTGGACGGCGCGTGCGCGAATGGAACCTGGAACCTGTGTATCGGCGGCGACTGCGGCGAACATGCGGCCTGCCTCCGCGCGCTTGCCCTGTTTGAGTAAAGCGAGGGCGGTCATTTCGCCGGCACTGCCGAACCAGGGATTGCCGGCCTTGGCCAACGGCGCCATGCGGGCGATGACTTCGTCCGGTTTGATTGTGTCGAACTCCAGCGCGGTGAGGCGGATATTGCCTGCATCGCGGTAAGCATCCGGCAGACCCTTGTCGTTCACGATCTCGCGATACTTGGCGACGGCTGCGGTGCGATCGTTCTTCTCCAGCGACAGCGCTGCGCTGGTGAATAGCGCCGTCGCGCGGACGATGTCGTTGCCGGACTTCTCCAGCTTTTCCACGCGTTGCGGGACGGTCTGCCGCTTGTTTTGCGCGATGTCGTTGAAGATGGCGTGAAGCTGTTCCGACTCTTCGGCCGCCTTCTTGTTCTGGTACTGCTCCCAGTAAATCCAGCCACCGGCGGCGGCGAGGAACAGGATCACCGCGAGTGCGATCCACTTGGCATTCTTCTGGAAGAAGTCCTGAAGCCGGTCGCGCCGAAGATTCTCGTCGACTTCCCTAAGAAAAGTGTCGTTGCTGTCCGTCGGAACCGCCAAGACCTGCCTCAAATCGAAGATACGGGGATAAAAATGCCGACCGCTCCCTTCCTCACTAAAGCTGAACGGAAGCTGGCGGTGCATCGTCTAGCGGCTGAAAAGCCAAAGGCAAAGGGGTGGCCTTCGGGCAATTGATCGGACTAGTCCGGCGGCGAAGAGGATTGTTGATGGCGGGTCTTCGTATTGCTGTTTCCCTGCTTCTCCTTGCCACGGCATGCTCGGCGCAATCGGGGCCGCGTGTCGCCCCGGTCGAAGGCCAACTGCGCAAGGATCTGCACGTCCTGCCGATGCATGTTGGAGGGCGTGCCGTGCTTCGCGAGAACGAGGTCCTGCGACAGTGGCCCGGTACGTATTTCGAGACTGCTTTCAACGGGACCGAAATCTATTTCCGTGTGGGGGAAGGCGAACAGAAATTGCACGTCCGCCTGGACGGGCAGGTCATCCAAACGCTGATGCGGCCTGCCGCCGGGCTCTATGCGTTGACGGGCCTGGCGAAAGGTCCGCATCGACTTGCCGTCGAGGTCGCAAGCGAGAGCCAGGCCGGGCCGACCGCCTTCGGCGGTTTCTTTGCGCCCGCGTCGACCAAAGCATCCAATTGGCCAGCCCGGACCCGCCAGATCGAGTTCATCGGCGATTCCCACACCGTAGGTTACGGCAACACCTCCGCCACGCGACAGTGCACGGAGCAAGAGGTGTGGGAGACCACGGATACGTCCCATGCCTTCGGTCCGATCCTCGCCCGGCGCTACGCGGCCGACTACGAGGTCAACGCAATTTCGGGACGAGGCGTGGTCCGAAGCTACGACGGGGCCGCCGTCGATAGCCTGCCGACAATCTACCCGTACGTCCTCTTCAATCGCGATAAGCTTGCTCGCGATGCGACGTGGCAGCCGAGCCTGATCGTCATCTCCCTCGGCACCAACGACTTCTCGACCCAGCTTCATCCCGACGAGAAATGGCGCTCACGAAAGGAGCTGAGCGCCGATTTCCGAAGCTCCTACGTCGCGTTCGTCAAGCGCCTGCGAGCCGCGAATCCGGACGCCCAGTTCGTCGTGTGGACGACGGATGCTGCGAACGGGGAGATTGCTGCCGAGGTCCGCAGCGCTGTCGAAGACCTCAAGGCCGCGGGCGAAAAGCGCATCGACTTCGTGGAGATCGCCGGCCTGGAATTCGGCGGCTGCAACTATCACCCGTCGGTGGCCGACGATCGCAGGATTGCTGAACGTCTCGCGGTCGTAGTCGACGCTCACGGGGATGTCTGGCGGAACTAGTCGCTCTTGGGGCGGTAGGTCTGATCAGCCGATGGAAAGGTCCGCGACCGGACCTCCTCAGCGTAGCTCCTTGCAGCGTTCGAGATTTGCTCGGCGAGGTTGTCGTAGCGCTTCACGAAACGCGGCGTGCGCTCGAACAGGCCGAGCATGTCGTCCGTCACGAGGATTTGTCCGTCGCAATCTGCCGATGCACCAATGCCGATGATCGGCGCCGCGACTTCGCGCGAGATCCGGGTCGCAAGCTCTTCCATCACCCCTTCGAGGACGATGCAGAATGCGCCGGCGTCCGAAATCGCCCGCGCATCGCCGAGGATCTTGGCCGCCTCGGCATCGCCGCGGCCACGAGCTCCGTAGCCGCCAAGCGTGTTCACGGCCTGGGGGGTGAGGCCGACATGGCCGACAACCGGAATGCCTCGCTCGGTCAGGAAGCGGACCGTCGGAGCCATGGCTTCGCCGCCTTCAAGCTTGATCGCCGCGCAACCGGTCTCCTTCATCACGCGGGAGCAGCTGGCAAAGGCTTGCTCCGGCGAGCCCTCGTAGGATCCGAACGGCATGTCGACGGCCACCAATGCATGCCAGCTGCCGCGAACGACCGCGGCACCATGCGCGATCATCATTTCGAGGGTCACAGGGATGGTCGAGGGCAAGCCGTAAATGACTTGCCCAAGGCTGTCGCCGACAAGGAGCAGGTCGCAATGCTCGTCGAGCAATTGCGCCATCCGCATCGTGTACGCCGTCAGCGCGACGATGGGCTGATCGGTCTTCCCCTCCACCTTGCGCGCGCGCAGCGATGGCGCGGTCACCCGCTTGCCGGGAACGGGCGTCGGGGTCGCGCGGCTCGTTGCCGTGTCGATGGTGAACGTGGACATGGAGCCGGCTTTTACCGGCGAGTTGTCAGACCAGCCAGCCCCGCTGCCGCGAATGGCGTGCGAACGACCAGATCGTGCCCGTGATCAGGATGATAATGACCGCCATTGCAATGTCATTCGTGGTCACGTTGTCGCGGATGGCCGGGACGGTCGCCAGCGGAACAAACGTAAAAACTGCCGCGACCAGGGACACAAGTAGAAGCGGCTCGGCGGTCTTTTTGCGGAGAAGCAGGAGGACAGCGCCGATCAACCCCACCCAGACCGCAATCGCATAGGCGGCAACTTGCCAGACGGGCCGGGCCAGAACGAGATTGCGTTGGTCGAGCGGCAGGCTCTGCGGATCGGTCGTCACATCGATGACGTATCCGGCGCAACCGATCGCCATGAATAGGATCGATGCGATTGCAGCGAACTTGAACCAGCCAGCGACCGGTCGAGGCGAGGTGGTTTCGTCCATGTGGCCCTCTTCGAAATGATCACGGACACTGCGCGCGGGATTGCTGTTTCGCAAGCGGTTCGGCACCATTTCGTTGCGAGTGCGTTACGGCGTCATGGAACGGTTCTTCGCGCGTGTTGCGACGAGTATTGCCACGGTCGCTGGTCAGCCACTGACCTTCCTCCTGGCTGTGGCTGTCATCATCGTCTGGGCAGTCACCGGTCCGATCTTTCATTTCTCGGATACGTGGCAGCTCATCATCAACACCGGGACCACGATCGTGACGTTCCTGATGGTGTTCCTGATCCAGAACGCGCAAAATCGTGACGCTGGAGCAATGCAGGCAAAACTGGACGAGTTGTTGCGCGCCGTTGCGGACGCGAGAGACCGCTTCATTGGAGTGGAGCATTTGACCGAGCGAGAGATTGAGATGATCCGTCGGGCGCTCGAACGAGAGGCGAAGGATCCGAACAGCAAGCCCGGCAGCGCCAAGGGAACTGTCGATCGGCTGCTTGACCGTTTCTAGGACATGAGCGGGGGGAGATTTCCTTTGAATCAGAGGCAATTGCTAATAAGTGACATTCCGGGGGCTGATGAATGCCGGCGCAGTTTGCCGGCGAGTTAGGAACAACTGCGTCTTGTCCAATCTCGAGAGTATGTCGGAGCAGCAGCGTTTCCAGCTGCTCATCCACTCGATCACCGACTACGCAATCTACATGCTCGACCCGACCGGTCTCGTGACGACCTGGAATCCGGGCGCGGAGCGATTCAAGGGCTACTCGGCCGATCAGATCATCGGTCATCACTTCTCTTTATTCTTCACGCCGGAAGATCGTGCAGCGGGTCTTCCGGCCAAGGCGCTCCGCACTGCGCTTGCGGAGGGGCGCTTCGAGGCTGAGGGATGGCGAGTGCGCAAGGATGGCACCCGCTTTTGGGCGAATGCCGTGCTCGATCCGGTGTTTGATACCGAAGGGCAGCACATCGGCTTCGCCAAGATCACTCGCGACATTACGGCGAAGCGTGAGCAGGAAAGAGCGCTTTACGAAAGCGAGCAAAGGTTCACGACCCTCGTCCAAGGCGTGCGCGACTACGCCATCTACATGCTCGACACCGATGGCCGCATTACCAACTGGAATAGCGGGGCCGAGGCGATCAAGGGCTATACGGCCGACGAAATCGTCGGTCAGCATTTCTCGCGTTTCTACACGGACGAAGATCGGGCTCGCGGCGAGCCGCAGTTTGCGCTGGAGACGGCGCTTCGCGAAGGCAAGTACGAACGCGAGGCGTGGCGCGTTCGCAAGGACGGTTCGCCGTTCTGGGCCAGCGTGGTGCTTGACCCCATCTTCGATGAGAGCGGCAAGCATGTCGGCTTCGCCAAGATCACCCGCGACATCACGGAGCGAAAGAAGGCCGAAGAGGAACTGGAAGATGCGAGAACCTCGCTGATTCAGTCGCAAAAGTTACAGGCGCTTGGTGAGCTTACCGGCGGCATCGCGCACGATTTCAATAACCTGATGACTGTCGTTGCGGGTTCGGCGGATTTCCTCCTGCGCAAGCCCGACCTGCCGGAAAACAAGCGCAAGCAATATCTCGAAGCGATCGCCGAGACCGCCGAGCGGGCGACGACCTTGACCAACCACCTGCTTGCCTTCGGCCGGCGCCAGCCGATCAAGCCCGAAGTTCTTGACCTCAACGTTCGTCTCGACGCGCTGGCGGAAGTGCTTTCGCGCACTCTCGGCAACAATGTTCACGTCGCGCTGGCGCTGACGTCGGACGATACTCGGGTGGAAATCGATGCGGCGCAGTTGGAGACGGCCATTCTCAACGCTGCGGTCAACGCGCGCGACGCCATGCCGGACGGCGGGACTCTAACCCTGGGGACGCGTCGCGTCGACGAGCAGGGTTCCGAATTCGTTGCGCTCGACGTGAGCGACACGGGCACGGGCATGTCCAAGCACGTCATCGAACGCGCGTTCGAACCTTTCTTCACGACCAAGGAAGTCGGCAAAGGCACCGGCCTTGGCTTGTCGCAGATCCACGGCTTCGCGGCGCAGGCCGGCGGCCGCGCCGAGATCAGGTCTCAGGAGGGCGAGGGGACAACCATCACCTTCCTCCTGCCCCGAACGGAGAAGAAGGCTGCAGCGGCGATCGCAACCTCGGAAGTCCATGATCTGCCCGAAGGGCTCACTGTCCTGCTGGTTGAGGACAATCCACAGGTTCGCGAGTTCGCAGAGGGCCTGTTGGTCGATCTGGGGTGCAGCGTCATCTCCGTGGATTCGGCCGAGCAGGCATTGGAATCCCTGGGCTCCGACGAGGTCGACCTGATCCTGTCGGACGTCGTCATGCCCGGAATGAGCGGCCTCGAACTCGCCCGCCGGGTCCGCGAGACCCGGCCAGGCATCCCGGTGCTGCTGGCCACCGGATACAGCAACGAAATCATGGAGCGCGGTTTCGAATGCGCCGTGCTTGGCAAGCCGTTCGGAGCGGCAGACCTGAGCAGGGCCATGTCCGCCCTGCTCATCGAAAGCGGGATTAGTCGACCGAAGACTTCTGCTGCTGCGCGCGGCTGATCGCTTCCGTCACGATCCGGCGCGCGTCCTCGGCATCGCCCCAATTGCCGATCCGCACCCACTTTTCCGACTCCAGGTCCTTATAGTGGGTGAAGAAGTGCTCGATCTGTTGCAGGATGATTGAGGGCAGGTCCTGCCGCTCCCCCACGTCCGCGTAATAAGGAAAGGTCGTGTCGACCGGCACGCAGATCAGCTTCTCGTCCCCGCCATGTTCGTCCTCGAGATTGAGCACGCCGATCGGCCGGGCGCGCACCACGCAGCCGGGAACGAACGGCGAGCGGGCGATCACCAGCGCGTCAAGCGGATCGCCATCGGGCGATAGAGTGTGCGGGACGAAGCCGTAGTTCGCCGGATAGCGCATCGGCGTGTGCAGGATGCGGTCGACGAACAAGGCGCCCGACTTCTTGTCGAACTCATATTTCACCGGCTCGCCGCCAACCGGCACCTCGATGACGACGTTCAGGCTTTCGGGCGGATTGTCGCCGACGGGAATCAAATCGATATTCAAGGGAGAGGTGCTCCGGTTCGAAAAAGGCTGAGGCCGACGAACAATGCCACGAGGCTCAGGATGACCGAACCCGCGACGTAGATGGCTGCCGACCAATATGCGTGGCGCTCCATTAGCAAAGCCGTGTCCAGACTAAAGGCCGAAAATGTCGTGAAGCCGCCCAGAATTCCGGTGGTTAGGAACAGGCGCATGTGCTGCGGGACACCGGTTCGGAACAGGAAATAGCCGGCGATAACGCCCATCGCGAGCGAACCGATGACATTCACGATCAGGGTTCCGTACGGGAAATCCACGCCGAACAGTCTCATCGAGGTCAGGTTCACCCCGTGACGGAGCGCTCCGCCGATGCCCGCACCGAGGAAAACGATCAAATAGCCCATCACCCTCTCCGTACCAGGACGGCTCCGACCAGAACGAGCAGCGCTCCGGCAATTCGCTCCACGCTGACCGGCTGGCGGGCCAAACCGAGCAGTCCGAAGTGGTCCATGATCAGCGCGGCGAAAATCTGACCGGCGACCGCTGCAGTCAACATGGTCGCCACGCCGATCCGCGGAGCGGCGAACGCGGCCATCGCGACGAAGAAGGCGCCGTAGAAGCCCCCAAGCCAGGCATACCAGGGGACCGACTTGAGTTCCGGAGCGAATACCCGGCCGCCGGTGATCGCCACCATGGCGCCGAGCGCAAGCATGCCGACCACGAAGGATATGAAAGCGGCAACAACCGGCGATCCCGATGCCTTGCCGAGGAGGGCGTTGGTAGGCGCCTGGATCGCGATGAAGATCCCCGCAATGACGGCTAGCGACAGGGGCAAGGCGGCTGCATTCATCCGGCGTTCCTCTTGACTTCCGCGAGCCATTCCGCTTGAGGGCGGCGCTCAGCGAAAGCAACGGGAAAAGGGGCGGCTCCCGCAAACAAGTCCGCCTGGCCGGGATTACCTCGTACGGGTCCCGAACGAACGGAGAAGAACCATGCGTCACCGCGTAGGCGGCCGTAAGCTGCAGCGTACCTCGAGCCACCGTGCGGCCCTGTTCCGCAACATGGCGGCAGCGCTGATCAAGCATGAGCAGATCACCACCACCACCGCGAAGGCGAAGGAGCTACGGCCCTACGTCGAGAAGCTTATCACGCTCGCCAAGCACGGCGGCCTCAGCAATCGCCGTCTCGCCCAGTCGCGCCTGATGGACGACGCTCAGCTCGTGAAGCTCTTCGACGTGCTCGCACCGCGCTATGCCGACCGTAACGGCGGTTACACGCGCATCATCAAGGCTGGCATCCGCGCCAGCGACGCCGCGCCGATCTCGATCATCGAGTTCGTCGATCGCGACGTTTCGGCCAAGGGCCAGGACAGCGGCCCGGTAATGACCGAGGAAGAGTTCGAAGCCGCCTGACGTCTTCGGACCACTGAATAGAAAAGGGCCGCGGAGTTCATCCGCGGCCCTTTTTGTTCGTGCAGCTATCTCTATGCGGCTCGCGGCAGCGACTTCCTGCGCGAACGCCGCATCGCGAAGCCCACAACCCCAAAGCCGAGGAGCGCCATGCCCCAGGTGGCGGGCTCGGGCACAGCGGTCGCCGGAGCAACCGTCGCACGAACGATCAGGTCGTCAAAATCGCCGTCCGGGCCCGCAAGTTGATCGTCGAAACCAAGGTAGAAGACCGACCATGGATCGCCGGAAACCGCATTCGCGCCCAAAAAGAGCGCAAGGCCGGGATCGCCGACGTTGGCCGAAAGCCCGCCGGAGCTGGTGAAGCCGAACAAGCCGGCGAGGTCGCCCGCAAGGAATGACGCGCTACCTACGGCAGTCGGCGATGCGAAGCTGTTCAGGAACGAGGTGAATTCCTGAAACGTCAGGCCCGACGCTTGGAAACCGTCGTCGAAACCGCTTTCGCTTCCGAGAACGTCGAAGGTGATGATCGAATCCTCGTCGAGGACGAGTGAAATCCCCGACGTTGCAACCTGGGTCAGGCCAAGGCTGCCAAGCTCCGTCGTGAAGTCATTCCCAGACGGAATGCCGGCTGGTGGATCGAACCCCACGATGACCGATGCACTGGCTGGGCCAGCACTCGTAATGAAGGCAACAGCCGCGACGATGGTTCTGGTGGTGAACCGCATGTGCCCGCTCCGATGAAAAGTGACGTCATGATTGACGATGAGCGAACAGGGACTTCGGAAGTTCGTTCCTCAAAATGAGCGATACTCGCGCGCGTTAATGACAAGTTGTGCTGACGACGCGGTGAGCGGGGGAACGGGTCTAGCGAGTTCGCGGTCCAGCCACCTCGTTGAAACGATCGAAAGATGCGGGTGGCCGTTCCTTCATAAAGGTCTGCACCTGGAGCATAGGTCGCTGGGACTCGATGATCCCGCCAGCCGTCGGGTGGTCGATATCGAAGACCAGCAGCAAAGCGATGCCGAACAGCAGGAGCAGAAACGCGGCGATCCTCCGTCCACCCTCGCCGGAGAGCGTGTAGCCGATCACTCCGGCGGCCATGAATTGGTAGAGAAGAAGGACGATGAACACCTCTGACGGCACATGCGCCATCCGGCTGGCCTGCCGCGCGGCATCCGTATCGATCAGCAGGTTCATCGATTCGAGGTACGAGCTGGAGAAATCATATGGCCGCATCGTGGGAAATGCCGCGACGGTTGCCGTCCACAGGTCGGCGATCAGCCCGTCGCTCCGTTGAAGCAAGGGCCTGACAGCCGGGCCTGGCTTGCTCGTCGCAAGCTCGATCCGGACATCGGTGTATTCGGACAGCAGCTTGCTGATCCGTGCCCGGTGCGGCTCTTCGAGCAGCTGGGTTCGGAGATATGTCGTCCCGATCGCATTGGCTTCTTCCAGCACCAGGTGGCGCCGGGTGTCGAAGCGATCGACGGCCATCGAAAACGTAAAGCCGATCAGCAGTGCCAATAGTCCCATGACCGACGACACCAGGAAGGTCTGCTGGCTGTCTTCTTCCTTCGTGGGTTTGCCATGACGCTTGTCGTGGCGTCGCCGCAGGTACGTTCCGACGACGGCTGCCACGAGCATGCCTCCGAGAGAGAGAATGGCCATGGTCCAGATCGGCGCCGTGTTGAGCCATTGTTCGACAACTGGCGGCATGCGGGTTCTCCACGCTCGTTCGCGGGAACACCGTGAGCGGTTCGGCTTGGAAGTGAATCGGGGAAATCCCCAATTGAGTGCGGTGGGGGCGGACTTTTTTCCGCAGTGCTTGAGATAGCAGCGCCGCGCCTGCTACCGGTTGCCGGCGCCGCCGATCATTGCGCGGGGGAGACATTCATGCGTCGGAGTTTCTACGTTGCTGCTTTGCTCACAAGTGCCTGTGCAATGACCCCCAGCCCGGAAGTCGAAGCTGCAGCCGCCGCTGATGCCGCGGCGATGGCCTCGCAGGCGGCAGACGCCCAGGCCGGGCTTGCCTACCCGCAGACACGGCGCACCGATCAGGTCGACCCGCGGTTCGGCGTTCAGGTCGCCGACCCCTATCGCTGGCTTGAGAACGACGTTCGCGAGGACAAGGAAGTGAAGGCCTGGGTCGATGCCCAGAATGCCGTCACCAACACGTTCCTGACGACGCTTCCGGGGCGCGAAGGCCTCGAAGCGCGCATCAAGCAGCTTTACGATTATGAGCGGTTCGGTGTGCCGGTGAAGAAGGGCGGTCATTACTTCTACGCCCACAATTCGGGGCTGCAGAACCAGTCCGTACTCTTCGTTCGCGACAGCCTGGACGGCGAAGGTCGCGTCCTCATCGATCCGAACAGCTGGTCGAAGGACGGCGCGACGGCGTTGGCCGAATGGTCGCCGAGCGAGGATGGCAAGTACCTGGTCTATTCGATCCAAGATGGCGGTTCGGATTGGCGGACGGTCAAGGTCATCGACGTCGCGACCGGCAAGGAGACCGGCGACGAGGTCAAGTGGGTCAAGTTCTCCGGCATGGAATGGACGAAGGACGGGTCCGGTTTCTTCTACACCCGCTTTCCGGAGCCGACCGCAGGGCAGGAGTTCCAGTCCACCAACCTCAACGCGAAGATCTACTTCCACAAGCTCGGCACGCCGCAGGCCGAGGATCGGCTGGTCTACGCGACACCGGAGAAGCCGACTTATGGCCATTATGCGACCGTCAGCGACGACGGCCGCTGGCTAGTCATTACCACGGCGGAAGGCACTGACGACCGCTACGAGGTGCACGCAATCGACCTGCGTGCCCGCGGCGCGAAGCCGAAGGCATTGATCACGGGGCTCGAAAACAATTGGAGCTTCATCGGTAACGAAGGATCGCGCTTCTTCTTCATCACCAACAAGGACGCTCCGAAGCTGAAGATCGTCGCGATGGACGTAGGTCGTGCCGGCAATCCGATCACTCCGGTCGTCGGAGAGCAGGACTCGACGCTGGACGGGGCCTCGATCGTCGGCGGCAAGCTGATCACATCTTATCTCGCCGACGCGAAATCGGCGATCAGCGTGCACAATTTGCAGGGCAAGAAGCTGACCGACGTGGACCTGCCCGGTATCGGCACGGCGAGCGGCTTCGGCGGCGATCTTGACGATCCCGAGACCTTCTTCGCCTTCACCAGCTTCAATCGCCCGACGACCATTTACCGCTATGATGTGAAGACCGGTCAGGCGTCGGCCTGGGCCGCGCCGAAGGTTGCGTTCAACCCGGACGACTATTCGGTTGAACAGGTCTTCTACAATTCGAAGGACGGCACCCGTGTGCCGATGTTCATCGTCCGCAAGAAGGGCACGACCGGCCCGGCACCGACACTGCTGTACGCCTACGGCGGGTTCAACGTGTCGCTCACGCCGAGCTTTTCCGCGACGCGGCTGGCGTGGCTTGAGAAGGGCGGTGTCTACGCGCTCGCCAACCTTCGCGGCGGGGGCGAATACGGCAAGGCGTGGCACGACGCCGGCCGCCTGGCGAACAAGCAGAACGTGTTCGACGATTTCATCGCCGCCGGTGAGTATCTGAAGGCGAATAATATCGCCTCACCGAAGGGTCTCGCAATCCAGGGCGGATCGAACGGTGGCTTGCTGATTGGCGCGGTCGTCAATCAGCGGCCGGACCTTTTCGATGCGGCGAATGCTGCGGTCGGCGTGATGGACATGCTGCGGTTCGATCGTTTCACGGCAGGCCGCTATTGGGTCGACGATTATGGCTATCCCAATAAGGAAGCGGACTTCAAAACGCTGCTGGCCTACTCACCCTACCATAACATCAAGACGGGTGTTCACTACCCGCCGATGCTGGTGACGACGGCCGACACCGACGATCGCGTCGTTCCGGGGCACAGCTTCAAGTACATCTCGGCGCTGCAGGCCGCCGATCCGAACGGCGAGCCGCACGTCATCCGGATCGAGACTCGCGCCGGTCATGGCTCCGGCAAGCCCACCGACAAGATTATCGAGGAAGCGTCGGACGTTCTCGCCTTCTTCGCGCACTACACCGGACTTCAACTCTGATCCTCAGCGGCTCCGGCTGGGGCTGACTTGGTGATGGTCGTCGTCTGCCACCAGGCGGGCGTAGGCTTGCGCGAGTTCCTGGTGCACCCGACGGGCATGCGGGCAGCCGGCGCTTTTTGCCGCCGCGCGCTCCGCACGCTCACGTGATCGATAATAATCGGAATCGTTGGCCATCATTCCCCGCTGTTAACCCGTTGAAACGTGGAGAAATTCGTGAGGTTTGCATGCGGGGAAAATCACATATGTAAGTCGCGCGCGATTTCAGCGGGGTCTCTTCTCGAGATAGAGATAGTCGTCATCGAATTCGCCCAGCGTTTTCAATGCCGGAAGATCGAGGATCTCGGCGCACCCGCGATCGAGCTTGATTAGCCCCTGCCGGCGCAGGCTCTGAAGCGTGCGATTGACGTGCACCGATGTCAGCCCAAGGCAGTCACCAAGCTCCTGTTGCGTCAACGGCATCTCGAAACTGTTGCCTTCGGTTTTTCCAACGATTCTCAGGCGGGTCAGCATCTCGCAGAACAGGTGTGCCATCCTCGATGGCGCGGTCCGCCGCCCTAGCGATACCGTCCACTCGCGATGGATCGCGGCGTCCACGTTGGTCATCAGCCAATAGACACGGGCGAGATGCGGATGCTTCTCGAGCATCACACGGAGTCGCTCATGCGGGAAAACGGCGTAACGGCAGGCGGTGATCGCCATGATGTTATGATCGAGGCGCTTCAGTGTGAAGCCATGCAGGTCGACGAAGTCCCCGCAGTATTGGAGCTCGCTGATTTGCTGGTGGCCACTGGCCATGGACGTCGTACGCGCCATCCATCCATCGAGCAGCAGCAGACTTTCGTGCAATTCCCGGCCGTGCCTGACAACGGTTGTGTCCGCCTCGGCCTCCCGCACTTCGAGCATGGCCGCGCGTATCGCAGCTTCTTCCTCGCAGCTGATATCGTCGCGAATCCGCAGCTTCTTGAGATGCGCCTCTAACATCTAGGGTCTGCAGCCAACGCTTTCCGGCAGATGGGTCATATCGAAACGTCCGATGCTCTCTCGGCGCCGAGATCGCGGTGACGACCCCAGCAGCATTTCGTGCCCGAAACTGTGGTGCGACAGGCCGAGCTTCGAGTCCAGTCCAGTCGGCGCAACTAGCGATCAGGGGTGCCAACCAGTTCCGCGAAACATCGGACAAACGCACTCGGAAGCCATCGAAGGCTCAGCTTCTATAATATGTTAGTGCAGTTGTTCGGCTCCCGCGCCTAAGGGCGGCCCCGGAGAGTCGAAGCTAAGGTGGGTAGTGCGTTTCGTTGATTGCTTTCGCGCGCGCCGGGGAGAGGCGAACGCGTGATTGGCCAGGCATTTTTGGACTACCTGACGCAGCTTGGAGAGTTGTGCGAGGAAGATCGCAACGCGATCCTGAAGGTCGACGGGGAGCGCAGGGCTTTCCGCCGACACGAAGACATTGCGAAGTCCGGCACGCAGCCCAGTTTCTCGGTCATTGTTGTAACCGGTTTCCTGCAACGTTACGTCAGCCGTCGCGACGGTTCGCGGCAGATCCACGCATTCTATCTGCCTGGCGATGCGCCCTCGCTGGAGTCGGTCCACCTCGATTGCCTGGACAGCAGCCTCAGCGCTGCCGCGCACAGCGAGGTGTTCCTGATTCCGATCGCCGATCTCGCCGATCTGATGCGCAATCGTCCCCGCGTGCAGGACCTCGTTTGGCGGTCCAGCCTGGTGCAGTCGGCGCAGTATCGCGAATGGCTCACCCGTAATTCGCGGCTCACAGCCGACGGCGCCATGGCGCACATGTTCTGCGAGATTTACAAGCGCGCGGATGCGGCGGGTCTCGTCGAAGGGAACAGCTGCGAAATGCCGCTGACGCAGGAGATGGTCGGCGACGCGCTCGGTCTCACCGGAGTCCACGTCAACCGAACGCTCCAGCACCTGCGCGAAACTGGTTATGTCGACCATCACCGGGGCCGGCTTTTCATGCACGACTTCGACCGGCTGGCTAACTTTGCCGACTTCGATCCGGCCTATCTGCGCCTCGGCAACGGGCGCCGTTCGTTAAACTAGCTGAACACCAGCAAACGACGCATTCAGAACAAGTGCAGTGCTGAAGCGTTAGGCAGGTCATAAGCTTGGCAGCGGTCTCTCTGCTGCAAGCGGGCTTGTTTAGGAGATGCTGAGATGAAAGCTCTTACGAAGATTCTCGCTGGCGGAGTCGGCCTCGCTGCTCTGGCAGGCGCCGCGCCTGCTGCCGCTCAATATTATCCGGCGCCAAATTACGGCTACGGTCAGAACCCGGTTGGCCAGATCATTGGCCAGATCCTGGGCTACGGGCGGTATCCCTACGGCAACTACGGCTACAACCAGTATTCGAACCAGTCCGGCGCCGTCGACCAATGTGCTCGTGCAGTCGAGGCCCGCCTGAACGGCTATCGCAACGGCTACTACGGCTATGGCAACGTCCCGTATCAAGGTGGCTACGGATACAACGGCTATAACGGGTACAACGGCTACAATAATTACAATGCCGGTGGGCGCGTTCAGGGTATCACCCGCGTCGATCGCAAGTCGTACGGTCTGAAAGTCTTCGGCGTCGCCAGCTCCGGCTACAACGGCTATCAGGGCTATGGCCAGCGCGGTTACGGTACCTACGGATACAATGCCGGTGCGGACCTTAGCTGGAACTGCGAAGTCCGCTACGACGGCCGCATCCGCGACATCGATATCAACCGCCGTACGGCCAATTGGCGGGGTTACTAAGCGTTAGCCTTCCGGGCTAATGACCAAGATGCGCCGGTGTCGAAAGGCACCGGCGCATATGGTATTGGGCCGCCCGCGGAACGATCGTTCGCGCTTTCGGGCCGTTTGAGCGGCCGCTGCAGGGAGGTGCTCCATGAAGACGAAGTTGCTGGTAGCGGCAGCAGGATGTGCAGCGTCGATCCAGCCGGCCGGGCCGGTGTTTGCCCAGCCCCAGAACAGCCACACCTACATGGAGCAGTCGTACAAGTACGGCCGCTACCCGTACGCAAACTACGGCTACAATCAGTATGGCGGCCAGGCGCGAGCGATCGACCAGTGCGCGCGAGCGGTCGAAGGCCGGCTGAATGGCTACAATTACAATTGGTACCAGGGGCAGAACTACAATCGCTATCGCCGCTACGGCAGGGTCGAGGGCATCACGCGCGTCGAACGCAAGAGCTATGGCTTCAGGGTTCTGGGTGTGGCCAGCTCCGGATGGAGTGGATACCAGGGCTGGAATCGACCCGGTTACGGCACATATGGCTATCACGCCGGTGTCGACCTGAAATGGGTTTGCAAGGTCCAGCCGAACGGTCGGATCAAGGAAGTCGACGTGGCCAAACGCCCCTATAACTGGCGCGGTTACTGAGGCAATGAGATGCGCGGGGGCCGCCGGCCCCCGCGCACCCTAACTCAGGCACTGACCTTCAGGGCCTTTGCAAATTCCTCCAGCTGGGCGGCGACGGTACCCCAGCCATCGTGGAAACCCATCTGTTCATGGGCCGCCTTGTCCTTTGCATCCTTGTGCAGGGCGACGGCGCGGTACGCGGTCTTGCCGTTGCCGGCATCTTCGAAGGTCACGATCGCTGTCATTGGAAAGCTCTCGCACCCTTCGCCGGTCTCGTTGGGGCGGAAGCCCGGGCCGAGAGCGCTGGTCCAGGTCAGCGTCTTGTTCTCAACCACTTCCAGCACGCAGCCGGGCGTTCCGTGACCGGTGTCGAAATCGTCCGGTCCGACCATGCGGATTCGGAACACGCCGCCGGGCCGGAGGTCGAGCTCGCATTCGGTGATCTGGTAAGGCTTGGGCGCGAACCACTGCTTCAGATGCTCGGGGTCCGTGTAGGCCGCCCACACCAGCTCCACCGGAGCGTCCAGGGTCCGCTCCAGCACCAGGTCATTCTCATTCGTCACTGGGTCACTCCATCATTCTTAAGAGTTGCAAGGTGCGCCTCGAAGCGGTCGAGCTGAGCCTCCCACTCGGTTCGCCGCTTGACGATCCACTCCTCAGCAGCGCCCAGCGCCTTCGGCTCGAGCTGGACGGTCCTGACGCGGCCCTTCTTCTCGGACCGTACCAGCCCGCTTTGTTCGAGCGCCTTCAGGTGCTGCATCACCGCCGGCAGGCTGATCGGCAGGGGCATCGCGAGCTCGGAGACCGATGCAGGCCCGCGGCTCAGCCGCGCCAGAATCCCGCGCCGGACCGGATCGGACAGGGCTTGGAAAGCCCTGTCGAGGGTGGCTGAATCGTTAAGCACACGCTTAAGTATCCTGCACGTGACCCCGTGTCAACAAACTTAAGCAACAGCTTAACTTTACTCGCGGCGACAGGCTCTCTATCGGCTCGCCATGACGGTCCAGCCCACCGAATCCATCCTCATCGTCGACTTCGGCAGCCAGGTGACGCAGCTCATCGCGCGGCGCATCCGCGAAGCCGGAGTCTATTCCGAAATCGTCCCCTTCAACGCCTCGGCGGAAGCCTTCGAGCGGATGCAGCCCAAGGGAGTCATCTTCTCCGGCGGCCCGTCGTCAGTGACCTGGGACGATGCGCCGAGCGCTCCGCAGGTCATTTTCGACAGCGGCCTGCCGTTGCTTGGCATCTGTTACGGGCAGCAGACGCTGCACCAGCAGCTCGGCGGACGCGTGGTTCCCTCTGACCAGCGCGAGTTCGGACGAGCCTACATCGATGTCGTCGCTCCATCCGCCTTGTTCGACGGCCTTTGGAACGTCGGCGAAAAGCACCAGGTCTGGATGAGCCACGGTGACCGCGTAGAAACGTTGGCACCAGGCTTCGAGGTCGTCGCCCGCTCGGAAGGCGCGCCTTACGCGATCGCCACGAACGAGGCCGAGAAGCGCTACAGCGTCATGTTTCACCCTGAGGTGGTTCACACGCCGGACGGTGGCAAGTTGCTCGCGAACTTCGCGCGGCACGTTTGCGGCTGCTCGGGCAACTGGACCATGGCCAGCTTCCGCGAGGCCAAGATCGCCGACATCCGGGGACAGGTCGGCAAGCGGCGCGTGATCTGCGGCCTGTCCGGCGGCGTCGACAGCGCAGTCGCCGCGGTCCTCATCCACGAGGCGATCGGCGAGCAGCTGACCTGCGTGTTCGTCGACCACGGATTGATGCGGGCAGGAGAGGCCGAACAGGTCGTCTCGCTGTTCCGCAACAGCTACAACATTCCGCTCGTCCACGTGGACGCCAGTCGCGACTTTCTCGGCGGGCTCGAGAGCGTCAGCGACCCCGAGAAGAAGCGCAAGTTCATCGGCGCGGAATTCATCAACGTCTTCGAGGAGGAGGCGAAGAAGATCGGCGGTGCCGATTTCCTTGCGCAGGGCACGCTCTACCCCGACGTCATCGAAAGCGTCAGCTTCACGGGTGGTCCTAGCGTCACCATCAAGAGCCACCACAATGTCGGCGGCCTACCCGAGCGGATGAATATGAAGCTGGTCGAGCCGTTGCGCGAGTTGTTCAAGGACGAGGTCCGCGAACTCGGTCGCGAACTAGGCCTGCCCGAAGCCTTCGTCGGCCGACATCCGTTCCCGGGCCCCGGCCTCGCCATTCGTATCCCCGGTGAAGTGACCAAGGACAAGTGCGACATCCTTCGCAAGGCGGACACGATCTACCTCGAAGAGATCCGCAACGCGGGCCTTTACGACGCGATCTGGCAGGCGTTCGCGGTGCTACTGCCGGTGCGCACTGTCGGCGTCATGGGCGACTATCGCACCTACGATTACGTCTGCGCTCTGCGCGCGGTGACCAGCGTCGACGGCATGACCGCTGACATCTATCCCTTCGACGCCGCATTTCTCAGCCGCGTGGCGACCCGCATCGTCAATGAGGTGCAAGGCATCAACCGCGTGGTCTACGATTACACGTCGAAGCCACCGGGAACGATCGAATGGGAGTGAAGCCCTGGCTCGCCGTTGGCACCTTGCTCGCCGTCGGCGCAGCCCCGACAGCGAAGCTCGACCCCGACACGGCGGCCTGGTGGAAGACGACCGCGCAACTGTCCAGCGACGCGATGGAAGGGCGCGACACGGGGTCGGCGGCCTATTTGCGCGCTGCGCGACTCGTCGCGTCGAAGTTCGAGGCATTGGGCCTTAAACCGGCGGGCGAAAATGGCGGCTGGTTCCAGTCCGTGCCGATGAACGAGATCTCGATCACGAGTGCAAGAGTTCGCATCGGCCAGCGTCCGCTCGTCTTTCTTCACGACCTGACGATCTCGCCCAACGACGCGACGCCCGCGCGGCTCGACGTGCCGTTGACGTATGCGGGATATTGCGGGGCCGGATCGCTCGGCGACGTCCGTGGACGCATCGTGATTTGCCACGGCACGCGCAAGCCCGGGTTACCGAATGCCGACGAACGGAATTCGGCGTTACGAGCAGCCGGCGCCATCGGTATGCTGACGATCGCGGATCCAGGCTTCACCGTCGAACCTCCGCGCTGGCCTTATGCCTATGCGCGTACGGTCAGGCTGGCGACGGACCCGCGTTCATCGCACGCCTTCGTGACGGGGACCCTGAATGCCGGGTCGCTCGGTAAGCTGCTCGTGGGCACTGGCAAGGACGCCGCCGCCTTGATTGCAGCCGGGAGCAAGGGGCAGCCACTGCCGAGCTTTGCGCTCCGAGACCGCCTGAGGGCCGATTTCAACATCCGACGCCGAGAGATTAGCTCGCCGAACGTCCTTGCACTTCTACCCGGCTCGGACCCGACGCTTGCCAACGAGGTGATATTCTTGTCAGCGCACCTCGACGGCTATGGCTATGGCGAGCCGGTCAAGGGCGACCGGCTCTACAACGGGACGCTAGACGATGCCGCCTACGTGGCGCTGCTAATCAGGCTGGCCGAGCGCAGGCGCGGACAGCCATTTCGCCGGCCGATCCTTTTTGCGGCTTACACCGGGGAAGAGAAAGGTCTGCTTGGTTCGCGCTGGTACGTCAGTCATCCGACGGTTCCGCTTTCGCATATCGCCGGCGTCATCAACCTGGACCAGTTGCGGCCGATTTTTCCGCTAGAGCTGCTCACGGTCCACGCGCTGAACGACACGACGCTCGGCGACGACGCACGCGCGGTGGCTGACAGCCTTGGCATAGAAGTTCAGACCGATTCGGAGCCGGAGCGAAACCTGTTGCGGCGCACCGACCATTGGCCCTTCCTGGAAGCTGGTATTCCGGCCACGAACTTCGTCTTCGGTTTCCGGCCGGGTTCGCGGAGCGAGCAGATCTACCGGCAATGGTACCGGGCGGGATATCACAGGCCGCAGGATGACCTGCGCCAGCAAATGGACTGGAAAGCGGCCGCCGATTTCAATCGCTTCTTTTACAAGCTGGTAGAGCGCGTGGCCGATCAGCCGGCGGCGCCGGCATGGAAGCCGGGAAGCACGCTGAAGCCACAATAACCGGCTTCGATAACGGCGATCTGACCCGGGAAGCCTTACCCGGCGGCCGTGACTTGCATCTGTGGCTGGACGATCATCGGCCGCGCTCGTTCCTGAGCTGCAAGATATTGATGAATCGCCGCGACCACCTGAGCGCCATCGCCGACCGAAGCCGCGACGCGCTTTACCGAGCTTGAGCGCACGTCGCCGACCGCAAAGACTCCCGGCTTGTTCGTCTCCATCGGGAAACGGTCATCGCCGCCGGTCAGCACGAAACCGCGCTCGTCCAGCTCCAGTCCGGAGCTTTGCAGCCAGTCCGTGTTCGGCTCGGCCCCGATGAACGAGAAGAGATAGCGGCAGGGCGCGTCGGTCTCCTTGCCCGAAGTGCGGCAAAGCAAGCCGACGCGTTCGAGTGCGCCGTCGGAGCCATCCAGCCGGCAAACTTCGGCCCCGATGACAACGTCGACGTTCGGCAGGCTCTCTATGCGGTCGATTAAATATTGAGACATGGTCGCGCTCAGCGGCCGCCGGGCGACCAGGGTCACCCGGCGCGCACGACTAGCCAGGAAGACCACCGCCTGACCGGCGCTGTTGCCGCCACCGACCAATGTGACGTCTTCATTGGCCGCAAGGTCGGCTTCAAGCGGCGATGCCCAATAATGAACGGACGATCCCTCGAATTCGTCGAGCCGCTCGACGCCCAGTCGCCGGTAGCGGGCCCCGGTGGCGATGACGACTGCACGCGCCTGGACGCGCTCGCCGTTGGCAAGGAGGAGGTGGCAGGGGTCGTTCCCGCATTCGAGCTTCACCGCCTCGTCGGGAATGGCGAGCTCGACGCCGAACTTCTGCGCTTGGCTGAACGCTCGCCCCATCAGCGCCATGCCGGAAATGCCGGTGGGGAAGCCGAGGTAGTTCTCGATCCGCGCCGATGCCCCGGCCTGCCCGCCGAACGAGCGGCAATCGATAGTCAGGACCGAAAGGCCTTCCGACCCCGCATAGACAGACGTCGCCAGCCCCGATGGCCCGGCACCAATCACGACGAGATCGTAGAGCTTGTCAGCATTGATCGGCCCCACCAGGCCAACGCAGCGGGCGAGCTGGCCTTCGTCGGGATTCCGAAGCAGCTTCCCGTTCGGGCAAAGCACGATCGGCAGTTCTTCCTCGGCCACCTGGAACCGCTCGACCAAAGTGCGCGCGCAACTGTCCTGAACAGGGTCCAGCCGCTGGTACGGATGACCGTTGCGGCGAAGGAAATTGACCAGGCGAAGGACGTTTCCGTCCGCCTCGTTGCCGATGATGATCGGCCCCGCGCCCGCTTCGATCAGGCCCATTCGCCGCAGGATAAGCGAGCGCATGATGCGCTCGCCAAGCTCGGCTTCTGCGATGAGCAATGCCCGAAGGCGCTCCGGCGCGATCGCGATGCCCTCGACGTCG
This sequence comes from Sphingomonas daechungensis, assembly GCF_039543105.1. Lineage (NCBI taxonomy): Bacteria > Pseudomonadati > Pseudomonadota > Alphaproteobacteria > Sphingomonadales > Sphingomonadaceae > Sphingomonas > Sphingomonas daechungensis. The sequence goes on from NZ_BAABJC010000001.1 coordinate 2,117,252, forward strand.
GTGAGGGCCTTGGAATCGACCAGCACCGGCCGGCCGGACAATTGCGCGAGCTCGCCCATGAAGTTGCCGCGTTCGTGCGTGACGATGTGCGATGTCTTGTCGCCGTGGTCGTGCTGGGTGACCTCCACTTCGCCCGACAGGACCAGCATCAGGCCGGGACCTGTCTCGCCGATCCGCGAGATCATCTCGCCCGCGCGGTAGGTGCGCGGCTCCCCAAACCTGGAGAGCCGCGCCAACTCATCATCCGACAGGCGGGGGAACATTTGCGCCCCGCGCGTCGCAATCAACTCTCGCTGCCCGTCACTCATTGAGCGAGGACGGGTTCCACGATCAGCTTCTCTTCTTCGCGGGCATCCGCTCCGAAGTCCTCACCGCGAATGAAGGCGAGCAGCACCGGGTTCACGATTTCCGGATGAGTCGTGCACAGCCCGTGCGGCAGGTCCTTGAAGGTCTTGAGCGTGCCATTCTTCAGCAGCTTGGCCGATAAGGGACCCGAGTCCGCATAAGGCACGATCTGGTCGTCTTCGCTGTGGATGACGAGCACCGGTATCTCGATCGACTTCAGGTCTTCAGTGAAGTCCGTTTCCGAGAAGGCCTTCACGCATTCGTAGTGGGCCTTGATGCTGCCCATCATGCCCTGCCGCCACCAGTTGCGGATGATGCCTTCCGACACCTTCGCGCCCGGACGGTTGAAACCGTAGAACGGCCCGGTCGGGATATCGAGGAACGCCTGCGAACGATGGCTGGCGACCGCGGCGCGATATTCATCGAACACTTCGATCGGCGTGCCGCCCGGGTTGGACTCCTTCTTGACCATCACCGGCGGGACCGCGTCGACCAGAACAGCCTTGGCGACCCGGCCCTTGGCGTGCTGAGCGACGTAGCGAGTCACTTCGCCGCCGCCGGTCGAATGGCCGATATGGACTGCGTTCGTCAGGCCGAGCCCGGTGACCAGATCGTCGACGTCGGAGGCGTATGTGTCCATCTCGTTGCCGCCGTCAGTCTGGGTCGACCGTCCATGTCCGCGACGGTCGTGAGCGACGACCCGGTATCCCTTGTCGAGGAAGAACATCAGCTGGGCGTCCCAGTCGTCCGCGCTGAGCGGCCAGCCGTGGTGGAAGACGATCGGTTGCGCGTCCTTCGGGCCCCAATCCTTGAAGAAGATCTCGGTGCCGTCCTTTGTGGTGATGTAGCTCATTTGAGCCCTCCCGGGGGGTGGAGTGCCGGCCGGCGAGACCGGCGTCGGTGTCGCGAGTGGGGGCCGATCGGCAGAGATACGCGTCCACCAAACGCATCGGACTCGGGTCGTGACGTCGACAGCCAGTATCAGGATTTCCCTGACAGCGCGATGACATCGCGAAGGTTTGCGGCGCGCGTCCGAAACGACCCGGCGCGGCGGCATGGTTTGACCCCTTGTAGCACGCGTGGCAACGCATCGGCATGTCCGACCAACTCCCAAGCCAGAAGACCTGGGGCGGCCGCTTCCGCGGTGCTGCGTCGGACCTGATGACGAAAATCAATGCGTCGATCGGCTTCGACAAAAGATTGTGGCGGGAGGACATCGAGGCGTCGAAGGCCCACGCGGCGATGCTGCGCGACCAGGGCATCGTCGGCGCCGAGGACGCCGAGGCGATCCTGAAGGGTCTCGACACCATCGCCGGTGAGTTCGAGCGGGACGGCGTGCCCGAGCGCGTCGAGCTCGAGGACATCCACATGACCGTCGAGCACCGGCTGACGGAATTGATCGGCCCGGCGGCTGGGCGCCTCCACACGGCGCGCTCACGCAACGACCAGGTTGCGACGGACTTTCGGATGTGGGTGCGGACGTCTTGCGATGAAGCCGCCGCCAACATTCGTGAACTGCAGCGCGCTCTCGTCGATGTCGCGGATCGTCATGCCGACACCGTCATGCCGGGATTCACGCACCTGCAGGTCGCGCAGCCGGTGACGCTTGGCCATCATCTGCTGGCCTATTACGAGATGCTTCGGCGCGACGTGTCCCGCTTTGTGGATGCGCGGCGGCGCATGAACGACAGCCCTCTTGGTGCGGCCGCGCTTGCAGGTACGGGATTCTCGCTTGATCGGGATACAACGGCGAAAGCGCTCGGGTTCGACCGTCCCACGGCGAACAGCCTCGACAGCGTATCCGACCGTGATTTCGCGCTAGATTATCTGTCGGCAGCAGCTCAGTGCAGCCTCCACCTGTCGCGACTTGCCGAGGAACTGATCATTTGGGCAAGCCCGCAGTTCGGCTTCGTAAGGTTATCCGACTCATTCTCTACCGGCTCGTCGATCATGCCGCAGAAGCGCAACCCCGATGCTGCCGAGTTGGTGCGAGGCCACAGCGGCCGGATCATCGGCTGCCTCACGTCGCTGATGGTGACGATGAAGGGCCTGCCCCTCGCTTATTCGAAGGACATGCAGGATGATAAGGAGCCGGTGTTCGACGCGGCCGACCTGCTGACGATCTCGATCCAGGCGCTCGGCGGGATGATCGAGACCTGTGAGTTCGTGCCAGAGCGCATGCGGGCGGCGGCAGAGCAGGGGTTCTCGACCGCAACGGACCTGGCCGACTGGCTGGTGCGCGAGGCCGGCGTGCCGTTCCGCGAGGCGCATCACGTCACTGGCGCAGCCGTGAAAGCTGCCGAGGATCGCGGCTGCGGTCTAAACGAGCTTCCGTTGAACGCGCTCAAGGCAATCGACGCGCGTATCGACCAACGGGTTTTCGATGTCCTCAGCGTCGATGCATCGGTGCGCAGCCGCACAAGTTATGGCGGCACTGCCCCCGAACGTGTTCGGGAGCAGATCGCGAAAGCGAAGGCCGACTTAGGCCTTTAGCCGCCGCGCTCGCTGGCCCAGAGTCCTTAGCCGCAGAGCGTTCAACCGGATGAATCCCGCCGCATCGCGCTGGTCGTAGTCGCCGGTGCCTTCCTCGAACGTGACGAGATCCTGGTCGTAGAGCGAATGCTCGCTCTCCCGACCGATGACGGTCGCATTGCCCTTGTAGAGCTTCATCGTGACGCGGCCGGTGACATGCTCCTGGCTCTTGTCGATCGCGGCCTGGAGCATCTCGCGCTCCGGCGAGAACCAGAAGCCGTTGTAGATGAGGCTGGCGTAGCGCGGCATCAGCTCGTCCTTGAGATGCATCGCGCCGCCATCGACGGTGATGCTCTCAATCCCGCGATGTGCCGCGAGTAGGATCGTCCCCCCGGGCGTCTCATAAACGCCGCGCGATTTCATCCCGACGAAGCGGTTCTCGACCAGGTCAAGGCGGCCGATGCCATTATCGTGACCAAGCGTGTTGAGCCTCTCCAGCAACGATGCGGGCGAGAGCTTCTCGCCATCGATCGCCACCGGATCGCCGCGTTCGAAGTCGATCGTGATCGTGGTCGCTTCGTCCGGTGCGTCCTCAGGCGAAATCGTCCGCTGGTGGACATATTCCGGCGCGTCGAGCGACGGGTCTTCCAGCACCTTGCCCTCGGAAGACGAGTGCAGGAGGTTCGCATCAATCGAAAAGGGCGCCTCGCCGCGCTTGTCCTTGGCGATCGGGATCTGGTGCTTCTCGGCGAAGTCGATCAGCGCCTCGCGGCTCGCATGCTTCCACTCGCGCCACGGAGCGATCACGCGGATGTTCGGCTCCAGCGCATAATAGCCTAGCTCGAACCGGACCTGATCGTTGCCCTTGCCGGTCGCCCCGTGGCAGACTGCGTCGGCGCCAACCTGCCGCGCAATCTCGATCTGGCGCTTTGCGATCAGCGGACGGGCGATTGACGTGCCGAGCAGATACTGTCCCTCGTAGACCGTGTTCGCGCGGAACATCGGGAAGACGAAGTTGCGGACGAACTCTTCGCGCAGGTCGTCAATGAAGATGTTCTCCGGCTTCACGCCCAGCATCTCGGCCTTGCGCCGCGCGGGCTCGACTTCCTCGCCTTGGCCGAGGTCGGCGGTGAAGGTCACGACCTCCGCGTCATATTCGGTCTGCAGCCACTTCAGGATGATCGAGGTGTCGAGACCGCCGGAATAGGCGAGCACCACCTTCAGCTTCTTGTTGGTCATCATTCTTCCTCGAAATTCAGGCAGTGGCGCCGGTGAGCCAGAGCATCGCTCCGCGCGCCGTATGCATCCGGTTCTCGGCCTGACGCCAGACCGCGGAATTGGGGCCGTCGATCACGTCGGCGGTGACTTCCTCGCCGCGGCGGGCTGGGAGGCAGTGCAGGAACGGCGCGTTTGGCGCTTTCGCCATTAGGCCGGCATTGACCTGGTAGGGCGCGAACACCTCTCGGCGCTCGTCGCTGTCTTCATCTCCCATCGACACCCATACGTCCGAGTAGACGACGTCCGCTCCATCCATCGCCTCAGCAGGATCGACGACCTGGTTCACGGCCAGCATAGGTGCGGCAAAGCCGTATCCGGGCGGGCTGGCGATATTGAGCGTCGCGCCGAGCAGCGCGCAGCCCTCTGCCAGCGAACGCGCGACGTTGTTGGCCTCGCCGACAAAGGCGATCTTCACGCCCTCAATGCGGCCGGTCAGTTGCTTGATGGTCAGCAAGTCGGCGAGCGCCTGGAGAGGATGGTCGGACGCCGACAGCATGTTGAGCACCGGCGCGGCATTGAGCGCAGCCATCTGCTCCAGCAGGTCATGATCGAACACCCGCGCCGCGATGACAGCGTGGTAGCAGGCGAGGGTGCGGGTAACGTCCTCGACGCTCTCGCGTTCGCCGATGCCAAGCTCGTTCGGCTGCAAATAGACGGGGTGACCGCCAAGTTGCGCCGCGGCGACCTCCATCGAGTTACGCGTGCGTGCGCTCGGCTTCTCGAAGTAGAGCGCTACGCCCTTGTTCTGCAGTGAGTGCGTGTACGGCGCTTCGGACAAGGCGAGGATCGCGTTGAGATCGTCCGCCGAAAGGTCGCGGATGGCGAGGAGATGCTTCACCAGTTCGCCTCCCGCTTGACCATCGTGCCGACGCCATGGTCGGTCAGAAGTTCGATCAGCAGCGAATGGTGTACGCGGCCGTCGATGATGTGCGCACCGCCGACGCCCTGATCGACCGCATCGGCACAGGCCTTGAGCTTCGGGATCATGCCTTTCCCGACGCTTTCATGGCTGAGCCGCTCGCGAAGCTCCGATGAGGTGAGCCGCTGCACGAGCGTGCTCTCGTCCTTCGGATTTTCGAGCAGGCCCGGAACAGCGGTCAGGTAGACGATCTTCTCCGCCTTCATCGCGACCGCGATCGCCCGCGCGGCCTCGTCCGCATTGACGTTGTACGGCTGACCCGCGGCATTGGCGCCAATGGTCGAAACCACCGGCGTCAGGCCGTCGTCGAGCAGGCGATGAAGCAGTTCCGCGCGGACGCCCGTGACATTTCCCACGAAGCCAAGCGCGGCGTCGGCGGGCGTCACCGTCAGCAGTCCCGCATCTTCACCCGACACGCCAACCGCGACCGGCTCTTCGCCGGCCTGGCTGTTGATGGTCGAGACGAGGTCGCGGTTGATCTTGCCGACCAGCACCATGCGGACGATCTCGAGCGTCTCTTCATCAGTGACGCGAAGGCCGTCACGGAACTCCGGCTCCTTGCCGACGCGGCGGAGCATCGTGTCCACCTGCGGCCCGCCGCCGTGGACGAGCACGCAGCGCACGCCGACGCTCCGAAGCAGGAGCACGTCTTGCGCCAGCGCGAGGTCGGACTCACGATCGATCGCCGCCCCGCCGAGCTTCACGACGATCGACTTGCCGGCCCACTGCCGGATGTAGGGCAGCGCCTCGACGAGGACGTGCGCGGTCTCTCCGGGGGTCATGACGTCTTGCTGTTTTCTTTGATGTAGCCGGGGCCGAGGTCGATCCCGATCATCTTCGCGGATGCCTTGCCCGCGCCGAGGTGGACCTCGATCTGGACCTCGTCGCCCATCATGTGCCGGGCGAGCGCGACGCCGTCATGGGCGATACCCGCACCGCCCTTGGCGACAATGATTCCGCCGTACGCGACCCGCGACTTGGCGACGTCCAGCTCGACGCCGGCCGAACCTGCAGCCGCCATGAGCCGTCCCCAATAAGGATCGCCGCCGTACCAGCTGCACTTCACGAGGTTGTTCTCGACGATGTTCTTCGCCGCGATCTTCGCTTCATTGTCGTTGGCCGCGCCGGTGACGACCAGTCGAGCGATCCGCGTCATGCCTTCGGCATCGCGCGCCATCTGCATGGTCAGGTCCTCGCAGGCGGCTAGAAGCGCATTGCCGAACTCTTCGTGGCTGGCCTTCCCGCGCTTGCCCGACGCCAGCACCATCGCCGTGTCGTTGGTCGAGGTCGCGCCGTCGACGTTCAGCGTGTTGAACGTCGCGTCGGAGGCCGAGCGCAGCACCTTCTGGATCAGCTCTCGCGGAACGTCGGCATCGGTGGTCAGGAACGCGAGCATCGTCGCCATGTTCGGCGCGATCATGCCGCATCCCTTGGCCATACCGCCGAGCGTGAAGGTCGCTCCCTTGATCAGGACCTCCTTCGGCTTGTGGTCGGTGGTGAGGATGCCGCGAGCCGCGTCATGGCCACCTTCGACCGACAGCTTCTTGGCGAGCTTCGGCGTCGCATGGAGGATCGGCTCCATCGGCAGCGGCGTACCGATGATGCCCGTCGAGCAGACCAGAACCTGGCTCGCGTCCACGCCGAGCGCGTCGCCCGCAGCCGTGCCCATGAGCTGCGCGTCCTTGTAGCCCGACGCGCCGGTGCCAGCATTGGCGTTGCCGGAATTCACGATCACCGCCGTCGCCTTGCCGCCATTCGCTTCGAGCAGCTTGCGGCCGAGCTCGACCGGCGGCGCCGCAAACTTGTTCTGCGTGAACACGGCCGCGCAGGCGACCGGTTGGCGGTCGTCGGTCGCCAGCAGCGCCATGTCGAAGCGCCGCTTCTTGATGCCGGCGTGGCAGCCGGCCGCGACGAAGCCTTCGGCCGCGGTTACGCTCATGGATACACTCCGATTGCAGTGAGCCCGGCCGTCTCCTCGAGGCCGAGCATGAGATTGGCGCACTGGACCATCTGGCCCGCCGCGCCCTTTCCGAGATTGTCGATCGCGGACAGTGCGAGCACACGTCCTGTCCGCTCGTCGTACCGCGCCGTGACCTGCACACCGTTGGAGCCAGAGACCCATTTGGTCGCGGGCGAAGCATCCGTGACGTGCACGAACGGCTCACCGGCGTAGGCGCCCTTCAGCGCCTCCAGCGGATCGCCACTGCCGGTCGCCTCGCCGTAGCAAGTGGCGAGGATGCCGCGGGTCATCGGGACAAGGTGGGGCGTGAACAGTACGGTCGCTCCCAACGCCATTTCCATTTCGGCCGTATGACGGTGACTGAGCAATCCGTAGGCGGCGAAGTTTCCGTCGACCGTGCTGAAGCCGGTCGCTTCCTTCGCCTCGCGGCCCGCTCCGCTGACTCCGGAGGCGGCGTCGACGATCAAGCTCTCCGAGTTGACGAGTCCGCTGTCCACCAGAGGCTTCAACGCAAGGATCGCCGCCGTGGCGTAGCATCCGGCGGCAGCCACCGCCTTCGCACCACGGATCGCCGCCCGGTTCAGCTCCGGGATGCCGTACACGAACGTTTCGAGCAGGGCCGGGGCCTCGTGCGCATTGCCGTACCAGCGCTCGTAGGTTTCGGCGTCGTCGAGCCGGAAGTCCGCGCCGAGATCGACGAACGGGATTCCGCGATCGAGAATAGCCTGCGCGATCGCCTGACTATGCCCGTGAGGCAAAGCGGCGAAGACCAGGTCCACGTTCGCCAGCGCAGTCTCGTCGAACTTCGCGAACGATCCTGCATAAGCCGCCGCGAGGTGCGGATGCGTCTCCGCTACCGGACGCCCAGCCTTGCTCTCACCGAACACCTTCGTTGCTCGCAGCTCGGGGTGAGCAGCAAGAAGCCGCAGCAATTCGCCGCCGACATAGCCCGAGGCTCCAAGGATGGCCGTTCGAATCATGAGGGACGGCGCTATTCACGCATTTGCATAAATATGCAAGTTAATGCATAGACATTCAGATGACCGAATTGAAGGAGCGCCGGCAGAAGGCCATCGCCGAACTGATCCGTGAGCATGCGCTCGCAAGTCAGGAGGAGGTTGCGTCGCGCCTCGTGAGCCTCGGCTTCGAGGTGACCCAGGCGACCGTCTCCCGCGACCTCGAGCAGCTCGGCGCGCTCAAGGTCCGCCGTGACGGAGTTACGAGTTATGCGCTCCCCGACCGCACGGGGGCGAATGGCGGCTCGCCGTCTCGGCTCGCCGCGGTTCTGCACGACTGGGTCCACACGATCGACGTTGCTGCAACGATCGTCGTCCTCAAGACGCCGCCGGGCACCGGGCATCTCGTCGGAGTGGCGCTCGATGAATCGCCGTTTCCGGAGATCGTCGGCACCATCTGCGGTGACGACACGATTTTCGCGGCTTGCCGAAGCGCGGCTGACGCGGTCACGCTCGCGGCGACGCTACGGGATTTAGGGCGATGAGGGCTTCGGGTCGAACGACGACACGATGATGTCCCAATGATCTTCGAGTAGCTCGAACCGCCGCTTCTCTTCTGCGTCGAGGACCTTCTTGTCGGGCCGCAGGCGCTTACTCGTGGCCTCCCATGCCTCGTCCCAGGCGCCGCCGAGCTCCACCGCCGCCGGCGCATCCCGGTAAACAATGGTCGCGCGAATATCCCACCGGTTGTCGCCCGGGATGTGCGTGAACGGCTCGTCGAAGCGGAGCTCCTTGATGAAGCCTTGCCGCTGCATCTCGATCAGCATCGATGCTTCATTTTTGCGGTAGAGTTTTTTGAACTCCTCCGCGCTGCCCCACTTGGCGCGATAATAGGATTCGACAGTGACCGGATTTCCCGCGGGGGCCCGGGTGGACGCGGCCGATCCGGCGACTGTCTGGGCGGCCGCGCCCTGTGCGCAAACTGCCAACGCAAGCACGAGCACGCTCCTCATATGCGATCCCCCTTCAGCGCAATTTTACGATCTTCAGCCCGTCTTCCTTGGCCCTCTGCTTGATGGACTCTTCACTGCGGGTCAGCGCCTTCGCGAGCTGCTTCAGCGCCATCCCCTTCGCCGCGAGCGTCCGCAACTTCGCGAGTTCCTCCGGCTTCCACGGCTGCCGATGCCGCTCAAATCGCTCCGCCATTTCGGCTCCTTTTCCCAGTGCGATGACTAGTCGCTGTTCGAAGCGGGTGATAGTGGCCGCGACCAGTCGAGACTTGGCTTAGAGATGTTGCGTAAATTCTTGCGTTGGTTGTTACCCTCCGCCGATGCCTGCCGACATTGCGGCGACCCTGATGGCGATCACGAGGATTGCGCTCTCTTTTGGGTGGGGTGGTGAGCGGGGCTAGCCTTAGTTCCAGATATTAATAGCGCAGTTTGTTAATTCGTGTTAACCGTTAGTTTACGGCATTGGGGGAGTTTGCCCGTGCAATCCAGCGTCTTCACATTCTTCGATCGCGTTCGAGTGATCAACCTCGCGGACCGGCCCGACCGCAAGCGTGAGATCAAGCGGGACCTTCGGCCACTCGGCTGGACTCCCGACGAATCGGATTTCCTGGTCGCCTCGCGCCCTGTCGTTTCAGGCCCGTTTATCAGCATCGGCGCACATGGTTGTTTTCAAAGCCACGCGCGGGCCGTACGGGAAGCGGCGCGGGCCAAGGAAAGTCTCTTGATCCTTGAGGATGACTGCTCTTTCCTTCCTGAAGCCGGAACTTACGAGGTTCCGGACTGCGATATCTTCTACGGCGGATGGAACGAGCTGGCGGAGGACGGCGACTATGTCGTCGGCTCGCATTGTATGGGCTTCAGCCGCCGTGCCGTTCAACTGCTCGATAGCTATCTAGCCGCCTTTCTTGCCGCGCCAGCCGATCCCAAGGCTATGACCGAGCCGGGATTTGACCCTGCGGTCAAGCCGGGGATCGACGGAGCGTACGTTTGGTTCCGGCGCGCCCACCCGGAGCTCACGACAGTGTTTGCCAATCTTTCGTTTCAGAGGTCCTCACGATCCGACGTGACGCCGGGCCGCCTGGACCAGATCTCATTTCTTCGCACGCCATTGAGCGTTGCACGACGTTTCAAGACCCTCGCCGCAAGATGACGCCCGAAGTGACGCTGGTCTGCTGCATCGAGGCAGGCCGGCTGGAGACCCAGACGCTTCTGATGATCCGCTCGCTGCGGTACTTTGGCGGCAAGTATGCCCACATCCCAGCGATTGCAGTCGTCGGCCGGGCAGGGGCGCCATTGAAAGCGGAAACGCAAGAGGAGCTAGTTTCGCTAGGAGTTCAAGTCATCAAGGCGTCGGGAGACAACCCCTCGCCCTGGCTCGGATATGCCAACAAGGTGGCCGCCGTCAGCGTCGCGGAGCGAAGGGCGAATACGGATACGATCGTATGGGCCGACAGCGACATACTGTTCGCGGCCGAACCGATGGCTTTCGACCTTCGTGGCGCGGACTTTGCGGCTCGCAGTGAATGGCTCCCGCCGGCTATTCGACGCGGTTCCTCTGCTAACATCGCATATTGGCAGAAGGTCTGCGACCTGTTCGGCCTCAAGTTTGAGAGCGTTCCCTGGGTCGATCGTGAGGACGGTCGTCCTGAGCAACGCATGTACTTCAATTCCGGCCTGTTCGCTTGGCGGAAGGGCAGCGGGTTCGCTCAGGCGTACGCATCGGCATTCTCCCGGCTGCTCGGAAGCCGGATCGCGCAGTCCAATGGGGCATTTCACTTCGCTGACCAAGTGATCCTGACGCCGGTCGTTCTGAGGCTGAACTTGCCATGGCGCCACCTGAGTCAGACTGAGCATTGCATGTTCTTCCAGGGGTTCATCAGCGGACAGGACGCGACCCCGCCGATGCAGGGCGCGTCGGTCATCCATTATTCCAAGTCGTTGGATGAGCCCTTCAGAACGTCAGCGCTCGAGCGCTTGAAGAGGGAATTGCCGGCTTTGCACGCCTGGTTCGAAGCGCAGGCCGAAGTTCATTTGCCGTCTCGTCCCGCCCGACTTGGGCCGTCAATACTGCGACTTTGGCGAGGACTGCGCTGGCGCCTTTATGGCGCCCGTGTCCGCCCTTGCTTCGACGTCGGTTAACAAGAAAAGGGCCGCCCCAGCGGGACGGCCCTCTTATTTCCAGCGAAGTCCGGCGTGATTAGCCGAGCATTTCCTGCTCAAGCTTCTTCGCCATCTCTTCGATGTTCTCCGGCGGCCAGCCCGGGATGTCCATGCCGAGGCGCAGGCCCATCGAGGCAAGGACTTCCTTGATCTCGTTGAGGCTCTTGCGGCCGAAGTTCGGCGTACGGAGCATCTCGGCCTCGGTCTTCTGAACCAGGTCGCCGATGTAGATGATGTTGTCGTTCTTCAGGCAGTTCGCCGAACGGACCGAAAGCTCCAGCTCGTCGACCTTCTTCAGGAGGTAACGGTTGAGCTGGTTGGTGTCGGTGGTCGTCTCGGCAGCCGACGGGACCGCAATGCCGGCGGTCAATGGCGCGGCCTGACGGACCTGGCCCTCGTCGAAGTGGACGAACAGCTGCAGCTGGTCCTGGAGGATGCGGGCCGCATAGGCCAGCGCGTCTTCCGGGGTCACCGTGCCGTCGGTCTCGATCGTCAGGTTGAGCTTGTCGTAGTCGAGCTCCTGTCCGACGCGGGTGTTCTCGACCTTGTACGCAACCTGGCGGACCGGGCTGTACAGCGCGTCGACCGGGATGAGGCCGATCGGCGCGTCGGCGGGACGATTGGCGGCGGCGGGGACGTAGCCCTTACCGATGTCGACCGTCAGTTCCATGTTGAGCGTCGCGCCATCGTCGAGGTGGCAGATGACGAGATCCGGGTTGGTGACTTCAATGTCGCCGGTCGCCTGGATCATGCCCGCGGTGACTTCCGCCGGGCCGGTCGCGGACAGCGCCAGACGCTTCGGGCCTTCGCCTTCCATCTTGAGCGCGATCTGCTTCACGTTGAGCACGATGTCGGTGACATCCTCGCGGACACCCGCGAGGCTCGAGAATTCGTGCAGCACGCCTTCGATCTTGATCGAGGTGACTGCCGCGCCCTGAAGCGACGACAGAAGGACGCGGCGCAGCGAGTTGCCGAGCGTCATTCCGAAACCGCGCTCCAGCGGTTCGGCGACGAAAACGGCGCGGCGGCGAGCGTCGCCCGAGCCCTGCTTGCGCTCCAGCGCGTTCGGCTTCTTGAGTTCCTGCCAGTTCTTCGCGTTGACGGCCATGTTTCTTCCCTAGCCTGGGCGGGGGAGGTGGGAGTCCCGCCCGTAAAATTCAAACTGCCGCCGGATTTCGACCCGGCGGCGACGGCAGTGGCCGCGTCAGACGCGGCGGCGCTTGCTCGGACGGACGCCGTTGTGCGGGATCGGCGTGACGTCGCGGATCGAAGTGATTGTGAATCCGACCGCCTGGAGTGCGCGAAGGGCGCTCTCGCGGCCCGAACCTGGACCCTTGACCTCGACCTCGAGCGTGCGGACGCCGTGCTCGGCGGCCTTCTTGCCCGCATCTTCGGCGGCAACCTGCGCCGCGTACGGCGTCGACTTGCGGCTGCCCTTGAAGCCCATCATTCCGGCGCTCGACCAGGCAATCGCATTGCCCTGCGCGTCGGTGATGGTGATCATGGTGTTGTTAAAGCTGGCGTTCACGTGTGCCACGCCGCTGGTGATGTTTTTGCGTTCCCGCCTACGGAGACGCTGCGGTGCCTGGGCCATTCGTTCTTACATCCTTCAAAAGTCGTGCTGGGGCGTCGCGCCTCGCTCAACTCGCCATCCGGCGGAGTAATAGCGGCGCAACCGTCCCCCGGACGGTCGCTGCTGCTATTACTTCTTCTTTCCGGCGATCGGCTTGGCCTTGCCCTTGCGGGTGCGCGCATTGGTGTGCGTGCGCTGGCCGCGGACTGGAAGGCCCTTGCGGTGGCGGAGGCCACGGTAGCAGGCGAGGTCCATAAGACGCTTGATGTTCATCGCAGTCTGGCGGCGGAGGTCGCCCTCGACCGTCTGATCGCGATCGATCGCCTCGCGGATGTGCAGGACTTCCTGGTCGGTCAGGTCCTGGACACGGCGCTCGGGAGCAATACCCAGGTCTGCCGCGATCTTCTTGGCCGTCGTGCGGCCAATGCCGTGGATGTAGGTCAGCGCAATTTCAACGCGCTTGTTGGTGGGGATGTTAACCCCGGCAATACGAGCCATTCTCTACCCTTCTTCAAGCTCCACAGGGCGCCAACCGCCCCATCTCGTCGCTAGAAAAGCCCTGTTTCCAAACGAAAAACCGACGCGCGCACGAATGCGCCGCCGGAACCGGTGGATCGGGATAGGTGCGAAATAGGATTTGGGGGGCTTCAAGTCAAGCGTCGGCCCGTGTAGCCGCCGCGGCCATGAAAGAGCGCCGGATTCATGGCCTGTTCGTACTGACCGTGGGCCTTAAGGGCTTCTACGCGCTCGTGGAAATGGCCAGCGGCATCGCCCTTTATCTCGTGGCTCACGATTCGATCATCAACTTCCTCAGCCGGTTCATTACCGAGGAGCGGCTTCAGGACCCGCAGGACTGGGTGGCGAGCACGGCAATGAAGCTCGCGCATAGCTTCTCGCTGGAAACCCAGCATTTCTACGCCTTCTATCTGTTCACCCATGGTCTGCTGAAGCTGGCAGTGGTGATCGGCCTCCTGCGCGAGAAGCTGTGGGCCTATCCGGCCTGCTTCGTCGTGTTCAGCGCATTCATCGTCTACCAGCTCTACCGCTACAGCTTCACGCAGGACGTCGGCCTGCTCCTGCTTTCGGTCCTCGACGCGTTCGTGATTGCGCTGGCTGTGCACGAGTACCGGCTCCTGAAAAAGCATTTGCCGACGCACTGATTTGCGATGGCGGCGCTGCGCCGATAGAGCCGCGCGCGATGCAGCGCCTGTACCACGACCAGCCCATTCCCGAAGAGTTTCGCGGCGCCGTCCTCGCGCTCGGCAATTTCGACGGCTTCCACCTCGGCCACCAGGCGGTGGTGAGCAGGGCGATCGCGCTCGGCTTTCACCTTCGGCGGTCGGTGATCGTCGCCACCTTCGACCCGCACCCGGTGCGCCACTTCAGGCCGGACGTTCCGCCGTTCCGCCTTACCACGCTCGACCAGCGGGAGAGCCTCTTCGCCCATGCCGGCGCGGACGCCATGCTGGTCTTTCGCTTCGGTGCCGAACTTGCCGCGATGGACGCGGAGCAATTCGTCGCGGACGTGCTGGTGAAGCGCATCGGAGCCGTGGGTGTCGTGACCGGTGACGACTTTAGCTTCGGCAAGGGCCGCTCCGGCGACGTCGCCCTCCTGAGGGACATCGGCGAGCGCCACGGCGTAACCGCCGAAGCCGTCTCCCAGGTCCTCATCGAAGGCGAGCGCGTCTCGTCCGGCCGTATCCGCGAGGCGCTGATCGCCGCCGATATGGGCATGGCCACCCGCCTGCTGACGCGTGCCTATGCCATCGAAGGCGTTGTCGAGCGCGGCGACGGGCGGGGAGGGGCCGAGCTCAACTGCCCGACCGCGAACATCCGCCTCTCCGACTATCAGCGCCCCGCTTACGGCATCTACTCCGTCCGCGTCCGGCTCGACGACGGCAGCGAATATCCCGGCGTCGCCAGCCTCGGCGTCCGCCCGATGTTCGACCCCCCGGTCGAGCTGCTCGAAGCCAACCTCTTCGACTTCAGCGGCGACCTCTACGGCCGCACCATCGAAGTGGGCTTGCATCATTACATCCGACCGGAGATGAAGTTCGACAGCATGGGGGAGCTGGCCGAGCGCATGAAACAGGATGCGGACGAGGCAAGGCGGCTTTTAGCACTGCCTGAATGAAGGGCTGGATCCGGCTCGTCGCCTTTGCGGGCGCGATCATCCTGCTCGTCTTTACGTTCATCAATGCCAGCTGGCTGGCCGGAACCTCGCCTGGCGGTGTCCGCCTGATCGCCCATCGCGGGGTTTCGCAGCTGTTCGACCACACGGATCTGAAGCGCGACGATTGCACCGCGACGCGGATCGAGCAGCCAGTGCACGATTACCTTGAGAACACCGTCCGCTCGATGCAGGCGGCGCGGCAGATGGGTGCTGACGTGGTCGAGATCGATATCGCCCCGACCAAAGATGGACAGATCGCGGTCTTCCACGACTGGACGGTCGATTGCCGCACCAATGGCAAGGGCAACATCCGTGACAAGACCATTGCCGAGGTCAAGCTGCTGGATCCCGGCTACGGCTACACGGCGGACAGCGGGAAGACCTTCCCGTTCCGCGGCCGCCAGGTCGGCACCATCCCGACGCTTCAGGAGGCGCTAAACGCGCTTCCGTCCTCGCCGATCATCTTCAACTTCAAGGGCACGGACGCGGGGGAAGCCGACCAGCTCGGTGTGGCCCTCAAAGCCGCGCGCCGCGACGTCGTCGCCCGCAAGGACATATTCTACGGAGCGCCCGGCCCGGTCGACCGGATCCGGCAGATTTATCCGGACGCCTTCGCCTGGAGCAAGGAGGGCGCCAAGGCGTGCACGATGGACTATCTGAAGCTTGGTTGGACCTCGATCGTCCCGCAAAGCTGCCGCAACGGCATCCTGATCGTCCCGCTCAACCGCCAATGGGCCTTCTGGGGCTGGCCCAACCGCACCATCCAGCGGATGGACAAGGTGGGCGCCCGCATTCTCATCGTCGGCCCCTACGGCGACAAGCGCGGGATGGGCCTGACCTTGCCAGAACAACTCGGCAAGATCCCATCGACGTTCAAGGGCTACGTCTGGGTGGACGACATCTGGACGGTCGGTCCGGCGCTCCGCCCCAATCACGACATCCGCACGCAAGCGGAGCAGGATGCCGCCGAGGCAGGATTGAAGCGACGGAGAGAAGCCACGAAATAAGACACCTTCTCGTCATTGCGAGCGAAGCGAAGCAATCCAGCTGGATTGCCGCGTCGCCTTCGGCTCCTCGCAATGACGGGCAGGTTTGCATCTCCCACCTCAGCCGCTAGAGCCGCGCGCAATGGCCGACAGCCCTGACACGACCGAATTGAAGCGGGATTATCGCCCGACCGTCTTCCTGCCCAAGACCGACTTTCCGATGAAGGCCGGCCTGCCGCAGAAGGAGCCGGCGATTCTCGCCCGCTGGCTGGAAGGCGACATCTACCAGCAGGTGCGTGTCAATCGCGCCGACCGCGAGAAGTTCATCCTTCACGACGGCCCGCCCTACGCCAATGGCGACATGCACATCGGCCATGCGCTGAACCACATACTCAAGGACATGGTCGTGCGCACCCAGACTTTGCTGGGCAAAGACGCGCCCTACGTGCCCGGTTGGGACTGCCACGGCCTTCCGATCGAGTGGAAGGTCGAGGAGCAGTACCGCAAGAAGAAGCTCAACAAGGACGAGGTGCCGGTCAAGGAATTCCGCGCCGAGTGCCGCGCCTATGCCCAGCATTGGGTCGACACGCAGCGCGGGCAGCTGAAACGGCTCGGCATCGGCGGCGACTGGGACAATCCGTACCTGACGATGGATTTCCAGGCGGAAGCGACGATCGTCTCCGAGCTGATGAAGTTCGCCGAAAGCGGCCAGATCTATCGCGGCGCCAAGCCCGTGATGTGGTCTCCGGTCGAGAAGACCGCACTGGCCGAAGCCGAGATCGAATATGAGGACATCACCTCGACCCAGATCGACGTGGCGTTCGAGATTGTTGAGGCGCCAAACTCGCCCGCGCTGCAAACTGCGTTAGGCCAAGGTCCCGTATTCGCGGTCATCTGGACGACCACGCCTTGGACGATTCCCGTCAATCAGGGCATCGCATTCAATCCGGACGTCGAGTACGAACTTTGGAGATATCCGGGCGGCACGATCTTGGTCGCCGGAGACCTTCACAAGTCCGTCGATAAGCGCCTGCATGATGCGGGCTGGTATCCGGACTCGGATACGTACGATCTTGCGGGCAACCTGAAAGGTTCGGAACTAGCGGGCGCATCGGCCAAGCACCCGATGCACCACCTGGGCGGCTTCTTCGCCAAGCCGCGTCCGTTCCTGCCGGGCGACTTCGTGACTACCGATCAGGGCACGGGCCTCGTTCACATGGCGCCGGATCATGGCGAGGACGATTTCGAGCTGTGCAAGGCGAACGGCATCGACCCGGTCTTCGCGGTCGATGCGGCGGGCTTCTATCGGCCCGACTGGCTGTGGCTCGGCGGGCAGGGCAGCGTCATCAACAACAAGTTCAACGCGCCGGACGGCCCGATCTGCTCCGACCTGCGCGAGGCCGGCGCCTTGCTCGCGGCGAGCGCGGACTTCCTGCACAGCTATCCGCATAGCTGGCGGTCGAAGGCCAAGGTCATCTACCGCTGCACGCCGCAATGGTTCGTTGCCATCGACCGACCGCTCTCGCAATTCTCGCCCGAGACACGGGCCGAGCAGCGCTGGGACAATGAAGGCGGCGCCGACCCGATCGACGAGGATACCGGCGCGACGCTTCGCCAGCTCGCGCTGAACGCCATCGCCAACACTCGGTTCGTTCCGGAGAAGGGCGGCAACCGCATCGGCTCGATGGTCGAGCAGCGCCCCGACTGGGTGCTCAGCCGTCAGCGCGCCTGGGGCGTCCCGATCGCGCTCTTCGTCGATCGCAAGACCGGTCAGCTCCTCGTCGATCACGAGGTCAACCACCGCATCGTCGCCGCCATCCGCGAACAGGGCGTCGACGCGTGGGACGCGGAGAACGCCGCCGCCTTTCTCGGCAATCGCAACCCCGACGATTACGAGATGGTCACCGACATTCTCGACGTCTGGTTCGACAGCGGATCGACCCACGCCTTCGTGCTGGAAAGCGGACGCTGGCCCGAGCAGCGCTGGCCCGCCGACCTTTACCTCGAAGGCTCCGACCAGCATCGCGGCTGGTTCCAGTCCTCGCTACTCGAAAGCTGCGGAACGCGCGGCCGGGCGCCGTTCAACGCCGTTTTGACCCATGGCTTCACGATGGATGCCAAGGGCCTCAAGATGTCGAAGAGCCTCGGCAACACCGTCAACCCGCTCGACCTGATGAAGGAGCATGGCGCCGACATCCTTCGGCTGTGGGCACTGTCGGTCGACTTCACCGAGGATCATCGCATCGGCAAGGAAATCCTCGCCGGCGTCGCCGATCAGTATCGCAAGCTCCGCAACACCTTCCGCTATCTGCTCGGCGCGCTCGCCGATTTCCGCGAGGAGGAGAAGGTCGGCATCGAGGCGATGCCGGAGCTGGAGCTGTACATGCTTCATCTGACGGCGGAGCTGGACAAGAAGCTGCGGCAGGCGGTCAACGACTTCGACTTCAACAGCTACACGCGGCTGCTGTCGGACTTCGCCAATAACGATCTGTCGGCCTTCTATTTCGATATCCGCAAGGACGTCCTCTACTGCGAAGTGAACGCGGAGACCGGTTTCCAGACCGAAAAGCGCCGCGCCTACCGCACCGTTCTCGACGAGCTGTTCCAGGGCCTTGTCCGCTGGCTCGCTCCAGTGCTGGTGTTCACGACCGAGGAGGTCTGGGGCACGCGCTACCCGGATGCGGAGTCCGTGCATTTGCAGGAATGGCCGGAGATTCCGGACGTGCCCGCCGACGACGGCCGTTGGTCCGCGCTGCGCGAACTCCGGACGCAGGTCACCGAGGCGATCGAACCGCTCCGCCGCGAAAAGGTCATCGGGTCCAGCCTGCAGGCGGTTGTGACCTTGCCCGAACTTCCAGCCTCGCTGGAAGAGCTCGCCGAACTGTTCATCGTCTCGTCAGTGAAGGCAGGCGATTCCATCCGCGTGGACGAGACCGACAACAACAAGTGCGGCCGCTGCTGGCGCTATCTGCCGGAAGTCACCGAGGACGGCGAACTTTGCGCCCGCTGCGAGGACGTTTTGAATGCGTAAGGGTGCTCTCGGCTTCACCGTCGCCGCGATCGTCTTCATCCTTGAGCAGGTCACCAAGGGGATCGTTCTCGGGCCGCTGGACCTGCGCAATGTCATGCAGATCCGGATCCTGCCGATCTTCAACCTGACCTACACGGAGAACCACGGGATATCGCTCGGCCTGTTCCAGGCATCGAGCGACGCCATGCGCTGGGGTCTCGTCGCCGTGACCGCTGCCATCGCGGTCGGGGTCGCGGTCTGGATTACGCGCGAGGAGAAGCGCTGGGACCAGATCGCGCTCGGCATGGTGCTGGGCGGAGCGCTCGGCAACATCCTCGATCGCGTCCGCCACGGCTATGTCGTCGACTTCGCCGACTTGCACTTCGGCGACTTTCGTCCCTTTTTCATCTTCAATGTCGCCGATGCAGCGATTAGCATTGGCGTCGCCATCCTGTTACTGCGGGCCTTCCTGGTAAAAGAGGCTCCCAAGGAGAATGCCGAACATGCGTAAGTTGCTCCCGCTTCTGGCCGTCCCCGCCTTCGTGCTTGGAGGTTGCGGCGTGATTGGCGGCAAGCCTCAGACTCCGGACGAATTTCAGGTTGCGCGCAATGCGCCGCTGGTGATCCCGCCCGACTATACGCTGACCCCGCCGGTCGCCGGCACGGTCGCGCTGACCCCGCAGGATGCGCAGCAGCAGGCGGTCGACGCCTTGTTCGGCGGCCCGGCTCCGCGCAGCCAGAGCGAATTGAATCTGCTTGAAAAGGCCGGTCGCGACCGTGCGCTGGTCGGCGCCCGCTCGACCGCCAGCGATCCCGACACGCGCGTCGTGGACAAGGGACCGACGACCATGGCAATTTTGAACGCGCCGGAATCTGACGGGCAAGTCGCATCCGCTCAGGTCCCGCAGTAATTCAATCTGGGGGGAACGAGGCAGGACATGGCTGAAGAGACACTTTCCGCACGCCTCGTGGAAATCGAATCCATGCTCGAACGGTCGCGCCGCCGTTTCGAGGAGGGCACGCGCCTCGTCGAGGAAGCCCAGCAGATCATGGGCGAGATCCAGCAGGCGCTGATCGGCGCGCCGACACGCGTTTCGCCGGAAGACAGCGACGAGGCGGCGTCGAAGCTGCTGCAATCGCTGAAGGCCACCGGCGGGGAAATGCCGGAAAGCCTGTGCGGCGGCCGCCTGTCGGTCGACCAGGTCCAGCGCCTGATCCGCATCGACGGCCATCCCATCGGCATCACCGAGATGGAATATCGCGTGCTGGAGCTGCTGGCGTTTGCACGCAACAATGTCGTGACTCGGGCGATGCTTCTGAAGCACCTCTACCGCCGCGCCGACGACCAGCCGCAGCCGAAGATCATCGACGTTTTCATCTCGAAGCTCCGCAAGAAACTGCGCAGCGCTTCGGGCGGGGCGGAGTTCATCGAGACGATCCCCCAACGTGGCTGGATCCTCCGCGACATCGACGCCAACCAGGGGGCTTAGCTCTCGTGCTCCTGCGAAGGCAGGAGCCCAGTAGTCCTTCATCCCATAAACTAGGCTCCTGCCTTCGCAGGAGCGCGCACGCGTTCACACTTTCTTGACCATCCGCGCGCGACAAGTGCGGGCATGTTGCAGATCCTTTCGATCGAGGCCGCTTCCGAAGCCCCCGTTGCCGGCGGCGAGTTGGCCGCGCGCATCGCGGGCCTGCAGCGCGCGCTTCGCATCCTCGAGCCTGGCGGAGGTGGTCCCTCCTGCGACGCCGAGGAATTCGACGCGATCGAATTCGCCAGCGAAGCCGCCAGGCGCTGCTTCGACATTCGCTCCGAACGGGTCATCGGCGAAGCCTCGGCTGGCCTGGAAGCGGTCGTCAGCGTACGCGGCACCGGCCGTGAACCACATCCCGCAGCGGTCGACCTGGTCGCCGAAGCGATCCGCGACGGCCTCGCTAGTCTGGATGACCTGATCCGCCGCTAGGCCGGACCAGTTTCCTTCGGCGTATTGGGATCAGCGCCCCATTCGCTCCAGCTTCCGTCGTAGAGCCGAGTATCGCGATTACCGAGCAGCCTTGCCGCGAAGATCAGTGAATTCGCGGTTACACCGGACCCGCAGTTCGCCACGAACGGGCGGTCCGGATTCACACCGGCCTTGTCGAACAGCTCGCGCAATTCCTCGCGCGACTTGAAGGTGCCGTCGGGATTGTAGAGCTCTGCGAATGGGAGATTTCGGGCGCCCGGGATATGGCCGGCAGCAACGCCGGGACGCGGGTCCGGCTCGCTCCCCTCGAAGCGCCCCCGCCCACGAGCATCGACCAGCGGAACTCCCAAACCTCTGCCGACATCGCGCTTGTCGACCACCTCTCCGCGCCGCTCGGCGGCACTGAAGCGCGCCTTCCGCGGCCTGGGCTCGCCGCTTTCGGTCGGCCGGCCCTCCGCCAGCCATTTCGGCAGCCCGCCATCGAGGATGGCGACATTCGCTGCCCCAAAATGGCGGAGCATGAACCAGCCGCGCGCCGCGTTGCGGGTGGCGGAATTGTCGTAGACCACGATCCGGTCGTCCCGGCCTACGCCAAGCGCCTCCATCGCACGTCCGAAGTCGGCGGCGCTTGGAAGCATGTGCGGCAGGGGGCTGTGTGTATCGGCGACCGCATCGATGTCGAGGAACCGCGCCCCCGGGATGTGCGCCGCAAGATATTCTTCGCGCCCGCTGCGCTTCGTCGCGGGCATATGCCAGGTGGAATCGACGACAGCGACGTCCGCCTTGCCCAGGTTCTGGGCCAGCCATTCGGTCGAGACCAGATCGTCCATCAGCGAGCCTCCAGCAGGCCGACGCGCTGCAGGGTCGCGAGGAAGTCCGCAACTTCGGCGATCGGCACCGGCCCGACGGTAGCGGTCAGTTGGTTGCCAATGTCCTGAACGCTTCGGTTACCGTCGACGAGATTAAGTGCCTCGTAGGCGAAGCTCGGCCCGTCGCGAGGGGCCTCTCGATCGAGCAGCTTCGGGCGGGGAAGCTTGGCCTTCTCAAGCTGATCGTCGAGCCAGGAATAGCCGAAGCCGGTCATCGGGCCCTTGGGGTTTGGCTTGCGGCGATAGACGACGCCTTCGATGTGCGCAGGGGGCGCGTCGGCTGTACTCTGCGGCCCTACCAGGCCGAAACGGGCGAGCGACGCCGCCTCTTCGGTTTCCGCTGCCTGTGCGAATTGCACTGCATTCGGATTGGGCGAACGACGGGCGGCGGCTTTCCGCTCCAGCGCTTCATTTTCCATGGCAGCCGCTAGAACCGGGACCTCGTCCTGCCCGACGTTCGCGAGATACCAGCCGGACGCAGCAGCAATGAAGATCGCCCGCTTCATTTTCGTCGCGTCGAGGTTCTCGGGGACGTCGCGGTTGGTGTGGATGTAGCGGTCCGGCCAATCCGACACATAGATGATCGGGGTCCGCCAGCTTCCTTCTGCCCAGACCTGATGGTCGCTGCCTTCGGAGAAGCCGCCGACCTTCGCCTGCAGCGCGTCCCTGGTGCCCTCCGGGTCGATCAGCGGCCAATCGCCCGAGCCGCTATCGGCGAACGCAAAGGTCTGCCGATTGACCCAGCGGGTCAGCGCGAACGCGACATCGTCGACCAAGCTCGGCGAACTGGGAGGCGAGCCTTCGACGCGCAGGACGCCTTTGGTCGTTTCGGTCCGGCCGCCGATCATGTCGAGATGAATGGCCGCCAGCGTCCTCTCAGCGAACTCCGGACGCGCGTTGAGGAGCGAGATCGTGCACTCGACTTCGCACGGCCAGATGAAGCGCAGGGTCCGCTCCGGCTGGGGCAGGCGGCCTTCCTTCACAAGCCGATTGAGGGTGCGTGCAACCTCGAGAATGCCGGCGCATCCGCTGGCATTGTCGTTCGCGCCGGGCGAAGGGTGGTCGAGGTGGCAGGAGTAGAGAATTTCCTTCGCGCGGTCGCGGCCCGGGATCACTGCTGTCGGGATCAGATATTCTCCGGGTGATCGTCCCGCCTGCACCGCCGCCCGCAGCTGGACGACCTCGCCCTTCTGCAAACGTTCCTGCCAGGCGTGTGCTCGGGCAGGGGAGATCATGAAGGCGAATGTGGGGTCCTTCCACGTGTCGAGATGGCCCCACCGGATCAGGCTCTCGTCCTCGCCCCACCACGCGGATTTCTGGTTCTGCGCCCAGGAGACGATGCCTGCGGCGCCATATTTCGTGACGGCCAGCTTCGCGACCGCCTCCGGTTGCGAGGAAGTCAGCACCAATTTCCCGCGGACGTCCTTGCCGGCATAATCGCTGTCGGCCGTCCCCACGCCGACATCGACCAACGGAGCGTGGGCCGTCCCGCTGACGCTGTCCTGCGCAAGCGTGATGGGCTGGTCCTTCCACGATGCAATGCGTTCCGCATCGATCCAGCGCCCGCCGTCCTGCTTCTGCTCCCAGAGCTCGGCAAAGGTCGCGTTCCAGGCGGGTCGCGAGCGCTGGGTCCCGTAGAAGATTTTCCCGTCGGCGGGCAAAGCCATGATGCTCGCTTCGGCCAAACCATAGTTCTCGAGCCGACTGCGGATCAGTTCAGCAGCGCGTCGATAGCCCTGAGATCCGCGCATGCGGTGGTTGAGGGAGAGCGCCTCTACCGTCCGCTTCGCTGCGCCTCCGGACACTTGGCTGGCGATGGCCTCCGCATCCGAGGTTTTGAGTAAAGGCGGCGGTTCTGCCCCTGCTGCGGTCGCCACGACCAGCAGCCCGGACAGGATCACGGTTCTCAGCATGCTACCCCCTGATGAAGCGGGTAGGATAGGCGGGAAGACCGAGGCCTGCTAGGTGGCCGCGCCATGGTCGAAACGACGCATCTCGGCAAAGCCGCGCCGCTGCCTTCGTCGCCGGAAGAGGCGCAACTCGATTACGTGCCCAACCCACGGTCGGGCACGCTCTACCTGGTGCGGTTCGCAGCGCCGGAATTCACGTCTCTCTGCCCGGTAACCGGACAGCCCGACTTCGCGCATCTGGTCATCGACTATGCGCCCGCTAAGACGATCGTCGAGAGCAAGAGCCTGAAGTTGTTCCTCGGGTCCTTCCGCAATCATTGCGGCTTTCACGAGGACGTGACGGTCGGCATCGGCCAGCGCCTGGTGGACGAGATGAAGCCGCAGTGGCTGCGCATCGGCGGCTACTGGTATCCGCGCGGCGGCATGCCGATCGATGTCTTCTGGCAGAGCGGCCCGCCACCCGAGGGATTGTGGCTGCCGGACCAGGGGGTTCAGCCCTATCGTGGCCGCGGCTAGGGTCGTCGTCCACGGCGCCGGCTCGGTCGGCTGCTTCATCGGGGGATGCTGGCAAGCGGCCGGCGTTCCCGTCAGCTTCCTCGGCCGAAAGAGCTTTGGCGCAGAGATTGCCGAACACGGCCTGTCGCTGAGCGATTTCGCAGGGTGGAAGGCCCATCTCTCCGACGTCGACTACCGCACCGACGCATCGGTTCTCGCGGATGCCGACATCATCGCACTGACGGTGAAGAGCGGCGCAACTGCAGAAGCGGCCCAGCAGATCGCGGATCATGCCCGGGACGGCACGCTCGTCGTCAGCTTCCAGAACGGGATCAGCAATCTGGACGTGCTCCGGCGCGAGCTCGGCGGGCGTTTCAAGATCGCTCGCGGGATCATTCAGTACAATGTCGTCCATCTCGGGGAGGGCCGCTTCCACAAGGCGGTTGCAGGGGCCTTGTTCGCAGAGGACCGCCCGGAGATTCGCGAACTGGCTGCGATTGTCGCCGATGGACCAGCGCCGCTGAAGCTGTCCGATGACATGACGGGTGTCGCCTGGGGGAAGCTGCTCATCAACCTCAACAATGCGGTCAACGCGCTGTCCGGCCGGACACTGCTCGGCGAATTTGGC
Source organism: Sphingomonas daechungensis (assembly GCF_039543105.1). NCBI lineage: Bacteria > Pseudomonadati > Pseudomonadota > Alphaproteobacteria > Sphingomonadales > Sphingomonadaceae > Sphingomonas > Sphingomonas daechungensis. The sequence continues at coordinate 2,141,957 of NZ_BAABJC010000001.1, forward strand.
GAGCGCGACTATCGGCGAGTGGTTGCGGCTTCGCAGCATGAAGGGCTGGCCCTGCTTAAGCGAGCCGGGATCCAGCCGGCGAAAATTGCCGCGGTTTCGCCAGCGGTCCTGCCCTACGTGATCGGATCACCGAACTGGCTCTTCAAAAACGTCTTCCTGCGCAAATGGAAGATTGATGAGAAAGCACGGTCGTCGATGAACGACGATATCGTCGGCGGCCGTAAGACTGAGGTCGACTACATCAACGGCGAGCTGGTTGCGCTCGCTGAGCGGCTCGGGATGGATGCGCCGATCAATCGCAAGGTTGTCGAGCTGATCCGGAAGGCGGAGCAAGGCGCTCCAGCGCTTGGCCCTGCAGAGCTTCGCCGAGAAGTGCTCGGGCGCTAGCTATGGCTCGACACGGCGGAAGGTGATCACCGTTTCGTAACGCCGCATCAGCAGTTTTCCGTCCTCGATTGCCAGCGGCTCCCTGTCGAACACTGCCTTGCCGAGATCGTTCGGGGTGAAGCGCAGGACGAGCCTGTGACCGCCCGGCTTCAGCGGGATCGGATCACCAAGGAAGCCGTAGATTGGAACCACGGGCCGGATCGAGGTGACGGTCGCGCCGCCTGTATCGACGTCCCCGTCGCTGCTCGCTTCCAGCCCCACCGGCCGGTCCTGCCCCGCGACTGTGGCCACAAGATCCATGCGACCCGTCCATCCGAAACCCGGTGGCTCCAGCGTCACCGATAGCTGGCCGTCGGGTGCCGGTTCGTCCTTTACGAGTACGAAATTCGGCGTCTGGGGCTTCGGGTTGCTGGTGAGGAGGACGGTGCTGCCTTCGACCGTCCAATCGCCTTCGCCCTCTTCGGAAGCTGCGCCATATTCGAGCGCGTAGCGGAAGCGGCCGTCGGGTCGAAGCTCGAGGCCACCGCCCATCTCCATCTGGCGGATCTCGTAAAGGCCGGCGAGCTTGGCTGGCGGTTCGGCCCATGCCGCCGTGGCGACGGTCAGCAAGGCCAGGCCGAGTACCCCCCGCCTCATCCTATCGCGGCGTGATCTCGTGAGGCGGAATCACATGGTCTTCCGGCACCGCCGGTGCGGAGCGGGCGTCCGAGACCGTCTTGGAATAAAGCCAAGCGATCGCCGCCGCGAAGACGAGGATGCCAATCGGCACCGCCCATGCATTCTCGCTGACGAGGGCCATCGGTGCGTCGCTGTTGGTGGCGGCGACGATTCCGGCGAAGAGCACTCCGAACAGGCTTTCCCCGACGATCAAGCCGGTGGCCATCAGTACACCAAGCCGCTGCGCGAACTCGGGGTTCTGGCTCCGCGCTGCCCACTTTTCATAGAGGTGGCCCAGCAGGGCTCCAATCGGGATCAGCAGGGTCAAAGCCATCGGCAGGTAGATGCCCATGCCGACCGCCAGCGGCGGCAGCGAACCCTTCTTGGTCGCTCGAAGAATCTCGTCGACCGCGACGCAGATGGCCCCGATCACCGCGCCCCATCCGATCAGGCCCCAGTCGAGGTCGCCGCCGAGCACGCCTTGCGCGATGGCCGAGATCAGCGCGGCCTGCGGTGCGGCCAGCGACGTGTCCTTCGCGCCGGGCGCGCCCTGGAACCCGAACGCCGAATTGAGCAGGTCGAGAATCGGCGGGATTACCAAAGCTCCGAAGATCACGCCGAGAACCAGTGCGACCTGCTGCCGCCATGGCGTCGCGTCGACGAGCTGGCCGGTCTTCAGGTCCTGCAAGTTGTTGTTGGCGATCGTTGCTATGCCGAAGATCAATGCCGTCACGAAGAGTGCGAAGGCGACGAGCGACTTGGTGAGGTCGCCAGTTACGCCCGGGAACAGCAAGGCGAGGATCACGGAAATACCGAGCACCGCAAGGATGCCGACGCCGGAGACCGGGCTGTTCGAAGCACCGATCAGGCCGGCCATGTAGCCGGTGACCGCCGCGATGATGACGCCGATGACCAGGATGTAGACGATGCTGATGCTGAGGGTCAGGGCCGGCTCCGATGAGATCGGCGGGGTGTTGGCAAAAGCATAGAGCAGGAATGCGATCGGGATCATCGATAGCAGGATCGTGCCGCCGACGATGCCGATCGGCAGGTCGCGCTCGGTCAGCGGAAGCTCGTCGCCGCGGCCGGCCTTGCGAGCGCTGTTGGCGACGAGGGCGGCACGGATGCCGGAAACGATTGGGCCGATGATCCGCAACAGCGTCCAGATCGCTGCGACGCCAATCGTGCCTGCACCGATGAATCGAACCTTGTTGCGGAACACATCGTTGACGAAGTCGCCGATCTCCACCCCAGGCGCTGCAGCCGAAATCGCGGTGTAGTGCGGGACGAGATAGACCCAGCTGATCAGCAGCCCGACGAACATGGCGATGCCGACGGCGAGGCCGACGAGGTGTCCAACGCCAATCAACGCCATCGACAGGCTGGTCGAAACGGCGGTGGCGCCGCTTCCGAATTTGAAGGCCTTGGCCGCGTCGGCGGCGAGGAGCTTGGTCTGGGCGAGAGCCGCATAGCCGGCTGCTGCAATCGAGCTCCACACGATCATGCGCAGGCCGCGCTTGTTCTCTTCGGCGCCGCCGACGCCTGCGCCGACCTTCAGCACTTCCGCCGCGGCGACACCTTCGGGGTAGGGGAGGTCAGTGCCAGTGACGAGTGCGCGTCTCAACGGCACGGAATACATGACGCCGAGGATGCCGCCGATGGCGATGACGGCGACCGACAGCCAATAAGGGAAGCCGGTCCACCAGCCGACCATGATCAGTCCGGGCAGCACGAAGATGATCGCCGACAGCGTGCCCGCCGCCGAAGCGATCGTCTGGACGATATTGTTTTCCTGGATCGTGGAATCCGAGAAGAACCGAAGCACGGCCATCGAGATGACGGCGGCCGGGATCGAGGTGGCGAAGGTAAGTCCGATCTTAAGGCCAAGGTAAACGTTCGCCGCAGTGAACACCAAGGTAATGATCGCACCCAGGATGATCCCTCGGAGCGTGAGCTCCTTCACGGCCTGAATGCCACTCTTTCCCGACACTGTTGCCACTAACGTCCCTCCGTCCCGTACTGGCCCGGGGGTGCCGGGCTGGAATGCCTTCGAACCACTTTCCACTGACCATCGTCCTGGACCCAAACGTCGGTGAGCAGGACGCAATCTTCGATCTCGCCGCCAAGGTATTTGACGCGCCAGCGTGCCCAAATCGTCCCGACCATCACCTGGTCGAGAACGACGGCATCACGGATGTCGAGATCGATGGAGATGAGCTCGCGCTTCTGGATCGCGTCGATCCATTCATCGCGAGTGAGAATGAATGGACCAGTCGAGCGCGTGCCGATCAGGACGAAGCTCGGATGGATCAGGCTTTCGAGCCTGTCCACGTCCTTGGCGCACAACGCGTCGCGCCAAGCGCACTCGAGCGCCTGAATCTGGTCGCGCTTATCTGCCACGCAATAATCCGCCGAAGATTCCCCGGAGAAGCTGGTTGCCTAGCTGCCGTCCGACGGAGCTGGCGATGGAGCGGCCCGCCGACTGGATCATCTTGTCGGCCATGGTCGGCTTGGCGGCCTCGCGCGCCTGCCGGGCCGCTTCGCGCTCCTCGGCAGCACGCTGGCGTTCGGCTTCGCGCTGCTGTTGCGCCTCGAGCCGAGCCTGAGCCGCCTGCGCCCGCGCCGCTTCCTTGGCGGCGACGGCATCGAGCTTCGCCTGCTGCGCGGCCGCCTTCTCGGAATCTGTCTTAGCCTTGAGCTCGGCGGCTGCGGCTGCCGCTTCGTCGCCCTTGGCCTTGAGGATCTCCTCGGCGGATTCGCGATCCAGCAAGGTGTCGTACTTCACGCCGACCGCATCGGTCGTGATGATGATGTTGCGCTCCTCCGGCGTCAGCGGGCCGACGCGGGTCGAAGTCGGCTTGATCAAGACGCGCTGGACCGGCGACGGCGATCCGTCGGGCTGCAGCAGCGACACCAGGGCCTCACCGATCTTCAGCTCGGTGATGGCGGTCGCGACGTCGATCGCGGGATTGATGCGGAACGTGTCGGCCGCCGCTTTTACCGCCTGCTGGTCGCGCGGCGTGAAGGCGTTGAGCTTGTGCTGGATGCGGTTGTTGAGCTGAGCCGCGACCTTGTCCGGAATATCGATCGGGTTCTGCGTGATAAAATAGACGCCGACACCCTTCGAACGGATCAGGCGGACCACCTGCTCCACCTTTTCGAGCAGTCCCGGAGGCGCGTCGTCGAAAAGAAGGTGAGCCTCGTCGAAGAAGAAGCAGAGCACGGGCTTGTCGGGATCGCCAATCTCCGGAAGCTCTTCGAACAGCTCGCTCAGCAGCCAGAGGAGGAAGGTCGCATACAGCCGCGGAGACGCCATCAGGCGATCCGCCGCCAGCACGTTGACGAAGCCCCGCCCCTGGTCGTCGAAGCCAATGAAGTCGTGGAGTTCGAGCGCCGGCTCGCCGAAGAAGTGATCGCCGCCCTGGCTTCTCAACTGAAGCAACGAGCGCTGGATCGACCCGATCGATTGCTTCGTGACGTTGCCGTACTGCAGCGTCAGCTGATCCGCTTCCTCGCCGCAATGGACCAGCATCGATTGCAAATCGTCGAGGTCGAGGAGGAGCAGGCCTTCCTTGTCCGCGACATTGAAGGCGATGTTGAGCACGCCTTCCTGAACCTCGTTGAGGTTCATCAGCCGGCTGAGCAACAGCGGGCCCATCTCGCTGACCGTCGTGCGGATCGGATGGCCTTGCTCACCGAACAGGTCCCAGAACTGAACGGGCACGTCGTGGTACGTCCAGTCGGTCATGCCGATGTCGGCCGCCCGCTGCTGAAAGATCGAGTGGATCTTCGACGTGGGCGATCCGGCCATTGCGAGGCCTGACAAATCGCCTTTCACGTCGGCGACAAAGCAGGGGACGCCTGCGACCGAGAGTCCTTCGACGATGCCCTGCAGCGTGACCGTTTTGCCGGTGCCGGTGGCGCCGGCGATCAGTCCGTGCCGGTTCGCCCGCTTGAGCTCGAGCTGCTGCGGATTTGCACCACCCGCCTCGCAACCAATGAAGATACCGCTCGTCGGTTCGCCGGCCATGCGCACTCCCTCGAAGATTCGCGGGCGCAACCTAGCCTCGGCAAAACGCCGTGGCGACTCCTACTGCTGCGGAGCGATGTCCACGCCGACAAAGGCTTCCGGCCCGGTGCCGCGCCTGACCAGCAGCAGGACGCTCGTCCGTCCGCCAGCCTTGGCCGCGGCGACCGCAGCCGCCACCTGAGCGGGTGTCGTCACCGGCTGCTGGTTGACCGACATGATCAGGTCGCCCCGCTGCAGGCCCTTCTCGCTGGCGTCGCTGTTCGGGTCGACCGAGGTCACCACGACACCGCGAGCGCCGGCCGGAAGACTGAGCGCGCGAGCAATGTCAGCGTTCAGCGGCTGAAGCTGCAGGCCCAGCACCGCGCTGCCTGGAGTGGCGGGCGTGTTCTCCGGGTTAAGCGGCTGGTTGTCGTTTCCGCCCAGCTGCTTCGCGAGCTCTTCCTCGGTCGGACGCTGGCCGACAGTGACGGTCACCGTCTGCCGCTTGCCGCCACGGATGAGCTCGACCGGGACCTTCGAACCGACCGGCGTGTTCGCAACGATGTACGAGACGGTCTGGTCGGGGTTCACGTCGCGGCCGCCGACACGGAGGATGACGTCGCCCTGCTGAATCCCGGCGCGAGCGGCGGGCTCGTTCGGCTGCACGGAGCGGACGATCTCGCCGCGATCCTTCGGAAGGCCGAGCGATCCGGCGATGTTTTCGTCGAGCGGCTGGAGGCCGACACCGAGATAGCCGCGCGACGGACGCTGCCCGCGGCGCAGCGAATCGATGACCGGCTGGGCAAGCTCGGCCGGAATGGCGAGGCCGATGCCGACCGAAGCACCGGTCGGCGAGATCAGCGCCGAGTTGATGCCGATCACGTTGCCGTTGAGATCGAACATCGGGCCGCCCGAATTACCCATGTTGATGGACGCATCGGTCTGGATGTAGCGGTCATAGGCGCCGGCACCGGTGATACCGCGATGCAGGGCCGAGATGATGCCCGCAGTAACGGTTCCGCCAAGGCCGTAGGGATTGCCGATCGCCAGCACCCAGTCGCCCACGCGGGCCTTGGTGCTGTCGCCCCAGTTAACGAACGGCAGGTTCTGCCCCTCGATCTTGAGCAGGGCGAGATCGGAAGCCGTGTCGCGGCCGATGATTCGCGCCGGATATTCCTTGCGGTTGGTCAGCGTCACGGTGACCTGATCGACCGTTCCGTTGCCGGTCGCGCTCTGGATCAGGTGGTTGTTGGTGACGATGTAGCCGTCCGGCGAAATGATGAAGCCGGAGCCGAGGGAGCCGGTTTCACGGGTGCGCGGCCCGCCACCGCCCTGGCCGTTGGGGGTCTGGCTGTCGGGAAATCCGAAGCGTTTGAAGAACTCTTCCAGCGGGTCGGACTGGGTCCTGACCGGTACGCGCTGCTTCGTTGAAATGTTGACCACTGCTGGCTGAAGCTTTGCCGCCAGGTCCGCAAAGGACATGGGGGCTCCACCCGGCGCCATCGCCGCGGGAGAATTTTGCGCAACCTGCGCACCCGCCGACCCGGTTGTCAGCGAAAAGGCGGTTCCACCCAACAGCAGCGCCGTTGCAACTCCATAGGCGTAGCGCACCGTCCCGGACTCCTTCGATCTCATCGATACTCCATGAATTGCACGTTTAGCACTTACGCTGGCGCTAGCCACAACGCCTGAACGCGAATTGAACGGACTCAGCGTCCTCTCCCAGCGAATTCCTTCAAATAGGCATTGTCAGGCGACAAAACGATGCTCGTGGGAGCAGTTTTATCCTGGCCGTCGCCGACGAAGGTCGTCTGGTAACTCTGCATGGCGCGGTAGAAGTCATAGAAGTCCGCATCCTTGCCAAAGCTTGCGGCATAGGTCTTCGCCGCGTCAGCGTCTGCTTCCGCACGGATGATCTGCGCCTGCTTGGCACCCTGGGCACGGATTGAGCGAGCCTCCTGCTGGCGCGCCGTCCGCATCCGATCGTAGGCGGACTGAAGCGGCGTGCCGTCGGGAAGGTCGGTCTTCTTGATCCGCACATCGATGATTTCCGCGCCGTACTGGCTGGCGATCATGTTGAGCGACTTCTTGACGCTTTCCATGATTCCCTGCCGCTCCGGGGTCAGGAGCGCCGCGAACTCGATCCGGCCGAGCTCATTGCGAACTTCCGAGCCCAGGATCGGGCGTAGCTGGTCGCGAAGCTGGTCCTCGTTTCGTGCACGGATGTACATTTTCAGAGGATCCACGATGCGGTAGCGGGCGAATGCATCGACCTCGAGCCGGCGCTGGTCGGTCGACAGCACCTGCTGGCGCTGCATGTCCACGTCCTGCACGCGCTTGTCGATCCAGACGATGTCTTCCGCGAACGGAATGCGCCAGCTGATTCCCGCGCCTGCGCTGCCGATCGGGCGGCCTGGTTCGTAGCGGTTGAGAATCCGGGCCGGCTTGCCGAAGCGGACTACGACGGCCTGCTTGGTTTCCGGAACGACGGGGAAGCTGCTCACGAGCACGAGCAACAGCGCGAGTGCGACGACCGCGGTAACGATCGGACGCTGGCGGATGAAGTCCATCATCGCTGCGTCTCCTGCTGCTGCGGCTGCGACTTCTTAAGCTCCGGCAGTGGAAGATACGGCGTCACTCCGGGCGCCTCGATGATCGTCTTGTCGACCTTGGATAGCACCTGCTCCATCGTTTCGTAATACATGCGGCGGCGGGTGACTTCGGGCGCGAGCTTGTACTGCTCGTAGACCTTGTCGAACGCCGTCGCCTCGCCCTGCGCCTTGGCAGTGAGCTGAAGGGCATAGGCCCGGGCCTGGTTGACGTAGGACTGGGCGTCCTGCTGGGCCGCCGTGACTTCCTTGAAGGCGTCGTTGACGGCGTCGGGCGGATCGGCCTGCTTGATTGCGATGCCCTGCACCTGGATGCCCGAGCGATAGCTGTCGAGGATACGCTGCATCAGCTCGGTGACCTGGGTTTCGATCTCTGCCCTCTTGTCACCCATGGCGTCGTTCAGGCTGACCCGGCTGACGACCGCGCGCATTGCGCTTTCCGCCACCTGCTTGGTCGTTTCGTCGGGATCCGCAAGCTGGAACAAATAGAGCTCCGGCGTCCGGATGTTCCAACGGACCGAATAAGCGATATCCAGCAAGTTCTGGTCGCCGGTCAGCATCAGGTCGTTATCGCCGGTCGAACCCAGGTCGAACGAGCGGATGTTCTCGACGTCGATCTTCTTCACGCGGTCGATTGGCGAGGGGAGGGTGAAGCCCACACCTGGCCCGAGGGTAGTGGTGTAGCGCCCGAACCGGGAAACGACGCCGCGCTGGCTTGGCGAGATCACGTGGGTCGAGGTGAACAGCAACCAGACGAGCACCAAAGCGCCGATCGCCCAGAAGATGAGGGAGCCGATCGGCCGGCCAGAATAGCCGCCGCCGCCGCCGCCGAAGCGTTCGCGTCCCCGGCGAAGGAATTCGTCGAGGGAGGCGGTTTGTCGCGACGATCCCGTCGCGCGCTTGCCCTTGGAGGGAGTCTCGCCCCACGGGCCTTTCGGAGACGGTTCGTCCTCCGGCTCTCCGCCGCTCGACGGACCCCATGGACCTTTATTGTCGCTGAAGAGGGCGCGCGCCCTGGGGACGAGCCCCGAAAAGATGGTCATGGGACCACTATAGGAAGCAGTCCGGGCGAAAAACAGTGGCAACCGAGCGACGACTTCCTATGTCGCGCGGCGATGGCAGCAGAGAATGACCCGCTCGCGACGCTCGATGCGCACCCGGAAGCCGCGCGCCTGCGCTCGCGAAAGCTGAAGGATGGCGTAGCGACGTTGATCGTCGATGCGACCGGTCTTGGAACCGCGGATCGCGCGGCCGTCGAGGAAAATTTCCGCGACGCCGCGCTGGCGATTGAAGGCGTAAGCGAGGCACGCATTGCCATGACCGCCTCGCAGCCGGCGCGTACCCTGATCGCCGTCGGGGCCGGCAAGGGCGGGGTCGGCAAATCGACTGTCGCGACTAACCTGGCCATCGCCATATCGCGGACAGGAAAGAAAGTCGGTCTTGTCGACGCCGACGTCTACGGACCGTCGCAGCCGACCCTGCTAGGGACCAATGCCAAGCCCGAAGCCGAGGACGACCGCCTGATCCCGGTCGAAGCGCATGGCCTCAAGTTTCTTTCGCTCGGCCAGCTGGTGTCGCCGGGCCATGCACTGGCCTGGCGCGGGCCGATGGCGACGGGTGCGCTGGCCAAGCTGATCGAGGCGGACTGGGGCGATGCCGAGGTCCTCGTCGTCGATTTGCCGCCGGGCACCGGTGACGTCCAATTGTCACTGATCCAGAAATCGCGGCCGGATGGGGCCGTGATCGTCTCGACACCGCAGGACTTGTCCTTGATCGACGCGACCCGCGCGATCGACCTGTTCCGCAAGATGGACGTGCCGGTTCTCGGGATCGTCGAGAACATGGCGGGCTACATTTGCCCGCATTGCGGCGAAGGCTCCGATCCGTTCGGCAGCGGCGGCGCGGAAGCTGCCGCGGAGACGATCGGCGTGCCCTTCCTGGGGCGGCTGCCTTTGTCGCCTGCAATTCGCTCGGCATCCGATGCCGGAATGCCGCCAGCCGCGGGCGCTCCGCAGGACGCGGACGCTTTCACCAGACTCGCCGCCGCGGTGTTGGCCGAACTGGAGAAAGTTCGCCGCTGAAGCATTGAACGCTCGGGAGACGACTGATGCCGCTGACCACCGACGAAGACATCCGGCAGTTGCTGACAGAGGCACGGACGATTGCCGTGTTCGGCTGCTCGGACCGGCCGGATCGCCCGTCCTACGGCGTGTCGGCCTTCTTGCAGCGCCACGGCTACCGGATGCTGCCGGTCAACCCGCAGATCACCGGCGAGCGCGTTCACAACGAGTTCGTCTGGCGCGACCTTGGCCAGATCGGCGTCCCGATCGACATCGTCGATATTTTCCGCCGCCCGATCGCGGCAGGCGAGGCCGTCGACCAGGCGATTGCCGCAGGCGCCAAGGCAGTCTGGATGCAGCTCGGAATCGTCAACGAGGATGCGGCGGCCCGCGCCGAGGCTGCCGGCCTCAAAGTGGTGATGGATCGCTGCACCAAGATCGAGATCATGCGGCTTGGCGTTCCGGCCATCGAGGCGGCGGACTAGGCGGCGGCGACTGTCATTTCCGGCAATAGCAGGGTCGGGGAATCGATCCCGCGCCGGAACTCCAGATCGCTGCCCGGCTCTAAAGTTGCAAACATTTCGAGCAGGTTGGAGGCGATTGTGATTTCGGCGACCGGCTCCGCGATCTCGCCGTTGCGGACCATGAAGCCGGCAGCTCCCCGGCTGTAGTCGCCGGTCACGTAGTTGATCCCCTGTCCGATGAGTTCGGTGACCAGGATCGCTTCCGGATAGCTGGCGAGAAGCTCCTCCCGAGTGCGGTTCCCCGCCTCGATGAACAGGTTGCTCGGTCCGGCCCCCGGCGCTCCGCCAGCACCGCGCACGGCGTGGCCCGTCGGCTGGATGCCAAGTTGGCGAGCGGACGCGCTCTCGGCTGTCCAAGTTCGAAGAATTCCATCGGATACGAAGTCCATGCGAGCAACCGGGAGACCTTCGCCGTCAAAGGCGCGGGAGCGAAGTCCGCGCGGGCGGAGTGGATCGTCGACGATCCGCACACCGTCTGCAAAAATGCGCTCGCCGAGCTTGCTGAGCAGGAAGCTGGCCTTTCGCGCAATCGATCCGCCGGAGATAGACGCGGCGAAATGAGTCACCAGCGACCCGGCGACGCGAGGATCGAACAGGATCGGATAGCGTCCCGGCTGGGGCTTGCCGGGGTTGAGCTTGGCGATCGCCCGATCGCCAGCAAGTCGGCCAACGATTTCCGGTGCGTCCACGTCCGACAGATGTCGCGCACCGTGCCATGCGCCGTCGCGCTGCATTGTCGGCCCTTCTCCGGCAATCACGCTGACGGAAATGCTGTGCCCCGTGGAACGCGAAGCTCCGCTAAAGCCGGAGGATGTGGCGAGCGCCATGGTGCTCGCAGAGCGGCCCGCCGAGCCTCCAGAAGAATTGGTGACGCCTTCGACCGCGCGCGCTGCTCTCTCGGCTGCGAGTGCGCTCTCGCGTAATTCCTGCGGGCCCGGGGCGCTTCGATCTTCGGCGTCGATGTCAGGGAACGGTCCTCGGGCAATCAGCTGAGCGGGTGCAAGCCCCGCGTAAGGATCCTCAGGTGCTTCGCGAGCCATGGCGACTGCGCGTTCGACGAGGGCTGAGAGCGCCTCGTTCGAGAAGTCGGACGTGGACACGCTGGCGGACTGCTGCCCGACGAAGACCCTCAGGCCGACGTCTTCACCTTCCGAAAAATCCACATGCTCCAGCTCGCCAAGGCGGACCTGCACGCCCTGGGACTTCGACCCGATGTAAACGGCGTCTGCGGCATCGGCACCGGCACGGCGCGCCTGCTCGACGAGCGATTGCGCGGAATCGCGCGCCTGTTCCACGGAAAGCATTGGCGGCGCCTAGCGGCTGGAAAGGCCGACGACCAGCAGCCCGAGGAAAACAAGGAAGCCTGCGGTCCGATTGGACCGGAACAGCTTGAGCGCCAAGTCCCCGTCCTTGGAATCGGCCCGGCGCGCCTGGCTGGCGAGGTGGATCGCGGCGGGAGCCAATGCGACGAGCGCGAGCCAGTCCGCGCGGACCGACCAAATCGCGGCGCCCCAGAATAGCACCGCGATTGCATAGAAAACCGCGACGCCCTGCGCTGCCTTGTGGCCGAGCCGCCGTGCCGACGACTTCACGCCAACCAGCGCGTCATCCTCGATATCCTGGATGGCATAGAGCGTGTCGTAGCCGACGACCCAGGCGATGCTTCCCAACCACAGCAGCAGCGCGGGAAGATCGAGCGTCCCGCGCACGGCCGGCCACCCGACCAGAGCGCCCCAGGAGAAGACGAGGCCGAGCCACGCCTGCGGCCACCAAGTGATGCGTTTCATGAAAGGATAGGCCGCGACAGGCGCAATGCTAACGAATGCAATGATACCCGCGGTGACATTCAACTGGGCCACCACAACCAGTCCCAGCAGACAAAGCGTTGCGATCAGCGCCCACGCGGCGCCGACCGAGGTCCGCCCGCTTGCGAGGGGACGAAGGCGCGTGCGCTCGACCGACTTGTCGAGGTTCCTGTCGACAATGTCGTTGTAGACGCAGCCGGCGCTCCGCATCGCAAAGGCGCCGAGGAAGAACCACAACAGCAGGCTCCAGTGCCTGTCGACGCCCGCCAGCGCCACGCTCCACGCGCATGGCCAGTAGAGCAGCCACGTCCCAATCGGCCGATCGATCCGCATCAGGGACGCCAGCGGTCTCAGGCGAGCGGGGAGAGCGCCGATCAACCCACGGCGTTCGCTGTCGGGCACGATATCGGAAGCGGCGGTCACCGCGCGAGCGTTAGCGCGGGTTGCACGGTATGTCTGCCAATGATGTCTCGCCAGTTGGCCGGAGATCGATTACGTTCCCGAAACGGCTGTCTGGATCGCTCTTCTCGCCGTTTTCGTTGCGCTCATTCCGGTGTTCATTTCGCAGTCTCGCAAGGGCAAGTAGCCCTGCCGTAGTCGGGCCACGCGCAAGGCGCTAAGCCGCTCTGATGCCTGCAACGCCCGCCTGGCCGCCGAAGAGCCTGCCTCGCTTGTTCGTGAGAACGCCGCTTGCAGAGGGGACTGGTGTCGAGCTCGACGCAGGTCAGGCGAACTATCTCGGCAACGTCATGCGCCTCGGCGAGGGAGCCGAATTGCTCGTCTTCGACGGCGAGTCCGGCGAATGGCTCGCGCGGGTTTCCGAGGCAGGCCGCAAGCGGATGACGCTCACGGTCGAGCGGAAGACGCGGGACGCGGAGGTCATGCCCGACGTCTGCCTGGCGTTCGCGCCGGTAAAGCGCACGCAGACAGACTGGCTGGTCGAAAAGGCAACCGAGCTCGGCGTGGCGGCTCTGCAGCCGGTCATGACTCACCGCACCATTGCGGAGCGCGTGAAGCTGGAGCGGCTGCAATCGATCGCGATCGAGGCAGCGGAGCAATGCGGCCGCACGGTGCTGCCGGCGATCGCGGAGCCAGTCAGCCTTCAACAGCTCCTGCGAGAAATCCACCGCCCTCTCTACTTTGCCGACGAGACCGGCGGTGAGCCGGCCGCCAACGCATTCAGGCCAGGTTCTGCGACTATCCTGACCGGCCCCGAAGGTGGATTCACCGACGAAGAGCGCGCCGCGATCCGCGATTTGCCCTCGGCCACGCCAATCTCGCTCGGGCCGCGTATCCTGCGTGCGGAGACGGCGGCGCTCGCAGCGCTTGCCGCGTACATGGCGGTCGCCGGCGATTGGCGCTGAAAGCCGGGCTTATGAGGCCATAAAGCGGAAGTGCTGGCGCGGATTCCCGCCCGGAGCTAAGTCGCGCTCCCAATGACGCAACGCACCGACGATACGCCCGAGACGCACCGCATGATCGAGAGCCGCGACGATTTGCTTGCGGTCTTCGCCAAGGGTGAAAAGCCGCAAGAGCGCTGGCGCATCGGAACCGAGCACGAGAAGTTCGTCTATCGCGTCGCTGACCACCGAGCACCCAGTTATGACGAGGCCGGCGGTATCCGCGATCTTCTGAATGGCCTCACCGAATATGGCTGGGAGCCTGTGCTCGAGAACGGCAATGCGATCGCTTTGTCCGGCCCGGATGGAACAATCAGCCTGGAGCCGGCCGGCCAGTTCGAGCTTTCCGGCGCTGCGCTGGAGAATTTACACCAGACTTGCGCCGAGGCCGGGCGCCACCTCAACCAGTGCAAGGCGGTGGGTGAGAAGCTCGGCATCGGCTTTCTCGGTGTCGGCATGTGGCCCGACAAGACGCGCGGCGAGCTGCCGATCATGCCCAAGGGCCGGTACGCGATCATGCTCAACTACATGCCGAAGGTCGGCTCGCTCGGCCTCGATATGATGTTGCGCACATGTACCATTCAGGTGAATCTGGACTACAGTTCAGAAGCCGATATGGCTAAGAAGTTTCGGGTCGGCCTTGCTCTCCAGCCCGTTGCAACGGCTCTGTTCGCGAACTCGCCGCTGACCGAGGGCAAGCCCAACGGCTATCGCAGCTTCCGCAGCCACATCTGGGAGGACACCGACGCCGACCGAACCGGAATGCTGCCGTTCGTGTTCGAGGATGGGTTCGGTTACGAGCGCTACCTCGACTATGCGCTGAACGTACCGATGTACTTCGTCTACCGCGACGGAAAGTACATCGACGTCGCGGGCGAGAGCTTCCATGCCTTCCTCGACGGAAAGCTCCCGCAACTGCCCGGAGAAAAGCCGAGGCGGTCGGACTTCGTCGATCATTTGTCGACCATCTTCCCGGAGGTTCGCCTCAAGAGCTTTCTCGAGATGCGTGGCGCCGACGGCGGTCGCTGGGGCAAGATTTGCGCACTTCCGGCGCTGTGGGTCGGGCTACTCTACGACAGCCAGGCTCTCGATGCCGCCTGGGACCTCGTCAAGGACTGGACCATCGAGGAGCGGTCGCAGGTTCGGCACGACGTTCCGAAACTGGCGCTTAAGACGTCAGTCCCCGGCGGCGGTACCGTGCACGATCTCGCCCGCCAGGTGCTCGACATCGCATCCGATGGCCTCAGCCGACGCGCGCGACTCAATTCCGCCGGCGACAACGAGAGCGGATTCCTTGATCCCCTCCACGAAGTCGTCGCAACTGGCGTGACGCCTGCCGACCGCCTGCTCGACAAATATGAGAACGAGTGGAATGGCGACGTTTCGCGCATCTACGAGGAGTTCAGCTTCTGATGGACATACACGCCCCACAGCGCCGGACCCTCTATCCGGAAATCCAGCCTTACGAGACGGGCATGCTCGACGTCGGCGACGGCCACAGCCTCTATTGGGAACTCAGCGGCAATCCGAACGGCAAGCCGGCGGTGATGCTGCACGGCGGCCCGGGCGGCGGGTCGAGCCCTGACCATCGGCGCCAGTGGAACCCCGACAAGTACAAGATCCTCGTGTTCGACCAGCGCGGCTGCGGGAAGTCGACTCCCTACGCGAGCCTAGAGAACAACACGACCTGGGACCTGGTCGACGACATCGAGAAGCTGCGGACGCAGGTTTCGAAGGTCGACAAATGGCAGGTGTTCGGCGGCAGCTGGGGCTCGACGCTGTCGTTGGCTTACGCGCAGACCTACCCCGAGCGCGTTACCGAGGTTATCCTTCGCGGCATCTTCCTGTTCGACCAATACGAAATCGACTGGATGTATGCCTACGGCGGCGCATCATCGGTCTATCCCGACAAGTGGGACGAGTTCGAAGCGCCGATTCCCGAGGCCGAGCGCGGCGACATGGTTGAAGCCTATCGCAAGCGCCTGACCGGCGACGACAAGGACGTGCAACTGACTGCCGCCAAGGCCTGGAGCAAGTGGGAAGGTGACATCGTCACCCTCCTGCCGAGTCCGGCCACCGTCGAGCATTTCACCAGCCCCGACGTTGCGGTCGCGGTGGCCCGCATTGAGAACCACTACATGGCCAACAATGGCTGGTTCGAGGAAGGTCAGTTGCTGAAGGGAGTCGAGAAGCTCCGCGGCATTCCGGGCGTGATCGTCCAGGGCCGCCATGACACGTGCACACCGCCGCGCGCGGCCTGGGCACTGAAGAAGGCTTGGCCGGAGGTCGACCTACAGATCATTCCCGACGCCGGGCACCTCTTCAACGAGCCGGGCATTCTCGACGGCCTGGTGCGCGCGACGGACAGGTTCGGCGACGCCTGAACGCGCCTGTTGTGAGCGCTAACATTCCGGCTCGCCAACCGCAGTAGCCATGCTATGCACGCAGCTTCGTTTTGGGAGAGGCGAAGCATGACCGAATTCTCGCGTCGCGATATTGGCAAGATACTCGGTTCCGCTTCGACGGCCGCGATTGTTGGCGGTCCGGCCGGACTGGCGAAGGCCGCACCCACCGACCTGTCGTTTCCGAAGGACTTCCGCTGGGGCTGTGCGACAGCGGCCTACCAGATCGAAGGCGCGGTCAACGAGGACGGGCGCGGCCCGACCAACTGGGATGTCTTCTCGCACACGCCGGGAAAGGTGTTCGGGAACGACAATGGCGACGTCGCGACGGACAGCTACCATCGCTACGCCGAAGACACGCAGCTTCTGAAGAACCTCGGAGTCAGCAGCTATCGCCTGTCGCTGGCCTGGTCGCGCATCTTCCCGACCGGTCGCGGCAAGCCCAACCAGAAGGGCGTCGATCACTACAACCGGGTCCTCGACAATCTGCTCGAGAACGGCATCGAGCCGTATGTCACCATGTTTCACTGGGACTATCCGGCGGCGCTTCCTGGCGGCTGGCAGAATCGCGACACCTCGAAGGCCTTTGCCGAATATGCGGGCTACATGGCCGGCCAGATCACTGACCGTGTGAAGAATATCATGACGGTCAATGAGCTGCGCTGCTTCACCGACCTTAGCTACAAAGTCGGAATCCACGCTCCGGGCATGAAGCTGCCCGATGCCGAGGCGAACCAGGTTCGGCACAACGGCGTGCTTGCCCATGGCCTCAGCGTCCAGGCGATCCGTGCCCATGCCAAGCCTGGGACGAAAGTCGGAATTGCGGACAATACGGTCATCCATGTGCCGGTGATGGAGACTCCGGAGCATGTCGCCGCGGCCCAGAAGGCGACTCGCGTGAACAACGCCATGTTCCTGACCGCGATCATGGAAGGCCGCTACATCGACGAATATCTGACTCAGGAAGGCGCGAATGCGCCCAAGGTGCAGGCGGGTGACATGGAAGCGATCGGCAGCCCGCTCGATTTCGTCGCCCTCAATATCTACGCGCCGGAATGGGTGCGAGCCGACGACTCGCCGCGCGGCTTCGCGGTCATCCCGCATATTCCCTCGTCGCCGCGAATGGCCTCGCCATGGCTGATTGTCGGCCCGGAGGTCGGATACTGGGGCGTGCGCCAGGTCAGCGAGCTGTGGAAGCCGAACGTGATGTATATCTCCGAGAACGGAGCGTCAGCGGACGATCCGCTGACCAACGGCCGCGTCGATGACGCCGACCGCGTGATGTATCTCCGGAATTACGTCGGCCAGTTTCACCGCGCGGTCGCCGAGGGCTATCCGCTCAAGGGATATTTCCTGTGGAGCCTGCTGGACAATTTCGAGTGGGCCGACGGCTACAGCAAGCGGTTCGGGATTCACTACGTCGACTTCAAGACCCAGCAGCGTATCCCGAAGCTGAGCGCCGCCTGGTACAAGGAAGTGATCCGGAACAACCGCATCGTCTGAGGCCTTCGGGCAACGGTGACGCGCTGGATTCGCCAAGGTGACTCTTTTGCGTAGCTTTGTAGCTTGAATCGCGCATAGGGGGCTCGGAACGACTCCGGGCGCCGCTTCATGCCCGCGCCTTCCAGATATCCGGGGGGATGAGATGCGCACCTATCTTTCGTCGATCTCGGCGTTGGCAATTGCCACTGCCGGCACCTTCGCCACGCCAGCTGCGGCTCAGGATGCGCCAGCTCCCGACGCGCCTGCGGCCACTCCCACCGACGCAGCCCAGGTTCCGGTCGAACGCGAAGACACGGGCCTCGGCGAGATTATCGTTACCGCCCAGCGTCGTTCGGAAAACCTGCAGGACGTTCCCGTCTCCGTCGGCACCATCAACGAGGATCAGCTGACGGCGATCAACGCGGCGGGCGCCGACGTCCGTGCGCTCGCGGGGCGGGTACCTAGCCTGAATATCGAAAGCTCGTTCGGACGCACATTTCCGCGTTTCTACATTCGCGGTCTCGGCAATACCGACTTCGACCTCAACGCGTCGCAGCCGGTCAGCGTGGTCTACCAGGATGTGGTCCTCGAAAACCCGATCCTGAAGGGCTTCCCAGCCTTCGACCTCGATCGCATCGAAGTCCTGCGCGGCCCGCAAGGCACATTGTTCGGCCGCAATACCCCTGCCGGCATCGTCAAGTTCGACACCACCCGTCCGGGCCGTGGCGATAATTATGCGCGGATCAGCTACGGCACCTATTCGACGATCAACGCCGAGGGCGCGACTGGCGGCAATCTCAGCGACCAGGTTTCGGCGCGCGTGTCGGGGATCTGGCAGCACCGCAATGACTGGGTCGACAACCTCGACGACCCTGGCAAGCACGACCTCGAAGGCTATGACGACTACGCCCTTCGCGCGCAGGTCCAGTTCAAGCCGACGGAGGAGCTCAAGATCCTGCTGGTCGGCCAGTTCCGGCATTTGAACGGTAGCGCTCGCCTGTTCCGCGCCAACGCGATCGAGCAGGGCACGAACAATTTGGTCGGCGTCACTGGCGGCGAGTTCAAGCGCGACCAGGTTCGCACCGACGGCCTGAATTTCCAGAAGCTGCGGACGCAGAACGTGGCCGGCACGATCGAGTATGATTTCGGCGCCGCGACGCTCTATTCCGTGACCAGCTACTGGCACGGCAAGGTCGAAAGCCGCGGCGACATCGACGGCGGCTTCGGCTGCTGCGGCCTGCCAGGATCGGGCCCCGGCTTCATCCCGTTCCCTGCGCAGAGCCAGGACAATGTCCCGAGCCTCGACCAATTCACGCAGGAAATCCGGATTGCGTCGAACAACAAGGGCGGCTTCGGATACCAGGCCGGCGTCTTCTACTTCGACGAGAATCTCGACATCGAGAGCTTCGACTTCTCGAACCCGACTGACACGTCACCGGCGGCGATCGTCAACCAGAAGCAGGATTCGAAGGCGCTCGGAATCTTCGGCTCGGTCAATTACGCGACCGACAGCGGCCTGACGCTTCAGGCCGGCGCGCGCTGGAACCACGACAAGAAGACGCTCGACGCCGAACGCCTGTTCGACATTCGGCCGCTTTTCGTGGGCGGTGGCCCGGTTCCGGAGACGACCACCAGGGTCAAGGACAGCCAGCTGACCTGGGACGTCAGCGCGCTCCAGGAGGTCAGTCCGGACGTCAACGTCTATGCCCGTGTCGCCAAGGGTTATCGCGCTCCCGCGATCCAGGGCCGTATCCTGTTCGACCGTCAGGTTTCGACGGCGAACAGTGAGAGGACGATGTCTTATGAGGCGGGCATCAAGACCGTGCTGTTCGACCGCAAGCTGCGCTTCAACTTCGACGCGTACTTCTTCAAGACCAAGGACCTGCAGCTATCCGCGGTCGGTGGCGGCACCAACGCCAACCTGCTGCTGAATGCGGACGCGGTGAAGGGCCACGGCCTCGAAGCGGAATTCGAAGCCCGCCCGGTCACCGGCCTGACCTTCACCGGCGGCGTCAGCTTGAACATCGCGAAGATCCGCGACAGCGGCCTTGTCGTCGAGACCTGCGGCGCGCCCTGCACCGTGCTCGATCCGGTTGCGGTTCCGGCAGCGCCGTTCCAGCCGTCGATCGTCTACATCGACGGCAACCAGCTTCCGCAGGCGCCGAAGTGGACGATTAACTTCACCGCCGGATACGAGCATCCGGTCGGCCCGGGCAGCATCTACTTCTACACCGACTGGTACCACCGTTCGAAGATCCAGTTCTTCCTCTACCGCTCGGTCGAGTTCAGCGACGACAGCCTTCTCGAGGGCGGCGTGAGGATCGGCTACAAGTGGGACAAGTTCGACGTTGCCGGGTTCGTCCGGAACATCACCAACGACGAAAGCGCCGTTTCCGGCATCGACTTCAATAACTTGACTGCGATGGTCAACGAGCCGCGCATCTGGGGTGTCGAGTTCGGCGTGAAGTTCTGATCCGACTAAGGGCAGGGCCGCCGGGTTCTGCCCTTAGTCGCCGGGCCTGTAGGTCCGTTCCGTGTGACCCTTCAGCTGGTCGGGATAGAAATAGACCTCGCGCAGGTTGCCGGAGGCATAACGCTCCGCCTGATCGTTGAAATGCTTTGAGGCGGGATTGCCGCTTTGGCCTCCGGCCGTGACCGCGCGCGCGCGGACCCGGCGCCCGAATTCGACGACGGCGACGAAGCTGTTGCCACTTGTTCCGTACCATCTCTTCGTGCCGGGCTTCTGCGACGCGCCGAACGACGCGAGCGACCCCCAGCGGGCGGAGCTGAAGGGGACGGGAATGCTCGGGCCCGCATCCGTGAAAGGATGATCGATTGCGGGTGAAATGCGCTGGAAGCGGTTCACGTCGCCCCACGGCACTTGCCACCAGCCGAAGTCGCGGCGAAGCCGCGCCATCGCTGCCCTTAGGGCATCGAGCTTTTGCTTGCCGCTGAGACGAAGCAAACGCTGGAAAACTGGAAGGCCGTCATCCCATTCAGTGTTGGTCGAGAGCTTCCAGATCTCGTCGCCCCAATAGTTTGCGATAGTGTTCGCGATCGATCCCGCGCTCCAGCGATTGTCCCATGTTCGCAGCACACCGATCGCGCCGCCCAGTTGCGCGCGCTGCGGACTTCTGACCGGAAGCGCGTCATAGGCTTGAACGAGGCCGGGAAGTAGTAAGCCGAACCCTGGCTGGTCGTTATCGAAAGCCGCGGATTGCAGCTTCTCTCTCGTCCAACTTCTGCTTGCCATCAGCAATTGGAGCGCGTGAATTCCGCGATAATTCTCGCCGAACGTATCCATGTAGGCGGGGAAGGGCTTTGGCTTCGGGCTGTTCGGACCGGCCGCGGAGTAGGGCCAGTTGTTGGTGTTCTGCACCCAGCCATTCGGCGGCGTGACTGTGCTTGGCAGTTCGGTGATTGGGTGGAGCGGACCCCAGTCCGTCGCCGGATCGCTGCCGTCGACGGGCTTCGAATAATCGAACCGGTTGTCGCGCCGCGGCATGAACTGCGGCATCAGCATCGCGATCTCGCCCTTGCTGTCCGCAAAGACCGTGTTGTTGGAGCTGTTCGCCTTGAGGTCGGCGACCTTGAGGAAGTCCTTCAGGTCACGCGTCTTGGTGCGAAGGAAGCTCTGCTGAAGAGCGGCAACCGGCTTGTCCATCATCGCGAAGGAAACCCAGCGGCCGTTCGCCTCGCGGACGATAGGCCCGTGATGCGTGCGCCAGGTGGTGAAAGTCCGCTGGACCAGCTTGCCGTTTGCGGCGCGGTAATTGATCGTGACGTTGCGTTCGACGAGCGAGCGGCAGTCCTTGCCGAAGCGGTAGCAAAAGCCCTTGCCCTTGCGCTCGACCTTCTCCGCGAACTCATCGACATTATCGACGCCGCTCGACGTGTGCATCCAGCCGACGCGCTCGTTGAAGCCCTGGTAGATGAAGAACTGGCCCCACGTTGAGGCGCCGTAGGCATTGAGACCTTCGTCGCTGCTGACCTGCAGCTCGGAGCGGAAGAAGAAGCTGGTGTGCGGATTGATCAGCAGCAGCGATCCGGTGCCGGGCGCTGTGATCGTCGGTGCAATCGCGATCCCGTTCGAACCGCGCGGTTCAACGTCCTTCAAGCTGGCGGCGAGGGTACGCTTGCCCGCGTAGAACTTCTGCAATTCGCCGAGATCGATCCGCTCGATGTCGCCGCCGATGCTCCCTTCGGTGAAGCTCAGCGCCATCCACGGCTCGAAGCGGGTGAGGACGCGCGGGCGCACGTTCGGATGAGTCGCCAGGTAGTAATTGAGGCCTGCCGCCCAACTATCCATCAACCGCTTCAGCCACGGCGGGCTCGCGGCGTAGTTCGCCCGTAACTCCGGCTCGCTGACGTAGAGGCGCGCACGCAAGTCCTGCCAGATCGCCTTCTCGCCCTCGGCTTCGGCGGTGCGGCCGAGATTGGTGAGATAGTTTGCCTCGATCCGCGGAAAGTCGTCCTCGGCCTGCGCGTAGATCATGCCGAACACCGCGTCGGCGTCCGTCTTTCCGCGCACATGGGCGATGCCCCAATCGTCGCGAGCGATCGTGACGCGCGCAGCCTGTCCGCGCCATTGCTGGAGTTCGGGCGGCGATGCGGCGATCAGGACGAAGAGGAGTGGGAGGAGCGTTAGACGGAGGCTGTTACGCATCCGGAAGGGATTGCGACGCTTTTCCCCAGCCCGCAAGCGACTTCGACTTGGCCCGCTTCAGCAGTTCGCCCGCATCGCGGATCGAAAAGGCGTGGCCGCTGTCGAAGTCGTCAAGTTCGTCCCACGTCACCGGAGCCGCGACCGGAGCGCCCTCGCGGGCGCGGGCGGAGTAAGGCATGACCGCGGTCGCTCCTCGCTGGTTGCGGAGCCAGTCGATGAAAATGCGGCCAGTGCGCTGCGCCTTGCGGATGTTGGCGGTGAACCGCTCCGGCTCCGCTTCCGAAACGGCGCGCGAGAAGCGGTCGGCGAAGCTCTTCACCTTCGGCCAATCGGCGGTCGCGTCGAGCGGGATAACAACGTGGATGCCTTTCCCTCCGGTGAGCAGCGGAAAGCTCTTGAGGCCGAGCTGTGCGACGAGGTCGCGCACGTAAACTGCGGCTTCCGTGACCTTGCCGAAGTCGAGCCCTTCATCGGGGTCGAGGTCGAACACCAGGCGGTCGGGGCATTCGACCGCGCCGATTTTGCTGCCCCAGCCGTGAAACTCCATCGTGCCCATCTGCACGCAGGCGAGCAGGCCGCGGATGTCGTCGAAGTAGAGGTAGTCCTCCGTTTCGCCATCCTTTTCCTCGATCGGGATTTGCTTCACGTTCGGCCCGAAGGTGCCTTTATCGTGCTTCTGGAAGAAGCATTCGCCGGTTCGTCCGCCCGGGCAGCGGATCAAAGTCATTGGCCGGTCGGCGCAATCCTTCATGATCAGCGGCTCGATGGTCGCGTAATAGTCGGCGAGGTCTTTCTTGGTCAGGCCAAGCTCGGGATAGATGACGCGGTCCGGGCTCGAGATCTCGATTCCGAAGTCCTCGGCGGACTTCAGCTTGACCTTCCGCGGCGCGGTCTTCGGCTTCGCCGTCACGTTCGTTTCCCTGAGATGCCTGGGCACCTCGCGGACGACCTGGCTCGCAGGTTTGTCCTCACGCAAGGCGATGAAGCTTGGATGTCGAAGAACGCCATCCGACGTAAACTCCGTAAAGGCGATTTCGGCTACGAGCTTCGGCTCGATCCAGTGCGCGCCCTTGCGCTCCGCGCGGGGGACTTCGACCGCCGCCTTGTCCGTCGCGAGCGGCTCCATCCGCTCCATCAGGTCTTCGATCAGCGCGCCGCTGAAGCCCGTGCCGACCTTGCCGGCGTAAGTCAGTTTACGGCCATCGCGCGTGCCGACCAGCAATGATCGGAACCCGCGGCGCTTGTCGCTTTCGGACCAGCCGACGATGACGAATTCCTGGCGCCGGATGCATTTGACCTTCAGCCAATTGCGCGTGCGTTCGCCGCGGTAGGGGGCATTGGCGACTTTTGCGATCAGGCCTTCGCCGCCCGCCTTGCAGATCTCGCGGAACAGCTCGTCACCGCGGCCGATGACGTGATCGCCGAACAGGATCGGTTCGGCCATCCCGGCAAGCAGAGATTTCAGGCGGTCCTTGCGCTCGATATTCGGAAGCCGGGTTATGTCCTCGCCGCGGTCGACCAGCAGGTCGAAGGCGTAGAAGGCGAGGTTCCTGCCGCGGCTGTCCTTCAGCGTTGATTGGAGCAACTGGAAGTCGGGTTTCCCGGTCTCATCGAGCGCAACCGCTTCGCCGTCGATCAGGCAGCCGGGGGGAAGATGCGCCGCGG
Source organism: Sphingomonas daechungensis (assembly GCF_039543105.1). Lineage (NCBI taxonomy): Bacteria > Pseudomonadati > Pseudomonadota > Alphaproteobacteria > Sphingomonadales > Sphingomonadaceae > Sphingomonas > Sphingomonas daechungensis. The sequence continues at coordinate 2,165,623 of NZ_BAABJC010000001.1, forward strand.
CTTTCACCAATGCTCGGAACTTGTCGCTCCAGTCCTTGCCGTTGCGGGTCCAGGCGGTGGCCGCACCGCTGCCCGTGGCGATCAGCAGACGGTAGCCGTCGTACTTGTATTCGAAGAGCCAGTTCGAACCCGGCGGAACCTCGTCTACCAACGTCGCGAGCTGCGGCGACTGGAACGGCGGCGGAGCTTCCGATGCCTTTTTCTTCGCGCGCCCGCCTTTCTGACCGCCGCGGTTGGAGCGCCAGACTTCGCTCCCGGATGCGATTTCCGCCATCGTGCGGTCGGTGGTCACGCTGGTGGTGAACTCGTCGACCAGCTCCTCCCCATTGTCGGGATTGGCAAACTCGTCGGTGACCTTCTTCAGCATCCACGGCTCGGCCTTTTCGCCGGGCTTGGGCTTCAGGCGGAACATCACCCACTCCCCGCGCATGCGCTCGCCTTCGAGGGTGAAGTGGAGGTGACCTTCTTCCAGTGTCTTGCGTGGGTCCTTGTCGGGGTGCGGAATCCAGCGGCCATGGTCCCACAGCATCACCGTGCCGCCGCCATATTCGCCCGCCGGGATCGTCCCTTCGAAGCTTCCGTAATCGAGCGGATGATCCTCTGTGCGCATGGCGAGACGGTTGTCGCCCGGGTCGAGACTGGGCCCCTTGGGCACCGCCCAGCTTTTCAAGACACCGTCGAGCTCCAGCCGGAAATCCCAGTGGAGGCGCGACGCCTCATGCTTCTGGACGACGAAGCTGTCGCCCTTGCCCTTGAGCTTGCGGCCCTTCGGCTCCTTCGTCTTCGTGAAGTCGCGCTTTTGGTTGTAGGTCTCGATGTCGAGCTTGCGGGCCATTATCCGCGCTCCCGCGAAGGCAGGAGCCTAGTCCAGCGCCGCAGGCGCTGCCTTCCGGCAGCGAACTGGGCCCCTGCCTTCGCAGGGGCGCAACTCACCGTCCTCGACCGCCCGCCGCGACTTTTTTCGCCGGCTTTTTCTCGGGCGCCTTCTTCGCCGCAGCTTTCTTCGGCGCCGACTTCTTCTCGTCGCCGAGGCTCTTCTTGAGCGCCGCCATCAAGTCGATGACATTGGAGCCCTTCGGCGGAGCCTTGTCCGCATCCGGATCCTGGATCACCTTCTCGCCCTTCTTCTTCTGCTTCTCGGCGATCAGGTCCTTCAGGGCATCGACATAGCGGTTGTGGAATTCGCTGGGATTGAACTCGCCCGCCTTCCGCTCGATCAGCATCGAAGCCATGTCGAGCAGGTCCGGGTCGGGCTTGGTGTCACCGATATCGCGGAAGAAGCCCGAGGACTTGTGGACCTCGTCCGCGTAGCGGAGCGTCTCCATCAGGATACCGCGGCCGGCTGGCTTGATCGCGACGACATATTCCTGGCCGCGCATCGCCATCTGGCCGACGCCGATCTTCTTGGCGTCCTTCAGCGCATCGCGAAGCACGACATAGGCTTCCTCGGCGAGGTCGTCGGCGGGAACCACGTAATATGGCTTCTCGAAGAACATCGCCTCGATATTGTCCTCGTCGACAAACTGGACGAGGTCGAGCGTCTTGCGGCTTTCGAGCTTTACCGCCTCGATCTCTTCCGGATCTAGAAGGACGTAGTGGCCTTTCGACACCTCAAAGCCCTTGACGATTTCGTCGGGGTCGACCGGCCCGATGCCGGGTACGACCTTCTCATACTTGATGCGCTTGCCCGAGGGCTCGTGCACCTGATGGAACTGGATCTGAGCGCCACTTTTGGTGGCGGGATAAATCTCCACGGGGATCGAGACCAAGGCGAGTCTGATCTGTCCCCTCCATGCGGGTCGCGACGGCATTCTTCTCATGCTCCCGAACTTGGAACGGGCGATTCAATACGCTCGCCGCTAACTCGTTCCGTTGCGCACACGAATCGGTGTTGTATCACGGTCCTTCGCAGAAGCGGATTCATCGGCTAACCGCCGCGGATGCCCCGTCTCCCCACCGTAGCGATCGTCGGCCGTCCCAATGTGGGAAAGTCGACGCTCTTCAATCGCCTCGTCGGCAAGAAGATCGCGCTGGTGGACGATCGCCCCGGCGTCACCCGCGACCGCCGCGAGGGCGAGGCGAAGCTGCTCGGGCTCGAGTTCCGGGTGATGGACACGGCCGGTTACGAGGACGAAGACCCGCACACGCTTCCGGGTCGCATGCGCCAGCAGACCGAAGCCGCGGTGCGCGAGGCGGACGTGGCCTTGTTCCTGATCGATGGGCGCGAGGGGCTGACCCCGCTCGACGAAGAGATCGCTCGGTGGCTGCGCGCGGGGGAAACACCGGTCATCGTCGCCGCCAACAAGGCGGAGGGGAACGCCGGCGAGAGCGGGCGTCTCGAGGCCTTCTCGCTCGGCCTCGGCGAACCGATCGCCATCAGCGCCGAGCATGGCGAGGGCGTCGTCGACCTGTTCGAAAGCCTCCGACCCTTTGTTGAGCGCGACGACGACGAGGTCGAAGAGGAGCTTGACGAGGAAGACCCGGCTCGGCCGCTGAAGCTCGCCATCGTCGGGCGGCCCAATGCCGGCAAGTCGACGCTGGTCAACAAGATGCTCGGCGAGGAGCGAATGATCACCGGTCCCGAAGCGGGGATCACGCGGGACTCCATCACCCTCGACTGGGAATGGCAGGGACGGCCCGTGCGGCTCGTCGATACGGCGGGCCTTCGGAAGCGGGCGAAAATCGAGGACAAGCTCGAGAAGCTGTCGGGTGCGGACACGCGGCGCTCGATCGAACATGCCGAGGTGGTCGTCCTCCTCCTGGATGCCACTCGGGGCCTGGAGGCACAGGATCTGCGTATTGCTGACCTCGTCGTCGAGGAGGGCAGGGCGCTCATCATCGCGCTCAACAAGTGGGACGTCGCTGAACATGCCTCCTCATTGTTCAACGGAGTGAAGGCGGCGCTTGAAGAGGGGCTCTCGCAGCTCAAGAACGTTCCGGTGCTGGCGATCTCGGCGAAGACCGGGAAAGCCGTGGACGACGTTCTCAAAGTCGCGTTCGAGCTTCGCGAGTCCTGGTCGCGCCGGATTTCGACGGGCGAGCTCAACCGTTGGTTCGAGCAGGCCGTCGACGCCAATCCGCCGCCGGCTCCGAGCGGTCGCCGGATCAAGCTTCGCTACATCACGCAGGTGAAGACCCGACCGCCGACCTTCGTCGTCTTCGGCACCCGCGTCGACCAACTGCCGGACAGCTATCGCCGCTACTTGCTCAACTCGATGCGGCGCGACCTGAAGCTTGCCCCGGTGCCGATGCGGCTTTCCTTTCGCGCGCCGAAAAACCCGTACGACAAGGGGCGCTAAGCCTAATTTTACCCTTTGCGGCGTAAGCGAGTCCCGTGGTCACGGGGAATGCAATGAGCGACGACGACTTCAAGATCGTCGACTGGGTTCACTTCGAACGGAGCCGCGCCGAGCTCGGTGCCGGTTTCATTCGGATTCTCAGTTACTTCCGCGAAGACGGAGCCAAATCGGTCGCGCAGATCGAAGAGGCGATGCACGACCAGAACACGGCCGCGCTCGTTATTCCGGCCCACACCATCAAGGGTGAGGCTCGTCAGTTCGGGGCCGGTCCGCTCGCCGATGTTGCCGAACTGATTGAAAGCACCGCGAGGCTTTGCGTCGAGTCGCGCCGCTTCCCTGACGAGCTCGTTCCGGAAGTCGTCGAGCTTCGCAAGCTCTTCTCGCGAACGGTCGACCTGTTCGACAAGGCAACCAATCCGCTTCTGACCCGCGCTCCGCAGGCAGGTTTCGGCCGCAAGGCCTCGAACCAGGATTTCGGCCGGATCTAGGCCGTCGCGGGCGTCGCTCGCGTCTTCCGCATCGGCTGCATCTTGCCACGCGCAAGGCTGCGCCATGCCCATTCCAGCGGGCCGTAGTGGAAGCGCTCGAGCCATGGCTTGGACCATAAGAGCATCCCCACCCACACCAGCGGCACGAGGCACCACGCCTGCCAGCGCGACAGAGACCCGTAGTAGCCAAGCCCCCAGCCGTAGAAGATCAGCGACGCCACGATCGATGTGCCAAGATAGTTGGAGAAGGCACACCGTCCCGTGGCAGCAATGCGCTGCGCAAGCGGGCCGAAGCGGCGCGTTAGCAGGATGATCTTGGCCGCATAGCCGAATGCCATGACCGTGATGAAGGGCGTCGCAACGACAACGAACGCGGCGATCGAACCTAGGACGCTGAAGCCGGACCAAACATCGTAACCGACAACCCCCGCGCCGCCGACGAAACCGATCGAAAGCGAGATGACGGCAACCCGGCGGTAAGCCTTGTTGCTCCATTCACCGGTCAGGAAACCGGACCGGTATCCGGCCATGCCCAGCAGCATCAGCCCGATAGTGTCCGGAATGAAGGCGATCGTCGTCGGGAAGATATCCGTCCATTCGGACAGGCGATAGCGGACGTAATCGAGATAGGTCCCCAGGTGGATGGCCCGATCGTCGGCAATCGTCTGCGCATCCGGGGCAAAGCTTCCGAAACCGGCATTCCAGGAGTCGATGGCGGCCTGCGGAGCGTTCGGTGCATGGGCGGCGACATCGGTGTGATAGCCATCGATCAGGAAGCCGGTGAACAACAGCATGTGCCCGACCATGAAGGCGGCCCCGAGCGCCACTTGCCTTTCGATCGACAGGTTGCGGAACAGGAAGACCACCAGTCCGCAAACCGCATAGAGCGTCAGGATGTCGCCGAACCAGATGAAGTAATAGTGGATCAACCCGAAGCCGAGCAGGACGAGCATCCGCCGTGCGTGAACGAGCCAGGCCGGCCGGCCGGAAGCTTCGGCGCGCTCGATCACCAACAGCATCGAGGCACCGAATAGCATCGAGAACAACGACCGCATCTTGCCGTCGATCAGGACCATGTTGGTCGCCCAGACCGCAAAGTTCGGGCCGGTACTTCCACCGTACACGGCGGGGTTGAAATAGGCGGCCTCGATCATCGCGAAGGCGATGACGTTGACCGAGAATATGCCCATCACCGCGACGCCGCGAATGATGTCGAGCGTGATGATTCGCCCCGACTCTCCGGTCGATGGAAGTGTCGCCATTCCTGTCCCCCTGCGGGAACCTTAGCTTTCGGCGGGCTTCGACTGAAGCTGAATGTAATTCTGCAGGCCCATCCGCGCGATCATCTCCAACTGCTGCTCAAGCGTGTCGACGTGGCTCTCCTCATTTTCGAGGATTTCCGAGAAGAGATCGCGACTGACGTAATCCTTCACCGTCTCGCAGTGCGCGATGGCTCCGCGCAGCTGGGTCAGCGCTTCCATCTCCAGCTCGAGATCGGCCTTCAGCACCTCTTCAACGTTCTCGCCGATGTGCAGGCGCCCAAGCAGCTGGAAATTGGGCAAGCCGTCGAGAAACAGGATGCGTTCCGCCAGCCGGTCCGCATGCTTCATCTCGTCGATCGATTCGTGACGCTCGAACGCGGCGAGCTTGTGGACGCCCCAATTGTCGAGCAGCCGGTAGTGCAGCCAGTACTGGTTGGTGGCGGTCAGCTCATTCTTCAGCGCCTCATTGAGAAGCTCGATGACCTTGGGATCGCCCTTCATTCAGTGACTCCTGCCGACAGCACGGATGTACTCCCCCACGCGCGCGGAAGGAAGTCGAAAAACTGGCGGAAAACCGGGAAAAACATGCGACTGAGAGTCAGTCGCAGAAAGTCAGGCGGCGCGGGCAGTCACGAGCCGAAGGTGCTTCGCCTTGCCAAGCTCTTCGTCGATCACGTCCTGGGCAAAGTCGAGGCAGCATCCGCACTGCACGTTGCAGCCCTGGCAGGCGTACGCGGCCTCCGGAGACGCCGCGCCGCAGCGAGCGGCCTTGCGGACCTCGCTCTCGGTGATGCGGTTGCAGATGCAGACGATCATGCAGACGTATATATCGATAATGCGAACCATTCGCAAGTATCAGTCGCCGGCCCCTAGCAGCGGCAGCAGGACATTGGGCACGAAGTCGACCAGGAAGTGGCCAGTGATCGTCGCCAACAGGTCGCGCTTCCACAAGTAGTAAGCGGTGAACAGTCCGCCGAGCACGAACGCCAGGAACACACCGGCCATGCCTTGCCGAAAATGGAATGCGGCGAAGAGGACTAGGGTGACGCCCGCGGCAATCCACTTGCTTCCGGTCAGCGACTGCAGGCGCTCCAAGGCAAATCCTCGGTAGAGCACCTCTTCCGAAATGCCTGCGCGCATGACTGCGAGGAATGTGACCGGAAGCGCGCGCGATATTCCGCTTCCTTCTCCATAGTGAATGCCAAGGTCCGAGAAGCCAGCGAGGCACGCGAGCAGGATTACGAAAGCGGCGACGGCCAGCCCGAATCCCCAGGCCACGGAGCGGCCGACACGATCGAAGCGAAGGCCGATCGAAGACAATGGCAGGCGCTCGCGAGCGACGACGATCCACAGGACGAATGCGGTGACGGCAAGGATTGCAATCTCCCGGATGACGATGCTGCTCGCCGCTGTCGGATCGGGGGCGAGCAGACGCTGAGCCGTGACGATCGCTGGAATGCCGAGGAGCGAGATTGCCAGGCCCGCATAGGTCCAGCCGCGCGTGGATGTCTGGGTCATGCGCCCACGTTACACGTGTGTAACGAGAGCGCGAAGCCTTACCGTCGCCGCATCAGCTTCAGGCCCGACCAGGTCGCGTCGATCGCGCAGACCTTCACGTCGACCAGACCCATCGGCAGGCAAACCTCGCGGATCGTGTCCTCCGTGATGTCGGTTGCGACTTTCGCGGCCTTCTTCGGCCAGCTCACCCAGAGGAACCCGCCCTTGCCCAGCAGGGGCAGCAGTGCCCGGGCCTTGTCCTCCAGCGCAGTGCGCTGGGTAACGAAGACGTGCGCTGCCTCGAGCTCGCTTTCGGGAATGAACTGCCATTCGGGCTTCTCGCCGATGCTCTGTTCGATCTCGTGACGAATGGGATCGGGCATGTCGCCCACGAACACCCGCATGCCTTGGCGATACCCGAGCTTCTTGCCGAGCGGCGTGCCGGAGTAGCCGGCGGTCATTCGGATCGCGGCTTCAGAGCGCGCGCGGCGACGAGCGACATGGGGATGCCGACCAGCACCACGTGCGCGAACAGCTGAGTCGCGATCGACAGCGCTTTCGGCGGAAGCGGCGTGCCGAAGCGGAGCGGAACGACCAGCCAGTTCATGATGAAATAGGTGATGACGCCAAAAGCGATTCCGGTTCGGTAAGGCGTAGCGAGAATCGGCGGCCGCGATCGCAGGAACAGCATCAGGGAGACCGCCATAATCGCCATCAGAGAAAAGTGGACGAGCAGGCCGAGGATCGCGCCCGCGGCGCCCATGTCCACGGCAGCAGGGAAGGGGCCCGAGGCGACGTAGCGCAGCATGTTCCCGATCTCGCGGCCGAAGAAAACCGTCAGGATCATCGCGAACAGGATGTCGAGCGTGCCGGAAACGGCCGTCGCGATGGCGATCGGCTTGAGCATTGAGCCTCCCCTTTCCAGGGACGCTAGCTACCTCTCTCCGTCATTGCGAGCGCAGCGAAGCAATCCAGCCGCGCACTGGATTGCCGCGTCCCCTTCGGCACCTCGCAATGACGAGCGTTATGCAAGCGCGGCGTCGGCGCCCATCAGCTTAGGGAAGGTGCCTTCATGCGCGACCCGCAACTGACTTAGCGTCACGCTCTGAGGGCCGCCGCGATCCATCAAATCGAACGTCAATGCATCTCCGCCCGTCGTTCCAATCGGAACGGCGAAAAGGTTCGCATCATTCGCTAGCGCCCGGACCCGATCTGGATCGGACGTCGTGACGACGTAACGACCCTGATCCTCGCCGAACAGGATCGCGCCTGGGTTGGGGATTTGCGGCACGACCGTCATGGACATTCCGATGTTTCCGGCAAGTGCCATTTCAGCAATCGCGACACCTGCTCCACCGTCGGCGCAATCGTGAACAGCAGTGACGAGCCCGTCCGCGATCAATCCACGGATGCATTCGCCCGCACGCCGCTCGGCATCAAGATCGACTGGTGGCGGAGAGCCCTCACGTCGGCCGTGACACACGTCAAGCCAGAGTGACTGGCCCGAATGACTGTCGCTGTGGCCGATCAGGATGATGTGCTCACCCTCAGCCTTGAAAGCGATCGTCGCCGACTTCTCCCAATCCTCCAGCAACCCGACGCCGCCAATTGCAGGCGTCGGCAAAATCGCTGAGCCGCCGCCCGTCGCCTTGCTCTCATTGTAGAGCGACACGTTGCCGCTCACGATCGGGTAGTCGAGCGCGCGGCAAGCTTCGCCCATGCCCTGCAAGGCACCGACGAGCTGCGCCATGATCTCCGGCCGCTGCGGGTTGCCGAAGTTGAGGCAGTTGGTGATCGCCAGCGGCTTCGCGCCGACCGCGCAGAGGTTGCGGTAGGTCTCCGCGACCGCCTGCTTCCCGCCCTCGACCGGATCGGCATAGACGTAGCGCGGCGTGCAATCGGTGGTGATGGCCAGCGCCTTCTTCGTCCCGTGCACGCGCACGACCGCTGCGTCTCCGCCCGGCCGCTGGACGGTGTCGGCCCCCACCTGGCTGTCGTACTGCTCCCAGATCCAGCGGCGGCTGGCGAGGTTGGGTGAGGCCATCAGCTTCAGCAGGTCCGCCGCGATGTCCGTGCTCTCCGGCACGTTCTCCAGCGGCTTGATGCCGGCCCACGCCTTGTACTCGTCCTGGCTGATGTACGGGCGCTCGTAGCAGGGCGCCTCGTCGGCGAGCGGACCGAGCGGGATGTCGCAGACGACCTCCCCGTCGAACTCCAGCACCATGTGGCCGGTGTCGGTGACCTCGCCGATGACCGCGAAGTCGAGCTCCCACTTGCGGAAGATGGCTTCGGCCTCCGGCTCGCGGCCGGGCTTCAGCACCATCAGCATGCGCTCCTGGCTCTCGGAGAGCATCATTTCGTAGGGCGTCATGCCCTCTTCGCGGCACGGCACCTTGTTCATGTCGAGCCGGATGCCCGCGCCGCCCTTGCTCGCCATTTCGACCGAGGAGGAGGTGAGGCCCGCGGCGCCCATGTCCTGGATGGCGACGATCGCGTCGGTGGCCATCAACTCCAGGCAGGCCTCGATCAGCAATTTCTCGGTGAAGGGGTCGCCGACCTGCACGGTCGGGCGCTTCTCGTCGCTGTTCTCGTCGAAGTCCGCGCTGGCCATGGTCGCGCCGTGGATGCCGTCACGGCCGGTTTTCGAGCCGACATAGACGATCGGGTTTCCGATGCCCGTCGCGGCCGAGTAGAAGATCTTGTCCGTCTTCGCGACGCCGACGGTCATCGCGTTGACGAGGATGTTGCCGTCATAGGCGGTGTCGAAATTGACCTCGCCGCCGACGGTCGGGACGCCGACGCAATTGCCGTAGCCGCCGATGCCGTGGACCACGCCCGCGATCAGGTGGCGCATCTTGGGATGATCGGGCCGGCCGAAGCGCAGCGCGTTCATGTTCGCGATCGGGCGTGCGCCCATGGTGAAGACGTCGCGCAGGATGCCGCCGACGCCCGTCGCCGCGCCCTGATAGGGCTCGATGTAGGACGGGTGGTTGTGGCTCTCCATCTTGAAGATGGCCGCGTCGCCGTCGCCGATGTCGATGATGCCGGCATTCTCTCCGGGACCGCAGATCACCCACGGCGCCTCGGTCGGCAGCTTCTTCAGGTGGAAGCGCGACGATTTGTAGGAGCAATGCTCCGACCACATCACCGAGAAGATGCCGAGTTCCACGAGGTTCGGCTCGCGTCCGAGCGCGTGGAGGAGACGGTCGTACTCCTCAGGCGAAAGGCCATGCTCGGCGACGGTTTCGGGACTGATGCGGGAGGCTTCGAGAACGGTCATGCGCGGCCCTTAGCCGCGTCTGCGAATGGTCGCTAGCTTGCGACGAACGGCTTTGGAGCGACTCAGGCAAAAGGAGTAGGCTCGCGGCGGGTGGAAGGGTCAGGAGACCTCAGATGCCGAAGCCCATTCCCGAAGGCTATCACAGCGTCACCCCGTATCTGGTCGTCGACGACGCCAACGCCGCAATCAAATTCTACGAGCGCGCGTTTGGCGCGAATGAGAAGTTCCGACTGCCGATGGGCGGCCGTGTCGGCCATGCCGAGCTGGAGATCGGCGACAGCGTGGTGATGCTGGCTGATGAATTTCCGGATCAAGGCCACCTTGGCCCTCGGAGCCGGGGCGGGCCGACGTCGAGCATTCTGCTTTACGTCGATGACGTCGACACGGCGTTCAACAAGGCGATCAACGCCGGCGCCCATCAGGATCGTCCACTCGAAGACCAGTTCTGGGGCGACCGTATGGGCACCTTGAGCGACCCGTTCGGCCACCAGTGGAGCCTCGCGATGCACGTCGAGGATGTTCCGCCGGACGAGATGCAGCGGCGGATGGAGCAAATGGGCTCTTCCCAGAAGCAGGCGGAACCAGCCTAAGGCCAAATGAAAACGGCGCCGGATTTCTCCGGCGCCGTGGATTGAAACAATGGTGCTGGCTTAAGCCTTGCAGCTCTGGCCGTTGAAGGTGATCGACGCGGCCTTGGCATCGCCGGTCAGTGCCTTGTCGCCAGCGGCGAGCAGAGGAGCGCCTACCTCGTCACGCGACTTCTTCACGCGCGCGGAGCCGTCCGAATACCAGTCAACGTAGATCAGGCTGTTGTCCTTGCAGCGATAGGCCTTGCTGGCCTGGATCGACGGCGGAAGCGTCACCGATCCGGCGTTGGCAACGGCGTTGGCCATGGGGTCCGGCCCGGCGGGGTCGGAAACGATGGTGTGGTCTTCGCTGTTGCAGCCGGCTAGCGCGGCGGCCGCAACGAGCGTCAGGATCGTTAGGGGGCGAGTCATGATTCCAGCGCCTTTCACAACGGCAGTGCAAGCGTCAAGGCATCACCTTGCATTGTACCGTGTCGGGCCATAGCTTCCAACCGCAATGGCCAATCCCGCGAGCACCAGCGCTCAACGCATTCGGATCGGGCTCACGGGCCTTGCGTTCGCCTTCCTGCTGGTGCTGCTCGGCTCGGTCATCACTCGGTCCCGCGAGGATCCGGAAATCGACAATGCGCAGCAGTTGAACACATCGGAATCCGATGAGCCGCTGGCGCAACTGGGCGTTGCTCCCGGAGGCGACGCTTCCCTCAATAACGCCAGCGCAGAGTAGGTCGCCATATGCGCCGCATTCCGGCGCTGGTCCTGGCGCTTGGCTTGATCGCATTGCTCGCCATCGGCGCGGCTGTCGCGCTGGGTCGTGGCGGGTCGGCCTCGAATCTCGGTCCGCGCGACCGGAAGCCGCGGCTGATGCTGCTTACGACCCTGCCACTGATCTTCCCCGAAGAGTTCACCCTGGAAAGCAGTGGATCGAAGGCGCTGACGGTGCTGGAGACCCGCTACCGCGTCGTCCCGATTGGGGCTGCCGACCGGGCGTCCCTCGCGCAGGGCCGATTGCTGCTGATGGCTCATGCATTGCCGCAGACCGCCGAGGCGCTGGTCGATCTCGATCGCTGGGTACGGGATGGGGGGCGGCTGCTTCTACTGGCAGATCCCAAGCTCGACTGGCCGAGCAAGCGGCCGCTGGGCGACAAACTTCGCCCGCCGCCATCGTTCGCTGATACGGGACTGCTTGCTCACTGGGGCTTGAAGCTCGTGAAGAGCGCGGCGGACGGGCCAGTTGCTGGGGACATCGGACCCAGCCCAACGACTTTTTCCTCGCCCGGCGGGATCCTCGCCGAGAAAGCCGGCTGCGATGTTGAGGGGAAGGGCTTAATCGCCCGCTGCGCGATCGGACGCGGCAAAGCGACGATCATCGCCGACGCGGATTGGCTGAATGTCGATGACCGATCCGGTGACCTCCAACTGCTGCTTCGCGAACTCGACCGGCTGGAACGCTGAGTAGGCAGTGACTTAGCCGCTGATTCTCCGATTCGGTCTGCGCACAGGGTTATCCACAGGTTGATATGCAAAGAACAGGTTAGGAACATCCCGCGAAACTGAGGTAAAAAAGCCGCAGAAATCCGCCAGTGGGCATGAAAACCCACGAAATGGCATCAAAATCCATTGTGTCCCCAAATAAGGTGAGTTACCAACACTCTCCGTAGTGCGGGGCTAACCCATTGCCTGTGTTTTGGGCGCGGAAGCGCGGCGATGCCGTGCGTCCGTGGTCGGGAGAGCCGTGCGCTGCGAACGGGGAGTGGTTTGTGGCGCTAGAGCATCTGTTTCAGGGCAGTGCGCTGAACGCGGTGGACGCGAAGGGTCGCGTTTCCGTGCCCTCCTTCCTGCGATCCGTCATTGAACGCAGAGGCGACTCCCGCACGATCGTCCTCGCCAAGCATGACACCTTCGCCTGCCTCAGCGCCTACGACCCCGCATACGCTGCGCTGAAGCACGCCAAGCTGGAGCGCCTGCTCGAAAAAGAAGAGACGAGCCCCGATGCGCAGCTGGAATATCAGCAACGCAACCTGATGGCGTTCGCCGCCACCGAAGAGGTTCCTTACGACCCGTCGGGCCGGATCGTCCTCCCGCCGATGATGCGCCGCAAAGGCGAGCTTCAGGACATCGCACTGTTCCTGGGTACCGGCGAAACCTTCCAGATCTGGAATCCCAAGCTGCTCCTCAAAGATCCGCGCATCCCCGAGGACCTCAAAGACGTCACGCGCTTCCGCCTCGAAGAGAAGGGCCTGAAGGCATGACCGGCCGCGGCACCACCGCAGCGCCGCATGTCCCGGTGCTCCTCGACGAGGTGATCGGCGCAATGGCCATCCAGCCGGGCGAGACGGCTGTCGATGGAACGTTCGGAGCCGGCGGCTACACGCGTGCCATGCTCCAGGTGGGGGCGGGACGAGTGATCGCTTTCGATCGCGACCCCGAGGCGATCGAAGCCGGCAGGTCGCTCGTCCCGGACCCCAATCTGATGCTCGTCGAAGATCGGTTCAGCCAGATGGACCGGGTGTTGACGGAGCGCGGCATCGGCCTCGTCGATGCCATCACGCTCGATATCGGCGTCTCTTCGATGCAACTGGACAGAGCGGACCGCGGCTTTTCCTTCTCGGCCGACGGTCCGCTCGACATGCGCATGGAAAAGGCCGGCCCGACCGCCGCCGACTTCCTCAACGAGGCCGACGAGGCCGAGATCGCGCGTGTCCTTCGCGAATACGGCGAGGAGCCTCGCGCCCGCGCCATCGCCCGCGCCATCGTCAACAATCGCCCGATCGAACGGACGGGCGAGCTTGCCGCCATCGTCCGCCGCGCAACCGGCTACCGCCAGGGCCAGAAGAGCGATCCGGCGACCCGGACCTTTCAGGCGATCCGCATTCATCTCAACGCCGAGCTCGATGAGCTCGAAGGCGGTCTCGCTGCTGCCGAGCGCTCGCTCAAGCCCGGCGGCCGGCTTGCCATCGTCACTTTCCACAGTCTCGAGGACCGCATCGTGAAGCGGTTCTTCCGTGAACGTAGCGGCGCGACGCCAGCGGGGTCTCGTCATCGCCCAGTAGCAGTCCAGGGCCCCGCACCAACATTTGAGCGGGTCGCCAAGCCGGTCAGCCCGTCCGAGGCCGAGATCGCACGCAATCCGCGGTCGCGTTCGGCACGGCTGCGCAGCGCGGTCCGGACATCCACGCCGGCATGGCAGGCCAAATCAGGAGACAGGAAATGAGCGCGGCCCGGAGCTTCCGCTCGGTGTTCATGGTGGCGAGCTGTGCGGGCGCCGCGCTTGGTTGCTACCTGGTCTCGCTCAACGTCGCTTCGGAGCGCGCGTCTTTGGAAGACGTCGAGAACCGGATCGTCATGACGCAGCGCGACATCCGCATGCTTCAGACCGAGATCGGCACTCGCGGCCGCCTGGCACAGCTGGAGCGGTGGAACGTCAAGGTCCTCGCTTTGTCGGCTCCGTCGGCGGACCAGTTTCTGGAGGGCGGCTTCCAGCTTGCCCGCCTCGCGCAGCCCGAGCCGGCGCATAATGTCGAAGCTCCCGTGGTGATGGCCTCGGTGCCCGCGCCGCCTCTCCAATCTGCTCCGCTCGAGGAGGGCGACGCTGGAGTGGATGGCGCGGGCGCCTCCTCGTCCGCTCCCGCTGCCCGGCTGATGCGTGAAGCGAGTCTCAAGATTCCGGTTCGCGAGGCGGTGGAGCAGCAGGCCGTCGCGCCCCAGCCGAAGAAGGTCGTCCAGTCTGCGCAAAAGATCGAAGCCAAGTCGGTGAAAAGTGTTTCGGACGTGCGCGTTAAGACGCCGCAGACCAAGCCGGCGATGAACGAAAAGAAAGCTGGGGATAAGAAGCTCGAAGCCGCCGCCAAGCCGGTGACAAAGCCGGTGCGTCTGGCCAAGGTCGATCCGCTGGCGCCGCTTCCGGCCAAGGCAAATTCGAAGAAAACAGCCAAGGATTCCGGCTCGGCCCGATGAACGCACCGACTCCCGCTCTCGTCGCTTCCCGGCCCGAGCGGCTCCGACTTGTCGGTCAGCGGCGTCAGATTCTGACGATGATGCACCAGCGGCTGATGTTCGGCCTGTTGGTCTATGCCGGCATCATCGCGCTGATCGCGCTGCGCATCCTGTATCTTGCAGCCTTTGGCGATCATGCCGGGGCCAAGCGCGGCCTGACCGCACTCATCCCGGAACGCGGCGACATCGTCGATCGCGACGGCGTGCCGCTGGCGCGGACGATGGACGCGTGGACCATCGGTTTGTGGCCGAACAAGGTGATCGGCGACAAGCTGGAGCTTGCGCGCAGTCTGGCGCGGCTGATGCCCGAACGGGACGAGGCAGCGTATTTCGCAATGCTGCGATCGGGGAAGAACTTCTTCTACCTTCGCCGCCGCGCAGCACCTGGCGTGGTCGAGGCGGTCAACGCGCTTGGCGAGCCAGGCATCGCGCTGGAGCGGGAGCCCGACCGGCTCTACCCGCAGACCAGTCTCGCTGCTCACGTCATCGGCTACACCGATATCGACGGGCATGGCGTGGCCGGCATGGAGCGGGCGTTCGACAAGAAGCTGTCCGACTCCGCCTCCCGCGGGGAGCCGCTGCAGCTGGCGATTTCCAGCCGGATCCAGCAGGCTCTCGAGCACGAACTGCTGTTCGCCATGACCAAGTTCTCGGCCAAGGGCGCGGCCGGTGTCGTCATGGACATTCACACGGGCGAAGTCCTGGCGCTCACGTCGTTGCCGCAGCTCAACCCCAACGCTGCGGGACAGGGATCGATGGAAGCCCGCTTCAACCGCGCCACGCTTGGCGTCTGGGAGCTGGGCTCGACCTTCAAGCCGTTCACCGTCGCGATGGCGATGGACAGCGGGATCATCAAGAATTTCGGCAAGATGTATCCCTGTCCGCGCGAATATCCGGCTTACGGCCGGGTCATTCACGACACTCACCCCTACGGCCGCGCCTGCTCCGTCGCCGAAATCATGAAGGAAAGCTCCAACATCGGTTCGGCTCAAATAGCCGCGGAGGTTGGTGCAGCTCGTCAAAAGGCGTTCCTCGATAAATTGGGCTTCCTGCGGAAGAGCGACATCGAGCTGCTGGAGAAGACGAAACCTCTTCGGCCGCGCGATTGGACTTCGCTGGACACGATGATGATCGGCTTCGGCCACAGCCTTGCGGTCAGCCCGCTGCATCTCGCCAGCGGCTATGCGACGTTGTTCAACGGCGGCGTCTACCGGCCGCCGACGTTGCTCAAGGTCGACCGCAGCCACGCGACTGGCAAGGGTCATCGCGTCTTCACCGAGGACACGAGCTACAAGATGCGCTCGCTCCTGCGTCTGGTTGTGACAGAGGGGACGGGCAAGAAGGCCGACGCGCCCGGCTATCGGGTCGGCGGCAAGACCGGATCGGCCGAGAAATATGAGAACCGGTCCAAGCTGGTGACCAGCTTCGCGGGTGTGTTCCCGATGGATGAGCCGCGCTATGTGATGGTTATGATGCTCGACGAACCCCAGGCGCTGCCGGAAACCTATGGCTTCCGCACTGCCGCCTGGAACGTCGGCCCGGCCTTCGGACAGGCGGTCAGCCGCATCGCGCCCATGCTTGGCGTTCGCCCGGACAAGAATCGCGAACCCGACATGTCGCTTGTACTCCCCTACGTTCACGAAGACGCAAAGCACTAGAGACAGTGAAGCTGAGGGACCTCGCGGGCGTCGATAGCGATTCAGAAGTGACCGGCTTTGCGATCGACCACCGGAAGGTGGCGAAGGGCAGCGTCTTCGGCGCGTTCAGGGGTGCAGTCTTCAACGGTGAAGACTTCATCGGCGAGGCGGTTGAGCGCGGCGCTGTCGCGGTCGTCGCGCGGGCCGAGGCGACCGTTCCATCGGTGCCGCATCTGTCTGATGGCGAGCCGCGGCTGCTGTTCGCGCAACTCGCTTCACGCTTTTACGGACCGTATCCGGAGACTGTCGTGGCGGTCACCGGAACGAACGGAAAGACTTCGACCGTCGAGATGACGCGCCAGATCTGGCGAATGGCGGGACATCGGTCGGCGTCGATCGGAACCCTGGGAGTCACGACCTCCGACGATCAAGTGAAGACCGGCCTGACCACGCCCGACATCGTCACGTTCCTCAACAACATGGCCGGCCTCAAGCGCTTGGGCATCAGCCACGTCGCTTACGAAGCCTCGTCACACGGGCTCGACCAGCATCGCGCCGAGGGCGTGCCGCTGAAGGCCGTCGCCTTCACCAATTTCAGCCGCGACCACCTCGATTATCACCCCTCGATGGACGCCTACTTCGAAGCCAAGATGCGGCTGTTTGACGAGCTGCTCCCGGCGGATGGCGCCGCGGTGGTCTGGACCGACGATCCCAAGTCGGCGGAGGTGATCGAACGGGTTCGCAAGCGCGGGATCGAGCCGTTGACCGCTGGCCGCGCGGGCGAATTCATCCAACTGGTCGAGCAACAGCCGACCGCGCTCGGGCAAAAACTGGTGATCAAGCATGGCGAGGGAACGTATCGTCTCGCTCTGCCTTTGATCGGTGCATACCAGGCGGCCAACGTGTTGGTCGCGGCAGGCCTAGCCATGGCGACAGGCAGTAGCTTCGAGACCGTCTTTTCCGCAATTCAGCGGCTCGCGCCCGTGCGCGGGCGACTTGAGCGTGCGGTCATCAGTCGCGCGGGCGCGCCGGTTTACGTGGATTATGCGCATACCGCCGATGCTCTGGAGGCGGCGATCGCCGCTCTCCGTCCGCATGTCAGCAACCGCTTGATCACGGTGTTCGGGGCAGGTGGCGACCGCGACCAGGGCAAGCGGCCGGAGATGGGTGCGGTCGCGGCCCGGCTTTCGGACGTCGTCATCGTCACCGACGACAATCCTCGCGGCGAGGATGCCGCGAAGATCCGCGCGGAGGTGCTCGCCGGAGCCCCCGGCGCGATCGAGATCGGCGGCCGCCGCGAAGCAATCGCTGAAGCCATTCGCATGGCAGTGGAGGGGGACATCATCCTGCTCGCCGGCAAGGGGCACGAGACCGGTCAGATCATCGGCGCGGGCGCGAACCAAAAAATCCTGCCGTTCGACGACTCACTCGTCGCGCGGGAGTGCGCGGCATGAGGGGCTTGGGCGAAGGCATGGGCGTGCTCTGGGCCTCGGCCGAAATCGAAGCTGCAACCGGCGGCCGTGCAAGCGAGCCCTTCGAAGTCACTGGAGTGACGTTCGACAGTCGCGAAGTTCAGCCGGGCGACCTGTTCATCGCCATGCCGGGCACCGTCTACGATGGCCACAAGTTCGTCGAACGCGCCTTCGCAACGGGAGCGGCGGCAGCAATTGTCTCGCAACCGGTCATTGGCCCGCATGTCCTGGTCGAGGACACAGCGCGGGCGCTCGAAGACCTCGGCCGTGCGTCACGCGAACGTTCGAACGCGCTGATCGTCGGTGTCACCGGCTCCGTCGGAAAGACCAGCACCAAGGAAGCGCTGTACGCCGTGCTCGACCGCATCAGCGGCGGCAAGGCCCATCGCTCCGTCAAGAGCTACAACAACCATACCGGCGTTCCGCTGAGCCTCGCCCGGATGCCGCGCGACGTGGACTTTGCGGTGCTCGAGATGGGCATGAATCATCCCGGCGAGATCGCCGCGCTTACGCGTATGGTCCGCCCGCATCTTGCGCTCATCACCGCCATCGCGCCGGCCCACATCGAAAACCTCGGTTCGGAAGAAGCGATTGCCGATGCGAAGGGCGAAGTGTTCGAGGGCCTCGAAACCGACGGAATCGCGATCATCCCGAACGACACGCCACATCGTGACCGGCTCGTCCGGGCAGCGCGCCGTTACGCCGACCGGATCGTCACGTTCGGTTCGGGCGACGCCGACGTTCACGCCCTTCACGCGGTCCGTTCGTCGGAGGGCGGAAGCCTGATCACCGCAGCGCTTCTAGAAAGTGAAGTTACCTTTACAATTTCTCAGCGCGGCGAGCATTGGGTGTCGAACGCGCTCGCCGTGCTTGCGACCATCGAGGCCCTGGGTCTCGACGTCGGCGTGGCCGGCCTGGCGCTTGCGGATCTCGGCGGACTCAAGGGGCGCGGCGAGCGTCACCACGTCCGCGTCGATGGCGGCGAGTTCCTGCTGATCGATGAAAGCTACAACGCCAATCCCGCCTCCATGGCAGCGACGCTGAAGAGCCTTGGCGCGGAACAGGAGATCGAGCGGCGCATCGCCGTCCTCGGACCGATGCGCGAGCTTGGCGAGCATAGCGCCGAGCTTCACGCCAGTCTCGCGCCTTCCGTTCTCGACGCGCACGTCGACCGCGTCATCCTGATCGGCGACGAGATGCGGCCGCTAGCTGAGATCATCGTCGGAAAGGTCGGTGTCGACATGTCGAGGGACGTCGACGAAGCGACCGAAGCCCTCTTGTCCATGCTCCGTCCTGGGGACGCCGTGCTGGTGAAAGCATCCAACTCAGTCGGGCTTGCGAAGCTGGTCGAGCGCGTGAAGGAGGGCGCGACATGCTCTATCTGATCGCCGAACAGCTCGGATTTCCGGGCATCCTCAACCTCATCCGCTACATCAGCTTTCGCGCCGGCGCGGCAAGCGCGACCGCGCTGCTGATCGGCCTGGTCCTCGGTCCGTGGCTGATCTCGCAACTCCGCGTCCGGCAGGGGAAGGGCCAGCCCATCCGTGCCGACGGGCCGCAGAGCCATCTCGCCAAGCGCGGCACGCCGACAATGGGCGGCCTGCTGATCCTGATTTCGATGTCGGTGTCCGTCCTGCTATGGATGGACCTACGCAATCCGTACGTCTGGGCGGTGTTGCTGGTGACCGGCGGCTTCGGGCTGATCGGGTTCCTCGACGACTACGACAAGGTGAAGAAGGCGCATCACGCCGGCCTGTCCGGCAAGACGCGTTTGGTGCTGGAGTTCCTGATCGCCGGCTTCGCCACCTGGCTGATCGCCGGGTCGGGCACGACCAATCTCTACCTGCCGTTCGTGCAGGGGCCGGTGCTGGACCTCGGCTGGTTCTACATTCCCTTCGGAGCGTTCGTGATCGTCGCCTTCGGGAATGCGGTGAACCTGACCGACGGCCTCGACGGGCTGGCGACCATGCCGGTCATCATCGCCTCGATGGCGTTCCTGCTGATCGCCTATCTAGTCGGCAACGCCCGTTTCGCCGAATACCTCGGCATTCCGCACATCCTCGGCGTCGGCGACCTGACGGTTCTGCTTCTGGCGATCGTCGGCGCGGGTCTCGCCTTCCTGTGGTTCAACGCGCCGCCCGCCGCCGTCTTCATGGGCGACACCGGCAGCCTGGCATTAGGCGGGGCGCTCGGAGCGGTCGCGGTCGCCACGCACCACGAGTTCGTGTTGGTGATCATCGGCGGTCTGTTCGTGTTGGAGGCGGCGTCGGTCGTGATCCAGGTCGTGGTCTACAAGCGCACCGGCAAGCGCGTCTTCCGAATGGCCCCGATCCACCACCATTTCGAGCATCTCGGCTGGTCCGAGCCGACGGTCGTCATCCGTTTTTGGATCGTCAGCTTCATCCTGGCGCTGGCCGGGCTTTCCACCCTCAAGCTGAGGTGATCACCGCCAAGGCCTTCGCCGGCAAACATTATGCGGTCTACGGTCTGGCGCGGTCGGGGCTTGCGACTGTCAAAGCACTGATCGCCAGCGGCGCGACGGTCACTGGTTGGGACAGTAACGACGATGCTCGTGAGCGGGCCTTCGACGAAGTTATGGAAATGTCTGTCGATTTGGATTCTGCCGAATTTCGCGTTGAAGACCTAGATCGGGCGGACCTCAGCCAGTTCGACAGCTTGGTGGTCACGCCCGGCCTGCCTCTCAATCGCCACCCCATCGCCCAGCGCGCCCGCGCTGCCGGCGTCGAGATCATCGGCGACATCGAGATCTTCGCCCGCGCCCGGCCCGAGCTTCCGCCGCACAAGGTCGTCGGCATTACGGGAACCAACGGCAAGTCGACGACGACTGCTCTCACCCATCATATCCTCAAGACCGCCGGCGTGCCGACGGAAATGGGCGGTAACATCGGCCTGCCGATCCTCGCGCAGGACCCGCTGCCCGATGGCGGCGTCTATGTGCTGGAGCTGTCGAGCTACCAGATCGACCTGACGCGGAGCCTCGACTGCGACGTCGCGGTGCTCCTCAACATCACGCCCGACCATCTCGACCGGTACGACGACTTTGATGCTTACGTGGCCTCGAAGGTGCGTTTGCTCGACATGCAGGCAGGTCATTATCTTCAGGTCATCTCGCGCGAAACTCAGCCGACTTTTGAGGAGTATGAGATCCGGTGGTCGCAAGATCATGACCGGGTTATCGGTGTCGGCGTTGACGAGATTGCTGATCAATCGCGCTGGCCCGCGCTCCAAGGACCACACAACGCTGAAAACGCCGCCGCCGCCACTGCGGCATGTCGTTTGCTCGGTTTGACGGAGGAGCAAGTCGAGGAAGGCCTCCGAACCTACCCCGGTCTCCCCCACCGCATGGAGCGCGTCCGCGAAAAGGACGGCGTTCTTTTTGTCAACGACAGCAAGGCCACCAACCCGACCGCGACCGCTCCGGCGCTTGCCGCCTTCCCGGCGATCCGCTGGATCCTCGGCGGGCAAGCGAAGACAGACAATCTCGACGAATGCGCACCGCACTTCGGTCACGTTCGCTCCGCCTACACGATCGGGGAGGCCGGTGAATTGTTCGCGAGGCTTCTCGCGCCGCACATGCCGGTGACGAACTGCGAAACGCTTGAAAATGCGCTGGATCACGCCGCGCGGGATTCACAGGCGGGCGATACCGTTCTACTCTCGCCAGCCTGCGCGTCGTTCGACCAATTCAAGGACTTCGAGCAGAGGGGTGACAGGTTCAAGGACCTGGTGGGGGCGTTATGATCGGAAGCATTTCAGGGCAGATCAAGGCGAAGGCCGCGCGGCTGGACCCGAGCAATTACGGCCGCTCCGACACATCGGCGGTCGGCCGCTGGTTCTGGGAGATCGACAAGGTCCTGCTGCTGCTGATCGCGACGCTGATCGGCATCGGCCTGATCGCCGTCGCCGCCGCGTCGCCCGCCGCCGGCGAGCGCTATTCCGGCGGCTCCGTCCGCTTTTCCGAACTTCACTATTTCTACCGCCAGATCGTCTGGATCGGCGTCGGCGTCCCGGTGATGATTGCCATCTCGATGATGCCGCGCGAGCGGGCCAAGCGCTTCTCCCTCGCGGGGGCGGCCTTCTTCTTCGTCATGCTGATCTTCGTGCCGATCCTCGGGCCGGAGGTGAACGGCGCGACACGCTGGATCGACATTGGCATCGGCCAGCTTCAGCCGTCCGAATTCCTCAAGCCGTTCTTCGTCGTTGCAATGGCATGGCTGCTGTCGCTGCGGGAGCAGGACAAATCGCTGCCGATCTTCCCGCTGTCCGCGGTGCTGGTCGGCGCGGTCGCGGTGCTGCTGATGAAGCAGCCGGACTTCGGCTCAACCATCATCTTCGCCAGCGTCTGGATCGCGATGCTGGCACTCGCAGGCGTTAGCCTGCGCGTCCTGGGAATCCTCGCGGCAGCCGCCGTCGTCGGCGTGGTGCTTGCCTATTTCTTCTATCCCGTCGCGACCACGCGCATCGACGGCTTCCTGTTCGGCGAGGGCGACAATTTTCAGGTCGAGAACGCGATGCGCACTTTGACCGCAGGCGGCCTGTTCGGGATGGGCCCGGGCGCCGGCACTCGCAAGTTCGGCCTGCCCGAGCCCCACACGGACTACATCTTCTCGGTGATCGGCGAGGAGTTCGGCCTGATCGCCTGCCTCGCCATCGCCATCCTGTATCTGACCATTGTCGCCCGCGTTCTGATCAAGCTGCTCGACGAGGACAACAGCTTCGCCCTGCTGGCCGCGGCGGGGCTGGTGATCCAGTTCGGGCTGCAGGCGCTCATCAACATGATGGTGAATGTCCAGCTCGCACCGTCGAAGGGCATGACCTTGCCGTTCATCAGCTACGGCGGAAGTTCGATGCTCGCCCTCTCCATCGGCATGGGCTTGCTGCTCGCATTCACGCGGCGAAATCCGTATCTGACCCGCTCGCCATATGTCGTGAAATGGAGCGGGGAGAGCGTTACCGCATGAATTTCGTTCTGGCCGCAGGGGGGACCGGGGGCCACATGGTCCCCGCGCATGCGCTCGCTGCGGAACTGCGGAAGCGCGGACACGGCGTGCTCTTGATCACCGACGATCGTGGCGCGCGCTTTCCCGGGCTATTCCAGGGCGTGCCGGTGCATATCCTGCCAGCGGGACGGCTGACGAAGAGTCCGCTCGGAATGATCCGCGGTGTGCGCTCGCTGATGGCGGGCCGTCGCGAGGCGAAGAACCTTTACAAGAACCATCGTCCCGACGCGGTTATCGGCTTCGGCGGCTATCCGGCGGTGCCAGCGCTGCTTGCGGCATCTTCGATGAAGATTCCGACTGTTCTTCACGAGCAGAATGCGGTGCTCGGCCGCGCCAATCGATTTCTTGCGGGCGAGGCGACCGCGATCGCAACCGCGTACAACGAGGTTGAACGAATCAAGAAGAGCTACAATGACAAGGTGGTGCTGGTCGGCAATCCGGTGCGCGAGGCGATCGCCAAGCTTGGCGAAGTTCCGTTCCCGCCGTTCGACGAATATGCCCCCTTCAAGATCCTCGTCACCGGCGGAAGCCAAGGCGCGACCGTCCTCAGCAAGGTCGTGCCGGAAGGGCTGGGCCTGCTATCGCCGTCGTTGCGTCTTCGCCTGCAGGTCATGCAGCAGTGCCGCCCGGACGACATCGACCAGGTACGCAAGCGCTATTCGGAACTCGGCATTCCTGCAGAGCTGATGACCTACATCGAGGACATGCCTGCGAAGCTCGCCGAGGCGCATCTGGTTATTGCACGGTCCGGCGCGTCGACGGTCGCCGAGATGACGGCAGCGGGCCGCCCGGCGATCCTCATCCCCTATCCGGAAGCGACCGACGATCATCAGACCGCAAACGCTCGCGACATCACCGACGCGGGCGGCGCGCGGATGATTCAGCAACCTCTGTTTTCGCCCGAGGCGCTGGCCAGGCAGATCGAAGTGATGGCCGAGGACCCGCAGTCATTGATCAACGCGGCGGCCCGCTCGCTATCCGTCGGTAAACCGCACGCGGCGAGCAATCTCGCCGATCTCGTCGAACGCGTCGGTGGAGGGCTGTCGCCGATGGAAGTCGGCTTCACGCTCAGCCCGCGCGTACGCGCCGAAGCCCCCGCCGGAGGGGTTCCAGCGTGAAGGCTTTGGGCACCGACATCGGCACCATCCACTTCGTCGGCATCGGCGGCATCGGCATGTCCGGCATCGCCGAGGTAATGCACAAGGTCGGCTACAAAGTTCAGGGCTCCGACCTCGCTGAAGGTTATATTGTCGAAGGGCTGCGCAAGCTCGGCATTCCGATCATGATCGGCCAGAAGGCCGAGAACCTCGGCGACGCGGCGGTGATCGTGATCTCCTCCGCGGTCAGCCGCGGCAATCCTGAGGTCGAAGCCGCCGTCGAGCGTCGCCTGCCGATCGTGAAGCGCGCCGAAATGCTCGCCGAGCTGATGCGGATGCAGAAGACCATCGCGGTCGCCGGCACGCACGGGAAGACGACCACGACGTCGATGATCGCGGCGATGCTCGATGCGGGCGGGCTCGACCCGACCGTGATCAACGGAGGCATCATCAATCGTTACGGATCCAACGCCCGGCTGGGCAAGAGCGACTGGATGGTGGTCGAAGCCGACGAGAGCGACGGCAGCTTCCTCCGCCTCGACGGGACAATCGCGGTCGTCACCAACATCGATCCCGAACATCTCGAGCATTACGGCGGGTTCGAAGAGGTCAAGAAGGCCTACTGCGAATTCATCGAGAACGTGCCCTTCTACGGCCTCGCCGTGATGTGCGTGGATCATCCGGAGGTGCAGAACGTCATCGGCCGCATTCGCGACCGGCGGATCGTGACCTATGGATTCTCCGCGCTGGCGGATTTGCGTGCCGATAACATGCAGGTCGCGGGACCGGCCGGGAGCCAGTTCGACGTCGTGGTTTCGGGCCGGGATGGCGAGAGGCATACGATCGAGGGCCTCGCCGTGCCGATGCCCGGGCGGCACAACGTCCAGAATGCGCTCGCCGCCGTAGCGGTCGCGCTGGAGCTTAGCATTTCCGAAGACCAGATCCGCGAAGGCTTCGCCCGCTTCGATGGCGTGAAGCGGCGCTTCAGCAAGGTCGGGGAAGTCGATGGCTGCGTGATCATCGACGATTACGCGCACCATCCGGTCGAGATTCGCGCGGTGTTGTCGGCGGCCCGGGAAAGCGCCGACCAGCGGGTCATCGCGGTCGTGCAGCCGCACCGCTACTCGCGTCTTCACGACTTGATGGAAGACTTCCAGAACGCCTTCAATAACGCCGACATCGTGTTCGTGACGCCCGTCTACGCGGCGGGCGAGCAGCCGATCGAGGGCACGGATTCCGAGGCGCTGGCCGAGGGTCTTCGCGCGCACGGCCACCGCATGGTCCGCACGGTCAGCGACCTCGACGACCTGTGCGCCGGCCTTCGCGATCTCGCGGCGCCGGGCGACCTCATCATCTGCATGGGCGCGGGCGACATCACCAAGTGGGCCGCCTCGCTCGGCGACTGCCTGACCAAGGTCAGGGCGAGCAAGTGAGCGTCGACACGCTCCCGCAGGTTCAAGGCAGGCTCACCGAAAATGCGCCGCTGGCGCCGTTGGTGTGGTTCAAGAGCGGCGGCGCAGCGCAGTGGTTGTTCGAGCCGAAGGACGAGGACGATTTGGTCCAGTTCCTGCGCGATCTCGATCCCGAAGTGCCGGTGATGGCGCTCGGTCTCGGCTCCAACATGATCGTCCGCGACGCGGGCGTTCCGGGTGTCGTGGTCCGCCTCGGCAAAGCATTTTCGAAGATCGACAAGGTCGACGACGTGACCCTTCGTTGCGGGGGCGGGGCGAGCGGTATCCTCGTCTCTTCGACTGCGCGCGATGCAGGCATTGCCGGCCTCGAGTTCCTGCGCGGAATCCCCGGCACGGTTGGCGGTTTCGTTCGAATGAACGGCGGCGCTTACGGCCGCGAGGTTCAGGACATTCTCGTCGAAGCTCGCGTCGCGATGCGCGACGGCAGCATCGAAACCCTGCCGCTCGAAAAGCTCGGTTACACCTACCGCCACAGCGAACTGCCTGAAGGAGCAGTGGTCGTCGAAGCCACCTTCCGCGGCTCACCCGGCAAGCCAGAAGCCATCGGCGCGGAAATGGATGCCATCGCCCGCGCTCGCGAGGAATCCCAGCCGCTCCGTAGCCGCACCGGCGGCTCGACGTTCAAGAATCCGCCCGGCCACAAGGCCTGGGTGCTCGTCGATGCGGCCGGTTGCCGTGGGCTGACGATGGGCGACGCCCAAGTCTCGGAAAAGCATTGCAACTTCCTGCTCAACCTCGGTAGCGCGACCAGCGCCGACATCGAGGCGCTGGGCGAGGAAGTCCGCCGCCGCGTGTTGGAAAACTCCGGCATTACCCTTGAATGGGAAATCCAGCGGATCGGCAGGGAATGAACAAGGATTTTCGCGTCGTTGTGTTGATGGGCGGCTGGTCGTCCGAGCGCGAGGTTTCGCTGACGAGCGGGCGCGGCGTCGCCAATGCGATCCGTGAGCGCGGCTGGTCGAACGTGATCGAACTGGACATGGACCGCGACGTCGCCGCCAAGCTGAAAGAGCTGAAGCCCGACGTCGTCTTCAATGCGCTCCACGGTACGCCGGGCGAGGACGGCACGGTCCAGGGCATGCTCGACCTGATGGGCATCGCCTACACCCACAGCGGGCTCGAAGCCTCGGTCATCGCGATCGACAAGGAGCTGACCAAGATGGTGCTGGTCCCGCACGGCGTGCGCATGCCGGCGGGGACGATCGTCGAGAGTGAGAGCCTCTACAGCGGCGACCCGATTGCGCGGCCGTACGTGCTGAAGCCGGTCAACGAGGGTTCGTCGGTCGGCGTCGCCATCGTCACTGACGAGAGCAATTATGGCAGCCCGATCGGCCGCGATGTCGAGGGACCGTGGAGGCACTTTGATACGCTTCTCGCCGAGCCGTTCGTGAAGGGTCACGAACTCACCGTCGCCGTGCTCAACGACGAGGCGCTCGCCGTGACCGAGCTAAAGCCGAAGGTCGGCTTCTACGACTACGACAGCAAATATACCGACGGCCTGACAGAGCATGTCTGCCCCGCGCAGATCCCCGACGACATCGCTCAATCGATGAAGGACATGGCCGCCAAGGCGCACAAGTTGCTCGGCTGCCGCGGCGCGTCGCGGTCCGACTTCCGCTGGGACGACGAACAGGGCGAAGCCGGCATTTTTCTTTTGGAAGTCAACACTCAACCCGGAATGACCCCCTTGTCCCTGGTGCCGGAGCAAGCGAAGGTGTGCGGCATCAGTTACGGGGAACTGGTCGAGCGTCTGATCGAGGAAGCGCTCACGAGAAAGAAGGGGTAGGCGAATGGCGGCGCGGATGCGGCGCGGATCGGGGGGCAAGGCGAAACGCAAGACCGCGCCCACGGCCGCTCAGAAGATGAACAGCGCGCGGGCCAACAAGCTCGCCGCGTTCGGCTTCACCGGCTTCCTGGTGCTGATGGCCGGCGCCGCCGCAATCGCTCTCGACATCCCTGCCAAGGCCGCGCTGCAGGCGGGCGAAGCGGTCGGAAACGCAGGCTTCCGCGTCAACGGCTATCAGATCGTCGGCATCAAGCACATGAACCATAAGCTGATCGACGCCGTGGTCGTGGATGAGCTCCACAAGGCTGCGGCGGCAACCGGCCAGAACGACCCGGCGCAGCCGCTTGTCGACGTCGCCGCCATCCGCAACCGGCTGCTGCAGTTCGGCTGGGTCCAGGACGCCCGCGTGTCGCGCCGCCTGCCCGATACGCTGGTCATCGACGTCGTCGAGCGAACCCCGTCTGCGCTTTGGCAGGATCGCGAGCGGCTCGCCCTGATCGACGCCCATGGCATCGTCCTCGACCGTGTGCCGGTCGACAAGATGCCCGATTTGCCGCTGGTCATCGGACCCGGCGCAAACCGGCGGTCGAGCGACCTCAAGACCATCCTCGCGGGCTCCCCGGCCATGCAGGCGCAGCTCGCATCGGCGACCTGGGTCGGCGGACGCCGCTGGGACCTCGCCTTCCAGTCGGGGGAGACGGTGGCGCTTCCTGAGGGCGTCGATGCAGCGCGTGACGCGCTCGCCCGCTTCGCCAAGGCCGACCGCTCATCCGGCCTGCTTGGCCGCGGGCTGGTGCGGTTCGACCTGCGCATTCCCGGCAAGATGATCGTCCGCCTGCCGCGTTCGCCGGGCGAACCGATCATCCCCGAATCCGCCCAGCAACCGACGGTGGAGGGTTAGTCGCTCGCCGTGGCAGCACCCGTCGATCAGCCTTTGATTGCAGCGCTGGATATCGGTTCCTCGAAGGTCGGGGCGCTGATCTGCACGCTGACCGACGACGGCCGCCTGCAGGTGCTCGGCACCGGTCAGCGCGAGAGCCGCGGCGTCAAGCGCGGCTACGTGACCGACATGGAAGCGAGCGAGCATGCCGTCCGCGAAGCCGTCGAGCTTGCCGAGCGCATGTCGGGCCTCACCATCGAGGACGTCTGGGCCAGCTTCGGCGCCGGCGGCCTGTCGAGCGACCTTGCCAATGTCGAGGTCGAGCTCGGCGGCCATCAGGTCGAGCAGACCGACATCGACGAGCTTCTAATGGGCGGCCGCGGAGCGATCGACCGCAACGGCCAGGTCGTTCTTCACGCGCACCCGGCGCTCTACACCATCGACGGCGTCGAGGGCGTCAAGAACCCGCTCGGCCTTCACGCCGACCGGCTTGGCGTCGATATCCACGTCGTCGCCGCCGACCCCGCGCCGCTGCGCAACATCGACTATGTGATCCGCTCCGCCCATCTCGGCGTGAAGACAATCGTCGCGTCGCCCGTCGCGGCGGCGCTCGCCTGCCTTACGGAGGACGAGCGCGACCTTGGCGTTGCGCTGGTCGAGCTCGGTGCCGAAGTGACCAACGTCTCTCTTCATGCGGGCGGGATGCTCCTCGGCCTGCGCTCGATCCCACTTGGGGCCAAGGATATTACCGACGACATCGCCTGTGCCTTCGGCGTGCAGCGTCGCGATGCCGAGCGGCTGAAGTGCTTCTACGGATCGGCGATGACGAGCCCGCGCGACAATCACGAAATGATCGAGGCGCGGCAGATGGGCACGGAAGACGGCGTCGACCCGATGCGCATCACCCGCGCGCAGCTGATGACCGTCATTCGCCAGCGCGTCGAGGAACTGACCGCCAGCATCGACGAGGCGCTGAAGAGCCTCGGTTTCACGGGTCCAGTCGGTCGCCAGGTCGTGCTGACCGGCGGCGGCGCCGAGCTCAAGAACATCGCCGACTATATGCAGGGCGTCCTCGGCCGCTCCGTCCGCGTCGGCCGGCCGAGGCAACTCACCGGCCTTCCCGATGCCCACAGCGGCCCGGCCTTCTCGACCCTCGTCGGCCTCGCCTGCCTGGCCTCGTCACAGAGCGGCGACATCCGCGACCTCACGGTAAGCAAGGGCGGCCCGAAGAAGCCCGCCAACGGCATGTTCGGCCGCCTGATCGCGGCCATGAAGGGCGGGATCTAGCTACTCAGGACGCGAGAACGCCCGCAAGGCTGATCGGCCCAAGCGCGACGATCCTGAGCAAGGCGGGTCCGAACGTGATCGCAGCGGCAACGCTGCCGAGCAGGATCCAGGCGACGGCAATCTTGATGATGGTCATACGCTAGTTCTTACGAACGGGACCGCCGACTGAAACCTCATCCAAAGTTAGGTGAGGAACCGTGGCCCGCCGCGGGCGCCTGGTTCGCGCCCGCCGCAGCCATGGGTGAACTGCTCCTCGCTAATCGGACAGTTCAAGCTACTGCCGAGCGAGGTACATTCGGACTTGCGCTTCCCTGTCCTCGATCGGCTCGCCGCTAACATCGACCAAAGCCTTCTTGATGGTTCCCGTGAACGCGAACGGGGGATCGTAATCCGTCATGACGGGCGAACCCGAATCCGAACCAACGCAGATGCCGGCCCCCAGTCCGAGCGAAAGGGGAATGGTTACGGGAAGATCCCCGGACCCCACTGACTTGCCGTCGACGAACAAAGTGATCGTTGCCGGCACTCCTTTGCCATTGGCGAAATCCGGCGCACCCGTCGGAGTGAATTCGAATCCGAAGACATGCTCTCCTGCGGGGATCGTTTCGTCAGATTGAATCTTGAATCGCTGGTCGGATACATAATTGTAGCCATAGGTCAGCCGGCCGTTTTGAACGTAGAAAACGAACCCTCCGTCGTTGCCACCCATGGTGAACAGCGCGCCACTGGCTCCGCCATCGGGAACTGACACGTGCACGGCCACCCGATGCGGAACGTTGGTGACGCGAGGCGCTGCGTTCGTCGGCACCATCTGCGTGCCGGGATAATAAACGTAGTGTGTTCGTGGCGGCGCGATTTGTGGCCTTTCCTCAAGAAAGCGCATCGTTCCGCGGCTGTCGATTGGCAGGACGTTATACTTGCCGGCTTCGACGTACCACATGCCGATCATGGCGATCAGCCGTTCGCGTTCCTTGTCGGCAAGATTATTGGTTTCGGCGAAGTCTTCGCGGATGTTGTAAAGCTCCCAGCCATAGGCATCCAACTCGGTCAGCTGGTCAAAAGTAATTGGCGTGCCGAACACTCTTCCTTCGGCTTCTGCGAAGGACGTTCCCGGCCAGGGGCAAACGGCTCGCCATCCATCGTGATAGAGTGACCGGTGCCCGAACATCTCGAAATACTGGGTAACGTGCAGTGCTTCTGCGTCCTCGCGGTCGAATGAACTGGCAAGGCTGAACCCCTCGATCGGAGATTGGGAGATGCCCCTGATATGCGTGGGCGGCTCGATCCCGATCGCGTCAAGGACAGTGGGGACCATGTCGATGCCGTGGCAATATTGGGTGCGCACCTCGCCTCGGGACTTGATCCCTTTCGGCCAGCTTACGATCAATGGGTCGGACACTCCGCCTCGATAGGTCTCCCGCTTCCAGCGACGGAAAGGCGTGTTGCCGGCGTGGGTCCAGCCCCAGGGATAATGGTTGAACCATTCGGGACCTCCCAGCGTGTCGATGGCTGCGAGATTCTGCTCAAGGCTATCGGGCACGTTGTTGAAGAACTTGTTCTCGTTCACCGAGCCGTGCGGTCCGCCCTCTGAACTCGCGCCATTGTCGGACACCACCATGATCATGGTGTTCTCATATTCTCCGAGGTCCTTGAGGAAGGCGATGAGCTCGCCGATGTAATGATCGGTGTGCTCCAGGAAGCCGGCAAACACCTCCATCATCCGCGCATAAAGCCGCCGCTCATCCGCTGATAACTCGTTCCAGTCCTGTACGTCGGGATCGTGGCGAGACAGCTGCGTATTGTCTGGCACGAGCCCCATCGCCTTTTGCCGTTCGAACGTCTCTTCGCGATAGACATCCCAGCCGCCGTCGAACTTGCCCTTGTATTTGTCTGCCCATTCCTGGGGAACGTGATGCGGCGCGTGCATGGCGCCCGGACAGAAGTACATGAAGAACGGCTTGTTCGGAGCGACCTGCTTCGCATCCGCGATCATCGCCTTGGCTTTCTCAACCAGGTCGACCGTCAGGTGATAACCTTCTTCCGGCGTCTTTTCCGGTTCAACCTGCGTGTTGTCCCGGACGAGCTCCGGATAATATTGGTGCGTGTCGCCACCGAGGAAGCCGTAGAAGCGCTCAAAGCCACGCCCCAAGGGCCAGCGATCATAGGGTCCGGCGGCTGAGCTCGCTTCGGTCGGCGTGAGGTGCCACTTGCCGATGGCGTAGGTATTGTAGCCATGCTGCAGGAGAATTTCCGACAGCATGCCATTTTCCAACGGCATGGAGCCATTGCTTCCGGGGTAGCCGGTCGAACCCTCGGTAATGCAGGCCAAGGCGTTCGAATGATGATTGCGACCGGTCAGGAAACAGGCCCGTGAGGGCGAGCAAAGCGCCGTCGTGTGCATGTTGTTGTAGCGCACTCCGTCGGCCGCCAATGCGTCCATGTGCGGCGTGCGGATCGGACTACCGAAGCAGCCGAGCTGCCCGAACCCCACGTCATCGAGAATAATGAACAGCACATTCGGTGCGCCTTCCTTGGCTCGTTTCGGAGCAGGCCACGCGGGTTTCGAAACGTCGAAAGTACGACCGATGACCCCAGAGAATGCCTGTCCGCTCTTATATTCATTCATCGTCATCGCCCCGTCTCCCCGCGCTTTTCTTACGGCCTCAGCGACACCTCACGTTCGATC
This sequence comes from Sphingomonas daechungensis, assembly GCF_039543105.1. Taxonomy (NCBI): domain Bacteria; kingdom Pseudomonadati; phylum Pseudomonadota; class Alphaproteobacteria; order Sphingomonadales; family Sphingomonadaceae; genus Sphingomonas; species Sphingomonas daechungensis. The sequence continues at coordinate 2,197,367 of NZ_BAABJC010000001.1, forward strand.
ACGCGGGGCGCTCGACAGTCACTTAGGATCGCAGTCAGTGCGGCGACATCCGGGATACTCCCGAGCGACATCCAAGGGCATGGATTGGGTTGAAACAGACACCCCAACACGATTGCGCTGGCGGAATAGGAAAAGCTCTGCTTGTCTCTTCGAGCTTCCCTGTTCGGCGTTGGATTCAACGCGTGCGTGGAGGACTGGTGCGTCGCGAAAAGCAGGCCCGTCACTGCGAACATTGGGACCATTCGCGGGTTGGCGGGAGGCGTGGGGGAGGGGCAATCCATGATGGCAGGCGGCGCGCGGAGCGGGACGACGGGGGCGTTGATCTTCCTCCTCGGGGCGGCGGTGTTCCTCAACTATGTCGATCGCGGTGCGATCGGGATCGCGTCGCCGTTGATGAAGACGGACCTCGGCCTGTCCGAGGAAGCCTATGGCGTCGTCTTCTCGGCCTTCTTCTGGATCTACGCGCCGGTGCAGATGTTCGCCGGCTGGCTGTGCGACCGCTTCTCCGTCTACAAGCTGATGGCGGCCGGCATCCTGCTCTGGGCCGGCTCGACCTTCCTCATGGGCTTCGCCGGCGGCTTCACGTCGCTGCTGGTGCTGCGGATCATGCTCGGCGTCGGCGAGAGCATCTCCTTTCCGGGGAGTTCGAAGATCATCGCCCGGCACGTCGAGCCGGAGCGGCGCGGCGTCGCCAATGCCGCGGTTGCGACTGGCCTTGCGCTCGGCCCGGCGGTGGGGACGCTGGCAGGCGGCCTGATCCTTCAGAGCTGGGGCTGGCAGGCGATCTTCTTCGTGTTCGGGATCGTGACGCTCGCCTGGCTTCTTCCGTGGTGGCAGACGGTCAAGGCGCTGCCGACGACCGGTTTTCGCGATGAAGGCCAGCGGGTGCCGCTGGGGCAATTGCTGTCCAAGTGGCCTTTGTGGTCGATGTCGATCGTCCACGCGCTCGGCAATTACTGCTTCTACTTCCTGCTCGCCTGGCTGCCGCTTTTCCTGACCAAGTCGCGCGGCTTTTCGATCGGCGAGATGACCATGTTGGCGACGCTTGGCTATGCCGTGCAGGGCGCGTGCGCTTTGGGCTACGGGCATTTCTCGGATTGGTGGACCCGTTCCGGCCGGTCGGAAGCGCTGTGCCGGCGCTGGATGATGGTCGCCAGCCAGACGCTTGCCGCGCTGGCAATCCTTGGGCTCGCTTACGCACATGACGCGGTGACCATCGCCATCCTGCTCTGCCTCGCGGGGGCGGCATCGGCATCGCTCTCGCTCAACCTTTACGCCGTCGCGCAGATGTTCGCGGGACCGCGCGCGTCGGGAACGTGGGTCGGCGTACAGAACGCGATCGGCAATCTGTCCGGCATTGTCGGGCCGATCGTCACCGGCATCGTGGTCCAGCGCTCCGGCTATAACGCGGCCTTCGTGCTGACGGCCGTCATTGCGGCGATCGGTGCGATCTGGTGGGCCGTGGGCGTCCCAAAAATCGAACAGGTTGACCTCGACGGGGAACAACCGTCGCGCGTCTGAGTCTTTCGGGACACGCGGTTCGCACTTTTTTCGGGTCGCGTTAACTTTTTCGCTTGGCTTGAGACTCGGGATGATTCAGAAGAATCACGGTGGAGGATCAACGCGCTAGCGGCGCTTGAAGGGGGTTTGCCCATGAGCATCGATTTCATCCGGCCGGAAGTCGACGAACTTCGGCCGCGGATCAGCGTCATTGGCGTCGGCGGTGCCGGCGGTAATGCCGTCGCAAACATGATGCGCGCTGACGTACAGGGCGTGGATTTCATCGTCGCCAATACGGATGCGCAGGCGCTTAACGCGTCGAGCGCGGACCGGCGGATCCAGCTTGGCCTGAAGATTACGCAGGGCCTCGGCGCCGGATCGCGGCCCGAGATCGGACGCGCGGCTGCCGAAGAAACGATCGAGGATATCGAGCGCGCTCTCGATGGATCTCACATGTGCTTCATCGCTGCCGGCATGGGCGGCGGTACCGGCACGGGTGCTGCTCCGGTCATTGCCAAGGCTGCTCGCGACCGCGGCATCCTGACGGTCGGCGTGGTGACCAAGCCGTTCGCGTTCGAAGGCGCCCGCCGCGGCCGCTCTGCCGATTCCGGCATCGAGGAGCTGCAGCAGCACGTCGACACTTTGATCGTGATCCCGAACCAGAACCTGTTCCGGCTCGCCAACTCGGAAACGACCTTCAAGGAAGCGTTCGAGATGGCCGACGAGGTCCTCCAGCAGGGCGTTCGCGGGATCACTGACTTGATGGTCATGCCCGGCCTCATCAATCTCGACTTCGCCGACGTCCGCTCGGTGATGGGCGAGATGGGCAAGGCGATGATGGGCACCGGAGAAGCGTCGGGCGACAATCGCGCGATCGAAGCCGCCGAAAAGGCGATCTCGAATCCGCTGCTCGACGGTGTAAGCATGAAGGGCGCCAAGGGCGTGATCATCTCGATCACCGGCGGCGAAGACATGCGCCTGATGGAAGTCGATGAGGCTGCCAGCCACATCAAGGAACTGGTCGATCCGGACGCCAACATCATCTGGGGTTCGGCGTTCAACAACGACCTCGACGGCCGTATCCGCGTTTCGGTGGTTGCGACCGGCATCGAAGCCGAAGCTGTCGCCCAGCCGCAGCCGGGCAAGGTGTTCGCTTTCCCGCGCACGGCGACAACGGCGACAATCACGCCGGCCACCGTCGTCCCAACGCCAACGCCGACCATGGTGACGGAGGAGGAGACGGACGAGGATACGCTCGAGCTCACCGACGAGATCGAGGACGGTGATGAACTCGCTCTCGACAATGATGACGTGCTCACGACCGTCGGGTCGGCGCCGATCGCTCCGCCGATGGACGAGGACGAGATGCCCGAAATGGCCGCGCCGATCGAGGAGAAGCCGAAGGTTCGCGAGACCGGCACCTTATTCGAACGCATGTCGAACATCGCTCGCGGTGCTGCCCAGGCGCAGGTGAACGAGGACGATTCGGCGACCGACTATCGCCGCGAGCCGATCGACATCCCGCGTTTCCTCAACCGGCAGAACAACCAGTAATCGCAAGTTAGACGTTGCGGGCGGCTTATCGCCTGCCCGCAACGGTCTGGCGATAACCCACTAGCGAGCAAGCTTTGTGCAAGCTCCAATCTGCCATGGGGGGTCCATGGCAAAAGGTATGGCCGGTCGCGTTGGTTTAGCGGCAGCGGCGCTTTCAATAATCGGGCCTGCGATGGTTGCTGTTCCGACGGCTGCACTCGCGCAGGTGGCGGTGGGGACCGGCGGGGAAAGTCCATCGGACGCGCTCGCCCGCAACATGAAGGTTCTCGGATCCAGTCCCGGAAATTTCGACGCCTTGATCGGCGCCGGTCGTGCAGCGCTAGCCCTCGGCGACACGCAGGCGGCTGCGGGATTCTTCGGCAGGGCGGACGAGGCCTGGTCTACCAGCCCGCTTCCGCAAGCGGGGATCGGTGCCGCTTTGGCGCAGCAGGGCGACGGGAATGGCGCTCTCCAATATTTCTCCCGCGCGGTGCAGCGGGGTGCGACGCAATCGATGATCGGCTGCGATCGCGGCCTCGCCTACGACCTCCTCGGCCGTCACCGCGATGCGCAGGCGGATTACCGCGCGGCCTTGTTCGGACACGACGGCGACGAAGCGCGCCGCCGCCTTGCACTGAGCCTCGCCATTACGGGCAACAAGACGGACGCGTTGTCGACCTTGTCGCCGCTGATGGCACGCGGCGACGCCGGCGCCGCGCGGACCCGGGCGTTCGTTTTGGCTCTCACCGGGGATTCAGCAGGCGCAAAGAATGCGATTGAGAGCGCCATGCCTGGCTCGGCTTCGCATATGGCCTACTTCTTCCAGAAGTTGCCGGCTCTGCGTTCCGATCAGAAGGCCGCGGCAGTGAACCTTGGCATCTTTCCGAGTGCTAGCGGTCTCCAGACGGCGTCCGCGCCGCCGCCGATCCCGGCCAATCCTGTGAAGATCATCTACGGTCGGTCACCGAAGCAGTCCGCCGAAAAGCCGACCCCGGAGGAGGAGGACCGCATCGCCTCCATTCAGGAGTGGTTGTCGCAGGCGACAAAGCCAGCCGGGGAAACTGCGACGACTACGGGTGAGCCCGCATCGACCGTACAAGTCGCTTCGACCTCGATTCCGACGACCGTGAGCCAGCCTTCGAGCGCGTCGCCGAGCACTACGAGCGCCACGCGCAGGCTATGGATCCAGCTCGCAAGTGGCCCCAATGCAACCGCTCTTCCGGACCAGTTCGTGCGGCTGAAGACCCGCAATCGCGAGCTGTTCGAGGGTATCAGCGGCTACATTGCCGAGGAGCCCGGCAAGGCACGGTTGCTGATCGGTCCCTTCCGCAACGACAGCGAAGCAAGTATTTTCGCGGACGACCTTGCGTCCGTTCACATTGACGCCTTTACGTGGACCAACCAGCCCGGACAGTCGATCAGGAAACTCCAAGGCGAATGACCTCGAAACTTGCCGCGCAGCCTTCAACGTCGCGCGGCAGGGCCCATCCGGAGGTGGACGCCGGTCCGCGCGGGCCTCGCGACATTTTCCAGCGCGACCGCGACCGCATCATCCACTCGGTTTCGTTTCGCCGCTTGCGTCACAAGACACAGGTCTTCGTCGCTCCCGACGGCGACCATTATCGCGTTCGCCTGACCCACAGCATCGAGGTAGCGCAGATCGGGCGGACCATCGCGCGGGCACTCGGCCTCAATGAGGACCTGACCGAAGCGCTGTGCCTCGCGCACGACCTCGGCCATCCGCCGTTCGGCCATGCCGGCGAGGACTCCCTGCAGGCGGCGATGGCCGACGCGGGCGGCTTCGATCACAACGCCCACAGCATTCGCCTCGTGACACGGCTCGAGGCACCTTATCCAGGTTTCGACGGTCTCAACCTGAGCTGGGAAGCGCTTGAGGGCCTCGCCAAGCACAACGGTCCCGTCGCCGCCCCGACCTGGGCGCTAGCCGAGGCCAACGACGCGTTCGACCTGGAGCTTCGGTCCTGGCCTTCGCTGGAAGCGCAGGTCGCCGCTGTGGCAGACGACATCGCCTACGATAATCACGACATCGACGATGGTGTGAGGGCTGGGCTGCTAAGGCTCGACGAGCTTGTCGAGGTTCCTATCGTGCACAAGCATTGGGGCGCCATCGCAAGGCGCTTCATTGGCCTGTCCGACGACAAGGCGCTGCGAGCGCTCGTTCGCGATCAGATCGGGACGATGGTCGGAGACCTGATTTCGGAAACGCAAAGGCGCATTGCCGCGACCGGTGTCGAGACCTGCGACGACGTCCGCGCGGCTGGGATGCAGCTCGTCGGCTTTTCAGAAAGTCTTGGCCATCAGGAGAGGGAGCTCAAGCGCTTCCTGTATAAACGCCTCTATAATGCACCACTTCTCGTGCCGGTGCGGACCGAAGCCCAGCGCGTCGTCGCCAACCTCTTTGCGGCCTACTGCGGTGACCCGTCACTGCTGCCCGAGGCCTGGCGCCGCGATGAAGATCATGTGCAGAGGCTTCGAACGATCGGCGACTTCGTTGCCGGAATGACCGACCGATTTGCGGTTGCCCGGCACGAAGAGCTGGTCGGGCCGGTGGATCTGCCCGATCGCTTCTAGGGTTGGGGTCCGTCCCTCGCGTCGCTCTACAAGACACGGACCCCATAAGGGCAATTCGATCTATTGTGTGTTCGGGTGGGACCCGTCACCCCGGTGTCGCGAAGAGGGCGCCGGGCCCCATAACAGAAACCGTGGCTCCCTCTTTGCGAGTGTCGTTCCCCAGGGGCCTATGCGGCCTGAGGAATCAAGGTCTTCCGGCGGCGACGCACTGCGAAGCCGACGGCGGTGAAGCCCATCAACATCATCGCCCAGCTGGCCGGCTCCGGAACGCTCGGTGGCGTCGGGGTTCCGATTGCGGATCCGCCCGTGATGCCCAGTTGGGTGGAATCGATGCCCTGCCAGCGGACATACATCCCGCTCAAGGTAATCGACGGGTTGCTTCCCGAAAATGCGATCGTGAGGTTGCCCGATCCGGTCTGGCCGACGCCCGGTCCGCCTGAGCTTCCCGAGCAATTGTTGTTCTGACCGTTCTTCGCGCAGAACTCGAGGTCGATGTTCCCCGGCAGGCTGCCGCTGGAAACCGTCCCATACGTCCCAGTCACGCTGGAACCGAGGAGCGTCGCGTTCGGGGTGATGTCATCGAAGCCGAAGGCAGTGACCCGCGCAGCATCGATCGGTGATCCCGACGTGTTCGCGATCCGATAGGTGAACGTGTAGTTGTTCCCGCTCAAGCCCTGGAAGACGAGCGTCAGATCGCCCGTCAGACCGGGAATGACCGGACTGTTCGGCGAAAACCCATTGAAGGAAATTGTCGTACTGTCGCCGACCGTGGTGTTCCCATCAACGGTCAGGATTCCAGTGTTGTAATCGAAAATGATCGCGGCCGATGCCGGCATCGCAGCGGACATCGCCAGCACTGCTACTGCTGCTCTGAGTACGAGTTTCATCGATTTGTCCCTTTAACGCACCTGCTGGGACGCTCGCCCAATCCGACAGCGAATCGTCTAGCGAGCGGAAAATACATGATTTATCGGCATGCGTTAAACATTTGTTTACCATAAACTTCGTGACAGAATCGTAACAAGTATCAAAACGGGACAATCGCGTCCGTCTCTGGCTAAGGGTGACGGCTCGCCGGTGCTGCGCTAGAGGCGCTGCTTTCCTGACCTGGTGAACCGAATTGAGCCTGTACTCCCGCTATTCCGCGCTTCTCGACGAGGTGCTCGATCAGCTTCAGTCCGAAGGTGCGCTGCCCGAAGGGTTGAACCGTCGTGCCGTTGCGGTCGAGCCACCGCGCGATCCTTCGCACGGGGACCTCGCGAGCAATGCCGCAATGGTTCTGGCCAAGCCGGCGGGAACCAATCCGCGCGCATTGGCGGAGGCGATTGCGCCCAAGCTCAGGGAACTTCCGGACGTGACTTCGGTCGACATCGCCGGCCCGGGGTTCATCAACATCCGGTTGTCCGACAATGCCTGGCGGAACGAGCTTCGATCGATCCTCGCGGCGGGCGAGAAATACGGGCTGTCGACGATTGGCAACAACGAGCGAGTCAACGTCGAATATGTCTCGGCCAACCCGACCGGGCCGATGCACGTGGGCCATTGCCGGGGCGCAGTCGTCGGCGATGCGCTGGCGCGCCTGCTCGAGGCCGCCGGTTTTCGAGTCACCAAGGAATATTACCTCAACGATGCCGGCGCGCAGGTCGACGTGCTCGCGCGGTCGCTGCACATGCGATACCGCGAAGCGCTCGGTCAGGATGTCGGCGAGATTCCCGAGGGCCTGTATCCCGGCGACTATCTGATCCCCGTTGGCCAAGCGCTCGCCGAGGAGTTCGGCGACCGTTACGCCGACCTGCCCGAAGACGAGTGGCTGCCGACATTCCGGGAGCGCGGGATCGCGGCGATGGTCGAGCTGATCAAACATGACCTCGGTCTGCTCGGCATCCATCACGATCATTTCGCGTCCGAGGACAAGCTCCAGAAGTCGGGCGCCGTCGACAAGGCGATGGAAGTCCTCCGCGAAAAGGGCCTCGTCTACGAAGGCGAGCTCGAGCGGCCGAAGAGTCTCGATCCCCACGATGAGTGGGAGCCGGTCGAGCTGACGCTGTTCCGCTCCAGCCAGTTCGGCGACGACCAGGATCGGCCGATGAAGAAGTCGGACGGAAGCTGGACTTATTTCGGCGCCGATGCCGCCTATCATTTCCAGAAGGCCGAGAACGCGGACCATCTGGTCAACATCTGGGGCGCCGACCACGCCGGGACCGTCAAGCGCGTGCAGGCCGCGGTGAAGGCGCTGACCGACGGACGCGTCGACCTCGACGTGAAGCTGATCCAGATGGTGCGGCTGTTCCGCGCCGGCGAGCCGGTGAAGATGTCCAAGCGTTCGGGGTCATTCGTGACCCTGGCGGACGTCGTCCGCGAGGTCGGCAAGGACGTCGTCCGCTTCATCATGCTGACGCGCCGGGCCGACGCGCCGCTCGATTTCGACTTCACCAAGGTCGTCGAAGCGTCGAAGGACAATCCGGTCTTTTACGTCCAGTACGCTCATGCGCGGATCAGTTCGCTGATGCGCAAGGCCGCTAATGCCGGGGTCAGCCTGGATAGACCTGCCGACCTCGATTTGCTGGATGCGGAAGAAATCGCGCTGGTGAAGCTTGCGGCGCAATATCCGCGGACGATCGAGGGTGCCGCGATGGCGCATGAGCCGCATCGGATCGCCTTCTACCTCTACGATCTCGCGGCCGCGTTCCACGCCCTGTGGCATCGCGGCAACGACGACCCGGATCGGCGCTTTCTGGTTGAAAACAAGCCAGAACTTTCTCGCGCGCGCCTGGAACTCGCGCTAGGCATTGGGCAGGTCATTCGAAGCGGACTCGCGCTGATGGGCGTGACCGCGACCGAGGAGATGCGTTGAGCTGATGCCCCACACGATTGCGCCGGATGCCGACCGGCTTCCGTGGCTGACCGACGATCACGTGCCGCAAAGAAAGCGCGGCGGGAAGTTCCTGATTTTCGCGTCGGTTGTTTTGGCGATGATGGCGGTCGCGGGCATCGCTTATTGGTTCGGAGCGACGCGCAGCGAGATTGCATCGGCGCCAAGCTCCACGATTCGGCAGGAAGCGACGGCAAGTCCGCCGGTGACAGCACCGGTGCTTCCGATGGATCGCGATGTCACCCTGGCTCCCATGCCGCAGATCGAACCGTCGCCCGTTCCGGCACCGGTCGTCCTTCGACAGCAAGAGGACCTTCGCCCGACGGTGATCTCTGCTCCGCAGAGAAGCACCCGGCAGTCGCACGCCATCAAAGCAGGCGAAGAGTCGCTGCCCAGGCCGGACAGCCAGTCGAAGGCGCTCCAATTCTCGAATCCCTGGGAGTCGGCTGGCGCATCCGGACGGATGGTTCGGATCGGGACTTATGCGAGCCTGAGGCAAGGCAAGATCGCATGGTCGCGACTGGCCAAGGCATTTCCCGGCATGAAGAGGCTTCCGGCAGTGGTCACCGACATTCCGTCGCTCCGCAACGGCAAGGTTTATTACCGGCTCCAGATCGGAACCACTTCACAGGCCCATTCCGAAGTGCTTTGCCAGCGGATGAGGACGATCGGGCAGAGTTGCGTGGTCGTCGACCTGGCGGGTGCGCGAAAGGGCATTGGGGATGAGCGACAGCCGATCGGCATATGATGAGCAGCTGCCGTGGCTCGAAGCGGTCGATGACGAGGATGGTCCCGGCGGCGTTCCCGCGCGGCGGATGCTCCTTGCGCTGCTGGTCGTCCTGGTCGCCCTCGCCCTGGTCACTGCAACCTTCTTCTGGCTTGGCCGTCAGGGGGCGGTCGACAGCGGCGCCGCAGCGCCCGAGCTGATCCGCGCCGAACCTGGCCCCTACAAGGTCAAGCCCATCGATCCGGGCGGACTCGATGTCGCGGGCGAAAGCGAGACCGCATTCGAGACGAGCGCCGGCCAGGACACCGACGCCCAGCTCGATCTCAGCAAAACGGCGGAGACGCCCATAGCGCCGCCGAAGGTCAAGCCCGAAGCAGCGCCTGCGACCGAGCCCGCGCCAGCCAAGGTTGAAGCCAAGCCCGAACCGGCGCCGACCGGCGGCAAGGGCAGCGTCATCCAGCTCGGCGCCTTTGCCAACCAGGCGCAGGCGGAGCGGGCGTGGTCCGCATTATCGGCGCGCTTCCCCTCGATCGCGGCGATGAACAAGATGATCATTCCCTTCTCCGGCGGCATTCGCCTGCGCGCGTCGGCGTCATCGCCGGCCGAGGCCAAGCAGGCGTGCCAGGCGCTCAAGGTGGCCGGCGAGAACTGCTTCGTAGCCAACTGATGCGGGCAGCGATTTACGGTCTGGAGGGGACGGAAATCACGCGCGACGAGCGCGACTTCTTCCGCGATGCCGATCCGACCGGCTTCATCCTGTTCCGCCGCAATTGCGAAGATCGCGAGCAGATGCGGCGGCTGACCGACGGGCTCCGGGACATTGTGGGCCGGCCTGAAGTGCCGATCCTGATCGATCAGGAAGGCGGGCGCGTCGCGAGGATGAAGCCGCCGGAATGGCCGTCATTCCCGTGCGGCGAAGCCTTCGACCGGCTCTATCAATTGGCGCCGTCGAGCGCGATCGAGGCGGCGCGGGTCAACGCCCGCGCGCTCGCGCTGATGCTCAACGAGGTTGGGGTGAACGTCGATTGCCTGCCGATGCTCGACGTCCGCCAGCCGGGCGCGAGCGACATCGTCGGCGACCGCGCCCTTGGGGCGGAGCCGATGCAGGTGTCCGCGCTTGGCCGGGCCATCCTCGACGGCCTGCACTCGGCCGGCGTGCTTGGCGTCATCAAGCATATCCCGGGACATGGCCGTGCGCTCGTCGACAGCCATCACGAGCTGCCCGTCGTCAACGCCAGCGAGGAGGAGCTTGCGGTCGATCTCGAGCCGTTCGAGCGTCTCCGCAATGCACCCATGGGAATGACCAGCCACCTGCTCTACAAGGCGTGGGACCCGGACCGCCCGGCGTCGCAATCGCCGGTCGTCATCCATGACATCATTCGCCAGCGTATCGGATTCGACGGCTTCCTGATGAGCGACGATATCGGCATGGAGGCCCTTGAGGGCGATCATGGGCAGCGCGCGGCGGCCTGCGTCGCGGCGGGTTGCGACGTGGCTCTGCACTGCGACGGCAAGATGGAAAACATGATCCTGGTCGCAAAAGCGGTGCCCGCCCTGAGCCAGGAAGCCGAGGCGCGGCTGTCGCGGGCGATGGCGTTGACCTTCACGCCGCAGGACGGCCTCGATTTCGCCGCGGCGGTCGAGAAAAGGGACACGTTGCTGGCCCTCGCCTGACGGCCGACTTATCCACAAGAGTCTGGCCTTTTCTCTTCGCACTCCAGGAACTTGGGACTAGGCTCGCTCCATGGGGGTGGATGCGCTCGATTTCTCGGTCGGCAAAGAAGAGCTGACCCTGAACCTCGACGGGTGGGAAGGCCCGCTCGACCTGCTGCTCAACCTGGCGCGGGCGCAGAAGGTCGACCTCGCGCAGATTTCGATCCTGCAGCTCGTCGACCAGTACACCGACTACATCACCAACGCCCGGGCGCTGAAGCTGGAGATCGCCGCCGATTATCTCGTGATGGCGGCCTGGCTGGCATATTTGAAGTCCTGCCTGCTGTTGCCAAAGGATCCGGAGCAGGACCCAAGCCCCGAAGAAGTCGCGCTGCGCCTGCAGATGCGGCTGCAGCGGCTCGATGCGATGCGCGAGGCTGGTGCGCGGCTGCTTGGCCGGGACCGCATCGGCCGCGACGTTTTCCTGCGCGGCGCGCCGGAAGGATTGCGGCTGGTCCGCAAGTCCGCCTGGCAGGTTAGCCCGTTCGAGCTCTTTTCCGCTTACGGCATGGTTAAGGCGCGCACCGCTCCCGCCATGCACGTGGTGCATACGCGTTCGGTGATGACGCTGGATGATGCGATCGAGCGGGTCAGCCGGATGATCGGCATGGCCATCGACTGGATGGAAATCGGCAATTTCCTGCCCGATAGCGATGACCCCGTGTTCCGCCGTTCGGCCCTGGCTTCAAGCTTCGTCGCCGCCTTGGAGCTCGCGAGGCGCGGCAGGCTCGATATCCGCCAGGATGAGCCGTTCGCGGCGCTTGAGCTGCGGGCGGCCTGATGGAAGAGTTCGTGCGCGCCGTCGAAGCGACCGTCTTCGCTTCCGCCGAACCTTTGACCGTCGACGATATCCAGGGCCATGTCGGAGAAGGCGACGTCGCTGCCGCGCTGCAGACACTGACGGAGATCTATACCGGGCGCGGCGTCGAGCTCGTCGAGCGCGGTGGCCACTGGCATTTCCAGACCGCGCCCGACCTTGCTCACTTGCTGCGCCGCACGCGCGAGGAGCCCCGGCGCTTGTCCCGAGCGGCGACCGAGACACTCGCGATCATCGCCTATCATGAGCCGGTCAGCCGCGCGGAGATCGAGGCCATTCGCGGGGTGCAGATTTCGAAAGGCACGCTGGATGTTCTGATGGAGGCAGGATGGGTTCGCACCGCCGGTCGCCGCGAGGGACCGGGACGCCCGCTGCTTTACGCGAGCACACAGGAATTCCTCACCCACTTCGGGCTCGGGTCGCGCAAGGACTTGCCGGGAATTGACGATCTGAAGGCCGCGGGCCTGCTCGACCCGCTCGAAGACGGCGTCTTCGAAGCGCTCGGACAACTCCAACTGGAAAGCGAAGAGCAGGAAGACTAGAAGGCCCGCCAAAGGAGTTCTTTCCCATGGGTGGCTTCAGTTTCTGGCATATCCTGATCCTCGCGATCATCCTCCTGCTGCTGTTCGGCGGGAACCGGTTCTCGAACATGATGGGCGACGTCGCCAAGGGCTTGAAAAGCTTCAAGCAAGGCATGGCAGAGGATGAAGACGAGAAGCGTCGGGAAGAGCAGCGCCGCGCCGATCCGCGCCCGCTTCCGCGCAGCGAACCCATTGACGTGACCCCCGAGCCGCGCCGTACCACCGACTCCGTGCCGCCAGCCGGAGACGATCGCACCAACGGCTAATTCCGGCGGAGACTGCCGAAGATGTTCGGCGTCGATACCAGCGAACTTGTCCTCGTCGCGATCCTCGCGCTGATCTTCATCGGCCCGAAGGACTTGCCCAATGCGCTGCGAACGCTCGGCCGCTGGGTCGCGCAGATTCGCGGCATGGCGCGGCATTTTCAGTCCGGCATCGACGCGATGATCCGCGAGGCCGAGCTCGAGGAAATGGAGAAGAAGTGGCGCGAGGAAAATGAGCGCATCATGCGCGAATATCCTGCCCTGATGGAGCCGCCCAAGCCGGAAGAGAACCAGCCGGCGCTACCGCTGGAGCCCGATCCGCAGGTCCCGCCCGACAAGCGGGAACTGCCGTGAAGGATATCGACGACACCAAGGCGCCTCTGCTCGAGCATTTGATCGAGCTGAGGAAGCGGCTGCTCTATTCGATCGTCGTCCTTGCCATCCTGTTCTTCAGCTGCCTCGCGTTCTCGAAGGCCATCTTCGCCTTTCTCGTCCAGCCGCTGATCGCCGCCGGGCAGGGAAAGATCATTTACACCGACATCTTCGAAGCCTTCTTCGCCGAGGTGAAGGTCGCTCTGTTCGCGTCGCTGATGCTCGGCTTCCCGTTCTTCGCGATCCAGATGTGGAAATTCGTCGCGCCGGGCCTGTACGCCAAGGAAAAGAGGGCGCTCCTGCCTTTCCTCCTGCTGACGCCGTTCTTTTTTATCGGCGGCGCGGCGTTCGCCTACTACGTGGCCATGCCCTGGGCTCTGCATTTCCTGTTGAGCTTCCAGGGAGACGTAGGCGGGATTCAGCGCGAGGCTCTACCGGGCGTCGGCAACTATCTGAGCTTCTGCACCCGTTTCCTGTTCGGCTTCGGGGTCGCCTTCCTCACGCCGATCCTGCTGATGGTTCTGGAACGGGCCGGCATCATCACCCTGGAGCAACTCACGAAATCGCGCCGCTACGCGATCGTCGCATGCGCGGCCGTTTCGGCGGTGCTCACGCCTCCCGATGCGGTGTCAATGCTGCTGCTGCTGGTGCCGCTCTATTCGCTCTACGAGCTGGCCATCGTCGCAATCCGTCTCACGCACTGGCGCCGCAGCCGCCAAGCGAACGCCGCGGAGACCGAAGGGTCAGAAGAAATGGATGCTGGAAAGAATGAGGGCCCGGAAACGCCACCGGGGGGGGGGAGGGTTGGCGGTTCCGGGCCCATTTAATCGGATAGCGAGAGCGGGGGGGCAAAAGGTCACTATCCAGTATGTAAAACGCGCCTTCTCCGGCGGAAGTTCCGAACGGCTGAAACTTTTTTCTCTGCAGCCGTAACGATATTTTCCTTCCTGCTAGAGCGGAGGAAACACCGGAATTTCAACGCTGTAGCGCCCGAGCTTGCGCTCGAGCACGGAGCGGAGCTGCTTGGCGAGGCCGGAAATAATACGCTCGAACTGATCTTTTTCGCGGTCGCCCTCTTCGTCTGGGTTGAGGACCTTGCTGTTGAGCGTGAGGCGTGCCGTCAGCTCGCTCGTCCGCCGAAGCGAGATTTCCACCGGATCCTCGGGTGTCCTGAGCATCGCGAATTCGACGATCTCGGTGACCAGGAAGGCGACTGAAACGGCGACGTCCTGTGTCGTGTTCGCCCCTTCGAGGTCCAGTTCGATCCGCATTCCGCGCGCGGAATCGGGAGCGGTCGCGCGGAGTTCGGCTGCCAGTTCGGACAGCAGGGGGCGAAGCGAAATTCCGCGGTTCTCTTCCATCTCCGCGAAGTGATTGCGGTGGACGATCGCGAGTGCGCCGACGCGCCGGCTGATGGAGCCGTAGGCGGCGCGCGCCGGCGGGGTCTCCGCGGTGCGGCCATGAATGTTGATCAGTGAAGCGACAACCTGCAGATTGTTCTTCACCCGGTGGTGCACTTCGCGAACCAGGCGCCGCTGGCCTTCGAGGGCGCCGGCCATCTCGCGCTCGGAGCCTTCGACCCGCTCCATGGCGCGCTCGAAAGCATCGCGTAAATCCTGGATCTCCGTCGCGGGCCCAAGCTTCTGAGGCAAAGCGAGCTCTTCGTTCCCGGGCTCGTAGTTGACCACGGCGCGCTGAAGCATTCGCAACGGACCGATCAGCAGGCGGGTCACCAGCACCCAGGTCAGCAACGCCGCCACGATCCACATCAGGAATGGGAGCAGGAGGAGCAGCCGGTCGCCGGTGGTAATCATCGGCAGCTTGGTGGTGACGACCATTTCCAGGCGGCCGTTCGCCAGCGGCCATTTCGACGTGACCAGCTTCTGCGCGGGGTCGTCGAGCGCGCTCGGCGCAACGATTTGCAGCTCAGATTGCCGGTCGCGAAGGGTCAGACCCTGGACGTTCGGCGCCGCATCCAGCGCCGCCTTCTTCAGGTCTGCCCTGGACAAAGCGCCAGTGGCAAGGCCGCCTACGACGCCGACCCGGAAGCCCAGCGCTTCGTCCTCCGGGAGAATCTTGAGAGCAATGTCGCCAGGTGCGACCAAAGAAAGCCGTGCAGTTTCCGGAACATTGCCGACCTCGCAGAGGCGTCGGCCGTTCTCGTCCTCCAGCTCGAACCTCTGCGCGACTGCGGGTGTGACGGTCAGGGATTGCTGGACGATGGAGCAGGCATCCGCGCTGTTCGTGATTCGGCCGTTGCTGGCGATTCGCAGGGCAAGGGCGTTGCGGGCGATCAGGCTTTCGACGCCACGCGACGCAAGGCGCGCCTGCTCGTGGGCCTGGTCTTCGATGACATTGTTCGCATCGCGAATGCCCTGGCTCGCCGCCCAGACGAGCCCAAGGCCAATCGGCAGCAGGGCGGCCGACAGGATCAGGAATAGTTTTACAGGAGTGGAGAGCGCAGCGAAGCGCCGTGCAGCCTCGCCTAACATGTTGAAAAGCCTGTCAACGCGTCAGCTGAGTTTCCCGAGCAGGTCGCTGAAATCGTCAGGAACGGCCTCGCGCAGCGTGTCGTCATAGATCGTACGAAGCGCGCGGCCGATATCGCCTGCTCGCTGCTTGCGGCTCTTATTCTCTTCGGACGCCTTTTGCGGCGCCGCATTGTTCTTAGCGCCGCCCAATGAGCCGCCCTTATTCCTGACACTCAACCTTCTCGTCCCCCTTGCGCGGGTAACAAGCGCGTTTCGTTTAACGTTGTACTCTCACGGTGCAACGGGTTTAGGAAAGATCATCGCGATCGTTGAAAATGCGATGCGGCAAGCGCCGAAACCTCCACCCGCAGCAACCTTACCGCGCGAAGCGGAAACCAAATGCGTTGTGCTTTGTTCCAGCGATTAACATTTCCGCGGGGACGAGCAGCGAAACGACCGACCACGCCCGAGCCAGGGTTGCATCGATCGTTACGCGCGCTCAAAGAACCTCCCCCGCATACGATTGGGAGAGTCCATAAATATGTCCCTTGGTCAGGAACTCGCACCGCACCTGCCTTTCCTGCGCCGCTATGCTCGCGCCCTGACCGGCAGTCAGACGCATGGCGATGCATTCGTCCGCGCAACACTGGAAGCCATCGTTGCGAAGCCCGACGAGTTCCCGCGGGACGTCGACCCGCGGTTGGGCCTCTACAAGACCTTCCACGCGATCTGGTCGACGGCAAATATCGAGGAAGGCGAGGAGCCTGGCCAGGATTACTCCGGCGCGGAGGGTATTGCCCAAGCCCGCCTCTCGCGGATCACGCCTTTGTCGAGGCAAGCGCTGCTGCTGACCTCTCTCGAGGGTTTCTCGTCGGACGACGCGGCTTATCTCATTGGCGCGACGCCCGAAGACGTCGACTCGCTGGTTGCCGAGGCCCTGAGCGAAATCGAGCGCCAGACGCTGGCGGACGTCCTGATCATCGAGGATGAGCCGATCATCGCAATGGATATCGAAACGATCGTCCGCGACCTGGGCCACAACGTCACCGGCGTGGCCGTGACCCGCGATGAGGCCGTATCGCAGGCCCGCCAGCATCCGCCGGGCCTTGTTCTCGCCGACATCCAGCTCGCCGACGATTCCAGCGGTATCGACGCGGTGAAGGACATTCTTGCGGAATTCTCGGTCCCGGTGATCTTCATCACCGCGTTCCCGGAACGGCTGTTGACGGGCACGCGGCCCGAACCCACCTTCCTCATCACGAAGCCGTTCCAGCGGTCCACGGTGAAGGCGGCAATCGCCCAAGCGTTGTTCTTCGACGCCGCGACGGTGCCGGCTTAAGGTCCAGCCGTAACGGTTGCGGAACATGGTCGCCAACAGCGCGTTGGCCCGTGGAACGTAAAGCTTGAGAGAATGATGAGCGACGAGAGACCCGAACAGCTGACGACTACGGAAGCGCGTGCCGGCGCTACGCCGCATGTGACGCGTTATGTTTTGGGTGTCGGTCTTGCACTTGTGATTGTGTTGTTCGCGATCATCTATTTGTTCGCCGCGACCTGACCTGCAATCGTCATTCTCTGAAGCGTACGGGTCCGGCGGCTGCCGGATCGCATAAACCCTTGTTTGAACGGGTGGGGAATTAGTGGCCGAAGACGAAGACCAGAAGGCTGTATCCAAGGCTGACGCCGATTCTGGAGAGTGGGCTCCACTCCCGGATCCGGAGTTCAAGGAACAGCTTGCCGCCGTCATCCCGCACCTCCGCGCGTTCGGCCGCTCGCTTTCAGGCAGCCGCGATCTCGCCGACGACCTGGTGCAGGAGACGCTGCTCAAGGCGTGGGCGGCGCGGAAGCGGTTCCAGGCCGGCACCAACATGCGGGCCTGGACCTTCATCATCCTTCGCAACCTGTTCCTCAGCCAGATGCGGCGCGCCCGCTTCAAGGGCGAGTGGGACGACCTTACCGCGTCGAAGATCCTGGCGGCACCCGCGAGCCAGGACCGGCATATCGAGCTCAGCGACATGCAGCGTGCGCTGATGCACCTGCCCCAGCCGCAGCGCGAAGCGCTCATCCTGGTTGGCGCCGGCGGCTTCGCTTACGAAGAAGCTGCCGACATCTGCGGCTGCGCAGTCGGTACGATAAAGAGCCGCGTGGCTCGGGGGCGCGTCGCGCTAGAAAGCCTGCTCAACAGCGGCAAACTGCCCTCACGTCGCCAGCATCGCACCGACCCCAACAAGTCGGCCTTGCAAACCATCATGAATGAAGTTGACGACCTCAGCCGCGACCACGAACGTTAGATTTGCGTGGCTCAGCGACTAGCTGAGGCGGCGGAGCAAGTCGGAGAAATCCCGCTCGCATGGGTCCTCGTTCACCGGAGAGAAGGCTCTCCGGAGTGCGGCTGTAATGCCGGCGTGGGCTGGCGGAATGTCGACGCGGATGATTCTGCGGTCCATGTTGACTTCCGTTGCACCACTGGATCGACGCTCCGTATCCATGGTCTGTATTGAACGACTAAGACGCCCGGAGGTTTCGCCGAACTTGCCCGATCCTCGACGAACTGCTGCGGGTGGGACACCAACGGCACAAGGGGCGCGGCAAGATGCCCTCGAGCGCGCCAGGGCCTACTCGCCGTTCTTGCGCGAGTCTGCGCAGTCCCTTCCGGAACTGGCGGAAATCTTCGTGTCCATGGGGAGCGATGCGGCGATTGCCGCTGCCCTCCAGGCTCGGGGCGAGACGGTGGATGCGGAGCTGCGTCGGCAGCGCGCAGGAGTGGCGCTGACCGTTGCCCTTGGCGACCTGGCCGGAGAACTGAGCTTCGAGCAGGCTACGCGCCATCTGTCAGACTTCGCCGATGAAGCGATCGAGCGCGCCGTGGAAGTCGCAATCGCAGAACGTGTCCCAGGTGCAGCCGCCCAGGGAATTGCGGTCATCGCTCTCGGAAAGCTTGGCAGCCGCGAGCTCAACTATTCGTCGGATGTCGACCTGCTCCTTTTGTTCGACCCCGAGGTCATGCCCAAGCGAGAACGCGACGACCATTCGGAGGCGGCCGTTCGCGTCGGGCGTCGGATGGTCGAGCTGCTGCAGAAGAGGACTGCGGACGGCTATGTCGCACGGGTCGATCTTCGGCTTCGCCCGTCGCCGGAAGTGACGCCGATCGTGCTGCCTATCAACGCCGCCATCTCGCATTACGAGTCCTCGGCTCTGGCCTGGGAGCGGGCAGCCTTCATCCGCGCCCGAGTCTGCGCGGGCGACCGGCGGCTTGGCGAGCAATTCCTGAAGGCGATCCAGCCGTTCGTGTGGCGCCGGTCGCTGGATTTCGGAGTGATCGAGGAAGTGCGCGAGATCTCCGCGCGGATCCGCGATCATTACGCCCAGGGCGCAAGGCTCGGGCCCGGCTACGACCTCAAGCGGGGACGCGGCGGAATCCGCGAGGTCGAATTCTTCGCCCAGGTACAGCAGATGATCCACGGCGGACGCGACCCATCCGTCAGGGCTCCCGCGACGCTCGACGCGCTGCGGGTCCTTGCAGACGGCGACCACATCCCGCGAGAGACCGCCAACGCCTTGGCACAAACCTATGTGCTGTTGAGGACGATCGAGCACCGCGTGCAGATGGTCGGCGATGCGCAGACGCACCTCCTGCCGCTCGATCGCGAAGCCCTCGACGATGTCGCGAGGCTGCATGGGCTTCCGAGCGGGACCGACCTCATCGATCAGCTCGTGCCCCACGTCGATTGCGCGGAGCGATTGTTCAATTCGCTCGCCCCAGATCGGGAAGGCCGTCTGTCGAGCGACCCCGATGTCCTCGTCGATGAGCTGAAGGAACTTGGGTTTGCGGATCCGTCGGTCGCGGTGAAGCGGATTTCGGACTGGCGGTCCGGGCGCGCGCGCTCGCTACGCTCATCTGCCGCCAGGACTGCGTTCGAGGCCATGCTCCCGGCGCTTCTGCGAGAAATCGCGTCGGGACCGGACCCAGATCATGCGGTCAACCGGCTGGCGGACATTGTCGAGCGGTTGTCGAGTGGTATCAATCTCTACCGTCTGCTCGAAGCGCGGCCGCAGCTGGCGCGACACCTGGCCTTGATGCTCACCTACGCGCCGCCGCTTGCGGATATGCTGACGCGGCGTCCCGATCTCCTCGACGGATTGATCGACGAATCGAGCTTCGCCCTTCCGCCCGAACCCGGCCCGATGGCGAAGCTGCTCAGCGCGGCGATGCGGGGCGAGTCCTACGACCGTGCGCTCGACCGCGCGCGGCGGATCATCGCGGAAAGGCGCTTCGCGCTGGGCGTCCAGCTCATTGCGGGACATGCCGATCCGCTCGACGTCGCCATGGGTTACAGCAATGTCGCCGAGGGCACGATCGTGGCGATGGCAGACCTCGCTGCTGCGGAGTTCGAGAAGTCACACGGCCGGATCGACGGCGGCGAGCTGATGATCCTTGCGCTTGGACGGCTCGGCGGGCGCGCACTGACTCACGCGTCCGACCTCGACATTATCTATGTCTATGACGCGCCCGAGGGCGCGATGTCGGACGGCAAGAAGCCTTTGAGCGCAACCGACTATTACAACCGGCTTGCCAATCGGGTCACTGCCGCGATCAGTGTGCCGACGGCCGCCGGACCGCTCTACGACGTCGACACGCGGCTGCGGCCGCAGGGAAGCGAAGGCATGCTGGCCGTCTCCCGAGAAGGTTTCCTCGCTTATCAGCGCAATGAGGCGTGGACGTGGGAGCATATGGCCTTGTGCCGGGCCCGCCCGATCTACGGATCGCCGGGCGCGCGGAAGAGATTGCGGACGGAAATTTGCGATGTTCTCGAGGCGCGGGGAGATGCCGGCAAGACCCGCAGTGACGCCGCCCGGATGCGGGACGAGATGGCCCGTCACAAGGCGCCTTCCGGTCCGCTCGACATCAAGCTCGGGCCGGGCGGACTCGTCGACCTGGAGTTCGCGGTCCACACTCTGCAACTCGTAAGTGGCAAGGGACTCGATCCGCGTTTGGAACATGCCATCGGGCAATTGGCGACGGATGGGCTGATCGATGCCAGCTTCGACGCCGACCTCCGCCTGTTGAGCCGGATGCTGGTGGTCATGCGGCTGGTCGCTCCCGGCAGCAATGAGCCTCCGGAGAAGTCGCGTGCGCTCGTTGCGGCGCTATGCGGACACGATGGTTGGGACTCCCTCCTTGCGGCGCACGGCGAGGCACGGCAGAGGATCGCCACACTCTGGAAATCGGTGAGGGACGCGCAATGATCAACGAAGGCGGCGTTAAGGAAGGCGATCGGGCTCCGGCGCTCAAGGTCACGTCGAGCGATGGAAGCACCGTCGACCTTTCGTCGCCCGGCCAGCCGTTGGTTCTCTACTTCTATCCGAAGGACGACACGTCGGGCTGCACGCTGGAAGCCCAGAATTTCACTCAGCTTGCCCCCGACTTCAAGAAGGCGGGCGTGAAGGTCGTCGGCGTTTCCCGCGATCCGATGAAGAAGCATGAGAAGTTCATCGCCAAGTACGACCTCGCCGTACCGCTCGCTTCGGACGAGGACGGCAAAATCTCGGACGCCTTCGGAACCTGGGTCGAAAAGTCGATGTATGGTCGGAAATACATGGGGATGGAGCGGGCGACCTATCTCATCGGTTCAGATGGCAAGGTCGTTCGCGCGTGGCGGAAAGTGAAGGTGCCGGGTCACGCCCAGGATGTGCTGAAGGCCGCCGCGCAGGTTTGAAAATCAAGGTCGCGGGTGATAGCGCCCGCGCAAGACTTATCAGGAGCCAGTCCTTGGCCGAGTTTCGCCTTCCGAAGAACAGCCTCGTCACGCGGGGCAAGACGTTCCCCGCCGAAGAGGGCAAGCGGCTGAAGACGTTCAAGATCTACCGCTACGACCCGGATAGCGGTCACAATCCTCGCGTCGACACGTTCACCATCGATCTCGACAAGACCGGCCCGATGGTTCTCGACGCGCTGATCCGCATCAAGAACGAGATCGACTCCACCCTGACGTTTCGCCGCTCCTGCCGCGAAGGCATTTGCGGATCCTGTTCGATGAACATGGACGGCCGCAACGGCCTCGCCTGCACGACGGCGATCGAGGACATCAAGGGCGACGTCCAGATCACGCCATTGCCGCACATGGAAGTGGTGAAGGACCTCGTTCCCGACCTCACGCACGTCTATGCGCAATATGCCTCGATCCAGCCCTGGCTGAAGACGGTGACCCCGGCCCCGTCGGGTCGCGAACGGCTGCAGTCGCCGGAAGACCGTGCGAAGCTCGACGGCCTTTACGAATGCATCCTCTGCTTCTGCTGTTCGACCGGCTGCCCAAGCTATTGGTGGAATTCCGACCGGTTCCTTGGACCGGCCGTGCTGCTGCAGGCTTATCGCTGGATTGCCGACAGTCGCGATGAAGCGACGGGCGAGCGTCTCAACGATCTCGAGGATCCGTACCGTCTGTATCGCTGCCACACGATCATGAACTGCGCCAACGTATGTCCGAAGGGACTCAACCCGGCCAAGGCGATTGCCGAGACCAAGAAGCTGATCGCCGAACGGGCAGCTTGAGCGATACGGGCGTGAGCGACGGCCTGGAAGACGTCGGTGTTCCGACCGGAGCGCAGCCCGATGCGGAGAATCCGGGCTGGTACAGCTGGGGCGACTTTCGCAAGCATTCGTTCGCGGCTGCGACTGGCCGTCTTCTGTTCAAGCCTGATGGCCCGGGACGCGGGATCGCCCGCATGTTCCCGAACGAAAGTCATATGAACATGGGCGGCTCCATCCACGGCGGCGCCGTGATGAGCTTCATCGACATGGCTCTGTTCGCTGGCGGCCGCTGCGCCGGCATCACGCCGGGCCACTTCGTGACGCTCGACCTGACCACTCACTTCCTTGCACGCGGCAAGGTTGGCATCCCGCTCGACGCCCACGTCGAACTGGTAAAGCAGACGCGGAGCCTGGTGTTCCTGCAGGGTGTGGTGAAGCAGGACGGCGAGTCCTGTTACAGCTTCACGGGCACGCTGAAGCGCATCAAAGAGCGAAACGGGCCCGCATGAGCGGACCGGTAGGCACGGCCTACCATCAGCTTGTCGCGGCAGGGGAGCTGAAGCCCGATCCCGCGCAGGAGCGTGCGGCCGGAGCGCTCGACCGGCTGGGGGAGGAACTCAACGCCAGCAATGGCGGATTTCTCAAAAGGCTGTTCAATAGGCAGCAGACTGAACTCTGCGGCATCTACCTTTGGGGCGGTGTCGGGCGCGGCAAATCGATGCTGATGGACCTTGCGTTCGAGCATATCGCCGTCGAGCCGAAGCGCCGCGTGCATTTCCATGCCTTCATGCTCGAAACGCACGCCCGCCTGCGTGAAAAGCGCAAGGATGAGGAAGGCGATCCGCTCGAGCGCGTCGCGGACGACATCGCCGACGAAGTGACGCTGCTCTGCTTCGACGAGATGGTCGTGAACAATCCCGCAGACGCGATGATCCTGTCGCGGCTATTCGAGCATCTGCTGGAGCGAGGCATGCGGGTGGTGACGACGTCGAACCGTCCGCCGCGCGATCTCTACAAGGACGGGCTCAATCGGGAGCTGTTCCTGCCGTTCATCGACCTGATCGAAAAGAGTTTCGCGCTCGTCGAAGTCGATGGTCCGACCGACTACCGGCTTCACCGCCTGACCGGCGTGAACACCTGGCACGTTCCCAACGGAGCGGAAGCGACCAAGGCGCTGAGCGACGCCTTCTTCAAATTGACGGACTATCCCGTCGAGGACCGCGCCAAGGTCCCGACGGAGGACCTATCGGTCGGTGGCGGACGAACATTGCACGTTCCCAAGAGCCTGAAAGGCGTCGCGGTCTTTTCGTTCAAGCGGCTGGTTGGCGAGGCTCGCGGGGCTGCCGATTACCTCGCCATCGCCCAGCGCTTCCACACGGTGATCATCGTCGGCATCCCAGTGATGACGCGCGAGATGCGCAATGAGGCGGCCCGGTTCGTTACCTTGATCGACGCGCTGTACGAGCATCGGGTGAAGCTTCTGGCTGCTGCGGACGCGGATCCTGCGGGTCTTTATCCGGACGGCGACGGGAGCTTCGAGTTCCAACGGACCGTCAGCCGTCTCGAGGAAATGCGGAGCGCCGAATATCTCGCGGAAGGGCACGGCACCGACCACGCTTGACGCCCGATTGCTCAGGCTTAGCGTGCGGCGCGTTCAAGGGGAGATTCCAATGCGCATACCGCTGACCGTCATGCTTGCACTCTCATCCACAGTCGCGCTGGCGCAGGCACCTGAGCCGCCGTTGAACTCTCCTCCTCCCGCCGCACTAAAAGGTGGGAAGAGCCTTCCACCGCAATGGGAGGCAACGGCTCGCGAAATCTACAAGACGGCGGTGGAGACGCCGACGGTCAAGGGCCGCGCGGGCGAGAATTTGAAGCTCGCCAATTACCTCGCCAGCAAATTCAAGGAATTCGGCTGGGCGGACAGCGACATTCATGTCCTTCCGTACACGTCGGTGCCGGGCAACGACACGGCGGCGATTATTGCGCGCTGGCCGGCGGCGGGCACGCCGAAGAAGAAGCCGATCCTGATCCTGGCCCACATGGATGTGGTCGACGCTTTGCCGTCGGATTGGACGACGGACCCGTTCAAGCTGGTCGAAAAGGACGGCTATTTCTACGGACGCGGTTCCGGCGACGACAAGGGCGGCCTGGTGCCATCCATGGTCGCTCTGCTGAAGCTGCGCGCATCGGGCTTCAAGCCGGATCGCGACATCGTCGTTTTGTTCACGGGCGACGAGGAGACACAGGGCAAGGGCGCGGAGCTCGGCGCGACCGAATGGCGCAAGTGGACGGAAGCGGAGTTTGCGTTGAACGCCGATGGCGGCGGCGGCGCCTTCACACGCGACGGCAAGTCGCTCGGCTACGGCCTGCAGACGTCGGAGAAGACGTTCCAGACCTACTTCTTCCGCGTCCGCAATCCCGGCGGCCATAGCTCGCGGCCGCGACCGGACAATGCGATTTATCAGCTCGCCGATGCTCTGAAGAAGCTGCAGAACCACCGTTTCGAGCCGGCGCTCAACGAGACGACCAAGGTCTATTTCACCGAGCGCGCCAAGCAGGAGGGCAATAGCGAGCTAGGCAACGCCATGCGCGCGTGGGTCGCCAATCCGGCCGACGGTGCGGCCGCGGATCGTATCGAAAGCGATCCGCTCGAAGTCGGCCTGACCCGCACCCGCTGCGTCGCCACGCGGCTCAAGGGCGGACATGCCGACAATGCGCTGCCGCAGCTGGCCGAAGCCACCGTGAACTGCCGCATCCTGCCGGGTGTCCAGCCGGCGACGATCGAGGCCGAGTTGAAGCAGGTGGTCGGTCCGGGCGTCGAAGTCACGCCGGACGCCGACGCCGGCCGACCGACGCCTGTCTCGCCGCTCCGGCCGGATGTCGTGGGAGCCTACACCAAGGCGATCCACGCACGCTTCCCGGGCGCTCAGATCATCCCGCAAATGTCGACCGGAGCTACCGACGGGCTAGAGTTCCGGGCACGCGGGATCCCGGTCTACGGCGTCGATGGAGGTTGGGGCGTCTCCCCCGACGACGAGCGCGCCCATGGCAAGGACGAGCGCATCCCCGTCCAGTCGCTGTGGGACAGCACGATGCACTGGGAATCGATGATCCGCGACTTGGCTGGCAAGTAGCGGTCGCGACAAAGAAAAAGGGCCGGGGGATCGCTCCTCCGGCCCTTCTTTTCTGTGCGTTGAGCGCGGGACCTAGAAGTCCATTCCGCCCATGCCGCCCATGCCACCAGCGCCCATCGGCATTGCCGGCTTGTCTTCCGGCATTTCGCTGACCGCCGCTTCGGTGGTGATCAGCAGACCGGCGACCGAGGCCGCGTCCTGGAGCGCAGCGCGGACGACCTTGGTCGGGTCGATCACGCCGGCGGAGACGAGGTTCTCGTAGGTTTCGGTCTGGGCGTTGAAGCCGAGCGTCGGATCATTCCCGTCGACCAGCTTGCCGGCAACCACGGCGCCGTCATGGCCGGCGTTCTCGGCGATCTGGCGGACCGGAGCCTGCAGCGCACGACGGATGATGTCGATGCCGCGGGTCTGGTCGTCATTCTCGCCCTTGAGGCCGTCGAGAGCCTTGGTGGCGTAGAGCAGCGCAGTGCCGCCGCCCGGAACGATGCCTTCCTCGACCGCAGCGCGGGTCGCGTGGAGAGCGTCGTCGACGCGGTCCTTGCGCTCCTTCACCTCGACCTCGGACGCGCCGCCGACCTTGATGACCGCAACGCCGCCGGCGAGCTTCGCGAGACGCTCCTGCAGCTTTTCACGGTCGTAGTCGGACGTCGTGTTCTCGATCTGCTGACGGATCGCGCCGACGCGGCCTTCGATGCCTTCACGCTGACCGGCGCCATCGACGATCGTCGTGTTGTCCTTGTCGATCGTGACGCGCTTGGCCTGGCCGAGCATGTTCACCGTGACGTTCTCGAGCTTGATGCCGAGATCTTCGCTGATCATCTCGCCGCCGGTGAGGATGGCAATGTCCTCGAGCATCGCCTTGCGGCGATCGCCGAAGCCCGGAGCCTTCACGGCCGCGACCTTGAGGCCACCGCGCAGCTTGTTGACGACGAGCGTCGCCAGAGCCTCGCCCTCGATGTCCTCGGCGATGATCAGGAGCGGACGGCCGCTCTGAACAACCGCTTCCAGGATCGGGAGCATCGACTGGAGGTTCGACAGCTTCTTCTCGTGGATGAGGATGTACGGGTCGTTGAGTTCGACCTGCATCTTCTCGGGGTTGGTGATGAAGTAGGGCGACAGGTAACCGCGGTCGAACTGCATGCCTTCGACGACGTCCAGCTCGAACTCGAGACCCTTGGCCTCTTCGACGGTGATGACGCCTTCCTTGCCGACCTTTTCCATGGCTTCGGCGATCTTCTCACCGACTTCCTTGTCGCCGTTGGCGGAGATGATTCCGACCTGGGCGATTTCCTGGCTGCCCGAAACGGCCTTCGAACGGCCCTTGAGGTCCTCGACGACCTTGCCGACGGCGATGTCGATGCCGCGCTTCAGGTCCATCGGGTTCATGCCGGCCGCAACCGACTTCATGCCTTCGCGAACGATCGACTGCGCCAGGACGGTCGCGGTCGTGGTGCCGTCGCCGGCGAGGTCGTTCGTCTTCGAAGCGACTTCGCGCAGCATCTGCGCGCCCATGTTCTCGAACTTGTCCTTGAGTTCGATTTCCTTGGCGACGGTGACGCCGTCCTTGGTGATGCGCGGTGCGCCGAAGCTCTTGTCGATGACGACGTTGCGGCCCTTGGGACCGAGCGTCACCTTCACGGCGTCGGCGAGAATGTCGACGCCGCGGAGGATGCGCTCACGCGCATCGCGGGAAAATTTGACGTCCTTGGCTGCCATTTGGCTACCCTTTCTTGATGTCGTGGATTCGTTGGAAGTTCAGCTGAGGTCAGCCGACGATCCCGAGCCCGTTGGCGTCAGCCAACAATGCCCAGAATGTCGCTTTCCTTCATGATGATCAGGTCTTCACCGTCGATCTTGACCTCGGTGCCCGACCACTTGCCGAACAGGATCTTGTCGCCGGCCTTGACGTCGAGCGGCGTAACCTTGCCCTCGTCGCTGCGAGCGCCGGTGCCGACGGCGACGATTTCGCCTTCCTGCGGCTTTTCCTTGGCGGTGTCGGGAATGATGATTCCGCCCGTCGTCTTCTCATCAGCCTCGATGCGGCGG
The DNA here is from genome assembly GCF_039543105.1 of Sphingomonas daechungensis. Taxonomy (NCBI): domain Bacteria; kingdom Pseudomonadati; phylum Pseudomonadota; class Alphaproteobacteria; order Sphingomonadales; family Sphingomonadaceae; genus Sphingomonas; species Sphingomonas daechungensis. The sequence continues at coordinate 2,224,520 of NZ_BAABJC010000001.1, forward strand.
ACGAGGACGCGGTCGTGAAGCGGCCTGAAACCCATAGTGAGCCCCTTGTCTCTCTCTTGTTGAACATGCGCGTTGGCACTCCCGCGAGGAGAGTGCCAGCGATGCCGCGCATATGGGTGCCGCCGTTTGGGGCGTCAACACCCTGGGCGATGAGATTTTTAGGCGCCGACTGGAAGCAGGCCCAGCCTCTCGCGACGAGTCCAGCGCCAAAGCATGAGGATCGCGACAACTCCGAGGCCCGCGGCAAGGCCGGTCCAGATGCCGACCCCGCGCCATTCCATTGCGAAGGCCAACGCCAAGCCAATGCCCAAGCCGATCGCCCAGTAACCGAAGAGGGCGAAAACCATCGGGACGCGCGTGTCGTGGATTCCGCGAAGCATTCCCGCGCCGACGACCTGCCAGCCATCAACAATCTGGAACAGTGCCGCGATGCGCAGGAAGGAGACTCCGAACGCGATGACCGTCGCATTCTCCGGCGTGTCCGCGAGGAAGAGCGTGATCAGCTGATGCGGGAAGATGAACATCAACGTCGCCATCAGCGTCATGAAGGCGGTGCTGAGCCAGAATGCCGTCCATCCGGCGAGGCCGATGCCCTCGCGATCCTTCCGGCCATAGGCGAGGCCGACCCGCACGGTGGTCGCCTGGCCAAGCGCCAAGGGAACCATGAAGGTGGTCGCGGCGATCTGCAGCGCGATCTGATGAGCAGCGACGGACGGTGCCCCGAACAGGCCCATGAGATAGGCAGCGGCACTGAACACGCCGCCTTCCAGGCCCATGGTGATGCCGATCGGCCCGCCAAGCTTGAACAGCTTGCGAAATCGGGGCCAGTCGGCACGCCATAACCGTCCGAAGACGTGGAAGCGGCGAAATTGCCGGTCGGTGAGGATTACGATCACGAGAGCGAGGGCCATCGCAGCCCAGACGATCGAGCTGCCGACGCCGCCGCCGATCAGTCCGAGCCTGGGCATGCCCAGGTGGCCGAAGATCAGCGACCAGCTCACCAGCGCGTTGAGCGGAATGCCGAATGTGCTGATCACCAGCACCCAGCCGGGCCGTTCCAGCGCAGACACGAAGTTGCGCATGACCTGGAACAGCATCCACGGCGGGATCACCCACATGTACCCGCGCAGGAACCGGGCGGCGAGGCGGGCGAGCTCCGGGTCCTGACCAAAGGAGAGGATGACCGCTTCGGCATTCCACAGGACGATGAGGGTCGGAATCGCCATAAGCGCGGCCGCCCACACGCCCTGGCGGAATGTTCGGCGGACATCGCGGACGGAGTTGGATCGTGCGCCTAGTGCTGATGCCATCATTGGCGAGGTGGCGGTCAGAACACCGAGTGCGAACAGGATCATGCCGAACGACAGGCTCAGCGCGAGGGCCGCGGCGGCCAGCTCTTTCGGCCCGAGCCAGCCGAGCAGGACGACGTCGGTCGCCTGGATCAGCTGCATGGTCAGGTTGGCGAGGATCAGCGGCCAGGCGAGCGCGAGCGTTGCCCGGAGCTCTCCGCTCCAAGTGCGCGCGGGTGCACCCGGTGAAATGGCCGCCGCTGTATCCATTGCGCCGCCCTAGCGGTACCGGCCGGTGTTAGTCGAGGTTCGGCCTCAGCCAGCGGCGCGCGCAGTCGAGGTCGACGCCGCGCCGTTCCGCATAGTCCGCCAGCTGGTCCTCGCCGATCCGGGCGACACCGAAATACTGGCTGTCGCGGTGGGCAAAATAGAAGCCCGACACTGCTGAAGTCGGAAGCATCGCAAAATTCTCGGTAAGGCTCACCTCGCCGGGCGCTCCGCCGAGCATCTCGAACAGGATCGGCTTGAGGCTGTGGTCGGGACAGGCTGGGTAGCCGGGCGCCGGGCGAATGCCCTGGAACTTTTCTCGGATCAGGTCGGCCGTCGAGAAGTGCTCATCGGCATAACCCCACAGGCGGTTGCGGACTTCCGCGTGCAGAACTTCGGCGAAGCTCTCGGCGAGACGGTCAGACAGCGCCTTCAGCAGGATGTCCGAGTAATCGTCATTCTCGGCCTTGAAGCGCTCGAGGTGCGGCTCGAGCCCGTGAATGCCGACCGCGAAACCGCCGATCCAATCCTCGCCCTCGGGATTGATGAAGTCGGCGAGGCTCATGTTCGGCCGGCCTTCGCGCTTTTTCACCTGCTGGCGAAGGAAGGGCAGGCGGGTCCAGTCGTTGCCGGCAAGCACCAGGACGTCGTCGCCCTCGCGCTTGCAGCGCCACAGGCCGACGGTGGCCTTCGGTGTGACCCAGCGCTCCGCGATAATCTTGTCGAGCATCGCTTGCGCGTCGTTGAAGAGGCTGCGGGCGCTTTCGCCGACGACCTCGTCGTCGAGGATCTGCGGATAGTTTCCGGCGAGCTCCCAGGCGCGGAAGAAAGGTGTCCAGTCGATCGATGCCTTGAGGTCGCGGAGCGGCCATTCGCCGATCTGGTGGAGGCCGGGGCGGATAGGTGCGGGCGCCTGGCCGGATGGATCGAAGGCGAAGGCATTAGCGCGGGCATCCGCAATGCTTGCGAGTTCGCTCTGCCCGCTGCGCGAGCGGGCGATGCGTAGCGCCTCATATTCGTCGGCGGTCTTGGCGACGAGCGGCTCACACTGCGTGTCGGACACCAGTGACGATGCCACGCCGACCGCGCGGCTGGCGTCGAGGACGTGAATGACCGGGCCTTCGTAGGCTGGGTCGATCCGCAGCGCCGTGTGCGCCTTGCTAGTGGTCGCGCCGCCGATCAGAAGCGGGGTCTTGAGGCCGAGACGCTGCATCTCACCGGCAACGGTGACCATCTCGTCCAGCGATGGGGTAATCAGGCCGCTGAGGCCGATCATGTCTGCCTGATTGTCGTTCGCTGATTCAAGGATCGTCTGCCACGGTACCATGACGCCGAGGTCGATGACCTCGAAGCCGTTGCACTGAAGAACGACGCCGACGATGTTCTTCCCGATGTCGTGAACGTCGCCCTTCACGGTCGCCATCACGACGCGGCCCTTGCCCGCGGTGACACCGCTCTTTTCCTTCTCCTCTTCGATGAAGGGGATGAGATGGGCGACGGCCTTCTTCATCACGCGGGCGGACTTCACCACCTGGGGCAGGAACATCTTGCCCGCGCCGAACAGGTCGCCGACGACGTTCATGCCGTCCATCAGCGGGCCTTCGATGACGTGGATCGGACGCTCGGCCTGCTGGCGCGCCTCTTCGGTGTCCTCGACGATGTGGGCGTCGATGCCCTTCACCAGCGCGTAGGACAGGCGCTCGGTGACCGGCAGGCCGCGCCATTCGGCGAGCTTCTTCTCTTCGGCGGCGTCGGTGCCCTTGTAGCGTTCGGCGAGCGCGATCAGCGTCTCGGTCGCGTCCTCATTGCGGTCGAGAATGACGTCCTCGCAGGCGTCGCGAAGCTCGGGATCGATCTGGTCGTAGACTTCGAGCTGGCCGGCGTTGACGATGCCCATGTCCATGCCCGCGGGGATGGCGTGGTAGAGGAACACGCTGTGCATCGCGCGGCGAACGGGCTCATTGCCGCGGAACGAGAAGCTGAGGTTCGAAAGACCGCCCGAGATGTGGACGCCGGGGCAGCGGCGGCGGATTTCGGCCGTCGCCTCGATGAAGTCGATGGCGTAGCGGCGGTGCTCGTCGATGCCCGTCGCGATGGCGAAGATGTTGGGGTCGAAGATGATGTCCTGCGGCTCGAACCCGTCGGCGGTCAGCAATTTGTAGGCCCGCTCGCAGATTTCGATCTTGCGTGCGGCAGTGTCGGCCTGTCCGACCTCGTCGAAAGCCATGACGACGACGGCGGCGCCGTAGGCGCGGCACTTGCGGGCGAGCTCGAGGAAGGGCGCTTCGCCTTCCTTCATGCTGATCGAATTGACGATCGGCTTGCCCGACACGCACTTGAGGCCAGCCTCGATCACGCTCCACTTGGAGCTGTCGATCATCACCGGGACGCGGGCGATGTCCGGCTCCGCGGCGATGCGCTTGAGGAAGATGGTCATCGCCTGCTCTGAATCGAGCAAAGCCTCGTCCATGTTGACGTCGATGATCTGCGCGCCGTTCTCGACCTGGTCGCGAGCGACGTCGACCGCCGCGTCATAGTCGCCGGCGAGGATCAGTTTCTTGAACTTGGCGGAACCGGTGACGTTGGTCCGCTCACCCACGTTGACGAAGCGCGCGCCTGCTGCGGCCGCGGCCGGCTCGGAATCCAGAATCGTCTTCGGTTGGGTACTCACGCAGCGATCACCATCGGCTCCAGGCCGGCAAGAAGGGTTTGACGGGGGGCGGTCGGCACCTTGCGCGGCATGCGGCCCTCAGCAGCCTTGGCGATCGCGGCGATGTGCGCAGGCGTCGTGCCGCAGCAGCCGCCGACGATGTTGACGAGACCGGCGTCGAACCATTCGCTCACCTGAGCGGCAGTCTCGGCGGCGACTTCGTCATATTCGCCGAGATCGTTGGGCAAGCCGGCGTTCGGGTAGGCCATGATCAAAGTGTCGGCGAGGCCGTTGAGCGCCACGAGGTGCGGGCGAAGTTGCGAGGCGCCGAATGAACAGTTGAGGCCGATCGTGACCGGCTTGGCGTGGCGGACGGTGGCCCAGAACGCCTCGACCGTGTGGCCGGAAAGGTTGCGGCCGGAAAGGTCAGTGAGGGTCATCGACACCATCAGCGGAAGCTCGCGACCGAGCGCCTGCTCGGCTTCCAGCGTCGCCATGATCGCCGCCTTGGCGTTGAGCGTGTCGAACACCGTTTCGACGAGGATGAAGTCGACGCCACCTTCGACGAGCGCGTCGATCTGCTCGCGGTAAACGTCCTTCACCGTGTCGAAGTCGACCTCGCGATAGGCAGGATCGTTCACGTCCGGCGATAGCGAAAGGGTCTTGTTGGTCGGTCCGAGTGCACCGGCAATCCAGCGCGGCTTGCCGTCCTTCGCGGTGTAACGGTCGGCCACCTCGCGCATGATGCGGGCCGAAGCGCGGTTGATGTCGCCGACCAAGTGCTCAGCGGCATAATCTGCCTGGCTGATGCGGTTCGCGTTGAAGGTATTGGTGGCGAGGATTTCTGCGCCGACGTCGGCGAAGCGCTCGCAGATGGTGCGGACCACTTGCGGCTGGGTCAGGTTCAAAAGGTCGTTGTTGCCCTTCTGGTCCTTCAGCAGATCGAGGCCAGCGCAATAGGCTTCGCCGGACAACTTTTCGCCCTGGATGCCGGTGCCGTAGGGGCCGTCCTTGATCAGGATGCGCTTGGCGGCTTCGCTGCGGAGTGACTGGGAAGCGCTCATGCTTGGGCCCTCACACCGAGCAGGTGGCAGATCGCGTAGGACAGCTCCGCCCGGTTCAATGTGTAAAAGTGGAAGTGGCGAACCCCGCCCGCGTAGAGTTGGCCGCAAAGCTCGGCCGCGACGGTCGCCGCAATCAATTGACGCGCAGCCGGTAGGTCGTCGAGACCTTCGAACAAATCGTCGAGCCACTTCGGGATCGCGGCGCCGCAGGTCGCGGCGAAGCGGCGTGTCGTTGCGACGTTGGAGACCGGCAGGATTCCCGGGACAATCTCGACGTCCAGCCCCGCAGCCGCCGCATCGTCGCGGAAGCGGAAGAAGCAGTCCGCCGAGAAGAAGAATTGCGTGATCGCCCGGTCAGCGCCCGCATCGACCTTCTTCTTCAAGTTCTCGATGTCGAATGCGCGCGACGATGAGTCCGGGTGGCACTCCGGGTATGCGGCAACCGAGATGTCGAACGGGGCAACCTTTTTCAGGCCTGCGACCAGCTCACAGGCGTCGCGATAGCCATTGGGGTGCGGCTGGTACTTGGTTCCAGCCTCCGGGGGATCGCCGCGGAGGGCGACAATGTTGCGGACGCCGAGGTCCCAATAGTCCTTCGCGATCTCGTCGACCTCGTCCTTGCTGGCGGCGACGCAGGTCAAATGCGCGGCCGGGGTCAGCGAGGTTTCCTTGAGGATGCGCTCGACGGTCTGGTGCGTGCGCTCGCGGGTCGAGCCGCCGGCCCCGTAGGTCACTGAGACGAAGCGAGGATGCAGCGGCTCGAGGGTTTTCACCGAGTCCCAAAGGGTGTCCGCCATCTTGTCGGTTTTCGGCGGGAAGAACTCGAAGCTGACCTCGATGTCGCCCCGCGTCTCCGCAAACAGAGGCGTGCGGGCGGCAAGGCTCTCGAACTTGTTCATGCAGCCCTCCGCTCGCGCTGGCGGACGCCGGCTTTCTCGCCGCGCCAAACGGTCACGGTCAGTTCGCCGCCTTCCAGATGCTCGACATGATCGACGGCAATACCCGCCGCCTTGAACCAGCTTGTCATTGTGTCGTCGTCGAAGCCCAGTCGGATATGCGCATCTGTCGTGCGGAGCTCCTCGCGTTCGTGCGCCGCGAAATCGACGATCAGCAGGCGTCCGCCGGGCGCGAGCACGCGGGAAGCTTCCTCGATCGCTGCGGCCGGCGAGTGCGCATAGTGCAGCACCTGATGAATGATGACGGTGTCGGCGGCACCGTCATCCAGGGGCAAGGAATACAGGTCGCCCTGGCGCAGGCTCGACGAGATGCCGGCGGCCTCAAGCTTTACTCGGGCCAGCCGTAGCATCTCAGACGAGCGGTCGATTCCGATCGAATGGCTGGCGCTGCGTCCGAATAACTCGATCATCCGCCCGGTGCCGGTGCCGATGTCCACCAGGCAACCGAGATCTTCCGAGCCCAGCGCACGGCCGATCGCTTCCTCGACCTCGCTTTCGGCGACGTGCAGCGAGCGAATGGAGTCCCAGACTTCGGCGTGGGACGTGAAATAGCGGGTGGCCGCCTCGGCGCGGTCGGAGCGGATGCGGTCCAGCTTCGAAGCGTCAGCTTCGAAGGCCTGTGCGCTTTCTTCGCATGTCCATGCGTCTATGAGAGAAAACATCGGCGCTGCGCGCCCTTCCGGCGCAATCGTCAGGAATACCCAACTGCCTTCACGGCGGCGGTCGATGACACCCGCGTCTGCGAGGATGCGGACGTGCCGAGACACGCGCGGCTGGCTCTGGTCGAGGATGATGGCCAGTTCGCCGACGGACAGCTCCATCCGCCGCAGGAGCGCAAGGATGCGAAGCCGCGTCGGGTCGGCAAGTGCCTGCAACAGCTCGGCAAGTGGGAGCGCGTCCATCGGGAAACATGATATAAAGAAAACTTTATATGTCAATGAACGCAGGGGCGACTGTGTCAGAAAATGTGATGATTTTCCCGATTGCGCGGCTTGTAACGCCCCTGTAATGGCGCCCGCTGGCCTGAGCGATTTTCGCGACAGGCCGAGCCCGGGTCCGGCTTAGGACCATTTGAGGGAGTGGAACGATCATGAAGAAAGTTGCAGTGACCGTTGCGGTCCTCGCGCTCGGCCTGGCTGCTTGCCAAGCCAAGACCGAAGACACCACCGCAGGTAACGAAGCGAACGTCGAGAACGCGGCCGTCGAGGACGTCAACGCGGCGACTGTCGACGCCGGCAACGCTGCCGACAATGCGCTCGACGCGGCCGGCAACGCCATCGACGCTGCGGGCAACGCCGTCGACAACGCTGCCAGCGCTGTTGGCAACGCAGCCGAAAACGCCGCGAACTAAGGGTTCACGCGATTTCGAAGGGGTCGTGCGGCTTGCCGCGCGGCCCCTTTTCTTTGGCATTTGGGCGCGCTTCCGTCATGGAGTGCTGAACATGAAGATCGCCCCGATCCTGCTCGCTTTGCCGCTGATGGTGTCCTGCCAAAGGCCTGCCGACACGCCAACGGCCGAGGAGAATCTCCAGCTCGACGATGCCTCGAACCTGCTCAACGCGGCCCCGGCCAACCTTAACGCCGTGGACGATCACGGCTTGAACGCCGTTGTAACGTCCAACGAAGGCGGGCTTTAGGGAAGCGCCCGTAGAATCTGCCGGACGATCATCGTCTCCGGGTCGACCCGATACAGGAATTGCTGGTCGTAGACGTAGCGGGCGCTTCGATCGAGCGCGCCGCCGTATCCCATGCGCAGATCGTAAGGCAAAGCGCTGTAGGGCATCAGACCCTTGAAGCCGCTGGGAACGCGCTGACCAATCTCAAACAATTTCTTGTAGCGGCCGGGAGGCATGCAAGAAACATTCTTGCCCTTGAGACCCGGCGGACAGCCGCCGGCGCCATAGCCGACAGGCGACGAATTCGCTGCACGCGATTTCCCACTGCCCTGATTGGCATGTTCCGGTTTTGCCGAAGCCATGGCGGTCGCGCCAAGCATCGCGAAGCTCGCGACCAGTAAAAGCCTTCCCATGGCCGAGAAACTAGGCGGGCAACTCTGCGCAATGCTTGATGAATTTGGTTACCGACGAGTCGTGGACGGGCTTAATCGTCATCGCCGTGGCCGGAGTGGGGCTCGCCTTGATCGATGCCGCAAAGGTGAGGATTTTGACATCCGGGGAGAGGCGGTTGCCCGACTCCTCATCGCGGTCTAGAGCGCCGCCATTCTGCGCCGAGCCCTCGGCGTCAAACGAAAAAGCAAGGAAAGCAGCAGCCTGATGGCCCGCAAGAAGATCGCCCTGATTGGCGCCGGAATGATCGGTGGAACCCTCGCTCACCTCGCCGCGCAGCGCGAGCTTGGCGACATCGTGCTGTTCGACATTGCGGAGGGCATTCCGCAGGGCAAGGCGCTGGATCTGAGCCAATGCGGTCCCATCGAGCGCTTTGACGCGAAGATTACGGGCACCAACGACTATGCCGACATTGCCGGAGCCGATGTCGTGATCGTCACCGCCGGCGTGCCGCGCAAGCCAGGCATGAGCCGCGACGATCTCCTCGGCATCAACCTCAAGGTCATGAAGGCCGTCGGCGCGGGCATCAAGGAGCATTGCCCGGACGCCTTCGTCATCTGCATCACCAACCCGCTCGACGCGATGGTGTGGGCGCTTCGCGAGTTCTCAGGTCTCCCGCACAACAAGGTGGTCGGCATGGCCGGCGTGCTCGACAGCGCGCGCTTCGCGACATTCCTGGCGCAGGAATTCAATGTCAGCGTCCGCGACGTGAACGCTTTCGTCCTCGGCGGACACGGCGACACGATGGTCCCGGTGACCAGCTACACCACGATCAGCGGCATTCCGGTCGACGACTTGGTCAAGATGGGCCGCTCCACGAAGGAGCGGATCGACGAGATCGTCAAGCGCACCCGCGGCGGCGGCGGCGAGATCGTGGCGCTGTTGAAGACCGGCTCGGCTTACTACGCGCCCGCCACCAGCGCGATCGCGATGGCGGAAGCTTATCTCGGGGACCAGAAGCGCGTCTTGCCATGCGCGGTCTACGTGGAAGGCAAATATGGCCTCGACGGACTTTATGTCGGCGTTCCGGTCGTAATCGGTGCCGATGGCGCGGAGGAAGTGATCGAGATCACGCTCGACGATGAAGCCAGGCAGAACCTCCAGGTCAGCGTTGACGCGGTGAAGGAACTTCTGGTGGCGTGCAGGCAGATCGATGGCAGCCTGAGCTAAAGGGCGTTCATCGAATCACGGTTCGTTTCGTCGGCGATGGGGCGCATAATCGCTGCCCCAAGAAGTTAGAGGGAGGTCCAAGATGATGATGTCACTTGCAGCAGCCACTCTTTTGAACGCAGCGGCTGTCACGACCCCGGTCGCACCCGACCAACTACCGAACCTGTTCATTGCCGCCTGCTTCGAGGGCAAGGCGGCGGCGACGTCCGCCACCCAGGTCGGCTTTGACGGACTTCCGACCGCCATCCGCAGCCGCCTCGGCAAGCCGAGCGAAGCGCAGGTGTGGAAGATCGCAGGCTCGGAGGATTCCTACCTCTATTCGCTGAGCTATACGGATCGCAGCTTCAGCCCGAGGATCTGCGGCGTCGCATCGCAGAACCTCGTCCTGCGGCCGGCATCGGCCGCGGTTGAGAGCCACTTGCGCGGCGGCCAGCCGTCGGCGGGCTCCTTCAAGCCGGTTGAGTGGTTGAACGACAAGGAGGGCTATCGCGCCCTCGCGACGCGGACCGGCGGATACACGGTCCTGCAGGTCAATTGGAACAAAGACGCAAAGGTAACGCCGACCCAATGAGCATTCTGGTTAATCGGAACACCAAGGTCATCACGCAGGGGATGACCGGAGAGACTGGCACCTTCCACACGCGCCAGGCTCTCGATTACGGCACGCAGATGGTGGGCGGTGTCACCCCGGGTAAGGGCGGCACCACCCACATCGGCTTGCCGGTGTTCGATACGGTCGGCGAGGCGGTGGAGAAGACGAGAGCAGATGCGTCCGTCATCTACGTGCCGCCGCCGTTCGCCGCCGACTCCATCCTGGAAGCGATCGATGCCGAGGTCCCGCTGATCGTGGCGATTACTGAGGGCATTCCCGTGCTCGACATGGTCCGCGTGAAGCGCGCACTGGATGGCTCCAAATCGCGGCTGATTGGCCCGAACTGCCCCGGGGTGCTGACTCCGGACGAGTGCAAGATCGGCATCATGCCGGGCAACATCTTCAAGAAAGGCAGTGTCGGCGTCGTCAGCCGCTCCGGCACGCTCACTTACGAAGCGGTGTTCCAGACCACCAACGAGGGCCTTGGCCAGTCGACCGCGGTCGGCATCGGCGGCGATCCGGTGAAGGGCACCGAGTTCATCGACGTGCTTGAGATGTTCCTCGCCGACGACGAGACCAAGTCCATCATCATGATCGGCGAAATCGGCGGCTCGGCTGAAGAAGACGCTGCCCAGTTCCTTGCCGATGAAGCGAAACGCGGCCGCAAGAAGCCGGTCGTCGGCTTCATCGCGGGCCGCACGGCGCCTCCGGGACGCCGCATGGGCCATGCCGGCGCGATCGTGTCGGGCGGCAAGGGCGATGCGGAGAGCAAGATCGCGGCGATGGAGGCGGCTGGAATTACCGTCAGCCCAAGCCCATCTGAGCTCGGAACGACGCTGAAAGAGCTACTGGCAGCTTACGCATAATGTCCGACGACCAACCGATCTTCCCGGAGCGCGAGCCGGGACCTAGCTGGGCGCGGCCAAACTGGCCGATCGCCGAGCTCGACGACATCAATCTTGGTCTCGATCCCACCGAGGCGACGATCGAGGCCTTCAAGAAAGCAGCTACGGAGAAGGCTGCGGCCGCCACGCCAGCCGCGAATCCCGACGTCATCCGGCGTGCGGCGGAAGACTCAATCCGCGCAATGATGCTGATCCGCACCTATCGCGTGCGCGGGCATCTGGCCGCCAAGCTCGATCCGCTCGGCCTCCATCATTCGGAGCTGCCGGCCGACCTGACCCCCGAATATCACGGTTTCGGGCCGGGCGACCTTGACCGGCCGATCTGGGTTGGCGGGGCACTCGGGTTCGAGCGGGCGACGATAAACGAGATCGTGAAGGTGCTGCAGGCGAACTACTGCGGCGTCGTCGGCGTCGAATATATGCACATCAACGACCTGGAGGAGCGCCGCTTTCTTCAGGAGCGGATCGAAGGCAAGGACGCCGAGATCCAGTTTACGCCCGAGGGCAAGCGCTCGATCCTGACCAAGGTCATCGAAGCTGAGCAGTGGGAAAAGTTTCTCGCGCGCAAATATGTCGGCACGAAAAGATTCGGGCTCGACGGCGGCGAGAGCGCGGTTCCCGCTCTTGAGGCGGTCATCAAATATGGTGGCCAATATGGCGTGACCGAGATCGACGTCGGCATGGCTCACCGCGGCCGGCTGAACATCCTGTCGAACGTGATGGGCAAGCCCTATCGCGCGATCTTCAACGAGTTCGCCGGAGGCGCGACCAACCCGGCGGACGTCGGCGGATCGGGCGACGTGAAATACCACCTCGGTACTTCGTCGGACCGCGAGTTCGACGGCAACAAGGTGCACTTGTCGCTGCTGCCGAACCCGTCACACCTCGAAGCGGTCGATCCGGTCGTGCTCGGCAAGGCGCGTGCCGTCATGACGCTGCGTGAGGACAAGCATGGCAAGACCGTGCTTCCGGTCCTCCTGCACGGCGATGCAGCTTTCGCGGGCCAGGGCATCGTCGCCGAATGCCTCGCCTTCTCCGGGCTACCCGGATACGGCACCGGCGGCACGATCCACTTCATCATCAACAACCAGGTCGGGTTTACGACCAGCCCGCAATTCGCGCGATCATCGCCCTATCCTTCGGATGTGGCGAAGTCGGTCCAGGCACCGATCCTGCACGTCAACGGCGACGATCCGGAGGCGGTGACCTTCTGCTGCAAGCTGGCGACCGAGTTCCGCCAGACCTTCGGCCGCGACATCGTCATCGACATGTGGTGCTACCGCCGCTTCGGTCACAACGAGGGCGACGAGCCCAGCTTCACCCAGCCGCTCATGTATGCGGCTATTCGCCAGCATCCGCCGATTTCGGCGATCTATGAGCAGCGCCTCGTCAACGAAGGCGTGATCGACGCAAAGTGGGTCGAAGAGCATACCAAGGCGTACGTCGACCACCTAGAGGAAGAGTTTCAGGCGGCGGTCAGCTATCTGCCGAACAAGGCCGACTGGTTCGAGGGCCGCTGGACCGGGCTCAACCAGCCGGAGGAGACGGTCACGGGGCGTCGCAACACGACGACCGCCGTACCGGAGGACGAGTTTCGCAAGATTGGCGAAGCACTCACGACGGTTCCGGCCGATGTCCACGTCCACAAGACGCTGCAGCGCATTCTCGATGCCAAGAAGGCGATGTTCGACACAGGCGAAGGCTTCGACTGGGCGACCGCCGAGGCGCTCGCGTTTGGAAGCCTGATCGCCGAAGGCCACAATGTCCGCCTGTCAGGCCAGGACAGCGGCCGCGGCACGTTCAGCCAGCGTCACGCGGTCTGGGTCGATCAGCAGACCGGTGCGAAATACATCCCGCTGGCGCACATCGATGGCGGTCGCTTCGAGGTTCGCGACAGTCCGCTTAGCGAATTCGGCGTGCTCGGGTTCGAATATGGCTACTCGCTCGCCGACCCGAGCACCCTGGTGTGCTGGGAAGCGCAGTTCGGTGACTTCGCCAACGGCGCGCAGACCATCATCGACCAGTTCATCGCGGCGGGCGAGGCCAAGTGGCTCCGAGCGAGCGGCCTGGTCATGCTGCTTCCCCACGGGTTCGAAGGGCAGGGGCCGGAGCACAGCTCCGCGCGCCTCGAGCGGTACCTGCAGCTTTGCGCCGAGGACAATATTCAGGTCGCCAACTGCACGACCCCGGCGAACTACTTCCACATCCTTCGGCGTCAGCTTCTGCGCGATTTCCGCAAGCCGCTGGTCATGATGACGCCGAAGTCGCTGCTTCGGCACAAGCTGGCGGTGTCGAGCCTCGCCGATTTCACCGGCGAGAGCCACTTCCGGCGCATCGTCAGCGATTTGCGTCCACCGCAGGACGGCGAGACCAAGCGCCTCGTGCTCTGCAGCGGCAAGCTCGCCTACGAGCTGATGGAAGCCCGCGATGGCGGGGGCGACCCGAACACCGAGGTGGTTCGGATCGAGCAACTCTATCCGTTCCCGTCGGAACCGCTCGTGAAGCGCCTCCAGGCGATGCCGAAGCTCGAAACGCTCGTCTGGGCGCAGGAAGAGCCGAAGAACAACGGCGCCTGGTTCTTCGTTGAGGACCTGCTCGAGGAGTGCCTCGCCGAGGCGGGGTTCCAGGGCATGCGGCCGACCTACGCGGGCCGCGCGTCGTCTGCGTCGCCCGCGACTGGCTTGGCAAAACGTCATGCGGCGGAGCAGGCGAACTTGATTGCGGCGGCGCTGGGCCATAGCAGCCCGGCACAGGCTGAGCCCGCGGCACGCCGGGCCTAGAGGAGCATCGATGGCGACTGAGGTAAAAGTTCCGACACTCGGCGAGTCCATCACCGAAGGCACACTCGCGCAGTGGCTGAAGAAGCCAGGCGAGGCGGTCGCGGCCGACGAGGCCATTGCGACGCTCGAGACCGACAAGGTCAGCGTCGACGTTCCGTCGCCGGTCGCGGGAGTTTTGACCGAGGCGCTGGCGAATGAGGGCGACACGGTTGCCGTCGGCGGACTGATCGCTCGGATCGACGAGAATGCGACGGCGGGCGCTGCCGCGCCTTCCGCGCCGGCCACCGAGGCCGCAGCCGCGACGACGAACCCGGCCGGCGCCGGCGAGAACCCGCAATTGCGCGGGACCGAGCATGCTCCTGAGCCCCCGAACGGTGACGATGCCATCACGACCCTGTCGCCGGCGGTTCGCCGTGCCGTGCTCGAGCATCATGTCGACCCGACCAAGATCCGCGGGACCGGAAAGGACGGACGCCTGACCAAGGACGACGTGCTTGCTGCCGCTGAAGCCGCGAAGGCCGGTGGGCCGGTCCATGAGCCGGAGGCCCGTGCTCCCGCAGCGCCGACTTCTGCTACTCCGCAGCCCGTCGCGAAAACTGCCCCAACCGGAGACCGCAGAGAAGAGCGCGTGAAGATGACGCGTCTGCGGCAGACGATCGCGCATCGCCTGAAGGAGGCGCAGAATACGGCAGCGCTGCTGACGACATTCAACGACGTCGACATGTCGGCGGTGATCGACGCCCGAGCTCGCTACAAGGATCTGTTCGAAAAGAAGCACGGCATTCGCCTCGGCTTCATGGGCTTCTTCGTGAAGGCGGTCGCGCTTGCGGCTAAGGACGTTCCGTCGGTCAACGCGAGCATCGAAGGCGACGAGATCGTCTATCACGACTATCTCGACGTGTCGGTCGCGGTATCGGCACCCAAGGGCCTCGTCGTACCGGTCGTCCGCAACGCCGACCGCATGACCTTTGCCGAGATCGAGAAGTCGATCGCCGATTACGGCAAGAAGGCCAAGGAAGGCACGCTGACGGTCGACGACATGACCGGCGGCACCTTCACCATTTCAAACGGCGGGGTGTTCGGGTCTTTGCTGTCGACGCCGATCATCAACCCGCCGCAGTCTGCCGTGCTCGGCATGCACCGCATCGAGGAGCGGCCGGTGGTCAAGGACGGGCAGATCGTCGCCCGCCCGATGATGTACCTGGCTCTCAGCTACGACCACCGCCTGATCGACGGCCGCGAGGCGGTTACCTTCCTGGTTCGCGTCAAGGAAGCGATCGAAGATCCGACCCGTTTGCTGATCGACCTCTAGGCCGCGGCTCTCAGCGCCGGGAAGACGTGCTGCGCCAGCCGTTCGGCGGCGCCGGTCAGGACGGCCTCGTGCTGGTCGACACGCCAGATCGTCGAATTCGACACCAGCCGGCTGAAGTTGCGGCGTGTGGTGAACGCTGATTCGAAGTGCAGGCGACTGTCCGCCCGAAGCATTCTCGCTGCGCGACTCCCCGTGACCATGATCCCGTCCCACGCCCCGAAGCTGTGCATCAGGTTGACGGCAAAGCGGCAGAGCAGGGTCGCAAGGACACGCGGCCGCTCAGGCTCCAGCAGGTCGGGGCAGGCGCTTGCCCATATCGGGTCCATCCGGTCGAACATCAGCAGCATTTCCCAGCTGACCACGCCATTCGCTCCACGGACGGCCTTCGCGAGTCGCTCCTCACGCTCGTTCGACGCTGCGAAGTCCATGTGACCGGCTTCCGTCTCGAGAACGCGCACGGACCCGTCGCGAGCGACGTCCACGATTGCCGCGCCGACGCCTTCCTCAACCATGATCATGCCGTAGCGCCCCGGCTTGTCGAAGCTCAGTCGATCCACGCCGCGGATCGGTTCGATGATCCCGGTCCCGGAGCGGGTCGCCCATGCTCGCGCGGCCACATCGTTCAAAATGATGGGGCTGGTGCCGAAGTAGGCTGCAAGCCCGGCTCTGCTGATGGTCCAGCGAGACCGGACCAGAGAGATGGCTTCACCGTTCGCGGCTCCGGCGATTGCCATGGCGCATTGCATGCCGCTGAGCTGGAGGCGCTTCTCCCTCTCATACTGTTGCAGGGCGTCGGTGAAAGTTGGGACCCCGTCCACACGGATTTCATGAATGTCCGCAATGCGGGGGCGGGCCGACGGCAGTGCGGTCGCAAAGCGAAGAATTCCTTCGCGCGACGCTTCGATCAATAGCCAGGCGCGTACGCCCGATGCGTGACGATCCAACATTTTGTACGGCTCTCCCCCGTGGTGATAGCGCTAACAAATGACGGTTAAATGCGCGTTACCAACGGCGACGCGCTTGCGGCTGGCGGGTCTCGCCCTTAAGTCGCCCGCGAACCCCAAGATCGGAGCGATTGATGGCCGAGGCCTACGACTTTGACGTTCTCGTGATCGGCTCCGGCCCCGGCGGCTACGTCGCGGCGATCCGTGCCGCGCAGCTTGGCCTGAAGACCGCTTGCGCCGAAAGCCGCGACACGCTCGGCGGCACCTGCCTCAACGTCGGTTGCATTCCGTCGAAGGCTCTCCTGCACGCGTCGGAGTATTTCGACGCGGCGGCGAATGGCGCGATGGCCAAGATGGGCATCAAGGTCACGCCCGAGCTCGACCTGCCGGCGATGCATGCGCAGCGCCTCGACGCGGTGAAGGGCCTGACGGGCGGCATCGAATTCCTGTTCAAGAAGAACAAGGTCGAATGGCTGAAGGGCCGCGCCAGCTTCGAGAACGCGGACACGGTCAAGGTCGGCGACCGCACCGTCCGCGCGAAGAATATCGTCGTAGCCACCGGCTCGTCGGTGACGCCGCTCCCGGGCGTCGAGATCGACGAGAAGACCGTCGTCTCCTCGACCGGCGCGCTCGAGCTTGAGAAGGTCCCGGGCCATCTGGTTGTCATCGGCGGCGGCGTGATCGGGCTTGAGCTGGGCAGCGTATGGCGCCGGCTCGGGGCGAAGGTGACCTGCGTCGAGTTCCTCGACCAGATCCTCCCTGGCTTCGATGACGACATCCGCAAGGAAGCGAACAAGATCTTCAAGAAGCAAGGGATCGAGTTCCGGCTCGGCACCAAGGTGACCGGCGTGACGGTCAACGGCAGCAAGGCGACGCTCACCGTCGAGCCAGCCAAGGGCGGCGCAGCCCAGACGATCGAGGCCGACGCTGTGCTGGTGTCGATCGGCCGCCGGCCTAATACGGAAGGCCTCGCGCTCGACAAGGCGGGTCTGCAGGTCAACCAGCGCGGTCAGATCGAGACCGACCACGAGTTCCGCACGTCGGTCCCGGGCGTCTGGGCGATCGGCGACGTCATCCCGGGCCCGATGCTCGCCCACAAGGCCGAGGATGAGGGCATTGCGGTCGCGGAAAACATCGCAGGCCTGACCGGCATCGTGAACCACGATGTGATCCCGAGCGTCGTCTACACCATGCCGGAGATCGCCGGCGTCGGCCTCACCGAAGCGCAGGCGCGCGAGCATGGCGAGGTGAAGGTCGGCAAATTCCCGATGCTCGCCAACAGCCGCGCCAAGACCAACCACGAGCCCGACGGCTTCGTGAAGGTCATCGCCGATGCGAAGACCGACCGCGTGCTCGGCGTGTGGATGATCGCGTCGGTTGCGGGGACGATGGTCGCGCAGGCCGCTCAGGCGATGGAATTCGGCGCGACATCGGAGGACATCGCATACACCTGCCATGCCCATCCGACGCACAGCGAAGCGCTGAAGGAAGCGGCGATGGCGGTGACCGGCAAGCCGATCCACATCTAGGACGCTGATTTACCGGGCAAATCCCGAATCCACGCCGGAGCCCGCTTCATCCCCTTTTGAGACAGGGGCTTAAGTCTCGATTGCCGGTGCTTGCAATTCGTCCTGTCCTACGGCCTCATGAGAGGCGGAGGATGGGCATCTGACGATTGAATCCACGCGCCAGGACATTGTCCCGATTCAGATGCTGCGCGGTGTTGCGGCGACGATGGTGGTCTTTGTCCACATCGGCTTGCAGCTGGAGCGGCTGGGGTACGGGACCCTGGACGTGAACTGGCTGTCGTCGGGCGTCGACATCTTCTTTGTCATCAGTGGCTTCATCATGTGGGTGTCGGTCGAGCGGCGGCAGGGAATGTCCGCGGGCGATTTTATGCGCAACCGGATCATTCGCATCGTCCCGCTTTACTGGCTCGTCACTGCCGGAGTCCTGGCGATTGCGCTGACCGCACCGCAATTGCTCAAGACCACCGTTTTCAGCGCGCCGCATGCAATTGCATCCTTCCTGTTCTTGCCGGCGCGACATCCGGTGGTCACCGATCAGTTCTGGCCGTTGCTGGTGCCCGGTTGGACGCTGAATTACGAAATGCTGTTCTACGTCCTGTTCGCCATTGCGATTGCCGCCAGCCGGGGGTCGTGGCGAAAACGCTTCGCACTCATCGCCGTGTTTCTCACCGCAGTGGTCCTTGCCGGCTCCGCGCTTCGCGGCCGGATCGACGTGATGAATTTCTACGCCAACCCGATCATCTTCGAATTCCTGTCGGGCGTCGTGCTCGGCATCATCTACATGCGGCATCAGTTTGCGCGGTCGTGGACTTGGCTGCTGGCCGTGGCGGCAGGCTTTATCATCCTGCGGGACGGCTCCATCCTTCCGTTTCTCGGCCATGCTTCGAACCTGGTTGGAGCGACATTGGTCGTCGGCGGCGCGCTATATTCGCGGACCTTGCCGATCCCTGGCCTGAAGGCCGTTGGTGACGCGTCCTATTCGCTCTACCTCACGCACGTGATCACGCTTGCAGCCTTGGCGCATTTCTGGAGATCCGGCGGCCTGGAGAGCCTGGGGCCGACTGCGTTCACCGCCGTTGGGGTAACGGTTTCGATCCTTGGGGCCATGCTCTGCTATCGGCTTCTGGAGCGTCCGATGACGCAGGGATTGCGGCGCTTCTGGCGGACGTCGCCAAGGAAGCATTTGCCAGCGGCATGACCACGGCGGCGAGGGGATGGCGATAATGGAACGGGCCGGCCTCAGGCGCTGGCACATCCGCCTCGGCTGGCTGGCCGCGATCCCGGTGCTCCTGTGGATCATCTCCGGCCTGGTCATGGTCGCGCGGCCCATCGAGACAGTGCGTGGTGAGGGCCTGCTTCGTGATGCGGCACCCGTTCGGCTTGCGGGTCCGCCGATCCCGCCGTCACTGACAGGCGTGAATCTGACGTCCCTCTCTCTGGAGCAGCGCGCGGTCGGTCCGCGATGGGTGGTCAAGCTGCCCGATGGCAAGGTTCGGCTCGCCGATCCATTGACCGGGCTTTATCTCCCGGCCCTGTCCGCTGCCGATGCCCGGCAAGAAGTCCAGGCGCGCTATGCCGGTACGGGCCGGGTTGCATCCGTAACACGAACCAGGCCGGAAGACCCGCCGCTCGACCTTCGTCGTCCACTCGCGACATGGCAGGTGACGATGGACGACGGAACGCACTTCTTTGTCGATGCCGTATCGGGCCAGATCGTCGCCACGCGCACGCGCTGGTGGCGCTTCTACGATTTCATGTGGGGCCTGCACATCTTGGACCCCGGCGGCCGCGAGGACGCACACAATCCGTTTATCATCGTCCTCGCGATCGGAGCGCTGGCAATGGCCGTCCTGGGCGCCATGACTTTGCCGATGACGCTACGTCGGAAGCGGAAGGGGCTCTAGAACAGCCAGTCGCTGATTGCGGCCAGGAAGCCGGCGTCCTTCCGATCGACCTTGGCCGGAGCGGGGGACGGGCACTCGAGGCAGCGGACCTGGATGCTTGGTCCGCCGAGAACCGAGCGCAGGTCGGCAACCGCCTGGGCCAATTCGACCTGGCCATTCCCGATGAAGGCGAAGCCATCGGTTGGGCTCGACCCTTCGTCGCGCTCTTCCGAGGCGAGCATTTCGATCAGCTGCTCCTTGAAGCTGGTCGGCCGCTCCAGATAGGTGATGCCGCGGTCGTCCTTGTCCAGCTTCGCGAGCTCGCCGGCCTTCTGGACCGCGTCGTTCAAGCTGCCGAATCCGTCGACGAGGCCGATCTGGTGGGCGGTTCCGCCATCCCACACGCGGCCTTGCGCGATCTTGTCGATCTCCTGCGGAGTCTTGTGCCGCGACTGGGCGACGAGGCCGAGGAAACGCCCGTAGATGGAGTTCACGCCGGTCTGCAGAAGTTGCTCGGATTCCGGTGACGGCCCGCGCAGGACATCGGGCTCTCCGGACAACGGCGTCGTCTTGATGCCATCAGCGCCAAGCCCGAGCTTGGCGAGCGTGCCTTCGAAGCTGGGCAGGATCCCGAACACGCCGATCGATCCGGTGATCGTCGACGGTTCGGCGTAGATGTAGTCGGCGGGGGTGGACACCCAGTAGCCACCCGAGGCTGCAACGCTGCCCATCGAGACGACGACCGGGAGCTTGCGGCGCTTGGCTTCGAGGATCGCCTGGCGAATACGCTCAGACGCAAGCACCGAACCGCCGGGGCTGTCGACGCGAACGACCAGGGCCTTGAGGTTTTTCCGGGCGAGACCCTTTTCGATCAGCTGGGCGATGCTGTCGCCGCCCGCTGTTCCGGCCGAGGCCTTGCCGTCGACGATCATGCCGGCAACGGTGACGACGCCAATCGGACCTTCCGGCTGCGCGTCGACTGCGTCCTTGATGTAGGCGCCAAGTCGAATGCGCTTGTAGCCGCCGACGGCGCTGTCATCTTCGCCACCCAGCTCCGCCAGACGCTTCTCGAAGTCGTGGCGATCCGCGACCTTGTCGACCAGCCCGGCGTTAAGCGCCGCCTTGGCCATGTCGCCACCGGCAGCCTGAACCGCGGCATTGGTATCGCGCATATAGGCGTCGAGCTGCGCCTTCGGACGGCCCTTGACCACGCTTTCGCGCCAGCTTTCGAGCAGGGCATTGCCGAGCGCCTGGGCGTTCTCCTTCGCCTCCGGCGACATGTCGGTTCGGGTGTAGGGCTCGACGGCGGCCTTGTAGGTGCCGACGCGATAGACGTGGGCAGTGACGCCGAGCTTGTCGAGCAGGCCCTTGTAATAGAGCCGCTGACCGCCGGGTCCGGCCACTGCGACCAGTCCCAGCGGGTTCAGCCAGATTTCGGATGCCGCGGAGGCGAGCTGATAGCCGTCGTCGGTGTAGCCGGTCGCATAGGCGATCACCGGCTTGCCCGACGCTCGCACGGAGCGAATCTCGTCGGCGAGATCGGTAAGCGTCGTCTGACCGCCGCCAGTGAAGCCATCCAGATCAAGCGCCACCGCTTTGACGCGATCGTCGGTTTTCGCCGCCTCCAAGGCCGCCAGCAACTCGCGCAGGCTGTATTGACGGATGCGGTTGCCGCCCGAGAGGACTTCGGAAACGTCCGCCTTCGAGGGCTGTTCGACGACCGACCCGTTGAGGTCGAGAGCGAGAATGCCGTCGCCGACCGGCGTCGGCTTCGCGGACAGCGCCGCGTAGAGGAACCCGAAGAACAGAAGCATGAAGATGAGGACGAGGGCGTCCTTAACTCCGACAAGCAGTTTCCAGATTGCACGAACGAAGCGCATTCCATGACTCTCCGACTTGGGTCCGCGGCAAGAGCTAGCCGAGATGTGAAGCCATTGCGACTCCGACTCTCTTGCCTTCGGGCCGTACGGCTGTACCCGTTAACGCAATGCTTCGGCGCCTGCTGATCCTGCTCGCCATCTTGCTTGCGCCGGCCCTCGCCAACGCGCGCGGAATCGAGCCGCAACTGATCGCCGAAAATTCCGCGCAGCCGGGCGGTGAAGTCGAGCTTGCCATCCGCATGAATACGCAACCTGGCTGGCACGGCTATTGGCTCAATCCCGGGGACGCCGGGCTGCCGATGGAGGTGAAGTGGGAGCTGCCGCCGGGCTATGCGGTCGGCGCGCTTCGCTACCCGGTTCCCACGCGGCTGACCGTCGCCGGGATCATGAATTACGTCTACGAGAACGACTATTCGGTACTCGCAAGGCTGAAGGTTCCGGCGGACGCAAAGCCCGGAACGGTTCCGATCCGTGCCAGCGCCCGCTGGCTCGCCTGCACTGACAAGATCTGCGTTCCCGAACAGGGCGAATTCTCGACAGACCTTGCAATCGGGAAGGTGCAACCGGACTTCCAGGAGCAGTTCGATGCATGGCGAAAGCTGTTGCCGCGTCCGCTTGCGACGCCGGCGAATTTCGAGGTGTCAGGCCAGAAGCTCCGGATCGCAATCCCGCTTCCGCGAAACGTGGAGGTCAAGGAGCCGTACGTCTTCGCGGCGGTGGACGGGCCCGTCGATTATGCTGCCGAGCAGCAGTTCCGTCGGAAGGGCGACAGGCTGATCGCGGGGCTGCCGCGGCGAACGGGCGAACCGGCGCAGTTTGCCGGCGTGCTTTCGCTGGGGGACGGCACCGGGCTCGAGTTCACGGCGGTGCGCGGAACGGTGCCAAAGGGCGGTAGCCTGATCGGCGATACGGGGCCCCAGGCGATCTTGTGGGCCGTTGTCGGGGCGATCCTAGGCGGTCTTCTACTCAACCTGATGCCGTGCGTGTTCCCGATCCTGGCGATCAAGGCCCTTCACCTGGCGAAGAGCGGCGGTGACGAGCGAGCGGCGCGGAGGGATGCGCTTGGCTATGCGGCCGGCGCAATCGTCGGCACGGGCGCGCTCGGTGTCGTCCTGCTTGCGATCCGATCGGCCGGGACCGAGATCGGTTGGGCCTTCCAGCTTCAGGACCCGAGGACGATCCTCATTCTCCTGCTGCTGACGACGGCGATCACGCTGAACCTCCTGCGTGTGTTCGAAGTGCCGAGCGTGATGACGGAGAGCATGCCGTCTGGAAGCTTCGGCGCCGGGGCGCTGGCGGCCTTCGTGGCCACGCCGTGTGCCGGGCCGTTCCTCGGAGTAGCGCTCGGTGCTGCGCTGCTGCTTCCGCCTGCTGGGTCGATCGCCGTGTTCGCGGCGCTCGGTCTTGGCCTTGCGCTGCCGTTCGTCCTGGTTGCCTTCATTCCGGCGCTTCGGAAGCTGCTTCCGAAGCCGGGTGCGTGGATGGCTACGCTCCAGCGCATCCTGGCCATCCCGATGGGGCTGACTGCGCTTGCCTGCCTTTGGCTCTTGTGGCGGCTGGGCGGGGGGACCGCGCTGCAGATCGGGATCGCTGCAGCTGTGCTGGTGTCCGTGATGCTGTTCGGGGCAGGCCTGCTCCAGCGGCAAGGCAAGCAGTCCGGCTATTTGGCGACGCTCGCCGCAATCGCGGTCGCCGTGGTCGCGATCGCGTTCATCCCCATCGCGCCGCCTACGGCTTCAACCGCGGCTTCGGATGCGAGTGCATGGAGCGAAGCCCGTGTCGAGGAGCAGCTGGCGGCAGGCCACCCCGTGTTCGTCTATTTCACCGCCGACTGGTGCTTGACCTGCAAGGCGAACGAAACCGCCGCGATCAATCGCGACGAGGTGCAGAAGGCGTTCGAAAAGGCGGGTGTGACGGTGCTCGTGGGGGACTGGACCAAGGGCGATCCGGAAATCACGCGCTTCCTCGAAAGCCGGGGACGGGCGGGGGTGCCACTCTACCTTTGGTATGTGCCGGGCAAGGATCCCGAGGAATTGCCGCAGATCCTGACGCCGTCGATGCTTATCTCCCGCGCTCGGCAGTCCCGCTAGCCGGACGCTGCCAGACCTTTTTGCCGGCGACCCAGGTCTGCAGCACCTGCGTCTTGCCGATCTCCTGCGGATCGGCAGCCGCGACATCCGTATCGACAATGATGAAGTCGGCCCACTTGCCCGGTTCGAGCGCGCCGAACTTTTGCTCGGCAAAGCCCGCGTAGGCGGCGTCTCGGGTGAATCCGGCGAGTGCCTGCTCGAAGCTCACCCTTTCTTCCGGGATCCACCCGCCCAAAGGCTGTCCGTTCGCATCCTGGCGACTGACTGCCGCGGACAGGCCCGGGAAGGGGTTGGGCGATTCGACCGGGAAGTCTGAGCCGAAGGCCAACCGCGCACCCGATTTCAGCACCGATTGCCAGGCGTAGGCCCCCGCCAGCCGGTCCGGCCCGAGCCGCTTTTCCGCCATCAGACGATCGCTGGTCTGATGAGTCGGCTGCATCGAGGCGATGATACCGGCGGGCGCGAGGCGTGGGATGTCGGCCGGGTCGGCGATCTGGAAATGCTCGATCCGCCAGCGGCGCTGGTTGCCGTAGCGCTTTGTGAGTTGTTCGTAGGCTGAGATGGCCTGCGCATTCGCGGCATCGCCGATCGCGTGCACCGCGACCTGCAGCCCCTTGCCTGCTGCTTCCTCCGCCTTGGCGAGAAGCTCTTCGTCCTTGAGGAACTGCAAGCCCCGCGTGTCGGGCTTGTCGGCGTAAGGCTTCTTGAGCCATGCGCCTCGAGAGCCCAAAGCCCCATCGGCGTAGAGCTTGATCCCACCCATTCGAAGACGGTCGTCGAACAGCCACGGCGTCGGACCATTCGGGACCACTGCCCGCATGTTCTGGACGTCGAACGCATAACTCATGATGCGGACGTTGAGCTTTCCGCTCTGCCCGGCCGCCTGCATCGCCGCCCAGTCCGCTGCGGAAGTGCCCATGTCGGCCGCAGCCGTGACTCCGACGGAAAGCAGTTGCTCCTGCGCCTTGGCCAGCGCCTGCGCGAGCTGTTCCGGCGTCGACGGCGGAACCTTCGACGCAACGAGGTCCATCGCAGCGTCGACGAGCAAGCCGGTGGGATTCCCGCTCGCGTCGCGCTCGATCTTGCCGCCGACGGGATCCTTCGTCGCCGCAGTGATGCCCGCTGCCTTCAGCGCAGCGCTGTTGACCACCAGCGCGTGGCCATCCACCCGCTCCAGAACCACCGGCCTGTCGGAAACCGCTGCATCCAGATCAGCCGCGGTCGGAAAGCGTGAATCCGTCCACAATTCCTGGTTCCAGCCCCGGCCGGAAAGCCACGGATCGCTGGTCCGGGCCGAAGCATAGGCACGCAGCCGTTGCTGCAGGTTGGCGACCGAGCTCGTGCCGACGAGGTCGAGCTGAAGCGCGGCAATGCCGAGGCCCATTACGTGTCCGTGCGCGTCGATCAGTCCGGGAAGCAAAGTTCGCCCGCCGACATCGACCGTACGCTCGATCGGCATGACGGCAGTTTGTCCGTCGCGAAGGACCTGGACGACCTTGCCCTTGTCATTGACGACGAGTGCGCGAAACCGCTGCAGCTTGCCGTCGGCGCCAATTTGGATGCCGCGAGCATTGTCGATGAGGGTATCGGCGAACGCCGGTGTGGCGAGGAGAACCGCAACCGCGGCGAGAAATGCCTTTCGCATCCTTGCGGCATAGCATTGTTCCGACGGCGCGGAAGGTCTAGCTCCGCGGCATGCTTCAGCCCGCGTCCATGCAAGCCCCGACGATCAACGACATCCGCGCCGCCGCCGAGCGTATCGAAGGCGCCGTCGTGCGAACGCCAATGCTCAAGAGCCAGACGCTGAGCGAGATCATCGGAGCGGAAGTCTGGCTGAAGTTCGAGAACCTGCAGTTCACTGCCGCCTACAAGGAGCGCGGCGCCCTCAACAAGCTACTGCAGCTTTCGCCCGAAGAACGCGCCCGCGGCGTGATCGCGGCGTCGGCCGGCAATCACGCACAGGCGGTCGCCTATCACGGACACCGGCTCGGCATTCCGGTGACGATCGTCATGCCGGAGCCGACCCCAACAATCAAAGTCACCCAGACCGAGGGCCACGGCGCCCGGGTCGTGCTGTTTGGCAAGATGTTCGACGATGCCTTTGCCAAGGCGCGCGAGTTGGAACGCGAGGAAGGACTCGTCTTCGTTCATCCGTTCGACGACCCTCAGATCATTGCCGGCGCGGGAACGCTCGGTATCGAGATGCTGGAGGAAGCGCCGGATCTCGACATGCTGGTCGTTCCGATCGGTGGCGGTGGCCTGCTTTCGGGTATCGCAACTGCAGCACGCGCGCTGAAGCCGGAGATCGAGCTGATCGGCGTCGAGGCCGAGCTCTATCCGTCGATGAAATGCGCTCACGACGGATCGAACCTTCCTTTGGGCGGAGACACCCTCGCAGAGGGCATCGCAGTCAAGGAACCCGGCGAACTCACCTCGCGCATTCTGAAGGCGCTGATCGACGACATCGTTCTGGTCCCCGAGCGCGACATCGAGCGCGCGGTCGCGATGCTCGTCGGGATCGAAAAGACCGTCGCAGAAGGGGCCGGCGCGGCGGGGCTGGCGGCACTGCTTTCGGATCCCAAGCGCTATGCCGGGAAGAAGGTCGGCACCGTATTATGCGGCGGCAATATCGACACGCACTTGCTTGCAACCGTGCTGGTGCGCGACCTTGCCCGCCAGGGGCGAATGGCGCGTCTTCGAATTGCCGCACAGGACCGGCCGGGCGCGCTCGCCGCGATCGCGGGCTGCTGTCAGGACGCGGGCGTCAACATCATCGAAATCTATCACAGCCGGATCTTCAACCGCCTTCCGGCCAAGGACACGATCATCGAAGTCGAGTGCGAGGCACGCGATGCAGAGTCGATCGACGACGTGATCAAGCGATTGGAATCGGCAGGATTCCGCGTCGAACGGGCTTCGCTCGACTAGGTCCGGACAAGTCCGGATTTTCCCATCTCGGGACAGCGGCGACAATTAACCCTCTTTCCAAGGGCGCAAACCCTTTCAATCGGCGTTTACCAGTCGCATAAATGAGTTCGTAACTTTCTCAGGAGGCGAGTCCGCTTGAGCGCACCGTTCCGCTTTCCGAAGTTCTTCGTGACGAATCCGTCGCCGTGCCCGTATCTCCCGGGCAAGGTTGAGCGGAAGGTTTTCACGGAGCTTTCGGGTCGCCACGCCGGCGAGCTCAACGAAGCGCTCGGCCGGATCGGATTTCGGCGCAGTCAGTCGGTCGCCTACCGTCCAAGCTGCATCGAATGCTCGGCCTGCGTTTCCGTGCGCGTCCTGGCGGCGGAGTTCACGCCCAACGCAACGCAACGCAAGATGATGCGCAAGCATGCGGACCTCGAAGTGACAGCGTGCAAGCCCTGGACGACGCAGGAGCAATACGAGCTGCTGCAGCGCTATCTCGAAATTCGTCATCCGGGCGGCGGCATGGCCGAGATGGACGAGAGCGATTTCGCCGACATGGTCGAGCAGACGCCGGTTCGCACCTACCTCGTCGAATATCGGGAGCCGTCGAAGAACGGGAAGCCGGGCAAGCTGGTCGGCGCCTGCCTGTCGGACCAGCAGGGCGACGGTCTGTCGATGATCTACAGCTTCTTCGACGTCGGCCCCGGATCGCGCAAAGGCCTTGGCACCTACATCATCCTCGATCACATCATCCGGGCATCAAGGGCGGGGCTGCCATACGTCTACCTCGGCTATTGGGTCGAGGGCTCTCCGCGAATGGCCTACAAGACCCGTTTCCGCCCGCTCGAGCGGCTTGGCCGCGACGGCTGGCGGCGAATGGACGAGGCGGAGCACGAAGCGGCCGCCAATGCGCTGCCGGAGCAGCTCAGTCTGCCCATTCGCGGTGAACGGAAGCGCCTGCTGATCAACGCCTGAGATTCGGTATCGCCGAAGACTCTCGACGCCAAATCGACCTAACCTTGGCTAGATGACGGCTTTCTGACTACGCACCTGAACCCGAGGTGGCTCATCGAGCTGTCGATCGCTTGTGCGTGCCGAGCTGCAGCACGGTAGCGTCGGCAATAGGAGGGCGCACAAAGGTGTGACCCGCCCTTGACCACTTTCCGGGGAATTCGAATGTCGGGAAGATTGGGATCGTAGCTACCTTCGATGGATGCGCCTCGGGGACTCGCGGGCGAGCAACATGGCTTGACGGCCTCAACCGAATGGCCATTCGAATACCAGTTGGAGGTCCATTCCCAGACGTTTCCGATCATGTCGACCAGCCCGAACCCGTTCGCTGGAAAGCTGCCCACGGGAGATGTCCTCAAGAACCCGTCTTCCAAGCTGTTGCGGTAGGGGAATTCGCCCTGCCACGTATTGGCCATGTGCTTCCCGTTGGGCACGAGTTCATCGCCCCAGACGAATTCGCCGGTCGATCCGCCCTTCGCTGCATACTCCCACTCGGCCTCGGTAGGCAGGTCCTTGCCCACCCAGTCGGCATATGCGTTTACGTCGGCCCAGGCGACATGGACGACCGGATGATCTTCCAATCCGTCCAAACCGCTTTCCGGTCCCGTCGGGTGCCGCCAGTCCGCGCCGAACTCATAGCACCACCATTGGCTCCAGTCGTCGAGCTGGACAGGCCGATCGGTCGGTGTGAACACCAATGACGCGGGTCGGAGCATTTCCGGCTTGGCGCCCGGATAATCATCGGCCAACGGCGCGATTTCGGCTATGGTGACGTAGCCAGTCGCCTTCACAAATTCCGCAAATTGCCGGTTCGTGACGGGATGCTCGTCCATCCAGAAGCCGGCCACCGAAACATCATGTGCAGGTGACTCTTCCCGGTAATGATGGTCCGATCCCATTCTGAACTCGCCGCCGGCCAGCCAGACCATTCCGTCGTGATTGCCTGTGTCGGCCAAGTTCACGCCCCCGATTTTCAACTTCCAAGAAGTGATGCGTGCCGTCGCCAAAAAGCAAGCGTTTCAGTCTGCCATGGACGCTTTGGCGCAAAGAAAAAGGCGGGGCGCCGATCAGGCACCCCGCCAATTCACCCTCCCCGGGATTTTGTTGGGTTACGCTACTGCCGCCGCAGGCGGGTCTACCTCTTCTGAATCGGGATCGCGAAGCACGTAGCCGCGGCCCCAGACCGTTTCGATGTAGTTCGCACCGCCACAAGCCAGCGAAAGTTTCTTGCGCAGCTTGCAGATGAACACGTCGATGATCTTGAGCTCGGGCTCGTCCATGCCGCCGTAGAGGTGGTTCAGGAACATTTCCTTGGTCAGCGTCGTGCCCTTGCGGAGCGAAAGCAGCTCCAGCATCGCATATTCCTTGCCGGTCAGGTGCACCCGGGCGCTGTCGACTTCGACCGTCTTGGCGTCGAGGTTCACAGCGAGCTTGCCGGTGCGGATGACCGATTGCGAATGGCCCTTCGAGCGGCGCACGATCGCATGGATGCGGGCGACCAATTCATCGCGGTGGAACGGCTTGGTGACGTAGTCGTCAGCGCCGAAACCAAGCGCACGGACCTTGCTGTCCATTTCGCCGATGCCCGAGAGGATCAGGACCGGAGTGCCGACCTTCGCGGTGCGAAGCTTCTTCAGCACGTCATAGCCGTGCATGTCCGGCAGGTTCAGGTCGAGAAGGATGATATCGTAGTCGTAGAGCTTGCCGAGATCGAGGCCTTCTTCCCCGAGATCGGTGGTATAAACATTGAAGCCTTCCGTACCCAGCATGAGCTCAATGCTCTTTGCGGTCGTCGGCTCGTCCTCGATCAGCAGCACACGCATCTTGAAATCCCCCCACCCGACAGGCCCCCTAAAGCGTAGCTAGCGTTACGCTCTCTTAACGGCCTTGAAGCGGTCATTAACCATTCGATGTCTGAAGGCAAAAGGTTAATAATGTGTAACGCGCTGGATTCCCTCGGAATCGTTGCGCAGGAGTCACAGACCCGATTTCCCTTTGTTCGCAGGCGCGACGCCGCAATTGAGCCGATGGATTGCTTCGCCACGGCGTTCCTCGCAATGACGGCAAGTGCTTAACGAACGCATCCTCTTCATCGACGCGGAAGCGATGGTCATCGACAAGCCCGCGGGCCTGCCGGTGGATACGCCGCGCCGGGGCGGCGATAGCGTCGTCGGGCGTCTCAACGAATTGAAGCAAGGCTTCCAGCGGCCGCCGACGCCGATGCATCGGCTGGATCAAGACACGTCCGGCTGCCTGTTGCTCGCGCGATCGCCCAAGGCGAGGTCGCTGCTGCAGAAGGCGTTCGAAACGCGGCAGGTCGAGAAATATTATCTCGCGGTCGTCGACGGCGCGATCGAGCAGGACGACGGCGTGATCGAACTCGCGCTCGGCAAAAAGTCGAGTGAAAAAGCGGGATGGCGAATGGTGCCAGATCCCAAGGGCGACAAGGCCGTGACCAATTGGCGCAAGTTGTCGGAACGCGATGGCAGGACGTTGGTCGAGTTTCGCCCGGTGACCGGACGCACCCATCAGCTGCGTGTGCACGCGCGAGAGGCGTTCGGCCGCGGGATCGTCGGCGATCGCGTCTACGGCGTTCCTGGCGGACCGATGCTGCTGCATGCCTCGCGGCTGGTCGTGCCGCGCGAGAAGAAGGCGACGATCGACGTGAGCGCGCCGCTTCCGGAATATTTCGGGGACTGGGGCAGTGAAGCCTGAGGATGTCATCATCCCCGAGGACGCACTGAGCGAGAGCTTCCTCGCCGCGACGGGACCCGGCGGACAGAACGTCAACAAGGTCGCGACGGCAGTGCAGCTGCGCGTCGACCTCTATCGGCTCGGCCTTCATCCCAACGCCTACGAGCGGCTAAAGCAGATCGCCGGCAGCAAGGTGACCGGCGCCGGCGAACTGCTGATCACCGCCCGCAAGTATCGCACGCAGGATGCCAATCGGCAGGACGCGCGGCGGCGGCTGGCGGAAATGATTGCCGCTGCCCATATCGTCCAGGCGAAGCGCAAGCCGACGCGTCCAAGCCGGGCGGCGAAGGCTGAGCGCGTTGACAGGAAGAAGCAACGCAGCGCGGTCAAGCAGGGCCGCGGAAAGGTTCAGTTCGACTGATGTACGACTTCAAGATCGAAGCGGCGGACAAGGCGACGCTCTACAAGGATCTGCTGAGCGCGGCCGAGGGGCTGACGGCCGGTGAGCCCGATCCGATCGCCAACATGGCCAACGTCGCGGCGCTGATCTGGGAGACGCTTCCCGACATCAATTGGGCGGGCTTCTACCGCAACGTCGACGGCGAGCTGGTGCTCGGACCGTTCCAGGGACGGCCGGCCTGCATCCGCATTCCGTTCGGCACCGGCGTGTGCGGCGCTGCCGCAGCGAGCCACGAGGTTCAGCGCGTCGATGACGTTCACGCCTTCCCAGGCCATATCGCCTGCGACGCAGCTTCGGCGAGCGAGCTGGTCGTTCCGATCGTTCGTGACGGGAAGCTGATTGCAGTCCTGGATATCGACAGCCCGAGCCCGGCAAGGTTCAGCGGAGAGGATGAAGCGGGCTGCGTCGCCTTGGGCGAGCTGCTGGCGAAAGTCCTCTAGACGCGGTCGCGCTCGAATCGCCGTTGGAGCGGGAATGGCGGCATCCATGACTCGCGACGAACCGTCCACAGTTCATAAGTCGGCTTGAATTGATCGATGGCGTCGAGGGCGCCGAGATTCACTTCAACTTCGACGCCGCTCCGGCCGAACACCGACGAGCCGCAACGCGGGCAGAAATGACGCCCGGCATATTCGCGTGTCTCTCCCTCAACCTCCACGGCACCCTGATCGAAGATCGCCGACGCGTGAAACAGGGCTCCATGGTGCTTCCGGCAATCGAAGCAGTGGCAGATGCCAACGCGCTCCGGCTCGCCTACCGCGGTGAAACGGACATCGCCGCAGAGGCAGCCGCCGCTTACCGCATTCATCTCAGCTGAGCTGTTCCAGCCGCTCCTCGCTGAGCGAGCCGGGGATGATCATGATCGGGCAGGGAACCTTGCCGGCATCATTGCCGGTGAAATGCGCCACCAGCGGTCCGGGACTCCCCGCAGGGGCGGCACCGAGCACCAGCGCAGCGACCTCAGTCCGTTCGCCGACATATTCGCGCACGACCTTGGCCGGCTCGCCGCTACGAATGACGATCGAGGGCTTCAGGCCCGACTCGTCCATGATCTCGCCGACCGCGCCGCTGACGATCCCCTCGATGCGCAGCGTCTGCTCTTCCTCCATTGCCGCCTGGACTCCCCCCCACTGGACGAAATCCTGCGGCTCGACGATGGCCAGCACCTCGACGAGGCCGCCGGTCTTGATCGCGCGACGCGCCGCGAACCGGAGCGCAACACGCGCCTCCGCACTGTCGTCGATCACGACGAGGTAGGTTCTTTTCGGGCCGCTCTCCCCCATGTCAGACAAGTGCTGCGTTAATCCGGCGTTCAGCGCAAGCGGCACGTTCGCGAGCGGTCTGGCCCTTGACCCGGACCGCCGCATTGGCTTTGTGCCCAAAGGCTTGCTCAAGCGGAAAGACGCTCATGCCGACCGAACTCAAAATGCCCGCACTTTCACCGACCATGGAGGAGGGCACGCTCGCCAAATGGCTCGTGAAAGAGGGCGATGACGTGAAGTCGGGCGACATTCTCGCCGAGATCGAGACAGACAAGGCGACGATGGAGTTCGAAGCGGTCGACGAGGGCAAGATCGCCAAGATCCTCGTTCCCGAAGGCACGGATGGCGTGAAGGTCGGAGCCCCCATCGCGATTCTCGCGGGCGAGGGCGAGGACGTTTCCGCGGCGGCTCCGAAGGCAGATACCGCTCCGGCGGAAGCGCCGAAGGCCGCCACTCCTGCACCGAAGCCGGACGAAACGCCCAAGAGTGCGCTGCCGGAGGCCAAGGGCGTCACTTCGACCGAGACACCTCCTGCTCCGGCGCAGCCCGCCGCTCGGCCACGTACAGAAGGTGACCGCGTGAAGGCCTCGCCGCTGGCTCGCCGTCTGGCCCAGGCCCAGAACATCGATCTCAATGCGCTGCAGGGCTCGGGTCCGGACGGGCGCATCGTCCGCGCCGACATCGACGCTGCGGTCGGCAAAGCTCCGGCTGCTGCACCGGCAGGTACGCCAGCGGCGGCTCCGGCGCTTGGCGGTCACGCCGTACTCCCAGGCGTCATTGAACAAGCGATCCCGCACGAGGCGATCAAGCTGTCGAACATCCGCAAGACGATCGCTCGCCGCCTCACGGAGTCGAAGCAGCAGATCCCGCACATCTATTTGACGGTCGACATCCAGCTCGACGCGCTGCTCAAGCTTCGCGCCGAGCTCAACGCCGGCCTCGAAAGCCGCGGCGTGAAGCTGTCGGTCAACGATCTGCTGATTAAGGCGCTTGCTCAGTCGCTGATCGAGGTGCCGGAGTGCAACGTCAGCTTCGCCGGCGACCAGCTGTTCAAGTACAGCCGGGCTGACGTTTCCGTAGCAGTCTCCATCCCCGCGGGCCTGATCACTCCGATCATCGTCGGTGCCGACACCAAGAGCGTCTCCGCGATTTCGACGGAGATGAAGGACCTGGCGGGCCGTGCTAAAGAGGGCAAGCTCCAGCCGCAGGAATATCAGGGCGGCACCGCCAGCCTTAGCAATATGGGCATGTACGGCATCAAGCAGTTCGAAGCCGTCATCAACCCGCCGCAGGGCATGATCATGGCGATCGGCGCGGGCGAGAAGCGGCCCTATGTCATCAACGACAGCCTTCAGATCGCCTCGGTGATGTCTGCGACCGGAAGTTTCGACCACCGCGCCATCGACGGCGCCGACGGAGCGAAGCTGATGCAGGCGTTCAAGCGGCTGGTGGAGAATCCTTTAGGCATGTTGGCCTGACATGAAGTGGATGACGGCACTCCTGCTCGGAGCGATCCTGGCGTTCGTGTTGCCATTGTCCCTCGGCGGCCAGGAAGGCGGGTGGCTCCATAGTTGGGCAGGTTGGGGGACGATCCGGCCGATCAAGGGGTCGCCGGGCTTCCTTTTCTCGGTCCCTTTGTTCCTGGGTTCCGCGCTTGCCTTCCGGATGTTCTTCAATTGGCACACGCGCTGAGGGCCGCGCTTGCCTGACCGCGTCCCCGTGATCCGCGCGACTGCAATGCCGACGCACCTCAATCCTTACGGCGGGGTATTCGGCGGTTGGTTGATCAGTCAGATGGCACTCGGCGCGGGAAGCGAAGCGTCGCGCGTTGTGCGCGGCAAGGCGGTGCTGGTCGCGGCGGACGAGCTTCGGTTCAAGGGCGCGCCGAGCGTCGGCGACGAAGTCTCTGTCTACGTGGAGCTGCTTGAAAGCGGGCGGACGTCGCTCACCTATCAGGCGGAAGCGATCTCGCGGGAACGGCACGGCGATGCCGAGACGCGCGTTGCATGGGGGCGCTTCAAGTTCGTCGCGCTCGACGAGAATGACAGACCGCGCGAAGTCGCGGCACAAGAGGGAAGTAATGGCTGAATCCTACGACGTCATCGTGCTCGGCTCCGGCCCGGGCGGTTATGTGGCCGCGATCCGCGCTGCCCAGCTTGGCCTCAAGACCGCGATCGTCGAGCGCGAGAACCTTGGCGGCATCTGCCTCAATTGGGGCTGTATCCCGACCAAGGCGTTGCTTCGGACGGCCGAAATCTTCCACCAGATTCAACATGCGGACGCCTACGGGCTCGAGGCGATCAAGGCCGGCTTCAAGATCGACAAGGTCGTCGCCCGCAGCCGCGCAGTCGCCAAGCAGCTCAATCAGGGCGTCACGCACCTGATGAAGAAGAACAAGATCGCCGTGCACATGGGCGAGGGAAAGATCACCGCGAAGGGCAAGCTCTCGGTGACCGGCTCGGACGGCAAGGCGACCGAGCTGGCGGCTAAGCACATCATCATCGCGACAGGCGCCCGGGCGCGGGACCTGCCGTTCGCTGCGGCCGACGGCAAGCGCATCTGGACCTACCGCCACGCCATGACTCCGGCGGAGATGCCGAGCGAACTGCTGGTCATCGGTTCCGGCGCGATCGGGATCGAGTTCGCGAGCTTCTATGCCGACCTTGGCGCCAAGGTGACGGTGGTCGAAATGCTCGACCGCATCGTTCCGGTCGAGGATGCGGAGGTCAGCGCCTTCCTCGAAAAGTCGGTGACCAAGCAGGGCATGCAGGTGCTGACGTCCGCGGGCGTCGAGAGCCTGAAGTCGGACGCGAAGGGCGTCGTCGCGGTCATCAAGACCAAGGACGGCAAGTCGGCCGCGCATCGGTTCAGCCATGCGATTGTCGCGGTCGGCATCGTTCCGAACACCGAGAACATCGGGCTCGAAGCGCTCGGCGTGAAGACGACCAAGGGACACATCGACACCGACCCGATGTGCCGCACCAACGTGCCGGGCCTTTGGGCAATCGGCGACGTGACCGCGCCGCCCTGGCTTGCGCACAAGGCGAGCCACGAAGGGGTGACGGCGGCTGAAGCGATCGCCAAGGAGCTCGGCAATAAAGATGCGCACCCGCACGCGACCGATGCGAAGAACATTCCGGGCTGCACCTACTGCCGGCCGCAGGTCGCTTCAGTCGGCCTGACCGAGGCGAAGGCGAAGGAAGCCGGCTACGAGGTGAAGGTCGGCAAGTTCCCCTTCATCGGGAACGGCAAGGCGATCGCGCTCGGCGAGGTCGACGGCTTCGTGAAGACGGTGTTCGACGCCAAGACCGGCGAATTGCTCGGCGCGCACATGATCGGCGCCGAGGTCACCGAGCTGATCCAGGGCTACACGATAGGCAAGACCGCTGAGCTCGTGGAAGACGACTTCATTCAAACCGTCTTTCCACACCCGACGCTCAGCGAGATGATGCACGAAAGCGTCCTCGCCGCTTTTGGACGGGTCATTCACATCTAAGCATTAGAAATAGGGGGAATTCGATGAAGCGCCTGTTGCTCGCCGCCGCTGCGGCATTGTCCTTCGCTGTGCCTGCGAGCGGGGCGACGGTGATCACTGCTGACCGTTATCTCGACGTCGAGACGGGGCGTTACGTCGCGAACCCGGCGATCTTCGTCGACGACAGCGGGCACATCACGTCGATTGCGGACGCGCGCACGGTTCGCTGGGGATCGGACGTCAAGCATATCGATCTGGGCAACCGTACCTTGCTGCCCGGCCTGATCGACATGCACACGCATCTTGGGCCCGCCGACATCGCGGGTTATCGCTTCCTCGAATACACCGACAGTTTCTGGCCGATCGTCGCGGCCGCAAGCGCTCGCGACATGCTCGACGTGGGCTTCACAACGATGCGGGTTGTCGGCTCGAGCGATTGGGAGGACGTCGGCCTGAAGCAGGCCATCGAGGCTGGCTATGTCACTGGCCCCAGGATCATCGGCGCGGGCCACGCGCTCGGGGCGACGGGCGGCCATTGCGACGATACCTATCTGCCGCCCAGTCTTCAGAAGAAGGAAAAGGAAGAAGGCATTGGCGATAGCCCTGACGAGCTGAAGTACCAGGTTCGCCGCCAGCGCAAGTTTGGCGCCGAAGTGATCAAGGTCTGCGCGACTGGAGGCGTCTTCTCGCGAGGCGACACGCCGGGGCAGCAGCAGCTGACCGAGGAGGAGCTTCGCGCCATTGCCGACGAGGCGCACATGCAGGGCCTCCGCGTCGCCGCGCATGCGCACGGCGCAAGCGGCATCAACGCAGCGATCCGTGCCGGCATCGACACGATCGAGCATGCCAGCCTGCTCGACGATGAAAGCATCAAGCTCGCCAAGGCGCGCAAGCGGCCGGTCTGGTTCTCGATGGACATCAAGAACACCGACTACACGCAGGCGGAGGGCAAGAAGAACGGCGAGCTCGAGGAAAACATCCGCAAGGACCGGGAGATCGGGCAGATCCAGCGCGACAACTTCCGCAAGGCCAATCAGGCGGGCGTACGCATGCTGTTCGGGTCGGACGCCGGCGTGATGCCGCACAAGATGGTCCCGCAGCAGTTCGCGGTCATGGTCGAGTACGGGATGACCCCGCTGCAGGCGATCCAGGCGGCGACCAGGAATGCGTCGGAAGCGCTCGGCCGCAACGACGTCGGCGAGATCCAGGTCGGACGCTATGGCGATCTCGTTGCCTATGACGGCGATCCGCTTCAGGACGTGCGCGTGCTTGAGCGCCCGGTCGCGGTGGTGAAGGGTGGCGAACTGGTTCCACGCGACCATTAGGCCTTTCGACCATCTTGAGCCGAACGCGCCCCTCATCTGTTGAGGGGCCATGCCAGAGATCGATCGCGACAAAGTCCGCAAGGACTTCAACGAAGCGGTGAACATGACCGCTCCGGAGTTGAAAAAATGGCTCGACACCAAGGAGAGCCGAGCCGTCGGATGGAAAGGCAAGGACGGCAAGGGTTCCGGAGAGAGTGTCGGCCATGCCAGCGGACGGCGCATCATTGACATCCTAAGTAAGGCAAAGGCGGAACTGACAGACGACGACTACGCCCACATGCGCAAGGTCGTCGGATATGTCCGCCGGCATCGGGCGCAGGAACCGGCGAACATTGCGACATCGCGCTGGCGCTACTCGCTCATGAACTGGGGCAACGATCCGTTGAAAAGCTAGGCCGCGCGAACAACATCCGTTGACGCGAGTTGAGCATCTGAAAACGCAATTCGGCGAGCGGAAAGGTTGATGGAATGAAGCGCGGCTTTTGCGACGATATCGAGCGGCTGACGATCGACAATGAGGACTTTCGACGCGTCCTCTACACCGGCGGACATCTGCAGCTCGTCCTGATGACGCTTCAGCCGGGCGAGGAAATCGGCGAGGAAGTCCATTCCGACCGCGACCAGTTCTTCCGCATCGAGGACGGGCAGGGATCGATCGACATCGACGGCCGCGAGAATCCCGTCCAGGGCGACTTCGCGGTCATCGTCCCGGCCGGTGCGCGCCACAACGTCCGCAACACGGGAACCGAGCCGCTGCGTCTCTATACGATCTACGGTCCGCCGGAGCACAAGGACAAGATCGTCCAGGCCACCAAGGCCGATGCGGAAGCCCGGCATTCCCGGGAAGAATGGGACGGCGCTACGACGGATTAGGCAACAGCCGTTGCGCTCGGCGGGAGTTGCCGTAAGCTTCGGGCATGCTCCGCAAACTGCTCATCGCCGCCGCGCTCGCTTCGAGTGCACCCGCTGCGCTTGCCGCGCCGACCTACATCCATGCCGGACGCGTGATCGCCGTCCCTGGACAGACTCCGCTCGGCCCGTCGACGATCATCGTCGACAACGGCCGGATCGTCGAAGTCCGCGACGGTCACGTTGCCGCGCCGGCAGGTGCCACAACGATCGAACTTGGCGACAAGACGGTGCTCCCCGGCCTGATCGATAGCCACGTGCACCTCGTCAGCGACCGTGGCGGGGAGCAGGCGCTTCTTGCCGAAATCCGCGACGACATGCCGCTGCATGCGCTCGAGACGCAGATGAACGGCATGAAGACCCTACGAGCGGGCTTCACCACCGTTCGCAATCTTGGTGACGATTATGGCGACACCCTGGCCTTGCGGGAGGCGGTGAAGCGGGGCTGGGTGCAAGGTCCGCGGATCGTCGACGCGGGCCGGGCGATTTCGACCACCGGTGGGCACATGGACGGGCGCGGTTCGCTCAACGACGATCTCGTCGCGCATTGGATGCCAAACCCGGAGAACCTTTGCGACAGCGTCGAAAGCTGCCGCCGTGTCGTGCGCCGCCAGATCGATCGCGGTGCGGATGTCATCAAGTTTGCAGCCACCGGCGGCGTGAACAGCGGCACCGGCCTTGCGACGCGCATGTTCGACGATGAGGCAAAGGCGCTGGTGCAGACTGCGCATGCGTACGGCCGCAAGGTCGCGGTTCACGCGCACGG
The DNA here is from genome assembly GCF_039543105.1 of Sphingomonas daechungensis. Lineage (NCBI taxonomy): Bacteria > Pseudomonadati > Pseudomonadota > Alphaproteobacteria > Sphingomonadales > Sphingomonadaceae > Sphingomonas > Sphingomonas daechungensis. The sequence continues at coordinate 2,262,709 of NZ_BAABJC010000001.1, forward strand.
TGCCGACGGTATCAAGCTTGCGCTGCGATCCGGCGCGGACTCGATCGAGCATGGCACCGTCATGGACGACGAGATCATCAAGCTCTTCAAGCAGACCGGAGCCTATTACGTGCCAACTTTGTCCACGGTGAATGGCTATATCGAGCGGCTCGCGAAGGACCCGAACGCCTACACCGGCGCGGTCAAGCAGCAGATCGAATGGCGCATCGGCATTACGGGCCAGTCATTGAAAAAGGCCTATCCGGCCGGCGTGAAGATCGCTTTCGGCACGGATGCCGGCGTTTCGAAACACGGCAAGAATGCCGAAGAGTTCGAGCTGATGGTGAAGTTCGGGATGCCGCCAGCCGAGGCGCTCAAGGCGGCCACCGTCAACGCTGCGGACCTGCTCGGTCTGTCGAACGAGATTGGGACGATCGAGGTGGGCAAGGCTGCGGATATCATCGCCGTCGCCGGGGACCCGCTAACCGATGTGCGCGTGCTGAAGACAGTTGCCTTCGTGATGGCGCGCGGCGAGGTGGTGAAGAACGAGGACTAGGGCATGAGGGCGCGGCCCGTAACCGCGCCCACCCTGACAGTCTTTACTGGTTAAGCATCTTGTCGACGTCGACTCGCTGCTTCTTCCATTCGTCCTTGGTGAGGCACTGGGTGCGAGTGACGCGGCTGCCGACGACGTTGTCGTAGGAAATGCAGTATTTCTTTTGATCGACCGCTGTCGTGGCCTCTTTTCCCGACTTCGGCTCGCCCTTGGCAGCGGCCGGAGCGGCGATCAGCGCGACGCTCAGTGCGACGATAATCTGCTTGTTGGTCATGCTCTTGCTCCCTCTAGAACGGCCCATGGATGTCGCGGGAGCGGTGCTAATGCCCGCCGGTTTCGACGGGGCGCGGGTCGGTGTCGATCAAGTCCGCTTGTCGGTCTGCGACGTACATTCGTCGCCTGTCGCGCCTTGCCAAGCTGACGGACGGGCACCAAGCTTCTCCGATGGCGCAGTCGATGCATGACGTCTCGGATCCGCGGAACGCGTCGATCCTCATCAATGTGAACGGCGAACTGAAGCCGCGCGACCAGGCGGTGGTGTCGGTCTTCGATTCCGGTTTCATGCTGGGCGACGGTGTCTGGGAGGGTTTGCGGGTTCACCAAGGGCGGTTCGCCTTCCTCGACCGTCACCTCGACCGGCTGTTCGAGGGCGCGAAGGCGATCGCCATGGACGTCGGCCTGACGCTCGATGAGCTTACCGAGCGACTGTACGAAACGCTCGACGCGAACGGCATGGATGAGGGCGTCCATACACGGCTGATCGTCTCGCGCGGGGTTCGCTCGACGCCCTACCAGGATCCTCGCGTCGTCGTGGGCGGTTCGACGATCGTCATCATCCCCGAATACAAGGAACCGCCCGAAGGCATTCACGAACGCGGGCTCAAGCTGTTCACCGTGCACGTGCGCCGCGGCGACCCGGCGGTCCAGGATCAGAAGCTCAATTCCCTGTCGAAGCTCAATTGCATCACGGCCTGCATCCAGGCCGCGCAGGCAGGCGCCGACGAGGGGCTGATGCTCGATCCGCACGGGTTCGTGGCGACCTGCAATTCCACCCACTTCTTCATCGTCCGCAAGGGCGAGGTTTGGACGTCGAGCGGCAAGTATTGCCTCGGCGGGGTCACGCGCGCCGTCACCCTCGAGGTCGCACGGGAAGCAGGTATCCCGGCGGTCGAGAAGGATTTCTCCCTCACCGACGTCTATGGTGCGGACGAGGCCTTCGTGACCGGCACGTTCGCCGGCATCGTCCCGGTCCGCGAAGTCGACGGACGCCAGCTCGAATGTCGCGGGCCGATGGTCGAGCGGCTGCAAGGCCTCTATCGTGACCGGGTCGAGCAAGACGTCCGGGAGGCTGTTCGTCCGTGACGGTTCGCGTCGCCATGTGGTCGGGGCCAAGGAACCTGTCCACGGCGATGATGCGAAGCTTCGGGAGCCGGGCTGACACATACGTCACCGACGAGCCCTTCTACGGAGCTTACCTCAAGGCGACGGGCGATCCCCAGCCGATGGCGGACGAGGTCATCGCCTCGATGGACTGCGATTGGCGAGACGTCGCGCGGACTATGACGGGTCCGTGCCCGACCGCCGCTCCGATCTGGTACCAGAAGCACATGGCCCATCACATGGTCGGTCCCGTTGCCCACGACGATTTGCCGGGTCTGCGCCATGCGTTCCTGATCCGCGATCCGGAGCGCGTGGTGGCCAGCTATGCGAGCAAGCGTGTGGCCGTGCGGCCGGAGCATCTCGGCGTCGAGCGCCAGGTCGAGTATTTTGAGCGCGAGGCCGATCGGCTCGGGCATGCGCCCCCGGTCGTCGATAGCGCAGACATCCTTCGCGATCCGCCGGCCATGCTCGAGCGACTGTGCCGCGCCCTCGGCATTGCCTGGGATCCCGCCATGCTAAAGTGGGAGCCGGGAATTCGCGAGACAGACGGGATTTGGGCATCGCATTGGTACGATGCGGTTGCGGCAAGCACCGGCTTCGGAGCGCCGGACGAGCATCCCACTCGCCTAGACGGCGAGGCGCAGCGCGTCGCGGATGCCTGCCGTCCTTATTACGAGCAACTCGCGGAGCATCGCATCCGCGCCTGACCGTCACCCGATCGTGCGGACTCCCGATGTAGCCCAGTCGGCATCGACATCGACCTCTCGAGCAGCCCATTCATCGCGCGTCCAGCAGCGGACTTTTTCCAGCCGGCTTCCGGTGATTGCTTCGATATGCATGCAATATCTGGTCTCAGGCGATCCGGCCGGAGCACTGAGACGTTGGGGCTCCTGGATCGTTGCTGACAGCGGCGTCGCGGCGGCGATCAGTCCCAAGCCGATTATCAGTCGATGTGCCATGCATTTTCTCCTTGATGGCAGCCGCCTTGGTTTACTCCTCCAAGCGAGCGGAAGCGAGGCGCTTTCGACCAACCGTCGGAGCCGAATGATAGCCGCGAACGTCAATTAAACTTTCCGTATACCTGCTTTTGATATGCTTTCCGGCACGGAGAGGAGAGCCATGCGGAAGTTCCATTATCGCGCCGGCAAGAATGCCATGGCCGCCTTGTTCATGGGCGCTTTGACCATCTTCTGCGCAATGCTTTGGTGGCGGAGCGGCGGTGTCTTCAGCCTTGCCGGATTTCTCCTCTTTGGTGCTGGCGCGGCCAAGGGTGCGACGGACGCCATGAGCAGCGAACCGGCCTTGGCATTCGGCGACGAAGGCCTCCGCGTCCGCACCGCGACCGGCGTGCAGCAGGCCGGCTGGAAGGACGTCCAGCATATCGGCCTCGAGGTCTTCACCTATCGCTACTGGGGCATCATCCCGATCGCGAAGCACGAAAACCTCGTCATCAAGATCGACGGCGGGCTGTTCGGAGCGAGGCGCCTCCGGCTTTCCGCCAATGCCATCGAGCTGCCCCCTGGCGGAGCGGTTGCCCTTGTCGCCTTGCTCCAGGCGGCGCATGTCGCGGCGGTAGGCGTCACGGGCGTCGCGATGAAGGGCGCCGGTGAGAATGGCTGGGGAGCGGCGCCGGCGCGGCCGACTCCAGAGCAGCAGGCTGGCTTCGATCCTGACGCGGCCCTGGCGCGCTATATGGCGCGGAAGGCGGAGGGCGAGCCGGGACCGATGGCTGAAGTCAGCCCGATTGCTGCACCTGCCGCCTCGACGATGCAGGCGCGGCCGGCTTTTGGGCGAAAGGGCCTTTAGCTACACGGTTGGAGTCCGCGACCCGTTGACCCTGAGCGGCCCCCTCGCTATGTGGCCGCTCGTCCGCGGGGCTGCGACCTCGTTCCCCTGACGGACAGAGCTGAACATTGCTCAAAGACGTGAAGGCCGGGTGGCCATAGGCCGCCAGGACTTCGCGCTTTTGCTTTGGGCAAAGTAACCGCCGGGTCTTCCGGCAACATAAAGGTGAAGGGCTTCATGCCAACGATTAACCAGCTGATCCGCAAGGGTCGCGAACCGCAGAAGGCCAAGTCTAAGGTCCCTGCGATGGAACAGAACCCGCAGAAGCGTGGCGTTTGCACTCGCGTTTACACGACCACTCCGAAGAAGCCGAACTCGGCTCTCCGCAAGGTCGCCAAGGTTCGCCTGACGAACCAGCGCGAAGTCATCAGCTACATCCCGGGCGAAGGCCACAACCTCCAGGAGCACAGCGTCGTGCTGATCCGTGGCGGCCGTGTGCGCGACCTTCCGGGTGTCCGCTACCACGTGCTTCGCGGCGTTCTCGACACCCAGGGTGTCAAGGACCGCAAGCAGAGCCGTTCGAAGTACGGCGCCAAGCGTCCCAAGTAACTCGCACGAGTAAGCCCCGGACAGGTTCCGGATTAGGCTGAAGAGAAAGGAACAGTCCAATGTCCCGTCGTCGCCGCCCAGAGAAGCGCGAAATTCTTCCCGATCCCCGTTTCGGGGACATCGTCCTGTCGAAGTTCATGAATTCGGTCATGCTCGACGGCAAGAAGTCCGTTGCTGAAGGCATCGTTTATGGCGCTCTCGACAATGTCGAGGCTCGCCTCAAGAAGGACCCGATCCAGGTCTTCCACGACGCCCTCAACAATGTGAAGCCGGGCATCGAGGTTCGCAGCCGCCGCGTCGGCGGTGCGACCTACCAGGTCCCCGTCGAGGTTCGCGTCGAGCGCGCTCAGGCGCTTGCCATCCGCTGGCTAATCTCGGCCGCTCGCGCCCGTTCTGAAAAGACGATGGCCGGCCGCCTGTCGGGCGAGCTGATGGATGCGTCGCAGAACCGCGGCAATGCCGTGAAGAAGCGTGAAGACACGCACCGCATGGCCGAAGCGAACCGCGCCTTCAGCCACTATCGTTGGTAGTCCATTCCGGTGGCCAAGGCCGCCGGGTGGCGCTGGTAGAAATCGTACCTATATTTGGGGAAGCCGGATCCGCCGGCTCCCCATATCGCTAAGGAACTTCAGAAAATGGCCCGCAGCCATCCGCTCGAACGCTATCGCAACATCGGAATCATGGCGCACATCGACGCCGGCAAGACGACGACGACCGAGCGCATCCTTTATTACACCGGCAAGTCCTACAAGATCGGTGAAGTCCACGAAGGCACCGCCACGATGGACTGGATGGAGCAGGAGCAAGAGCGCGGGATTACGATCACGTCGGCCGCGACGACCTGTTTCTGGTCGGCTGAGGAGGGCAAGGGCCCCGAGCACCGCATCAACATCATCGACACTCCGGGCCACGTCGACTTCACCATCGAAGTCGAGCGTTCGCTGCGCGTGCTCGACGGCGCGGTCGCCTGTTTCGACGGCGTTGCCGGCGTTGAGCCGCAGTCCGAGACCGTCTGGCGCCAGGCCGACAAGTACGGCGTGCCGCGCATGTGCTTCGTCAACAAGCTCGATCGCACCGGTGCGGACTTCTATTATTGCGTCCAGTCGATCATCGATCGCCTCGGCGCGCGTCCGGCCGTCCTCTATCTCCCGATCGGGATCGAAGGCGGCTTCAAGGGCCTCGTCGATCTGGTCGAGAACCGCGCCATCATCTGGCTCGACGAGAGCCTCGGCGCGAAGTTCGAATATCAGGAAATTCCGGACGATCTGAAGGACAAGGCCGCCGAAGCGCGGACCAACCTCATCGAGCTCGCCGTCGAACAGGACGACGATGCTATGGAGGCTTATCTCGAAGGCAGTGAGCCTGACGTCGCGACGCTGAAGAAGCTGATCCGGAAGGGCACGCTCGGCATGGCGTTCGTTCCGGTTGTCTGTGGCTCCGCCTTCAAGAACAAGGGTGTTCAGCCGCTGCTCGACGCGGTGGTCGACTATCTGCCGAGCCCGCTCGACGTTCCGGCGATCAAGGGCATCCTGCCCGATGGCGGCGAAGATTCGCGTCCGTCGGACGACAATGCGCCGTTCGCCGCGCTGGCCTTCAAGATCATGAACGATCCGTTCGTGGGTACGCTGACCTTCGCTCGCATCTACTCGGGCAAGCTCGAGACCGCGTCGCAGGTCATGAACAGCGTCAAGGACAAGAAGGAAAAGGTCGGCCGCATGCTGCTGATGCATGCCAACGACCGCGAGGACATCCAGGTGGCGTACGCTGGCGACATCGTCGCTCTGGCGGGCCTCAAGGACACGACCACCGGCGATACGCTGTGCGCCACGACCGCGCCGATCATTCTCGAGCGGATGGAGTTCCCGGACCCCGTCATCGAGCTTTCGGTCGAACCCAAGACCAAGGCCGACCAGGAGAAGATGGGCGTCGCGCTCAATCGCCTGGCTCGCGAGGACCCGTCGTTCCGCGTTTCGACCGACCATGAGTCGGGCCAGACGATCATCAAGGGGATGGGCGAGCTCCACCTCGAGATTCTCGTCGACCGCATGAAGCGCGAGTTCAAGGTCGAGGCCAACGTCGGCGCGCCGCAGGTCGCCTATCGCGAATATCTCGCGAAGCCGGTCGAGCTGACCTACACCCACAAGAAGCAGTCGGGCGGCTCCGGCCAGTTCGGCGAGATCAAGATCGCGGTTGCTCCCGGCGAGCGCGGTTCGGGCTTCCAGTTCTTCGACGAGATCAAGGGCGGCAACGTTCCGAAGGAATATATTCCCTCGGTCGAGAAGGGCCTGCGCGAGACGGCGGAGACGGGTTCGCTGATCGGCTTCCCGATCATCGACTTCGAAGTGCACCTGGTCGACGGCAAGTACCACGACGTCGACTCTTCGGCGCTCGCGTTCGAAATCTGTGCCCGCGGCGCAATGCGCGAAGTGGCTCAGAAGGCCGGAATCAAGCTGCTTGAGCCGATCATGAAGGTCGAAGTCGTGACTCCCGAGGATTACCTCGGCGACGTCATCGGCGACTTGAACAGCCGCCGTGGTCAGATTCAGGGTACCGACACGCGCGGCAACGCGCAGGCGGTCGAAGCGATCGTCCCGCTGGCGAACATGTTCGGCTACGTGAACCAGCTGCGTTCCTTCACCCAGGGACGCGCGCAGTACACGATGCAGTTCTCTCACTACGACGAGGTTCCGCAGAACGTCGCCGACGAGGTGAAGGCGAAGCTGGCGTAACCGTTTTTTGTTAGCTATGGGCGCGTCCGCGATACGGGCGGGCCGCCCGGATTTCAGAGAAGAAGAGGCGTAAAATGGCGAAGGCTAAATTCGAGCGGAACAAGCCGCACTGCAACATCGGCACCATCGGTCACGTCGACCATGGCAAGACGTCGCTGACGGCTGCAATCACCAAGGTGCTGGCCAAGCACGGCGGCGGTGAAGCCGTCGACTTCGCCAACATCGACAAGGCGCCGGAAGAGCGCGAGCGCGGCATCACCATTTCGACGGCCCACGTCGAATATGAGACCGACGCCCGCCACTACGCGCACGTCGATTGCCCGGGTCACGCCGACTACGTGAAGAACATGATCACCGGTGCCGCCCAGATGGACGGCGCGATCCTGGTCGTGTCGGCTGCTGACGGCCCGATGCCGCAGACCAAGGAGCACATCCTGCTCGCAGCGCAGGTCGGCGTCCCGACCATGGTCGTGTTCCTGAACAAGGTAGACCAGGTTGACGATCCCGAACTGCTCGAGCTCGTCGAGCTCGAAATCCGCGAGGAGCTTTCCAAGCGCGGCTTCGACGGCGACAACATTCCGATCGTTGCCGGTTCGGCTCTCGCGGTCCTCGAGGACCGTGACGCCAACATCGGCGAAGAGAAGATCATGGAGCTGATGAAGGCGGTCGACGACTGGATTCCCCAGCCGGAGCGTCCGCTCGACAAGCCGTTCCTGATGCCGATCGAAGACGTGTTCTCGATCTCGGGCCGCGGCACCGTCGTGACCGGCCGTGTCGAGACCGGCATCGTCAAGGTTGGCGAGGAAGTCGAGATCGTCGGCATCCGCGACACCCAGAAGACCGTCGTCACCGGCGTCGAAATGTTCCGCAAGCTGCTCGATCAGGGTCAGGCCGGCGACAACATCGGTGCGCTGCTCCGCGGCGTCGGCCGTGAAGACGTCGAGCGCGGGCAGGTTCTCTGCAAGCCGGGCTCGATCACGCCGCACACGGACTTCCAGGCGGAAGTTTACGTCCTGTCGAAGGACGAGGGCGGCCGTCACACGCCGTTCTTCGCGAACTACCGTCCGCAGTTCTACTTCCGCACGACCGACGTGACGGGCGAAGTGCAGCTGCCGGAAGGCACCGAGATGGTCATGCCGGGCGACAACGTTTCGCTGGGCGTGAAGCTGATCGCTCCGATCGCCATGGACCCGGGTCTCCGCTTCGCAATTCGCGAAGGCGGCCGCACGGTCGGCGCCGGCGTCGTCGGTACGATCTCCAAGTAAGTCTCGCGCCTCCGGGCGCTGGATGAAGAAGGGCTCGGTGCTTCAATCGAAGCGCCGGGCCTTTTCTTTTGGGTCGCGTGAGCGACCTGAAAATGCGGAGCGTCTAAAGTGTGCTTTCGACCCAAACCTGCCGGAAGCGCCGCGGCAGGTTTCGGCCCATTCCTGCCGCTAGATGTAGACCCCGATTCCGAACCATTGCGGACATTCGACCGCCCATGGTCGCGTTCGAAGCTACGCAAAAGCACGTATGCAGTCGCAAAGAATCCTAAGCTATGGGCGCAGGATCGCATGAACTTGCGGAGCGGGGTCGCGAGGAGCACTCGGCTATGAAGCGTTTTATCCGGGCACTATTGGCGTCAGTAGGATTGCTTTCGGCAGTTTCTGCGACGCCGGCAATTTCAGCCATCCTCATCGTTGACGGATCGGGGAATCTGACGGGCGCGACTGGTGTGAACGTGCTCGGGACGGTTTATGATGTGGTCTTTATTGATGGAACATGCGCCTCCGTCTTCGGTGGTTGCGACAACCAAGAGGACTTTGCATTTGGCAATTCGCAAGAAGCGAGTTCTGCCGCTCAAGCGCTGCTAGATCAGGTTTTCGTGGGTTTGTTCGACAACGATCCGGCACTAACTTCTGGTTGCAGCGATGTGCTTCGTTGCACGGCATGGTTGCCGTATCACACTAGCGGCTTCAGCATCGACGTTGGTGTTGCCCAGAATTGGTACTCCGGACAGGTCGACCGCTCATTTCACGGCACATTTCTTCTGTCCGATGTACCGGATTTTTCACAACTCGGCGAAGACCCCTGGGTGTGGGCGAAATTCACTCGTGCTGTTCCCGAGCCATCGACCTGGGCGATGATGCTGCTGGGATTTGCGCTGTCGGGCTTCTTACTGCGCCGCAGCGGGCGAACCATGAGTTTCGATCTGCGCCAGCTGCCACGTCAAGATAGGCTGGCTCGGAATCCAACGTCACGTTTCACCTGAGTTGTGGTCGACGGGGTGTCAGCTTTCCACCCAAAGCCGACATTTACCCCGAACTTGCCGCACAGGGGTTGATCTGACCGGCTGTCCTCTGTAGAGGCGCCTTCACCGACGGGGATTCGTCACCGTCACCACACATTCAGTTGAGGTCGTCCGTTCCGGCTCGCCAGGGTCAAACGGGTGCGGCCTCTTGTTTTTCGAGTTGGCAACAGCTCGTTGGCTCTTTCGCATCGGTAGGGACATGGAAACGCAGAATATCCGTATTCGTCTGAAGGCTTTCGATCATCGAGTGCTGGATCAGGCCACTGGCGACATCGCCGACACGGCGCGCCGTACGGGTGCTCTTATTCGCGGTCCGATCCCCCTGCCGACGCGTATCGAGAAGTTCACCGTCAACCGTTCGCCGCACGTCGACAAGAAGTCGCGCGAGCAGTTCGAGGTGAGGACGTACAAGCGGCTGCTCGACATCGTTCAGCCGACGCCGCAGACGGTCGACGCGCTGATGAAGCTCGATCTGGCCGCCGGTGTGGACGTAGAGATCAAGCTGGCCTAACAGCCGGCCGTCGCTCCGACCCGGAGCGGCATCGAGAGGCCCACGGGCCGCTCGGACATAGGGTGATACCGCGGAGCTTTTTGCTCCGGCTGCGTCCCCGCCGTTCCGGAATTTCCGGAGCACTAGCCCAGGCGGGGCACGCAATCAGTTCAATGGGCTACACGCACCCGGGATTGGCCCGTGGTGCCTCTGTGAGGAGCATTTGATCATGCGCACTGGCGTGATCGCGAAGAAGGTCGGAATGACCCGCTTGTTCCAGGCGGACGGACGGCACGTGCCGGTTACCGTCCTGCAGCTGGACGAGCTTCAGGTCATCGGCCGCCGCGAGATGGACCGTGACGGATATACTGCCGTTCAGCTCGGCGCGGGCACTGCGAAGGCGAAGAACCTCGCCAAGCCGCAGCGCGTCGCGTTCGGCAAGGCCGAAGTCGAGCCCAAGGCTCGCGTCGTAGAATTCCGCGTCGCCGAAGACGCCCTCCTGGACGTCGGTGCCCGCATCAGCGCCGAGCACTTCGTTGCCGGTCAGCTGGTCGACATTTCCGGCGTGACGCAGGGCAAGGGCTTCGCCGGCGCCATGAAGCGCTGGGGCTTCGGCGGTCTGCGCGCCACCCACGGCGTTTCCGTCTCGCACCGTTCGCACGGTTCGACGGGTAACCGCCAGGATCCGGGCCGCGTCTTCAAGAACAAGAAGATGGCCGGTCACATGGGTGCCCGTAACCGCACGCAGCAGAACCTCGAGGTCGTCCGCACGGACCCGATCCGCGGACTGCTGTTCATCAAGGGCTCGGTTCCGGGCCACAAGGGCGCATGGGTGACCGTCGCCGACGCAATCAAGCTGCCGCGTCACGAGAGCGCGCCGTATCCGGCGGGCATCCTCGATACGAAGGCGAAGATCGACGAGGACGCGCTGCCCGCAGCCGGCCTGGTCGACGACGCCGCCGTCCACGAGATCCCGGCTCTCCCGAGCGACGAGGAAGTGGCGGCGATCGCGGCCGAGCAGGAAGCTGGCGCAGCTGCTGAAGCTGCCGCTGAAGAGGCTGCCGAGGCTGAAGCAAATGAGGCACCGGCTGCCGAGGCGGGCGAAGGCTCGACCGAGGACAGCGGCAATGCCGACGAAAGCAAGGAAGGCTAAGCGATGAAGGTCAAGGTACAGACCCTCGACGCGAAGAGCGGGGGCGACCTCGAGCTCAATGACGAGATCTTCGGTGTCGAGCCGCGCGCCGACATCCTGCATCGCGTCGTCACGTGGCAGCTCGTCAATCGCCGCGCTCCGGCTCGCGCCGCGCGTGAGCGCAGCGACGTTGCCCGCACCGGCAAGAAGTTCGGTCGCCAGAAGGGCGGCGGTACGGCTCGTCACGGCGATCGCCGCGCCCCGATCTTCATCGGCGGCGGCAAGGCCCACGGTCCGCGTGCCCGCGTGTTCAGCGCCTCGCTGAACAAGAAGGTTCGCGCGCTCGGCTTGAAGATGGCGCTTTCGTCAAAGGCTCTCGGCGGTCAGCTGATCGTGGTCGACAACCTCGACCTCAAGGACGGCAAGACCAAGGAGCTGAAGGCGAAGCTGGGCGGCCTGAACCTCGGCAAGTCGGCACTGGTCATCGACGGTGACGCGCTGAACGTCGGTTTCGCCCGCGCTTCGTCGAACCTCGGCAATGTCGACCTGCTCCCGGCAGTCGGCGCCAACGTCTACGACATCATGCGCTGCGAGACCCTGGTCCTGACCAAGGCAGCGGTCGAGCGCCTGGAGGCACGTTTCAATGGCTAAGAAGCAGCAGCAAGGTGCTGTCGATACGCGTCACTATGACGTGATCGTCGCTCCGCACATCACCGAGAAGTCGACCATGCTCTCCGAGCAGAACGCAGTCGTCTTCAAGGTCGCCAAGGACGCGTCGAAGCCGGAGATCAAGGCTGCGGTCGAAGCGCTGTTCAACGTCAAGGTGACGGGCGTCAACACGCTGGTCGCCAAGGGCAAGTCCAAGCGCTGGAAAGGCCAGGCCTATCAGCGTTCGGACGCGAAGAAGGCCATCGTGACCCTCGCTGAAGGCGAGACGATCGACATTACCTCAGGGGTCCAGGGCTAATGGCACTCAAGCAATACAAGCCGACGTCGCCAGCGCGCCGCGGCCTCATCCTCGTCGACAAGTCGGCGCTGTGGAAGGGCAAGCCGGTCAAGGCTCTGACCGAAGGCAAGCGCAAGACGGGCGGACGCAACAACAAGGGTCACGTGACCTCGCGCGGAATCGCCGGCGGTCACAAGCAGAAGTACCGCTACATTGACTTCAAGCGCCGGACCTGGGACGTCGCTGCGACCGTCGAGCGTCTCGAGTACGACCCGAACCGTTCGGCGTTCATCGCGCTCGTAACCTACGAGGGCGGCGAGCAGGCCTACATCATCGCTCCGCAGCGTCTCGCGCCGGGCGACAAGGTCATCGCCGGCAAGAAGGTCGACGTGAAGCCGGGCAATGCGATGGAGATCGGTCAGATGCCGGTTGGCACCATTGTCCACAACGTCGAGCTGAAGCCCGGCAAGGGCGGCCAGATCGCTCGTGCCGCAGGCACCTATGTGCAGGTCGTCGGCCGCGACAAGGGCATGGTCATCGTCAGGCTCAATTCAGGCGAGCAGCGCTACATCCGCTCGGACTGCATGGCGACGGTCGGTGCGGTGTCCAACCCGGACAACGGCAACCAGACCTTTGCCAAGGCAGGCCGTACCCGCTGGATGGGCAAGCGTCCGCTGACCCGCGGCGTCGCCAAGAACCCGGTCGACCACCCGCACGGCGGTGGTGAAGGCCGGACCTCGGGCGGCCGCCATCCGGTCACCCCGTGGGGCAAGCCGACCAAGGGTGCGCGCACCCGTCACAACAAGGCGACGGACAAGTTCATCATCCGTAGCCGTCACGCGAAGAAGAAGGGTTAAGCAATGGCCCGTTCCATCTGGAAAGGCCCGTTCGTCGAGCTTTCGCTGCTGAAGAAGGCGGAAGCTGCGCAGGAAAAGGGCGGCCGCGCGCCGATCAAGACCTGGTCGCGCCGTTCGACGATCCTGCCGCAGTTCGTCGGCCTCACCTTCAATGTCTACAACGGCCGCAAGTTCGTGCCGGTGTCGGTCAATGAGGACATGGTGGGCATGAAGCTCGGCGAGTTCGCGCCGACCCGCTTCTTCCCCGGCCACGCCTCGGACAAGAAGGGCAAGCGCTAATGTCCAAGCAGGCAGCCCCCCGCAAGGTCGGCGACAAGGAAGCGCTGGCCGTCGGCACCATGATCCGTGGTTCGGCTCGCAAGCTGAACCTCGTCGCGGGTCTCATCCGCGGCCGCAAGGTCGAGGAAGCCCTCAACATTCTGCAGTTCTCGCCCAAGGCGATGGCTGACGACGTGCGCAAGGTGCTCGCGTCGGCAGTCGCCAATGCCGAGAACAACCACAATCTCGACGTCGACGCGCTCGTCGTGTCGGAAGCGAGCGTGGGCAAGTCGATCTCGATGAAGCGCTTCGCGACCCGTGCGCGCGGCCGCTCCAGCCGGATCGTCAAGCCGTTCAGCCGCATCCGCGTCGTCGTTCGCGAGCAGGAAGAAGCGTAACTTATGGGTCAGAAAACCTCTCCCGTCGGGCTCCGCCTGCAGATCAACCGGACCTGGGACAGCCGCTGGTTCGCGGAAGGCCAGGATTACGGTCGTCTGCTGCTGGAAGACCTGAAGATCCGGAAGCACATCCTTTCGACGCTGCCGCAGGCCGCGATTTCGAAGGTGGTGATCGAGCGTCCGGCCAAGATCTGCCGCGTCAGCATCTACGCTGCTCGCCCGGGCGTGATCATCGGCAAGAAGGGCGCGGACATCGAGAAGCTTCGCAAGAAGCTCGGCGCGATGACCAGCTCGGAAGTGAGCCTGAACATCGTCGAGATCCGCAAGCCGGAAATCGACGCCAAGCTCGTTGCCCAGGGCGTCGCCGACCAGCTCGAGCGCCGTATCGCCTTCCGCCGCGCCATGAAGCGCGCGGTGCAGTCCGCTCTGCGTCTCGGTGCCGAAGGCATTCGTATCACCTGCTCGGGCCGCCTCGGCGGCGCCGAGATCGCGCGCACCGAATGGTACCGTGAAGGTCGCGTTCCGCTGCACACGCTGCGCGGCAACGTCGATTACGCGGAGGCCGAAGCCCACACCGCCTACGGCGTATGCGGCGTGAAGGTGTGGATCTTCAAGGGCGAGATTCTCGGCCACGATCCGACGGCTCAGGACCGGCTGATGATGGAGGCTCAGACCTCCGGCGTCCGGCCGGCCCGCGAAGAGCGCGGCAACCGGTAAGCGCGAAGGAAAGAGTAAGTCATGCTGCAACCCAAGCGCACCAAGTTCCGCAAGGCCTTCAAGGGCCGCATCCACGGCAATGCCAAGGGTGGAACTGAGCTCAACTTCGGCGCCTTCGGCCTGAAGGCGATGGAGCCGGAGCGGATTACCGCACGCCAGATCGAAGCGGCCCGCCGCGCGATCACGCGTCACATCAAGCGTAGCGGCCGTCTCTGGATCCGCATTTTCCCGGACGTTCCGGTTAGCTCGAAGCCGGCCGAAGTCCGCATGGGCTCCGGTAAGGGCGCGCCCGAGTTCTGGGTCGCCCGCGTCAAGCCGGGCCGGATCCTGTTCGAGCTCGACGGCGTCCCTGGCTACCTCGCCAAGACCGCTTTCGAGCGTGCGGCGGAGAAGCTGCCGATCAAGACGAAGGTCGTGGCCCGCCTCGGCGAGACCCTGGCCGGAGAGGAAAAGTAAGATGGCCGCCAAGAAGGGCAACAAGAAGGACGACCTGAAGGTCGCGACCGACGACCAATTGCAGACGCAGCTGTCGGACCTGAAGCGCGAGCAGTTCAACCTGCGCTTCCAGGCGGCGACCAATCAGCTCGAGAAGCCGTCGCGGGTGAAGGAGGTGCGCCGCACCATCGCTCGCATCAAGACGCTGCAGAGCCAACGCGCCCGCACCGCTGACGCGGCCCAGGCCTGAGGAGACTGACGAATGCCTAAGCGCGTCCTGACCGGCACCGTAGTGTCCGACAAGGGTGACAAGACCGTGGTGGTTCGTGTCGAGCGGCGGGTGAAGCACCCGCTGTACGGCAAGATCATCAAGCTCTCGAAGAAGTACCACGCTCACGACGAGGCAAATGCCTACAAGTCGGGTGAGCAGGTGCGCATCGAAGAGTGCGCCCCGATTTCGAAGCTGAAGACCTGGACCGTCCTGGACCGGATCGGCGCCGCCAAGGCCGCCGCCGTCGAGATCGTCGAGGGTGCTTCGAACCCGGTCGAAGAAGAAAAGGCCCCGGCCAAGGCGAAAGCCGAAAAGCCGGCCGCAAAGGCGAAGAAGGCGAAAGCCGACGCCGACGCGGACGCCTGAGCGGATTTTGAGAGAAGGTAGGGTCGAACAATGATCCAGATGCAGTCCAACCTTGAGGTTGCGGACAACAGCGGCGCGAAGCGCGTTCAGTGCATCAAGGTGCTGGGCGGATCGAAGCGTCGCGTTGCCGGCGTCGGCGACATCATCGTCGTTTCCGTCAAGGAAGCGGCGCCGCGCGGCCGCGTGAAGAAGGGCGACGTCCACCGTGCGGTGATCGTTCGCACTGCCAAGGACATCCGCCGTCCCGACGGTTCGGTGATCCGCTTCGACACGAATGCCGCCGTGCTGGTCAACAAGAACGAGGAGCCGATCGGCACCCGTATCTTCGGCCCGGTCGTCCGTGAGCTTCGCGCGAAGAAGCACATGAAGATCATCAGCCTTGCGCCGGAGGTGCTGTAACCATGGCTGCTGCAAAGATCCGCAAGGGTGACACGGTCGTTGTCCTGTCCGGCAAGGACAAGGGCAAGACCGGCGAGGTCATCCGCTCGATGCCGAAGGACAGCAAGGTCGTCGTGTCCGGCGTGAATGTCGCCGCTCGTCACCGCAAGCCGTCCCAGGTCAACCCGCAGGGCGGGATCGAGCGCAAGGAAGCGCCGCTGCACGTGTCGAAGGTCGCGATTGCCGACCCGAAGAGCGGCAAGGCCACCAGAGTTCGTTTTGAGGACCGCAACGGCAAGAAGGTTCGTGTCGCTGCCAAGTCCGGGGAGCTTATCAATGGCTGACGAAAACAACGTCGCACAGGACGAAGCCGTCGAGACGGCCCCGGCCGCCGAGAAGGCGCCGAAGGCTGAAAAGTCGGCGAAGGCGTCGAAGGACAAGTCCTACACGTCGCGTCTGAAGTCCGATTACGAGGACCGCATCGTCAAGGCGATGATCGAGAAGTTTGGCTACAAGAACCGTCTCGAGGTTCCGAAGCTCGACAAGATCGTCATCAACATGGGCGTCGGCGAGGCCACGCAGGACAAGAAGAAGGTCGAGGCGGCTGCCGCCGAGATGCAGGCGATTGCCGGCCAAAAGCCGGTCATTGCCAAGGCCAAGAAGTCGATCGCGCAGTTCAAGCTGCGTGAAGGCATGCCGATCGGTTGCAAGGTCACCTTGCGCCGCGACCGCATGTTCGAGTTTCTGGACCGCCTGGTCACCATCGCGCTTCCGCGCGTCCGCGACTTCCGGGGCCTCAACCCCAAGTCGTTCGACGGCCGTGGCAATTATGCGATGGGCCTCAAGGAGCAGATCATTTTCCCCGAGATCAACTACGACCAGATCGACAAGGTCCGGGGAATGGACATCATCGTAACCACCACCGCGAAGACGGACGAAGAGGCGCGCGAGCTGCTGCGCCTGTTCAACTTCCCGTTCCCGCGTGACGAGGAGCAGAAGCAGGCTGCCTAAGGGCAGGACCTGCTTCTCTTAAGGAGAAGAACTTAAGTCATGGCGAAACTGAGTTCGATCAACAAGAACGAGCGTCGGAAGAAGCTCGTTGAGAAGAACAAGGCGAAGTACGCTCGTCTCAAGGAAAAGGCGGCTGACAAGTCGCTGGATGAGACCGAGCGTCTGATCGCACGGCTCAAGATGGCGGAGCTTCCGCGCAACGGTAACCCGACGCGCATTCGCAACCGCTGCGAGCTGACCGGGCGTTCGCGCGCCTATTATCGCAAGTTCCGCCTGTCGCGGATCATGCTTCGGGAACTGGCCAACAAGGGCCTGATCCCGGGCGTCACGAAGTCGAGCTGGTAAGGGCCAACGCATGGCGATGACCGATCCTTTGGGTGATATGCTCACCCGCATTCGTAACGGCCAGCAGGCACGCAAGGATTCCATTGTGACTCCGGCGTCGAAGCTTCGTGCCCGGGTGCTCGATGTGCTCCAGCGTGAAGGCTACATCCGTGGCTATTCCGAGGAAGCCGTCGGCCCGGCCAAGGGCCTGCGTATCGAGCTGAAGTATTTCGAGGGCCAGCCGGCGATCCAGCATCTGGCCCGCGTGTCCAAGCCCGGACGCCGTGTTTACTCGGCCGCCCGCGAGCTTCCGCGCATCCGCAACGGCCTCGGCACGATTATCGTGTCGACTCCGCGCGGCGTGCTGTCGGATGCTGAAGCGCGCGACCAGAACGTCGGCGGCGAAGTGCTGGCGGAGGTGTTCTAAGATGTCCCGCATTGGCAAGAAACCGATCGCGATCCCGGCTGGCGTCACTGCCACCGTGGAAAGCGGCACGCTGACCGTGAAGGGCCCGAAGGGCACCCTCGCGATGCAGCTGCTCGACGACCTCGTTAAGTACGAGATCGCCGAGGACGAGATCCGCGTGACTCCGCTCACCCAGGCTCAGCGTAACCGCGCTGCGTGGGGTATGCAGCGGACCAACGTGCAGAACCTCGTCACCGGCGTGACCGAAGGCTTCTCGAAGAAGCTGCTGATCAGCGGCGTCGGCTACCGCGCGCAGGCCCAGGGCAAGAACCTGAAGCTTCAGCTCGGCTACAGCCACGACGTGAACTTCGCGGTTCCGGAAGGTGTCGATGTGAAGACGCCGGACCAGAACACCGTGGAAATCAGCGGCATCGACAAGCAGAAGGTCGGTCAGGTCGCGGCCGAAATTCGCCGTTGGCGCAAGCCGGAGCCGTACAAGGGCAAGGGCATCAAGTACGACGGTGAGTTCATCTTCCGCAAAGAAGGCAAGAAGAAGTAAGCCATGGCGAAACTCTCTCTCTTCGATCGCCGCCGGCGCCGTGTCCGCACGTCGCTTCGCGCGCGTTCCGCGGGCAAGCCGCGTCTTTCGGTCCACCGTTCGGGCCGCCACATCTACGCGCAGGTCATCGACGACACTGCCGGCACGACGATTGCGTCTGCTTCGACCCTCGACAAGGACGTCAAGGGCAAGACCGGCGCGACCCGCGATGCGGCTGCTGCAGTCGGCAAGACCCTTGCCGAGCGCGCGAAGAAGGCTGGCGTGTCGACGGTCGTGTTCGACCGTGGCGGCTTCCTATTCCATGGCCGGGTGAAGGCCCTGGCCGATGCCGCCCGTGAAGGCGGATTGGAGTTCTAATGGCTGACGAAAACGAAACCCCGCAGGTCGAAGCGACCGAAGCGCCGGCTGAAGCTGCTCCGGCAGCGGAAGTAGCAGGCGACGCCGGGCGTCCCGAGGGCGATCGTCCGCAGGGCCGTGGCCCGCGTGGTCCGCGCGGCGGACGCGGCGGTGGCCGTGGCAACGATCGTGGTGGCGGCCGTGGCCGTCGTGACGACCGCCGTGGCGGCCGTGGCGGCGACGACGACGGTGGTGAGGAACTGATCGAAAAGCTCGTCCACATCAACCGCGTCTCCAAGACCGTGAAGGGCGGTAAGCGCTTCGGTTTCGCAGCGCTCGTCGTCGTTGGCGACGGCAAGGGCCGCGCCGGCTTCGGTCATGGCAAGGCTCGCGAAGTTCCCGAGGCGATCAGCAAGGCGACTGCCGCTGCGAAGAAGGCGATGATTCGCGTTCCGCTGCGCGATGGCCGCACGCTGCACCATGACGGCCTTGGCCACTTCGGCGCCGGCCGCGTGACGGTCCGTACCGCTCCGGCGGGAACCGGCATCATCGCCGGCGGTCCGATGCGCGCCATTTTCGAAAGCCTCGGCGTTGCCGACGTTGTCACCAAGTCGGTCGGCACGTCCAACCCCTACAACATGATCCGCGCGACCTTCGAGGCGCTCAAGGAGCAGACGAGCCCGCGCTCGGTTGCCCAGCGTCGCGGCAAGAAGGTTGCCGACCTGCTCGGCCGTGGCGGCGCAAGCGCTGCCGAAGCCGAGGCCCAGGCCGAAGCGATCACGGAGTAATAGTGATGGCGAAGATCAAGATCACCCAGACCGGTTCGCCGATCCGGCGCGACAAGACGCAGCGGGCGACCCTCGTCGGCCTCGGCCTCAACAAGATGCACCGCACCGTGGAAGTGGAAGAGACCCCCGAGGTTCTCGGCCAGGTCCGCAAGGTGCAGCACCTTGTGAGCGTCGAAGCCGCCTAACAACGATTTGGCTCCGCTTCGGCGGGGTCATGCGCGACAAAAGCGAAAGCGAGTGCAGAGAAAATGAAACTCAACGAACTCCGCGACAATCTTGGCGCCCGCAAGGGTCGCATCCGCGTCGGCCGTGGTATCGGTTCGGGCAAGGGCAAGACTTCGGGCCGCGGCCAGAAGGGTCAGACCAGCCGTTCGGGCGTGTCGATCTTCGGCTTCGAAGGCGGTCAGATGCCGCTCCACATGCGGATCCCGAAGCGCGGCTTCAACAACATCTTCGCCAAGGACTATGCCGAAGTGAACATCGGCGCGATCCAGAAGGCGATCGATGCCGGCAAGCTCGATGCCAAGGGCACGCTCGACCATGACTCGCTGAAGGCTGCTGGCCTTGCTCGCGGCGGCAAGGACGGCGTTCGCGTTCTCGGCAAGGGTGAACTCAAGGCGAAGCTGGCGCTCAAGGTTGCCGGTGTGTCGAAGGGCGCTCGCGAGTTGATCGAGAAGGCTGGCGGTTCGATCGAGCTGATCGAGCGCAAGAACCCGGCCGAGCTTGCTGCTGCCAAGAAGGGCACGGCAAAGAAGCGCGCGAAAGCCGAGGCTTAAGGGAAAAACGTCCGAGGGGCTTAGACTAGCCGCTCGGACGCCCTATATCCGGCAGCGGGGAGCAATGGCAGCACCGCCGCTGCGCAGTCCGGGAACAGATTGAATGGCATCCGTAGCCGAACAAATGGCGTCCAACATCAGCCTGGCGAACTTCGCCAAGGCGACCGAGCTCAAGAAGCGGCTCTGGTTCACTTTGGGCGCTTTGATACTGTTCCGCTTCCTGTCCTACGTGCCGATGCCTGGCATCGACCCGGCCGCAATGGCCAGCCTGTTCAACACACAGCAGGGCGGCGTCCTCGATTTCTTCAACACATTCTCCGGCGGCTCGCTGTCGCGCATGAGCATCATCGCGCTTGGCGTGATGCCGTACATCACCGCGTCCATCGTCGTTCAGCTCGGCGCGACCCTCTACGGGCCGTGGCAGCAGCTGAAGAAGGAAGGCGAGACCGGCCGCAAGAAGATGAACCAGTACACCCGCTACCTGACGGTGCTCCTCACCTCGGTGCAGGGCTACTGGATTGCCGTCGGGCTGGAGAGTCTTGGCGCCGCACAAGGAATTCAGGCGGTCGTCGAACCAGGCCTGATGTTCCGCGTTTCTGCGACGATCAGCCTTGTGGGCGGTACGCTGTTCCTGATGTGGATCGGTGAGCAGATCACCAGCCGCGGCATCGGTAACGGCGTCTCGCTCATCATCATGGCCGGCATCGTCGCATCGCTACCGGTGCATATCGCGCAGCTGTTCGAAGGCGGTCGCACGGGCACCATGGATCCGATCATGGTGTTCGGCATCGTCGCGCTCTGCGTCGGCCTCGTTCTGTTCATCTGCTTTGTGGAGCGGGCCCAGCGGCGCGTTCCGATCCAGTATCCCAAGCGTCAAACGGCGCGCGGAATGATGCAGGCTGAACGCAGCCATCTGCCGATCAAGATCAACATCGCCGGCGTCATCCCGCCGATCTTTGCCTCGTCGTTGCTGCTAATGCCGCTCACCATTCTCCAGATGGCGGGCGCCAGGAGCAATCCCGAATCGGGCGACTGGCTGATCACGGTCAGCACGTACCTGCAGCATGGCTCGCCGCTGTACCTGCTGCTGTACGGCGCGGGCATCGCCTTCTTCTGCTTCTTCTACGCTGCCGTGCAGTTCAACAGCGAGGAGACCGCCGAAAATCTGAAGCGCCACGGCGGCTTCATCCCCGGCATTCGTCCGGGCAAGGCGACCGAGAACTACTTCGACTATCTGATTAGCCGCGTGACGGTGATCGGCGCTGCCTATCTCGTGCTGATCTGCCTCATTCCGGAGATCCTGTTCAGCCAGGCCGGCGTGCCTTTCTATCTCGGCGGCACCAGCCTGCTCATCGTTGTCAACGTGACGATGGACACGGTCGCGCAGATCCAGAGCCACTTGATCGCCCACCAGTATGGCGACCTCATCAAGAAGGCCAAGCTGAAGACCAACCGCAAGCGCTGATCCACGGCGAAGAGGGGGAGCGCCGCGATGTTGAACATCATTCTTCTTGGGCCTCCGGGCGCCGGCAAGGGGACGCAGGCTCAACGCCTCCAGGCCGAGCGCGGCATGATCCAACTATCCACCGGCGACATGTTGCGGGCGGCGGTCGCCAGCGGCTCGCCGGTTGGACTGAAAGCCAAGGCGGTGATGGAAGCTGGCGAGCTCGTCAGCGACGCGATCGTCAGCGCCCTGATCGGCGAACGCCTCGACGACATGGGTGAGGCGGGAGCCATCTTCGACGGCTATCCGCGTACCCTTGCGCAAGCCGAAGCGCTCGACCTGTTGCTCGCCGAACGGCATCGCAAGCTGGACTATGTGGTCGAGCTCTGCGTCAACGAGGATGCGCTGGTCGAGCGGATCACCGGCCGCTTCACATGCGCGCAGTGCGGTGCAGGGTACCACGACACGTTCAAGCGGCCGAAGGTCGAGAACACCTGCGACGTTTGCGGCTCACACGACTTCAAGCGGCGTCCCGACGACAACGAAGAGACGGTCCGCACCCGCCTCGCCGAATATCGAGCGAAGACCGCGCCGATCCTGCCCTACTACGAGCAGCGTGGGCTGGTTCGCCGGGTGGACGGAATGGGTACGCCGGACGCCGTCGCGGCAGAGATCGACGCTATTCTCGACAGCTAGACAAACGCCTTCGTCATTGCGAGCGTAGCGAAGCAATCCAGATGGATTGCCACGGAGCCTTTCGGCTCCTCGCAATGACGGGGGAAATTATGCGCGTTGCCGCTGCCATTTTTCTGGCCACTGCCGTTCACGGCCAATCGGCTCAGGCCGAGGTCGTCAGCTCAGGCCCGAACGGCTTTCACGTCCGTCAATCCGTCCAGATCGTCATCCCGCAGGATGCTGCCTTTTCGACGTTCGGGCAGGTCTCGAGCTGGTGGAATCCCGAGCATACCTACGGCGGCAAGGCCGAGAGCCTGAGCCTGTCGCTGCAGCCCGGCGGCTGCTTTTGCGAACGGTTCCCAACCGGCGGCGGCATCGAGCATATGCGGGTCACATACGTGGACCCCGGCAAGCGCCTGATTCTTACCGGCTCACTTGGTCCGCTGCTCCATGAAGCGACCACCGGCGTGCTCGACATGAAGTTCGACCGAATCGCGGGCGGGACCAAGGTAATGATGGATTACAAAGTCTCTGGATTCGCAAATGGCGGAGCTGAAAAGCTGGCAGCGGCAGTGGACGCCGTCTTGGCCGAGCAGTTCAAGCGCTATCGCGAATATGCGCGGAAGCCACGCCCGCAGAACTAGGCGCGGTCGAGCGTAACAAAGCGGTAGGCGGGCGTCTCGCCCTCCGCGGGATGCTCCTCGCGAGCGGTCTCCACCCACGAGCCGCCTGATCGCGGGTCGACCATGAAGGTGTCGCCCTGCACGTCGCCGGGAACTTCAGTCAGCTCCAGTCGGTCGGCGTGAGGCAGGAACAGCGCGAAGATTTCTGCGCCGCCGATGATCGAGACTGGCTCGGCACCCGCCACCGCCAAGGCCTCTTCGACCGAGTGCACGACCTCCGCTCCGGAAGCCGACCAGTCGAGATCGCGGGTCAGGACGATGTGCCGCCGTCCCGGAAGCCGTCCGGGCAGGCTGTCGAACGTCCGGCGTCCCATGATCATCGCTGTGCCCATCGTCAGCGCCTTGAAGCGCTTGAGGTCGGCGGAGATGCGCCACGGCAGGCCGCCGTCGCGGCCGATCACGCCATTGGTGGCACGGGCGACGACAATGGTGACTTTCGGGCGCTGGGTCATATCTGCGATTTGCCCCGATGGCGGCGAGATGCCAACAGGGCATCATGAGCGACGCTCAAAATCTCGTCGAGAACGTCCGCAACCGCTTCGGTGACAGGGCTGCGATAACCGAGCCTTCGGACATTGAGCCTTGGCTGACCGACTGGCGCGGTCGCTTTCATGGGCAAACGCCCGGGATCCTGTCGCCAGCCTCGACCGAGGAGGTTGCCGATATCGTCCGCATGGCTGCAGCCCACCGTGTCGCGTTGGTCGCGCAGGGCGGGAATACCGGCATGGTTGGCGGAGCCACTCCGCCACCAGATGGCTCGGCGCTGATCCTCTCTCTTCGACGCATGAACAAGCTGCGCTCAATTGGTGCGGGGGTCGCCGTGGCGGAAGCCGGGGTGATCCTCGCCGACCTGCACGAGCGAGCCGCCGAAACCGGCCAGCGCTTTCCGCTTACCCTCGGCGCGCGCGGAAGCTGCACTATTGGCGGCCTCGTCTCCACGAACGCCGGCGGCACGCAGGTACTGAAGTTCGGCACGATGCGTTCGCTCGTCCTTGGCCTTGAAGCGGTCCTTCCGGACGGATCGATCTACGATGGTCTTGCGGCCCTCAAGAAGGACAATCGCGGGTACAATCTCGACCAGCTGCTGACCGGCGCGGAGGGCACGCTCGGCGTCGTCACCGCCGCCTCTCTGCGGCTGGTTCCAGCCGTCGTGGCTCGCGCCGTCGCCTGGGCCGGCTTGTCCGATCCGCAGCGCGCGCTGGAGCTGCTCCAGTTCATGCAGGCGCGGACGGACCGCATCGAAGGCTTCGAGATCGTCCCTCAGGATTGCCTCGACCTCGTGCTCGGCCACGTCCCCGGCACCCGCAACCCGCTCGCCGGCGCGCACCCGTGGCACGTCCTGATCGAAGCGACGTCGGATCGCGCCGGCGAGGACCCCGCGGCATTGCTTCAATCGCTGCTCGCCGAAGCGCTGGATCACCACCTCATCGAGGACGCGACGCTGTCCGCGAACGACGCCCAGGCGGAAGCGTTCTGGCGGATTCGCGATTCCATCGCCGAGGCGGAGAGAGCCACCGGGGGCTCGCTCGCGCATGACGTTTCCGTACCCGTCCCCGACATGCCGCGCTTCATGGCCGATGCCGCCGCCGCCGTCGAAGCGAAGTTCGCCGGCACGCACGCAAGCGCGTTCGGGCACCTCGGCGACGGCAACGTGCATTTCCACGTTCGCGGCGACGCCATGCGCGGGCAGGAGTCTGACATCTCCCACTTCGTCTACGACCTGGTCACGCGCGCCGGCGGCTCCATCTCGGCGGAACACGGCATCGGCCAGCTGAAGCTCGAAGAGCTGGAGCGCCTGGCCCCGCCGGCAAAGCTTCACGCCATGCAAGCGATCAAGCAGGCGCTAGACCCGCTCGGCATCATGAACCCCGGAAAGCTGGTGCGCTGAGGCTCAGCCCTCGCAGCGCGCGTAAGTGAAGCTGCGCATCGGGCTGCTTTCGGTACGGACGAGCTTCCCGGCCTGGACTTCCAGCGCCTCGTAGCGCTTCCAGGTCATGCCCTCGCCGGTGAAGGCGAAGTCGCCGCTGGCCGAATCGTCTGAGGTCTTCAATTCGCCGGAGGGCTTCCCGGTGGACTCGTAGAATTTCAGCTGGTCCGCCGACACGATCAGGAGGCCCTTCGCATCGCCGCGTGTCGACGTGCAATCGGTGGGCGTTAGCCCCCAACGGCCGTGAAGTGCAGCGGGGATCTTCCCTCCCACCGCCGCACTGGCATTCGAGGGCTCGTCATCGCCGCTTTCGAGTTCATTGGTCGGCGTGGTTGCGCTTTCGTCGGGCGGAAGCACGTCGACCTCTGCCGGTCCCGCAGCGGCGTTATTGGCGCCGTCGTCGACCGGATCACGGCCGCTGCACGCGACCATGCTCAGAATCGAAGAGATTGCCACGATCGGCAGGATGAACCGGATCATGGCGCCTCAACGCCGCCGAGACGATTCCGGTTTCAGCCGTACCAGTGTTGGACGATGCTCAGGCGAAGGTCGGGATGACGAAGGCATTCTCGCCGCTCGCCGACCCGTCCGGCCAGCGCTGGGTGACGATCTTGTTCTTCGTCCAGAACTTCATGCCTTCCATGCCGTACTGGTTGGTGTCGCCGAAGCCCGAACGCTTCCAGCCGCCGAAGCTATGGTAGCTGACCGGCACCGGAATCGGCACGTTGACGCCGACCATTCCGACGTTGACGCGGGCGGTGAATTCGCGGGCGGCGTGGCCGTTGCGGGTGAAGATGGCGACGCCGTTGCCATATTCGTGCTCGGACGGAAGGCGGACCGCCTCTTCGAAATCCTTCGCGCGGACCATCTGCAGGACGGGACCGAAGATCTCTTCCTTGTAAGTCTGCATGTTGGGCTTCACGTGGTCGAAGAAGGTCGGGCCGATGAAGAAGCCTTCCTCATGCCCCTGCAGCTTGAAACCGCGGCCGTCGACGACCAGCTCCGAGCCCTCGTCGATCGCCATCTGGATGTAGCGCTCGACCTTCTCCTTGTGCGCCTGGGTGACGACTGGGCCGTAGTGCGCCTCGGGATCGGTGGAGACACCGACGCGCAGCTTCTCGATTGCCGGAATCAGCTTCTCGCGCAGCGCATTGGCGGTTTCCTCGCCGACCGGAACGACGACCGGAAGCGCCATGCAGCGCTCGCCCGCGGAGCCGAAGGCCGCGCCGGTGAGGTCGTTGACAACTTGGTCGAGGTCGGCGTCGGGCATGACGATGCCGTGGTTCTTGGCGCCGCCGAAAGCCTGCACGCGCTTGTTGTTCGCCGTGCCGCGGGAATAGATGTACTGCGCGATGTCGGACGATCCGACGAAGCTGACCGCCTTGATGTCCGGATGGTCGAGGATCGCGTCGACCATTTCCTTGTCGCCGTGAACGACGTTGAGGATGCCGTCGGGCAGGCCCGCTTCCTTCATCAGCTCGGCCAGGCGAATGGGAACGGTCGGATCGCGCTCGGACGGCTTGAGGATGAAGGCGTTGCCGCAGGCGATCGCCATGCCGAACATCCACATCGGGATCATCGCGGGGAAGTTGAACGGCGTGATGCCGGCGCCGATGCCAAGCGGCTGGCGCATCGAATAGACGTCGATACCCGGGCCGGCGCCCATCGAATATTCGCCCTTCAGCGCCTGTGGGATGCCAGTCGCGAACTCGATGACCTCGAGGCCGCGTTGGACGTCGCCCTTGGCGTCGGCGATGACCTTGCCATGCTCGGACGAAAGCGCATGGGCGAGCTCGTCCATGTGCGCTTCGACCAGTTCCTTGAACTTGAACATGACGCGGGCGCGGCGCTGCGGGTTGGTCGCGGCCCAGGCCGGCTGGGCAGCCTTGGCGGCGTCGATAGCGCGCTCCAGATCGGCGGCGGTGCCGAGCCGGACCTTCGCCTGCACCTGCCCCT
This sequence comes from Sphingomonas daechungensis, assembly GCF_039543105.1. NCBI lineage: Bacteria > Pseudomonadati > Pseudomonadota > Alphaproteobacteria > Sphingomonadales > Sphingomonadaceae > Sphingomonas > Sphingomonas daechungensis. The sequence goes on from NZ_BAABJC010000001.1 coordinate 2,289,170, forward strand.
GGTTGGGGTCGAAAACGTCGCCGCTGCGTTCTCCGGAGGAGTAGCTTTCGCCGGCGATGAAATGGTCGATCTCGCGCAACATGGATAGGTCCTTGAGAATGCTGTTCCGGGGTTGCCGCTCCCCTAGACCGGCGGCCCCGCAAATGCCAGTTGCAGCGACGGAGAGAGGAGACGCGTTGTGCGTAAAGTTGGACTGTTTTCCTGCCTTCTGCTGGTTGCCGCCGCGTCGCCTTCACCCGATGCGAGGCTGAAGGAGATCATCGCGCCGGTCAGCGGCGCTCAGATGAAGCAAACGGTGACGAAGCTGGTGAGCTTCGGCACGCGGCACACGCTTTCCTCGCAAGCCGATCCGGAGCGCGGCATCGGCGCGGCGCTGACCTGGACAGAGGGGCAGTTCAAGAGTTTCGGCCTTCCCACCGAGCGGCCCTGCGACACGGTCACCGGCAAGCGCGTGCCGACCCCGACGCGAGTGTGCGACATGATCGCCATCCAGCGCGGCACCGAGCGGCCGAACGACGTCGTCATCATCCAGGGCCACATCGACAGCCGAGTCACCGACGTGATGAACTTCACGTCCGACGCTCCTGGCGCCAACGACGACGGATCGGGCACGGCGGCCGTGATCGAGGCGGCGCGGGTGCTGTCCAAGCGCAAGTTCCCGGGCACCATCGTCTATGCGGCGCTCTCAGGCGAAGAGCAGGGCCTGCTCGGCGGCAAGATCCTCGCGCAATATGCCAAGGCGCAGGGCTGGAACGTCGTCACCGTCTTCAACAACGACATCATCGGCAACAGCTGCTCGTCGGATGGCTTCTGCGACGACAAGCATGTCCGCGTGCTGTCGGAAGGCCCGCGTTCACAGGGGCAGGCCGAACTGGCGGCGCAGACGCACAGTCTCGGCGGAGAGAATGACGCGCCATCGCGCAACATCTCGCGCTATCTCGACAGCCTCGCCGACCGGCTGAACATCGGCCTCGACGTCACGCAGATCTGGCGCACCGACCGCTTCAGCCGCGGCGGCGACCATATTCCGTTCCTTGAGATGGGCTATCCGGCGGCGCGTATCAGCGTCGCGGTCGAGAATTACGACTGGCAGCACCAGGACCTCAGGACCGAGAACGGCAAGGCCTACGGCGACACCATCGACCACATGGATTTTCCGTATCTTGAGAAGGTCACGAAGCTGAATGTCGCGGCGCTCGCTTCGATCGCCAGTGCACCTCCGCCGCCGGAGGCGAAAGTCGAGGGTGGAGTTAGCACGGATACTCTCGTTACGTGGGCTCCTGTGTCGGGAGCGGAGGGATACGTGATCCGGCTCCGCCGAACTGATTCCAGCCAATGGGAAACGGTACCCGCTTGGGACGCACCGGTCTCACCCAGTGGGCAGCCAAGCAAAAGCATGAATTGTCTCTATCCGGTCACCGCGGGGGAAAAAGCGGGTGCATGCGGTTGGCGAGTTGTCCTGCCGCATGTCCGGGTCGACGATTGGGTCTTCGGAGTGTCTTCCGTCAGCAAAGACGGCTTCGAAAGCCCCGTCGCCTCCGCAGTCCCCGGCGGCGCGTTCAAGCCTTACGTCGCTCCCCCGCCGGAACCGGTGAAATAGAGGCGCTTTCTTCCTATATTGAAGGAGGAAAGGAAGGCTGATGGCCGGCGGATGGACGCGCGATGGCGCGGTACAGGACCAGATCGACGACACCGTGAAGGACGCGATCCTTCGCGCCCGTGCCCTCACGCCCCAGGGCGAAAGCGCGGAGGAATGCGACGATTGCGGCGAGCCCATCCCGAAGCGGCGCCGCGAAGCGCTTCCCGGCGTCCGCACCTGCATCGCCTGCCAGTCGGAACGCGACAAGGCGGTCGTCCACTCGACCATCAATCGGCGCGGCAGCAAGGATAGCCAGCTTCGTTGACGCTTCCGTCATTGCGAGCAGCGCGAAGCAATCCAGCGGAACCTAGGCGCTAGTGGATTGCTTCGTCGTCATGCTCCTCGCAATGACGACCTGAGATGACAAAGAAACGTTCGGCCGGGCTTCCGACCCGCAAGCAAATCCTCGACTTCATCGCGACGTCCGACCAACCGGCGGGCAAGCGCGAGATTGCGCGCGCGTTCGGCCTGTCGGGTCAGGACAAGATCCTGCTCAAGGCGCTGCTCAAGGACATGGCCGACGAGGGGATGATCGACAGCGCCCCCGGTCGTGCCTTCCACAAGATGGGCGGCGTGCCGAAGGTCACCGTGTTGCGGGTCGTCGAGGCGGACGACAGCGGCAACATCTTCGCCGTGCCCGAACAATGGCACGCCGACGGCCCGCCGCCGCGCGTTCGAGTGCTGGAGCGCGGCCGGCGCGGTGCGCTTGGTATCGGCGACCGCATCCTCGCCCGGACCGAGGAGCGCGGGCAAGGATACGCCGCGCATCCGATGAAGAAGCTCATGCGCACGGCCGAGCTGGTACTCGGCGTGGTGCGCGAGGAGGGCGAGCGCTTCTGGCTGACTCCGGTCGAGAAGAAGGAACGCCGCGAGCTGGCAATTGCCGACCTGAAGGATGCCGAGCCCGGCGATCTCGTCCTGTGCGAACTCTCCGGCCGGCCGCCGCGCGTACAGGCCCGCGTCGATGCCGTACTCGGCGACCCGTTCGCGCCGCGCAGCTTCAGCCTGATCGCCATCCACAAGCACGGCCTTCGTCACGAATTCCGGCAGGAGGCGATCGATGAGGCGCACGACGTCGCCAGGCAGAAGCTCGGAGAGCGCGAAGACCTGACTCACCTGCCGATCGTTGCCATCGATCCCGCGGACGCCCGCGACCATGACGACGCTATCTGGGCCGCACCTGACGATGACGAAAACAACAAGGGCGGCTGGAAGGCGATCGTCGCGATTGCCGATGTCAGCTTCTACGTCCGCCCCGGCTCCGAGCTTGACCGAGAGGCGAGGGCACGCGGCAACAGCGTCTACTTCCCCGACCGCGTCGTGCCGATGCTTCCGGAGGAATTGTCCGCCGACATCTGCTCGCTGAAAGAAGGGCAGGTCCGGGCGGCGATGGCCTGCCACATGAAGATCGCCAAGGACGGCTCTCTCAGAAGCTGGCGTTTTACGCGCGCGAAGGTTTGCGTCGCTGCAAATATTGCCTACGAGGATGCACAGGCTGCGATCGACGCTGCAGGAGAGGAAAGGGGCGATGTTTCCTCTCCAACCTGCTTCATGCCGGAAGTCGAAGGCGCCGTCCCCGCCGAACTGGTGCGCACCGCGCTCCAGCCATTGTGGGGCGCATGGCGTGCCTTGCTCGCCGCCCGCAACAAGCGCGAACCGCTGGAGCTCGACATCCCCGAACGCCGGGTGATGCTCGACGAGAAGGGCCGGATCACATCGATCGCACCGCGCGACCGGCTCGATGCGCACCGGCTGGTCGAGGATTTCATGATCGCCGCCAACGTCGCTGTGGCCAAAGCGCTGGAGGCGAAGAAGGCGCCGGTCATGTACCGCGTCCACGAGGCGCCGAGCCGCGAGAAGCTGGTCGCGCTGAAGGACTATCTTGCAACGTTCGATCTGGAGTTCGCGCTCGGCCAGGTGGTCAAGCCGGGCACTTTCAACCGCATCATCGAGCGCGTCGGCGATTCCAGCGGCCGCGAGGAACTCATGGAGCAATTGCTCCGCACCCAGATGCAGGCGCGCTACGGACCGGAGCGGCTCGGCCACTTCGGCCTGGCGCTGGCGACCTACGCCCACTTCACCTCACCGATCCGGCGCTATGCCGATTTGCTCGTCCACCGCGCTCTGGTCAGCGCCTACAGGCTTGGCGATGGCGGTCTCCCGTCGGGCGAAGAAGAGCGCTTCGTCGAGATCGGCGAGAAGATCTCGATGCTTGAACGCCGCGCGATGGAAGCGGAGCGCGAGACGATCGACCGCTATGTCGCGGCCTTTCTCGCCGACCAGGTCGGTCAGCTCGTCCAGTGTCGCATCACCGGCGTCCAGCCGTTCGGCTTCTTCGCCACGGTCGAGGATCTCGGCGGCGACGGCCTCGTCCTCGCCCAGACTCTCGGCCAGGAATATTTCCGTTACGACGAAGCGGCCCGCCAGCTCGTCGGCGAGGAAACCGGCGAGACCTATCGCGTCGGCCAGCGCCTGACGCTCCGCCTCGCCGACGCTAACCCCGTCAGCGGTTCCCTCCGCTTTGAGCTTCCGGAGGGCAGCTACGGCAGTCCGCGACCAAGTCAGCAGCGCCGCGACCGCGTGCGAACGACCTCACGGCGCGGGCGGCCGGCCAACATCCGCCACGATTCCCGCCGTCGCTGAATTTCGCTATGCGGCCCTTGGAAACGGGGGTTTCGAACATGGCGAAAGTGTTGCGTTGGACGGGGTACGTCCTTGGCGTTCTGCTGCTGCTGGTCCTGCTTGCGGCGGCCTACATCTGGTTTGCCTCATCCAGGACGCTGAATGCGAAGGCTGAGGCGAAGCCCGAGCAGCTCATTCCGATGGAGCAGGCCAGTCTGGAACAGGGGCAGCATCTCCTTCTGACCCACGCCTGCGTCGAGTGCCACGGCGATAACGTCCAGGGCCGCAAATTCCTCGAAATCCCGAACGTCGTCACTCTCTACGCTCCCAATCTGACCTGGGTGGCAAAGCGCGCGAGTGACCAGCAACTTGCCCAGGCCATCCGTCAGGGCATCGGCCACAAGGGGGAGCCGCTGCTGGTCATGCCCTCGGAGAGCTATCAGAATCTGACGGACGCAGAGGTTTCGGCGCTCATCAAGGCGATCCGCGCCACACCGGCCGGCGGATCCGCGACGCCCGCGAGAACGGTCGGACCTCTCGGCCGGATCGGTGTCGTCAATGGAGCAGTGAAGTTCGCGCCGGAGGTCATCGAAGAATACGCGGCTGCGCAGGCGGCAGACTTCGGGCCGAAGTTCGCTGAGGGGCGCCACATTGCGGTGACCGTCTGCAGCGGCTGCCACGGCCCGACCTTGTCCGGCAAGGAGCCTGAGCCGGGAACGGTCGCGCCGGACCTCAGCGTCACCGGCAGCTACGACCTGCCGACTTTCACGAGGCTGATGCGAACCGGACTGCCGCCGGACGGCCGCCAGCTGAAAATGATGACCGGCGTATCGCAGAAAGCCTTTCGTCACTTCGACGATGCGGAGATTGCCGCGCTTCACGCCTATCTCGTCGAGCGGGCGCAAAAAGCGCGCTGAACGGCCATCGCAACCTTTCTTCCGAGAGAGTATTGGCAGTAGCGGAACAAGGAGCGACCGAATGGCCTACAAGATCGCGATCATCGTCGGCAGCCTGCGCAAGGACAGCCTCAACCGGAAGGTCGCGCGGTCGATCTGCGCCATCCGCAACGACAATCTCGACTGCTCGATGGTCGAAATCGGCGATCTGCCGCTCTACAATCAGGATCTCGACGGCAACCCGCCGGAGCAATGGGCCCGCTTCCGGCAGGAGGTCGGCGCGGCCGATGGCGTGCTGTTCGTTTCGCCCGAGTATAACCGCGGAATTCCGGGCGCGCTGAAGAACGCCATCGATGTCGGCTCCCGTCCCTATGGACAGAGCGTCTTCGACAAGAAGCCGGGCGCGATCGTCACGGTTTCACCGGGCTCGCTCGGCGGATTCGGCGCCAACCATCAGATCCGGCAAGCGGCGGTGTTCCTGAACATGCCGATCATGCAACAGCCTGAGGCGTATCTCGGCCATGTCACCGACGACAGCTTTGACGCTGATGGCTGCCTCAAGGATGGTCCGTTGAAGGACCTGGTTTCGGTGCTCGCTCACGCGTTCGCGAACTGGGTCGACATGATCCACCGCTCGCGTGCTGCGTTGGCGGAGGATTCGGCGCATGCCGCCAAAGCGAAAGAAGCCAAGCCTGCGCTCGCCAGCAGCTGATGTGCTGAGGCCAAAGAAAAAGGGCGGCCCGAGAGCCGCCCTTCTCCTTGTGTAGGCAGGAAGCCTAAGCTGCCTGTGCAAGCACCGGACGACGGCGGCGGCGGAGCACGAAGCCCGCTGCACCGAAGCCCAGGAGCATCATCGCCCAGGTGGCCGGTTCCGGAACCGCCGGCGACACGGTGACGCGAATGATCATGTCATCGTGGTTGTCGTCGACGTTCGTGATCTGATCGTCATAGCCGATGTAGAACACGTTGCCCGTGTAACCCGCGAGTTGCTGGTCGGTCAGGAAGATGCCGAAGCCGTCGTCACCAACCGTCGCGTTCGCGCCGCCAACCGACGAGAAATTGATCAGACCGGCAAGCGAACCGGCGGTGAACAGGTCAGAACCCAGCAGAACCGAGGTCCACGCCGTGAACCAGCTGTTCTCGGTGAAATTGACAGACCCAGCGGTGATGTTGTCGCTGAAGCCGCTCTCGCTACCCAGGAATTCGAACGTCAGGATCGAATTCTCATCGAGCGTGATCGTCGCGCCCGTCGTCGTGATGGACGTCAGGCCCAGCCCGTTGAGTTGGGTCAAGAAATCATTGAACCCGGAGATACCGGTCGGTGCGCCCGTACCAGTGCCCGGAGTAATCGTCACGACCGACGCATTCGCGTTCGAACCGAACGCCAGCGCTGCCGCGCCCATAAGTCCCAATGCCAGCTTACGCATCTTCGACACCTCCTAGAAAGGGGATGCACGCCCCTTGTTGCGACTCGCCCTTCGAGTCGTGCGTATACGCTTTATTAACCCACATTGCTCCTCTCGGAGTAACGTTTTTTTAACGATTGGTTGTCCCGTTTCGAAACAAAGCGGAGCAAAGACAATCAGGTAACGGTTTGCCGCTGCCGGAAGTGGCCCTTGTCCCAGGCTCGGGTAGCCAGAATCTGTGACAGCGCCGTGGCTGCCGACCAAGCGTCGAGATGGCTGTTGTACAGGGGCGCGAAGCCAAAGCGCATCAGGTCCGGCGGGCGGAAATCCCCGATGATTCCCTCCGCGATCAGCGCCTGCATCACTGCATATCCTTCAGGGTGCCCGACAGAGACGTGACTTCCCCGATCGCTGAACGGACACGGCGCGGGAAGCATCAGCTGCGATCCGCAAAGCGCCTGAACACTCTCCAGGAAGAAGTCCGTCAGGCTCTCCGCCTTGCGTTCGACGTCTGCGATGCGAACGCCATCGAAGGTATCCAGCCCGGCGTCCAGAGCGGCCAGCGCGAGGATTGACGGCGTTCCTGTCAGAAACCGGCGGATGCCGTCTGCGGGCGTGTGCAAATGGGCGAATGCGAACGGGTTGCGATCGCCCATCCACCCGGGGATCGGCGACTCGAGCACTGGTTGAAGGTGATCCGCCACAAAGAGGAAGGCCGGGGCGCCGGGACCGCCGTTCAGATATTTATAGCCACAGCCGACAGCGAGGTCGGCCTCGGACGCGTTGAGGTCGACGGCCAACGCCCCGGCAGTGTGAGAGAGGTCCCACAGAGTGAGGGCCCCGGCGTCGTGGGCTGCCCGGTTGAGCTCCACCATGTCGTGACGAGCGCCGGTGCGATAATTGACGTGGGTCAGGAACAGGACGCCGACTTCTGCGTCGAGGACGTCCAGCAGCTCGTTCTTAGGCCGGGTGTCCACCCGGATGCCCGGCATTAAGCTTGCCACCGCCTCGGCCGCGTACGCGTCGGTCGGGAAGTTCCCTTCCTCGGTGAGAATGACCCGGCGATCCGGTCGCGCTTTCATCGCCGCTGCCAACAGCTTGAATAGATTGACGGTGGTTGAATCCGCGATGAGCAGCTCGCTCGGCCGGGCTCCAACGATGGGCGCAAGCTTCGCTGCGATCCGCATCGGCCATTCGATCCAGCCGTGTCGGTTCCAGCTGTTGATGAGGTCCTGACCCCATTGTCGCTCGACGACATCGGCAAGGTGGTGGGGTGTCGCCTTCGGAAGCGCGCCGAGCGAATTGCCGTCCAGATAGATCATGCCCTCGGGCAGAGCGAACCTCTCACGCGCGAAGCGGAGCGGATCGGTGGCGTCCAGCTGTCGGGCCCGTTCGAGGGTCACGGCTCGACGGCGGGATTGCGCGTATTGAATCTGCAACGCAGACGCGCCATTCCCGCTTCTCCTCTAACACAGGTTAGGAGAGTCGAATGGCTCACAAGTTCGTCATCCGCAAAACCTCCGGCGGGGAATATCGGGCGTATTTCGAATACAATAGCGAGAAGATCTTCTGGACCGAGGGCTATTCGAGCAAGTCGGGCGCGCAGAATGCGATCGACTCCATCAAGAAGAACGGCCCTGGCGCCAAAACCGCCGACGAAAGCTGATCCCGGCTAGAGTTTCGGCAACGTCACCCCGCGCTGGCCCATGTATTTGCCGGCGCGGTCGGCGTAGCTCACCTCGCACGGTTCGTTCCCCTGCAGGAACAGGAACTGGCACGCGCCCTCGTTGGCGTAGACCTTGGCCGGAAGCGGCGTGGTGTTCGAGAATTCGAGCGTCACGTGGCCTTCCCAGCCGGGCTCGAGTGGCGTGACGTTCACGATGATCCCGCAGCGCGCATAGGTCGACTTGCCGAGGCAGATCACCAGCACATCGCGCGGCACCCGGAAGTATTCGACCGTACGCGCAAGCGCAAAGCTGTTGGGCGGGATGATACAGACGTCGGTCTTGCGATCGACGAAGCTGTTGGACGCGAAGTCCTTCGGGTCGACCGTCGCCGAATCCACATTGGTGAAGATCTTGAATTCATCAGCGACACGGGCGTCGTAGCCGTATGAGCTGAGGCCGTAGCTGATGCACCCCTCGCGCCGCTGCGCCTCCACGAACGGCTCGATCATGCCGTGATCTTGGGCTTGTTCGCGAATCCAACGGTCGGAAAGAATGGACATGGGCGAGTGGCGTAACGGTCACCATTTCGGCCTTCAATCAGCCGTATCTTTTTTCTGTGGATGCCCCGTTCCGATCAGAATCGACCCTTCCCCCGGACCGAGCGGCCAATCGGCTCACATTCTATCCACAGCCGCGACCCGTTGTGCTACTTTCGTTCTCGTTGGAGGGTGGTCGCTTAGCGGCCAAGAAGAGTCATGGCCGAAGTTATCCGTATATCCGAACCCGCCGAGCCGGCGGCGACCGCAGCACTGCCGCAGAACGTCGAGGCGGAGGCCGCGCTTCTGGGCGCGCTGATGATCGACAACCGCCTTGTCGAGGACGTTCAGCTCAAGCTGAAGCCGCACCATTTCTTCGAGCCGCTGCATGGCCGGATCTACGAATCGATCCTTAAGCTCACCGACCGCAACATGGTTGCGAATCCGGTGACTCTTCGGCCGTCGTTTGAGGCGGACGAGTCGATGAAGGAGCTTGGCGGGCCCGCCTATCTGGCGACCCTGACCGGCTCCGGCGCGGCGATCATCGGCGCCAAGGATTTCGCGGCGCAGGTCTACGACCTTGCGCTGCTCCGCGCACTCATTGGTGTCGGGCGCGATCTGGTGGAGGGCGCGCTCGATACCAGTGAGGACGTCGCGCCTCTCGAGCAGATCGAGCGGGCCGAGACCGAACTCTATAAGGTCGCCGAAGAGGGCGGGGCCGAGGGCAAGGCGAAGAGCTTCGGCGATGCGACCAAGCTCGCCGTGCAGATGGCGGAGAAGGCGCTCAACAGCGGCGGCCACCTATCGGGCATCACCACGGGCCTCGAAGGCATCAACTCCAAGGTCGGCGGCCTGCACAAGTCCGACTTGGTGATCCTCGCCGGGCGTCCGGGCATGGGCAAGACGTCGCTCGCGACCAATATCGCCTTCGCCGCCGCGCAGCGTTTCGCCCGCGATGTCGAGGATGGGATTGAGCCGGCCAAGTCCGCGGGTGCGCCGGTCGCTTTCTTCAGCCTGGAAATGTCGGCCGATCAGCTGGCGACGCGTATCCTCGCCGAGGAATCGGGCATCAGCTCTGAGAACCTGCGCATGGGCAAGATCAGCCAGCAGGAGTTTCGCCAGCTTGCCCGCGCCGCCGCCGAGCTCGAGAGCCTCCCGCTCTACATCGACGACACCCCGGGCCTGACGATCGCAGCGCTGCGCACCCGGGCGCGCCGCCTTAAGCGCCAGAAGGGCATCGGCTGCGTCGTCGTCGACTACCTTCAGCTGCTCCAGGGCACCGGCCGCGGCGGAAACGACAACCGCGTTCAGGAAATCTCGGAAATCAGCCGAGGCCTGAAGCAACTCGCCAAGGAACTGGAGCTGCCCGTACTGGCACTGTCCCAGCTCAGCCGCGCCGTCGAGCAACGCGAGGACAAGCGGCCGCAGCTTTCCGACCTTCGTGAATCGGGCTCGATCGAGCAGGACGCCGACATGGTCTGGTTCGTCTATCGCGGCGACTATTATCTCGCAGCGAAGAAGCCCGACGACGACCATCCGGATTTCGCCGCCTGGCATGAGGAGATGAACCGTATTTACGGTCGCGCCGACCTCATCGTCGCCAAGCAGCGCCACGGCGCCACCGGGACGGTCCGCATGAAGTTCGACAGCCGAATCACCAAGTTCAGCGACGCCGCCGAGGACGCCTACCTGCCGGAAATGCGCAGCTAATCAGTCTTCCTGGAGATTGGGGTCGCGGAGGCCCTCGCCGATGCTTCCGCGAAGGGTCTCGGCTTCGCTGCTCGTCACCGGATAGGCGCAATAGTCGGCCGCATAGAAGGCGCTCGGCCGGTGATTGCCCGACATGCCGACACCGCCGAACGGTGCGGATGACGGCGCGCCGTTGGTGGGCTTGTTCCAGTTGATGACGCCCGCTTTCACATTGGCCCAGAACTTGTCGTACTGCTCCGGGTTTCCACCGAGCAGGCTGGCGGCGAGTCCGTAGCGGGTGTTGTTCGCTTCCTCGATCGCAGCATCGAAGTCCTTGACCCGGATCAGCTGCAGCGCGGGGCCGAACATCTCCTCGTCCGGCAAGTCCTTTGCGTCGGTAACGTCGATCAACGCGGGCGTCAGATAAGGCTTGTCCTCGACCGGCCGTTCGAGCCTGCGGATCGGGCGACCTCCCTTCATCATCAGGGTCACCCACTGCTCCTGCAAGTGGTCCGCCGCGGCATTGTCGATGACCGGTCCCATGAACGGCTGCGGCTCGGCAAATGGATCGCCGTAGAGGATGCGGTCCATCAGTTTGGTGACCTTCTCGATCAGCGAGCCCTCCTGGCCGTCCTCCACGATCAGGCGACGGGCGCAGGTGCAGCGCTGCCCGGCCGACAGGAACGCCGATTGGACGATGACCGCTGCAGCGGCATCGAGGTCCTTCACGTTCCAGGCGACGATCGGGTTGTTTCCGCCCAGCTCCAGAGCGAGGATCTTGTTCGGCGTATCGGCGAACTGCCTGTGCAGAGCCGCGCCGCCGCGCACGGAACCGGTGAACAGCAGGCCGTCGATTCCGGGCTGGGCGGCCAGCGCCTTGCCCTGCTCCGGCCCGCCGATCAGCAGGCGGATCGCGCCTTCGGGAACACCGGCTTCGCGGTAGCAGTCGACCAGGAAAGCTCCGCTCGCCGGGGTCTTCTCGGACGGCTTGAACACCACAGCATTGCCGGCGATCAGCGCCGGGACGATGTGACCGTTGGGCAAGTGCGCCGGGAAGTTGAACGGACCGAGCACCGCCAGCACGCCATGCGGCTTGTGGCGGACGGCGACCTTGCTGCCCAGCGCGGCTTCGAGCTTCTTCTGCGGCGTGCGATCAGCGTACGCGGCGATGGAAATCTCGACCTTGTTGATGACCGCGCCGACCTCGGTCTTGGTTTCCCACAAGGGCTTGCCGGTTTCGCGCGAGATGAGGCCTGCGAAATTGTTGGTCTGGGTGCGCACGACATTGGCGAAGCGGCGCAAAGTCTCGATGCGGAAAGCGACGGAGTGTGCGGCCCATGCCGGCCAGGCGGCGCGCGCGGCTGCGACCTCGGCGGCTGCGTCGCCTACCTCGCCCGACCAAAGTTCAACGCCGGTCGCCGGCTCCGTCGACACCAATTTGTCAGCCATTAACCGTGCCTCACCAAATTGCGGTGAAACGGTCAAGCCGCACGCATCAGTCGCGTAGGGCGACGCCCATGCGGCGGATGGCGGCGACCTTCGCCTCGAAGGGCTGCCAGTCGTCTCCATCGGCGATCGCGGCCCAGATCGATTCGACCTCGTCGATCAGCATCGAACAGGGCTCAGGATCGGACCAGTATGAGTGCTGGCGGTCCTTCCGCGGCTGGAAGGTCGCAACCAACGCGGCCACGGTTTCGAAGTCCGAACCGTAGCCCTGGGGAACGGAGCCGCCGAACCAGTCGAAGTAGAACTTGTCGAGCGAGACCCGGCCCGTCTCCAGCGCGCGGACGACGGCTGCCGTCAGTTCCCGGTCGCGCTGTTCGCCGGATCGCTGAAGGCCCAGGCGCCAGAAAATTGCCGCGATCAGTTCCTCCTCGAAGCGATTGGACCAGCCTGCGAGCAGGTCCGACAACGGCGGCGCTTCGGTCACCAGCGAGAGCGATCCGGCGAGCTGCGCCAGGTCCCATTGAATAGCTTCCGGCTGGCGGCTGAAGGAATAGAGTCCGTAATGGTCGAAGTAGGCCGCCGTGAAGTCTGGGTCCCATGTCGGAGCGAACCGCCACGGACCGTAGTCGAAGCTCTCGCCGGTGATGTTGATGTTGTCGCTGTTGAGCACGCCATGGACGAAGCCGGACGCGAGATAGCTTGCAGCAAGGCGCGCGGTCGCCGCAGTGACCAGGTCGAATAAGCGCAAAGCATTCTTGGACGCGTCCGTGACCACCGGCTCGCCGTACAGATTGGCGAGGCAGTACCGGACGAGTGCGTTGATGTTCTCGACCTCTCCGTAGAAGGCGAGGCGCTGGAACGTGCCGATGCGGATGTGGCCGTGGCTCAGCCGGGTGAGGACAGCGGATCGGGTTGGCGACGGCTCGTCGCCTCGCACAAGCTCCTCGCCGGTCTCGAAGAGGGCGAACGTCTTGGACGTGTTGACGCCAAGTGCTTCGAGCATCTCGGTCGCGAGGGCCTCGCGAACGCCGCCTTTCAGAGTTAGTCGGCCGTCGGCCGTCCGGCTGTACGGGGTTTGCCCGGAACCCTTGGTGCCTAGGTCAAGCTGCCGGCCGCGATCGTCGCGTAGCTGGGCGAAAGTGAAGCCGCGCCCGTCGCCGATGTCCGGGTTGTAAACGCGGAACTGATGCCCGTGGTAGCGGAGGGCCAAAGGTGACGGCAGGTTGTCCGAAAGGGGCTCGAACCGGCAGAAGTGCGCAGCCCATTCCTCCGGCGTCAGGCCGCCAAGCCCGGCGCGCTCAGCCCACCGCTGGTTGAGGAAGCGAGGGATGCACTTGGGGAACTTCGCCGACTCGACCGGGTCGTAGAAGGCGTCGCCCAGGCTGAGGATTGCAGGATCGGGCCGATAGGATTGCGCAAGCGTCACAAGGCCGCGATACGAGCCGGATGGATATGGCGAAACAGCAAACTCAACGCTGGACGGACAAGTTCTGGACCAGCCGCGACGGACTGAAGCTTCATTATCGCGATTATGACGGCCCAGCGGATCGGCCGCCCTTGTTGATGCTCCATGGCCTCACCCGGAACTCGCGGGATTTCGAGGATCTGGCCGAGCGTTATGCCGGGGACTGGCGCGTGATTGCCGTCGATTTCCGCGGCCGGGGGCGGAGCGCTTACGACCCGAACTCCGCCAACTATCATCCCCCCGTTTACGCCATGGACATCCTGCAGCTGCTGGATGAGCTGGGCATCGACCGCGCGGTCTTCATGGGGACTTCGCTCGGCGGATTGGTGACGATGATCATCGCCACCATCGCGCCGCAGCGCATGGCTGGCGTACTCCTCAACGACGTAGGACCCGAGCTGAACCTGACCGGCATCGACCGCATCAAATCCTATGTGGGCAAGCCCGTCGTCTTTGCGGAATGGGCAGATGCGGTGGCCGAGTTGCGAAGCCGGCATCAGAGCGTTCTGCCGGGCTACACCGACGAGCAGTGGGACAGATATTCGCGCCGGGTCTTGCGAAAGACCGATCGCGGAATTGAGTTCGACTATGACATGCGCATCGCTGAGCCGTTCGAGGCGGCGAATTCAGGTGAGACGCCGGACATTTGGCCGTTCTATCGTGCGCTGGCCGGTCGCCCGGTGCTAGTTCTTCGCGGAGAGCATAGCGACCTGCTGACGGACTCGGCGCTGCAGCGCATGGCCAAGGAAATTCCGGACGTTGAGGCGGTCACCGTGGCTGGCGTCGGCCATGCCCCGGACCTCGACGAGCCGGAAGCAGTCAGCGCGATCGACCGCCTGCTGGAGCGCGTTCTTAAGTCGTAATCCGCTTCAACTTGGCGAGGGCAGGGGCGTCCTGCTCCTCCAGCGCGATCGTGCTCGAGAACTGGCCGTTGCGATCGAACAGGAGGACGGTTGCCGTGTGGTCGACGGAATAGCCGCCATGCTCATCGGGCACCTTCTTCGAGTAGATTCCGAATTGCTTCTTCACCTGCTCGATCTGCGTCGGTGAGCCGGTGAGGCCGATGACCGGGCTTCCGAGCATATCGGCATATCTGCCGACCTCGGCCGGGCCATCGCGTTCGGGATCGACGGTGACGAAGACGATCTCGAATGCATCGTCACCTTTCCCGATCTGCTGCCGCAACCGGATGAGCCGCGCAAGCGTCGTCGGGCAGACGTCGGGGCAGTTCGTGAAGCCGAAGAAGATCGCATAGGGCTTGCCGTTCAACCGTGCGCTCGAGAAGGGCTTGCCGTCGGCGCCGGTCAGCGTGAACGGGCCGCCGAAGCTGACCATCGTCACCGGCTCTTTGGTCTGTCGATCGTCGGCTGGCCTGAAGTGCAGGAAGACCAGCCCCGCGGCCGCGAGCGCCACGATGACCCAGAGCACCATTCGTAGACGCTTCATCTCGCCTCGTTCGCTGCAACGATCTTCAAAGGCACCGAGCGTTTTCCGGAGCCTTCGAAGGTTAGTGTCAGGTTCAGCGTCTGTCCGACCCGAAGCGGGGCGGGAAGTCCGCTGACCATCACGTGGCTTCCGCCAGGCTTGAGCTCGATCCGTGTTCCGGCCGGGATCGCCAATCCCGAGGTCATGGCCCGCATCCTCGCGACGCCGTCGGCGCTTTCCGACGAGTGCAGCATCGCCATCGCCGGCGCCTCGGCGGCGACGCTCAGCAGCCGGTCATCGCCGGAGCCATTGTTGGCCAGGGTCATGTAGGCCGCCGTGCTCGTCTGGCCCGCGACAGTCTCGCGAGCCCAGGCGTTCGAAATCTCGATGTCGGCCGGTCCGCCCTTGCTGCACGAAGCGAGCAGGACCGCTGCCAGGAGGACGCGTTTCACGCGCCGCTCAGTAGAGCGCGCATCCGTGCACGGCAATCAGCCCTTGGTGTAGGGAATGAAGTCGCCCAGGCGGCATGTGGGGCCGGGGATCTTGCTGACGGGATCGAACGAGCGAACGAGGTCGCCCTTGCAATATTGAGTCCCGATCGGCTCGACGACCAGGACATCCCATTTCCTGAAACCGCCGCAGTTTCCCTGGACCTGGTTGACGTACATCGTCCTGCCGGAGTGCAAGGTGAGAGTGTTCCGGTTGACGATATTGAGACCGACGCCCTGTTCGATTAGCACGCAATTCTTCGGCGGGCCGGCAATCCGTCCAGCAATCTCCGCGATCGGGGCATCGTTGGCCGGGTTGGGCGGCGGGGCGGAGCAGCCCGCAAGAATAGCGCCAAGGGCAACAACGAAGATTCGCATGGCCTCATCCTCCTGGGGCAGATTGCCGGGTACGGAAACGCCGATTAACCGTCGCTGAGAATCGAAGAGGTCAGCACTTATGGCAAGGGGCGATCAGCCGGTACGCAAGATCTGCATCGTCGGCGGCGGTACCGCTGGATGGATGACTGCCGCCGTGGTGTCGCAATGGCTGAGCCAGGTCGACGTAACTCTGGTCGAGTCGGAGGAGATCGGAACCGTCGGCGTCGGCGAAGCGACGATCCCGCACATCCGCAATTATCTGGCGCTGGCCGGGATCGACCCACTGAAGATGATCAGCGAGACGAAGGCGACCTTCAAGCTCGGCATCCAATTTGTCGATTGGGGCGCCCCGGGGGAATCCTACATCCACGGATTCGGCAAGATCGGCCGCGACATGCTGTGGCTGCATCCGCACCAGTTGTGGATGGCCGCCTATGCGCGAGCACCGGGTTCGGTAAAGCATTTCGATAATTATTCCATCGCGGGTGCGGCTTCGCTTCGGAACCGCTTCAGCTTCCCCGACAAGCGCAATCCGAACTCGCCCGCTGCAGACATTGAATATGCCTATCATTTCGACGCGTCCTTGTTTGCGCGCTTCCTGCGTGCGGAGAGCGAAGCTCGCGGGGTGACACGGACGGAGGGTCGCATCGTCGAAGTCGTCCAGGATCCGGAAAGCGGATTCGTCACGGCCGTGAAGCTGACCGACGGACGGACCGTCGAAGCCGACCTGTTCGTCGATTGCTCGGGCATGCGGGCCCTCTTGATCGGCGACGCGATGGGTGTCGGCTACGAGCATTGGAACAAGTGGCTGCTCTGCGACCGGGCGCTGGCGGTTCCATGTGAGAGCGTGACGCCGGTCACGCCCTACGTTCGCTGCACGACCCGTTCGGCCGGTTGGCAGTGGCGCATTCCGCTGCAGCACAGGATTGGCAACGGATACGTCTACTCTTCGAACCTGATCAGCGACGACGACGCTGCTCTCACCCTGATGTCGACTCTGGATGGAGCGCCGCAAGCCGATCCGCGGCCGGTTCGTTTTGCACCGGGATTGCGCTCGAGGGCGTGGGAAAAAAACGTTGTCTCGATCGGTCTGTCGTCGGGCTTCCTCGAACCGTTGGAATCGACGAGCATCCACCTGATCCAGACCGGCATTCACAAGCTTCTGGCGCTGTTCCCGACGACCGGCTTCGCACAGGCCGACATCAACGAATATAATCGCCAGGCACGCTTCGAGTTCGAGGACGTGCGTGATTTCATCATCGCTCACTACAACGTGACCCGCCGCTCCGGGGAGGAGTTCTGGGATTACGTCCGCACTATGGATGTCCCGGACAGCCTGAAGGAGCGATACGACCTGTTCCGCTCGTCCGGCCGCTTCTTCAAGCGCGGGGCGGCGGAACTGTTCGCTGAGGAAAGCTGGGTCCAGGTCCTGCTGGGCCAGGGATTCCGGGCGGAGCCCGATCCAGTGACGCAGTTCGTGCCGACCGAGGAGATCGTCGGCTTCCTGGCGGACATCGAGGAAACCGTCGCGGCCGTTGCGGAAGACATGCCCGATCATGGGGAATTCGTCAGCCGCTTGCCGCCTAGCACGCCCGCCGCCCAACAGGCCGCGCCAACCCCCACGTTGATGCACAACCTCGCGGAAGCGCACCGCTGAACTAACGCGCATCGTGTCCTGAAAAGCACAGCGCGGGCGCAGTGTTGCGCAACAGCCGCGAGCCACATTGACTCAGTATGAATGAATCTATTTCATCGGGGTGTTCGGCCTGTGGGCTGATGCAGTTTTGTAACCGGTTACATAATCGGCACCTGGGGAGAGGCGCTAGTGAGCACGATCAAGAGCAAGCGTCAGCTTGCAAACGGAATTTCCGCATTCGCAGTCGCAGCAGCGCTCGTCGTCGCAACGCCAGCCTACGCTCAAAGCGAAACCGCGACCCTGCAAGGTCACGTCGACGGTGCGGCCGCGGGCGCGCAGGTTACGGCTACGGATACGAACACCGGCCGGAAGGTCGTCGGCACGGTCGATGAGACGGGCAACTACACCATTCTCGGCCTCGTCCCGGGCACCTACACGGTCGCTACGGACGGCAAGGACGCGCAGACCACGACCTTGCTGGTTGGACAGACCGCCGTTGTCGATTTCGTCGCGGCCGCTGAAGGCGCGCCTGCCGGAATCGTCGTTACCGGCCGCCGCGTTCGCGAGGTCCGGACTCAGACGGTCTCGACCAACATCACGCCCGCGCAGATCGAGAACCTTCCCCAGAGCAAGCGCAACTTCCTCAGCTTTGCCGCCTTGGCTCCTGGCGTGTCCGTGACCGCCGGTGAGAATGCGCAGGTGCAGGCCGGCGCGACCTCTTCACAGAACGTCAACGTCTTCATCGACGGCATGAGCCTCAAGAATCCGATCAACCACGGGGGTGTGTTCGGACAGAATTTCGGCCTCGGTAACCCCTTCCCGCAGATCGCGATCCAGGAATATTCGATCGAGACCCAAAATTTCGGTGCGGAAAGCGGCCAGGCCGGTTCGGCCCTGATTACGGCGATCACCAAGACCGGTGGCAACGAATTCCACGGCTCGGCCTTCATCGAATTCCAGCCCAAGGCGTGGATCACGCAGCCGTACTTCGACAAGAAGAACAATGTTCCGAAGCCGGACTATAACCGTAAGCAGTACGGCGGCGAACTCGGCGGTCCGATCATTCCGGGAAAGCTGCATTTCTATGTCGCGGCCGAGCGCACCAACCAGCTCCGCCCCAGCACGACCGGAAACGTACCGGCGTCAGATTTCCCTCAGAGCCTCGTTTCGCAGACGAACGTCTCGCATAACCAGGACTTCAAGCAGGGTCTCTATTTCGGAAAGCTGACGGGCTACGTCACCGACGAAGATACGGTGAACCTCATCGGCTATCTGCGCCGCGAGGATAACCTGGGCGACATCGCCGGCAATGCGACGGACACCCATGGTCGCCGAATCCGGACGAACCAGGACCGCGTCCAGCTGCAATGGCGCCATAACGCCGGGGACTTCCTCAACCAGTTCAACATCGCGTTCGACAAGGCGCGGCAGGACACGCCCAGTGTCGGATCCGGCCCCGAATTCGTGATGCTCAATCCGGGCGACCCCGCTTTCAGTGAGGGCATTCTCGCCGGTGCACACTTCTTCGAACAGGGCGACGTCCAGAAGTCGTGGACAATCAAGAACGACAGCACCTATCGCATGGGCCAGCATACGCTAAAGTTCGGTGGCCAGCTCGCCCAGCTCGACCTTAGCCGGTCCGTCATCAATGCGTTCAACGGGCGCTACTACTATTCAAACCCGTGCACGGGTTCGGTGACGCCGGTTTGCCCGGTCACGACCTTCGACTTTGCGACGGCGCAGCCGATCCAGACGAAGATCAACGTTCAGCCGACGCCGACGCTGAATGCCAAAGATCTTCAGGTTGGCCTGTACGTCCAGGACGAATGGAAGCCCGACAACCATTGGACGATCAACGCTGGCTTGCGCTGGGATTTCGAATCCAACGCGAACAACAACAAGTACATCACCCCAACCGCGATCGCGACGGCGCTGCGCAATTATCCGGGCTGGGCCGCACGCGGCATCGATCCGGAAGACTACATCTCCAACGGAAAGAACCGGAAGGAGTATTGGGGCGCATTCCAGCCGAGGCTCGGCGTTTCGTATGACGTCCACGGCGATCGCGACATCGTCTTCTTCGGCGGTGCCGGCCGGTACTACGATCGCAATCTGTTCATCCAGGGCGTGATCGAAACGCTGACCAACTCCAACCGCGAGGTCTCGCTATTCTTCTGCCCGAACGGCGGAGCTGCCCAGGGCAATGGCCTCGGAACGAGCGCAGCGGACTGCGCGCAATGGAACGACGCCTATCGCGATCCGCATAACCTGCGCGCGTTTGCGGCGAACTCCGCCAACGCGGCAGGCCTGAGCGGAGGTTCGGTCTTCGTCCTCAACAACAAGACGCGGATGCCGTTCTCCGACCAGTTCGACATCGGCGTGCGCAAGCGGTTCGGCGACATCCAGACGTCGCTGACCTTCTCGCACATCCGTTCGCACAACATTCAGATGTTCACCCGTGCGAACTTCTACGCGAATGGCTGGTTCACGGCGCTTCCGACCTGCGCAGACGGTGGCGACCAGTGGATCATCGACTTCACGCCGGACACCGTTGCAGGTTGCCCGGGTGCGACCAACGGTCAGCTGACCGGCTTCAACGGCAAGCTGAACCGCGGCATGAGCAACGGGAAGGCGAACTACAACGCCATCTACATCTACGCCGAGAAGCCGTTTACCGACCTTTCCACCTGGGGCTTCACCACCGCGCTCACGCTCGGCAAGGCTCGCAGCAATGTGGCGCAGGAACTCAACAGCGACGAGTTCTACAATGGTCCCTACCTCAACACGTACGGCTGGAATCGCGTCAACGGTCTGACCAAGTGGAACTGGGTGTCTTCGGCCAACTATCGCGCGCCGTTCGACATCGTTCTGTCGGGTATCCTGACGCTGAACAGCGGCCCGGCCTTCGGCAACATCGTCGCGCCGTGGAACGGCCTGACGACGCCGGTTCCAAACGGCGCCTGCTGCTACGCGAACATGGGCGGCGTGTACTTCCCGAAGAAGGACATCGGGTACAAGCGGCTCGACATTCGCGTCGCCAAGACGTTCAAGCTGCCTTGGGGCCACGAGTTCACGGCGGACTTCGAAGTCTTCAACGTCTTCAACTGGCTGAACCGCAGCTACTCTTCGTGGGGTGCGGGCGGCGGCAATCCGGCGCCGCGGACCGAGAACAGCCAGGTCGGCGCCGACGCTCGCGCGTTCCAGGCTGGCCTGAGGTACAAGTTCTGATCTGAATGACGTAGGCGGGGCTTCGGCCCCGCCTCTTTCACCAACGCGGGGGCTTGAGAGGTTTCGTTGAAGCCCGAACTTCGCCGCGTCGGCTCCCTGCAGAGCCCGGTCGTAGTGATCGACGATTTCAGTGGGGCCGCGGAGGAGGCGGCCTTGCTCGCCGACTCGCTTGCGCCTTTCCCGCCGATCGGTCGCGACAGTTATTACCCCGGTGTCCGGCGGATCATCGAGCGCTCCGACGAGGCCGCGAACGCCTATGTCGAGCGACTCTGCGAAGACGCGGCGCAGTTCATCGCTGGCGCGTTCGACGTGGACGGGTTCGACCTGCTCGAGGCAAGCTTCTCTATGGTTTCGGCAAGGCCCGATCAGCTACGCCCGGCGCAGCGCGCGCCGCACTTCGATTCGACCGATCCGAAGTATCTCGCGGTCCTGCATTACCTGCGGGTCCCGCAGGGTACGGGCACCGCATTCTATCGCCAGCGCGCGACTGGCATCGAGCAAGTCACCGAAGCCAACATCTCGCGGTTCGTGACGACCGCGGAGAGGGAGGCCGCCATGCTTCCCGCCGGCTCCGGCTACATTCACGGATCAGATCCCTATTTCGAGCAAATCGGCGCGGTGGAGGGGATCGCGGATCGGCTCGTCATCTATCAGGGAAGCCTGCTCCATTCGGGCATCATCCCGCCGGGCATGACCTTCAGCGCCGATCCGCGAGAAGGCCGGCTGACGGCGAACATCTTTGTGCGTGGACATTGAGGAACATGAGAATGCGTTCGTTTGGGGTATTGGCAGGGTGTTGCGTTGCACTGCTTGGGTCATCGGCAAACGCGGAGAAGCGGACATACATCAATCCGGTCGACGTGGATTACCGATACAATTGGGAGCAGACGAACAACGGCATCAGCTACCGCACCGGCGCCGACCCCGCGATCGTCCGGCACAAGGGTGCCTATTATCTCTTCCAGACCTTGGCCGATGGATATTGGCGCTCAACCAACCTCATCGACTGGACGTTCATCACCCCGTCGCGCTGGCCCTTCGGCGGCATCGTCGCGCCCGCGGTGGCCTCGGACGGTGACCGGCTGATCATCTGGCCGTCGATGTCATTCACCCGCCCCGGCTCGATCCTGGTCACGACCGCGCCCGAAACCGGCAAGCTCGACTTCCTGGCCCGCTCGATGCCCGACCTGCCGGGCGCGGTGGATGACAAATATCTAGAGAAGATGAAACCCGGCGAAATCCCGCCGGGGCCGTGGGATCCGGGCTTGCTGAAGGACGATGACGGCCGCTGGTACCTCTATTGGAACAGCAGCAATGTTTTTCCGATCTACGGCATCGAGATCGCGTTCGAGGACGGCAAGCTAATCTACAAGGGCAAGCCGACCACCTTGTTCAACCTTCAGCCGGAAAAGCATGGCTGGGAGCGGTTCGGACAGGACCACAACGGCCTGCTCGCCAACGGCCAGCCGACGCGGCCCTATGTCGAGGGCGCGTGGGTGACCAAGCACAACGGCAAATATTACCTGCAGTACGGAGCGCCGGGAACGGAGTTCAACGTTTACGGAAACGGTACCTACGTGTCCGACAAGCCGTTGGGGCCGTTCACCTACGCTGAGTACAATCCCATCGCCTACAAGCCGGGCGGTTTCGTCCAGGGGGCCGGCCACGGCTCTACCTTCGAGGACAATTACGGGAACTGGTGGAACACCGGCACGCCGTGGATCGGCTACAATTGGACGTTCGAGCGGCGGATCAACATGTTCCCGACCAAGTTCGAGGCGGACGGTCAGATGTGGGCGTCCTCGCGCTTCCAGGACTTCCCGCAGTACATGCCGACGACGAAGGTCAACGACCCGAACAGCCTGTTCACCGGCTGGATGCTGCTGTCCTACCGCAAGCCGGCTGCGGCCTCTTCGACCCTCGGCGAGTTCGTGGCCGAACAGGTCACCGACGAAAATCCGCGCACCTTCTGGGTCGCAGCCGCCAACAAGGCCGGCGAAACGCTGACCGTCGACCTCGGGGCGGTCGACACGGTGCGCGCGGTGCAGGTCAACTACACGGACTACAAGTCGGGGCGCTTTGCGGATGCGCCGGACATCTACACCGAGTTCGAGCTTCAGCATTCGGTCGATGGCCGGACCTGGCAGCCTCTGGCGAAGCCCGACGGCCCGCGGCGCGATCGGCCCAATGCCTACATCGAGCTGCCGCAGCCGGTGCGCGCGCGCTTCGTGCGCTACGTCCACGGCCATGTCGGTGGAGCGAACCTGGCGATCAGCGATTTGCGTGTGTTCGGAAACGCCGATGGACGCGCTCCTTCGCAGCCGTCGAGCGTCGTTGGCCAGCGTCACCGGGATCAGCGCGATGCCACGATTCGCTGGGCACGGGTGCCCGGCGCGGTCGGCTACAACATCCGCTTCGGCACGCGGGCCGACCGGCTGACCCACACCTATCAGCTATGGGCCGACGATCTTGGCAGCGGAGCGACGCTGCAGAAGGACTTGCGCTCACTGAACGTGGGCGTGCCCTACTGGGTGGCGATCGAGGCGTTCAACGAGACTGGCGTGTCGAAGCTCAGCCGGGTCGTACGCCTCAAATAATCGTCATTGCGAGCGCATCGAAGCAATCCAGGCTATCGCGCAGCTAGATTGCGTCGTCGCTTTGCTCCTCGCAATGACGACTAGGATGAAAGCCAACCCCCGGTGAACCCTGCTCGCTTCAGCCCGAGCCGGATCGCGGGGACCTGACGCGTGTAGCGCCAGACGAAATCGTCGCGGTAGTTGGCGGCCTGGAGAAGGATCGGGCCCTGGTCGATGCCGAGGTAATCGGTCGCGACCCAGCCGCTGTTCGGATCGATTGAGCCGGTCTCCAGCTTGCGATCCGAAAATCGGAAGCTCGGATTGAAGGAATCGCGAAAGCCGTAGTCGCAGTAGAGCCCGGGATAGTTGAGCATGGCCTCCGCCGCCGGGATCACGATTTCCGGAGCGAACGGAAGGGACGAAAGCGCGGCCGTAGGAGCGAGCGTGCCGTCGTCACGACCATCGGGCTCGCCGATCGGTCCTCGGGCGGAATAGCCGTAGAAGGTCCGTGTCTCGCCCTTGAACGGCAGCTCGAAGTTGCCCGGGCCGTCGCATGCGGTGAGGCCCCAGATGCGATCGGAATAGCCATCCCACCGCATCGGGTTGGCGATGCAATAGGCGCGGTTGCCATAGGTCGCGCGGCGGCTGTTCTCGAAATAGTCGAACCCGGCAGCGCGCATCGGCGCGTCGTAAATGCCGCGGAAGTCGATGAAGAGGTGGCTGTACTGGTGCCCAAACAGGGGTGCGAAGGCGATTCTCCGGGTCGGACCCTCGCCACGCCAGAAGTTCGGATAGGGCGCGGTCCAATAGTCCCAGCTGTTCGGCGGCACGGCGTGGACCGGGGCGCCGAGCGCGAGGATGTAGACGAACATCCCCTCGTTGTAGCCGTCCCAGTTGCGCTCGATGAGGCCGCTTTCCGGCTGCCACCCCATCGAGATTTGCGGACGGCCGTCATAACGGAAGAATTTCCAGTCGGCGCGGGCATAAATGGCGTTGGCAAGCTGGCGGATCTCACGCTCGGCGGGATCGTCGCGGTCGTAATATTGGGCGGAGAACAGCACGCCCATCAGGAGGATCGTGGTGTCGACGCTGGAAAGTTCGTTCGTCCTGTGACGAAGCCCCGTCTCCATGTTGAGGAAATGGTAGAAAAAGCCTTTGTGGCCAGAAACGCCGGTGGGCTCCGGGCCCTGCGGCGCGTTCCAGAAGAAGCGCAGTGTCGTCAGGGTCAGGTCGCGCGCCTCCGCCCTGGTACACCAGCCGCGCTCGACTCCGACAGCGTAGGCCGGAAGCGCGAAACCGACCGCGGCTATGCTGCTGAACGACGGCGTCGGCCAGCGGTCGGGAACGAGGCCGTTTTTCCGGTTCACGGTTTTCCAGAAGAAGCGGAAGGTCCGCTTTTCGATGTCCTCGTAGAAGGCGGGCAGAGTTCGGCCGGACGAACCGTAGGTGATCGACGTGCAGGCCGGTAGCGCGCTGCCGGCGACGAGAAGTGAAGAACTCTTGAGAAGCGTGCGACGGTTGAGGAGCATTATCGGGGATTGGCTTTCGGATCGGTCGTTGAACGAATGACGAGCTCAGGCTTGTGCAACTCCTGGCCGCCGGGATCCTCCTTGCCCTCGAGGATCGAAATGAGGCGGTCGAGCGCGCGAGCTCCGAGCTCGGCGATGTGGACCTGCACAGTAGTAAGACCGATGTGCCGTGCGAGCGGCACGTCGTCGAAGCCGACCACGGCGACGTCCTCCGGCACACGGAGTCCAGCGCGGTTCAGCGCCTGCAGTGCGCCGCTGGCCATCATGTCGTTGGCGGCGAAGACACCGTCGAAGCTCTCGCCGGCCTTGAGCAAAGCTTCGATGGCGGCCTCGCCGGATTCCTCAAGGAAGTCGCCTTCGATGACCTGGACGGCGATTCCGCGCCGTTGCAGCGCCGCGAGGAAAGCGTCCGCGCGCTGCTGCGCGTCGATGTTCCCAGCCGCGCCAGCGATGTGGACGATCCTCGTCCGGCCAAGCGAGGCGAGATGGTCCGCGACCGCCTCGGCCCCGGCGGCATTGTCGAGGCGGACGCCGGGATGTCCGCCAGCATCGCCGCGGGTGTTGATGAGCACGGCCGGCGTACCGCGAGGAACGGCATCGGCAAGCTCGTCCTCCGACAAATGCGGTGCAAGGATGACCAGTCCGTCGACACGTCCACGCATGGCGCGCATCGCGTTTGCCGACTGCTCGCTTCCCGCATGGACGTTTGAGAGCAGGAGCATGTAGCCGCGCCGGCTCGCCTCCCGGTCCATCCCGCGCACGATCTCGGAAAAGAACTCGCCGTGGAAATCCGGGAGGACGACACCGATCGCATTGGTCCGCGCGAGGCTCAGGCTACGTGCCCCGGCGTGCGGCACGTAACCGAGTTCGCGGACCGCCTCCGTAACGCGTGCGCGGGTCTCCTCGCTGACATTGTCCAGCCGGTTGAGGACGCGCGACACCGAGGCAACCGAGACTTGCGCTCGGCGAGCAACATCACGAATGGTCGCGTCGGCCATGGGGTCCTTTGAAAGCCAATTGCAGCAAAAGTCACCCGATGGGTAATTGCAATCCGTTACCGGCTAGGTCATGTAACCGGTTACAACATGCGTCAAGACTCTGATCCGGCGGTTAGCTCGGAAGCGCCACGCAGAGCGAGTGAAGGGGAGATAGAATGCTCGATACGCGCATTTCGCGCAGGGCCGCGCTCATGGGCGCAGGCGCCGCAGCAGCCTGGCTGGCAAGCCCGGCGCGAGCGCTGCTGCAGGCCGCGGGGCGGATGGAGGTTCCGGGCTTCGTCAACGATCTCGTCGGACGCATGACGCTCGAAGAGAAGGCAGGTCAGCTGAGCCTGATGGCCTCCGCCTGGGGCGGAGGCGCGGCGGCTGCTTTGAACCCGCCGAGCGACAGCAACTTCCCCAAGCAGCTCGAGGAAACGCGCCAGGGACAGCTGACCGGCGTCTTCAACGGCAATGGCGCCCGCATGGCGCGCATCATGCAGACTGCCGCCGTCAAGGAATCGCGCCTCAAGATCCCGCTCATCTTCGCGGCCGATATCATTCACGGCCACCGCACGATCTTTCCGGTTCCCCTTGCCGAAGTGTCGAGTTTTGAGCCGGAGCTTGCACGGCGGACCGCCGAAGTCGCCGCTTTCGAAGCGGCCGGGGCGGGCATCGACTGGAACTTCGCCCCCATGTGCGACGTGGCCCGCGACCAGCGCTGGGGCCGCGGCGTTGAGGGCGGCGGCGAGGACCCGCTGCTCGGCAGCCTGTTCGCGGCGGCTCGCGTGCACGGCTTCCAGGGCAGCGACTTCAAGTCCAACGAGCACTTCCTCGCCTGCGTGAAGCACTTCGCTGCCTATGGCGCGGCGGAGGCGGGACTCGACTATAATACGGTCGACATTTCGGAGCGCACGCTGCGCGAGGTCTATCTTCGACCATACAAGGCTGGCTTCGATGCCGGCGCGTTGTCCGCCATGGCCTCGTTCAACGAAATCTCCGGGATTCCGGCGACCGGCAACCACTGGCTGCTGACCGACCTGCTGCGCGGCGAGTGGGGCTTCCAGGGTTTCGTCGTGTCCGACTACACGGGCGACGAGGAGATGATCAAACACGGCTACGCCAAGGATGGGCGCGACGCCGCGAGGATCGCCTTCTTGGCCGGCGTCGACATGAGCATGCAGAGCGGTCTCTACCGCATGTACCTTCCCGACCTGGTCCGCAGCGGCGAGGTCCCCGAGGCAACGCTGAACACATCTGTCCGGCGAGTGCTTGCAGCGAAGCACATGCTCGGCCTGTTCGAGGATCCGTTCCGCCGGATCGACGAGAAGCGCGAGAAGTCGCGCTCGATGCTCCCGCGCAGCCGGGCTGTGGCTCGGGAATCCGGGCGCAAGTCGATCGTCCTTTTGAAAAACGAAGGCGACCTGCTTCCGCTGCCGCGCTCGGGCAAGAAGATCGCGCTGATCGGGCCGTTCGCGAGCGGCCAGCACGACCTGGTCGGACCATGGGTGGTCTATGGCTCGGACGCCAATGCGGTGTCTCTCGAAACGGGCGTCCGTGCTGCCGTCGCCGACAAGAATTCGATCGTCGCCGTTGAAGGCTCTAAGGTCGAGCAGCCGATTCCCGGGGGCATTGATCAGGCGGTCGCCGCTGCGCAGGCAGCAGACATCGTGGTCCTTGCCATCGGCGAATCCCAGGGGATGTCGGGCGAGGCTCAGTCGCGCGCCGACATTGTGCTGCCGAAGCCGCAGCAGGACCTTGCGGAGGCGGTGGCAAAGACGGGCAAGCCGATCGTCGTGGTCCTCAAGCACGGTCGCGCCCTGGCGCTCGAAGGTGCCGTCAAGGATGCGCCGGCGATCCTCGCGACCTGGTTCCTCGGGACGGAGACCGGCAATTCGATCGCGGACGTACTGTTCGGCGCATACAGCCCGTCCGGCCGCTTGCCGGCGAGCTTTCCGCATCTGTCGGGTCAGCAGCCTTATTTCTACGCGCACAAGACGACCGGCCGTCCGAACCCCGACCCCAAACTCGATGATTACAAGGCACGGTTCCGGGGGATCACCAACACGGCCCTGTACCCGTTCGGGCACGGCCTCACCTACGGCAAGATCGCCTACAGCGACTTCGCAATCAGCGGGCCGAGCCTGCCGATGACCGGCGAAATCTCGGTGTCGGCGCGGGTCACCAACAGTGGCAAGCGCGCCGCCGAAGAGGTGGTCCAGCTTTATATCCACGACCGTGTAGGCAGCGTCACGCGGCCGGTCCGTGAGCTGAAGGCCTTCCGCAAGGTGAAGCTGGAGCCAGGCCAGTCGGAAGTCGTGCGCTTCACGCTCAAGCGCGATGACCTGCTGTTCTATGGCGTTGCCAACACGCCGACGGTCGAGCCCGGGACCTTCGATGTGTGGATCGCTCCATCGGCCGAGGCCGAGGGCGTCCACGGCACGTTCCAGCTGACCGCCTAAGCGGGCTCGGGCCGGGTCCGCTTGGGCGCCCTCTCGCGCCCGAGCGGGTTGAGCAGCATCGCCACGCAGGAAAGCGCCAGGAACAGCATCGGCGCGAAGATGATCGTCGTTCGCATCCCGCTGAGTGTCGCGCTGCTCTGGTGGATGTTGGCGATGTAGCCGGCCGAGGCAAAGCTCCAGCCGAGAATCGCGGTGGCGATGCCGATGGCGATGCGCTGCAGCAGTGCCGCGACTCCGAAAACCGTGCCTTCCACGTGCACGCCCGTCGCCTGCTCGCCATATTCGATCGTGTTGGGCAGCATGGCCCAGAAGATGAAGTTCAGCCCGACGATCATCACCTGCATTGCGATCAGGAACAGCTGCATCAGCCCTGACTGGTGAATGTCGGCCACGGCAAAGAACACGAGCGCCGCAATGCCGACGCCTGCAGCGATCATCCATAGGGCGCGCAGTCCGACCGCCCGGCCGAGCAGCATCCAGAATGGAATCGCGGCGCCGCTGACGATTCCCATCGACGCCAACGCCAGTTGGCCGGCTTCGGGATCGTCGAGAAGATACTTGAAATAGTAGAGCACCGACTTGTTGAGGATGGTGATGCCGACGATCATCGCCGTCATCGCTGCGCTCAGGGTGATGAATGCGCGGTTGTGCGCCAGGCTGGCGAGGGCATCGCGCACGCTTGCCGGGAGCGGGCGTTCGATTGGAGCGCTCTCACGATAAGTGACGCCGACGATCACGAGGATGATCGCCCCGATCGTTGCGAACAGCATGGCAGCCGCGAAATAGGCTTCGGATGCGCTCGATCCGGTGAGCCACCGGCCGAGGGGGACGGTGCACAGCGCGATCATCACTGCCGCGGCGGTGCCGAACAGCATCCGCATTCCGGCAACGAAGGCGCGATCGCCAGGGTCCGCGCTGATCCGCGCCGTCATGGCGAGATAGGGAACGTTGACCGCTGCGTAGGCAGTCCGGAACAGCAGATGGGCACCAAGCACTCCGGCGACCATGACCGCACCGCTGCCGATTGGCGGCATGTAAATCAGGATGAAGCAGACCCCGAGCGGGATCGCTCCGGCGGTCAGGATCGCACCATAGCGCAAGGAGCCGTGGCGGCGGTCGACGAGCACTCCAGCCGCAAAATTCGCGATCCCGTCCCAAACGGAGGCGACCATGTAGGTGGTTGCCGCGACCGCGATCGGGATGTCCAACGCGTCCGTGTAGTAGAACAACAGGAAGAGCATCACGCTCTGCCAGTAGATGTTGAAGGCAAAGTCCCCGAATGCGAACAGGACCAGCCTTGGCTTCGACGGGCGCGCGAACTCCATCAGAAGCGGCTGAGCACGAAGTCCGCTGCTGCCTTCTGGTCCGGGATCGTGAAGCGAACCGTCCGTGAGGCGGCATCGGCTTCGACATCCCTCACGCCGCGAACGCGGGCTGGGCCGCTCCACCCGTGGATCGTGACCGCAATCTGCTTCCACCACGGCTTGAACCCGCCTTCGCGCTTGTCGAAGTGCAGCATGATGCCGTCCTTGCCGAGCGTGCAGCGGACGGTTTGGCGAAGCGTCGCGCCACGAATGCTCACGCCGTCATCCCAGTAGAGTTTACCGCTGCAATCGTGCCCCGGATAGACGTGAATCTCGAGCGGGCCTTGAGGCGTTTCGGAGGTGCTCTGGATCAGCGACTGCTTCGCGATGATCGCCCCGGGCCGAACAAAGACGGGCAGCCGGTCGAGCCTTGGCGTTTCGCGGACGACTTCGAACGGCGTACCGTCCTTGCGCTCGCCGGAGACCGGGAGGCCGGACCAGTAATCGTACCATCCGGGGGCGGGCATGCAGGCATCGTAGGGATGCGTCGATTCCGGTTTGGGCGAGGGTGCGACCAGGACGTCGCGCCCCAGCGTGAAGGCCATGGCCTGATCGCAGGGCGATTTCGCGAGCTCCGGATAATCGTAGAAGGTCGGCCGCATGATCGGGTCGCCAGTGCGCGTGTTCTGCTCGGCGACCTCGTAGAAGTAAGGGAGCAGGCGATAGCGCTCCTCGATGAAGCGGCGGCGGATGGCGAGGTGATCCGGACCGTCAACCCACGGCTCGGCCCGGGGGGCGTTGTTGGCAGCATGGCCGCGGAAGACCGGTGTGAAGGCGGCGATCTCATACCAGCGGGTGGCAAGTTCCGGACTTGCGCCGCCGATGAAGCCCGGGATGTCCGCGCCCGACCAGGAGATGCCTGACAAGCCGAGGTTGAGCATCTGCTGGACCGCGAGCTTCAGGTGATCCCAGGTGGAGTTGTTGTCGCCAGTCCAGGTCACCGCAAACTTTTGCCCGCCCGCAAATGTTGCCCGAGTCATTACGAACGGGCGGACATTTGGGCGCAGTTTCAGCAATCCGTCGTAAGTCGCCCGGCTGTTTTCCATTCCGTAGACGTTGTGAAGCTCGGCATGCGTAGCGGTGCGCGTGGCGAAGTCGTCGCTATCGACGCGATGCGTGGTCGACAGCGGCATGGTCTTGGTCGGCGTCTCGAAAATCGCCGGCTCGTTCATGTCGTTCCAGAAGCCGGCGATGCCATCGGCAACGAAGGGCTTGTAGAGGTTGCCCCACCAGTCGCGGCTCGACTTGCGCGTGAAATCCGGGAAGACCGACGGACCGGGCCAGACCGGCGCGACGTACAGGCTGCGGTCCGCATTCTTCAGGAAATGATCGCCGGCGATCCCGCTGTCGTAGGGAGCATAGCCTTGGTTAGCGGCAGCCGCGACGTGCAGGTCGGTGATGGCGACAAGCCTGAAGCCCCTTTCGCCGACGTCATGGGCGAGGCCCTTCAGGTCGGGGAAGGTCTCGGCGTTGGTCGAGAAGGGGCGGTTGCGGTCCTGAAAGTCGATGTCGAGCCAGATGACGTCGGACGGGATTCGTTCGGATCGGAGCCGAGCGGCGATATCGCGGACCTCGGTCGCGGTCATGTAGCTGTAGCGAGACTGCTGGTAGCCCATGCCCCAGCGCGGCGGCAGCGGCGCCTTGCCCGTCAGATCGGTGTAGCGGCGGACGACGTCCGGAACGGTTGGACCGGCGATGATGTAATAATCGATCGGGCCGCCGTCGGCGGAGATGGCCACAGTTTCCGGGTCGCGATGGGCAAAATCGAAGCCGCTGCGGAACGTGTTATCGAGGAACAGGCCGTAGGCGCCGGCCTTGTCGCCGGTGGCGATATAGAAGGGGATCGACTTGTAGATGGGGTCGGTTCCGCGATCGAAACCCCATGCGTCTGTCGTCCAGTTGACGTAGCTCGCGCCGCGCCGATTGAAGGGCCCGGTCTTGTCGCCGAATCCGTAGAATTGCTCGGCGGCGGGAGTGGACTTGCGAAGTGTGAAGCCGTTGCCGTCGAACTGGAGCGGTCGCGCTTCGTTATCGCGAACGACGACCAGGCCCTGCCGGTCGGTGATCGTCAATCCGAGTGACTTTGGCGAGACGTGAACCTGCAGGGCATGGGTCTGGAAGCCGTCGGCAAGGGATTGGACGGGCACACCTTCGTGTCGAGTAGCCGCCGAAACGGCCCAGCTGGCGTCCTCGGGGAACGCTCCGCCTCGGGCGATCCGCACTCGGATAATGGAGTCGGTCAGCGCCTGGACACGGATGGTCGCGGCGCCGTTGGAAATTTCGACTCCATTCGGCAGTGCAGTGGCCGCGACGGCCTGCGCGGGAGCTTGGGCGATAGCGGGCGAGGCGAGCACCGTGAGCGTAGCGGTGAGAGGAATGGCAATGCGTTTCATAGCTCTTTCCGACCCTAGCCGAGCCATGGATGTCTGCAATGCCTACGTAGTTTCCACTATTTCGTGGGCCGCCTTTCGCCTTATTGCCCCGGGAAATGGCCGGGCCTAAGGGAACCCCGACCAGTTCGCATTCGTCTGGGCTTCGACCCAGTTTCAAGTCGGTGGGGGACCGTGAATTCATTCGCGCGTCAAGATCGAAATGAAGGTTGTCAGCTGAGACTGGCAGTCCGGCTTGGCGCGCTCTCCGGCCTAATTTTGCTGGGGTCTGCATGCGATCGGGGCATCCTCGACCCGGTCGGGCCGGTCGGCCAGGCCGAGAAAACGATCCTCATCAATTCGACCGCGATCATGCTGGCGATCATCATCCCGACGATGATCGCGACGGTCGCATTCGCCTGGTGGTTCCGCCGCGGCAACAAGAAGGCGACCTACCTTCCGGACTGGGAATATTCGGGCGCCGTCGAGCTCGTCGTCTGGTCGATCCCGGCGCTGACGATCATGCTGCTGGGCGGCATCACCTGGATCGGGAGCCACGACCTGGAGCCGAGCAAGCCGCTGGTCTCTGACAAGCCGGCGCTGAACGTCGAAGTCGTTTCGCTCGATTGGAAGTGGCTCTTCATCTACCCCGATCAAGGTATTGCCACCGTCAATCGGCTGGTCGTCCCCCAAGGCACGCCGGTCAGCTTCCGCTTAACATCGGGCACCGTCTGGAACGTCTTCTTCGTCCCGCAATTCGGGACGATGATCTACACCATGCCGCGGATGCAGACGCGCCTGAACCTTCAGGCCGATCGCCCCGGCACCTATGGCGGATTGTCGGCCCATTTCAGCGGCGACGGCTTTCCCGGGATGGAGTTCAAGGCCGAGGTCCTGCCGCCCGACCAGTTCGCGATGTGGGCCCAGGGCGCGCGCGGGCAGGGGGCTGCGCTCGACGCCAAGGGTTTTGCCGAGCTTTCCAAGCCGAGCAGCTATGTGAAGCCGATGACCTACGGCGCGGTTGCGCCGGGACTGTTCGACGCCATCGTCGCGAACAAGGCGCCGCCTCCGCAGCAGCTGCCGCACAACCCACAAGCTGAAAGTCCCGCGGGATGAGTGTCATTTTCGGCAAGCTGACCTGGGACGCCATTCCGTTCCACGATCCGATCCCGCTGATCACGTCGGCCGTGGTCCTCGTGACGGTCGCGGCTGTCGCCATCCTCGTCTGGCGCAAGGGTTGGTGGCCTTATCTTCGCGACGAATACATCACCTCCACCGACCACAAGCGCATCGGCATCATGTATATCGTCCTGGCGCTGCTAATGCTGGTGCGAGGCTTCGCGGACGCGATCATGATGCGCGCGCAGCAGTCGATGGCGATCGGCGCTTCGCAGGGGTATTTGCCGCCCGAGCATTACAACCAGATCTTCTCCGCTCACGGCACGATCATGATCTTCTTCGTGGCGATGCCATTTGTCATCGGATTCATGAATTTCGTCGTGCCGCTGCAGCTCGGCGTTCGCGACGTGGCCTTCCCGACGATGAACAACGTCAGCTTCTGGCTGACCGCATCGGGCGCGCTGCTGATCAATCTCAGCCTGTTCATCGGCGAGTTCGCGCGGACCGGCTGGCTCGCCTTCCCGCCGCTCAGCGAGAAGGAATTCTCCCCCGGTGTCGGGGTCGATTACTACCTTGTCGCGCTGCAGATATCCGGCGTCGGAACCGTCCTGACCGCCGTCAATTTCGTGACGACGATCCTGAAGATCCGCGCGCCGGGCATGAGCTACCTGCGCATGCCGGTGTTCTGCTGGACTTCGCTGGCCTCGAACCTGCTGATCCTTGCCGCTTTCCCGGTCCTCACCGCGACCTTGGCGATGCTGATGCTCGACCGCTACCTCGACTTCCACTTCTTCACGAACGACGGCGGCGGCAACTCGATGCTCTACATGAACCTGATTTGGGTTTGGGGGCATCCGGAAGTCTACATCCTCATCCTGCCCGCCTTCGGAATCTACTCGGAAGTCGCCGCGACGTTCTCGGGCAAGCCGCTGTTCGGCTATCGCTCGATGGTCTTCGCGACCCTCGCCATCTGCATCATCTCCTTCATGGTCTGGCTGCACCACTTCTTCACGATGGGAGCGGGCGCGAACATCAACGCGATCTTCGGCATCGCCAGCATGATCATCGGCATTCCGACCGGCGTGAAGATCTACAACTGGCTGTTCACGATGTACGGCGGCCGCGTCCGCTTCACGGTACCGATGTACTATCTGATCGGCTTCATGCTGACCTTCGTGATCGGCGGCCTCACTGGCGTTCTCCTCGCCATTCCGCCGGTCGATTTCATCGTCCACAACAGCCTGTTCCTGGTCGCCCACTTCCACCAGGTGATCATCGGCGGCGTCGTTTTCGCCTTGATGGCCGGTTACACTTACTGGTTCCCGAAGGCGTTCGGCTTCATGCTTCACGAGGGGCTGGGCAAAGCGGTCTTCTGGTGCTGGTTCATCGGCTTCCACCTCGCCTTCATGCCGCTCTATGTGCTCGGCTTCTGGGGCGGCACGCGGCGCATGCAGCACATCTCCGACCCCAGCTTCGCTCCGTGGCTGCACGTTGCGTTGCTAGGCGCGGTGATCATCGGCGTCGGGATCGTCCTGACCGTCGTGCAGCTGTGGTATTCGATCAAGACGCGCGACCAGCGCATGGACGTCACCGGCGACCCGTGGGACGGCCGTACGCTGGAATGGCTGACGCTCTCGCCGCCGCCACACTACAATTTCGCAGTGCTTCCCGACGTTCACGGCGAAGAGGCCTACTGGACCCGCAAGCAGACCGCCATCAAGCAGGATGCCCTGATCAAGGAGCCCGACTACCAGCCGATCGAAATGCCGGTGAGCACTCCGGTCGGCGTGATCTGCGCCTTCTTCGCTTCCGTCTGCGGCTTCGCAGTGATCTGGCACATCTGGTGGCTCGCCATCCTCGGCCTGATCGGCGCCTTCGCGGTCTTCGTCTGGTACGCCTGGCAGGACGAGCATGAGCACATCATCCCCGTCGACGAGGTGCGGAAGAACGCTCGTGAGCGGCGCCGAATTCGCATGGAACATCTGCACAATCTGAGTCAGTCCACATGACCACTGAAGCTGCAGCCGTCGGACTGACGCACGGAGGCTCGGAAGACACGGGCCTCGGCCACCGCGGTCCGGAATCGAAGAGCATCGTCGTCCCGTACGGCTTCTGGCTGTTCGTCCTTTCGGACATGATCCTCTTCTCGGCCCTGTTCGCCACCTACGCCTCGTTGGTCAATGCGACGGATGGCGGGCCGACGACCAACCAGCTGTTCGACCGCAGACTGGTTGCGATCGAAACCGTCGCATTGCTGCTGTCCAGCTTCACCTGCGGGCTGGCGATGATCGCGGCGAGGCGGAAGAACATGGCCTGGACGCAGATCTGGCTGCTCGTGACCGGTGTGCTCGGCGCGATCTTCCTGTTTATCGAGGTCTACGAGTTCACCTACATGATCGGCGAGGGCGCGGGGCCGCAGCGGAGCGCCTTCCTCTCATCCTTCTTCACACTCGTCGGCTGCCACGGCGCCCACGTCACGGCCGGCCTGCTGTGGATCGGGACGATGATGGCGCAGATCTGGGCGAAGGGTTTCAGGGAGCACATCGTCCGCCGACTGCTCTGCCTCAGCATCTTCTGGCACGCCCTCGATATCATCTGGGTGGCCATCTTCACCATCGTCTATCTGATCGGGACGCTGCCATGAGCCAGAACGAGGACCATCTGCTCGACGTCGCGCCGGGCCAGCCGCACAGCAATATCGTCAGCGAAACCTGGGCCTATGTCATCGGCCTCGGCCTGGCCCTGCTGCTAACCGGCATTTCGTTCTGGGTTGCCTCGACGGGTGCCCTGTGGGGTCCGGGCGTTGCCGTGGGCCTGGTGGTGCTCGCCATCGCGCAAATGGGCGTTCACCTCGTCTTCTTCCTCCACATCACCAGCGGGCCGGACAATACCAACAACGTCCTCGCGCTCGCGTTCGGCGTGCTGATCGTCTTCCTGGTGATGATCGGGACGATCTGGATCATGTCCCATATGAACCACAATGTGATGCCGGGGCCGGAGATGACGAACCTGCAGATGCAGCACTGATCCACGGGACTGTCACAACAAAATCCTTGTCTGCGGGGGTCGTTGAGGCCAAGCGTGCCGGCTCATGGCATCCAACGACATCGCGGCAATCCTCGACCAGCTCTGTTCCATCTACGACCAGTCGGTCGCCAGTCTTCGTGAAGCGCTTGCCGCTTATTGTGAAAACGGAACACAACCGGATCCAGCGCTGAGGGCGGACCGCGCATTTGCCTATCCCGAACTTCGCGTCACCTATCGCGGCGACCAGACCGCCGGACGCCTGACCCGGGCCTTCGCCCGCCTGACGCAGCCCGGAACCTACGCCTGCAGCATCGCCCGGCCCGCGATGTTCCGCGACTATCTCAAGACGCAGCTCGAATATCTCGTCGCCGACTATGGCGTCGTCGTCGAGGTGGGACGCAGCGAGAGCGAGATCCCGTATCCCTACGTGCTCGACGGAAGCGGGATCAATGTCGACCGGGTGACTGCCGCCGAGCTATCGCGATGGTTCCCGTCGAACGAGCTGTCCCACATCGGCGATGAGATCGCGGACGGCGACTGGGATTACTCGATGCGAGACGCACGGCCGCTGGCCCTGTTCGACGGCCCCCGGACCGACTTCAGCCTGGCGAGGCTGAAGCATTACACTGGCACCGACAGCGGCCACTTCCAGCACTTCGTCCTGTTCACCAACTACGTCCGCTACGTCGACGAGTTCGTCCGCTTTGCGATCGATGAGCTTCGGCGGGAGGGCAGTCCCTACACCGGCCTGTCGGTGCCTGGGGGATTCTATGATCGCAGTCACCTGACCGATGCCGAAGCGCAGATCGCAGCGGGCACATGGCGGCGGCACCAGATGCCGGCCTACCACCTCATCGCCGAGGGAGGCGGGGGCATCACGCTCGTGAATATTGGCGTCGGCCCTTCGAATGCGAAGACGATTTGCGATCACATCGCCGTGCTTCGGCCCGAGGTGTGGCTGATGATCGGCCATTGCGGCGGCCTTCGCCCGACCCAGCGGATCGGCGACTATGTCCTCGCTCACGCTTACCTTCGCGACGATCATGTTCTCGACGATGTACTTCCGGTGGAAATCCCATTGCCGGCGATCGCCGAGGTCCAGCGGGCATTGTTCGAGGCGACAGTGCAGGTCACCGGTGGGGACGAGGACAGCGTCAAGACCCGGCTGCGGACGGGCACCGTCGTCACCACCGACGACCGCAACTGGGAGCTTCGCTTCACCCAGTCTGCGAAGCGCTTCAACCAGAGCCGAGCCGTGGCGATCGACATGGAATCGGCGACGGTGGCTGCGCAGGGTTACCGTTTCCGGGTGCCCTACGGAACATTGCTGTGCGTCTCGGACAAGCCGATTCATGGCGAGCTCAAGCTTCCAGGTCAGGCGAACGACTTCTACGAAACGTCGATCGGCCAGCACCTCCGGATCGGCATCCAGACGTTGGGCTTGCTGTTGAAGGAAGGCGAGGGCCTGCATTCGCGCAAGCTGCGCAGTTTCGACGAACCGCCGCTGCGCTAGGGGAGAAAGCGCACGCGATCAGGCCTCGGCGGTGACCTCCCCGGTGCGATCCAGGCGACGAATGCGTCGAGATCGACGACGCCCTTGTCGGTCAGCTCGGTTCCTTTGGTGAATGCCGTCAGGCTGTCCCCGCCCGATGCGAGATAATTGTTCACGACGACCCGGTAGCGGCCTGAAGGGCTGACAGGCTTTCCATTCAGCCGCATGTCGGTCACGCGGCTTCCCTCAGGCCTGGACATGTCAACGGCGTAGGCGAACCCCTCCGAGGGCGCGAGCGCCGCAGGTCGCGTGCGGCCCGCCTCGAGTGGAATTGCGTACTGTTGCTCCAGCGCGGCTTTCAGCTGCGCGCCAGTCAGGGTCATTACGACGAGATTGTTCCCGAACGGCATCATCGCGAACGCGTCCTTGTAGAGCACGTCCCCCGCCGGCAGCGCGATGCGCACGCCCGTCGCATTGACGAGCGCGAGCTGGGCGCCGCCATTCTCCGGAGCGCGTGTCGAGCCGAGCAGGGCGTCGGCGATGAGGTCGGCCGCTGCGCTTTCGCCGTCGTCCGCGTCGGTACCGGCTTTCTCGGTCAAATGGCCGACGACCTTGGACGCGATCGGAGCCACGGCCTCCGCATAGCGGCTCACCAGCGCCTGAGCGGCGGCGTCGGTCCCGTGCTCGCCATTGCCGACGACGACATTGCTGGCGCCCTGGCGGATCAGCTGGTGGCTCGAACGGTCGAAGTTCAGGCGGATGTCGGTAACGAAATAGCCGTTCTTGCCGGCGCTGGTCATCAGCCGGCCGGCCCCGGTCTCCGCAGTTCCGTTGCAGATGTAGGCCCAGTGCGTGTGGCCGGACACGACGGTGGTGATCGCGGGATCGAGTTTCGACAGGATCGGGAGGATGTCGCCGCTGAGGCCGTCGCAGGAATTGCCGGCAGTGAACTGAGCCGTCTTCCCACCCTGGTGGATGAGCAGGACGATCGCGTCCGCCCCTTGCGCTTTCAGCGCAGGAACCAGGGCGTTTGCAGTCGCCGCCTCGTCGACGAAGGTCAGTCCTTTGACTCCCGAGGGCGTCACGATGTTGGCTGTTCCTTTGAGCGTCATTCCGATGAAGCCGATCGTCACCGGCCCGAAGCGCTTGATTCCGGTCGATGGAAAGACGGTAGAGCCGTCCGCCTGAACGACGTTGGCGGCGAGGTACTGGAACCGTGCGCCGATGAACGGCTCGACGGCGCACGGTGCGCGTCGGGTGAACTTCGCGCACCCACCGGATTGCATTCGCTTCAGCTCCTCCGAGCCGCGATCGAATTCGTGGTTGCCGACCGAATTGAACTCGAGCCCGAGCAAGTTCATCGCCTCGATCGTCGGCTCATCGAGGTAATTGGCGGAGATCAAAGGCGAAGCGCCGATCGTATCGCCCGCTGATACGGTGACGCCGTTATAGTGCCCGGAACGGAGCTGGGTCAGCGCTGCCGCCAGGTGCGCGACTCCACCGGTCTGGATCTTGCGCTTGGTTCCGTCGGGCTCAGCGATCTCGACCGGAGCGGGCGGCTCGAGATTGCCGTGGAAGTCGTTGAACGCAAGGATCTGAACTTCGATCGGGTGCGGCGGCGCGTTCGGGTCGAATACGACAGGCTGGCCCGCGCAACCGGCCAGCGCCAGAAGCGCGACGACGACGAACTTGCGGGACATCAGCGGGCGGCCGGCTGCGGCTGCGCGTAGATGGCGTTGAGGTAGGCAGCGAGGCGGACGCCCGCCTGTTTCAGGCGCTGCTCCATGACCGGCGTGAGCTTGTAGACGTAGGCGTAGGATAGCTCGGGCACCGCGGGTTGCCCCTTCTTGTCCTTCGCACCCTTGGGCGGCATTTCGGGATAGAGCGTCTCGCGGATCTGGCCGCTTTCGCTGATCCAGTCGCGCGGGTTGATGTCCCACCAGCGGATGACGTCCTCGTTGCTGGTATGGCGCTGCAGCTTGGCGGCCAACTCGGTGAAGCTCAATTGCTCGTCGTCGACCAGCGCTGAATCCCAAACCGAATGCAGGTTCAGGTCGCGCCCGAACCACTTCACCTTCACCTCATTGCCGCCCTTGTCGCAGCATTTGCCGACGTGGAGAGGCTGGTGAAGGTCGCCGACCAGGTGAACGATGAAACGTAGTGCAAGCTGCTTGTCAGCGAGGCTGGCGTTCGGATCGCGCAGGGTCGCGCTGTACCGGTTCAGCGCTTCGAGCGCGTCGCCTTCGGGCGGAGCATGGTCGTAGACCACCCCGTTCAACGTGACGTAGTGATACGGGCCCGACTTCTTCTGCCAGAAGGGAGCGGGGTCTGACCGCATTTCGTCGGGCCAAGTCGCAGCCTCGTCCAGGCTTTCCGCACCGCCGAGGATTTCCTTGATATGCGCCCGGGCTAGCCCGCTCAGTTGCGCATCCGCAAGCGCCGCCACGACGCGATGCCCGGTCTTCCCCCAAGCAAAGGCCGGCGAGGGGATCAGCACGCAAACCGTTGCGGCGATCAGGAACAACCGTGCTTTCATCAACTCAGACTCACAGATTCGGAAGACTAGCGCATGCCCCGTGCACGGCCTTAAGGACAAGAGCATGACGGAAGAAGACCTGCTCGCTTTGGCGCGATCCGCCGCATTGAAGGCCTACGCGCCCTATTCGGGGTTCCACGTCGGCTGCGCGGTGGAATCGGTCGACGGGGAGATCGTGACGGGCGCGAACATGGAAAACGCCTGCTACCGTCTCGGCATCTGCGCGGAGCAGAGCGCCTTGACCGCCGCACAGCACCAGTTTGGCCTCGGCAAGGTTGCACGGATCGCCATCGCGGGAGGCGGAGCGGAGAATGGCGACTTGAACGGCCAGATCGTCTGCACGCCGTGCGGAGGCTGCCGGCAGGCGATTTTCGAAGCGGCGCAGCTGTCCGGGCGGGACGTCGAAATCCTGTGCTCGAATGGTGAAGGATCGGCGGTCGATCGGCATCGTATCGGCGAGTTGCTCCCGCATGGATTTGGACCAGCAAACCTACGCGACGCTGATTGAATTTCATGGCATATCGGCGCCGTTCGACATCGGCCAACAGGGGGCGGGATGACTGACGAACCTCAACCGGAAGCGGGCGGCGAACGCCCGAAGTTCTTCAATAACGTCACCGGATGGATTGGTGGCTTGACGGCCGTGGTGCTCGCACTGGCAGGTCTGAAAGCCGCCGCGGGCCAGCTCGACCTGTTTGGGCCGGCCGAGCCCGCTCAAGCCGAGCAGGCGGCGGCGGCGACCCAGGAAACGCAGGCCACTGACGAGCCGCAAGCCGTTGCGGAGACACCCGCAGCCGACGCGCTTCCCAGCAAATATACGGGAACTTGGAAAGGCCAGGATGTCACGCTGGAATGGCGCAACGGCATTTGGGTCGAAGTGACTGCCGAGGGAACCGAAGACGAGATCGTCACCAAATATGAACAGCTCGCGCGAACGGACTTGATGACCAACGGCATCGACCGCAACCGCAACCTCTACGTGCGCTGGCCGAGTGGCGGGACGCTGGAGGAAAGCGAGGACGGGATCACCTGGACCCGGTCCTATGAGGTGACACCGGCCTGACGCATCGATCGGCGGTTCGTCGAACGGGCGCTCCGGCTTGCTGAATAGGGCGTTGGGTTTGTCGGCGTTTCGTTAGCGTCACGACATGACGAAGCTCGATCGACGTTCATTCATCGCGTCCGCCACGGCGCTTGGCGCAGCGCTCGCATGGCCGAGCGCCGCGGTTTCGAAGTCTCGCGTAAAATGGGTCGAGCGGCGCGACCTTTATCCGGATGGAGTAGCCTCGGGCGATCCGGATTCGAACAGCGTGATCCTGTGGACACGGCGCCCCTTCGATAGCGGCGATCGGCACGCGCTAACAGTCGAAGTGGCGCTGGACCCGGAGTTCAGACGCGTGGTTTCGACAACCCGGGTGCCGGTGCTTGCGGAATCCGACTGGACCTGCCGGGTATTCGCGGGCGGCCTGAGGCCCGCGACCGTTTACTGGTACCGCTTCACGGATGCGACCGGCGCCGGAAGCCGGGTGGGCCGCACGATTACCGCGCCATCGGACGAGGATTCGCGGCTCGTCAGCTTCGCCTTCGTATCCTGCCAGAGCGTCAACGAAGGCGCCCAGAACGCCTACCGCCGGCTGATCTGGGAAGACGAGCGGAAGCCTGCGGAGGAGCGTCTCGGCTTCGTGCTCCACCTCGGCGATTTCATTTACGAGGTCGTCGAATACCCGGAGGAGGTCGCGCACCGCTACGGCCGCACCGTCTACGAC
This sequence comes from Sphingomonas daechungensis, assembly GCF_039543105.1. Taxonomy (NCBI): domain Bacteria; kingdom Pseudomonadati; phylum Pseudomonadota; class Alphaproteobacteria; order Sphingomonadales; family Sphingomonadaceae; genus Sphingomonas; species Sphingomonas daechungensis. Next base: position 2,330,908 of record NZ_BAABJC010000001.1, read on the forward strand.
ATCGGCAAGATTCCGAATTCGCGGAAGGTCTACAACTTCCACGTTCCCACCGATCTCGCCGGATACCGTGTCGTCTACCAGGGCCATGTTCGCGATCCCGATATCCAGGACGCTCGCGCGCATTTCCCGTTCATCTGCATGGGCGACAATCACGAATTCTCGTGGAAAGGCTGGCAGAGCACGATCCAGTACGACGGTGAGCCCGAGCCGGCGCAGGAACTCAGGGTCGCGGCAAACCAGGCCTGGTGGGAATATATCCCCTCGCGCGTCCGCAAGGCGTCGGGACCCGGGCTCCAGTCGTTTGAAGGGCCCACGGTCAAGAACACGCCGATCACCAAAGTCGACGACGACGGCTTCGGCGATGAGCCCAACAATCGGACAGCGATCGGAAGCATGACCGCCTATCGCGCGCTGCGGTACGGCCGGAACGTCGAGCTGATCATCACCGACATGCACGCCTACATGATGCAGGACCCGACTTCGCGGCCGGAGGTCGCTGCGCTCGACCCCGGCGACTTCCCGAACATGTTTCCGCAAGAATGGACCGAGGTGCTGGACGGCGGACGGGCATACAACGGCGGCAATCCGCCCGAAGTCATCATGGTAGGTGACAAGGCGGTCCCCAACTTCCGCAAGGGCGAGGCGCCGATGACCTTGCTCGGGCGGCAGCAGAAGGCATGGTTCAAGAGTAAGCTCGCCGAGTCCAAGGCCACCTGGAAGGTATGGGCGGCCACAAACCCGACGCTTGACTGGCGCTTCGACCCCCAGAATCTTCCGCTAGGGCTAGCGGCGAAGCCGTGGCCGGTTGCGGGCTATGCTTGCACCGGCGGCGGCGACATGAGCGGCAGCTACCACGAGAGGGCGGAGCTGTACGATTTCGTCCGCGACCGGAAGATCGGTGGGCTGGTCACCGTGTCGGGCGATCGCCACAGCTTCTGGGCAGGCTATTCGGCCAAGGCGCTACCGCCGCAGTCGTTCGATCCGGTTGGCATCGCATTCGTCACCGGCTCCATCTCCGCGCCGGGCATGGCCGAGGCGATGGAGTACAACCTCAAGAAGCACCCGCTGCGGCCTCTGTTCACCGCCGATCGCGGAAACGGCAAGTTTGAGGCGACCTGCAACCTGTCCCTGAAGCGCGGCGTCCGCAGCGCGCTTGAATATGCGAAGTCGGGCGACATCGAGGCCGCGCGCCGACTGACGAATCCCGACAATGCGCCGCATCTCGAATTCATCGACATGGGCGGCCACGGTTATTCGGTGGTGACTGCGACTCTGGAGACCGTGCAGACCGAGTTCGTTTGCATTCCGCGGCCAGTCACGCGCGCGACGACGCCCGATGGCGGGCCCTTACGGTATCGCGTGCGGCATACAGCGAGCTTGTGGGAAGGCGGGGAGCGGCCCCGCCTCAAGCAGGAAGTGCTTGAAGGCGACCCGAAGCTGTCGGTCTAGCGTGACGCCAGCTGCGCGGGCGGAAGGTCGATGCGAAGCGTTCCGTGATCGTCGGCTCGCACCGCTTGCGGCTTCGGCGCCGTCGGATCTGGCGGAGGTGGGTAGGCCACGGCGACTTGCTCCGGCGCGACCGTCGTCCCTGGGCCGGCGAAGGCGAAGTGACTGTGATCGCCCTCGTCCAGGGACTCGACCATCCTGTACCCGGCGCGGGTCAGTGCAGTCGCGATCATGGCGTGCGTAACGCCGGGGCGGCGTGCGACGTCGATCGCTCGGCCCTGCAGGTGATAGCTGTTGGAGACTCCGCCCACCGCGCGATTGTGGGCGACGGAGCGGTAGATGCTGGTGATCGAGCCATAGTTGGCTGCAACCGCGGCGGCGCCATAGACCTGGCGCGCCGCGGCTGACGGCCCCTCCGCCCGTTGGGCGATGGCTGGGGTGGTTGCGACGGCCGCGAGGACCAACACGCAAGCGGGCAATTTCATTCGAAAACTCACCGCATTGCTCAAACAGAGTGAGGCGGATGACTCTCACGGGGCGCTGAGTCCATGGACTTGTTCAACGACCTGTCCCGGAACGGGACAGGAGCCATTGGAATTCAGACGAGCTTGATCTCGCGCAGCCGCTCCTGGAGGTAATCGTGTGCGGTGATCGGCGGCCACTTCGGCTCTTCGCCGGCTGCCACGGTGCCTGGCAGCGCTTCGATCAGATAGTCCGAGCGGAAGTGCAGGAAGAAAGGCATCGAGTAGCGCGCGTGGCTGGCGCGGTCCGGCCGCGGATTGACGACGCGGTGCGAGGTCGAGCGGAGGCGGCCGTTGGTCAGCCGCTGCAGCATGTCGCCGATGTTGATTACCAGTTCGCCCGGCTTGGGTGACACCGGGATCCAGCGGCCGTCCTTGGTCAGAAGCTCGAGTCCCGCTTCCTCAGCGCCAAGCAAAAGCGTGATCGTGTTGATGTCCTCATGCGCGCCGGCGCGGATGTGCTGGCCGGTCGGCTCGCTTTGCGGCGGGTAGTGGAGTGCGCGCAGGATTGAGTTTCCGTCGCGGACCGTGTCTGCGAAATAATCCTCGTCGATCTTCAGGTAGCGGGCGATTGCGCGCAGGACCTTGAGGCCGGTCCGATCGAAGGTCGCAAACAGTTCGGTGAACGTGTCCTTGAAGCTCGGCACTTCCGACGGCCAGACATTGTCCGGCATGTGCGAGCGGAACGGGTGTCCTGCGGGCAGGTCGCGGCCGACGTGCCAGAATTCCTTGAGATCGTGCGCCTTGGCACCCTTGGCGGTCTCGATCCCGAAAGGCGTGTAGCCCCGCTGTCCGCCGCCGTTGGCGAGGAAGTATGTTTTCTTAACCGCCTCAGGCAGCGCGAAGAAAGCCTTCGCCTTCTCCTCGGCGCGGTGGATCAGCTCGTCGGGAATGTCGTGGTCGGCGATGATCGCGAACCCGTAATCCTCGAAGCTTCGGCCCAGCTTTTCGGCAAACTCGTCAGGATTGGAGTCGGCGTCCTTCAGTGACACGGACGCAATGTGGTCGGCAGTAATTGTGGCCATTTCTTACTCTCTACTCGTCATTGCGAGCGAAGCGAAGCAATCCATGGATTGCCGCGTCGCCTGCGGCTCCTCGCAATGACAGGGACTTAAGGAAGCATCAGGCTGGCAAGCGCCGCGCTCATAAGGTTGGCGAGCGAACCGGCCAACAGGGCGCGAATCCCGAGCTTGGCGATCACCGGACGTTGGTTGGGGGCGAGGCCGCCCGTCACCGCCATCTGGATGGCAATCGAGCTGAAATTGGCAAAGCCGCACAGCGCAAACGTCACGATGGCCCGGCTGCGATCGTTCAGCACTTCAGCGCCCATTTGCCCGAGATCGATGAAAGCGACGAATTCGTTCAGCACCAGCTTGGTGCCGAACAGGCCTCCGGCGGCATTGGCCTGATCCCACGGCACGCCGATCAGGAACATGATCGGCTGGAAGATATAGCCCACTAGCCGCTGGAAGCTGAGATCGGGAATGCCGACCATGTTGCCGAGCCCGCCAAGCAGACCGTTGGCAAGCGCGACGAGAGCGACGAACGCAAGCACCATCGCACCAACCGCGACGGCCAGCTTCACGCCGGTCTGCGCGCCTTGGGCTGCTGCCATGATGATGTTGGCGGGCTTTACGCCTTCCTCAAACGTTTCCGAGACGTCCACATCGGCATCTTCGGACGGGTCATTCGGATCGTCCGGCATGACCATCTTGGCCATCAGGATTCCGCCCGGTGCCGACATGAAGGCCGCGGCAAGAAGGTAAGGCAGATAGCTTTGCCCGAGCAGGCTTGCGTAAGCGGCGAGGATCGTGCCTGCGACGCCGGCCATGCCTACGCACATGACCGTGAACAAGCGCGATGGCGGCAAGGCAGCGAGGTAGGGTCGAACCACCAGCGGCGATTCCGACTGGCCGACGAAGATATTCGCCGCGGCGCTTAAGGACTCGACGCGGCTGATGCCGGTGACCCAGCCGATCGCTCCGCCGACCCAGCGCACGATCCGCTGCATGATGCCGAGATAGTAGAGGATAGCGACAAGGCTCGCGAAGAAGATGATCACGGGGAGGGCCGCAATCGCGAAAGTGTGGGCGAGCGGGTTCTGGTCGCTCGGCCCGAACAGGAACTCGGTGCCCTTGTTGGCGTACCCGAGCAGGTTGGCGACGCCGTTCGACAGTGACTGGATTCCGGCGCGGCCCCAGCTCGTCCACAAGACGAGCCAGGCAATCGCCGCCTGCAGCGCGAACGCTGCGCCAACGATTCGAATCTTGATCGCCTTGCGGTTGGTCGAGAGCAGGAACGCGATGGCAAGGATCGCAAGGATCCCGACAACGCTCATCAGTTTCGGATTCAACAAAGTAGCCCCTCCCCCGGGCTTACCAGACCATGCCTTGCGTAGCGCGTCCGGCGGCTTCGTCCAGCAGATTGAGCGCCTCGTCCGGCGTCTGCGCGACGAGAAGCTGCTTTCGACGCGATTGCGAGAGGAAGCCGCTGTCCGTCGCATGGTCAATGAAGTGGATCATGCCGTCCCAGAAGCCGGCGACATTGAGCAGGCAGAAGGGCTTGGCGTGATAGCCGAGCGCATTCCAGCTCCACGCTTCGAACAATTCGTCGAAGGTGCCGATCCCGCCCGGCAAGGCGACGAACGCGTCGGCGAGGTCGGTCATCTTCGCCTTGCGCTCATGCATGTTGGGCACGCGATAGAGCTCGGTCACCCCCGTGTGGGCGACCTCCAGGTCGACCAGCGCATCGGGAATGACGCCGTACACCTTGCCGCCAAGCTCGAGCACGGAGTCTGCGACAAGGCCCATGAGGCCAAGGCGGCCGCCCCCGTAAACGAGCTCGACACCGTTGCTGACCATCGCCGCCGCCGTTGCCCGCGTCGCGTCCGCGAAGTCGGGGTCGGTACCCGGGGCAGAACCGCAGTAGACGGCGAGGCGCTTCAGATTGTTCACAGCCGGACCAAGTCCTTGAGGTTTGCTTCGGGACGCGCGCCGAAGTGCGAAATGACCTCGGCGGCAGCCTGGGAACCGGCTTCGAGGCAGCGCTGGAGCGGGCGGGCGCGGCAGCGAGCGGCAAGGAAACCGGCGGCAAAGAGATCGCCAGCGCCGGTCGTGTCAACGACCTTCTCGACATGCGCCGCTGGGACTTCGACGCGACGGCCGGCTTCCATTCCGAGCGCGCCGGCGGGTCCGCGCGTCACGATCAAGGTCGAAACCAGCGGCGACAGCTTCGCGATCGCGCTGTCGAGGTCACCCGCACCCGCTAGCAGAAGAGCTTCGTCCTCGTTGGCGAAGAGCACGTCGATCATCCCGCCCTCGATCATTCCAAGCACGCCTTCCTTGCGGCCCGGAATGCACAGGCTTTCCGACAATGTGAAGGCGACGGTGCGCTCCGCTTCGTGCGCCATCTGGGCGGCGCGGAGCATCGCGTGGCGCGGGCGCTCCGGACCCCAAAGATATCCCTCCAGGAAGGTGATCGAGGCCGAGCGGATCATTTGCTCGTCCAGCCTCTGGGGGGTCAGTTCATGACTCGCTCCCGGGCATGTGTTCATCGTCCGCTGCGCGTCGGGCGTGACGATAATCAGGCAGCGGCCGGTCGGCGGGCCATAGCCGATCGGCGGAGTTTCGAACCGCACGCCCAGCGACTTCATGTCGTGCGCGAAGATGTCGCCGAGCTGGTCGTCAGCCACCTGCCCGATGAACCCGGCGTTCAATCCCAGCGCCGCAACACCGGCCATGCTGTTCGCCGCCGAGCCGCCGCTGATCTCGCGAGCCGGGCCCATTGCGGCGTACAGCGCATCCGCTTGCTCGGGCGTCAGCAATTGCATCGATCCCTTGGTCAAGCCGTGCGCTTGCAGAAACGAATCTTCCGCTGTCGCGATCACGTCGACGATCGCGTCGCCGATCGCGACAATGTCCAGGGCTCCGGGAATCACGGGGGCGTCGGGTAGCGGGGGCTAAGCCGCTCGGTCAATTGGCGTTCTTGAAGTTCGCCGCAAAGCAGCTAGGCCAGCGGCCATGACGACCGAAGTCCAGGCGGCCTCAGACGCGCCGCAATCCGCCCGATCCATGCCAATGTCGCTGTTTGCCTATGCCATCTTCTATGGCGGCATGGTCTGTATCGCCGGCGTCCTCGGCAACAAGCAGGTCGCACTCGGTCCGCTTGCCGTCGAAGCAGGAATCTTTGCCTTCCTGCTGCTGGTCGTCACCTCTAGCGCGGTCGCCGAGCTGCACGGGCGGGAGACAGCGAACCGCCTGGTGCTGATTGGTTTTATTCCGCTGCTAGTGTCGCTCGCGCTCAGCATCATCGTGCTTCGGGTCCCGGCCTCGCCCGAGATGGACCCCGCCCGGCTTTCGGCTTTCGAAACGGTGATGGGCGGAACCCCGCGGATATGGCTCGGTGGGATCCTTGCCTACGGAATCTCGACGCTCCTCAATGTCACCATCTTCAGCCGGCTCAAGGCGCGGGAAGGCAAGGGCCTGCTCTGGCTTCGCGCCGGGATCGCAAGTGTGCTCAGTCAGATCGTCGACACCCTGATATTCATCACGGTCGCGTTTTACGGAGTCTTCCCGATCACGGAGCTGTTGCTGGGACAGATGGTGGCGAAGGTCGTCCTGTCCGCCGTCCTGGTCCCACCAGCGGTGTATCTGTTTGTGTCGCTGGGACGTAAGCTCGACGCAGCAAACTAGTCATTCTCATCAATTTTCGATCAGTTTCGTTGCGCAACTGCCACAGTCCGCAGGATTCCGGACTCTTGCGGTTCCGGCTGTCACGGACTCGTCTTAAAGGCCCCTTAGCGGCGGGGGTCGCACTCGGGGATTCTCCCCGGGTTATCTAAATCAACCATCGGGGTTTTACGTGAAAAGAGCGTTTCTGCTGTGCACCACGGCGGCATTGTTCATGCCTGCCACCGCCTACGCCCAGTCCACCGGCTCGGTCGAATTCGACAAGGAAGCGATCGTCGTCACCGGAAGCCGGACCAAGGACGTCGGAGGCATCCAGACTCCCGACGCGACCAAGGCCAAGGCCGTCGTCACGCAGGAAATGATCAGCCGCAGCGGCCCCGGCCAGACGGTCCTCGACACGATCAACATCGTTCCGGGCGTCAGCTTCCAGAACAACGATGCCTACGGCAACGCGGGCGGCACGCTCACCATGCGGGGCTTCGATTCGACGCGCGTTAGCTACACGCTTGACGGAATCCAGCTGAACGACAGCGGCAACTATAACATCTACTCGAACTTCTCGATCGATCCGGAGCTGATCGAGCAGGTCAACGTCAACCTCGGCTCGACCGACGTCGACTCTCCGACGGCCTCTGCTGTCGGTGGCACGATCAACCAGCGCACGCGCACGCCTTCGACGACGCCGGGCGGCCTGGTGAACATCTCGCTCGGTGAATATGATTATCGCCGCTTCTTCGGCATGTTCGACACGGGTGAGTTCACCAAGTGGGGCACGCGCGCGTTCGTCGCCGCCAGCATGTCGGGCTACGACAACCCCTTCAACAACTACGGCAAACTGAAGCGCCAGCAGTATAACGCCAAAATCTATCAGCCGATCGGCAGCAACGGCGACTTCATCTCGATCGCTGGCCGCTACAATCAGGACCGCAACAACTTTTTCGGCTCGCTTCCGCTTCGCTGGGACGCCAACCGAACGGTTGGCTCGGGCACCGGAAATCGCTTCCCGCGCAACAACGACGAGCGCGAGTACGACATCAACTTCCCGTGCCAGACCGCCGTCGCGCGCCCGGGTCTCGCCGATCTGGCGAACACTTGCGGCACCGAGTTCGATCGGCGCTACAACCCGTCGAACAGCGTCAACATCCGCGGCAACTCGCGTTTCTCGCTGACCGACGCGCTGACCCTCACGGTCGACCCGAGCTACCAGTACACCAAGGCCAATGGCGGCGGCACGGCGACCGCCCGTGAATTTGGTTACGACATCAACCCGACCGGTGGCCGTGCGAACTGCTCGACGGCGGCTCCGAACGTGAACATCACCTGCGTCGGCGGCTACTTCGGCGGAAGCCCGTACCTGAACGGTGTCGACCTGAACGGCGATGGCGACGTGCTCGACCAGGTGACGGTCCTCGCGCCAAGCCAGACCCGCACGCGGCGTTACGCGGTGGTTGCGGGCCTCGCCTACGAGATCAACCCGGATCACATCGTTCGCGCGACATACACGCATGACTATTCGAACCACCGCCAGACCGGTCAGGTCGGATATGTGAAGTCGAATGGCGAGCCTGTGGACGTATTTCCCGTCAACGACCCGATCGCTGTGAAGTCAGGCTTCGACCTCCAGAAGCGTGACCGTCAGTCCTACGCCATCCTGAACAAGTTCGCGGCACAGTATCGCGGCCAGTTCGGCCCGCTGCGGGTAGTGCTCGGCGCGAGCATGCCGTACTTCAAACGTGACCTGGAGAACTTCTGCTTCACCTCGTCGGCTAGCGGCTTCGTGGAATGCAGCGGCCAGGATGCGGCCCTCGACGCCGTCATCGCGGCGAACAACCCGTACACCTTCAACCCGACGACGGGCGCCATCACCGGCTTCTCGCCTCCGGGTCACCGGGTCCTGAAGTATCACAAGTTCCTTCCAGACCTGGGCCTCGTGTACAACTTCACGAACGCGATTTCGGCCTTCGCGAACTACACGAAGAACATCTCGGTCCCGAGCACGGACAATCTGTACAACGCGTTCTACTTCCCCGAAGGCACGGCACAGGCCAAGCCGACGCCGGAAACGACGGACTCGTTCGACACGGGTCTTCGCTACTCGAGCTCCAAGATCCAGGCGCAGGTCGCTGGCTGGTACACGAAGTTCAACGATCGACTGGCCTCCGCCTACGATCCTGAACTGGACAAGACCGTGTACCGAAACCTCGGCCGCGTGAATAAGTGGGGTATCGACGGCTCTGTCGCCTACGAGCCGATGAAGGAGCTGACGCTTTATGCGTTCGGTTCGTGGATGCGCTCGAAGATCCAGGACAATATCCAGATTGGCCGCTTCGGCACTGGCGTGAACCAGGTGACGGACTGCGACAACGTTCCGGCGGGTGCGACCCAAGCCGACATTATTCGCAGCTGCGCCTTCACCAAGGGCAAGTACGAATCGGGTTCGCCAAAGTACTCCTTCGGTGGATCGGCGGTCGGCCGCTTCAGCATCTTCGAGCTGGGCGCGACCGTGAAGCGGACCGGTCCGCGCTACGTGTTCGACACGAACCTGCCGACTTATTCGGGAACGATCGGCAGCCCTTCGGCGGTCGAGATCTTCCCGTCCAAGGCGCCGGCCTACACGCTCGTCAACCTGGACGCTCGCGTGAAGCTGACGATGCTCAAGGGCCTGGAAAAGAGCTACTTCCAGCTCAACGTCTACAACCTGTTCGACGAATTCTATGTCGGCGGTTTCAACGGTGGCCTGAACCAGGCGTTCAGCGGCACCAGCTACGGCAACCCGAACTTTGTCCAGATCGGCGCTCCGCGCACGATTTCGGGAACGCTCAGCCTGGCTTTCTAAGGAACGCCTCACGGCAGTTAAGGACGGCGTCCCATCTTCCGGATGGGGCGCCGTTTCCTTTTGACGTGACGTTGCCGGTTGCAGCCGCGCTGCTAATGTGGGGCTAGTGTTGCTTTACCGCCACGGCTGGCGCGAATCTCGACTTGGCCTTGCGGGTCTCCGACCGGGCCCCGCCATCGCGATCGGCATCATCCTGTTCCTGCTGCTTGCGTTCGCCATCGCATGATCGCCGCAACGGCGGACGAACCGAATTAAGGGAATGAGGATGGAGGCCCGAGCCGGAATCGAACCGGCGTGCAAGGATTTGCAGTCCTCTGCGTAACCACTCCGCCATCGGGCCTTAACCGACCAGAATCGTCGAACAATTCTGTTGAGGCGAACCGCGTCCGAAGCAAGAATGATCCGATCGCGGCAATGTCCTGGCGAGCACGCCAGGCGCGAGTGCTGATGGCATCTCAAGATTTGGAAGGCAACCGCGAATCATGCCGCCAACGGCAGCGGGCGAAACAGCATCCTGTCGCTCCAAAGCAACGGATTGTCGCCAGGACCGCAACGCCCCGACTTGTTCACTTCCGGTGAGAAGTTGTCACGGCTCGAAGCCCCCTCTTGAAATACTCTAACTTAAGTGAAACAACTCCGGCTCTTCTGTTAGCGCTAACGTGATTCTGAGGCGCCGACATAAGGTGGAGAGATGTTACCGCTAACAAATGGGGCTTAGCGGTGCGAAACGGACTATACAGGGGAGAGACACATGGCAGTTACTGGGGGTCGGATTCCGTCCGACGAGCAGGGCGTTTCGGCGGTTCGCCGCTCCTTGCTGATTGGCGCATCGATCATCGCAACGTGCACCGTAGCATTTCCGGCCTACGCCCAGACACAACCTTCCACCCCTGAAGCGCCTCCGGCTGATAGTGCCGCCAACCCGGCCGAAGCCGGCACGCCGCCGGGTGATGACGATGCGGCAACGAACGAGATCGTCGTTACCGGTGTCCGCGCCTCGTACGAGCGCGCCCGCGACATCAAGCGCAACGCGACCGGCGTCGTCGATGCCGTTTCTGCCGAAGAAATCGGCAAGTTCCCGGATACAAACCTCGCCGAATCGCTCCAGCGCATTCCGGGCGTCTCCATTGAGCGTCGCGGTGGCGAAGGCTCCACTGTCACCGTTCGCGGCTTCGGTCCCCAGTTCAACCTGGTGACGGTCAACGGCCGCCAGCTGGCGACCTCGCAGGTCGACCTGGTCGGAACGGACGGCGGTGACTTCGGTCGCGCGACCAGCCGCTCCTTCGACTTCTCGAACCTCGCCTCCGAAGGCGTGTCTCGCCTCGAGGTCTTCAAGACCGGACGTGCGGCGATTCCGTCGGGCGGCATCGGCGCCACGATCGACATCGTCACGCAACGTCCGCTCGAAGATGGAAGGACGGGCCTGTGGGGCAATGTCGGCGGCAAGGCGCTGTGGGACACCAGTCTCTCGAGCTTTAAGGTCACGCCTGAAGCGTCTGGTGTGATCGGCTGGTCCAACGATGCCGATACGGTCGGCTTCAGCATTTTCGGCGCCTATCAGAAGCGCAAGAATGAGGCGGCGGGCGCCATCTCCAACGACTGGAATATCGCTCCGTTCAGCTCGATGCCGGGCCGCGGACCGAGCACGGTGATCCAGAATGCGCCGTCGGATCCGAACCAGCTCGTCGCCATCCCGAACGACAGCCGGTACGATTATTCGAAGTTCAACCGCGAGCGCATCAATGTCAGCGGCGTTGTCCAGTTCAAGCCGATCGAGACTCTGACCATCACTGGAGATGCACTGTTCGCTCAGAACAAAGTGCGTGAGGAACGGGCCGAGCAGACGAACTGGTTCAACCGGCCGTTCGACAATGTGACCTTCGACAACGACCCGGTGGTAGCGACCGCGATCTATCTCGACGAAGGCGTCGGCTACGGGACGAAGGACATTGGCTTCGAACAGGTTTATCGTGCGCTAAAGACCAAGCTCACCAGCTATGGCGTGAATGCCAACTGGGAAATCGTCGATGGGCTGACGCTTAACCTGGACGGCAATACGTCCAAGTCCCGCACAACGCCGGACGCTCCCAATGGGACCAGCTCGACTTTGGTTGGCATGGGCGCCCCGGTCGTCGACGCTCACTCGGTCGACTACAGCGGCGACATCCCGCTTCAGGATTGGACGCTGAACGATAGCGGCCTTGGTGTCGACGGCATCGCCGGTACGCCGGACGACCGCGGCAATAACAATGGTATCCTGGATATCGGCGACTTGGGCACGCAGATCGCGCGTACCGCGACGACGAGCCAGACCCACCGCGTCAACCAGTTCCGCGCCGATCTCGGGTGGGACTTCGGAGGCGGCGCTCGCTTCGATGTCGGCGGAGCTCGCATCAATTCGAGGATGACGAGCACTCGTATCCAGACCCAGCAGCAGCTCGGTGACTGGGGTATCGGACAAGTCGGCGACATCCAGCAGCTGACCGGCAACCTGGTTCACCAGTTCTGTCTCGCTTGCCAGTTCGATCACTTCAACCCGACGAGCGCAGACGTCGCGTTCCGCGGCAATGCCGTCGAAATGTACGAGATCCTGTCGCCAGCATATGCAGCGGACGGCCAGCCGCTGACCCCGGGGACGCAACCCGGTAACGCGGTGGGCATCACTGCCAATGACTACGATCGCGTCACGGAGAAGGTCACGTCACTCTACGCCCAGCTTAGCTGGAAGGGTGATTTTGTCGGTCGGCCGGCAAGCGTCGTCGGCGGCGTCAGGTGGGAAACCACGAAGGTCAATTCCTTCACGCTCCAGGCCATCCCGGCGTACATCCAGTGGGACAGCGACAACGACTTCAGCCGCGTCGTCAGCTCCAGCGTCAGCGGTTTGACGTCGAAGGGACAGTACACGAACTTCCTGCCGTCGATCGATTTCCGGATCGAACCGATGGACAAGGTCGTCGCGCGTGTCTCGCTCAGCAAGACGCTCGCACGGCCTGACTACGGGAACCTGTTCGCGTCGGTTTCAGCCAATGCTCCGAACCGTCCGACGTTCCTTGGCGGTGTTGCAACCGGCAACGGCGGTGATCCCGACCTGAAGCCGCTGGTTTCGAGCAACCTCGATATCAGCCTCGAGTGGTACTACGCGCCCTCCAGCTATGTCTCGGCAGGCTTCTTCGCCAAGAGCGTGAAGAACTTTGTTGGGCAGGGCACCTTCGACGAACAGCTGTTCGGACTTAGGGACCCGAGCTCCGGCGCAGCGGGAAGCCGGTCCGGACTGGCCGTCAGTCAGCTCGGCTCGCTCGGCGTGCCGGTCAGCGACGTGAGCATGTTCACGTACACTGCGTTGCTGATCCAGAACGGCGGCAGCACTGCAGCGGCCGACGCTCAGTTCATGGCCAACTACAACGTGGCCACGCAGCAACTGAACCAGGCCTTCGTGGACCAGGTCCTCGCGGCGGTGAACGTCGTTCCGGATGCCAACGATCCGTTCTTCACGTTCGCGGTCACCCGGCCGATCAACAACCGGACTGGCAAGATCTACGGCTTCGAGCTCCAGGGTCAGCACTTCTTCGGGGACAGCGGCTTCGGTATCGCCGGCTCTCTGACCAAGGTGTTCGGCGACGTGGACTTCGACCGCGGCTCTCCGCCGGGGACCAACGTGTTCGCGCTGACCGGTCTTAGCGACAGCGCAAACATCACCGGTATCTTCGAAAAGTGGGGTTTCTCGGCCCGCGTTGCATACAATTGGCGCGGGACGTTCCTGGCTTCCGTGAACAACGGCGGCAGCCGCAATCCGCGGTACTTCGAGCCTTACGGAACCCTCGATTTCTCACTGGGATATGAGCTCAACAATCACTTCTCGGTGTCATTCGAAGGCGTGAACGTCCTTGGTGAGGATCTCCGGGTCTACGGCCGCAGCAAGAAGCAGCTGTTCTTCGCTCAGGAAGGGCATGCTCGCTACTACCTCGGCGCCCGGTACCGGTTCGGTGGAGATACGGTTGCACCGCCGCCGCCTCCGCCCCCGCCGCCGCCTCCGCCTCCGCCGCCACCTCCGGCGACGCAGACCTGCTCCGACGGATCGGTGATCCTGGCGACCGACGCGTGCCCGGTTCCGCCGCCTCCGCCTCCGCCGCCGCCGCCGGCACCGGAGCGTGGCTAGGAAGCTTCGCACTGGATAAGGTCTGTTAGTAAGCAGTAAGTGTGATGCCGCTGCCCCAGGGCAGCGGCATCATTCCGTTTGTAGGGGTGGGTTTTGTCGAACCGGGTTCCGCTGGACAATGTCGAGCACCAGTCGCTGCGTGTCGCGACCATCGCCAGCGCAGACCGCGACCTTGTGAACCAGGCGCTCGTCGTCCCCGGCGAGTTCGAGGAGGTTCAGCGGGAATATCCGATCTTCATTCGCAAGGACCAGGATGGCCGGTACGTCGCCGTTGCGCTGCTCGGCCTCGACAAGGGTGAGAATCTTTTCCTCGACGGCGACCGATGGGACGCCCGCTACATCCCAGCCACGATTGCTCGCGGCCCCTTCTTCCTCGGTATTCGCGAAGGCATCGACGGGGCCGAACCAGCACTGGCCGTGCATATCGATATGGACGACCCACGCGTGGGGTCGGAGAGCGGCGAGCCGTTATTCAGGGAGCACGGAGGCAACAGCGCCTATCTCGACATGGTGACCAGCAGGCTGGGCCTGATCCATGAAGGCCTTGTGGCGTCACCCCTGATGTTCGCGTTGTTCGAGGAACTGGGTCTTATCCAGCCGCTCGACATCGACGTTCAGCTCGGAGACGGGACGCACTATCGCCTCGGCGAGATGTTCACGATCGGCATGGAGCAATTTCAGGCGCTGGCAAGCGACCAGCTCGAGCGGCTCCATCGCGAGGGCTTTCTCGCCCCGGCGATCTTCATTCGCTCTTCGCTTCCGAATATGAACCGGCTCGTCGAACGCAAGCGGCGCAAGATTGAAGGCGCGCCGGTCCTGGCGGGATGAAGAGCGCCCGCATCATCGAAGGGTTGCGGGCCGATGCGCTGCCCATCCAAGCCCTGATTGACCACGGCGAGCCCGCAATCCTGAAAGGCGTCGTGAAGGACTGGCCGTTGGTGCAGCGGGGGCTGCAAGGCCCGCGAGCGGCCATCGACTATCTTTCAGGCTTCGACGCCGGCCGGCCCGTTGTCGGCTACACCGGCGCGCCCGAGATTGGCGGCCGGTTCTTCTACAATGAGGACGTCAGCGGCCTGAACTTCGACGCCAGGCGCGTGCCGCTAAAGGATTTTCTCCAGCGTATCGCCGATCACCTCGACGATCCTGACGCGCCATCGTTTTACATTGGCTCGACCGACCTCGAGTTCTTCCTGCCCGAGCTGGCAAGCGAGAACCGGCTACCTGCGACCCTCGCGCCCTTCGACACGCATCCGCCGATCGCCAGCATCTGGATCGGCAACCGGACGATTGCCAGCACGCATTACGATTTCTCGAACAACATCGCGTGCAACCTCGTCGGGCATCGTCGCTTCACGCTCTTCCCGCCGGACCAGATCGCGAACCTGCACCCGGGACCGCTGGAGCCGACACCTGGCGGCCAGGTCGTCAGCATGGTCGACCTGCGCGATCCGGACTTCGAGCGCTTCCCGTCGTTTCGCGAAGCTCTGGAAGCGGCCCAGGTGGCGGAACTCGAACCGGGGGACTTGCTGATCTACCCTGCAATGTGGTGGCACAATGTCGAGGCGCTCGACCCCTTCAACGTGATGATCAACTACTGGTGGAACGCGACGCCGCGCTTCGTCGACAGCCCGATGACGACCTTGCTGCACGCGATCCTCAGCCTCCGCGACCGCCCCGAAGCGGAGAAGGCGGCCTGGAAGACCCTGTTCGACTATTACGTGTTCGGAGACGGTGCGCGAGCGGGCGCGCATCTTCCGGAGCATGCGCGCGGCGTCCTCTCGCCGCTCGACGATACGATGGCGCGCCGCTTGCGCGCCGACCTCCTGCAAAGGCTCAATCGCTAAGATGGATGGACAGAAGATCAAGCGCATCGTGATCGCGGGCGGCGGGACTGCCGGCTGGATCGCAGCCTATGCGTTGGTGAATCAGCTCGGCGGCCTGCTCGACATCACCCTCGTCGAATCCGACGAGATCGGGACGGTCGGAGTCGGCGAATCGACCATCCCGACGGCGCGGACGTTCCACGAATATATGGGCATCGACGAAGCGGACTTCGTGCGCGCGACCGGCTCGACCTTCAAGCTCGGCATTTCGTTCGAGGACTGGGCGCGGGAAGGCGACCGCTACATTCATTCGTTCGGTGCGATCGGCCGGTCGACCTGGATGGTCGATTTCCACCACTTTTGGCTCCGCGCGCACGAACTCGGGATCGCGCAGGACATTGGGCCCTATTGCCTGGAGCATGAAGCAGCTGCTCAGGGGCGTTTCGCGGCGTCCGGCAACGTGCCGCTCAACTACGCCTATCACCTCGATGCCGGCCTCTATGGCCGCTACCTGCGCGGGCTCGCCGAGGCTGCCGGCGTTCGCCGGGTCGAGGGAAAGATTGGCGAGGTTCGCCAGAATGGCGAAACCGGCGACATCGAAGCGCTCGTGCTGGAGGACGGGCAAGTCGTCGAGGGCGACCTGTTCATCGACTGCACGGGCTTCCGCGCACTGCTGATCGACAAGGCGCTCGGCTGCAAGTTCGAGGACTGGTCGAAGTGGCTTCCGACCGACAGCGCGCTCGCGGTGCAGACGAGGCAGGTCGAATCGCCGCGGCCGTACACGCGGGCGATGGCGCATGAGGCGGGCTGGCGCTGGAAGATCCCGCTCCAGCACCGCGTCGGCAATGGGCTGGTCTATTCGAGCGCTCACATGAGCGACGAACGAGCGCGCGAATTGCTGAATGAAAAGCTCGAAGGCGATGTGTTGATCGAGCCGCGGCTGATCCGCTTCAAGGCGGGCCAGCGCCCCCAGGTCTGGGTGAAGAACTGCATCGCGCTCGGCCTATCGAGCGGCTTTATCGAGCCGCTGGAATCGACCAGCATCCACCTGATCATGATTGCGGTGACGCGGCTTCTCCAGGTTTTCCCATCGCGCGGTGTCAGCCCGGCGATCTCGGAGCGCTTCAACGAACAGGCCAATCGCGAGATCGAAGCCATCCGCGACTTCATCGTTCTCCACTATCATTTGAACGAACGCGAAGGGTCGGACTTCTGGCGCGACTGCCGCGACCTCGACATTCCCGATACGCTGAAGCAGCGCATTGCGCTCTTCCGCGACGCCGCGCACGTCTACCAGGACACGCACGACCTGTTCCGGATCGACAGCTGGGTCCAGGTCATGCTCGGGCAGCGGCTCCAGCCGTTGAGTTACCATCCTGCCGCTCGCCTGATGCCGGAAACGCAAATGAAGGAGGCTCTCGCGAACCTTCAGGGGAACATCGCGAGGGCTGTGGCGTCGCTGCCTGCGCACGAAGATGCGCTCCGCTCCTTCGCCAGTCCGGCGGGCTAGGGGCACGAGTGGGTTTCGGGCCGACGGGCCATCAGTTTCGACCAACGGGCACTGCTTGCCCTTGGCGGATGCGGCGTCGGCGGATAAGACCGCCCTTGCATCCTAGGTGTATTAGCAGCATATAACAGTCATGACCGCACACGCACCCGTTCCGGACTATGCGGCCGCGCGCCAGGCGATGGTCGATTCCCAGCTTCGCCCGCAAGGCGTGAACGACCCCTCGGTGATCGAGGCGATGTCGGTCGTCCCGCGCGAGAAGTTCGTGCCCGATGAGCTGAAGCCGCTCGCCTATATCGACCGATCGATCCCGCTCGGTGAGGGCAGGGCGCTGACCTCATCCGCCGTCCTTGGCCTGCTGTTGACCGCGCTCACGCCCTTGCGCGGCGAACGTGCGCTGATTGTTGGCGCCGCAACCGGCTATTCGGCCGCCGTGATGGCCGAGCTGGGCCTTGAGGTGGTTGCTCTTGAGTCCTCTACGGAATTGGCTGCGATCGCCCGCAAGAACCGCGCCAAGCCCATCGAAGGGCCGCTCCAGGAGGGCTATCCGGCCAAGGCGCCTTATGACCTGATCCTGATCGACGGCGCGGTCGAGTATGTTCCCGACGCGCTTATCGACCAGCTTGTGGACGGCGGACGGCTCGGCGGGGCGATCGTCGACAAGGGGATCACGCGCCTGTTCGTCGGCCGCAAGGTTGGAGGCGGTTTCGGGCAAATCTCGATCGCGGACATGGCGACGCCGGCACTGCCCGGCTTCGAGCGTCCGCGAGTGTTCACTTTCTGATTATCCGGAGTTCGTAGGTCGTGATCCGCAACACCGCCATTGCCACCATCGCCGCAGTGCTGCTGGCTGGAACGGCTTCGGCCGACACGCTGCGCGAGGCGCTCGTGTCTGCTTACCAGACGAACCCGACACTGACGGGACAGCGCGAGTCCTTGCGGGCGACCGACGCCAACGTGGCAATCGCCAAGGCTGCCGGACGCCCCACGCTGAGCGCGACCGCCGGCATCAATAAGGATCTGTCGCGCAGCGGCATCCTCGACACTGGCGGCAGCGGTCCGACCCTCTCGGTCGGCGCCGATCTCAGCTATCCGTTGTTCAGCGGCGGTCGGGTCAAAAACTCGGTCAAGGCTGCGGAGAAGCGCGTTGAAGCTGGCCGTGCAACGTTGCGCGCGGTTGAAGGTGACGTCTTCACCCAGGCTGTTGCGTCCTACATGGACGTCATTCGCGACCGCGCCACCGTCGAGCTCAACGCCAACAACGTGAAGGTGCTGGAGACCAACCTCCAGGCCACCAACGACCGCTTCGAGATCGGCGATCTCACCCGCACCGACGTGGCTCAGTCCGAGGCGCGGCTCCAGCTGGGTCGCTCGCGCCTGGCGCTCGCGATCGGGCAGCAGACCGCGAGCGAAGCGCGCTATCGCGAAGTGATGGGGCATCCGCCGGGGACGCTGGCGCCGCCGCCACCGCTTCCGCCACTGCCGAATACCGAAGCCGAGGCCGTTCAGATAGCGCTTGCGGACAATCCCGATCTGCTCTCCGTCCAGCGTCAGACGGTGGCTGCCGGCTATGACATCCGCGTCGCAGAGGGCACGCGCCTGCCGAGTGTCTCGGCAGGTATCAGCGGCACGTATCTCAACAACCTCAACGGCAACAACGGGCCTGCGCCGAACACCGGCACTCAGACGACCGCTGGCGTCAACGTCAGCCTGCCCCTGTTCCAGGGCGGTCTTCCCGCAGCGCGCATCCGCCAGTCGGAGGCGCTCCGTGGCCAGCTTCAGGAGCAGGTGGTCGGCACTGAGCGCGCGGTGGTTTCGACGACCCGCGCCGCCTTCGCCAACTACCATGCGGCTCAAAAGGCGATCGAATCTCAAACGGTGGCCGTGAAGGCCAACGAACTTGCCCTCGAAGGCGTTCGCGCGGAGCAAAGCGTCGGTACCCGAACTGTTCTCGACGTCCTCGATGCCGAACAGGAGCTTCTGAATTCGCAGGTGCTGCTCGTGACGGCGCGCCGCGACGCGTACGTCGCCGGCTTCCAGCTGCTGAACGCGATGGGACAGGCGGAAGCGCAGGACCTCGGCCTCGATGGCGGACCGCTCTACGATCCGCTCGGCAATTACCGCCGTGTCGCCGGCAATTGGAGCGACTGGGCGCGTGATCCGAAATATGTGCCGGTCGCAACCCGGACCGTCGACTCCAGCGAGATGCCGGCGAGCCCGATCGTCACTCCGGATGTCGTCCCGGCTCCGTTCGCCCCGCCGACGACCGGAATACCGGTGACCGCCCCCGCTACGACAGGCGTGACTCAGCCGCCGCAATAAGCGATATCGCCGTAAATGATTGCTTCCGGCCGCGAACCTTCGATGGAAGACATCCTTGCCTCGATCAAGAAAGTGATCGCGGAGGACAAGGATGCACGGACCGCGCAGCCCAGCAATGAGGTCCAGCAGGATTATCAGGACAGCGCCGACGACGATGTCCTCGAACTGGAGGAAGAAGTCGCGCTGAAGGCTGACGCCGGCCCGCCCCTCATCGACGCCGCGACAGCCGGCGCCACGCGAAGCGCGCTCGACCAGCTCAGCACCGTCGCCGCAAGCGCCCCGCCTCCTCCGCAGGGCAATCCGCTGGAGGACATGATCCGCGAAATGCTTCGGCCGATGCTGAAGCAATGGCTCGACGACAATCTTCCGCGCCTCGTCGATGAGCATGTGAAGCGCGAAATCTCGCGGATTACGGGACGGCCGGTCTAGCACTGACGTCACCCTGAAATTGATCCAGGGCCCGGCATTTTAGGTCAGCATCGGGATATTGAACGGCGGCGCGCGCCCCGCTAGGTCGCCTGCATGGTAAAATCGTTGCGTGCGGCTGCGTTGGTTGCCGCGTTCGTTTCCGCTTCCCCAGTCGTTGCTCGCCCGATGACCGCGACCGACATGCAGTCGATGCATCGCGTCGGTGCGCCGGAAATCTCGCCGGACGGCAAGTGGGCGGTGTTCACCATCTCCGACACCGACTTCGACGCGAACAAGCGAAACAATACGCTCTACCTCCTCGACCTGACCCGACCTGGTGCGACTCCGCAGCGCGTGGCCGGAGCGGAGAAGGGCCATGACGCGGTGTTCGGCAGTGACGGCGCGCTCTACTTCCTGATGAAGTCAGGCGACCGCGACCAGCTCTTCCGCATGCCGGTCGGCGGGGCTTCGCAACAGATCAGCGATTTCGGCGCGGACGTTTCCGGCTTCAAGCTTTCGCCGGCCGGCGATCGCGTCGTCGTCTGGGCCGATCAGAAGGACTGCCCGGACCTTGCCTGCGCCGCGACGACGTTTCCAGCGAAGCCGGCGGGCAGTGGCCGGACCTACGACAAGCTATTCGTTCGTCACTGGGACAGCTGGGCTGAGCCGGGCACGCGTTCGCGCATCTATGCCTTCCCGATCGAAGGCGGGAAGCTGACCGGCGGTGGCGTTCGCCTTACCGGCCAGTTGGAGGGCGACACGCCATCGAAACCAATGGGCGGCGGCGAGGAGATCGCTTTCGCGCCGGACGGCAAGACCGTCTTCTTCGCGCTTCGTGAGGCGGGGCGGATCGAGCCGCTCTCGACCAACCTCGACATCTTTGCGAGCCCCGCGGACGGCAGCACTCCGCCGGTCAACCTGACCGACGCCAACGACGGCACCGACAACCTGCCGGCGGTGTCGCCCGACGGCCGGACGCTCGCTTACTTCGCGATGGCGCGCGCTGGGTATGAGGCCGACCGCCAGGTCCTCCAGCTTCGCGACCTCGCGACGGGCCAAACCCGCGCCTTGACGCAGGGCTGGGATCGTAGCGTCGGCTCGATCGAATGGGCCCGCGACGGCAAGAGCTTGCTCGTCACCGCCGAAGATACGCTGGAGCAGCCGGTGTTCCGCGTCGACGCGCTTACCGGCAAGGTCACGCGCCTCACCAAGGACGGTCACTATGGCAATGTCCGCGCTCTCCCGAACGGAGGCGCGGTCGCGACCATGAACAGCATCATGGCGCCGGACGACATTTACCTCCTCAACCGTAGCGGGAAGACCAGGCAACTCACGTACGCAAACCGCGAGCTTCTCGCTAAGCTCGACCCGGTCACCCTCAAGAAGTTCAGCTTCAAGGGCGCCAACAACGACGTCGTCTGGGGATGGACGCTGAAGCCCGGTGGCCCGCAATACGCCGCGGCCGCCAAGCTCCCCGTCCTGCTGCTTGTCCACGGCGGCCCGCAGGGCACGTTCGCGAACAGTTGGTCGTTCCGCTGGAATCCGCGCGTTTTCACTGGTCCCGGCTATGCGGCGGTGTCCGTCGATTTCCACGGCTCCACGGGATACGGACAGGCCTTCACCGACGCGATCAACAAGAATTGGGGCGGCTGGCCGCTAGAGGATCTGCAAAAGGGCCTGGCGTTCGCGACCGCGAACGATGCCCAGCTCGACGTCGACAAGGCCTGCGCGGCTGGCGGCTCTTACGGCGGCTACATGATGAACTGGATCGAAGGCCGCTGGCCCGATCGGTTCAAGTGCCTGGTCCAGCACGATGGCGTCTTCGATGCCCGTGCCATGGCTTACGAAACCGAAGAGCTGTGGTTCGACGAGTGGGAGCATGGCGGAAAGCCCTATTACGAGGACCCGCAGGCGTTCGAGCAGTGGAATCCGGCGAATTACGTGACCGCGTGGAAGACGCCGCAACTGGTCATCACCAGCGAGAACGACTTTCGCATTCCCTACACGCAGGGAATCGCGGCGTTCACGGCACTCCAGCGGCGCGACATTCCTTCGCGCCTGCTGATCTTCCCTGACGAGAACCACTGGGTTTTGAAGCCGAAGAACTCGGTTCAGTGGTACGATGAGGTGTTCAGCTGGCTGGGGAAGTATCTCAACGGCCCTCAGTAGGTTGATGCTGCAGCGCGGCATCGCTAACCGCCGCGCATGAGCGAATTGCCGAAGACCTTCGATCCGTCCGCGATCGAGCAGCGCTGGTACGAGCATTGGGAGTCCGAGGGGCTCTTCCGGCCCGAACGGCCAGATGAGGAACCGTGGACAATCGTCATGCCGCCGCCCAACGTCACGGGCTCGCTGCACATCGGCCATGCGCTCGACAATACGTTGCAGGACGTCCTGACCCGCCGCGAGCGCATGCGCGGCAAGGACGCTCTGTGGGTGGTCGGCACCGACCACGCCGGCATCGCCACGCAGATGGTCGTCGAGCGCAATCTCGAAAGCCAGCGCGTCAAGCGCGCCGAGATCGGCCGCGAGGCGTTTCTTGAGCACGTGTGGGAGTGGAAGGCGCAGTCGGGCGGCGCGATCACCCGCCAGCTTCGGCGCCTCGGCGCGTCGTGCGACTGGTCGAACGAACGCTTCACCATGGACGAGGGCTTTTCGAAGGCCGTCATCAAGGTCTTCGTCGAGCTCTACAACCGCAAGCTCATCTATCGCGCCAAGCGTCTCGTGAATTGGGACCCCAAGTTCCAGACCGCGATCAGCGATCTCGAAGTCGAGAACCGCGAAGTGCAGGGCCACATGTGGCACTTCAAATATCCGCTCGCGGGCGGTGAGACCTACACCTACGTCGAGAAGGACGAGGACGGGAACGTCACTCTCCAGGAAGAACGCGACTATATCTCGATCGCGACCACCCGGCCGGAGACGATGCTCGGAGACGGCGCCGTCGCGGTGCACCCGGGCGACGAGCGCTACCGGCCCATCGTTGGCAAGCTCTGCGAGATCCCGGTCGGGCCGAAGGAGCATCGCCGCCTGATCCCGATCATCACCGACGATTATCCGGACCCGAACTTCGGCTCCGGCGCGGTGAAGATCACCGGCGCGCACGACCTCAACGACTATGGCGTCGCCCAGCGCAACGGCATCCCGATGTACCGCCTGATGGACGGCACCGCGCACATGCGCGCCGACGGGCCGTCGTACGAGGAGTCTGCGAAACGCGCCGTCGAAATCGCTAGGGGCGCGATGGCGAGCGCGGAAGAGGTAGACGCGCTCAATCTCGTTCCGGAGGAATATCGCGGCCTCGACCGCTACGACGCCCGCAAAGCTGTCGTCGCCGACATCGACGCCGAGGGCCTGATGGTCAAGGTCGAGGACAAGCTGATCATGCAGCCCTTCGGCGACCGCTCGGGGCTGGTGATCGAGCCGATGCTGACCGACCAGTGGTACGTCGACGCGGAAACGCTCGCCAAGCCGGCGATCGAGGCCGTGCGCTCCGGCGACATCGCGGTCGTTCCGGAGACCTGGAAGAAGACCTGGTTCAACTGGCTCGAAAACATCCAACCCTGGTGCGTTTCCCGCCAGCTGTGGTGGGGCCACCGCATCCCGGCGTGGTTCGATCCATCGGGCAACGTTTTCGTCGCGGAAACTTTTGAAGAAGCACAACAGCAGGCTGGCGGAGGCGTGGAGCTGCGCCAGGACGAGGATGTGCTCGACACCTGGTTCTCGTCTGCCCTGTGGCCGTTCGCCACGCTCGGCTGGCCTGAGGAGACGCACGACCTCAAGCGGCACTACCCGAACGACGTGCTCATCTCCGGCTTCGACATCATCTTCTTCTGGGACGCCCGCATGGCGATGCAGGGCTTCGAGTTCATGGGCGAGCGCCCGTGGAAGACGCTCTACCTCCACGGCCTGGTCCGCGACGCCAAGGGCCAGAAGATGTCCAAGTCGAAGGGCAATACGGTCGACCCGCTCGGCCTGATCGACAAATATGGCGCGGATGCCTTGCGCTTCACGCTGGCGGCGATGGAAAGTCAGGGCCGCGACATCAAGCTCGATGAGAAGCGCGTCGAGGGATACCGCAACTTCGCGACCAAGCTGTGGAACGCCGCGCGCTTCCTGCAAATGAACGGCGTCGGCGCATCGCAAAGCATCGCCGCGCCTGCCGCCGAGCTACCCGTCAACCGCTGGATCATCGGCGAGGTCGTCGAGACGCTCGCGAAGCTCGACACTGCCTTCGACGAGCTGCGCTTCGACGAAATGGCCGACGCCATCTACCACTTCGTCTGGGGCACGTTCTGCGACTGGTACGTGGAACTAGTGAAGGGCGCGTTCGACCAGGAGACGAAGGCCGTCGCCGCCTGGGCGTTCGACCAGATTCTCGTCATGCTCCACCCGTTCATGCCCTTCGTCACCGAAGAGCTGTGGAACGCGAATGAGCGCTCGTACGATTTGATCGTCGCCAAATGGCCGAACCCTCAAGTCGGGCTGCATCCGCAGCAAGCCGAGCTCGATGTGGCGATGCAGCACATGTCCGAGCAAACCGGGCGAGAAGTTCATCGAAACTTGGACGAACTGAATAAATGGTTCGTCGAAACGACCATCGATGTCATCCGTGAAATCAGGGCTGCACGGTCTGAACTGTCAATTCCGTGGTCGGTCACGTTGAAGCCGGTCGTGGTCATGTCCGAGCACTACGATACCACGCTCCTTGAGCTGCTGGAGGAGGACAAGTCAGTCGCTCGATTGGCGAAAATCGCCGAGCCATCGCTGGCCGAGTCTGCACCGCCTAACTCAGTCCAAATTGTAGTCCGAGGGTGGACAATTGCACTCCCACTTGAAGGCGTCGTCGACTTCGAGTCGGAGCGCGGTCGTCTTACCAAGGCCGTCGCGGCTGCCGAGAAGGAGCGCGACAGCCTGGCTGCCCGTCTTTCCAATCCGCAATTCGCCGAACGCGCCAAGCCTGAAGCGGTGGAAAAGGCGCGCGCGGATCATGCGGAGAAGTCGGCGGAAGCGGAACGCTACCGCGCTGCGTTGGAGAGACTGGGTTAGCTTCGCAGGGACGCGTGGAGGGTTGATGGCGGACGCAGCATCGGCAGAGCGCGGCGACCTGACGCAGGGGAGCATCGGGCCGACCCTGCTCAAGTTCGCTCTTCCGACCCTGGCGTCCTCGATCCTTCAGTCGCTCAACGGCACAATCAACGCGATCTGGGTCGGCCGCTTCCTCGGCGAGCACGCGCTTGCGGCGACGTCCAACGCCAACATGGTCATGTTCCTGCTGACGGCCTTCGTGTTCGGCTTCGGCATGGCCTCGACCATCCTCATCGGTCAGTACTGGGGCCGAAAGGACGTCGACGAGGCGCGGCGGATCTTCGGAACTGCCGCCGGCGCGTTCGGGATGATTACCATCGTGATCGCGATTGCCGGCTGGCTGCTTGCTCCGGCCATCCTTCACGCACTCGGAACGCCGGGTGATGCGGAGCAGCTCGCGCTCGAATATCTGCGCGTGATCTTCCTCGCCATGCCGGCGCTGCTGCTACTGACCCTGCTGATGATGGCCTTGCGCGGGGCGGGGGACAGTCTCACGCCGCTGTGGTTCATGATCGTCGCGGTCATCCTCGACAGCGGGCTGAACCCCGTCTTCATTCTCGGGCTCGGTCCCGCGCCCGAGATGGGCATTTCCGGCGCCGCGACCGCGACACTGATCGCCAACTATGCAGCGCTGATCGGCCTGCTGGCCTACATGTACGTCAAAGACTTGCCGCTGCGCCTGCGCGGGCGGGAGCTTTGCTACCTCTGGCCCAATTTCACGATCCTGCGGACGATCGTCACTAAAGGCCTGCCGATGGGCATCCAGATGGTCGTCATCTCGATGTCCGCACTCGCCCTGGTCAGCCTCGTCAACCGCGAGGGCGTGGACACCACCGCCGCGTTCGGCGTGGCGATGCAGCTTTGGACATATGTCCAGATGCCGGCGATGGCGCTTGGCGCGGCGGTCAGCGCTATGACCGCGCAGAATATCGGTGCCGGCCGATGGGACCGGGTCAACGCCATCACCCGCTCCGGGATCATCTACACCGTGCTAATCACCGCCGGGCTTATCGTCGCGCTGACGCTGGCGGATCGCGTGGTGCTCGCGCTGTTCATGGGCACCGACAGCCCGGCGCTGCCGATTGCACGGCACATTCACATGCTCGCGACATGGAACTTCGTTCTGTTCGGGGTGACGATGGTGCTGTTCGGCACCGTTCGAGCCAACGGCGCGGTGTGGGCGCCTCTGATCATCCTTGCCGTGGGTTTGGTCGGCGTCCGCTTCGGCTGGATCTTCGCCACCTACGGCTGGCTTGGCGCCGATGCCCTGTGGACCAGTTTCCCGGTGGCATCGACGGTTAACATGCTCCTGGCGGTTGCATATTACTTCAAGGGGGGCTGGCGAAAGGCGCGGATGGACGTCCAGCCGGATGCGGAAGAGGGCGTCGAACATGCGCATGCAGTTCGCGAGCCGGGCGGGGCGCTCACGCCCGCCGGCTAGTCGCGTGGCGCCGCGATGATCACGCCATCTGGCAAGGCGCTGATCTCCAACGGAGTTTCCTCGCCGATTTCTCCGTCGATGGAGACCTTCATCCGCGGCCTGGTACTGAGTGTGAAGCTCTCGGCCACGAACTCCCGCACCGTCTGGTGCCGTGCCTTCATCTTGGTTGCCGAGGCGAGATAGCTCCAGCCGAGCTTGGCAACGCTTCGCCCAGTTACGACCTGCACCACGATCTCGCCGCTCTTGAGGTCGGCGTTCTCGATCAGCTCGATCCCGCCGTGGTAGCGGCCGTTGGCGATGCGGACCTCGGTCGCCCACATGCGAAAAGCTCGCTTCCCGTCCTCCAGCTTGACGCGGAAGGCACGAAAGTTGGCCGCCGACCAGCCCGCCCAAACGAGATAGCCCAGGCGTCCGAGCTTGCGCTTCAACCCGTGCGGGACGCTTTCCGCGACCTTCGGGGCGAGGCCCATCGCTGCGGCGTTGAGGAAATAGTCGCCGTTGATGCAGCCGACGTCGATCTTCCGCGCTTCGCCCTTGGCGATCACGCCAATCGCGCCGTCCAGGTCGAGGGGGATGCCAAGTGTTCGCGCGAAGCTGTTGGCGGTCCCCAGCGGCAGCAATGCGAAGACGACGTTCGTGCCGATGAAATGGTCGACGAAGGACGACAGCGAACCGTCGCCGCCGCCGACGATGACCATCGGCGCTTTCTTCAGCGCGGCCTTCACCGCCTTGTCCATCGTCGCGGCGGTCTTGCACTTCTTGGCGTCGAGCAGCTCGATCCCCACCGCCGTCAGCTTGTCGCGCGCCTCCTCGAACAGGTCAGCACCGCGGCGGCTGCCGGCATTGACGATCAGAATGGCTTGTTTCGGAAGCGTTTTGGTCATTGCGAGGCTCAATGTTCGGCGCGCCCTTTCTTTCCCCCGCGCTCCCAGTCTATCTGCGCGCCATGTCTTCCTTCCCAGCACTTCGCATGCGCCGGGGCCGGTCGAGCCCGTGGATGCGCGACATGCTCGCCGAGAACCGGCTGCATCCGAGCGACTTCATCCTGCCGCTCTTCATCTGCGAGGGCAGTGGCTGCGAGGAGCCGATCGGGTCGCTGCCGGGCGTCAGCCGCTGGAGCATCGATCGCATCACCGCCAAGGCGAAGGAAGCGGCGAGCCTCGGCATTCCGTGCATCGCGCTCTTTCCGAATACGCCGAACGAGCTGCGCACCGATGATGCCCGCGAGGCGCTGAACCAAGACAACCTCATTTGCCGCGCGACCAAGGCGATCAAGGATGCGGTGCCGGAGATCGGGGTGCTGACCGACGTCGCGCTCGATCCGTACACCTCGCACGGCCACGACGGCATGATCGACGCGTCAGGCTGGGTCATCAACGACGATACCGTCTCAATCCTCGTCGACCAGGCGGTCGTTCAGGCTGAAGCGGGCGCGGACATCATCGCCCCGTCGGACATGATGGACGGCCGCGTCGCCGCGATCCGCGCCGCGCTGGAGGACGGCGGGCACCAGAACGTCGCGATCATGGCCTATGCCGCGAAATATGCGTCCGCCTTCTACGGTCCGTTCCGCGAGGCGGTCGGCTCGCTCGGCCGACTGAAAGGCGACAAGCGCGGCTACCAGATGAACCCCGCGAACATCGAGGAAGCACTGCGGGAGGTCGAGCTCGACCTGGCCGAGGGTGCTGACTTCGTGATGGTGAAGCCAGGACTGCCCTATCTCGACGTCGTCGCCCGAGTGAAGGACACGTTCGGCGTGCCGACCTTCGCTTACCAGGTGAGCGGCGAGTATGCGATGATCGAGAACACGGCGGCGGCGGGTGGGGGCGACCGCGATGCGCTGATCCTCGAGACCTTGATGGCCTTCAAGCGGGCAGGGGCCAGCGGCGTCCTCACCTACCACGCGCTCGACGTTGCGCGGCTGATTCAGGGCTGATGCCGGACGAGCTCCGCGTCGAGCTCGAACGACTGCGGACGGCGGCAGCACCGCTGGAGCCGGACGCCGACGCGCGCGGCCAGCTCGGAACCCAGGCGTTGGAGCACATCCTCGCCTATCACGATCAGATTGGGACGGCCTCGACCAATAGGCCCTGGTCCGAGGTCTTTGCGCAGAGGCTGGACCCGGAATTCACCGAGCAGGGCCGCGATCCGGCGCGGGTGCTCGACTACATCGCCGAATGTGTTGACCGTCCCGGCTTCGCGACCACATCGCCGCGATTCATGGCCTACATTCCCGGCGGCGGGCTGTTCCATTCCGCCCTCGGCGACATGATCGCGGCGGCCTCGAACAAATATGCCGGTTTCGCGTCGGCCAGCCCCGGGGCGGTCCGCATCGAGAATGCCTGCACGCAATGGCTGACGAGCGTCGTTGGCTTTCCCGACACCGCCGCCGGGACCCTGACGTCGGGCGGGAGCATCGCCAACCTGACGGCCATCGTCGCCGCCCGCGAAGCGCGCGATCCGGATGGCGGCGGGGCGGTCTACACCACCCGGTTCGCGCATTATTGCGTCGACAAGGCGCTGCACATTGCGGGCAGGGGTCGCTCCCCGCGCCGGCAGGTTGCGACGGACGCAGCGCTTCGCATGTCGGCGGCGGCGCTGGAGGAAGCGCTGGCGAAAGACGTCCGCGATGGCATCCGGCCCTGGCTGGTCGTCGCATCAGGCGGCACCGTCGACACCGGCGCGGTCGATCCGCTTCCCCAGATTGCCGAACTCTGCCGGAAGTATGGCGCCTGGATGCACGTCGACGGGGCCTATGGCGGCCTGTTTGCGCTCTGTGACGAGGGCCGCGAATTGCTGCGCGGGATCGAGCAGGCGGACAGCGTGGCGCTCGATCCGCACAAGACCTTGTTCCTGCCCTACGGCACCGGCGCGGCGCTGGTCCGCGATGGACGCCACCTGACCGACGCCTTCAGTGCGTCGGGAGAATATATCCGCCCACTCGGCGAGTCCGAGGTTGGGCCGTCGCCTGCCGATTTGTCGCCGGAGCTGACCCGCCACTTCCGGGCGATGCGCCTGTGGTTGCCGTTGCAGATCGCAGGCGTGGCAGCATTCCGCGCGGCCCAGTCGGAAAAGCTGGCGCTCGCCCGCTACTTCCACCGGCGCCTGTCCGAGATCGAAGGCTTCGACCCCGGACCACCGCCCGACCTCTCCGTCGTCGCCTTCCGCTATCTGCCGAAAACCGGCGATGCGAACGAATTCACCGAGCGCTTGCTCAAGCATCTCCAACAGGAAGGGCGCGTGATGATGAGCGGGACGCGGATCGACGGCACCTTCCTGATCCGCTGTGCAATTCTTTGCTTCCGTACCCACGTCGAGCATGTCGACGAAGCGATCGAGGCAATCGTCGACGGCGTGAGGGCGCTAAATGACTGAAACCGCGATTGAAACCGAGCGCCTCCGCCTGAGGACCTGGGACCTGCAGGATCTCGACGCGTTCATGCTGCACACCAACACCGAACCGGTGATGCGTTGGCTTGGCGGGGTTCGCACGCGCGATTGGCACGAGGCCGCCTTCGGCCGCATCGAGCGGTACCAGCGCGAGTTCGGCCACACCTTCTGGATCGTCGAACGCAAGGCGGACGGGGCGCTGCTTGGCTTTTGCGGCCTGAAGCGCGTCAACAGCGAAGGCGCGCCTAATCCGGGCGACTTCGAGGTCGGCTGGCGTTTGCGCGAGGACGCGTGGGGGCAGGGCTACGCCAAGGAAGCGGCCATCGCGAGCCTCGACCTCGCCTTCGACACGTTTGGCGCTCCGCATGTCGTCGCGCTGACTGTCGAGCAGAACGAAGCCAGCCAGGGCCTGATGAAGCGGCTGCGGATGACGAGGCGAAAGGACATGGATTTCCAGAGCGCCGATGTCCCGCCCGAGCTCAATCCGGTAATCGTCTATGCGATCGGCGCTTCGGAATGGCCAGCCGCGAGGGCTGCCGCGCTCGCCTAAAGCCCTAGGCGCTTCTCGATCGCGTCGATGCGGCTCGCTTCGGCATCGTCGATTGCCGCGACCTTGTCGGCAGCCGCCTGGATGGCTGCGAGGTTGCCGGCCGGAATCCCGCCCTGCTTCTGAAGCGCGGCGGCGGCGATGCCGTCGATATCGCCGAGCGCCTGGACTGTCGGGCCGCGCGCCTCCTGGGCTGCCGAGAGAGCCTGCTGTGCGGCGACCCAGCTCTCGCTTGGCTGCGGCCCGGCGCTGCTTGCCAGCCGCTCGGCATTGGCGGCGGCGGCCTGGAACGCCTGGTCGCCGGACTGCGCCTGGTCGATCAGCCCCGCTAGGTGCGCCGACAGGCTCGGGTCGGCTGGATCGACTCGAACCACGTTGGGAATGGGCACGCGCGGATCGATCGCTTCCTGCGGACGCGGGGCCAGCGAGGGATAGGTCGCATCCGGAGTCGAACAGGCGCTGGCTGCGCCGAGAAGGCCGAGCGCAAGGAGAATGCGGGTCCGCATCGGCGAAGCTCTAGGGACGCTGCCGCGGACTAGCAATCGTGGGGTTGCCACTCCGCCAACAGCCCCCTATGTCGCGCCCCTGCCGTTCACTCGGCCGCGCGCCCGTAGCTCAGCTGGATAGAGCATCAGACTACGAATCTGAGGGTCGGACGTTCGAATCGTTCCGGGCGCGCCATTTTCCCTATGCCTTTGCCGGGTCGGCTTCGATCGAGGGCAAACGCCCGCAATCGCTCAGCGGCGGCACTCCATTCATCCGGTCCTGGAGCCATCGAAAGGCAGCATCCGCCGTTTTGATCGCCGTCCACTCATGAGTGACGCCGGTGATCACGTCGAGGTCTACCGTGCGTCCCGCCTCACACTGCTTCCGAGCAAAGGCGAAGGTCACCGATGGCCGGACGACCTCGTCCGTCGTGCTTTGCGACAGGAATAGCGGGACCGACCTTGGCAGCACGCCCGGCGTGTTACGAAGAATGATCGACTTCCACGGCTCTACGCGCGTGATGTCGGGGACCGTGAAGTAAGCCTGCGACAGAGACACGTCCGCCTTCTTCTTGGCCGAGCTCGAAAAGACGGTGTCCAGGCAACGGGCGGCGATGGTGTCGATCGCTGGGACGGCGGACGGAACGACGACGTTCGAGAAGGAGGCGCCGTAGACGCGGCTCCACGACCACAAGGTCAGCGCCGCCAGATTATTGCCGCCGGTCGTCCCAAGATCGTCTCGAAACAGCTGGGCCAGGTCCGTGGCCGGGGCCGCGGCGGCGGCGCCTGCCAGCTTGAGCTCCGGCGTGTAGCTGGACGCCAATTGCGCCGCGAACATCACCGCCTGGCCGCCCTGCGAATGGCCCCACAGAGCAAAGCGGTCGTTGGTTGCGGCGCCGGGGATTGCGCCGATTGCGCGCACGGAGTCGAGGACTGCGCGCGCCTCGCTCACTCCGTCGAGAAACGGATGGACGCTTCCGGCGCCGAGACCCGGATAATCCGTCGCAGCAACGGCGTATCCGGCCTTCAGCATCGCATCGAGGCCCGGAATCATCAGGTAGCGGAGAGTCGATATCGACGGCGCGCACTGGGGGATGACCCCGGTGGTCGGATGGGCCCAGGCGACGACCGGCCGCCCGCCTGCGGGTGCCGCCGTGTTGGGAATGACGACCATCCCGGACACCGGGATCACCGTCCCGTCTTCCGCCGTCGTCTTGTACAAAACGCGATAGGCGCGGCTGCCGACAGGAGCGTTCGGAAGCGCCTTGTAACGGATGAGATCGCCGTGGCGGCCGGCGGGCGGCGGGCCCGAATAATCGTAGAATGCGGGGGGCGGCCCAACGGGGGCGCAAGCGCTGAGCGACAGGACGACAAAGGCCAAGAGGCAGAAGGGAAACGTTCGCATGGCGATTCTCCGACACCCGTGATGGCCGATGCTAACAGGGTTCGACTGCGTCTCAACAAATGTTGTTGATGGAACTTGTTCTGCCGTCCGGTCGTAGTGCGCGCGTCAGTTGCGAAGGCGAACCTATGGCCGATCGTATCCCCGAGGAAAGCACTGCTCGAGCGCGCCCGGGCGCAATGGAAACCCTCCATGCGCTGTTAGGCTCGATGCCTGTCGCCTACTTCCTTCTCGCCTTCCTGTTCGACATTGCATACGTCCGCTCGACCTACTTTCTGTGGCCGTTCTTCTCGGTCTGGCTGATCACCGCCGGTCTTGTGGCGGGCGGTTTTGCGGTGCTGCTGGGTCTGATTGAATGGTTCGCGCATCGCCGCGATCGCGCGAGGCGCAGCGTCCGCTGGCACGGGATCGTTACCATCGTCGCGCTGGTGCTCGGCCTGATCAACGCCTTCGTTCACAGCCGCGACGGCTGGACGTCGGTCGTTCCGGAGGGGATCATCCTGTCCGGCGTCACCACTGTGCTGATGATCGTCGCCGTCTTCTTCGGCGCTGCGTCGCGGAGGACCGCATGACCAACCGGCTCTTGATCGCTGGCCTCCTTGCGGCCTCTCTCGCCGGCTGCAGCGACCCCGATTTCGACGACAATACGCAGATCGGGCCGAATCCGGTGCTGCCGAAGCCGACCCAGTTCCTGATCCCGCCGATGAACGTCGCTGCGGGAACCGGCTGGTCGGCGGGGCAAAAGCCGACTGTCGCCAACGGTCTAAAGATTCAGCCGCTGGCTACCGGTTTGCACCATCCGCGCTTCGTCTACGTCCTTCCGAACGGCGATATCCTGGCCGTCCAGTCGGCGCCGCCGGGTGAACCCGTGAAGCGGCCCAAGGACCTGATCTTCGGCTTCGTCATCGGCAAGGCCGACAATCTCGGCGGTCCCTCGCCGAAGAGCGAGATCAGCCTCATCCGCGACGCGAATGGCGACGGAAAGCCGGAGCTGCAGACGACATTGCTCGACAACCTCAATGCGCCGTTCGGCGTCACTTGGGTCGACGGGACGCTGTATGTCGCGAACACGGACGGCGTGGTGGCCTATCCCTTTGCGCCCGGGCAGACGAAGGTCTCGGGTCCGGGTCGGATGCTGACGCCGCTCCCGGCCGGCGTGATCAATCATCACTGGACGAAAAGCCTGGTGGCGAGCCCGGACGGTTCGAAGCTCTACGCAACGGTCGGCTCGAACAGCAATATCGTGGAGAATGGTTTCGACGCCGAGCTTGGCCGGGCCGCGGTGTGGGAGATCGATCGCAAGACCGGCCTCGCGCGAGAGTTCGCGACTGGGCTCCGCAATCCCAACAGCCCGTCCTTCTACCCAGGGACGAACACCTTTTACGTCGTCGTCAATGAACGCGACGAGCTTGGTGCTCATTTGGTGCCCGATTATCTGACGTCGGTTCGCGACGGCGGCTTCTACGGTTGGCCCTATTCCTATTACGGCCGCCACCTCGACCCGCGCGTGCGTCCGCAAAACCCGGCCAAGGTCGCGAGCGCCATCGTGCCGGATTATGCTCTGGGCTCGCACGTCGCGCCGCTGGGGCTGACATTTTATACTGGTGACCTCCTGCCGCAGTTCAAGGGAGGGGCTTTCATCGGTGAGCATGGCAGCTGGGACCGCCGCAAGTTCTACGGATACAAGGTCGTCTACGTGCCGTTCGCGGGCGGCAAGCCGTCAGGCAAGGCCGTCGACGTCGTCACCGGCTTCCTCGATGCGAAGAACAAGAAGACGCTGGGCCGCCCGGTCGGAGTTGCCGTCGAACGGTTCGGAGCGCTGCTGATTGCCGACGACGTCGGCAATGCGGTCTGGCGGGTGACGCCCGCCGGCTGGCGGCCTGGTGCTGCGGGCGAAAAAAATGCCTCACCGAGCGGCGAGGCATCTCGATAGTTGTCGGATCTTCCGGAGCGTCTAGGCGCTCGCGGCAATCACGCCTTGCGCTCGTTCGGCGAAATCGGCCGCCAGCTTGGCGTGCCATTCGCGGGCCTGTTCGGTGATCGCCCTTTGCGCGGCCATTCGCTCTTCAACGGCCCGACGCCGGTAATAACGCTCGTTCGACTCCATCGTCCACGCCTCCCCGCAGGCTCCCTCCCCACAAGCGCACGATGCGTGTCGATCCCTAAAGTTTAGTTAATATCCACAGGGCCGTTCACTCACCTTCGAATCTGTCCCGCACTGACACAAGTTGTTGCAGGCACGCGACAATTTCGCCGCAATCGCGGATTATCGCGGAAACATAACGACTCACCGTCGTTGGTTTGGGGAGAGGCAGGAAGGAAAGACGATGCTGAATTCGATCGAGTCCCGCCGCGATCCGTTCAATCCGGCGAACCGCGGATACCATGCGGTTTACCGGGACAATGAAGTAAACCACTGCCCGGGTTGCGGGCGAACCCACTGGCACATCGGCCGCATGCTGGCCGAGTGCGCATTCTGCGGGACGGCGCTCCCGCTCCAGGAAGCCTACATGCGCGGCAATTCGCCAAGCGTCGTCGGCTGGAGCTCGCGCAACAGCTACCAGGAGCTGCAGGCGGCCTGACGTCCGGTATTTCGCGTTAACGCGAGCGCGTTTATATTGCCCGCATGATCAAGTTTGCTTTCCTGATTGCCCTTGTGGCCGTTGCGGTGCCTTCGCCCGCGGCGGCACAGGGTGCATCGGGCTTCTCGGTCGTCAACCAGACCGGGCTCAACATGACCAACCTCACGATCCGCCGTTTCGGCACGCAAGGCTGGAAGGCGCTGGGGAATGCGCCCTCACCGGGCGGACGCGGAAGCGTTCAGTTTTCGGATCCCGACTGCGCATTTGACATCCAGGCCACGCTGGAGGGCGTCGGCACAGTCGTCTGGAACGGCGTCAATCTGTGTGAAGTGAAGACCGTAATCCTGAACCGGAACGCGTCGGGCGCAATCTGGGTCGATTACGAATAGCTTCATAGCGCTGGCGTCGCAGCGGCGGCGTAATGCGTGCGACCCTGGCAACCGCTGGAACAGGCCGCACCGAGTCCAACAACTTGGCGCCCGCAATGAACACGACGCCGGTGCAGGCGATGGCCAGCAGGACGCCGGAATTGCCGGGATAAAGTTCAAGGTAGTGGCGGGCTCGTTCGACGGCACCGACCGCGATCGCGTAGGTCACCAGCCAGGCTTCCGTCCGGGTTTTGATGGTAAAGAGTCGACCGACTTTTTTCAGCATCGCAATCATTAACACCTGAACGAGTCAGTCACGGTTTTGAGCCGTTCCCGCGCTAAAGAACAGGGTTACGATACGGTTAAGGGGCGAATTTGTCTCTTTTCGGGATTCAGCTGAGGTCGGTCAGATCGAGCTCTTCCAGCAGCGCGCTCCGGGCCCGCTCGACGTCGCTGACCAGCGCCGGTCTCTGGAGGTCGGCATTGTCGATTTCGACCGGCCAGTCCTGCCGGACGACTTCACTCAGCCGATCGAGCTTGGCGTCGTCGACGATGAAGCGGGGATCGACGGTCTCGGGGTCGGCGACCACCCGAAGGCGAAGGCAGGCCGGGCCGCCGCCATTGGCCATCGACTGGCGCACGTCGACGACCTCGACGCGACGGATCGGTCCGTTGCCTGCGATGTGGCGTTCGATCCACGACCAGACGGTCGGCGTCTCGCGCGCTTCGCTGGGGGCGACCAGGGTCATTTCGCCGTCGGGCGGCGTAACCAGCTGCGCGTTGAACAGATAGGAGGCGATCGCGTCGCCGATCGGCACCTCCGCCGCCGGGACTTCGACCAGTTCGAAGCTGGACAGTCGCTCTTCGCAGAACGCGACGACCTTGCTGCGATCCGCGAAGGCCAGTTCGTGCGCGAACAGGACGTTCTCGTTGGCGACCGCGACGACGTCGTTATGGAACGCGCCAGCGGCGATGGCCGCTTCCGATTGCTCGACGAACAATGCGCGCTCGGGATCGAGTCCGTGAAGCCTTGCGATGGCCTTCGACGCCTGCAGGTGCTGGCGTGCGGGGAAGGCGCCGCCCGCTACCCCGTAGACGAACAGCTCGAGGCCCGGCTCGTCATGCTTCGAGGCGATCCGCATGTGGTTGGCGGCACCTTCGTCGCCGAACGCCGGCGGGACCGGATCGTGGACGGCGAAATGACGATCGTTGCCGAACGCGACCCGTAGCTGTGCCAGCGTGCCGGGCCATTCGTGGCTGCGATGCGGCATGGTGCGGAGATTGGCGACGGTTAGATGCGTGCGGCCGTCCCGCGTGTCGGGAGCGGGCGAAACCGTTGCGGCATTGGCCGCCCACATGGCCGAGGCCGACATGGCCGCCGCGGCGAGCGGTTGCTCGCATTCCTCATACGTCGTCCCAAGCGACGCAAGCCAGTCCCGGTTCGGACGGGACAAGGGCACGAAAACCCCCTGCACGAGGCCGAGCGCCAAGTTCGCGCGCATCTTGTCGAGGCCCTGGAGGGCGGCCGCGCGGGGCTGCGAGACCTGCCCCGCGTTCCGCGTAGAGGCGAGATTGCCGAAGCTCAGCCCCGCGTAATTGTGCGACGGCCCGATGATCCCGTCGAAGTTGATTTCACGAAGAGCCATCAGCGCTTCACGGCGAGAACGGTGTCGCCCTTTTTCACGCCGAGCAATTCTGCCGCTTCCGGGTCGATGCACAGGCCCTTGCGGCCGGCGCGCCGCGTCGATGCGAGGCAGGCCTTGAAATCCTTCAGGCGGCCGCATGCCAGCAGCATCCTGGTCTTTCCGCCGGGCGCTATCTCCTCGATCAGTTCCTCGTCGGATTCGTCGATTGTCCGGATATCGTCGGTGTGCGCGGTGACCGTCGGGCCGCCGTCGAAGATGTCGATGTAGCGGTCGAAGACGAAATTCTCTTCCTCCAGCATTCGCAGCGCCGCTCGGCCGGTCGGATGGGGCAGGCCCATGACGGCGCGCGCCTGCTCGCTCAGCAGCGAGACGTAGATCGGTGTCTTCGGCATCAGGTCGGCGATGAATTGCGTTCCGTGAACCGCGTTGAACTCGTCGGCCTCCGGGAAAGTCATGTCGAAGAAACGGCCGGCGAGACCGTCCCAGAAGGGCGAGTTGCCGGCTTCGTCCATCACTCCGCGCAGCTCGGCGAGGACGCGGTCGCCGAAGCGGGCGCGATGCTGCTTGATGAAGAGATAGCGGCTGCGCGCGATCAGCGAGCCCCATCCGCCGGCGCGCGCCTGCGGATGCAGGAACAGGCCGCCGACTTCCGACGAACCTTCGAGGTCCGTCGTCAGCGTCAGCATCTGGTTACGGAACGTCTTTCCGAGCTCGGGGCTGGTCTGGGTCAGCGTGCTGACGTGATAGGAGTAGAACGCCTGGCGGACGCCGACCTGGCCGAACACCTGGCAGGTGCCGCGGATGATCCCGGCCTTCGGGTCCTCGAGGACAAAGACGTAGAGGTCGTCGGACTGGCTGTCCTCCGTCCGCGAAAAGCTGTCCTCGGAACGTGCCAGCTTCTGCACCAGCGTCGCGCGGTCGGGCGGGAGGTTGGTGAAGCCGCCGCCGGTCAGCTTGGCCATTTCGTAGATGGCCGCAAAATCGTCAGGAGTCGCGGGACGGACACGGAATGTCATGCCGCACCACCGGCCAGGCGAAGGATGGTGAGCGCCGACAAGGCCGCGCGCTCTTTCAAGCTTTCGACGATCAGAAATTCCTCCGTGCTGTGGATCTTGCCGCCGCGCACGCCCATCGTGTCGACGACGGGCACGCCGCAGGCGGCGATGTTGTTGCCATCGCAGACGCCGCCGCTCGGTTGCCAGCCGATCGACTGGCCGAGATCTGCACCGGCCTGCTTCACCAGTCCGAACAAGGCTTCTGCGGCAGGGGTCATAGGCTTCGGCGGGCGGGCAAAGCCGCCGTGAATGTCGATGTGCACGTCGCGCTCGGCAGCGACGGCAGCAATGGCGGCGGCGATCATGTCGTTGGCTTCGGCTTCGAGCTCGGGCGTTGCCGGTCGCAGGTTCACGCGCAGGATGGCGAGGTCGGGAACGACATTGGTCGGCGATCCGCCGTCGATCTTGGCGGGATTCACCGTCAGTCCGGCCCTGCGCATTTTCTCGAACCGAAGGGCAAGATCGGACGCGGCAAGGACGGCGTTGCGGCCATCATCCGGATTTCGGCCGGCATGCGCCGAGCGCCCGCGAATGGTGATCGCGAAGTTGCCGCTGCCGGGCCGTGCACCCGCAAGCGTTCCATCCGGGAGTGCCGAGGGTTCATAAGTCAGAGCGGCCTTCTTGCCCCGCGCGGTTTCCGCAATCAGCGGAGCGGAGCCGAGCGAACCGACTTCCTCATCGCTGTTGATGATCACTTCGTAGCCGAGGTTCGTAACGCCGCTCGCCTCGACGGCCTTCAGTGCCGCAAGCATGACCGCGATGCCGCCCTTCATGTCGGCGGTGCCGGGCCCGTTGATCACCTCGTCATCCAGCCAGCGCGTTTCCTGGAACGGGTGGTCGATCGCGAAGACCGTATCCATATGGCCGGTGAAGAGCAGCTGCACCGGCGCTTCCGGCCGGACTTTCAGGTGCAGATTCTGCCCGTGCGCAATTCCGATCGTCTTGCCCGCAGCATCGACTGCGTCGACTGGCGCCGCGTCGACCAGGACGACACTGCCCGGAAGCTTGGAGAAGGCGTCGCCGAGCAGCCCGGCCATTCGCGCCAGCCCGTCGAGATTGCGCGACCCACTATTGACCGCAGCCCAGGCGAGGACCTGGTCTAGCATCGGCTCGGCTGCGGCGCGTTCTACGACGATCTGTTCTTGTGAAGACAGGGCCCCCATGCGGCAGGCTCCTAGCCGGAGGCAGGCGCGAAGGCCACACCACGGCTGTCGGCACCTATTTCCCGGTCGGGCAAATCTCCATGATCACGTCTCCGGCTTCCAGGCTCTGAACCTGCGGCCGCCAGAAGCCATAGGGTGTTTCGTCGCGAATGATCCGGAGGCCAAGGCCGTTGGTGATATCTTTCAACGCCTTGCCGATCTCCTCCGGCCGGACATCGCGCTCGACGATGCGGACCTTGCCCTTCATCGATGCGAGGTCGGCGAGATAGTCGGCGATGTGGTGGCCCGCGTGGGTCGTCGCCAGCAACAGCCCGGCGAAGTCGAGCGGATTGACCACGACATCCGCGCCGGCGCGCCTTGCCGGCTGCTCATTGTCTTCCTCGTTGACGGCAATGCTGATGCGCACGTCCGGCGCGAGGTGGCGTGCGGTGAGGCAGATCAGGATCGATGTGTCGTCGCGGCCCGCCGAAATGATGACCAGCTTCGCGCGCTCGACGTGCACGGCGCGCAGGGTCTCGTCGCGTGCCGCATCGGCGTTGAACACGATGCAGCCAAGCTCCTTGGCGAGTGCGAGCCGGGCCTCGTTGGTGTCGATCACGACGATCGAGCCCGGCGCTGCGCCGAGGTCGATCAGCTCCTGCACCGCCCGGCGGTTCTTCGTGCCGTATCCGGCGACGATGATGTGGTTCTTCAGCGATTGCTGGATGCGTTTCATGACGAATCTTTCCCAGGAACGCCGGGCCACGAACGAATAAGCGGAGCCCGCGAGGATCAGGATGAAGAGGATGCGGATCGGCGTGACGACCAGCGCATCGAACATCCGGGTCCGGTCGGTAACGGGAACGATGTCGCCGTATCCCGTCGTCGTCGCGCTAATCATGGTGAAATAAATGACGTCGAGGAAGCTGACGACGCCGTCCTTGCTGTCTTTCAGGCCGTCACGCTCGATCCAGTGGATGAGGATCAGGGCACCGAGCAGCCCGGCCATGATCGCCAGTCGCCAGCCAAGGCTCAGCCAGCCGGAGATGCGCGGCTTGCGCCGGAGGACGAGCAGATCGTTGGTGTCGCTTGCCGCCATTGTTCGTGCCTAGACCGACTTCCGTGGGCAAGTACACGCCAGGCTAGACGAAGGTTGCGACTTCCGCCTTGCGGCCGAACGCTTCGGCGAGCCGCTGCAGCCGGCGGCGGACCGCGTCGCCGGCCAGCGCCTCGTTCCGATGCGGAACGCAAAGCGTTACCGACGTGCGGCTGAGATTGAGGTGAGTCCGTTCCAGCACCGAGGCAACGCCGCCGCTGAGTCGCTGGCCGAGGCGCATCGCGAGGCCCCAGCAATGGGCGCGGAGCAGCAGCTCCGGCTTCACCAATTGCGTCAGGCGCCAGTCGGGAAGCGTGTCGCGCCCGAAATTGGACGTGAGCGCCTGGGCCATGATCACGCGGCCGGCGGCATCGACGGCGGTCCAGTCTCCGTGCAGCGCCATCTCGACGCCGCGATCGGCCCGGAACGGGGGAGCTGCCTGCCAGGCGACGTCCGCGAGCAGGCAGGATGCGCGCCGCAGCCGCTCCATCTTCGGTCCGTCCTCGAAAAGCGGCGCAATCCAGTCGTGGAGCAGGTCGCCGTGCTGTCCGAAGCGATGCTCCGCGCCGCCGGCGTCGCGGGCCGCCTCGATCAATGGGTCGAGCTTTCGCGCACGCGCGTCCAGGTCGGCGTAAAGCAGGCCCTCGCGAAGCCCGAAGGCCGAGACGATCAGCTCGCTCGGCTGAAGTTCGTCGACGACCCGTTCGAGGACCATTGCGGCGACAGGGGCGCTGGCGAGGCGGGCAGACGAGAGCAGGCCCTCGAACGTGGCAGGATTCTCCGCGATCTTGCGCAGTTCGGCGACGCGCTCCGGCTTGATCCGGTAATGGTGCGTTGCGGGGAGCGGGAAGTCGGTTGCGATCATGTCGATCTTGGCGAGCGCACGCCAAGACCCGCCCACCATGTAGAACGGCTGGCCGCGGCCGGACTTGTCGAGGCCGGTCTTCTTTACCTCTTTCTTGAGGATGTCTCGGACCAGCTTCTCGCCCGCTTTGCTGCGTTCGACGCGCAGCACTCCAAGCGGAAGCGAAAGGCCCGGGCGGGGGCCGTCATTGCCGATCTCGATCAGTTCCAGGCTGCCGCCGCCGAGATCGCCTACGATGCCGGAGGCTCCGGGAAACGCGGATAGAACACCAAGCCCCGAGAAGCGCGCTTCATCCTCGGCGCTCACCACTTCGCAGGGCAGGCCGATGGCCTTTACCGAGGC
This sequence comes from Sphingomonas daechungensis, assembly GCF_039543105.1. Lineage (NCBI taxonomy): Bacteria > Pseudomonadati > Pseudomonadota > Alphaproteobacteria > Sphingomonadales > Sphingomonadaceae > Sphingomonas > Sphingomonas daechungensis. The sequence continues at coordinate 2,372,064 of NZ_BAABJC010000001.1, forward strand.
GATGAAGTCGTCCGCATTGGCAGCGTCGCGGACAGCCGCCGTTGCGACCACCTTCGCCTCGCGCACGCCCATGTGGCGAAGCAGCAGCTTGTACCGGCACAGCGCCGACAGAGCCTTCTGCTCGCTCTCCGGCGACATTTGCCCGTTGCCGCGAAGCCCGGCGCCAAGCCCCGCCATCACCTTTTCGTTGAAGATCGGCGAGGGCGCGCGCTGGCGGCCGGAATAGACCACGAGCCGGACGGAGTTGGACCCGATATCGACGACCGCAACGGGCTTTCGCGCCAACGCCGTCTCCTAACGCCCGCGCTGGAAGCGCAGCTTCGGCACCCTGCGGCCCTTCTTGAGCGACTGCCCGCGGCCGGACAGCGACGGGTTGCTCATGAAATATTCGTGCAGATTGAAGGCGTCGTTCGGCTTTGGCGTCAGCCGCTCGTAGGTGCCGTCGGGCAGCAGCCGCCAGCTCTGCTCATTGTCGATCAGGTTGGCGACCATCACCTGGTCGAGAAGCTGGGCGTGGACCGTCGGGTTTTCGATGGGCAGCATATATTCGATCCGTCGGTCCAGGTTGCGCGGCATCCAGTCGGCCGAGCTGATGTACACCTTGGCCTGTGGATGCGGCAGCGCATGCCCGTTGGCAAAGCACCACATGCGCGCATGTTCCAGGAACCGCCCGACGATCGACTTGACCGAGATGTTCTCCGACATGCCGGGGATGCCCGGCCGAAGGCAGCAGATGCCGCGCACGACAAGGTCGATCGGCACGCCCGCCTGGCTCGCCTCGTAGAGCTTGTCGATGATCATCGGGTCGACCAGCGAATTGAGCTTCGCCCACAGGCCCGACGGCTTGCCCGCCTTCGCCGCCGCAATCTCCGCGTCCATCAGCCGGAGAAGCTCGGCGCGCATCCCGGCCGGCGAGATGACCAGCTGGCGAAGGTTCTTCGGCTCCAGATAACCGGTGATGTAATTGAACAGCTTGGCGACGTCGCGGCCGATGCGCGGGTCCGCGGTGAAGTAGCTGACGTCGGTGTAGATGCGCGCCGTGACCGGGTGGTAATTGCCGGTGCCGAAGTGGCAGTAGGTGCGATAGCCCTTGGCCTCGCGGCGAATGACCATCGACACCTTGGCGTGTGTCTTCCAGTCGACGAAGCCGTAGACCACCTGCACGCCGGCGCGTTCCAGCGCATTGGCCCACATGATGTTCTGTTCTTCGTCGAAGCGGGCCTTTAGCTCGATGACGGCGGTCACCGATTTCCCGGCTTCCGCCGCATCGATCAGGGCGCGCATGATCGCCGATTGCTTGCCGGCGCGGTAAAGCGTCTGCTTGATTGCGACGACGTCGGGATCGGCCGCGGCCTGGCGGACGAACTCGACCACCACCTCGAAGCTTTCGTACGGGTGGTGAACCAGAAAATCCTTCTCGCGGATCGCCGCGAAGCAATCGCCGCCATGCTCGCGGATGCGCTCGGGGAAGCGGGGATCGAACGGCGGGAACTTCAGCTCCGGCCGGTCCTCTTCGACGATCGCCGAAAGGTCTGCCATGCCCGGCGAGCTGCTTTCCGAGATGATCGCGTTTTGCGCGCCGAGGCCTTCCTTCACGAAGCGGATCAGCACGTCCGGCATGTCCGGTTCGATCTCCAGTCGCACCACGCGGCCGCGGCGGCGGCGCTTGATGGCGGTGCTGAAGTAGCGGACGAGATCTTCCGCCTCTTCCTCGATCTCGATGTCGCTGTCGCGCAGGATCCGGAACGCGCCCTGCCGCAACAGCTCGTATTTCGGGAACAAATAATCCGTCCGGCGGCGGATCAGGGTCTCCAGCGCGATGTAGCGCGCGTCCGCGCCGGGGATGCGGATGAAGCGGGGCACGCCCGCCGGCAGCATGATCAGCTCGCGAATATGCGTCTTGCCGCGCTTCAGCTCGAAGATGAGCGAAAAGCCGCGGTTGGGAATGAACGGGAAGGGGTGGGCCGGGTCGATCGCCTGCGGCGTCAGCACCGGGAAGATCTGCTCGCGGAAGTAGGAATCGAGCCACGCTTCCGCCTTGGCGTCGAGCGGTTCGGAACCGACGACCGTCACCTCGTTCTCGTGAAGCGCGGTCCGCAGGCTGCGCCAGACTTCCTCCTGGCTTTCGACCAGCCGGTCGGCCTCGGCCTCGATCGCGGAGAGCTGCTGCGCCGTCGTCAGCCCGTCCGCCGACCTCTCCTCGACGCCGAGGATCTGGTGCGCCTTCAGGCCGGCGACGCGAACCATGAAGAACTCATCGAGATTGCTGGCCGAAATCGACAGGAACCGCAGCCGCTCCAGCAACGGATGGTGCGGGTTGGCTGCCTCCTCCAGAACGCGGCGGTTGAACGCCAGCCAGCTCAGTTCGCGGTTGAAATAGCGGGCTTCCGGCACGGCCGGGGCGACATTGGGTGCGGCCGGGGCTGGAGCCTCGGACGGCGCGGCTGGAGCTTGCGTCGCCATTTTCCTCGCATGCGCTGGTCGCGGCATGATGCTGCTAGTATCAGGCCACGTGATTGCTGTCGCCGATCTGAAACAGAGCGGTGTTACAAACGTGTGACGCTAACGTGAAAAAGCACTCGATCAGGGAGGGGTTCTTGACCAAGGACAAAGCGAAGAAACCGAAAGCCAAAGCGAAGAAAGCGGCCCCGAAGGCCAAGGTCGCCAAGGTCGTGAAGAGCGCCAAGAAGGTCGCGAAGAACCCGCTGACCGCCGAAGTGGTCGCGGCAACCCTGGTCGCCGCCGCCGCCGCCCTTCGCAACCCCAAGAAGGCTCAGGCGCTCGCGCTGGAAGCTGCGGACGACATCAAGTCGGCCGCCAAGTCGGGCGTCGAAAGCGGCACCGCCATGTGGCAGCTCGCCCTCGACGTCGCCCGCCGCAGCATGGACGCGCTGGGCAAGGACGAACCCCCCGCGAAGGCGAAGAAGCCTGCAGCGAAGAAGTCCGGGGCGAAGAAGAAGTAATTGCCCCGTCCGGCTAGGGCGCGCGACATCCGGCATCGAGACCTAATCCCGGGAGCGGATTTCCGATGAGCCCGCTAACCATGGCCGCCTGAATCCACGTCGCGGGCCATATTTTCGATAGTGGCCCCACGATGCGGTCGCGGAGGAATGGCAAGACGCGGCTGTCCGACTGATAGACCGGCGTGAAGATTGCCGTCAGCCACTGATAAAGCTGAATGTGCCGCCTTCGCATTTTCACAGCGACACGGAGCGCCTCGTCCATGTTCGCGGAGCGCTCAAGGGCCCGAGCCAAAGACCAGGCGTCGAGCATTGCCATGTTGGCGCCTTGCCCGAGCTGCGGGCTGGCGGAATGCCATGCATCGCCCAAGTGGATGAGTGCTGGCTCCGCGGATCGCCTGAGGGTTCGATGCGAGTATCGCGCGAACGTGAGTTGTTCCGCGTCTATGATCTGGTCGAGGACCGGATCCATTTCCCACCAAAGCGAGCGGACGTCGGCCTTCCACGCGTCGAGGCCTGCCGCTCGCCATTGATCGAGTTGGTCGCATTTCAATGACCAGAAGAAGGCCGCCTTCGATTGCCCGCTTCGACCGATTCCGATTGGCAGGAGCCCAATCATGATCTTCGATCGCTGGTACCGTTGCTGCAGCGCAGCCAGATCGAATCCGGCGCCGTGGGGCCAATCCAGCGTCGCCCAGAGCGCGCCGTAGGCAAGCTCACGACCGCACGGCTCGGCGAGCAATGAGCGAGTTCCCAAGGCATCGATTACAAGATCATAAGGTTCGCTCGCACCGCCGGATTCAAAGATGATCCGCCGTCCCTTGGTTTCCAGCCGGCTGCCACTGATCGTCGTTCCCGTCAGGATTGGGATTCCCTCATCGACCAAAGCATCGTGCAGGACATCGAACAGTGTCGACCGGTGGACCCCGACCCCGAACCAGTCCCCGGGTCCAAGCCACTCGTAACGAACGTCGAGAACGGTTCTCTGTCCAGCAGTCCCGAACAGTCGCTCGATCCGAGCACCCTCTGAAATGAGACGCTCGGAAAGGCCGAGCTTATCCAGTACGGCGAGGCCGGTTGGCTGGATCATCAGTCCGGAGCCGATCGGGCGCGGCGCGTCGAACCGCTCGAATAGCGCAACCCTATGACCCTGCCTTGAGAGCAGCAGTGCAGTTGCTAGCCCGCAAGGCCCGCAACCCGCTACCGCAACCTTCAATCCCCGCATGGACTCCCGCTAGCAATTCGACCGAAGCATCGGCAATGGACAGAACCGTGTGTTATCTATATAACACACCAGCGAAGGAGACAGCGATGCTTGAAGACCCACGCGCAAAGCGGACCGCGATCGCCGCCGGTATCGGCGCGCTCGTGGCCATCCCGCTCCCGTTCATCGGCCCGATCCTCGGCGCCATCGTCGGCGGCGGCATCGGTTACTTCACGGCGGACAAGAAGGGCTGAGGTAAGAGGGCTCTAAGCGCCTAATGTCCGCTTTGGGCGGAATGCTGCCACCACGCCACAACTCAAATAGCTTCGAAGTTGACGTAATAGACTTCGACGGATCTGACGCGATCATCGTGAAAATCGACAATCATTCCCCCCGGCTTGCTGGGGTAGGAGAAACAAAGCTTCGACTGACGAAGCATTACGGCCAGTAATTCGGCGCGCTCGTACAAGGTTGCGCCACCAGCTCGATCATCACCCCAACAGACCGGTTGAACGATTAGTCCAGCTTGTTCGGCTGCCTCAATAGCCTCTGCTTTCGTGGAGCCGACTGTCACGCCGAGAGCCGCGCCCTTGGTATACGTTTCGGAAAAGTTGAACCAAGGCGGGCGATAGTTGGCCGCTCGTTGAGGGTTCGTCCTGCCGATCTCGCGACTATCTACGGAGTTAAGTGCGAATGCGCCGAATATGCATAAGGCGAGAATGGTGACGCATCCCAGGCCCACTTTCCTACCTGTCCGCATGACCCGAGCGTACCGGATACTCCTATGTCCGCAATGGGTCGGAAGCTGCCTCTAGCTCCCGCAGCAGAACCCTAAGCCAGGAAATCCCGGACGAACTGGCTCGCCGGCGCGTTTTCGACTTCGCTGGGGACCGCGAATTGCTCGATGCGGCCGGTGTTGAGCAGGGCAACGCGGTCGGCGAGGGTGAAGGCTTCTTCGTGATCGTGAGTGACGAAGATCGACGTCAAGCCGAGGTCGTCGTGGATGCTGCGGAGCGCTCCGCGAAGCTCGCGGCGGACCTTGGCGTCGAGCGCTCCGAACGGCTCGTCGAGCAGCAGGATCTTGGGCTTGCGGGCGAGCGCCCGGGCGAGCGCCACGCGCTGCCGCTGGCCGCCCGACAGTTCACTCGGGTAGCGGGCGCCGAGGCCGGGAAGCTGGACGAGCTCCAGCAACTCCTCGACCCGCGAGCCGACATCCGCTTTCGACGGCCGCGAGGCGCGCGGCATGACGGTCAGCCCGAAGGCGATGTTCTGCGCAACGGTCATGTGGCCGAACAGCGCATAATGTTGGAAGACGAAGCCGATCCCGCGGGAGGCGGCCGACGTGTCGGTGACGTCGCGCTGGCCGAACCAGACGCGGCCGGCTTCCGGCTCCTCCAGCCCGGCAATCACGCGCAGGAGGGTCGTCTTGCCAGAACCCGAGGGGCCAAGGAGCGCGACGAATTCTCCGTCCTCGATCTCCAGCGACACGCGGTCGAGCGCCGGATACGACGAATAGCTCTTCGAAACGTCTTCAATGCGGATCGACATGTCAGAACTTCGCAGCAAGCTCGTCCCGGTGTCGCCACTCGATGAAGCTCTTGAGAGCAAGAGTGACGACGGCGAGGAGCGCGAGGAGGGTCGCGACTGCGAAAGCGGCGGCAAAGTTGTACTCATTGTAGAGCACCTCGACATGGAGCGGCATGGTGTTGGTCTCGCCGCGGATGTGACCGGAAACGACGCTGACCGCGCCAAACTCGCCCATTGCGCGGGCGTTACATAGCAGGACGCCGTAGAGCAGCGCAAAACGGATGTTGGGCAAGGTGACGTGCCAGAACGTCTGCCAGCCCGACGCGCCGAGCGTCAGCGCCGCCTCTTCGCTGGCGCGGCCCTGCATCGTCATCAGCGGGATGAGCTGCCGCGCGACGAAGGGGAAGGTGACGAAGACGGTCGCCAGCACCAGCCCGGGAAGCGCGAAGATGATCTCGATATTGCGGTCCTGGAGCCAGGTTCCGAACCAGCCCTGCGCTCCGAACAGCAGGACAAAGACCAGGCCCGACACCACCGGCGAGACAGAGAAGGGCAAGTCGATCAAGGTGATCAAGATCGGCTTCCCGCGAAAGTCGTACTTGGAAATCAGCCAGGCGCCGGCGATGCCGAAGACGGTGTTGAGGGGCACGGAGATGGCGGCGACGACGAGGGTCAGCCAGATCGCCGAGCGCGCATCCGGCTCGGTCACGGCGGCCAGCCAGGCTTCGGTGCCCTTCCTGAGGCCCTCGGCAATGACGGTGCCGAGCGGGAGCAGGAGCATCAGCCCGAAATAGGCCAAGGCCGCCGCGATCAGCAGTGCCTTGACGGCCGTAGGCTCACGCAGGTGTCCGCCTTTCCTCACGTTCCCAGCCTTCGCTGCTGCCAGTGCTGCAGCACGTTGAGGACAAGCAGGAGGCCGAACGATACGAGCAGCATGACAACCGCGATTGCGGCCGCGCCGACGTAGTCGAACTCCTCGAGCTGGGTGATGATCAGCAGCGGCGCGATCTCCGACTTGAACGGCATGTTGCCGGCAATGAAGATCACCGAACCATATTCACCCGCGCCACGGGCGAAGGCCAGCGTGAAGCCGGTTGCGAGAGCGGGGAACAACGTCGGCAGGATCACCCGGCCGAAGGTCTGCAATCGCGAAGCGCCAAGGGTCAGCGCCGCCTCTTCGGCTTCGCGCGAAACTTCCGCCAGCACCGGCTCGACCGTGCGCACGACAAACGGCAGGCCGATGAAGGTCAGCGCGACGACGATCCCTGCAGGGGTGTAGGCGATCGGGATCCCCAGTTCGGCGAACTGCCGTCCGATCAGTCCGGTATCCGCATAGAGCGCGGTCAGTGCGATGCCCGCGACCGCGGTCGGAAGCGCGAAGGGAAGGTCGACCAGCGCCCCCATCAGCCGCTTCAGGGGGAATTCGTAGCGGACCAGAACCCACGCGATCAGAAGGCCGAAGACGACGTTGACCGCAGCGGCGATCAGCGCGGCGCCGAAGGTCACTTTGTACGATGCCAGCGCGCGGGAGGAGAAGGCGGCGGCGACGAACTCGCCCAGGCCGCCGCTCGCGCTCTTCAGGAATACGGCGCTGAGCGGGACGAGAACGATGAACGACAGCCAGAAGACGGTGATGCCCAGAGAGAGACTGAGCCCCGGCAGAGATGACGATCTGCGGAGTCTAGGGAGTTTGGGCATCACCGCCGACTGCGGCATCAGAAGTCCAGGTGCAACCGCGTTGCGAAGGCGTCGCCCTTGGTCTCCGAGCCGACCGGGTCGAGCGGTGTGTTGTCGCCGCTGAACCGGACCCAGTTGAACATCAGCTTGGCAAACGGATTGAAGTACCAGTTGAGCCCAAGCGTGACGCTTTGCGCTTCATTGCCCGGACGCACCGGCGATTCCGACAGGTCGATCTTGTCGTATCGAAGCGCGACTTCGAACGCGCCGAGGCCATCCTTGCCGACTTCCGTGAACGGGCGCACGCGGTCGAAATTGCAGTTGCGGAACGGTCGCGTCTCGCCAGTCAGGAACCAGCTGCCGTAGATGTAGAAGCCGTCGAAGCTGACGTTCGAGAGGCTGGGACGGTCGGCCCACAGCTTTCCGTACTCGCCGGCGATCGTGAACGGCCCGAACACTCCGGTAGCTTCGGCGCCGGCATAGAGCAGGGATTCGACGCCGGTGATCACGCCGCTGTCGGCGATGTTGCCGTTGTCGACCCGGACGTTCGGACGGTCGGACAGCCGCAGCGCGTCCTTGGTGTCGCCCGCGCGCAGTGCAGTGCGATAATAGCCGGATACGCCGAGGTGGACGATCTTGCCGGTGTCGAAGATCGGCTCCCAGGTCGCGCGGCCGTTGAAGCCCCAGCTTTCGTCCGGCGTGTCAGTGACCGGGGCGACGCTCGAACGGCTGATGCTTTCATTGTCGCCGAAGGCGCCGACGGTGACGTTGACGGTCTCCTTCGGCGAGTAGGCGGCCGACAGGCCGATGCGGCGTTCCGCGCCGGCATTGCCGAACGCATTGGTGAACATGCCGCGCTCAAGAAAGGTATTGTAATTGTCGCTGTTGTTGGACTCGAGCCCGAACGGCGCCTTGTGCTGGCCCAGCGTCAACAGCGTCTTTGGGATCTTGGTGTACTGCAGATAGGCGTCGGTGATGTTGACGGCATTGCCGGCGAAGTCGACTTCGATGCGGTAATTCCACCACTTGAGCGCGGTGCCTTCGAAGCCGATGCGGGCGCGGCGAAGGGCGGTGCCGTTGTTGAAATCGTAGCCGCCCTTGCGCTCGATGAACGCCGCGCCGTCGGCTTCGATGACCCCGCGCGGCTTGAACGAGAACTGGCCGGTCGGTTCCGAGATCGTCGGCGCCCATGTGAATTGCGCGGCCTTGGCGGCCTTCGTTTCCACGGACTGCAGCCGCGTCTGGTTCAATTCGGCCTGCTGCTCCAGTTCGGCATTGCGGGCTTCGAGCTGCCTCACCCGCGCTTCCAAGGCATTGAGGCGATCGAGAACCGCATCGCCCGTCGGCGCAGGGGCCGCTGCCGCCTGGCTCGGGGCGGCATCCGCCGGCTCCAGCGAGTCGATGGGAGATTCGCTCGGCTGGGTCGCTGTCACATCTTCGCCCTGCTGAGCGAACGCGGGTGTGCTGATGGCTAGCGCGGAGGCGCCAGCGAGGAGCAGGAAACGCATGGAATTCCCCCTTTGAGTCCAATCGGCCGTGCGGCTCAGCGCTTCGCATCCTCGAAGATCTGGTCGAACAGGGCGCCGTCGTTGAAGTGGTTGGCCTGAGCTTGCTTCCACCCGCCGAAATTGCGGTCGATAGTGAACAGCCTCAGGTTCGGAAAGCGGCCCTTGTACTTGGCTGCAACCGCGGCGTTGCGCGGGCGGTAATAGTTGCGCGCGATGATTTCCTGCGCTTCGGGCGTGTAGAGAAACTTGAGATAGGCTTCCGACACGGCCCGCGTGCCACGCCGGTCGACGACCTTGTCGACCACTGCGACCGGCGGCTCGGCGAGGATCGAGACCGAGGGTATGACAATGTCGAACTTGCCCTTGCCGAGTTCGTTCACCGCCAGGAACGCTTCGTTTTCCCACGCGAAAAGGACGTCGCCCTGGCCGCGCTCGACGAACGTCGTCGTCGAGCCGCGAGCGCCCGAATCGAGCACCGGCACATTGCGGAAAAGGCGGGTCAAATACTCCCGCGCCTTCGCGACGCTTCCGTACTTCTGGCGGGCGTAGCCCCAGGCGGCGAGATAGTTCCAGCGAGCGCCGCCGCTGGTCTTTGGATTTGGCGTAATGACCTTGACGCCGGGCTTCACCAGATCGTCCCAATCCTTGATGCCCTTCGGGTTCCCCTTGCGAACCAGGAAGACAATGGTCGAATAATAAGGCGAGCTGTTGTTCGGCAGCCGCTTTTGCCAGTTCGGAGCAATCAGCTTCTTATCGGCGATGGAATCGATGTCATAGGCAAGCGCCAGAGTGACGACGTCTGCCGGAAGTCCGTCGATGACGGCGCGGGCCTGTTTGCCCGATCCCCCGTGGCTCTGCCGGATCGTCAGCTGCTGCTTCGCCTGCGCCTGCCACTTGGGAGCGAACGCGGCATTGATATCCTTGTAGAGCTCGCGCGTCGGATCGTAGGACACGTTCAGGATCTGGGTCGGAGCCGCTTGCGCGGCAGGAGCGGTCAGAACTGCAACGCCGACTGCGAAGGCAACAAGCTTGCTTCGAAAAGCCATGGGAACCCCCGTTGATTGGTTAACCGAGAGCTATACCCTACTAAATGACTAGACAATAAGAATTCGCATCGGATCGGCGCTGGACTCTCTCATTTCGCCGCTGAATCGTTAGATTTGCCAGTCCTCCGCGGGCGGCTCCTCGAAGCCTTCATGGTTGGCGGTCGTGGGACCGGCGACTCGCAGTTCCCATCGCGCTCCATCTTCCAGACTGACCGAATTGAGCACGTCCAGGCTTCGGTCGCGGACCTGGGCGAAGACCCGGCGGATGGCGCAGGTCGCCTCGTCGTGGCAGTCCCCGCACTTCTTGTAGAAGTTCACGCTGGCGCACGGGATGAGTGCGATGGGTCCTTCGAGCCCGCGCACGACCTGGCCGAAGGAAATGCTGCTGGGATGGCGTTTCAGGCGATACCCGCCCTTGGGCCCGCGAACGCTCTGGACGACGCCCATGGCCTTCAGGTCGAGCATGATAAGCTCGAGGAACTTGCGCGGAATCTTCTGCGTCTCGGCAATGCGCTGGAGTTGGACCGCGTCGCCGTGGCCCTCTTCGATCAGGTAGAGCAGAGCGCGAAGCGCATAGCGCGTCTTCTGGGTAAGCATCCCTCTAGTGTGGTTGCATCACGCCCGCCGCGCAATGACGCGCGGATGATCTTCAGAGATGCTCCGCGAAGTCCTCGAGCAGCCGCCGGTAAAGCTCGCGCTTGAACGGAACGATGAGGTCGGGGAGGTGCGACGGCTCGACCCACTTCCACGCATTGAACTCGGGGTGTTCGGTGGCGATGTTGACGTCGCTATCCTCCCCCAGGAAGCGCGCAAGATACCAGTCCTGAAGCTGACCCTTCCACTTGCCGCCCCACAGTTTCCCGCGAAGCTCGGGCGGCAAATCGTACTTCAGCCGTTCCGGGTGCGCTGCGATCCGCTCGACCAGGTGGGGTGGAATGCCTGTCTCTTCCTCCAGCTCGCGCTTGGCGGTCGCCCACGGCTTCTCGCCCTTGTCGATACCGCCTTGGGGCATCTGCCACGCCTCGTCGGTATTATCGATCCGCCGCCCGACGAACACTTTGCCGTTCCTGTTGAGGAGCATGATGCCGACACCGCGGCGGTATTGATCGTCGTCGTTGGTCATTTGCCTTCCATATCCTCCCCTGCGGTTGCAGGGGAGGGGAACTAGTGAAGCTGGTGGAGGGACCCGTCCGTCAGCCTGCGGCTGCCACCTCCACTCAAAATCGAGGGGAGGAGTAAAATGACAGAAAGGTGGCGGAAGAGGAGTCAGAGTCCTAAAGAGGGCCAACGAAGCTCACAGCGTTTGTAAGGACTCCCACGTGGCGACAGCCACCCACATCATCACTGAGGAAGAAGCCGCCTCGCACCCTCAAGCCGAAGCCGTCGTCGTCCGTTTCGCGGGCGACAGCGGCGACGGCATGCAGCTTACCGGCGGACAATTCACCCTCTCGACGGCGCTCGCGGGCAACGACCTCGCGACTTTCCCGGACTTTCCGGCAGAAATCCGCGCCCCGCAGGGCACGACGTTCGGCGTCAGCGCCTTCCAGATCAATTTCGGCTCGACCGCGATCGAGACGGCGGGCGACCAGCCCGACGTGCTGATCGCGATGAACCCGGCGGCGCTGAAGGTAAACGTCGACCAGCTTCGCGAAGGCGGCCTGATCATCGCCGACGAGGGCGAGTTCTCGGCGCGCAACCTTGCCAAGGCGGGTTACGAGCAGAACCCGCTGGAGGACGGCAGCCTCGCCAAGTGGCAGCTCGTCCACTTCAACATCTCGCAGCTGACGCTCGATGCCGTGAAGCCGTTCGGCCTCGGCAACAAGGAAGCGCTTCGCTGCAAGAACATGTGGACGCTGGGGCTCGCGCTCTGGATGTTCGACCGCGACCGCCAGCCGATCGTCGACTGGCTCAACACCAAGTTTGCCAAGGCGCCGGAGCTGGCCGAGGCGAACATCGCCGCGCTGAACGCGGGCCACGCGTATGGCGAGACGGTCGAGATCGGCGGCGTCCACCGCCACCACGTTGCCGCGGCGCCGGCTGAGCCGGGTCTATATCGCACTGTCACGGGCGCGGAATCGCTCGCGTTAGGGCTCGTTGCCGGAGCGCAGCTGGCGGGGCTGAAGATGTTTTTCGGCGGTTATCCGATCACGCCGGCCTCTGCGCTGCTGCACCATCTGTCGCGCCTGAAGGAATTCGGGATCACGACTTTCCAGGCGGAGGACGAGATTGCGGCGATCTGCTCGGCCATCGGCGCGAGCTATGCCGGCCAGCTCGGCATCACCTCGTCGTCGGGCCCGGGCATTGCGCTGAAGACCGAGGCGCTAGGCCTAGCGATTATGACCGAGCTGCCGCTCGTCGTCGTCAATTCGCAGCGTGGTGGGCCGTCGACTGGCCTTCCGACCAAGACCGAGCAGTCCGACCTCTATCAGGCGGTGTACGGCCGCAACGCCGATGCGCCGCTGCCGGTGATCGCGGCGCGCTCGCCCGCCGACGCGTTCGAATGCGCGATCGAGGCGGTGCGGATTGCCACCCGGTACATGACGCCGGTCATGCTTCTGACCGACGGCTACATCGCCAATGCGGCGGAGCCGTGGAGGGTGCCGGACATGAGCGGCTACGAACCGTTCCCGGTCAGCTTCTTCGACAAGGCGCCGGCGGAGGGCGAGAGCGTCATGCCGTTCGCCCGCAACGGCGACCTCGCGCGGCCGTGGATCAAGCCCGGTACGGAAGGCCTCGAGCATCGTATTGGCGGCATCGAGAAGCAGCCGGGCACCGGCAACATCGACTATTCGCCGGGCGCCCACCAGCAGATGACCGACACCCGCGCCGCCAAGGTCAATAAGGTCGCGGAGAGCATTCCCGACCAGGACGTTTGCCTCGGCAATCCGGGCGCGAAGCTGGCCGTCGTCGGCTGGGGCTCAACCTTCGGCCCGATCCACCAGGCGGTACGGCGGGCGCAGGGCAGGGGTCAGGACGTCGCCCACGTCCACATCCGCCATATCTGGCCGATGCCGAAGAACATGGGCGAGCTGCTCAAGAGCTTTGACAAGATTATCGTTCCGGAGATGAACACCGGCCAGCTCAAGACCGTGCTCCGCGACCAGTTCCTCGTCGACGCGCGGCCGCTCAACAAGGTCAGCGGCCACCCCTTCCGCATTGCCGAGATCGAAGCCGCCATCGAGGAGGCGCTCGCGTGAAGCCGATCAATCCCTTTCCGATGATCGTCATGCTCGTGCTGGTTTGCGCACTGATTTACTGGGTCCTGTACCGATGAACGAGATGACCAAAGTCACCACCGCCAAGGACTGGGCGAGCGACCAGGAGGTCCGCTGGTGCCCGGGCTGCGGCGATTATGCCGTGCTGAAGGCCGTGCAGCGGACGATGCCGGACCTCGGCGTCGCGCGCGAGAAGACGGTGTTCGTGAGCGGCATCGGCTGCTCCAGCCGCTTTCCCTATTACATGGCAAGCTACGGCTTCCACACGATCCACGGCCGCGCGCCTGCCTTCGCGACTGGCATCAAGCTTGCCAATCCGGAACTGGACGTCTGGGTCATCACCGGGGACGGCGATGCTTTGTCGATCGGCGGCAACCACACGATGCACGTGCTTCGCCGCAACCTCGACTGCCAGATCCTGCTGTTCAACAACGAAATCTACGGCCTGACCAAGGGGCAATACTCGCCGACCAGCCGCGTCGGTACGCGCAGCCCGTCGACGCCGTTCGGCTCGGTCGATCGGCCGGTGACTCCGTGCATGTTCGCGCTCGGCAGCGGCGCGCGGTTCATCGCCCGCGGCATCGACGTCCACAAGGCGCTGCCGGACGTGCTGAAGGCCGCCCACGCGCACAAGGGCGCGAGCTTCGTGGAAATCTACCAGAACTGCGTCGTCTACAACGACGACGTCTTCGCCAGCTTCACCGAGCGCAGCGTCGCGCAGGAAAAGCAGCTGTGGCTGAAGCCCGGCGAGAAGATGCTGTTCGCCGGCGACACCAAGGGACTCGCTCTCGACTCCGAGCGGCTGTGCCTGAAGATCGTGGAAGCGGACGATCCGTCGGTCATCGTCCACGACCCGAAGAACCGCGGCGTCGCGGCGATGCTGATCGAGCTGCCGCAAGGCTTCCCGGTCGCGCTCGGCGTGATTTACGAGGACCCGGCGCCGACGTTCGAAAGCGCCGTCGTCGAGCAGAACGCCGCCGCCGCTTCGGGCAAGAAGGCCGACCTCCAGGCGCTCGTTTCCAAGGGCCAGACCTGGCAAGTCGACAAAGAGCCGCACGCGATCTGACGACCTAGCCCAGCTTGGACAATCTCACCCACTCGATGGCCGGCTGGGCGCTGGGCCAGGCCGGTCTCAAGACGAAGACGCGCAAGGGGCTCGCGGCGCTGATCCTCGGCGCGAACATGCCGGACATCGACGTCTTCTTCGGCAATGCGCCTTGGGACCCGCTGGCAATTCACCGCGGGTTTACGCACGGTATCGTCGGCGGGGTACTGTTGATGCCGCCGGTATTGGCGGGCCTGCTGTGGTTGCTCGACCGCTGGCAGGTCGGGCGCGGAACGGTGTTCAAAAGCGGGCTGAAGATGCACTTCGGTTGGCTCGTCGCGCTGTCCTATATCGGCGCGCTCACGCATCCGTATCTCGACCTGCTGACCACCTATTCGGTCCAGCTTTTCTCGCCGTTCTCAAACCTCTGGTACCATGCCGACGGGCTGTTCATCATCGACCTCTGGCTGTGGCTCGTGCTCGCCGTCTCCATCGGACTATCGAAGGAGCTGGAGAGAAAAGGTCGGCCGTGGAAGCGGCCGGCGCAGGTCGGTGTCGCGATCACGTTTGCCTACATCGGAGTGAACCTGCTGATTACGCAGAGCGCGAATGCGGCAGTGCGCTCCGTCAGTCCCCATGCCGAGGCCTTGTTCGCTTCACCTCCACCCGCAGCGTCGTGGCGTCGCGACATGGTCTGGCGTGAAGGCGATTGCTACCGCCGCAGCACCTATTCGCCGTTTGCGGGGCTCGGGCCCGTCGGCAAGTGTGAACCGAACAACATGAACCTGCCGGAAGTGAGGCAAGCCATTGCGGCGGACCCGCGGCTGCGCAAGTTTCTCAAATGGTCGATCCTGCCGCAGGCGGACGTCATTCGCCGCGAGTGCAGCGCGCATGTGGCGATCGGCGACGCGCGCTACGGCGAGGGCCGCAGGTCGCGGCTGGCGCGGGAGAGCGAGGTTCCGATCACGGGACCGGGCTGCACCCAAAACCTCGACAACCGCCCGCCAAATTCATAACTGCGCGCCATGAGCACACGCGGCGCGCATCTGGTGCATGGCGATCGCGGCTTCATGACCGGCGGCAGCCTGATCGCGCGGGCGATTGCCCCGGGCGTCGATACGCTCATCGACGCCGTTCATCGCAAGATGGAGCGCGGCGGGATTGACGCGACCTTGCCCGATGGATCGCGGCGCAGGGTCGGCTTCCATCGTCCGGGCCCCGCCGCCCGCCTGGAGGTCAAGAGCTGGATGGCGTTGGTGCGGCTCGGCTTCTCCGGATCGGTCGGCTGGTACAAGGCCTGGGACCTCGGGGAGTGGACCTCGCCCGACCTTGTGCCCTTGTTCGAGCTGTTCAGCCTGAACGCGGTCACTCTTGGGGACGTCGGACGGGCAAAAGGTCCGGCGCGCTGGCTCAACTCTCTCGCCCATCGGCTGCGCGACAATGCGCCGCAGCGCGCCAAGGCGAATATCGCCGCCCACTACGATCTCGGCAACGATTTCTATTCGGCCTGGCTCGACACGACGATGACCTACAGCTCGGCGCGGTTCGCCGGGACGGATGAGCCGCTCGAGACGTCGCAATTGCGCAAGGTTCACGCCTTGCTCGATCGGCTGGAAATCAAGCCGGGCTCCCGGCTGCTTGAGATCGGGTCGGGCTGGGGCACGCTGGCGATCGAGGCGGGCAAGCGGGGCGCCAATGTCGTCGGCCTCACCCTGTCGGAGGAGCAGAAGGCCTGGGCGGATCGCCGCATTGCCGAGGCCGGCCTGTCCGATAAGGTCGAGATCCGGCTTCAGGATTACCGCGAAATCGCGGAGCAGTTCGATGCCATCGCCTCGGTCGAAATGGTCGAGGCGGTCGGCCAGCGCTGGTGGCCGGCCTACCTCGATTGCATCGCGCGAAACCTGAGGCCCGGCGGCCGAGCAGCCTTGCAGTTCATCAGCATGGATGGCCGGCTGTTCGACCGCTATGCCCGCAACGCCGATTTCATCCAGACCTACATCTTCCCGGGCGGCCAGTTGCTCAACGAGCCGCGGTTCGAGGCTCTTGCCCAGGAACGGGCCCTGTCATGGGAGGGCCGCGAAGGTTTTCGGAGCGACTATGCCGAGACGCTCAAGCACTGGCGCGAACGCTATGAAGCCGCAATTGCCACCGGCCGGCTGAATGGCTTCGGCGAGCAATTCCATCGCCTTTGGCGCTATTACCTGATGTATTGCGAAGGCGGATTCCGGGGCGGCGCGATCGACGTCGCGCAGGTGACGATGGTCAAGGGCTGACGAGCCCGAACGGGGGAGGGGCGAATGAGAATCCGGGAATTATTCTGTTGGCTTGCTTGCGTGGTCTCGCTCGGCGCTCCGGCCAGTGCCCAGTCGGTGCAGGAGATCGTCAACAAGGCCCCCAACGGTCTCGCCCAGACCCCGCCGATGGGCTGGAACAGCTGGAACAAGTTCGCCTGCAACATCACCGAAGCGACCGTTCGCGCAACCGCCGATGCGATGGTCGCCAGCGGCATGCGGGACGCCGGTTACGAATATGTCGTCATCGACGATTGCTGGCACGGAGCGCGAGACGCCGACGGCTTCATCACCGCGGACGCGCAGAAGTTTCCGTCCGGCATCAAGGCGCTCGCCGACTACGTGCACTCGAAGGGACTGAAGTTCGGGATCTACTCCGACGCAGGGCGTCTCACCTGCGGCGGCCGTCCGGGCAGCCAGGGCCACGAGTATCAGGATGCGCTGACTTATGCCCGCTGGGGCGTCGACTACCTCAAGTACGACTGGTGCAACACGGGCGACCGCAATGCGAAGGAAGCCTACGCGCTGATGGCGCACGCGCTTCGGCAAAGCGGCCGGCCGATCGTCTTTTCGATGTGTGAATGGGGCACCGCCAAGCCGGGGCTATGGGCGCAGAACGTCGGCAATCTGTGGCGGACGACGGGCGACATCTGGGACAGCTTCGCCAAGAACGACAAGGCGCACGACTGGGCGCATCCCGTCCTTTCGATCGTCGATCAGAACGAGCCGCTTTGGCAGTACGCCGGGCCGGGCCACTGGAACGATCCCGACATGCTCGAAGTCGGCAATGGGGGGATGACCACCGCCGAGTATCGCTCGCATTTCTCCTTGTGGGCGATGATGGCCGCCCCGCTGATGGCCGGGAATGACATTGCCAATATGGACGAAGCGACGCGCTCGATCCTGCTCAACAAGGACGTGATCGCGGTCGATCAGGACACGCTGGGAATCCAGGGCCGTCGCGTGGCGAAGGATGGGGACAAGGAAGTCTGGGTGAAGCCGCTGACCGGAGGCGGTCGCGCGGTGCTCCTGTTCAATCGCGGCGAGCTGCCGGTCAGGATTCAGGCGACGGCCGACCATGTCGGCATCCCCGCAACGCAGCGCGCCAAGGTCCGCGACCTCTGGGCCCATCGCGACATGCCGCGCTGGAAGGGCTCGCTCGAAGCCGAGGTGGAGCCGCGCGGTGTCGCGATGTTCCGGGTCGGTCCTTAGGGCAGGACTCGCCTGACCGCGTCTTGCCAGCCGGCGAGCAACCTGTCCCGGAGAGCGGCGTCCATCGCTGGCGCAAACCTGTTCGCTGCCGACCATGTCCGCTTCAACTCCGCAAGCCCGGACCAGATTCCGGTCGCCAGTCCGGCGTGGAAGGCCGCGCCCAGCGCCGTCGTCTCGAGGTTGGACGGACGTTCCACCGGCACGTCCGTGATGTCGGCAAGGAACTGGCAGAGCCAGCTGTTCGCCGTCATGCCGCCATCGACACGGATGGCGGCGGGCGTGGCGCAACCGTCCGCGATCATCGCATCGATCAGGTCGCGGGTCTGGTAGGCGGTGGCTTCCAGCGCAGCTCGGGCGAGATGCGCGCCAGTCGCGTCCAGGGTCAGCCCGAAGATCGCGCCGCGCGCGGTCGGGTCCCAATGGGGCGCCCCCAAGCCGACGAAGGCGGGCACCATGTAAACGCCGTGACTGTCGGGCAGGCGGGTCGCCATTCCATCGGTGTCGGACGCATGCGCGATGACCCCCAAGCCGTCGCGGAGCCACTTCACTGCCGCTCCGGCAACGAAGATCGAGCCTTCCAGGGCGTAGGTGGTCTTGCCGCCGATCCGGTAGGCGGGCGTAGTCAGCAAGCGATGCTCGGATGCGACTGCAGTCCCGCCGGTGTTCGCCAGCATGAAGCAGCCGGTGCCGTAGGTCGACTTGACCATGCCCGGTTTGAAGCAGGCCTGGCCGAACAGTGCCGCCTGCTGGTCACCCGCCATTCCGGCAATGGGGATTTGTCGCTCGAACAATCCCGGCGCGGTCAGGCCGAATACGCGGCTATTGTCATGGATCTCGGGGAGCAGGGCTTCGGGAACCCGGAACAGTCGGCAGAGATCGCCGTCCCATTCACCGCGATGAATGTCGCAAAGCAAAGTCCGCCCCGCGTTGGTGATATCGGTCGCGTGGACGTCGCCGCCCGTCAGCCGCCACAGCAGGAAGCTGTCGATCATCCCGGCCGCAAGCTCGCCACGCTCGGCGCGCTCGCGGGCGCCCGGTACATTGTCGAGGATCCAGGCGATCTTCGTCGCCGAAAAATAGGGGTCGAGCAGGAGGCCGGTCTTGGCCTGAACCTGCGGCTCGACGCCTTCGCGTTTCAGCCGCTCGCAAGTCTCGGAGGTGCGGCGGTCCTGCCAAACGATCGCGCGATGGATCGGCTCGCCCGTCGAGCGGTCCCAAACCACCACCGTCTCGCGCTGGTTGGTGATGCCGATGCCGGCCACGCGGCCTGGTTCGTTCGAACCGAGCACCTCACGCGCGACGGCGAGCGTGTCGCGCCAGATCTCTTCCGGATCATGCTCGACCCAGCCGGGCTCGGGATAATGCTGCGGCAGCTCCCGCTGGGAAACTGTCACGGGCCTTGCCGCCACATCGAACAGGATCGCACGCGTGGACGTCGTGCCCTGATCGATCGCCAGGATGTGGTCGGCCTGCATCGCGGCCGCAGCCTAACGCAAAGCGGCGGAAGCTCCAGCGGCGGTTACGACGCTTTCGCCCACTCCTTCGATTTCTCGACGATGGTCACTTCGCGCAGCAGCGCATCGACGCTTTCCGTCAGCTCCGGAAGAAAGCTGATCTGGTGCCGCGCACCGCGATAGGATTCCACCATCAGCAGCGCGTCGAGCAGGATCGGTACGACCACGCTCTCCGGATCGTCGAGCTCGGCGAGGAGCTTCAACTTGTCGATCGCTTTCTTTCTTGCGGCCTGCGGGTCGGCCAAAGCCGCCGTCCGCCCAATCATCCAACCCATGACGCAACCCTCCACTCGATTGCGCGGAGGATAGACCTTCGGCTGGGGCAGTGAAGTTCGCCCGGTCGCGGCTTCAGCGCGGCTCGGCGATACCGGCGTTATGTCAGGCGTCAGGCGCTCTCACCAATTCGCCGGTCGGGGCATCGGAAAGCACTCGGCCGAGGATGAACTCGGCGACGACCTCGGGCGGCTTGACGCTCTCCGGCTCCTCGCCCGGGAAGGCCAGCTGTCGCATCCGGGTGCGCGTGGCGCCCGGATCGACGATGTGGACGCGGATGCGCTTGGTGTGCTCGGTCTCGTCGGCATAGGAGCCGAGCAGGTTTTCAAGCCCGGCTTTCGACGATCCGTATGCGCCCCAGAAGGCGCGGGGCTCGTGCCCGACACTCGAAGTCACACCGATCACGTCCGCGCGCTCGGCCTTGCGAAGGATCGGGTCGAAGGCCGCAATCAGTGCCTGGCTCGATCCGACATTGAGCGTCAGGATCCGCGAATATTCCTTGGGATCGATATGCTCGACAGGGGTCAGCGACCCGAGCATGGCCGCGTTGAGCACCAGCACGTCGAGCTGCCCCCAACGCTCCGCGACGGCGGCTCCGAGCTTGCCGATGCCTTCGCCGTCGGTGAGGTCGAGCGGCGCAATCGTCGCGCTTCCACCGGCCTGGTGAATGCGCTCCTCGACCTCCTCCAACGCGCTTGCGGTGCGGGCGACGAGCAGGACGTGCGCCCCTTCGCGGGCGAGCGCCTCGGCGGTCGCGGCGCCAATGCCGCGGCTTGCCCCGGTGACGAGCGCGAGTTTCCCGGAAAGGGGTTTGGTTTCAGTCATAGGTTGCCGTCATTGCGAGGAGCGAAGCGACGAAGCAATCCACTTTCGCGCTGGATTGCTTCGCTTCGCTCGCAATGACGAATTAGCGCGCCGCGGCCAAAGCCAGCGTCGCGGCCGGGTCGTTCTCTTCGACGTCGGTCAGGCGTGTGGGGTAATCGCCGGTGAAGCAGGCATCGCAACGCTGCGGCTGCGCCGGGTCGCGATTGTCGCCGAGCGCGCGATAGAGGCCATCGATCGAAATGAACGCCAGGCTGTCGGCGTTGATGTAATCGGCCATCGCCTCGACGCTCATCTGTGCGGCGAGCAGCTTGGCGCGCTCGGGCGTGTCGACGCCGTAGAAGCAGCTGAACTTGGTTGGCGGCGAGGCGATGCGCATGTGCACTTCACGGGCACCGGCGTCGCGCATCATCTGCACGATCTTCACGCTGGTCGTGCCGCGAACGATGCTGTCGTCGATCAATACGACGCGCTTGCCGCGAATGAGCGCCGAATTGGCATTGTGCTTCAGCTTCACGCCGAGGTGGCGGACTTCCTGGCTCGGCTGGATGAAGGTCCGGCCGACATAGTGCGAGCGGATGATTCCCAGCTCGAACGGGATTCCGCTCTCCTGGCTGTAGCCGATGGCTGCCGGAACGCCGCTGTCGGGAACAGGAACGACCAGGTCAGCCTCGACAGGTGCTTCGCGCGAAAGCTCAGCGCCAATCCGCTTGCGCACTTCGTAGACGGAGGTGCCGTCGGCGATGGAGTCCGGCCGCGAGAAATAGACGTGCTCGAAGATACAGGGGCGGGGGTCTGCCTTCGCGAACGGGCAGAAGGAGCGGATTCCGCTGCCGTTGACGATGACCAGCTCGCCCGGATCGATCTCGCGGATGAAGCTTGCGCCGATCACGTCCAGCGCGACAGTCTCGGACGCGAAGATGGTGGCTTCGCCAAGCTTTCCCATCACCAGCGGGCGAATGCCGAGCGGGTCGCGGCAGGCGATCAGGCCCTCCTCGGTCAGCACGACGAGCGAATACGCGCCTTCGATCTGCTTCAGCGCATCGATCAGGCGGTCGGTCGGGCTTGCGGCCTGCGAGGTGGCGACGAGGTGGATAATCACCTCGGTGTCGCTGGTTGACTGGAAGATGGATCCGCGGCGGTTGAGCGTGCGCCGCAGCTTCATCGCGTTCGAAAGATTGCCGTTGTGGCCGACCGCGAAGCCTCCATCGTTCAGCTCGGCGTAAAGCGGCTGGACGTTGCGCAGCGCCGTCTCGCCGGTGGTCGAATAGCGAACATGACCGATCGCGGCACGACCGGGCAGCCTGCGCATGACCTCGTCGCGGTCGAAGTTGCCGGCGACGTGGCCCATCGCGCGGTGGGAGTGGAAATGCGCACCATCATAGCTGGTGACGCCTGCCGCCTCCTGGCCGCGATGCTGGAGGGCGTGAAGCCCAAGAGCAACGAAGCTCGCGGCGTTGTCGGCACCCCAGATGCCGAAGATTCCGCACTCTTCGTGCAGTTTGTCCCCGTCGAGGGACTCAAAAGGATTTGTGGTCAGCATCGTTCCCGGCCAGCGCTGCTAAGGCCCGTCATATAGGTGTCACCTTTTCGTTTGTCGCCCCCCGCCGACCGTTGAAATGAAATCCTCACGGGAGTTGACGTTTACGTGAACGTAAAGCATAGGCCGCCGCATGGACGCGGAGAGGCGTTACTATTCGATCGGGGAGATGTGTGACGACTACAGCGTCACCGCTCGTGCGCTTCGATTCTACGAAGACGAAGAGCTGATTGCGCCCGAACGGCGTGGGACGACTCGGCTTTACACCGACCGCGACCGCGCGCGCCTGACCTGGATCCTGCGCGGAAAGTCGGTTGGCTTCAGCCTCAACGACATTCGCGAACTGCTCGACCTCTACGATATCGGCGACCAGCAGCACACGCAGATGCTCGCGACCCGCGATCGCTGCCGGGATCGCATCGACGCGCTTCATCGCCAGAAGAAGGACATCGACGCCACCCTCGCGGAGCTCGAAGAGTTCTGCGTCTTCCTCGACGACCGCCTGACAAAGGACAGCTAGACATGCCGACCTACACAGCGCCCGTGCGCGAAACGCGTTTCATCCTCGAGGACGTGCTGCAGATCGGCCGCTACTCGAACCTGCCGGGCTTCGCGAATGCGACTCCGGACCTGGTGCAGGCGGTCCTGGAGGAAGGCGGCAAGTTCTGCGAGGAAGTGCTTCAGCCGCTGAACCGCGTCGGCGACGAGGAAGGCTGCCACCGCAACGACGATGGGTCGGTGACCACGCCTCCAGGTTTTAAGGACGCCTGGGACCAGTTCGTCGCCAATGGCTGGACGACGCTGTCGGCGCCTGAAGAGTTCGGCGGACAGGGCATGCCGCACGTGGTGTCGACCGCGATTTCCGAGTTCCTCTGCTCGGCCAACCACAGCTTCGAAATGTACAACGGCCTGACCCAGGGCGCGATCGCCGCGTTGCTGGTAAAGGGCACCGACGAGCAGAAGGCGAAGTACCTTCCGAACATGGTCTCGGGCCGCTGGACCGGCACGATGAACCTGACCGAGCCGCATTGCGGAACCGACCTCGGCTTGCTCAAGACCCGCGCCGACCCGAACCCGGACGGCACCTATTCGCTGACCGGCACCAAGATTTTCATCTCTTCGGGCGAGCACGACCTTAGCGAGAACATCATCCACATGGTGATCGCCAAGATCGCGGGCGCGCCGGACAATGTGAAAGGCATTTCGCTGTTCCTCGTTCCGAAGTTCCTCGTCAACGACGACGGATCGCTCGGCGAGCGCAACAAGGTCAGCTGCGGCTCTCTCGAAAAGAAGATGGGCATCCACGGCAATTCGACCTGCGTGATGAATTACGACGGCGCCAAGGGCTATCTCGTCGGTGAGGCGGAGAAGGGCCTTGCGGCGATGTTCATCATGATGAACGCCGCGCGCCTCGGCGTCGGCCTCCAGGGTCTTGCGCAGGGCGAGGTCGCTTACCAGAACGCCGTCACTTACGCTCGCGAGCGGCGGCAGGGCCGCGGCCTCCACAAGGACGCTTGGGATCAGAACGCCAAGGCCGATCCCTTGTTCGTCCACCCGGACGTGCGGCGGATGCTGATGGAGATGCGGACCTTCAACCAGGCGGCGCGGGCGCTAATCCTGTGGGGCGCGCTCCAGGTCGACCTTTCGCGGAAAGCGGCGACCGAGGAAGAGCGTGAGGCGGCGGACGATCTCGTCTCTCTGATCACCCCGGTCATCAAGGGCTATCTCACCGACAAGGGCTTCGAGGCTGCGGTGCTCGGCCAGCAGGTGTTCGGCGGTCACGGCTACATCCGCGAGCATGGCATGGAGCAGTTCGTCCGCGACGCCCGCATCGCCCAGATTTACGAGGGCACCAACGGCATCCAGGCGATGGACCTCGTCGGCCGCAAGCTGGCGCAGAACGGCGGCCGCGCGGTCCGCGCTTTGTTCGCGGCGTTGGCCGAGGACATTGCGGCGGCCAAGGCAGCCGGCGATCCGGCTGGGATGGGTGCGGCGCTCGAGCCTGCGGTCGGTGAGCTTCAGCGCGCGACCATGTGGCTGGCCCAGAACGGCATGGCCGACCCCGACAATGCCGGCGCGGGCGCCTATGCGTACATGAAGCTGATGGGCCTCGTCGTCCTCGGCTGGATGTGGCTGAAGATGGTCCAGGTTTCGGGACCGCTCGCCGCCAACGGGTCAGCCGACCGCGACTTTCACGAGGCCAAGCTGATCACCGCCCGCTTCTACGCCGAGCGCGAGCTTCCGCTGGCCGGATCGCTGCGTCGTCAGGTGGAAGCGGGTGCGGAAGCCGTGATGAAGCTCCCGGAAGAGGCGTTCTAGGCGGACGCCTTCTTCTCGACGTACCAGGGCGAAAGCATCTGGACGTCGTTGAGCTTCTGCTTCTTCGGAGCCAGCCGCGACATCTGGAACGCGTTCGTGAACTGCAGGCCGAACTTGCCGGCCTGCGCCCAGCGTACGATGCCCTCGACCGGACCGGCGCCGACGATATCCATCGCAACGCGCGTGCCCGGAGCGACGGATACGTCGCACTCGACCAGCGCGCCCATGATCGAGATGTTGCGCAGGCGGACTTCCTGAACCTTGCCGTCGATCGACGCCATCGCGCGGCGCATCAGGCGCTGGCGCGGCTCGCGAAGGCACTGGAAGCCGTCGGCGACGACTACCGCCTTCGCCGCAAGCTCGCGGGCTTCGAGGCCTTCGACCGGCCGGCCGAAGATGAAGCCCTGCACGTGGCTGACGCCAAGCTCGCGGATCAGCTGGAGGTCGTCGTGAGTTTCGACGCCCTCGGCGCAGGTGTCCATCTGCAGGCTCTCGGCCAATGTCACAATGGCGCGGATGATGGCGCTGTTGCGACTGGTTGTGGACGCGGCGCCGCGAACGAAGCTCTGGTCGATCTTGATCTTGTCGAACGGCGCCTTCTTCAAATAGCCGAGCGAGGAATAGCCCGTTCCGAAATCGTCCAGCGCGAGGCGAACGCCGAGGTCCTTGAGCTTGGCGAACGTTTCATCGGTGGTGTCGCCCTCGGCAAGGAACACGCCCTCGGTGATCTCCAGCTCCACCCGGCTCGCGCGGACATTGGTGCGCGCAATGGCGTTCGAGACGATCTCGACGATGTTGGGGTCGTTGAACTGGATCGGCGACAGGTTGATGGCGATCCGCACTGAGTCCGGCCACTTGGACGCTTCCTCCAGCGCCGTTTCCAGCACCCAGGTGCCAATCCGGCCGATGAGGCCGCATTCCTCGGCGAGCGGGATGAACTTTTCGGGCGAGATCTTGCCGCGCAGAGGATGGTTCCAGCGCACCAAGGCCTCGAAGCCACAGACGTCTTCACCGGCCGCGCTGACGATAGGTTGGTAGGCGACCCAAAGCTCGCCCTTGTCGATCGCCTGCCGCAAGTCGTTTTCGAGCACCTGGCGGTCTGACGCTTCGGAGTGCATCGAGGCTTCGTAGAAGCAATGCTTGCCGCGTCCCGCACCCTTCGCCGCATAGAGCGCAAGGTCGGCGTCGCGGACGAGGCTGTCGGCGGTGCAGCGGCCCGGGTCGCCGATCGAAATGCCGACCGACGCACCGATCACCACGCGGTGACCTTCGATGCTGTAGGGGCGCGAGACCTGCTCGATCAGGGTTCGGGCGAGCGATTCCAGCAGCCCGATGTCGACCGTTCCCGGTAGCACCGCCTTGAATTCGTCGCCGCCAAGGCGCCCAACCTGCCCGTGCTCGCCCATCACCGATTTCAGGCGATCGGCGACCTGTCGCAGGAGTGCGTCGCCAACCGGGTGGCCGAGTGTGTCGTTGACGTTCTTGAATCGATCGAGGTCGATGAGGAAGAGCGCGCAGCCCTTCTGCCGGTTCGTCGCGTTGCGCAGCGCCTCGTCGAGAGTCTGGCGCATCATTGCTCGGTTCGGCAGGCCTGTCAGCGAATCGAAGCGTGCCAGGCGAGTAATTTCCTGCTCGGAACGGCGCTGCTCGGTGAGGTCGGTGCCGATGCCGCGGAAGCCAAGGAAGCGGCCGCGCTCGTCGAAAATGGGGTTGCCCGACAGCGACCAGTGAATGTCCTCGTCGCTGGCGGCGCTGACGATCACGTCCGAGAAGGGGAAGCGCGCCGACAGATGGAAGCCCAAAGTCTTGCGTTCCTCGTTCGCTCCGGAGCTGGTGTCGACCGACAGCAGATCGGTGAACTGGCGGCCGAGAAGTTCGGGCGCTTCGCACTGGAAGTCGTCGGCAAGCTGCTGCGACACGTAGGAAAGGGTGCCCTCGCCATTGGTTTCCCAGAACCAGCCGCGCCCGCTGTTCTCGAATTCCTCGACGAAGTTGAGCGCCTTGCGCGCTTCTGCGTCGAGGTTGAGCCGCTTCCGGCCGGCGGCGATGAACGAGCGCGATCCGGCGATGCTGTATGCGACCAGGGTCAGCGACAGAGCGGCAACTGCCAGCGGCACCAGCGAACCCTCGGACAGCGCGACAGCGGCGAAGGCCGAGGTAATCATGTTGACGATGATCAACGGCGGCGACTGGATCGACACGACCGCGCCCATCGCGATTCCGGCGCTCATCGCGATCGGTGCAGCCGCCATCGGATAGAGGAAGCTGTCGTCCTGGATCGCCCAGCCAAACCAGGTCCAGATCAGGCCGGCGACGGTCAAATACACACACAGGCCGCGAACGACTGCGTGGGAAGGAATGTTGAGCCGCTTGCGGTTGTAGAGGACGGCGGCCGCCAGGACGTCGATAAGGATGGCTAGCGCGGCAGGAATGATGGGGTTGTCCGCCGACAGGCCGACACCGCGCGATTTGAACAGGAACATGCAAGCGCTGGTGACGAGAATGTGAGTCACGCCAAGGAGGACCGGCACGAGCTCCAGGCCCGTGACTCGCCAATCCGACAGCGATGCTTCGTCACTCGTCTCGGGAGAGCGAAGGCCGAACCACAGCGCCTCGCTGATCGAGATGCTGGTCTTCTGCGATCCGGTTTTTTCAACTGCTCTTGCGAAGCGAGCTCTGCGCATTCCTGGGCCTTTGCTGCGGGATCGTCCCGCTTGATGCAAAGGCCCATACGCCCGCAGGCCTTAATGGCCCGCGTAAGAAACGTGGTTAGCGGCGATTAACTATTTTTCTTCAGGCAGGAAGTCCGCGACCGACAAATAGCGCTCGCCGGTGTCGTAGTTGAAGCCCAGGACTCGCGAATTCTCGCCCAATTCCGGTAGCTTCTGCTTGATTGCCGCAAGCGTCGCGCCGGAAGAAATGCCGACCAGCAGCCCTTCTTCGCGCGCCGATCGCCGCGCCATTTCCTTCGCGTCGTCGGGGGTCACCTGGATTACGCCGTCAAGCAAATTGGTATCCATGATGGCAGGGATAAATCCCGCGCCGATTCCCTGGATGGGGTGCGGGCCCGGATCGCCGCCGGACAGGACCGGCGAAAGGGTCGGCTCGACCGCATAGACCTTAAGGTTCGGCCAGGCTTTCTTGAGGATGTCGGCGCAGCCGGTGATGTGGCCGCCAGTGCCGACGCCGGTGATCAGGACATCGGGAGGGCTGTCGCCGAAATCGCGCAGGATTTCCTGCGCCGTCGTGCGGCGATGAACTTCGAGGTTCGCGGGATTTTCGAACTGCTGCGGCATCCACGAGTTGGGCGTCGATGCGATGATTTCCTGGGCGCGGGCGATCGATCCCTTCATGCCCTTTTCGCGCGGTGTCAGTTCGAACTCGGCACCGTAGGAAAGCATCAGCCGGCGGCGCTCGATGCTCATGCTGTCGGGCATGACCAGGATCAGGCGATAGCCCTTGACCGCGGCGACCATGGCGAGGCCGATACCGGTGTTGCCCGAGGTCGGCTCGACGATCACGCCGCCCGGCTTCAGCTTGCCGGACTGCTCTGCATCCTCGACCATCGCGAGGGCGATGCGGTCTTTGATCGACGCGCCTGGGTTCGACCGCTCGGACTTGATCCAGACCTCCGCCTTGTCGCCGAACAGGCGGTTGATGCGGATGTGCGGCGTATTGCCGATGGTCTCGAGGACGGTGTTGGCTTTCATGCCGAGGGTCTCCTTTGGGTCGAGGCGGCTAGGTCGGGTCGATGATCCAGTCTTGCAAGCGGTCGCCTATACACCACTTGCGACGACGTCTGCTTCTTCGGGTGCAGGCTCTGGAAGTTCGAAGGTCCGCGCCTTGCGAAGCTCGGGGAACAGTCCGGCCCAGATCAAGGTGACGCAGATTGCGGCGATACCTCCCGCAACCGTCGCGGCGACCGGACCGAGCAAGGCGGCGGTGAACCCGCTGCGGGTTTCGCCGAGCTCGTTGGATGCCGAGATCGCCAGCGTCGACACGGCGGAAACGCGGCCGCGCATCTCGTCGGGCGTGTGGAGCTGGATCAGCGACTGGCGGATGTAGACCGAGAACATGTCCGCCGCTCCCAGCGTCGCGAGCATCGCCAGGGACAGCGGGTAGCTGGTCGAAAAGCCGAAGATCGCGGTCGCCGCGCCGAAGACGATGACTGCGGACAGCATCTTGACCCCGACGTCGGTCTTCAACGGCCGGACGGAAAAGAAGATCGCGGTAAGCGTCGCTCCAACGGCCGGCGCCGCGCGCAGTGGCCCAAGCCCGTCCGCGCCGACCTGCAGGATGTCGCGGGCATAGACCGGCAGCATGGCCGTCACGCCGCCGAGGAGCACAGCGAAAAGGTCGAGCGTGATCGCACCGAGCACCAGGCGGTTGCGGCGAACATAGGCGAGGCCGTCCGCCATTTGCTTGATCGGGCTTCCAGGCTTGAGCGGCGCCCGCGCAATTGGGCCGATGGTGAACAGGCAGATCGTGGCGAAGGCAAACAGGATCGCACTGAAGGCGTAGGGGATCTGCGGGTGGAAATCGTAGAGGATGCCGCCGAGGGCCGGACCGGCGATGGCGCCGGCCTGCCATGCGGCGGAGCTCAAGGCGATCGCCTGCGGCAGGATTTCCTTTGGAACCAGGTTCGGCGCCAAAGCTCCGAGCGCCGGACCGGCGAAGGCTCGCGCAACCCCAAGCAACGCCGCGACTCCGAACAGGATGGGAATGCTGATGAACCCGCCCCAGGTCGCCCAGAACAGGATGAGCGCGCAGACGAACTCCAGCGAAACAACCGCCCGGGCGATGTACCGGCGGTCGAGCCGGTCGGCGGTCCAGCCGCTGATCGGCGTCAGGACGAACAGGGGCACGAACTGGATCAGGCCGACGAGGCCAAGCTGGAACGCCGCATCGCGGATCGACATCGTCTCGCGGGCGATGTCATAGACCTGCCAGCCGATGACGATGACCATCGCCATCTGGGCAATGGTCGTGGCCAGGCGGGAAAACCAGTAGGACCGGTAGTCCGCGATACGCAAAGGGGCAGGGATCACGCCTTGCACCTAGAGGCGGCATGGCGGGTGCGCAATCGCACCGCGCTTGCTGTTGTTCGGCGCGAGCTTTACGCGATGCACCCTCAAGGGAGAGAGATTCATGCGAAGAATTCTGGTCGCTTCGGTTGCGGTTGCGGCGGTGGCTCTGGCGAGCTGCCAGGTGCAGGACAATTCCAATCAGGCGGGGACTGCGGCGGCAACGCCGTCCGCCGACTGGCCGGGCTTCGTCAACAGCTTCATCGAGGCGACCTTCAAGGCCAATCCCGGCTTTGCCGTCGCGCAGGGCCGCCACGAATTCGACGGGCAGATCTCCGATCTTTCGCAGGCCGGGATCGATGCCGAGGTCGCCCGCCTGAAAAAGGCGATCACCGACGCCGAGGCGTTCGGCAACGACAAGCTGACGAAGGAACAGCAATACGAACGCGACTATCTCGTCGCCGTCGCCAAGGGCCAATTGTTCTGGATCGACTCGGAAGGCGCCGACCAGCCACACACCAATCCTGCGTCCTACCTCGGCGCGCTTGACCCCTCGGTTTACATCACCGTGCCCTATGCTTCGGAGGAGCAGAGGCTGCGGTCGTACATCAAGTTCCTTGAGAACGTCCCGCGCGCCGCCGAGCAGATGCGCGCCAACATCCGCACCCCGATGCCGA
Organism: Sphingomonas daechungensis; assembly: GCF_039543105.1. NCBI lineage: Bacteria > Pseudomonadati > Pseudomonadota > Alphaproteobacteria > Sphingomonadales > Sphingomonadaceae > Sphingomonas > Sphingomonas daechungensis. The sequence continues at coordinate 2,401,918 of NZ_BAABJC010000001.1, forward strand.
TCAGCTTCGTCGACTATGCCAAGAATGCGTTCGGCGGCTTCGCCGAATATTATCCGGCCGACGGCATGGCCGCGTGGAAAGGCGTCGGCACCGACGAGGACCAGAAGGCGCTTCAGGCCGCGACCGACAAGGCCGTGACCGCGATGAAGGAGACGGTCGCCTGGGTCGAAGGGCAGCGCTCGTCCGCCAAGCCGAACTTCGCGCTCGGCAAGGCCAAATACCAGCGAATGCTGGCCGACACCGAAATGGTGGCGACGCCGGTCGAGGAGCTCGAGAAGATCGGGCGAGCCGACCTCGAGTCCAACCAGAAGCTGCTGAAGGAAGCCTGCGCCCGCTACGCGCCCGGCGCGACGATCCCGGCCTGCATGGACAAGATGAATGCCGACAAGCCCGAAGGCGGGCCGGTCGCCGAGGCCCGCCGGCAGCTGCCGATGCTGAAGCAGTTCCTGATCGACAAGAACATCGTCAGCATCCCCGGGCCGGAAGAGGCCAAGGTCGAGGAAGCGCCGCCCTACAACCGGCAGAACGCGGCCTACATCAACATCCCGGGGCCGTACGAAAAGAACCTCCCGTCCGTCTATTACATCGCGCCGCCGGACCCGACCTGGACCAAGGCGATGCAGGACGCCTACATCCCGGGCAAGTCGGACCTCCTGTTCACATCGGTGCACGAGGTTTGGCCGGGCCACTTCCTCAACTTCCTCCACGCCAACCGGTCCAAGAACATGTTCGGCCGCCTGTTCGTCGGTTACGCCTTTGCCGAAGGCTGGGCCCACTACACCGAGGAGATGATGCGCCAGGCGGGTGTCGGCGGCGGCACGGACGAGGTTCTCATCGGCCAGATCTCGAACGCGCTTCTGCGCGACTGCCGCTTCCTTTCCTCAATCGGAATGCACACCGGATCGATGACCCAGCAGCAAAGCTACGACCTGTTCCGCAACGAATGCTACCAGGACGAGGGCAATGCGAAGCAGCAGGCGGCGCGCGGGACGTACGATCCGGGCTACCTCAACTACACCATGGGCAAGCTGATGATCCGCAAGCTCCGCGACGACTGGACGGCCAGCCGTGGCGGGCAGAAGGCGTGGAAGGACTTCCACGACCAATTCCTCAGCTTCGGCGGCCCACCCATCCCGCTGGTCCGCCAGCAGATGATGGGCAGCAAGGCGGAAGCGGTATTTTAGGCGCTTCTCGTTCGTGCTTTGTTCTAGTACGCTGAACGCATGGAGATGACGCAAATTCCTCCCCGAACCGGGGAGGGGGACCATGCGCAGCATGGTGGAGGGGGCCCAGGCCTCCTCCGCGCACCAATCAAGCAGGTTAAGCGCGCACGCCGCCTGCGGCGAGAGCTGACCTTGCCGGAGGTTCTCCTGTGGCAGGCTCTTCGAAAGCGTCCGAACGGACTAAAGTTCAGGCGTCAGTTTCCGATCGGTCCGATCGCGGTGGACTTTGCATGTCTTGACCGGCGTTTGATCGTGGAGGTTGATGGAGAAGGGAATAGCTTTGGCGATCAGCCTCGGCGAGATGCTGCACGCGACGCGCTGCTCGTCCGGGAAGGCTTTGGCGTTCTGCGCATTCCGGCTCGTGCCGTTCTCGAAGATCTCGACGCCGTAATTCGCCGGATTGTATCAAGCGCGGACGTGGGCCCCCTCCACCAGCCTGCGGCCGGTCCCCCTCCCCGTGCCGGGGAGGAATAAGTATGGCCAAGCCCAAGACCCGGTACGTCTGCCAAGCTTGCGGCTCCGTCTCCAGCCGCTGGCAAGGGCAGTGCACCGACTGCGCCGAATGGAACACGTTGGTGCAGGAGGCCGCGGAGGTCTCCAGCATCTTTGCAGCCAAGCACAACCTCCAGGGCGGCGGGCGGCAGATTCAGCTTGTCGGCCTCGACCATCCGGTCGCGCTGCCGGAGCGGATCGGCACCGGCATCACCGAATTCGACCGCGCCATCGGCGGCGGCATCGTCCCCGGCTCGGCAATGCTGGTCGGCGGCGACCCCGGCATCGGCAAGTCGACCCTGCTGCTTCAGGTCTGCGCCGACCTCGCGAGCAAGGGCCGTAACGTCATCTACGTGTCGGGCGAGGAGTCCGCAGAACAGGTGCGGCTGCGCGCCGTTCGTCTCGGGCTCGGCAAGGCTCCGGTGCGGCTGGCGGCGGCGACGTCGGTCCGTGACATCCTGACCACGCTCGGCGACAATGGTGGCGCGGACCTGCTGGTCATCGACTCCATCCAGACCATGCACTCCGATTTGATCGAGGGCGCGCCCGGCACGGTGAGCCAGGTCCGCGCTTCGGCGCAGGAGCTGGTGCGCTTTGCCAAGGAGCATGGGACCGCGCTGATCCTGGTCGGCCACGTCACCAAGGACGGCACTGTCGCGGGCCCGCGCGTGCTCGAGCATATGGTCGACACGGTGCTCAGCTTCGAAGGCGAGCGCAGCCACCAGTACCGCATCCTCCGCGCGATGAAGAACCGCTTCGGCGGCACCGACGAGATCGGCGTGTTCGCGATGGAGCGCGAAGGGCTGACCGAAGTCCCGAACCCGTCGGTCCTCTTCCTCACCCAACGCGGCGAGCCGGTTAGCGGCACCAGTATCTTCCCAGCGCTGGAAGGCAGCCGCCCGGTGCTTGTCGAAATCCAGGCTTTGACCGTCCGCCTCGCCTCAGGCGCAACGCCGCGACGCGCGGCCGTCGGGTGGGACAGCGGCCGCCTCGCCATGATCCTCGCTGTCCTCGAAGCGCGCTGCGGCCTCAGCTTCGCGTCGGCGGAAGTCTATCTCAACGTCGCCGGCGGCTATCGCCTGACCGACCCCGCCGCCGACCTCGCCGTGGCGGCGGCCCTGATATCCGCGCTGACCGAACGGCCGATCCCGAACGAGTGCATCACTTTCGGCGAGATCGCCTTGTCCGGCGAAGTCCGCCAGGTCGCGCACGCCGGTCTACGGCTCAAGGAAGCCGCCAAGCTCGGCTTCGAACGCGGCTGGGTTCCCGCCGGTACGAAGGGCGCGGATGGCATCGCGTCGAGCAGCTTCGGCAACGTCCGCGCGCTGGTGGATCAGATTCTCGGGCGTTAGCGGAATGGCTGCTTTGGGTGGAAAGCGGACAGTTCGCTGCTAGGCACGCAACATGCTTTTGGGGTTAGCGACGACTGTACTTGTAGCCCTGCTCTGGGACTGGTCTGTCTTTTGGTCGGTTGGGAACTGGCAGCGCACTTTCCGGGGAACGAGTCCTAGTTTCACCTACAGGGAGACGATGTTTCCGAGGCTGGTGGCAACGATCGCAGGCTGCGTCTTGTTTTGGTTTGGCAAACAGTTCTCGGAGCAGTCGATCGGGGTAGCTTTGTTCATTCTGGCCGTGGGCCTCATCGGCACTTCCCACGGGTACCTCTATTATAAGGCTTGGGTGATGCGGCGCGAAGGCACATCTGGTCCCGGAAAGTAGGATGCGCGCCTTGGTTTGAAGCTACTATTAAGCCTCTCGTCGCTTCCCGATCACGCTGACCGTTAGAAACTTCGCGTGCTGCTCTGTCGCAACCAGGAATTCGCTCACGCCGCCGCTTGCCAGCGCGACGATGACCTCGCTCATCGGATAGTCGTTCATCTGCATCGCGGGCGCATTCCACCGCCGGCCGGCGCAGATGTTCTGCCAGATCTTCACGCCGGGGATGTGATGGCTCGCCCACCACAAGGCGCGTGAGGGGAGCCCGTCGGTGCGGATCGACACATGCACGTGGATTCCGCCGCCCGGACGCACCCGCTCCACCAGCCGCGCCAGGATCGAAAGCCCGCGCCGCACGGGGATGTGCTGCAGCGTGATGTAGCTGTTGACGAAGTCGAACTGGCCGGCCGCATTCGAGAGCCGGTCGTCGGCCAGTTCGAACTCGACATTCGCAACGTCGAGCCGCTCGGCATTGGCCTTCGCCTCGGCGAGCATGGAGGGCGAAACGTCGAGCCCGGTCACCTGCTCGAACCCGGCCCCCAGCGGCAGGGTCAGGCGACCGACGCCGCAGCCATGGTCGAGCGCCGACCCACGCGGCACGGCGCCGAAATGGCTTTCGTACCGCCGCAGCAGCCCGGCGACGAAGGCGCGGCCGGATTCGAAGAACGCATCGCGGTTGTCCCCGATCTGCGGCGCGGTGAAGCGCTCCTCGGCGAGCACTCCGTAATAAGGGTTCTCGCGCCCGAACTTCTCCCACGCCTTGTCGGTACTTAGCATTCGCGGGCCACATCAGCCGAACCGTGCCGCCGGCGCAAGCGCCATCGTTCCGTCATTGCGAGGAGCCGAAGGCGACGCGGCAATCCAGATCGCCGCTGGATTGCTTCGCTCCGCTCGCAATGACGAAAAGAACAGGCTAGCGCCTCGCAAAATGAGTGCGCTCGACATCTTCGTCATCGTCCTGCTTGGCGGCGGAGCCGTGATCGGCTTCGTCCGCGGGCTGGTGCACGAAATGCTGTCGCTGCTCGCCTGGGTGGTGGCGATCGTCATGCTGCGCCTGTTCCATACTCCGATCACCGTGTCGCTGACCGAGGCGGTGGATTCGGCGACGGCCGCCGCGGTGCTCGCCTTCATCATCCTGTTCCTGCCGAGCTTCCTGTTCATGAAGTTACTGGCGCGGTCGATCGGCAAGAAGACGCGGACGTCGATGCTCGGCCCCTTCGACCGCGTGCTGGGCGGCGGGTTCGGCCTGCTCAAGGGCCTGCTTGCGGTGACCTTGTTCTTCCTGCTGGCGAACCTCGCCACCGATTTGACCTACGGCCCGGAGGAGCCCCGCCCCGATTGGATGCGCAACGCCCGCACCTATCCTCTCCTCAACGCCAGCGGCCGCGCCGTCGTCGACTGGGTCGAGGCGCGGCGGAAGGGGAGCCACGAACTCCAGAAGGAAGACCAGAATTGATCCGCCTGCATGACACGATGACCCGCGAGAAGCGGCCGTTTGTGCCGTTCAATCCGCAGCGGATCACCATGTATGTGTGCGGGCCGACGGTCTATGGCCGCGCGCATATCGGCAATGCGCGGCCGCCGGTTATCTTCGACACGCTGGCGCGGCTGATCCGGCATGAGTTCGGACCGAACAGCCTAGTCTATGCCCGCAATGTCACCGACGTCGATGACAAGATCATCGCCGCGGCCGAGGCGGAAGGGGTCGATCCGTCCGTCATCACCGAGCGGTATGAGCGCTTTTACCTCGACGACATGGGTGCGCTTGGCGTGACCCCGCCGGACATCGCCCCGCATGCGACGCAGGAAATCCCGGCGATGGTCGCAATGATTGAGCGGCTGATCGAGCGCGCCAATGCCTACGCCGCGGAGGGCCACGTGCTGTTCTCCGTCCCGAGCGATCCCGACTATGGTGCGCTTAGCAAGCGCGACCGCGACGCGATGGTCGCCGGCGCGCGGGTCGAGGTCGCCCCCTACAAGCGCGACCCCGCCGACTTCGTGCTGTGGAAGCCAAGCGGCGAGGGCGTCATCGGCTGGAAATCGCCGTGGGGCAGGGGCCGCCCAGGCTGGCACGTCGAATGCTCGGCGATGATCGAGCGGCACCTCGGCGAGACCATCGACATCCACGGTGGCGGGCTCGACCTCATCTTCCCGCACCACGAGAACGAGATCGCCCAGAGCCGCTGTGCCCACCACGGCCTGCCGCTCGCGCGCTACTGGGTGCACAACGGCTTCGTCGACATGGGGTCGGAGAAGATGTCGAAGTCGCTCGGCAATGTCGTCACGCCGGCGGAGCTGCTCGAACAGGGGCACCGCGGCGAGACGCTGCGGCTGGCATTGCTGTCGGCGCATTACCGGCAGCCGCTGGCGTGGACGGACGACCTGATCGCACAGGCGAAGGCGACGCTCGACCGCCTTTATCGCGCTGGCGGCGATGCGGAGGCGGGAGAGATCGACCCGGGCGTGATCGAGGCGCTTTCCGACGATCTCAACACACCGCTGGCGATGTCGCGTCTTTCGGCGATCGAGGATCCGTCGGTCTTGAGAGCCAGCGCGAACTTGCTCGGCTTGCTCCAAAGCTCGGAAGAGGAATGGTTTCGCGGCGGCGGAGATGCGTCGGACGTTGACGCCCGCATCGCAAAGCGCGCGGAAGCGAAGAAAAACCGCGACTTCGCCACCGCCGACCGCATCCGCGACGAGCTAAAGGCCGAGGGTATTGTCTTGGAGGATACGGCTGCGGGCACTACGTGGCGAAGGGAATGAACGCGCCGCTGTACACGACCGAGATCCTGCGGCTTGCGGCTTCGCTGCCTGGGCCGATGACGCTCGACCGGATCGACGGAAGCGCCGAGCAGCGTTCTCCAATCTGCGGAAGCACGATCCGCGCGGTCGTGAAGCTGGGCGATGACGGCAGGATCGAAGCGCTCTCGCAGGAAGTCCATGCCTGCGCGTTCGGGCAGGCTTCGGCCTCCTTGCTTGCGGCAGGCGCGGTCGGCCGCTCGTTCGAAGACATCTCCGAAGCCGCCAACGCTCTCGAAGCGTGGCTTGGCGGCGATCGCGACGATGCCGGAACCTGGCCGAACCTGTCGGCGCTCGCACCCGCCCGTTCGCGCAAGTCGCGTCACGGCGCGATCCTTCTGCCGTTCAAGGCTCTCGCCGCCGCCATGAAGAGCGCTCACGCATGACCGGCACCGCGCCCGAGGTCGTCACCAGCAACCTGCTGTTCGACGGCGCGCTGATGCTCGGCGCGGCCTTGTTCTTCGTCACCCTGTTTCGCAAGCTCGGGCTTGGTGCGACGCTCGGCTATATCGTCGCCGGTGCGATCATCGGCCCCAACGCGCTCGGCCTGATCGGCGAGGCGGACTCGATCATGGCGGTGTCGGAAATCGGCATCGCGCTCCTGCTGTTCCTCGTTGGCCTGGAGCTGAACCCGAGCCGGCTGTGGCGATTGCGCAAGGACATTTTCGGGCTTGGCCTGTTGCAGGTCATGGTCTGCGGCCTGGCACTCGCGCTGCTGATCCGCTTCGCGCTCGGCTTCAGCTGGGAAGCGAGCATCGCCATCGGCCTGCCGCTGGGCCTGTCGTCGACGGCGCAGGTGCTGCCGATGCTGCGGTCGACCGGCCAGCTCAACCATCCGCGCGGGGAGCGGGCCTTCTCGGTCCTGCTGTTCCAGGACCTGTCGATCGTCCCGATGATCACCATCATCGCGGCCATGTCGCGGGCGCCGGTCGATCCGACCGCGCCGTCGGGCGGGATGCTCGCGCTCTACACGGTGGGGGCGATCGTCGGCCTGGTCCTCGTCGGCCGCTTCATTCTCAATCCGTTGTTCCGGCTGATCGGCCGCTTCGGCGAGCGCGAATTGTTCATCGTCGCTGGGCTGTTCGCGGTCATCGCCAGCGCCGCGCTCATGCATTCGCTGCATTTGTCGACGGCTCTTGGCGCCTTCATCGCCGGCGTGATGCTTGCGGAATCACCGTATCGGCACGAGCTCGAAAGCGACGTCGAGCCGTTTCGCTCGATCCTGCTCGGCCTGTTCTTCCTCTCGGTCGGAATGCTGATCGACTTCAACGCCGTCGCCGCCCGGCCGGAGCTGGTGTTCGGCCTCGCGGTCGGGATCATCGTCGTGAAGGCGGTGCTGATTGCCGGCCTCGCGTTCATGTTCGGGATGAAGAAAGGGCGGGCGATCTGGCTCGGCCTGTTGCTCAGCCAGGCGGGCGAATTCGGCTTCGTGCTGTTCGGCCAGGCGGCGAGCGCGCAGCTGATCACGCCGGAGGCCGCGTCGCTGTTCAGTGCCGTCGTCACCCTGACCATGGTCTCGACGCCGTTCCTGATGCAGGTAGTCGAGTGGGTCCTCCGGCGGATTCCCGAACCGGCATCCGATCTCGACGGACCCGAGTTCTCGCCCGAGACCAATGTCATTGTCGTCGGCTACGGCCGCTTCGGCCAGACCGTCGCGCAAATGCTGATGGCCAAGCGCATCCCGGTCACGATCATCGACAGCAAGCCATCGCAGATCGAGCTCAGCGAGGAATTCGGCACCAAGGTCTATTACGGCGATGGAACCCGCGTGGACCTGTTGCGCACCGCTGGCGCCGACACCGCCGAGGGCATCCTGTTCTGCCAGACCCCGCGCGAACTGACGCGTGAGAAGCTGGAGGCGGTGTTCAACACCTTCCCGCAGGTGGCGGTCATGGCCCGCGTGTATGACCGGCTTCAGGTGATCGAATTCTCCGGGCTCGAGCTCGCTGTCTGCGAGCGCGAGCTCTACGAAAGCGCGGTTGTCATGGGCCGGCAGGCACTGATCAAGCTCGGCATCGCGCAGCGCGAAGCCGAACGGGTCGAGCGCGAATACCGCCAGCGGGACCTCGAACGGCTCGATGCGCAAACGGTGACGGGCGACCTCCACGCCAAGTTCGACCGCAGCTTCGGGGTCGACCGCCCCCTGGAGGACGAGGCGAAGAGCCCGGCCTAGGCCGGGCCGTCGAGGTGCGATTCGAGCGCCACGACAATGGACTCGACGACATCGCCGTGGGCGCCCTGGCCGCTGGTCACACGGATATGCGCCTCCGCGTAGGAAGGTCCCCGGTCCTTGGCGAGCCGCTCCAGCGTTTCCTTGGGATCACCGTTCCTCAGCAGCGGCCGCGTGTCGCGTCGTGCGGTGCGGTCCGCGAGCACCTCGACCGGAGCGTCGAGCCAGATGGTGATCGAACGCTCGATGAGAAGTTGCCGCGTGCGGGGATCGACGAAGACGCCGCCGCCGGTCGCAATCACTCGAACCTCGCCGTCGACCAGCCTTGCGACCAGCCGGCGCTCGCCGTCGCGGAAGTCGGCCTCGCCGTAGCGTTCGAAGATTTCCGCAGCGGTATAGCCAGCGGCATCGGCGATCGCGCTGTCGGTGTCGATGAAGGGAAGGCCGAGCCGCTTCGCCAGCCGACGTCCGACAGTCGACTTCCCCGCGCCCATCAGGCCAACGAGAACGATCGGTCGATCAAGACGGTCTGTCAGCTTTCCCACCGGCGGGGCTATACAGCGAGCGGACGCGGCGGCAAAAGCGGTCGCGTTCCGTATTTCCAACCGACGCGAGTGCCAATGCCGCGAGCTGTAATCGTTATCCTGTTGCTGGTCCTTGTCCTGCTGGGCCTGCTGTTCTTCTTCTCGCGCCAGGCCGGCGAGCAGCCGACCCGCACCATCGAGGTCGAGGTCAACCGGCCTGCCAATGCGCAATAGCCGACTGCTTGCAGCGGTAGCCGTCGCCGCGATCGCCATTCCGGCGGTCGCGCAAATCGCTGCGCCGACCAACAGCGCGGCTCCGCCCACGCCAGCGGCCCCGGCACAGCCAGCACCAACCAGCCCGACGCCAAGCGCTCCGCCGGCGGAAGGGGTTGGCGAAAGCGAAACGGGCGTTGTCGAACTGGATACGGAGGAAGCGGCGGATCAACCTCCGCCGACGCCGGTCGAGATGCCCGGTTTCGCAAGGCGCGATTCTCGCCTGGTCGGGCGTCTCGATCCCGTCGACCTGGGCCTTGGCGCAAGTCCGTGGAAAGGAGCCAGCGGCGCGTTCCTGGCCAGCCTGATGCGACGCATGGGCACGCCGGTCGCATCGCGCTGGGCGCATATCGCGCTTCGCAACGCATTGCTGGCGCGTGCCGTCGCGCCGCGAAACGTCAATCCGGTCGACTGGGCCGCCGAGCGTGCCTGGCTGCTGCTGCGCATGGGCGAGGCCGATGCCGGGCGGATGATCATCGCCAATGTGGACGTCGACCGGTTCACGCCGCGCATGTTCCAGGTCGGGGTCGAGGGCGCTCTCGCCAATGCCGACCCTGCCGCGCTGTGCCCACTCCAGGACGGCATCCAGAAGGCCGATCCCAAGATTTTCCAGGTCGTCGACGCAATGTGTGCGGCGATGGCGGGAGAGCCCGAACAGGCCGCAGCGCAGGTGGACGCGGCGCGCCGTCGTGGCCGGATGACCGGGATCGACCTCGAACTCGCCGAGAAGGTGGTCGGCGCTGGCGGGAACACCAACCGGGCTGTCGATATCAAGTGGGACCCGGTCGACCGCCTCGACACGTGGCGGTTCGGCCTTGCCACTGCGACGGGGATGACGTTCCCGGATCGCCTGATCGCCGCCGCGCCCTCCCAGATGCGCGCGTGGCAGGCCGCCGCTCCGGTGATCGCGCCTTCCGACCGGCTGGCGTCGGCGCAGATCGCCGCTGGGCTCGGCGTCTTTTCGTCGCAGGCGATGGCCGACCTGTATTCGATGATTTACGATTCGACCGGCCCTGACGATCTACCGGGCACGGACGCCTGGCAGTTGCGTCAGGCTTTCGTCGGCAAGGACGTCGAGACCAAGCTCGCGGCGATGCGCAAGCTGTGGGGCAGCGACAAGGACTACCTCGAGTTGGAGGCCGCGCGGGCGACGCTTGGTCGGGCCGCGACCCTGATCGAGCCGGACAAGGCGCTCCAGGCCGATGCGCCCAATCTGGTCGCGTCGATGCTCGCCGCCGGCTTCGACAGGCAGGCCGCGCGATGGAGCCAGGCCGCCAGCCAGATGGACGATCAATATGCCGACCAGGTCTGGGCCATGCTCGCGCTTGGCGCTCCCGACGGAGCCGGCATCGACGTCAGCGCCGGGCGGATCAATTCGTTCATCGATCGCGACAATAGCGAGGGAAAGAAGCGCAGCGCCTTGCTCGTCGCGGGGCTCGCCGGGCTCGGCCGCATCGATCAGGAGACCGCGGGTCGGATCAGCGGACGCTCGGGCCTTCGTCTCGACCGACGCTCGCCGTGGACCCGGATGATCGATCGCGCCGCGGCGCTCGGGCAGGCGGGAACCGTGCTGGTGCTCACCGGCACCGGATTCCAGTCGCCGACGTTCGACGGTCTTCCGCCCGCGCACGTCTACCACTCGATCGCCGCCCTCAAGCGGACCGGTCAGGACTACATTGCGCGAATGATCGCCGCGGAAGCTCTCGCGCGCACGTGATGCCGGCGTGAACCTCGACGACAAAGCGCTCGTCGACCGCTTCCTGGACATGATGGCGGCGGAGGCGGGTGCGTCGAAGAATACGCTGGCAGCCTATCGCACCGACCTCGAACGCACGGCGGATTCGCTCGGCGGCGTTCTCGGCAGCGCCAACAGCGATGGTCTGTCGGGCCTCGGCAAGGCGTGGAGCGACCTTGCGCCATCGACTGTGGCTCGGCGGTCGGCGGCGCTTCGACGCTTCTACGGTTTCCTGTTCGACGAAGGCCTTCGCAAAGACGACCCCTCCGCCGCCCTACCGCGTCCGGCATTCGAGCGTCCGCTGCCGAAGATTCTCGATTCCGACGAGGTCTCCCGTCTGTTCGAAGCGGCCGAGGACCGCGCGTCCAGCGGCGAGCATCTCGCCGTTCGCAACCTCGCTTTGCTGGAACTGCTCTACGGTTCCGGACTGCGAGCGACCGAGCTGGTGAGCTTGCCCCGTGGTGCGCTCCGCGTCGGCCAGCCATTCCTGATCCTCAGGGGCAAAGGCTCCAAGGAGCGGCTGGTACCGATCTCCGGCCGTGCGGAGCAGGCGGTCGAGAAATGGCGCGCGGAAGTGCCGTCGGCTTCCCTGTGGCTGTTCCCCAGCGGCAAGTCGCACCTCAGCCGCATTCGCCTTTACCAGATCGTGCGGGCCATGGCCGCCGACGCCGGCATCCCGCCGGAACGGATCAGCCCGCACGTCCTCCGCCATGCCTTCGCGACGCACTTGCTGTCGGGGGGAGCAGACCTTCGCGTGGTCCAGTCGCTGCTCGGCCATGCCGACATTGCGACGACGCAGATCTATACCCACGTCGACAGCGCGCGCCTGATCGAGCTGGTCAACACGCGGCATCCGCTGGCCGACCGTCGTTGACGCGCACGTCAGGCCGCCGTACCCCGCGCGGCCAATGCAGACGTACCTAGATTTCGAAAAGCCGATTGCCGAGCTCGAGACCCGCGTTGCCGAGCTGAAAGACACGGCCACCAATGGCGAGATCGATATCGATCCGGAGATCGAGAAGCTCGAAGCCAAGGCGGCCAAGCTCCTGTGCGACACTTATGCCAAGCTGACGCCGTGGCAGAAGGCGCAGGTCGCCCGCCATCCGGAACGGCCGCACTTCAAGGACTATGTCGCGGGCCTCGCCGAGGACTTCGTACCGCTCGCCGGCGATCGCGGCTTCGCGGACGATCCGGCGATCGTCGGCGGCCTCGCCACCATCGGCGGTCACAAGGTCGTTCTGATCGGCCATGAAAAGGGCGACGACACCGCCTCGCGGCTCAAGCACAATTTCGGGATGGCGAAGCCGGAAGGCTATCGCAAAGCCATCCGCCTGATGCGCCTCGCCGACCGGTTCGGGTTGCCCGTCGTCAGCCTGGTCGACACTCCCGGCGCGTTTCCGGGCGTGCAGGCCGAGGAGCGCGGGCAGGCGGAAGCCATCGCCCGTTCGACCGAGGAATGCCTTTCGCTGAAGGTTCCGGTCGTTGCGGTGATCGTCGGTGAAGGCGGCAGCGGCGGAGCGGTCGCCATTGCCGCGGCCAACCGCGTGCTGATGTTCGAACATGCGGTCTATTCAGTGATTTCGCCCGAAGGCTGCGCCTCCATCCTGTGGCGCACGGCCGACAAGGCTGCCGATGCTGCCGAGGCGATGAAGATTACGGCGCAGGACCAGCAGGCGCTCGGCGTCGTCGACCGCATCGTGCCGGAGCCGCTGGGTGGAGCGCACCGCGATCCAGAGGAAGCGATCGCCAATCTGAAGGACGCGATCCTCGAGGAACTGAAGGGCTGCGGTGAGCTCGGCGGCGAGGACCTGTTGCGGCAAAGGCGCGCCAAGTACCTCGCGATGGCCTAGGCGCCACAGGAACCGCCTGACTTCATCTCTCGTTCAAGGTCGCAAGGGTTCAGTTACGGCCCCGTAGCGAAACAAGAGAGAGACCATGCGTAAGGCCTTTTTTCTTCTCGGCGGCGCGGCGCTTGCCGCCAGCTCCATCATTTATGCGCAAGTCCCCGGCCGGGTGCTGCCGCCGCGATACGTCCAGGAAAGCCAGCAGGAACATCCCAAGCTGGTGGACGAGTTCGGGGGAGCCGAGACGGGTCAGCGCGCTTCCTACGTCGATTCCGTCGGACGGCGGGTCGCGTCCTATTCCGGCGTTGCACCCAACGCATACCGTTTCACCGTGCTCAACTCGGCGGTCGAAAACGCCTTCGCGACGCCGGGCGGCTACGTCTACATCACCCGGCAGCTGATGGCGCTGATGGACGATGAGTCCCAGCTGGCCTTCGCGCTGGGCCATGAGGTCGGCCACGTCGCCGCCAATCACCAGCAGGCACGCGAGAATTATGCCCAGCGCAGCAGCGTGATGGGCGTGTTGGGCGCGATCCTCGGCAGCGTCATCGGCGGCGGGTTCGGCAATGCAGTGGCGCAGATGGCGACCACCCGGTCGCAGATGGCCACGCTCAGTTTCTCGCGCGACCAGGAATATCAGGCCGATACGCTTGGCCTACGTTATCTCGTCAATGCGGGATACGACCCGGCCGGCGCCGCCGGTGTCCTGGCCGCGATCACCCGGGCGACGGCGCTGGAAGCCCGCGTGCAGGGGCAGGACAGCCGCCAGACGCCGGAATGGGCGAGCACCCATCCGCTCAGCGAGAACCGGGTTCAGCGCGCCTCCCTGGAGGCTCGCCAGACTGGGCGCATTGGCACGGGGCAGAAGAACCGCGACCTGTTTCTCAACCAGCTCGAAGGCGTGTTCGTCGATGACGATCCAGCGCAGGGCATCATCGACGGCCGCACTTTTACCCATCCCGACCTGCGGATCTATTTCGCGGTGCCGCAGGGCTACCTGATGCAGAACGGTACGACCGAAGTCTCGATCAGCGGTTCGGCCGGGAAGGCGCAGTTCAGCGGCGGGCGCTACGACGGCAGCCTCGAGAACTATATCGGCCAGCTGTTGCAGGCCCTTGGCGGCGGCCAAGTGCGGATGTCGGTGCCGCCCGCGAGAAGGACGAGCGTCAACGGCATTCCCGCCGCCTACACGACCGCTCAAGCCTACACGCGGTCAGGAAGGGTGGACGTAAGCGTCTTCGCCTACCAGTGGAGCCCGAACACGGTGTATCACTTCGTGATGATCACACGGGGCGGCACCGGCTTTGCGCAGTTCGTGCCGATGGTGGAATCGATCCGCCGGCTAGGGCCGAACGAGGCGGCACAGATCCGCCCGCGCGTTATCCACGTCGAGACGGTGAAGCCCGGGGATACCGTACAAGCGCTTGCGAGCCGGATGGCCTATCGGACCTTCCAGCTCGATCGGTTCCTGTCGCTGAACAACCTGGCCGCGAACTCGAGGCTCGTGCCGGGTCAGAAGGTGAAACTGGTCGTTTACGGGTCCCGGCGCGCCTGAACGCGGCGCGCCGAACTGGGGTCCCTTAAGAGTTCTGAACGGCCTGTGAGATGTTGGTCCACATGCCGCCTGCTCCGCCGCCCATGGCGCGAAGCCCGCCCATCATCGCAATGACGATGAGCGCAGCGATTAGTCCGTATTCGATCGCCGTTGCGCCCTTCTGGTCGGTGCGCAACCGGCGAAAATTCCTTCGGATAGCGTCCACGCCACCCTCCTCTGGTCCACGTCCACGGAAGCGGGCTTACACTGTTACGGGTTAACAACTGATGCGATGCAGAGGTTAATGGAGCTTCATCCATGGCCGCCGGCCGGAGGCGTCCAGGCGGCGAAGTGAAGGATCTCGAAAGTCTCCTTCACCCGGCCGCCTTGCGCAGCCGATTGAAACTGCGCGGCCGCCGCCTCGGCAGCCGCCCGCGACAAAGGCTGCCGGGACCGGGATTTGAGGACATTGGTGGCGCCCATGGAGCGGAGGTCGCGAACGAGGTCGGCAAGTGACTTGTAGCTGACCATCACGCGATCGACATCGACGACCGGCATTGCGAAACCGGCCGAGGTGAGGAGCGCCGTGAACGGCGCTGCCTCGACCCGGGGGTGTGCATGCGGCGTTGCGCCGCCCATCCGCTCGTCGGCGGAACGCATGGCAGATCGAAGCGCCGGGAGAGTGTCGCCGCCGGACAGCGCGCCGATGAACAGGGAGTCGTCCTGAAGCGCAAAGCACATCGTCAGGAGCGCACGCGGGAGATCATTGGCCGTGTCGAGCCAGCCGAGGGCGATGACGAGGTCGTAGGCGCCGGGTTCGATGCCTGCGATGTCCTGCGGGGCGATAACCTCGACCGTGTCCGCATACGAACCGAGCTTCTGCGACCATCGAGGGTCGAATGTGCTCACCAGCAGGGCCGAGCGAAAGCGCCGCTGGATCAGGCTGAGGCGGTCGAGAATATCCTCGAACGCGCGCTCGTGCAGGAACAGCTCCGGGCCGCGCTTCAGCGCGCGCTGGCGGCGAAGTTCGCCAAGTCCCTCATCGAACAGCGCATTCGTCATCGAGGCGCTTGTGCGGCGGCGGCGGAGCGGCGACAAGGATTGAGTGGAGGCGGGACGGATCATTCGATCGGCGTGGAGGGAAGTGCTCGACTTCGCGCTCCCACCGCGATGCGGGGGTTGCGGACTGATCGTCGATGAGGTGCACAGCTTTTGTCCCGACTGCTGGACCAAGGTCGAGTTCCTCGGCGAGAGCGGCTGCTTGACCTGCGGAATGCCGCTGGAAGCCACCGATGCCGAGGAATGCGGCGCTTGCATCGCCAAGCCGCCGCGCATCCGGCGCACGCGCTCGGCCGTCGCCTATGACGACCTGTCGCGGAGTATTGCCATTCGTCTCAAGTACGGGCGCAAGGTGGCGCTTGCGCGGACGATGGCGCGCTACATGGCGCCGCTGGTCCGGCGCGACGAGCGGGCGATCCTCGTGCCTGTGCCGCTCCATCGCGCGCGGCTGTGGCAGCGCGGGTTCAACCAGTCGGCGCTTGTTGCGAACGAGCTTGCGCGGGCGACCGGCCTTCGCGCGGACCCGTACATCCTGCGCCGGGTGAAACGGACTCCGGCGCTGAAGGGAACGAGCCTGAACCAGCGCCGCAACGTGGTCGCGGGCGCGTTTGCAGTGAACAAAGCGGCGGAGCTTCAGGGGCGCGCGGTCGTTCTCGTCGATGACGTCCTGACGACGGGGAGCACCGCCAACGCCTGCGCCAAGGCGCTTCAGCGGGCCGGTGCCGACCGCGTAGAGCTGGTGAGCTGGGCGCGAGTGATCAAGCCGATGCAAGTGACCGAATGAGGAGCGAAGAGATTGGCCCGGGTGGAGATTTACGTGAAGTCGACGTGCGGATTTTGCTTCAGGGCACAGCAGCTGCTCGACGCCAAGGGCGTCGACTATGAGGCTTACGAGCTGAAGTGGGGCAGCCCCCTGCGCGAGGAGATGATCCAGCGCGCCCACGGGCGAACGACGGTGCCGCAGATTTTCATCGACGGCCAGCACATCGGCGGGTGCGACGAACTCTACGCGCTGGACCGCGAGGGCAAGCTGGAGCAATTACTGGCGGCGTGATGGTCAAGATCGCACTCTTCCAGTCGCAGACGGGCGTCGATCCCGCCGCCAGCGCTTCGCGCATGGTCGAGGCGGTGGCGACGGCCGCGGAGAGCGGCGCGGCGATGCTGTTCACGCCGGAAATGTCCGGTCTCCTCGATCGCGACAAGGAAAGAGCGGCACATAACGTCCGGCTCGAGGATAATGACGAGGTTCTCGCCGCGACGAGGGAAGCGGCGGCCAAGCATGGCATCTGGGTGCATATCGGTTCGCTCGCAGTGCGCACCGAGGGCCGCCAGTTCGCCAATCGCGCCTTTGTCATCGATCCGCGCGGCGAAGTGCGGGCGCGCTACGACAAGATTCACCTGTTCGACGTCGACTTGCCGTCCGGCGAAAGCTGGCGGGAAAGCAACGTCTACCGGCACGGCAGCGAAGTCGTGATCGTCGACGGGACCCCGGTCGGGAAGCTGGGCCTGACCATCTGCTACGACCTGCGGTTCCCTGCGCTCTTCGCGGCCCTTGCCGAAGCCAATGCGGACGTCATCGCGGTGCCGGCCGCGTTCACGGTCCCGACGGGCAGGGCGCACTGGGAAGTGCTTCTGCGCGCTCGTGCGATCGAGGCGGGCCTGTTCATCGTGGCTGCAGCGCAGTCGGGTCATCATGAGGATGGGCGCACGACCTACGGCCATTCCCTGGTCGTCGATCCGTGGGGCGAAGTGGTGCTGGACATGGGCGAGGGAAGTGCCGTGAAGACCGTCGACATCGACCTCAGCCGGATCACCGACGTTCGCAGCCGGGTCCCGGCACTCAGCCATCGCCGCTCGATCGGCGAAGCGGTCTCGCGATGATCGTCTTCGACCTTCGCTGCGATGAAGGTTGCGCCACGTTCGAAGGATGGTTCGATTCCAGCGAAGATTACGCGCAGCAGGCGCGGCGCGGGCTGGTGCAATGTCCCTATTGCGGCTCCGCCAAGGTTGCGAAGGCGCCGATGGCTCCGCGTGTCAGCCGCTCCGACGGTTCTTTTGCGGACGTCAAGGATGTGATCGGCGAAGTCGCGGCGCTGCAAGCGAAGATGCTCAGCAACTCAGAATGGGTCGGCGCTGACCTGCCGGATACGGCGCGGGCGATGCATCTCGGCGAGATGGAAAAGCGGCCGGTACACGGCCAGGCGAGTGCCGAGGAGGCCAAGTCGCTGGTCGAGGAAGGCGTGCCGATCCTGCCGCTGCCGCTTCCCGTCGTGCCGCCCGGCCAAGTGAATTGATAAAGCCGCGCCGGATGCCTATTCCGGCGCTCGGAGGCTCCGTAGCTCAGCAGGATAGAGCGACGGTTTCCTAAACCGCAGGTCGCAGGTTCGAGTCCTGCCGGGGCCACCATTTTGGTTCAGAGCCGAACGGGGACATGGCTGTAGAACATCAGGAAACGCGGACCGGGAATCTCTTCACGGCACATCCGCGCGCGCTTGGGATGACATGGGCCAGCCATGGTGCTGGAGCGGTCAGGATCGGTGCCGAGCTGATCGGTGCAGGCACGGCCTGCATCGTCCACGCGATTGTACCGGGCTGGTTCACCGAGACAGCGGGCCGAACGGTGATGCGGCTTCACGATCACATGGTGAAGCGCAAGGCCGGCGCGAAGAACCCGAACGCCTGGCCCGACTATGAAATTTGACCGCTTGCCGGTCGCGATTGTCGGTGGCGGCTTTTCGGGAACCATGGTCGCGGCGCAGCTCGCCCGCAAGGGGATCGACGCCGTCCTGATCGACGGCAGCGGACGGGCCGGGCAGGGCGTCGCGTATTCGACGTCAGATGCCGCCCACGTCCTCAACATCCAGGCCGACGTAATGAGCGCCTGGCCCGAAGACCTCGAGCATTTCCGCCGCGCGGTTGAGGATGAAGGCGCTACGGGGCGCGACTTCGTTCAGCGCCGGCAGTTCGGAACCTATCTGCGCGGAATCCTCGGCGAGGCGCTCGAAAGTGGCCATCTGCGCCTGGTCGAGAAGCAGGCGACCGAGGCTGAGCCGAGCGAGGACGGCTGGACGGTGCAGCTCGACAATGGCGACCGGATCGCCGCTCGCGGACTGGTCCTCGCGATCGGCAACCAGCCGCCGGAGAAGCTGCCGTTCGGCGGCGGGAGCGCCAGGGTCATCGACAATCCCTGGGGTCCGGAAGCGCGCGCCGCGATCCCCGCCCTTGCGTCATCCGGTGGGGATGTGATGCTTCTCGGTACCGGCCTCACGATGGTCGATGCCGTCCTTTCTCTCGACGCCGCCGGACATGGCGGCCGGATCGTCGCTCTGTCGCGCCGCGGATTGATCCCGCGCGGGCATACCGAGGGCTTTGCGCCTGCGCCCGTCGACGCCGAGGATATTCCGTTCGGAAATGTGCGGACGCTGTGGCGTTGGCTTCGCCGGCGCGGCGCGGAGATCGGCTGGCGTGCGGCGGTGGACGGAATGCGCCCGCACAGCCACCGGCTGTGGCAGACCCTTCCGCCCGAGGAGAAGAGGCGCTTCGCCCGGCACGCACGTCCGTGGTGGGACGTCCACCGGCACCGCATCGCGCCGGAAGTCGCCGCCCGCCTGCAGAGCCTGATCGCCGAGGGGCGGCTGACCGTCCTCGCCGGCCGCATTCAGTCGATCCGCGAGGAAGAGGACCGGCTGGTCGTCAACTACCGGCGGCGGGGCAGCAGCCAGGTCGCGGAGGATCGCTTTGCGTATCTGATCAACTGCACCGGACCACTCGGATCGATTGCCCGGACCCGCGATCCTTTGCTGAAAGGCATGCTGGCCGACGGCCTGGCAAGGCCGGACGAGATGGGCATTGCCTTCGACGTCGATGAGTTTTCGCGCATCGCCGGAGCGAAAAACGCGTGGGCAATGGGGCCCCTGACCAAGGGGAGGTATTGGGAAATGATTGCGGTACCCGATATCAGGGGCCAGGCGGCGGCCGTCGCCGACGACATTGAAGCGGAGTTGGGTCGATGAGCGTGGTCGAACATGGCGAGCCGGACGACGGCGATCTGGTCGAGTCCGCGCCTGCGCGTGAGATCCCCGCGGACGTCAGCGAGGCGATCCGCACCTTGATCCGCTGGGCCGGGGACGACCCGGAACGCGAGGGCCTGCTCGATACGCCGCGCCGCGTCGCCAAGGCGTGGAAGGAATATGCGCGCGGCTATGAGGAAGACCCGGCCGTCCACCTCAGCCGGACGTTCGAGGAAGTCGGCGGATACGACGAGATCGTGCTGCTGAAGGACATTCCGTTCCAGTCGCACTGCGAGCATCACATGGCGCCAATCATCGGCAAGGCGGCGATCGCCTATCTGCCGGGAGACCGCGTCGTCGGCATCAGCAAGCTTGCTCGCGTGCTTCACGGTTATGCGCGGCGGCTCCAGGTTCAGGAACGGCTGACCGCGCAGGTCGCCGATGCGATCTGGGACCATCTTCAGCCCAAGGGCGTCGCCGTGGTGATTGAGGCTAGCCACGCCTGCATGACGGCGCGTGGAGTGCAGACGCCGGGCGTAATGATGACCACCAGCCGGATGATGGGCACCTTCCGCGCGGACGAGCGGAGCAGGCGCGAGGTGCTTGCACTCATGGGGTACTAACCCTGATTTACTTTTCGTTAAACGCGCCTACTGTCCCCGCCCGGACGACCTCGCCCATGTCGTAAGACGGGGCCGCCCAGCCGAGGCGGCGGTCAATTGGGGCGCGCCCCTCGCATAGGGGGAACTCTCATGCGTCTGACCACTTCTACCGCAATTGCCGCAGCGCTCATTCTGTCGCTCGGCGCGTGCAAGGCCCAGGAAAGCACGGGGAACAACGAAGCCGCCGCCACGGCGCCGGCCGGCGACCTTTCCGCGATCGATGGCACGTGGAAGGCCGATCTTTCGACCCTGAAGTTCGAGCAGAAGCCGGATGAGTTCCTGCTGAAGGACGGCAAGTACAGCTGCAACACGTGCATTCCGCCGCTCACGGCAGTGGCGGACGGCCAGTTCCATCCGGTCGCCGACCGGCCTTACTACGACAGCCTCTCGATCAAGGCGGTCGACGACAAGACTGTCGAGTTCCACCGCAAGAAAGGCGACGCGGAAGTTTCCACGAACACGCTGACTGTGTCGGCCGATGGCAACACGCTCACCAACAAGTTCCACGATGCAACGACGCCGAACACGCCGATCGACGGTTCGACGACGCTGAAGCGCGCGGGCCCGGCGCCTGAAGGAGCGCACGCAATCTCCGGCCAATGGCAGCCGGAGCACATCGGCGACTACACGCAGGATGCGCTGAACACGACGTACAAGGTCGAAGGCAACAAGGTGACGTCGAGCGTTGCCGGGCAGACCTACACGGCCGAGATCGGCGGGCCTGAGGTGCCGATCGCGAACGACACCGGTGGGACTACCGTCAAGGTCGCCCGCGAAGGCGCCAACGGCCTTAGCGAAACCTTCAGCCGCGGCGGCAAGGTCGTCGGTATCGTCCTCACGATTCCCAGTGCTGACGGAAAGACGGTTGCGATCGTTAGCACCGATCCTCGCGACGGATCGAAATCCACCTGGACGTCGACGAAGTCCGAATAGGCTTGGGGAGGCGCCGGGCGGAGGGGAGAGCCGCCCGGCAGCTTTCATGGAGACGAGCCGCGCGAACGGCGTTTAGCGACCATGGCCAAGACGCCTGAGCGCAAGCAAAAGCTGAAAGTGTTCCGGACGCCGATCGGCTTCCACGACGCTTATGTCGCGGCGCCAAGCCAGAAGGCGGCGCTGGAGGCGTGGGGCGCGGACTCCAATATCTTCGCGCAGGGGATCGCCGAGCAGGTCACGGAGCCTGCCTTGATGGAGGAGCCGCTCGCCAATCCGGGCAAAGTGATCAAGCGCGTCCGCGGCAGCACTGACGAGCATTTCGCAGCGCTGGAGCGGGCGACTCCGACGGCGAAAGCGAAGCAGAAAGGCTCGGAGCCGGCGGCACCGAAGACGAAGCTCAAACCTCGGCCGAGCCGGGACGCACTCGACGAGGCCGAGGAAGCGCTTGAGAAGGCGGAGAAGAAACAGCGCAAGAAGATCAATGAGCTGGACGAGCGGATCCGCGAGCTGGAAGGAAAGCGCCGGGAGATGCAGCGCAAGCATGAGGCCGAGCGCGACGCGCTCTCCGGCAAGCGCGACCGGGCGAAGGCAGATTACGACAAAGCCATGCGCGACTGGCGCGGGTAGCTAGGTCCGTACCTCCCGGTCACCCGGGTGAACGCCCGGTCGCTGCGGCAAGATGAAGATCAGCGCAACGATTGCGATCGCCAATGCCGCGGACGCCATCGCCCGGCTCAGCTCGAGCCCGCCCTCGTCGAGCGGCTTGTCGAGGAAGTCGCCAACGGTAGCGCCGAGCGGGCGGGTGAGAATGAAGGCTGCCCAGAACAGCAGCACACGCGAAATGCTGGTCCAGTAATAGAGCGCGACCAGCACCAGCAAGGCGGCGCCGAACACGATCGCTCCGCCGGCGTAGCCAAGCGCGCCGTCCGCCGCCCAATCGCCAAGGGCGGTGCCGAGCGTCTGGGAGAAGGTGATGGTCAGCCAATAGAAGGCTTCGGCCTTTGGGCTGGCGACGGTGCTGACGTCGACGGTGCCGAGCGAGCGGTGCCAGGCGAACAGGGAGAGGAGCACGCAGCCGAGCAGGAGCAGTGATCCGCCTGGGTAACCGACGCCGAGGGAACGGTCGGCGAAGTCCGCAAGGGTCGTGCCCATCGTTGTCGAGGCGGCAATGGTCGCCCAGTACAGCCACGGATTGAAGCGCCTGGCCCGGATCTGCGCCCAGACCAGGATCAGCAGCAACGCTCCGAAGATTGCGGTGCCGATCAGGTAGCCGTTGGGTACCGGGTGGTCGGTCGTTTCTCCGAGCCACGACATGGTCACGGTATCGCCGGCGGTTTCGCCCAATGTGGTGGCGAGAATCTTGATGATCCAGAAGCCCAACGTGACCGCTGGAACCTTGGCCAGCGCGGCTTGCCGGACCTGCTCGTCGTTCATCGCGAAGCCCCCTTCGACATGGTTATTCCCGATGAAGGGCAAGTTTGGAAACCATCTTCTTCACTGGACTCATCAATAACATCCATTAGCTTCCGCGCGCCGAATCGCCCGAATGATAGTGGAGCCCGAATGGCCTACCTCGTGATCGGCTGCGACCTGAATGGGAGCGCGGCCGACCCCGTCCAAGGGGCGCTTGAATCGTGGGGCGCGGTGCGTCTCCTGGATTCGTTATGGCTCCTCGAGACGCCGCTAGGCGCCGGCTATGTCCGCTCGGCGCTCGAAGACGTCGTCGACGGCGGCGACCGGGTCGCGGTCTTCGCTATCCAGCCGGGGTCCGAATGGTCGGCCAGCAGCGAGGATTCGCCGGGGAGTAAATGGCTGCAGTCGAAGATCGGCGTTAATTAACATCTCGCAGTCTTCCTTACGGCCAAAAGTCTGTATGAGCCTTCGAGAGAATCGGCGCCGGCTCAGGAGGGCGGCGCCGATTCTCCCTTCCGGCCGCGTGCCCATAAAGCCGGAGGGGAAGCGGCCCGCTGATCGCTCGCGCGTCCGGGCCGCTTCATCCCTCCCGCGACGGCGCGCCCCACATCATGATGTCAAGTCTTGTTAACTGTGCCTGTTTGCAGGATGTCAATTAGACTTCACCTATTGGCCGGCTCGGGAACACGCTTTCGATGCGCAAACTCAGGGGCGGTTTCCAAGTGGAGTGCGGAGACCTGTTGCGGCTTTAGCCTGCTGGCGACAGGTCTCCTGTCACCCTCAGTCAACCCAACGTGGCCTACTGATAATCTACGGTGACGTTCATCGTCCCGCTGTAGAGTCCACCCGTCGTTGTCGAATTCACGGTGATCGACCCGCCGACCGAGAAATCGACCCCCGGCTGCCCGGAGTTCGGTATGGCAACCGTCGCCGGCGCGCTTAGCGTCATCACCAGCGTCTTGGTGCTGTCCGCCTGATTGACGAGCGTCACGTTCGGCGCAGAGATGCGCGCGACATTGTTGTTGCTTCCGACGATGTTGAACTTCGCCGCCTGCGCCGTGCCGGAGCAGGTCACGTTGGCACTGACGCACGTGCGCACGCCAGCCTGCGAGACCGAGATGGTTACGCCCGACCAGGTGCCGTTGTTAAGGACGATTGTGCCGAGGTCGAGGTCCTGCTTGGCGGTCAGAACGAGAGGCTTCACGACGGATGCCTTCACGGTCACCGTCGTGGTCGCGCTGCCGGGTGCGGCCACGGCCGGCGATGCCAACGCAGCACACAAGATCGCGCCTGGAATGAGCACCCGCCCCCACATGGGCCACGTGACTAGTCAAAGATGGTTAACATCATGCCAATTGTTTGCGCGGGCCGGGGCCCGGACTATTGTGGGCCATGCCTTTGATCATCGGCATCGCACTTGCGATCCTCGTCGCGCTGGCGATGCACCTCGCAGCATTCGATCGTGAGCGGTCGCTTTATCCCGTCATCCTGATTGTCGTCGCGTCTTACTATCTGTTGTTCGCGGCGATGGCGGGAGGTGAGGGGCTGCCAATTGAGATCGCCTTCTTCGCCGCGTTCGGGGCTGCGGCGATCGTGGGCTTTCGGACAAGCCTGTGGATCGTAGTCGTCGGCCTCGCCGGGCACGGGATCTTCGATTTTATCCGCCACGCATTTCTGCCGGGGAGCGGGGTTCCCGAATGGTGGCCGTGGTTCTGCATGGGCTTCGACGTCGCAGCGGCGGCGGCCCTCGCGATTCTTCTGTCGATGTCGCGACCACCAGCTCGTGGCCCGAAGGCCGCGAACTCATAACGAGCACGGTCACCCGCACGAAGCGGATGGCCGTGCCGTTTCCTTGAATGCTAGGCCAGCTGCGCCAGCTTTGGCTGTCGCCGGCGGCGGAGCGCGTAGCCCGCGACGCCGAAGCCGAACAGCATCATCGCCCACGTGGCCGGTTCCGGCACCGCTGGGGAGTCACCGGTGAGGTAAACCGCAGCGTTCGAGAAGCCCTCGGGGTAGTTGAGAGCGACCGAGCTTGCGCCCTGGGTGCCGAAGTCGAACAGCCAGAAGCCGGAGACGTTTCCGGCCGGGCCGTTCACGTTGCCAAAGTGCGCTCCGATGACCGTCAGGCCAAACAGGGTCTGGCCGAAATCGAGGACGTTGCCGGTCAGCGTTTCGACCTTGGTCGGATCGACGCTTGCCCAATTGCCGTCCCAGGTGAGGCCGCCCGGAAGGCCGGCGATCGCGTTTTGGGCGTTGGTGATGTCGGTCGGACTGCCGTTGATGAGGTTGCCGTCGTAATAGCCGGCGCAGGCAGTTGAACCGGTGAAGATTCCCGTGTCGCAAGGCGAGGTGACCGTCAGCATGGTCGAACCCTTGCCCGGCGGTGGAAGCGTTGACTTGATGTCCTTGGCTTGGGCCGTACCCGCCAACGACAAGGCTACGGCGAAAGCCGCTGCCAGACCCACTCGGCGCATCATATTCTCCTAGCGACTGGATGTCCTGCCGAGGGCGTGCCGCACTCAGCGGTGGGTAAACATGGCGTTAACCACCTAAGTTCCCACGGCTGTTGGAAAATTGGAGTTGTGTCTTTTCGGCACAGGTGAGGCGAGCCGATTCAGCGGCAGGTAATGTCAGATCGCGGCGGCGCGATCCTCCTGCAGGGATTGCGGCTCGCGGCGACCCTGCATGGCCGAGCGGAGCATCATCACCGCCGCATAGAGAACGACGACGATCACCATCCAGCGCAGCGTTTCGAGCGGCAAGGACTTCACGATGAATGCAGCAACGAACACCGCGGGAATCCCGCCGATCGCCATTCCGCTGACGATCCTGAGGTCGATCTCACCCATCGAGATGTGGCGGGCGCTTGCACCGGCGACGGCCATTGCCGCGCCGCCGGCCATGATCGGGAAGGCCAATCGCGGGTCCATGCCCATCAGGCTGAGCATCACCAGCGTCGGTGCGTAATTGCCGATGCCGAAGTTGAGCAGGATGCCGAAGATGAAATTGGCGACGATGGCGACGATCATCAGCGTCAGAGGAAGCGACGAAGCGGTGCCGCCGCCAGGCATCATGCCGAGATTGGTCAAAGTGTAGAGCCCCGCGGCGAGGATCAGGGCGCAGCCGACGACAAGCTGCACCACCCAAACCTTGGTCCGGACGACCATCGGCGCCCCAAGCAGGCCGCCCATCAGCAAGGCGATCATGCAGCCGGCGAGCAGCACGGGATCCACCAGTACGCCGAGCAGGACGAGAAAGATCACAGCCTGCGTGATCGTGGGCAGGGTGTGGCCGACCAGCATGGTGCAGGGGAGCAGGCGGTCCGGAACCAGCTTGCGGAACTTGAACCAGGCCATGCTCGGCGCAAACGAGCCGATGCCAAGCGTGTCGAAGAAATTGGTGACCGCGCCGAGAATGACCGCTTCGCCCTTTGGAACGATGCGGTTGGCTACGGCAACGCGGATCAACATTACCGAATAGACAAGTGCGCCGAGGCAAAGCGGGATCAGAAGCGCGATCAGCATGCATGTCCCCTGCGTGCGGCCTCGACGGCGGGGATGATAGCCGAACTATTCCCGTTCGCCAGCGCCTTCGTCGCGGGAGAAGCGAAGGATGTCGCCGGGCTGGCAGTCGAGCACTCCGCAGATGGCGCTGAGGGTCGAGAAGCGGATCGCGCGGGCTTTGCCTGTCTTGAGGATCGACAGGTTCGCAAGCGTGATATCGATGCGCTCCGCAAGCTCGGTCAGCGTCATCCGCCGCTGGTGAAGCATTTCGTCGAGGTTGACGAGGATCGCCATCAGATCGTGCCCTCGAGATCCTCGCGCATCAGGGTGCCCTCCGCGAAAACACGGGCAAGCACGAACGTCAGCACGACGGAGAGCCAGCCGATCGGTGAAAAGCCGGCGTCGAGATGCAGCGGATGCGCAGGACTGGAGATCGCCTCGCCGATCCCGCCTATGATCATGCTGAGAACCTGCAGCGCCAGCAGGATCCAGGCGATGGTGTTGAGGCGATAGGCATTGTCGGCAACGAAGGGGCTTCCGGCGCGCACGGTCTCGACGATGCGAAGCATGCGCTTGAACATCATGTGATTGAGCGGGATCGCGGCGAGACCGAACGCCGCGATAGTGCGCATGCCGTTCATGAATGCGTGGCCATCGGCATCGGCCGTGACCTCCAGAGCCTTCATCGTCCAGGCCTCGTTGACGAAGGTATAGGCGAGCAGGCCGAGCACCAGCGCGCCGCCGATCCAGTTCAACACGATCAGGATGCGCAAGAAAATCCAGGCTGCGGGCAAAGCGGTAGAGTGTCGCACGGCAAGTCTCCGATTCGTTATCGATAAACAATATGTCATTTATTGTTTTTCGGCAAGTCCAGGCAGCTACTTCCTGCGGAGAACACGTCCAAACAAACCAAATAGGCAAAATAATCGTTGACATCGTGACGCTGTTTGGGTACACGGTAGGCACAGTGAAGAATTGGGTATCGGGCCGGGCTCCTTCGGGAGTGACCGGCCCGAGGCGTTTTGGACATCACGGGTCGAGGCGAGGGAGATACCCCTCGACCATGCAGTCTTGCTGCATGGTCCCCCTCCCCGTTGCGGGGAGGATCAGGATGGCGCGCAGGACGAAGTCTGCCGAGCGTGTGCTTGCCGGCGGGCAAGTCCGCAAGGCGTCGACACGGGATTGGACGAAGGCCAAGGAGGCGGCATTCCTGTCGGTCCTGGCCGAGACCTGCAATGTCACGCTGGCGGCGGGTGAGGCGGGTGTGTCGGTCAGCGCCGTTTATCGGCGCCGCAAGCTGGATGCGGCGTTCCGCGGCGCCTGGATGGAGGCGATCGGGGTCGCCTACCAGCGGCTGGAACTCGTGCTGCTGGAACGGGCGTTCGTCGGGACGGAGAAGACCGTCCGGCGAAAGGACGGCAGCGAGGAGCGGATGATCGAATATCCGACCCAGCTGGCGCTGACCCTGCTGAAGATGCATCGCGACACGGCGGTGGAGGCGGTGACCGAGTTCGATCCCGGCGACGTCGACGAGATCCGCGAGCGCCTGGTCCAGAAGCTGCAGCGGCTGCGCAAGCGCGGCGGATGCGAAGCGGGCTGCGAATGAATGCGGATGCCATCGATTGGCAGATGGAGCTGATCGCCAATGCCTCGGAGGAAGAGCAGCGGCGGCTGATCTGGGGGATGTCCCCGATCGACGTGCTTCGCTTCGACGCCAAGTTCGAAAATTGGGCGCACAGGAACCAGTTTCCGCCCAGTGGTGACGGGTGGCGGACGTGGCTGATGATGGCGGGCCGCGGGTTCGGGAAGACGCGGGCGGGTGCGGAATGGATTCATTCGCTGGCGAATTCGCGGCGCGGGGTGCGCATCGCATTGGTCGGAGCGACGCTTCACGAAGCACGAGCGATCATGGTCGAAGGCGTCAGCGGATTGTTGCGCGTGGCGAAGTTGCGGGGCGAGACGCTGAGCTGGGAGCCAAGCCTGGGGCGTCTGCGGTGGCGGAACGGGAGCGAGGCGCAGATTTTCTCCGGCGAGAATCCGGATGGTTTGCGGGGGCCCGAGCATGATTTCGCCTGGGCCGACGAGCTGGCGAAGTGGGCCCAGCCCGAAGCGGCGTGGGACAATCTGCAGATGGGGCTGCGGCGTGGAACGCGGCCCCGTGCGCTGATCACCACGACGCCGCGGTCGATGCGGTTGCTGGAGACGATCCGGGACGACCGCTGGACGGTGGCGACGAACGGCCGGACCGATGAGAACATCAACCTGGACGAGCGGTACCTGGACGTGATGACGGCGACCTATGGCGGGACCCGGCTGGGGCGGCAGGAACTGGAAGGCGAGCTGATCACCGATGTCGAGGGATCGCTGTGGCCGCGGGAACTGATCGAGCGATGCCGGCTGGTGAGGCCGGAACGGTTCGACCGGATCGTGGTCGGGGTCGATCCTCCGGCCGGGGTCGGCGAGGGATGCGATGCGTGCGGGATCGTCGTTGCCGGGCGCCTCGACGAGCGGTTGTACGTGCTGTCGGACGAGACATGCCAGGGCCTGAGCCCGGAAGGATGGGCGCGGCGCGTCGCTGCAGCCGTCGAACGCTGGGACGCGGACATGGTCGTCGCGGAGGCCAACAATGGGGGAGCGATGGTCAAGAGCGTGCTGGACGCCGCCAATGTCGGCGTGCGGGTGAGGCTGGTTCACGCGTCGCTCGGCAAGGTGGCACGGGCGGAGCCCATCGCGCTTCGATTTGAAAGCGGGCGAGCGTTCCTGACCGGACGTTTCCCGCAACTCGAGGATGAAATGTCGGGGATGGTCGCCGGCGGACAATATCCCCCAGGCCGCTCCCCGGATCGCGCCGACGCAATGGTGTGGGCGATGACGGAGTTGAGCCCGACCAGGAGCGGAATACCGCGGGTGAGGAGACTGTAGTACAGGGCAAGACGCTGCCTGCGGTGGGAGAGTCGAATGCTGTTGCTGTCCATCCTGCTGACCCAGGTCGCAAGCGCGGCTCCGCGTGAGGTGATCGATCTGACGATCCCGCAACCGTGCGTCGCAGCTCCCGCCGATGGCGAGGTGGTCGTCTGTGCCAACCGCAACGGCGAAAGCCCCTACCGGCTGCGGCAGCCGCGCGGGAGGGTGGCGGAAACGGATTTGCCCAAGGCCGAGGTGCAGGTTGCCAACGGCCTGGCCATCGCGGGCGAGACGGAGCAGGCCGATGTCGGCGGGTTTCCGTCAAACCGGGCGATGATCAAGCTGAAGATTAAGTTTTGAGCTGAAAAGGCGGCCCGCGACACGAATGGACGCGGACCGCCTCTACCAGGGGCAACGAAACATGGGGAGCTTGTTGCCTTGCGTCCACCCGGGGCGAACGAATGTTCGACACAGACGCGAGGCGCTGAACCCGCCAAATGAGGCGATGTTCCTAGTGCTGTTTTGCAATCGGCCAGGGCGAGACGATCGCGGGTTCGGGCGAGGCCCATGAAAGCCGCCGAACCGGCGGCTCGACGGCATCAAATTACAGGAGAAACAATGGGTTCGTGGTGGTTCGGCCGAAAGGCCGCGGCTCCGGACGTGCGGGCCTGCGCGCCGGCATGGCTGAGTGCCGAACGACAGGCGGGGTTTGCGCGGAGCTACGAGACGCAAATCGACGAAGTCTTCCGGCGCAATCCGGTCGGGCAGCGAGCAGTTCGCTTGGTGGCTGGGATGCTCGGCGCGTTGCCGGTCTATGCGGCGGAGGGCGATAGTCACGCCGCGAAGATCGTCGGCGCGGATGGCGTTCTGGAGGGCATTGCGGCGCAGCTGCTTCTGCACGGCAATTCCTATGCCCAGCTGATTAGCGGCGATGACGGGGCGCCTGCGGAAATCTGCACGCTGCGGCCGGAGCGGGTGAGCGTGGTTGCGGACGATCGTGGGTGGCCGACGGCCTATCTCTATCGCGTTGGCGGGCGGGTGACGCGGGTCGAGCGGGAGGATGCGCTTGGGCGGCGGCAGGTGGCGCATCTTCGGAGCCTCCATCCGCGCGACGATCATTATGGCATGGGATGTTTGGAGGCGGCTTGCGCCGCGGCGACGGTGCACAATGACGCGAGCCGCTGGAACAAGGCGCTGCTCGACAATGCGGCGCGGCCGAGCGGGGCTTTGGTTTACGATCCGGCGGATGGTTCGACGCTGTCGACCGACCAGTTCACGCGGTTGAAGGACGAGCTTGCCGCGGAGTTTTCCGGGAGCGGGAATGCGGGGCGGCCGTTGCTGCTCGAGGGCGGGCTCAAGTGGTAGGCCTTAAGCCTGACTCCGGCGGACATGGACTTCGTTGCGCTGAAGGAGGGCGCCGCGCGGGACATCGCGCTGGCGTTCGGCGTGCCGCCGGTGCTGGTCGGGCTTCCGGGCGATGCGACTTACGCGAATGCGCGGGAGGCGGGGCGGGCGCTGTACCGGCAGACGATTTTGCCGATGGCGACGCGGATCTTGAATGGGCTGGGCGAGATGCTGAGTGATTGGGTTGGGCCGGTGAAGCTGGCGGTGGACACCGACCAGTTGAGCGAGCTCGCCGAGGACCGGTCGCGGTTGTGGGAGCAGGTTGGGGCGGCGGCGTTCCTCAGTGACGACGAGAAGCGCGAGATGCTGGGGTTTGCGCCGCGAGGTGACGCATGACGGCGGATGCGTTGCTGGCGAGCCTGATGGCACAGAGCGAGGCGCGCGGCGTGGACATGATTACGCTGCGGGCTTTAGTGGAGGAGTCGAGCCAGGCGGGGGCTCGGCGGGCGCTGGCTCAACTCGGGCTGGATGACGAGCGGGCGCGGCGGGACATGGATGAACTGCGCGAGCTGCTGTCGGCCTGGCGCGACGCGAGGCGGAGTGCTGCGCGGGCGGTCGTGACGTGGATTACGAGCGTGGTGCTCGCGCTGCTGCTGATTGGGATCGCGGTGCGGCTTCGGCTGACCGAACTGGTGACCGGATGAGCGTTCGGTTCGCGGGCTATGCGGCGGTGTTCGACCGGCCGGACGGTGGGGGCGACATCATCCGCAAAGGCGAATTCCTCGACAGTTTGAGACGCGCGGGTGAGGTGCCTTTGTTGTGGCAGCACAAGGCGGGGCGGGTGCTCGGGCGGATCGAGCATCTGTCCGAGGACAAGCGCGGGCTGCGCGTGATCGCGCGGCTGGACGGCGGCGCGGAGGGACGGCGGGTTGGCGCGCTGCTGCAGGGCGGGAAGCTGGATGGGTTGAGCTTTGGGTATCGCGTGCGGGAGGCGCGGTCGGGGCCGTGTCGGGAGTTGGTTGAACTGGACCTGGTTGAGGTGAGTTTGGTCGCGAAACCCATGCAGAGGCTGGCGCGGGTACATGCAGTTGAAGAGACTCGTTAAGAGTAAAACGCTAGGTGCGCCGCATGCCAACGAGTGTTCATATCGATATTTCTCTCTTCACGGAGCATGAGGCCGTGGGGATGGTATCGGGCGAGATCCAAATGCCTGCCGCGCCGGCCATTGGGGATGTCATAGCATTCGATCTGCAAGGCGCGGACCTTGTTCGCCATAAAGCTGCGTTCGCGATGGGCCCCATCAAGGTGACCGATCGCATAATTCACACCGGCGCCACCGTGATGTTGGATGACCTGAAGGCCAAGACAAAGGAGGACGCCCTCCAGATGATGGCATTCTTCGAGGATTGTCACGGTCTGTTTGGAGATCGCTGGGACGAGCAAGTTCGACTGGCTGAAGCGGAAGAATAAATGGGTTCCCGCTTTCGCGGGAATGACGATTGAGAAAGTGACGAGGGTCGCGGTTTCCGCGGCCCTTTTTGTTTGGGTTTTGCACGGGAGAAGAAGTGAATGCTGGAAGTGAAGGCGGATGCGCTCGAGCAGTCGTTCGAGGCGTTTGAGGATTATGGCGTGGCGGCGCTGAAGGACGAGCTGGAACAGCTCAAGTCGAAGATTGCTGCGGGCGTGATTGCGGCTCAGCGGCCGGCGCTCGATGGCGTGAAGTCGGTGGCCTCGGCGAGCTTCGTCGACGGCTATTTGCGCAAGGGCAACGAGAGCGGCCTGGAGATGAAGGCGCTTGGGTCGAGCTCGGACGCGATCGGTGGGTATGCGGTTCCGGAAGAGATTGACGCGGTGATCGATCGCACGCTGACGGCGATCTCGCCGATCCGCGCGATTGCCAATGTCGTGAAGGTCGGAAGCGCCGGCTATCGCAAGCTGGTGACCACGGGCGGGACGCCGTCGGGCTGGGTCGGGTTCGAGGCGGCTCGACCAATGACGGGCACGCCGACGTTTACGGAAGTCGTGCCTCCGTCGGGTGAGCTTTATGCCAATCCGGCGGCGTCGCAGCAGATGCTCGACGATGCGGCTTTCGATGTCGAAAGCTGGCTGGCGAACGAGATCGCGACCGAGTTCGCTCGCGCCGAGGGCATGGCATTCGTGAAGGGCAACGGCACGAACCAGCCGCTCGGCTTCCTGAGCTCGCCGAATGCGACGACTGCCGACGGCGTTCGTCCGATAGGTACGCTGCAGACGATCGGGACGGGCGCTGCGGGTGCGTTCGCAGCGACCAATCCGGCGGACAAGCTCGTCGACCTGGTGCAGGCGCTGCGCGCTCCGTACCGGCAGGGGGCCGTGTTCGTGATGAACAGCTCGACACTTGCGGCGATCCGCAAGTTCAAGACGGCGGACGGCGCGTTCCTCTTCCAACCGAGCCTGGCCGCGGGACAGCCGGCGACGTTGCTCGGCTATTCGGTGGTGGAGGCCGAGGACATGCCGGACATTGCCGCGGGATCGCTGTCGATCGCGTTCGGCAACTTCAAGGCGGGCTATGTGATCGCCGAGCGGAATGCGACGCAGATCCTGCGCGATCCGTTCACGAACAAGCCGTACGTCCACTTCTACGCGACTCCTGACCTTTGAGCTGCTTGGCGATGCCGTCGATCCGACGCTCGGCGAAATCCTTAACGAGGTCGGTGAGGGATGCATCGCCTCAAGCGCATCCGAGACAATTGCCGGCTATGCTGCATATGGGTCCAACCGGCGGGTCGCGGTGATGCCGTTGGTCGAGCAATTTGCGGTTCCGCTCTTTGATGACGGGACGCTGCTGCGAGATCCGTTCGTGACGACCTACGTGCCCGGCGTAGATGAGCTGGGTTGTGGTGTGGAAGACGACCATTTACGAAGCGAGCGATCGCAGGCTGCTGCCGGTTCCCTGCCCAAGCGCCTGTCGCTGACGTTCTACGATCCGTCGCGCGATTATCTGGCTGCTCTGATGCAGGCGAACGCCGACGCTGTTGCCGGTGTCGAAGAGCTTGTTGAGCTGCCGGTCGTCATGCCGGCGGATCAGGCCAAGGCAATTGCGGAGAACAGTCTCGCGCGAAAATGGGCGGAGCGCGAGCGCTTGGTTCTCCGCTTGCCGCCGGACGAGATGGCAATCGAGCCGGGGTCGGAAGTCGCGACCGCCGATGGCGTGGTCTGGCGCGTGGAAATGGCTGTGATCGAGCAGATGGCCGTGCGCGTCGATCTGCGCCGGACCGTCGACAGGACGGCCGCGGTGGTCGCGGACTCGGGGACGCATCTGCCGTCCCTTGACTTGGTTGCCGCGCCGACGGTGGTCGCGGTACTCGATCTGCCCGATCTGGGGATCGGACGTCATGACGCGCCGGCGCTTTTCGTCGCCGCTTGCCAGCCGGTTGCGCAATGGCGGCAGGTGCCGCTGGAAGTCACGGTCGGTGGCGAGTTGCTGACAGTTGTTTCTGCGTCGGCGGAAGCAATTATTGGAACTGCGCTGAGCGCGCTTCCCGACGGTCCGACTGATGGCTTCGATGACCTGGGCACGGTTGAGATCGAGCTGTCGGGCGACGACCAGTGGCTAGAGAACCGAGATGACAGCGCACTCGCGAATGGTGCAAATCTGGCGGCGCTTGGCAGCGAACTGATTCAATTTGGACGGGCCGTGCCTGTCGGGTTGCGCCGTTTCAGGCTCGAGCGGCTATTGCGCGGACGTTGCGGAAGCGAGTGGGCAACAGCGTCTCATGCTGCCGGCGAGAAGTTGGTAATGATCAAGGCCGGTACCCTGCAGCAAGTTGCATTGCCGCCATCAGCAATCGGTTCGGTGGCATCGGTCAGGCCAATGGGAGTGGCCGACGGCAACGCCGTTGCGATTCAGCAGGCGGTGACCGGCAAAGCGATGCGGCCGCCCCCGCCGATCGATCTGCAGGCGGCGGCATCGAGCGATGGCACCATAGTCCTATCGTGGGTGCGGCGCAGCAGACTGAGCTGGTCCTGGCCTGCCGGGTCGAAGGTGCCGCTTGGCGAGAGCTCGGAACGATATCGGGTTACGTTGCAAGGGGCTGCCGGAACCCTGACGTTCGCAACGGATGCGCCGAACTATTCGATACCCGGTTCGGTGCTTGCAGGCATGAGTGGGGCGGTGACTGTCTCCGTCGTGCAATTGGGCGATTATGCGGAATCGCGGCCGGTGACAGTGACGACCTCGATCTAGGCGCTGGTCGCGCGTTCCTCGCGTGTGGCTTCGAGTTCCGCGAGCTTCCTCGATGCCAGCCACAAGGCCATGAGCGTGAAAGGCGGGACGATGTACAGTGCGAAGATTCCCGTCGCTAGGCTTCCGGTCAGCGCGGCAACTTTCCCGGAAAAATAGGGGCCGAGTGCCAGTCCGACGAGCGAGGTTCCGAGAACGTAAGTTGCGCCGGCGGTGCCGCGCATGCGCGGCAATACGAGGTCCTGAAGCGTGGCGACGGCGGCGCCAACCCACAGCGCGCTGCATAGCCCGACGTAAGGCGCGACCAGGTAGAAGTTGGTGAGGTTGTCGGTCGTGAAGAGGAAATAGACCGCCGGAGCGGGAAGGACGACAGACGCCATCGCAACGTAGACGCGACCGGCGGGGTGGCGACGCCGCAATTTGTCGCTGACGATGCCCCCAAGGATGACACCGGTGGCCGACGCGAAAGCGGCGCTCCAGCCGAACAGGGTCGAGACTTCTTCCGCGGCGGTTCGTCCCTGGAGCAGCAGCGCCGCGTCTGTTGGGCCGGTGTAGAAGGTTCGCAGCACGTAGGGCGGAATCCAGAAGGCTACGGCATAGGTCATGAAGCTGATGCTTCCGAAGCCGATTGCCAGCGTCACGAACTGGGGAGTGCCCCAGATGAGACGGTGGGTTCCGGGATCGCGATGCTTGAGCGACTGGGTCCAGCTGGAGACTGCGTATATTCCAGTCCACCAGGCAAACCATTGCGGCCAATCGCCGGTGACGCTTCCGAGCAGGAATGCTCCCGCGATGCAGCCGGCAAGGATGAAAAGGTTGGGGACAATCGCACCGGGAATCCGGGCCACGCTGAGCAGTGTCAGAGGCGGGATGATCGCGGCGAGTTCGCGCCCGAACTCTCGCCAAGCATTTGGGCGGACGATCTCGCTCGGATGGCCGTCGATGGCGCCGCGAAGCGGTTCCTTGAGGCTCCAGATCCACGCCGCGAGGAGAATGCCGGGAAGGCCGACTGCGACAAATGCCGCCTGCCAGGGCTCGAGACCCAGCGGCGCCGCCGCGGCATTCGGGTAGGCCCGGCCCCAAGACGCCAGAACGAAGCCGCCGAGGGGCAAGGCGAGACCGCCGCCGATGTACAAACCGCTGGAATAAATCGAGAGCGCCGTCGCGCGGCGTTCCTTCGGGAAATAGTCCGCGATCATCGAGAAGGCGGCCGGGGATGCGCTGGCCTCACCAATGCCCACGCCGACGCGCGCGACGGCAAGCGTGCCGAAGTTCTGGGCGAAGCCTGAGAGAGCAGTCATCGACGACCACAATGCGAGGCCGATGGCCATCAGCCGCCCGCGATACCAGCTGTCTGCCAGGCGTCCGAGCGGGATTCCGAAGAGCGCATAGAAGACGGCGAAGGCGGTACCGTAGAGAAAGCCGATTTGCGCGTCGTCGAGCTTGAGGTCCGCCTTGATGCTCTCCGCAAGGATGGAAAGAATCTGCCGGTCGATGAAGTTGAAGATGTAAACGATGACGAAGAGGATCAGCGCGTACCAGGCGTAGCCGGAAACGCGCGGGCGGTCGGCGGCGGTTGGCTCATCGGTCATCGCTCGCCTCTCCTTCAATCTCGACAAGCTTGCCGCTGCGGAACAGAAACGCAAATTGGGCTTAGTGTCGAGGGGAGACGGTAATGTTGCGCAAGAGTATCCTGGCGATTGCAATCTCGACGGCAGGCTGCGTGCCCATGGCGGCGCCCGATGTTCCAGTCGTGACGTCGAACCTCGTTTCGAGCAGTGGAGCGGTGTTGGGTACCGTGCGCTTGTTCAGCGAGCCGACGGGCCTGACGATCCGGATCGATGCTCGTGGCCTGCCGCCAGGGATGCACGGCGTGCACGTGCATTCCGTCGGGCGCTGCGATGCGCCGGATTTCAAGAGTGCGGGTTCGCATTGGAATCCGACCACCCGCCAACATGGGCACCAGAACCCCGCTGGCTTCCACTCGGGCGATCTCGGCAATCTGGGTGTCGGCCCTGAAGGACGGTTGGTCGTGGGGCTTTTGGTGCCCGGTGCACGTGTTGCTGATGGAAGCGACGGCGACGGGCCGGTGCTCCACGACGCCGATGGCGCCGCGCTGGTCATTCACGCCAGGCCTGATGACGAGAAGACCGATCCGAGCGGCAACAGCGGGGATCGCATTGCTTGTGCGATTTTGTGATATCATCGGGCATAATGGCCAAGACACGGAAGTTGCCGAAGCGGATCGGCGGGGTGAAGATCCCCAAGAAGCTGCGCAAGCGCGGTGGGCAGGTTTACGCCTTCCTGGAAAACCCGCTGGTGTCGAGCATCGTCGCAGCGGCGCTGCTGGCGGCGGCGGACAGTCTTAGCAAAAAGCCGAAGGTGAAGAAGGCGAAGCAGGCGGCTGCCGACACGGCCGAGGCCGCACAAAGCAACGTCGTCGACTTCGCCACCATCCTCGCGTTTGCCGCACGCGAAGGCGCCAGGGCGATCAAAAACCGCTGAGAGTTTTGGCCCGGCCGGGAGGGGGCGTGCCGACCGGGCCAAGCAAACGCCGCGCAGGACGACGCTTGCCTCAGCCGCGCCCGTAACGGGCAAATCTCCGTCGTCTGTAGCTTTACGATGAGCGGAGCCTTGCTTCGGACGGGAGACGCCGGCGGTTCCAAGGCTGAAATCTCAGGGAAAGTCCCGATGCCAGCAGCCGCCAAGGCTGGTGTAGGCGAGGGGGCAGAAGGAGACCCCCTGATGCGCAAGCTCGCCGTTCTCGCCGCCGCACTCGCACTGACTTCGTGCGCGACTGGCCCGACCATTCGAAGCGACTTCGACCCCTCGGTGAACTTCACCAAGCTGCACACCTACACCTGGGTCTTCACGACGCCGCCGGCTGGAATGAACCCGTTGCTGTTCGAGCGCGTACAGGCTTCGATCGACCGTTCGCTGGCGGCGCGAGGCTTCACCAAGGCCGAACCGGGTGACTTCGCCGTGGCGTTCACGCTCGGCCGGCGCGACCGGGTCGAGGTGACCAATTGGGGAGGCTACGGCGGTTTCTACGGCGGCTGGGGCTGGGGACGTCACAGCTGGGGCTGGGCGCCGGTTTACAGCCGTGTTGATGCCAGGACCGTGACCGACGGGACGCTGGCCATCGACATGTTCGACACCGGGACGAAGCACCCGATCTGGCATGGAACCGCCACGCAGCAGATCAATCCGCGCAACCTGCCGGATCAGGCAGCGATCGATCGCGCCATCGACGAGATCATCGCGAAGTTCCCGCCGCAACAATAAGTCCGGATCGGTGACGAAAGATGCCCGGCGGGAGACGATCCCGCCGGGCTTTTTCATTTAGCCGCGATAGTTTCCGGCGGGGCGGATGCGGACGTTGGTGACCGTCCCGCGATAGTCGACGTTGCAGCGGAAGCTGAGGTCGCCGGTCGCCGCATAGCCCTGATTCTGGTAGCCGTAGGCTCGGCCGTTGGGCGGGTAGCCGTTGCGGCTGTCGAGCAGGCCCGAGACGCGCAAGCCGTTGCGCTGGCGTTGCACATCCGTGATCGCAGTCACCCGCAGCGTCGGATTGTAACCCTGTCTGTACCCGCGATTGTTGTTGTAACCGTAGGCGTTGCCATAGGGAGGCCGGTACTGGGCGGACGCCTGGGTCATCGCCGCGCTGGCGCATTGCTGGATCGCCGTGCGGTCGCTGACATTGTAGCGGTTGCCAAGCAGCTGGCCGATGATCGCGCCGAGGCTGTCCTGAGAATTGTATCCGTAACCCTGCTGGTAGCCCTGCTGCGGCGGATAATAGCCGTAGCCCGGCTGGCCCGGCGCCGGTTGCGGCACCTGCGGCTGGTACGGATATTGCGCGGCGGCGGGGGCCGCGAGGCCGATCACCGCGGCTGCGGCCAGAATGCTCTTGCACATCGTCATGCGAATTTCCCTCATCTCGACCGGAGAAACGCCCGGGGAGTTCGGATCAAAAACGCCCGCACGGCGCGATTGATGCATGAACATAAAACAACAACGGCGAGCGTCCGCTGACCTCAGTGCTGATCGTCGAGGCGCATCACGAGGCGAGAGTTCGACCACAGCTCATACCTGTGGCCGTCGATTTTCTCTCGCGCGGCGGCGATCGCCGCTTCGTCATCTTCCGCTTCGATCCACTCGGCGGACATGACCTTTCCCACCCCGTCGAGGCAGTAAAGCCGGTAATTTCCCACTGTTCGCAACCCTTGTTCGTGCTGCCGCCGAAGCGACAATTTGAGGGATAGACGAGCCGTTACGGTTCCGGTTCGATCACTTGCGACGAGTTGTGGTTGCGGGTCGACGATTGGCGGATTTGCTGGATTTTTTCCAAGTCATCTTTACCTTGCGGTCATGACCTTCGACCTCGGCAAGGCAATGGCGAAGAAGGGCGAGTTCGAAAGCGCCCGCCTGGCAGAATTCGGGTTCCGGCAGAGGGCGCGAACGTTCCGAATGATGGCGGGAGAGCTTGGCGCCGAGCCCGCCGACCTGGTCGCGATGGTTGCGCAGATGGACGATGAGGCCATCCTCCAAGAGCTGCGGATTCGCTTTCTGGCGCAGGCCGATCGGATCGAAGCCGCATATGGCCGTTGCGTCGCGGAGGCCCGGGCGCAGTTGATCAGGGAACGTGGAGATCCGACGCCGCATCGGCTGGCCTAACCGGCTGCCGCCAAACGTGCTTTGCAAATCGAACAAGTTCCGACAGTGTGCTGCCCGGCGGCCTGCTTGAAGGGTCCGCATCAGGGGGATTGTTCAATGTTGCATTCGTGTATCGCGCTTGTCGTGTTCGCTGCCGCGCAGGCAGCCGCGCCAGCTTCCAACGGCGTACAGTGGGCGCCGCTTACGCCCAACCAGCCAGCCGCTGCGCCGGCCGCTCAAGTCACCCCGGCCGTTCGCCGGTCGCTTCCCGCCGGAACACAGGTCAGCGTGACGCCGCTCCAGGAAATCAGCAGCAAGCACGTCAAGGAAGGCGAGCGCTTTCAGTTTCGCGTCGTCAATGATGTCGTCGAAAATGGCGTCGTCGTCATCCCGCGCGGATCGATGGCGACCGGTGTGATCAGCATGCAGACCGGCCGCGCGATCGGCGGCAAGTCGGGCAAATTCGACGTTACCTTCGAAAAGGTGGAGGCGAACGGCAGGGTCTTTCCGTTGATGGGCACTCACCGCCAGGAGGGTAAGGGAAACACGGTCGGCGCCTTGCTTGGATCGATCCTGATCAGCGGCCGATCCGCCGTGATGATGCCCGGGCAGATCGTGACCGCCATGGTCAAGGAGCAGACGGACTACTGAGGCCGCGCGCCTGCTTATCGGCCTTCGCCCAAACGTCCTAAGGCAGTTTCGGCGGTTCCGGCGGAGGGGGAGCGGGCGGTTCTGGCGGGCCTGCGGGGCCGCCGGGCAGATTGGCCTGGGATTGGATCGCGCAGTCGCGTAGCCACGGATCGCTGCCGCCGCCGCCCATCCCCTGGCAGCTGACGGTTACGCGCTGGCCGGGCTGCAGCTTCTTGGCGTCCTCGACGGCTAGACCGGCGAGGTCCACGCCCACGGGCACGTCCGGGTTGGACGTCTTCAGGCGCATGTCGAGGCTGTTGTAACCGTCCGGCACGATGCGCAGGAATTCGCCGCTGACCACCATCTCCCGCCCGTCGAACCGTTTCGCGGCGGCGGCGGGGTCCTCGTGGAAGGCGTCGTAGACCTGCTGCGCCTCCACCACGGCCGGAGCCTTGCGCGGAGCGTCGGTGTCGATGTGTATCGACGGGCCGGACAGGCCG
This sequence comes from Sphingomonas daechungensis, assembly GCF_039543105.1. Taxonomy (NCBI): domain Bacteria; kingdom Pseudomonadati; phylum Pseudomonadota; class Alphaproteobacteria; order Sphingomonadales; family Sphingomonadaceae; genus Sphingomonas; species Sphingomonas daechungensis. The sequence goes on from NZ_BAABJC010000001.1 coordinate 2,442,061, forward strand.
AACCGGCCGACCGCGGCGAAGGCGAGGACGATCGCGGCGCCGCCGATCAGGATCGTCTTGCGATTGGACCGGAGCTCTTCAACCGTGCGCTGGCCGCGCGCGCCGCGCTTGTGGGCGGCGAGGCCAGGATCCATCGGCGATCCGCACTGCGGGCAGAATTCGCGCAGGACGTGAACGTCGGCAGCACATTCCGGACACTCCACCTGACGCCTCTTTTCCTATCCGCGAAAGTCGCGGCCATTTGCCATGGAGTCCTGATGCGCGGCAAGAGGTTCGGGCGGCTTGCCCGAACGAGGCGTTTTCGCGCAGGATGCGGGCATGGCGATACAGGGTTCCTGCCATTGCGGGGCGGTGCGGATCGAAGTTCCGGAGGCACCCGAATGGGTCGGCAGCTGCAATTGCAGCTTTTGCCGCAAGATCGGGTCGCTGATGGCGTATTATCCGGATGACGGAAGGGTCAGGATCACCGGCGAGACGGTGGCCTACATTTGGGGCGACCGGATGATTTCCCAGCACCATTGCCCGGCCTGCGGATGCTACACCGATTGGCGCAGCACGGGCGGAAGCTACGGCAAGGTCGGCGTCAACGCGCGGCTGCTCGACGGGTTCGAGCTGCGCGACGGGCGCGTCCTGTTCGACGGCAACGCACTGGAAGTCCGGTTTCTCGATAACGCCGACTAGCGGTCAGCGCCGATCGGCCAGGTGCGAGCGGTGCGCCTGTCGAGCGCGCGGGCGGTGAGGAGGTCGGCGGCCATGGCTCCGCCGACGAAGGCGAGGGCTCCGGCGATGGCGCCCTTGCGGTTCGAGCCACGCAGCGCGAGGCCGAGCGCTCCGGCATCCATCGCGTCGCCGATCACGCGGTTCCACATGTTGGTCGACACGGCAGGGCCGCGCAGGAGCATTCCGCCGGCGGCGAGCTCGCGCAGGCCGAAGGCGAAGAGGGTGTTGCGCGCGGCACGGCTGCCCTCCAGCCCGAGCCAGCGCGCCAGCCGCCCAGGCGCGGCAACCTCCAGCAGTCCAAGCGCAATGCTGAAATAGCCGAGCCCGAGCGCGATCCGCTTGGTCGTGACCCCGCCCGTTTCCTTCCGATTTTCGTCAGCCATCGAGAATTTCCTTTCGATGCAAACAACATGCGGGGCGGAGACGCCGTTCCTACTGCTGATCGTCGACCCGCCTATGAACGAGCGCCGGTCGGCCTCGCGCGATTTCGGCGGAAGCGATCCCGGGATTTGCGAGCAAGAATTTTAGGACGCGATCCGGAGCATTGCTCAACAAGTTGGTAATCGCGCGCCGGCTGCTGCTTGCCGAACTCAGCGGCGATCCCGACGCGCGGGCGGCGTGGGCAGTGCTGCCGGCCGATTGGGAGAGAGCGGTGACGTTCCTGCCGCAGGACGATGAGCCGTCCGGCGTGCCGAGCTTTCGCGGCGCCGACATGCTGCTTACGGCGAGCGCCGGCTATTTGGCGGAGATTAGAGCCTGAATATTTACATTTGGGTCATGAGTAATAACAGTGGAAAGATCTGCTGCACCTTTCACGAGCATAACAAACATCACACCAATTATCATAATCGGAGCGGCAGCTAACCAAAAATATTGTTTGATGTTCTTGCTACCGTGGTTAACAAATTCAACAATCTCGGTTGGAAAAAGATTGATATTGTTGCGCAACGATTTCAGTGTGGCCTCGCTGTTTTGCACCTCGGTTGCTAATTCGGCTGATCGTTTTTCGAGCAGATCAGTCCGTTGCTGAAGGTCACGAAACCTTGCGTTGCCTTCGTCCAACGCCCTCGTTGCCTCACCGTTCTCGGTGATGAGTTCGTTCTTCTTGTGAGCAAGGTCGTCAACGGTCTTTTTCGCGCGCGAAGCGGTCTGTTTAAGGGTGGCAATTTCTCGGAGATAGTCTGCCTGTTGAGGTCGGCTTGTGCTGCGGCAGTTATCTTTTGATCCGCTTTCGCGACGACCTTGTCAGCAACGTCGACTATGCTCTGTTTCAAGCCTTCGAGATTGGACAGGGAATCTAAAGCGGCTGGAAGTCGGATACAACAGCGGCTCAGAAGACTTCAATTAATGGCTATTAAATCCGACTGATTTCCATCCGATGAAGCCTTCGCCGTCTTTCGCTTCGCATTATTCGGCGCGCTATCCACCACTTCGGGTTTCACACTAGCGCGCTCCAAAAGCGGCTTCAGATACTGCCCCGTAAAGCTTTCCCGGCAGGCGGCGATGTCTTCCGGGGTGCCGGTGACCACGATGCGGCCGCCGTTGACGCCTCCACCGGGGCCGAGGTCGATGACGTGGTCGGCGGTCTTGATGACGTCCAGGTTGTGTTCGATCACGACGACAGTGTTGCCGGTCTCAACCAGGCGGTGGAGCACCTCCATCAGCTTGCGCACGTCCTCGAAATGGAGGCCGGTGGTGGGCTCGTCGAGGATGTAGAGCGTCTTGCCGGTGGCCCGCCGCGACAGCTCCTTCGACAGCTTCACGCGCTGTGCCTCGCCGCCCGACAGGGTCGTCGCCTGCTGCCCGACCTTGATGTAGCCGAGGCCGACCTCCTGCAGCATGCGCATCTTGTCGCGGATGCCGGGGACGGCCTTGAAGAACTCGGCCGCGTCCTCGACCGTCATGTCGAGCACGTCGGCGATCGACTTGCCCTTGAACTTCACCTCCAGCGTCTCGCGGTTGTAGCGCGCGCCGTGGCAGACGTCGCAGGTGACGTAGACGTCGGGCAGGAAGTGCATCTCGATCTTCAACAGGCCGTCGCCGGTGCATTTCTCGCAGCGGCCGCCCTTCACGTTGAAGCTGAAGCGGCCGGGCTTGTAGCCGCGCGCTTGCGCCTCCGGCAGGCCGGCGAACCAGTCGCGGATCTGGGTGAAGGCGCCGGTGTAGGTCGCCGGGTTAGACCGCGGAGTGCGGCCGATCGGCGACTGGTCGATATCGATGACCTTGTCGAGGTTGGCGAGGCCGTCGATGCCGTCGCACGGGCCGCAGACGATGCGGGCGCCGTTCAGCGCTCGGGCGGCGCCGGCGTAGAGCGTATCGATGGTCAGCGAGGATTTGCCCGAGCCGCTGACTCCGGTGACGCAGGTGAAGGTGCCGAGCGGGAACTTCGCGGTCACGTTCTGGAGATTATTGGCCTTGGCGCACTTCACGGTGACGAACTTGCCGCTGCCCTTCAGGCGCCTTTTCGGCAGCGGGATTTCGCGGCGGCCGGTGAGATAGTCGGCGGTGACGCTGGTTTCGCACGCGAGCAACTCGTCGAGCGTGCCCTGGCAGACGACCTCGCCGCCGTGAACGCCGGCGCCGGGGCCCATGTCGATCACATGGTCGGCGGTGCGGATCGCATCCTCGTCATGCTCGACGACGAGCACGGTGTTGCCGAGCGACTTCAGGCGCTTCAGCGTTTCGAGGAGGCGGTCGTTGTCCTTCTGGTGGAGGCCGATCGACGGTTCGTCGAGGACGTAGAGGACGCCGGAGAGGCCGGAGCCGATCTGCGAGGCGAGGCGGATGCGCTGGCTCTCGCCGCCGCTTAGCGTGCCCGACGTGCGGTCGAGGTGGAGATAGTCGAGGCCGACGTTGTGGAGGAAGCCGAGGCGCTCGTTGATTTCCTTGAGAATGACGTGCGCGATTTCCCGTTGAACCGGGTTGAGCTTGTCTTCGAGACTACCGAACCAGGCGTAGGCGTCCGCGACCGATCGGCGTGTGGAGAGGGAGATATCCTCGCCGGCGATCTTCACGCTGAGCGCTTCGGGCTTGAGGCGGGCGCCGTGGCAGACTTCGCACGGGCGGCTGGCCTGGTAGCGGCTGAGCTCCTCTCGCATCCAGGCGGACTCGGTCTGCAGCATGCGGCGGTTGAGGTTGCCGATCACGCCTTCGAACGGCTTCTTCACCTCGTAGGACTTGCGGCCGTCGACGAAGCGGAGGGTGACGGCGCGGCCCTTGGTGCCGAACAGGATGACGTCCCGCGCCTCCTCCGGCAGGTCGGCCCATGGCGTTTCGAGGTCGAAATCGTAGGCGCGGGCGAGCGAGCTCAGCACCTGCATGTAATAGGGCGAGGGCGGGTTGGACTTGGCCCAGGGGACGACGGCGCCCTTCTTGATCGACAGCGCGTGGTTGGGGACGACGAGGTCCTCGTCGAACACCAGCTTCTCGCCGAGGCCGTCGCAGGCGGGGCAGGCGCCCTGCGGCGCGTTGAAGCTGAACAGGCGCGGCTCGATCTCGGCGATGGTGAAGCCGCTGACCGGGCAGGCGAACTTCTCCGAGAAGAGGATGCGGCCGGGCGGGGAGTAGTCGAGCTTCATCCCCTTCGCGGTCGGCGCGTCTTCGGCGTCTGGTTGCGGGTCGGCGGGGTCGAGATAGGCGAGGCCCTCGGCGAGCTTCAGCGCAGTCTCGAAGCTGTCGGCGAGGCGCGGCTCGATGCCTTCGCGGACAACGATGCGGTCGACCACGATCTCGATGTCGTGCTTGTACTTCTTGTCGAGCGCCGGCGCGTCCTCGATGTCGTGGAACTCGCCGTCGATGCGGACGCGGGTGAAGCCGGCCTTCTGCCATTCCGCGAGCTCCTTGCGATACTCGCCCTTGCGGCCGCGCACGACGGGCGCGAGCAGATAATGGCGGCTGCCGTCGGGCAGGCCCATCACGCGGTCGACCATCTGGCTGACCTGCTGCGCCTCGATCGGGAGGCCGGTCGCGGGCGAGTAGGGAATGCCGACGCGCGCCCAGAGCAGGCGCATGTAGTCGTAGATCTCTGTGACCGTCGCGACCGTCGAGCGCGGGTTTCGCGAGGTAGTCTTCTGCTCGATCGAGATGGCGGGCGACAGGCCGTCGATATGCTCGACGTCCGGCTTTTGCATCATCTCCAGAAACTGACGCGCGTAAGCCGAGAGGCTCTCGACGTAGCGGCGCTGCCCCTCGGCGTAGATGGTGTCGAACGCGAGCGAGGATTTGCCCGAGCCGGAGAGGCCGGTGATGACCGTCAGGCTCTCGCGCGGGATGTCCACGTCGACCGCCTTCAGATTATGTTCGCGCGCCCCGCGGACGGAAATATGAGTCAGCATCAGCCGGTTTTCGTTCCGTTTATGTTCTGGTTAAACGAGCCACCGCTGATGGTCAACGCGGCTTAAGTCCATGTGGGTTCGCGCGGCGGATTCTGCAACTCATCGATAGCATTGGCGCGTTTGTCGATGCCGGGTATCTGCAGGTGCAGTGACGGCCGAAGTCGCGCCGTCAAATCAAACATTTGGGGGCAAATGATGATTCTCTCTTACCGGCGCCGTGCATCGCGGTTTGGCGCAATGCTTCTCGCGTGCAGCGCACTCGTCGCCATTCCCGCTTCGGCGCAGGAATCGCCGACAACCGTCCACTTCGGCAAATGGGGTGTCGACCTGTCGACCCGCGACCTGTCGGTGAATCCCGGCGACGACTTCCAGCGCTACGCCGCCGGCAAGTGGATGGACGAGAACGAGATCCCGGCCGACAAATCGCAGAACGGCGTCGGATCCGAACTCGCCGACCGTAACCAGGAGCAGTTGCGTGCGATCGTCGCAAGCTCTCCGGCGAACAGCCAGATCGGCGCATTCTACGCCAGCTACATGGACGAGGCGCGGCTGGAGCAGCTCGACGCTGCGCCGCTGAAGGCTGACCTCGACCGCATCGCGGCGATCAAGACCAAGGACGAGTTCGCCAAGAGCATGGCCGACAGCTTCGCCGACTTCGGGTCGACTCTGTTCGGTGTCGGAGTCCTTCCCGATCCCGCCAATCCAACCATCAACATCGCGTTCGTCGGCTCGGGCGGGATGGGCTTGCCCGACCGCGACTATTACTTGCTCGACAAGTACAAGCCGCAGCGAGACGCTTACCGCGCTTACATCCAGCGTACGTTGGAGCTGACCAACACGCCGAATGCATCGGCAGCGGCGGACGAGGTGCTCGCGTTCGAAACGGAGATCGCCAAGGTATCCTGGCCGCAAGCCGACCTGCGCGACCTCGACAAGCTCAACAATCCCATGACCGCCGCGCAGCTCTCCGCTTACGCGCCCGGACTGGATTGGAACCGCTATCTTTCCGAAACGGGCGTCGTCGCTCCGAAGTATATCGTCGGGGACAATACGGCGGTGAAGGCGGTAGCGGCGCTTTACGAGACGACGCCGCTGGAAACGCTGAAGACCTGGCAGCGGTTCAAGGTCACCGACCAGGCCGGCAACTATCTTTCCAAGCGCTTCGTCGATAGCAAGTTCGCCTTCACCAAGACGCTGAGCGGAGCGAAGGAGCTTCGCCCTCGCTGGCGTCGCGGCATCGGCGAAGTCGACGGCCGGCTCGGCGAATTGCTTGGTCAAACTTACGTCGACAAATACTTCAGCCCGCAATCCAAGGCCGCGATGGAAGAGCTGGTCGCCAACCTTAAAAAGGCGGCGGCGGTCCGGATCCAGGAAAACAGCTGGATGGAGCCGGCGACCAAGAAGGCGGCCCTGACCAAGCTCGGCCGGATGGACGTCATGGTCGGCTATCCCGAGAAATTCCGCGACTTCTCGAAGCTGGAGATGAAGCCGGACGATCTGTACGGCAACGTGAAGCGCAGCGCGGCCTTCGAATGGGATTATGCGCTGAGCGATCTTGGTAAGCCTGTCGACCGCAAGAAGTGGGCGATGAGCCCGGCGACCGTGAACGCCTACAACGGCGGTCTCGAGAACAAGATCGTCTTCCCGGCCGGCATCCTGCAGCCGCCCTTCTTCGACCTGAGCGCGGACGACGCCGTCAATTACGGTGCGATCGGCGCGATCATCGGCCATGAAATCATGCACGGCTTCGACGACCAGGGCCGCAAGATCGACGAGAATGGCGCGATCCGGGACTGGTGGACAAAGGCGGATGCAACGCGGTTCAAGTCGCTAACCGACGCGCTCGGCAAGCAGTACGCGTCCTATGAAGCCGCGCCGGGCGTATTCATCAACGGCAACCTGACGATGGGCGAAAACATCGGTGACATGTCGGGGCTGGAGGTCGCCTATTCGGCATACAAAATGTCGCTGAACGGCAAGCCCGCCCCTGTGATCGATGGTTTGACCGCGGACCAGCGCTTCTTCCTGTCCTTCGCCCAGGCGTGGCGCGGTGAGCAACGGGACGATGCGATCAAGACGCAGGTCGCGTCCGACCCGCATAGTCCGCGCCGTTACCGGATCATCGGTCCGCTTCGGAATCTCGACGCCTGGTACGCCGCGTTCGATATCAAGCCGGGCTCGAAGTTCTACATCCCGCCGGAGCAGCGCGTCCGGATCTGGTAATCGGCAAGTCGTTCCTCGACTGCTGAGGGGAGTGCGCGGCTGGGCATCGTCAGCCGCGCATTTCTTTGCGCGGGAAATCCTCGGCGGGAGTTTCGGCCTCTGCCGATTTACGGCCAGGCAGTGTGAAGACGTTGCTTGGCCAGCGTCCGGCAGGGCGCCAGTGCTGCTTTTTCAATCCTCGATGGTCGAGCCAGTCGACAATGGATTGCAGCCATTCGCCGCGGCGGATTGCGATCGGGTGCCAGGACAGAGGATCGAACCCGGTCCAAGGCATGAACGGTGAGCGGCGCGAAAATGCCCAGAGCTCCACACGCATGGTCGGCCGCGTCGATTGGGCGCGTGCATGGAAACCGCAGGTGTCGACCACTACCAGGGTGTTCGCTGGAACGCTGAAGTGTGTCGGTTGCGGAAGGCCGAGCTCCGCCAGCTCTTCTAACGCAATGCGAAATGAGCCGCGCTGTGACAGCCGGTCACCGGTTTCCAGCACGTCGACGCTCTTGCGTTTCTCCCACGCGATCCGGGCGTCCGACAGGCGATGCGATCCCGCGACGTAGGTCAGCGGCCGGCCATCGTCTGGGACGTCGGACAGGAAGAGCCAGGCCTTCATCGAAGGCTGGAACGTGTCGGCGTGAAGCTCGAGCTGCGGATCGGGCGGGCCCTCGGCAACCCCTCCGGCAATGGCCTGGACGTAGTACAGCGGCGCGCTTCGCGTACTCGCGACATAGGCCAGCAGGCCCTTCCACCGGCGGCTGTCCAGCAGCTTGGCGAGCTCCGGTAGACGGCGGCGGAAGCCGGGGCCGATGGGAATTCGATGCGTTAGGGTGTCGCCCTGTTGCTGGCTTCGGCACTCCAGGGCCGGATCGAGAAGTTCGCGCTGGAAGGACTGGAAGAGATCCTGGGGCAAGAAGTCGTGAATTAGCACATAGCCGTCGCGGTCGAACTGTTCACGAAGCTCGAGCGGGATGTCACCAGCAAGCCGACTTCGCCTCGAACGCGCCAAGGCATGTGCACCTTTGAGGCGCCAAACATGAAGGCCTGCTGCGTTCAGCCGCCTGGAACCGAGGATCGGGTTATCGACGAAGCTCTTCGCGCCGGTCAGCAGAGCGGCCAGCCAGAACGGCGCGCGCCACCAGGACTTCAGAATCGTTTGTTTAGGCGGCATGCGAAGAATCGCGTCCTTGCCTTGTAATCTTCGGCCGCGCGCCAGACCCGGAGCAGATACGCATCTCTATTAACTCGAGTACTTGATCATGGCTGAGCATATCCTTCTAGCAATTCTCATTCAGCTATTGGTTAGATTTATTTCCGGGAGTTGGTGGGCGGGTGCGGCAGCCGCTTGCGCATGGTTCATCTCCCGGGAGATTGCCCAGGCGGAATATCGCTGGATCGAGTATTTCGGGTCCGGCCTCCGCGCGAACATGCCATGGTGGGGGCGCTTCGATCCGCGGGTGTGGAACAAGGTCTATCCCTGGCTCGACTGGATTCTGCCTTCGCTCGTGACGATCGGGATCGCGGCGTTCGTTCAGCGAAGATCGAAGGTCGCGACCTCTTCATAGTGCGGCCCGTGGCGTGACAGCTTGCTTTCGAACAGGATGAAGCGGTTAACCCAGAAGGTCTCGGACCTTAACTCCGAGTTGCGCCGCATGAACGCCTCGATCGCCCCGGAGCCCCGCCGATTCCAGCGGGCGAGCGTGATATGAGGCGAAAAAGCGCGATGCTCGGGCTCGAGTCCCGCCTGCTGGATGGCGCGTTCGACCTTGGCCGCAAGCGCAGCGACCGGAGCTTTCGGTTCGACGCCCGCCCACAAGGCACCGCCGCTGCGGCGTTCGAACTTCCCAACGCCGGCCACTCGCAACTCGAACACCGCCGAATGGATCTGGCCCAGCGCAGAAGCGATGTCCGAGGCGACCGGACGCTCGACTTCTCCAACAAACCGTAGCGTCAAGTGGAGCTGCTCATCGCCGACCCAGCGCAGCGCAGGACTGTCGTCCATGGCGTCTATCAGCAGGTCGCGAACACCCTCCGGCGGGCGGATGGCGACGAACAACCGGTGCATCGCTCTCCTTTCGCACGAATGAACGAGATTTCACCTCGTCCGGTTTCGCTTGAATCACTCTCGGCAATTACCGATATTGCGCTTCGGGAGCATGGGCCCTTAGCCCATCCGATAGGAGAAAGAATGCAGAACCAGTTTGACCCGCGCACGACGACCGGCGTGAATACCACCGCAACGGTTGGTGTTCCGCGCGCCGCCCGCGATGCGGGCCTCCGGTCCTACATGCTGTCTGTTTACAATTACATGGCATCGGGCGTGCTGCTGACCGGCATCGTCGCCCTGCTGTTTGCACCCTATGCTCAAGACGCACTGATCAGTGCGAGCGGACGCGGCCTCAGCGGCCTCGGCTGGATCGTGACTCTGGCGCCGCTCGGTTTCGTCATGGTCATGAGCTTCGGCCTCAACCGTCTCTCGACCGGGGCGTTGCAGATGCTGTTCTGGGCATTTGCGACGGTGATGGGCCTGTCGATGTCGACGATCTTCATCACGTACACCGGCACCTCGATCGCTCAGACGTTCTTCGCGGTTGCTGCGGCGTTCCTTGGCCTTAGCCTCTACGGCTACACGACCAAGCGCGACCTCAGTGGGCTAGGAACGTTCCTGATCATGGGCGTCGTCGGCCTGCTGGTCGCGATGTTGCTGAACCTTTGGCTGCAGTCGCCTGCGATGCAGATGGCGATCAGCGCAATCGGCGTCCTGCTGTTTGCGGCCCTGACCGCTTACGACACGCAGAAGATCAAGAGCATGTATGCCTACGTCGCTGGCACCGACATGATGGGCAAGGTCGTGATCATGGGGGCGCTGAACCTCTACCTCGACTTCGTGAACATGTTCATGTTCCTGCTGCAGTTCATGGGCAACCGCCGCTAAGGCGTCGCCCGGAGCGAAATGGGAGGGCCGGCGGGAAACCGTCGGCCCTTTCTATTTGCGCTTTGCCCAGTTCTCCGCATCGAGTTCGAAATAGACGCTGTCGCACCATTGATCGCCGATCTGGAAGGTTCGCTCCTCCCGTCCGGTCTCCTGGAAGCCGAGCCCCGCCAATAGCCTGATCGAGCCCTCGTTACGGGGGTCGACGTCCGCGGTGACCGCTGGAAGCTGGTGTACTCCAAAGGCGCGATCGAGGACGAACTCGAGCGCCTCCCGCGCATAACCGCGTCCCCAATAATCCGGATGGAAAATGAAGCCGATCTCCGGGAAGCGCCACAGCCCGGCCTTGCCGATCAGCTTGCCGCCGAGTTCGACGACGAAATCTTCGCCCTCGGAAGGCGGGATGGCGAGCATCGAAGCAAGCCAATCCCACGTCTGCTCAATACGATCGTGCGGGAGCGACGACCAATAGGTCATTGCGCGGGGGTCGCTGAGAATCCCGTGCATGGCCACGAGGTCGCTTTCGCGCGCCGGCCTGAGTGTCAGTCGTTTGGTGCGGAACTCCATGAGCCCCGCTTACCAAGTCAGCCGAGATGCTGCTTGAAAAAGGCGATCGTACGCTTCCATGCCAAATCCGCAGCCGCCTTGTCGTAGCGCTCTGCCGACGTGTCGTTGTTGAAGGCGTGGTTGACGCCTTCGTAGAGGTAGAACTTCACCGGCTTGCCGACCGCGCGAAGCGCGTCGACCCACGGAAATGAGGTGCGGTTGACCCGGTCGTCGAGGCCGGCGTCATGGATCAGCAGCGGGGCTTGCACCTTTGATGCCTCCGACGCGTCCGGCGCGGAGCCGTAGAAGGATACGCCGGCGGCCAGCTTGTCGCCCGCGGCAACCGCCAGCCGATTGACGAAGCCGCCGCCCCAGCAGAAGCCGACGGATCCGACCTTCCCTCCGCGGCTCGACCTGGCGAGCTCGTCCAGCATCGCAACGGCGTCGTTGACCGATTTGGCGAGATCGAGCTTGCCGATCGCCTCTCTAGCCGCGTCTTCGTTGGCGGGTGTCCCGCCTGACAGCGAAAGGAAATCCGGGGCGACTGCACGGAAGCCCGCCACTGCGAGGCGCCGGGCGATATCGCGAATATGGTCGTTAAGCCCCCGGTTTTCGTGAATGACTAGGACCGTTGGCTTCAGCGATCGCGATCGCGGCTCTGCGACATAGGCCTTGTATCCGCCGACCAGGTCCTGCGTCCGCGCGACGAGCCGCTTGTCGTCGGCCGGGACGATCGCCGCAGCGGCTGGGGTAGCGGCAATCGCGCCGATCATGGCCTCCGCTGCCGCAACGCTACCGGCGAGGGCCACCATACGGGCCATGAAAACGCGCCGGTCTAGGCCCTCGTGCGTGAAGCGATCGTAAAGCGCGATCGCCTGCTTCCTGAGCTGGGTGTCCATCGTCAGGCCGGCTGCGGCTGTTGAGCCTGGGCCTCGGCGACGAGCCTGGAGTCGATCTCCTGCGCCCGGCGGTAGGGGTCGCGGTCAGTCATCCGCCGAGCATAATCGACGAACACTGGATTCGGATCGAGCAGGTTGAAGGCGAGCATGAAGTTGACCATCGAGCCGACGAACAGGTCGGCCGCAGTGAAATGATCTGCGGCAATGTAGTTTCGCCCGGTCAGGGCTTTTTCCAGCGTGCCGATCGCTAGATCGAAATTGCCGTAACCGATCATGCGTTGGCGCTCTGGCGTCGGCTCCCAACCTGCGGCGCGATTGCTGAACGCGGCTTCGATCGGTCCGGATGCAAAGAAGATCCAGCGATAATAGTCCGCCCTGTCGTCGGTCGGCGGTGCGAGGTTCGCCTCGGGAAACGCATCGGCCAGGTAGCAGCAGATTGCCGCTACTTCGGTCACGACCTTGCCTTTGTGCTTGATTGCCGGGACTTTCCCCATCGGATTGACCGACAGGTACGGCTCGGTCTTCATGGTCGTGGCGTAATCGAGGATTTCCGTGTCGTAGGGAGCGCCGATCTCCTCCAGCATCCACCGTACTGTCTGCCCACGCGATTGCGGGTTGGTGTAGAAAATGAGGTCCGCCATTTTCGCTCTCCCTGATTAGAACAAAGCAGGAACTACTCCGCCTCGAGCGATTGCTCAAGCATCTCCAGCATGGCTTGCAGGGATTTCACCCTGATGACGCCGCGCCCGACGGCGCCGAAATGCTCCTCGCGGTGCCGGATGTCACAACCATGTCGGGCAAGGGCCATGTGCACCAGGCCTTCTTCGTCTCCTTCGGCGCCAGGCCCGGCGAAGCCCGTGACGCTGATGGCAATGTCCGCACTCGATCGCTCCAGGGCTCCGGCTGCCATCGCCTTGGCAACGATTGCGGAAACCGCATTGTTGCGGTCAAGCAAATCATCGGGGGTACCGAGGAGCTCCGACTTCGCTTCCTTCGTGTAGGTGACGAAGCCGCGTTCAAAGCCGTGGCCGGCACCTTCGATGTCGGTCAGCAGCGCTGCCAGCATTCCGCCAGTGCAACTTTCCGCCGTGGCGACCTTCAGATCCTTTTCACATAGCCGCCGCATCAGGCGCTCGGCCTGCTCGTCCAGGTCGTCCGGGAGGGCAGGCTCGAGCGTTTCGCTCAACCGCGTTCCCCGGGCTTCTTCTCAGATGCGGCCGGCACCGACGAGCGTTCGGAAGCCGACCGGTCGCGCGCAGCACGGAATTCGCTGTCCGCGCTCCAGTTGGGCCAGTCGCTGCCGTTCGCCAGCCTCAACCCGACGGCGTGGAGCAGCTCGGCATCCTCGGCCATGCCTGTGAAATCCCAGTCCGGCGAATATTCGTCGGCGGGCTGATGATACATCTTCGCAGTGTAGTTTTCCGACCAGGCCTTTGCCCGAGCGACGCCGCCGTTCACCAGGTCTTGCCCGGGGCCAAAGCTCATAGCCGGTATGCCAACCTTGGCCAGGGTGAAGTGGTCCGAGCGGAAGAAGCCGCCGGTCTCGGGGCGTGGGTCGGGTGTGTAGCGGCGGCCGCGCTTGGCGCCTTCCTCGACCAGGATGTCGAGCAGCCCGAATTTCTGGTTGCCGCGAATGGTGAAGTCCTTCGCCGGGCCGAGCACGCCGAGAACGTCGGTATTGATCACCCCCGCAGTCAGGGCCGCCGGATAGAGCGGATTGGCCGCGTAATATTCGCTCCCGAGGAGGCCTTTCTCCTCCGCGGTCACGGCCATGAAGACCACCGAACGCTGCGGGCGAGGGCCTGTCGCGAATGCGCGCGCCTGCTCGATCAGCTGCGCCAGGCCCGTGCCATTGTCGATGGCACCGTTGTAGATGCGGTCGCCACTGGCGTCCGGCAGGCCAATGCCGAGATGGTCCCAGTGCGCGGTGTAGATGACGGTCTCGTTCGGACGCGCGGCTCCGGGCAGGATTCCGACCACGTTGTGGGAGGTGATGACTTCCGTCTTGGCGCTGCCGTGGACGTCCAGGGCGGCCTTCAGCGGAACGGGTTTGAAGTCCTTCCGCTTGGCCGCCTCCTTCATCGCTTCGAAACTGGTGCCGGACGCCGTGAACAACTGCGCCGCCAGGTCGCGCTGGATCCAGCCTTCCAGCGGCGGATGCTCGCCGCGCGGGTTCTTGCGGACGATGTCGAACATCGCGTTCGTGTTCGAGTTCTTGACCGTCGCCCAGCCATAGCTCGCGGGCGCGGTCTCGTGGATAACCAGCACGCCCAGGGCGCCTTGCCGAGCGCCCTCCTCATACTTGTAGGTCCAGCGGCCGTAATAGGTCATCGCCTTGCCGCCGAAGTCGCCTTCGCCCCCTTCGAAATCGGGATCGTTGACGAGCATGACGAGGATCTTGCCCCGGGCGTCCAGGCCCTTGAAATCGTCCCAATTCCGCTCCGGCGCTTTCACTCCATAGCCGACGAAGACCAAGGGAGCGCCGTTGATCGCGAGCGCCTTGTCGCCGTTGGTGGGTGCGCGGACCGCGATCTGTTCGCCTTGGGTGAGCGCTGTCGCGGTACCGGCGAGGTTGAGACTGACGTGCGGCGCCGACGCAAACTCCGACTTCAGCAACGGAACAGCTTGAGTCCATGCCCTTTTGCCATTGGTCAGGTCGCCGCCGGGCTGCAGGCCGGCCCCTGCGAATTGCTTGCTGAGATAATCGACGGTCAGGGTCTCGCCCTCGGTCGCCGGAGCGCGGCCCTGGAAGGCGTCCGAGCCAAGCGTCTGCACGTGCTGCGACAAGCGTTGCGGGCTGAAACTGCCCGTGTCGGCGGCGGAAACGGGAACGGCCACGATCGCGAGGGCGGTCGCGGCGAACAAGGATACGGTCTTCACTTTACTCTCCCCAGAGTCACAAGCTGCGGCGGCTGGCCGAATGACGACCAGCCGCCGAAAAGGTTGCAAGGGCGATACTTACTGCCCTGCGGGCGGGGAAGAGCCGTTCGTCGAATTGGCCGCCGTGCCTGGCTTCTGCCGATAGCGGTCGAACCAGGCGATGATAGCGCTCGCCTTGGCGGCTGACTGGCTCGGCCGTGCGGCGATCCCACCGTGGCTGGCGTCGGGCACCTTGACCAAAGCCGTTGGAACCCGCTGAAGCTTCAGCGCCGAATAAAGCTGCTCGGCTTCGCTGACAGGCGTGCGATAGTCCGAGGCTCCAACGACCACTAGCGTCGGGGTCTTCACATTGGCCATCAAGCTCAGCGGCGACCGCGCCCAGTACGACTGGTAATTCTCCCATGGCTGGGCGCCCATCCAATAGGGTCCGAAGAAGGGCGTGCCATCGGATGTCAGCGCCATGCTGGTCCAATTGGTGACCGGCTTCTGGGCGGCCGCCGCCTTGAAGCGGTTGGTCTTGCCGACGATCCACGCAGTCAGGATGCCGCCGCCCGATCCGCCGGTGACGAACAGGTTGTTCGGATCGACCGCGCCGCTCGCAATCGCCGCGTCGACGGCCGCCATCAGGTCGGCGTAGTCGCTGTCCGGATAGGTCTTCTCGATCCCATCCGCGAACGCCTGGCCATAGCCGGTTGAGCCGCGCGGGTTGGTATAGAGCACGGCGTAACCGGCTGCGGAATACAGCTGGTAGTCGGTCGAGAAGTGCGGGCCGTAGGCGGCGTAGGGGCCGCCATGGATTTCCAGGATCATCGGGACGCGCTGTCCCTCCTGGTACGTCGGCGGCAGCAGGAGCCACGACGGCACCCGGCCCCCGTCTGGAGCGGCCACATCCAGGGTCCGCAGCGTGCCGAGATTCTTCGATCCCAGGCTAAGGTCGTTGAGCCGGGTCAGCTTGCGCATGGCTCCGCCGCTCGAAACCGCGACGTCGGTCGGCCGGTCATAGGAGTTGGTGGTGAATGCGACCGTTCCGTTGCGCGCAACGCTGAAGCCGCCGCCTGCGTATGGCCGGTCGTAGCCCGCATCCGCGACATCGCGCGTGATTGGCCTCACACTCCCGTCGAGCCCGATGCGCGAGACGGTGACCGAGCCGCTTTCTTCATAGGCTGCGTAGATCGCGCGCCCATCCGCCGACCAGCGGATCTGGTTGATCCCGCGGTCCAGGCCCGGCGCAACCAAACGCGATCCGCCGCCATTGGTGCTCATCACATAGAGGTCAGCTTGCTCGTAGCCCTTCTTGTGATCGTCGAAGCCCAGGTAGGCGATGCTTCGTCCGTCGGGCGATGCCACGGGGGAGGCGTCGGGCCCGTTGCGGCTGGTCAGCGCGGTTACCGTTCCGCTGTCGATGTCGAGGCGATAAACCTCGCTATCGACGACGGTCATCTCCCAGTCGGGCTTGCGAACCGCGCTGAACAGGATCGCGCGCCCGTCGGGCGTCCATTCCGGAGCGCCGTCATGAAAGGCGCCGAAGGTGAGCTGCCGCGGCGCGCCGCCGTTGGCGTCGACCATGAAGATGTGGTCGAACCCGGCCTTGACGTAGCCGCCGTCGTCGGTGCGGTATGTCACCTTGTCGATGATCTCGAGCGGCTTCGCCCACTGCGCACCCTCGGGCTTTTCGGGGGCGGAGCCGAGCCTCGGTCCGTCGTCGGGCACCGTCATCAGATAGGCGATGCGTGTCCCGTCGGGCGACCAGGCAATGCCCTGCGGACTGTCCGGAAGGCCGGTGACGCGGACCGACTGACCGGTATCCATCCAGCGCACGAACAGCTGCGGAGCGCCGCCTTCGCCGGTCGAGGCGTAGGCGAGCCGCCGGCCGTCCGGGGACCAGCGCGGGCTGAAGTGGTCGCCCGTGCCCGTGACCAAAGGACGCTGCTCGCCGGTCGCGACGTTGATGACCCAGATCGACGAGCGGGCCTTGTCGGTCATGATATCTGCCGTCTTGCGGACGTAGGCGATCGTCCGTCCGTCGGGGCTGATCTGAGCATCCGTTGCCGCGCTTAGGTTGAAAAGGTCGCCACCGGTGAAGATTGGGTTTGGACCCTCGGCGGGGGCGGCAAGCGCCGGCGCTGCAAACGCGGTCGCGGAAAGCAGCAGCGCCCATGGCGCAAGCGAGTGGGCAAGACGACGCATTTTCGGAAAGCTCCCCTGATTGAAGCCGTGCACGATTCAACTTTCTGTGCCCTCCGACAAGCATTGTCGCTGCAACTGGACGCGCGTCCGCTTTGCCTGTCATACTTCGGGCATGAAAAGGCCTTGTGCCGCAGTTCTTTGCGCCTTTCTTCTCGGCTGCGCGGCCGAGGGCGAATATCCAAAGCCCTCCGAAGCGGAGATTGATCGGGTGGAAGCCAGGCTCGCGGATCACCCCTGCGTGGGCTCGCTCGATTCGTGGGAGCGGAACTACCGTTATGGGGAGCGCCGGCGGACGTTCTGGCCACAGATCGATCATGCCGACCTGGACGTCATCACCTTCCACCTTCGCCGTGCCGGGACGGTGGAAATCATACCGGGCAGGGCGATTTTCAGCACCGGGAGCGGCGACTGGCCGGACAGCCGGGCGATCCGCGCGATCGACGGCTCTTTGGTGCTCAGCAGCGGCCGGCTGAGTGTCAGCCGTTGCCAGGCGGAGCCTAAGGCACGATCGTCGTGAGCAGGTAGGCCCCGAAGATCACCACATGCACTGCTCCGTGGAGGACAGTCGTCCGGCCGCGGGCCAGCGAGAGCGCGCTCACGAACAACGTCAGCGCGAGCAGGACAATGCCCTTCGGATCCAGGCCCAGAGCCAGTGGCAGTCCAAGGAAGAACGACGTGATCGTCACCGCCGGGATGGTCAGCCCAATGGTCGCCAGCGCCGATCCGAGGGCGAGGTTCAGGCTCGTCTGGAGGCGGTTGGAAAGCGCCGCGCGCACGGCCGCCACACCTTCCGGAAGGAGGACGATCGCAGCGATTGCGACCCCGACGACGGCCCGCGGAAGGTCCGCCTGGGTAACGGCGGCCTCCAGTGTCGGCGATAATGTCTTGGCCATCAGGACCACCGCGCCGAGACTGACCAGAAGCGCGCCAAGCGAAAGCCAGGTTTGCGCCGGACTCGGGGGAGCGGCGTGGGCTTCCGGCTCCGCCTGCAGGCCGCCCTTGGGGAGAAAATAGTCGCGATTGCCAACCGTCTGCACGAACACGAACGTCAGGTAGAGCAGGAGCGAGAAAGCAGCGACGAAGGCAAGTTGCGGCCTGCTGTAGACGGGACCCATCACGGTCGTCGTGAAATTCGGCAGGACGAGTGTGAGGATCATCAGCGTCGCGAGGGTGCTGAGCGCCGCGGTCGCGCCGGTGCGCGTGAACCGCGCTTCTCGCTGATGCTTGGCTGCTGCAATCAGGCAAAGGCCGAGCAGCAGGTTGAGGATGATCATGCCTGCCGCAAACACGGTGTCGCGGGTCAGGGTCAGAGCTGCCTCTCGATTGGCCAGCATCAGGGACACGATCAGCCCCACTTCGATGATCGTAACCGCCACTGCCAAGATCAGCGTTCCGAACGGTTCGCCAACCCGATGAGCGACCGTCTCGGCGTGATGAACCGCAGCGATGACGACGCCGATCAAGGTCAGGCCGGTGACCAGCGGCCAACTTAGCCCTGCCCAGGCGGCGAACAGCACGAGCCATCCAATGAATGGGAGCGCAAGGTTGGCGTTGCGGCTGGTCGATTGCATCGCTCAGGCTATTGCCGAGCATGCCCGATAAGGCCACCCCGCATCGACGGGCTTAGACGCACAGCCGATACGCTATTGCCCGTTTCAATTGTCAGACTAAAGCAGTGAAGAAGTCCGGTTGCCGGGTACGGCATCGGTGGCATTGGCCCGGGAGTGGAAGTGGCAAGACCTGCGTCCTCAAGTTCTGAGTGCCTTCGCATTCACGGGAAGCTTGCTCGCGACCTCGGTGTGCAGATCGTATCCGGGGTCATCCGCCCCGGTGAGCTCTTGGAGACGGAGCTGGCGGCGAGCGAGCGTCACCAGGTCTCTCGCGCAGCCTACCGTGAAGCGGTACGTATCCTTGCCGCAAAGGGATTGGTGGTTTCCCGGCCAAAGGTCGGAACGCGAGTCACTCCTCGGGAGCAATGGCATCTCCTTGATCCGGACGTCCTCGCCTGGATTTTCCAGTCCGATCCTGAAGACCAAGTGCTCGAGGCTCTGTTCGAATTGCGCATGGTGGTGGAGCCGGAGGCCGCGGCCCTGGCGGCGGAGCGGCGAACCAGCGATCAAGTCGCCATCATGCGCGAGGCCTTGCGCGACATGACTGAGCATACGCTTGGCACGGCGGAAGGTCGCGCGGCGGATCAGCGGTTTCACACCACGCTTCTGCTTGCATCGGCCAATCCGTTCCTTCGGACCCTCACCAGCAGCATCTCGACGGCAGTGTCGTGGACGACCGCTCTAAAGCAGCGTGTCCGCCCGCTGGTCCGAGACCCGGTGCCGGACCACGCCGAAGTGCTGGAAGCCATCGCGTCGCGCGATCCGGACGCCGCAAGACGCGCGATGAGGAAGCTGGTGGAATTGGCGCTGTTCGATACCAGGACTGCCCCGCAAGCACCCTCCGGACGGCGTTCCAAGCGCTCCAAAGCTGCCTGAACCAGCGCACGTGGGCTTGCACCTCATCCAGCTCAAGGACCATCGCGGCGAGCGGATTGTTGCGGCCTTCCTGGACGATGTTGCCTGGCGGCTGGGCAAGATCGCAACCGTTTTCGAATTGGCGGCGCTGGCGATCGAACGAGACGTCTCGCTTTCCGAACTGGTCACCGAGCTGCGGACGGACGACCAGGTTGATCTGGCGGCAGCGGAGAAGGAAGGGCGGCTGCTTCCCGCCATCGACCATCCCGATCCAGCCCGGTTTCACCTGACTGGCACTGGTCTCACCCACCTCGGGTCCGCCGAAGGCCGGGACAAGATGCACAAGCAGGCGGCCGCCGGCGCGACGACCGACTCCATGCGCATGTTCCTGATGGGCATCGAGGGCGGCAAGCCGGAGCAAGGTCCGGGCTCCCAGCCGGAATGGTTCTTCAAGGGGGACGGGACCTCGCTCGTCGGTCCTGGCGAAAACCTTCGCTCGCCCGAGTTCGCCCTGGACGGCGGAGAAGAGCCGGAAATCGCGGGAATCTACGTCATCGATGCGGAAGGCAGGCCACGCCGCCTTGGCTTCGCGCTGGCCAACGAATTCTCCGATCACATCACCGAGCGGCACAATTATCTCTGGCTTGCCCATTCCAAGCTTCGCCCGGCGGCGCTCGGCGCGGAGATCCTGACCGGCGAGCTGCCGGCCGACGTGCGAGGGACCAGCCGAATCCGGCGGAATGGCGAGGTTCTGTGGGAAGCGCCGTTCCTGTCAGGCGAGGCGAACATGTCGCATTCGATCGCCAACCTCGAGCACCATCATTTCAAATATGGCCTGTTCCGCAGGCCGGGCGACGTCCACGTCCATTTTTTCGGGACGGCCACGCTGTCGTTCGCGCAATCGATCACGGCCGAGCCCGGCGACATCTTCGAAATTGAAGCCGAGCCCTTCGCACTGAAGCTCCGCAATCGCCTGACGATCGCGGAGCCGAGCGAGGTTCAGGTGACGCCACTCTAGATATTTTGGCATCGAAACTTGGGGGAGAGACAATGCGATCGAGTTCCGCGGGCAGATTGATCAAGGGCGCCTGCATGGCCGCGCTTCTGGCAAGCCAGGCGCTGCCTGCGTTCGCGCAGTCCGCTTCCGCTCCGGTGCAAGTGCGGGTTCAGGCCAACGCTCCCGGACCGAAGATCGACCGGGACATCTTCGGACAGTTCGCGGAGCATCTCGGCACGGGTATCTACGGCGGCGTCTGGGTCGGACCGGACTCGACCATTCCCAACGTCCGCGGAATTCGGACCGACGTCGTCGAGGCGCTACGCGAGATCAAGGTGCCCAACGTGCGCTGGCCTGGCGGGTGCTTTGCCGACGAATATCACTGGCGCGAAGGCATCGGACCGGCCGCGAAGAGGCCTGCGCGCCTTAACGCCAGCTGGGGCAGTGTCATCGAGCCGAACTCTTTCGGCACGCACGAATTCATGGACTTCGTCGACCAGCTTGGCGCCGAGGTCTTCCTGTCCGTGAACGTCGGGTCGGGTACCGTCCAGGAGGCCGCCGACTGGATGGAGTATCTGACCGCCGACAAGCCGACGACGCTCCAGCAGGAGCGTGCCGCCAATGGCCATCCCGCCCCCTACAAGATCAAGTATCTTGGCCTCGGCAACGAAAACTGGGGCTGCGGCGGCGCAATGTCGAACACCCACTACGTCGAGGAGATGAAGAGCTTCGCGCATTATTCGCGCAACCTGAATCCTTCGCAGACCGGCGAGAATGCAATGAAGCGTGTCGCGGTCGGCTGGGACAGCGGCGACAGCGACTACACCGAAGACGTCATGAAGGCCTGGAAGAACAAGGTCTGGAGCTGGGACATCGAAGGCATTTCGCTCCACGGCTACACCATCCCGAACACCTGGGAGAAGAAGGGGCCCAGCGTCGGCTTTGGCGAAGACGAATATGCCAAGGGCATCAAGGCAACGCTCAAGATGAAGGACTGGATCGCCAAGCAGACCGCGATCATGGATCGATACGATCCCGACAAGAAGCTGGGCCTTTACGTCGATGAATGGGGCATCTGGGTCGACCCCAACCCGGGCAGC
The DNA here is from genome assembly GCF_039543105.1 of Sphingomonas daechungensis. Lineage (NCBI taxonomy): Bacteria > Pseudomonadati > Pseudomonadota > Alphaproteobacteria > Sphingomonadales > Sphingomonadaceae > Sphingomonas > Sphingomonas daechungensis. Next base: position 2,463,335 of record NZ_BAABJC010000001.1, read on the forward strand.
AATCCCGGCTTCCTGCAGCAGCAGAACACGATGCGCGATGCTGTCATTGCCGCGCTGAACCTCAACCTGTTTATGCGCAACGCCGACCGCATCCGGGGCACGAACATCGCGCAGATGGTCAACGTCCTGCAGGCGATGATCCTGACCGACGGGCCGAAGATGCTGCTGACGCCGACGTACCATGTCTATCACATGTACGTGCCGTTTCATGACGCGAAGGCGGTGCCGGTAACCTTTGACGCGGGCAGCTACACCCACGGTGGCGTGACCGTGCCGCGCGTCGATGCAGTGGCCGCGCGCGACACGTCGGGCAAGCTTTGGCTGGCGCTGGTCAATGTGGATGCAAACAAGCCGGCGCGGTTCGATGTGGCTTTTGACGGCGTGAATGCGCGTGGCGCCTCCGGCCGCATCCTGACGGCCACAGCCGCCGACGCGCATAACAGCTTCGAAAATCCGAACAGCGTCGTGCCGCGGCCGTTTTCCGGGCGAGCATCCGGCGGGCAGCTTCGGTTCGAACTTCCGGCCAAATCGATCGCGGTCGTCCAGGTTCAATGATGGCCGCGTGGAAGAAAGAGGGAATGAAGTGATGAAGTATGTCGCTCTGACGATTGCGGCCGCGGCCGTGGCCCTCACCGGCTGCGGGCAGGGGGGAAGCGCAGGCAAGGCCGACGGTAAGGAGCTCGTCGTCGGCTTCTCGCAGATCGGATCGGAATCCGGCTGGCGGACCGCTGAGACCAACGCGGCCCGGGCCGCCGCGGATCAGCGCAAGGTCGATCTCCGGATTTCGGACGCGCAGCAGCGCCAGGAGAACCAGATCAAGGCAATTCGCGCGTTCATTGCGCAAGGCGTGGACGGCATCCTGGTCGCGCCAGTCGTCGCGACGGGCTGGGACCAGGTCCTGCGCGAGGCAAAGGCCGCGAACATTCCGGTCATCCTGGTCGACCGCCAGATCGAGACGTCCGACCCCAACCTGTATTTGTCTGCGGTGACGTCCGACCAGGTTCTCGAGGGCCGAACGGCTGGGGAATGGCTGGTGAAGACCGTCGGCGGCAAGGATTGCTCGGTCGTGGAGCTTCAGGGAACAGTGGGTTCGAGCCCGGCAATTGCCCGAAAGAAGGGTTTCGACGAAGCCATCGGCAAGGCGCCGAACATCAAGACGGTCGTGAGCCAGTCCGGTGACTTTACGCGCGCCAAGGCCAAGGAGGTCATGGAAAGCGCGATCAAGTCGCTCGGCAACGCCAAGATCTGCGCCGTCTATGCGCACAACGACGACATGATGATCGGCGCGATCCAGGCGATGAAGGAGGCCGGGCTGCGTCCGGGCAAGGACGTGCTGACCGTCTCGATCGACGCAGTGCCTGACATCTTCAAGGCGATGGCCGACGGTGAGGCGAACGCGACCGTCGAGCTCACGCCGGAAATGGCCGGACCGGCGCTGGACATGCTGATCGCCTACAAGAAGGACGGCAAGGCGGCGCCGAAATGGCATCAGACTCCGACGAAGCTGTTCCTGCCGGATACTGCGGCGGCCGAGTACGAGCGCCGCAAGACCCTGTACTGAGCCAAGCAGGAATGTCCGACGCCCCGCCCTTGCTCGAAGCGAGAGGCATCACGAAAGCCTATCCGGGGACCGTGGCTCTCGACGACGTGAACTTCGCCGTTCGCGCCGGCGAGATCCACGCCCTGATGGGCGAAAACGGCGCGGGCAAGTCGACGCTGATCAAGATCCTGACGGGGGCCGTGCGACGGGATTTCGGCGCGATCCTGATCGACGGCCGGCCTGCCGAGCCGGACTCCACGCCGCGCGCGCAGCAGGCCGGGATCTGGGCGGTTCACCAGGAGGTGATGGTTCTTCCGAACCTGAGCGTCGCCGAAAATGTGATGCTCGGCTGCCAGCCGCGGCGGTTCGGCCTCGTGGACCGGCGCAAAACTCGCAGGCTGGCGAACCAGGCGCTGGCGGAACTTGGCCTTTCGCTCGACATGGACCGCGAGCTCGGTTCGTTTCCGGTGGCCATTCGCCAACTCGTGGCGATTGCCCGTGCGGTCCGGGCGAATGCGCGGGTGCTGGTGCTCGACGAGCCCACCGCCAGTCTCGATGCGCCCGAGGTCGAGAGACTCTTCGACGTGGTGCGCGCACTCGCCTCGCGCGGGACCGGCATCGTCTTCATTACCCATTTCCTCGACCAGGTTTACGCGCTCAGCGATCGCATCACCGTCCTTCGCAACGGAAAGGCTGTGGGCAGTTCGAGGACGCAAGAGCTCCCGCAAGTCGACCTGATCCACATGATGATCGGGAAGGGACTTGAGCAGGCGATCGAGAGGGAGCGGCCTGCCAATGCCAAAAAGGGGAACGTGGCTGCGAGCTTCGTCGGGCTCGGTAAGACCGGCTTGGTCGAGCCCTTCGACATTACTCTCCATGCGGGCGAGGCGGTTGGCGCTGCCGGTCTCCTCGGTTCGGGCCGCACCGAAACCGCCATGCTGATGTTCGGAGCTGAGCGGGCGGACACGGGTTCCGTGGAGATCGATGGCAAGCCGCGTCGGTTGCGCTCGCCCCGCGATGCGATCCGCGCGGGGTTGGCCTTTAGCCCTGAGGACCGGAAGGCCGACGGGATTTTCGGCGACCTGTCGATCCGCGACAATATCGCGATCGTCCTTCAGTCGAAGCGCGGCTGGGCGCGCAAATTGTCCCGCCGCAAGCAGCAGCGCCTGGCCGACGAATATATCGCGCGGCTAAACGTCAAGACGCCCGATGCGGACAAGCCGATCGGGCAATTGTCGGGCGGCAACCAGCAGAAGGCCTTGCTGGCGCGCTGGCTTGCCTCCGACCCGAAGGTCCTGATCCTCGATGAACCGACCCGCGGGATCGACGTCGGGGCGCACGCCGATATCGTGAAGGCCATCGAAGAGCTGCGGGACTCCGGCCTCGCGCTTTACGTGATCTCCTCCGAGCTCGAGGAACTGGTCGCGTACAGCGAGCGGGTCAGCGTGATGCGCGACCGCCGCCAGGTTGCCCTGCTCGAGCGCGACGAGCTTTCCGTCGACCGGATCGTCGCTGCGATTGCTGCTTCGTCCGGTGATCGATGATCAAGGCGCGCTCCCTGCCGGGCTGGGCGCCGCCCGTTGCTGCAATGCTCGTCGTGTTGCTCATCAACACCGTCCTCTTTCCCTCCTTTTTCCAACTTCGGCTTGTCGACGGGCGCCTCACCGGAAGCCTGGTGGACGTACTGATCCGCGGAGCGCCGGTCGCGTTGCTGGCGCTCGGCATGGCAGGCGTGATTGCGACGCGCGGGATCGACCTGTCGGTCGGCGCAGTCATGGCGATCGCCGGCGCGGTGGCTGCCAATGCCCTGGCCGGAGGCGCGTCCTGGACTAGCGCCATCGTCTATGCGCTCGCAGCCGGGCTCGCGTGCGGTCTGTGGAATGGCATGCTCGTCGGCTTCCTGAAGCTGCAGCCGATCGTTGCGACGTTGGTGCTCATGGTCGCGGGTCGCGGCATTGCCCAGCTCATCACCGGCGGACAGATCACGACCTTCGACGACGCGCCGTTTGCGGCATTGGCTGGAGGTACGCTCCTCACGATCCCGGCGCCGATCTTGATTGTCGCGACAATTGCCGTTCTGCTGACGTTGCTGGTTCGCTCCACGGCGCTCGGGCTCATGGTGGAAGCGATCGGCGTGAACCCGCGCGCGGCCGAACTGGTCGGCATCAACACGCGCTCGATCGTCGTCGCCGTCTATGCGCTGTCCGGAGTCACGGCGGCCCTCGCAGGCATCATCGCGACCGCCGATATTAAAGGCGCCGATGCCAACAACGCCGGGCTCTGGCTGGAGCCGGATGCGATTCTCGTGGTCGTGCTCGGCGGAGGATCCCTCCTCGGCGGGCGTTTATCCTACGGTCTCACCATCGTCGGCGCGATTACCCTGCAGGCGATCAAGACCGGTATCCTGCTTGCCGGCTTCCCGCCGCAGATGGGCCTGATCCTGATGGCGGTCATGGTCTCGATCCTGCTAGTCGTTCAGGCTCCCGCGCTTCAGCAATGGCTGCAGCATCGAGCGCTGCGGAGGGCCGCGTCATGACCGGCCAGAACCGCACGATCATGGTGACCCTGGCCGTCCTGGTGGCCTTGTTCGCCTTCAGCGCCTTTCAATTCCCGTTCATCCTGTCGACGCGGGTGATCGGCAACCTGCTCACCGACAACGCCTTCCTCGGGATGCTGGCCATCGGAATGACGGTGGTCATCATCTCTGGGGGGATCGACCTTTCGGTCGGTTCGGTGCTGGCATTCAGCGCCGTGCTGCTCAGCGTACTGATCACGAAAGGGGGCGTGGATCCGGCCCTCGCATTCGTCATCGTTCTTGGTGCCGGAACGGCGTTCGGCGCACTGCAGGGTGTGGCGGTGCACGTGCTGCGCGCTCCGGCCTTCATCGTGACTCTAGCGGGCATGTTCCTGGCACGCGGCGCCTGCTTCCTGCTGACGGAGGATTCGATACCGATCAGCTCGCCGACCTATCAAAGACTGACCGACGTCGGCCTGCCACTAGGCGGAGGTGCGCGTCTCTCGTTCAGTGCCATCATCCTGCTGGCTGCAGTGCTGTTTACCGCGGTGCTCCTGCGCCGCACGCGGTTCGGAGCGAACGTCTATGCGCTTGGCGGAGACCGCCGGGCGGCGGAGTTGATGGGCGTTCCGGCGGGATCAACCACGGCGAGCATTTACGCTTATTCGGGGTTCATGGCGGCCGCGGGTGGCATCCTCTATTCGCTTTATACGCAGTCGGGATATCCGCTCGCCGGCGTCGGGCTCGAGCTCGACGCGATCGCCGCGACGATCATCGGCGGCACATTGCTGGCTGGCGGTTACGGCAGCGTCTGGGGAACCGCGCTCGGCGTTCTGATCCTGGGGCTGATCCAGCTCTACATCACGCTGCAGGGCACGCTTTCCAGCTGGGTCGCGAAGATCGCCACCGGAGCGCTGCTTCTGTTTTTCATCGCAGCCCAGAAGTTCTTTTCCCATGTGTCTTTCGCGCCTGGCCAATTTGCGCGCCGAAACGTTGCGTCAAAGCGTGGCCTGACACTTTCATCGGAACAATCTCAATGACTCATGACACTTCCTCGCCTGGCCGGCATCTTCGCTCGCGCGCCTGGTTCGACGATCCGGCGAATGCCGACATGACGGCGCTCTACCTTGAGCGGTACATGAACTTCGGCCTCGCTCTGGATGAGCTTCAATCGGGCAAGCCGATCATCGGCATTGCCCAGACGGGAAGCGACCTCAGCCCCTGCAATCGACACCATCTGGTGCTTGCCGAGAGAATCCGAGCCGGGATCATCGAAGCTGGCGGCATACCGTTCGAGTTTCCCGTCCATCCCATTCAAGAAACCGGCAAGCGGCCGACCGCGGGGCTCGACCGCAACCTCGCGTACATCGGCTTAGTCGAGGTGCTTTTCGGCTATCCGCTCGACGGAGTTGTGCTCACCACCGGCTGTGACAAGACGACGCCCGCCTGCCTCATGGCTGCAGCAACCGTGAACATCCCCGCGATTTCACTGTCAGTCGGCCCGATGTTGAACGGCTGGCACAAGGGCGAGCGCACCGGTTCAGGGACGATCGTGTGGAAAGCCCGAGAGCTGCTCGCGGCCGGTGAGATCGATTACCAGGGCTTCATCAAGCTTGTCGCGTCCTCGGCGCCATCGACAGGGTTCTGCAATACGATGGGAACCGCGACGACGATGAACTCGCTTGCCGAAGCACTGGGAATGTCGCTCCCGGGGTCGGCAGCCATTCCGGCGCCTTATCGCGATCGCCAGGAGTCGGCCTACCGAACCGGCCTCCAAATCGTGGAAATGGTAGAGGCAGACCGCAAACCGTCGGATATCCTTACGCGCGATGCGTTTCTGAACGCCATCCGGGTCAATTCCGCCATCGGCGGCTCAACCAATGCGCCGATCCATCTCATCGGTCTCGCTCGTCACGTCGGCGTCGAACTATCAATCGACGACTGGCAGGAGTTCGGCCGTGACATTCCCCTGCTCGTGAACCTGCAGCCCGCCGGCGAGTATCTCGGAGAAGACTATTATCGGGCAGGCGGGGTGCCAGCGATCGTGTCCCAGCTGATGACCCACGGCCTTATCCAGGAAAATGCCCTGACCGTGAACGGCCGGACCATCGGCGACAATTGCCGGGGCGCGGAGATCGAGGATGAGCGCGTCATCCGTCCGTTCGACCGGCCGATCAAGGCCGCGGCGGGTTTCTCCGTGCTCCGAGGTAACTTGTTCGAGAGCGCGGTGATGAAGCTCAGCGTCATCTCTGACGAGTTTCGCGAGCGCTATCTCAGCAATCCGGACGACCCGAATGCATTCGAAGGCCCCGTCGTCGTCTTCGATGGCCCCGAAGACTATCACAGTCGGATCGACGACCCCGCGAACGGCATCGACGACAGCACGATCCTCATCATGCGCGGAGCGGGGCCGATCGGCTATCCCGGCGCGGCCGAAGTGGTGAACATGCGCCCGCCTGCGGAGCTCATCAAAGCGGGGGTTCACGCGCTTCCGTGCATGGGTGACGGCCGTCAGTCGGGAACGTCTGGGTCGCCATCGATCCTCAACGCGTCACCGGAAGCAGCGGTCGGCGGCGGCCTCGCGCTTCTTCGGAGTGGAGACCGCGTTCGGATCGACCTCAACCGTGGCGAAGCGAACATCCTCATCGACGAGGCTGAGCTCGAGGGACGGCGCCGGGAGTTGGAGGCCCAAGGCGGCTACCCTTATCCGCGGAGCCAGACGCCCTGGCAGGAGATGCAACGCGCGACCGTCGGCCAATTGTCGGACGGTGCGGTGCTCGAGCCTGCTGTGAAGTACCAGAGGATCGCTCAGATCTTCGGCGTGCCGAGGCACAACCACTAAGCTACTTGGGTAGGGCGATCGCTTTCTCGATCCTGAGAGACGCGCTTTGCGATGGCACGCCGGTTCCCGGTTGTCCGGATCCGACGCTGACCGTGTAGTTCCCGGCGAGGACGACGTGCCGACCTTCCGGCGTCACGCTGCTGAGATCGCGCGTGGAGAGATTAAAGGTCAGGGCTCGCACCTCGCCCGGCTTGAGCGACAGTCGCTGAAACCCGCGCAATGCGAGCCTCGGAGTGCCGGGCGCATCGGGAAAATCGAGGTAAAGCTGAGCGACCTCGTTGCCCTCCCGAGGGCCGGTGTTGCGAACCTCCACTGATACGCGAGCACCTCCGTCGGTGGTCCTCACTACCGCTGGAGACGAGTAAGCGAAGCTGGTGAAGCTCAAGCCATATCCGAACGGATAAACCGGCGTCCCGGCGAAGTAGCGGTAGGTCCTTCCTGCCATCGCGTAATCGTCGAAGGGCGGAAGGTCGTTCACATTCTTGTAGAACGTCAACGGAAGTCGCCCGCCTGCATCGACGCGGCCCGAAAGGACGTTCGCGACTGCAAGGCCTCCCGATTGGCCCGGGTACCAGGCTTCGAGGATCGCGTTGGCGTTCTGCTTTTCCCAATCGAGGTTGATCGGGCTCCCGTTCATCGCGACGACGACCAGAGGTTTTCCTGTTGCCTTGGCCTGTTCGAGCAGCTTGCGCTGGTCCGTGGGCAGGTCGAGCGTCGTCTTGTCGCCACCCTTGAAGCCGGGCCGCTCTACGGAGGATTCCTCGCCCTCAAGGTCCGATGTCAGCCCGACGATTGCAATGATGACGTCGGCGTTTGCCGCTGCCGCCCTGAGGTCGGCTTCCGGCTGCTCCGAAACATATTTCCATGTCAGACCCACGCCGGTCTCACCGTGAGCATCCGCCACGATTTGGATCGGATAGCGACGACCTTTCTCGACGCGAACGGTCTTCAGCTTCGGAAGGCTGCCCCAGGGCGCATCGACGAACTCGACGAGCGGCTGGCCGTCGAACGTGAACCTGCCGTTCCGCCAGCCGGACAGGCCGAGCCGATATGAGCCGGACTCCGGCGGCACGAAGAATCCGGTCCACACCACGCGGTAGTCGTCATCGACGGCTGCCATATCCGCGTCGCCGTTGTTCAGTCCGGACACGATTGCCGTGGCGGCGGGCTTTGCGGAAACTGCCATCGGCTTTCCGTCTCTCCCGAGCGCGCCTGGGAGAGCATTGTAGAAGCGGGCGAGCAATCCGCGCTTACCCTCGGGCGTCTCCAGAACCGACGCGGGTACAGGATCGCCGTCGGTCATCGACTCTCCCGCCGGGGCGTAGACGACCTGCGTGTGGGGCAATGCCCGGCGCAGGCCGTCGAGGACAGAGATCGGGGGCGCCGATGCCGGAGACGAATAATTTCCGCGCAGCACACGCGTGGCGTCGCCGAGCGGTCCGATCACCGCAATGCGGGCACCCGGCTTCAGAGGAAGGATGCCGTCATTCTTCAGCAGCACCAGGCTCTCTTCGGCTGCCTTGAGCGCGAGGGCCTGGTGCTCGGCCGTCCCGATCGCGGAGGCGGGGACGGGCCCATCTTGGCGAACACCCGCAAGATCGCCGGTGCGATACCTAGCCGCAAACAGCCGGATCAGCGCACGGTCTATGTCAGCTTCGGTGATGAGATGCCGATCGAGCGCCTCGCGATAGCGCTGCCACAGCGGCGGCGGCGTTGGGCCCAGCGTTGCCGTGTGGCATTCATTGTCGACGCCGGCGCGGACCGCCGCCGCGACACCTGCAGCGATATCCGGCGCGTAACGATGATTGTCGCTGATATCCTGGACGGCATCGCAGTCGGACACGACGTAGCCGTCGAACTTCCAGGCGCCCCGCAGATGATCCTTGAGCAATTCGTCGCTTGCGCAGGCCGGCTGTCCGTCCACGCGGTTGTAGGCGCACATCACCGACTGGGCTCGGGCTTCCACCAGAGCCGCCCGGAACGCCGGAAGATAGGTGTCCTCAAGATCGTGCTGCGACACGAAGACGTTCGCCTTGTGCCGCGTAGTTTCAGGGCCGCTGTGGACGGCGAAATGCTTTGGCGTCGCGATCACATTGGGAAGATCGGGATTCGGTCCCTGCATCCCCTCCACGAACGCAACCCCGATACGCGCGGTCAGGAACGGGTCTTCGCCATAGGTTTCCTGTCCGCGGCCCCAGCGCGGATCGCGGAAGATGTTGATGTTGGGCGACCACGTATCGAGGCCGGTCCCAATCCTGCCGAGCTCGCCGGTCTGGCGTCCGAGCGTGTGAAGCGCGCGGACCTCGGTGCCGATCGCTCCGGCGACCTCCTTCACCAGCGGCGCGTTGAAGCTAGCGGCGAGACCGATCGGCTCGGGGTAGTTGGTGGTCGGAACGCTTCCGATCGCGCCGTGCAGAGATTCGGTCCACCAGTTGTAGGCAGGGACTTTGAGCCGGGGGATCGCCGGAGCGACATTGACCATCTGCCCTAGCTTCTCCTCCAGCGTCATCTTGCCGACGAGATCGGAGGCTAGCGCGTTAGCGCGTTCGCGCGCATCCGGAGTGCTTTGGACCGCGGCCTGAGCCTGCAAAGCCGAAGGGAGGAGAGTGCCTGCTAACAGGCACAGGCGAGCGAGGTGGACGAACGTCCGGCCCTTGGTCATCGGCCGGCCTACTGCGCGGGTTTCAGCATGCCGTGCATGCCCATCCATTTGACGAAAGCGTCGAACCAGCCGGTGCTCGTCGTCTCCTTGGGATACATGCCAAAGCCGTGGCCGCCCTGTTCGTAGAGGTGGAACTCCGCGGGCCGCTTGGCCGCCGTCCAGCTTTCGATCAGACCCATGCCCTTGCCGGCAAACAGCGGATCGTCCGCCGCGAGGGCAACGAAAATGGGTGGCGCGTCAGCAGGAACCTTCACTGCCGCCAGCGGACCGTAAATCGTCCCGATGAAGGCCGGTTTGGCATCCTCGCCGGCAAGGGCTGTCACCAACGTCAGCATGGCGCCTGCGGAAAAGCCGACCATTCCGATGCGATCAGGATTGACGTGCCATTCGCCCGCCCTTTTGCGGATGAGCGCGAACGCGGCCCGGGAATCGGCGATTTGCGGCGCGAGTTGCGGGACTGCGCTTTCCATCGTCATCGGCGGGCGAGGGGCCGAGGCGACGCCCGCGAACATGTCGGCCATGGATTTCTCAAATGCCGGCATGCCCTCCGGCGTCGGAACGAGGCGATACTTCAGCACGAATGCCGCAACGCCCCGATCCGCGAGTGCGCGGGCCACGTCCCAGCCTTCATTTTCCATCGAAAGCGTCCGGAAACCGCCGCCTGGCGCAACTACAACCGCAGTCCCGTTCGCCTTTGCCGGATCAGGCAGAAACGGTGTCAGCGTGGCTACGGTGACGTTGCGAGCGAACAGCTTCTCATACTGGCGGTGCCAGCTCTCCGGCGCGGCGTTATCGGGCAAATTTCCGGTTCCAAGCACGATTGCATTCGGCTGATCCGGAACCGCGACCGGGACCATCTTGTCGTTCTGCGCATGGGCGGGCGTAGCGATGGAGCATGCCAGTCCGACCATCATTCCGAACGCAGTCGACCGCGTCAGACCGTTCAGCCTCGCCAATATGTTCATACGCACTCGACCTCCCCTAACGCGCCTCACGCGGGGCTTAGCCGACAATCAATTGTCCTACAAATGAAGCGCGCGCAAAAAAAAGGCCGGGAGATCATCCCGGCCCTCGTAGGTGTTTGCGAGCTTACTCGGCCGCCGGCGCTTCGTCGTCGGCGTTTGGCTTGGCAGCCGCCTTCTTGCCCTTCGCAGGCTTCGGCTTTGCGGCCTTCGGCGGTGCCGGGACGATTTCGAACGAGGGCGCATTCTCCTTGATGCGGACCTTGACCTCGCCGCCGTTGACCAACTTGCCGAACAGTAGCTCTTCGGCGAGCGGCTGCTTGATCTTTTCCTGCACCAGGCGAGCCATCGGACGAGCGCCGTAAAGCTTGTCGTAGCCGCGACTGGTGAGCCATTCGCGTGCCTCGTCGTCCAGCTCGATGTGGACGCCGCGGTCGGCGAGCTGAAGCTCCAGCTGCAGGATGAACTTGTCGACGACCCGGCTGACGACGGCCGGCGGCAAGTAGGCGAACGGAACGATCGCATCCAGGCGGTTGCGGAATTCCGGCGTGAACATCTTCTTGACCGCGTCCTCCTGCGCATCCTCGCGGGTGGCAGCGCCGAAGCCGATGCTCTCGCGGGCCATGTCCGCCGCGCCGGCATTGGTGGTCATGGTCAGGATGACGTTCCTGAAATCGACCGTCTTGCCGTGGTGGTCGGTCAGCTTCCCGTTATCCATCACCTGCAATAGGATGTTGAACAGGTCCGGGTGCGCCTTCTCGATTTCGTCGAGCAGAAGCACGCTGTGCGGATGCTGGTCGACAGCGTCGGTCAGAAGACCGCCCTGATCGTAACCGACGTAACCCGGAGGCGCACCGATCAGGCGGCTGACCGAGTGCCGCTCCATATATTCCGACATGTCGAAGCGCTGGAGCGGGATGCCCATGATCGACGCCAGCTGGCGCGCAACCTCGGTCTTGCCCACACCGGTCGGGCCCGAGAACAGATAGTTGCCGATCGGCTTGTCCGGCTCGCGAAGACCGGCGCGCGACAGCTTGATCGCCGACGCAAGCTTCTCGATCGCCATATCCTGACCGAAGACGACGCGCTTCAGGTCGGCCTCGAGGTTCTCGAGCACGCGCTTGTCGTCGGTCGAAACCGATTTCGGAGGAATGCGCGCCATGGTCGCGACCACGGCCTCGATCTCTTTCGGCGTGATGACTTTCTTGCGGCGGCTCGGCGGTACCAGCATCTGCATCGCGCCGACTTCGTCGATCACGTCGATTGCCTTGTCCGGAAGCTTGCGGTCGTGGATGTACCGCGCCGACAGCTCAACCGCCGACTTGATCGCATCCGGAGTGTACCGGACGTGGTGGTGTCCCTCGAACGAAGAGCGCAGGCCGGCGATGATCTTGATCGTGTCCTCGACCGTCGGCTCGTTTACGTCGATCTTCTGGAAGCGCCGGAGCAGGGCCCGGTCCTTCTCGAAGTGGTTGCGAAACTCCTTGTAGGTCGTCGATCCGATGCAACGGATCGCTCCCGACGAAAGTGCCGGCTTCAGCAGGTTCGACGCGTCCATCGCGCCGCCTGAGGTCGCGCCCGCACCGATGACGGTGTGGATTTCGTCGATGAACAGGATCGCGTCAGGGAGCTTCTCCAGCTCCGAGACCACCGACTTCAGCCGCTCTTCGAAGTCACCGCGATACCGGGTGCCCGCCAGCAGCGCACCCATGTCGAGCGCGTAGATGGTCGCGGGCTTCAGGACCTCGGGAACGTCGCCCTCGATGATCTTGCGCGCAAGGCCCTCGGCGATGGCGGTCTTACCAACGCCCGGATCGCCGACGTAAAGGGGGTTGTTCTTCGACCGGCGGCAGAGGATCTGCACGGTGCGATCCACCTCGGCACTGCGGCCGATAAGGGGATCGACCTTGCCGGCGCGAGCCTTCTCGTTGAGGTCGACGGTAAACTGCTTAAGGGCCGACTCCTTTTTGCCTTCCTTCTCGGTGCTCTTTTCCTCTGTGGCGCTGGTCTCACGAACCTCCTGGGGCGTATCGCCCTTGCCAACACCGTGGCTGATGTAAGTCACGGCATCCAGGCGGCTCATGTCCTGCTGCTGGAGGAAATAGACCGCATAGCTCTCGCGCTCGGAGAACAATGCCACGAGCACGTTCGCGCCCGTGACTTCATCACGGCCCGAGGACTGGACGTGAAGGATCGCACGTTGGACCACGCGCTGGAACCCGCTCGTCGGCGTCGGGTCGGTGCCGGTGTCGGCGACTAGGGCCCCAAGCTCGTTGTCGAGGTAATGCTTCACCGAAGCGCGAAGCTCGTCCCGGCTGACGCCGCAGGCGGTCATCACCTTCGAGGCATGCTCATCGTCGATCAGGGCGATGAGCAGATGTTCTAAGGTCGCGTACTCGTGCCGGCGGCGGCTGGCCTCGGCGAGCGCGTTATGCAGGGTTTGTTCGAGTTCGCGAGCGAAACTGGGCATTTAGGTGTTACTCCTGCCCGGGTCCCCGGAAATTGGCCCGGGCTCACTTACCAAATGTCATACGCGCTTGGCGCTCAATCAAGGGGCGATGAGCCGCTTATCCCCAGAATATCGCTCAGAAAGCTTGGTTGAGCCTGAATGCGGCAGCTCGGAACCTACTTTTTGAACAGTTCCTCGGCGGCCGAACGGTGCGCCTGGGCACGGTTCATGTGTGCTTCGACCCGGGCGATTTCGGTCTTCAAGGCTTCGATCCGCGCCAGCAGCTCCTCGATCGAAATGGGGTCGAGGTCCTGCTTGGCAAGCTCGACCAAGGGATCGCCCGGCTTGCTCGGGAAAAGATCGTCAAGATCCATGCCGGGAATCGTTGACCCTTGCGGCCGCCCTGTCAATAAGCGCGAGCCAGTGACCAGCCCAGTTCCAGCCACAATGAAGGCGATTGTCGCGCCCCAGCCCGACGGAGCCGAAGAGCTCACCGTTGTCGAGCGACCCGTCCCCAGGGTCGGACCCGGCGAAGTCCTCATTCAGGTCGCCGCGGCCGGGGTCAATCGTCCCGATATCCTGCAACGCCGCGGGCTCTATCCGCCGCCTCCGGGCGCGCCCGACATCCTCGGATTGGAAGTTGCGGGAACAGTGGTCGAGGCCGGGGAGGGCGCCGGCGAGCTCCTCGGCAAGAAGGTCTGTGCCTTGGTCGCGGGCGGCGGGTATGCCGAATATTGCGTCGCCCCTGCAGGTACCTGTTTCGTCGTGCCGGAAGTCTTGACGCTGGCCGAGGCTGCGGCCATGCCTGAGACGCTCTTCACCGTCTGGGTAAACCTGTTCGAACGCGGCTATGCTGCGGAAGGAGACGCGGTTCTGGTGCATGGCGGAACCAGCGGCATCGGCACGATGGCAATCGCTCTCGGCAAGCTGTTCAACCTCAAGGTCATCGTGACCTGCGGCACCGATGAGAAATGCGCGCGGGCGCTAGAGCTCGGAGCGGCAGCCGCGGTCAATTACCGGACTCAGGATTTCGTAGCCGAAGTGAAGAGGGTTACGGACGGTGAAGGCGTGTCGGTCGTCCTCGACATGGTCGGCGGAGACTACGTTCCCCGCAACCTTGCGAGCCTGTCGGACGATGGCCGCCACGTTTCGATCGCCTTCCAGCAGGGTGCGAAATCCGAAGTGCTAATCCCGGAGATCATGCGACGGCGCTTGACCTTGACCGGCTCGACGCTTCGGCCGCGCTCGGTCGAATTCAAGACGATGGTGGCCGACGAGATTGCGCGAACCGTCTGGCCTTACGTGGAGGGCGGCCGGTTGAAGCCCGTCATCGACAGCAGCGTCCCCCTCGACCGCGCGGCCGAGGCACACGCCCGGATGGAAGCAGGCGAGCATGTCGGCAAGATCGTGTTGACCGTTCGCTAGAAAGCCGCACAACATTCGATCGATGCCTGCGCCGATTTGTATCCTCATTTGATGCTGAACCGCCTGCGCGCACCGCCGCGACCAGCCGCCGCCGTGCCGGATTCGCCCTTGGGTGCCCGATCGGTATTTACCGTCGGCCAGCGCTGGGCACTTTTCGCCGCCTTTACGTTGCTCGTAGCTCTCCGCCTGCCGGATGCTTGGACGCATGGCCGCTTTCAGGACGAGGAGGCGACGGTCTTCCTCGCTTATGCGTGGCATCATCCGTGGCTCGACGCGCTATTTCGGCCCTTTGCCGGCTACTGGAACCTTGGCGCCAATGCGTCGACCGTGCTGGTCGCCGAATTGGTGAAGGGCGGAGTGGTTTCGCTCGAGCGCGCCCCGTACATCACCATGACGATCGGGCTGGCGTTCCAGGTCTTGCCCGGCGTCCTGATCCTCACCGGAAAGGCACAGTGGCTGGCCAATCGGCTGGCGGTCGTCGTCGCACTGCTGATGATCGCGATCATGCCGGCGACGTCGGAGGTGTCCTTCAACGTCCTTCACATTCAGTTCCACCTGGCGCTCTGCACGGGGATCATCCTCGCGCTGGACGTTCCCGACAGCCGGCTGGCGAGAGCGAGTTATCAACTGCTTCTGTTTCTGGCGCCGCTTTGCGGGCCGGGCGCCATCGTGCTGTTGCCCTTCTTCGCATTGCGGGCGTTCCTGGATCGTGACACCGGGCGAGCCTGGCAATTCGGGGTATTGGCCGTTGGCGCCGCGCTCCAACTGCTGATCTTCTACGGGCCGAGCCCGGTTCGCGGGCATCCGCTCAATCCGGCCTTGATTCCGGCGGTCATGCTCGTCCGCATGATCGCCTTGCCCGCCGTTGGCATCCAGCTTGGCAATCGTGTCGCGATGACCATCGTCGATTCACTGCTTGAAGGTGGTGTCCTCGTGTGGCTGGCATCTGCGGCTACGGTCGCTCTCTTCGCGGCGTTGGTCTGGAAAGCCGCGCAGCGGCGTGACGCGGCAGTCTGGCTGGTCCTGTCTGGACTCTCCATCTCGGCAGTCACCTTCGGGGTCGGAATGGCCACTCTGAACCCACTCAGCGCATTCAACATCCAGGGAGGAGAGCGTTACAATTTCCTGCCCCTTGTGCTTGTCGGCCTCGCGCTGCTGGTGCTGGCTATGCGGACGGAGTTCCGCCGATCGATCTTCGCTGCACTCTGCCTTCTCATGCTGATCACCGGCGCCTATCACTACCAGCTCCCGCTAGAGGATTTTGCCCATGGCCCATCCTGGCCGGACGAGGTGCGCGCCTGGCGCGCGGATCACAACCACCCGCTGGCCGTGTGGCCGAGACCTTGGGTTGCAGACCTTTCGGACGAGGCGCAGGAATGCCTGCCGCCGGGCCCAGACCCAGCACACTCGACCCAACCTCGCTATTGCGAGAGCGGCTGGCTAGCAGGCTTCTACCGGATGTAAGGCAGGCTGAACGGAGCGATGAACATGGGGCAGACGATCCTGCACGAATACGCGCCGTCGGGAAATTGCTACAAAGTCCGGCTGACTGCCGCTCATCTTGGAATCCCGCTGGAGCGGCGCGACTATGACATCATGAGAGGCGAGACGCGAACGCCTGAATTTCTGGCAAACGTAAATGCCAACGGCCGGATCCCTGTGCTCCAGGACGGCGACCGGTTCATTCCCGAGAGCAATGCCGCCTGCTTCTACCTCGCCGACGGAAGCGCCTTGATCCCGGCGGACCGGTTCGACCGGGCCGACATGCTGAGGTGGATGTTCTGGGAGCAGTACAATCACGAGCCGAATATCGCGACGCTCCGCTTCTGGCTTCGCTATGTCGGCCTCGATGCCCTGTCGGGACTTCAGCGCGACCAGATTGGAGTGAAGCGCAAGGCGGGTAACGAAGCCTTGAAGCTACTGGACGACCACCTTGCCGGCCGGGAGTGGCTGGTCGGCGATGCGCTAAGCCTCGCGGATATCTGCCTGTTTGCCTACACGCATGTCGCCGACGAGGCCGATTTCGACCTTGAGCTCTACCCGAATGTGATCGCCTGGATGGAGCGGATCATGGTGCTTCCGAAGCATATTGCGATGAGCGACTGAGACCTTGCCCCAACGCCGTGGCAAGCGTACATCGCCGCCAACGCTGGCCGCTCCGCAAGGGGCGGCCCTATTCATTTTTGGACGACCGGAGAGAACCGTTGGCCCAGCCCCTGATGCCCCATGCGACCGCCTCCTGGCTGGTTGAAAATACGTCGCTCACCTTCGAGCAGATCGCCGAATTCTGCGGGCTGCATATCCTCGAAGTGCAGGCCATCGCCGATGACACGGCCGCGACCAAGCTGACCGGCCGCGACCCGATCCGCGCCGGCGAGCTGACCCACGAGGAGATCGAGAAGGGCCAGGAGGACCCGAACTACGTGCTGCAGATGCACAAGGCCCCGGACCCCGTCCGCCGAACCAAGGGCCCGCGCTACACTCCGGTGTCGAAGCGCCAGGACAAGCCTGATGGGATCGCCTGGATCATCAAGAACCATCCGGAGGTCAGCGACGGCCAGATCAGCAAGCTGATCGGCACAACGCGCACGACCATCGCGGCCATCCGCGAGCGCTCGCATTGGAACATGGCGAACATCACTCCGAAGGACCCCGTCACGCTTGGACTGACCAGCCAGCGTGAGCTCGATGCCTCGATCGCCAAGGCTCAGAAGGCCGCCGGTGCCGCCGCTCCGACCGACGAGCGCTTTGAGAGCGACCGCGACGCCCTGATCGAGCAACTGCGCCACGAGCGCGAACTGCACGCCCGCGAAGCCGAGGCTGCTCTCGCGGCTGCCGAGGCAGGGGACGAAGCGCCGTCGGACGAGATCGTCCCGGGCATCCGCGATCCGTTCAAGCGCTCAGACGGTTGATTCGGCACTCTAGGAGGGTCATTCCTCTGTGATGGACGCACCGGAACCGCAGAACGAATTGAGCTTCGAGGCAGCGCTTGCACGGCTCGAGGAAATCGTGCGCCTGCTGGAGCGCGGTGAGGCGCCGCTCGACCAGTCCATCGAGCTCTACCAGGAAGGGGATCGTCTCCGCCGCCATTGCGAGGCTCGCCTGAAGGCTGCGCAGGAGCGGATCGAGCAGATCGCGTTCGGGGTTGACGGCCGTCCGTCCGGAGTCACGCCGTTCGATGCCGGTTGAGACCGTCGATCGGTCGCGGCTGGAGCTAGACGCCGAAGCCGATCGGGTCCGCGGCGAGATCGACGACCTGTTCGCTCGACTTCTGGTTTCCCGCGGTGATGGACGGGACGTTCTCTTCGAAGCGATGCGGCATGCAGCGATCGGTGGCGGCAAGCGGCTTCGCCCTCTTCTGACGGTCGCGACGGCAAAGCTGTTCGGGATCGATCGCGAGCGGGCCCTGAGAGCCGGAGCCGCTATCGAGGCGATCCACGTCTATTCGCTGATTCACGACGACCTTCCGTGCATGGACGATGACGACCTGCGCCGAGGCAAGCCGACGGTGCACAAGGCATTCGGCGAAGCAGCCGCAGTCCTTGCGGGAGACAGTCTTCACGCTTTGGCGTTCGAAATCCTTGCCGAGCCCGACACCCACGAGGACCCCTTCGTGCGGGCGGACCTGATCCTGGAGCTGGCCAAGGCGGCCGGCCCGTGGGGGATGGCGGGCGGCCAGATGATGGACCTGGCGGCGGAAGGGCAGACGCTCGACCTGCCGGCAATCACGCGCCTCCAGCAGCTGAAAACGGGTGCCCTGATCGAATATTCGGTCGAAGCGCCCTGCATCATGGCGCGCCTGCCTGCGGATGCGCGGACGCCTTATCGCGGTTATGCGCGTAACATTGGCCTAGCCTTCCAGATCGCCGACGATTTGATCGATCACGGGGGCGACGAGGGTGCGGCCGGCAAGCGAACGGGCAAGGACGCGGAGGCGGGGAAGGCGACGTTCGTCTCGGTCCTTGGGCCGGAGCGGGCGGAGCAGCAGGCAAGGCTCCTCGTCAGCCAGGCCATCGAGCACCTCGACGCGCACGGCGCCGAGGCCGACCTTCTCCGAACGCTCGCGCGCTTTTCGATCGAGCGAAAGCACTAAGGGGGCAGCATGGGGGAACGCATTGGCGTCTATCCGGGCACGTTCGATCCGATCACGCTCGGCCATATCGACATCATCCGGCGAGGCGTTCACCTGGTCGACCAACTGGTCATCGGCGTCACGACCAATCCGTCAAAGGAGCCGATGTTCTCGCTTTCCGAGCGCCTGGCCATGGTGAAGCGCGAGATTGCGGGACTGGCGAACGGCAAGATCCAGGTTGTGGAGTTCAACTCGCTCTTGATGGACTTCGCGGAATCGCAGAACGCGTCGATGATCATCCGCGGTCTCAGGGCCGTCGCCGACTTCGAATATGAATTCCAGATGGCGGGCATGAACCAGCAGCTGAATGACGACATCGAGACCGTCTTCCTGATGGCCGACGTGTCGCTGCAGCCGATCGCCTCACGTCTGGTTAAGGAAATTGCCCGCTATGGCGGGTCCATCGACAAGTTCGTCACGCCGGCGGTCGCCGCGGACGTCAAAAGGCACCTCGAAGGAGAAGCGGGCGCATGATTGGGAGGGTATTGTTTTCGTTGTCGGCACTTGCGTTGGTTGCCGCCAAGCCTGCGGCGGTCGAAGCGCCGGCGCGGCCCATGCTCACGATCATCGCCCCGGCCGAGGTCGCCAACGATCCCACCAACCGCCTGACCATCGAGCTCAGCAATGGCGGCCGCGTGGTCATCCAGCTCCGTCCTGATGCCGCTCCGGCCCATGTCGAGCGAATGAAGACCCTGGTCCGCCAGGGATTTTACGACGGGCTTGCGTTCCACCGCGTCGTGCCGGGCTTCATGGCGCAAGGCGGCGATCCCAAGGGGACGGGCGAGGGCGGCTCTCCACTTCCCGACCTCAAGGCCGAGTTCAACACGTTGCCGTTCATGCGGGGCATGCTTGGCGCAGCCCGGTCCGAAAATGTGGACAGCGCGAACAGCCAGTTCTTCATCATGCTCGCGCCCAATGCGACGCTCAATGACAAGTACACCGTGTACGGCCGCGTCATCTCCGGGATGGACGCCGTGGACCGTATCGCTCCGGGCGAACCGCCTGAGAGCCCGACCAAGATCGTGCACATGAGCCTGGGCGGCTAACAGGCGCGAATGCGCGTCGACCTCTTCGATTTCGACCTTCCGGCAGAGCTGATCGCGCTGAGACCCGCCAAGCCGCGGGATTCGGCGCGACTGCTGCTGGTCGAGGGCACGGAGATTTCGGACAGGACGGTGCTCGACCTGCCGAACCTCCTCCGGCCCGGCGACACGCTCGTCTTCAACGATACGCGCGTGATCCCGGCTCAGCTGGAAGGCCGCCGCGGGGACGCGAAGATTGGAGCGACGCTCCACAAGCGTGAAGGACCGCGCGACTGGTGGGCCTTCGTCCGCAATGCCAAGCGCCTGCGGACAGACGACACCGTTGAGTTCGGCGGAGGGGTTACGGCCGCTGTTGTCGATCGCGGCGATGACGGGGCGATCCTGCTGCACTTCGAGGGAGATGAGCCGGTCGAGATCCTCCTCGAACGTGCCGGCCGGATGCCGTTGCCGCCCTACATCGCGTCGAAGCGGCCGGCAGATGACTCCGATCGCAGCGACTACCAGACAATGTTTGCCCGCGAGGATGGCGCCGTTGCAGCTCCGACCGCCGCCCTGCACTTTACGCCGCGCCTGATCGAGGAGTTGGGCGAGGCCGGCATCGCCCGCGAGACGCTGACGCTACACGTGGGCGCAGGCACTTTTCTGCCAGTGAAGGCGGAGGACACCAGCGGGCACAAGATGCACGCCGAATGGGGCCGGATCGACGCGGAAACCGCAAAGAGGCTCAACGAGGTCCGATCTTCGGGCGGTCGGCTCATTGCCGTCGGAACCACGTCCCTCCGCCTGCTCGAAAGCGCGGCCGACGACGACGGCATCATTCACCCATTCGCAGGTGACACCGCGATCTTCATTACGCCTGGCTATCGATTCAAGGTGATCGACGGGCTCGTCACCAACTTTCACTTGCCGAAATCGACACTCTTCATGCTTGTCAGCGCGCTGATGGGACTGGACGTCATGAAGTCCGCCTACGGCCACGCGATCTCGCAGAACTACCGCTTCTACTCCTACGGCGATGCGAGCCTGCTGCTGCCATCCCGCTGAAGTCTGCTCGCCTCGAGATGGTGCAATTCACCCATGGTTGGTGCTTTCACGGCGAATAGCCGCCGCTCGGGAGGAAGGAATGGTGCTTTTCCGCGGATGGCACGGTCTTTGAATACTTACTTTCGACCAAGCGGCACGAAACAATCGAGCTGCAAAAAAGGGAGAAAGCAAATGTTCAATCACTCGAACCTGAAGCGCAGCCTCGTCGCCATTTCCGCTGCAATCGCCATGAGCACCGTGGCGGTCGGCGCGGCCGTTGGGCCAGCACAGGCTTCAAGCGCTCCGACCCACGTTGCAGCCAATGCGTGACACCGAGAGTGCGGATCTATCCGCGCATCTGCAGAGCCTGATCGCGATGCGGCGAGAGGCGGTCCAAATGCCGGCTCCATCCGAGCCGGAAAAGATCCCTGCCAAGCTCTACGGGATCATGGCGGTCACGACCGTGCTGACCTTCGCCACGCTGGTGACGGGCTACCAGCTGCTGTTTCCCCCGCAGCAGCTCTTCGCCTGATCGCTCACGCAAAGAGAATGCCTCCGGCGAGCGCGGACCCAAGCACGACCGCAGGGACGTTGAGTTTCGAGCGCCACAGGTAAAGTGCCGCGAGGCCCGCCGCGTAGATCGAGAAGCCCCAGACGGTCGATGGTGTCGATTGGCTCACGTGCCACGCGAGCTGGACAGCCGTCACCGCAATCAGGCCAACAACGGCAGCCGCAACGCCTTCCAGGAATCTGTGCAGCCGCTCGTCCTCGATCACGCGCTCGAGCTGGTCGAAGAAGAGCATCGCAAAAGCGAACGCGGGCAGGAAGATCCCTGCCGTCATTGCGAGCGCGCCGGCAAGGCCGCCGGCGATGTATCCGACGAAGGTCGCGAAGATGATCAGAGGCGCGGGAATGATCCCGGACAGCGCCAGGCTGTCGAGGAATTGGCCCTCGCTCATCCAGCCGCGTCCGACCGCATCGTCGCGCACGAACGGAATGGCAGTGTAGGCGCCGCCGAAAGTGAGGAGCCCGGCTTTCAGCCCTGAGAGGAACAGGACCGCAGGACCAACGCTGCCGGATGCCGCGTGCGGTATGATCTTCGAGCTGCCAAGGACGCCCTCCGACTGACCGCCTAGCCATATCGCTAGAGCGACGGCAATCGCGAGGATCAGCGCAGCCCGACCATAATGCTTCCCAGCCAACGCAGCGTAGGCCAGGCCAGCCGCTGAAAGTGTAATCCAGAACGTCACATCGAATGCTGCGCCGATCGCCGCGACGGCCGCGATTGCCCACAACCACGGACTGCCAAGAGTGTGGTCGGCGATCCTGTGAACGGCGCGAACGATCAATGCGATTACGCCGATCTGGACGCCGACAAACAGAGCGGCAATTTCGGGCTGCTTGAGGTCGAGCCGCTGGTACAACCAGACCATCGCCAGAACGAGAAGAAGTCCGGGCAGCATGAAGCCCAGCCCGGCAAGCAACCCGCCCAGCCTCTTGCCCTTCATCATCCCGAAATGAACGCAAAGCTCGTGCGCCTCAGGACCAGGAAGGACCTGATAGATTGCGAGCAGCCGATTGAAGCGCGAGGGCTCCACCCAACGCTCCTCTTCGACCAGCTCGCGCTTGATCATCGCGATCTGCGCGACCGGCCCACCCCAGGCGAGCAGGCCGAACCGCAGGAAGCGGGCGAAGATGGCGCCTGCCGAAGGCTCGCTGGACGGCACTTCGCTTGGCTAGTTCAGCTGGTGCCGCCTTTCCAGCCTCCGAGCTATGGGTGCCATCGGGCGTACTTAGTTTAAGGTTAATATTCTAGGGATAGTCACCGGAGCCATTCGCTGGGGGACGAGTTGGCTTCCGAGACAAGTCTTGAAAGTTCGGATCAACGCCGAAGCGCGTTTGGCTTCCTCCGGCTGCTATTTGCGGCGCTGGTTATCGTCTCTCATGCCCCAGAGATTCTCGATGGCGATCGAACCCGCGAGCCTCTCACCCAGATATTCGGAACGGTTTCGCTGGGCGAGCTATCGGTGGACGCCTTCTTCATAATCAGCGGCTATTTGATTGCGGGAAGCTATCTCCAGTCGCCCAATGCCTTGGTATATCTGCGTAAGCGCGTTGCCCGGATCTATCCCGCATTCATTGTTGCCAGTCTCGTGACACTTCTTGTCGTCGCGCCGCTAGCCGGCGTGGGTATCGACTGGATCGCCCGTCATTTTGAGTACGAAAGCCTCAGGATCGGGCTGCTCCAGCCACCGGACATTCCAAACGCCTTTTCCGATCAACCGCTCCCCTACACGAACGCTCCAATGTGGACGATTGCGTATGAGTTTCGGTGCTACCTCTTGTTGCTGGGTCTCGGCCTTTTGGGACTTCTGCGTCATCCCAGGATCTTGGTAGTGCTTGCCGGCGTGTGTTTCCTGGCACTGGGAATCCTGCCGACCGCCTTCTTCGAGACCTTAGACCGGCAAGTCCCGCTTTCGATTTTCTGGTTTGGGCTGTCCCAGGAAGCGCTCCGTTTCACTGCGATTTTCGTCATGGGCATCGTCTTCTATGTCGAGCGAGAGCGCATCAGGTTCTCGCCTCGCGCGGTGGTGCTCGCAGGATTGCTGCTCGTTGGTTGCTTGTTTTCTGCAAAGCTGGCCGAACCGGCCATAGCCGTCTTTGGTGCTTATCTCATTTTCGCGGCGGCATCCTGGGCATCAACACGCAGGATCGGTAAGCTCAATACCGGAACCGATGTCTCCTACGGCGTCTATCTCTACGCCTGGCCGGTCGCACAATTGCTGACTCGATACGTGCCTGGGTTGCCGATCGCGGTGCATGTGCTGATCACCGTCACCATCGCCCTGTGTTGCGGTTGGGTTAGCTGGAAACTCATCGAGCGACCGGTGCTGAAGGCACTGAATCGTAAGCTCGAGAAGAGAACGCTAGCAAGAACCGAAATGGCTCCTGCGTTGCAATTGTCAGCCTAGATTAACGCTTCAAGGGCACATGTCGAGGACGGCCCACTAGTCCACTACCGTTCCCACGCAATTCGGCGTAGGCGCTGCATCATGCAACATTCGAGAATCCACTCCGCGCTTGCGGAGGCATTGGCTGCGCGCGGCTATGACACACTGACCTCCGTCCAGGCCGCGGTCATCGAGGAAGGGGCGCACGGGCGCGACCTGATCGTTTCCGCCAAGACCGGTTCCGGCAAGACCGTGGCGTTCGGCCTCGCAATCGCGGACCAGTTGCTGGAAGGCGACAAGGCGCCGTGGAGCCGCGAACCTCTCGGTCTGGTCATCGCGCCGACCCGCGAGCTCGCGATCCAGGTCAGCAAGGAACTGCAGTGGCTCTACGCTCCGGCGGGTGCCCGTGTCGTCACCTGCGTTGGGGGGATGGACCCAATGAAGGAGCGCCGGGCGCTGCAGGGCGGCGCGCATATTGTCGTAGGGACGCCCGGACGCCTCCGCGACCACCTCGAGCGAGGCGCGCTCGACTTGTCCGCCTTGCGGGCCGTCGTTCTCGACGAAGCGGACGAGATGCTCGACATGGGATTCCGCGAGGAGCTGGAGGAAATTCTCGACGCCACGCCGGTCGAACGCCGGACCTTGCTGTTCTCAGCCACCATGCCGCGCCCGATCGTCGCGATGGCCCGCCGGTATCAGAAGGACGCACTGCGGATCGAGACCATCGGCGAGAGTGAGGCTCATGCCGATATCGCCTATCAGGCCGTCGCCGTTTCCCCTACCGACATCGAGCACGCAGTCGTCAACCTGCTTCGACTGCACGAGGCCGAAACGGCGATTCTGTTCTGCGCCACCCGCGAAGCCGTCCGCCGACTTCATGCGAGCCTGACCGAGCGCGGCTTTCACGCCGTCGCCTTGTCCGGCGAGCATAGCCAGAACGAGCGTAACAATGCGCTCCAGAGCCTCCGCGACAGGAAGGCGCGAGTCTGCGTCGCGACTGACGTCGCCGCTCGCGGCATCGATTTGCCATCGGTTTCGCTGGTGATTCACGTCGAGCTTCCCCGCGACGCCGAGGCGCTTCAGCACCGGTCGGGCCGAACCGGCCGAGCCGGGCGCAAAGGCATTGCCGTGCTGATGGTCCCTTTCCGCCGCCGCCGCGCGGTAGACGCAATGCTGAAGCGGGCGCGCATTGACGCCGAATGGATCGAACCCCCCACGGCCGACGAAATCCGCGCGAAGGATCGCGCCCGCTTGCTCGAAACGCTGTCCGCGCCCGTCGAGCTCGATGAGGAGGATCAGCAACTCGCGGCGCAGATCATGGAACGCCTGGCCCCGGACATGATCGCTGGCGCGCTCGTCCGGGCTCTACGGACCGACCTGCCGGCTCCCGAGGACATTCTCGCGTCGGGAGGGCGTGACGAGCGCGAGCCGGGGCCGCGGCCAGGGTTCGAGGGATCGACGTGGTTCACGATCAACGCCGGCCGCCGCCACAATGCCGACCCGCGCTGGCTGCTGCCGGTCATCTGCCGCTACGGTCACATAGGCCGCAACGATATCGGTGCGATCAGGGTGGCGGCGAACGAGAGCTATTTCGAAGTTACACAGCGCGCGACGCCGGGGTTCATCAAGGCGCTGCGGCGGGCAACCATTGCGCCGGAGGATGAGGGACTCGTGATCGAGCAAGCCCCGCCTCGCGCCGTGCCTCCGACGCAAGCGCGGCCCGCAAGACCCCATCAGCGTCCAATGCCGAACAAGGGGCCCAAGGCAAAGAAAGCGCGACGGTAAGATCGGCTTAGCCCGTAGCGCTGCTCTTGTTTGCACCCGGCGAGGCCTCCGCTAAGCGCGCTTCGTGACCCGCTTCTCGTTCACCATCGCCAGGACTGACGGCAAGGCCCGGACCGGCACGATCGCCATGAAGCGGGGCGAGATCCGGACGCCGGCCTTCATGCCGGTCGGGACCGCCGCGACGGTGAAGGCGATGAAGCCGCAGGACGTGCGCTCGTCCGGCGCGGATATCATTCTCGGCAATACCTATCACTTGATGCTGCGGCCCGGCGCGGAACGCGTCGCGCGGCTGGGAGGTCTGCATCGCTTCATGGGGTGGGGGCGGCCGATCCTGACTGACAGCGGCGGCTACCAGGTGATGAGCCTCAGCGAGCTGACAAAGGTGAGCGAAGAGGGAGTCTCGTTCGCGAGCCATCTCGACGGTACTCGCCACATGCTGTCGCCTGAACGGTCGATCGACATCCAGCGATTGCTGGGCTCGGACATCGTCATGGCCTTCGACCAGCTCGTTCCGGCAACGGCGACGCGAGACGAGGCCGCGGCGGCGATGGAGCGCTCGATGCGGTGGGCGAAGCGCTCTCGCGACGAATTCGACCGTGGCGGCGAGCACGCGGCCAGCGCGGCCCTGTTCGGAATCCAACAGGGCGGTCTCGATGAGCAGCTGCGCAAGGCCTCGGCCGACGCGCTGATCGAAGTCGGGTTCGACGGCTATGCGGTTGGCGGACTGGCTGTGGGGGAGGGGCATGAGGCGATGTGCGCGTGCCTGGACTATGCGCCGGGGCAGCTTCCCGAGGACAAGCCGCGCTACCTGATGGGCGTTGGCAAGCCGGATGATATCGTCGAGGCGGTCCGGCGCGGGATCGACATGTTCGACTGCGTGCTGCCGACCCGGTCAGGTCGAACTGGTCAGGCCTTCACCGCCGACGGGCCGCTCAACATTCGCAACGCGAAGTTCGGCGAGGACCGCGAGCCGATTGAGCCCGGCTGTCCGTGCCCAACCTGCACGACGTTCAAGCGCGCCTACGTTCATCATCTCGTGCGGTCGGGGGAAATTCTCGGCGCAATGCTCATGACCGAGCATAATCTGTGGTTCTACCAGCGCCTGATGCAGGGACTTCGCGATGCGATCGCCGATGGCCGGTTCTCGCAGCATGCCGCAAACGTCCTCGCGCGGTATCGGAGGCAGAGCTGATCGAGCTCCTTCAGGATGCCGAGGCGTTGCAGCGTATCGGTGGCGATGACATCACCGCGCTGACCGAGCGGGCGACGAACGCGACCTTCTATCGCGATGACCTGCGCCCCGATGAAATCGATGCGAACCGGCGAGTGGTGAGGATTAGTGCGGAGACTGCGCTCGGGGCAATGCGCAACTCACATCAGTTCTTCGCCGCGGCCTTCGTCGATGGGGCATTCGCAGGCTACGTCATCTCCACGGTTCACGCTCCGGACAGTCGCGAGCTCGACTGGCTGATGGTCGATCCGGCATTTCACGGGAACGGTGTCGCCGACGCCCTGATGAGCGCCGGTGTCGACTGGCTGGGCCGCGATCGCCCGATGTGGCTCAACGTCCTGCAGCACAACCGGCGCGCGATCCGCTTCTACGAGAAGCACGACTTCGCCATCGATCCCGATGCTCGCACCGAGCATTTGATCCCGCATTTCATCATGCGCCGGCGACCCAAGGTCGTCTGATCATTTCAGCAGGGCGTATCCGGTGGTGTGGCATTGGCCGAGGCCACACTGAACGACCACGGATGCGAAGTTCACCACCGCCAACGCGATGACGTATAGACCCACTATCGCGGCGAACCGTCCCACCAGGGAACTTGAGTTTGGCGGCCGCGCCCCGTCCTCGGTGCCGATGATGCACAGTTTCAGTGCGAAGCCGGTAATCAGCGCGACCGCGATGATCACGGACCAGACCGGCATGTGCAGACCAAGCACCGCGCTGCCGACATATTCGTGACCGGGCCGAGGGTAGATATCCAGCAGCGTCTGGCGAACCGCGACAATCAGCAGGAACACCGAAAAGAGAAGGCCATAGCCGGTGTTTCGATCGGAAAAGCCGTTGCGGAAGTTCAGCATCAGCCCAAAGCAGACGCCGAGCATCGCCACGCGCTGCAGCAGGCATAATGGGCATGGGATCTCGCCCCGGCCGTATTGCATATACAAGGCGGCGGTCAGCACCGCTGCGATCACGGCCATCATCGCCACACCGAACAACTCGTTCAGGATATAGCGCAACGTGCCTTGGCGGCGCTCCTCAGAAGCAGTCATGTCTGGATCCACGGAAGGCTGTATCCGTAAACGGGATCGTGAACTTCCCAGAGGAACAGGTGAACCGACAGGACTAGGGTGACCGCGATCAGGATGATCGCAACCAGCCGGCGTCCTAGCCAGGCAGTAACAAGCGCTGCCGAAAGCGTCGCGAAAATCACTGCCATCATGGGCGTTCCCCAGAGCAATGGACGATGTACGCTTACTCTGGGAAACAGCAGTAACACAGGGACGCGGCGGCGTCGAAGCGCCGCTGCTGTCGGTCAGGCTGCCTCCAGCTTGTCTTGGGTCCGAAACTCGAAATCGCTCGCGTCGTGACGTTCGCGGAGCTGCTCGCCCGGATCGCCGTTCGTCTTGTTCACGATCCTCCCGCGCTTCACGCCAGGCCGGGCATCGATTTGGCGCGCCCACCGCTGAAGGTTGGAGTAGTGGCCGACCGATAGGAATTCGCCTGCGCCCTTGTAGCTGCGATCGAGGGCGAGCTGCCCGTACCAGGGCCAAATCGCGATATCGGCGATCGTGTAATCGCTGCCTGCAATGAACTCATGGTCCGCAAGCTGGCGGTCGAGCACGTCCAACTGGCGCTTGGTTTCCATCGCATAGCGATTGATCGGATATTCCTGCTTCGCAGGCGCATAAGCGAAGAAGTGTCCAAACCCGCCGCCCAGGAAGGGCGCGCTGCCCATCTGCCAGAAGAGCCACGAAAGCGCTTCGGCGCGTTCCGGTCCGGACTTCGGAAGAAGCTCGCCGAATTTCTCCGCGAGGTGCACGAGAATTGCTCCGGACTCGAAGATACGGACTGGTTCGGGACCGCTGCGGTCGACCAGAGCGGGGATCTTGGAATTCGGGTTCACCTCGACGAAGCCGCTTCCGAATTGGTCGCCTTGGCCAATGTTGATCAGCCAGGCGTCATAATCGGCATCTTTATGACCGAGTTCGAGCAGTTCCTCGAACATGATGGTCACCTTCTGTCCGTTTGGAGTTCCAAGCGAATAGAGCTGAAAGGGATGCTTCCCGACCGGCAATACCCTGTCGTGCGTCGGTCCGGCGACCGGCCGGTTGATGCTGGCGAACTGGCCGCCGCTGGGCTGCTCCCATGTCCACACTTTCGGGGGAACGTACTCGGTCATCGCTGAAGTCCCTTTTCGGTTAGGGACAACAGCTAGGAAGGCGAAAAGGCGCCTTCTAGAAACACGAATGTGCCTTAGGCAGCGCCGACCGAGAGGAACGAGGGGAGGGGCCCGTTCCACTCCGGTTGGATGTCCTCGACGACGAGCGAGCGCTCGTGGGTCTCCTCGTGCTCGTCACGCTGCTCCCTGGGACGGCGAGGTTCACGCTTCGGCTTCTCAGCTCGCGGAGGCTTTTCCGTGCGGGCAGGCTTTTCGGCACGACCTGGCCGTTCGGCCGCAGTCTCAACCTTGGCGGGCTCGTCAGCTCTGGCGATAGGACCGCCGGTCAGCTTCTCGATCGCGGCAATCGCCTCGCGATCTTCCCGCGTCGCAAGCGTAATCGCGGTGCCAGTCGCTCCGGCGCGGCCGGTCCGACCGATGCGGTGCACATAATCGTCCGGCTGCCAGGGAACGTCGAAATTGAAGACGTGGCTGACACCCTTCACGTCGAGACCGCGGGCGGCAACGTCGGACGCGACGAGGATGTTGATCTCGTCGCGCTTGAACCGCTCGAACTCGGCGATGCGGTCCGATTGGTCCATGTCGCCGTGGATTTGTCCAACCGCAAAGCCCGAGCGCTTCAGGCTCGTCGCCAGCTCCCGCACGGTCGTCTTGCGATTGCAGAAGATGATGGCGTTCTTGACGTCATCGCTCCGCAGCAGATTGCGCAGCGTGTCGCGCTTCTTGTCGGGCGAGACCTGGACCAGCTTCTGTTCGATGTTGACGTTGGCGGTGGCGGGACGAGCGACCTCGATCCGCTTCGGCTCATTGAGGAACTTCGCCGCCAGCTTCTGGATCGGCGGCGGCATGGTCGCCGAGAAGAGCAGGGTCTGCCGGTTCTTTGGCAGCTTCGAGCAGATTTCCTCGATGTCCGGGATGAAGCCCATGTCGAGCATGCGGTCGGCTTCGTCGATGACGAGCAGTTCGCAACCGTTGAGCAGGATCTTGCCGCGCTGGAACAGGTCCATCAACCGTCCGGGGGTGGCGATCAGAACGTCGACGCCCTTTTCCAGTGCCTTGACCTGGTCGCCCATCTGCACGCCCCCGATCAGCAGCGCCATGGAGAGCTTGTTGTACTTGCCGTACTTCTCGAAGTTCTCGGAAACCTGGGCAGCGAGTTCGCGCGTCGGTTCCAGGATCAGCGAGCGCGGCATCAGCGCGCGGCTGCGGCCGTGGGCGAGGATGTCGATCATCGGCAGCACGAAGCTGGCCGTCTTGCCCGTTCCGGTCTGGGCGATGCCGATGAGGTCGCGGCCCATCAGCACGGATGGAATCGCGCCCCGCTGGATCGGGGTCGGCTCGGTATAGCCGCTTTCCTCCACGGCACGGAGCAATTGGTCTGAAAGGCCGAGATCGGCAAAAGTCATGGTGAATCCGGATGAAAGACGATGCAGTCGCGTTCGGGACGCGGCTTTCTCGTAAGGTGGTGGCTAAGGCGCGCTTTTCAAAATTGTCAAGGAATCAGCGCGAGAGGACCCTCGGGACCAGCCGCCGAAATCGCTCGATGCGGCAGCTCCGTCCGATGCGGGAGTGGATGTCGTCCCGCTTCGCGCAGAGCTTTCCGTTTTCGGGAGTCACGTAAAATCCGTTGTAGAAGTCGAGCGCCGGACAATCTTCCGAAAGCTCCGCGCGGACCCGACTGCGATCGTACAACATCAAGTCGACCGACTCCCTGCCGGAAAGGGCCGCTCCGCGTATCGTCGACGCATCGATGCATTTCGGGCCCTTCTGCACCTCCCACGCATCCGGCTGCATCGGGCGCGGCCGGACCGGAATGCGCATGATCACTTCTTCCTGGACGACGAGTGTGCGCACCTGGTCGGGCTGCTCGGCTGCGGCGAGCCCCAACATCGCCTGAAGCAGCGAAAGGAAAAGCGTTATCGGCATTCAGGCAGTCGTCCCCGGTTCTCCTTGCTTTGCGGCCACCCCGTTGAACAATCAATGAATTGATACGCCCGGCATAGGGGCTAGCCGCGGCACTTGCCTTAGTTGAGGCCCATGCCTACAGCGCTGCGCACAATTTCCAGTCGGCCCGGTGGAACGCGCGCGAGTGCCCCCGAAACGACGCCCAGGAGAAACTCGGAATATGGCGACTGCTGCGCCCACTCAGGAACTACCGCTTTTCTATAACAAGCTGGAAGCTCTCAACGGACCTCAACACGGCAATATGCGTATTCGCCGCATCGAGAGCGCACCGCAGATGGGCGAGACCCACGCCGTGCCGGTCACGGTCGATGAGTTCGCCTTGCTTCAGCGCCATTATCCGATTGTTTTCTCGGTCGGCGGCGATCCCGTCCCGTTGGCCCTGATGGGGCTTAACGAAGGCTCGAATGTCTTCCTGGATGCTAGCGGTATTCCGCACGATCCGGCGATTTACATCCCGGCCTACATGCGCCGGTATCCGTTCCTTCTCGCCCGCCTCGCGCCGGAGAGCGACGAGCTGTCGCTGTGCTTCGACCCGACGTCGGGCGCGGTCGGCGAATTCGCCGAAGGCGAGCCACTGTTCGACGGCGACCAGCCTTCGGAAGCGACCAAGGCTGTCCTTCAGTTCTGCGAACAGTTCGAGACTGCGGGTCAGCGCACCGCCGCATTCATCCAGGAACTGAAGACCAGCGATCTGCTGATGGACGGTGAAGTCGCGATCCAGCCGGAAGGCGCGACGCAGCCGTTCGTTTACCGTGGCTTCCGCATGGTGGACGAGGAGAAGCTCCGGAACTTGCGCGGCGACGAGCTCCGCAAGATGAACCAGAGCGGCATGCTTGCCCTCATCTACGCGCACCTCTTCTCACTGTCGCAGATCCGTGAAGTGTTCTCGCTTCAGGTCCAGCAGGGGAAGGGGCCGATCGCAATTCCTCAGCCGGCGACAGCCGACGCGTGAGGATCGCGCGGTGGGGGGAATTGAAAACGGCCGCCGCGTAACCATCTAACTCTTGCTCGCTGCCGCCAGCTCCCCCCTTAGGCGGCGTGAGCGACGCACCTTGAGTGCGTTCCTCCCTGAACTGGGCCGTTCCGCAACTTCGGGACGGCCCTTTTTCTTTGGCTATTCGGCGGCTTCCGAGAAGCGTCGGTCGAGCAAATGCTGGCCAAGTCGAAGGGCGAGTTGCTCGAACAGGCGGGACACTTTTCCAAACCCGGGTCCGCGTCCGACGAGGTTCGGCCGCATGTAGCAACGGCGGTCGATCTCGATCTGGATCGCGTGAATCCCGCGTGCCGGTGCACCGTGGCGCTGGACGATGTGCCCGCCTGCGAAGGGCTGGTTCACGCCTGCCCGAAATCCGAGCGAGGTGACGATCTTCACCGCCTCCGTCGTCACCCATGGCGCCGCGCTTTGCCCGTAGCGGTCGCCGATCACGATGGCCGGCCCCTCTTCGGGCGGCGGCATGGAATGACAATCGAGCAACAGCGCGCAGCCGAACGTATCCAGCAGGCGCCTCAAAGCGTCCTCGATCGCCTTGTGATAGGGGCGGTGCGCCTGGGCCAGGCGCTCCTCAAGCTCGTGACGCGGGATGGCCTGTCGCCAAAGCGGGCCATGCGATGCTGTGCGGCCGGGGACGATACCCAGCCCGCCGCGCGCCCGCGGGCTCAGCGAAGCGATCGGCCCCGAGCGAATAACGGTCGGGTCGATCTCGTCTTCGGCCCGATTGCAATCCACGGCCGCTCGCGGCGCGCGCGCGATTACGGCGCCGAAGCCCTTGTCGACAGTGGTTTCGACGAGGTCGTCGACCAACGGGTCTTCGAGCGCGTACAGCGCCGATGCTCCGCCCTTGCATAGGGCGATCAGCCACTCGGGGTAGTCCCGGCCGGCGTGCGGAACGGACAGCAGCACCGGGAATTCGGCGGTGGATGGAAAAATGGCCGGAGGGGCAAGAGACATTAGGGGCAGGTGGTCCTGTTCATGGCCATCACCCCATGAGTGTCGCGTTTCGGGGCAATTGCAACCTATGACGCTGGAAAAAATTAAGCGTTCCGAGCATAAGGGCACATATGGCGAAAATTCTTCTGGCCGAAGACGACAGCTCCATGCGCGAGTATCTGCAGCGCGCTTTGCAGCGTGTCGGCTATGAAGTCTCTGCGGTTGGGTGCGGAACGGAGGCCATGCCTCTTCTGGAAACCGACCGTTTCGACCTGCTTCTGACCGACATCGTCATGCCTGAGATGGACGGGATCGAGCTCGCCCAGAAGGCTTCTTCAATCGATCCCGAGATCCGCGTGATGTTCATCACCGGTTTTGCCGCGGTGGCGCTTCAGGGCGGCCGGACGACTCCGGGAGCGAAACTCCTGTCGAAGCCGTTTCACCTGAAGGATCTGGTCGCTGAAGTAGACCGAATCTTCCAGACCGAAGATCAACACGGCCGCCTCTAGGCGGCTTTCGCCTCATTCAGCGTGATCCAGGTCGCGGTCGCAGCCGCGATCAAATCGCCATTCGCATCGTGCAGGGCGCTTCCGACGCGATGCTTGCGACCTTCGGCGGAGATGGGCCACCCAGTGACGATCAGTGGCTCGCCGATTTGTGCCTGCCGGTGAATGGTCGCCGACATGCGTCCGAGCAAGGCAAGGCCGGCGGTGCTTTCGACGGCAAAGTATCCCGGGCAGTCCAAAGCGGCCCACAGGAACTCGGGCAGGACGAAACCGTCCGCGTCGCCGACGCTCGCATCAGGCGTCCATGTCGCAGCGACGCGATCGGCTCCGTCATGCAATGAACCCGGAAAGATCCGCATCCCGTCGCCACGTTCCCGTTCTGGCCCGCAGACGAAGCAGCCTGGAAAGATGTGGTGCACATGTCCGGTGAAGCGAGGTTCGGCGTCCTGCGCTTCCGCGAGTGTGGGTGGAGGCGGGACCTCCACCTCAACAGGATCTCGTGAAGCGGTGACGACGATGGTCCCGTCGTCGAACAATGTCGCGCCGTCGGCATCGGTCGAGAGGGTGAGGTTGCGCCCGATCGGGGGCGGTGACTTCAAGGTGACGGTGCAGTTCGAGCCCCCGAGGGCAGCGGCGACCAGGCCGGCCGCATAGCCACCATTGCCGGACTCTGGCGGCCCGCGAAACCGTCGTTCGATGCGGAGTGTGGACATCGGTAGAGTGTCCCATCTCCGCCCTTGGCACGCAACCGCCGAAGAGCCGCCACAAAGGGTTGCGCCACCCGCCGCCGCTCTCTACATGCGCCTCCCGAGTGGGCGTGTAGCTCAGTGGTAGAGCACTGTGTTGACATCGCAGGGGTCGCAAGTTCAATCCTTGCCACGCCCACCATTTTTCTCTCGTGATCTCAGGTGCTTAGTCAAAAGCGCTAACTCTGCCTGCAGGGTTCGGCTGGTGCAGTTGCACCAAAGATGAGGATGCCGGCCATTGGAGTGCGGGGTCGGGCGGAGATGTGGATTTGGATCGCATAACGGAAGAGTTCATTCGCACCTTCGAGAGGGTCAAGGCGGAGGTCAATCGCCGCGCAGGTGATGCGGCGTCAGTCGAATTTAAGATCGACAGAGCCGCGAGCCATGACGGCTTAGTGCGGAGGAACCGCACTCTCCTTTTCTACGTGAAAGATGTTCGGAACGCTCTCCAGCACCCCCAACACAGGTCGGAGGGGGGCGCTGTTCAAGTGACAGAGTCGTTCCTCGCTGAAGTGCAGGCGTTACTCCGTCACCTGCAGAATCCCCCCGTGGCGAGCCGAGTAGGCGTCTCGCGAAATGAGATTGTCGTCGCCAAGCTGACCGATAAGCTCGGTGATCTAGCAGAGGCGATGAGGCAGGGCGGGTTTAGCCACTTACCCATACTCGATGAGCGCGATGCGGTGGTTGGAGTGTTCAACGAGTCAGCGGTCTTCGACCATTTGTGGGCAGATACGGAGACAATCATCGCTCGTGACATGACGGTCAGCGAGATTTTGCGGCATTGCCGGCTCGACGCAGGTCACACCGAGGCATTTAGGTTCGTAAGGCCGACAACTCTGCTAGACGACCTCACGGACATGTTCGTTGCTTTGGAGACCCCAACGACCCGCGTGGGGGCCATTTTCGTCACTGCGTCTGGAAAGAGCACCGAAGCGCTGCAGCGGATGATTACGCCTTGGGACGTCCTAGCGAGTTCTTCGACTTAGCGGTCGCCGATGTTTCGCCGTAGACACATGCATACATACCATAACACACAAACGTGTATCTTGACACTATAACGTGTCAAACTATGTTCTCTGAACGGTTCAGGGAGCTAGTCGATGATTCAAAACAATATCCGAGCACTGCGCTTGAAGAGGGGTATGACCCAGCGCCAATTGGCGGAGCTTGCAGGCACAAGCCAGCAACAGATCCAGCGGATTGAGTCTGGGTTCCAAGCAGCCAAGGTCGACCTTGCTCGCAAGCTCGCGCACGCGCTCCAAGCTCCGATACGCGAGTTGTTCCCGGCTTCGCAGACGGTCCAGGTGCCTGAGGAAGTCGCACCGCTCGATAAAAGAGCCATCGCGTTGGCCAAAGCGGGTATCGACATAGATCCTCGTCACTACCGGCTGGATGTCAGAATGCGCGGCGGCTTCGCACGCGACTTCAACATCAGCCTAAAGGATCGGGCGCGACTCCAATCCGTGCTTAAAAACCGATTGGATTACTATTTCGTGGTCTTTGACACGCCCACTGAGAGGGTGGCCCTCAATCTCAGAGAAATGTCTTTTTGCCAGTTCTTATACGATGTCGGCGCCCCTGTGAGTGAAGGGGTTGAGAGCGCGGAAGATGAAGAGCCGTTGAAGGTGTGGCTCACGGACTCGACCGAACCGCTAACTTTCGACGTCGAGCCGGATCAGGTGGATGACGAAGACGATGATCAAGCGGGCGAGGCGGATAATCTCTCAGACATATTCCACTATCTCGAGATGTATGACGGCGCGGACGATGATTCCTTCCTAAGTCAGGTATCCTTTGTCGATGCAGACGGCGAGGAGGTGTTGATACTAAACTCGCACATCGCGCTGTGCACCGTCCCGCTCGAGTATGTTTCGGCGGCATTCCGCCGATCGAAGTGGGAAGGCGAGGACGAGGACGAACAATTGCCCGAAGACGTATTGCTTCAAAGCTGAGTGAAGTGCGGCGGCGTCAAAACTCCAGCGCTGCCGCGGCATCCTTCATGAATGAAGGCGAGTAGCGCGCATAGGTTCGCTCCGTGACACGCGTCGAGGTGTGTCCCAAGAACTGTGAGATTTTCTGCATGGGCACGTCGGCCTGAGCCATCCAAACACCGGCGGTGTGGCGGAAGACATGAGGTGAGCAAGGAATGCCCGAACGCTTCGCCGCCATTCTGACGGCCTTCTTGATGCTCTTTACGCGCTCCCCGCTCCACTCGATCACAAAAGCAGTCAAAGCACCGCGTGCAGCGTCCTCAAGAGCAGCAAGGGCCCGTTGGTTGAGAGGCACCACCGGACGTCTTTTGTTAGTTTGCTCATGCTCCGGGGAATTGAAGTTTACAGTCCGGTGTTTGAAGTCCACCTGATCCCACCGGAGCTCCAGAATTGCGCTCATGCGGGCGCCGGTCGTCATCGCTAGGATGATGAACAGTCGCACATGCGCGGTTTGGACGTTGCTCAGCAGCATATCGAACTCTTCTCGCGTCAGGTATCGATCGCGAGGAGGGCTCCCAGTCGGAAGCCATACTCGATTGTGACCCCGACCGTAGCGAAGGTTTAGACAAGCCCGCAAATATTCGAGTTCCGTTCTCACGGTTCCTGGTGCTGCACCAAAACGCCGCCGCAACTTTGCATAGGCGCGGCAATCGTCCTTGCTGATGTCGGTGCCAAGGAAGTGACCAAATACTGGCTGAAGGTGCTTCCAAGCGTTCTCCTGCCGGGTCACATCCTTCCGATCCTTGCGGCGGTCGGCAAGATAGTGCTTCCAAAGGTCGTCGAGACGCTCGGAAGCTGGAGCGTGAAGCTTCTCCCAGATCTGCCGTGCGACTACTCGGGCGAGACCAGGGTCAGACGTGCCAGTCGAGATCCGACGGCGAGCCTTTCCCGTTCCGATAGCAACGGCGAGCTTGCCTCGGTGTGGAACGAGTTCATATTCTTCACTGGACGCAAGTGGGCGCATTCGTATCTCTCAACTTCTAGGGCGGGGATGCGGAAGAGCTTGCCAAGCGGAAAGGCAGCAAGCTCGCCACGGTGGATCATTTGGCGCACTTTCTCGGCGCTGCAGCTCCACCGCTCCGAGAGGGTCTCAGGCGTGTAGGGCCGTGTGGCTCTGACTGATTGGACTGCGTGGCAGCCGCTCTCATCGCTGGCTTCCGCGAGGCTTATCCTGCTGGTCAGAGACATGCTGCCCTCAATTCCGTTGCTTCGAGGTCGCTTATTCGACCGTATATTTGCGGCTGCATGAGGATCGCGACGTGCTCGGGCGTCAAACGGAGCATCGAACGCCGGCTAGCAGCGCATCGTAGTTTTTGTGCCAGCTCAACCGCCGGCGCTTTGGTTATCGTTGTCATATGCGTGCTATATGACACGCATGTGTTCTTGTAAATAGATTATTGATAGGATCGTTGCATGGTCGATGAGCATCCCTACGCGAACACCCGTGCGGCGCAGCTACTTGCGAGCGCGCTGCGGCGGAAGGCGGATACGGAGCGCATGAGTGTGCGCGCGATAGGCAAGGAGCTGGGCTACAAGCAGGCCGTTGTCCTCAGTCACATGGCCAACGGCCGGGTTCCGATCCCTGTTGATCGCGCAACCGACATTGCTCGGGCTGTAGGTTTACCAGAGAGAGAGTTCCTCCTCGCTGTGCTTCACCAACGTCATGACGAAGTCGATTGGAGTCTGATTACGTCATCATCTGACGAGTTCGTGGACGAGCTCGAGGCGATCGCCGGCCGGCCTTTGTCGACGCTCCCTGCCGAGCACCGCCAGGTGATGAGAGAGATTGTCGCCGAGAGTAGGCCGGAGCGGCGCTGGCTCTCACTTGCGGAGGTGCCCGTCATGGAGCTGATTCGTGCAGCAGTCCCATATGCCCGCTCCGACGGGATGCCGCGCCGGCTCATGGAAAGGTTCGCTACAGCGTTACGATCGGCATAATGCGTGTTGAACAACACGCACACGTAGGCTATGATGTAGCCTCATATGATCGCAACATCATCATCCCCAATGTCTCGAACCTCCCGGCGCCTAGGACTCGTCGAGTGGATCATGACGACGGCGACGCACGCGATTGATCTCGCACCCAATCGGCATGACGACATCAATGACCGAGCGCTTACCGAGATGTTCCGTCGCACCACCTTCCGCTGGGATAGCTACATGCTCGGATGCAGGCATGTGCACCTGCGCAATTCACATGATCGACTCAAAGTCATTGCGTTGCCGGAGAAGCTTTCGACCAATCCTCACCTCCACTGCTTCGCCGACCTTTCCGAGGCTCAATGGGGTGACCAGCTCAGACAGCTGCCATGGGAATGGAAGCTGGAACAGATCTGGCAAGAGGTAACCGAGGGGTCTGGCACAATCCACATTACGGCCGACTTCGATCGGGGCGCTGCAGTCTATCGCACGAAGGAGGCGCTGCGCCACGACCACGATTATCTGCACTCGTGGGACTTCCATCGAGATGACAAGCTCAAGGAACGCCGATGCGCACCTCGCCATCAACGGAGAGCTGCCGTCCGAAGGTGTCGGACGCACCAATAGCCAATCGGCATCGAGGCGTCCCTGATCGTCGCGCGGACGCGGAGCCTAGGCACGAGTGGATCTTGTCATCACAAGATGCTCGCGACGAGCTCCCGATCGGCAGGTCGGACGCTACGCGCTCAGCGCCGTGGTGATCCAGAGGTATGGCTTTCAGAAGCTCATAGGGACCACTCAAGAATAACAGGCAAGCCGGAGCGCAGCGTAGGCGACGCCTGGTAGCGGCCGCAGGGCGCTACCAGCAGCGACGTAAGCCAATACGAAGCCACCCGCTTCCATGAGAGCGTAACGGTAACTCTGACCTCATCGTCAACAACGTCATGAGGTTATCGAAGTGAGGCTCTTCTACTGTTCTACGGATGCGGGGTGCTGCCGCTATCTATTTGCCGAGGACTCGGACGAGGCCCTAGAGCTCTATTCAGTCTGTATCGTCCTTGAGAGCGTCAGGCCCTCAAAGGTCTGGGTTCTGGAGCTGACCCCCAATACTGTCGCCCGTCCTTGCCAGGAACACCTTCGCGAAGCCCTGTCTTGGGAACAGCAAGGCTTCGGAACGTATCAACACGGTGAAGGCTGGCGAATCTCGCGGGTGCAAGCCGAGTTCGATCGGCTGTCCACTCTTAAGCATCCCGGAGATGTGTCATGATCCGCATATCCGAGATGCGGGACCTCGGAACAGTCGAGGCGTTCGTCCTGGCGGCTGATGTCGATCGAGCCTCGGAGATCTTTGAGCATTATCTCTGGGTGGTTGGGGGCGACCCAGACACCATCATGTTACGCGAATTGGAACTTCAGCAGCTCAACGAGCCTGCCAACGACGCCGTCTATGAAGCTCTTGAGTTCGGGTGCGAAGGATTGGTCCTACGCGACCCTGACGGAGAGTGGGGCTTTGTTTCGGCTGAGGGCCCCTCTGGATAGCTTTGGCCTCGCGCCAAATTAGCGGCTGGTTCTTACGGAACTGCTCGAGCGCTTGTGAATGTTTGGCAGTGCATAGTCCACCATCCAATCAAGAAAGCATCAAGAGTAGTTTGTGCCCTACAGAGTCCTGGCGGTTTTGTGCCATTTCTGATGAAATTCACCGACGCTGGCACCTGACGGGAAACATTACTTTCATGCATTTGGCCTTCGGCCATGCTATA
Organism: Sphingomonas daechungensis; assembly: GCF_039543105.1. NCBI lineage: Bacteria > Pseudomonadati > Pseudomonadota > Alphaproteobacteria > Sphingomonadales > Sphingomonadaceae > Sphingomonas > Sphingomonas daechungensis. The sequence continues at coordinate 2,502,886 of NZ_BAABJC010000001.1, forward strand.
CTGACGCATGCCGCTACAACGACCGAATCGGATTAGTAAAGAGCAGTGGGATACCGCCGCCGCCTCCTATGAATTAGGTGAACGCCACGCCGTGCAGATCGCGCGAGATCTCGGGGTTTCGCCACCTACCGTTTCGCGAGAGTTTGCCAGGCGCGGATGTGTGAAGGCATCCAGGATCGCCGAGACAATTGGCGCGATTGAGACGCGGCTCGATGCCGAGGCTATCCAGCGGGAACGAGCTAAAGCTGAGGCTGCGGCAAGACAGAGGGAAGTGATCTCACGGTTCGTCGACCAAATCTTCGAGGCGATGGACGCGGCCCGCAACGCGGGACGGTCACTCGGCGAATGCCCCGACATTCAAAGGATCAGTCAGGAACTTGAGTTCGGGCTTCGGTAGCGGTGTTTCTTCCCGCTAGCGATACCAGGTGTTCTCCGGCTACTGTCGCTTTGCTCGGGTTGAAGCGTAGCGGGGGAGCAGGGTTGCCCACATTGGACTTGATGCCGCGCGGCGAGGGTGTGCGCGCGGCTGAGCATCTGCCTAATCGGCCACTTGAGAATCGGGTCAAATTTGAGGGCCGTTCCTTCTCGGCTGCACTCGAGCTGGTGGGAAAGCTGCCGTGAATGTCTTCGATCTCGATGAGAAGCTGGTCGCGCGCTATCAAGACTTCACGCGCTCATTCACATCGATCCGAGCACAGGATCTGAAGGCCAAGATCGACCGGATCTACGCGAGCAACGCCTTCTGGCCTGAGCCCTTGATCGGCTTGAATCCGAATTTTCGACCGGCCCAAGAGACGCTGGAAGCGCTCGCCGCCAACGGTTTCATTGATGCCGGTCTGCCGCAGGTTTTTGCCGCGGGCCAGCCTCGCAAGCCCATTCGTTTGCACCGGCACCAGGAGCAGGCGCTCTCGAAGGCGCAGCAAGGTAAGAACTACATCGTCACGACGGGCACTGGATCGGGTAAGTCGCTGTGCTTTTTCGTGCCCATCATCGACCGCATCCTAAAAGCACGGCGGGCAGGTGAGCCTCAACGCACACGTGCTGTCATTATTTATCCCATGAACGCGCTGGCGAACTCCCAGCGAGAAGAACTAGAAAAGTTCATCGGCGGGTGCGGTTTGCCCGACGAGTTGCGGCCTACATTCCGACGTTACACCGGGCAGGAACAGGACAGCGAGCGCCGGGCAGCGGCGGCCGAAAAGCCAGACATTATCCTCACAAATTTTATGATGCTTGAACTGCTGATGACGCGGCAGGACCATCTCGACCGCGCCGTCATCGAGAACATGCGTGGCCTAGAGTTTCTCGTGCTCGACGAGCTGCATACCTACCGCGGCCGGCAAGGCGCTGACGTAGCGATGCTCGTTCGGCGAGTTCGCGAGCGCGTGGGATCGCCTGAGATGCTGTGTGTCGGCACGTCGGCGACGATGGCGTCCGGCGACGAGGATGCCGGACGCCTTGCGGTCGCGGAAGTAGGCACCCGCTTGTTCGGGAGCGCAGTCCTACCCGACGATGTCATTACCGAGACGCTCCAGCGTCGCACCATCAAGCCAACGAATGAAGCAGAATACCTTCACGCGCTGCGCCGGGCCATAGTGGAGCCATCTCAAAATACGGGCCCCGCCGACTTTGAAACCGATCCGTTGGCGATTTGGGTTGAGGAGCAGGTAGGACTCCATCTGGGCGAAACAGTTAGGCGTAGGCCACCAATGACCTTGACCCAGGCCGCGCGAGACCTGGGGGCACATTCCGGCCTGGACGAGAAGACATGCCGCGAAGCGCTCATGCGGCAACTCGTGATCATGAGTGACAACAGGAACGCGCCGGATCCCGCGTTCATGGCGTTCAAGCTGCACCGCTTCATTGCGGGCGCCGGCCATGCACACTCTACACTCGAGGCAGTTGATAAGCGGACTGTCTCGCTTGCCGGCGAGAAGTTTGATCGTGATACACCGGATGCACGACTCTATCCTGTTTTCTTCTGCCGCGAGTGCGGTCAGGAGGTGCACAGTGTGTCGATTGACAGCGAGGGGCAGGTTCTTCCTCGCTCAATCGACGCAACTCCGCGAGACGAACCTGACCTGGACGGCAATTGGACGGGCTTCCTCGTGCCGGACGCAGCAGGCGATCTCGCCTTCGCCGGCAACGTCGAGGACTATCCCGATGCTTGGCTTGAAGAGGGTAGTTCAGGTCCTCGTCTGAGGAATAGCCATCGTGGAAAGCACGAGGGCCGCCTGATGCATCTCGCACGGGACGGTCGCGAAAAGGGCGAGGGCATCGGGCTCCGCTCATGGTTCTTCCCTGGCAAGTTCCGTTTCTGCCCGCAGTGTCGCTACGAACCAGCCCCCCAGGCCCGAGACATCAACAAGCTCGCGGGGCTTTCGTCCGAGGGCCGAAGCTCTGCCACGACGATGATTACGACCGCGGCGCTCGACTGGATGGATCGTGCCCGCGCGCCTGAGGACGAACACCGTCGAAAACTGCTGGGGTTCACTGATAATCGGCAGGATGCGGCCCTCCAGGCTGGGCACTTCAACGACTTCATTTTCGTCACACTCCTACGGGGCGCAATGCTGCGCGCGGTGGAAGAAGCCGGCGTGGACGGGCTCAGTCACGAAGAGTTCGGTAACGCCCTGCGTAAGGCTCTTGGCTTCGAACCGGAGAACGAACGGCGCCGGGCCGAGTGGATGCAGGATACCGGCCGACGCGATTTTGCGGCACTCGATGACGCCAAACGCACGTTGAACCGGGTATTGGCGCATCGGCTATGGACCGACCTGCGACGCGGGTGGCGTTACACCAATCCCAACCTCGACCAACTTGGGCTCATCTGTGTCGCTTATCCTGCGACCGCATCACTTGCGGCTGACGAGGATGCTTGCGCTGGAGCGGGGTTACAGGGTGATCTTAGCGATACAGAGCGCAGGGGCTTCGCCTTACTTTCCGAATTGACGATCGACGTTAGGAAAAAGGTATTCACGCGCCTGTTTGACGCGATGCGACAGGGACTTGCTGTTGCCGTCGACGCCCTGGACGCCACGGATCTCGACCAAGTCGCCGAACGCTCGCGGCACTTACTCAAAGATCCTTGGGCTATCGGCAAGGAAGAGCGAGAGAGCCTCTCGCGAGCAGGCACCCTAGTCATAGGAAGCGCGCGCCAGAAGGGGGAACGAGACGTTATCCGGGCGACCGGCCGGAGTGTGCTGGGTCGCGACATCGGCAAGCTGGCGGGCAGCCTATCGGTCACAGACCGCGAGGCGTTGATAGCGGCGATGCTGCTCGCGGCAGAGAGCCACTACATCGCTCGTAAATTTTCGACGCGGGATCTTACCGGATGGCGCCTCGCACCGGATGCTGTGAGGCTTCACAAGGGAACGGGTGATACGAAACGGGGACAGGAGAACGCCTTCTTCTCCCAGCTTTATTCGGATGTCGCGATGCGGCTTGCCGATCCTGGTGCGCTGCCGTTCGGCTTTGAGGCGCGCGAGCACACAGCGCAGGTCAAAAGCGAGGTCCGGGAATGGCGCGAGAATCGCTTCCGTTACGGCCCCACCGACGTCGCGCAGATCGCCAAGGAGGTTGGCGAAATGCGCAACGAGGGGGAACCGCAGGACTTCCTGCCAGTGCTTTTCTGCTCCCCTACAATGGAACTCGGTGTCGACATCTCGCAATTGAACTTCGTCTACTTGCGCAATGCTCCACCTACGCCGGCGAACTACGTCCAGCGGGCCGGTCGTGCGGGGCGCAGCGGCCAGGCAGCCCTCGTGGTGACCTATTGCGCCGCTCAGAGCCCCCACGACCAATACTACTTCGAACGTCGCAGTGACCTAGTTGCCGGTGTCGTTCGTCCGCCGGCGATCGACTTGGCCAACCCAGACCTTCTCACGGCGCACGTTCAGGCAGAATGGCTGGCTGCGTGCGTCAAGCCGCTCGAAGCCGCCATTCCCGCCAATCTTGAACTGATCGAAGGGTTACCCTTGTCGCCCGAACTTGCCGCCGCGGCTTCTGAGGCGAGTGCCGACGAGACTGCGTGCAGGCGTGCGATTGCGGTGGTTCGAGCAGCAGTCGATGACCTTGCTCTGGCTGCAGAAGGTCTCGGCACGGTCGAGATGTTCGTGGAACGCCTCTGGCTCGAAGCTGCAGGCGCATTCAACGAAGCGTTCGACAGGTGGAGGAAGCTTCGCGAATCGACCCAGGAAGAGCTCGAGGCGGCTCAGGAGATTGTCCGACGGATGGGTCTCTCCCAAGAGCAGCGGGCTGAGGCAGGAGCGCGCCAGCATCGGGCGAACAAGCAGCTGGAACTGCTAGACAGCGGTCGCGCCAGCAGCGGGTCCGATTTTTACTCATACCGCTACCTGGCCACGGAGGGATTCCTGCCCGGCTACAACTTCCCACGATTGCCGCTCTATGCGTTCGTAGATGCCGAAAAAGGCTCGACTGTCCTACAACGGCCGCGCTTCCTCGCGATCGCGGAGTTCGGACCGAACAGCCTCGTTTATCACGAGGGGAAGGCCTACCGCTGCAACCGTGCCAAACTCCCCGCCGGCACGCGCGACCAGGAAGGGAATCTCGCTACCCGGACGTTGACGTGCTGCACCGAATGCGGCGCGGGCCACGATGGCGAGACGCAGGAACGCTGCGCCGTGTGCGCTTCGCCGCTGACGAGCGAGGGGCGCCTCTCGAAGCTTTACCGCATCGAGAACGTCGAGGCCGTTCCCGGCGCACGGATCACTGCGAATGACGAGGATCGGCAACGGCGCGGTTTCGATGTGCGCACCATCTTCACTTGGCCCGATGGCGGACAGAAGGAGCTAGTTCTGGGGGATGGCGAAGGCGCCATCGTTACGCTCCGCTATGGGCCGCAGACTGTGCTGGCCCGCGCTAATCTCGGGCTGCGGCGTCGAAAGGCGCAAGAGATTACCGGCTTTGACATCGATACCCTGACCGGCCGCTGGCTGAAGAACGAGGCGGCAGGCGAGGAGGAAGGCGCCGATCCGAAAAGCGCCCGCCGCCAGTCCATCGTGCCGATGGTCGAGGATACCAAGAACGCACTATTGGTGCAGTTCAGCCCCTCTCTTGGCTTCGGTCCTGTGCAGATGGCGACCCTGCAGCACGCCTTCGTTCGCGCCATTGAGACGGTCCATGTGCTGGAAACCGGGGAACTGCTTGGCGAGCCGTTGCCTACTCGGGACAATCGCAAGGCGATCCTGCTTTACGAGGCATCGGAGGGCGGCGCGGGCGTGCTCAAGCGGCTGATGACGGGCTCGGACAGCTGGCGCACGTTGGCGTCGACGGCGCTTGATCTCCTTCACCTCGAACGCGACGATGATGGCGCACTGCACGACAGCGACAATGCCTGCGTGGAAGGTTGCTACCGCTGCCTACTGTCCTACTACAACCAGCCCGACCATGAGCTGATTGAGCGGAGCGACGGCCAGGTTCAATCGCTTCTAGATCGTCTGACGCGGTGCGAGGTGATGCGCGGCGAAGCGCAACCGCGGGGTGGCGAGGGCTGGGTGGAGGCGCTGGAGAAGTGGGGCGCTCCGGCTCCCACCACTGAATCCATCGCAGGGTGCACCTATCCACTGTGCTGGCCGGATCTGATGGTCATGGCGACAGTCGGGTCAGCGCCAGTCGGCTTAGCGCAGAGGTGCGAGGACATGGGGCGGGTTCTCGTTCAATTGCCCGAAAGGCCGGGAGAATCGATTCCTGCCGAACTCGCACTGGCGCTTGGAGTGAATGCATGATCCTCGCGCAATTGCAGAGCGGCGATCTCGTCAAAGCGCGCGGCCGGGACTGGATCGTGCTCGACAAGCAGGAGCGCGACGGGCTGTTGCGGGTGCGGCCGCTCTCAGGGTCGGAAGAGGACGCCATCACCATCGCGCCCTTGCTCGAGCGCCAGCCGATCGTCAGCACGGCATTCGCTCCGCCAACGGCGGAGAGCCTCGACACGCAGGAGGCTGCCCGCCTGCTCGCTGATGCGTTGCGCCTCTCGCTCCGGCGCGGCGCGGGGCCATTCCGCTCCGCCGCGCACTTGGGCGTGGAGCCGCGTGCCTATCAGCTCGTGCCGCTGCTCATGGCTTTGCGCCTCGATACGAAGCGGCTGCTGATCGCGGACGATGTCGGCATCGGCAAGACGATCGAGGCCGGCATGATCGTGCGGGAGATGATAGACCGCGGCGAGGTCGATCGCTTCACCGTGCTGTGCCCCCCGCACTTGGTTGACCAGTGGGTCAGGGAGCTGGCGGAAAAGTTCGACATCGATGCCGTCGCGGTCACGTCCTCGCGCGCCCGTGGGCTGGAGCGCGGCCTTGCCCTCTCAGAGAGCATATTTTCCGCCTACCCCTATACGGTCGTCAGCCTGGACTACATAAAGGCCGACACCCGCCGCGACAGCTTCGCTGACGTCTGTCCCGGCATGGTCATCGTCGACGAGGCGCACACCTGCGTGGGCGGAAACGAGTGCGGAACACAACAACGGTTCGCGCTGCTGCAGCGGCTCGCTGACGACGAGAGCCGGCACATGCTGCTGCTGACCGCAACACCCCACAGTGGGAACCAGGACGCCTACGCGCGCCTGCTGAGCCTGCTGCACGTAGACCTGACGAGCGAACCCGATACGCCGGATGCGAACGCTCTGGAGCGCTATCGCCGCCGCCTTGCTCAGCACTTCGTCCAGCGCCGCCGGCCCGACATCATGGACAACTGGGGCGCCGAGCGTGCTTTCGCCAAGCCGATGAAGCTCCCGGCCTCAGCAGCTTCCTACGTTCTCTCCGGCGAGTCTCAAACGTTCCAAGAAGACGTGCTCGATTACTGCGTCGGCGTTGCCACCCGCTCGGACGGGGAACGTGCGAGGCGGCTCGCGTTCTGGGGCACGCTGGCACTGATGCGCTGCGTCGGCTCCTCGCCTGCGGCGGCGATCAGCGCGCTCAGAAATAGGCTTGTTGGCATGGCGGACGAGGCCGCGCTCGAAACGGCCATCCTAGACGAGGACGACGGTCAGCTCATCGAAAGCGATGTCGAGCCGGCGACGGCACCGAAAGCAGAGGAAACCGCGGCGCTGCAAAGGCTGATCGATCAGGCCGAAGCGCTGGCCGCGCGCCCCCTGGATGATCCCAAACTGCGCAAGCTCGTGCAGCACCTCAAGGACCTCGATGCTAAGGGCGCCAGGCCGGTGGTTTTCTGTCGCTTTATCTCGACCGCGGAGGCCGTAGGCGAAGCACTTCGACAGCAATTCAAGAAGCATACAATAGAGATCGTCACCGGCCGACTAACGCCCGACGAACGCCGCGTGCGGGTAGAAGCTCTGGCCGACTATCCGCACCGTATCCTCGTTGCCACCGATTGTCTTTCGGAAGGCATCAACCTGCAGGCGCTGTTCAACGCCGTGGTCCACTACGACCTTAACTGGAATCCCACCCGTCACCAGCAGCGAGAAGGGCGCGTCGACCGCTTCGGCCAGCCTGAGCGCGAGGTCTGGTCGGTAATGATGTTCGGCGAGAACTCGATGATCGACGGTGCCGTGCTCGACGTTATCACCAAGAAAGCCGAGCGAATTGCGAGGGAGACGGGCGTCACCGTGCCGATCCCCGAGGATTCCGCCAGCGTTACGAACGCGTTGATGCAAGCGATGCTGCTCCGCTCTAGCGCCCCCCGCGCGCAAGGCACATTCGACTTCGGCAATGCGGAGGCGCAGCTCGATGCCGAATGGCGCGATGCGGAGGCAAACGCCAAGAAGAGCCGCACGCGCTACGCGCAGACCGCGCTGCAGCCGCAAGAAGTCCTGCCGGAATGGCACAAGATGCGCGACCTCCTCGGTGGCCCGGAGCAAGTGGAGCGCTTCACCCGTCGAGCTCTGGCCCGCATCGACGTGCCGATGGGCGACGTTGAGGGTAAGGCAGGCAGCGCATGGCGTGTGCATTATGACCAGCTGCCCCAGCAATTGCAGGAACGGCTCGCGGCGCGCGGTCTGACCGGCACGCGGCTGGTATCATTTCACGATGACCCCTTGCCGGACACGACCCACGTTGGCCGCACGCATCCGCTTGTGTCGATGCTGGCCGAAAGCGTTAGCGAGGGTGCGCTCGATCCTGACGGGGTGACCGGCGCCAAGCCTATGGGGCGAGCTGGTGCGTGGCGCTCCACAGCAGTCAACAAGCTGACCACGGTGCTTCTGCTGCGGCTGCGATTTACTCTCACGACAAGTGGGCGAAAGACACTGCTGGCGGAGGAAGCGAGCGCCGTCGCCTTCGAGCGCGGAGAGACCATCCCACTTGCTACTGGTCCCGAGGCACTGGCTTTGATCGAACAGGCTGCCGCGGGCGACGTCGCTACGCCGGTTATCGCCAGGCAGGTCAATGAAGCACTCAACCGTTTACCGGGATGCCAAGATGCGATCTCCTCCTACGCGCATGAACGCGCCGCGAAACTCGGCGAGGACCATGATAGGGTGAAGTCTGCTACCCGCGGCGAGGGTGCGACGACGGAGGTCGCGCCAGTCCTGCCGGCCGATGTCATTGGCCTCTACGTGCTCGTTCCAGAGGCGAACTGATGGTCCGCATCGGTTCGCGCACGGGCGCCCTAGCGCTTGAAGCCGTCGTAGTAGAAGGCGGCCTGATTGCTCCTGAGCAGATCGTCAAAATTGCTGCCGCTGAGATGGGCCCGAAAGGAGCTGCAGATTACGCCTGTCCCAAGGGCACTACGCTGCGCGACGAGATCGCGCGCTATTACAGCATCGGCCATGCGCTCTGGTCCGAATTCGACCGGATCGAAAGCCCCACAGTAACTCAAACCGCCGCGTTTGCCCGCGACCTTCTGATCCAATGCTTCGGGTTCACAGATCTGACGGGCCCGCACGAACACCACGAGGGAAGCCGGCGGTTTCGCATTGCATGGGAAGCGAAGGGTGGGCGCGTGCCAGTCGTGGTCGCGGCTCCTGTTCCCGGCGCAGACGCTTTCGCTAAATCGCAGCCCGAGTTTGGAGACGGTGAAGGCGGACGCGCTCGCCGCAGCCCCACCGTGCTCCTCCAAGACTGGCTGAACGCCAAGCCGGAATTCTACTGGGGTCTCGTTTTCGCCGGCGATCGCGTGCGGCTGATGCGCGACAACGCAAGCCTCACCCGGCCCGCATGGATCGAGGCGGATCTCGCAGCAATGTTCCGAGACGAGATGTTTGCGGACTTCACTACTTGGTGGTTGCTTACGCACGCCACGCGGTTCGGAGCCGAGGGCGCTGCGGCCTCAGACTGCGCGCTCGAACAGTGGCGCGAGGAAGGGCTGAAACAGGGCACCGCCGCTCGCGAACGCCTGCGGGAGGGAGTCGAGGAAGCCCTTCGCCAACTTGGCCAAGGTTTGGTCGAAGCCAATCCTGACATTCGCCGACGCATTGTCGAGAACGAGCTCTCGCTGACGGCTCTGTTCGAGGAGTTGCTGCGCACCGTGTATCGGCTGATCTTCTTGGCGGTGGCTGAGGATCGGGACCTGCTGCATCCACGTAACGTGTCGCAACGAGTGCGCGCGCTCTATGCGGGGAACTACTCGTTCACCTTCTGGCGTGAGCGATCGCGCCGCCGGGTCGCGCGCGATCATCACCACGACGCTTGGGAAGGCATGAAAATTGCGCTCGCCGCCTTGGAGCACGGGGAGGCGGCGCTCGGCCTCCCCGCACTCGGTGGGCTGTTCGCGCGTGGCGCTACGCCGACTCTGAACGAGGCGCGCATCTCCAATCGCCATTTCCTCGAGGCGCTGTTCAACCTCGGCTTCATCCGTGTTGACGGCGGCCTGCATCGCATCAACTGGCGCGACATGAAGACAGAGGAGCTGGGTAGCGTTTACGAAAGCCTGCTCGAGATTCGGCCCAGCCTCGCTCCAAACGGCGAGTTCGTGCTCGGCACCGGCAAGGGCAACGCGCGCAAGATCAGCGGCAGCTACTACACACCCGATAGCCTCGTGGAGACACTGCTCGGTTCAGCGCTCGATCCGGTGCTGGAGAAGGCCGAGGCGAACGCCGAGACGAGCCAGGACAGAGCCGCCGCCGTCCTCGACCTGCGTGTGATCGACCCGGCTTGCGGCTCCGGCCACTTTCTACTCGGTGCCGCGCGTCGGATGGCGGACCGGGTGGCGCTGTGGCGCAATCCCGATGCCGGCAAGGAGGAGAAGCAGGCCGCGCTGCGCGATGTGGTCAGCCGTTGCATCCACGGCACCGACCGTAATCCGATGGCGGTCGAGCTGGCGAAGGTCGCGCTGTGGATCGAGAGCGTCAGCCCCGGCCAGCCGCTCGGCTTTCTCGACGCCAACATCCGCTGTGGCGACGCGCTGCTGGGGGTGTTCGATCTCGGCGCGCTTGAAGAAGGCATCCCAGACGAAGCCTACAAGCCGCTCAGCGGAGACAGCAAGGAAGCGGCCAAATATTATGGCAAGCTCAATAAGGACGCGAAGAAGGGCCAGGGCGCCTTCGATTTTCACAGCGGCGGCGGAGCCATGCCACCCAAGAAACTGGCGGCTAACCTTGCCATCATCAAGCGCATGCCCGAGGACACCGTCGGGCAAGTCGAGGAGAAAAAGCGCCGATTCGAGGCGTGGCGGCACGATCCGGCGCGCTACGCCACCAAGGTTGCCTGCGATCTCTACATCGCTGCGTTCCTGCTACCCAAGACCGAGGTGCCCGATGTGCGCGGGCGTGATATGGTGCCGACTACGGCGGACGTGCGTCGCAAGCTGGCCGGTGGGACCAATTATGGGCCGATGGAAGCCGCCGCGATCGATGCCGCCGAAGCTGCTCGGCCGCTGCATTGGCCGTTGGCATTCCCTGACATCGTGATCGAGCGCGGCGGGTTCGATCTCGTGCTCGGTAATCCGCCGTGGGAAGTCGTCCAGCTAGGCGAGCAGGAATATTTCGAAAGCCGCGTGCCCGAGATCGCGGAGATGAAGGGCGCGGCGCGGAAGGCGGCGATTGCCGCGCTCGAAACCGAGCACCCGGAGATTTTCGATGAGTTTGCCCGCGACAAGCGCACGTTCGATGCGATGAATGAGTTCGCGCGTGCTAGTGGTCGTTTCGACCTGACCGCGCGCGGCAAGGTGAACACTTACGGATTGTTCGCCGAACACTTCCTCAATCTGACCCGCGAAGGCGGACGAGCGGGCTTGATCGTGCCCACCGGCATCGCCACCGACGCCACCACAGCTCCATTCTTCGGCCATTTGGTAGACTGTCAGCGTCTTGTTTCTCTTCATTCTTTTGAGAACGAGGAGTTTATTTTCCCGAGTGTCCATCATTCTACTCGGTTTGCGTTGCTCACGCTGGGGTCCAATACTGAAGGCGCAGAATTTGCTTTCTTTCTTCGGCAGGTTGAGGGACTGGAGGACGCTCGCCGCCGTTTCCTGCTCGCCCCCAGCGAGATTGCCGCGATCAATCCAAATACCAGGACCGCTCCGGTTTTCCGCGCTCGGAACGACGCTGAGCTGACTGCGCGCATCTACAACCGTGTGCCGGTGCTGATCCATGAGGGCACAGGGCCGGAAGCCAACCCGTGGGGCGTGGAGTTCCGTCAAGGACTCTTCAACATGACCAGCGACAGCGGCCTGTTCCGAACCGCCGAGCAATTGGAACATGACAATTGGATTCGCGATGGCACCGACTGGATCAAGATCAATCACGCCGATCCACGCGCCCCGCTAACTGTGGAGATGGATACCTCCGATGAGGACGAGCGCGAGCGTTACGTTCCGCTCTACGAAGCAAAGATGATCCACCAGTTCGATCATCGCTGGGCGACCTTCGAAGGCTCCGAGAGCAGGGACGTTACGCAGGCCGAGAAGGAAGACGATGAGTTTGACCCAAGCCCTCGTTATTGGGTGCCCAAAAGAGAGGTTGACGATCGACTGCAATCGAAGGGTTGGAAGCGTGATTGGCTTCTAGGCTGGCGTGATGTCACGAGCGCTCACGTGTTGCGAACAACAATTGCCGCCGCGTTACCGAGGGCGGGCGTGGGGCACACGATGCCGTTATTCCTTTTTGATGTTGAGCCGAGCCAATGTGCGGCGCTTCAAGCCAATCTGTCCTCAATGCCCCTCGATTTCGTGGCTCGGCAGAAGGTTGGGGGTAACCACCTCACCTACGGCTATTTGAACCAATTTCCCATTCTTCCGCCGTCCGCCTACAGCGAATCCGACCTCGCCTTTATCGTCACCCGCGTGCTGGAACTGACCTACACCAGCCACAGCATGGCCCCCTTCGCCCGCGACCTCGGCCGTGAGGGCCCGCCGTTCTCCTGGGATGAACCACGCCGCGCGCAGCTTCGCGCCGAGCTCGACGCCTGGTATGGCCTCGCCTACGGCCTCACCCGCGAAGAGCTGCGCTACGTGCTCGATCCGAAGGACGTAATGGGCGCCGACTACCCCAGCGAAACTTTCCGCGTCCTCCAGAACAATGAAAAGCGCCAGTTCGGCGAATACCGCACGCGCCGGCTGGTGCTTGCCGCCTACGACAACCTGATTGCCGAGGGCATGCGCCCACGGACGGATGGGTATCGTTAAGCGGCGGTGACATCATCAAGCGCGAATGGGCACTGAGGGACAAGACAGGGAGGCAACGTGCAGATCAGCACAATTCTCGATTACATCGACAATGGCCACATGGCATTGCCCGAGTTCCAGCGCGGCTACGTCTGGGGCCGCGACCAGGTGCGCGGACTGTTCGGGTCGCTCTACCGCAGGCACCCGGTCGGCGGGCTCCTGGTTTGGGCCACTCAATCCGAGGAGGCGATCCACCGTGGCGACCAGGAGCTCGCGCCCGGCGTCGTAAAGCTGTTGCTCGACGGGCAGCAGCGCATGACATCGCTGTATGGCGTCATCCGGGGCGCTGCGCCGAAATTCTTCGACGGCAACGAGCAGGCGTTCACAGGCTTGCATTTCCACATCGCCAACGAGGAGTTCCAGTTCTACCAGCCGATCGCGATGCGCGACGATCCACTCTGGATCGATGTTAGCCAGCTTTTCGCGCACGGGAACGAGGGGCTCGGCAAACTAGTCGCGGAAATCGCTACGCGGCCGGAGCACGCCGCGTTGGTAGGCGAGTATGCCGGCCGGCTTAACCGCCTGCTCGGCATCCGCGACATCGGGTTGCATATCGAGGAGATCACCGGCCCTGACATGACGCTCGACGTCGTGGTGGACATCTTCAACAAGGTGAATAGCGGCGGGACCAAGCTGTCCAAGGGCGACCTCGCGCTCGCCAAGATCTGCGCAAGCTGGCCCGATGCTCGCGCTCGGATGAAACTGCTGCTCGACGGCTGGAAGGCCCATCGCTACGACTTTTCGCTCGACTGGCTGCTGCGCTCGGTGAACACCGTCCTCACGGGCGAGGCGAAGTTCCTCTATCTGCATGACAAGCCGGCAGCCGAGGTTAGCGATGCGCTGAAGCGCGCGGGCAAGCACATTGATACCAGCCTCAACTACATCGCTGGGCGGCTGGGGCTAGACCATGACCGGGTCCTGTTCGGCCGCGGAGCGATCTCCGTGATGAGCCGCTACCTCGACATCCGGGGCGGCCAGCTCGACGCGGTGGAGCGCGACAAACTGCTGTTCTGGTATACCCAGGCCGCGATGTGGGGCCGGTTCTCGGGGTCGGTCGAAAGCTTCATCGACGTGGACCTCGAGGCGCTGGAAGGACCGGAAGGCGGGCTCGACAAGTTGATCGAGGTGCTGCGGCTGTGGCGCGGCGGCCTTCGCGTGGAGCCGTCGCATTTCGACTCTTGGAGCGTGGGCGCGCGCTTCTATCCCATCCTCTATATGCTGACACGGGTGCGTGGCGCGCGCGATTGGGGATCCGGACTTGAGCTCAAGGCGGAGCTTCTCGGCAAATTGAGCGGCCTGGAGGTGCATCACATCTTCCCAAAGGCGCAACTCTACAAGGCGAACGTGGGGCGCGCGAAGGTCAACGCCCTCGCCAATTTCTGCTTCCTAACCAAGGGCACGAACTTGAAGATCTCGGACACCCGTCCGGAGGTCTATTTCCCGGAGATCGAGAAGCGTCATCCGGGTGCGTTAGCCTCGCAATGGGTGCCGATGGATCCCGAGCTGTGGCGGATCGAGAACTTCGATCGGTTCCTCGACGCGCGCCGGAACTTGCTCGCTGACGAGGCAAACCGAGTTTTCAAAGAGTTGCTGAATGGTGACGAGCGCTGGTTGGCGGCGATGGACCCCGCGTTGGCGAGTGTGCCCGCTTCAGCGGCCGGGAACGTGCTCGGCGGCGTTTCGAGCGTCGAGGAAGAAGAAGCACTGATTGAGCTGAATGATTGGCTGGAGGGACAGGGACTGTCGCGCGGTCAGGTGTCGTTCGAGCTCGTCGATCCCGACACCGGCGAGCAGCTCGCTTTGCTTGATCTAGCGTGGCCCGATGGGGTCCAGGCGGAGCTGACCGAGCGAGTTGCGCTCCTGCTGGATGAGAGTGCCGAACTGCTCGCCCTGGCGAACGCTGCAAACTACCGCTGCTTCGTGTCCGTCGAGACTTTCAAGGACTATGTGCGTCGCGAAATCTTGAGTGCGAGCGGGGGAGCGATCGGCGTCGACGAGCAGCTCGAAGCGGCCGAGTGAGCGGCGACCTCGACGTCGTCATGGAAACCAACCTCCGCGCCCAAGACCCACCATTTGCTCTGCGTTCGGAACTTATCGAAGCGGCCGCGAATCACGGCTATCGCCGTCAAAAGGGGCTCGCAAACGGCTGGCTGTTCTTCGCCAGCGAGGAGAACGTGCCGGGTGAAATTGCATTGGCGGTGAGTGCCGACGGCTCTGCCTGGTTCCTTGCTGTCGAGCATCCTGGTGTGGCCGAGCGATTGGATGCCGCTTCAGCCGCGCCGCCACCGGGGCGGTTCCGCGGGGCCTTCGGATTCGTCGATCAGATTGAGATGCGCCGCGCGCTTTCTCGCGCTTGGCAGCTGGCTTCAAGCCTGCCCACCCTGCCGCTTGCGGAATACGAAGTGGAAGTGCGCGGGCTCGGCGACACCGAGGCCGAGCGGTTGGTCAAACAGCGCAAGGGTCAAGACATCTTCCGCCGTGCGCTGCTGCTTTATTGGGATGCCCAGTGTGCGGTCACCGGTATCGCCCAGCTAGAACTGCTGCGCGCGAGCCATATCGTGCCTTGGGCACTATGCCGCCATGATGCCGAACGACTTGATGCCGAGAATGGCTTGCTGCTCGCTGCACATTGGGACGCAGCTTTCGACAAGGGTTTGGTGAGCTTCACCAATGAAGGGCGCGCGATTTACAAGCCCAACCTTCATTCAACAGTGCTTGAGCTGCTGCAGCCAGAGACAGCCAGACTGCGTCTGGTAACGCCGAAGCATAAAGAGCAGCTTTCATGGCACCGCCGACATTTTGGTTTTGGCGACGGTTGAGCCACGTCTGAGGCGAGCATCACCTCGTGCACGAATGTAACAACCTTAGCAGGGGCGCCAAGGACGGGAATCGAGCTAATCCAAGCGATCCCGCTCCGCATCGCTTAGCGCTTGCGTCAAGGAGAAGTCCTAGGATTATTCGCGATGCTTGACCCTAGTGCTGCCTATCAGCCGAGGTCCGTATCGATCTGCCATCCACCGCGGCATGTTGATAACAAGCGTAGTCCGGAGGTGGGTATGACAACGAGAAGTTTCAGTGATGCGGCGTTGAATGCTGTCACTGGCGAAGCGCGCAAGAGCATGGAAGCGTTTGCGCAGGCGCTCGTCCAGGCTGAGGGGTTATTGCGCGAATACCACGCAACGACACAGGCCCAGTTCAAAAGCTCCCATCCTGACGAGATGATCGCCATTCGCGAGAACAGCCGTCTCATCTTCACGCTCAGCTGGACCAAGGCGGTCCTGTTCTCGCGGGCAATCATCGATCAGGTTAACGCCGGCAATCTCCTAGCGGCATTCCAATCCTTGCGAGCGTATGCAGAACTCGTCGCAACGGTGAGGTTCACCGCAAAGGAGATGATGCCCCTCATTCAAGATGCCGCTGAGACGGGATCAATCTCGGTGGAGAACGCCAGAACCTTATCGTCCAAGCTAAACACTCTTCTCCACGGTGGGCGGTTCAATTGGCCGCTCTACTTCGAAGAGGGAGCGAAGGCGGTGCTCGATAGGAAGCGCGCCAAAACGACGAAAGAAGAGCGACGTAAGTTCGAGACGAACTCTCTGCGCGTGGGAACGTGTTTTGAAAAGTGGGCAGAAGAGGAGCCGGCAGTTGAGTTCATCTACGACTACCTGTGCGATCTCGTTCATCCCAACAAAGGGAGCAACTTGATCTTGCTCGTTGAACGAGGCGGGAATGTTGTGTTCGACACAAGCCCATCGAGCCAGATGGGTTGGGTGATCTTTGGAAGGATCTTCCCTTTCGCCGCTTCTATGTGTTTGAGGGCTATGGGTGAGTTCCAACCCATCTTCGCGCTTCTCGGCGCGGAAGATGAAGCTCGCTCAGTCCATTGAGTGTGATCGGAGCCTCCTCCCTGTCGTCCCCGCCCGCTCATTGTTGCGAACCGAGATGACTCGACCGCTCGTGGATCAGATGGGGGGCGTTAGTAGTGCGCGTTGAAGATGCTCGTGCTTTTGTTGAGGTCAATGTGCTGACGCCGGCACTAAACAACGCTGCCGTGGCTGGTAAAGTCAGGGCAACCATCCAAAACACGCGCTCATGGCTGCCGCGGTTCGATCGAATCGGTGACCTTGTTGCTTACATGGATCGGTTTCAAGGCACCGCGGACACCGAGGTCTACAAAGGTTTGAAGTCGGTAGGACTCAAAACGTTCGAAGACATACATGACGAATTCATGGCTAAGTTTGGCAAGTTTGCATCGGAGCGAACACGGCTCGACGACTTCGTTGTTGGTCAGCGTTACACTAGCAGCCAACTCGTGATCTTCGCCGAGCTCTACGACAACAGGAGTGGAGGGATCCTCCTGATAGGCAACCCACCGAAGCCCCAGGCGGTCTTCGTGAAGGCAACGTTCAGCGGCGGTAAGTATCCAAACAAATGGATCTCAGAACCCGATCGCCTCAAATATTATCTCAAATCTCGCAATGCGGTTTTCAGTGAGACCTACATCGAGAACGCGGCGATAATCAAAAATCCTGATCTTCCAGTTTTCGTGTTTCACCGGTTGGAAGAAAGACAACCGTTCACGTTCGCTGGGCAGTTCAGGGCCGAGCGGGTTGTGAGTGAAGCTGATGGATCGAAGTGGTTCGATCTCGTCCAGTCTTCCGTCATCTCGCCGACGAATCGAGTGGATGAGGGCGAGCTGCGACGCACCTTCGCTCAGAAGGTCGCAAACGCTGTGCAAACATCGAGAGAAGCGCGTTTGAATCGGTTGAAGAGCGCTCCGAAACGACCGCCGACTGTGGCTACCACTGCTATAGCCTACCTCCGCAACCCGGACGTCGTTGCGGAGGTTCTATACCGAAGCCAGGGGGTGTGCGAAGGGTGCGGCATGAACGCGCCGTTCGATCGAAAATCAGACGGGTCGCCGTATTTAGAGGTGCATCACAAGATGCATCTCTCTGAGGGAGGTGAGGACACCGTCGAAAATGCCATAGCGATTTGTCCAAATTGCCATCGACGTGAGCATTTCGGGACCCGAACCTGGCAGTAGCGATGCGGCGGTTTGCTTCTTACCTCCTTGCTGCTGTGCTGGGCGCCGTCGTGGCTTACAGCCTGACTGCCGCCAGATCCGTCACAGGCGCAATAGACGCTGGGGATTGGCTCGCTTTTGCGGGAGCATTGCTCGGTGTCGTCCTGGCGGTGGGTGGCGCAATATTCGTCGAGCGCTGGAAGAAGTCGACAGAGCTTCAAGCTGACCTCAAGCTTATCGAGGACGCCCTAGTCGAGTTGGAACAGAGCTTGTCGAGTCTAGACGTGCCATTCGATGCCGATCGACGGGTCGCTGATCAGAAGCAGCCAGTCATTCACTCACTTGAGCGCCTCGAAGACGCCCGCGCGGTTCTTGCATTCGCGCGAGAACAAACGAAAGTCACCGACATCGCGTTATGGAGGGGGCTCAGATCGATCGAGCTCGACATCGATGCTCGGCGTCAGATGTTGGATCAGGAGAAGGGGATCTTGCTGGGGCGCAACGTTACGCGTCGCGTGCTTGAAATAAATCGCTCTAAACTCGTTGCCTTCGCCGAGAACCTCCTGCCGACAGTGCGCCAGACGATAAGAGCTTTACGGGAGAAGAGAGCCTGGACCTTCTGACCTGGTTCACCTGAAGCCCGCAATCGAGCGGGAGTTGGGCGGAGGGCCGTTCGTGCTTGGTTAGCATTTCCGTATGGCGTGGAATATCAGCTTCAACGCAGCCGGAACGTCAGCTTCGCTGCGCACCTTGAACCGTGTATTCCCCCGATCGTCCTTGATCACCAGTTCACTCATCGGCTTGAAGTGATCAACAGGTCCGCGGACCGTGATTGAGAGCTCGTTGATGCGTGGCTGAACGATGACATACCAGAAGTTGTCTGGCGTCTCGCTGAAGTTTCGAGATTGTCCTCGCTTCAGGTCTCCCGGTGATTTCACGCGCACACCGGCGAGCAACTCCTCAGCAGCCCTGGCGAGGTCCGCAGATAATTCTGAACGAACGAGCTGCAGGAAATTGCGATCTCCGGGGCCCGCAGAAACTGCGTGTGTGGCTGGTTTCGAGGGGAGAAAGGCCTCATCTTGCAACTGCGCGTCGATGCCGACCGCTTGTGATGTCGTCCCAACGTTAAGAGCAGTAACTTCGTCAATCTTAAACCGAAGGTGCTGCTGCTCTGGATCGAACTCGCAATCGTTCAAAAGTAGAACGCTGCGCGGCCCGGTTGCGCTGCTGGGTCTGCCGAAGTGCCTCACTTGATGTGGAGGCATATCGAATAGCCACATGCCATTGCCCAACTCTGTCACATTCGTAGCGGTGATGAGTAATGACATCCGGGAATCTCCAGACGAGATTTGTCTGCACAGATAAATCTGCAGAGCGAAGTTGTCAATATCTCGCTCTGCAAAGGTGAGGGGAGGGGTTACGCGAGCACCAAGCGAGACCTTGCAATGGCCCGGAGCTCGCGCTGGACAAGTCCCGCAGCGTAGCGGTCGAGCTGCAAGTGGCGGAATGACCTCTCGCTAAGGCATTGTTCTGAATGAGCTGACCGAAATTGGAATACCAAGAGCGTGCAAGGTATTTCGATGTCCTAAAAGCTTGCACTGCGGCTCTAGCCGGATGCCGCCTATCAGGCGGCAGTTCAGCGTTTCTGCCATCCACATTACGGTCCAGTGCTCAGCGCGGTCTTCGCTTAGCTGTCGATCGTGAAGTGCTCGATCGAACATGATCGCCTTCAAAAAGCGGCTGATCTGACCCTAATCGCGTATCCAAATCCCGGAGAACACTCTGGAGCTGCGCAGAAAGCTTTCTTGCCATGTCCAGTTGGCCAGCGCGCTGACGAACGTCGCTCGTCGATTCCGCCGTCATTTGCGTTTCGCGGGCAATCGGAAACCTCCCCGACACGCCCGGAAGAAGCTCTATGTTTATAACCCCGCGGCTTTCAGTTCGGATCTTCGGTATGCGATTTTCCTGATTCAGCAGAAGAAACTCTTCATAGTTAATGTCTGCCTCGATGGGGCGAAGGCTATTGCGAGGGCTTGCAAGTGATCGAAAGAGCCGCCGGCCAAGACAGTCGCCTGTGGTCATCACGTCGCTATTTGGATTGAGCCCAGCGAAGAAACCAAACCAAATGACCGCCATCGGAGACTTTTGGGCGTGGTTCAGCGTGAGTGGAAGGTAATTAAAAGATCCTTCTGCAACCATCGAAGCAGCAAAGCCTACGAACATGTCTTGCCGCTCTTGATCCACGCCGGTCATCGTAAGTTCTGTCCGAAGTCGATCCAAAGCCCGAACGCGGTCTTCACGGCTGGCCCGCAACATCTGCCAAATCTGCTGCCCTCCCGGCAGCAAACCGCTTAACCAGTTGATGCCGGCCGCGTCGCTATCAGAGCCACTCTGTGCAGCTGAAACCAGCTCGAGAAGGCGAGGGTCAACGTCAGCAAAATGCAAGCCATCGGGGTGAGAAAGTGCGCCCAGAGCATTCGACCAGAAGTCCCTCATCAGACGAGCTGGCACGCGTTCTGTTGCGGCTCTTAGCGTGTCACGGACTGAACGCCATCTGTCTAGTGCTGCGAGTGCTAGTTCCAGATTGTATCCTGTTAGCGCCGCACCGATCACCGATGCGGAGGAGCATCGTAAGCACAATTGTATGCTTATCTCAGACAATCGCTGAGCGTTCGAACCGCCGTTGAGTGACGCTTCGGCTATAAGAGCACCAATCAGGGCCTCGGCAGGAACGCGTTGCTCTTCATCTCGCGCCATGAGTTGATCCGCGACTTCCTTCGCAACCACTCGGAAGAAGGCGCTGAAAGGAGTGTGCGTGCCCACGTATGTGGAGGTGAAAGCCAAGAAGTCGCGCATCTCGGCTGCTGGCACGGCGATCAACGGTTCTTCATCAGGTCGGAACCAGTAGAGGTGGATTTGCGCGTCTTTGTTTGATCGCGACATGGGCGGCGGCGGGAGCAGCGCCCGTCCTTGCGCCGTGCTGCCCAGCCAGTCGAGGAAGTCGGGTCGCGAGAGTGCCGCCTGGTTCATTTCGAGGCCCCTCCGAACAGCTCACCGAGGCTCGGCGCCTCAGAGGGCGCACCTTCTAGAGCCACTAAGCCGCGCTCAATATATCCTGGCACAGAACCTTCATGATACAGCGCCAAACTTGTTTTAGCGCGAGTGACTGCAGTGTAGGCTACGCGCTGGTGGTTATCGAGCTTGGTTATGGTGTCGAGCGCGAAAAGATGCGCTGCCCTGAACTCCAGCCCCTTTGCCGAGTGCATTGTGGTTACGATGATGGGCTTCTCACGATCAAGCGTGTCGTAGCCATCTTCATAGCGCTGGAGCTGAACCTTGTCGCCGACGGCCGTGTCTGACAACGCTTCGAACACACGACCGACATCCACCTTCAACGGTGCAAGCACACCGATCCATTCATTGGGATACGCGACGAGCTGTGTCTCTAACTCTGGCACGGCGGCGGCAATCTGATCGGATAGAGCTAGCCCGCCCAAACGGCGCACAGTCGAAGGATAGGTGCTCTCGTCATAATTGCACGTCTCTAGCATTCCTCCGTCAACTCTATTCATTATCCCATCAGCAAGAATGCAGATTGCCGTGCCATTCCTGTAATGATATTTTAGTTCTGGAGCCACATTACAGACCGACCCTAAATATCCGAGAGCGCCGTCTGATTCGTATATTCTCTGATCGTTGTCACCAACTGCAAATATTTCGTCACAGAAGCTTCTAATTATCTTTATTTCTTCGATAGTGTAATCTTGAGCTTCATCAACAAGAATGCAATCGAATCGCAATTCTGCACCAGATCTTCCAGCAAGGTCAGTAAGAGACAGCATAATTCGTCTCCTTATTTCAGGAAACTTGCCAGTCGTATCAACATTGTCGCCATTGGCTTTGAGTAGATCAACTGCCCAAGTGCGAAATGTTTGTAGACGCCTTGGTTCGAAGGGATAATTACCGGCGCCGGTGGCCAGGAACTCCCGAAGGACACGTCCGAACGTGATGACAGCTATGTTGGGTCGGCCGGCTCTCGTCAGATACGACGCTCGTAGCAGGAGCAGGTTCGTCTTGCCGCTGCCCGGCGGGCCAATCACCAGATGACTACCTTCCAGAGGTAGCGACACAATATCTTGTTGATCGGGATCGAGCTGTTCAGGGGTTCGCCACCAGGTCTCGTCCATCCTTACTCCTCTCCACCGAGCTCTGGTCGAAATATCTCTGCAAAACCTTCCTCCACGCCTGGGGAGACCGACAATCCCCATTCCGCCGCGGCGAAGAAGAAGTCTTGGAATGCGGCATGGAGGGATACGTTGTCGAGCACGCCTTGGAACCACAACCTATCCTCTTCGGGCGGTGGAGGGCCGCCAGGCCGCTTGGGCAGATAGGCACTGCCGGTGCAAGCAACGACGTTCTCAGAAGGGTCTATGACATCAACGCATGCGCGTATCGCTAGGCCATGCTGGAAGCCCGCATCACCGTCTGGTTCGAAGTGGAACTCAGCGCAGGCCTCGTTTCCTTCACAACGACAGTTTCGCATTCTCGGAAGGCCAGGCATTGATGTCTTGGCGGCGGTCGCAGCCAGTTTGAGCTGGCCGAGAACGTTCCTTCGCATTGTGTCCACGAAACGAGCTGGCCGAGTCGGCTTTCGGCCCCCGCTCTCTGACTGAGCGCGCACAGTCACCATGCGTTCAGCAACGCGCTCTCGGGGCGATACGCGAGCGGCCGGCTCGGTCGCGAAAAAGTCGTCCCAGCGCACCACCTTCAAACGTGTTACTGGGTTCTTCAAAAGGCACCGTTCCGCCAGGTCGATCAGGCGCTGCGACACAGCCGGATTCACAATGCTCGGACGTTCAAATTGCACTGCGTTGACCAGCTTCGCGTAGGGATTGGCGAATTGCTCAAAGAGCGGCTTTTTGGTGATGAGGTCGTGAAGCACGGCTCCAATCTGGTAAAACGTAAGGGCTCTATAACCCTCCAGGTCTTGGGTTTCTTCTCGCAAAAGGAACTCGGGCGAGGAGTATTGCAGAGTGCCAACGAATGCCTGAATGCCCTCGGGATCCGTCAAGTTGGAACCCTTAATCGGGCGGATGACGCCGAAGTCCATTAAAACTAGTCGATGACCGGCATCCAAAATGGCGATATTTTCGGGCTTTATGTCTCTGTGGACCAGGTCCTTCTCTTCAAGGAATCTGGCAGCGGAGGCGAGCTGCGAGATAAGCCCAGGGATCTGATCAGTTTCGACGGTGCTTAGCGCCTCTTTCAAATTTGGGCCGTCTAAGAATTCCATGACGACGAAGTAGATGTTCCTCGTTTCGTCGTGCCCGCCACCGTAGATTGATACGAGATGATCGTGAGATTGTCCGCGAAGTTCGAGCTCCCGCTCGATCCTTTCCATTTGCGTCGAATCGCCATAGCGTTCGATTAGTTCGGTATCGAAGACCTTTACAGCCGCTAGGTTGCCAGCCTTCCGGCCGAGGAACACCGCAGCCGATTTCCCGTAATTGACCAGCCGCTCGATGGTCCATCCATCAAGTTCCTGACCGCGGAGCTGTTCCTCTAGGCTCAGCGCTTTTGCCTGGTCCAACCGCCGCTCCTCCTTATCGGTGCAGGCTAACGCTTAATGATTGTCCATCAAGCGCATCAATGCTTCTTTTCAGTTTCGGCCAGTCATCTTATTTGGAGATCAATCGGTTCTTCATGAAAAGAACGCACGATCAGGGACTTAGGTGGGCGTTGCACCTGCAGTGTTCGGCTGGTTCAATGTGAACCAGAACCGTTGTTGAAACCCCTCGTGGTTGGGTAAATCAGTTTTTGCTGCTGCGCAGAACGATGAAAAATCAACAGATTAGCTAAGGCGGCTCGTGTTGACATCGCAGGGGTCGCAAGTTCAATCCTTGCCACGCCCACCATTTTTCCCCGATCGGCGTCGAACGATGCTGCAGCCTTGGGGTCCCAAAATCTCTTCTGTCGCCCGATAGCGTCCGAAATGGCGTTCGGCCGCTAATTATTGTATCCCGACGCGAGAGCCGAGCGCCACTAATGCGTTTGCTTCGCTCTGCGACTGGTGGGCGAACTATGGACAGTACGACGATCACTGAAGAGGCCGCGACGGTTCAGGATCTGGATGCCCGGCAGTGGCGCCTGCGGCGAATTGATATTCGGTCGCCGGTGTTGAAGGATGCATGGCCCGTTGCGCGCGTGGAGCTTGAGCATCCCGAAAGAGGTCGTGTGACCGATATCGGGACCGCCCCCGGCGCGTTCGATGCGGCATTCGTGGCCGCGAGCCACATCGTGGGCGTGAGCCCGCACCTTCTCAGTTACAACGTGCGGTCCGGTCCGCCGGAGGAAGAGGGTGCTTTGCCAATCACGATCGAGGTTGAAATCGATCACAAAGGCAGGACCTTCTCCGGGAGCAGTTCGGGCGTGGATCTCGTCCGATGCTCGCTCGAGGCTTGGCTCGACGCCATCGCCAGGTCTTCCGGGTATACCGCTTAGCCGTCCTAGGGAACATTCAGCCACGGGGGCTGGTCGGC
This sequence comes from Sphingomonas daechungensis, assembly GCF_039543105.1. Taxonomy (NCBI): domain Bacteria; kingdom Pseudomonadati; phylum Pseudomonadota; class Alphaproteobacteria; order Sphingomonadales; family Sphingomonadaceae; genus Sphingomonas; species Sphingomonas daechungensis. The sequence goes on from NZ_BAABJC010000001.1 coordinate 2,527,024, forward strand.
CGGACAAATATCGATCACATCGACGCGGGGCCTGACCACGCACCAACGATCGCCGTTCACGAGAACTTCCGGCGTCAGTGGGCGCGAGTTGTAAGTGCTCGACATCGCCGCCGCGTAAGCTCCAGCAGTCCTGAAAACCAGCAGGTCTCCTTCGACCATCCGGTCCATGACTCGGGCGGTCGCGAAGGTGTCGCCGGATTCGCAGACAGGCCCGACAACGTTGGCGATCCAGCGATCGCCGGTGGGCCTGACCCCGTCGATCTGATGCCACGCGTCGTAAAGCGCGGGCCGGATCAGATCGTTCATCGCCGCATCGACGATCACGAACGGGTGGACGGCGCCCGGCTTGATGCGGACCACCCCGGACAGAAGTACACCAGCGTTTCCGACGATCAGGCGTCCTGGCTCGAAAACCAGCCGCTCCTTCCAATCGCGCGTGACGCGCCGCACCATCTCGCCATATTCCTGAGGGCCTGGGGGTGCGGGCAGGTCGGGGTTGTACGGAACGCCAAGTCCTCCACCGAGATCGGCGACGCGAAGCTCAAGTCCCTGCGAGCGCAGGTCGCTGAGCAGGTCGCCGACCCTGACGAATGCTCGCTCCAGCGGAGCAAGGTCGGTGAGCTGGCTGCCAATGTGAACGGCTACGCCTTGCGCGGAGAGTCCGGGCAGATTCGCGATATGCGCATAGGCTGCGGGCGCTTCGCCGATCGCGATGCCGAACTTGCTCTCGGCAATGCCGGTCGTGATTTTCGCGTGGGTGCCGGCCGATACGTCCGGATTAACCCTGAACGCCACCGGCGCGGTGACGCCCAGCGACGTTGCAATCGCCGACAGGGTCTCCGCTTCAGCCATAGATTCGAGGTTGAACTGGTAGACACCTTCGGCAAGCGCGAGCCGCATCTCCTCCGCGGTCTTGCCGACACCGGAGAAGACGATCCTGTCCGCGGGGATGCCGGCGGCCCGTGCGCGCTGGATCTCGCCGCCCGAAACGACGTCCGCTCCCAGGCCCGCCTGCGCGAGCGTCGCCAGCACTGCGGGATTCGGGTTCGCCTTGACCGCATAGGCAATGAGGGGATCGCCAAGGCCTCCAAGCGAAGACTTCAACACCTCGGCATGACGGAGCATCGTGGCGGTCGAATAGACGTAGGCGGGAGTGCCGACCGCTACCGCGATTTCCGCCAGCGGGACTTCCTCACAGAAGAGCTCGCCGTTCCTGATCTCGAAATGATCCATCGCCGCCCCAACGCACAGCTTCCCGCTGAGCGCAAGGGATCCCAAATTGGATTGCATTGCCAAAATCCGGTGGATACCCGACATTCACTGGCATTTAAGAAGAGGGAGGGCGTCCTGGCGAAGCCTGGTTCGGGATCCAAAAGTCGCAAGCCGGCGACAATCCACGTTTTGAACGGGCCGAACCTCAATCTCCTCGGAGAGCGGGAGCCCGAGGTTTACGGAACCGCGACCTTGGCGGACGTCGAGCGCGCGTGCCTGGACCTGTGCAAGTCCGCGGGCGTGACGCTGGAATTCCACCAGACCAACAGCGAAGGGAGCCTGATCGATCAGATCCAGGCGGCCCGACACTCTAACGGCATCGTGATCAACCCCGCCGGCTACTCCTATTCCGTCGCGGTCCTGGACGCCTTGCTGGCTTGCTCGGCACCCGTCGTGGAGGTCCACATCAGCAACGTCCACGCGCGCAAGGAGAGCTGGCGCGCCGAGACCAAGACCACCGCGGCGGCAAAAGGGGTGATCTCGGGGCTGGGCACGGAAGGCTACCTTCTGGCGCTGCGCTACATCCTGGGCACTGGTGGCGCGCTTTCCTAGCAAGCCTCTCGTCCTCGTCGGCTTCATGGCGGCTGGAAAGTCTAAGATCGGCCGCCTGCTCGCTCGGGAGCTTGAGCTTCCCTTCATCGATACGGATCGAGAGATCGAGAAGGAAATGGGGTGCGCCATTCCCACCATTTTTCGAGACTTCGGCGAGCCTGAGTTCCGGCGGATCGAACGGGAGACGATCGCCCGGATTGTCGGGCGCGAGCCCCAGGTCGTTGCGATCGGCGGAGGCGCCTGCATGGATGCCCAGACCCGCCAAGTCCTGGACCAAAGGGCGCTGACCATCTGGCTAGACGTTCCATTCGAAGCGGTCATGGATCGGCTGTCCAAATCCTCTGGGCGCCCCGTTGCATCGGGCAAGACGGTCGATGAACTCCGCGAGCTTTGGGAGCAACGACGGCCCTTTTACGAGCTGGCCAAGATCCGAATTGAGACCGGTCGAATGCCTGCTCCCGAGGCGGTCTTGAGGAGAGTTCTCGAAGCACTTCAATAATTTGGCGTTGCGTTGGATCGACGGCTTGACTCAACGCCGAGTGCTGCTAGTCACGTTCTACTGTATTAACACGTTGTAACGATAAGACGAGCCATGCCGCCACTTAGTCCCACCCGCGACGTTGATGCGCTCACCGATCAGCTTTGCGACGCGCTCCTGACGCCGCGAAGCCGCGCAGACATGCAGCGGCTCCTTCGCGACCTCTGCACCCCGTCCGAGCTGCGGGCGCTGGCGGAGCGCTGGCACGTCGCTCGGCTGCTCGATGGAACGGAGCTGTCCTACCGCGAAATCCACGATGGCACCGGCGTCAGCACGACGACGATCGTGCGTGTCGGGAGATTCCTTCGGCAGGAGCCACACCAGGGGTATCGGTCTGCCATCGATGCGCTGGAGAGTGTCGATGCTGGTTGACCGGAGCCGGATCCACATCGCGCTGCAGCGGTCCGGACGTCTTTCTGAGCTGAGCCGGGATCTTCTTCGCGAGTCCGGTCTTCGCATTGAGGCGGGCAAGAACAGCCTGAGCGCGCGCGCCGGCAATTTCCCCGCCGACCTCATGTTCGTCCGTGACGACGACATTCCGACGTTCGTCAGCGATGGCGCCTGCGAGCTGGGAATCGTCGGCCAGAACGTCCTTGAAGAATTTGCGCTCGGTTCGAACGAGCGCGGGTTCGATGTCCTTGCGGAGCTTGGCTTCGGTCAGTGCAGCCTCCGCATCGCCGCGCCAGAGCGCCTGAACTACTCGGGCCCCGAGTCTCTGGCCCGGCAACGCATCGCGACGTCCTATCCGCGTCTCCTCCGCCGTTTCCTCGACGATCGAAAGATCGAAGCCGAGGTCGTTCAGATGAAGGGCGCCGTGGAGCTGGCGCCACGTCTCGAGATCGCCACCTACATTTGCGACCTCGTTTCGACCGGCGCGACTTTGGAGGCCAATGGTCTTCGGCCGGTCGATACTGTCCTCAAGAGCCAGGCCGTCCTGATCCGGACGCGCAAACCGCTCGACGACGAGCGGAAAGCCATCGCCGACCAGCTCCTCAGCCGCATCGATGGTGTACTCGCGACCAAGGAATCGAAGTACATCATGCTCAACGCCTCGGAGGAGGCGCTCAGTCGCATCACTGCCCTGTTGCCCGGAGCCGAAGCGCCGACTGTCCTGCCGCTGCATGGACGCCCCGGCCATTTCGCGGTGCATGCAGTCTGTCAGGAGAACGTCTTCTGGGAGACCCTGCAGGAGCTGAAGGGGGCGGGCGCATCCGCCATCCTCGTCGTGCCCATCGAAAAGATGATGCTGTGAAGCGGATCGACTGGAACGGGCTCGGCGACGCCGACCGTTGCCGCGCGCTCGCTCGGCCCGAGAAGCGGGCCGACGAGCAGCTTCGGGAGCGAGTCCGCAATATCGTCAATGATGTTCGAGCGAGAGGCTGGCAGGCGCTCTCCGAGATCGCGCTCGAACTCGACGGACAGGAACCTCGGCGTGTCGAGGTTCGTACGATGGCGAGCGCGGCTCGGCGCCGACTGGATCCTCAACAGGTGGAGGCTGTCGAGTTCGCGGCTGCTCAAATCCGGAAGTTCCACAGGGCGAGCGTGCCTTCGGACTTCTCGCTGGAAACCGCGCCGGGACTGGTGGTGACCAAGACGTGGCGGCCGATCGATCGCGTTGGCCTGTACGTGCCGGGCGGGAAGACGCCGCTGTTCTCATCCCTGCTCATGCTGGCGATCCCCGCGCGTGCGGCTGGCGTCCGCCAAATCGTCACTATTACGCCACCGCGCCCCGGGGGCGGTCTCGACGATCTGGTCGCTCTTGCGGCCGACCTGGCCGGCATCGACGAGGTGTGGACTGTCGGCGGTGCTCAGGCGATTGCGGCACTGGCCTTCGGGGCTGGCGCAATTCCCGCCGTCGACAAGATCTGCGGTCCGGGAAATGCGTGGGTCGCAGAGGCGAAGCGTCTGGTGATGAGCATGCCAGGCGGTCCCGCAATCGACCTGCCCGCTGGCCCGAGTGAGCTGCTCGTCATTGCCGACGAAAGCTCCGACCCTCGCCTGGTTGCCGCCGACCTCCTCAGCCAGGCGGAGCACGATCCAGACGCCCAGGTCTTGCTAGTGACGCCATCGGTCGCTGTGGCGACCGCCGTTGAAGCCGAAATCTCCGAGCGCGTCCGTACTCTTCCGCGCCGTGAGATCGTGGAGGCGTCGCTTGGAAGCTGCCGCGTCATCCTTGTCGCCGATCTCCACGAGGCCATCGAAGTCGCAAACCTCTACGCTCCCGAGCACCTTTCGCTTGCGGTGGAGCCTGCGCAGGCACTCGTCGCGAAAATCCGTAGTGCGGGCGCCGTCTTTGCCGGACCGCACGCGGCCGAGACGTTCGGCGATTATCTGGCCGGATCGAGCCACGTCCTGCCGACGGACGGAGCCGCTCGGGCCTGGAGCGGCATTTCCGTTTACACTTTCCTCAAGGCGATGAGCGTGCAAGCCGTAACACGCGAAGGCGCCGAAAGCCTGTCCCGACGTGCCGCTTTGCTTGCCCGCATGGAGTCGCTCGAAGCGCATGCGCTCGCCGCGGACGCCCGGCTGGAACTGATGGCATGAGCAGCCTTGCGGAACGCCTCGCACGGCCGGAAGTGCTTGCGCTGGAGCCATTCGACATCGCCGCGAACAACGCGATGGCAATCCCCGACGCGATCCGCCTCGACGCCAACGAGAACCCGTTCCCGCCTTTGGTCGACGGAGCGTTGGCGACCAACGTCAATCGATACCCGGAGCCCCAGCCGACCAGACTCAAGGCGGCACTGGCGGCGCTCTACGGTGTGGAGCCAGGAAACGTCGTCATCACCCGCGGGGCGGACGATGCCATCGACATGATGGTCCGCGCCTTTTGCCGCCCGCAGACCGATGCAGTCGCCATCTGCACCCCAAGTTTCTCCGCTTACGCCCATTTCGTTCGGCTTCAGGGCGCCCGCCTGATCGAGGCGCCTTTGACGGCTGGCTTTGATTTCGCGGCGGACCCGTTTCTGGCAGCCGTCTCGGGGGAGCGAAACCTCAAGATCGCTTTTATCTGCACGCCCAACAATCCCACCGGGAATGAGGTGGACCCCAACCAGATTCTGAAAGTGGCGGCCGCGCTGCCCAACACCATTGTTGTCGCGGATGAAGCCTATCTCGACTTCTCAACCACTCCGAGCTTGGCGGGGGATGCCGCCCGGTGTCCGAACCTCGTCGTTCTCAAGACCTTGTCCAAGGCTTACGGTCTCGCTGGCGCGCGAGTGGGTTGCGCAATCGGCGAGCCTGACCTGATGGCAATCGCCGCGCGATCCTTGCCGCCTTACCCAATGCCAAGCCTGTCGGTGGACGCCGCTGTCCTCGCGTTGTCGCCGTCGCGACGGGCAGTTCATCAGGAACGGGTTGAGCGCCTCAAGACCGATCGGGGCAGACTGGCCGAACGCCTCCAAGGCTCGCCGATCGTCCGTCGGGTCTATCCAAGTGGCGGGAACTTCCTCTTCCTGGAGGTCGACGACGCGCCGGCTCTGGCTGCCAGGATGCGCTCGATGGGGATTCGGGTGCGCTTCCGACCGAATGCCGCGCCCGGCGGGGTGCGCGTTACGATCGGCACTGACGCCGAGAACGAAGCCCTCCTGAATGCTTTCGGTGTTACTTGCGAGCCATCGAGCCCGCGGCGCGCGGAAGTCATTCGCGACACGAAGGAGACGGAGATCGCCGTTGCCGTCGACCTTGACCGGCCCACGCCCCGGAAGATCGACACGGGCGTGCCGTTCTACGACCACATGCTCGACCAGGTGGCCGCGCATGGCGGATTCAGCATCGTGCTCGATTGCGATGGCGACACCGAAATCGACGGGCATCACAGCATCGAAGATTGCGCTCTCGCGCTCGGCACTGCGCTTTCGCAAGCGCTGGGCGACAAGCGCGGCATCCGCCGCTTCGGGTTCACTTTGCCGATGGACGAGGCGCAAGCGCAGGTCCTCATCGATCTCTCCGGACGTCCCTACTGCCGGTTCGAAGGCGAGTTTGCGGCGACCAGCATCGGTGAATATCCGACGCAAATGACCCGCCATGTCTTCCGCTCGCTCGCGGACAGCATGGGAGCGGCGATCCACGTGAAGGTGGATGGCGAGAACGACCACCATAAGACGGAGGCTTGCTTCAAGGCGTTCGGCCGGGCCTTGCGCGACGCGATCCGCCGGGAAGGCGACGCGCTGCCTAGCACCAAGGGGGTGCTGTGAGGCTGGCCATCGTCGACCTTGCCTATGGGAATATCGGATCGATCAAGCTGGCCTTCGAGCGGCTCGGCGTAACTCCGGTAGTGACTGCCGATTCCGTGGAGATCTCTGGGGCTGATCGGGTGGTCCTTCCGGGAGTTGGAGCGGCCGGTCACGCGATGGCCCGGATCGAGGCGCGCGGGCTGGGCGACTGCCTGCGATCCCTGAAGCAGCCCGCTCTCGGCATCTGCCTCGGCATGCAGCTGCTGTTCGACCGAAGCGACGAAGCAAACTCGGAATGCCTTGGCATCATTCCGGGTGAGGTCCGGGCACTCTCTCCCGCACCAGGGACGCCGGTGCCGCACATGGGCTGGAGCCGGCTTGCAGTTGCCGACGCCGAGATTGGGATCGGTACCGGCGAATACGTCTATTTCGCCCACGGCTATGCCTGTGACACGGGCCCGGCGACCGTCGCGACAGCGGAATATGGCCGTACGATTCCGGCGGTCGTGCGCCAGGGCAATTGGCTTGGCGCGCAATTCCATCCCGAGCGCTCGGGCGCAGCGGGGTCGAACTTCCTTCAGGCGTTCCTGGCATGATCATCTACCCCGCGATGGATCTGATCGGAGGTCGTGCGGTGCGCCTCAAGCAGGGGCGCTTCGACGACGTTACCGCCTATTCGACCGAACCGTTCGAGGCGCTCCGCGGCTTTGCGGCCGCTGGCGCAAGCTGGGCGCACGTCGTCGATCTCGACGGTGCGAAGACCGGCAACCCGGTCCAGCGCGAACTGGTTGCGCAACTCGCCCGCGAAACGCCGCTCAAGCTGCAGGTGGCCGGCGGCTACCGCGAGCGCGGCCAGCTCGTGCGAATGTTCGACGCCGGCGTCTCGCGCGTCGTCATCGGCAGTCTTGCCGTCAGGGAACCGGACGCCGTGGGCGCGTGGCTCAAGGAATTCGGACCCGACCGCATCACCCTCTCGCTGGATATCCGATTAACCGAAGGCTCACCGAGAGTTGCGGTCGCCGGTTGGACGGAGGACACCGGTCGAAGCCTTTGGGACGTGGCGGCGCAATTTCCGAACGCCCGACACCTGCTCGTGACCGACATTGGCCGTGACGGAATGCTGCAAGGGCCCAACTTCGCCCTGTACCAGGAGATCGCCCGCCGCCTTCCCGGCGTTGCCGTGCAGGCGTCAGGGGGCATCACCTCGCTCGATGACCTTGAGCAGCTGCCAACGGATGGTGCGATCATCGGGAAGGCGCTCTGGGAGCAGCGGATTTCGCTCGAAGAGGCGCTCGGACTTGCCCGCGCGTAGGATCATCCCCTGCCTCGACGTGAAAGACGGGCGCGTCGTGAAGGGCGTGCAATTCCGTGACCACCGCGACGCCGGCGACATCCTCGAGCAGGCGCTCCGTTATCGCGAGGAGGGCGCGGATGAGCTCGTCTTCTACGACATCAGCGCCAGCGCGGATGGCCGCTCGCTGTCGCACGATTGGGTGAAGCGTGTCGCGGCAGTAATCGATATTCCTTTTGCCGTGGCGGGCGGCCTGCGCAGCCGCGATGAGGCAGTTGCCTGCCTGGATGCAGGGGCAGACAAAATCTCGATCAACTCGCCGGCCCTCGAACGCCCTGAACTGATCGATGAGCTTGCGAATGCGTTCGGCAGTCAGTGCGTTGTGCTTGGCGTGGATAGCTATGCGCGAGACGGCGAGTATTTCGTCCAGCAGTATACGGGCCGCCCGGATCGGACTCGCGATACTGGCCGGCGGACGCTGCAATGGCTTCAGGAAGCGACCCAACGCGGCGCTGGCGAGCTCGTGCTCAATTGCATGCGCAATGACGGCGTCCGGACCGGATATGACATCGCTCACACGCGTGACGTCGTCGAGGCGGTGACGGTCCCGGTGATCGCGTCGGGCGGGGCGGGTTCGCCCAAACACTTCCGTGACGCATTCGAGGCGGGTGCGAGCGGTGCGCTTGCCGCCACCGTCTTCCACGATCGCCTCATCGCCATTCCCGAGTTGAAGGAGTTCCTCGCGACATGCGGGATCGAAGTACGCCCCTGAGTCAGGCCGATATCGGTTCGCTGGACTGGGAGAAGATGGGCGGGTTGCTGCCCGCATTGGTCCAGGACCCGCGTTCGGGCCAAGTCCTGATGCTTGGGTATCTGGACGAGGCCGCGCTTGCTGGCACTCTGCAAACGGGGTTCGCGACTTTCTTCAGCCGGTCGAAGCAGCGCCTGTGGCAGAAGGGCGAGACGAGCGGAAACCGGCTGCGCGTGTCTGCTGTGTTTGCCGACTGCGACAAAGACGCTTTGCTGGTGCTCGCGGATCCGGAAGGGCCGACCTGCCACCTTGGCATGAAAAGTTGCTTTGCGGCCGACATTCGCAGTTCCGGATGGCTTTCCGAACTCTCCGCCATCATCGCGGAGCGCGCAAGTTCAGACGACCCCGGAAGCTATACTCGGACGCTCCTCGACGACGGCCCGGAGCGGATCGGAAAGAAGATCGGCGAGGAAGGCGTTGAGGTCGCTCTTGCCGGGGTCAGTAGGGATGTCGAGGGCTGCGTCGAGGAGGTAGCCGACCTCATTTATCACGTCAGCGTCTTGATGGAGGCGAGGGGCTTTCGCTGGGACGACGTGATCGCCCGGTTGGCGGATCGTCACGCAAAGGCTTCGAACGCGCGTACCGCCTCTTCGTAAAGCTCTCGCGTGGCGGCCGCGATGATCTTCCCGCCGGTGAAATCCTCTCCGCCGCCCCAATCGCCGATGACTCCTCCCGCGCCGCGAATGACCGGGATCAGGGCATTGTAATCATGGGGCTTCAGGCCGGCCTCGATGACAAGGTCCAGCGACCCTGCAGCAAGACGCGCATAGGCGTAGCCGTCGTGGCCATAGCGGGTAACTCGCACCGATCGCCGGAGTGCCTCGAAAGCTTCCTCCGAGCCATCGTTGAACAGAAACGGATCGGTGGTCGAAAGGCGAGCATCGGCGATGTCCGTACAATCGCTTGTCCGGACCCGAGTCCGACTGCGTCCGGTTATCAGCCAAGCCTCTGATCCGTGCCCGATATAGAGTTCATTCAGGCACGGCGCGTCGATCAGCCCGAGCACAGCCTGTTCACTATGCAGCAGCCCGGCGAGCGTCACCCAGTTTGGCAATTGGCAGATGAAGGACCGCGTTCCGTCCACAGGATCGAGTGACCAGCTGTAGGGCCCGCTCGCCGCTTGATCCGGCCATTCTTCGCCAGTGATGCCATGATCCGGATACCGGGACGTAATGAGGTCACGCATGGCGCGTTCCGCTTCGCGGTCCGCGTCGGTCACCGGGTCGTAGAGACCCTTACCCTTGTCGTCGGCGGCAACCGATGAGGCCCAACGCTCGAGCGTCTCGACGCGCGCTACGGCCGCGAGCTCTTCGGCAAAGGCGATCAGGTCGGGCGTGACGTCCATGAACGCGCGATGGGCAAGGCGACAGAACGGGTCAAGTCGGCCAGTGGATCAGCTTGACATCCGGGATCCCAAACGCGAGGAATGGGCGGTGATCTTCGTTCGCGCCCTTACTGACAACCAGCATCAGGCCTGGACCTGGTGGTGCGACACGATTCTCGCGGCGCGATGGCGCGGCTGGTGAGCTGACTCCGGGAAACCGACCAACTTCCAACCGACCATCGACCCGCCACCGGCGGGTTTTTTATTGCCATTTGCGAGGATCAGAATGCTTCAACCCACCGACATCGCGCCAGCTCGACACCCCGTCGTCGACACCGGCCCCGTGCCCAATCCGCTGCCGCGACTGCTCGACGGCGAGGACCTTGCGCTCGAGGATAGCGAGCACTTGTTCGAACGCCTCGTGCTGGGAAAGCTCGAGCCTGCCGAAATCGCCGGGATGCTCGTTGCCCTTCGAATGAAGGGTGAGACGGCGGCCGAGATGATGGGTGCCGCGCGGGGCCTGTTCGCCGCTGCACAATCATTCGAGCGACCCGATTACCTCTTCGCCGATTGCTGTGGCACGGGTGGCGACTCGTCGGGATCGATCAACGTTTCGACCGCCGTTGCGTTCGTGGCGGCCGCTGCGGGACTTCCGATCGCCAAGCATGGCAACCGCAGCGTCAGTTCGCGTTGCGGCTCGGCGGATGTGCTGGGAGCGCTCGGCGCCCGAATCGACGTCGGACCGCTGAGAGCGCGGGAGATTCTCGACCGGACCGGCTTCTGCTTTCTCTTTGCGCCTGCCTATCATCCGGGGATGAAGCATGCCGCCCTGGTGCGCCGGCAGCTCTCAGTCCGCACCGTGATGAATCTGCTCGGGCCCTGCATCAATCCCGCGCGTCCGCCGGTCCAGTTGCTCGGTGTTGCGGACCCGAGGATGCTCGGGCGCGTCTCGCAGACTCTCGAGGCCATGGGTGTGAAAGAGGCCCTCGTGGTTCACGGGTCGGGACTGGACGAGGTCGCGCTCCATGGCGAGACGCGTGCGGTGCGGTTGTCGGGCAATCAGCATACGGAGATTGTCATATCGCCGGAGGATGCGGGGCTGGAGCGCGCGCCGTTGCAGTCCGTGACCGGTGGCGACGTCACCGAAAATGCAAGCCGCTTCCGCGCCCTGATGGACGGTAGCGGTGCCCGATCGGAGCAGGACATGGTCATCCTCAACGCCGCCGCACTTCTTCACACCGCAGGCAAGGTCGCCGATCTTCGAGCCGGCGCCGAACTGGCCCGTGAGGCGCTGGTATCCGGCAAGGCCGGGCAAGTGCTGAACGCCTACGTTGAGGCGAGCAATGGCTGAAGGCGTCCTTGCCGAAATCGCCGAACGTAAGCGTCGGGATGTCACGGATCGCCTCGCCGGTGTGAGCTTCGATCCTGCGCCGACACGCCGAAGCCTGCGTGCTGCACTTTCACAGCCAGGAGCACGCTTCCTCATGGAAGTGAAGAAGGCGTCGCCTTCTGGTCATCGCAGCGACGTCAGTGTGGAACAGGCGGTCGCGGCCTACACGCCGGTCGCCGATGCGATCAGCGTTCTCACCGACACGCCGTTCTTCCAAGGTTCGCTTGAGGATCTGCGGACAGTGCGCAGCCGCTTCGAGGGGCCGATCCTCGCCAAGGATTTCATCGTCGATCCGCGCCAAGTCGCAGAAGCACGGCTTAGCGGCGCCGATGCGGCCCTCGTGATCCTCGCCATGCTCGACGATGCGGCGGCAGCTGCAGTCATGGCGGAAGCGCGCCGACTAGCCATGGATGTGATCGTCGAAGTGCATGACGAGACGGAGCTTCGGCGCGCTCTGGCGCTCGGCGCGCAAGTTGTCGGCATCAACAACCGCGACTTGCGTACGCTGAAGACCGATCTTGCAGTTACGGAGAGGCTCGCGAACCTCGTGCCTGATGGCACCCTGGTCATCAGCGAGTCCGGCGTCCGCGACCGCCGCGACGTCGAGCGCCTGGCCCCGAGCGTGGACGCCTTTTTAGTCGGATCCGCGCTGATGGCTTCGGCGAATGTTGCGGAAGCCGCCCGAGCGCTGGTTCACGGCCACATCAAGATTTGCGGTCTGACGAACGAGGATGATGCCGCGATGTCCGCGCGAAAGGCCACGCACGCTGGCTTGATCTTCGCTGACATCAGCCCCCGGAACGTCGCCGACCGCGCTCCGTCCCTCGTCGACGAGATTCGGGATCGCGGTGCCAGGCCGGTCGGTGTCTTCCAAGATCAAGGCCATGAATTCGTCGGCCGAACGGCGAAGGAGCTTGGGCTCGCCGCGGTACAGCTGCACGGGGGAGAAGGTGATCTGGACCGGCTTCGCGCGAAGCTGCCCGAAGATTGCGAGATCTGGGCGGTGAGCGCGGTCCGCAACGAGGTTTCGCCCGAGCGGGCTGGCGCAGACCGCATTCTCTATGACACCAGCGTCAATGGGCGCACGGGCGGCACCGGGCACGTGTTCGATTGGGGCCTGCTCGCCGATCGTCCTGAACTTGCTGATGCATTCGTGGCTGGAGGAATCAGCCCGTCAAATGCGCGCGATGCGCAGGCCCTCGGAAGCTACGGGATCGATGTCTGCTCGGGGGTGGAAGCCTTTCCCGGCCGCAAGGACCTGGACAAGGTCGCCCATCTTTTCGAAGCTGTCCGACCCGCCTGCCGGAGGCGCGCCTGATGCGTCAGGATGGCCGCTTTGGCCGCTTCGGCGGCTGCTTCATCCCCGAGATCCTCGTCCCCGCGCTCGAGCAGCTCGAAGGGGCGTTCCTCGACGCGGAGCAGGACCCGGCGTTTCGGTCCGAGCTTAATGAGCTGCTGGCGAATTATGCCGGGCGGCCTACCCCGCTCACTCTGTGCCGAAACCTCGGTGGCAAGGCGCGCATTTACCTGAAGCGCGAGGACCTGCTTCATGGCGGCGCGCACAAGACCAATCAGGTGCTCGGGCAAGCCCTGCTCGCCAAGCGCATGGGCAAGCACCGGCTGATCGCCGAAACCGGCGCTGGCCAACACGGAGTAGCCACGGCGATTGTCGGCGCGCTCTTCGGCTTCGAAACCGTGGTCTACATGGGCGCCGAAGACGTCGAGCGGCAAAAGCTCAACGTCTTTCGGATGGAGCTAATGGGCGCGAGAGTCGTGCCGGTGGAAAGCGGCGGGCGGACGCTCAAGGATGCCATCAACGAGGCGCTCCGCGATTGGAGCGCGAGCTTCGATGACACGCACTATCTTCTCGGGACCGCAGCCGGCCCGCATCCCTTCCCGACGATGGTGCGCGAATTCCAGCGTGTGATCGGCAAGGAGGCGCGCGCGCAGGTGCTGGAGGCGGAAGGGCGGCTGCCCGATGCCGTGCTAGCCTGCGTGGGCGGCGGGTCGAATGCCATCGGCATGTTCGCTGACTTCATTCCCGACCATGAGGTCCGTCTGATCGGCGTCGAGGCGGCAGGGAAGGGCCTCCACGGCCATGAGCACGGCGCGACGATCCAGCGTGGCATGCATGGCATCCTGCACGGTGCGGAGACCCTCGTGCTCCAGAATGAGGACGGACAGGTGACCGATACCTGGTCCGTTTCGGCCGGGCTCGACTACCCTGCGGTCGGACCGGAGCACGCGCACCTCAACGACATTGGCCGCGCCGATTATGTCGGAAGCACTGACCAGGAGGCGCTCGACGCTTTCGTGAAGCTGGCGCGAAGCGAGGGGATCATTGGGGCGTTCGAGTCCTGTCACGCGCTCGCGCAGGCCTTGAAGATGGCGGAGGCGGGGGAGGCCGAGGTGCTGGTCGTCAATCTCTCCGGTCGCGGCGACAAGGACGTGGCCCAGGCGCAGGCACTGCTCGGAGCGATGGCATGAGCCGCTACGACGCGATGTTCGATCGGCTCCGGGGGCACGGCGAGGCCGCGTTCGGCGGGTTTCTGATGCTTGGCGACCCCGATCTGGAAACATGCGCGAGGCTTCTCGATGCCGTCGTCGAGGGCGGGGCCGACATGATCGAGGTCGGCATCCCGTTCTCCGACCCCGTGGCAGACGGGCCGGTGATCCAGGCTGCGGCGGTGCGGGCGCTGGAGGCAGGTACTCGAGTCGACGATTGCTTCCGTCTGCTGACCGAGTTCCGCTCGCGCCATGCGAATATTCCGGTCGGCATTCTGACGTACGCCAATCTGGTTGCGGCCCGCGGGCGAGAGCGCTTCTTCGCGGATGCTACTGCCGCAGGGGTGGACAGCCTGCTCATCGCGGACGTGCCGTCGCTAGAAGCCGAGCCCTACGCAGATGAGGCGCGATCGGCCGGTGTCAGCCTCGTCATGATCGCAGCGCCGAACACGCCCGGTCAAACACTGACCCGGATCGGCCGTCTGTGTTCGGGCTACACCTATTGCGTGGCGCGAGCCGGTGTGACCGGCGAGCGGCAGGAGCTGGCGCTGGAACACGATCGGCTTTTCACGACCCTTCAAAGCGTTGGCGCGCCGCCGGCTGTGCTCGGCTTCGGGATTTCGACACCCGATCACGTGCGCCAGGCCATCGCGAGCGGCGCGGCCGGGGTGATCAGCGGCTCGGCCATCGTCCGGCTTGGCGTCGAGCAGGGTGCCGATGCCGTCCGCGAGTTCGTCGCCACCATGAAAGCGGCAACTCGCTCGACCGTTTCGGCCTAGTCGAAGCCCTTCAGCACGTTTGCGAAGATGCGCTGGCCGACGGGTGTCAGCACCGACTCCGGGTGGAACTGAACGCCGACCTGCTTGGCCTGCACGTCGCTGATCGCCATCGCCATGCCATCGATCGAGGCATGGACGCGGAAACGGGACGGCGGGTTGGGCGTGCAAAGCGAGTGATAGCGCCCAATCTTGATGGTTTCGGGTAACCCTTCGAACGGGCCAGAACCGTCGTGGTTCAACGCCGAAGCCTTGCCATGCATCGCGTCCGGCGCTCGCACGACCTCACCGCCTGCTTCCAGAACGATCGCCTGCTGGCCCAGGCAGACACCGAACAGCGGCACCTCACCCTTCGCCAGCGAGATCAATTCGATGCAGCAGCCCGCATCTTCCGGTCGGCCCGGGCCGGGCGAAATCAGGATGACGGCGCTCGTCTCGCGTGCCTGGTCCAACGCGTCGGCCGCGGCAATTTCGTTGCGCACCGCTCTCACGGTCGCCCCCAGCCTCTCAAGCGCTTCCACGATGTTGAAGGTGAAGCTGTCGTGGTTGTCCACCATCAGGACGTTGCGGCTCATCGAATTTGCCCCCCGGCAATCGCAGAAAGGACAGCCGACGCCTTTCGTCTTGTTTCCTCCGCTTCCGCCATCGGATCTGAATCGTGCACGACACCGGCGCCTGCGCGAACGTAGGCAGTCCCGTCCTTCACCAGCGCCGACCGAATCACGATGCCGGTGTCCATCGACCCTTCACCGTTCAGCCAGCCGATCGTCCCGCCATAAGGACCGCGTCGGGTCCGCTCGTACTCGCGGAGCAACTGCGTCGCGCGTAGTTTCGGCGCTCCCGAAAGCGTGCCGGGATTGAGGCACGCCTGCAGCGCGTGGATCGCATCGTAACCCTTGGTCAGCACGCCCTTCACCGAGCTGACGAGGTGCATCACCCGGGCATATTTCTCGAGCGTCATCAGTTGGGCCACGTGACGGGTGCCCGGCTCGCTGATACGCGCGACGTCGTTGCGGGCGAGATCGACCAGCATCATGTGCTCGGCCGCTTCCTTCTCATCGAGGCGCAGGTCGGCCTCCATGCGATCATCCTGGTCGCTGTCGGTCCCTCGCGGTCGAGTGCCGGCAATGGGCTTCACTTCGACGAGGGGCTTTCCGCTTTCGCGCGTCACCCGGACCGAGGTTTCGGGAGATGCCCCAAACAGCGCGAAGTCGCCGCCCGATACGAAGAACATGTAGGGGCTGCGATCGAGGGACCGGACGCGTGCGAATGCGGAGAGCGGATCGGGACAGGCGGCGCTGAACGTGCGCGATGCGACGATCTGGTACACGTCGCCGGCAAGGATGTGCTCCTTGAGTTGGGAAACAGCAGAAGCGAAGGTCCGGTCGTCGAGATCGACGGCAACCTCGCCCGGCGCGCCAGGCTTCGGATGTAATCCGTGGACGTCCGACGCGCGAAACGACAATTCGCCGAGACGCTCGATAGCGCTGTTGTGGCTGCGTTTCCGCTGTTCCGGATCCCCGGTCGCAAAGGATGTGCAGACAAGGCGCGGAGTGAGCTTCGGCTCACTGACGATCACCGATTCCGCAAGCCAGAAGATGAAGTCGGGGAAGTCGGCCTGGTCTTCGGCGTACGGCGGCAGCTCCTCGAACAGCTCGACGTGATCGAAGGCGATCACACCGGCGAGGCAGACCGCCATGGCCTCTTCGGGCGTCTCGTTCGCAATCTCGGTCGTGATTGCGCGTAAGACGTCAAACGGTGACGGCGCAAGCAGCCGGCGCTCCGCATCGACTTCATCCGAGCGCTGATACCGGAGAGTGACTCGATCCGCCGATTCAGACGCCAGATTCTTCGCAAGCTTTCGCGCGACGAGTTCGAGGACCGGCTGGCCCGTTGTCGAGAGTGCATCGAGCGTCACCTCCCCGCCGCGGCAGTCGATCCGCACCGCGGCTTGGTCGAGGATAACACTCTTTCCCGCAGTGGTTTCGATCAGCAGCGTGTCGGGGCGTCGGCCGTGATCACTCAACTGGGCATAGAGTGCGAGCAGGTCGACCGGCGTGGACAGGCGACGAGAAATCGCCCGCGCCGTGCCGGTGGCGAGATCGGTCACTGCGTTCACGCCAACTCCCTGCCAATCGCCGCGAGCACGGGTCGAAGCCCGGTCATCAGGGCCTCGAACTGGTGGGGATACAGCGACTGCGCTCCGTCCGACCAGGCGTCGACCGGGTCTTGATGCACTTCGACGAGGAGACCGTCGGCACCGCAGGCCGCGGCCGCCAAGGACATCGGAATGACGAGGTCGCGAACGCCCGTGCCGTGGGAGGGATCAACCATGACCGGCAGGTGGGTCTTCTGCTTCATGTAAGCGACCGCATTGAGGTCGAGGGTGTTGCGCGTCACGGTTTCGAACGTGCGAATGCCTCGCTCGCAAAGGATGACCTGTTCGTTGCCGGCCGCGAGCAGATATTCGGCGGCGAGCAGCAGATCTTCAACCTTTGCGGCAAGACCGCGCTTCAGGAGTACCGGCTTGCGCACCTTGCCGAGAGCTTTCAGCAGCGAGAAATTCTGCATGTTGCGCGCGCCGACCTGGAGCATGTCCGCGCTCTCCGCGACCGCATCCACATCCGCCGTGTCCATGACCTCGGTGACGACCGGGAGGCCGAGCTCGTCGCCGACCTTGCGTAAGGTCGCCAGCCCTTCCGGGCCGTGTCCTTGAAAGGAATACGGGCTGCTGCGCGGCTTGTAAGCGCCTGCGCGGATGCCAATCGCGCCCGCCGACGCGACTGCACTCGCACTGTCGTGCAGGCGCTCCGCCGTCTCCACCGCGCAGGGACCGCCGATCACAGCGAACCCGACGCCGCCGATGTTTGCGTTGCCGAACCGGACGACCGTATCGTGAGGGTGCATCTCGCGGCTGACCAGCTTGTAGGGCGAGAGGATGGGTTTCAGCGATTCCACCATCGGGTGGCCGTCGAGGTTCAACTCCGACAAAACCCTCTCGTCGCCAAGGGCCCCGAGAACGACGCGCTCGCTGCCGGGCATGTAGAGCGGCTTGAGGCCCTTTTCCTCGATACGCCCCAGGATTTCCTGGGCGATTTCCTCGGTGGCTTCACGCTTGAGAACGATGATCATCTGTCGAATTCCGTTGTGTTGAGGGCAAAGAAAAACCCGCCGGGTTGCGGCGGGTCCTTGGAGACATCTGGCGGGAAGAGGCTGTCTTCCGGCTATCCGTTCACTGGGCGCGCCGCATCGATGGCTGGGGACCAGCGCCACCACCAAATCGTTGCGGTGCGAACCTGAATCATCGTGAGCAGCATGCTATGCGGCCCGCTCGCGGTCAATCATGCGTGTGACGAAATCGCCGAAGCGTTCTCCGGGCGCTCGCTCGTTTGCGTAGGTCGAGAGCTTCTCGGACAGGATTTCGAGGATGCGTTCCTCGCCAATGTTCTCGGCGTAGAGCGAGTTCAGCCGCTCACCGTGGAAGCCGCCGCCCAGATAGAGATTGTATTTGCCTGGCGCCCGTCCGGTCAGCGCAATCTCGGAGACATAGGGGCGCGAGCATCCGTTGGGACATCCGCTCATGCGAATGGTGATCGGCTCCTGCGCCAGGCCGTTCTGCTCAAGGATCGCTTCGATCTTAGTGATCAGGTCGGGCAGATAACGCTCCGCCTCCGCCATCGCGAGCGGGCAGGTCGGCAGCGCGACGCAGGCGATCGAGTTCAGCCGCAGCGAGCTTGTCTTGTCGCTTTCGGCGAGGCCATGCTTGGCCAGTAGCGCCTCGATCTGCGGCTTATCCTCCGGCGTGACGCCCGCAATGATAAGGTTCTGGTTCGGGGTCAGGCGGAGATTGCCACTGAGCACTTTTGCGATCTCGCGGAGCCCGGTCATGATGTCGCGGCCGGGCAGGTCTGACACGCGCCCGTTGGCGATGAACAGGCCGTAGTTCCAGGTGCCTCGGTCTGTCTGACGCCATCCGAAGCCGTCGCCGTTCGTGGTCAGATCGAAAGGCCGCGCGGACTCGAACGGGGCGCCCATGCGCTGCTCTATCTCTGACTTGATGAAGTCGAGACCCTTGTCGTCGATGGTGTATTTGAAGCGAGCGCGGGCGCGGACTACGCGGTTTCCGTAGTCGCGCTGAACCCCCATGACCGCGTCGGCACAAGCGAGCAGGCGATCCTTTGGAATGAAGCCGACGACATCGGCAAGGCGCGGATAGGTCGTCGGCTCATTATCGGTACGGCCCATGCCGCCACCGATGGTGACATTGAAACCTTCTATGCCGTTCGGACCCGTGACGGCAATGAAGCCGAGGTCTTGCGTATAGACGTCGATGTCGTTCGAGGGCGGGACGACGAAGCCGATCTTGAACTTCCGCGGCAGGTATTGCTTGCCGTAGAACGGTTCCTCGTTCTCGCTCGTGGCAACGCGCTCTTCGCCGTACCAGATCTCGTGATAGGCGCGGGTCTTCGGAATGACGTGGTCGCTGAGCTGCTTGGAAAGCTCCGCGACTTCAGCGTGGATATCGGAGTCCGCCGGATCGGCTGTCGCCATCACGCCGCGTGAATCGTCCCCGCAGGCCGCGATCGTGTCGAGTAGCACATCGTGCAGGCCTTCGATCGTCGGCTTGATGTCTTCCTTGACGATCCAGTGGAATTGAAATGTCTGACGCGTCGTCAGCCGGATCGTGTTCCCGCCGTGGGTCTGAGCCAGCTCGTCGATCTTCAGCCATTGCTCAGGCGTGCAGACACCGCCGGGAAGGCGAACGCGAACCATGAAGGTCAGTGCGGGCTCCAGTTTCTGACGCCTACGCTCGTCGCGGATGTCGCGGTCGTCCTGCTGGTAAATGCCGTGAAACTTCATGAGCTTGTTGCTCGCGAAGGTCACCCCGCCGGTGATGCGGTCGAGCAGGTCGCTGGCAATATGGCCGCGCAGATAATCGCTATTGTATTTCAGCGTCTCATCGGGCCCGAGCTTGTCGAGCGCCTGCGAGAGGTCGGTGCTTCTGTCGATGGTTCGGGTAGTCATTGAACTCTCAGTAGACGTCGCGCTGGTAGCGATGCTCGGCGGCCAGGTTGCGGATGTAATCTTCGGCAGCTTCCCGTGAACGGCCACCCTCATGCTCGACGATGCCGATCAGGGCTTCGTGCACATCGCGCGCCATCGCCTTCCCATCGCCGCAGACGTAGAAATGAGCGCCTTCCTCAAGCCACGCGAACAGGTTGCGCGACTGCTCGCGCATGCGGTGCTGGACGTAGGTCTTGGAACTGGCATCGCGAGAGAAGGCGACGTCGAGACGGCTGAGCACACCTTCATCCAGCCACTCCTGCCATTCGACCTGGTAGAGGAAGTCGCTGCGGAAGTTGCGCTCGCCGAAGAAAAGCCAGGAGCGGCCGGCGGCGGCTCGCGCCTCGCGTTCTTGAAGGAACGCGCGGAACGGAGCGACGCCCGTACCCGGACCGACCATGATGATCGGGACATCGTCGGCGGGCAGTCGGAAGTGCGGGTTCTCCTGAACGTAGACAGGAATGGTCGAGCCCATTTCGAGCCGGTCAGCGATCTGCGTCGTTGCGACTCCGCCCCGAGCGGTGCCGTGCAACTCGTAGCGCACCCGCGCGACAGTCAGGTGGGCTTCGTTGCCGACGAGCGCCTGGCTCGAAGCAAGGGAGTAAAGCCGCGGCTGCAGCGGGCGCAGGCCGGCGAGCAGGCTATCAGCCTCGACACCCGCGACCGGAAAGCGGCGGATGATATCGACGATGTGATGTTCGTACAGGAACTTCACGCGAGCTGCGGCGGCCTCCGGGCCGGTGAGGTCCTCGAGCTCCTTGGCGCCCGTGAGGTTTGCCCACTGCTCGATGAAGCGGGGGCTGCCGATCGTGATTTCGAACTTCCCCGCGAGCGCATCGGCGAGCGGCAATGGCTCATTCTTCACCGTCACCGAAGTGCCTGGCGAAAGGCCTGTCGTCTCGAGCAATTCTTCCACCACGCGCGGGTCGTTCGTCGCCGCGAAGCCGAGTGAATCTCCGGGCTGGTAAGTCAGTCCCGATCCGCCGAGGTCCAGCTCGACGTGCCGCGTCTCCTTGGTCGAGTGGCGGCCGACGATCTGAATGTTCTCGAGGACGGTCGCGTTGAATGGATTGCGCTTGTCGTGTTTGGCCGGCGCGGGGTCCGAGATACGGGGCGAGGCGCCGATCGTCGGGGCGGCGGCAACCGCGAGGTCGGCAGCGAGAAGCTCGACAACCGAACTGCTCCACGCTGCGGCAGGTTCGTCAAAGTCGATGTCGCAATCGACGCGCGGGCTCAGGCGGCTTGCGCCAAGTTCTTCGAAGCGGCTGTCGATGCGCTTTCCGGCCTCGCAATATTTCTCGTAGGTCGAATCCCCGAGCGCCAGCACGGAGAAGCGGACGCCTTCCAGCTTCGGAGCGCGAGGCCCTTCGAGGAACTCGAAGAAGGCCACCGACGGCTGCGGTGGATCGCCCTCGCCATAGGTGCTGACGATGAAGAGCACGTCCTGCTCATCCTTCAGCTGACGGACTTTGTAGTCGGAAAGATCGGACACCTTGGGCGTCAGCCCGCGCTCGGTCGCACTCGCGGCCAGTGCTTTGGCGAGGTCGCGGCTATTTCCCGTCTCGGTTCCATAGAGGATCGTCAGCGTACGTCCTTGCGGAACAACGAGCGGCTCGATCTCGCCGTCGCCGGAGCGGAGAAGCCCGGCATCAAGCCCCGCGAAATATCCGCTGATCCACCGCGCCTGCGATGGCGTCAGGCTCTGGGCAAGGTTCTCGACCAGCTGCCATTGCTCAAGGCTCAGCGCGCCCTCGTGAAGGGGAAGCTGGACGGTCATGGCTTTGCTCCAGTCGCCTGTGAGGAGGTCAGATCACCCATTCCCCGCCTCCATTGTCTTCGTTCGATGCTTCGACGACGCGGCCTGGGTGAGCCTCGCCGGGCCGCGCTTCGATAGTGACGAGGACGTGCACGCCAGCGGCGGCGAGCAGCTTCGCAGCTTCCCGCGCGGTGAGAACGGGATCGTCCGCCGGGAAGCCAGCAATGGCCTCCTCGTCAATTATCGAAACCTGCCGGCGCTGCGCCTTCAGCTCTGCCGCGGTCCTCGCGGCCCACAGCGCGCGGTCGGGGCCAGTGACCCAGATGATCGTGCTGGTTGGACCGGCGGCACGCCTGACCGCGTTGGCGGGGAAGTCGTCGACGAGGCCCGCCGCCACCGTGGCGTGGGTCATCTTGTCGATCAGGATGAAGCCGCCGAGCTTACGGTTGTCGACATAACGAACACCTGGAATCGCTCGATCGAGGTCGATCACGACCTTGCCGATGTCGTTCAGCGCCAGTGCGTTGCCGTCCGAAATCTCCAGCGTGTTCACGTCGGTGATCGACTGGACGGTGTCGATGCTTGCGGAGACCGTCTGGGTGCCGACCTTCAGCCAATAGGATCGGTGCGGAACCAGCTTCTCGTCGGACATCCAGATGAGGCTTGCGGAGATGCGGCTGACCGCGTCCGATCTTTCGCCGGCCGCGACCAGGATGTCACCGCGTGAGCAGTCGATTTCGTCGGTCAAAGTCAGGGTCACGGATTGGCCAGCGACCGCCTGATCGAGGTCACCGTCAAATGTGACAATCCGCTCGACGAAGGTGTTTCTCCCAGCCGGAAGCACCGAGATCGGATCGCCCACGCGGACCTGGCCGCTGGCGATCCGCCCGGTATAACCGCGGAAGTTCTGGCTCGGGCGGCTGACCCACTGCACCGCCATGCGGAAAGGTTCATCCCCCGCTTTGCGTTCAGCCGCCGGCACCGCCTCCAGATGCTCCAGCAAGAATGGGCTATCGTACCAGTCGATTTCGGCCGAGCGGCTGGTGATGTTGTCGCCCTTCAGACCCGAGACCGGAATGGCCGTGAAGGTTCCGATGCCAGCCGTCTTTGCGAAGGCGGCATAATCTTCGACGATCCGATCGAAAGCGGATTGGTCGTAACCGACGAGATCCATCTTGTTCACCGCCAGCACCACGTTCCGGATGCCGAGCAGGTGGACGAGGAAGCTGTGCCGCTTAGTCTGCGTCAGCACGCCCTTGCGCGCGTCGATCAGGATCACAGCGAGGTCGGCGGTGGATGCACCTGTGACCATGTTGCGCGTGTACTGCTCGTGGCCCGGAGTATCGGCGACGATGAACTTGCGCCTTTCAGTCGCGAAGAAGCGGTAGGCGACGTCGATCGTGATGCCCTGTTCGCGTTCCGCGGCGAGGCCGTCGACCAGCAACGCGAAATCTAGCGCTTCGCCCTGCGTGCCCTGCTTCTTGCTGTCGCTGGCCAGCGTCGAAAGCTGGTCTTCGAAGAGCATCTTGGAATCGTACAGGAGGCGACCGATCAAAGTGGACTTGCCGTCGTCGACCGATCCGCAGGTAATGAAGCGCAGCAACGACTTCTTCTGCGTCGCATCGATCCAGCGTTCGAGTTCCTCGCGCGCGGTCTCGGCGGCATCCAAAGGCTTGAGCAGCGTGGCCATCAGAAATAGCCCTCCTGCTTCTTCTTCTCCATGCTGGCGGCGCCGCCGTCCTTGTCGATGACGCGGCCCTGCCGCTCCGACGTGGTCGCGACGAGCATTTCCTGGATGACCTCAGCTAGCGTGGTCGCTTCGCTCTCGACGGCACCTGTCAGCGGGTAGCAACCAAGCGTGCGGAATCTTACCGAACGGTCGACCGGCGTTTCGCCCGGCTGAAGTGGAAAGCGCTCGTCGTCGACCATGAGCAGCGTGCCGTCGCGCTCAACCGTTGGACGAGGCGCGGACAAATAGAGCGGGACGATCTCGATCCCCTCGGCGTAGATGTACTGCCAGATGTCGAGCTCGGTCCAATTGGACAGCGGGAAGACGCGGATCGATTCCTTTGCGCCCTTCTTCGCATTGTAGAGCGACCACAGTTCCGGCCGCTGGTTCTTCGGATCCCAGCGATGGTTCTTGTCACGGAAGCTGAACACGCGCTCCTTGGCGCGGCTCTTTTCCTCGTCGCGGCGGGCGCCGCCGAAGGCCGCGTCAAAGCCGTATTGATCGAGCGCCTGCTTTAGCCCCTCTGTCTTCCACATGTCTGTGTGGAGCGGGCCATGATCGAATGGGTTGATGCCCAGCTTTTCGGCTTCGGGATTGCGGTGAACCAGGAGCTCGATCCCCGGCTCGGCAGCAACTTTGTCGCGCAGGCCATACATGTCCCGGAATTTCCAGGTCGTGTCGACGTGAAGGAGCGGAAAGGGCAGGGGGCCGGGGAAGAAAGCCTTCTTGGCAAGATGCAGCATCACCGCGCTGTCCTTGCCGATCGAATAGAGCAGCACCGGCCGCTCCGACTCCGCAACGACCTCGCGGAAAATCTCGATGCTCTCCGCCTCAAGCTGCTCAAGGTGATTGAGGGAGCGCGTGGTGAACTCAACTGGCGCGTTCATGATGCGAGGGCTTTCGGAAAGGGCAGGGGTGCCGAGGTTGCGCCAACGTGACGGCGGCCAACCCAGCCGATGACTACCGTGACGGGTGCTCCGATGGGCAGTTCAGCAACGAAATTTTCGATCTCGGCAACTGTTGCAGAGACGTGAACTTCGTCGGGAAGCGTCGCGGAAGCGATTGCAATTGCTGGTGTTTCCGGATCGATGCCCTTGCGAAGCGCATCGCGCACGAACTGTCCGAGCGTCTTGCGCGGCATATAGAGCACCGTCGTCACCTTGCGATCGGCGACGCTGATCCAGTCGATGTCGGAGGGCAGTTTGCCGTCGGCGCCATGCCCAGTCAGGAACTGTACGCGGCGGGCGTGGCGGCGCTCTGTCAGCGACATCAGCAAAGAAGCGCTGACGCCCTGCGCCGCTGAAATGCCGGGAATGGCGGAGATCTCAATGCCGGCCGCCCGGCAGGCGTCGATCTCTTCCGTGGCGCGACCGAATATCATTGGGTCGCCGCCCTTGAGGCGCACGACAGTGTCGCCGGCCCGCGCGAGCTCGACCATAATTTCGTTGATGTCGGACTGCTTGCACGAAGGGCCG
This sequence comes from Sphingomonas daechungensis, assembly GCF_039543105.1. NCBI lineage: Bacteria > Pseudomonadati > Pseudomonadota > Alphaproteobacteria > Sphingomonadales > Sphingomonadaceae > Sphingomonas > Sphingomonas daechungensis. The sequence goes on from NZ_BAABJC010000001.1 coordinate 2,551,682, forward strand.
TGGCCGCTCTTCCCGACGGGAACGCGCCGGGCCTCGCGACGAGCCAGTTCGAGCACATCCGGTCCGACCAGATGATCGTAGAGGATCACCGTTGCCGTTTGCAGAGCCCGGACGGCCTTAAGGGTTAGCAACTCGGGATCACCCGGACCAGCGCCCACCAGAGTCACGCGTCCGGTCGTGCCGGGAGCCGACGCGACCAGCGCGTCGAAGTCGCTGTCCAGAGGCGCGAGATCCGGTCCGCTCCAGGCCTTGACGGCGAAGCGCTGCCAGAATGCCCGACGGTCTGAGAAGTTGCTCAAACGCTGCTTCAGGCGCGGACGCCACGCCTTTGCAGCCTTCGCCCAGCTGGAAAGACCGAGAGGCAGAACACTTTCGATCCGGGAGCGGATGGACTGGCCGAGAACCGGGGCTGCGCCGTCCGTGGAGATCCCGACTACAATCGGCGAGCGGTTGACGATCGTCCCGAAGGTGACGTCGCACAGATCGGTCTGATCGATGATGTTGACGACAGCGCCGGCAGCATGAGCGGCATCGATTAAGCGCAGCGCCTCATCGTGATCGGCAAGATCTGCGACGGCGATAGCCGCGCCTTCGAGTTGCGGAGCTTCCCAATGATCGCTGATGTGAACATCTGCTCCTGCCGCGCTGAGCAGCTCCGCCTTCCACTTCGCTCCTTCGGACGAGCCGATGACGACGGCCTTCCGCCCTTGCAGCCTGTGGAAGAGGGGCAGATTCGCCAGCGGGGCGATGCGCGAGATATCGCTCATGCCGCCACATTCCGGACGAGCTTGCCGTCAGCCCGAACATGAAGTCCGCATTCGCGAGCTTCGTCGGTTTCCCACCACCAGCGGCCGGCCCGCTCGGGTTCGCCGGGCTGAAGTGCGCGAGTGCAGGGCGCACACCCGATGGAGAGATATCCCTCCGCATGCAGTGCATTGATCGGCACATCTAGCTTCGTGCACTCCGAAGCGACGTCGTCCCGGCGGTGGTCGAACAAGGGTGCGACCTTCAGAAGGCCTCGCCCTGCATCCCAATCGGCAAACCGCACCGCGGAGCGGTTTCCGGACTGGTCGGCGCGAAGCCCGGTGATCCATCCTGCCGCTCCGGCGAGAGCGCGCTTCAGCGGTTCAACCTTCCGGACCTCACAGCAGGAAAGCCGGGCGTCCTTCGAATAATAGAAGCCGTTGATGCCCTGATCGGCGACCATCCCCGCGACCGCCTGAGCATCCGGGTAGAAGGCGCGGATACGGACTCCGTACCGTTCTTCGGTCTCCTGCCAAAGCGTATAGGTCGACGGGAAGAGCCTGCCCGTATCGAGCGTGACGACGTCAATCGGCAACCGCTGCGTAAAGATATGATGCGCGATGAGCTGGTCTTCGATGCCGAAGCTGGTCGTGAAGACTAAGCGGCCGGAAATCAGGCCTGAGGCAGCACGGAGGCGTCCTGGCACGTCGGCTGCGGCGGCGGACTTGAGCTCCGCAGACACCGGGACAGCCGGTCTGATCTTCGGGAAATCCGCGTCGGCCACTGTGCCACCTTAGAAAAATATTCCACTGGCGACGCTGACCATGCGCTTGCACATGTCTCCCCGACAGCATCGGAGGCCGAGATACATAGGGGAGTCTTAAGCTTCAACGGAAGGTACGAAGAAAAAACTGAGATTGCACAGGAACGTGAAGAATGTAGAATAATCTTCCACAATTAGCTGAAGCATCAGATGGATTCGACCGACCGCAAGATCCTCGCCATCCTTCAGGACGATGCGTCCATGTCGGTGGCGGACATCGCGAAGCAGGTGAACCTGTCGCAAACGCCGTGCTGGCGGCGGATTCAAAAGCTGCAGGACGCTGGCGTGATTACGAAGCGGGTGGCGCTGGTCGATCCGGACGCCCTCGGCCTTGGCCTCACGGTCTTCGTTGAGATCGAGACGGGGGACCATTCGAAGGACTGGCTCGACGGCTTCGCTTCGGCGGTCACGGAAATGCCGGAAGTGATGGAAATCTACCGCATGGCCGGGGACGTAGACTACATGCTGCGCATCACCGTGCCGAACATGGCAGCGGTCGATTCCTTCTATCAGCGCCTGATCGCGATGGTCCCGCTGAAGAACGTGACGTCGCGCTTTGCCATGGAGCGCGTGAAGTACACGACGGCCTATCCGGTGACGGAGGTCTAGGCCGAGCGCACCAGTACCGGTTCGGCCTTCTGCTCCGCGGTCAGGAAGGCATTGACCGCTTCAGCGCAATCGCGGCCCTCGCGGATGGCCCAGACAACCAGCGACTGTCCGCGGCGCATGTCACCGCATGCGAAGATGCGATCACCGCTGGTTCGATAGTCGGTCATCGCCGCCTTCACATTGCCCTGAGGCGTGAGCTCGACTTGCGAACTGTCGACCGCGCCGGCCTTGCGCGGGCCCAAGAAACCCATCGCCAGCAAGACGAGGTCCGCCTTGATCTCGAACTCCGTGCCGGCGACCGGCTGGATCGTCATCCGCCCGTCCGGACCTGAAACCATTTCGGTGCGAGCGCACTGCAGAGCCTGAACCTGTCCGCTTTCACCGACGAAGGCGGTGGTCACTACGGAAAACTCGCGCTCGGCGCCCTCTTCTTGCGACGAAGACGTCCGCAGCTTCATTGGCCAATTGGGCCAGGTCAGCGCCTTGTTCTCGTGGAGCGGGGGCTGGGGCAGGATCTCGAGCTGCGTCACCGAAGCCGCGCCCTGACGGAAGGAGGTACCGATGCAATCGGAACCGGTATCGCCGCCGCCGATCACGACGACATGCTTGCCGTGCCCACTGATCGTGCCTCCGGCAGCGGCCTTTTCCTCCGCGTCGCCGGCGTTGCGCTTGTTCTGCTGACTGAGGAAATCCATCGCGAAATGGACGCCGTCGAGCTCGCGGCCCGGCACTGGGAGGTCGCGCGGCTGCTCGGCGCCGCCAGCGAGGACGAGGACGTGATAATCGTCCAGCAGCCGCTCGACCGACACGGTCACGCCGACTTCCATGTTCGTCCGGAAGATGACGCCTTCGACTTCCATCTGCTCCATGCGGCGGTCGATGACGGACTTGTCTAGCTTGAAATCCGGGATGCCGTAGCGAAGCAGACCGCCGATACGGTCCGACTTCTCGAACACCGTCGGTGCATGGCCCATGCGCGCCAGCTGCTGTGCGCAGGCTAACCCCGCAGGGCCGGAGCCGACGATGGCAATGCGCTTCCCGGTTCCGCGAGGCGCGCATTGCGGCTTTATCCAGCCTTCTCGGAAGGCACGGTCGGCAATCTCGCCCTCGATCGATTTGATCGTCACCGGTACGTCGTCGATGTTGAGCGTGCACGCTGCCTCACATGGCGCGGGGCAAATGCGGCCGGTGACTTCCGGGAAGTTGTTTGTCTGGTGCAGCCGTTCGATCGCCGCCTGCCAGTCATCCTTGTAGACGAGGTCGTTCCAGTCCGGGATCAGGTTGTTCACCGGGCAGCCCGAGTGGCAGAATGGGATGCCGCAATCCATGCAACGAGAGGCCTGCTTGGAAACGGCTTCCGCGCCCGGCTCCTGCGTAAACTCGCGCCAGTTCGTTACGCGCTCGGCAACTGGCGCATATTTGCGATCCTGGCGTTCGACTTCGAGGAATCCGGTCGGCTTACCCATCAGACTCTACTCCGCGGCGACGGCGACGGACTCGAGGTCCGCCAGCGCGCGCCGGTATTCGGTTGGAACGACTTTGACGAAGTGCAGCAGCGCGTCCGGCAGGTCCGCGAGCAGCTCGGCCGCCCTGGCACTCCCGGTCGCCTGCCGGTGACGTTCGAGCAGGATGCGCACGCGCTCCGCGTCGTAGCGCATCGGATGACCCATGCCGTTGTCGCCGACGCTTGTTGTCGCGGGCGAGGGAGCGCCTTCGCCCCATGAGGTGCCTGCAGGGGCGATGCCCTCGAGCTCGACGCTGTCGAGGTTGCACTGATTCTTGAGCTGGCCATCGGGATCGTAGACGTAGGCGATGCCCCCGGACATCCCCGCCGCGAAGTTGCGGCCGACGGGCCCCAGCACGCAAACCACGCCCCCGGTCATGTACTCGCAGCAGTGGTCGCCGGCGCCCTCCACAACCGCGATGGCGCCCGAATTGCGAACCGCGAAGCGCTCGCCCGCGACCCCCTGGAAGAAAGCCTGCCCCGCAATGGCGCCGTAGAGGACGGTGTTGCCGACGATGATGTTGTTCGCGGGATCGCGGTCAACCTGCTCGGGCTGGCGGACGATCAGCGTCCCGCCCGACAGGCCTTTGCCCACATAATCGTTGCCGTCGCCCGTGAGCTCCAGCGTCACTCCATGTGCGACGAAGGCACCGAAGCTCTGACCGGCGGTGCCCTTGAGGCGCGCGACGATGCTGTCGGGGGCCAGGCCTTCGTGGCCGAAGCGCCGAGCGACCTCACCGGACAACATCGTGCCTATGCTGCGGTTCACGTTGCGGACGTCGCGCTCGATCACCACGGGCTTGCGGCTGTCGAGCGCCGGCTTGGCCGCCGCGATCAGGTCGCGATCGAACGAGGTCTCGAGGCTATGGTTCTGGCGCTCCGAGTTCCAGATTGCCGTGCCCTGGGACTTGGGAGCGTAGAGCAATTTGCTCAGATCGATGCCACGAGCTTTCCAGTGATCGACGGCCCGCTTCGGATCGAGCAAATCGGTGCGGCCAATCATGTTCTCCAGCCTGCGGATGCCAAGCGAAGCCATGATCTCGCGCAGCTCTTCCGCAACGAAGAAGAAGTAATTGATGACATGCTCGGGCGTGCCGGTGAACCGGGCGCGAAGCACCGGGTCCTGCGTCGCCACACCGACTGGGCAGGTATTGAGATGGCACTTGCGCATCATGATGCAGCCCGCCGCAATTAGCGGCGCCGTCGCGAAGCCGAACTCGTCGGCCCCGAGCAACGCCGCGACGGCGACATCGCGCCCGGTGCGCAGGCCGCCGTCGGCCTGAACCGCAATCCGTCCACGCAGGCGGTTGAGCACCAGGGTCTGTTGGGTCTCGGCAAGGCCGATCTCCCACGGCAGGCCGGCATGCGTCAGCGAGGTCAGCGGCGATGCGCCAGTTCCGCCTTCGTAGCCGGAGATGGTGACGTGATCCGCCTTGCACTTGGCAACACCCGCCGCGACGGTGCCGACGCCGACTTCCGAAACAAGCTTCACCGATACACGAGCGCGCTCGTTGACGTTCTTGAGGTCGAAGATGAGCTGGGCGAGATCCTCGATCGAATAAATGTCATGGTGGGGCGGAGGTGAAATGAGGCCGACGCCTGGAGTGGAGTGACGAACCGCCGCGATGTGCCGGTCGACCTTGTGGCCAGGAAGCTGACCGCCTTCGCCGGGCTTTGCGCCTTGCGCGACCTTGATCTGCAGCTCGGCGGCATTGACCAGATACTCGGCCGTCACGCCGAAGCGGCCCGAGGCCACCTGCTTGATCGCAGACCGCATGGAATCGCCGTTCGGAAGCGGCGTGAAGCGGTCGCGCTCCTCCCCGCCTTCACCGGTGTTCGACTTGCCGCCGATCCGGTTCATGGCGATCGCCAGCGTCGTGTGCGCCTCGCGGCTGATCGAGCCGAAGCTCATGGCGCCGGTTGCGAAGCGCTTCACGATTTCGCTCGCCGCTTCGACTTCTTCCAGCGGCACCGCTGGGCCGGCCGGCTTGAATTGGAGCAGGCCGCGGATCGTCAGCAGCCGGCGGCTTTGGTCGTTCACGCCCGCCGCAAAATCGCGGTACTTGTCCGGCAGGTTGCCGCGCACCGCGTGCTGCAGGTTGGCGACCGTCTCAGGGTTCCAGGCATGCGCCTCCCCGTTGACGCGCCACGCGTAGATTCCGCCGACGTCGATCGCATCCGTGTCGCCAAACGCACGCTGGTGACGAGCAGTCGTTTCCGCCGCGATCTCGTCGAGGCCCACGCCTTCGATCATCGTTACGGTGCCGGTGAAATATTGGTCGACGACCTTGCTCGACAGTCCGACGGCGTCGAAGATCTGCGCTCCGCAGTAAGACTGGAAGGTGGAGATGCCCATCTTGGACATCACCTTCAGCATGCCCTTGCCGATCGCCTTGATGTAATTGGCACGGACCTTTTCGGCAGAAAGCTCGAGCTCGCGCTCCTGCCGCAGCTCCTCCAGCGTCGCGAAGGCTACGTAAGGGTTGATGGCTTCGGCGCCGTAGCCGGCGAGCACGCAAAAATGGTGCACTTCGCGGGCTTCACCCGTCTCGACGACTAGCCCGGTCTGCATGCGCAGGCCCTGGCGGATCAGGTGATGATGCACCGCCGCCGTCGCCAGCGCTGCCGGGATTGGCACCCGGTCCTTGCCGCCGGTTCGGTCTGTAATGACCAGCACGTTGATATCGGCGAGGACGGCCTCTGTCGCTTCCCAGCACAGCCGCTTTAGCGCGGCCTCCAGCGCCTGGCCGGTGCCGCCCGCCCAAGTGGCGTCGAGGGTCTGCGTACGGAAAGCGCCATCCAGTACGTCGTGAATGCCGCGGATCTTGTGCAGATCCTCGTCGGTCAGGATTGGCTGCGTGACCTCCAATCTCTTGTGCGTGCCAGCGTGGTGTCCGAGCAGGTTCGGTCGCGGCCCGATCATCGATACGAGGCTCATCACCATCGCTTCGCGGATGGGATCGATCGGCGGGTTCGTGACCTGTGCGAAGTTCTGCTTGAAATAGTCGTACACAAGCCTCGGGCGATCCGACAAAGCGGCGAGCGGCGTGTCGGTGCCCATCGATCCGACCGGATCGTCACCGGCCTTGCCCATCGGCTCCAGGAAAAACTTCAGGTCTTCTTCGGTGTAGCCGAATGACTTGCGTGCAGTTTCCATGTCCTCCCTCGATGAGGGAGCGGACTCGAAATTGGCGGGCAGGTCTTCCAGCTTAAACTGGGTTTCGCGAAGCCAGTCACCGTAGGGTTCCTCGGCGGCAAGACGGGACTTGATCTCTTCGTCCTCGACGATGCGGCCTTCATCGAGGTCGATCAGAAGCATGCGGCCCGGCTGTAGCCGCCACTTGCGAACGATGTTTACCTCCGGGATCGGAAGCACGCCGCTTTCCGACGCCATGATCACGCGGTCGTCGTCGGTAACGCAGAAACGCGCGGGCCTCAGGCCGTTGCGGTCGAGCGTGGCGCCGATCTGCCGTCCGTCGGTAAAGGCGATGGCCGCGGGACCGTCCCACGGCTCCATCAGCGCGGCGTAATATTCGTAGAAGGCGCGCCGCTTCGATTCCATCAGCGCATTGCCCGCCCATGCCTCAGGAATGAGCATCATCATCGCGTGGGAGAGCGAGTATCCCCCGGCGATCAGCAGCTCGAGAGCATTGTCGAGACAGGCCGTGTCCGACTGTCCGTGAGGGATCAGCGGCCACATCTTGTCGAGGTCGGCGCCGAGCAGTGGCGATTCCAGCGTACGGCGGCGGGCGTTCATCCAGTTCACGTTGCCGCGAACCGTGTTGATCTCGCCGTTGTGGGCGATGAACCGATACGGGTGCGCCAGCTTCCAGCTCGGGAAGGTATTGGTCGAGAAGCGCTGGTGGACCAGCGCCAGCGCCGACTTGCAGCGCGGATCGACGAGGTCCTTATAGAAAGTGCCGACTTGGGTCGCGAGCAGCAGCCCCTTGTAGACGATCGTCCGTGTCGAGAAGCTTGGGATGTAGAAATCGGCGAGGCCGGGCAGGTCACGCTTCTCGGCTAGTTCCAGGAGCGGGTTCTGAGTCTGCTTGCGAATGGTGAGGATCTTGCGTTCGAAGGCGTCCTGGTCCGCGGCGCGGGGGCCGCGTGCGACGATGGCCTGGCGGATGACCGGCATGGACTCCAGCACGGCCTGACCGAGACCGGCCGTATCGGTCGGCACCTCGCGCCAGCCGAGAAGGATTTGTCCTTCGATCTCGATGAAACGCTCAAGACGGGCAATGGCGACATCGCGTGCCTCCTCGTCTTGCGGGAGGAAGCACATGGCGACCGCATAGTCGCCGGGCGGAGGCAGGTTGACCGAGCGTTCGCCTGCCCAGTCGCGGAAGAGCTCATCGGGGATCTGGATCAGGCAGCCAGCGCCATCGCCGACGAGCGGATCGGCACCCTTGGCGCCACGATGGTCGAGGTTGGCGAGGATCTGCAGGCCGTCGCGGACGATGTCATTCGACTTATCGCCCTTGATATTGGCGATGAAGCCGGTGCCGCACGAGTCATGCTCGTTGGATGGGTCGTACAGGCCTTGCTTTTCTGGCGCTCTTACCACGTCAGATTCCCACTCTTTGCTCATAGGCCCGGATCGCCGTCTCGTGCGTGAGCGTCAGGGCAATTTCGTCGAGTCCGGCGAGCAGGCATTCACGCCGAAATCGATCCATGGAAAAGGTGAAATGATCGCCTGCCGACGAAGTCACTTCCTGCCGGTCCAAGTCGACGCAAATGCTGTGCTGAGGGGCGGATCGAAGCAATGCTTCGACGGCGGAATGCGCTAATTCCACCGCAGCGATGCCGTTCTTGAAGGCGTTGCCGGCAAAGATATCCGAGAAGCTCGGCGCGATGACGGCGCGAACCCCCAGGTCGGCGAGGGCCCAGGCGGCATGCTCGCGGCTCGAGCCGCAGCCGAAATTGTCCAGCGCGATGAGGATGGGCGCGCGTTCGTTCGCGGGATCGTCAAAGACGTTGCCAGAGGTCGCGCGGAGAACTTCGAACGCGTGACCGCCAAGGCCGGAACGGCGGATCGTCTTCAAATGCTCGGCCGGAATGATGAGGTCAGTATCGACGTTGCTTAGCGGGAGGGCGTAGGCGCGGCCCTCGACGCGAGTGAACGGGATCATGCCGCCAGCTCCCCGACATTGCCGACGAGGTCGCGGACATCGGTGAGCTTTCCGGTCACGGCGGCGGCAGCAGCCATCGCAGGTGACATGAGGTGCGTCCGTGCTCCCGGTCCCTGACGGCCGACAAAATTCCGGTTGGATGTCGAGGCGCAGCGCTCGCCCGATGGCACCTTGTCAGGATTCATTGCCAGGCACATCGAGCAGCCGGGCTCGCGCCACTCGAAGCCGGCCGTGGTGAAGATCTGGTCAAGACCTTCCGCCTCGGCCTGTCTCTTCACGAGACCCGAGCCTGGCACGATCAGCGCCTGCTTGATGCGGTCGTGAACCTTGCGTCCGCTGATCACTGCCGCGGCCGCGCGAAGATCCTCGATGCGGCTGTTGGTGCAGCTGCCAATGAAGATGTGCTCGATCGAGATGTCCTGGAGCCGCTGGCCCGGATGGAGCCCCATATAATCGAGCGCCCTGCGCGCCGCCTCGCGCCTTTGTGCTCCTGCAAATCCATCGGGAAACGGAACGCTGGCCGTGATTGGCAGTGCGTCTTCGGGCGTGGTTCCCCACGTGACGGTCGGCGCGACATGGCTGGCATCGATCTGGACCGAACGGTCGAAGCTAGCTCCTTCGTCGGTCTTCAGCTCTTGCCAACACGCGACTGCACGGTCCCATGCCTCGCCTCGCGGAGCCATGGGCCGGCCCTTCAAGTAGGCGAATGTTTTCTCGTCCGGGGCGAAGAGTCCGGAGCGCGCGCCAGCCTCGATCGACATGTTCGCGACCGTCAGTCGGCCTTCGACGCTCATCGCCGAAAAGGTGCTGCCGCGATATTCGATCACATGGCCTGCGCCACCGGCGACACCGATCCGGGCGATGATGGCAAGGATCAGGTCCTTGGGTGTGACAGCAAACCCAAGCTCACCGTCGACCCGGACTTCCAGCGTCTTGGACGGCTTCATTAGCAGGGTCTGCGTGGCGAGGACGTGCTCGACCTCGCTGGTGCCGATACCGAAGGCGAGGGCGCCGAGCGCTCCGTGTGCAGCCGTGTGACTGTCGCCGCAGACAATCGTGGTGCCCGGAAGGGTGAAGCCTTGCTCGGGCCCAACGACGTGCACGATCCCCTGCTCGGCCGCGATGGCATCGATATATGGAACGTCGAACTCCGCGACATTCTCTTCGAGTGCCGCAAGCTGGGCGGCACTCGCCGGATCCTCGATCAGCAGGGGTCCGCCATTGCCTTTCACGCGCGGCGTGGTCGGCAGGTTGTGATCCGCCACCGCCAAAGTGAGGTCCGGCCGGCGCAGCTTGCGGTCAGCAAGCCTGAGTCCCTCGAACGCCTGAGGAGAGGTGACCTCGTGGACAAGGTGCCGGTCGATGTAGAGCAGACACGTGCCGTCTTCGCGCCGCTCGATCACATGCGCGTCCCAGATTTTCTCGTAGAGGGTGCGCGGGCGATCGGTCACGCGCACAGGCCTCGGTTCATGGCGAACAACTCGCGATAGGCGCCACTTCGGGAAAGGCAGTCGCGCAGGTTTTCGCGGACCTGCTCACCGAACTCGGAACAGCTGGCATCGCCGCCGAGGTCACTCGTGCGGCAGCCTTCCAGCAATGTGGTCTCCAGCGCGGAGGCAAGCAGTCGTCCGCTGTCGCCCAATCCGAGTTCTTCGAGCATCATCACGGCGCTGGCGATGGCTCCGGCGGGATTGGCGACGTTGAGGCCCGCAATCTGCGGTGCAGAGCCATGGATTGGCTCGAACAGCCCGGGTCCGCCGGAGCCGACGCTGGCCGATCCGAGCAGTCCGATCGATCCGCCGATCACCGACAGCTCATCGGAAAGGATGTCGCCGAACATGTTCTCGGTGAGGATGACGTCGAAGCGGCGCGGATTGGTGATCAGCACCATCGCGCAGGCGTCGACGTACATGTGCTCCAGCTCGACGCCAGGATAGGACTTGGCGACTTCGGTCACCGTCTCCCGCCAGAGCTTGGAGGTGGCGAGGACGTTCGCTTTGTCGACCGAGGTGACCTTGTGCCGCCGATGCTCGGCTGCACGAAACGCGACATGCGCGATCCGCTCGATCTCTTCGCGAGTGTAGGAGCAGACGTCCGACGCTGCGTCATGGGCAGAGCTGCGCTCTCCGAAATAGATGCCGCTTGTCAGCTCCCGGACGATGAGGATGTCCGCGCCCTTCGAAATGTCCGGGCGCAGGGGCGAGACGTCCTGGAGTGCTTCCAGCACGCGAGCGGGACGGAGGTTGGCGAACAGGCCCAGCTCTTCGCGGAGCTTCAGCAGCCCTGCCTCAGGGCGCTCGGCCGCGTCGTTCCATTTGTCGCCGCCGACCGCGCCAAGGATGACCGCGTCCGCGTTGCGGCATGCCTCGAGTGTGGCCTCCGGGAGGGGCAGGCCATGGCGATCGATCGCCACGCCGCCGAAATCGTGTTCGGAGAAGCGAAGGCCAAGGTCGCGCTCGGCGGAGAGCTCGGTCAGGCAGGCTACCGCCTGGGCGGTAACTTCCGGGCCAATTCCGTCGCCGGGCAAAACAACGATGTTAATCACGCGGCCTGATCCTTCCTGGCGTTCATTTCCCGCAGGTCGCGAACCGCCTGCGCGTTGCTGGCGGCGTCGATGTAGGCCGAGACGCAGCAGGGCAGGATGTCGCGAGAACGAGCACGACCGGCGAAGATCTCTCCGTCCACTTCAATGGTCATTTCGACGAGCACGCTGGCGCCCTGTCCATCGGGCGCATCCTGATCGGGATCGGCCGCGATGTACTGCATCTCCAGGCTGTCGACGCGCGCGGGGACGCCGATCATCTGGCTGACCGCCGCAAAGGCTCCATCGAGTGCTCCAGGAGCACTGGCAATGTCGGTCACGCGCCCCCGTTCGCCATGCTCCAGCTCCACGCGAACCACGGGCCAGGCGCTCACGGAGAGAGGCGCCCGGATATCGAGCTTGGACAGCTTCCACAGGTCCTGCGGCCGATGCGTCTGCGCCTCGGAAAGCAGAGCGACCAGGCGTGCCGTGTCGACGGTCCCGACCTCGTCGGCAACGATTTTGAACGCGGCGAAAGTCTCGTCGAGCTGTTCGCCTTCAAGCATGTATCCGAGCGCCTTGGCACGGGCTGCCAGTGCGTGGCGCCCGCTATGCTTGCCGAGCACGATGCCTTCCGTGGAGAGGCCGATGTCCTCCGGCTTCATGATCTCGTACGTCTCGCGGTTCTGGAGCACGCCGTGCTGGTGAATCCCGCTTTCATGAGCGAAGGCATTTGCGCCGACGATGGACTTGTTGCGCGGCGGCGGCGTGTTGGTGATCTGCGAGAGCGTCCGGCTGGCCGCCATGATCTTGGTCGTGTCGACGTTGGTGGTCGCGTTGTAGAGGTTGCCGCGCGTGCGCAGCGCCATCACCACGTCTTCAAGTGCGCAATTCCCCGCGCGTTCGCCGATGCCGTTCACTGCGCATTCGACCTGCTGCGCCCCTGCGCGGACCGCAGCCAGCGAATTGGCGACCGCCATCCCGAGGTCGTCGTGGCAATGGGTGGAGAAGATCATGCCTTTCGGGCGATCGACGGCGCCGTCGAGGAAGCGGAAAAGATCGTAGGTCTCTTCGGGCGTCGTGTAGCCGACGGTATCGGGCACGTTCAGCGTTGTCGCGCCTTCCGCGGCCGCCAGCGATAGCGCCTCGGCCAGGAACTCGCGCTCGGTGCGGATTGCGTCTTCCGCAGAGAATTCGATGTCGTCGAAATAGTCCCGGCCAAAGGCGATCGACGTACGGATCGCCTCGAGCACCTGGTCCCGCGTCATCTGAAGCTTGGCTTCGCGGTGAATCGGGCTGGTGCCGAGGAATAGGTGAAGGCGCTTGCGTGGAGCAGGTGCCAAGGCGCTGGCCGACGCCAGAATGTCACCGCGTACGGCCCGGGCCAGTGAGCAGATGACTGGGCCCTCGATCGTACCAGCGATCTCCATGATCGATTGAGCATCGCCGGGGGATGCGGCCGCAAAGCCTGCCTCGATGACATCGACCTTGAGCGCGGCAAGGGCCTTGGCCATGCGCAGCTTGGCTTCGGGCGTCATGGAGAAGCCAGGCGCCTGCTCGCCATCGCGAAGCGTCGTGTCGAAGATGCGAACCTGGGTCATGCGAGCGATCCTGCGTCGCGGGCTGCGAGGGAAACGGAACGAACATCGACCAGCCGCGCGAGCTGCTGAGCCAAGACCGGCACGCGTCGGCTCGCCTCACGGGGCTCGACGTCGATCACGAGTGACGCCGTGTCGGCTTTCTCCTTCATGGACAGCCCGCGCAGCACGTATCCGCGCCGCTCGACCACGCCGAGAACGCGGATGACGGCTCCCTCGGCCGGCGTGAATTCGACGGTCAGGCGCTCGGTCACCAGCCCTTCTCCATCATCTGGACGTTGGAGCTGTTGGGCGGGACCAGGGGCCAGACGTTCTCGCGCGGGTCGATCCGGACGTGCAACAGGATCGGGCCGCTGGTGCGAAGCAGGCGCTGGATCGCCGGTCCGACCTGCGAGCGATGATCGATCGTGAAGGCCTCGATCCCGAACGAATGCGCGACTTCCGAGAAGTCGGGATTGTCGCTGAGGTCGATCTCCGAGAAGTTCTCTTCGAAGAACAGCTCCTGCCACTGGCGAACCATGCCGAGCTGGGAATTGTCGATCAGGACGATCTTCAGTGGCAGGCGATATCGGCGCAGCGTCGCCAGCTCCTGAACGTTCATCATGAACGAACCGTCGCCGGACACGGTGATGACGGTCGCGTCGGGTTCGGCGAGCACCGCGCCCATGCCGGCGGGAACGCCGTAGCCCATCGTGCCGAGACCGCCGCTGGTCAGGTGCGCTTGCGGGCGGCTGAATTGGCAGTGCTGGGCAACCCACATTTGGTGCTGGCCGACGTCGCAAGTGAAGATCGCCTTGTCGCCCGCCGCTTCGGAAAGCTCCTTCAGCAGTGCAGGAGCGTAGATGCCCTGGCCCGGAGCATCATAGCGCGGGGCCCACATCTTCCTCTGAGCCCGGCATTGCTGGGCCCAATCCGCAATCTTGGGGACAGCCGTGAGGCGGCCAAGGATCGATGAAACGTCGCCGGCCAGCCCAACCTCCGGAACGCGCAGCTTGCCGATCTCAGCGGCGTCGCCGTCGATGTGGATGACTTTCGCGCGGGCGGCGAAGCTATCGAGCTTGCCTGTCGCGCGGTCATCAAACCTGGCGCCGACGCAGATCAGCAAATCGCAATTGTCGATCGCAATATTAGCGGCGCGCGCCCCGTGCATGCCAAGCATGCCCAGGTAATTCGGCTCGTCCGAGGGGATGCAGCCGAGGCCCTTCAGCGTTGAGACGGAGGGGACTCCCATCCGCTGGGCAAGGTCACGGAGCGCGCGCTCGGCGCGGGCGATTGCGACGCCCCCGCCGAAGTAGATGACGGGTGCCTTCGCCTCAGCGATCAGCGCGTTGGCGAGGGCAATCGAGGCTTCGTCCAGTGGAGCTGCAGGCTCGTCGGGGAGTTCGAACGGTTCCGGATTCGCCGTCAGGACGCCTACGTCTTTCGGAAGGTCGATGAGAACGGGCCCCGGCCGACCGGAACTCGCAATACGGAACGCCTCGGCAAAGATCCTCGGGATGTCGGCAGTGTTCCGGATGATGAAGCTGTGCTTCACGATCGGCAGCGTGATCCCGAAGATGTCGACTTCCTGGAACGCGTCGGTGCCCATTAGCGGCGAGCCGACCTGGCCGGTGATCGCAACCATAGGGACGCTGTCCAGGAAGGCGTTGGCAATGCCGGTGACGAGATTGGTCGCCCCCGGACCGGACGTAGCAAGACAGACGCCGGGCCGGCCGGTGACGCGACCATAGGCATCGGCGGCGAGAGCGGCGGCCTGCTCGTGGCGGACCAGGATGTGCTGGAGGGACGAACCGGTCAGTGCGTCGTACACCGGCATAATGGCGCCGCCCGGGTAACCGAAGACGTGCTTGACGCCTTCGCGTTCGAGGGCCTCGACGACCAGCCGCGCCCCTGAAACGGGCAGCGGCTGCGGCGATGGCGAGGCTTGGGCGGCGCTGCTCATCTTATGCCGCTTGCGGTTGCGCTTGCGGAGCGGGCTGCGGATCGGCCTCCTTCTCGCCGCGAAGCCACGCCATCTTCTTGCGCAGCTCGGCGCCGACTTGCTCGATCGGCTGGGCGAGATCTTCGTCCCACATCCGCTGATATTCGGGCTTGCCGGCCTGGTTCTCGGCGATCCACTGGCGAGCGAAGCTTCCGTCCTGAATGTCGGACAGGACTTCCTTCATCCGCTCGCGGGTCTCGTCGTTGATCACACGAGGGCCGGATACGAAGTCGCCGTACTTGGCTGTCTCGGACACGAAGTGCAGCATCTTCTGGAAACCGCCCTCGTACATCAGGTCCACAATCAGCTTCAGCTCGTGGAGGCATTCGAAATAGGCGACTTCGGGCTTGTAGCCGGCGTCGACGAGGGTCTTGAAACCTGACGCCACCAGTTCGGTCGCACCGCCGCACAGCACGGCTTGCTCGCCGAACAGGTCGGTCTCGGTCTCTTCCTTGAAGGTGGTTTCGATGGCTCCGGCGCGCGTGCCGCCATTACCCCATGTGTAGGCCAGCGCCTTGTCGCGCGCCGAGCCTGTCGCGTCCTGGTAGACGGCGAACAGGCTCGGGACGCCTCTCCCAATTTCGAATTCGCGACGAACGAGATCGCCGGGGCCTTTCGGCGCAACCAGCACCACGTCGAGATCGGCGCGCGGCTTGACCTCGCCGTACAGCACGGAAAAACCGTGAGCGACCAGCAGGGTATCTCCGGGCGACAGGTTCGGCTCGATATCGCGGGCGTAGACTTCGCGATGACTCATGTCTGGGGTGAGCAGGCATACGAGCTGCGCCTCACGTGCCGCATCGGAAGGAGACACTACGCGAAAGCCATCTGCCGTCGCACGTTGTGATGCGCCGCCCCCCGCTCGGGCGCCGACCACGACGTCGAAACCGCTGTCGCGAAGGTTGCGCGCATGCGCGCGGCCCTGGCTGCCATAGCCGATTACCGCGATCCTTGAGCCCTTGAGGACTTCCGGCCTGGCGTCGTCGTTGCTGTAGACCCGTTCCACTCGAGATTTCCTTTCCGCAAAAGAAAACCCCCGCTCCCGGGTTGGGGAGCGGGGGTCTTGGTTCCTGATCCGATTGGACCGTTCGGAACCCTAGCCCGCTCCCCTATCAAGGGTAATAAGTACGATCGTAAGCACGTTGAGGCGCACGTCGATCGACGTGTCCGTAAAGTCGTTCGCAATGAGCTTCGAATTCAGAAGCATCGATCGAACCGCCCCAATCAGGACCCCCACTTTGGGATCCAATCTGATCATTGTTATGCTGCATCGCGACACGGCTAGCAAGAGCAAATTGGCCTGTTAGAGGCGGAATTGCTGCTTTTCTTGTCCGCCGGACCGTGCTTGAGAGGGACAATTGTATCCAAAATGCTACAGGTTCAGCCATGAGTTCCAAGGGTTTGCCGTCGCGCGAAGTCGTCGAAGGGCCGTCGCGTGCCCCGGCGAGAGCAATGCTTCACGCTGCCGGTTTCAATGCGAGAGCGCTTTCGAAGCCGCTGATCGCGATCGTTCACAGCTTTTCGACCGTAACGCCGTGCAACATGCACCTGCGCGATCTGGCCCAGCATGCCGCTCGCGGGATCGAAGAGGCGGGCGGGACCCCGATCGAGTTCAATACGATCGTCGTAACCGACGGTATTGCCATGGGAACGCGTGGCATGCGTGCGTCCCTGATGAGCCGCGAAGTCATCGCGGACTCCGCGGAACTTGCCGTTCGGGGCCACTCGCTAGACGGCGTCGTGTTCATCGTCGGCTGCGACAAGACCATTCCGGCTGCAGCTATGGCAGCGGCTCGCCTCGATTTGCCGAGTGTCGTACTTTACGGCGGCTCGATCATGCCTGGTCACCTGGGGCCCAAGGCGATCACCATCCAGGACGTTTTCGAAGCAGTCGGGGCGCACAGCGCGGGCGCGATCGGCGATCAGGAGTTGCAGACGGTCGAGCAGGCGGCCTGTCCGGGCGCCGGCGCTTGCGGAGGTCAGTTCACGGCCAATACGATGGCATTGGCAATGAGCTTCCTTGGCCTGTCGCCGGTGGGTCTGAACGATATTCCCGCCGTTCACCCCGACAAGAGGGAGGCTGCCGTCGAAGCGGGCAGGTTGGCGCTCGAGGCACTGCGCGCAGGGCGCAATGCGAGAAGCTTCATCACGGCCGAGAGCCTGCGAAACGCAGCGGTTGCGGGAACAGCAACTGCGGGATCGACCAACCTTGTCCTGCACCTGCTGGCGATCGCCCGAGAGGCCGGCATTTCCGAGAGCGCGTTCAACATCGATATCTTCGATGAGGTTTCCCGCTCCACCCCCGTCATCGCCGATTTGAAGCCGGGCGGACGCTTCATGGCGCCCGACATGAGCGCCGCGGGTGGAACGGCGTTACTGGGGCGTCGACTGATGGAAGCCGGACTGATCTCCGACGCTCCAACGGTTACCGGCAAATCGCTATTCGATCATTTCCGCGATGCTGATGAGACGCCAGGCCAGGAAGTCATCGTCACCGCTGATGCGCCTATCAAGGAGCGAGGCGGGTTCGGCATCTGCTACGGCAACATCGCGCCGGAGGGCTGCGTCGTGAAGCTCGCTGGTCACGGGAAGCTTCGGTTCGAAGGACCAGCAAAAGTCTATGACGGCGAAGAGGCTGCGTTCGACGCTGTGACGCACGGACTGATCGAGCCCGGCGACGTCGTTGTGATCCGCGGTGAGGGTCCTGTCGGCGGCCCCGGCATGCGGGAGATGCTCGGCGTTACCGCCGCTATCCAGGGCCGAGGGTTGGGTGACTCAGTGGCGCTGATCACCGATGGCCGCTTCTCCGGCGCAACCTACGGTTTCATGGTCGGCCACATCTCGCCCGAAGCCGCGCGAGGAGGTCCGATTGCACTGCTCGAGACCGGCGACAGCATCGTCATCGACGTGAACTCGCGCGTAGTCGAAACTACTGCCGACCTATCGTCCCGTGCCGCGAACGATTGGCTCGTATCGCCTGAATCGACGGGGGCATTTGCCAAATATGCAGCGCTCGTTGGCTCCGCTTCACATGGCGCAGTGACGCTGCCCCATTAGGGCGGACCCCTCGAGGACCTGCGCAAGATCGTCCAGCTCGGGCGCGCTTCGAACCTTGTAGGTCCGCCGGTTGAGAATGCTCGCAAGCGCCGCCGTCGGTTCGATTTCGCGTCCGATCAGGGGCTCGACCATGTCCGCAAACTTGTAGGGATGTGCCGTCGCCAAGGCGATCCAGTCGCGATCCGAGCGCTCGTCTTTCGGCAAGCGCCACCAGGCTTCGAACGTCGTCGCCGTATGTGGGCATGCGACGTAACCGCTCGTTTCGTAAACAGCCTTGATCCGTGTCCGGATTTGACCGTCGGTGACCAGCTCCACCCTGAGTTCGCTCGGCTGTACACCCAGCGCGGACAGGCGCTCAAAGTTGCTGGGATTGCCGACGTCCATGGCGTTGGCCAGCGTCTGGACCGAGGCGCGAGGCTGGTAGCGCCCCTTGTCGTGCCAGTCCTTGAGCGTTTTGTTCGCATTGGTGGCGAGTACGATCGGACCGATCGGCAGGCCCATCGCCTTCGCCATGAGTACCGCGAAGCCGTGTCCGAGATTGCCGCTGGGAACCACGAAACCGGGCTTCATGCCTGTAGCCTTGAACCTGGCCAAAGCCGCGTGCGCGACATAGGCAAGCTGGGGCAACAGCCTTCCGAAATTGATCGAATTGGCGGATGTCAATCGATGCTCGGCACACAGCGCCGGGTTGCAGAAGGCGGCTTTCACGAGCCGTTGGCAATCGTCGAAATCGCCCTCGATTTCGATCGCCGTGACGTTTTCGCCCCAGCATGTCAGCTGATGCTCCTGGAAAGCGGAGACGCGCCCTTTCGGAAACAGGATAACAGTGCGAACCGACTTGCGTCCGTCGGCAGCGCACCCAACTGCGCCGCCGGTATCACCAGAGGTTGCGACGAGAACCGTCAGGGGTCCGCGCCCGGCAAGCCGCTCGAAGCAATTCATCAGGAATCGCGCGCCGAAATCCTTGAACGCCCCGGTCGGTCCATTGAACAGCTCCAGCGCGTGGAACTGCGGTTTGGCCAGATTGGGGACGACGAGGTTAATCGGGAAATCGAAGGATTGCTCGCAAATCGATCGGAGATGCGGCTCCAGTTCGTCGCCGGCAAAGAAAGGTCGCAAGAGGCGCGCCGCGAACTCTGCCAGTGGCTCATCAGGATTAAGCAAGTCCAGTTCGGCTTTCGGAAGCACCTCGGGCATGTAAAGGCCGCCGTCAGGTGCGGCACCGCTCAGAAGGGCTTCCGATAGCGTTGCTGCAGGCGACTGGCCTCGGGTGCTGACGAACTTCATGCCGCTGCCAGCGCTTCGTCACTGAAAGTGACTTTCACTCCGCCGGAAGACACGGGTGCGCGATACGCTCGCGCAGGGACATCGGCATCCGCGAAGGCCATGGACAAAGCATTCTCAACCGCATCGGCGTCTGCATCGACGGCCCAGGCGAACACGGACGGCCCCGAACCAGAGAATGAGCAGCCCAAGGCTCCAGAACCGAGTGCGGCTGCCTTTACCTGGTTGAAGCAAGGCAAGAGGTGCTGCCGCTGCGGCTCGACAAGGACATCCTCGAAACCGGAGCGCAGCAAATCGAAATCATTGGTCGAGCATCCCAGGATGAACGATGCGACCCGGCGACCATGTTCGACTGCGACCTTCAAAGGTACCTCAGATCCGAGGATGGATCGCGCCATGCGCGTTTCGATCTTGACCTCCGGGTGAAGCACGATCGATGTCACACCGTCGGGCACTGGCACCCGTTGAATGAGGGCAGGCTCCTCCCGCGCGGCAAGCACCAAGCCGCCGAGCAGACTGGCCATGACGTTATCCCAATGAGGCGGGTCCGATGCGACCCGTTCGCCCTCCAGGACGAAGGGCAGGAGTTCGCCGAGCGAGTATGGCTCTCCAAGCACGGCATTGGCAGCGGCTGCTCCGGCGACGGCCGACGCTGCAGACCCGCCCATTCCAGCAGCAAGAGGCACGCCCTTGACGATCGACAGCCGCAACCCGCACGGCGATCCGACCGACTTCAACACGGCGTCTGCAGCGGCGAGGGCGGTATTCGACGCGGTATCGTCCGGAAGTGAGCTGACCAGGCCGCTGACGTCGACGAGGTGGACTCCGGGCCGTTCGTCACGAACCGCAGTGACCACGTCATGTGCTGCTTCGAACGCTTGGCCGAGAATGTCGAATCCAACCCCAACGTTGCCGATGCTGGCCGGAGCGCTGGCGCTGGCGGCTTGGCGGATCATCTGCGCTATGCCCTTAGCCGCACGGATTTTTCGCCCACGACGGGGCGACGGCCGAGCAACGCCCGCTGCGCGTCCATCACGTCCGCGAATACTGCTGTCGCTGTGGGCCACCGACCTGCACCCTTGCCGAAGACATCGTGCACGTTGCCTGCGGAATCGGTGACAAGGAAGCGGTTTTCTTCATCGCGCGCAGCTGCCAGCGGATGGTCCAGCGGCAATGATGCAAGCTGAACTTCCGCCTCGACCGAGCCATCCGGCAAAAGCCGCACGCGACCGACCTGTTTGAGCACTTCGCCGCGTTCCAAGGCTTCCAGCGCTGCGCGAGGTTGGAGGTCACTCAATGACGCTTTGGGCACCAGCGCGGGCTGAAGTGCGATTCCGAAAGCTTCACGTGCGAGGACGGTGAGCTTGTCGGCGGCATCGTGACCATCGACGTCTGCCGTTGGATCCGCCTCGGCAAAGCCCAGCCTCTGCGCCGCCCTGAGCGCGTCCTCGAAGGTCCAACCTTCGGCGAGGCGGCTGAGCAGATAGTTGCAGGTGCCGTTCATCACGCCCTCGACGGAGACGACACCACCCGTGATTCGCCGTAGCGTTTCGATGATCGGGGCACCGCCACCGACCGCGGCCGAGAAGCGGAGACCGCCACCGTGCCGCGCCGCACAGGCATGAAGCGAGTCCCAATGACGAGCTAAAGCGGCCTTGTTCGCGGTTACGACCTGCGCTCCGCGCGCCAGTGCGGAATGGATTGCGTCGGCGGCCAGCTCGGTACCGCCGACCAGCTCGATCACAACGTCGGGATCGTCCGCCAGCGCGTCATCGAGGCTTTGAGTGAAAACGACATTCTCGTTGTGCTGGACGGGAGTGCGAACGAGCACCGGGCCGACCTGGAACAGCTCCGGCTGCGCAAGCAGAAGCTGGAGCACGCCGCCTCCAACCGACCCGCAGCCGAGCAATGCGACCTTGAGCCGCTCCGAGCGGGGAGGGCAGGATTTCGCGGCCGGCAAGCGGGCAATCGTGGTCGCTTCGAGTGACCCCAAGGCCGCGACTTCGATCAGGACGTCTTTCTCGTCCGCGGCATGGATCGCCTTGACCTGGATCAGGCCGCTGCTCGCTTCTTCCGCTTCCGCGTAGCTCATTTGCGAGAAGCGTTCCGCACGCGCATTCCGGGCGGGGTCTTGATCGTAAACGCCGTCCACGTCCTTCACCAGGCGGACCCGGTGGGCGTTGAGACGGTCGGCGAAGAAGACGGCACTGAGATCGGTTCCGCCCCGGCCCAAAGTCACGACCCCATGCTCGGCGTGATCGGCGATGAAACCGGGGACGACGACCGCGTCATTTTCATTGATCCGGGCCCAAACGGATTCCGAATCCAGGCCGGCGAGATTGGAGTCGAGCGGGGACCCCTCGGCAACCAACGCCATCTCGTGCGGGTCGAGTGTGCAGGCCCGCAGTCCTGCCTTGCTGAGCGCTAGAGACAGAAGTGCCGCGGATTGAAGTTCACCGACCCGCGCAAGCCGGGCAACCAGCCCGTCCGGAGCGGCATTTCCGCCGACGCGGTGCGCCTGGGCCAGGAGCGCATCCGTTTCGCCGGCGAGGGCCGACACCACCGCGACGACCTTTTCCCCGTCACGAACGTGGCGATAGATCTCGGCGACGACCTTCGGATAGTCCTCCTCACGTTCGAGGACAGAGCTTCCAAATTTCAGAACGCACAAGCGCTTCGCTTGCACCTCCGGCTTATCGTCTGGCCTGGACATCTCTTGCTCGCTTTCGATCGGTCAGAATTCGGCATAAAAAAACCCGCTCGCCTGGTTCGGGGAGCGGGTCGGATGAAACCTTGTTTAGATGGTTATCAGCCGGTCACGCCCCGCATGCGCGTGGTCATAATCGTCGTAATCATCATCATCGTGCGTTGGGCGTGCAAAACCGCTGCGCTGTCGAGCGCAAGTGCGGCAGTTGAGGTCACGCTGTTCTGCATTGGATCCCAAAAATGCACGGATGATGCGCCGCCGTCAACCCGCAAGGAGGATATCGCGGGGAATTCCAACGTCCAGTGACAAATGGGATACAATTTGTGACCTAACTCCTAACTGTGGATCCAGAGAAGGCACCGCGGCGGGATCCCGATCAGGGGCGTATCTGGCCCGTTCCGCGGACCTGATACTTGAAAGTCGTCAGCTGCTCGGGCCCGACCGGACCGCGAGCGTGAAGCTTCCCCGTCGCAATGCCGATTTCCGCACCGAACCCGAATTCACCGCCGTCAGCGAACTGGGTCGATGCGTTCCAAAGGACGATGGCGCTGTCGACGCGATCGAGGAAATGCTCGGCGGCCTCGGCATCCTCGGCGATGATCGCTTCGGTATGACCGGTCCCGTAGCGGCGGATGTGATCGACTGCTTCGTCGACACCTGAAACCGTCTTCACCGCGAGGACGGGTTCAAGATATTCGGCATGCCAGTCCGCGTCGCTGGCCGCGGCCATCGGCACGATTGCTCGCGCGGTTTCATCTCCGCGAAGCTCACACCCTCCCAGCGCCTCTGCGATGCTCGGAAGCAGTCGGGGAGCGACATCGCTGTCGATCAGCAAGGTCTCGGTGGCGCCGCAAACACTGACCCGCCGCAGCTTGGCGTTGCGGACGATTTCCGCGGCCATTTTCGGATCTGCCGAGACGTGAACATAGGTGTGGCAAACGCCTTCCAGGTGCCCAAGCACAGGCACACGAGCTTCGTTCTGTACACGCTCGACAAGCGCCCTGCCGCCACGAGGGATGAGGAGATCGATCGAACCGTTCAGCCCTTCGAGCATGAACCCAACGGCGGAACGGTCGGGGGTCGGTACGACCTGGACGGATCCGGTCGGCAAGCCAGCTTCGGAAAGAGCCTCGGCAATCGCTTCCCCGATCGCCAGCGAGCTTCGCAGGGCCTCCGATCCCGACCGCAGGATGACGGCATTCCCGGACCGCAGACAAATCGCTGCCGCATCGGCGGTCACGTTTGGCCTGCTCTCGTAGATCATGCCGATTACCCCGATCGGCGTGCGAATGCGCGAAATCTCCAAGCCGTTGGGGCGCGTCCATTGCTCGATGACTGCGCCAACCGGATCCGGCAGATGGGCGATGGCCTCGACCGCTTGCGCCATCGCTTCGACGCGTTCGGGGGTGAGCAGCAACCTGTCCACGAGGGCCGTGGCATCGGCGACGTCTGCCGCGTTTGCCGCCAAGATGCTCTCGGAGTGGTCGCGAATGCGTCCCGCGATTGTGCGAATGGCCCCGCTGCGCTGTTCGGCAGGCGCACCGCGAAGGACGTCGGCGGCGTCTCGGGCATTGCGACCCATCGCTGCGATCTGTTCATGGATGCTCACATCAGCACCAGGTCATTGCGATGGATGAGCTCGTCAGGACCGGAGTAGCCGAGATGAGCTTCGAACTCGCTGCTCGGACGACCCAGGATCGCCTGAGTTTCTGACGACGTATAGGCGGTGATGCCCCGGGCAACTTCCTGGCCCTCCGATCCAAGGACGCGCAGGCAAACGCCGCGTTCGAACGTGCCCTCGACTGCCTTCACCCCGGCCGGGAGAAGGCTTCTGCCGGCCGATAGCGCGGCCATTGCCCCCGCATCGACGCTGACACTTCCTGCCGGGACAAGAGTGCCTGCGATCCATTGCTTGTAGGCGCGCGCGGGCGACCCTTTCGCATCGATGACGGTTGCGCGACCGCCATCGCCAAGCGCGCGGAGCGGATGCCCTCCGCGTCCCGAAGCGATGACGGTCGCGCAGCCGAAACTCTGGGCGATCCGCGCTGCGGCGATCTTCGTCCGCATGCCGCCCGAGCCTAGCCCGGCGCCGGAAGCCCCTCCCGCCCAGGCCTCGACCTCGCCGGTGATGACGGAGATGTGTGGCATATGTTCTGCCGACGGGTCTCGCGACGGGTCGCCGGTGTAGACGCCATCGACGTCCGAGAGGAGGATGAGCAGGTCCGCCTGGATCATCTGCGCGACTCTTGCCGACAGCCGGTCGTTGTCGCCGTAGCGAAGTTCCTCGGTCGCCACAGTGTCGTTCTCGTTCACGACCGGAATGGCTCCGTTCCCGAGCAGCACTTCCATGGTCGCCCTGGCATTGAGCCAACGCCGGCGCGATTCCGTGTCATCGAGAGTCAGCAACAGCTGCGCCGTCGGGATCCCAAATTGCGCGAGTGCTTTGTCCCAGGCCTGCATCAGCAGCGGCTGGCCTGCCGCTGCGGCTGCCTGCTTGAGGGCGAGCTTCGGCGAACGCTTGAGAGACAAGTGTTGCCGACCAAGGGCTACGGCCCCGGAGGAGACCAGGGCGACTTGTTTGCCTGCGCTCCGCAATTTTGCGACGTCGCTCCCCAATCGCGAGAGCCATTCACTCCGGATCCCATTGCCGCCGGGCTCCACAAGCAGCGACGAGCCCACCTTGACGGTGATCCGGCGCGCGGCCTCGATCAGTGCGGAGGGCCGCACGAAAGCCTCTTCGAGTTCGGGCATGGCGGCGGCTCTTATCAGGTTCCGGACCTTCGACAATGCGTTGAAAGGGATCCCATATTGACATGTCCGTCGCCTTTCGCCAGCCTTAAGGGGATGACCATCACGGCGAACAGCAACGGTTCGGACTTCGCGACGTCGCTTCGTGGTTGGCGCTTTTTTGTCTCGTTTACGGGCCGGTACGCCTACGGGCGGCCGGAGATTTTGCAGACGCACTGACCCGTAAACCGCCGCACCGATAAGCGGCACAAGAACGAGACCAACGTGACCCAGGAACAACTGCAGGACCTCGCTGCGCTGCGAGGAAATCTGGACCGGATCGACGACCAGATCCTCGACCTGATCGAGCAACGGCTAGCGGCGTCCGCCGATATTGCGGCGCGCAAGGATGCCGAAGGCGATCGCCACCTGAAGATTCGGCCGAAGCGTCAGGTGCAGATCCTCGATCGGCTGAAGGATCGGTCCGATCGCGCTGCGCCGATGCTGATCGAGCAGGTCTGGCGCGAGATTATGGCCCACAGTCTTCAGGCGCAGGCCATGACCGACCTCGTCCTGGCCCCGTCCGACAATCCGGAACTGCTGGAGGCGCGCGTTCGCGCCCATTTCGGCTCGGCGGCATCGGTTCGCTGGGCGGCGAGCGAGGCACACGCCATTCGTGCGGCGCTCGCAGGCGAAGCGATCGCCATCGTCACGGAATCCATCCCGGAGACCGAGGGCGAGCTCAGGGTCTTTGACGTACTCCAGTCGGAAGATGGCCGAAATGTCGCTTTTGCGGTGGGTCGCGTATCCGCCGAGAATGTCGCGATTCAGGCAAAATCGCCGGCGGAGGCCAAAGCTCATCAACCGAAATCCGATTGGACGCCCGGGGCCTGGCGATCGCGTCCGGCCGAGCAGCTGATTGACTATCCCGATCCCGAGGCGCTTTCGCGTGTCGAGCGCCGGCTTGCCGGTTCGGAACCTCTCGTCGAGGTCGCGGACATCATTCACCTGCGGGCAGCGCTCGCAAGGGTCGCGAATGGTGAGGCGATCATCATGCAGGGCGGCGACTGCGCGGAAAGCTTCGCGGAGTTCGATGCCGACAAAGTCCGGGTAACCTACAACCTACTGTTGCGCATGGGTGCGATCGTCCGGGCAGCCGGGAGCGATGTTGTCCACCTCGCACGGATTGCCGGACAATTTGCGAAGCCACGTTCGTCACCCGTCGAGACGATCGGCGAGGTCACGCTTCCGAGCTACAGGGGCGACGCCGTAAACGGCCCGGCTTTCACTTCTCTGGCTCGTGTTCCCGATCCGAAGCGGCTCCTCGATGCTCATCGTCAGGCGCAGGTGACCATCGAATTGCTGCAGGCCTACGCATCCGCGTCCTACGCGGACCTGCCGCGAGTCCATCGCGAAGTCGGATTGAAGGAGCCTCCGCGTCCGATCTCGATGTTCACGAGCCATGAAGCCTTGCTTCTCAACTACGAACAGGCGCTTACCCGTTTCGACGAAGCGAGCGAGCAATGGTGGGCGACGTCCGGTCACATGTTGTGGATCGGCGACCGGACCCGACAACTGGATGGCGCTCATGTCGAGTTCGCTCGCGGCGTCGGCAATCCTGTCGGACTGAAGTGTGGTCCAAGCATCAACGCCGACGATTTCCTCCGCCTGATGGACCGTATCGATCCCGACAATCTGCCCGGGAAGCTCGTCCTGATCGGCCGCTTCGGTGCCGACAAGGTCGCGGAGCACCTCCCGGAGCTGATGCGCATAACTTGCCGCGAAGGCCGTAAGGTGATCTGGAGCATTGATCCGATGCACGGCAACACGCGGACCGTGGAGGGTCTCAAGACCCGCATGGTCGGCGATATCGTGAAGGAAGTCCGGACTTTCTTCGAGATCGCCGAGGCCGAGGGCGTCCACGGAGGCGGCATCCACCTGGAGATGACGGGGTCGGACGTGACAGAGTGCCTCGGCGGCAGCATCAACCTAGCCCGCGAGGATCTAGGCCGCAGGTACCTCACGCATTGCGATCCGCGCCTCAACGAAGCCCAGGCGCTAGACGTCGCCCACGCCGTTGCAGCGATGGTGGCGGATCAGGCTAAGCGCGCCAACGCTGCATGACCATGGTGGCCGAAATCGAAGCGCGGGACTGTCTCACTGCCAGTCGTTCCGGCCCCTTGCGGGGGGAAATTCAAATGCCTGGCGACAAGTCGATGTCGCACCGGGCATTGATCCTCGGCGGAATGGCCGATGGCGTCACGCGCATTCGCGGCTTGCTGGAAGGCGACGACGTGTTGCGGACGGCAGTCGCCGTCGGTGCGCTGGGCGCTGGAACGGAGCGCGTCGGTCCCGGGGAATGGATCGTGCGCGGGGCGAAATGGCAGTCTCCGGCCGCTCCGATCGATTGCGGTAACAGCGGCACGGCTGCACGCCTGTTGATGGGCGCTGTGGCCGGCTTTCCAATAAGCGCAACGTTCACGGGCGACGCGTCGCTGAGCAGTCGTCCGATGGAGCGAGTCCTTGGGCCGCTCAGGAGCATGGGCGCGCGGACGGAGGGAAGCACGCTTCCTCTGACCATCCACGGCGGCGGCCTGACGGGCATCCGCTTCATGAACGAGAAGGCATCTGCCCAGGTCAAATCCGCCATACTGCTCGCCGGCCTGCGGGCCGACGGCGAGGTCGATGTAATCGAGCCTGCTCCGAGCCGCGACCACACCGAGAACATGCTCCGCCAATTCGGCTGCGAGGTGGTGACCGAGCGGAGCAGGATCGCTTTGGGGCAACACCGCTCACTAATCGGAACGGATGTGACGATAGCCGGAGACCCGTCGTCGGCAGCCTTTCCGATTGTCGCTGCGCTAATTGTCCCAGGTTCTCAGGTGACCGTTCGCAACGTCATGTTGAACCCGCTCCGGGCCGGCCTGCTGATCACGCTGCGTGAGATGGGTGCAGGAATTCAGGTCAAGAACGAACGAATCGAGGGTGGCGAGCCGGTAGCGGATTTAGCCGTGGCGACGTCGTCGCTCAGCGGCGTCGAAGTCCCAGCGCACCGAGCTCCGTCGATGATCGACGAATATCCAATTCTGGCAGTCGCGGCCGCTTTCGCTGAAGGTCGGACTGTGATGCACGGGCTCGCCGAGTTGAGGGTCAAAGAGAGTGACCGGCTTGCGGCGATCGTTGCCGGCCTGCTGGAATGCGGTGTGGAAGCGCGGGAAGAAGGCGACAGCCTCATCGTCGAAGGGCGCGGCGCGCCTCCGAGGGGCGGCGGTAACGTACAGGCTCATCACGATCATCGCATCGCGATGAGCTTTTTGGTGATGGGCCTTGCGGCGCAGCAGCCGATCGGGGTGGACAGCGCGGACATGATCGCCACCAGTTTTCCCGACTTCGTTCCGCTCATGCAATCGCTCGGCGCGAGCATCTCGTGACGGTCGCGTATTCCGGAGCTGAAGGGGCGTTTGCCCACGAGGCTTGCTTGCGGTTTGTCCCCGAGCATGAGCCGATCGCGCTGCCCACTTTTTCGGATGTCGTCGACGCCGTGGAGAGCGGCAGCGTAGACCTCGGAATGCTCCCGATCGCCAACAATGCTGCCGGTGAAACAGGAGCCCGCGAACTCGTCGAAAAGGCTGGCCTGGTCACGGTTGAAGAGCATAGCCTGCCCGTGCGGATGCATCTGCTTGGGATGCCTTCCGCGAAGCTCGAGCAAATCCGCACGGTCGTCAGCCACCCGGTTGCGCTCCTGCAATGCACCCAAACGCTTTCGGAAATGGGCGTGAGGACAGAAGAGACTTCGAACACCGCCGTCGCCGCGAAGATGCTGACGAACCCCGATCGCGGCGTGCTTGCGTCCAAGGCGGCTGCCGACCTCTATGGTCTCACAATCCTACGGCGGGACGTCCACGATCGCCCCGACAATGCGACCCGGTTTGCGATCGTTGCGCGAGGTGAGAGATGAGCCTCAACACCTTCGGGCGGGTGTTGCGCGTGACGACCTGGGGCGAAAGTCACGGGCCGGCGATCGGTGCGGTCATCGACGGCTGCCCTCCAGGGATCGAGGTGTCCGAAGCGGACATCCAGCCGTGGCTGGACAAAAGGCGCCCGGGTGCGAGCCGCTTCACGACCCAGCGCCGTGAAAGCGACCAGGTCCGCATTCTGTCCGGAACGTTCGAAGGACGCACGACAGGCACTCCGATCAGCCTGCTGATCGAGAATGAGGATCCGCGTTCGAAGGACTATTCGGATGTGTCGAAGGCCTATCGCCCCGGCCACGCCGATTACACGTATGATGCGAAGTACGGGTTCCGGGACTGGCGGGGTGGGGGACGAAGTTCCGCTCGCGAGACGGCTGTGCGAGTTGCGGCAGGCGCAGTAGCGCGGCTGATCGTACCGGACGTGAGCATCCGCGGGTACCTTGTCGAGCTTGGCGGGGACGCGATCGACCGGGAAGCGTTCGACGCCGAATCGATCGATTCGAACCCGTTGAATTGCCCTGATCCGGCCGCAGCCGTGCGGTGGGAGCGGAAGATCGATGAAGCTCGCAAGGCCGGCTCATCGCTCGGTGCGATTGTGGAATGCGTAGCGGACGGCGTGCCTGCCGGCTGGGGTGCGCCGATCTACGGCAAGCTCGACGCAGAGCTCGCGGCCGCGATGATGTCGATCAATGCAGCCAAGGGTGTCGAGATCGGCGATGGATTCGCTGCGGCGCGCTTGCGCGGTGAGGATAATGCCGATGCCATGCGTGCGGGCCCGACCTTCCTTTCGAACCACGCTGGCGGCATTCTTGGTGGGATTTCTAGCGGGCAGCCCGTTGTCGTTCGGGTGGCTTTCAAGCCCACGTCGTCGATTCTGACGCCCGTTCCAACCATCGACAGCGATGGTCAGGAAACGGAGATCGTGACCAAGGGTCGCCACGACCCCTGTGTCGGTATTCGTGCAGTTCAGGTGGTCGAAGCGATGATGGCGCTCGTTCTTGCGGACCAGATGCTGCTGCATCGGGCGCAGTGCGGTTGACCTCATGAAGACGATTCGGGTCGCGCTGGGCGGCCGCAGCTACGAAATCCTGATCGAACGGGGCCTGGTCGATCGCCTGTCCGGGCATCTTGAGCCGATGGCTCGCGACGGCCGCCTGCTCGTGATTAGTGACGAAATTGTCTGGGACTTGCTGGGTGACCGGTTCCAGGCGGGGCTCGGGTCGACCAGGGCCGTTCCGATCGTCATCCCGGCAGGCGAGGCGAGCAAGAGCTGGGCGGGGCTGTCTTCCGTAATCGACCAGCTGATCGAGAACGGTGTCGAGCGCACCGATCATGTAGTCGCATTCGGCGGCGGAGTGGTCGGCGACCTCGCTGGCTTCGCGGCTGCGATCGTCAATCGCGGATGCAATTTCGTTCAAGTGCCGACCACATTGCTGGCGCAAGTCGACAGCAGCGTGGGCGGAAAGACCGCAATCAATGTCCCGGCGGGCAAGAACCTCGTTGGGGCTTTCCACCAACCGGCGCTGGTGATCGTCGATCCGTCGCTGCTCGACAGTCTTGACCCGCGACAGGTGCGGGCCGGCTACGCCGAGGTCGTCAAATATGCCCTGATCGAGGATCCCGAATTCTTCGAGTGGCTCGAAAGAAATGGGCCGGCCGTGCTCGACGGCGAAGCGGAAGCGCGAACCCATGCCATCGCGGTGGCAATCGCTGGCAAGGCGCGGGTCGTTGAAGAAGACGAGGTCGAGACGAAGGGGCGCCGTGCGCTCCTGAACCTCGGGCACACCTTCGGGCATGCGCTTGAGGCGGCTACGGGCTTTTCGGACCGGCTGCTTCACGGCGAGGCGGTGGCTCTCGGGTGCGTGCTGGCATTTGCATTCTCGGCCGAACGCGGACTCTGCGGTCCGGACGATGCACGCAGAGTTCGCGAGCATTTCCGATCCGCTGGTCTGCCGACGACGCTGGCCGAGGTCGAAATGCAGGGACGTGGAGAAGAACTCGCCGCGAATATGGAGCGCGACAAGAAGCATGCCGCTGGGCGAACGACCTTCATCCTGACTCGCGGTATCGGCAAGGCGTTCGTCGATGGGACCGTCGATATGGGGGACGTTGCCGCTTTCCTGGACGAAGCGCCATGAGGGCCCCTTTTGCGGAAGTCATCGGCGATCCGATCGCTCAATCGAAGTCGCCGATCATTCACAAGTTCTGGCTTCAGCAACTTGGGATCGACGCGGATTATCGAGCAACGCAGGTCCAGCCGACCGAGCTCGAGCCGTTCCTCGCAGACCGTCGCAACAACCCCGACTGGCTGGGCTGCAACGTGACGATCCCGCACAAGGTCGACGTGATCCCTGCCCTCGATGAGATCTCAGCTTCGGCAGCCCAAGTCGGCGCCGTGAACTGCATCGAAAGGAGGCGAGCGGGCGGCTTGGAGAAGCTTGTCGGCCACAACACGGATCTCGACGGGATCGAGGCCGCGCTAGATACTCTCGATCTCGCTGGAAAGTCGGCCGCATTGATCGGTGCGGGGGGAGGGGCGCGAGCCGTTGTCGCCTATCTCGCCGACCGCGGCGCAGCAAGGATTTCAGTGGTTGCGCGCGATCCTGGGCGTTCCGAAGCACTGCGGAGCCTTGCTCCTTCAACGACCATGAAGTTCGTGCAGATCGTGGACGCCGAACAGGCGTTCGAAGGCGCGGCGGCGATTATCAATGCGAGCCCGCTCGGAATGGTCGGCGCCGAACCGATGCCGGACATGTTGGTCGACGCGGTCGGGCGACATGCCGCCGCGGCGACGATATTCGATCTCGTTACCACGCCGATCGAAACCGCATTCCTTGTAGCGGGTCGCGCCGGCGGAGGCTTGCCAGTGGATGGCCTGACCATGCTCGTAGGCCAGGCCGCCCGGGCATTCGAACTGTTCTTTGGAGCTCGTCCGCCCGCACCGGGCAAAGAGCTTCGCAACCTTCTCATTCCCAAGGGAAACCAATGAGCCATCCGCGTACCTTGCTGGAGCCGAGCCGGCATCAACACCGCGCTCCGGCGGGCGCCGAGCCGCCCGAAGGTGCCGCCAGCGACTGGACCGTGCCCCAGCACTGGGAAGAGCTGACGGACGAGGACCACTGGGTCTGGAACACCCTTTTTGCGCGCCAGAAGACCTTGCTGCACGACAAGGTGGTCCGGGCGCTGGAAGACGGCCTCGACATCCTCAACCTGTCGCATCCGGGTGTTCCGAACTTCGAAGAGCTGAACGAGAAGCTGGGTGCGCGGACAGGGTGGACGATCGTCGCGGTCCCAAGCGTGATTCCGGACGACGTCTTCTTCGAGCATCTCGCCAGCCGCCGCTTTCCGGCCGGCAACTTCATGCGAACTGCCAAGCAGATGGATTATCTCGGCGAACCGGACGTGTTCCACGATGTGTTCGGCCATGTGCCGCTGCTGGCTCAGCCGGCTGTCGCGGATTTCATGGTCGAGCTCGGCAAGCTGGGACTCAAGGCGGTCGAGCTAGGCGAGATCGAGCGCGTTGCGCGTCTCTATTGGTACACGATCGAATGCGGGCTGGCCCGCGAGGATGGACGGACGAAGATTTACGGCGCGGGCATCGTGTCGAGCTTCGGTGAAACCCACTACAGCCTGGATAGTCCGCGGCCTCACCGTCTCAAGTTCGACCTGAAGCGGGTGTTGCGGACGCGGTATCGCCCGGACGAATTCCAGAAGACCTATTTCGTGATCGACCGGTTCGAAGATGTCCTTGATATTGTCCGTGAGAATGATTTCGAGGCTGTCTGCGCCGAACTTGAGAGCCAGTCGGATATCGATCCCAAGGTCGCCAGACCGGACGAGGTGTTCGGGGCGTGACCTCCATTTCGCCGCCATTTCAGAGTGTTACCGTGATCGGCCTTGGCTTGATCGGGTCCTCCATCGCGCGTTCAGTTCGCGAGGCGATGCCGGGTGTGAGACTGAATGGGTTCGACGTGAGCGCGGACGTTTGCGACCGGGCCGCTTCATTGCAGTTGGTCGACCTTCTTGCTGAAGGCTCTGAGGCGGCTGTTTCCGGCGCGGACCTCGTAATTCTTTGCGTTCCCGTCGGAGCCATGGCCGAGGCGGCGATCTCCATCGCTCCCCACCTCCGTCCCGGCACGATCGTCACCGATGTCGGGTCGGCAAAGGGGTTGATCGCGAGGGAAATCCGGGCGGCTCTCCCTGACGCTGTCGTCATCCCGGCTCATCCGATTGCAGGGACCGAGAACAGCGGTCCGGAAGCGGGCTTTGCGGGCCTCTTCCGCAATCGCTGGTGTATTCTGACTCCTGAGGACTCCACCGATCCAGCCGACATTGCCAGGCTCGTTAGCTTCTGGGACGCGCTTGGCGCGCGCGTCGAAATCATGGACGCGGCGCGTCACGATCTGGTCCTGGCGATTACCAGCCATTTGCCGCACCTCATTGCCTTCACGATCGTCGGGACTGCGTCGCACCTGGAGGCCGTGACCGAAGGGGAAGTCATCAAATATTCGGCCGGCGGGTTC
Organism: Sphingomonas daechungensis; assembly: GCF_039543105.1. Taxonomy (NCBI): domain Bacteria; kingdom Pseudomonadati; phylum Pseudomonadota; class Alphaproteobacteria; order Sphingomonadales; family Sphingomonadaceae; genus Sphingomonas; species Sphingomonas daechungensis. Next base: position 2,584,866 of record NZ_BAABJC010000001.1, read on the forward strand.
CGCGATTTCACTCGGATCGCCGCATCCAATCCGGTGATGTGGCGCGATGTGTTCCTCGCTAACCAAGAGGCCGTTCTCGACGTTCTGGGTCGGTTTCTCGCCGATCTGGGCAGCCTCGAGAATGCCATTCGCGAAGCTGATGGCCCGGCGCTGTTCGATTGGTTCAGCCGAACCGGCGCGATCCGCAGGGCAATCATCTACGAAGGCCAGGACGTTGCAGCTCCCGATTTCGGGCGACAGAAACAGTGAGCTTGGAGCTTCGGGCCATAGACTGGACTTCTCCCCTCCGGCTATGAGTGACGGCGAGAGAGGGGAGCTATCTCATGGATCCAATCAAGAGCGGCGTGTGGACAGTCGAGTAGCCCAACGAATTCGGGAATTGATTGTCGAAGGAATCCTTCCGCCCGGCAAGCGCGTAGCGGAGGCTGCGATTGCCGAGCGCCTCGGTGTTTCGAGAACGCCGGTTCGGAATGCGCTTCCGGCGCTTGCAAGCGAGGGACTGCTCGAACCTGCCGGAAAGCGGGGATATGCGGTTCGGAACTTCACGGTTGAGGACAGTTACAGGGCTACTGAAATCCGCTGTGTCCTGGAAGGCTACGCCGCTCGCGAGCTAGCCTCTCGCGAAGATCGCGGGACGATTGTCGAGGAGTTGCGGGACACGCTCGCGCAAGGCGACGCGATTTTCGCCAAGGGTCATGTCGTCAAGAATGACGAGAATGCCTACGCGGACATGAACATGCGCTTTCACGACTTGATTGTCAGCGGCGCTCAGGACCCTTTGCTCGGCGACCTCATTCATCGGGTCTATTCGATACCGTTCGTCGCACCCAACGTCGTGGCCTTCAATCGCATTCCGCTAGACGAGATTTATCCCATCCTTCTCTCAGGACATTACCAGCATCACGCGATCGTAGACGCCATTGATGGTGGTCAGCCGGATGTTGCCGAATCGCTCATGCGCGGTCATTCAAGTCCGGCCCGGCGGAGCCTCGGCCTCGAGGGCGGAACGCCTGGCGAAGCCAACTTATAACTTGACGTTAAGCTGCGCTGCAGCATAGTTTGGGATCCAACGTGGCTCTTCTGGGCCGCGGGAAGCATCAAGAGTGGGCTGGCGGCCAAAAGGCCAACGACCCACGCCAACCTGCCCTCCCGGGCAAGGTGGCAGTCCCGAGCGGGGCGATGCGGCCGAAAGGGCAACGAAGCGGGCTCAATAGGCAGTGTCACCCGGCTCCCGAAGGAAGGGTTATGGAGCTGTCTGTACTGCCGTGTCTCGACACATCGAATGCGCAAGAGGTGACCTCTGAAGGCCGAGGTCCATCGACGTCGCGCCCGCTTCTGACGGTGTTCGATGTTCCTGTGCCGCCCGATCTCCGGCGGTTTGGCGACACCGTTCGCGCCTCGGCGCTCGGCAATCCCTCCAATCCCCCCATTGTCGTCCTCGGCGGTATTTCGGCTAACGGCTTTCCTTCGCTGACGCCGGAGGGTTCTGCAGGCTGGTGGTCGAACCTTATCGGCCAGGGGCAATCGATTGACCCTCGCGGCTTCTACATCGTCGGCGTCGATTTCGCGGCCGACGATAGCGGAACGTCCGCCCCGACTACGGCTGAGCAGGCGAGGGTTCTCGCCGCGGCCCTGGACTCGATCGGGATCGATCGTCCAGCAGCAATACTTGGTGCCTCATATGGCGCGATGGTTGGCCTGGCTTTGGCCGAGGCGGAGCCGGACCGCGTTTCGCGCCTGGTAATCGTGTCTGCTGCGGAAAGGCCGCATCCCACCAGTACCGCAGCACGCGAACTTCAGCGGAGAGTCGTTGCCCTGGGCCAAGCCGCTGGCTGCGGCGAAGAGGCACTGTCCATCGCGCGCGGACTGGCGATGCTGACCTACCGCACACCGGCGGAATTCCAGGAAAGGTTTGAGGGAGGAATCGCCGATGACGGCGTCCTCTCCGGATCTGAGCCGGGGGCCTATTTACGCTCGCGGGGACAGGCTTTCTGCTCAGTTATGTGCCCGGGTCGCTTCCTGAGCCTTTCGGCCTCGATCGACCGGCACGATGTCGACCCGACGAAGATCCAGGTGCCGTGTCTGATCATCGGCGCAGAAAGCGATCAGCTTGTCTTTGCCGAACAGCTCCGGACGCTGGCAGAGCGGCTCGGTGACCTCGCTCAGCTCCATTTGCTCGACTCCCTGTACGGCCATGACATGTTCCTGAAGGAAGCAGAGCGCGTCGGATCGCTGATCGCGCCTTTTGTGGCCGGCGAGGAATGAGCAAGCCGAAGAAGCCGTGCACGATTGTCGCGGCGGCGCACCCGGATCTGGACCCCGCCTACCGCAGCGTCGGACCGGCGATCTGGCCAACGGACACGTTCGAATGGGCCAGCCCCGCCGAAAAGCCGGCCTTCGATTATTCGCGCACGGTCAATCCCAACCGAGCGATGCTCATCCGAACCTTGTCCGAGCTCGAGGGCGCCGCGGGTGGCGTAGTCACGAACAGTGGGCAAGCGGCGGCACTACTCGCGTTCCTGCGCTTACCCGCTGGCGCCCGCGTAATTGCGCCTCACGACTGCTACGGCGGCACCTATCGGCTGCTCGAAGCTTTGGAGCGTCAGTGCAAGATCCGGTGCACGTTTGTCGATCAAACAAACGACGCGGCGTTCGATAGAGCGATCGAGGATGAATTCGCGCTGCTGTGGATCGAGACGCCAAGCAATCCGCTAATGCGGATCACCGACATCCGAAGGCGGGCTGCAGCAGCGAGGTCGCGCGGCGCGCTTACGATTGCCGATAACACGTTGCTTTCGCCACTTCGCCAGCGGCCGCTCGATCTTGGCTGCGACCTTGTCTGTCATTCGACGACCAAGGTTCTTAATGGTCATGCCGACCTGTTCGGCGGCGCACTTCTCGCGAGTGATCCGGCAATGGTTGAAGAGCTGGAGTGGTGGTCGAACGCCGGGGGATTGAACGGCTCCGCGTTTGACTCGTCCCAGATCGTGCGCGGGCTTCGGACGTTGCCGCTGCGAATCGATCGGCAGGAAGCGACCGCGACCCGAATCGCGGAATGGCTCGCTGAACGACCGGAGGTGAAGGCGGTGTACTATCCTGGGCTCGATTCATCGGACGGCGCAGAGCTTGTTGCAGCGCAACAGTTCGGGCCCGGATTCATGCTCAGCTTCGAACTTCGTGGAGGTAAGCCGGTTGCCGACCGATTCGTCGGCGCCCTCGACTTGATCACGCTTGCATCTTCGCTCGGCGGATTTTCGACTTTGATCTGTACTCCTTCGACCATGACTCATCGTGGGATGCCGGTTGAGGCTCAGGAGAAAGCGGGCATCTCTGCCGACCTATTGCGCCTGTCCGTAGGTCTCGAAGACCCAGACGATCTGATCGCGGATTTGAACCGCGGATTCACCCGTTTGGGATCCTAATTCTTTCAGATTCCGAACGCCTGAATCTGTGCGCGTGCTCACACTTATGTGAGCGTTAACATTTCGCGTTGTGCACTGCAGCAAGAATGTGTCCATTTTGTTGCAGCAGACGCGGCGCGGGGAAACGCTGCCGAAGCTGGGGAGAGAGGCCACCACTTCTGGGGAGGATCCTCATGTCAGGTTTCGTTCGAGTATCGTGTTACGTTGCTGCGTTGCTCTCTATTTCCATGGCTGCCCCTGCGGCGGCTGAGGACCTGGGCGGCGGATTCACTGTCAACGGCGGCGCAACCGTCGTTTCCGATTACCGCTTTCGCGGCATTTCGCAGACCGACAAGAGGTTCGCCATCCAGGGGACTTTCACGGTCGGGCACAGCTCCGGCGTTTACGGATCCGTGTGGGGCTCATCGATTGACGATTACGTCGCGGCGGGCGCTGATGCAGAGCTCGACCTGATCTTCGGCTACAAGAAGACGTTCGGATCGACCACGATCGATGGCGGTCTCCTTTATTACTATTATCCAGGTTCGGGCGGCGCCAACACCGACTTCGCCGAGCCTTACCTGAAGATCAGCCAGGCGATGGGCGCTGCGACGCTTACAGGCACCATCGCCTATGCTCCGAAGCAGAAGGCACTGACCGTCGGTAACGGCAAGGAAGACAACCTCTATCTCGCCGGCGACCTGGGGTACGCCATTCCGAAGACTCCGGTCAGCCTGACCGCGCACTTCGGTCACAGCTTCGGTCCGAGCTATCTGACCATCGGCGACGGCTATTCCGACTGGAGCCTGGGGGCGACCGTAACGCACAAGAACCTGTCGGCGGGCATCTCCTACGTCGACACCAACAAGTCTCTGTACAGCCCGAGCGGCCGCAACATCAGCAAGGCTGGCGTGGTGGCAACTCTCGGCGTGGCATTCTGAGGGGGGAGCGCTGAATGAAACTGGTTCTAGCGATCATCAAGCCGCACAAGCTCGATGAGGTGAAGGAGTCGCTGCAAGACGTCGGCGTCGCCGGGATCACGGTCACGGAAGTGAAGGGCTTCGGCCGTCAGAAAGGCCACACCGAGCTTTATCGTGGCGCCGAGTACGTCATCGATTTCGTGCCCAAGATCAAACTCGAAATCGTCGTCGAGGACTCGCTTGCCGAGCATGTCGTCGAAGCGATCAGCAGCGCCGCGCGCACGGGCTCGATCGGCGACGGCAAGATCTTCGTCCTGGACGTGGAGCAGGCGCTCCGCATCCGCACCGGCGACGTCGGCGCCGACGCGCTTTGAGAGGGGTGAATTCCATGAAGCTTGTTCAAAAGTCAGCCGTCGCCGCCTCGGCGATGGCGCTAAGCATGCTCGCGGCCATGCCCGCCTGGGCGCAGGACGCCGCTGCCGCCGCCGCTCCGGCGGCTCCGACCGTCGACAAGGGCGATACCGCCTGGATGATGACTTCGACGGTGCTGGTCCTGATGATGATCCTGCCGGGTCTCGCATTGTTCTACGGCGGCCTGACCCGCGCCAAGAACATGCTTTCGACGATGACGCAGATTGGTGCCGTCGCGGCGATCGCGATCCTCGTCTGGGTGTGCTGGGGTTACACAATGGCATTCGGCGACGGAGGCAACGCCTTCATTTCCGGGTTCGGAAAGCTCTTCCTGGCGAGTGTCACGAGCGAGTCCACGTCGGCGACCTTCACCGACAGCGTCGCCATTCCGGAATATGTCTTCATCTGCTTCCAGATGACCTTTGCGGCGATCACCGTCGCGCTGGTCCTGGGCAGCGTCGTTGAACGGATGAAGTTCGCGGCCACCTGTGTCTTTGCGCTGATCTGGCTGACGATCGTGTACTTCCCAATTGCGCATATGGTCTGGGCGGCTGGCGGCTTGTTCTTTGAGATGGGCGCGCTGGATTTCGCGGGTGGCACGGTCGTTCACATTAACGCGGGCGTCTCCGCGCTCGTTGCCGCGGTGATCCTCGGCAAGCGAGTCGGCTATCCGAACGAGCCCATGCTCCCGCATTCGATGACGCTCACCAGTGTCGGCACTGGCCTGCTGTGGGTTGGCTGGTTCGGGTTCAACGCGGGCTCTGCGCTGGAAGCGAATGGATCGGCGGGGCTGGCGATGATCAACACGTTCGTTGCAACCGCCTCGGCGGCTTTGGCGTGGATGCTTGTCGAGAGGCTTGCCGGTCACCGTCCGTCGGCGCTCGGCTTCTGCTCGGGCGTTATCGCCGGGCTCGTTGCCGTCACTCCGGCGGCGGGCAATAGCGGGCCGTTCGGCGCCATCGTGCTTGGCGCGGTCGCATCAGTCGTCTGCTACCTCGCCGTCGCGAAGTTGAAGCCGAAACTCGGCTACGACGACTCCCTGGATGCTTTCGGTATCCATGGGATCGGCGGCATGATCGGAGCGCTCGGCACCGGCATCGTCTATTCGCCTGCGCTCGGAGGCCCGGGCGGCGCGGATTATGCGATTGGCGGACAGATGGTCACCCAGTTCCTGACCGTCGCGACCACCATCGCTTGGGCCGCAATCGGAACGGCCATCGCAATCTACGTCGCCAAGGCTGTGACCGGATTGCGCGTGGCACCTGACGCCGAGCGTGAGGGCCTCGACGTCAACGAGCATGGGGAACGGGCGTACAATTACTGATCCGAGGCGTGCTCAGCAGTTGTGGCGGGTCGGCACGCAAGTGCCGGCCCGTTCGTTGCCATCAGGGAAGATTAGGGCGTAGCTGAGCCAGACGATGACAACGGTCGCTGAACAGGACTCGAAAGTCGCTTCCGTCGCGAAGGGCGCCCGGTCGGTCGAACAGAATCCCGACATCCGCTTTCTTGGCCGCATCCTCGGCGACGTCATTCGCCGCTTCGGTGGTGACACTTTATTCCGCCGGATTGAATATATCCGCTCAACGTCCGTGGACCGGTATCGCGGAGTTATCGCCGACGACGACGCAGTTGACCCTGGCCTTGCGGCCCTCAGCCAGGATGAGGCGCTCGATTTCGTCCGCGGTTTCATGCTCTTTTCGATGCTCGCGAACCTCGCCGAAGACCGGCAGGCGGAAGCTGCCGAGCCGGATGCGACGCTGGCGGAAGCTCTGGAGATCCTGAAGGTGCAGGGCACCGGTCAGGAGCAGATCGCCGAACTTCTCGCAAACGGCCTGATCATGCCCGTGCTGACGGCGCACCCCACGGAAGTGCGTCGCAAGAGCATGATCGACCACAAGAATCGCATCGCCGAACTCATGCGATTGCGTGACGAGGGGCGTTCGGAGACCCTCGACGGAGAGCGTGTCGAAGAGGCACTTGCCCGCCAGGTCGCCTTCCTTTGGCTGACCCGGCCGCTGCGGCGCGAGCGACTGTTCGTCGCCGACGAGGTCGAGACCGCGGTCTCCTACATGCGAGACATCTTTCTGCCGGTGTTGCCGCGGCTGTACGGACGCTGGGAGGGGGTGCTTGGTCAGAGGCCCCCGAGCTTCCTCCGGCTCGGCACCTGGATTGGCGGCGATCGCGACGGCAATCCCAACGTCACCGTCGAAACTCTGCGCCTAGCGCTGGGCCGCTCGTGCGAGACAATCCTGCTTCACTATCTCGATCAGGTCCACGCGCTCGGCGCGGAGCTGTCGATTTCCGCGGAATTGGCGGACGTGACTCCCGAGCTGCGAGTGCTCGCCGATCGCTCTCACGACGCATCGCCCGCGCGAGCGGATGAGCCCTATCGTAGAGCCATCAGCGGCATCTACGCGCGGCTCGCTGCGACCTATCATGCAAACAGGGGCAAGGACCCCCCGAGACCTTCGCGGCTCGAAGCCGAGCCGTACGAAGCACCGGCCGAGTTCTCCGGCGAGCTGAAGGCCGTCGTCGATGCGCTTGCCAGCGAAGGCAACGGACTGTTGTCCGCTCATGCGCCGCTACGAAGGCTCATTCGAACGGTTGAGACTTTCGGCTTCCACCTGGCGACACTGGACCTTCGCCAGAATTCCAACGTCCACGAAAAGGTGGTCGCCGAGCTGCTCGCCACGGCGGGCGTTGAGCCCGATTACCTGGCCTTGTCGGAAGAGGAGCGGGTCGATCTCTTGCGCAAGGAACTCGGATCGGAGCGCCTGCTGTCGAGCCCGTTTTTGAGCTATTCCGACCAGACGCAGTCTGAACTTGCGATCATGCGCGGCGCTGCCGAGGCACATGCGCTGTTTGGGCCGGCCGCCATCGAGTACCATGTGATCTCCAAGACGGAGCAGCTATCGGATCTGCTTGAGGTTCACGTCCTGCTCAAGGAGGCGGGCCTGTGGAGCGCGAGCAGTGCTCCGCACGCGGACATCTTGGCGGTTCCGCTGTTTGAGACGATCGCCGACCTTGAACGGGCTCCGGAAGTCGTCCGCAGGTGGCTCGAGTTGCCGGAAATCATGACGGCGGTCTCAGAGCGCGGGCACGCCGAAGTGATGATCGGCTACTCGGACTCCAACAAGGACGGCGGTTATCTCACATCGGTCTGGAGCCTCTACAAGGGAAGCGAGGCGCTTGCGGCGGTTTTCGCGGACGCGGGCGTGCATATGCAGCTTTTCCACGGTCGCGGCGGTGCAGTCGGCCGAGGCGGCGGATCGAGCTTCGGAGCGATTCGCGCTCAGTCGAAGGCCACAGTCCAGGGCCGCATTCGCATCACCGAGCAGGGCGAAGTCATCGCCGCAAAATATGCGACGCCGGATATCGCCGCTGCAAACCTCGAGGCGATGACGGCGGCGACCGTACTCGCCTCACTGGAACAGGACCAGCTCTCCGAAGCAGATCGGCGCCGCTTCGCTCAAGTGATGGATGGTCTCTCCGCCGTCTCGTTCTCGGAATATCGGAGCCTAGTCTACGACGAACCCGGCTTTCCAACGTTCTTCCGACAGATGACTCCGCTTTCGGAGATCGCGACGCTGAATATCGGATCGCGCCCCGCCAGTCGCACCAAGTCCGACCGGATCGAAGACCTTCGGGCGATTCCCTGGGTATTCAGCTGGGCCCAGGCCCGCGTGATGCTGCCCGGATGGTATGGCGTCGGCTCGGCGGCGTCAGCCGCGCAGGATCTGGGTGCGTTACGTGAAATGTTCGCAGCCTGGCCGTTCTTCCGGACCTCGCTCGACAATATCGCGATGGTCCTGGCCAAGTCCGACATCGCAATCAGTGCCCGTTACGCCGAGCTGGTTGAGGACGAACAGGCAAGAGCACATTTGTTCGGCCGGATCCGCGACGAGTGGCATCGTACCCATGATGCGCTGCTTGAGATCACTGGCGAAACGAGCCTTCTTGAGCGAAGCCCGCAGCTCCGGAACTCGATCCGATTGCGTCTGCCCTATATCGAGCCGCTCAACCATCTGCAGATCGAGCTCATGCGCCGCTTTCGGTCGGGCGAGACCGACCAGAAGGTTCAGGATGGTATTCACCTGACCATCAACGCCATCGCGACCGCGCTACGAAACTCCGGCTGATCGCGGTTGCGAATTGTGCATATGCGAATGCACTCTTCGCAATTGCAGCAATGGTCTTCCTAACCCACAAAGAGCGGGCCGGTAACGCGGTCCTCTCCTACGTTACCAGGGGCCTTCCACTCTCTCTCCCCGGAAGGCCCCTTTTTTCTTGCCCAGATCAGAACAAGCAGCATAATGCTGCGCTGCACAAGGCTGGAGTGGCGCATTGCGAAGGCTTCCACCGTTGGGATCGATCCAGGCCTTCGTCCACGCGGCGCGGTTGGGCTCGATCAAGGCGGCCGCGGACTCGCTTGCACTTTCGTCCCCGGCGCTGACCCGGCGTATCCAGTCGCTTGAACAATTCATCGGCACGTCGCTGTTCGAGCGTCAGAGCAACTCGGTTCACCTCAATGCGCGTGGCAAGGCGTTCCTGGCCGACATCGAACCGCACATTGAAGCACTGTCTTCCGCCGTTGCGAGGGTAGGCGAGACCGAGCGCATGCGGATTCGGATCGCGGTTCCCTCGCTTTTCGCCTCGCAGCGGCTGATGCCGCTCTTGCCAGAGTTGCGACACCGTCACCCCGAGCTGTCAATCGACGTCGATACGGGGGCCGATCGCATTGCTCGCCTGGGCGAAGGTTTGGATGCCGCGATCGCGATCACCGACAAGGTCGACGAGAAGCTGTACTCGCGGATGCTTGAACGCGGCAGCATCGTGGCGATCGGCTCGCGCGACCTGCTCGACGTCGTGCGGACGCCCGCCGACCTCCGCAACGTTCAGATCCTGCTTCACCGCGACTTGCCCAAGGGATTTGACGCCTGGCGAACATCGATCGGTATGCCTGAGCTGGAGCCGGCGGAAATCAGCTATTTCGACGCCGGTCAGCTGATCCTTGACGCCGCTGCCGGCGGCTTGGGGATCGCTTTCATGCTCGACAGCCATCTCAAGGCATCGAACGACAGCCGGTTGGTGCAATTCTTCGGACGGTCGGCCGTCAGCCCCTACGCCTACTGGTTTGCGTGCAATCGCCAGGGTCTTGATCGCAAGCCGATCCGGATCTTCCACAATTGGCTTTTCGAGCAGATCGCGGTCGATGCGGCGGCGTGATTGCGTAGCACGCACTCGACAAGCGGCCTGATTGGCGACACCTTGCGTCTCAAAGGAGTAGGATTCGCGTGATCACTGTTGGCACATTGCTGACCCACAAAGCTCGCGTCTCTGCGTCCTTCGCAGCAGCGGCACTCGTAATCGTACGTCTCCATTCCGGAGCGGGAGTGACCTCTGACTAGCTGAACGAAGCAACATCAAGAGATCCAAGACCCCGCTCCGGGACCCGGAGCGGGGTTTTTTATTGTCTGCAATTCAAAGGAGGAAAAGGCCAATGTGCCATATGTCCGTCGAGATCGATCAATCGATCCACCCCGTTGCGCCGGTTCTGAGCGCGGTCGAGGATAGCGGCTTCTACCTGCGCTCAATCAGGGTCGTTCCCTGCGCGCGTTCAAGGCTGGCTTCCGTTTACCTCAGTCTTGGGGGCGGCTCGAAGTCGGACCTCCAGCACCTGCTCGCGAACGTTCGGCAGCTTCCGGGCGTTCTCACCACCGAAAGCACGATCCCGCCCGTTTAGTAGTTCAGCGAGCGTCGAATTTTTCAAATTCGTATGCGATCGAGCCTTCGATCAGGAGATCGTAGAGTTGCGCAACGAGCTCGGGAGGCGCTCCGACCTCCTCGGCGCGTCGGCGGACGTGGGCGATGACGGCCGCCTTGCGTTCCTCATCGCGGACGTCCCCCCGGTTGCGCTTGATCCGGGCGGCGGCTTCCATGAGGCGGAAACGAGAGCCTAGGAGGCCTACGACTTGCTCGTCGATCTCATCGACGCTGGCCCGGACGTCTTCCATCGTGCGACATTGGTCTGCTGGTATCATGCCGCCCCCCTAGCGAGCCCAGCCCGTTGAACAACCAGCAAATGTTTTCGTGACAAGTTCGCGGGCGCCGTGAATATTTCGCGCCGCACCATTGTCGTTCGCAGTTGCAACATGGGTGTGTTCGGGCAATCCTCGGCGCAGCGTTAAGTCGTTGGAGACAAGATGCGGACCGATGTGGCGAAGGCACTGATTGCCGAGCATCTCGCGATCGACTTGAAGTCGGTCCGCAACGAGGCGCCGTTCTCGGCGCTCGGCGCGGACTCCCTCGACATGGTTGAACTCGCGATGCGGTTCGAGAATGAGCTGAATATCCTTATCGAGGACGATGAGAGCGAAGCCTGCGTGACGGTTGGCGATGCTCTGGCACTCCTCGAGCGGAAGGTGCAGCTCGCCTAGGTTCCCGTTCCGGGCTCAAGTCCTCAAGTTTTTCCAGTCGTTGCGCGAAGTTGGCGAGCCGGGCGCGCAGGCGGCGGTTCCTCGCGGTCTCGTTGCGGCGGTCTCTCTCTCGCTGCCTCGAAGCGAGGAGAGCGTGGCGTAGGGCCGGAGCTATGGCTTCGAGGGCAGCGACGTCGTCCTTTCCGTAAGCTGTCCCATCCGGACGAGGTCCGATCAGCAACGAGCCCTGTCGTCCTCCAAACGGGCAGCGGAGCGGCAAATCGAGGCTGAATTCCGCGGCGCTGCCAGCGACCTCCTTCAACGTTATGCCGTCTCCGGCGATCGGCTGGTCGCTAAGCACCAGGGCCGCACTCATCGCGTGAAGCGCGTTTCGGACCCGGGGAAGGACGGCCTCGCCAACCTGACGGGGCGTCCATGACAAGGGTGCTTCGGCCAGCAGATCTGGCAATTGCTCTCTGAGCTCGACAAGGTCGCGTTGAAACCGCCGCTCGGCCCACTTGCTGATGCGTTCGTTGAGCGGAGCCAGCAGGACCGCAGCGACCGCTGCCGCCATAGCGCCGGAAACCTGGCCAATCCCGGACCCGAGATACTGCTGCCCGAGGTTTTCGATCAGTGACTCGCTTCCGGCGAAGACCGCAACCAGCATAACGGTCAGAACGGCGTAGCCCGCCGACCGGCTGATGACCGTCTCTGCGTCGTAGAGACGGTAACGCAGGAGCGGGACAAGGAATCCCAGCGCGACGAAGACGATCCCGAGCTGGAACATGGCTTCGAAGGCAAGGCGCGGCCCATTAAGGGCGGCTCCAGCGCGGGCGCCTAGGATCAGGCCGATGCCGGTCACTAGGCCGAATGCGACCCACTTCAGCTGTAATTGGAGGGTATCGCTGCTGGTGGTCCGATACCTTTGAATCAGAGACGCGATCGCACCGAGGACGCAACCGATTGCGAGTGGCAGGAAGATTGATGTTCCAAGCAGCCCCAGGACTTCGGCGGTTCCGATGAGGAAGACGCTTGCGCTCGCCACGGCGACTGCCCGCGTCCAGCGCGGTCGCCATCTTCCGGACGGGAAGAGTAGAAGTGCCCAAGCGAACAGCAGGAAGCGCAGGCGTTCGAGAAGCATCGGCCAGACTTCAGCTGACGTGAAGTCGATGCTGCTGGTGATAGTCCAGCACAGGAGGGCGAGTGCGAGGATGGCCGCGACCGGATCGCGCTGACGGCGCCAGATCAGGACGATCGCGACAGCGATCAGGACTGCCGATTTTACCAGTCTGATGCCGAGCACCAGCGGCTGCATTGAACCTGCTGGCAGCGTTGTAGCCAATGCAAAGACCGTTGCGGCCGCGAGGATAAGCCACGCGATCCGGTAAGCCCAAAGGAGCCCCCCGCTCAAGGCGGGAAGGCCCCTTTTCAATAGGCTGAAATGTGCTTGTGGGTTCACTGCATCCGGGCGGCCGCAGCGAGGCGGTCGAGGTGTGCTTCCGGCTCTTCCGCCGCGCGGCGTGCCTGCGGCTGGCGATTGAGGAAGAAGCAAACCGCGAGGATGTCCTTGCGAGGAAGCGGACCGACAATCCGCTCGTTCGGCGATGTAAAGCGCTGCATGGTCACTTCCTCGTCGAAGAAGCGATGGAGGCCGCGACTTCGCCTGCCATGGCAATCTGCTTGTCGCGGTCGGCGAGCTGATAGCGATTGGCGACGAAGTTGAAGTCGCTCCAGCTGACCCAGACCGTCCCGTCGTCGTCCTGCGTTACGAGCATTCGGACGGGCCAATCGAGGCCGGCAACCGGGTTCGCCTGCAGGAACTGCACACCGAGCGGCGGATTGCCGAACAGCAGCAGTTTTGAACGGTTGATCGGCAGGTCGGCCGACGCTCCGAGCGCGGTGTGGTCGATCTCATCGAAAAAGCGGATACCCTTCTTGGCGATGTCCGCCCTGATGCGGGTCACCGTCTCATCGAACCCATAATCGCTCTTCTGCTTGATCACACCGTCAGCGTGAGCGCTGGCGACCGGAGTTGCAGCTTTCGCTACCGTGGCGATGACCGGTGTCACGACGGTTGCCGGACCGGCGAGCAACAGGACCGCCAGGAATTTCTTGTGGAGCTTCGAACTTCTGAACATTGGATCTCTCCTTGCCTCTGCTCCGGATTTTCGCGGTTTGGAGCCCTCAAGAAAAATCGCGATTGCTCATTGTTTCCATGCGCTCGACGCATGCGCCGGGCGCATCACCTGGCAGCAGCCGTGTGGATCATTCGCCCGCCGCTGGCCTCGTGGAGGATGAAGCCCTCGATGTCGTCGACCGGCTCGCGCCACGGGGCCTTGCCGAGCGTTTCCATCGTGTCCCGGTAACCCGCTTCCCGGCGTTGTCGGATGCCGTTGGCGCTGAAGTCGATATCCTTGCTGTGGTCCTCGTAATCGAGCGCCGGCGCTAGAAGGCGAACGACATGCATGCGCGTCAGGCAGCCGTAGGATGCGAACTCCGAAACGCGGTTGTCGCGGCGCTTATCTTCAGGAAGCATCTTGCTCATCTCAGCAATGATGTGCCGCATCTTGTGCAGCTGCCGCTGGCGCTTGATGTGCGCCGCGGCGCGAGACGAATATTGGACGTCCTTCTGGCGGTTCATCACCTCCCAGATCGTCTCCGGCTCGGGGCCATGCGGGTTCCAGATATGCACCGCGAAGACCAGGCTATCCTTTCGCGGATTGTCGTCGAACACGACCTCGACCGGTGTGTTCGAGAGGATGCCGCCATCCCAATAAAGCTCACCGTCGATCCGGACCGGCGGGAAGCCTGGCGGCAACGCGCCAGAAGCGAGCACATGCTCAACCTGCAGCGGCATGTCGCGGGAGTCGAAATAACGCATCTCCGCGGTCTTCACGCTTGACGCGCCGACGGTGATGCGGGTCCCGCCCTTATTGAGCTGATCGAAGTCGATCAGCTCCTCGAGCGTCCTCCTGAGCGGATCGACAGAGTAATAGCCGGCCTTGTCGGCGCCCAGCCGGTTGTGCGGGCTCAGGAAGGCCATCGGGTTCGGGCTGAAGAAAGACGGAACGCCGGCGCTGATCGCGCGGAAGTTGCGCGCGGCGCTTGCCATCCAGCTCGGTAACCCTTGCGGAATGAGCTGGTCGTTCTGAACTCGCGACCAGAATTCGCAGAGCTTCTCGACGCGTTCGCCGGGCTTGCTGCCGGCGATCAGGGAAGCGTTGATCGCTCCAATCGAGGTGCCGATCACCCACTGTGGGGCGATGCCCGCCTCGTCGAGCGCTTCGTAGACGCCGACCTGATAGGCTCCGAGCGCCCCTCCGCCCTGCAGGACGAGGACGGTCTGGCCGAGTTCAGCCACTTCAGTTGCGAGAGTCATGCGCATTTCCTTTCGAGTGCCTGCGGGCACCTGGGTTGCGATGGAGGGAGTGGATGATCTCCGGTGATCAGTCGGGCGCTCCGCTGATAGGTTGCGTAGCTCCACAGCCAGCTGATCCCGACGGCGATGCGGCTCCGGAAGCCGACGAGGAACCAGATGTGCGCAACCGACCAGATGAGCCACGCGATGAAGCCGCTCATCCGTACCTGGCCCCAGTCGATCACAGCTTTGCTTCGGCCGATCGTGGCCAGGTTTCCGAAGTCTCGATATTTGAAGGCGAGGGCGGGGTGCCCCAGGATGATGTCGGCGACATACTGGCCCTGCTGCTTGGCGACGGGAGCGATGGCCGGGAGCGCACGGCGGTCCTGCCCAGCAGCATTGGCGGTGTCCCCAATTGCGAAGATCCGCTCCTGGCCGCTCACGCGGAGATCTGGTTCGACGAACACCCGACCGGAGGTGTCATGCTCGGCATCGAGCCATTCGGCGGCCGGTGAAGCCTCTACGCCTGCGGCCCAGACGATTGTCCGGCCGAGGATGAGTTCATTGCCAAGCTGGACGTAGCCGGAGCCGACATCGAGAACTGGTGAACGGAGTCGAACCTCGACGCCGAGATCTTCCAGGGACCGCCTGGCGGCGTCCGACAGGGAAGATGGGAAAGCTGGGAGTACGCGCTCGCCGGCTTCGATTAGGATCACCCGCGAGCAGTGCGGCGTGATGCTCCGGAAGTCCTTCGACACGGAGCGACGGGCCAGCTCGGCGATCGCTCCCGCCATCTCGACACCCGTCGGACCGGCGCCAATGACGACGAACGTCAATAGGGCGCGGCGTTTGTCCGGATCGGTCTCGGATTCCGCCCGCTCCAGGGCGAGCAGGATCTTGCGCCGGATCGCAGTCGCGTCCTCAATGCTCTTGAGGCCAGGCGCGTTCGCAGCCCAGTCGTTGCGGCCGAAATAGCTGTGACGCGCTCCGGTCGCCAGGATCAGCCAGTCATATTCGAGGCTCGCTCCGGACCCAAGCTCGATCAGCCGTTGCAGCGGATCTACGCCGATGGCCTCGTCGAGAACGACACGCACGTTCGGCGCCTTCGAGAGGATCGAGCGCACCGGCGCGGCGATGTCAGCGGGCGACAAGGCGGCGGTCGCCACTTGATAAAGCAGGGGCTGGAACAGGTGATGGTTCCGGCAGTCGACCACCGTAACGTCGACGGCTTTGCCGGACAGCCGCTTGGCAGCCGCAAGGCCGCCGAAGCCGGCGCCGACAATCACCACCCGCGGGCGAGCAACCTTCTTCATGATGGGCTCAGTGCGCCGTCCAGCCGCCGTCGACCGGGAGCGCAGTCCCGGTAATCGAACGACCACCCGGCCCACACAGGAACACCGCCAATGCGCCAAGCTCCTCGACATCCGCAAAGCGCTTGTTCGGCTGGGCAGCCAACAGGACGTCGCGGATCACCTGCTCGCGAGTAATGCCGCGAGCCATCGCGGTGTCGTCGATCTGGTTCTCGACCAGCGGCGTCCAGACATAGCCCGGGCAAATCGCATTGACGGTAATGCCATGCTCCGCGCCCTCGAGCGCGAGCGTCTTGGTCAGGCCGACGATACCGTGTTTGGCGGCGACGTAGGCGCTCTTGAACGGCGAAGCGACCAGACCGTGGGCGGACGCCACGTTGATGATGCGGCCGTAGCCTTTCGCCTTCATCGCGGCGAAGGCGGCGCGCGAGGTGTACCAGCTCGCCGAGAGATTAAGCGCGATGATCGCCTCGTACTTCTCGGCCGGAAAGCTTTCGATCGGGCTGACGTGCTGGATCCCGGCATTGTTCACCAGGACGTCGATGCCGCCGAACTCTACGATCGTTTCCTCGACGAGGCCGGTCGCTTCGTCGGCCTTCATCAGGTTTGCGCCATTGTATGCGATGCGGCTGGCCGGACAAATGCCGTCCAGCTCTTCGCACACGAAGTCGATCTCGCGCTGTTCTGCGAGGCCGTTGATCACGACGTTGGCGCCAGATTCCGCGAAAGCGCGCGCGATCCCGAGGCCAATGCCGCTGGTCGAGCCGGTGACGACGGCGACCTTGCCGGCCAGCGGACGTTCGACCTCCGTCATACCGTGAACCTGCATGTCCATGTCCAAGCACTCCAATCCATTGAGCGCTTAGGATCGGTTACACGCGCAATTGTTGGAAATGCGCTTCGTGCATGAAGTCGATGCGGCATTGCGATTTCCGCGAAAGAGGCCGGCTCCGTAATTTGATGAAGCGTCGTGAAGGCCGGCAACTCAGCCGATGGCGCACGGGACCGAAGACACTCTCTCCCATCCTGCAGACCGGCCTTCACGATGAGACAAATTATCGAATTCAAGGAGACGGCAATGTTCAATCTCAAGACCATGCTCGCGACGGCCACCATTGCCGTTGCCGCCGCCAGCTTCGCGACCCCCGCAGTCGCCGGCCAGTGCACGACCCCCGGCACCAGCGATCTCGCGAACGCCCCGAGGATGCCGAAGGGCGTCACCGACGACGTGCTCGCGGCCATTCAGCTTGGACCGGAAATCAACGTGGACGGCCGCCAGCTGCGCACCCGTCGGCTGGTCGTCCAGCCCGGCGGCATCGTGCCGCTGCACAGCCACAAGGATCGCCCGGCACTGATCTATGTGGTCAGCGGATCGATCACCGAACACAGCAGTGCTTGCGGCGCTCCGATCGAGCACAAGGCCGGCGAGATCAGCCGCGAGGCCGACGGTCTCAGCCATTATTGGGAAAACCACGGCAAGGAGCCGGCGGTTCTCCTCTCGTCGGACGTGTTCCACGGCTAACGAACCCCCGCCGGCCCTAGCTCCCCGCCGGCCCACAGGCGTCCCGCCCTTGCCCCTCGGGCGGGACGCCATTTCTTTCAGGATCTGATCATGACAGACCTCGCGCGCTCTGCGGTGGCACCAGCGATGCCAGGACTTTCGGCTAATCGGTCGCTGCTGATCGCAGTGATCGGCTTTCTGACTCTGGTCGATCTCTTCGCCACGCAGGCAATCCTGCCGAGCCTGGCTGCCTCCTATGGCGTAAAGCCCGCGCAAATCGGTCTGGCCGCTAACGCCAGTACCCTGGGAATGGCGATCTCCGGGCTACTCGTTGGGGTCTTCAGCGCGAACATCGAGCGCAAGCGCGCGGTCGCGCTGAGCCTGCTCTTTCTATCCGTACCGACCGCGGCACTGGCATTCGCGCCGAACCTGACCGTTTTCGCAATCCTTCGCGTAGTGCAGGGCCTCTTCATGGCCGCGGCCTTCACCCTGACGCTCACGCACTTGGCGGAGCGCTGCGAAGTTCGGACCGCGCATGCACTCGCCGCGTATGTAACCGGCGTCGTCGCCAGCAATCTCATCGGCCGCCTGACCGCCGCCTTCGTCGCGAGCCTGGTTGGCGCCGAGCACAGCTTCCTGTTCTTCGCCTTGCTGAACCTCGCCGGCGCCGCACTCGTGAGCGTCGCGCTTCACCGCAACACGCCGGAGCCAATGGATCGCAAAGGCCGGTTCTGGAATGCCTGGCTCGAGCATCTGTCGGATCCGGCATTGCGGCGGACGTTCGCGATCGGCTTCCTGATCCTGTTCGGCTTCATCGGCGTCTTCACCTACGTCGGCTTCGTTCTGATGAAGCCGCCGCTTTCGCTGTCGATGACCGCGCTCGGACTGGTCTTTCTCGTGTTCCTCCCTTCGATGATAACTACGCCGATGGCGGGATCGTTTGTTCGCAAGCGGGGTCCGGGGCCTGCTGCTGCCGGGAGCCTCCTTGTGGCGCTGTTCGGTTTGGGATTTCTGCTCCTGCCCAATCTCTACGCAGTGGTCGCGGGATTGACCTTGGTCGGTGTCGGGACGTTCTTCGCTCAAGCGGTAGCAACAGGGCACGTCGGTCGGATCGCTCGCGGCGACAAGGCTGCGGCGAGCGGTCTTTACCTGTCATCCTATTACTGCGGCGGCCTCGCCGGAGCGGCGGTCGTCGGCCAGCTGTTCGATCGGATCGGCTGGTTTGCGGCGGTCGCCGGCGTCTTCGCCGCACTTGGCCTGGCCGCACTGCTTGGAGTCAAACTCGCCCCACCGGAGATTGCATGATGAGTGAGCGCTATCGTCGTGGCGTAGATGTCGTTCAGCACCTGTCGTCCGGATCGTTGGAGAGATTTCTCAAGACAAGCCGCATCGCCGAGGTCGCCCCCGACTTTGCAAGAATGGTGGTCGAGTTCGCGTTTGGTGATCTCTACTCCCGCGAGGCGCTCAGCTATCGCGATCGAGAGATCGTCGCGATCGCCTCCTTGGCGAGCCTCGGCCATGCCAGTCCGCAACTCCGCACGCACGTGGAGGCTGCCCAGAAGCTCGGTCTCAGCAAGTCGGAAATCGTCGAGATCCTGATGCAGATCGCGATCTACAGCGGTCTGCCAGCGTCGTTGAACGCACTAGCTGACTGTCATGACCTGCTGGCGGAGGGTGATTGTGTCGCCTGCACCAGCCATTCGTGACGCGGGCCAGGGATAGCGACGCGCTTCCTGTACAAACGCACCGACAGAAGGCGAATGCGGCCGGCCGCGAACGGTCGTGAGATAGATCGTCCGGGTGAAGCTCGGCTCCACGAGTGGCCGCACGGCCAGATCGGGATCGGTAACGCTGAATTCCGGGAAAAAGCCGAGACCAAGCCCGGCCTTGATCATGCCTTGGACCCAGTCATCCCGCGGCGAGCTGAAAACCTGTCGAAGGTAGATGTTGCGGGCAAACAGCTCCTTGCGGACGGGTTCGAACACCTCGCAATTTGTCCGGCTAACGTAGGGCTCCTTGTCGAGTTCGGCCGCCCGGATGAAATCATGAGCGACCAGCCGGTGATTGGGCGGCAGAACGATGACGAACCGTTCTTCGAAAATCGGCAGCTGGTGAAGAGTGTCGGGCAATTCGCCCGGAACACCGACGATCGCGACTTCCAGATCGCCCTTTTCCAAAAGCTCGATCATTTGCGGAGCGCCGGTATCGATGATCCGGACCTCGACACCCGGATGCTGCGCCTGGAAGCGCACGAGGAGGTCGGACACGAGCTGCGGGCCGATTGTGCACATCGTGCCGATCGTCAGGGTCGCCTGCTCAAGCTTCTTGACCGCCTTGGCCTGGTCGCGCGCGGCGCGGCAGCTTTCTTCGACCGTCTGCAGATAGGGGAGCATCATTCGGCCAAGCTCGGACAGATGCGTGTTGCCGCGTTCGCGATGGAACAGCGGACCGCCCAATTCATGCTCCAGCTGCTGGATCGCGCGGGTCAGGGCGGGTTGGCTGACGTTGCACTGCTCGGCCGCACGCGTGAAGTTCAGCGTGCCGGCAAGGGCAACGAAATAGCGAACCTGCTGCATTTCCATGAGCGCGTCCCCTCGCCATCGAGGTTGGAACTACTTACACATCCGAAACAAGAGCGGCCATACCGGTTCGGCATGACCTCAATGCATCCGCACTACCAGCGCAGCAGTTTCGGTCCGACAAGCCAGCCCGCAAGCGCCGGCACAAGAGCAGCGGGAGTATACGCTGCCAGGAGGAAGGCGGCCGTCGTCTCCGGACAGTACAGCGCGTAAGCGACGGCTGCGGCAGCGCCTGCGCTGAGACCAACCAAAAGGCCTGCAAGTGCAGGGCGGGTGGGTGCCATCTCGCGATAGGCCCAGAGCGCGGCGGCAAGGACAGGGAGGCTCGCCAGCGCAATCGCGGTGATGCATGTCGCATAGGTCGTCCGAAAAAATAGCTGAGGCCAATCGGACCGGGCCGTCGACGTCAGCTCAAGAATTGCCAGTGCGAGCAAGACAGCAAACGGGATCGCAATGAGCGTCGCTCTAAGCGCCAGCTTTTGCCCGGGTCTGCCGGCAGCGAGTGAAGCCGAGATTGCGGCGGCAGTAAAAGCGACGGCAAATCCGGTCTTCACCGCGAAAGGCAGCATTCCGGTGTTCGGAACCGCGGAGAGGGGCGACCCGAGGAATAGTACGAGGCCCAGCAGCGCAATAATCCAACCCGCTGCCAAGGCCACGGCGAAGCCACGCGACGGGCTCGCAGTTGCAGTGGGGCTGGCGGCCAGATCGGCAATGAGGTCTTCAGTTCGCATCGCCGGTGCCCTTGATTCTGGCGGCAAGCTTGCCGAGCCCACGATGGACGTTGACCTTCACGGCCGGCTCGCTCTGGCCGGTCATCTCGGCAGTTTCGCGAACCGAATAGCCGTCGATCCGCGTTAGCCGGATCGCCGCAACCTGGTTCGGAGAGAGATCGGCCAACAAGGCGTCGAGGTCGATCTGGGCGAGACTGGCTTCGAACGCGTCGGTGTCGGCGGTGTCGAAACCATCCTCCACCGGTACCTCAACGCCACGCTTGTCGCGCCGAAGGAAGTCGATCAGGCGATAGCGTGCGATTCCGTGCAGCCAGGCCGTGAACGGCAAAGACGGATCGTAGGTCGCGCGCTTTCGGTGCACCGCGATCAGCGTTTCCTGCACCAGGTCCTCCACATCAAATTCTCGCCCGGCGAGCCGACGGCCGAAATAGGAGCGAAGCCGCTCCGCACTCAGGGTCAGCAAAGCTTGGTACGCGCTGGAATGTCCGCTCAAGCCGGCAACCATCAGCGCGTGCAGCTTGGCTTCGAGCAGATCCGCCTTGTCATGCTGCTTCATTCGGACGCTCCGCTGCGCTGGTTACAGCAGCATCCGCTTACGGGCGAAAGCGATTTTCGTTTCGGGACGTAACCCATTCGTCGCCTCGAACGGATGGGCAAGCATGACGGCGGCGGGCGCTGTCATGGGCTGAATGCATGGAGATCATGCCGAAGTGGCATTTCATCTCCGGCGTCTCGAACGCGATCATGATGCCCGGGAAACCGAACTGAAAGGAAGAGGACATGAAGACCTTTGCAACGATCGTCACCGCAACGGCTCTCAGCGCGTTCGCAGCGACGGCGTCGACGGCCGGCCCGGTGAAGCCGCAGCCGACCAAGGACAAGTGCTACGGCATTTCGCTCGCGGGCAAGAATGACTGCGCCGCCGGTGCGGGCACGAGCTGCGCCGGAACGTCCAAGAAGAACTATGCCGGTAACGCCTGGAAGTATGTCGCCAAGGGCACTTGCGCGTCGATCAAGACGCCCAAGGGCAACGGCTCACTCACCCCGACCGCCCGGTAACGCCATGATTCCCACCGCCGGCCTTGGCTTCAAGCCACAGCACTTCAGCGAAGCGCTGGCCTCGCCGGCGGTGGGACTTTGGTTTGAAGTCCATGCCGAAAACTACATGGTCGAGGGCGGGCCCCGCCTGGCCATGCTGGAGCAGCTCCGACGCGATCGCCGCATCTCCTTGCATGGAGTCGGCATGTCGCTCGGAAGTCCGTCGGCACCCGACCCCAATCACCTCGATGCCCTCAAGTCGCTCGTGGATCGGTTCGAGCCGGCATTGGTCTCAGAGCATCTGGCCTGGTCGCGCTTCGATGGTCGCAGCTTCCCGGACCTGCTGCCGCTGCCGAGGACCAATGAGACGCTCGCCTGCCTCAGCGCCAATATCGGCCGCGTGCAGGATGCTCTCGGGCGCGAGATCCTGATCGAGAATCCGACCCATTATTTGCCGCTCAACCAGCACCGCTGGAGCGAGACCAGCTTCCTTCGCGAGCTCGCCCGCCGGAGCGGCTGCAAACTTCTGGTCGACATCAACAATGTTGCGGTCGGCGCAAATAACATCGGCTTCGACCCCGCCGCCTGGCTGCTCGACATACCGGCAAAGCTAATCGGAGAGATCCATCTCGCGGGCCACAGCCTCGACGCTGAAGGCGCTTTGCTGATCGACAGCCACGATCAGCCCATCAGCGAGGACGTCTGGGCGCTCTACGAAGGACTGATCGCCCGGACCGGCCCGCGCCCGACGCTAATCGAGCGCGACGGCAATGTCCCGGCTTTCGCCGAACTCATCCACGAGCGCGACCGCGCGCAGGCCATTCTCGACGGAGGGCTTCGCCTTGCTGCCTGACCTCATCAGCTTCCAGCGCCAGTTCGTTGGCGCGATCGACAATCCGGCGACGGGAGCGCTCTCGGTCTATCGCAACACCGTCATCCACGGTGCGGTCGAGGCCCTGCGGTCGAATTTCCCCGTCGTCGAGCAAATCGTTGGCGAGGAGATGTTCGAAGGAATCGCTGTCGAATTCTCGCAAGCCAAGCCGCCCCAGACGCCCGTTCTGGCGCTGTACGGGGCCGACTTCGCACAATGGCTTGGCCAGCAGCCATGGATCGGAGACCTGCCGTACCTCCCTGACGTAGCTCGTGTTGAGCGACTGCACGTCGAATGCCTGATGGCGGCCGACGCGGAGGCGCTGACCGAACTGGGCGGCGATACCGGCGCACTTCGAGTCAAGCTTCATCCAGCGGTTCGATTCCGGTGGTTGCAAACGCCGGCAATGAGCATCTGGCTGGCCCACCAGCGGCCTGTTCCTTCCGTGATCGAGCCTGACTGGAAGCCCGAAGGCGCCTTGTTCGCGCGGCCCTCCGCGTTCCTGATGCATACCCCCCGCATTGGAGCTTCCGCTCACCGCATCCTGTCCGGAGTTCGGCTTGGCGAGAGCGTGGCCGAAAGCCTTGCGGCATCGACACGCCTCCATCCCGGCGAGAGCGCCGAGGCAGTCTTCGCATCCCTCCTCAACTTGGGCGCATTCGCCGCCCCATCCGAAAGGAACTGACATGGCCACTCAAGCTGCCGCGCCGTTGTGGCGCAAGCCTTACGATCTCTTTGCCGGCACCGCCGAAACGTTGCTGCCGATGTCGTTGCTACTGCTCGTTCAGCGGCTCGGAATCGCTTCGGTCTTTTTCATGTCGGGACGCACCAAGGTCGACGGATTGCTGACGGTCAATGACACCGCTTTCGAACTATTTCGCACCGACTATGCGTTGCCACTGATCAAGCCCGAGATCGCGGCTTATGCGGCAACATATTCGGAGCATTTGTTCCCGATTCTTCTGACCCTTGGCTTGTTCACCCGTTTCAGCGCCACCGCGCTGCTTGTCATGACCTTGGTCATCGAGATCTTCGTCTATCCCGATGCGTGGCCGACGCATTTGAGCTGGGCCGGCCTGCTGCTTCCGCTGATCGCTCTCGGGGGCGGGAAGGTGTCGCTCGATCGTCTGCTCAAGCTTCCTTAGCAAGCGTCTTGGTGCGCAGCCTCGTCCATCGTAGGCTGCGCGGATGTTGGAACGTCGTGAAGTCCTCAGCACCGGCCTTTCGCTCCTCATCGGCGCGGCGGCACCTCGTAGCCTTGGCGCGGCGCCGCCGTTCGTCCGAAGGGAAGGGACCATTCTTCGGGTGGGACCGGACGCGTACCGGTTTGCCGGAACGAACATGTGGTACGCCGCTTATCTCGGCGCGGATGCGCCATTCGGCGATCGAGCCCGGCTGAAGCGCGAGCTTGATCGCCTGAAGGCGCTAGGGATCAGCAACGTGCGAATTCTCGGTTCGTCGGAACTTTCGCCGCTGAAGAATTCGATCACACCGGCGTTCCGAACGCAGTCGAATCATTACGACGAAACACTTCTCGGCGGGTTGGATTTCGCGCTCGCCGAATTGGGACGCCGAGGGATGCGGGCCGTCATCTACCTGACAAACTTCTGGGAGTGGTCGGGCGGGATGATGACCTACCTCTATTGGACGAACGGTGGGCGCTACATCAACATGAACGATGCGGCGCATCCGTGGCCGGAATTTCCGGACATGGTCTCGCAATTCTATTCCAGCGTACCGGCGGTCAATCTCTACCACGACTACGTCCGTGCCGTGGTTGGCCGGACAAACACGGTGACGGGCAAGGCTTATGCCAAGGATCCGGCGATTATGAGCTGGCAGCTCGCGAATGAGCCACGGCCTGGTGGAAGCGATGCAGTCGCTCTCAAGCAAATGTCGGCCTATCTGGCGTGGATCGGCGCGACCGCTCGCCTGATAAAGTCGATCGACCCGAACCATCTTGTCTCGACAGGAAGCGAAGGCACCCAGGGGTGCATCGGCCGGGACGACTGCGTGGTTCACGCGCATGAATTTCCAGAAGTGGACTATGTGACGGCTCACATCTGGCCGCAGAATTGGAGCTGGGCGGATCCGAAGGATCTCGCGGGAACCTGGCCGACGGTAGAGGCGAAAACGCTGGAGTATATCGCCGCGCAAACAGCCATTGCCAAACGGCTGGGCAAACCGCTGATCATCGAGGAATTCGGTTTTCCTCGCGACGGCGGAAGCTTCGATCCCGCGGCCGCGACGACGTTCAAGGACCGGTTCTACGGTCTGATCTACGGCGCCGTAGCGGAAAGCATGAAGAAGGGCGGTCCGATCGCCGGATCAAACTTCTGGGCGTGGGGCGGGGAGGGGCGCGCGCAACATGCCGACCATCTCTTTGTCCGCGGCGACACGGCCTATCTGGGCGATCCGCCGCACGAGCCGCAGGGCTGGTACAGCGTCTTCGACAGCGATGCCTCGACCCAGGCGCTCGTCCGCAGTCATGCCTCTGCGTTAGTCGCGTAGGCGGACGATCTTGCTGCTGCCGTCGTAAGCGACTGTCTTGTCGGCCTGGTCGAGATCGAGCGCGCGGGCGCGACCCGGTTGTATCAACCGAACGCGGATCGTCCGATTGGCACTCATCCCCGGGTAGCCGCCTTCGCGAGTGCCGATCGTCAGCGTTCCACTGGCGTCGTCGTAGCGGATCGGAATCCGAGAAAAAGCGCCGTTAAGATACTGGTGGCTGACCCCATCGTCCTCGTAGAGAGAGAAACTGCCGTCGGCTCCCGCATAGATCTGCAAAGATATGGCGCCGTTCTGGCCTTCCTTCGTGTGCTGAATGGCCGGTCCGACAGGGACGATCGACCCAGCGCGGACAAAAATTGGCATCCGCTCGTAGGGTGCTGACGCCGTGACCGACTGGCCGCCCTCGAAACTACGGCCCGAGTAAAGGTCGAACCACTTCGTATTCGCAGGAAGATAGACCTTGCGCTCCCTGACTTTGAACTCGGTGACGGGCGCAACGAGGAAGGCTGGACCGAAGAGATATTCGTCGTCGACGTCCCACGCTTTCCGGTCATCGCCGAAGTCCATCACAAGCCCACGCATGATCGAGCCGTCATTGAAGTGCGTGTCGGCGGCGAGCGTGTAGATGTACGGCATCAACCGGTAACGGAGCCGGTCGTACCATTCCATTGACCGGTACGTCGGGGTGCCCGTTGGCGCGAGCTCGTAGATTTCGCGGAACGGCGGTTCCCCGTGACTGCGGAAGAGCGGCGAGAAGGCGCCGAACTGGAACCAGCGGGTGTTGAGCTCGAGCCACTCGGCCAGATGGGCAGGGTCCTGCTTGGTGTAGCGCTCTTCGTTCGCGAAGCCGCCAATGTCGTGGGTCCAGTTCGGAACGCCGGACATGGAGAAGTTTACGCCCGCCGAGACCTGGTCACGTAAATCGTCCCACCGCGAGGCGACGTCGCCGGACCAGACTGCGGCGCTGTCGCGCTGGATCCCTCCGAAGGCGGAGCGCGTCAGGATGAACGGCCTCACGTCAGGCTTGAAGCGAACGAGGTTCGAATAGACGCCGTCAACGTGAACGCGAGGGAAGGAGTTGAAGAAAGCGGCTCCCGGGCCGACTGCCGTAGGACCCATCCGCCGCTGTCGTTCCTCGATCGACAGGTTCGAATGGAAATCGGGCTCGTCCGAATCGAGCCACCAGGCGTCAAAGTTCTTCACGCCGAGGCTATCGATCATCTGCCGCGAATAGATGTCTTTCGCCTTGCGATTATAGGGGTCGTAAAAGGCGCTCGCGTAGCCCGGGCCGACCCAGTCGCGGAAATTGGCCTTGATGAAGTCCGGGGTTGCATCTGCCGGCGGTGTGACCATCCGGCGGTAGATGCCATCGACCGCATCCAATTCCTTGTAGTGATCGGTCGTCGGATAGAACTTGGCCCACACAGAAATCATGATGTTCGCGTTCGCGCGGTGCACGTCGTCGACCATCGCTTGCGGGTTCGGGAAGCGCTTCGGATCGAAGCAGTGGCATCCCCAGCTGTCCTCGGGCCAGTAGAACCAATCCTGGACGATGTTGTCGAGCGGAAGGCCGCGCTTGCGATACTCGCGGACGACACCGAGCAGTTCGTCCTGCGTATTGTAACGCTGGCGGCTCTGCCAGAAACCGTACGCCCATTTGGGTAGGATCGGGGCCTTGCCGGTCAGCGTCCGGTAGCCGGAGATGACGCCGTCCATGCTGTCGCCGGCAATGAAGTAATAGTCGAGCGCTTTTCCGACTTCCGACGAAAGCGTCAGCGAATGGCGGTCGGCATCCGGCAACGGGTCGCTGTGAAGGAGCGCGATGTAGCCTGCATTCGGTTCCCACTCGACGCGGACATCGGCCGGCTTGTCCGCGACAAGCGGCAGGTCGTAATTATGGTACCAGGGGTTCCAGTTCTGTCGCCAGCGCTGCAGAACTTCTTTCCCGTCGACGAAGACTTTCACGTAGCTCGACGAGTACAGGCGAAACTTGTGCGTCCCTGAGGCAGTCGGATGGATCGTGCCCGTCCAGACGACGCGCTGCTTGCCGACGGCATTGCCCGCGGTGTTTTGCCCAGACGTCGCGGCCGTGGTCTGCGCTTTTGCTTCGGCTGGCCACTTCGACTGATCTTCGATGTACTGGTAATCGATCGCCGGTTCCTGCCGGGTCACGACCTCGCGGTCGCCGAGGAAATAATGTGCGGTGAAGCCCGGCTGGCCGCCCTCACCGGTGACCTTCAGTTCTTGTCCGACAAAGGCATAGGGCTTCGGATTGCCAAACCGCGTGATGGAATTGTTGTCCCACAGGAGACCGTAGTTTCGGGTGGAGACGACGAACGGGATCGCCACGTCCATGTTGTGCTGGGCGAGCTCAACGTCCTCGCCGTTGTAGTTCATCTGGCGGTTCTGATGCTGGCCGAGGCCGTAGAAACCCTCGTCCGTTCCGCGATTGAACTGCTGCGTCACGGACAGGAAGGGCTGTCCCTCCGCGGACGTGTCGGCAAATGCCGGTGGTCCGCTTTCGACTAGTACGGCTTTTCCGGAAGCATCTCGGAAGCTTACGTTTCCGGTGGCGAGGTCGACGTCCGCTGAAGCCTTCGGCGTTGTCAGCGTAACATGGCCTTGTGCGTCCGAGACGGTGAAGCCGTTCGAAAGCGGACGCGCTACAACCATGAGGCTGCCCGCAGCGGGAATGTTCGCCGTCGGTGCCGAAGTGACGCGGATGATCCCGTCGCCGTAAACTTGCAGACGAACCACCTTTTCCGAACCGTTCGCGGGCGAGACGATCACGCCGTCAGCGGTCTGCTTCCAGGTCTGCGCCAAAGCGGCGGTGCTGCTGCAGATGAGGAAGCCTGCAGTGATTTGGGTGACAGAACGTCGCATTCGCATCCTCTTCAGCGATAGGTTCCAAGCCGAACCTTCAACAGTGTCGGCTTCGCAAGATTCAGTCCGTAGTCGACCTGATCGCCGTTCCAGCGCCGGGCCATGACCCAACGGCCCTTGTCGTAGGTTCCTTCTTCGACGCTCAGGAACTGTGACTGGTCACCGCCTGGCTTGTCGAGCGAGAAGCCAAGCCGGAGGTCGGTCCCAGCAATCAGGAATTCGTCATCGCCCAGCTGAATGATCGCTGCGCCGCCGACCGGCAGTTCCTTTTTCGGCGACATGGTCATGCCGTTCCATTCGGGCTGGCCGAATTGCCAACGGCCGTACATTGCGGTGATCTTCCATTTGCCGAGAACCGCAGTCTGATCCGACGCGTCCTGCGGCTTGGCGAATCCGGCCGTCGGGTGAGCGAACGCCAGCTTGGCCCAATCGCGGGAGATCGGCGCGAGCAAGGCAAACTTGGAAGCGAAGGCGTCGAGCGTCTCCGCGTCGAGCTGTTTCGCGCCAAGCGGAAAATTCGAATAGCCGGTCGTGTCCATACCGAACGGGGACCAGCCGATCGCCCCATTGCCGAGCGCGAGCCAGAAAAAGCGGGCAAACGGCACGTCATTCCCTGTTTCTGGAATGAACAACGGATTGTCCGGTCGCCGATAGTGACCGATCCAGCCGGCATATTTGGCGTAGTCGGAGGAGTAGATGTCGGGTGCCAGGATATCGATGTTCGGCGCCGCGACTTTCCAGATGTCGATGACGTTCCAGTTCGGCCCGCCGCTCGCGGTCCGAAGCACGCCTTCGAGCGTGAACGGATCGGACAGCGACGCATTCGCATACATCGGCAGGTTCAGCTCTGCTTTGCCCGCGGCGGCGACCTCATCGACGTAACGCGCAACATGCCAGGCGTTGAAGGCCTGATCCGCTGTGGCGCCAAAGGCTTGTGACCAGGTGCCGCTCCTGCGCAGCATGCGGGCCAGCTCCGCCGGGATCGGTTGCGCGAACAGGCGCTGCGCGGTCGGGGAGAAATCGCGCGGGATGTCGTAGCTGCCTGTCTCGTTCTGCACCTGCACCATGATGACGGTGTGCTGCGGATCGGCCCCGCGCAGATGTGACATCAGGGCTGCGAATGCCTTCTTGTCGGCCTCGAGTGTCGCGCGCCCGTGCGCCGACATGACGAAGTAGCTCTTTCCGTTCGGCGCGATCTCCCTTGGGAAGCGCCGCGTGTCGGACTTCACCCATTCGGGCGTGTATTGCGGATTGGTGTTCTTCCAGGTGCCGAACCAGAGCAACACCAGCCGGACGTCATTGTCGCGTGCTTGCTTCAGAAGTTCGTCGACGAACGTGAAGTCGAACCGGCCTTCCTGCGGTTCGATCTGTTCCCACGCGACCGGCATTTCCACGGCATTCGCCCGAAGCGTCCGGACCGTTGGCCAGACTTGCGGGAGGGCCGCCACGTAGTTGCTCGAATTGTTCACCTGCGCGCCGAGGATGAGAAACGGCGCGCCGTCCACAAACAAGGCGTGCCGGCCGTCCCTCGTCTCGATCTTGGGAAGCGGCGACCCTGCAAACGAAGGCGTGCTGAAGCACAGCAATAGCATCACAGCGAACTGACGCAGCATTGCCTTCAAGTCCCGCCCCCCGCGCCCGCGCAATCATTGCTTTCGAACCGCAACAACGGTTGCTAATGATAGCGCTATCATTGCCGTGGAACGGGATGCACCGGCATCCGGACCAAGGCAAGCGGGGAGAGACATTGATGGGGTATTTGCGCGTGGGAGCGGGCTGGCGTGCGCTCGCGATTGTCGGGCTTCTTGCGAGTACTGCGGGGGCGGCGCAGCCCAACGCATCGGCAAATCCGAACGCTTGGCCCAACGTCCATAGCCGCGTGGCTCTCAATCCCGCGCAGGAAGCGCGAATCGACAAGATTCTCGCAAAAATGACGGTCGAGGAGAAAGTCGCGCAGATCGTCCAGCCCGACATCTCCAGCGTGACGCCGGCAGACATGCGCAAGTACAAGTTCGGCTCGATCCTCGCCGGCGGAAACAGCGCGCCAGGTGGGAACGAGAAAGCGCCGGCCGCCGAGTGGCTGAAACTGTCCGATTCCTTCTGGAACGCAGGCAATTCCGCCGCGTGGGCGGGTGAAAAGATCCCGGTGATGTGGGGCGTCGACGCGGTCCACGGCCATGCCAACATCGTCGGCGCGACGATTTTCCCGCAAAACATCGGCCTGGGTGCAATGCGCAACCCGGAACTGATCAAGAAGATCGGTGAGGTCACCGCCAAGGAAATGGCAATCACCGGCATCGATTGGGATTTCTCCCCGACGCTCGCTGTCGTTCGCGACGACCGGTGGGGGCGGACCTACGAAGGGTTCTCGGAGGATCCCGAAATCGTCCGCTCCTATGCAGGCAAAATGGTGGAAGGTCTTCAGGGGGTCGCCGGAACACCGGAGTTCCTTGGGCCCGGCAAGGTCATTGCGACGGCCAAGCATTTCGTCGGCGACGGCGGCACGGCGAATGGCAAGGACCAGGGGGACAATCCTTCCACCGATCAGCAGATCAGGGACATTCACGGCGCCGGATATCCACCCGCAGTCGAAGCCGGCGTGCAGACGGTCATGGCGTCATATTCGAGTGTGCGCGGACAGAAGATGCACGGCAATCGTGAGCTCCTGACGAACAGGCTGAAGGGCGACATGCACTTCGACGGTTTCGTCGTCGGCGACTGGAACGGTCATGGGCAGGTTCCGACCTGCACGACGACGAGCTGTCCGGCGGCGGTCAATGCGGGCCTGGACATGTTCATGGCGCCCGACAGCTGGAAGGGTCTTTACGACAGCACGCTCGCACAGGTGAAATCGGGCGAGATCCCCATGACTCGGCTCGATGACGCGGTTCGTCGAATCCTGCGCGTGAAGTTGCGTGCCCATCTATTCGACAAGGGCGCTCCCTCGACCCGCCCGTATGCAGGCCGGTTCGACCTGCTCGGCTCGGCCGAACATCGCGCCGTTGCGCGGCAGGCGGTGCGCGAATCCCTGGTCCTGCTCAAGAACGAGGGCCAGCTCCTTCCGCTGTCTCCAAAGACCAACGTCCTGGTTGCGGGTGACGGCGCGGACAACATCGGCAAGCAGTCCGGTGGATGGACGATCACGTGGCAAGGAACGGACCTGACCAAGGCCGACTTCCCGCATGCTCAGTCCATTTTCAGCGGGATCGAGGATGCCGTGAAAGCCGCCGGCGGGACGGCCACTCTCAGCACCGACGGAAGCTATTCGCGCAAGCCCGATGTGGCGATCGTGGTGTTCGGCGAGAATCCCTACGCCGAAATGGTCGGCGACCGCCCCTCGCTCGAATTCAGCCCAAGCGACAAGAGTGCTCTTGAAACGCTCCGCAAGCTGAAGGCGGCCGGTATTCCGACGGTTTCGGTCTTCCTTTCGGGACGTCCGATGTGGGTGAACCCGGAACTCAATTCATCCGACGCGTTCGTTGCGGCATTCCTGCCGGGGAGCGAAGGGGGCGGCATCAGCGACGTGCTGTTCCGGGATAGCGCAGGAAACGTGCGGTACGACTTCCGCGGCAAGCTTTCCTTCAGCTGGCCGCGGCGAGCAGACCAGACCCCGCTCAACCGTGGGGACGCGAACTACGATCCTCTGTTCGCCTTCGGCTATGGTTTGACCTTCGCTGACAAGGTCAGCGTTCCCAAGCTTTCCGAGGAAAAGCCGGCTGCGGGTGCTGCGGGCGCCGACGGCGTCTATTTCGCTCGAGGCGCATTGCCGACCGGCTGGTCGTTCGCCACGTCGCCCGGCGTGAACGCTCGCGCGATCGATCGCCGCGGTCAGGAGGATACGCGTCTGTTCACCTTCAACGGTGGAGCGATGCAGTCGGTGCGCCTGACCACGAACCAGCCACTGGACATTGCGCGGGAGACCAATGCAGAACTCAGCCTGCAGGTGGAGTATAGCGTGCGCTCGGCGCCATCCTCCGTCGTCACGGTCGGGATGGAGGGCGTCTCCGTGCCGGTTACCGATACTCTGCGGTCCTCTGCGAAAGACTCGTGGCAGACGCTCACCATTCCGCTTCGCTGCTTCGCCAAGGCGGGCGCGGACATGGCGAAGGTGAGCACGCCTCTGGTGATGAGCACATCCGGACAACTGACGATTGCCGTGTCGGACGTTCGCATCGCCAGCGCAAACGTTCCTCAAGACCGCTGCGCCTTCTAGAACGATGGCAACTTGGAGAAGCCCTTGCGCGAGCATGATTGGTAGCGCTAACAGGGCCGCCGTGTCAGGGATCGATCTCAGGTGACTTCCGCCTTCTCGCCAGAGATGCTGCCAAGCGATTGCACCCGCGCGACTCTTGCGGGACGGCTGCTGCTCGATGAGGGACCGACGCCGGTTCTGATCCGACACGGCAGGGTCGAGGACGTGTCCCGCCAGGCGCCGACAGTTTCGGATCTTCTCGAGCGGGATATTGCGTCGATCCAGGGCGAGCATCTGTTCGATTTGGACGCGTTGTTTTCGCTGGAATGGAAGCGCTTCCTTTCGCCTTTCGATTTGCAGGTCATCAAGGCAGCGGGCGTCACGTTCGCAATCTCCGCAATCGAGCGGGTCATCGAGGAACGCGCCCGTGGCGATTATCGAGAAGCTGCGACGATCCGGGAAAAAGTCGAGGCGGCGATCGGCGGGGCAATTCGCTCGCTGGTTCCGGGAAGCGAGGCCGCGGACCGATTGAAAGCGACATTGATCGAGAACGGACTCTGGTCACAGTATCTCGAAGTCGCAATCGGTCCCGATGCGGAGATTTTCACCAAGACTGCTCCGCTCGCGAGCGTAGGTTGGGGCGCCGAGATTGGCGTGCGATCGGACTCGAGCTGGAACAATCCCGAGCCGGAAGTCGTGCTCGCTGTAAGCAGTCACGGAAAGATCCGCGGCGCGACCTTGGGCAATGACGTCAACCTGCGCGACTTTGAGGGGCGTAGTGCGTTGCTCCTCAGCAAAGCCAAGGACAACAATGCGTCCTGCGCGATCGGACCATTCATTCGCTTATTCGACGAGCATTTCACCATCGAGGATGTCCGCACTGCGGTGATCGATCTGGCGATCGAAGGCGATGATGGTTTCACGCTCGAAGGGCGTAGCCTGATGAGCGAGATCAGCAGGCCGCCGGAGGAATTGGTTCGCCAGGCGATGAGCGAGCACCACTATCCCGACGGCTTCGCCCTGTTCCTGGGCACATTGTTTGCGCCCACGGACGACCGTGATGAACCGGGCCGCGGATTCACGCACAAGATCGGCGATGTCGTCCGGATTTCGACGCCGACAATCGGCGCGCTGGTCAATCGGGTGACGACTTCGAAGGACGCGCCACCCTGGGAATTTGGAATGCGCGACTTGATGCGAAACCTCGCTTCGCGCGGGCTACTGGAAAGTGAAGTTCAATGACTGACACGCTGACGCATTTCATCGGCGGCGAAGCCGAGGCCGGCGATGCCGTCGGCGAGAGCATCAACCCGTCCAATCTCGATGATGTCGTCGCTCGCTATCCGAAGGCGACGCCGGCCGATGTCGACCGTGCCGCGAAGGCCGCTCGCGAGGCGTTTCCGGCATGGTCCGAAGCTTCGCCCGAAGTCCGCTCGGACGTTCTCGACCGCGCCGGCACTCTCGTGATGCAGCGCGCGAAGGAACTCGGCGAACTGCTGTCGCGGGAAGAAGGCAAGACGCTTCCCGAGGGCACCGGGGAAGTCATGCGTGCCGCGCGCATCCTCAAGTATTTCGCCGGCGAGGCCCTGCGGCGTCACGGCCAGGCGCTCGAGTCGACGCGCCCGGGCATCGATGTCACGACTCATCGCGAAGCGGTGGGTGTGTTCGGCATGATCACGCCGTGGAATTTCCCAATCGCTATCCCAGCGTGGAAGGCCGCGCCCGCACTGGCGTTCGGCAATACGGTCGTGATGAAGCCCGCAACTCCGACGCCTGCGATTGCGCATGCGCTCGCAGCCATCATCCACGAGGCTGGCGCGCCTCCGGGCGTGTTCAACCTCGTCATCGGCGAGGGTGGGATCGGGAGCGCGATTGTTGACCATCCGGAGATCGACGGCATTTCCTTCACGGGTTCGCAGGGCGTTGGCGCCTTGGTCGGACAAGGTGCCATCAAGCGGCAGGCGCGCGTTCAGCTCGAAATGGGCGGCAAGAACCCGCTCGTCGTTCTTGATGACGCGGACATCGAACGGGCGGTGACCTGTGCGATCGATGGCGCCTTCTTCGGCACCGGGCAGCGTTGCACCGCTTCGTCTCGCATCATTGTCACGGAGGGCATCCACGATCGTTTCGTGGAGGCTCTTGCGGAACGCGCTCGCTCTCTCAGGGTCGGCGATGCGCTCGATCCGACTTCACAGATCGGGCCGGCGGTCAGCCAAGGCCAGCTGGAACAAAACCTCAACTACGTCGAGATCGCGAAGGGCGAAGGCGGCAAGGTGCTGACCGGCGGCGAGGCGTTGAAGCTCGACAAGCGGGGTTACTACATGGCGCCGACCGTCATTTCCGACACGGCTCCCGATCAGCGGATCAATTGCGAAGAAGTTTTCGGACCGGTCGCAAGCACCGTGCGGGTCAAGGATTACGACGAGGCGCTGGAAATCGCCAATCGCGGCCAGTTCGGGCTTTCAGCCGGCATCGTCACCAATTCGCTGAAGCATGCCCGCGATTTCCGTTGGAAAGTGAAAGCGGGAATGGTGATGGTCAACTTGCCAACGGCCGGTGTCGATTATCACGTTCCGTTCGGGGGTACTCGCAAGTCGAGTTACGGCGCCCGCGAGCAGGGCTTCGCCGCGGTCGAATTCTACACGCAAACTAAGACCGTATACGTGGGGGGCTGAATTCATTGGCTGAGCAACAAACGGGCCGCGCGGCATACTCAAGCCTCCGCGGCAGGCGGGTATTGGTTACGGGCGGGGGCTCGGGCATCGGTGCGGCGATTGTCGAGGGCTTTGCGAAGCAAGACTCCGACGTTGTCTTCTTCGACGTATGCGAGAGCGAGTCGCGCGCCGTTGCCGATGCATGTGGCGCAAGGTTCGTCGTCAACGACCTCACAAATATCGCTGATACGAAGCAGGCGATCGCGAGACTCGAGAAGGAGGGTGGCCCGTTTGACGTCCTGGTCAACAATGCTGCGAACGACGACCGGCATTCGATCGATGATGTGACCGAGGAATATTGGGACAATCGAGTCAACGTGAACCTGAAGCACTTGTTCTTCTGTTCGCAGGCCGTGGTTCCAGGCATGCGGGCCAAGGGCGGTGGCGTGATCGTCAACCTCGGTTCGATCAGTTGGCACCTCGGTCTTCCAGACCTGGTTTTGTACCAGACATGCAAGGCCGCGATCGAAGGTCTGACCCGAGCGCTGGCCCGCGACCTCGGCACGCATAATATCCGCGTCAATTGTGTTGTTCCCGGAAACGTCCGGACGCCGCGTCAGCTCAAATGGTACACGCCGGAAGGTGAGGCGGAGATCGTCGCCGCGCAGAGCCTGAAGGGCAGGATGGTTCCGGAGGATATTGCGGCAATGGTCCTGTTCCTGGCTTCCGACGATGCCAGGTTCACCACTGGTCATAATTATTGGGTGGATGCCGGCTGGCGGTGAGACCGCGTCAGGGGAGGAATATGCGTCGACTAGCGTTCGTGCTCCTGGCGAGCACCTGTTCGGTTGCCAACGCCGCGCCGCAATTCAACAGCCTCTTCTCAGACCACGCCGTGCTTCAAAGGAACCGCCCGATCGCCGTCTGGGGAATGGCGGCGCCCGGAGAAAGGCTCAGTGTTTCGATCGCCGCTGTCGCTCGTTCGGCAACCGCCGATGCCAAGGGCAATTGGCGCGTCGAACTTCCGCCCATGAAGGCAGGCGGTCCCTTTGAGTTGAGCGCTTCGAGCGCTTCCGGGCGTGTGACGGCAGGCGATATCCTTGTCGGTGACGTCTGGCTCTGTTCCGGTCAATCGAACATGGAGCTGCCGGTCAGCCGTGGCCTCGACAGCTGGAACCAGACTCAGTCGGCGAACGATCCCGAACTGCGGGTCGTCACCATCCCGCATGTTTCCGGTTCGGCGGTGAAAGCGACGATCGAGGCGCCGATCAAGTGGCAAGCAATCACACCGCAAACGGTCGGCGATTTCTCCGCCGCCTGTTACTACATGGTTCGCGATCTCCGGCGGTCGCAAAAGGTGCCCATCGGCGCAATCAATGCGAGTTGGGGTGGAACCCCGATCCGTTCATGGCTGGATGAAACCGGCGCTGCAGCGACCGGGGGTGATGACTATGACCAGCTGAAGCTCTTCCGCAGAGATCCGACTGCCGCAAACAAGGCTTTCGGAGAGAATTGGGCTGCGTGGTGGCGAACCAAGACCGGCAACAAGCCGGGGCAGGAGCCGTGGAATGCCAGCGACAGACTGAACTGGGCGGCGGTCCCGCGGATTACGTATTGGGAACAGTGGGGCGATCGAAAGTTTGCCGACTTCAACGGCATGGTGTGGATGCGAAAGCGCTTCACCCTCACGCCCGCCGAGGCCGCGAAAGAAGCCACGATTTCCTTGTCCGTGATTGATGAGCTCGACGAGACATTCGTGAACGGGGTCGCTGTCGGCGGCAGCTATACCTGGGAGGCTCCGCGCAACTACCGGATCCCTGCCGGAGTCCTTCGCGCTGGCAATAACGAAGTTCTCGTCAACGTCTCCGATGGCTCTGGAGCGGGCGGCCTGAGTGGGCCTGCCGACCAGG
The DNA here is from genome assembly GCF_039543105.1 of Sphingomonas daechungensis. Taxonomy (NCBI): domain Bacteria; kingdom Pseudomonadati; phylum Pseudomonadota; class Alphaproteobacteria; order Sphingomonadales; family Sphingomonadaceae; genus Sphingomonas; species Sphingomonas daechungensis. Next base: position 2,621,552 of record NZ_BAABJC010000001.1, read on the forward strand.
TGAAGCTCACTCTAGCGGACGGCACGGTCAAGCCGCTGGGCGAGGGCTGGCAATACTCGGTTGTTGCTCAGGCCCCGAGTGGCGCTCCTCAAGCGCCCTGGGATTCGGCCCAGGGACTGACGGCGATCTACAACGGCATGATCGCGCCTCTTCGCGATTACGGCCTGACCGGAGTGGCCTGGTATCAAGGCGAGGCGGACGTCGGCCGGCCGGGCAGTTATGCCGACCCACTGGGAGCCATGATGCGAGGTTGGCGCGCGCAATTCCGGCAGCCGGAGCTTCCGTTCCTGATTGTCAGCCTCGCCAACTTCGGGCCCTCGGCGTCGAAGCCGGTTGTCAGTGGGTGGGCGGACCTGCGCGACCAGCAAAGACTAGGCGTCGGTCGCGATGCGAATGCGGCACTTGTCATCGCCATGGATCTCGGCGAGCGCCTCGACATTCACCCCGCGAACAAGATCGAACTCGGTAGCAGGCTCGCTCGCGCGGCCGAAGCGCGCGCTTATGGATCATCGACGCCGGTCGGACCCGAAGTCGTCGGTGCGCGACGAACGGCCAATGGCATCGAGGTCGAGTTCAAGGGTGTCACCGGTGCGTTGCAGACGTGGAGTGGCACGCGCGCACTGGCGTTTGAACTCTGCGGGACGACCCAAAAGAGTTGTCGTTATGCCGATGCAGTTGCTTCAGGAGCCAATGTACGCCTTGTCGATGATGGCAAGCCGGTGACGCGGGTTCGCTACGCGTGGGCCGATACGCCGGTCACCAATCTGTACGATGAGGCGCAGCTCCCGCCGGGACCGTTCGAGGTTCCGGTCAACTAATCGGCAACGGCGCGGCCCCGCGTCTCGGGCAGAAGCAACAGCCCGACGACCACCGTGAGTAGCGCCACCCCGACCGGGTACCACAGCCCTGAATAGATGTTTCCGCCGGCGGCCACGATCGCGAATGCAATGGTCGGAAGGAAGCCTCCAAACCAGCCGTTGCCGATGTGGTAAGGCAGGGACATCGATGTGTAGCGGATTCGCGCAGGGAACAGCTCGACCAGCAACGCGGCAATGGGTCCGTAGACCATCGTGACGTAGAGCACGAGGACGAACAGAAGCAGGATTGCAAGGCCGTGGTTCACCTGCGCGGGGTCGGCCTTGCTCGGGTAGCCCGCCGCTTTCAGGGCCTCGCCTGCGGAGGCCTGAAATGCCTTGATTGCACCTGCCTTATCGTCGCCCCCCAAGGTTGGCGCATCCGGCGCGAACAGAATCTTTTCGCCGATTACGAGCTGCGCTGGAGACCCCGGCAAAGCGGATTGATTTTCGTAGCTCACCCCGGCCTTGGCCACGAAGGCCTTCACGATATCGCACGAGCGCCGGTCGAACTTGTTCTTGCCCACCGGGTCGAACTGGACCGAGCAATCCGCGGGATCGGCAACGATGGTGACCGGCGAACGGGACTGCGCTGCCGCCAGCGCCGGATTTACCGCGCCGGCCAGCGCATGGAACAGCGGGAAATAGGTCAGCGCCGCCAACAGGCAGCCGGTGAGGATGATCGGCTTGCGCCCGATGCGGTCGGACAGCCAGCCGAAGAACACGAAGAACGGCGTTCCGAGCGCAAGCGCAGCCGCGATCATGATGTTGGTGCTCGCGCCGTCGAGCTTCAGCGTCTTCTCCAGAAAGAACAGCGCGTAGAACTGGCCGGTGTACCAGACCACAGCCTGACCGGCGACGGCGCCGAACAGTGCGATCAAGACCAGGCGGAGATTGGACCAGCGCCCGAAGGCTTCGGTCAGCGGCGCCTTCGACGTCGCGCCTTCAGCCTTCATGCGCTGGTAGACCGGACTCTCGTTGAGCTGCAGCCGGATCCACAGCGATACGCCAAGCAGCAGGATCGAAAGCAGGAATGGGATCCGCCATCCCCACGACGCGAACGCCTCTTCACCAATCAGCGAACGCGTGCCGATCACGATCAGCAGCGTCGCGAAGAGTCCCAGCGTAGCGGTCGTCTGGATCCAGCTCGTGAAGAATCCGCGCTTCCCCTCCGGCGCATGCTCGGCGACATAGATGGCCGCGCCGCCATATTGTCCGCCGAGAGCAAGTCCCTGGAGCAGGCGCAGCAGGACGAGCAGGGTGGGGGCCAGGATCCCCGCGGTAGCATAGCTCGGCAGCAGTCCGACGGCGAACGTGGAGAACCCCATGATCCCCATGGTGACGAGGAACGTGTTCTTGCGCCCGACGAGATCGCCGATCCGCCCGAAAACGAGCGCTCCAAACGGCCTTACGAAGAAGCCGGCAGCGAATGCCGCGAGGGCGAGGATGAAGCCGGTCGTCTCGTTGACGCCGGAGAAGAATTGCGCGGTGAGAATCGTCGCAAGGAGGCCGTACAGGTAGAAGTCGTACCACTCGAAGATCGTGCCTAGCGACGAGGCTGCAATGACCAGTTTCGAATTTTGGCTGGTGACCGAAGCATCGTCATTGGTGGCGGCCTCTGCTTCGGTTGCCATTGTTCCCCCTCAGTGATTGTGACGCGGAGTGCGGTTCGATGTGCCCCGGTACTTGACCGCGAACTCGAGTACCGCACCTTCGCCCATCTGGCCGGTCTTTTCGCGATACAACTCTTCCCAGGGCGTATTGCTCTCCGGGATTGGCGGGGGCGAATCCGTCTTGCGCCGCGCAATCTCGACGTCGTCGACGAGCGCGTCGCAGCGCCCGTTCTTGAGGTCGATCCGGATCGTGTCGCCCGTCCGCAGCCATGACAGCCCGCCGCCTGCAGCGCTCTCGGGCGAGGCATTGAGGATCGAGGGACTGTCCGACGTGCCGGACTGCCGCCCGTCACCCAGCGTCGGCAGGCTGGTGATACCACGCTGAAGCAGCGCATCAGGCGGCTGCATGTTCACGACTTCGGCCGATCCCGGCCAGCCGATCGGGCCCGAGCCACGAATGACGAGGATACAGTTCTCGTCGATGCCCAGCGAAGGATCGTTGATCCGATGGTGATAATCGTCGGAGCCATCGAAGACGACTGCGCGCGCCTCGAACACGTTCTCATGTCCCGGGCGACTGAGGTATCGATTCCGGAATTCCTCCGAGATCACGCTCGTCTTCATGATCGCGAAGTCGAACAAGTTCCCGTGCAGCACCAGGAAGCCGGCGTGCTCCTTGAGGGGCTGGGCATAAGGACGGATCACGTCGCGGTCCGTGGCCTCGCGACCATTGAGGTTGTCGGCTTGCGAGCGTCCGGTAACAGTAAGGGCGTCCGCATCGAGCTTGCCGGCCTGCAGCAGCTCCCACATCACCGCAGGAACTCCGCCAGCGCGATGGAAACGCTCGCTGAGGTATTGACCGGCAGGCTGCACGTTCGCGAGCAAGGGGATGTCGTAGCCGAACTCCATCCAGTCGGTCGGCCAGAGTTCCACACCCGCATGACGCGCCATTGCGACAATGTGCGGCTGGGCGTTCGTTGACCCGCCAAGCGCGCTGACGAGCCGGATCGCATTGAGGAATGATTGCCGCGTCAGAATCTTCGATGGGCGCAGATCCTCATACGCCATTTCGACGATGCGACGGCCGGTCTCGTAGGCGATCTGGCCGCGTTCCCGATACGGCGCCGGGATCGCTGCATTGCCGGGGAGGGACAGGCCCAGCGCTTCCGACACGGCATTCATCGTCGAGGCCGTGCCCATCGTGTTGCAATGCCCCGGCGAAGGCGCGGAGTCGGCCGCGCGGCGAAGGAACTCCGCCTCGTCGATCTTGCCTGCGGCGAGCAACCGCCGCGAGCGCCAGATAACCGTGCCGGATCCCACCAGCTCGCCCTCATGCCAGCCATCGAGCATCGGGCCGCCGGACAAGGTGATTGCCGGAATGTCGACCGTGCAGGCCGCCATGATGCTCGCCGGCGTCGTCTTGTCGCATCCGGTCGTGAGCACCACGGCATCGATTGGGTAGCCGTTCAGCGTCTCGACAAGCCCGAGGTAAGCGAGATTGCGGTCCAGCGCGGCGGTCGGCCGCCGGCAGTTTTCGAAGATCGGGTGCATGGGAAATTCCATTGGAATTCCGCCAGCATCGCGAATGCCGGCCTTCACGCGTTCCACCAGTTGCAGGTGGATGCGGTTGCATGGCACCAGGTCCGACCCCGATTGCGAGATGCCGATGACCGGCTTCCCGCTCCTGAGCTCGTCCGGCGTAAGGCCGTAGTTCATGTAGCGCTCCAGATAGAGCGCAGTCATGTCGCTCCGTCCCGGCGCGTCGAACCACTCGCGCGATCGGAACGGACGGACAGGCGTTCGCGTCATCCCAAACTCCGGAAGCGCAGGGCGCGGTCTGAAGAACCGCGCCCGAGACGCTGTTAGCCCTGCATTTCCTCGAGCTCTTTGCCCTTCGTCTCATGCACGAACTTTTGCACGAGGAAGAAGCTGATGACCGCGCAGACGCCATAGAAAACGTAACTGCCGGTCAGGCTCCAGGCGGCCATGGCCGGGAAGCTGAACGAGATGAGGAAGTTCGCGAACCATTGGCAAAAGCCCGCAACCGCAAGGGCGGACCCGCGAATCTGGTTCGGGAACATCTCCCCGAGCATGACCCACATCACCGGGCCCCAGGAAACGTTGAAGAAGATCACGTACAGGTTCGCAGCGACCACTGCGATCATGCCGAGGTCCTTCGACAGCACCAAATTGCCTTCGGGATCGAGCGACCCGTGACTAAAGGCGTAGACCATGACGAACAGCGTCACGGCCATGCCGGCAGAGCCGATCAGCAGCAGCGGCTTGCGCCCGATCTTGTCGATCACCGCGATGGTGATGAAGCAGGCGGCGATCGAAACGGCGCCCGAGACGATGTTGATCAGAAGCGCATCATTCTCGGTGAAGCCGGCGAGCTGCCAGAGCGTCGCCCCGTAATAAAAGATGACGTTGATGCCGACGAGCTGCTGAAACACAGCGAGCATGATCCCGACCCAGACGATTGGTCGAACACCCATGAATCCGTGCGAGCCCTCGGGCGCAAGAACGTCGCTGAGCCGCGGACGGTGATCGCTGCTGAAGGTCGCCCGGATTTCTTCCAGCTTGGTACTGGCGATATCGCTTCCGAACAGTTTGGTGAGAACTGTCGTTGCGCTTTCGTCTCGTCCCTTCGAGACGAGATAGCGCGGACTTTCCGGAATGAAGTACAAAGCGACAAGGAAGATCGCGGCCGGAATGGCCTGCATCAGATACATCCAGCGCCACGCTTCCAGGCCCAACCAGAAACTGGCGGTTGAAACACCGGCGGTGGCGGCCAGGAAATAATTGACCAGGAACGCGGCCGTCAGACCGGTGATGATCATGATTTGCTGGACGGTCGTCATACGCCCGCGAATGCTCGCAGGGGCGACTTCCGAGATATAAGCGGGCGAAAGAACGCTCGCGGCGCCCACGGCCATGCCGCCCAGAATCCGCGCGAGCACGAATAACAGGTGGTCGTGGGAGAGGCCCTGCACAATGGCCCCGATCAGGAAGAGCAGGGCGGTCAGGCGCATGACGTTGCGGCGACCGAAGATGTCAGCGAGCCGACCGGCGAAAAACGCGCCGATGAAGCAGCCGATAAGGAGCGACGCCACCGTGAAGCCGAGCCCGTTGCTGGGCGAGAAGCTGCCCGGAACAAGGTTGAATGCTGCGGTCAGGCCGGGCTGGGTACCGTTCACGGCACCGCTGTCATATCCGAACAGGAAACCGCCAATCGTCGCGACCGCGACGATTGCGCCAATGTACCCCATGTTGGCACGCTGTGGACTTGCCTCAACCATACTCTCTCCCCGCATGGCGCGAATCGGTTGACCCGCCACTGATTGTTAGCGCTAACTTGTCGCGTGCCCCTGACGAATTGCAAGGGGCACCATCTAACTGTTTCCCCGACCTCCAAGCTCAGGCGGCGGGCCGGAAGATTCGCGGACAATCAGTTCGTGCTCGAGCACGCGCTCAGCTGGAACCGGCGGCAAGCCGTGACGCCGGCTCCGCAAATCCGCGAGCAAGAGATCCATCGCTGCGGCGGCCATTGCGGCAACCGGCTGACGGATGGTGGTCAGCTCGGGCCAGACTGTCGTCGCGGGCGAAGTGTCGTCAAATCCGACCACGCTGAGATCGCCGGGAACGTCGAGCCCGCGCCGGTGAGCGACGCTGACAACGGCCGCTGCCATGTCATCGTTGCTTGCGAAAATGGCGGTGGGCCGATTGGGGCTGTCGAGCAGTTTCTCTGCCGCTTCCAACCCGGAGCGGAACGTAAAATATCCCTGCTCGACCTGCACATCGGCGGGGTCGAGTCCCGCGGCCTGGACAGCCGCGCGAAAGCCGCGCTCACGCTCGGTGCCGGCAATGTGCTGGGGATGCCCCTTGATCAAGGCAATGCGGCGATGGCCGAGATTGATGAGGTAATTCGTGATCTCGGCAGCCGCGCCGAAGTCGTCGATGCGAACGTTAAGCGCGTTGGCGTAAAGCTTGCCCATTGCGACAGTGACCACCGGCGTTTCCGACTTCGCGAGCTCGGTCAGAATGGGCACGGACTCCGACAGCGGCGGCGGGAGGATGACGCCTTCAACGTCAGCCGCTGCGATGTGTGTTGCGGCCTGGGTGTGCGCTGACTCGTCCTCGTCTTCGCAGGCTTCGATGACCAGGTGGGTGCCGGTCTTGCGCGCTTCGTCGAGCGCGCCGACAAGGAATTGGCTAAGATACGCGGCGCTCGGGTTTGAATAGAGCAGACCGACGTGAGTCGCCTCGCCAGCAGCGAGGCTCCGAGCGGCCATGTTCGGCGAATAGCGGAGCTCGCTGACGGCCTTCAGAACGCGGGCGCGAGTTTTGTCGCGGACGTTCTTCTCCTTGTTGATGACGCGTGACACCGTCATCGCGGAGACGCCGGCCGCCCGCGCAACATCCTCGATCGTGACGGTCCCCCGGCTTCGCCTGCTGGGCTTGTTCACAGAAGCCATTGGCAAACGGCTTAGGTGCGCAATCGCCCCATTGCAACGGCGACGCTCGTCCGTATGGTAGCGCTATCATATTTGGCTGACATCTGGGGAGAGAGTGATGGTCAGGCGCGGCAGTAATCTTTTGCGTATTTCCGCGGTGGTGGCTGGTGCCGCGCTAATCGGCCTGACGGGTGCTTCGAGCATCGCACAGACGCCCGTTTCCAAGAACAGCAATTCGGTTGCGATCTATAAGGACGCGTCGAAACCTGTCGAAGCTCGGGTTGAAGATTTACTCAAGCGAATGACGCTCGAGGAGAAGACTGCGCAGCTGGTCACCCTTTGGGAGCAAAAGGGCAAGATCCAGACCGACGACGGCACATTCTCCCCGGAAGAGGCGTCGCAGAACTTTCCCAACGGGATCGGCCAGATTGCGCGCCCATCCGATCGTCGTGGAGTGACGCAAACCAATGCGGGTGCCGCGGGCGCATCGGCCGGATCGGTGAACCGGAATGCACGCGAGACCGCCGATTATATCAATGCTGCGCAGCATTGGGCCGTCGAGCGCACACGCCTCGGCATTCCGATCCTGATGCACGAGGAGGCTCTGCACGGTTACGTAGCACGCGATGCGACCAGCTTTCCGCAGGCAATCGCACTTTCGAGCACCTGGGATCCCGCACTTCTAGAGCGGGTTTTCTCGGTTGCGGCGCGTGAAATGCGCGCGCGCGGAGCGACGCTTGCGCTGGCGCCGGTTGTTGACGTGGCTCGCGATCCGCGCTGGGGCCGAATCGAAGAAACATACGGCGAAGATCCTTACCTCGTCAGCGAGATGGGCCTGGCCGCCATCCGTGGATTCCAGGGATCGAAGCTGCCGCTGCCTGCAGACAAGATCATGGTCACGCTGAAGCACATGACAGGGCACGGTCAGCCGGAAAGCGGGACGAACATCGGTCCGGCTCATCTGGGTGAGCGCGAGCTTCGCGAAGTCTTCTTTCCGCCATTCGAACGCGCGGTTACAGAACTGCCGGTTCGCTCCGTCATGCCGTCCTACAACGAAATCGACGGCGTCCCCTCGCACGCCAACACTTGGCTGTTGACTGGCGTTCTCAAGAACGAGTGGGGGTTCAAGGGAGCCGTGGTCAGCGACTATTTCGCGATCAATGAACTCGTCACCCGGCACCGGATGTTCGCAAACGTCAAGGAGGCCGCAGAGCGGGCAATCAAGGCGGGCGTCGATTCGGAAACACCCGATCCGCAAGGCTTCACGTATCTTCCCGAACTCGTCCGCGAGGGCCGTGTATCGCAAGCGCGAGTCGATGACGCCGTTCGCCGGGTTCTTCGAATGAAGTTCGAAATGGGCCTGTTCGAAAACCCCTACGCCGATGCCGCGACAGCCGATGCGAAGACCGCGTCGCCGGATGCGATTGCACTGGCCCGTGAAGCGGCCCAGCGGTCGATGATCCTGCTGAAGAACACCAACAACTTGCTGCCCCTCGATCCAACCAAGATTCGCAGGATGGCAGTGCTTGGAACTCATGCGCGCGATACGCCGATCGGCGGGTATAGCGATGTGCCTCGCCACGTCGTCAGCGTGCTCGAAGGGATGCAAGCCGCAGGGCAGGGCAAGTTCGCCGTTGACTATGCGGAAGGGGTCCGGCTGACGGAGAGCCGCTGCTGGTCCTGCGACGAGGTCAAACTCATCGACCCCGAAGTGAATCGGAAGCTGATTGCCGAGGCGGTTGAGACGGCGCGGAAGGCAGATGTCGTGGTCATGGTGCTCGGTGACAACGAACAGCTCAGCCGCGAAGCTTGGGCGGACAACCATCTTGGCGACCGCTCATCCCTCGACCTCGTCGGGCAGCAGGAAGACTTGGCTCGCGCAGTGTTGGCGCTCAAGAAGCCGACTGTCGTCCTGCTTCTCAACGGCCGTCCGTTGGCGGTGAACTATCTTGCCGCAAATGCGCCGGCGCTGATCGAGGGCTGGTACCTAGGACAGGAGACCGGGAATGCGGTTGCGGACGTCGTGTTCGGCAAGGTCAATCCGGGCGGCAAGCTCCCGGTGACGATCGCTCGTTCGGTCGGGCAGCTTCCGGTTTACTACAACCGCAAGCCGTCTTCGCGCCGCGGCTACCTGTTCGATACAACGTCGCCACTTTATCCGTTCGGATACGGGCTCAGCTATACGACGTTCGATATCTCCGCGCCGCGCATTGCCCGGCCGACGATTCGCAACGGGGAGACAGCGCAGGTCAGCGTCGATGTAACGAACACTGGAAGCCGGCAGGGCGATGAGGTCGTGCAGCTTTACATCCATGATGATCAGGCGACGGTCACTCGACCTCTGATTGAGCTCAAGCGGTTCAAGCGCGTTTCACTGCAGCCGGGCGAAAAGCAGTCCGTTACCTTCGAGCTGAAGCCGAACGACCTTGCGCTTTGGAACATGGATATGAAGCGCGTGGTCGAACCCGGTACGTTCACAATCTCGGCGGGCCCGAACTCTGCCGAGTTGAAGACCGCAACGCTGACGGTTGCTGCTCGCTAGGCCTTGCACATGCTTTCGAGGATCGGCTGGTAGTCGGTCCTCGACGGCAGCGGCCCTTTCGCCGAAGCCTTTCTCTCCAGTCCCTGAGGTTCAGCCGGAAGAGCTGGACTGGTCTGGTCCGCATAGGCCGGGTCCGCTTCCGCCTGTGCCAGGCTTACGAAGGTGAACCCTTCATCCCGGTACAGCTTCAGCAGTCGGGGCAGCATCTTGCCTTCGAACGCGCTGGTGTGGAGCAGGAGGACATATGGAATGTCGCGCCCGTAGACGGTCTTCGAGAGCTGGCGAAAATAGCCGATGTTTTCCCGGGCTGACTCCAGGAACGTTTCTTCCAGCTTGGCGACGCCAGCGACATTGCCGGAATCCATGCATCGCGCATAGGGCGCCGTCCACGCCCAATCGCTGAAGTCCATGGTGACGGCGGCGATCTTGTACCCGTGACGAGCAAGCACTTCCCGCGACGCTGCGCGCTTTTCCGGTGACCCGCCTTCATCTAGGTACGGATAGCGAAACCACCGCCAATCGCCCGTCGAAATCGGCTTCAGCACGGGATCGTTCTTCAGCAGTTCCTGCTCGAATTCCGCGGCGCTGATCTCGCTGAGATGTCGGTGCGCCCAGCCATGATTGGCAAGGGGAAGCGCGGCATCCTTCCAAGCCTGGAGAACCTTGGCGGTCGAAGGATCACGCGCGGTCCAATATCCATTGACGAAGCCGTAGGCCTCGACTTTCTCGGCCTTGAGCGCGGCGATGACTTCGTGAGCGACATTCTCAGGCGTGACAGTTTTCGGGAACGGGCCGTGGACTGGCAGGTCATCGACAGTGATGGCGATTTGCAGTGGTTGTTCCGCGGCGGATGCGCAGCCGGTCGACATCAGAACTGCGATTGCGAACGCGGTACACTGCCTCATCTATCGACCTTTCTCTGAACCGCTGACATCCGGTGATTGATATGCGTGCACGCCGAACATGGTGCCGACGAACCCGCCGGCGCGCTTCGTGCTCAGGACTGTCCCGTCGACGTCCTTCGCAAGCAGGTTCCAGCGATTGCCGTCGTTGCTCCAGCTGAAGTCATATTTGCCGCCGTGCGCATCGATTCGCAGTTGTACGCGGCCCTTTCTGCTCAGTGCAGCCTGTTGGATGATTGCACCCGTCGCAGGATCGCTCGAACCAGCGCGGCGCTTCAGGCGGATAACGGGCTGTCCCTTATCCTCGCCCACCGCGAGGAAGTACCAGAAATCATCGCTCTGAAGCGCGACGACCCCGGCTTCAACGCCCTTCGACGGATCGAACCGGATTTCGGTCGTCGCGGTGGCGTTGAGGTGCTGCTGCCGGCGGGCGAGGAATGAGGGGTTGCCGTTGTCACCAAGCGCGACCGGGCGCGCGCGAAGCTCCAGGGCGCCGCGTCCAATCTTCCACCAATTCTCGCGCGGATTACGCATCATCATCCAGTGCAGCGGCAGCTCCTCTCCGGCGAAATCCTCGCGGAAGACGAACGCTCCGTTCAATGGGACTGGCGGCTTGTCTCCGCCCGGCAGGTTGGGCCGTGCCGCCACCCAGGGAATGGCCTCGCCTGGCTTTGTGATTGTGGGCCAGCCGTCCTTCCAGTGCACAGGCATCAAGAAGGTCTCGCGGCCAGTGTTGTAGAAATCGCCGGCGTACGGGCGCGTAGCGAGGAAGGTCGCCCACCATTCGCCGCGGCTGGTCTGGACGAAGTCGGCGTGGCCGGCGGACGTGATCGGGTTCGGGCGATCGCGCGGCAGATCGCGCTGGGTCAGGATCGGGTTGCCGGGGAACGGCTCGTACGGGCCCGTAACGCTCCGGCTGCGAAGTACGACTTGCGAGTGGCCTTCGGCGGTTCCGCCTTCAGCTGCGATCAAATAGTACCAGCCGTCCTTGCGGAAGATGTGTGGCCCTTCAATCCAGATCGGCTTTTCCTCGGGCCGCACTCCGCCATTGACGAGCAAGGTCCGCGGTCCCGTGAGCTTCAGTGTCTTGGTGTCGAACCGCTGAACCCAGATGGCGCGATGTCCATCGTACAGGGGCTTGCCGGGTGGGGGCTGGTTGTTGACCAGCCAGGCGCTGCCGTCCTCATCGAAAAAGAGGGATGGATCGATCCCGCCTTCGATCTCCGGAAGCCAGGTCGGCTGGGACCATGGCCCCGCAGGGTTCTTCGCCGTGATGACGAAATTGCCGCCGCAATCGACGCAGGTGTTGACGATGTAGAAGATCCCGTCGTGCCAGCTAATGGCGGGTGCGAATACGCCGCGCGAAAGGCCGAGCGTCTTGAATTCCAGCTGCTCCGGGCGATCGATTGCGTTTCCGATCTGCGTCCAGTTCACCAGGTCGCGGCTGTGGAAGACAGGGATGCCGGGAAACCAGCTGAAGGTCGAGTTGACGAGATAATAGTCGTCGCCGACACGAGTGATGCTCGGATCCGGATAGAAGCCTTGCAGGATCGGGTTTGAATATTCCGTCGGCGTCGGCTTCGGCAGATTGTCGTCACCGCGATATTCGAACCAGTTGAACGATGCGACCGAGGCTGCGGCAAGCAGCAGGTTCGTTAGCATCAGAGGCCTTCCGCAATCTGTTTCAGGGTCATTCGCATCCGCTCGAGAAGCTGCGGCGTGAGATCGCCAAGCACGCCGCGAGCATGGGCGGGCAGATGCTCGGCGGGGTCGCCGTTCGCTTCGAACACGTAGTGGTCGAACAGGGTTCGCCAGACATCGCGCTGATCAGGCGGCAGATGTTTCAGGGCGAAGAACGCATACATCAGTGCATCGTAAGGCTGGCCTAGGCCGGGTCGAGTATCGTTCCACCAATAGTTCACGAAGAAATTGAAGGGCTCCAGCGATTCAACGCCGTGCCACCATTGGTACGGAATGTAGATGGCGTCTCCCGGCCTCAGCTCAGCTGTTTGAGCGCTGGAGAGCGCGTCGGCGAAGCGCGGAAACCGCTCGAAGTCGGGTTCATTCAGATTGACGATGCTGATCGGAGTGCCCGCCGGCGTCAGCTCGAAAGGTCCCGCGTACAAATTGGCGATCTGATCGGGCGGAAAGAGTGTGAACTTGCGTCGTCCGGCGACGACCACACCCAAGTTTTCGAAAAGGTCGTAGTGCGGCGCGACGTGAATTCGATTTCCGATCCACATTCGCGGTGCGACGCTCGAATTGACCAATTCGGTCCCGTTCTCATCGGCGAAGCCGGGCAAGACCTTCGGGATGATTTCGGACTGGACCGCCATGGCCATCGGCGCGTCGGCCTGGCGGTCGCGCAGTAGTCGATCGAGAAACGGATCCAGCGCCGTTTGCCCTCGCTGGAAATTCAGGTCCTTGAGATCATCCGTATAGAAGAAATGACCTGCGATCTCGGACGGCCCGCGAATTGCGGCGACACGCGCCTCGGATGAGAATCGCTTGACGTAATCGACCAGAGATTCGTCGGACTTTTTCGCCGCAGCCACCGCGGGCCAGTCGGCGGCGATTCCGCGTAGAACCGCGGGTTGTCGCGATGGGCGGATTTCTCCCTCCAACACGGAGGCGTCTACCTCGTCATATTCGCGGATTGGCTTCGGTTCCGGGACATCCATCAGGAGGCGCGCCGCGCGGTCACATTGCTGAGCCCGCCGATCTGCCTGAGGAAGTCGTCCTGCATGGGCATCATCCGTGCCGTGTTGGCAATGACTTCCCGGATATGGACCAGGCGCTTCAGCGTCTCGTCATCCGGCAGGATATCGGCCGCCGGGTGATAGCTTTCCGCTTCGATGCCCTGGCCGACCATCACGGCTAGCCAGCTGGTCTCAGTGAACAACTCGTTGTGCTCGCGGTAGATCCGTCCGTTGGCCCGGAACATGTCCAGCTTGTACGCGAGGCCTTCCGGCGGCTCGAGCGTGCGACAGTAATTCCAGAAGTCTGAATCGTCGCGCGTCGTTGCTTTGTAATGCAGGACGAGGAAGTCGCGGATGTCGATATATTCCTTGATCGTCTGATCGTTGAAGCGGTCAATTTCCTCTTCATCGAATCCGCGCGAGGGGAAGAGCGACATCAACCGGGCAATGCCGGATTGGACGAGGTGGATGCTGGTAGATTCTAGTGGTTCGAGGAATCCCCCGGCGAGGCCGAACGCGACGACGTTCTTAACCCATGGCTTTCTGCGATGTCCGGCCGTGAAGCGGAGCGGGCGCGGGTCGGCAAGTGCCTCGCCGTCGAGGTTGGCGAGCAGGACCGAGGCGGCTTCGTCGTCTGAAATATGCGCGCTCGAGTAGACGTAACCGTTGCCGATGCGATGCTGGAGCGGGATCCGCCATTGCCAACCCGCCGACCGCGCGGTCGAGCGCGTCAAAGGCTGATGATCGCCTCCGAGTTCGCAAGGCGCGGCAAGCGCGCGATCGCAGGGGAGCCACGCCGACCAATCCTCGAAGCCGCTCTTTAGGGTCTGCTCGATCAGGAGTCCGCGGAAGCCGGAACAATCGATGAAAAGCTCGCCCTCGACACGCTTCCCGCTTTCAAGGACGACAGCTTCAACGAAGCCAGTCTCGGCGTTTTGAACGACTTCGACGATCCGCCCCTCGGTACGGGTGACACCGGCCGCTTCCGCCATTTTGCGCAAGTACCGCGCATAGAGGCTCGCATCGAACTGGAAGGCGTAAGCAATCTTGGACAGAGGGGAGTTCGGCTGGTCGGAACGGGGATGTGAGAACTTCCCCATGACTCCGGCAATGCCGCCGAGCGAGTAATCGCCAAGCGGAGTGTCATCGCCCAGCATCCGGCCCTTGAGCCAGTGATGGTGGAATTCCACCCCCTTCATGTCGAGCCCGTAATAGCCAAACGGATGGACGTAGCGGTGCCCGATATGAGTCCAGTCGACGAATTCGATTCCGAGCTTGTACGTCGCGTTGGTTTCGCGGCAGAATTCGCCTTCGTCGATTTCCAGTAGCTGGTTGAACAACGTAATTTGCGGGATCGTTGCTTCGCCAACGCCAACGGTTCCGATCTCCTCGGATTCCACCAGCTCGACTTTGAAGTCGGGAATGTCTCCCATGATCTTCGACAGGGCCGCGGCGGACATCCAGCCTGCTGTGCCACCGCCGACGACGACCACCTTGCGGATGCGGTCGGGCCTCAAAAGATGAACTCCGGGAGCTCGGGTTCGGAGCGACGTCGATGGCCCAGGATTTCCGCGAGAAATTCGCCGTGGCTCGGAAGCCTTTCGGCGGCCTGGAGATTGGCCAGCCGCATCTGCTCCAGCGCGGCCGCAACCTTCTGCTCGTCCAGCGCGTCCGCGATCGGATCGTAGCTCTCTGGCAGGATGCCTTGCCCCAACATCACCGCGACCCAGCTCGTGCGTGCGAACAACTCTGCATTCTCCCGGAATATGCGGGCCTTGGAGCGCCACAGATCGATCTTCCGCTGAAGGCTGTCCGGCAATTCCATGGCTGCGCACGATTTCCAGAAGTCCGAGTCCGTGCGGCGGTTCGCCCAGTAATGGAGAATGACGAAGTCGCGGACGTCTTCGAACAGGTTTTGAATCTGCTGGTTATATTCATCGCGCTCGATCGGGCTGAAGCGCTTGTCCGGGAATAATGCGAGCAGCCGGGCGATCCCGGCCTGGATCAGGTGGATGCTGGTCGATTCAAGCGGCTCGACGAAGCCGCTGGCCAGCCCCAGCGCCACGACGTTCTTGTTCCACGCGAGAAGCCGCCGACCGGTGGTGAACGAAAGTGCACGCGGGTCGGCTAGTTGTTCGCCTTCCAGGTTGTCGAGAAGGAGCTGGGCCGCATCGTCATCGGAGATATGCGCGCTGGAATAGACCAGGCCGTTGCCCATCCGGTGCTGCAGCGGGATGCGCCATTGCCAGCCGCTGCCGTGTGCGGTGGATCGCGTGAACGGATCGGGCTGTCCGTCATAGGTGCTCGGCACTGCCAGCGCCCGATCACAGGGCAGCCAGTGGGTCCAATCTTCGTATCCGGTCTCGAGATCCTGTTCGATCAGGAGTCCGCGAAAGCCGGAACAGTCGATGAAAAGATCGCCCTCGATGGTCCGGCCATTGTCGAGGGTGACGGCTTCGACGAACCCGTCCTCGCCACGCAGGCGCGTCTCGACAATTTTGCCCTCGATCCGGCGGACACCGAGGCGCTCGGCGTAGCTGCGCAGGTATGCGGCATACAGGCTGGCGTCGAAATGGAAGGCATGCGTCATCCCCGACAACGGGGGACGCGTTTCGGGACCAGGTCTGGCGCAACGGCCAAGCGACGATGCCACTGCGGTAATCGACCAGGCGGAGATATCCTGCATCACTCGCTGGCTTCGTTCGCGCAGGTAGAGTTGGTGGAAATGAACACCCTGCAGGTCGTGCCCGTAGTTCCCGAACGGGTGGAAGTAGCGATGTCCGATCTGCCCCCAGTTCACGAACTCGATCCCGAGTTTGAACGTGCCCTTGGTTGCCGCGAGGAACTCGTCTTCGTCGATGCCGAGCATGGCGTTGAAGTTGACCAGCGGCGGAATGGTCGCTTCGCCCACTCCAATGGTGCCGATGTCCTCGGACTCGATCAGGCTTGTCTGCGTGTATCCATTGTCGAGATAACGCGAGAGCGCCGCAGCCGCCATCCAGCCGGCAGTGCCGCCGCCGACGATAACGACATTGCGGATACTATGCTCGTTCATCGCGGCTCCTGCCTGGCGAGATTGCGGAGGTAGTTTGCGTGCGATGGCGCCCTTGCGACAACCGCGCTGATGGCGTCACGCATTTGCTGCATGGCTCGCGCCGATTCACTCGTGGTCATCTCGTCGAGCAGCGGGTCGGATCGGCGCGGAAACACGCCCTGGCCGATCAGGACCGCCGCCCAGCTGTCACGAGCGAAGGTCTCTTCCTCATAAAACGGAAGCCGGCCGCGTTCGCGAAACTGGGTCAACGTATGCTCTAGCGAAGCGGGCAGGGGCCGCGTTGAGGCGTCTGTCCAGAAGGCCTCATCCGGGCGGTGCGAGGCCACGTAATGGAGCATGACGAAATCGCGAACGCGGTCCGCTTCTGCATTGGTCTGCCGGTTGTAATCCCACAGCTCCACCGGGGAGCAATCCGTGTCCGGCATCATCGCGACGAGACGATCGATCGCGCTGTGAGCCAGATGAAGGTTGGTCCATTCGAGGGGCTCGATTGAAACCGCCGCGTCCCCGATCGCCACGCAGTTACGGAACCATGGCTCTGAATATCGTCCCGGCCGGATTTCAATCCGCTCCGCATCGTCCAGTATCGCATTCGCGTCATCATCGGCGAGGTGCCGGGAGGAGTAGGTCACGCCCTCGGTCCGGCGCGATGGTGATGAGGCTTCCCATCGCCAGCCTGCATTGAACGTGCGCACCTGGTCTAAAGACGAAGCCTCTGCTCCGGCGGGTCGATCGGAGATCAAAAGGCGGTCGCAGGGGAGGTAGCTGCTCCACTCCTCGATGACTCGATCCAGCTTTCCTCGGATCGTCGCATCAGGTCCCGAAGCGTCGATGTAGAGGTCGCCTGCTATTTCCGCTCCGTCGCTTAACGCCAGCGCGTCGATGAAGCCGTCTTCGGACCGGAGGCGAACCTCGCCGATTTCGGACACTAACTCCTTGGCTCCGAGATGCGTCGCGTAGGCGCGCATCATCTGGCCGTAGACCGGTGGGTCGATCGTCAGGCCGTAGGCGAGATCCATTTGGCCGTCCGTCGCGGAGAACTTCCCCTCGGC
The DNA here is from genome assembly GCF_039543105.1 of Sphingomonas daechungensis. Lineage (NCBI taxonomy): Bacteria > Pseudomonadati > Pseudomonadota > Alphaproteobacteria > Sphingomonadales > Sphingomonadaceae > Sphingomonas > Sphingomonas daechungensis. Next base: position 2,638,723 of record NZ_BAABJC010000001.1, read on the forward strand.
ACCGAGTGCGGCAGCACAGCAAAAAGCGTCGAACAATTCGACATCCCCAAGCTCCCTCGCGCGGAGCCAATGCTGGTAAAAAGGGGAGGCGCCCAATTGCCGGCCATAAGGGCCGTAGGCATGCACATAATTTGGATGTTCGACCGACCATCCCCGGAACTCAGTGCCGAAGCGAAGGCCGCTCTTGGCGTTTAGGATCGTGTCGACGTCGTTAAGACCGATGTCGGCGTGGAAATCGACGATCGATGGAAGCGTGCAGGGCAGACGGTCGGCCAGTGCATCCGGCGAGGGGGCCGTCGCAATGACAGTTACGTCAAGCGTCGGGATGCGGCGCTTCAACGCGGCGGCGGCCGACCAACCGACGATGCCGCCGCCGACAATAACAATCGTCGAGATCGATCGTGGACCCATTCAGGCGGCCATCGGGCAATAGCGCCCAATCATGTCGATATGGTTGGGCATGGTCTGCGCGGCATGAAGAACTTCGGCACGGAGCTTCTCCATCCCGGCTGCAAGCGATTCGGGGTCAGGACCATTGACCCGCATATCGTGGCCCTGCGGAATGACTCGCTGGCCGAGGTAAACGGCAATCCAGCTCGCCTCCAGGAAGACGCCTTCGCGATATTTGACGACCCTGCCGCGTCGGCGAAACAGATCAAGCTTTTCGGCGAGCGAGTCCGGAATCGGCATCGTTCGGACATAGTCCCAGAACGGCGTGTCCGACCGTTCAGTCGCATGGTAATGCAGGATCAGGAAATCCCGGATCCGGTCATATTCCAGATCGATCAGCCGGTTGAATTCGTCCCGGTCTGAGGGCGCGATCTGCTTTTCCGGGAACAGTTCGATCAAAGCGGTGATCGCTGCCTGGATAAGATAGATGCTAGTCGATTCCAACGGCTCAAGGAAACCGCTGGCCAGACCGACGGAAACGCAATTGCCCACCCAGCTCCGCTCGCGACGGCCGGCACGGAAGCGCAACACCCGAGGGTCCGCGATCGGCTCCCCCTCAACAGAAGCGACGAGGGCGTCAATCGCCGTCTGCTCGTCGGTAAAGCCACTCGCGTGGACATAGCCATTGCCAGTGCGATGCTGGAGCGGGATCCGCCAGCGCCATCCCGCGTCCATGGCAATGGCGCTCGTATAAGGCGTGACCGCAGTCTCCGTCTTGCAGGGCATCGCGACGGCCCGGTCGCACGGCAGCCACTTCGACCAATCCTGGAAAGGTTCGTTGAGCGTCTTGCCGATCAGCAGCGACGCAAATCCGGAGCAGTCAACGAATAGGTCGCCGGTGATGCGTTCTCCGTTCGCAAGGCGGATCGCCGTGATGTTGCCCGTCTCTCCGTCAATCTCGGCATCGACGATCCTTCCCTCCGTGCGCTGTGCGCCGAGGCTTTCCGCGATCTGGCGAAGGAATGGCGCGAATAGAGTCGCGTCAAATTGGTAGGCGTAATTGAACGTGGACGCGATCTGGGCGGGGTCCGAAGAAGGTAGATCGAACTTGCCCAACCGCGCGATCATGCAGCCGAGCGAATATTGCTCCAGATCTTCCACCGTCCGGCCCTCGTGGACCATTCGCAGCCAATATTGGTGAAAGCCGATGTCGCCCTGCGCGCGGCCGAATGTGCCGAACGGATGGATATAGCTGTCCCCGATCTTGCCCCAGTTCTCGAATTCGATCCCGAGCTTGAAGGTGGCTCGTGTCCTGGCCATGAACTCGGCCTCGTCGATACCGAGCCGCTCATTGAAGCCACGAATGTGCGGCAGTGTCGCTTCTCCGACGCCGACGATTCCGATCTCTTCCGATTCGACGAGATGAACATGACAGCGACCGGGCAGCAACTTCGTCAGCGCTGACGCGGTCATCCATCCGGCAGTGCCGCCTCCGACAATTACGACGTCCAAGCTTGGTTGCGCTAACATTTCTCACCCCAGTCCATGTTGTAAGCGCCTGCTTTCGCCAACGTCAAATGGCTGTTTAACGGTTGCAGAACCTGCAAAAATATCGCGACTTCAATCGCTTATCTCGCATGTGGCAGTTTTGATACATCACTTTGCCCATCAACGAATCTCCCTCTTGCACATGTTAAGCCGCTCGTATTATCGTCCGTGCAGAGAGAGACAGCGCTGGGGCTTGTTAGCGCTAACACGGGGAGAGTTCATGTCGTCACCGGTTATCGGCGGCCAAAGGCTGCAGTTTGGGCTGAACGCATCTCTGCGCTGCGGAGTGTCGGCTTTGGCCATGTGCGTCCTTGGGACCGCTCCGGCTTATGCTCAATCGACAGAGACAACGCCGTCTGAGGCGACCGTCGATGCGACGGCTGCGCAAGATACCGGGACTTCCAGCTCCACGGAAACGACCGACAACACCGATGACAAGGCCATCGTCGTCACGGGCATCCGGCAGAGCCTTGCGAACTCACAGAACATCAAGCGCAACGCCGATACGGTTGTGGACGCAATCACTGCGCAGGACATTGGCGCTCTGCCGGACCGGTCGGTCACCGAGGCGCTCCAGCGCGTTCCTGGCGTTTCGATCAACCGCTTCGCCGGCAGCAACGACCCCGACCACTTTTCGGTCGAAGGTTCAGCCGTTGCGATTCGCGGCCTGAGCTTCGTCCGGTCGGAGTTCAACGGCCGCGATACCTTCGCCACGGGCGTTGGCGGACAGGCCATCAATTTCGCCGATGTGCCGGCGGAACTGCTCGGTTCGGTCGAGGTGTACAAGAACTCGACTGCGGAAATGATCGAGGGCGGACTTTCAGGTGCCGTCAACATGAACCTGCGTTTGCCGTTCGACCAGAAGGGCCTTCGCATCGGCTTCGACCTGGAGGCCAATTACAGCGACCTGGCGGAAAAGTGGTCGCCGGTTGGTTCGATCCTCGTCAGCAACACCTGGGATACCGGCATGGGCCGGATCGGTTTGCTCGGCGCGGTTTCCTACTCGCAGGTGTTCAGCCGCGCGGACGGTGTTCAGATCACCAACTTCCAGGCTCGCGACGGCACGCAGGTTCCGGGTGCGAACAACGGACCGCTGATCTGCCGCAACCCGCTTCCGAGCGACAACGACACCACGACTCTACCTCCGTCAGGCTCGCCGTGCGGGACTGCGGAAACACCGGGGGCGGATGGGTTCGCAGATCAGCTGCCGCTCGCATACGCGCCGCTCGGTGGGCAATTCCGCACGCAGGATTTCAACCGCCAGCGCAGGGGCATTGCCGCAGCGGCCCAGTGGGAAAGCCTCGACCGGCGTGCGCTCCTGACAGCGCAGTTCCTCCGTTCGCACGCGACCCAGAAATGGGGCGAGCATACGTTTGAGGCCGCGCCTGACTTGTCCGAATACAATACCTATCCCGCGGGCTGCCAGCCGAACGGCAACGGGCCAGGCGGAACCACCCGCGCCGAATGTCCGGTCGGTGGGTTCCAGAATTATCAGTACGACGACGACGGCATTTTCGAGAGCGGCTACATCACCGTCCCGACGGGCGGCTGGCGTGGCAGCCCGTATGGCGCCGGATGGGGCACGCAAGTCGTTGGCGATCGCGTGCCGGTCGGGGGCATGCAGCACTCGCTGGCTCGTCGTCAGGTCGATGACGACAACAAAGTCACCGACATGGGCGTCAATTTCAAATACAACGTCGACGATCACTGGTCATTCGCTGTCGACGCGCAGCGCGTGAAGGCGAAGCACGACAATCTGGACGTCAGCGTTTTCGGATCGAACTTTGCCGACCAGGAAGTCGACCTGACTGGAAACAGTCCGGACGTCATCCTGCACAAGCCCTTGAATCTCGGAAATCCGACTTCGCCTGAATTGTCGGGCGCGACGGACGACGAATACTTCAGCAATCCTCGCTACACCTTCTGGCGTGCAGCGATGGATCACGCGGAAAAGAGCCGCGGCGATCAGTGGTCGTTCCGCGGCGACATCACCTACAACTTCCTGGATGACGTGCCCTTCTTGCGGCGTGCGAAGTTCGGTGCTCGTTACGCCGACCGCGACCAGACGGTGAAATACTCCACATACAACTGGGGTTCGCTGTCTGAGGTTTGGAGCACTGCGGTGTTCATGGACCAGGTGGGCGGCGCTAACGTCGAACAGTACAGCTTCAACAACTTCTTCCGTGGTGACACCACGCGACCACCGACGGCGAACTATTACGCCGGTGACCTGATCGATGGTTATCAGAACGCGATCGACTTCTTCGAGAGCGTGCAGGCAGCCGGTGTTGCTGGAGGCGGAAGCGCCAACAGTTGGAATTCGCTGGCCAACCGTCCAGGCGTCGTTCCTGGAACGCTGTTCCTGCCGAGCGAAATTCAGGAAGTCAGCGAGACGAACAAGGCCGCGTACGCGATGCTGAACTTCGGCAGCGACGAACCGATCTTTGGCAATGTCCGGCTCGATGGCAACATCGGCATCCGGTACGTGACTACGAAAGTCACATCGCTGGGTTCGATCGGCGTTCCTTCGCAGTCCGCGCTGGGTATCACGAATCCCTTTGCCATTCGCTGCGCCGTTCCGCCGCCGCCTGCGCCGCAGGTGCCGCCGACCGGCGTTTGCCTCCTCGGGCCGGCCGGCTACGCCGACCTGCAGACCTGGGCGACGGGTCAGACGACCGAGGACCTCGCCAAGAATGACTATCATTATTGGTTGCCAAGCCTGAACCTGAAGTTCGGCCTGACCAACGATCTCATCCTGCGTTTCGCGGCCTCGAAGAATCTGGCTCGACCAGAAATGGCGAACATCCGGAACTTCCTGACGATTGGCTCGGACACGAGCGCTGGGTTCCAGTTGACGGCGACGGCGGGCAATCCGTTCCTGAAGCCCGCAATCTCGAAGAATTTCGATGCGAGCCTGGAGTGGTATTTCGCTCGAGTGGGATCGCTGACGTTCAACGCATTCTACAAGACGATCCACAACTTCTTCTTCCAGGACGTCACCAACCGCGACATCACGAGCAACGGCATCACACAGACCGTAATCGTTCGTGGTCCAGCCAACTACGACGGTAACGGCAAGGTGAAGGGTTTCGAGATTGCTTACCAGCAAACCTTCGATTTCCTTCCGGGCCTGCTCAGCGGCTTCGGCATCAACGCCAACTACACGCACATCAAGAGCAAGGGCCTGCCGAACTCGATGCTGAATGGCGGTGCTCCGGTGAACACGCCTCCGGGCGGCGTTTCCGGCAACTTGCCGCTTGAGCAATTGTCGAAGCACAACGTCAATATCGAAGGCTTCTACGAGAAGGGTCCGGTATCCTTCCGTCTCGCCTACAACTGGCGTTCGAAATTCCTGCTGACCGCAGCCGACGTGATCTTCCCGTACGACCCGATCTTTAATGACAAGACCGGGCAGCTGGATGCTTCGGCGTTCTTCTCGGTCACGAAGGACATCAAGGTCGGTGTCCAGGCGGTGAACCTGACGAACGAGGTGACCAAGACCCTCCAGCAATTCACGACAACCGGATTGCTGGGTCCGCGGTCCTACTTCATGAACGATCGCAGGTTCTCGTTCATCCTGCGCGGCACCTTCACGCCGGCGCCGCCGCCGCCACCGGCTCCGCCGCCTCCGCCACCACCTCCGCCGCCGCCTCCGGCGACCCAGACGTGCGCGGACGGGTCAGTGATCCTGGCGACGGATGCGTGCCCGGTTCCGCCGCCTCCGCCTCCGCCGCCGCCGCCGGCTCCAGAGCGCGGATAGCAGAACGGGCGAAAGCCCTCTCCCGGGGCCCCTCCGCGTAAACGGAGGGGCCCCTTTTTTTTTCCGATCAGTGCCCTGGGACGTTGGGGAAGGTCAGCGCCTCGTAATAGCCGAGGCTATGCGCAGGAGGTTGCACACCCTCAGGGAGTTGCCGCCCCGACACGTTCGAGAAATAGGCTAGAGAAGCATCGCGCCACCACCGGGCCTCAGCTTCCTGAATCCCGAGGAAGGCGTCGACTTCGTTGAAGCGCTCAGCATCGATCTCACCTTGCAAAGCGCGCCACGTTCGGCGCATCTCCTGCACCCGACTGACGCCATCATCATACCGGAAGGCCAACTCACCCCACAACGAGCGCCCACTTCGCATTCGCTCATCCCAACCCACATGATGGAACCAGAGAAGGTAATCGTCCGGCACGCAGCGGCGATTGCTGAAGCAGCCGGCGACCCGGGGTGAATATTGCGCAACTGCATCGCTTCCGGACTTTGTCCGGTCGAAGCCGATGCCGTCTTTGGCGGCCTTGTGGAAATAGGTCGGGTTCCAGTCCGCACGCTCGAGGTTGTTGACCCAGGGGCCAGGCCCATAGTGATGGCCCGTCGCCATGAGGTGATGAAGCCCGAGCGGCGTCATGTAGTTCACGACTGCTTGTCGCGACCCCATCATCATGCCCACGATTGGTTCGACCACTTTGGGATCGTTGCCCCAAGTCATCCGAACCCATTCCTCAGCTGCCTCACGTGCCGGCAAGCCGTGATCCCAGGCTAGCCGACCGAACGCGTACCAATTGGCCTGGTCGAATTGTGAACCGGTCCAGTTGCGATCCGTGCCGACATTCGAAACACCCGCCATGCCGGCGATCGTGTCGGCGACGGGAGTTCCGCATTTCGGACGGCAGGTGTCGGCCTTCAGCACCTCCTCCCACATGGTCCCGAGAAAGGCGAGGTGGGTCGCAAATCCCAGATACTCCTTGGTGATCTGCGCCTCGAGCACCACTGGCGTCCTGGGCATGGCTCCGAACAGCGGATGGAACGGCTCGCGGGGCTGGAAATCGATCGGCCCGTTCTTGACCTGCAGCATGACATTGGGACGGAAGCTGCCGTCGAGCGGCCGGAACTCATCGAAGGCCTGCTTTGCGCGGTCTTCTCCTGGCTTTGCAGCGTACACGAACGCGCGCCAGATTACCGTTCCACCGTGAGGCTGCAGGGCCTCGGCCAGCATGTTGGCGCCGTCAGCGTGCGTACGGGCGTAATCTTGCGGTCCCGGCTGGCCTTCGGAGTTCGCCTTGACGAGAAAGCCACCGAAATCCGGGATGATCCGGTAGATCTCGTCCGACTTCGCACGCCACCAGGCACGGACCTTCGGATCGACCGGATCCGCGGTCTTCAGCCCGCCCAGCTCCAGTGGCGCGCTGAATCTTGCCGTCAGGAACACGCGGATTCCATATGGCCGGAAAACATCCGCGAGGGCCGCGACCTTGGCCAGGTAGAGGGGCGTCAGGACCTGGGCGTCAGCATTGACGTTGGTCAGCACCGTGGCGTTGATGCCGATCGAGGCATTGGCGCGCGCATAATCCGTGTAGCGCGGGTCTCGCCAGCGAGGCAGCTTTTGCCAATCCCACAGTGAGAAGCCGGAATATCCGCGCTCGACAGTGCGATCCAGGTTGTCCCAATGGTCAAGCATCCGCAGCCGTGACGCGGGCACGTCGCGGATGTTCAGCGTTTCAGCGAGTCGATGTGTCTGCAATTGCCGCAAGAAGGCGAAAGTGCCGTAAAGGACTCCAACTTCGTCATTTGCGGCAATCACCGTCACGCGATTGCCCGAGAGATTGACGCTGCGGATCAGGAACCCATCGCTGCCCAAACCGTCCAGTTTCAGTCCAATTCCTGCGATTACGCGCGACGACGCCGGCGTGCCAATCAGGATCGCGCCGTCCGAGAGGTCGCGTCGAAGAGGGGGCGTTGCGCCGAGCAGACCGCCGATGCCGCGCTGCAATTCTGCGACTGCCGCATTCAATGTCGGCGAGCTCCGCGTCTCGACGATGCTTTGCGCCTGTCGAACGTAGGCTTCTCGCTGCGAGTTCTCGATTGGCCGATAGCGGAGCCAGAGATCGTAGCCATCTTCGGCGCGGGCGGGGGTAGCAATCACCACCAACACGCTCAGAGCCAGCAAGGTCACTGCGCTATTCGGAAACCACCTGGCCATCATCTCACATCCGCGTTGAGTGGCCTGTTGCAGCGTGTTAGCGCTATCACAGGAAATTAAGTGTGGATGCAGCGTTATGGACATTGCAAGCAAGCCAACGCAATTTTCGAGGCGCGGAGCATTGGCCGCCGGACTTTCGGCCGCGCTGATCGCTTCGACCGACTCGGCCGTGGCCGCAGGGTCTTCAGCGTCCCTCGACGCGTTCGCGAAGAAGAGCGGCCGCCGTTTTGGTTCGGCCGTGTCTTGGAGCAAGCCCGGCGCCGATCGCGGCAGCTTTGCCAATCCGGCCTACGCGACAATCCTTGAACGCGATTGTTCGCTTCTGGTCCCCGAGAATGAACTGAAGTGGCAGTGGACGCGGCCGGGCCCAACGACTTTCGACTTCCAGCAATTCGACGCAATCGTAGAATATGCGACGAAGCAAGGAATGGCTGTGCGCGGCCACACGCTGTTTTGGACGCCTACAAAATGGTATCCGAAGTGGCTTGAGACTTTCGACTTCGGCCCTCAGCCCAAGGCGGCCGCTGAAGCCCTCCTTGTCAGCCACGTCCGCACAGTTTGCAGTCGCTACGGCAAGCGCATCTACTCCTACGATGTCGTGAACGAAGCGGTGGAACCGGGAACCGGTGAAATCCGGGATACCAACGTCACGCGCGCGATTGGTGGGGAAGCCTTCCTTGACCTCATGTTCCACACCGCGCGTGCCGAAGCCCCTCACGCCCAGCTGGTCTACAACGATTACATGAGTTGGGAGCGCAACAGCGAAGACGAGACCCACATGCGCGGCGTGCTTAAGCTGCTAGAGGGTTTCCGAAAGCGCGGGACACCGGTCGATGCGCTTGGCATCCAATCCCACATCCGTCTGCTGAAACAGGGGCCAGTCGCAGACATCGTGAAAGAGTCTGAAGGTCCTTGGCGCCGCTTCGTGGATGAGGTCGTCGGCATGGGCTACAAACTGGTCATCACGGAATTCGACGTGAACGACCGCATGGCACCTACCGATATCACCCAGCGCGATCGCATGGTGGCAGACTATGCCAAGGCGTACCTCGACCTGATGCTGAGCTATTCGCAGCTTCGCGATATCCTCGCCTGGGGAATGGTTGACCGATACAGCTGGCTGAATGGATTCGATCCGCGAGCGGACAAGACCATGAAGCGCGGGACGCCATACGATGCAAACTTCCGCCCGAAGCCGCTGTACGATGCAATCGGAAACGCGTTCGCCTCAGCCCCGGTTCATGCATCGGCAGTATGATTCTCGCTTCTCGGGAGAACAGCCATGAAGATAGCGATTTCACTGGCGCTGGTAGGCATGACCGCGGCTGGAGCTGCGTTGGCGGCTAATCCGACCGCTGAACCCTCCGCGACGACAAAAGCGAATAGGTGCGTTCCGCTGGATCAGATTGTCGGTCGGCGGACTGTTGGCCCCAATGCGATGGAGTTCGACGTCGTTGGCGGGGTCACCTATCGCAGCGAGCTGGCGAGACCATGCGCCGGCGTGGAACGGCTGGGATCCAGCGCGGCAATCGCGATCACGACCGGGGCTGAAACGGGCGACATTTGCGAAGGAGATCGCGTCAAGATCTTCGATCCGGTGGAAGTGCAGGCGACCGGGCTTCGCAATTATCCGCATTGCCAGCTCGGAAAGTTCACCGTCGTCAGCGTTCCAACCCGGAAGCCGTAGTCCGCAGGCCTATCTCGAAGGCTTCGGCGGCACCGGTTTCCGCTGTTCCAACAGCCACATCCAGAGTGCAGGATCGTTGTAGGCAGGCACCCACGACCAGTGATCGGTGTTCGGATAGATCGTCAGCCGTGGGGCAGGGGTTGAACCGCACTTCTTGAGCGCGTCGACCATCTCGAAGTCGCCGCGCGTGTCGACGGCGTCGTCATGGTCCCCGTGGAACGCCCAAATGGGCACGTCCTTGGCATTGCACGCATTCTTGGGATCCCCGAACGCGGCGACTGGCGCCAGTGCAGCGAAATGTTCCGGATGGGTTGTGCCCCATTCCCAAGTGGCGATCCCACCAAGACTGAGACCGGTGAGGTAGACACGCGAGGGATCGACCCGGAGGGTCTTCATGGCGTGCGTCAGGATCGCCTCCAGCGGCTCGACCGGCCAATAGCGGCCGACCGTCGCCGATTGCTCCGGAAGCTGCGGCGAGATGACAATGAACGGAAAGGCGGGGTCCTTTTCCACCAGCATGGGTGGCCCGTGCTTCTTCACGACATTGATGTCGGTACCGCGCTCGCCAGACCCATGCAGGAAAATGAGCAGCGGCCAGCGATCAGTACCGCTCTCGTTGTAGCCCTTCGGAACGAACAGCAAATAGGGATAACCGTCATCCGCCACAGGCGGCTGGGCGGTCTGGCCCTCGACGGCGGGCGGTTGCGAGGCAGGTTTCCTGGCTTCCGCCAGCGTCGGCAGGCTTAGGACAAGGCAGGCGAGGGCGATGGACAAACGCATACGGCGGCTCCTTGAACAGAACCGCCGCAACGTTGCACAGCAATCGGCGAAAAACGATGCCTTAGAGGCAGGCCTCCAGATACGGCTGATCGAAGCCGTACTGCTTGGCCTTGTCGAGCGTGTAGGGGCGCAGGCCCATCGAGCGGTATTCGCCGACGATCTTTCCGTCCGCTGTCTCGTCTAGATACTCGAACTTGAACAGCTCCTGCGTGACGATGACGTCGCCTTCCATGCCGATCACTTCGGTGATGTTGGTCGTGCGGCGCGAACCGTCGCGGAGGCGCTTCACCTGGACGATCAGGTCGACCGAGTCGGCGATCTGGCGGGAGATCGCCTCCTTCGGAATCTTGATGTCGGACATCATGACCATGTTTTCCATACGGGCCAGGCATTCGCGCGGGCTGTTGGAGTGGAGCGTGGCCATCGAGCCGTCGTGGCCCGTGTTCATGGCGGCCAGAAGGTCGAAACACTCCTGACCACGAATTTCGCCGAGGATAATGCGGTCGGGACGCATACGCAGGGCGTTGATGACGAGGTCGCGAATGGTGATCGCACCTTGTCCCTCGAGGTTGGCCGGACGGGTTTCCAGCGGAAGCCAGTGGGGCTGCTGGAGACGAAGCTCGGCCGCGTCTTCGATCGTGATCACGCGCTCGCCCGGGTCGATCATCTTCGACAAAGCGTTGAGCATGGTCGTCTTACCGGAACCGGTACCGCCGGAAATGACCACGTTCATGCGGCTGGCGCCTGCGATCTTCAGCACCGTCGCCATCTTCTCCGACATCGAGCCGAAGCCCTTCATCATGTCGAGCGTGATCGGCTTCTCGGAGAACTTACGAATGGAGATGGCCGTACCGCGGAGCGACAGCGGCGGAATGATGACGTTGACGCGGCTGCCGTCCTGGAGGCGGGCGTCGGCGAGCGGCGTCGTCTGGTCGACGCGGCGACCGACCTTGTTCACGATGCGCTGGGCGATCTGGAACAGGTGCTCCTCGTCGCGGAACTGGATCTGGGCCAGCTCAAGCTTGCCTTTGCGCTCGACGAACGTCTGGTCGGGTCCGTTGACCATGATGTCGCTGACGGCCGGGTCGGCGAGGAGCTCTTCGAGAGGCCCAAGGCCGAGAAGCTCGTCAACCAGCACTTTCTCGAGGGCGAACTGCTCGCGGCGGTTCAGGGTGATCTTCAGCTCGGCGAGGACTTCGCCGATGATCGGACGGAATTCCTCCGCCAGCTCATCCTTGCTCAGCGTCGCAGCGGCTTCGGGGTCGACACGTTCCAGAAGGCGCGGGAGCACCTGCTCCTTGATACGGTGAACTGCTGCTTCGAATCCTTCGGTCTTGCTGCTTGCAGCATCGCCGCTGGCGTTCTGACGGCTGTTGAGCCTGTCCATCGCCGCCGTACCGGCATGAGTCGGCTCGGAAGCGCTGTCGAAGCTCTCGGTTAGGTCGTCGACTGGCGGAAATTGCTCAGCCTCATCCGGCACAGACGAGGAAGCACCACCCGACGACGATTTCATCGGTTTGGCGACACCGAACTGAGGACGACCATTGCCGCCGCCCAAGCCGCCACGTTTGCCGAATGCGTTCATTCTTAACCCGTTTCCTGCGGTTCCGCCGAAATCAGGAATGGTGAATAGGACTCAAACTTTTAGAAAAAGCTAACCGACTTTAGTTTGGCCCGCGATGAAGGGAGGGGTTTTGGCATGCTGTTGATGCTTGCGGCGTTCGTGGCGGAGGTTACTCCGCGTCCGGTCTTGCCGGTGTGGCTTACCGGGTGCTGGGAAAGCGAGGCGCACGGCAAGTGGATCGAGGAGTGCTGGAACGATCCCCGGGCGGGAATCATGATGGGAAGCGGTCGTAGCGGTCGCGCAGACGCGCTCGCAGACTGGGAAGTCATGCAGATCCAAATCGACCCAGCGTCATCGAAAATGACATTTTATGGCTCGCCCGAAGGCCAGAATCGAACCGCCTTCGAGTGGACGCCGAGCTCAGAGTCCGGAGTGACATTCGTCAATTCCGAGCACGATTACCCGCAGAAGATTCGCTACTGGCGTGAGGGCAGGGAGCTTGTCGCCGAAGTGTCACTGGCCGACGGCGGCAAGGCCCGTCGCTGGCGTTACCAGCCGAAGACGGATTAGGTGCCCGCGCTCTCGGCGAGCACGGTCAGGCCATTTTCGCTGACCTCGGCGAAGCCGCCCGTGACTGGGATGCGCTCCGGCTGGCTGCCGGCGGTGCGGTAGACGGCGAGTTCACCGTCCCGCAGCGTCGTCATGTAAGGCGCGTGGCCGGCGAGGATACCCGACTGGCCTTCGGTGCCGGGAACGACGACCATGTAGACGTCGTCCGACATCACCAAGCGCTCTGGCGTCACGAGCTCGAACTTGAGATCGGCCATTATTCCTTACCTTCAATCGCCGCGTCGAACGCGCTTGCTGCCTTTTCGAACTTGTCGCGGCAGCCGGTGTTACAGAAGCCGACGACCTTGCCCTTGTAGAGCGCCAGGCTGTCGGCGCTGACCGGCTCGCCCGACCAAGGGCACGTCTCGTTGACGCAGTCCTCGATGGCAAGCCGATCGGCCATTTTCGCTTAGGCTTCCTGAGCCAGCTTCTCGGCCTTGGCGACCGCTTCATCGATGCCGCCGACCATGTAGAACGCTGCTTCCGGAAGATGGTCGTATTCGCCTTCGACGACTGCCTTGAACGACTTCACCGTGTCTTCGACCTGCACGAACTTGCCCGGGATGTTGGTGAACACCTCTGCGACGTGGAACGGCTGCGACAGGAAGCGCTGGATCTTGCGGGCGCGGCTGACGACCAGCTTATCCTCTTCGGAAAGCTCGTCCATGCCGAGGATCGCGATGATGTCCTGCAGCGACTTGTACTTCTGCAGCGTCTCCTGAACCGCACGAGCCACTTCATAGTGCTCCTGGCCGACGACGGCCGGGGTCAGAACGCGGCTGACGGAATCGAGCGGATCGACGGCCGGGTAGATGCCCAGCTCCGAAATCGCGCGGCTTAGCGTGGTGGTTGCATCCAAGTGGGCGAACGACGTCGCCGGCGCCGGGTCGGTCAAGTCGTCCGCCGGCACGTAAATGGCCTGCACCGAGGTGATCGAGCCCTTGTTGGTCGACGTGATGCGCTCCTGAAGGGTGCCCATGTCGGTCGCCAGGGTCGGCTGGTAGCCCACGGCCGAAGGAATGCGGCCGAGGAGCGCCGACACTTCCGAACCCGCCTGAGTGAAGCGGAAGATGTTGTCGACGAAGAAAAGAACGTCCTGCCCTTCCTGGTCGCGGAAATATTCGGCCTGGGTGAGGCCCGAGAGAGCGACGCGGGCGCGGGCGCCCGGCGGCTCGTTCATCTGGCCGAACACGAGGGCGACCTTGGAGCCTTCCGGCGTCGGGTTGCCGTCGGCATCCTTTGCGATGACGCCCGCCTCGAGGAACTCGTGGTAAAGGTCGTTGCCTTCACGGGTCCGCTCGCCGACGCCGGCGAACACCGACACGCCGCCGTGGCCCTTGGCGATGTTGTTGATCAGCTCCTGGATGAGCACGGTCTTGCCGACGCCGGCGCCACCGAACAGGCCGATCTTGCCGCCCTTCGCGTACGGAGCGAGGAGGTCGATGACCTTGATGCCGGTGACGAGGATGGCGGCTTCGGTCGACTGGTCGACGAATGCCGGAGCCTCGGCGTGGATCGGAGCGGACAGGTCGCTGCCGATCGGGCCGCGCTCGTCGATCGGCTCGCCGATGACGTTCATGATGCGGCCGAGCGTCTTCGGTCCGACCGGCACGCGGATCTGCGAGCCCGTTGCGCGGACGATCTGGCCACGGGTGAGACCGTCGGTCGAGTCCATCGCGATGGTGCGGACGATGTTCTCGCCAAGGTGCTGGGCAACCTCAAGGACGAGCCGGCCGCCCTGGTTCTCCGTCTCGAGAGCCGCGAGGATCGGGGGAAGTTCGCCTTCGAACGCGATGTCGACGACGGCGCCGATGACCTGCGCGACGCGGCCGGTCAGGTTGCCGGTCTGCTGCTCGACTGCTCCGCCGGCGCCCGTGGCGGATCCGGCGTCGCCCTTCTTGGCGCGGCTGCGGGTCTTGGTCTCTGGAGCGGCGGTTGCCATGTCTGTCTTCCTTGGCTTCGTATCGGGTTAGAGCGCTTCGGCGCCGGAAATGATTTCAACGAGTTCGGTCGTGATCGCGGCCTGGCGCTGGCGATTATACTGGATCGACAAGCGGTTGATCATGTCGCCGGCGTTGCGGGTCGCATTGTCCATGGCGGTCATCTGCGAGCCGTAGAAGCCAGCCTGGTTCTCTAGCAGTGCGGTGTAGACCTGCACCGAAAGGTTCCGTGGCAGTAGCTCGGCGAGGATGCTTTCCTCATCGGGCTCATACTCGACAGCGGAAGGCGCCGCAGCGGTCTTGCCCTGCTCGGCGGTCCCCGACGGCAGGACGGGGAAGATCTGCTTGACGACGGGTTCTTGCGCCAGGACCGACTTGAACTCGCTGTACGCAAGGTGCGCGACGTCGAACTCGCCCTGCTGCAGGCGGCCGATGATATCGTCGATGATGCCCTGCGCGTCGGCATAAGCCGGCGACTTCATCTGACTGGTGTCGTACTGACCGATGATCGCCTTCGGAGCGATCCGCTGGATGGCCGGACGGCCCTTGCGGCCGACGATGTAGAACAGGACGGTCTTGCCCTCGGCCGTCAACTCGGTCGCCTTGGCACGGACAGCGCGCAGGATGTTCGTGTTGAACGCTCCGGCAAGTCCGCGGTCGCTGGTGACCACGACGATCAGGTGCGTCTGGTCCTTGCCCGTGCCGCGGACCAGGACCGGCGAGTTGTCGCTGATCGTGATCCGGCTGACGAGGCGCTCGACGGCTTGCGTCAGCCGCTTCGAGTAAGGACGGCCCGCCTCGGCGTTCTGCTGGGCACGGCGCAGCTTCGCCGCGGCGACCATCTTCATCGCCTTGGTGATCTTCTGCGTCGACTTCACCGAGCCGATGCGGATCTTGAGGGCCTTCAGGCTCGCCATGTTATGCGAACGTCTTCCCGAACTCGGTCAGCGCGTCCTTGAGCTTCGCGGCCGTGTCGTCGTCGAGGGCCTTGCTGTCGCGGATCGCCTTCAGCACGTCGGCCTTGTCGCTGCGCAGGAAGCTGAGCATCGCGGCTTCGTAGCGGACAACGTCCTTCACATCGACGCTGTCGAGGAAGCCCTGGGTACCGGCGTAGATTGACGCGACCTGCTCTTCGACCGGCATCGGGCTGTACTGCGGCTGCTTCAGCAGCTCCGTCAAACGCGCGCCGCGGGCCAGAAGGCGCTGGGTTGCAGCGTCGAGGTCCGAGCCAAACTGCGCGAAGGCAGCCATTTCGCGATACTGCGCGAGCTCCAGCTTGATCGAGCCGGCGACCTTCTTCATCGCCTTGGTCTGCGCGGCAGAGCCGACGCGGCTGACCGAGAGACCGACGTTAATCGCCGGACGAATGCCCTGGTAGAACAGGTCCGTCTCGAGGAAGATCTGGCCATCGGTGATGGAGATGACGTTGGTCGGGATGTAGGCCGAAACGTCGCCTGCCTGGGTTTCAATGATGGGCAGCGCGGTCAGCGAGCCATTGCCGTTAGCGTCGTTCAACTTCGCGGCGCGCTCGAGCAGGCGGCTGTGAAGATAGAAAACGTCGCCCGGATAGGCTTCGCGGCCCGGCGGACGGCGAAGCAGCAGTGACATCTGGCGGTAGGCCACGGCCTGCTTCGAAAGGTCGTCGTAGACAATGACGGCGTGCATTCCGTTGTCGCGGAAATACTCGCCCATCGCGGCGCCCGTGTATGGCGCAAGGAACTGCAGCGGAGCGGGCTCGGAAGCCGTTGCGGCGACGACGATGGAATATTCCATCGCGCCATTCTCTTCGAGGGCGCGCACGATCTGTGCGACGGTCGAACGCTTTTGCCCGACAGCGACGTAGATGCAGTAGAGCTTCTGGCTCTCGTCGCCGGACTTGTTGGCGTCCTTCTGGTTGATGAAGGTGTCTAGAGCGACGGCAGTCTTGCCGGTCTGGCGGTCGCCGATGATCAGCTCACGCTGGCCGCGGCCGATCGGGACGAGAGCGTCGAGCGCCTTGAGGCCAGTCTGCACCGGCTCGTGCACCGACTTCCTCGGGATGATGCCCGGCGCCTTCACTTCGACGCGGCGGCGTTCCACACCCTCGAGAGGGCCCTTGCCATCGATCGGGTTACCAAGAGCGTCGACGACACGGCCGAGCAGGCCCTTGCCGATCGGAACGTCGACGATGGTGCCGGTGCGGCGTGCGGTCGAGCCTTCGCGGATGTTCGCGTCCGAGCCGAAGATGACGACGCCGACGTTATCGGCTTCGAGGTTCAGGGCCATGCCCTTCACGCCGCCGTCGAACTCGACCATCTCGCCGGCCTGGACGTTGTCGAGGCCGTGGATGCGGGCGATGCCGTCGCCGACCGACAGCACGGTGCCGACTTCGGAGACCTGCGCTTCGGCATCGAAATTCGCGATCTGGTCGCGGATTACGCGGGAAATTTCAGCGGCGCGGATGTCCATATTCAGCCTTTCATCGCCTCGGCGAGTCTGTTGAGTTTGGTGCGGATGGATGCGTCGATCATCTGGCTTCCCAGCTTGACGACGATCCCACCCAGGATTTCAGGATCGATGCGCGTTTCGATCGCGACGTCACGGCCGGCGCGCGCGCGAAGCTGCTGCTTCAGCGCGGCAAGCTGGTCGTCCTTCAGCGCGTGCGCAGTCACGATTTCGGCCGTCGTTTCGCCGCGATGTTCTGCGGCGAGCCGTCGGAACGCGCGGATGACGGCCTGAAGCTGGCCCTTCCGGCCGTTGCGAGCGAGCACGCCGAGGAAGTTGCTGGTGATCGAATCGATCGACAGCTCCTTGGCAACGCTCGCAAAGGCCTTGCCGGCTTCGTCGCGACCGATCAGCGGGCTTGAAACGAGCTCCGCGAAATCGGGCGAATCCACCAGCGCCTGCGCAAGCAGCCCAAGGCTGTTGCTGACCGCATCAATCTGCCGTTCGTCGCGTGCCAGGTCGAACAAAGCCGAGGCATATCGCCCTGCTAAGCTAGCCTGAATGCCGCCGGAGGTTTCCACCGCGCTTTAAGCTCCAGAACTGGAATTGCCCCCATGCGAAAAACGGGGCGCTCCCGGCGGTTAGACCGTGCGCCCCCCATGGGTTGGCGCGCCACTAGCAAAGGGTGTTTTGCGATGCAAGGTGGTGGACGGCCAAGCTACAGCTTTAGGCTGAGAAATCGCGTGAAAGGCGTATCCGGATATCCGGCGAAGGGGTCGGACGGCCGAAATCCCTCGGATTCGTAGAGCCGAAGTGCTGCGGCAAAGGGTTCGGTGGAGCCGGTTTCGAGGCTCACTCGCGCGTAGCCGCGGCCCCTCGCTTCAGCGATCGCGTGTCGCAGCAGGAACCTTCCGACGCCTCGGCCTAAAGCATCCGGGGCGGTTCGCATCGACTTGATCTCGCCATGGCCCGGCTCGAGCCGCTTCAGCGCGCCAAAGCCGAGCAGGTAACCGTCCTCGCGCAAGGTCCAGAAGCTGATGTCGTTCGATCGTAGGCCGTCTCCCGGAAGGACATGGCAGGCTTCGGGCGGAGAATTGCCCCTCATCTCGGCGAAATGAAAATCGAGGAGATACCTGACATCTTCTCGGTCCAGCTCCCCCGAATGAATTGACCACCCATTCAACGGTCGCACGTCCGCAGACTCGCGACGGATGGAATCGGTGCCTGCGGGCGATCGAGCCGAACCGAACTCATCCGCTCTTTTTGAGCGAGAAATGTTTGACCGCAAGGTACGGGACGCGCTCCCGCCAGACGCCCGGTAGGTGGATCCTGACGAAGGAGACCCTCTCATGCCGACCTACCGCGTCAGGGGCCTGGACCCCGAGCCCTACAAGCCGCTCTTCGGACTCTCCGACGATGAACTGAGAAGTCGCGGCGTCGTTCGGATGACCGTGTCCAGCCCGACCTTTCCGTGCCGCGTCAGCCTGACCGACCGTGCGGTCGGGGAGAAGGTCTTGCTTTTGAATCACGTCAGCCATGATGTGGCAAATCCTTATCGCGCCGCCCACGCGATCTTCGTGACCGAGACGAACCAGCGGGCGGCGGAATATGTCGATGAGATCCCGCCGGTGTTCGAAAAACGGGTCCTCTCGCTTCGCGCCTTCGACGCAGAAGGCATGATGGCCGAGGCGATGCTCACCCAGCCTGGCGAAGCCGATGCCGGGATTCGCAAGCTGTTCGCCAACCCGGAGATTCGGACCATCCACGCTCATAATGCGACGCGAGGATGTTTCTCCGCCAAGATCGAAAGGGCCTGAACGATGGAAGCGCTTGCACGCAAAGCCAGCGAGCATAAACGGGAAGCCGTGACGAACGTGTCGCGCCTCGATGCCGATACGGCCTGGGCCGCATTCATGCGCCGCGACCGCGGCTGGGACGGCCGGGTGATCGGTGCGGTGAAGACCACCGGAATCTACTGCAAGCCGAGCTGCCCGGCGAAGCGCCCGAAGCGCGAGAACGTCGAGTTTTTCGCGACTGGAGCCGACGCACTCGAGGCGGGATACCGTCCATGCCTTCGTTGTAAGCCGGACGAGGTCGGCCGTGACCGCGAGGCGGTAGCGAAGGCCGTGAGTCTGATTGAAGCGGCGGAAGAAGCTCCGAGCCTCACCGCCCTTTCGGCAGCGGTCGACTACGCGCCGCACCACTTCCAGCGCATCTTCAAGCGCGACCTCGGCGTGTCTCCTGCGGAATATTGGCGTGGCCTCCGCGCCAAGCGCGCCGCCGACGCGCTCGCCGAGACCAGCCAGGTCACCGAGGCGATCTACGAGGCAGGCTATTCCGGCCCCAGCCGATTTTATGCGGACGCGAAGGATCGTCTGGGAATGACGCCGTCGGCTTGGCGCGATGGCGGGCGCGGTGAAACCATTCGATACGTCGTCACCGAAAGTCCCTTGGGTCCATTGCTCGTCGCGGCGACGTCAAAGGGCATTTGCCGATTGACCTTCGACGAAGACGAAAGCGCGCTGGCCTACCGCTTCCCCAACGCGACGATCATACCCGACGACGGGACCATCTCGGCCTGGGTGGAAGGGGCATTGGAAGCGATCGAGCATCCGCATTCAGCGCCGGAGCTTCCGATCGACGTTCGGGGGACGGCCTTCCAGGAAGCTGTCTGGCGCGAGCTCCGCCGGATCCCGCTCGGCGAGACGCGGAGCTATGCGGATATCGCAAAGGCCGTGGGACAGCCGGACGCCGTTCGCGCCGTCGGGACCGCGAACGGATCGAACCCGGTGGCAGTGCTGGTTCCCTGTCATCGCGTGATCCGGTCGGATGGCTCACTAGGAGGCTATGCCGGCGGGCTCGACCGGAAACGCAAGTTGCTGTCGGCCGAGGGAGCCGACCCGCTGTTGATCTAGCTGCCAGCGGGCTGTTCGTCCTTCTTCGACTTTCCGGCCTCTAGCGCGCCCTGAAGATCATTCGCGTCGATGCGTTCGATCATCTTGCGGGCCAGCTCGGCCGACCGTGTCGCGTGCGGGTCGTAGGCGACGGGTGCCATCGTCTGCCGCGCCATCTTCGGGTCCTTGTCCCGGAGATATTGATAGGCGGACATCAGGCGCAGGCTCGCGTCTTGCGGCACGAGAACGGATGCTCGGTGGAGAGCTTCGATCGCCCTCGCGCTCGGGGCTTCTTCAGCCACTGCATAGGTGCGGAAATACTCGAACAACGGCTCAGGGTCCTGCGGGTCGGCGGAGCTCGCCTGCAGAAACCACTCGCGGGCGGTTGCAATCAACTTGGGATCCACCTTTTTGTCCGCTCCCGCCTTCGCGAGGAGCGCTCGTCCCTTGTATATCATCCCGTCGACGGAGCCGCGGTCGTTCGCTAGCACCCGGTCCGCCGCCGCCTCTGACGCATCGAAATGTCCGGCATCCAGCTCCGCTTCGGCAAGAGTGATCTCAACCAGGGGATCGTGGGGAAACTGAGCCCGGATTTGTCGGACCTTGACCGCCAGCGGCTCCGCCGTGTCCTGGTTGACGCCGACCTTCGACTGCAAGCGAAGCGGCATCACCGCCGCCGCGCCCGGTGACAACGGAGTGATGGTGATTTGCGGCTTCGGAAAGAAGCTGGGCGGGATCTGAAGGACGCTAACCTTCCGCTGCAACCGATACGCCGTGAGGTTGCGATCGAGCTCCCGCAAGTCTCCAAATGCCTGCTTGGCGGCATCAAGCGGACGTACCCCGCTGCCGATCAGGCTGATGTACCGTTCCAGCTGACCTTTTCGTTCCGGTGCGAAGGTCAGATAATGGGTCAGCAGCCAGCCGCGGCCGTAGACGGATTCCTTCAGGCCGTCGCTGACCTGTCCGTAATCGGCCGAAAGCAGCATCTCGAGCGGCATGCTCTCACCCCAGAACAGCCCCATCGAACGATGCTGGGCCACCCGACCGAGCCAGACTGCGCCATCCTTTTCAAAGCTTGCCGTCGACATCATCTCGGCGAAGCCCTCGATCACCCATTCGGGTAGCGGTGCATTCAGCCCCTGGAACATCAGGTGGTGAGCATATTCGTGGAAGAATATGGTCTCCGCAGAGAACTCGACTTCCCACGTGGACCCGCCGTTTTTCGGTACGACGGCAAGCGGACCGTTCACTCGCCCGATGTAAAAGCCGCCCGCGTTCTGGTTGCGGATCAGCTTCGCCACTTGCTCCATGTCTTTGACGACATAGACGGTCAGCCGGTTGCCATCGCCGACTTCGCTGTCCTTCATCTTGCGCGCGAGCCGAACGGCCCTGTCGAACTTCTCGAGCCGTGTCGCGAAGGTCGTCAGCTTTTCCGGATCATCGTCCGCGTAAATGATGAAGTGACGCGTGCTGACCTTTTGCCATGCTGCGTGCGCGGGTTGAGCGAGGCCCGCCGCAAGGAGGGCGGCAGCAGTCAGCAATGTCCGCATTCGACCCCCTTTAGCTTTCCCGCTGGCGCTTCTTCTCATCCTCATCGAGCATTTTCAGGGCACCGGCCGTATCGCCGGTGCTGATTTTGTCCATGATCTCGAGGTTGCGGCGCTTTTCCTTGGGGAAGTGGGGACTGTAGGCGATCGGCCCGAAGATTTCTTTCGCGTTGGCCGAATCGCCTTCCTTCAGCAGTTGGCGAACGGCCGTCCTGCGGAGGTCGAAGCCGCGCGGGACCAATTCTACTGCGAACAGCAGCCCATCGACTGCCTGAGCCGGTGGCGTCACCCCCTGATCGACGAAGGTGTCGTAGTAATACATCAGCGGCTGCGGCGCGCTGGGATCCAGATGGTTCGCTTTCGAGAACCACCCGCGGATGGCGGACCAGTTCGCCGACTGAGGGCTTTTCTTGGCGAGTTCCAGCTCGGCCCGGCCTTTATAGACCAGGGCTTTGGGTGACTTTGGCTCGATGGCCAGGACCTTGTCCGCCGCCGCCGACGCCTCGGCATAGTTCTTCGCCTGGAGCTCGGCCTGGGCAAGAACCTCGGCTGCCGCAGCGCTTTGCGGATAGCGCGCGACGACTGACCTTGCCGCGCTGACTACGCCACGAGCAGTGGCGGAATCTTCGATCCGTGCCTCGAGCTTCATCCGGAGCGGAACGACGGCTTCTTCGTTTTCCGGCAATGGGCGGACTTCGACGGGGCCGATCTTAATCATCGACGCAGGGATAATCCGCGTCGGGAGAGTGTCTCGCTCGTGATATTTCTCGAGCTCCCTGTCGAGTTGCCGCAAGTCGCCGAACGCCTGCTTTGCCGCGTCTAGCGCTGGGACACCTTTCTGGATCAGGTCGATATATTTGGACGCTTGGCCACGACGCGACGGCTCGAACGCGAGATAGTGGGCAAGCAGCCAGCCGCGACTGTACTGCGACACCCATTCCTGCCCCGTCGTCTGGTGATAGATGCCGCCAAGCATGTCTGGCAGCGTCATCCCGCGAAGGAGGCGCAGTTCGGCTCCACGATAATCAGGCGGCTCACCAAACTCGACGGAACCGTCCGCCAGGAACTCCGCAGGCGCGAAGAACTCGGCATATCCTTCAGTCATCCACGTTGGATATGCCTTGGCAGCGTCCTGCAGCATCAGATGGTGCAAATATTCGTGGAAGATCACGGTTCGCCCGTCGAGGTCCCAGCGGTTGCGCTTCGGCTCGCCGCTGGCAAACGAGGTCGCGCCGGACGCTCGACCAAAATAGACGCCCGCGATTCCGCCGATCCCTGTGACGTTTTGAACCACGCCGGAGTCGCGAAGCACGAAGAGAGTCACGCGGCTGGTGGACGTAGGCGGAGGGTCCTTCATCTGCCGGACAGCGCGAACTCCGCTGTCGAACCGCTCCAGGTCCGAGGCATATTTGCGCAACACCTCAGGTGACTGCTCCGAATAGATGATGAAGTGATTGGTCCTGGCTTCGCTCCATCTCGCGAAGGCCTGGGACGGCACGAGAACGAGCGCCGCCAGCGCAGTAACCCTTAGAAACATTGATGATTCCCCTCGATACGAGGGAGAAAGTACCGTTGCTGCAACGGGAGTCTAGAGGAAGCTGTAAGGGTCGACGTCGACAGTCACCCGAACCTTGGGGCTCCATTCGATCTCGGACAACCATTCACGGATGACGTCCTGGACGTCGAGGCTTCGGGCGGCGTGAACCAGCAAGCGTTGCCGGTGGCGCCCGCGCAGCATGGCTAGTGGGGCCGGGGCAGGTCCGAAGACGGCCATTCCTTCAACCTCCGGTGCAGCATTGCCAATGCGCCGTGCGGTCGTTTCTGCCTGGGAAGACTCTTCCGCCGAAATGACGATGGCGGCGAGCCTTCCAAACGGCGGCATAGCGGCCTCGCGCCGGGCATCGGTTTCGGCCGAATAGAAGCCGGGCCCGTCTCCCGAAACGAGCGCCGCAATGACCGGTGCATCGGGTTCGTGGGTCTGGACGAGGACGCGTCCGGGCTTGTCGCCGCGCCCGGCCCGGCCGGCAACTTGCTGGATCTGCTGGAAGCTTCGCTCGGCAGCGCGGAGGTCGCCGCCAGCGAGCCCGAGATCAGCATCCACGACGCCGACCAAGGTCAGGTTCGGAAAGTGATAGCCCTTTGTTACCAGCTGGGTGCCGACCACGATGTCGATTGCGCCGGCTTCCATTTGCGCGACGAACTCGGCGGCGCGAGCAGGGGACCAGATCGTGTCCGAGGTCACGATTGCCGTTCGCGCCTCGGGAAAGAGTGCAGCGACTTCGTCCGCGATCCGTTCGACACCGGGCCCGCAGGCGACCAGGCTGTCTTCCTCGCCGCATTCAGGGCAGGCCTTCGGCGGCGGCATGACGTGACCGCAATGGTGACAGGCGAGCCGCGCCATCAGCCGATGCTCAACCATCCACGCTGTGCAATTCGGGCACTGAAAGCGATGCCCGCAGTGACGGCACAATGTCAGCGGGGCGAACCCTCGACGGTTGAGGAACAGCAGCGACTGCTCACCGCGCTCAAGGTTGGCCTCTAGCTCGGCGACCAGGCTTGGTGCCAGCCAGCGGCCGCGGAGAGGCGGATCCTCAGTCAGGTTGATTGCCCGAATGTCCGGCAGGCTCGCGCCGGCGAAGCGCTGGCTGAGAGTGACCTCCCGGTATCGGCCGATTTCGACCATGTGCCGCGTCTCTATGGCGGGCGTCGCCGAGGAGAGGATGACTGGAATGTCCTCGAACTTTGCCCGCATCACTGCGACGTCGCGTGCGTGATATTGAACGCCTTCTTCCTGCTTGAAGCTTGGCTCGTGCGCCTCGTCGACGACGATCAGGCCGAGGTTCGAATATGGAAGAAACAGCGCCGAGCGGGCGCCGACCGTGACCTTTGCCTCACCGCTGACAATCGCTCGCCAGGCTCGGCGGCGCTGCGACGATCGAAGATCGGAGTGCCAGGCGGTCGGCTCGCATCCGAAGCGGTTGGTGAAGCGCTTCAGGAACGGCTCCGTCAACGCGATCTCCGGCAGGAGGACCAGCGCCTGCTTCCCCTGACGGAGGCATTCGGCGATCGCTTCGAAATAGACTTCGGTCTTGCCGGAACCGGTGACGCCGTCGAGCAGGACGGGGTCGAACCCGCGTCCAACCGAAGTCGACAGGCTCTCCGCGGCCTCCTTCTGCTCTTCGCTAAGATCAGGCGGAGCGAAATCGGGATCGGGGCAGGGCAGGGGCCGGTCGGCTTCGACGGTCACGGCCTCAAGCGCGCCTGCATTCACAAGGCCCCGCATCACCGCGTCGCTGACGTCCGCATAGTCGGCGAGCTCGCGCACCGTTCCCTGCCGACCTTCGATCGCTGCAAGGGCCTTCAGCCGCTGCGGAGTCATCCGATCCGGAACTTGGCCCGTAGGGCGGTATTCCGTCAGCTGCCGCGGTCCTTCGAGCGCGCTCGAGGATGGCAAGATCATTCGCAACACCGAGGCCAGCGGCGACAAATAATAATCCGCCGTCCACTCGGCGAGCCGCCGGAGCGGCGCGGCGATTGGGGGCACGTCCAATGTCCCGACGATCGGCCTCAGGCGATTATCGCCGACCTCTTCCGTCGGCAGCCGTTCCGGCTCCCACGCCACTCCAAGCAGCTGGCGCGGCCCGAGCGGGGCGACCAGGACCGTCCCGGCCTCGACATGCATGTCCGCGGGCACGCGATAATCGAGCGGTCCAAGCGCTGCATTCAGGGTGACGACACGGGCGCGGTTCATCGGTTAAGGGTTCGATCGGGCTGAGGGACGAGGCCCTCTAACAAGGGGACTAGTCCGATGATTGCAAGACGCTGGCACGGGAGAGTGCCTGCTGCGAAGGCCGTGGAATATCTGCGCCTGATGGAACAGTCGGGTTTGGCTGATTACCGGGCGACAAAAGGTAATCGCGGGGCCTGGTGCCTGCACCGCACCGACGGCGAGGTCACGCACGTGGAGATGTTCACGCTTTGGGACGACGAAGCCGCGATCCGCCGCTTTGCCGGAGACGATCTTCTCAAGGCTAGATACTACGACTTCGACGCCGATTACCTCCTCGAGCTCGAGCCCGAAGTAGAGCACTTCGAGGTGTTCGGGGCCTGAAGGCTACTTGCCCCGCTTCTTGCGGTGCTGGTCGAAGTCGAGAACCGCATTCTCCTCGTCGCCCTGGAGTAGCCCGAGCCGCCTGGCGACTTCCTGGTAAGCTTCCTCGACGCCGCCGAGGTCCTGGCGGAAGCGGTCTTTGTCGAGCTTTTCGTTCGACTTGATGTCCCACAGGCGGCAGCCGTCGGGGCTGATCTCGTCGGCGAGGATGATGCGGGCGTAATCGCCGTCCCAAACCCGGCCAAACTCGAGCTTGAAGTCGACGAGCCGGATGCCGATCGCGGCAAACATGCCGCTGAGGAAGTCGTTCACGCGGATCGCCATGTCGGCGATGTCGTTCATCTCTTCCTGGCTGGCCCAGCCGAAACAGGCGATATGCTCTTCGGAGATCATCGGATCGCCGAGTGCATCGTCCTTGTAATAATATTCGATGATCGTTCGGGGCAGCTGCGTGCCTTCCTCGATCCCGAGGCGCTTGGTCAGCGATCCTGCCGCCACGTTGCGGATGACGACCTCGATCGGGACGATCTCGACCTGCCGGATCAGCTGCTCGCGCATGTTCACCCGGCGGATGAAGTGCGTCGGCACCCCGATCGTTTGAAGCGCGAGGAAGATATGCTCGGAAATCCGGTTGTTGAGGACGCCCTTGCCGCTGATCGTGCCGCGCTTCTGTGCGTTGAACGCGGTCGCGTCGTCCTTGAAATACTGGATGAGCGTTCCGGGCTCGGGACCCTCGTAGAGGATCTTGGCCTTGCCTTCGTAGATCTGTCGGCGTCGGGCCATTTGGGTCGCTCTACTCCATGTGGTTGGTCAGGGAGCGGCGGCTATAGGGGAGGTGCAGTTAAGGCGCAATTGAGGGAGGAAATCGGGGGCGGCGTGCGTGCTCTCGTCACCGCCCTCGAGGGGTGCAGGCACCTGTCGTCATGCCAGGCGTGCACCTTTCTTGATGGATTTCCTGGAGTTCGCCCAGGGAGCGTTCCATTCGAAACGATGGACAGCTGACAGGCTCTTCCCAAGTTCGCGGCCGATCGAGCTGAACAGCTGCTCGATACCCGCGTTCAGTTGCGAGCGACCCGATTGATACTGACGGTCGACGATTTCATCGATCATGGTGATCATCCCTTTTCTCGTCGTGTCAGAGTGCGATCGGCAGGCGAGCACTGTCGTTCGCCGCGCCGCGGAGCGCCTTTTCGATCATCTCGAGCCGGTGGTCGGCGTCCAATCCCGCCCACGCACGATAGGAAGCGCTGGTCTTCCGCGAATGCGCTGCGGCGGCATGGTTTGCCGGGCCGTTCTCGAGGAACAGGCGCGGGTCTAGTCCATAAGCCATGTTTACCTCCTTTTGGTTTCGCCGCCGCCGGTTCGGGGGGCTGGGGAGAGGATCCCATTTTTGTCCGGCGGCGGCTTGTGATCTATCTACTGATTCGATCGTTACGGGGCCAATCAAAGCCTCGACAAAGGTCATAAACTGCACTTATGTAGAACGATGCGACGCCTGCCTCCTCTCGCTGCCGTTCGTGCCTTCGAGGCCGCGGCCCGGAACGAAAGCTTCACCGCCGCAGCGGCGGAGCTGGGACTGACGCAGGCTGCCGTCTCCTACCAGGTGAAGGCGCTTGAAGAGCGGCTCGGCGCCCCGCTGTTCGTGCGGGAGCGGGGGCGTGCCCGGCTGACGCCCCTCGGACATCGCCTGCTTCCAACCTTGAGCCAGGCCTTCGACTCCATCGAGGCCGCGTTCGCAACCCATCGTGAGGAGGACGAAAGCCTGCTGACGGTGACGACTACCCACACGTTTGCCAACACCTGGCTCGCCTGGCGGCTGGGCGCGTTTCAGATGGCGCATCCTGAACTCGCGGTGCGGATGGCGACCAGCAACGACGTGGTCGACCTGAAGGCAGGCGACGCAGACGTCGCGATCCGCGCGGGACCCGGAAACTGGCCGGGCCTCGAGTGCATCAAGCTGTTTGAATCCGAATTCACTCCGATGGCCAGCCCGGATTGCATCGCCGCCGAAGAGCGGAGGCTCGGCCGCAAGCTGGAGCAGTCGGACATGCCCAGCCTGCACATCATCAATCCGGGCGACGACTGGTGGCAGCAATGGTTCTGCGACAACGGGGTCGCCGCCGACGAGGAAGTCCTCCGGCGGCCCGGCGTTCGCCTCGACAACCAGGCGAACGAGGGTCATGCGGCGATGGCCGGGCAGGGGTTCGCCCTTCTGACCCCCTTCCTGTGGAAAGGGGATGTTGCCGCCGGGCGCCTTGCCATTCCCTTCCCGAAGAGTGTCTCGGCCCGGGGCTGGGCCTATTGGCTGTGCCTTCCGCCGGAGCGGCGCATGGTGCCCAAGGTGAAGCGTTTCCGCGAATGGTTGCTGGCGGTGATGGAGGAAGCCGGCCGCCCGAACACAGCGGACAACGACGCGACGCCGCCTGCCGCGATCGAAGGATAGCCTAAGCGCCTGCGGACGCCTTTTTGGCGGTGACGAGCGGGCTTTCGCATTGCTAAGCGTGCGCCATGGATCCGACTGAATCGTCCGTCATCGACACGCCCTTCGACGCTGCCTTATCCGAACGTTACCTAGTCTACGCGTTGTCCACGATCACCGCGAGATCGCTGCCGGACGTTCGCGATGGGCTGAAGCCGGTTCATCGGCGTCTGCTGTGGGCGATGCGGCTGCTGCGGCTCGACCCGGCCGGCGCCTACAAGAAGAGCGCCCGCGTCGTGGGCGATGTCATCGGCAAGTACCACCCGCACGGCGATCAGTCGGTTTACGACGCGATGGTCCGCCTCGCCCAGGATTTCGCGCTTCGTTACCCGTTGGTCGACGGGCAGGGGAACTTCGGCAACATCGACGGCGATAACGCCGCTGCCTACCGCTACACCGAAGCCAAGCTGACACCCGTAGCCATGGCGCTGATGTCGGGCATCGACGAAGGCGCGGTCGACTTTCGCCCGACCTACAATGGCGAGGAGGAAGAGCCGGAAGTCTTTCCCGGCCTGTTCCCGAACCTGCTGGCCAATGGCGCCAGCGGCATCGCCGTCGGAATGGCGACGAGCATTCCGCCGCACAACGTCAGCGAGTTGATCGAAGCGGCCACCCACCTGATCGACGATCCCAAGGCCGAAGATTCGGCGCTGATGGATTTCGTCTCCGGCCCTGATTTTCCGACGGGAGGCGTGCTGGTCGACAGCCGCGAAAGCATCGCAAACGCCTATGCCACGGGCCGCGGCAGCTTCCGCCTTCGTGCCTCGGTGAGCGTCGAGAAGGAAAAGGGAGGCGGCTACCACCTGCTGGTCAGCGAGATTCCGTACGGCGTCCAGAAGGGCAAATTGATCGAGCAGATCGCGACGCTGATCGCGGACAAGAAACTGCCGATCCTCGCCGACGTCCGCGACGAAAGCGCCGAAGACCTTCGCATCGTCCTCGAGCCTCGCGCCCGCACCGTCGACCCGGACCTGCTGCTCGAAAGCCTGTTCCGCCTGACCGCCCTCGAGGTTCGCTTTCCGCTGAACCTCAACGTCCTCGACGCGAACCGGACGCCGCTGGTGATGAGCCTCAAGGAGGCGCTCAGCAACTGGCTGCAATTCCAATTCGAGGTCCTCGTCCGCAAATCGCAGGTGCGGATCGGCAAGATCGACGACCGGCTCGAACTGCTCGACGGGTTCCTGATCGCCTATCTCAACCTCGATCGCGTCATCGAGATCATCCGCGGCGAGGATGAACCGAAGCCGGTGCTCATGGAGGAATTCAAGCTCTCCGACCGGCAGGCTGAAGCCATCCTCAACATGCGCCTGCGCAGCCTTCGCAAGCTCGAGGAGATGGAGATCGGCCGCGAGCGGGAGAGGCTGGCGAAGGAGCGCGACGAGCTTCAAAAGCTCATCGAGAGTCCGGCGCGCCAGCGCACGCGGATGAAGCGCGACCTTGCGGCGATCAAGGACCAGTTCGGCGACGACCGCCGCACGCGCATCGAGGAAGTCGCCGCGACCCGCGAGATCGACTGGTCGGCAATGATCGAGAAGGAGCCGATCACGGTGATCCTCTCGCAGCGCGGATGGGTCCGGGCCATGCGCGGCCATGTCGCACTAGACGACGCCGAGACGCTGAAATTCCGCGAGGGCGACGCGCTCGACACGATTTTCCACGCGCAGACAACCGACCGGCTGGCGCTCTTTGCGGCGAATGGGAGGGTCTACACGTTGGGTGGCGACAAGCTTCCTGGCGGCCGCGGCTTCGGCGAGCCGGTGCGCCTTTCCATCGACCTCGATGCCGAAGTGGAGATCGTGGCCCTGATGGTTGTCCGGCCGGACACGAAGCTTCTGATCGCATCGAGCGACGGCAAGGGCTTTGTCACAAGCGGGGTGGCGACCTTGGCTGAAACGCGCAAGGGCAAGCAACTCGTCAATCTCCGCACCGGCGCGCACGTTGCTGTCATCCGAGTGATCGAAGAGGGCGCCGACACTGTCGGCGTCGTTGGCGAGAACCGAAAGATGCTCATCTTTCCGCTCGCTGAGCTGCCAGAGCTCGCACGCGGACAAGGGGTGACGCTGCAGCGCTACCGGGATGGCGGACTCTCCGACGCCAAGGCTTTCAGACTTGCGGATGGGATCAGCTGGGCGCTCGGCGGCGACAGCGGGCGAACAAGAACTGAAACAGACCTGACTGCCTGGCGGGCCGCGCGAGGGGCCGCTGGTCGCATGCCACCGATTGGATTCCCCCGCTCGAATAAGTTCGACTAAACGACAATAGCAACCAAGATTAAGCCGTTTTCCCTCTGTGGCAGATACTTGGAATTAACCTAGCGGCTGTAAACCGGCGTCATGCAGGCTGCCGTTAACCGCCAGCTGAACGACGTTTCCGTTCAGCAGGGGGCAAAATCACATGACCATATCGGCCCTGCGATGGCCGACGATGCAGCCTTGCTTGGCGCGCTGCCCATCGCCGCAGCGATCATCGGTAGCTCTTCTGAGGGCGCCAAGGTCCTCTCCTTCAACGAACGCTTCCGCGATACGATCGAGCTCTCGACCTGCACGGCACTTAACTGGGACGACGCGGCCTGCCTGAAGGAAGGCAAGATTGCCGACGCGCTCAATTCCTATTTCTCCGGCTCCGGTCCGGACGGCGAGCTCGATTTTCGCGACGGCGAAGGGGTCTCCGCGCGCTACTTCCGTTTGAAGCTCGCACCGTTGCCGCTCGGAGATCAGGGCATGGCGCGCTGCCTCCTGAGCCTTGTCGATCGCACGGTTGAAGCGCAGGCCGAACGCACGCTCCGCGCGGAGATGCTTCGCGACAGCCTGACCGGCCTTCCCAATCGACTGTCGTTCACGGAGAAGATCGAGCAGCTGGACCAGAGCGCATCCGGCGACATCCAGCACGCCGTGCTCATCGTCGATATGCTGCGCTTCTCGCGAATCAACGAGAGCATGGGCAGTCTTGCCGGCGACGAGCTTCTCATCACCTTCGCGCGCCGCCTGATGTCGGCACTCCGCGGTGGCGACGTACTGGCCCGGACCGGCGGGAACGAGTTCGGCGTCCTCGTCAGCCTGCGGCGCGGCAAGACGGACGCTTTGGCCGCGGCCGAGCGCATCCAGGAGGTGCTCGCCGCGCCATTCAAGCTTTCCGACCTCGAAATCCGGGTCGAATGCGCAATCGGCTTGGCCCTGATGACGGGCGGGCAGGACGCGGAAGAACTGTTCCGCAATGCCCAGTTCGCAGTGAAGCAGGCAAAGCAGGCGGGTAAGCCTCAAGTCTACGAACCGCAGCGGGCTAGCGAAGCCCGCCGCCGTTTTTCCATTGAGACCGAGCTTCGCCGGGCGCTCGATAAGGACCAGCTCAAGCTCTTCTATCAGCCGCTGATCGATCTGAAATCCGGCGAAGTTGCCGGCTTTGAGGCGCTCGCCCGCTGGGAACACGAGGATCGCGGCGAAATCAGCCCGACCGAGTTCATTCCGGTTGCCGAGGAGTCCGGTCTCATCCTGCAGCTCGGCCGCTGGGCCATGCACAGGGCCGCCGACACGCTCGCAGAATGGGACCGTAAGGCCGGTGAACCGCTGCCGTGCTACGTGGGCGTCAACCTTTCCGCCATTCAGGTCGCTCGCGACGATATCGCAGCCGTTGTTTCGAGCGCCCTGAAGTCGAGCGGTTTGACGGGCGACCGCCTCACCCTGGAGCTCACCGAGAGTTCGATTGTCCAGGATCCGGCCCGCGCAACGAGGGTGTTCGACGCCCTGAAGTCGCTCGAAGCGACGGTTGCGATGGACGACTTTGGGACCGGCTATTCGAGCCTCGCCTACCTTCAGCGTCTGCCGATCGATGTTCTCAAGATCGACCGCAGTTTCGTGACCGGCATGATGATCGACCCGGACAGCGTTGCGATCGTCCGGGCGGTCCTCAGTCTTGCCGACGCGCTTGGAATGTCCACCACAGCGGAGGGCATCGAGACCGTGGAGCTCGCGACCACGCTAGCCACACTCGGGTGTGCAAGCGGTCAAGGCTTCTACTTCGCCAAGCCGCTCGAAGCCGAAGCCGCGCTTGAGTATTGGAAGTCCCGCAAACGCCTTTGACCGGCCTCGCGAAGGCCCGCCTTACGCAAGTCCTTGTGAAAACTGTGTTCTCGACCACACATTTCGGGCTTGGAAGCCCTACGGGTCGTCCCTAGGTTGAACCTCTGCGGTCGTACGGGCATTGTTCAGCCAGAGCTGGGTAGAGGGACAACGTGAGCATTCATCATCTGAAGACGATCGCCATGGCATCGGTCATGGCGCTAAGCGGACCAGCAACGGCAGTTGCAGCGGAGCAGGGGCCCGTTCCCGCCGCGAGTGTGCAGGCGATTAGCCTGCCGAGTGCCGGCTCGGTCGCGGCCTTGTACAATCAGTACAAGCTCAAGCCGATCTGGTTCAAGAACGGCGCGCCAACGGTCGCAGCTACGCAGCTGACCCAGATTCTGCGGCGTGCTCCGCTCGACGGTCTTGGCAGTGGTCCCCAGCTGGCCGATCAGATCGACGCGGCAGTGGCGGGCGCGACAAACCCGACCGCAATTTCGCAGGCCGAGCAGCTGATGTCGTCGGCGTGGGTGCTATATGTTCAGACGATCCGGCGTCCGACCTCCGGCATGGTCTACGCTTACGACGTGCTCAAGCCCCAGGGCACCCGACCCGATCAGATCCTGCTCGGTGCGTCGTCCGCGCCCTCGCTTGAGGCGCATGTCAGCTCCGTCGCCGCGGTGAATCCAATTTATTCGAGCATCCGGGATGCCGAATGGAAGCGGATGCAGGCGACCGGCAGCTCTACTCCGGAC
The DNA here is from genome assembly GCF_039543105.1 of Sphingomonas daechungensis. Taxonomy (NCBI): domain Bacteria; kingdom Pseudomonadati; phylum Pseudomonadota; class Alphaproteobacteria; order Sphingomonadales; family Sphingomonadaceae; genus Sphingomonas; species Sphingomonas daechungensis. Next base: position 2,671,469 of record NZ_BAABJC010000001.1, read on the forward strand.
CCCCGGGTTGTGGCGAACCTGGACCGAGTCCGGTCGATCCCTTCGAAGGGCCGCTTCATACTGGTGGACTCCGCTTCGCAGCGCTTGTTCATGTACGAGAACGGCATCCCCGTGGATTCGATGAAAGTGGTGGTCGGGATGCCGACCATGCCGACTCCGCTGATTTCGAGCGTGATGTATTACGTGACTTTCAATCCGCAGTGGAACGCGCCTGTGCACCTCGTGAAGGGCCCGATTGCCACGAAGACGCTTGCGGGCGGAATGAAGTACTTCGATCACATGGGGTACGAAGTCATGGCGGACTGGACCGCGAACTCCGCGGTTCTTCCCGCAGATTCGGTCGACTGGAAAGCCGTGTCCACAGGCAAGGCGCCTCCTCCGCGCATCAGGCAAAAGCCTGGCAAAGACAATTTCATGGGGCTGCTGAAGTTCACCTTCCCGAACTCGCAGGATATCTACCTTCACGACACTCCCGCGAAGGAGAAGTTCAAGCTTGCCTCGCGCGACGTTTCCAACGGCTGTGTCCGCCTGGAAGACGCGCAGCGCTTCGGCCGCTGGTTGCTTGGTCGTGAACCCGTTGCACCGGGCACCGATCCGGAGATCCCGGTGCAGATGCCGCAGGGTGTGCCGATCGTGATCACATACATCACAGCCCAGCCATCCGCGGACGGTAGCAGCCTAACGTTCGCGAAGGACATCTACGGCTGGGACAAGCCCGGAGCGCAGATTGCCTCGTCTTACGTGAGCCCGGTCGCAGCCGCACGCTAGCCTGACTCAGCGGGGCGCTTCCCCCGCAAGCTGCGTCAATTCGCTGCGCAGGCAAAGAAAAAGCCGGCCCGGGTGTTCCCGGACCGGCTCTTTTCTTGTGTGCCGGTGATTAACCGCGCTCTGGCGCCGGCGGCGGCGGCGGAGGCGGAGGCGGCGGAGCCGGGCAGGCTTCGGTCGCCAAGATCACCGAACCGTCCGGGCACGTCTGCGTCGCCGGAGGCGGCGGAGGCGGCGGGGGCGGCGGCGGAGGGGGTGGCGGCGGCGGCGGCGAATAGAAGTTATACGTCAGCGTCGCCAGCAGGCTGTGCGAGCGCCAGCGTCCTTCCAGGGACTCCGTGCCATCGCTGAACTTCATGCGTGCGGTGTTCATGAACCGATAGCGCACACCGGCGTCGATGTTGGCGCTGACCGGGAACTTAAGGCCGGCGAGGACCTGCCAGGCAACGCCCGAGTCCTTATCGTCGACCGATCCGCCACCGGCTGCAGTGGCATCGAGATCGACGCTAGCGAAACCGACACCGGCACCGACGTAGCCGCCGAGACCATTGTCGTCACCGAAGTCGAGCAAGAGGTTGCCCATTGCGGACAGCACGCTGGCGTGTCCGTCAGCGTCCTGAATGCAGTTCGTGATCGTCGAGCAGAGCGGCGCGTCAAGAACGACCTCGTTCACACCTGCGCGCTTGTACGACAGATCGACTTCCGTACGGATCATGCCGAAGTCGTAACCACCGTAGAGACCGAGGTCCCAGCCGGTGTTGTAATCGACGGCAACCGTGTCGGTGAAGCTGTTTACGCCGTCGTCGTAATCGAGCTTGGTGTCTTCGGCGAGCATCGGCCCGAGCTCGACACCCACATAGCCGGAGCCATCGCGAGCAACTGCCGGCGAGGCAATTGCAGCGGCAGCAACCGCGGCAAGTAGAATATTACGCATGTAAGGACCCCTCTTTGGTCAAGTGCGGTTATCCCGCTCATGCATCGGATTAATTCCGTATTCAACATCGCGACCGTTCTCGGTCACGTGTGTTGTAATTGCGCCACGCCAAGATCAGGGAAGTGCGGAGCGGATCGCGTCATTGACGATGGTGTCGAACCCGCTGTCCTTAGGAAAGCCGCTCGCAACCCAGCGCTCCTCGATTGCTCGCAAAGCCTTTGCCACGGCGGGACCGGGCGTCAGCCCGCGCTCGATCAGCCCGCCGCCGCTGATCGGCAGCCGTGGCGCTCGCCATACCGCGATTTCCGCTGCTGCTTCTGGCTGGCCATTCAGGAGAAGCCGGTCGACCGCGGGCTCCGTCCCTGAGAAATAGGCGAGCGCCATGGCGTTCTCTTCACCGCCTCCGCCCGCCGCAAATCCAAGACGCTTCCGCGCCTTGTTCGACAGCTTCAGCCTTGCAGCAACCCGTTCTGCGGAGGCAGCGTCCCGAGGGAGGAGCGAGGCGAGCCGCCGCAGCGGATCACCCTCGATCCCGGCGGCTCGCTCTCCCTCCACGAGGGCACGGAGTCGACCGATCGCGCCTGGCTGAATCTCCGGCAGGACGGGCAGAAGGATTGACCGATCCAGCATGACCGCAACCGTCGGCGCCGGATCGGCAACCGAGAGAAGTTTCAGCAACTCATCGGCAATTCGCTCGCGGGACAACGCCATGAGGTCGTTTGCGCGCGTCTCGCACGCGTCAAGCGCCGCTGTGTCCATCTCGCCTTGGCCGAAGCGGGCGTGGAAGCGAAAGTAGCGCAGGATTCGCAGGTGATCCTCGGCAATCCGTTCGAGCGGGTCGCCAATAAAACGCACGCGCCGCGCAAGCAGGTCGTCCTTGCCACCGAAATAGTCATGCACTTGGCCGGTATTCGGATCGGCTGACAGAGCGTTGATCGTGAAGTCTCGCCTCGCCGCATCTTCCTGCCAATCGTCCGTGAAGGCGACTGTCGCACGGCGGCCGTCGGTGGAAACGTCCTTGCGCAAGGTCGTAACCTCGAACGCATGACCATTGCTGATCGCGGTGATCGTCCCGTGCTCGATTCCGGTCGGGACCGCACGAATCTTGGCCGATTCCAGGCGCGAGATGACCTCGTCGGGCCTCAGCTTCGTAGCAAGGTCGACGTCGTTGACCGGGATGCCGAGCAGTTGGTCGCGTACCGCGCCACCGACATAGCGGGTTTGCCCCTCGCTGGCGCCGAGAGCGTCGAGCAGCCGAGCGGCGCCTCGCAGCCGGCGCCACTTCGGTGCGTCGATGCTCAGTTCCATTGGATCCTTCGCGACAAATTCACGAGCATCGCGGCGGTCGCCCCCCATATTCTCCGGCCGTTCCACAGGATCTCGTAGTAGTGGCGCTCGCGCCCTTGGAACAGCGCGCTCTTTCGCTGCTGGTTCGCCGGATCGAGAACGAATTCAAGCGGAGCTTCGAACCAGTCGGCGACTTCCTCCTCGTGCGGCGACAAGGCCTGGTCCGGCCTGACGACCGCCAGCACTGGCGAAACCCTGTAACCAGTAATCGTACGGTAAGGATCGATCTCGCCCACTACCTCCGCTGCCGCGGGATCGAGGCCGAGCTCTTCCCAAGCCTCCCGAAGGGCCGCAGCAGTGGCGTCTTCGCCAGGATCGAGCCGTCCCCCTGGGAAAGCCACTTGGCCGGCGTGGGTACGCATGTTCTCGCGCCGCACAGTCAGGATCAGTCCCGGTTCAGCTCGATCGGTAATGCCAACGAGCACGGCGGCCGGAACATCGGCGGTCCCGGCCTGCTCAACGAGATCGCCTGTCAGCAATGGTCCCGCAGGCTCGTCGTCGAGCATCCTGCGCAGGCGGTGAGCGAGGTTCACGCGTCCTCGGCGACTTCGAGAGCGAAGAATGCGCCATTGCTCCACACGCCCGGCGGATCATGCTCCTCGGACAAAGCGATTCCCGCCAGCTCGTAGTAGATGGACCGCGAAAGCTCGGCCTCCAGCCCATGTCGGACCAGGACGCGGGGCGAGGGGCCGCGGACGGTATCGACCATTGTGAGAGGATGGACCGGCCCGAGCATCACTGCGTCGCCGCTGTCCAGCTTCAAGGCAATTTGCCGATCGCTTCCCGTGCCGTCGCTCTGCATTTCGATGGCCCTGAAAGCGGTCCCTTCGACGTCGATCTCAAGCTTTTCGACCGGTGTGACAAGGACATGACTTCCATTCGATTCGCGCCTCAAGACCGATGAGAAGAGCCGAACCATGGCCGGCCGATTGATTGGGCTGCCCTGATGATACCAGGTGCCGTCGCGAGCGATGCGCATCTCGCTGTGACCGCAAAGCTCCGGATCCCATTGGTCTACGGGCGGCAAACGGCGCTCGTCGATCATTCGCTGAAGATCGGACATGCTGACGCCTTGCAACTCCAGTGATGGACGGCTTTCGGGCATCGGACGTCATTGCTTCCCCGCGCGCGCGATGACAACAGGCTCCAATGAGCGAGTTTCAACGCACAGCGATCGTTACCGGCGCGGGCAAGCGCGTTGGCGCGATAGTTGCTGCCGAGCTGCTGAGGGATGGCTGGTCCGTAATCGCGCACGTCCACCATGTGGATGACGATGCTCCGGCAGGCTCGACGAAGGTCGTCGCCGAACTCCAGGATGCTTCGTGCGCCGAGGAAATATTCGCGATCGCCGAAAGACTCCCTCCGGTCGCCTTGCTCGTAAATAATGCGTCACGTTTTGCGCCCGATAGTCTTGGCGCGTTCTCACAGGCCGAACTCGATGCGCACATGGCGGTCAATCTCCGTGCTCCGATCCTGCTCACCGAAGAGTTTGCGCGGCGGCATAGCTCGGGAATGGACGGCTTGATCATCAACGTGCTCGACTCCAAGCTGGTCGCGCCCAACCCGGATTTTCTCAGCTACACATTGTCGAAGCAGGCGCTTGCAGGATTTACCGATCTGGCCGCGAGGGCGCTTGCGCCGCAGGGAATCCGCGTCAACGGAATCGCGCCCGCCTTGATGCTTCGCTCGCCAGGCCAGAGCGAGCAAAATTTCGCGCGCATGCATGACCGCAACCCGCTCGGCCGGGGCGTCGAGCCGGAAGACGTTGTCTCGACTATTCGATATCTGGTGTCGGCGCGTTCCGTGACCGGAGAGATTATAGTGATCGACGGCGGTCAGCGCTTCTCGCCGCCGCAACGTGACGTGCAATTCCTGGAGGATGAATGAGCGACGCTCTCCCGATACTGACGGGAATGGTCCCGGAAAACCTGCGGCCGCGAAGCGCGCGAATATTCCTCGATTCGCTGGACGTGATGGCGGACATTGGATTCCACGAATTCGAAATCGGTGTTCCGCAACGATTGTCCGTTACGGTGGAAATCTGGCTCGACCATATTCCGCCCGCCGACTGCGATGATCCAGCGTTCGCGTGGGATTATGATTTCATCCGCGAACAGGTCGAAACGCTCGCGAAGGCGAGACGGTACAACCTCCAGGAATCGCTCGCTCACGCCATTTATGACCGAATCGCGGGCCTTCGCGGCGTCCGTGCGTTGCGCGTGCTCACCGCAAAACCTGATATTTACCCCGATGCCAAAGCGGTCGGCGTTGAATTAGCTTCTTTCAAGGGCTGCGTACCCGATGTCGCCACAATGTAACTTGGCTGGAACAAAATCGATTGCGCGGCACTTGGAGCGAATATAAGGAGGCGCGCTTGCTGCTGATGTAACCATAGTACATGAGTAGCTCCCTTCCTCAGGCCCTGCGCAGGGGTGACGCGTGGCCTGAACCAGTGGATTGCGGTGTCGAGGAGAATTGCGCGTTAATGTCATACGCCCAACACAAAGAGCTTAGTGGCAACCGTACGGTCGCGATCGTGATTGTCGCTTTGCTTCACGCAGCGCTCGGCTATGCGATCGTTACGGGCCTTGCCTACAACGTCATCAAGAAAGCCGCCGAGGATCTGAAGACCTTCGACGTCGAGGAGGAGCCGCCGCCCCCCGAGGAGCCGCCGCCCCCGCCGCCGGATCAGCCGGAAACGCCGCCGCAGGTCGTTGCGCCGCCGCCGCTGGTTCGCACCAACGTTGCTCCGCCGCCGATCGTGCAGACGGTTCAACAGGCCCCGCCGCCGGTGATCACGCCGACCGCGCCTCCGGCGCCTCCGGCGCCGCCGGCTCCAGCCGTGGTGACCAAGGCGTCGAGCGTGAAGGGCAACCTTCAGGGCTTGATCAGCGGTGACGACTATCCGGCCGACGCGCAGCGTAACGACGAGCAGGGTTCTGTTCGAGTGAACTTGGCGATCGGGACGGATGGACGTGTGACGAACTGCAGCGTTACGAAGTCCAGCGGCTCACGTTCGCTCGACAGCGCGACATGTCGCATTCTGAAGAGCCGCGCACGGTTCACGCCTGCAAAGCTCAGCAACGGTCAGGCGACCACCGATAATTTCCCGCAGACAATTACCTGGCGTCTCGAGGGCTAAGCCCAGCAACGTCGAACTGAACTGAATTTTTCGAGAGGAAAGTAGACGGATATGTCAATTCTCGCACTTACCGCGGCAGCCGCTGCGGCCCCGGCAGCAGCCGCGGGCGAAAACCCCTACGGCCTTTTCCAGGCCCTTGAGCAGGGTGGTATCATCGCATGGTCGGTGTTCATCATCCTGGTCGGTATGTCGATCTTCTCATTCTACATCCTGTTCACCAAGCTGATGCAGCAGCAGAAGATCATCGCCCAGGGCCGCAAGGTCCGCGCGTCCTTCTGGAACTCGCCGAACCTTCGTGAGGCTTCCCAGAAGCTGGAGTCGCGCAGCGCCTATCGCGCAATCGTCGACGATGCGCTGGTCGCCCAGGAGCAGCACGACAAGCTGACCGACCCCATCGACCGCCACGACTGGATGGGCAACAGCCTCGCCCGCAGCCAGGGTGCGATCGGCGCCCGTCTCGGCGAAGGCCTGGCCTTCCTCGCGACCGTCGGTTCGACCGCTCCGTTCATCGGTCTGTTCGGTACCGTTATCGGCATCTACCGCGCGCTGATTAAGATCGGTGCGTCGGGTCAGGCATCGATCGACGTCGTCGCCGGCCCGGTCGGTGAAGCGCTCATCATGACCGCTCTCGGCCTCGTCGTCGCCGTTCCGGCCGTGCTTGCCTACAACTGGCTCGTTCGCCGCAACAAGTCGATCATGGAGGACCTCGCGGCCTTCACGAACGACCTCCACGGCTACCTGATGTCCGAAGGTCGCGTGAAGCCGCGCATCGGCGGTCCGGCTCCGAAGGCCGACGCTGCTCGCGCTGCCGCTCCGGCTGCTCGCACGCAGGAGCCGACGCGTCCGACCACGAACGCGTAACCCGTTTGCGGAAATCCGTGTCGGGCGATCCGTCCCCGGCACGGAATCCGTGACGACATTGAACTGAAGAAGGCCAAAACCGTATGGCAATGGGTGTTTCACAGGACGGCGACGAAGACGTCCCCATGTCGGACATCAACGTGACTCCGCTCGTCGACGTCATGCTCGTGCTTCTGATCATCTTCCTGATCGCGGTTCCGGTCGTGTTGCAGACGGTTCCGGTCTCGCTTCCGAAGGTCCGCTACGAAGCGACCACGACGAAGCCGGAGAACGTCAACCTCTCGGTCAAGGCCGGCCCCGGTGGCGAGTGCGAGGTTTACTGGAACCTGACCAAGGTCGATTCAAAGGAGCTGCTGGACCGCGCGGTCAAGAAGCTTGAGGACACGATCACCGCTGTCGGCGGCGTCGACAACATCACCGAGGAGAACATGCCGGAAGCGCATATCCGCGGTGACATCAACACGCCCTACCGCTGCATTGGCGGCGCGGTGTTCACGATGCAGCGTGCAGGCTTCGCTCGCGTCGGCTTCATTTCGGAGCCGCCGGCGGGCCAGGTCACGACGCGCCTGTAATTTAGGAGCTTATCGCCATGGCGATGCAAACCACCAGTGACAACACCAGTGGCGAGCCCATGATGGACATCAACATGACGCCGTTGATCGACGTCATGCTCGTGCTTCTCATCATGTTCATCATCACGATCCCGATCCAGACGCACGCGGTGAAGCTCGACCTTCCCGTCGATCAGACGAACACCCCGCCGCCGCCGATCGACCCCGTCAAGAACAAGGTCGTCATCACGGCAGGTGGTGAAATTCTCTGGAACGGCGGCCCGGTCAACCAGCAGCAGCTGCGCCAGTACCTGGAGCTTTCGCAGCAGATCCAGCCGATCCCGGAACTGCACCTGCAGCCGGAACCGGATGCCCGCTACGAGCTCGTCGACGAAGTGCTCGCGATCACCAAGCGCGCCCACGTCGAGAAGATGGGGTTCGTCGGCAACGAAGCCTACATGAACTTCTAAGCGGGAATATCCGTATTCCTCTTAAGGGCGGTCCTTCGGGGCCGCCCTTTCTCGTTGGCGATTTCCGACCGCTGTCTTGACGCCCGATATCTGGTATGAGATGTTGTAACATCCAAAGAGGAGGTGTGCATGGCCATTTCCGCTGCGTCCAGCTCCGCCCCGATGGGCGAGATCAACATGACTCCGCTGATCGACGTCATGCTCGTCCTGCTCGTGATGTTCATCATCACCATTCCACTCCAGACCCATGCGGTGAAACTCGATCTTCCAAGGGATTGCTCGACTTGCGGGACGATCGACAATCTCAAGAACAAGGTCGTTATCACCCAGGACGGGCAGATCGTCTGGAATGGAACGCCCGTCACTCTGGATGGACTGAAGTACAATCTCATCCGTATGACGAGCATCGATCCGCAGCCTGAGCTGCACGTCCAGCCTGACCCGACAGCGCGCTACGAGGTCGTCAACGATGTCTTCGTCGCGGCAAAGAGGGCGGACGTGAGGCGCCTCGGGTTCGTCGGCAATGAGGCTTATCGCAGCTTCTGACGCCGTCGCGCGGGCGGGGGCTTGAACAAGGTCACCGCGCGGGACACTACCGCGACATGGCAACCCGCACCCTCATTCGCCCGACCGGTTTCGTCGACGCTCCCTTCGGCTACGACGGAAAGGTCGCGCGCCTCGCGGGCGGCATGACCTTCTTCGCCTCGGTGGAACTACTTCACATTGACGGCAATCGCCGCGCCTCGACCGAACTTCTCTCGGTGGAAGCGCTGGAATCTCGGCTCGACGACAGCCTCGCGCCGCAGTGGCACGTCTTGACCGGCAGCCGCGCCGCGCTGCAGCTGGGCGAGCGCATCGTTCGGCTCGACCAGCCGCAGGTCATGGCGATCCTCAACGTCACTCCTGACAGCTTTTCCGACGGCGGTCGCTTCGGCGATCCGATGACGGCAGTCGAAGCCGGCGTTCGAATGGCCAGCGAAGGTGCTGCAATCCTCGACGTGGGCGGCGAATCTACGCGTCCCGGCGCGCAATCCGTCTGGGCGCAGGACGAGATCGAACGCGTTCGTCCGGTCATAGAGCGCCTTTCCGCGGGCGGTTCAGCTGTGTCCGTCGACACCCGCAAGAGTGAGGTCATGACCGCGGCGCTGCAGGCCGGCGCACGGCTTGTGAATGACGTCTCCGCATTGACCTTCGATCCGCGCTCCGCGGAGGTGGTCAGCGCCGCGGGCGCCCCCGTCATCCTGATGCACCATCTGGGTCCGCCGGAAACGATGCAACAGGACCCGCGCTACGATGACGTCCTCGTGGAAGTTTACCTGTGGCTCGAAGAGCGCATCGCAGCGGCCGAAGCTGCCGGCATCGAGAAATCTCGCATCCTGATCGACCCCGGTTTTGGCTTCGGCAAAACCGTCGCTCACAACCTAGAGCTTATGAACGGCCTCGCGTTGTTCCATTCGCTCGGCTGCGCGCTGGTCGTTGGCGCCAGCCGCAAGCGGACGATTGGCGCCCTGTCGAACGAAGCGCCGGCTGACGAACGCCTCGGCGGGAGTCTTGCGTTCGCACTGAAGGCGGTGGAGCAGGGCGCTCAAATTCTCCGGGTCCATGACATTCCGGAGACGATTCAGGCACTGCGGGTCTGGCGCGGCTTGCGCGACCAGGCGCTCACCCCGCGGATGGCCTAAGCAGCGCTACGTGGCCTTGTAGACAACGATCATGGGACCGAGCGGCTTGGTCAGGTCCCTTCGCCCGACGGCCGGATCCCACAGCGCGCTGACCGCACCGTCCAGGAAGAGCGCATTCGGGGTTTTCAGATCGTCACGGAAGAAGCGAGCGAGCTTGCCAAACGATACCGGCCCGTCGCTGATGACGAAAATCGCTCGTCCGTCCGCACCGACGCCGACAGCGTTGCGGACATAGCGGGACGTGCCGTCAGCATCGAAAGCCGGGTGCAGCTTGCCGTGGATAACCAGCATCGGTCCAGATTGCGTCGCGAGCCGGATGGCGGGTGAGGGCGTCCATTGATCACTCGCAACGACTGCGGAGCGTCCGTCGTTGAAGACCTGGAAGACGCCGTTGGGCATCAGGTGAAAATTGCCTCCGCCCTTGCGCCGGTTGATCGGATGCTTCTGCACACCATCGGCAATGGCCAATCCGATCGGGCGACCGCCTTCGTCGTACATCCCGGCATTCATCGCGAACGCAACGCCGCGAGCACGCGGTCCAAGGCTGGCTTCCAACTCGGCAAGACGGCGCACCGGCTGCTCCGAAGGCCCGGCTGCGACCAGCTCGATGGTACCGCCAGCAGGGTCGCACACCGTAAAGCGGCTTTCTTCGAACACTTTTGAATGACAGGCTGACTGCTCCTCAGGCGTAGAAGCGTCCGGCTTGGAGCACGCCGTGATCAGCAGAAAGAGAAAGAAAGCTCGCACGCGGCGAGGCTAGAGCATCAGGCGGCGGTGTCGATGCCGATGTCGCTGAGCTTGCGATAGAGCGTGGAGCGGCCAATGCCGAGGCGGCGAGCGACTTCGGTCATCCGCCCGCGATAATGGCCGATGGCCAGGCGAATGATGTCGGCTTCGATCTCTTCGAGAGTCCGAAGGTGCCCCTCGCTGGTGAAAAGGGTCACGCCATTGCCGGCGCTCATGGCCGCTTCGCTAGATTGCGCACTGATGTTGGTCGCGAAGTCGCTCTTGCGATTGGTGAACCGCGACTGCGAGGCAATGTGCGGGAAATCTTCGGCCGTCAGTCCGCCGCGATCGCACTGCAGCCCAGCGCGGAACAGCACGCTGGCAAGCTGGCGGACGTTGCCCGGCCAGCCGTAGCGCATCAACACTGCCAAGGCGTCGTTGCCGATCGACAGCGGCGGCAACAGTTCCTGCTCGGCGAAACGCTGGAGCAGGTGCCGCGCGAGCATGGGGATGTCGCCGCTGCGTTCCCGCAGGGGCGGCAGATTGACGACAGTCGTGCAGACCCGCTCGCCAAGCATCTGATTGAAGCTTTCGGGTAGCGGCGCGCTCGATGTCGCAATTAGGCGGATGTCGATCGACGAACTTCCGTTGCAGCCCACCGGGCGGACTTCGCCGGTCGCGAGGACGCGATCGAGCGTCTCCTGCGTCGAATGGGGGAGCGCGGCAATCTCGTCGAGTACCAGCGTGCCCATGTCCGCTTCCAGCATCCGGCCCGACTTCTCTGAAAACGCACCGGGAAACGCACCTTTGACGTGACCGAACAATTCGCTGTCGACCACATTTGCCGGCACAGCCTTGCAATCGACGATGACGAACGGCCCGCGCGAGCGGAGGCTTGCAGCATGGATCGCGCGAGCGACAGTTTCCTTGCCCGTTCCGGGTTCACCGACGATGAGAATCGGCAGCCGATTGCGCGCTGCTTTCGCGGCAACGGCGAGTGCGGCGCGATATTCGGGAGCCGCACCAATCAACTGTTCGAGCGACAGCTCCGGGGACAGCTTTTCAGAAACCGGAATCAGCTCGCCTGCAGGCTTACGGCGGTCTCCATTGGCTGCGAGCGCTTCGACCAGCCGCTCGGGAGCCACGGGGCGCGATAGGAAATCGGTCGCTCCGGCACGCATTGCGGCGACGGCCTCGGCCACGGAATCGCTCTTGGCGACGACGATGACCGGCAGGTTGGAACGGCGTTCGCGAAGGGCAGCAATGCTCGCCGCACCGCTCTCTTCGTCCCAGTTTGCGATCAGCGCAGCCTGCACCTCACGGCCATGAGGCCCTTGAAGCAGGCTGACCGCCATTTCGGTGCAGTCGGCGCCAACGGTGATCCAACCCGCGCGTGTGGCTACGGCGGACACGAGGCGGCGCTCGGCCGGATCGGCCTCCACAACCAGCAGGGATTTCGTTTCTTGTTCGCGCATGATCTTCCAAGGGCAACCCTACGTCGAAAGGAGTAAATGCCGACTTAAGACTTCGGGGGTTGGGGCCAGCGAATGCCCTTGTTATGGAACGGCTCAACGCATTCTCATCAAAAGGGGAGAGACATGGCCCACGACGAGCCGCTTCTGGATAATCCGCCGACCCAGGAAATGGCGCATCACGTTCGCGACTATGAGGGATTCATCCGGCTCTTTAAGTGGGGCGCGATCATTTGCCTGATTATCGCGTTCCTCGTCATCCAGATCATCACCTAAGGGCGCTGGCGAGGATGAAGATCGCCGTCGTTCGGGAAACCGCTCCCGGGGAAACCCGCGTCGCCGCGTCGCCGGAAACTGTCAAGAAGCTGACGGCCCTCGGCGCGCAGCTTGCTGTGGAAGCGGGGGCGGGCGAAGCCGCTTCAATCTCGGACGCGGATTTTGAGCAGGCCGGTGCAACAGTCGCCACTTGTGCCAAGGTCCTCGACGGCGCCGATGCGATCCTCTGCATTAACGGCCCGGACGCGGCATCGCTCAAGGGGGCCAAGGCCGGCGCCTTGCTGATCGGAGCGCTCGACCCCCTGCGCCGCCGCAAAGCCGTGGATGCTTATGGGTCTGCGGGCCTCGATGCACTGGCGATGGAATGGATGCCGCGCATCACCCGCGCCCAATCGATGGACATCCTCTCGTCTCAATCGAACCTCGCCGGTTACAAGGCGGTCGTCGATGCCGCTTCGGCGTACGGCCGTGCCTTTCCGATGATGATGACGGCGGCAGGCACGATTAGCGCCGCCCGCGTCTTCGTCATGGGCGTCGGTGTGGCCGGTCTTCAGGCGATCGCGACCGCGCGCCGCCTCGGCGCCCAGGTCAGCGCGACCGACGTGCGTTCCGCAACCAGGGAGCAGATCCAGTCGCTCGGCGCGAAGCCGATCTTCGTTGAGAATGTTGCCGGTATCGAAGGCGAGGGTAGCGGCGGCTACGCCACGGAAATGTCCGAGGACTATCAGAAGGCGCAGGCGGAGCTGGTCTCAAGCCATATCGCTAAGCAGGACATCGTCATCACAACGGCCCTCATCCCCGGTCGTCCCGCGCCGCGGCTGATCAGCGACGCTCAGCTTGCCACCATGCGGGCGGGCAGCGTCGTGGTCGATCTCGCCGCCGATGCCGGAGGCAACGTCGAAGGCTGTGTCCCGGGTGAGAATGTCGTGAAGCATGGGGTCACGATCATCGGCGCTTCGAACTTGGCGCGGAGCCTTGCGGCGGATTCGTCGGCCCTGTTCGCGCGCAACCTTTTCAACTTCCTCTCGGCCTTCTGGGACAAGGACCAGGGCAAGCTCGTGCTTCCGGATGATGACGAGATCGTCAAAGCCATCCGCCTGACACAGGGTGGCAGGGTCGTGAACGAGAGGCTCACGAGCGTCAGTTGAGATCGAGCGACATCATCGTCATCGGCGGTGGCGTTGCCGGGCTCTCGGCCGCGGCCGCTTTATCCCGAAACGCCAAAGTCACCGTTCTCGAAGCGGAGGAGGCGGTCGGCTACCACTCTTCCGGGCGCAGCGCGACGATGCTGCACTACGCACTCGGCGATCCGCACGTTCGTGCGCTGACGCTCTCAAGCCGGACCTTCTTCGAAGATCCGCAGCCCGGCTTCACCGACGCTCCGCTCGGCCACCGAATGCCTGTGCTCGTCCACGCACGAGAAGATGAACTGGGTGAACTCGACGCCCTGACCGAGGCGATTGCGCCGTTCGCCGCTCTTGAACGCGTCGGCGAGACCGGGATCGGCGAACTCTGCCCCGCGATCCGCACGGGTGAAGGCGGTGCTGTTGCAGCTCTCGTTGACCACGACGGGATCCGGCTCGACACCCACGCCCTGCTGCAGGGGCACGTCCATGCGCTTCGGGCCAATGGCGGCGAGCTGGTCCTCGGCGCCCCGGCGGCGAATCTTCGTCGCGATGGCGGGCACTGGACCCTTATGACCGCGCGCGGCGATGCCTTTGCCGCGCCACTGATCGTCAACGCGGCGGGCGCCTGGGCGGATACACTCGCCATGGCGGCAGGGCTCGACCCGATCGGCCTGGCTCCACTGCGCCGGACCATCATCACCTTCGACGGCCCGGCGGGCGTCGACACTGCGGGCTGGCCCTTTGCCAAGACCGTTGGGGACGCCTTGTACTTTGCGCCCGAATCCGGCCGCCTGTTCGCCTCCCCCATGGACGAAGTGCCAACGGAGCCCTGCGACGCTCAGCCCGACGAATACGAGGTTGCCCTCGCGGCACACCGGGTCGAGGAGCGGACCACGATGCAGGTTGGCCGCATTCACAGCCGTTGGGCGGGGCTGAGGACCTTCGCGCCCGACCGCCACCTCGTTGCCGGCTTCGACCCTCGTTCCGAGGGCTTCTTCTGGCTGGCCGGGCAGGGCGGTTACGGTCTCCAGACATCGCCGATAATGGCCAAAGTCGCGGAATCTCTGATTGCGGGGACGCCATGGCCAATCGGAGCTGTCACGCCCGATGAGCTAAGTCCCGTCCGTTTCCTCGGATAGGCGGGTCAGGTCGACCCACCTGTCGCCGACCAGCTCGAAAAGCCGCTCCGTCTCCACCCGCACCGACGTGTTGAGCGAGCCTCCGGCCGGATACACCACGTCGAACGCCTTCAGCGACAGATCGAGATAGACCGGCAGATCCGTCGCAAGGCCGAACGGACACACCCCGCCGACTGGATGCCCGGTCAGCGCGAACGTTTCCTCGACGCCGAGCATCCGCGGGCGGGCGCCGAACTCGGCCTTGGACTTCGCATTGTCGAGGCGCGCATTCCCCCTCGCGACCAGAAGGAACGTCTGCTCGCCAGCCCGGACCGCAAGCGTCTTCGCAATCCGGCCGGGTTCGACGCCCAGTGCCTTGGCCGCCGTGTCCACCGTCGCCGTGCTCTCCTCGACCCCGATCAGCGGAAGCTCGGGCGCATGTTGCGCGAGCCAGGCGCGGACGGACTCCAGGCTCATTCGCCCACCAGGTGAAGCGCGATCTCGCGGCGGGAGGGCTCGCGGCGATGCTCGAACAGATAGATGCCCTGCCAGGTGCCGAGCGCCGTTCGGCGGCCACGGACCGGGATCGACAGCTGGGTTGAGGTCAAAGCTGCGCGCAAATGCGCGGGCATGTCGTCGGAGCCCTCGTCATTGTGCGTGTATAGCGAGTGATCTTCGGGAGCGATGCGCGCGAAATAGGCTTCTAGATCGCGTCTGGCGGCAGGCGCGGCATTTTCCTGGATCAGCAGCGAAGCAGACGTGTGACGGCAGAAGAGGGTCAGCAATCCATCGCCAATCGACTGCTCGCGAACCCAGGATTCCACGTCCTTGCTGATGTCGTGAAGGCCCGGGAGAGGAGCGATGACATGGAGTGCGCCAAGTGACTGTCGAAGCATGAAGCGCGTCTAATCCGGCAATCTACCGGATTCCAGCGACTCGGAATGGTTAAGGCTTACGGCCGATTCGCGCCCCGGCTCACAGCCCCCAAACACCTCGGAATCGGCATGCGCCGAGAACCCTTACCCGAGATCCAAAGCGGTACGGGAACCAGACGCACGAAAGCACCCGCAATCATGCAGGCGCTTAGCATGCTCTTGAATTCACAAAAGAAAACGGCCGCCAGAGGCGACCGTTAACTGTTAGCCCTGGGCGCCCGTGTTGCCGGTGCCGCCACCAAGGAGCCAGGTCCAGAAACCGACCTTGGTCTGAGTTGCCTTCTTCATATCCTACCCCTGTGCTTCGAACTTTGATTCGGCAGATGAGGAGGACATTAACCTTAATAGAAATGGTTAGCAACTCGTTAACCTTTATTAACGCGCACGCGTTACTTGGGCGCAACTTGGCACCCTGCAAACTATTCGAATCTGGAGTGGTTCAGGCTACGCTGGAGCGGCGGTCGTTCGACAGTCTCTTGACGAGGCTGTCCATGCTCATCGGCCTGCCGATGATATATCCCTGGGCAACATCGCAGCCCATGTCGACCAGTGCGTCGAGTACCGTCTGATGCTCCACGCCTTCCGCGACCACCTTGCGACCGAGTGAGTGGGCAAGGGCGATGGTCGACTGAACCATCACGAGGTCACTGCGGTTATCGAGCATCGACTTCACGAAGCTTTGATCGATCTTGATCTCGCTTGCAGGGATCTTCTTCAAGTATTCGAGCGTCGACAGCCCGGTGCCGTAGTCGTCGATTGCAATGGTGATGCCGAGGTCACGCAGCGAGGCCAGCATGTCGAGCGCCGGACCGCTGCTTCCAAGCTCGGCGGTCTCTGTCAGCTCCAGCGTCAGCAACTCGGCCGGCAGCTTGTGCCGTGCAAGCATGGCCCCAAGTCGAAGAACAAGTCCTTTGTCACTCAGCAGGCGCGCGGAAAGATTGACGGCGATGCCGAAGCCAGGATGCTTTCGGTTCACGTTCGCGGCGGCGGAAATCGATTGCTCCAGGATGAAGTCGGTAAGCTTGCCGATGCGGTCGTGCTGTTCGGCCGCGGACACGAATTCGGTGGCTGAGATCGGACCCTTTTCGGGGTGCGTCCAGCGCGCCAGCGCTTCCGCTCCAACGACCTTGCGCGTGCGCAGGTCGAACTTCGGTTGGTAGGCGACCCAAACCTCGCCCTTGTCGACGGCGTCGTCGAGCTGGCTGAGCATGGACAGCTTCCAGGACGCGTCCTCGAGCGTCTCGGGATCGTGGTACTTCCACTTGAGGCCATCGTGCGCGGCTTCGTCGGCAGCGACGAGCGCGCTCGCCAGGCGATTGGTCAGCGAACGTCCGCTTCCGAGCTCGATCCCGAAGCTGACCGCAAGGTCGATGGACATACCATCGACCCGCGCCGGATTGCGGAAAAGTGTGTGAAGCGCCTCAATGTGATTTGCGAACGGCGCCTGCGAATCTTCGAACCAGGCGAAGATGCCGCCATCACCCTCGTAGAGCGTGCGCTGCGGTGAGCCGACGCGTAGCCGCGAAACGATCTGATCGACGAGCAGTCGCTCCTGTTCTGGCGGCAACGCCGCAGAGATTTCGGCGTAGTTCAGGACCCTCGCTGCAATCAGGGCTTGCTCGCGGCCGGCTTTGTTCGCGCGCAGGGCGCTCAGATTCGGAAGACCGGAGACCGTGTTGACCAGACCGCGCTGGCGCCAACGCTGCCAAGTCAAGGCCGTGGCGACGATCATCA
Source organism: Sphingomonas daechungensis (assembly GCF_039543105.1). Classification (NCBI taxonomy): domain Bacteria; kingdom Pseudomonadati; phylum Pseudomonadota; class Alphaproteobacteria; order Sphingomonadales; family Sphingomonadaceae; genus Sphingomonas; species Sphingomonas daechungensis. The sequence goes on from NZ_BAABJC010000001.1 coordinate 2,688,609, forward strand.
GGGAGAACAGTCCGGGCGTTATCTCGACCGTAATGAGGTAAGTCTCGAGAACGGCAGGTACCGAGAGGAATGCCGAAGTCGCCGCCACAAGGATCAGGTTCGATTGAATTGCTGACCGGCGGGTGGCTGCGGCCCAGGCAGCTGCCAGGGCCAGAAGCAGGGCAGGGATCCACCCGTAGGAAACGGGATTGCCGGATTTCAGCGTCTCGGCGCCAATGATCTGGACATAGGCGCCACCCATCTTCGCGGCGCCAGGGATGTAATACTGGTCGATGCCCTCGGCCGTTGTTCCAATGACGACATCCTTGCCCTTGATCGCCTCGGGCTTCGTACGCCCCGCCAGGAGATCCGCGGCGGAAATCAGCGGAATGCTTTTCGGGTCGATCGAATAATCCGGGGTGAAAGTCTTCCCGACCGGTCCCTTGGCATTCGCCAGCTTGGCTGCGTAAGTTTCGATGTCACGGCCCGCGATTGTCCTCGCGTAGTCCAGGCTCCAGACGGTATTCTGATAATCATATTCAACGCCGATCAGCCCAAGGTCCGCATGCTTGCTGGCGATCGTTGGCGTCAGGAACTCCTTGTCGGCATAGCCCACATTCGACTTTGCACTTACCGGAATGGTGACGTTGCCGGCCTTCGCAAGTGCCTTGGTGAACTGCACGTCGTCCGCGGGATTGCTTTGCCCATTGAACTGAATGTCAAAGAAAATTCGTTTTGCGCCCGCTTCGGCCAGTCGGTTGGTGAGGTTTGCATGCTGGCTCCGCGGCCAGGGCCAACGGCCGACCTTCCGGATGGAGCGCTCGTCGATGGCGACGAGCACGATATCTCCGCTGGCGTCATGTGTGTGAAGGCGATTGCGGGCGACCCGGAGGATATGCTCGACCGGTTCGCCGAAGCTGATCAGGCCGAACACGAGCGAGGCCACCGCTGTCCACAACAGCAGTTTCCAGTGGGATCCTTCTCCCTTCTGAGACCTTCGCAAGCGCACCGAGCACTTTTCCTTCAGCCTTGGTGCTGCCGGTTTGCCGCATAAAGGTTATCAAATCGGAAACCGTAACGCGGTTAACAGCGGAAAATCTCGCTCGCTTTGTGACTGTCCTACAGCCCTGAATTGTGCATTGTGCGCTCGGCGATGAACACTGGCGCTGTGGCCAAACCACGTGCGTTAGTGCGAACATTGGGAACATTCGAGCCGAGGCGCTGATGGACTTTATCTCGATCCTGTCGATTTTCGTGCTGGCCTGTTTTGTCGGCTATTATGTGGTCTGGTCGGTCACCCCCGCGCTCCACACGCCGCTGATGAGCGTCACGAACGCGATTTCCTCAGTGATCATCGTCGGTGCTCTGATCGCAGCCGCGGCCGCGGGCAGCGCTTCATCGAAGTGGTTGGGCCTAGTCGCGGTTGCGCTCGCCAGCGTGAACATCTTCGGTGGCTTCGCAGTCACCGCGAGAATGCTCGCGATGTACAAGAAGAAGGAGCGTTAGAGCGTGGAGGCCGCACACGCCACTCCCGCCTGGGTGCTTCTCGCCTATCTCATCTCCGGCGTTTGCTTCATCCTCGCGCTAAGAGGGCTGTCGAGCCCGGAAAGCAGCCGCAGAGGTAATCGCGCAGGAATGATCGGCATGCTGATCGCGGTGGTCACGACGATTGTCGTTCATGCGCCCCGCATAAGCGGTACAGCTCCTGACGAGTATCTGCACAATCTAAACGTCGATTGGGCCGTCGCAGGCCAGATTCTTGCGGCTGTGATGGTAGGGGGCGCGATCGGTCTCGTAACCGCCCGGAAGATCCAGATGACGGCGATGCCGCAGTTGGTGGCGGCGTTTCACAGCCTTGTCGGCATGGCGGCAGTGCTCGTCGGTGCCGCGGCATTCCTGAACCCTTCAGCATTCGGCATCGTTGATTCTGCGGGTGCCATCCTCGGGCCAAGTCGTATCGAGATGATCCTCGGCGTGGCCATTGGCGCCATCACCTTCTCCGGCTCGGTGATCGCCTTCCTCAAGCTCAATGGAAATATGAGCGGGAAGCCGATCCTCCTTCCCGCGCGGCACTGGATCAATCTCGCCATCGTCGTGGCGATTGCCTTCTTCTCGTTTGGCTTCTGGCATTCGCAATCGCCGATGGATTTCTGGCTGGTGATGGCGCTTGCCTTCGCCATCGGTTTCCTTCTGATCGTTCCCATCGGCGGCGCCGATATGCCCGTCGTGATCTCGATGCTGAACAGCTATTCGGGTTGGGCCGCGGCGGCGATGGGCTTCACGCTCCACAACAGTGCGATGATCATCACCGGTGCGCTCGTCGGCAGTTCGGGCGCGATTCTCAGCTACATCATGTGCCGTGCGATGAACCGCAGCTTCATCTCGGTCATCGCCGGCGGCTTCGGCGGGGATTCTGCGGCGGCTGGCGGCGGCGAAGTCATCGACCGTCCGTACAAGCGGGGTTCGGCCGAGGACGCGGCTTTCCTGATGAGCCAGGCCGACCAGGTCATCATCGTTCCGGGCTACGGCATGGCCGTCAGCCAGGCGCAGCATGCGCTCCGTGAGATGGCGGACCTGCTCAAGGAGCAGGGTGTTCGCGTCAAATACGCCATCCACCCGGTCGCGGGCCGTATGCCCGGCCACATGAACGTTCTGCTGGCCGAGGCCAACGTGCCTTACGACGAGGTGTTCGAATTGGAGGACATCAACAGCGAGTTCGCCCAGACCGATGTCGCCTTCGTTATCGGCGCCAACGACGTCACCAATCCGGCGGCGAAGACGGATAAGAGCTCGCCGATCTACGGCATGCCGGTTCTCGACGTGGAAAAGGCCCGCACGGTACTGTTCGTGAAGCGCTCGATGGGCGGCGTCGGTTATGCCGGCGTCGACAATGAGCTGTTCTACCGCGACAACACGATGATGCTGCTCGCCGACGCCAAGAAGATGGTGGAAGAGATCGTCAAGAACATCGGCTGACTCGCGGCAAGAACTGCTGGCCGCACCCCCGATTAATTTTCCGGTAAATCAGTAATTTACGTCTTGCCAAGCTTGGTTTTCCGACGGCAAATCGTCAACGGGAGCCAGGTGTCGCGTCTGCTCCATTCAAGATAGTGGGGAAGGGGCAGCGGCTTTGCGCAAGCTGGGAATCATCGGCGGGACGAGCTGGTCGTCGACCGCATTATATTACAATCACATCAACCGCGCGGTCGCCCAGCGGCTCGGCGGCTTCCACAGTGCGAGGCTGGTGCTTGAAAGCGTCGACTTTGCGGACCTGATCGCGCTCGAGGATGCTAACGATTGGGACGGCGTCGCCAAGCTCAACATCGACGCTGCACAACGCCTCCAGGCAGCCGGCGCCGAGGGCATGCTGATGGCCTGCAACACGACACACAAGGTTTATGACGCCGTCGCCGCAAACGTCGACATTCCGGTGTTGCACATCGCCGATCCGACCGGCGATAGGCTCGCGGCGGATCGCATCGGGCGCGTCGCCTTGCTCGGCACGCGCTTCACCATGACAGAGCCATACGTCCGCAGTCGCCTTGAATCGCGCGGCATCGATCTCGTTACGATCGATCCCGCGTGGATCGCCGAAGTTGACCGGATTATCTTTGAGGAACTTGCCCGAGGACGCGTGGTCCGCGACAGTCAGCGCAAGCTCAAGACGCTGATGACCGAGCTCGCCAAGCACAAGGCTCAGGCCGTCGTCCTCGGCTGCACCGAGCTGGCGCTCGCCGTCGACACGCGCGCCAACGTCCTTCCGGTCTACGACACCGCTGCCATTCACGCCCGTGCGGCGGTCGAATGGATGCTCGAGGAAGCGGAGCAAGCGCGCGCCGCCGCTTAGGCGATTTGCCCTTCGGTCGGTCGGCAACTAGCCTGCGATCTAAAGGGGGCGCCGATGCGAATAATTCTGCTTGCAGGCGCGGCATTGCTTATTGCCGCGTCTCCTGGTCTTGCTCAGCACGAGCACGCGGCGTCCTCGACGAATTCCGCAAGAGTCGGCTCGGTGAAGATGAAAAACGAGGGCAATGCCGCTGCGCAGGCGCCTTTTCTCCGCGGCCTCGCGCTGCTCCACAACTTTGAGTATTCGTCCGCGGAGGAAGCATTTCGCGCGGCCCAGGCTGCCGATCCTGATTTCGTGCTCGCCTATTGGGGCGAAGCGATGACTTACAACCACCCGCTCTGGGCCGAACAGGATGCGGCGGCGGCGCGCGCGGTACTCACGCGCCTTGGTCCAACGCCCGCCGCTCGCAAGGCAAAGGCGAGGAGCCCTCGCGAAGCGCAGTGGCTCGACGCGGTCGAGGCCTTGTACGGCAACGGTTCCAAATACGAGCGGGACTTCGCCTACGCCGACAGGATGAAGGTCGTGTTCGACGCCGACCCGAACGACATCGACGCGCGATCCTTCTACGCTTTGTCGATCATGGGCACGGCCCATAACGGGCGCGACATCGGGCTCTATATGCAGGCCGCGGCCTTGCTCGAGGAGGCCTTTCCAGCTCACCCCGATCACCCCGGCGTCGTTCATTACCTGATCCACACGTACGATGACCCGGCCCATGCGCCGCTCGGAGAACGTGCGGCCAGCCGATATGCGCTCGTTGCGCCCGATGCAGGTCATGCCCAGCACATGGTGTCGCACATCTATTTGGCCCTTGGACGTTGGCCGCAAGTCGAACTTGCCAACCGGCAGGCGATGGCGGTCGTCAACGGCCAGCGCGCGGCGCAAGGGAAGCCCGCGACGTCGTGCGGGCACTACAATGAATGGCTCGCCTACGCGCTCGACCAGCAGGGTAAGGACAGCCAGACGCTGGTCGATGCGTGCAAGGCGGAAGCGTTGGGCGATCAGTCGTCCGTCGCCGACAAGTCGGTTCTAGGTGGTTCTCGGAACCTGATCACCAACTGGGCGCAGATCGCCACGCGCCACGGTGTGGATACCGGTCGCTGGCCAGCTACCGCTTTGCCAGTCGGCGATAAACTGGCGGTTGCACGGTTCACGCTGGCCTATGCGGACCTGCTTGCTGCAAGAAGATCGCCTGCTCGGGCCGAAACTGCGCTGGGAAAAATGAAGGCCCAGCGAGAGTCCATCGCCGCCGCGATCAAGACAGAATGGCCCGACGACGACGAATCGCTACCGTGGTTCGACCGCGCAATCGCCCAAGGCGAGGCCGCCGTCGCGCTCTCGCGAGGCGAGCGCGAGAAAGGTCTGCGGCTCCTACGCGAAGCCGCTGCTGCCGAATCCCGATTGCCGGTTCCGTTCGGGCCGCCAGTACTTGCCAAGCCAAGCGCCGAAATGCTCGGAGAGGAGCTCCTCGCCGACGGCAGGAAAGCCGAGGCCGCAGCGGCGTTCAGCAGAGCGCTCGAGGCCGCGCCGAACCGCAGGCTGTCGGTGCAAGGGCTTGCCACCGCGTCCGCCAACGATGCCCTCGCAAGCGGAGAGGTCACGCACTAAGTCGGAAACATGAATCGCACGCCCGCCGATCGACCTGAGCATCCCGGCGCGGCCGAACGCTTCAATGAGGACCAGGCGACGTATGCCGTTCGAGGAGCTGACCAGCCGGACCTCGAAAAAGGCGTCGCAGCAATCCGCGAGGTTTTGAAGACCCTCCCGGTCCGACCAGGCGTCTACCGGATGCAGGATGCTCGGGGCGACGTGCTCTACGTCGGCAAGGCGCGCGCGCTACGGAACCGGGTCACGAACTACACGCAGGTGGCTCGCCTTCCGAAACGGCTGCAGCGGATGGTCGCGCAGACGCGGTCGATGACCATTGTCACGACACGAACCGAGGCCGAGGCGCTGCTGCTGGAGGCGCAGCTGATCAAGCGTTTCCGGCCCGCCTACAACGTCCTTCTTCGCGATGACAAAAGCTTCCCCTTCATCCTGCTCCGTGAGGATCACGCGTTCCCCCGGGTCCAGAAGCATCGCGGCGCTAGGCGGACGAAGGGTCAGTATTTCGGACCGTTCGCCAGCGCCGGATCCGTCACCCGAACGCTCAACGCGTTGCAGAAACTGTTTCTGCTGCGGAGCTGCTCGGACAGCTATTTCGAGAATCGATCCAGGCCGTGCTTGCTCTATCAGATCAAGCGCTGCTCGGCGCCTTGCGTCGGCCGGATCAGCGAAACCGACTATGGTGAGCTGGTCGAGGACGCGAAGAACTTTCTCTCCGGCAAGTCGACGGGCGTCCAGGCGCGCCTTTCGAAGCAGATGGCGGCAGCCGCCGAGAAGCAGGATTATGAACTGGCCGCCGTTTACCGCGACCGGCTGCGGGCGCTGACTTACATCCAGGGCTCACAGACCGTGCACGCGGAGGGTCTCGGCGATGCGGACGTGTTCGCGCTGGCCTGCAAGGCGGGAACCGTGTCGATCCAGGGCTTTTTCATCCGTGGCGGCCAGAATTGGGGACACCGCGCTTTCTTTCCGGCGCACACCAGCGACGTCCCGGAAGAGGAGGTCATGTCGAGTTTCCTGGTCCAGTTCTACGAGGACATGCCGCCACCCAAGCGCATCCTGGTCGATCGCGAGCTGGCCGACTTCGAAGTGCTGGAAGAAGCGCTGTCGGAGCGGGCAGGGCGCCGCATTGCCATCGAAATTCCCAAGCGCGGCGACCGCAAGAAGCTACTCGACCAAGCCCGTCGCAACGCCGAGGAAGCCCTGGATCGCCGGCTCGCGGAGACCACGACGCAGGGCAAAATCCTGCGCGAGCTTGCCGACACGTTCGAGCTGGCCGACATCCCCAAGCGCATCGAAGTTTACGACAACAGCCACATCATGGGCACCAACGCGACCGGTGCGATGATCGTCGCCGGGCCGGAAGGGTTCCGCAAGAACAGCTACCGCAAGTTCAACATCAAGCGGGCCGAGACGCAGCCGGGCGACGACTATGCGATGATGCGTGAAGTGCTGGAGCGGCGCTTCGCCCGGCTGGAGAAGGAGGATCCTGACCGGCAGAGCGGCGAATGGCCCGACCTGCTCTTGATCGACGGCGGCAAGGGACAGCTATCCGCAGTCTGTGAAGTCATGGAGGATGCCGGCGTTCACGACGTGCCTGTCGTCGGTGTCGCCAAAGGCCCGCATCACGGGCGCGAGGGCCGCGAGGTATTTCACTTCCCAGGTGGGCGTGAGATCACCTTGCCCCCGAACTCGGCCCTGCTGTTCTACATCCAGCGCCTGCGGGACGAGGCGCATCGGTTCGCCATCGGCACGCATCGCGCGAAGCGTGCGAAGAGCCTGACGACGTCGACGCTGGATGATGTCCCTGGCATCGGCCCGAGCCGCAAACGCGCCTTGCTCATGCACTTCGGCACCGCCCGAGCGGTCAAGGGGGCTGCGCTGGAGGACCTCGAGCGCGCACCCGGCATCAGCAGGACAATGGCGCGGCAGCTCTACGATTATTTTCATCCGGCCGGCTGACGCGTGAACATCGATACGCCTGCCATCGTCTGCGCATTGAGAACGCATGCGGAGCATGGCGCGGTCGTTCGGCTGATGACGCCGAAGGATGGATTGCAGGCAGCATACGTGCGCGGCGCTCGCGGCCGGCGGATGCGGCCGGTGCTGGTGCCCGGGAACCTGGTACAGGCGCGGCTGCGGTCGCGGACCGAGGAACAGCTCGCCCATGCCGAAGTGGAATTGGAACACAGCCGCGCACCACTGATCACCGAACCGCTTCCGGCGGCGGCGATCGACTGGGTTACGGCGCTGACCGCAGCCGCGCTTCCCGAGGGACAGCCCTATCCGCGCCTCTACGATGCGCTGGACGCCCTTCTTGCGCTGATCGAAGCCGCTCCTTCCGCGCTTGGCTGGTCAAGTCTGCTGGTCCGCTACGAGCTGCTCTTGCTGGCGGAATTGGGGTTCGGCCTCGATCTTGAGACTTGCGCGGTAACCGGGTCGAACGACGGCCTCGTCGCGGTCAGTCCAGGTTCGGGGCGGGCGGTCAGCGCGGCCGAGGCAGAGCCGTATGCGGGCAAGCTGCTCATCTTGCCAAGATTTGTTCGTGAAGGCGGTCCGGCGAGCTGGGAGGACATCCGCGACGGGCTTGTGCTTAGCGGTCATTTCCTGTCCCGCGACATCCTTACGGGCCGTGTTTCGGGTCTGGGGGAAGCGCGATCGAGACTGGTCGGGCGAATTCTTCGCGCCGGCGGGATCTAGGCGTTGTTTGCCCGGCCAAGCTGCATTAGCTCAAGCGTGTGACCGGTCTCGACACACTCGCGATGCTGTTTTCGAACGTCGCGACGACGAACGGCATCACAGTGCGCGTCGCGGTCAGCTTCCTCGCCGAGCAGTCGGATCCTTCGATCAACCGCTGGTTCTGGTCCTATCACGTCCGCATCGAGAACGGCGGCAGCCGCTCCGTCCAGCTCCTTTCGCGCAGCTGGACGATCACGGACGGCCGCGGCGGCGTTCACGAGGTCCACGGCGAAGGCGTCGTCGGAGAAATGCCGCTGATCGCTCCCGACGGGAGCTTTGATTATGTTTCCGGATGCCCGCTGGATACGCCGACGGGGTCGATGGCGGGGTCTTATCGGATGGTCGATGAGGATGGCGGGGCGTTCGATGTCGACATCCCGAAATTCGCGCTACTCGCGCCCGTAAACTAGCGCAGTCTTAACCGCGCTCGCCGGCGCGTGCCTGCTCGGGAGCTGCCTGGTTTGTGCCGAGTGCAGTCCAGCGCGATGCCGCGTTGCAGCTGCTGGTCAGCGTGACTTGCTGACCGGCCTTGAAAGGCTGCGCGTAGGGCCAGCATTCCTGCGCTCCGCCCGTCGTCAGGCAAAGTTGCCCGTTTGCGGTGGCCCAGCTCCCGGGGACCATGATGCCGCGAGGAGTCTGGATCCGCGCTACTCCGCCGGGGTCGAAGAAGACGGTGTTGGTGACTCCGTTGGTTTCGACCTGGACCGACTGCCCGGTGATCTCTGCGCCAGGCACCCAGCCGGTCTGCGTAAAGCCGGTCGCGGGCGCGGCGAGGAGCATCGCTCCTATGAGTGCCTTCGTGATTTCGCCCTTGCCCATGCCTGTCTCCCTTTGTCGAACGGTTGCTGGAACCGGGCGTTACGGGCTGATTGGGAAGTTGATCGTATATGCGATCAAGACATCCGGTCCGACATCGCGGATCAGGCGCCGCACATCTCGGAAGGATTGCAACATGGCGAACGGATTGAGGCTGGCGTTGACTAGCGAAAGTTCCCGCGGCTCCGCTCCGCGGTCCCGAAGCTGCTCGGCGATTTCGGCCGAAATCTGCGGTGCCGCGGCGACGACTCTGTGGCCTCGCTGCGCGATCGCCGCGATCAGTTCGCCTCTAAAATGCACCAGCGATGGCGCGTAGGAACCGAGGATCAGGACGGTCTTGCCGCTCACCCCCTTAGGCTGGCGAGCGGCGGTGCGACTTGCAACGCCTATTCGCCGGATTCCGCATGGCGATGATTCCACAGCCGCCAGAGGTAGCCGACGACGAGAACGGCAAGGATCGCGTTGGACGCGGTGCCAACATATTGGTCGATCTCGCTGAAATTCTCTTTCAGCTTGTAACCAGCCGTCGCGAGCAGGGCAGTCCAGCCCGCCGTCCCCAGTGTAGAGGCGATGAAGAAGGTCTTGAACCGCATCTTCAGGAGGCCGGCCGGAACCGAGACTAGCGAGCGGACCGTCGGAAGCAGCCGCCCGAGGAAGACGAAGAAGACGCCGTTGCGGCGAAACCAGACCTGGGCCCTCTCGACTTCGGGCCAGGTCATCGTCACCCAACGTCCGTGCTTGCGGATGATCGGCTCCAGGCGGTTCACGCCAAGCGCGCGAGCGGCCAGGTACCAGACAATGTTTCCAAGCATCGCGCCCGCGGTGCCGCTGGCGACGACCAGCCAATAGCTCAGCGTGCCCTCGGCAGCAGCCATCCCCGCGACCGGCATGATCACTTCCGAAGGGATCGGAGGGAAAACGGTTTCCAGGAACATCAGGAAGCCGACTCCGAGGTAGCCCGATTGCTCGATCAGGCGGATGACCCAGTCATTCATAGGATCACGCGCTCCGCCGTGCCTCGAGACGTGCCTCGATCGCATCCCATATGCGCGCAGGGGTATCGGTACCGTTAAACTTGTCGATTGCGACGATGCCGGTGGGCGATGTGACGTTGATCTCCGTCAGCCACTTGCCGCCAATGACATCGATCCCGACGAAAAGGAGACCGCGCCGCTTGAGCTCCGGGCCGAGCACGGCGCAGATTTCGAGTTCCTCAGCTGTCAGTTCCGTTTTTTGTCCCTTGCCGCCGACCGCGAGGTTGGAACGGATTTCACCGGCGCCGGGCACGCGGTTGACCGCGCCGGCCACTTCGCCGTCGACAATGACGATTCTCTTGTCGCCCTCGGAGATCTCCGGGAGAAATTTCTGGACGACGTGCGGCTCGCGGTAGGTGCGGTTGAACAGCTCCATCAGCGAGGCGAGGTTGCGACCATCGGCTCCGATGCGGAAGACGGAGCCGCCGGCAAAGCCGTGGAGCGGCTTCACCACGATGTCGCCATGCGTCTTCAGGAACTCGCGAGCGGCGCCGATCGAGCGCGTCACCATTGTCGGCGGCATGAACCGGGCGAAGTCGAGAACCCAGACCTTTTCGGGAGAATTCCGGACGGCGGTCGGATCGTTGACCACCAAGGTCTCGTCCTTGATCCGCTCAAGCAGATGGGTCGCGGTGATGTAGCCAAGGTCGAAGGGCGGATCCTGCCGCATCAGAACTACGTCCACGTCCCGGCCGAGGTCGAGGATCACGAACTCGCCGCGCTTGAAGTGAGCACCAGCGACCGGCTGCACTGTGACTTCGTGCGCGCCGGCGTACAGGCGGCCGTCCTGCCAGGTCAGGTCTTCGGCGAGGTAGTGGTAAAGCGTGTGCCCGCGCTGCTGCGCTCCAAGCATGATCGCGAACGTCGAATCGCCGGAGATATTGATGCTCTCCAGCGGGTCCATCTGAACGGCGACGCGCAGCGACATTGCCGCCGACTAGGCGAGGCTCAGGCCTTTGTCACCCTTGCCAAATGTTCGGGGCATGGCGCGGCAGGCGGCCCGGCACGACGTAGATCGCGTCGATCCGAATGTCGTCACCGGGCTTTTGGAAGCGAGGCGCCAGCCGCTCGGCGGCAACGACGACGCGACGAATTCGCCAGGGATCGAGCGACATTGCTGCGGCCTGCTCGGTCGCTCGAGCTTTGACCTCGACGAACGCCAGCGTCCGCCCACGCCGCGCGATGATGTCGACCTCGCCGCCGGGCACGCGGGCCCTTCGCGCGAGGATTCGCCAGCCACGGAGGCGCAGCCACCAGCAGGCAATCGTCTCGGCACTGCGGCCACGTTTCTCGGCCGCTTCGCGATTCACTTCGAGCGTTCGAGGGCGCGTGCGTAGGCGCGCTTCTTGGGGACATTCAGCAATGAAGCGACTTCGGCGGCCGCGCGCGATGGCGATTGAGTCCTGAGAGCTTCGTCGAGGGCGAGATCGAGTTCTTCATCGCTTGCTTCGGAGCGCTCGGGTGGGGGACCCACGACGATAACGATCTCGCCCTTCGGAGGTTTGTCTGCGTAACGCTCAACAAGGTCCGCAAGGGAGCCGGTGACCGTTTCCTCGTGGAGCTTGCTGATTTCGCGCACGACGGCGGCCTCGCGATCTCCCAGCCCTTCACGCAGGGCGGCGATTGCGTCGGCCAGGCGCGGACCGCTTTCGAAGAAGACCAAGGTTGCGCGAATGGTGGAAACTTCCTCGATCGCGTCGGTGCGCGCCTTCGCCTTGGACGGGAGAAAGCCTGCGAACAGGAACCGGTCGGTCGGCAGCCCAGCGAGGGTGAGTGCTGCGATCACCGCAGACGGGCCAGGAACGGTGTGCACGTCATGACCGGCCTCCCGGGCAGCGCGAACGAGCTTGTAGCCGGGGTCTGAAATGAGCGGGGTCCCGGCATCACTGACGAGCGCGATCGCCTCCGATCCAAGCCGCGCGACGATCGCATTCCGCTCCGCCTCGCTCGTGTGATCGTTGTAATTTGCGAGTCGTGTCCTGGCGCCCGTGTGCGACAGTAATTTCGCGGTCACCCTCTTGTCTTCCGCGAGCACCAGATCCGCGCCCCGAAGCGTGTTCGCTGCTCGCGGCGAGAGGTCTCCCAAATTCCCAATGGGGGTCGCGACGATATAGAGGCCGGGCGGAAGGCGATCTTCGGTCATTCGCAGTCGTGAATGGCACCCGATGTGCCAACCCGGCAACCCTTCAAGCAAGTCACTTCCAAAGGCGAAGGAAAAGAGTCATCCTCCGATCTCTTAAGGCTCTGGGGAGAGGGTCATGATCGTTTTGTTCGTGTCGTCCGCAATCTGGGCGGCGGCGTTCCAGACCGCAGCGGCCAATGATGCACGCACCGCGTTCCGCGCTTGCCTCAAGCAAGCGTCGGCCGAGGCCAAGGACCAGAAGGTGGCCACGGACGCATTTTCAGCCTTCGCACGGCAGAAATGCTCGGCGCAGGAATCCGGATTTAAGTCCGCGATCTGGGCCTTCGATTCCAAGAACAAGATGTCGAAAAAGGAGTCGGAGTCCAACGCCGAAGCGCAGGTGGAGGACTTTGTCGCGACGGCTTCCGATCACTACGCGGCAGACGCGCCGAAATAGGTCACGTAGCCGCAATCTCCGCGAGAACGCGATCGAGCACGAGCCGCCCCGCGGGGGTGGCACGCAAACGCGCACCGTGCTGCTCCAGGTGACCGCTCTCGATAAGTCGCTCGACGGCGCGATGATCGAACACCAGTCTGCCGAAGCGGAGAGACAGTCTTTCGGGCTCGATGCCCTCCGATAGTCGAAGCCCCATGACCAGCGCCTCGTCGGCCGCCTCGGAAGGCTCCAGCGGTTCCTCTTCGACGATGCCGTGGCCGTTCCGCTTCAATCCCGACAGGAAGTTTTCCGGCTTTCGATGACGGGCAGTGCGCTGGCCCAAGCGCCGCCCATGCGCTCCGGGCCCGATCCCCGCGTAGTCGCCATAGCGCCAGTAGGTGAGATTATGCCGGCTCTCGTGCCCGGCGCGAGCGTAATTGCTGACTTCGTAGCTCGGGATGCCGGCCGCCTGCGTTCGCGATGCGGTGACCTCGTAGAGTTCGGCGGCCTCATCGGAATCCAGCGGCTTAAATTCTGATTTCGCAACCATCGACGCGAAGCGCGTCCCGGGCTCAATCGTCAGCTGATAGAGCGACAGATGCGACGTGCCCCTCGAGAGTGCTCGGTCGAGGGTGGCGGACCAGTCTGCCTGGGTCTCGCCGGGCAGGGCGTAGATCAGGTCGAAGCTCACTCGCTCGAAATGCTCTTGGGCAAGGTCGAGCGCCCGCTGCCCTTCGGCCGCCGAGTGTGCACGCCCGAGAAAGGCGAGCTTCTCATCTTCGAAGCTCTGCAATCCCAGCGACAGACGATTGACGCCCGCGGAGGCGAGATCTGCGAAGCGGTCTGCTTCGACGGAGTTCGGGTTCGCTTCGAGAGTGATTTCGATGTCGTCGGATGCATCCCAGTTCTGGCGCGCGCTGCGGATGATGTCTCCGACCGTCTTCGGTTCCATTAGGGAGGGGGTACCGCCACCGAAGAAGATCGACGTCAGCGTCCTGCCGGGCAGCAGCCGCGCTTCATGTGCGAGGTCGGCGAGGAGTGCTTCACGCCACTCATTCTGGTCGACGCCCGATCGGACGTGACTGTTGAAATCGCAGTAAGGGCATTTGCTGACGCAGAACGGCCAGTGGACGTAGAGAGCCAGTGGCTCGGCAGTCACTGCAACGCTTCTACCAGCTTTCGGAAGGCTTCCGCGCGATGGCTCATGCGGTGCTTGTCGTCGGGCTCCATCTCGCCGAACGTCAGTTCGTGTCCCGCTGGCACGAAGATCGGGTCGTAGCCGAAGCCCTTTTCTCCCCGTGGTGGCCAGGTCAGCGTCCCGTCGACACGACCCTCGAAATTCTCGGCCTGTCCATCGTTCGGCCAGGCGATTGCCAGCGCGCAGACGAAATGCGCTGCCGGAGCAGCGTCGGGCTCGGTCGCCTCGCACTCCCGCCAGACTCGGTCCATCGCACGCATCCAGTCGCGGTTGCCCTCTTCGTCCTCAGCCCAGCGTGCTGAAAAGATGCCAGGAGCGCCATGAAGCGCATCGACGCACAACCCGCTGTCGTCCGCCAACGCCGGAAGGCCCGACAGGTCTGCCGCCTCACGCGCCTTCAGGTCGGCATTGTCGGCGAAGGTATTCCCGATCTCTTCCGGCTCCGGCAGGTCGAGCTCTTTCGCGCTGAAGCATTGGATGCCGAGCGGCTCGATCAGCGCCGCAATCTCGCGCAGTTTGCCCGCATTATGAGTGGCGATGACGAGCTTGTCGCCGATCGGCCTCACTTGCCCGTCGCCTTGCGCTGCGCCTCGAAGATATCCCCGCAGCCTATGCGTGCGAGCCGTAGCAGTCTCAGCAATCCCTCTTCGTCGTAGGTTTCGCCCTCGGCCGTCACCTGTGCTTCGACGATCGAGCCGTCGGACGTCAGGACGAAATTGCCGTCCGACCCGGCCGAGCTGTCTTCCTCATAGTCGAGGTCCAGCACCGCGTTGCCCTGGTGGATGCCGCAGCTCACTGCTGCGACCTGCATACGGATTGGATCTTTCTCGATCGCCTTCGATGCGAGCAACTTGTCGACCGCAATCCGAAGCGCGACCCAAGCACCCGAAATGGATGCCGTCCGCGTTCCTCCGTCCGCCTGGATCACGTCACAGTCGACGATGATCTGCCGCTCGCCGAGCGCCTTCAGGTCGACCACTGCCCGCAGCGAACGACCGATCAGGCGCTGGATCTCCTGCGTGCGCCCCGACTGCTTGCCCTTGGCGGCCTCTCGATTGCCGCGGGTATGGGTCGCGCGCGGGAGCATCCCATATTCGGCCGTGACCCAGCCTTGGCCCTTGCCGCGAAGGAAGGGTGGAACCTTGTCCTCGACCGATGCCGTAACCAGCACGCGGGTGTCGCCGAACGAGACGAGGCACGAGCCCTCCGCATGACGCGTGAAGCCGGGTTCGAAGCTCAGTGCTCGCATCTGGTCGGGTGCGCGGCCGCTTGGGCGCATGTGATTCCTCTCGTCTTGGATTTGCGGCGGCCATATGGATGCCAGAGGAATCATTCAACCGGGGGACAAGCCATGCGCTCGCTCATTTATCTCGGAAGTGCATTTCTGGTGTCGTGTGCGCCGACGCCCTCCGCCGAAAGCAGTTCGACGCCGCACAAACTCCAATCGGTTGCCGCCGATGTGAAATCGTGGGGGGTGACCCTGCGGAGCTGGAGCGTGGACGCCGACGGTCGGGTCGAATTCTCGTCTGGAGGACAACCGGGCAAGGACCCGGCAAATACGACGATCGAGTTTCGTCGGCTGACGCTGACACCGGCCGCAAGAGAGGAACTGGCCGCTGCGGTCGTCCGCATCCGGGAAGTGCTCGCCCAGCCCGAACACTGCGATCTGCGCCGCACCGACGGTCCTTACGGCACGTTCCGGTGGAATGACGGGTCGGGCGAGCAGTCACTCCCGTTCGACGGCAATTGCGAGAAGGGCCGCGATGCCGAACTCGGCGCAGCCGTCTTTGCCGCCGACCGGATCGTTGAGGATGCTGCCAAGGCTGTGGCGCCCGTCGAAACGCGCCCTGCGACACAAGAACGTTGAGGTCGGCGCGCCGGCTTCATACATCGGCGCCTATGGCAGAGCATATCGGCGATCTCAGCAATCGCATGCGCGAGATCTTCGGCCACGTGGTCGAGGCCTATCTCGAGCGCGGTATTCCGGTCGGCTCCAAGGCGCTGACCGGGACCGTCAACCTCTCGCCGGCGTCGATCCGTGGCGTGATGCAGGACCTGGAGGAACGGGGCCTGCTGACGCATCCGCACACCTCCGCCGGACGAATCCCGACGGAAATCGGCCTTCGGCTGTTCGTCGATGGCATCATGCAGGTCGCTGCACCCGATCCTCGCGAGCGGCGCGAGATCGAACGTCAGATCGTTCGTGACCAGCCAATCGAGGATGCGCTTGCGGCTGCTTCCGCAGCGCTGTCCGGCCTTTCTCAGGCCGCGGGCGTCGTGCTCGCACCCAAAAGCGAGATGCGGTTGAAGCAGCTTGGCCTCGTGCCGCTTGGGCCGGACCGCGCCCTTGCGGTTCTCGTCGGCGCGGACGGCAATATCGAGAACCGCGTCGTCAATCTCGACGGAGCGACCAGCGCCGATGCGCTCAACGAGGTCACTAACTTCGTCAATGCTAACCTGGCGGGAATGACGCTCGCGGAGGCGCAAGCGCGCTTGCTGGCGGAAATCCGCGATCGGCGGGAAGCGCTCGACCATGCCGCTGCGTCACTCATTGCTTCGGGGCTGGCGGCGTGGAGCGAGGATCATCAGCGTCGGCCCGTGCTGATCGTTCGCGGGCAGGCCAACCTGATCGACGATGAAGCAGCCGCCGACCTCGAACGCGTCCGCAGCTTGCTGGAAGAGCTTGAGAACAGGCAGGAAATTGCTCGGGTGCTGGAAGGTGCACGCGATGCTCCAGGTTGCCGGATCTTCATCGGAAGCGAAAACAGGATGTTCGCTTTGTCAGGCTCTTCCGTCATCGCCGCCCCCTATCGCGGGAGCCAGGGTGACGTCGTTGGCGTTGTCGGAGTCATCGGGCCCACGCGCTTGAACTATGCCCGAGTCATCCCAATGGTAGACTTCACGGCCAAGGCCCTTACGAGATTGATGGCATGATTGAGAACGAAGACAGGTACGAAAACGAGGCGGAGGACATTCGTCGCGAAACCGCTCAAGGCGCTCCCGAAGTTGCCGAGCATGACCGCGTGGCGGAGTTCGAAAGGCAACTTGAGGAGGCCAACAGCAAGGCGCTCTATGCTGCCGCGGAAATCCAGAACGTTCGCCGGCGACTGGAGACCGAGAAGCAGCAGGCTGGTCTTTATGCAACCACCCAATTCGCCCGCGACATGCTGGCGATCAAGGATCATTTGGAGCGCGCGCTGAACGCAGTCTCCGAAGAGCTGCGCAACGACAAGGTGGCGAGCAATTTCCTCGCGGGCATTGAGTCGACTGCGCGAGAGCTGGACCAGGTGTTCACCCGTCACGGCGTGACCCGCATAGAGGCGATGGGCGAGCCGCTCGACCCGAACAAGCATCAGGCGATGATGGAAATCCCCAGCGCCGATGCAGAGCCGGGGTCGATCGTCCAGGAGATGCAGCCCGGCTACATGCTCAAGGACCGATTGCTTCGGCCTGCGCTCGTGGGGGTGGCGAAGAAGCCGGACTAATGAACCTCGCGGTGCTGGGTTTCGCCCTTGGTGGCGAGGCTGAAGCGCGGTTCTTCCTTCACGGCTCCGAACAGGCGGGCAGCGGCATAGCGGCCGACTTCCGGCCCGTGCTTGAACCCGTGGCCTGAGCCGCCGCCCACCAGCAGCACGTTCGGCATGCTGGGGTGCATGTCGATCAAGAAGTCGCCGTTGGAGCTGTTCTCGTACTGGCAGACCTCCGCACCAGTCAGCGGAGCGCCGCGTAGGCCCGGAAAGCGGCGATCACGGAAGGCAACGACTTCGTTCAGCGCCGCCTGTGTCGGCCGCCGGTCCTGCGTATCCGGGTCGATCAGGACGCCATGCTGGTCATGCGCGAACTTGACCCCGCGGTTCTCTAGGTCGGGGAAGCCGTAGAAGATGTCACCGGCATTGAAATCCGCCCAGCCCGGCATTGCTTCGGGCGAATAGCTTTTGTCTCCCGCCGGCTTGGCGAAATAGAATACCTCCTGCCGCGTCGCGAAGATCTTCTTTCCAAGCACGTCCGGAAAGATCTTCGGCAACCACGGCCCGAGCGCGAAAACGAAGCGGTCGGCGGACAGATCCTCGCCTGACTGCAGCTTTACCGTCTTTAGCGTCTCATCACCCTGAATGGGCTTTGCCTGCCCTAGACGATATTCGCCCCCAGCGCGCACGAACCGGTCGACCAGGGTCTGGACCGAGCGGCGGGCCATTAGCGCTCCGAATTTCGGCTCGAACAGGCCGATCTCGATTCCTTCGAAATCAATCATCGGGAATCGGCGCTGCATCGCGGCGCGGTCCATCTGCTCGATGGGCAGGCCGAGCTGTTTGTGAACCTCGATACTGCTGCGGAAGTAATCGTCCTCCACAGCGGAGAAGAAGACGACGCCGCAGGGGATCAGGATCGGCAGGCCCGAGACTGCGCTCAATGCTTGCCACTGCCCGAGGCTCTCGGTCGCGAACCGCGTGTAGATGGCATCCTTGCCGTAGCCCGCCCGGGTCAGCCGCGACTCCCCGCCCGACGACGCGCGGCTATGGGAGGCGCCCCAGGCGTCGATCAGGGTCACCTTGTGGCCCGCATTCTGGAGGTGATGCGCCGTCCAGGCCCCGAACACGCCGGCGCCGAGGACGATTACGCGCTCGCTTTTCCCCTTTGCCATCGACGAGCTCCCCGCAGCCAGAACGGCAGCGCCGCCCGCCCCCTTTAGGAGCGAGCGGCGCGTGACATGCAAGTGCGGCGAGGCTTTCGACTTGCCGCTACTCATACTGCGATCAACCGCGTTCCGGCGCCGGCGGCGGCGGCGGCGGAGGCGGCGGCGGAACCGGGCAAGCGTCCGTCGCCAGGATGACCGACCCATCCGCGCAAGTCTGCGTCGCCGGCGGCGGCGGAGGCGGCGGGGGTGGGGGCGGCGGAGGGGGCGGTGGTGCGTCGACCTGGCGGAACTTGTACCGCGCCGTCAGTCCGATCGTTCGAGGCTGGCCGATCAAATATCCGAAGCGCGCGCGAAGACCGCGCTCGCGGTCGATCGAAAGCTTCGGATTTTCGTCGAACAGGTTCTTCGCATAGACCGTGAATTCGAGCCCGCTGGCCAGGTTCAGGTTCATCGACAGGTTGGCGATTGTGTACGACGGCAAGCGCAGGGAGCCGATGTCGTTGACGCCGGTGCCGTAAGCGCCGGTGACCGGATCATAGAACAAGGCATTGCCGACAAGGCCGGCACCGGAAACCTGGTCGCCAGGCTCGCCGAAGCGGTTGCCGATGTGCTGCACGCTGCCGGTGATCGACCAGTCCATCGTATCGCTGATCGGCAGGCCGTAGGTCGCCGATGCCGCGATCTGGAATTTGGGGACCGTCGGCAGGCGGTTGCCCTTTTCGATCCCGCCGATCGGAGCAACCGGACTTCCGCCCACCACGGTCGAATCGAATTCTGCGTTCTGGTAGTTACCGTTGATCGAGAACTCGAGGCCCGGAAGCGGGTTCGCGGAGAACTCCGCTTCGATGCCGGTCGAGTGGGCCTTCGGAACGTTGAAGACCACGCGAGACGAGCAGCTTCCTGCAGTCAGCGTCACCTGCAGATCGCGGATCTCGTTGTGGAAGATGGCCGAATTAAAGGTGATGCCGTTCTTCGAATATTTGACGCCGGCTTCGTAATTCCAAAGCGTCTCATCGTCATAAGCGCCAAGCCCGCCGAACGTGGCAAGGTCGGCAGGTGAGCAGAGCGGAACGTTGATCGGGTCATTGATGCCGCCCAGGCGGAAGCCCTTCGCGGCCTGGATGTTCACGCTGAAATTGTTCGTCGGTTCCCAGGTCGCAATCACCCGCGGGGAGAAACCGTCCGATTTCGTGCGATCACCAAGGTTGGTGTTGACGTCCGAAAAGATGCCGCCGGAAACAAAGTCGCGCTCTTCCTTGAAGTTGTAGTAGCGGCCGCCGCCGGTCAGCTTGAACTGACCGAAGTCATAGCTGACTTCGCCGAACAGCGCGCGCTGCTTGATGTCGTAAGGAATGTCGGCGTTGTAAGGCGAGTCCGCCGGGAAGCCGTTCGCAACGGCAGCCGAGGTTCCCGTGCCCAACGCTGCATCGACATACGCGTCATATCCCGGGGTCGGGAGACGCTGGGCATACTTGCGGTCGACCTTGGAATAGAAGCCGCCGAACACCCATTGGAACGGTCCCGCCCCTGTCGAAGCGATGCGCAATTCCTGGGTAAACTGCTTCAGCTTCGTCGTATCCCGAAGGTTCGAGAAGAGCGGAATGGCCGCTGGGTTCATTCCTAGGGCAAGGACGAACGGGTTGATGGTGACCGAGTCCGTGAGCGCGGAAGCGTCGCGGCTCACCAGGATGTCGCGATGGACGTAACTGGTCACGGACGTCAGTTCGGCAGGGCCGAAATCGTAGCTTGCGACGAGGTCAGCGAGCAGCGTCTTGTCGCGGAACTTCTCGCGGAAGTTCAGATATTGCGTGCGCTTTCCGATCAGGTCGCCGCCCGTCGTGGTGAACTGGTTGTCGAAGAGGATGTAGTGATCCTCGCGGTTGAAGCCGCCGGCCTCGACCTTCTGGTACGCGATGCGCGGCGTGATCTTCAGTTCCGGGGCCGGCTGGAAGAGCACCGACACTCGGCCGCCGACGCGGTCGCCGTCGTTGACGTTGTCCTTGCTGTACGGACCGACGGAATCGATGAAGCCGCCGAAGTGCGTACCGTAGCCGACCACGCGGACCGCCGCGGTATCACCGAGCGGAAGGTTCACTGCACCCTTGAGACCATAGCCGAAGTCGCCGCCCTTCAGGACGTTCACGTCGCTTTCAATGGAGCCTTCGATGCGGTCAACGGTTGGCTGATTGGTAATGTAGCGGATCGTGCCGCCGACGCTGCCGGCTCCGAACAGGGTGCCCTGCGGTCCGCGGAGGGTCTCCACGCGGTTCAAATCATACAGGTCGAAATCAGGAGTGAAGAGCGAGAGGGACGTGATCGTCTCGTCGAGATAGATTCCGACCTGCTCCTTCACGCCCGGCTGGTCGCG
The DNA here is from genome assembly GCF_039543105.1 of Sphingomonas daechungensis. Taxonomy (NCBI): domain Bacteria; kingdom Pseudomonadati; phylum Pseudomonadota; class Alphaproteobacteria; order Sphingomonadales; family Sphingomonadaceae; genus Sphingomonas; species Sphingomonas daechungensis. The sequence continues at coordinate 2,709,389 of NZ_BAABJC010000001.1, forward strand.
AGCGATCTGACCTGCAGAAACGCCGCGGACGGACACCTGGCTCTGGCCAGGCCCGAGGTTCTGGACCGTTAGGCCCGCGACGTTGCGGCTGATGTCCTCAATCGACTGCGCGTTGGCGCGCTGAATGTCTTCCTGGGTCTGCGCGTTGATCGAGAACGGGACGTCCTGCACACGCGACGCGCGCTTCGTTGCGGTCACGATGATCTCGTCCCCGCTCGCTGGCGCCGCTTCAGGCTGATTTGCAGACTGGGCGGTCTGCTCCTCCGTCGATTGGGCGAACGAAGGTGTCGAAAGAGCTGCGACGGCGGTGCCGAGCAGCAAAAGAGCGGTGTTGCGCATGAAAGCCCCCTTTGGTCGCGCGAAACTGTACTGAACGCGTAATGATTATTCTGAACGGGCGTCATTGGAAGCGCGCCCATGCTTTCGCTCCAGCTTTGTCACGCTGGTGTTGCTCTCGCGCTACAGACCGATTTCTCCCGAAAACGGAAGCAATTCGACAGGCGGACAGACGGGCGCGACCCACCCTCGGTCGGCCAGAAAGCGATGGCGGACGATCTCCGCCTGTTGTTCCAGTCCATAGTCCTCGAACCGGCGGCCCAGTTCGATTTCATAGCGGTATCGGCAGAAGGGATGGCGCATCAGCGGCAGGTAGAACCGGCCTCGCTTCTGTGCCTGCCAGACGTGTGTCAGTTCGTGAACGAACAGGCCCTGTCGGTGCAGGGGCTCCTTACTGAAGTCCTCCGACCACAAGTCGCCATCCGGGTGGAAGTGAATGTTCCCGGTAGGAGCCATGACGACGCTCCTCGGCTGCAATGGCCACCACTTGCGCCGAATCAGGCGAACCGCCGCATAATCAATGGCATCGCCGAAGATCGAACGCGCGAGCTTGACCTCGCCATTCGTCAGGGGACGTGAGGCATTTGGAGCATTCACGCGTTCAGGACCTCAATCTTGGCTTTACGTAGCGTTCACGGCCGATAGCGGAACCCCGATTTGCGCTACTTGCCGGAATAAGACTGCGGGGCTAGGGCTGGCCAAAATTAGACAAAACGGAGGAAGGTTCCATGAGCGAGACTGCCGATCGGGTGAAGAAGATCGTCGTCGAACATCTTGGTGTCGAGCAGGACAAGGTCACCGAGGACGCGAGCTTCATCGACGATCTCGGAGCCGACAGCCTCGACATCGTCGAGCTGGTCATGGCCTTTGAGGAAGAGTTCGGGGTCGAGATTCCGGACGACGCCGCCGAGAAGATCAGCACCGTCAAGGACGCGATCGACTATATCGAGCAGAACAAGGGCTAAGGGGTCCGAATTCTGCCGCCGGCAGGATGTATTCTGGCGGCACGAACGGCTTCCCGCAGCCTGTGGGAGGCCGTTTGCTTTTGAAGACTATCGTGGAGTGAACTGATGCGCCGTGTCGTGGTGACGGGTCTTGGTCTCGTGACGCCGCTTGGAGGCGATGTCGAGACGACTTGGCAGAACCTTATTGCCGGCAAAAGCGGGATCGCTCCGATTACCCGCTTCGATACGTCGGACCAGAAGGCGAAGATCGCCGGCGAGGTGAAGCCGAAGGATCACCCCTACGGCTTCGATCCCGACAAGCGTGTCGACCACAAGGTCCAGCGTCAGGTGGATCCTTTCATCGTCTATGCGATCGATGCCGCCGGCCAGGCGCTGGAGGATGCTGGTCTCACGGAGATGGACGACGAAACGAAGGAGCGCGCAGGCGTTTCGATCGGGTCCGGTATCGGCGGTCTTCCGGGCATCGAGAGTGAATCCCTGGTCCTGGCGGAAAAAGGGCCCGGGCGGGTCAGTCCGCACTTCGTGCACGGACGGCTGATCAATCTCACGTCCGGTCAGGTTTCTATCAAGTATGGACTGATGGGACCCAACCACTCGGTCGTGACCGCATGCTCCACCGGCGCACACTCGATCGGTGATGCTGCACGCATGATCAAGGACGGCGACGCGGACATCATGCTGGCCGGTGGGGCCGAGAGCACGATCAACCCGCTCGGCGTTGCAGGCTTCGCCCAGGCGCGCGCTCTGAACATGAGCTTCAACGACCGTCCCGAGCAAGCGAGCCGTCCTTACGACAAGGGCCGCGACGGCTTCGTCATGGGCGAGGGAGCGGGTGTCGTTGTCCTCGAGGAATATGAGCACGCCAAGGCGCGCGGCGCCAAGATCTATGCCGAGATCGCGGGCTATGGCCTGTCGGGCGACGCCTATCACGTGACCGCGCCGCACCCCGAGGGCCGGGGCGCGGAACTGGCGATGCGCATGGCTCTGAAAAAGGCGGGCCTCCAGCCGGAGGACATCGATTACGTCAACGCGCACGGGACTTCGACCATGGCCGACACGATCGAGCTGGCAGCAGTGAAGCGAGTCCTGGGAGATGACCTCCACGGTGCGTCGATGAGCAGCACGAAGTCGGCCATCGGCCACTTGCTCGGCGGTGCCGGAGCGGTCGAGGCGATCTTCTGCATCCTGGCGATCCGTGACCAGATTGTTCCGCCAACGCTCAATCTCGACGATCCGGACGAAGGTACGGAAGGCGTCGACCTCGTTCCACACAAGGCGAAGAAGCGGCCCGTTCGCGCCGCGCTGAATAACAGCTTCGGCTTCGGTGGCACGAACGCCTCGATCATCATGAAGGCCGTCTAGTGCGCTCTCTCTGGCGCCTGCTGGCGCTGGGGGCGGCAGTTGCGGTTGGCGTCGCCGCGGCGACGGTCCTCTACGGATGGTATGGGCCCGGCCCGAGCACAAAGGCGCAGACGTTCACGGTCGAGGAGGGTTCCAGCGTGTCCGCCGTGGCGGGACAGCTTTACAAGGCGGGGCTGGTTGCTTCTGTCGACCGTTTCAAGCTTGGCGCACGCTTCATGGGCAGTGGCGATCCGGTCCAGGCCGGCGAATTCGAGATTCCGAAGGGCGCTAGCGGTGCGGCGATCCTCGACCTGTTGCAGCACGGCAAACCCATGCAACGCCTCATCACCGTTACCGAAGGCATGCCCTCGATCATCGTCGAGGAGAAGCTGTCCGCGAACAACTTCCTGACGGGTACAACCCCGTCGATACCCGAGGGGTCAGTGCTTCCCGACAGCTATGGCTATGAACGCGGTGAAACCCGCGCCTCCGTTGTTGCGCGGATGCAGGCCGCGATGACCAAGACGCTTGACCAGGCTTTGAAGACGCCAGGCGGCAACTGCCCCGTATCGTCCCGGCAGGACGTTCTCACTTTGGCTTCGATCGTGGAGAAGGAAACCGGCAAGGCGTCCGAACGGCCAATGGTTGCAGGGGTTTACTGCAATCGCCTTCGGATCGGCATGAAGCTGGATGCAGACCCGACCGTCATTTACCCGATCACCAAGGGCAAGCCGCTTGGCCGCCGGATCAAGCGGTCGGAGCTGAACGCAATCACGGGCTACAATACCTACCGGGAGCCCGGCCTGCCGGCAGGCCCGATCGCAAATCCGGGCAAGGAAAGCATTGCCGCGGTGCTTAATCCCGCGAAGACCAATGCGCTCTATTTCGTCGCCGATGGAACTGGCGGGCACGTCTTCGCGGACACGCTCGAGCAGCACCAGGCCAATGTGAAGAAATGGTACGAAATCCGCCGCCAACGCGGCGAGATGTGATCAGGCGCTCAACGCGTCCGAGCGCACATAGCCGACAAGGCGGTCGCGGCCGGCGTAGCCCCAGGCCCAGCCCAAAGTGTCGTCCAGCAGGCTGAACGAATCCTCCGGTTCCAGCTCCGCAATTTCCTCCGCTCCCTCAGACGGCGAAAGACGTAGGGGGGCATTGATGGTGACCGACCGCTGCAGCGGGTCCGCGTAATGCGAGGCGATCACGCGTCCAGCCAGGGCCACATCGGCGAGGTCTGGGCGATAGGCATTGAAGCGCGGGTCGGGCGGGTTTGACGGGCCCGACAGCGCAAACTCCTCAGCGGCCGTGGGCGAAGGCGGGCTGTTGCTGTCCAATAACTGGCCGGTGCGACGCGGCGACGCGGTCGCTCTCCCGGAGGTTGCGTTTGAACCCTTCAAGAAAATCAGTCCCGTTGCTGGTCCGGACAACGAACACGTTGCGGCGGTCGTCCGGGTCCCGCTCCCGGCGGAGATAACCCAGCGTGCCGAGAGTATTCAAGGCACGGGTCACAACCGGCTTCGAGACCCCGAGAACCTTGGCGAGGCCACGCACCGTGTGCGGACCGGGGGTGAGATAGACGAGCATCAGCAGAGCCATCTGCCTGTTCGTGAGATCGGGCTCGCCCGAGCGGACGTACGCAATCAGCGCTCGCATCCAGCCTGCCAGCGATTCGTCGCCCATGCGATTAACACTCCCATCCTTCGCGTGACCCCAAAGTAAACCGGCAACTTGCCGAAATGTTGCAGGTCCGGTCCGGATTGAGAGACGAATTAAATGCAGTCGTCGTCAGTACGATACCTTCACGGTCGCGGGTAACGCCTGGAAAGGACAGCGAAAACAGCGCGTAATCCGAGTGCATCCCCGCCTTTTGGACGACCCGGTTTTGCCTGGTCTCGCCAGGCATAAGTGTCGAAATGCGCCCATTTGGCGCCTTGCGGCACAAATCTCTTGAGGAACATTGCGGCGACTACCGCCCCGGCCATCGGTGTGTTCGACGCATTGGCGAGATCGGCGATGTCGCTCTTCAACATCTCGTCGTAGGCGTCCCACAAGGGCATTCGCCAGACCGGGTCTGTCACCTCGGTCCCGGCCTTCGCCAGATCGTTGGCAAAGTCGTCGTCGTTGACGAACATCGCTGGAAGATCAGGACCGAGGGCAACTCGTGCGGCGCCCGTGAGCGTCGCAAAGTCGACGATCAGCTCTGGCTCCCTTTCGCTCGCCCTTGCGAGCGCGTCGGCGAGGACGAGCCGCCCTTCAGCATCCGTATTGTCGATTTCGACCTGAAGACCCTGCCGCGACTTGACGACATCGCCGGGGCGTATCGCGCTACCCGACACGCTGTTCTCCACGGCCGGGATAAGCAACTGAAGCCGCACTGGAAGCCGTTCCCCCGCGATCAGTGTCGCCAGCGCCAGCGCGTGCGCAGCGCCGCCCATGTCCTTCTTCATCAGCCGCATGCCGCTTGCCGGCTTCAGATCCAGCCCGCCTGTGTCAAAGCAGACACCCTTGCCGATGATCGTGACCCGTGGGTGGTCCGGATTGCCCCATTCGACTTCGAGCAGGCGCGGGGCCCGGTCCTTGCTCGCGGCCTGTCCGACCGCGGCGATCAAGGGGTAACCGCTGGATAGCTCATCGCCCGAGATGACCTTGACCTCGGCGCCGATTCTCTCAGCTTGCGTCCGGACCGCCTGTTCCAGCTCAGCCGGACCAAGGTCCAGCGCTGGGGTGTTGACGAGATCGCGGACGAGCGCGACGGCATCGGCCAGCCGCACCGTCGCGTCGATCCTGGCCGGCTCCCCGGTGACCAACACCCGCGCGCCACGTTCGGCGTCGTCGGTCTTCGATCGATAATCGTCGAAGCGATGCTGACCGAGCAGCCATCCCAGGGCGGCTGGTCCGGGCTCGCCGGTTGCGAGCTTGTAAGTACCCTCGGGCAGGCTCTCAGCGAGTTTTGCGAGACACCACGGCGATAGTTCGTCGACATTGTGCACCGCCGAAACGACTTCGAACTCATCGACTTTCCGCGGCAGCATGACGAAGGCGAAGCCCGCCTTTCCATCGAACCGGTGAGCCTTGAGGAGTGCCCGGTCCTCCGCGGGACGCGTTTTCGCCCAACCCTCGAAGTTAGCCTTATCGACGAGATGGATCGGATGCGCCTTCTGGCCGCGGTCCGTTGCGAGCAGCGAATTGAAGTCAGTCATGGCGATGTGCCTTAGCGGCATGCTCGAACCGGTGAAATGCCCGCGCGCCGCGCCAGATGACAGGCAAAGTTAACTTCTTCTTAGCCATGAAGCGCCAAGCATCCCCGGATGTCCTTGCGTGCCCAACTCGAGATCGCGTCCGATGCAAGCGAACGCCGTAGGTCGCGCCGCCGCAAGCTTCGCATTGAATCGGAAGGAAGTGCCGGTCCGGGACAGGCGGTAGTGACCATCCACGATCTGTCTGAGGAGGGCCTGCTGGTGGAAACGGCAAGCGCCCTCTCGATCGGTGAGGTCATCGACGTCGTACTGCCGGAAGCCGGGCCGGTTCAGGCGGAGGTTGCCTGGACCAGTAGCCGGTTCTTCGGTTGTAAGTTCCGCAAGCCTATCGCGACCGCCGCCGTGAGCGCCGCACTATTGCAAAGCCCAGCATCGACCACTCAGCCCAGCGCAGAGGTCGTCGAAAAAGCGCTGCAGGAACTCGATGCTCTGTCGTTCGCGATCAAGCGGGTGACCAGGGCCGTCGACCAAGCAATCGACCGCCTCAACAAGCCGAAGGACTAAGCGGGAACTCCGAACAGGTCGTGCTCGTCGCTGTCCTCGATATGGACGGTGACGATATCGCCCTGGGACAGATGACCGGCATCGCGCAGGTGCACTTCGCCATCGATCTCCGGTGCATCGGCCTTTGAACGGCCCGTGGCGCCGCCGCTTTCCGCGTCGACCGTGTCGATGAGGACGTCGAGCGTCTTGCCGATCTTCGCTTCCAGCTTCTCGGCGGAAATGCGGGCGGAAAGCGCCATCACTCGCTCGTAGCGTTCCTGCTTCACTTCTTCAGGAACCGGATCTGGCAAAGCGTTCGCCGCAGCGCCGGACACCGGCTCGAACTTGAACGCGCCGACGCGATCGAGCTGCGCTTCTTCGAGCCAGTTGAGAAGGTACTGGAAGTCGTCCTCCGTCTCGCCAGGGAAACCGACGACGAAGGAGGAGCGAACCGCCATGTCCGGAACAATCGATCGCCAGTTCTTCAGCCGCTCGAGCACCTTCGCCTCGTTGGCCGGCCGCTTCATCGAGCGGAGGACCTTCGGGCTCGCATGCTGGAAGGGGATGTCGAGGTAGGGAAGCACCAGCCCCTCAGCCATCAGCGGGATGACCTGGTCGACGTGCGGGTAGGGGTAGACGTAGTGCAGCCGCACCCAAGCGCCGAGCTTGCCCAGCTCGCGCGCCAGGTCCGTCATGTGAGCGCGGACTTCCTCGCCTTTCCACATCCGCGGCTGATGCCGGATGTCGACACCATAGGCGGATGTGTCCTGGCTGATGACCAGCAATTCCTTCGTGCCTGCCTCGACCAACTTCTCCGCTTCGCGAAGGATAGCATCGGGCCGTCGGCTGACGAGGTCGCCGCGAATGCTCGGGATGATGCAAAAGCTGCAGCGGTGATTGCAGCCCTCGGAAATCTTGAGATAGCTGTAGTGGCGCGGCGTGAGCTTCAGGCCGGCTTCCGGCACAAGATCGAGATAGGGTGAGGTCGCGGCCGGCGCGGCATCGTGAACCGCCGAGACGACTTGCTCATATTGCTGCGGCCCGGTGACCGCGAGCACGTCGGGAAAGCGCTTGCGGATGACATCCGCCTCATTGCCCATGCAGCCGGTGACGACCACGCGGCCGTTCTCGGCGATGGCCTCGCCGATCGCTTCAAGACTTTCTTCCTTCGCAGAATCGAGAAAGCCGCAGGTGTTGACCAGCACGACGTCCGCGCCCGCATAGTCGGGGGACATCTGGTATCCATCGGCGCGCAGCTTGGTGATGATCCGCTCGCTGTCGACCAATGCCTTGGGACAGCCAAGCGACACCAGGCCCACGCGCGGGGGTCGAGGCAGAGTTGTCGTTTCCATCGGGAAGCGGCGCCCAATATAGGAAGTTTCGGGCGAAAACTAGGCGATTAGGTGAACCTATGCTGCAGCGCGCAGGTTCGTCAGCTCCGCCGTGGTCATGATCCGGGCAAATTCAAAGCCGAGCGTTGCCACATGGGCGCGCTGCACGTCCTCGGCCGAAACGATGCCGCCTTGCCCGTCTGGCAGGTCAAAGCAGTCGCAGGCGTCAGGCACCAGGATCATGTCCCAGCCCATGTTCGCGCCCGTGCGGACCGTCGTCGACACACACATATCGGTGGAGATTCCGAAGGTAACAACATGCTTGGCGTTCAACCGTTTCAGGCGAATGTCGAGGTCGGTACCGATGAAGGCGGAGTTCACGCTCTTGGTGACGAGCTGTTCTCCGGCCAGAGGCTCGAAGCCCGGCCTGAAGGCATTTCCAGGAGACCCCGGCGCCAGAGAGGAGCCTGGCTGCACGGAATCATGCCGCACATGGATGATCGTGCGCCCGGCCGCCCGCCAGAAATCCAACAACGCTAGACCATTAGGGTCGACTTTCTCGTTCCACCGCCGTGGCCAGGGCGGCGTATCGAACGCAAGCTGCATGTCGATGGGCAGGAGTACGGCGCGATCCAGGTCAATTGTCATCTGACCTCCTTACTCCCGCGATCACCGTCCACCTCACAAAAAGGGTTGACCGTCCCATAAGGGGAAGTTCTCGGAGCCTCATCTGGCCATGCGTCCTACTGCGGTCTAAGACGCGCCCGTCCCACCCAGGAGTGAATAATGCGCATTGCGATGATCGGCACCGGTTACGTCGGCCTTGTTTCCGGCGCGTGCCTTTCGGACTTCGGCCACGATGTCGTCTGCATCGACAAGGACGCAGGCAAGATCGAAGCTCTGAAGAATGGCCTCATGCCGATCTGGGAGCCGGGGCTCGAGGCACTGGTCAAGGCTAACGTCGATCGGGGCAGGCTAAGCTTCACGACCGACCTTGCGACGGGCGTCGAGGGGGCAGAGGCCGTTTTCATCGCCGTGGGAACGCCTGCGCGGCGCGGCGACGGACATGCCGACCTCACCTTTGTGTTTGATGCAGTGCGCGAATTGGCGCACGTCCTCAAAGGCCCGGCAGTCGTCGTGACCAAGTCAACGGTTCCCGTCGGCACCGGCGATAAGATCACCGAATTGCTTCAGCAGGAGGGCGCTCCGGCCGGAACCTCGGTAGCTTCTAATCCCGAATTTCTCCGCGAGGGCGCCGCCATCCGCGACTTCAAGATTCCCGATCGCATCGTGGTCGGCGCCGAGGACGATCGGGCTCGCGAAGTGCTTCGCGAAATCTATCGGCCTCTGTTCCTTAACCAGGCGCCGATGCTGTTCACCGGCCGACGCACTGCCGAACTGACGAAATATGCCGCGAACGCCTTCCTCGCGGTGAAGATCAGTTTCATCAACGAGATCGCGAACCTTTGCGAGGCCGTCGATGCTGACGTCCAGGACGTCGCTCGCGGGATCGGTCTCGACAATCGCATCGGCCCCAAGTTCCTGCATCCGGGCCCCGGTTACGGTGGCAGCTGCTTCCCGAAGGACACCCTGGCGCTTCTTCAGACGGCGAACGAGGCCGGCGTCGAGCAGCGCATTGTGAAAACCGTGGTGGACGTCAATGACGACCGCAAGAACAGCATGGCTGACCGCGTCAGCAAGGCCCTCGACGGTAGCGTCAGCGGAAAGCGCGTCGCCGTACTGGGCTTGGCCTTCAAGCAGAACACCGACGACATGCGCGACGCTCCGTCGATACCGTTGGTGAACAGGCTCTTGGAGGGCGGCGCGACTGTTGCCGCGTTCGACCCGGCGGCGACGGAGAACGCCCGGAAGTTCATGCCGGGCGCCGAGTTCGTGAGCGACCCTTACGAAGCGGCACGGGACGCCGACGCGCTCGTGGTCGTCACCGAGTGGGACGAATTCCGGGCGCTCGATCTTGACCGTTTCGCGCGGATCATGCGCGGCAAAATCATCGTCGACCTTCGCAACGTCTACAATCCGGATGATGCGGAAGAAGCCGGCTTCGAATATTTTGGGATCGGCCGCGGCAAGGTTGGTCGAGGTCCGCGCCTGAAGCTCGTTAAGAACGGCCCAGAAGCAGCAGCGCGCTAGCCCCATGGGCGAACGGATCGTCGTCGTCGGGCTCGGCTATGTCGGCCTGCCGCTGGCGGTCGCGCTCGCTCGGAAGTTCGAAGTTATCGGGTTCGACATCGATGCCAATCGAATCGGTGAGCTTCGACAGAATTACGACCGAACACGAGAAGTCGACGAAGAGACTCTCAAGTCCTCGACTTTGAAGCTTTCCAGCGATCGCTCGCATTGCTCGGGCGCGGATGTCTTTATCGTAACCGTGCCGACGCCGGTCGATGAGCAAAATCGCCCGGATCTATCCGCGCTCATCGCCGCGACGAGGATTGTCGCTGAATCCATCGATGGCACGAAGCGTCCCACGATCATCTACGAAAGCACGGTTTATCCGGGTGTTACCGAAGGGATTTGCGGCTCGGAAATCGAAAAGGCTTCGGGTCTCAAGCGCGGCCGCGATTTCCGCCTCGGCTACAGCCGGAGCGGATCAATCCCGGCGATCGGCAGCATACGATTGACCGTATTACGAAAGTCATCGCCGGCGAGGATCGGGAAGTCCTCGACCAGATGGAGCGGATCTACGGCGCCGTTACCGAAGGCGGCGTGTTCCGCGCTGCGTCGATCAAAGCTGCCGAGGCCGCCAAGGCCATCGAGAACGCCCAGCGTGATATCAACATCGCCTTCATGAACGAGGTGACCCAAATCTTCGCGAAGATCGGCGTGTCCGTGTGGGACGTGCTCGAGGCGTCGCGCACCAAATGGAACTTCTTGCCCTTTGAGCCCGGCCTCGTCGGCGGTCACTGCATCGGGGTCGATCCCTATTACCTCAGCCATCTGGCCGAGGAGCTGGGTCACAACCCGCAGGTGATCCTCGCGGGGCGGGGCACCAAAGACGGCATGGGCCGGTGGATTGCCGACACGCTGCATGCCGAACGGGGCGGCAAGGCGGGCAGGGCGCTGATCCTCGGCCTGACATTCAAGGAGAATGTTCCGGATCTCAGGAACAGCCGCAGCTTCGATCTCGTCGAGCGGCTGAGCGAGCTCGGCTACGACGTCGACGTGGCCGATCCCTTGGCGGACGCAGCCGAGCTACAAGCGATCCACGGGCTTCAACTCACCGAATCGGATGGCGAAGCTTATGACCTTGTCGTGGGAGCGGTCGGGCATCAGGCCTATCGCGACCTTGCTCCGGATCGGTTGAACTCCTGGGTCAAGGACGGTGGCACACTTGCCGACATCAAGGGGATCTGGCGCGGACTGACGCTCGACCCTTCGATCCGGCGCTGGTCGCTTTAGGCGCGTCGAAGAGGAAGGCCGTGCTCACCGCGGTGCCGTTTCTTTCATGAGGAGGAAGACGGGAAGAACACAGAGACTCACGAGCGCGATCATTGCTCCCGGCGCCATCGTCCAGCCGGTCCGTTCGACGAGGAGTTGAGCGACGTAGGGGGTCAGCCCGCCGAAAATCGCGGTAGCCATAGTGGCGCTGAGGGCGAGTCCGGTGACGCGCCCCTCACCGGGAAATTGCTCGGCCGTGGCAACGGCTCCGACAGCGCTGACTCCGCCGGCGAGCGCCGCGAGAACGAATGTCCCGATCAGTGCCTGGTCATGCGAGCCGCTGGCCATCAGCGCAAACATGGTCATCGGGAGAACCGCGCTTCCCAGCGCCAGGACGACGAGAGCGGGCTTCCGTCCCACACGGTCGGAGAGGATTCCGGTCAACGGCGTCACCAGGATGACGACAACCGCCGCTGCGGTCGACAGCCAGAGAGAGACGCTCTCCGTGAGCGAGCCAGCCGAAGTCAGGAACGCGGGAACGTAGGTGATCCCGACATAGTAAGTGATCGAGCCAAGCGCGGAGATGGCGAAGGCCCGCGCGATCCCGCCGCGATGGTTGGCAAGGCTGTGGCGAAGCGGACTTTCAGGGATGGTCTGCTCTCGCACCTGCCGATGGAATTCGGGTGATTCTTCCATCGTCGAGCGAGCGATCCACACCGTACCCGCCAGCGCCGCACCGACGAAGAACGGGATTCGCCAACCCCAGCTTGCGAGATCCGGTTCGCTCATCGACGCAACAGTAAGCGCCGACACGCCGACCGCGAGCAAGGCACCGACTTCGCTTGCAGCCGAGGCGGAGGAGGCAATCAGGCCGCGGCGGTGGGGCTCGGCGCCTTCGAGCAGGTAAGCGACAACCCCGGTATATTCGCCGCCGACGCTAAACCCCATCACGCAGCGCAGGAGCACCAGCAGCACGCCTGCCGCCGGCCCGATCTGGGCGTAGGTCGGCAGCATGGCGGTCGAGAGCATGGCGGCGGTCATCAGCGCCACCGAGAGCAGCAGCATATGCCGCCGTCCCTTGCGATCACCAATGTGGCCGAAGAAAATCGCTCCCAGTGGTCGCATCAGATAGGCGATGGCAAAGCCGCCCAGGGTCACCAGCAGCGACGCCTCGCCCGGGCCGAAGAAGACGCGGGCGAGAACCGTCGCGAAATAGAGGTAGAGCGTGAAGTCGTACCACTCGACCACAGTCGAAAAGGCCGCGACGGCAAGCGATCCGCGAGAGATGGGACGATGCATCGCCCCATTGTTAGTCTCTTGGCTAACCGGCGGCCAACCTGGCGTTAGTGGATCGATCCCGTCAGAACCTCTCGATGTTGATCGCATAGGCGAAGACGAAGATCGCGATCATCGCCGCCGCCACGCCGATGACGTAGCGCGAGCGATGGATCATCAGCGGTCGCCCTTGTCGCCTTCGCCACGCTTGGGCTTAGTCTTCGAATCTCGCTTCTGGTCCTGCGCGAGGCTCCGTCCGACATCGTCGGACTCCTTGAAACGCCCTTCCTTGTCGCGGCGAACGAAACGCTTATCGGTTCCCGTGTCGATCAATTCTCTCGGCACTCTTCCCTCCGGTTACATGGTCTCGGGTCGATGGAGTCGAGCAGGTGGCTGAGGTCAGCCGGGAGGTTCTTGTCCGGGAGGCGGATCGCTCGCCGTAGCGCTGCCCCAAACGGGTGGACGTCCAGTCCCAGCAGGAAGGACCAACGGCCATCTTGTTCAACATTCACTCTCTTCAACTCGCATTGACACGCGGCCTTAAAACGCGGGCGAGTTCAGCGAAGTTGCAGGTAATCTCAGTAACTTAAATCAGGATGCTTATTTGGCCTGGCTGAGCGCCTTCGCCTGTTCGAGGTGTCCGGTCACGGTCGGTAACAGTCCTTCGACAAAGGCCTTGAGCTCGGCATTGTCGCCGGACGCGGCATAGGCCTTGAGCTCGGTCAGCGCCTGTTCGTGCGCGTGGACCTGGGCGGCGAGGTAGGCAGCGTCGAAAAGGTAGCCTTTCTTGGTCTTCATGTCCTCGAGCGTGGCGTTCTGCGACGTGTTCAGCGTGTCGTCGATCGTGATGCCGACCGGGTCCTTGCCAGCGATCGCCTTCAGCTTCGCGCTCGACGCCGTATGCGCTGCGACCATCTCTCGCGCGTACGCCATCAACGCGTTCGACGCGGCGGAGCCGGGGGCCAGCTTTGACGTCTCTATTTCAAACCGGTCGCTGGCGGCGGCGGCATTGACGAACGCCTGTGCGCCCGATGCAGGGACGGAAGCCGAATTGTTAGCGATTGCAGCTTCGCTTGAAGCCGCATCGTTCGCGACCGAAGGCGCTGTGTCGCTCTGTCCGCAGGCCCCAATCGCAAGGGGCAGCGCGGCGGATAGGAGCAATACGGAAAGACGCATGAAACTCTCCCTTTCTGTCCGGGCCGAACGTTCAGCGGATTTGCCCGTTCCTAGCGAGACGTCAGGCATCAATCTCCTCTTCATCCACCGCGCTTGCTCGCGACTGGATGAATTTGAAGCGCTCTGCCGGGTCCTTGCCCATCAGGCGGTCGACCAGGTCCTTGACCGGCTGCCGGTCCTCGTAGGCGGCGGGTAGGGTCACCTTCAGCATGGACCGCGTCTTCGGGTCCATGGTGGTTTCCTTGAGCTGGTTCGGGTTCATCTCGCCGAGGCCCTTGAAGCGGCTGACTTCGACCTTCTTGCCCTTGAACTCGGTCGCTTCGAGCTCGGCGCGGTGGGCGTCGTCGCGGGCGTAGAGGGTCTTGGCTCCGGCGGTCAGGCGGTAGAGCGGCGGCTGGGCGAGGAAGAGGTGCCCGCGGCGGACCAGCTCCGGCATTTCCTGGAAGAAGAAGGTCATCAGCAAGGTCGCGATGTGGGCGCCGTCCACGTCCGCGTCGGTCATGATGATGATCCGCTCGTAGCGGAGGCTCGCCTCGTCGAACTTGTCCTTGGTGCCGCAGCCAAGCGCGAGGTTGAGGTCGGCGATTTCCTGGTTGGCTCGGATCTTGTCGGCGGTGGCGCTGGCGACGTTGAGGATCTTGCCGCGGATCGGCAGGATCGCCTGCGTCTTGCGGTCGCGGGCCTGCTTGGCCGAGCCGCCGGCGCTGTCGCCTTCCACGATGAAAAGCTCCGTGCCTTCGGGGTCGTCGCTGGCGCAGTCGGTGAGCTTGCCGGGGAGGCGGAGCTTGCGGGCGGAGGTGGCGGTCTTGCGCTTGACCTCGCGCTCGGCGCGGCGGCGGAGGCGCTCCTCCATCCGCTCGACGATCGAGCCAAGGAGCGCGCGGCCGCGGTCCATATTGTCGGCGAGGTAATGGTCGAAATGGTCGCGGACCGCATTTTCGACGAAGCGCGCGGCCTCGAGGCTGGTGAGGCGGTCCTTGGTCTGGCTCTGGAAATGCGGGTTGCGGATGAACACCGACAGCATCAGCTCGACGCCGTTGAAGACGTCGTCGGCGGTAATCTCCTTCGCCTTCTTGTTGCCGACCAGTTCACCGAAGGCGCGGAGGCCCTTGGTGAGCGCGGCGCGGAGGCCCGCTTCGTGCGTGCCGCCGTCGGGCGTGGGGATGGTGTTGCAGTAATAGCTTTCGGAGCCGTCCGAATAGAGCGGCCAGGCGACGGCCCATTCGGCGCTGCCCTGCGACGCGCCGTCGGCGGCGGGGAAGTCCTGCTTGCCGACGAAAGGCTGGTTGGTAACGGCGGGGCGGTCGGCGAGCTGCTCGGCGAGATGGTCGGCGAGGCCGCCGGGGAATTGGAAGGTCGCGCTTTCGGGGACGTCCGCGGAGGCGAGCGACGGGTCGCAGCGCCAGCGGATCTCGACGCCGGCGAAGAGATAGGCCTTGGAGCGGACCAAGCGGAGGAGGCGGCCGGGGTCGAAGTCGGACTCGGCGCCGAAAATCTCCGGGTCGGGCGTGAAGGTGACGGTGGTGCCGCGCTTGTTGGGGGCCGCGCCGACCTCTTCGAGTGGGGAGGTGGCGACGCCCTTGGAGAAGGCCTGGCGGTAGAGCTTCTTGTCGCGGGCGACCTCGATGATGGTCTCGGTCGAGAGCGCATTGACGACGCTGACGCCGACGCCGTGCAGGCCGCCGGAGGTGCTGTAGGCCTTGCCCTCGAACTTACCGCCCGAGTGAAGGGTGGTCATGATGACCTCGAGCGCGGACTTGCCCGGATATTTGGGGTGCGGGTCGACCGGGATGCCGCGGCCGTTGTCGAAGACGGTCAGGCGGTTGCCGGGCTCGAGCGTGACCTCGATGCGGCTGGCGTGGCCGGCGACCGCTTCGTCCATCGCATTGTCGATGACCTCGGCGGCGAGGTGGTGAAGCGCGCGGGCGTCGGTGCCGCCGATGTACATGCCGGGGCGGCGGCGGACGGGCTCCAGGCCTTCGAGGACCTCGATCGAGGAAGCGTCGTAGCTTTCGGGTGCGGGCGCGGCGGCGTTGGAAGCGAACAGGTCGGACATGTGGGGATAGCTATAAGGCCCTGATTCAAGCCGTGCCAAGCTTGCGACTAGGTGTTTTCCACAGCCTTGAAATCGCAAGCGGCAATTCCAAATCAGCGGTGCCGGTCGCCAGATGGGGCCGGTGACGGGGCCGCGGCCTCAGCCGCTCCCCGCCTTGTTGCTCAAATGGAGGACAAGACATGCGTAGTGCTTTTGATTTTGGACCCTATCGCCGCTCCACCGTCGGCTTCGACCGGCTGTTCGACATGCTCGAGAACAGCAACACCGGCCAGGCACAGGAAAACTACCCGCCGTTCGACCTCATCAAGCTCGGCGACAACGATTATCGGATCGAGCTTGCGGTTGCCGGCTTCAAGTCCGACGAGATCGACATCACCGCCCAGCAGAACGTTCTGATCGTCAGCGGCAAGAAGGCCGAGGACAGCGAGAACCGCGGCAACGATTACATCTACCGCGGCATCGCGACCCGCTCGTTCGAGCGCCGCTTCGCGCTTGCCGATCACATCCAGGTACGCGGTGCGGACCTGAAGGACGGCCTGCTCGCGATCGAACTGGTGCGCGAGATTCCCGAGGCGATGAAGCCGCGGAAGATCAGCATCAGCGGCGGCGAGAAGCCGGCGTCGCAGCAGACGCTCGAAGCCGAGAAGGCGTAAGCTTCCTCGATCGGTAAAAGAAAAGGCCCCGGGGCTTTGCGCTCCGGGGCCTTCCTTTTTGCGCCGGCTGGGGAGGGGGAGGAGGGGCCGGCGCGAGGGGTTCAGTTCACCAGGCGCGCGTTTCCGCGATCTCCATTTCGCCGACGATGGCGATAAGGGCGTCGAGCAGGTCATCGGCGGTCCGGGTCGCGCGACGATCACCGCCGAATGAAACACCGAGCACGCGCTCGCCCTGCCAGTCGCCGAGGCCAACGGACTTCCAACCCTGCGAGTGGAGCCGGGCATGGATGGCCTTCGTCCGCTCGCCGAAGCTGACCGTGACGATGTCCGGCATCAGGTCGTGGAGCATGGTCGTTCCGCCGATCCCGGCGCAGGTCTCGGCAAACCGATTCGCGGCGCGCGAATGCGGCAGCGAGGGCCTGATCCGTTCGGCGCGCAACTGGCGACGACGGCGGGGACGCAACGCGATACGCTGGAACAGCGACCGGTCTGCACGTTCAATGACTTCGTGTTTCATCCTTCTGGTTCCTGGGGCTTTGGCGAATTTAGCTCTTGGTCGCGGTGACTTTGAGGAAGATCGCGGGGATTTCGGTGCGTTCGAAGCCTTTGTTCTGGGCGACGAACAGGTCGATGAGCTCACGCTCCAGTTGCTCCGACTTTCCAGCCTTGGCAGCAGCCTCGAACGCATTCATCGTCGGGCCGTAGAAGTCGCGGAAGATCGCCAGCAGCTCGGCGGGTTGGCCGGGCACTCGGAAGTACCAGGTGGCACGCTCGAAGCGGACGTTCTCGGGGGTGATCCCGGCTGCTTCGAAACGCTCGCGCACCTTGTCTTCGTCGCCCCAGGTCATCGGGCTGACGAAGCCTTCCGGCGGCGGGGGCGTGTAGGCCGCGCTGATCTTCAGGATCTGGGCGACGAGCGTCGGATCGCCGGGGATCCAATTGCCCATCACGATGCGGCCACCGGGCTTGGTGACGCGCACCATCTCCGACGCGACGTCGAATGGTCGCGGAGCGAACATCGCACCGAAGACGCTGACGACGAGGTCGTACTTGTCACTGTCGATGCCCTCGAGGTTCGACGCGTCGCCCTCGCGGAAGTGAAGGTTGGTGAGGCCGGCGGCTGAAGCGCGCCTGTTGCCGGCCGCAACGAGATTGGCGGCGATATCGACGCCCGTCACGGTGGCTCCGATCTTGGCGGCCGGAAGCGCGGTCGTGCCGTCGCCGCAGCCGAGATCGAGGACGTTCATGCTCGGCGTGATGCCGAGCGTGCTGACCAGCTCCTCGCCGCTCTGCCGCATGGTGTCGGCAATGCGCGTGAAGTCGCCCTTCTCCCAAAGAGCCTTGTTCGGATTGACCTTTTCGATGACCAGGTCGGACATATTCGATTACCCCCTTTATTGCTGCCGTTTGATGCCGTGCCTGACGTTTTGGGGGCGCCAGGCACGGCACCGCGGCCGATCGTGCTCAGCCGACGCTCAGCGTCCCGTTCATTTTGATCGGACGGCTCATGTTGAAGTAGTTGGGCGACGTCTTCATGACCGTCTGGTGGATTTCCTCAAAATCCGCAGCCGATCCATCACCCTTGATGACGACCTCGTAGTCGACGTTCTGGTAGCCCGGAGCGACATCGTCGCTGAGGCCCAAAAAGCCACGCAGGTCGAGTTCGCCCTTGGTCCGGATCTCGAGTGAGTCGAGATTGATGCCCTTGAGCGACGCGCCGGCGACGTAACCGACGGTGATGCAGGCGTTGAACGCCGCCATCAGCAGCTCCTGCGGATTCGGCGCAGTATCGGCGCCGAGCAGCTCGAACGGTTCGTCGGCGACGATCTTGTGACTGCGCTGGACGCGCTCGCCGGCGATGTTGAAGCCGGTGACGGTCGTCTCGCTGCGGGTCTGGCCCTTCCAGCGGGTGACGACGTCGAAGCCGACGATTCCCTTCGAGCTATCGGCCTGGATGGCTTCAATGACTTCGCCGAGGGCGGCGAGATCGAGCCCGTTCACGGGAGCGTTCTTGACGGTGTCCAACATTCTTCATTCTCCTTTGGGTGGGTTGGTTCAGGCGAAGACCGGCTCGGCTTCTTCGAAGCGAGCGACGATGCGCGGCGCAATGCTCTTCAGCGTGGCTTTGAAGCGCTCATGGACAAGGCCGGAGCCGACGTAGGTCCATCGAGCAGCCTGATGCTGCTGGGCCTCGATTGCCTCGCGGTTTGGGAGCTTGCGGCCGATCACCTTCTCGAGTGCGTCGAGGTTGAAAGTCGCCTGCTGCTTGAGCCCGCCGTCAAGGAAGGCGCCGATCTCGAAGAACTCGTCCACCGCCTTGTCGATCTCAGCGTCGGAACGGCCCTCGGCCAGTGCATCCACGATCAGCGTGTCGAGCTTCGCGTGCTGCGCCTCTTCCATCCAGTGGAACTTCATCAGGCTTTTGAAGAGCGGGTCGATATCGCCGTCGTCGCGGATGCTGCCCAGGTAGTGCTGCTGGGTCATCCACTCGATCATCAGGATCACCAGCGCGACCGCGAGCGGATCGTGGCGAAGGATCTCCGCGCCAATCGCCTCGGACGGACCGATCATCTCGCACTCGACGGGGAAGCCCCGGACGAATGCGGAGTGATACCGCTTGAACAAATGAATGTGCTTGGCTTCCTCGCCCGCGAAGTTGAGCAGCGCGCGAACCCGCCAGTCGTCCTCCATCAGGTGCGGACGTGCATGATCGAGCAAGAACGGAAGGATCGCTTCCTCGACCACGCCGAAGATGCAGAGGTACTGGTGAGCGGAGATCTGGTTGAGCAGGCGCTGCTCGAAGGGATTTAGACCTTCGACGGCGCGGGTGCGGGCCAGGCTTTCCGGCATGAAGTTGCGGCTGAAGTCCAATTCCTGGTCTTCACGAAGGACGTCGTCGAGCTGCCATTGGGCACGCAGGGACGATGCCAGCGTCGCCTCATAGTTGAAATCGTGGTACATTTGCATTCCCCTTGATTTTACTTAGGCGTGGACAATTGCCGGTGCGACGGCAGTCGCAACCGCTGAAACACCAGAAAGAACTGCGAAGAAGATGACTACCGCTCTTCGCGAGTTGATATCTCTTTCAAGCTTGCTCATTTCGATTCCCCTTGCTTGTTCAAGAGCCGCAGTTCGCCGTTTTCGGAAGCAGTACTTCCGAATCATGCAGCGCATCCTGAAACTCGATGGCCCAGTCTCTACTTCAGGCGCCGGTTTGCCAAAATGACCAGCTTGCCGGATAACTTGACCGAAACGCCGCATTCGTATGCATGGTCGGGGTGGCGATGGACGTTTTGACCGACATTCTTGCGTCGCTTCGCCTCACCGGCGGCGTGGTCATCGACGCCCAGACCCGCGGCGACTTCTGCCTGTTGTCGAGATTCAAGGATGAGGATTCCGAGCGCTTCCAGGTCCGCGCCGACGAACTGGTCGCCTATCACTACATTCGCTCGGGCAGGCTCTACGCTTCCGTCGACGGTGAGCCGCCGATCACATTGAATCCCGGCGACATCGTTCTTCTGCCGCGCAACGACGTGCACCTGCTCTACACACGGCCCGGGCTAACGCCGATCGATTCCCACGAGGTGATCGAGGCCGCGCCTAACGGACCTGCTCGGGTATTGATCGATAACGGGGGGGACGCAGTCGATTTTTACTGCGGCTTTCTGGGCGTTTCGACGGAGAACCATCCGCTGCTCGACAGCCTGCCCAAGATGCTCAAGCTGGATTCGAGCGACGATGCGCATTCGGACTGGATCGAAACATCCATGCGCATGCTCAACGAGGCGGGGCAGTCGCCGGAGATGGTGGCCAGAGTCTCCGAGCTTTTCTTCGCCGAGGCCATCCGGCGATACATGGACAGGTTGCCAAGGGGCGAGCGCGGCTGGCTGGCTGGCCTCAAGGATCCGGCCGTCGCGAAGGCGTTGGCCGTTATTCACAGCCGCTACGCCGAGGAACTCGACATTGAGACTCTCGCGCGCGAGGCCGGCGTATCCCGGACCAAGCTGGGCGAGCTGTTCGCCGAACTGATCGGCGAGCCGCCGATGCGATATTGCGGGCGATGGCGGATGCGCGTCGCCGCGAACATGCTTCGCGACGGCAAGCAGAATGCGTCGAACGTCGCTTACTCCGTCGGCTTCAACTCCGAGGCGGCGTTCACGCGAGCATTCAAGCGCGAATATGGGGAGCCGCCTGCGACCTGGCGGCGGCGCGTTGAGGACGATGCAAAGAAGCGCGTCGAGCTCGCCCAGACCGGGCTGCCGCAGCAGGTTGTGCGGTACGCGCGCGCCGAGGACGGAACGCGCCTTGCCTTCTCGATCATGGGGGAGGGGCCACCGCTGGTAAAAGCGGCGAACTGGCTAAACCACCTCGAGCACGACTGGAAAAGCCCCGTCTGGCGCCATTGGTTGCATGAGTTCGCCCGCGGGCACTCGCTGATCCGCTATGATGAGCGCGCGAACGGCATGTCCGACTGGGACACGCCCGAAATTTCGTTCGAGGCTTTCGTGGACGACCTCGAATGCGTGGTCGAGCAGGCAGGGGTCGACAAGTTCGACCTGCTTGGGATCAGCCAGGGGGCGTCGGTGGCAATCGCCTATGCGGTCCGCCATCCGGAGAGGGTGCGGCGGCTCCTGATCTGTGGCGGCTATGCGGCCGGATGGGCTGCGCGGGGTGACCCGGAGGAGATCGCGCGCCGCGAGGCTCTGCTGACACTGACAGAAGTGGGATGGGGCGCCGATCACCCGACCTACCGGCAGGTCTTCACCAGCCTGTACATTCCGAACGGCACGCCGGAGCAGATCAACTGGTGGAACGAGATGCAGAAGGTCAGCTGCTCACCGGAAAATGCGGTCAAGCTGCAGCGGGCACTATCGTTGATCGATGTCCGCGATCTCTTGCCGCAGGTGTCCGTGCCGACGTTGATCTTCCATTCCCGCGACGACCAGGTCGTTCCGTTTTCCGCCGGGGAATATCTCGCCCGGAACATCCCGGAGGCGACCTTTGTGCCGCTCGACGGAGACAATCACCTTTTGCTGGAGAAGGAGGCCGGCTGGAACGACTTCGTCCGCCTCGCGCGGCAGTTTCTCAAGCCGGAGGAGGGAGACGAGCTCGACCCGCTTGTGGCTGAGGCCAAGCCGGCCGAGCAAAGCGGAACGTGCGCGTCCTCGGACGGAGCGAAGATCGCCTGGACGAGCATTGGCGAAGGCTTTCCCCTGGTCATGCCGGCCGTCTGGTTCCATCACATCGACAAGGACCTTTCGACGCCGACCTGGAGCCATTGGATGGCGGAGGGACTACGCGGACGGCGGCTGATCCGGAGCGACATGCGCGGCGTTGGATTGTCGGATCCGGATCCTCACCGGTGGAATTTCGACTCGCTCCTGGACGACTTCGTCGCGGTCATCGACGGCGCGGGAGTCGAGAAGCTTGACGTCCTCGGCATGTCACACGGCGCACTGGTGGCGATCGCATATGCGGCGCGCTTTCCGGAGCGGGTACGCAGACTCGTGCTGATCGGCGGTTACGCAGAAGGGTTCGGCGTCCGCAACGACCCCGAGGAGATCATGCGAAGGGAAACGCTGCTGAACCTCGGGCGCGGCTATGCGCCCAGCGACCGCGGGTCATTCGCCCGGATGCTTGGTGCGCTCTACTGGCCCGAAGCCAATAGCGAGATGATGGATTGGTTTGTGGACCGCCTCGGCACGATCAGTGTGCTCAGCGAGCAGTTGCAGGACGTCTTCCGAACGATCGACCTCCGGCCGGACTTGGCGAAGATCCAGGCGCCGACGTTGATCATGCACAGCCGCGGCGACCGGATCATCCCGTCGGCTTGCTCAGAAACAATGGCGGCGCAGATCGCAGGATCGAAGCTCGTGCTGCTGGACAGCGAGAATCACATCCCGCTCGACCATGACAAAGGCTGGACGCGTGCGCGCGCTGCCTTGCGGGCGTTCCTCGGCGAAAAGAAACGCGTCTTCGCTTAGCGGACCCGGGGGCCGCCGAAGGGAAGCGGCGGGGGCGGACGGCGATCGCGGCGCGGGAGCTGCGCCTGGTAGGCGACGCCGCAATGCTCGACGCAGTACGGGAAGCCTGGGTTCGACGCATTGCCGCAGAAGTGGAAGTCGGGCTCGCCCGGGTGTCCCATCGGCCACTTGCAGATGCGGTCGTTGAGGTCGAGCAGGCTCGTCTTGTCGGCGACCTCGTCGCTCGGCTTGGCCGGGACAAGGCGGCGCGGCGGGGCCGGCGGGATCGGCGCCTGCTGGTCGCCCGGACCCTGGCGGATGAAGCCGCCCGGACCGATCGAGCGATACTGCATCTCAGGCGAGCTCTGGCGCTGCGGCGAACGCGCGGGGCGCTCGGCCGGGGTAGCCTGTTCCGGAGCAGCATCGGCCGCGGCGGGGGCCGGACGGGGTGCCGGGCGCTCGGCGGGAGCGGGCTTTGGTGCGGGCGCGGCGGCAGCCGGTGCGCGATGCTCTTTCTCTTCACCCGGTTTGACCGGCGATGGACGGGCTTCCAGGCCGAGGCGGTGGGCCTTGCCGATGACGGCATTGCGGCTCACGCCGCCGAGCTCGTCGGCAATCTGGCTGGCCGTCGCGCCTTGCGTCCACATCGCCTTCAGGCGCTCGATCCGCTCTTCAGTCCAGGACATCTAAATACTTCTCCAACGTCGTCGCTCGGGTTGCGGGGGCTGGCGCCAACCGATAGGCGCATGCCCGTGACCACTCCGAGCGAGCAATCTCCAATCTGGGTTCGAACACCACCGGGAGAGCCGGTATTGCACGGCGTCAACTGGGGCGGGCTCAGGACCCTCTATATCAAGGAGGTGCGCCGGTTCTTCAAGGTGCAGATGCAGACCGTCTGGGCACCGGCGATCACGACGCTCCTGTATCTGGCGATTTTCACGGTCGCATTAGGCCGCGGTGGGCGCACCGTGATGGGCGTTCCCTTCGCCGACTTCATCGCGCCGGGGCTGATCGTCATGGCCATGATTCAGAACGCCTTCGCCAATGCCAGCTTCTCGCTGCTGGTCGGCAAGATGCAGGGGAACATCGTCGACTATCTCATGCCCCCGTTGTCGACCGGCGAGCTGATTGCGGGCCTGGTGGGCGCGGCAGTGACGCGCGCATTCCTGGTCGGTTTTGCGGTGTGGCTTGCGATGCTGCTGTGGCCGGGAGTGCATGTCCGGTTGGAGCACCCGCTCTGGGCTCTGTGGTTCGGACTGATGGGTGCGTTGATGCTGAGCTTCATGGGGCTGCTGACGTCTCTGTGGGCCGACAAGTTCGACCATGCTGCCGCCGTGACCAATTTCGTGGTGACGCCGCTGTCGCTCCTGTCCGGGACCTTCTACTCGGTTGAGCAGTTGGCGCCGACGTTCCGGGCAATCAGCCACGCGAACCCGTTCTTCTACGTGATCTCGGGTTTCCGATTCGGATTTCTGGGAATCAGCGATTCGCCGATAGCGGTCGGGGCCATCGGACTCCTCTGTGTCAACGTCGCCTTGTGGGCGATTTGCTTTACGCTTTTGAAAAAAGGCTGGAAGATCAAGCAATAAGCCGCGTTAAGCTAGTTGAACGCCCGATAACGGAAGCGTTCAGCGTCCCGGCAAGCGGTCAGGAGCACAACAGACGCATCAACCGCTCAAGGAGAGCCATGATGCGTGAAGTTCTTATCGGTATCGCCGCTGTTGCTTCGGCTCTCGCTGTCGCAACGCCCGCACCTGCCCAGTACCATCCAGCCCCGCAGGGCTATGGCTACAACAATAATTATGGCTCGGTCCGCAGCCTTCAGGCACGGGTCGACAACCTGCAGCGCACGATCAACCGGCTCGACCAGCGCAATATCCTGAGCGAGCGCGAGGCCAATAGCCTGCGCAACCAGTCTCGCGATCTCGAACGGCAGATCTACCGCTCGGCTCGCAACGGGCTCAACCCGCGCGAGGCGCAGTCGCTCACGTATCGCATTTCGCGTCTCGAGCAGCGGATCGGCTACGAAGCGCGCGACGGAAATCGCTGGGGCAACAACGGCTGGAGCGACCGCGATCGTGACGGCCGCAACGATCGCTACGAAGACGATCGCGGCTACCGCCACGACTAAGACCTTCGGAACAGGTCCGAAACAAGGAGGCGCGTTGGGAAACCGGCGCGCCTTTCCCTTTTTGGGCCGTCTGGCTATAGGGCCGGACCGGTAATCAGCCGCACCCCACAGACCACAGAAGGACCTGCCCGAGATGGCCATCACTCCGCTCATGCCCGTTTATCCTCGTTGCGAGGTGAGGCCGGTTCGAGGTGAAGGCGTCTATCTCTATGGCGAGAACGGCGAGAAGTACCTGGACTTCGCGTCGGGCATCGCGGTCAACCTGCTGGGTCACGGCCATCCGCATCTGACCGAGGCGATCGCCAAGCAGGCGGCGACGCTGATGCACGTGTCGAACCTGTACGGTAGCCCTCAGGGCGAGGCATTCGCGCAGCGGCTGGTCGACCTGACTTTCGCCGACACCGTCTTTTTCACCAATTCGGGCGCCGAGGCGGTCGAGTGCGCGATCAAGACCGCGCGCCGCTACCACCATGCCAAGGGCAATCCCCACAAGCATGACCTGATCACCTTTTCGAACGCCTTCCACGGGCGGACAATGGCCACGATCAGCGCGACCAATCAGGAGAAGCTTCGCGACGGCTTCGCGCCGCTGCTGCCCGGCTTCAAGGTCGTGGAGTTCGACAATCTGGAGCAGGCGCTGGCCGCGGTCGACGACAACACCGCCGGTTTCCTTCTTGAGCCGGTGCAGGGCGAAGGCGGGATCCGCCCCGCCAGCCACGAATTCATCGCCGGCCTCCGCGCCGTTTGCGACGAGAAGGACCTGATGCTGGTGTTCGACGAAGTGCAGTGCGGCGTTGCGCGCACGGGCACGCTCTATGCCTACGAGCAATATGGCGTTGAGCCGGACATCATGGCTTCTGCCAAGGGCATCGGCGGAGGCTTCCCGCTTGGCGCCTGCCTCGCAACCGAGAAGGCTGCCAGTGGAATGGTCATTGGAACGCACGGCTCGACCTACGGCGGCAATCCGTTGGCAATGGCGGCCGGTCAGGCGGTCTTCGACGTGATCGCCAACGATGAGTTTCTCACCAACGTTCAACTGATGGGCGAGCGCCTGCGCTCGGCGCTCGAGCAGATGATCCCGAACCACGACCATCTGTTCGAAAGCGTTCGTGGCATGGGTCTGATGCTCGGCATCAAGATGAAGACCGACAGCCGCCAATTTGTGAACTGGCTTCGCACACAGGGTCTGCTGACGGTCGCCGCGGGCGACAACGTCATGCGCGTGCTTCCGCCACTGGTCATCGACGAAAGCCACATTCGGGAGTTCGTCGAGAGCCTGTCCGCCGCAGCCGCCCAGTATGAGGCTCCGGCGGCCGCCGCTTAAGCGGTTGGAAGGCGGGCGCCTGGCTCCTATCTAAGCATCATGCCCGCAGATAAATTGTCCATGGACGTCGCCATCGGCGTCACCATCCCGTCGCGCGACGCTCGTGGGCGAGCCGCGCGTATCGGTCCTGTGCTCGACCAGATCCTGTCCGCGCATAACTACCCGCCGGTAATCGAACGGCTGCTCGCCGAAGCGCTGACGCTGACCGCGTTGCTCGGCTCGCTGCTCAAGGACCCACAGGGCCAGATGACGTTGCAGGCGCAGACGGAGAACGGCGCCGTCGACTTGCTCGTCTGCGACTACCTCGCCGGGGAGCTCCGCGGCTACGTTCGTCATCGCCCCGAGCGGCTCGCCGACATCGGCCCGAACCCATCGCTGTTCGCGCTGTTCGGAAAGGGCTACCTGGCCATCACGTTTGACCAGCCCGTAAGCGACGAGCGATACCAGGGTATTGTGCCGCTCGAAGGCGAGAGCCTTGCCCAGGCCGCACAAAGTTACTTCGCTCAATCAGAACAGATCCCCAGCCTAGTCCGGCTCGCCTCGGAAAAGCGGGACGGCAAATGGCATGCGGGTGGGATCCTGTTTCAGCATCTTCCGGAGGGCGAGGAAGGGCGCGAGCGCCTTCATACACAGCTCGACCATCCGGACTGGCCGCATGTCGCGATCCTCGCTGGCTCGGTGAAGCCGGAAGAGCTGACGGATCCCGAGCTCCCCCTCGACGGCCTGATTTGGCGCCTATTCCACGAAGAGGCGGAGGTGCTAACCTTCGAACCAGTCGCGCTGAAACGTGGATGCCGGTGCGATCCCGACTACGTTCGTTCGGTCATCGCTCGCTTCCCCGAGGAGGAGAGGGCGGAGATGGTCGGCCCCGATGGCTTCATCACGGTCGATTGTGCATTCTGCTCCCAAAGCTTTCCGATCGCCCTGGTGGACGTGTCCTAGTCGAGGAAACACGCTCCACGTTAACCTATTTCATGGTAAGTGCCGCCCGATGAAGCGCCCGATTCGAGCGACCACAGGAGTTTGCGCGGCAGCCGTGGCGCTGCTCGCTTTGACGGCTGCTGCCCGTCCGGCGGTCTTTATGCAGACTTCCGGTGGCTTGTGGGAGGTTAGCCGCGCGGACGGAGGGCGCCGTAACATCTGTATCGCGGATCCTGCTGTTCTTTCCCAGTACGAGCATCTGCGCTCAAACTGCTCGCGTGAGATTATCCGCGACCAGCAGAGCCGCACGGAGGTCCATTACACCTGTACAGGTGGCGCATTCGGACAGTCCAACGTCCAGCTGATTACGCCGCGATCGCTGCGGATTGAGACACAGGGCATCTCCAACAATGCGCCGTTTCATTACGTGCTCCAGGCGCGAAGAATTGGGAATTGCTGAGAAAATTCCCATTCCATTAAGCAAGGGTTTAACCAAGGTCAGGTAGGAGGGGGTCGTGCCGGATTTTGGCACGCTTTCCTCCCAAACGGGCTCAGGCCCGGAACTGGGCCGCTTGTTGAACGACGAGCGGCCCTTCTTTTGTTGCCTTCAACGCCTTAGAGGGCGCCGCCATGGCGGGAATCGGCTCAGACAGGAAGAAGGCGATCGTGCTCCTTTCGGGCGGGCTCGACTCGATGGTGTGCGCGGCGCTTGCTCGCGAACGCGGGTTCGAAGTCCTGGCGCTGACAATCGACTACAACCAGCGCCACCGGGTCGAGATCGAAGCTGCGAGACGCATTGCAGCCGACATCGCAGATCGTCACATCATCCTGCCCCTCGACCTTCGGGCTTTCGGCGGATCGGCGCTGACGAGCGAGACCGAAGTGCCGAAGGACGGTGTGCAGCCGGGTATCCCGGTGACGTACGTGCCGGCGCGCAACCTCATCTTCCTCAGCATCGCTCTGGCCTGGGCCGAGGCCGAGGGGGCGGATGACATCTTCATCGGGGTCAACGCTCTGGATTATTCCGGCTATCCCGATTGCCGGCCGGAATTTGTCGCCGGTTTCGAGACTCTTGCGCGGCTGGCGACCAAGGCCGGTTCCGAAGGTGGAACGATCACAATCAACGCTCCCTTGCAGGAGATGACCAAAGCCCAAATCGCGAGCGAGGCCAACAGGCTCGGCCTGGACGCCGGCATCAGTCACAGCTGCTACGACCCCGCTCCAGACGGGCGGGCTTGTGGCGAATGCGATGCCTGCCGCCTACGCTCGAAAGGGTTCGCAGATGCCGGGATCGAGGATCCGACGGCCTACGCATGAGCTATGCGGTCAAGGAGTGCTTCCTCACGCTTCAGGGCGAAGGGGTTCAAACGGGGCGTCGGGCCGTGTTCCTTCGCTTCGCCGGTTGCAACCTCTGGACTGGCCGCGAGCAGGACCGCGACACGGCCCAGTGCAATTTCTGCGATACGGATTTCGTCGGGACTGACGTAGAGGGCGGGGGCAAGTTCGCCGATGCCCCGACCCTCGCTCAGCAGGTCGAACGAACCTGGGGCCCTGGCACGGAGGATCGGCTGGTGGTCATCACGGGCGGAGAGCCGATGTTGCAGCTCGACCCGCCACTGGTCGAGGCCTTGCATGCACGCGGCTTCCGAATCGCGGTCGAGAGTAACGGCACGATCTCGGCGGTTGCAGGCATCGACTGGCTCTGCATCAGCCCCAAGGCGGGCACCGACGTGGTTCAGCGCCGGGGTAACGAACTGAAACTGGTCTGGCCACAGATGGGTATCGACCCGGCTGAGTTCGAGTGCTGGGACTTCTCGAATTTCCTGATCCAGCCGATGGATTGCGAGGAGCGGGAGTGGGCGCTCCAGGATTCGATCCGGCTAGTGATGGAGCGGCCGCTGTGGCGCCTGTCACTGCAGGCTCACAAGGTCATCGGCCTGCCTTAGCTATTGCGAGTTACCGGCGGCGTTTCCGACGGCGTTGGAATCGTTGGTTGCGGTTTCGACCGTCTCGTTGGCCAATTCCTGCGTGGCGAGGCGTGAGTCCTGCGCTTCAACCGCTTCAAGGGCGCTGGCATCGTTCGCCGGCATCGCCTCGACTGAGACGTTGTCGAGGACTCCGCTGTTCTCGGTGGTCTGCCTATAGCTGCCGCAGGAGGACAATGCGATCACCATCAGGCCGGTGCAGAGCAGGCGTTTCATCGGATTTCCTCGCAAGTACAAAAAAAGAGGCTGCCGGAAAAACCGGCAGCCTCTTGTTCGTCAGCACTCCAAATGGAGAGCCGTCGAATTACATCGCGTTGGTTGCGTTGGCATCCGTCGCGTTGGCGTCGGTCGTCGCGTTCATGTCGGTCGTAACCGCGTTCGCGTCGGTCGTCGCATTCATGTCCATGTTGGCGTCCATCGCTGGCTCGTTCATGGTCATGTTGTCGACGACAAGGTTGTCGACGTTCATCGTGTTGTCTGCGGCTTCGTTGCTGCTGCAAGCCGAAACCGCCAGGGCCGCACCGGCGACCAGGATAAGAGCACGCATTCAAAACTCCCTAGATTATCCGATCTGAAAGTGGGCGGCGCCCACCTCGCAAATCGCGCGCACAATAGTCTGAAGCGCTCGCGCCCATCAAGACACTTTACACGTCAGTGACAAGTCACTGACAAATGACGGGAAAGTTCGCTTCAGCGCATCATCAACGCGCGTCAGAGGCATTTCTTTCCCAAGCGCTTTCATGCTCGTCACCCCAAACTCGCTGATCCCACAAGGAACGATGCCGCCGAAGTGGGAAAGGTCCGGTGCAACATTGATTGCAAACCCGTGCAAGGTAACCCAGCGTTTGATCCGGATGCCGAGCGCGGCGATCTTTGCCTCGGCGGGCCCTTCGCCGACCCAAATTCCGATCCTGCCAGGCGCCCGGTGGGCGGAAATCCCGAGATCGGCCAGGGTAGAGATCATCCAGCCTTCGAGCGAGCAGACCAGATTCCGCACATCGCGGCCGCGCCGTTCAAGGTCGAGCATCAGGTATCCAACCCGCTGGCCGGGGCCGTGATAGGTGTAGCGGCCGCCGCGGCCGGCATCGTAGACCGGGAAGCCGGCGGGATTGAACAACTCCGTTGGGTCGGCGCTCGTCCCGGCAGTGAAGAGCGGGGGATGCTCGACCAGCCAGATGCATTCGCTCGCCGTTCCGGCCCGAATGGCGGCCGCGCGCTCCTCCATGAATGCCAGCGCATCGGGGTAGGGCACCTGCCCTTCACTTACGCGCCATTCGATGTCGCTGGTGTCGATCATGGCTGCGAGATGGCCTTTGCATTCGCTGGTCGCAAGCGCGTTGCAAGTCCCGGCGACGGTCCGCATAACTGCGCCACCATTCCAACAGGGGGACCCTGGTGACAAGTAAACTCTCCATCTCGCGCGCCTGGGACGAAACGCGTGCGCTCCTTCAGAGTGACGGCAAGCTGTTCGCCACGGTTGCACTCGCGTTGCTGGTTTTGCCCGGACTCGTCGCCAACCTGTTCATGCCAACTCCCAAGGTCGGTGAATTTCCGGCGCCGGGTGCTTGGGTCGCGGTCTTGCTCGTCGCGATGCTGATCGCGATCGTGGGGCAGCTAGCGCTCGCCAAGCTGGCCATGGGCAATCGGCTGACCGTGGGAGAAGTGATCACCAGCAGCTTCGCGCGGATGCCCGTCTATTTCATCAGTCAGATGATCTGGGGCCTGCCGTTCGCCATCCTGTTCGTGGGGATCGGCCGCACCTTGCAGGCTCAGCCGGGCGGCGCATTAGCCCTCCTGTTCCTGGTCGTCCTCGTTGCGTTCTTCTTCGTCGTTATCCGCATGGTTCTGACCGGTCCGATCGCCGTTGCGGAACAGATTGGGCCCGTCGAAATCGTCAAGCGAAGCTGGAACCTGACGGCAGGGAATTGGTGGCGGCTGTTCGCTTTCCTGATGATCTTTCTCATCGGCGCGGCGATCCTGATCCTCGCGACCTTCTCGATCCTTGGCTTGGTGGTTCGCATGGTCTTCGGCGAGATGGAGCCGTTCACCGTCGGCGCGCTTCTCGTCTCCCTCGCCGGCGAGATCGTGCAGGCCGGCGTCTACGTCGTCCTGATGGTGATGCTGGCTCGGCTATACGTGCAGGCCTCAGGCCAAGAGGCTCAGGCGAGCGTCCCCAGCAGCGGGATCTGAGGAGCGCAATCGCGCGGCAGCGCTCCGATCAGGCGTGGATCGGGAAAGCGCTCGATCGCGCGCTTGTACGGAGTGAAGCCCGCCCGGCGATAGGCTGAGAGGGCCGCCGGATGATCAAGCGTGCAAGTGTGCACGTGGACCCGGCGGACGCCGTCTCGCCAGGCCCTGTCGACAGCCTCGGCGAGTAGCCAGCGGCCATGACCTTGCCCGGACAACTCTGGGAGTACGCCGACGAAGGAGAGTTCGCATTCGCCCGGCTGGCGATAATCGAGTTCCAGCATGCCGACCGCCCTCCCAGCCTCGTCTTCAACGGAGAAAAGCTCGACCTTCGGGTCCTGGATGATCGCGGACAGGTCGCCATCAGCCATCACGAGGCGCGAAAACCAGAGCCATCGGGACCCAATGCTTGCGAAAAGCTCGCGATAGGCGCCGGGCTCCGGGTCCTCGATGCGGCGGAGCTTCCAAGGTGAGGGAGGCACTTCGACCTGCGGCCGCGCGTGCATCTCCAGGAATGTGACGACCGCGACGAGATCGCGGTCCGAGACTTCGTCGTAGCTCATGTCCAGGCGGCGAGGGGCGGGAGGCTCATCAGGATGGCGTCGATGTTTCCGCCAGTCTTGAGGCCGAACAAGGTGCCGCGGTCGTAGAGGAGGTTGAACTCCACATAGCGGCCGCGGAATTCCAGCAGCTTGCTCATGTCGTCTTCGGTGAAAGGCGTTCTCAGGCGGGCGCGGACAATCTTCGGAAAGATGTCGAGGAAGGCTTCGCCGACATCTCGGGTAAAGGCGAAGTTCTCCTCGAAAGTCGGTCCTTCCCCAGGCTCAAAGCACTCGAGATGGTCGTAGAAGATCCCGCCGACCCCGCGAGCGACACCGCGATGGGGCAGGAAGAAATAGTCTTCGGCCCACTTCGAGAAGCGCGGATAGAAGGTCGGGTCGTGGGCGGCGCAGGCCGCACGGAGACGAGCGTGGAAGGCGTCAGTGTCTTCCGGGTTTGGAATGGCGGGGTTGAGATCCGCGCCGCCCCCGAACCAGCGTTTGGTCGTCGTCAGGAAGCGCGTGTTCATGTGGACGGCCGGGACGTGCGGATTGGCCATGTGGGCGACCAGGCTGATGCCGGTGGCGAAGAACCGGGGATCCTCTGCCGCGCCGTGGATGCTTGCCGCGAACTCCGGGGCGAAGCGGCCACCGACGGTCGAGACATTGACGCCGACCTTTTCGAAGACCTTGCCGGTCATCTGGCCGCGAACGCCGCCGCCGCCCGGCCCGCCCTCGGCATCTTCGCGCTCCCACGGAGTGTAGCGGAAGGACGCTTCGCTATCGGCTTCGCGCTCGATTTTCTCGAATGCCGCACAGATGCGATCGCGCAGCGATTCGAACCAGTCGCGGGCGGCCTGCTGTTGTTCGTCGAGCACAAGCATGGCCGCCACATAGCGCACCGTGCGCGAATGCCAATTGTGGCACTTGGCAGTGCCGAAACGCGCCGCTATCAGCACCGCCAATCGCCCTTGGGGTCCTCCCGTGGGCGACTTCGTTATGTGCCGGTCGGCACGGACAGACAATGCGTCACATTGGGCGTCACAAGGGGAAGCATGGCCACGCTGGAACAATCCGCACAGGCTGAAACGGAGGGTGGCGTTCGCCGCCGGGATTTCCTGAATGTCGCGGCCGTCAGCTTCGCCGGAGTCGGTGCGGTTGCCGTCGCCATTCCGCTGATCAACCAGATGAATCCGCCGGCGGACGTGCTGGCGCTGGCGTCGACCGAAGTCGATATCTCGAAGATCGCATCGGGGCAGGCGATCAAGACCGTGTGGCGCAAGCAGCCGGTGTTCATCCGTAACCTGACTCCGGCTGAGATTCAGGCTGCCAATGCCGTTCCGATGTCGGAGCTTCGCGATCCGGAATCGCTCGCTCAGCGCACCAAGCCGGGCAAGGCGAACTGGCTGATCACGCTCGGTGTGTGCACCCACCTCGGCTGCGTGCCGCTGGGTGTCGGCGAGGGTGAGAACCGCGGACCGTTCGGCGGTTATTTCTGCCCGTGCCACGGTTCGGCGTACGACACCGCGGCCCGGATCCGCCAGGGACCGGCCCCGAAGAACTTGATGGTACCCAATTATGAATTCGTGTCCGACACGACTGTTCGCATCGGCTAAAGGGGAAAGAGCCTAAGATGAGCTTTGCCTGGGCAAAACCCTACGAACCGAAGGCCCCGCTCATGCGGTGGCTGGACGAGCGGCTACCGCTTCCCCGCCTGGTCTATGGCGCGGTCGGCGGCGGTTATCCGGTTCCGCGTAATCTGAACTACTGGTGGAACTTCGGCATCCTCGCCGGCCTGTTCCTGACGATCCAGATCGTCACCGGAATCGTCCTAGCCATGTGGTATTATGCGAGCGTCGACGGAGCGTTCAATTCGGTCGAGCACATCATGCGCGACGTGAACGGTGGATGGGCCCTTCGCTACATCCACATGAACGGCGCGAGCTTCTTCTTCATCGTCACCTATATCCACATCTTCCGCGGGCTCTATTACGGTTCGTACAAGGCACCGCGTGAGCTGGTGTGGATGCTCGGCCTCGTCATTTACCTGCTGATGATGGCGACGGCGTTCATGGGTTACGTGCTCCCCTGGGGACAAATGAGCTACTGGGGAGCGCAGGTCATCACCGGCTTCTTCTCGGCATTCCCGCTCGTGGGCGAGCCGATCCGTGTCTGGCTGCTTGGCGGCTTCGCGCCGGACCAGGCTGCATTGACCCGGTTCTTCTCGCTGCACTATTTGCTGCCGTTCGTGATCGCGGCGGTCGTGATCCTGCACATCTGGGCGCTGCACATTCCGGGTTCGAGCAACCCGACGGGCGTCGACGTCAAGGATGAAAAGGACACTCTGCCTTTCCACCCGTACTACACGGCGAAGGACGGCTGGTTTGCGGCGGGCTTCCTGCTGGTCTTCTCGCTGTTCGTCTATTTCCTGCCGAACTACCTTGGACATCCGGACAACTACATTCCGGCCAACCCGTTGGCGACGCCGGCGCATATCGTGCCCGAATGGTACTTCTGGCCATTCTACGCGATCCTTCGCGCCTTCACCGTGGACTTCATCTTGCCGGCAAAGCTGTGGGGCGTGCTGGCGATGTTCAGCTCGATCCTGATCCTGTTCTTCCTGCCTTGGCTCGACAAGTCGCCGGTTCGCTCCGGCAACTATCGTCCGGTGTTCAAGCGATTCTTCTGGCTGCTGGTGATCGACGTCCTGATCCTCGGCTATTGCGGAGGCGCTCCGGCGACGCCGCTCTATGTCGGCCTGAGCCAGCTGGCAGCAGCATATTATTTCGCGCACTTCCTGATCATCCTGCCGCTGGTGTCGGCGTTCGAACGGCCGCTTCCGCTGCCGGATTCGATCACATCGGCCGTGCTGCATCATGAAACGGAACAGGGCCCCGCCGGTACGCTGGCGACCGGCCGTGCGGCCGCCGAGTAAGGGGACGGGAATGCGTTACATACTGGGCTTGGTCGGCGCCGTCTTTTCGGTAGTGCTGCTGATCTCGTTCTTCAGCAACGTCTCGACCTATTGGTCGAGCCCGCCACCAAAGACTGCTGAGGAGGAATTTCATCTCCATCCCAAGCACCTCTCGCTGGCGAGCGATGGCCCGCTCGGGAAGTTCGACAAGCAGCAGCTCCAGCGCGGCTTCCAGGTCTACAAGGAGGTCTGCTCGGCATGCCACAGCCTCAGCCAGGTCGCGTTCCACAACCTTGAAGGGCTTGGCTATACCGAGGCCGAGATCAAGGCGATCGCCAATCAGTGGCCGACCGAGGTTCCGAGTGTGAACCCTGAAACCGGCGAACCCGCGACCCGCAAGGCACTGCCGTCGGATCGCTTCCCGGCACCCTACGCCAACGACACGGCTGCGCGCGCAGCGAACAACAATGCGCTTCCGCCTGATCTCTCGCTGATGACCAAGGCGCGCCATGGCGGCGCGGCCTACGTTTATTCGCTGCTGACCGGCTATCGGAATCAGCCCGCCGAGCTGCTCAAGGAGTTCCCGGCCGCGAAAACCCCGCAGGGCCTGCATTACAACCCGTACTTCGCGAACCTCAACCTCGCGATGCCGCCGCCGCTGACCAGCGAAGGCCAGGTCGTGTACGCTCCGGGTAATCCGAAACCGACCGTCGACCAGATGGCCAAGGACGTTGCAGCGTTCCTGGTGTGGACGGCGGAGCCCAATCTGCCGAACCGTCACGCGACGGGCATTGCAGTGGCAGTATTCCTCCTCTTCGCGACTGTCCTTGCGCGTCTCGCCTTCCTGAACATTCGCAATCAGAAGAAGGCGACCCTGGTTCGCGAGACCGGCGTCCTCGAGCCGGAGAACCAGGCCAAGTCGAAGCGAGCCAAGCGCAAGGCTGGCATCGACGGCTGACGAACAGCCTCCAAGGCTGTGACCCTGACCGTCGCCGTGTTATGCGGCGACGGACAGGGAGGGCCCATGGCGACGGCTTCCAGAAGGCATTACCCGCACGCGCGGACGGACGCTCTTGTCGGCGTCGCGATCGTTTCAGCTGCGATTTTCGTGTGGCTTATTGCGGGGCCTGTGTTTGGGCCAGTCAAGCAGAAGGTCCATGCGGGGCATTTGCCAATGCTCTATGCTCACATTGCGGGCGGCATCTGCATGCTCTTCGCTGGCGCCATAGCGCTACGCATTGGGCTCACCCGCGAATGGTTCCGATGGCATAAGCCTGCCGGCTACACCTACATCGTTGGCGGATCGGCCGGCGCTATCGCCGCGCTGATCCGGTCGTTCGACACCCAGCATACCCCGGGCATCTCCACCGGCGCTCTCGCGGCTGTGTGGATTGCGTTCACAGCGATGGCGTTCCGCGCGATCAGGAACCGGCGGATCGAGCAGCACAGAACCTGGATGATCCGCAGCTACGTTGCGGCCTGGACGTTCGTGGCGTGCCGATTTTGGTCCCGGGCGATGCCCGGAGAGCTTCAAGCCAATGTCAACGACATGATATGGGCGACCTGGGTGATGCCCTTGTTCCTCACCGAGATCCTGCTCCAGTGGCGAGCGGGCTCGCGTCTCAACCGTAGCTAGTCGCAAGGTTCGGATAAGCCATCTGAAATCATCGGCTTAGTTCATTTCGTATTCACGCCCGCGCGCGGAAATGCAGGGTAACGTGTAACTCAAGCGTACTGGAATTCCTTATGCGCGTTTCTCAACTCAAGCTCGGTGCGCTCGCAGTCACCGCCGCGATTGGCCTCGGCGGCTGCGCCTACGGACCTTATGGCGGACTTGGCGTCGGTGTCGGGTACGGTGACGGCTATTACGACCCGTACTACGGCAGCGGATATTACGGCGGCGGCTACTATGGCAGCAGCTATTATGGCGGCATCGGCTACGGCACGCCGGGCTACGGCTGGTACGACGGCTATTATTATCCGGGATCCGGCTATTACGTGTACGATCGCCATCGGAACCCGTACCGTTGGTCCGATACGCAGCGCCGCTATTGGCAGTGGCGCCAGCGTGGCGCGCCGCGGGCGACGGGTGGCACCGGCCAGATCGTCCAGAACTGGGCCGACTTCCAAAACGGCCCGCGAGCGACGAACAACAATGTTCGGCAGCAGCGCGGCGTGAGGACCAATCAGACCTTCACCGAGCCGACTCGCGAGCGGGCGCAGCAGCCTCGTCGTGTCGTCCGCAGCGAGGGCGAACAGCAGGATCGCCGCGGCAATCGCGGCGGCCGTAACCGCCACACGCAACAAGACTGACGATAAGTGACGGAGCGGTCGCTCGGCCGCTCCGGTTGCTCAGTCCTCGGTTGGTCGGCGCCGGATCAGCACGATCGATGTGAAGCGCATCACCGGGACGTCGTCCTGGTTGGTGACCGTCGTTTCCGTTCGGAACGAGCCGATGTCGGGCTTCGACTGCGATGGTCTCGTCTCGATGATCTTTCCGCGCACGTGAAGGGTGTCGCCGGGATAGACCGGCTTCAGCCAGCGCAGCTCGTCAATGCCGGGTGAGCCCAGTCCCGCTTGCTCGTCCTCGACAACATAGCGGGCGATCACGGCCATGGTCATGGCCGTCGTGTGCCAGCCGCTGGCCGCCAGCCTCCCGAAATGGGTTTTGGCGGCGGCCTCGTCCGACAAGTGGAATGGCTGCGGATCGTACTTGCGAGCGAACTCCAGCACTTCCTCGCGAGTGACGTCGTAACTACCGAAGTAGGTCTCGGAGCCGACCTGCAAATCTTCGAAATAAATCATTGGGCACCGTTAGCCACCGTCATGGCTTGGCGCGAGTGCAAAGGGCGCGCTACCACGCCGCTTGTGACGAACGGTTCTGCAGGAATGATGCGGTGGCACCCGCGGCTCGTGGAGGCCGCGAAGGCTCTTAATGAAAACCGGCTGGATATCGCAGAGCGTCTGCTGAAGCCGCACCTGATGGAGGACCCGTTCGATGTCCGCGCCATCCGCATGCTTGCCGAGCTTGCGGCGCGGCTGGGGCGGCTGAAGGATTCCGAGGTTCTCCTGCGTCGCGCGCTGGAGATCGATCCTAACTTCACGGGCGCGCGCGCCAACCTGGCGATGGTTCTTGGCAGGCTCGGGCGGCCCTCGGAGGCGCTGGAACTGCTGGACGGCGTCTTTGAGGCCGAGCCCGATCGCGTTGGCCACCTCAACCTCAAGGCGGCAACGTTGGGACGGTTGGGCGATTTCGAGCAGGCACTGATGCTCTACGAGCAGGTCTTGTCCCGCGCGCCCAACCAGCCGCGCGTACTGATGAGCTACGGCCACATGCTGAAGACCGTTGGGCGGCTGGGGGATTCGGTTGCTGCGTATCGGGATGCGATCGCGATCAACCCGGCGCTGGGCGAGGTGTGGTGGAGCCTCGCCAATCTCAAGACGGTCGAGTTCACCGACGAAGACATTGCGGCCATGGAAGCTGCTCTGGCGCGCTCCGATCTCAAGGACGACGATCGCTTCCACGTCGAGTTCGCGCTCGGGAAGGCTTTTCACGATCGCGGCCGCGGGGACGAGGCGTTCGCCCATTACGCGGCGGGCAACAAGCTTCGGCGCGAATATCATCCGTTCAATGCGGATCACCTGACGCAGCTGGTGGATCGCAGCATCGAGCTGTTTACGGCTGAACTCCTGACGCGGCCAGGCGGGAGTCCCGCGCCGGATCCGATCTTCATCGTCGGCATGCCGCGTGCGGGATCGACCTTGATCGAACAGATCCTGTCCTCGCATAGTTTGGTCGAAGGTACGTCGGAACTGCCGGACATGCCCGCCGTCGCTCGCGGTCGGGGGAAGTATCCGTCATCTGCCGTTGACCTCAGCGAAGACGAGCGACGGGACGCCGGTGAGGAATACCTCAAGCGCAGCGCGGTGCAGCGGCGGACGGACCGGCCCTTCTTCATCGACAAGCTGCCGAACAACTGGACTTTCGTCCCCTTCATCCAGTTCGTGCTGCCGAACGCGAAGATCATCGACGCCAGGCGTCACCCGCTCGCCTGCTGCATGTCCAACTTCCGGCAGCATTTCGCTCGCGGTCAGGACTTCACCTACGATCTCGGGGATCTCGGACGGTACTACTCCGACTATGTGCGCTTGATGGCTCACATGGACTTGGTGATGCCGGGCCGGGTTCATCGGGTCGTCTACGAGCGGATGGTGGAAAATACGGAGGAACAAGTCCGGGCGCTGCTCGAATATTGCGGATTGGAGTTCGAGCCTTCGGTGATGGAATTTTACAAGACAGAGCGCGCGGTTCGGACTCCGAGCTCCGAACAGGTACGGCAGCCGATTTATACCCACGCCACCGACGAATGGCGCGCCTACGAACCTCATCTCGGCCCGCTCAAAGCGGCATTGGGGACTATGCTCGACGCATACCCGCGCGCTCCTGTCGAATATCTGTAGCATCGTCGACACAATCCGCCGTGAAGTGACGGCACCGCAACGACTGGACGTTGACAAGTCGTAAGCGCTCTGACGGCATAGGCCTACTTGGTCAGTAGGGGGCTTAAATGACCGCTCGGAAGATTCGCGCGCTTACATTCGGTTTTCTCGCGTCGACGGCAATTGCCGCACCATCATTCGCGCAAACGACGCCTGCACCGGATCCCAGCCAGGAGCCTGCGGCAGCAGACGCGGCAGAGCAGCCCGCACCGACTCAAGTCGCTCAAGCAGAGGACTCCAACGAGATCATCGTCACGGCCCAGAAGCGTGAGGAGAATCTCCAGAACGTCCCGATCAGCGTCCAGGCGATCGGCACTCGGCGGCTCGACCAGCTGAACATTTCCAACTTCGAGGATTTCGCGAAGCAGCTTCCGTCCGTCAGTTTCCAGACCGCGGCACCGGGCTTCGCTATCGTCTATATGCGCGGCGTCGCCACGGGCGGTGACGGCAATCACACAGGTTCGCTGCCTTCAGTCGGCTATTATCTGGATGAGCAGCCGGTCACGACCATCGGCGGCAACCTCGATGTTCATATCTACGACATTGCGCGCATCGAGAGCCTCGCTGGGCCCCAGGGCACTCTCTACGGCGCATCGAGCGAAGCGGGCACGATCCGCATCATCACCAACAAGCCGGAGCTTGGGGTCACCGCTGGCCGGATTGACGCTGAGCTCAACACGGTCGCTCACGGCGGCGTAGGCGGAAGCCTGGAGGGCATGGTCAACCTGCCGGTTTCCGACAACATCGCGTTCCGCGGCGTGGCCTTCTGGCAGAGGGATGCCGGTTACATAGACAATATCCGCGGCACGCGGTCCTATTGCGGAACGCCGATCCTCGATCCTCTCAACGGCGGCATCATCGGTTGTATCCGAGACGGATTCCAGGCCGATAACGCTTCTTTCGTGAAGGACAATTTCAACACCAACACGACCTACGGCGGTCGAGCGGCGTTGAAAATCGATCTTAACGAGAATTGGACCGTCACGCCGACGATCATGCACCAGCGCTCGGAAACGCGGGGTGTCTGGTACTTCGACGAACGCCTTGGCGATTTGGAAACGCAGAGGTTCCGGAAGGAGCCAGGCGTAGACAAGTTCACGCAATATGCCCTGACCGTTGAGGGGAAGGTGGGCAATTTCGACATCACCTATGCCGGCGCGTTCATGCATCGGCCAAATCATTCGACCAACGACTACACCGACTATGCTGATGCCTATGACGCCTATTACGAGAGCTACGGCGGCATCGCGAACTATCAGTATTACTTCGACAACAACGGCAACTCGGTTGACCCGCGCCAGTACATTACAGGCGGGAACAACTACAAGAAGATGAGCCAGGAACTGCGGATCGCGTCCCCGGCAGAGAATCGTTTCCGGGTCATCGGGGGTGCGTTCTACCAACGCCAGACCAACGATATTCTCCAGGAATACCATGTCGACAACCTCGCTGACACGTTGTCCGTCAACGGCCGCCCGGGTCTAATCTGGCTGACGTCGCAGAAGAGAATCGACCGCGACTATGCGCTGTTCGGGGAAGCGACGTTCGACGTCTCGCCGCAATTCGCGCTGACCGGCGGCCTCCGCTGGTACAAGTTCGACAATACCGTCTTCGGTTTTGCGGGCTTCGGTCGTGACCCAGCCTTCTTCCAGGGCGCATCGGGCAATCCGCCGCCGAACGCGGTCGGCAGCACTCGAACGGGCGTTGCGCAGTGCTACACGACGAGCGGCGATACCCTGCGGGATTCGCAGCTCAACGGCACCGACACGACCTTGATCACCAATGGCGCCATCGCCGGCACGCCATGCATCAACGTCGCCGACTTCGTGAACGGCAAGCTGGTCCCGAAGCAAAGCAAGGATTCCGGCTTCACCTATCGCTTCAACGGTACCTGGAAGCCGCAGGAGGGTCTGCTGTTCTACGGGACCTGGTCGAAGGGCTTCCGGCCTGGCGGCATCAACCGCCAGCCGGGACTGGCGCCCTATGATCCGGACTTCCTCGTGAACTACGAGCTGGGATGGAAGACTTCGTTCGGGCCGCTGCGGTGGAACGGTGCGATCTATCATCAGCTTTGGGAAAGCTTCCAGTTCAGCTTCCTTGGCCTGAACAGCCTTACGGTTGTCCAGAACGGCCGCGATGCGAAGGTGAACGGCATTGAGACGGATATCAGCTACGTCAGTGGCGGCCTCAGCCTGAACGCCGCCGCGGCCTACACCGACGCGAAGGTAAAGCAGAACGTCTGCGCCGTCGCTGCCGACACGGCTCCCGACTGCGACGGCGTACCCGGGGACTCAATCACCGCCCCCAAGGGAACGCGCCTGCCTATCACCCCGAAGTTCAAGGTAACGGGGACAGCGCGCTACACCTGGGACATCGGCCCGGGTAAGGCTCATGGACAGATCGGCCTGGTCCATCAGGGCTCGGCACGCTCGGCGCTCAGGGTCGCCGACAACCTGCAGACCGGGAAGCTTCGTGCCTACACGCTCGTCGACCTGTTCGCGGGTTACGAGTGGAACAAGCACAGCATCGAGCTCTTCGCCACGAACCTGTTCGATAGCCGCAACGAGCTTTCCCGCGGCGTCTCGTGCAGCATCTGTACGAACGTCCATATCGTGCCCGGCAGGCCGCGCACGATCGGACTTCGACTCGGCACACGGTTCTGACGCGGAGCAGTTGAGCAGCTAGCGGCGTTAGGCGTCGATGGAGACGCCTCGCCGCAAGCAAATCGGTCTGGGTCTATTGGCCGGCGGGCTCGCGCTGCTTTGGCTTGCGATGCTCTTGCTCGGCGACGGGCCGGTCGACAGCTTGGTCCTCGGCAAGTTCTACGTCGGGCACATCGCGCCCCTTGCCGAGATCGCTCGGTTCGTGACCTTCGTCGGTGGCGGCTACTTCGTTACTGCGGTCATCGCTGGTGCCGCGCTTGTTCTAGCGCTGCGCCGGCGAGCGCGACTTGCCCTCCTGCTGCTGGTCGGAACGTCGTTCGGTCGTATTCTGGTTGAGCTTCAGAAATACGAGATCGACCGGCTGAGGCCGGACGCGAATCCTCACCTTGTCGAGATTCACAGCCTCAGCTTCCCGAGCGCGCATGCGGCGAATTCGGTAATGATCTATGTGACCCTGGCGCTTCTGATCCCGGCGGTAGAGAAGGGCAGAGCCTATTGGATTGCGGGCGCATGCCTTCTCGCGCTCATCATTGGGCTGACGCGCCTCATGCTTGGCGTCCACTGGCCCAGCGACGTCATCGGTGGCTGGAGCTTCGGGCTATTGTGGGTGCTCGCCCTCTACGCAATCGCGGAGAAGTTCGAGCTTAGACGTTGAAGCGGAAGAGCAGGACGTCGCCGTCCTGCACGACATACTCCTTGCCTTCTGCGCGCATCTTGCCCGCTTCCTTGGCGCCGGTTTCACCACCGAATGCGACGAAGTCGTCGTAACCGATCGTCTCGGCGCGGATGAACCCGCGTTCAAAGTCGGAATGGATCGCCCCGGCCGCTTCCGGCGCCTTCGCGCCACGACGGACGGTCCAGGCCCGCGCTTCCTTGGGACCGGCAGTGAAGAAGGTAATGAGCCCGAGGAGCTCATATCCCGCCTGGATCATCCGGTTGAGGCCCGTTTCATGCAGCCCCAGGTCGGACAGGAAGGCATCACGCTCTTCGGACGGCAGGGTCGCAATTTCTGCTTCGATCGCGGCTGATATCACGACTGCTTTGGCGCCCTCGGCTGCGGCTTTGGCGAACACGCGTTCGGACAGCGCATTGCCGGTCGCCGCTTCGCCTTCGTCGACATTGCAGACGTAGAGCACGGGCTTGGCGGTCAGCAGCTGTGCACGGGTCAACGCGCGCTCCTCCTCCGGGTCTTTGGGCCGGGTCAGGCGCGCGGGCTTCGATTCACGCAGCAATTCGAGCGTCTGGCCCAGCAC
Source organism: Sphingomonas daechungensis (assembly GCF_039543105.1). NCBI lineage: Bacteria > Pseudomonadati > Pseudomonadota > Alphaproteobacteria > Sphingomonadales > Sphingomonadaceae > Sphingomonas > Sphingomonas daechungensis. Next base: position 2,752,041 of record NZ_BAABJC010000001.1, read on the forward strand.
CGATGCCTCGATCTTCGCTTCCTTGTCGCCCTGCTGCGCCTTCTTGACGAGGTTGGGCACGCGGCGTTCGAGGCTGTCGAGGTCGGCGAGCATGAGCTCGGTCTCGACCGTATCGGCGTCGGCGATGGGATCGACGCGGCCTTCGACGTGAGTCACGTCGCCGCCTTCGAAGCACCGCAGCACGTGGACGATCGCGTCCACCTCGCGGATGTTCGCGAGGAACTGATTGCCGAGGCCCTCGCCCTTGGACGCGCCGCGGACGAGGCCCGCGATGTCGACGAACTCGATCTGGGTTTCGATCTCCTGCGCCGACTTGGCGATATCGCGGATCTTGTCGAGGCGCTCGTCAGGGACGGCGACGCGGCCCACGTTCGGCTCGATCGTGCAGAACGGATAGTTGGCAGCCTGCGCCGCCGCGGTCTCGGTCAGCGCATTGAAAAGCGTGGATTTGCCGACGTTCGGCAAGCCGACGATGCCGCAGCGAAAGCCCATGAAATCTCCAGTTGGTTCGTCATTGCGAGCGGAGCGAAGCAATCGAGCGGGGTCGCCGCGTCGCTACGCTCCTCGCGATGACGGAATGGGGAGCCATTAGGCAAACCGCGCGATTTCCTCAACCGCGGTTTGAAACCGGCGGGCGGCGCCTTAGTTGGTTAAGGATGAGCGACCTCCCAACCTTTCCGATCACGCGCCGCTGGCCAGCCGCGAACCCCGATGTCCTCCAGCTCTACTCCATCAACTCACCCAACGGGGTGAAGGTCTCTATCATGCTGGAGGAAGTCGGGCTGGAGTATGAGCCGCACCTCGTACTCATCGGCGAGAATGAAAGCTGGACGGAAGAATTCCTGTCGCTCAACCCGAACGGGAAGATCCCGGCCATCATCGATCCGAAAGGGCCGGATGGCGAGCCGATCGCCTTGTTCGAATCCGGGGCGATCCTCGTCTATCTGGCCGACAAGACGGGTCAACTCCTGCCGGAGGGCGCCCGGCGCTATCAGACGATGCAGTGGGTGTTCTGGCAGGTTGGCCACGTTGGACCATTCTTCGGACAGGTTGGCTTCTTCCATAAGTTCGCGGGGCGTCACTGGGAGGACAAGCGACCGCTCCAGCGCTTTGCGGACGAATCAAAGCGTCTGTTGAAGGTTCTCGACGAACGCTTGCAGGGTCGCGATTGGATCATGGACGATTATTCCATCGCCGACATTTCCCTGCTCGGCTGGGTCAGGAACCTGATTGGCTTCTACGACGCTCGGGACTTGGTTGCGTTCGACGCGTTGTCGAACGTCCCGGCATGGCTGGAACGCGGGCTCGCTCGCCCGGCCGTTCAACGCGGACTGATGATCCCGTCGAAGGACTGATCAGGCGAAGTTGAAGCTGATCGACAGGCGTTCTCCGCGGCCGCTGCCGGGGAGGACCTCGTGGCGAAGCCAGCTCTCCCAAAGAAGCAGGAGCCCTGGTCGCGGCTGGACAGTCACGAATGACTGGAGGTCTTCAGGCGCGTCAGGCCTTCGTGTCGGCGCCACCATCATCAGTGGCAGGCGAGGGTCCTCGAAGCGGATGGCGCCCGAGCCTTTCGGTACTTCTACATAAAGCGTGCCGGAGATGACGCTGTGCGGGTGGATGTGCGCGCTGTGATGACCGGAACCGCGCAAGAGGTTGACCCATAGGCTATCGAGCTTCGGCTTCCGCACGAGGTCGAAGGCGCAATCTTTGGCGAATTCGGACGCGTGCTTTGTCAGCAGCTTGGCCAGGTCGCCGATTGCAGGGTCGCGACGAGGGAGGTCGTTGAGCGACGCGTAGCTGGTGTAACCGGCATACCGGTGCTCGCTGGACCAGCGCTGACCGGCCTTGTCATCTTCTGCCAAGCTTCGGATCGAATACGCCAGATCGTTCAGCAGGTCGTCTGCAATGATGGCTTCGTAGAGCTTGGTGACGAACAGCGAACGGATCATGCGTCGTCCTGCAGGCGGCGAGCGACTTCGCTCATGAAGCGCACGTCGTCCCCATCGGCGAGCCATTCGGCTTCGGCTGCGATCGCTGCGAGCATGTCGGAAAGCTCCTCCATCTCGATCTTGTGATAGTTGCCGAGAACGTGGGGCGTGACTTTTTCTTTCTGGCCGGGGCCAGGGTGGCCGATGCCGATGCGGACGCGGCGGAAGTCGGGGCCGAGTGAGGCGTTGATCGATCGTAGCCCGTTGTGGCCGGCGAGTCCGCCGCCGACGCGAACCTTTACCTTGAAAGGAGCGAGATCGAGTTCGTCGTGAAAGACGGTGAGCGCCTCCTCATCGAGCCTGTAGAAGTGCAGCGCCTGCTGAACTGCATCGCCGCTATCGTTCATGAAGGTCTGCGGCTTCACCAGCAGGACCTTGTGACGGCCGATGCGGCCTTCGGAGATGAGGCTGCGGAATTTCTTGGTCCACGGGCCGAAGCCGTGCACTTCCGCAATGATGTCGGCAGACATCATTCCGACATTGTGCCGGTGAAGCGCGTATTTCGCGCCTGGATTTCCAAGGCCCACCCAAATCTGCATCGCGTTCACCTAGCGTGAGGGCGGCACAAAAAGAAACCGCCCATCCTTTCGGATGAGCGGCTTCGGTTTTCGCATTGGAAGAAAGCTTAGGCTTCCTCGCCGCCCTCGGCAGCGTCGCCTTCGCCTTCGTCGCTGTCGACGGTCGGAACCGCATCGGCAGCGGCCGTTTCTTCTTCCTCGGACTTCATGGCCGACGGAGCGACGATCGTCGCGACGGTGAAATCCTCTTCAGAGTTCGCCGGGTTGACGCCCTCAGGCAGCTTCACATTGCTGATGTGGATCGAATCGCCGATCTCCAGCCCGTCGAGCGGGATGTGGATCTCACTCGGGATGTGGGCCGCGTCGCAGACGATCTCGAGCTCGTGGACGACGACGTTGAGAACGCCACCGCGCTTGAGACCCGGCGAAGCGTCTTCGTTGTCGAAGCGCATCGGGACAGCGACGTTCACCTTGGTGTGCTCGCTGATGCGCAGGAAGTCGACATGGATCGGGCGGCTCGAAACCGGGTGGAAGTCCACGGCCTTCGGCAGCGTTCGGGTCGGCTTGCCGCCGACCTCGACCATGACGACGGAATTCATGAAGTGCCCCGTCTGGAGCATCCTGGTGAGGAGCTTCTCTTCGACGTGAATCGAGAGGGCTTCCTTCTTCTGGCCGTACACAACGGCCGGTACCCGTCCACCACGACGCAGTTCGCGGGAGGCTCCCTTGCCAGCCCAGTCGCGCGTTTCGGCGGGCAGCGTCAGCTGATCGCTCATTTTTTGCGTGTTCCTTGATAGAGTTGCTTCCCGCCACGCCTCCAGGGATGACATTGGCCGGGAAGGGCGCGCCTATAGGCGAGAGGCCTCTTTAGCGCAAGTTACTGCGCTGTCAGTTCACCCGGGCCGTTCGGATACCGTAGAGGCTAAGCTTCTGCTGGACGCTGTCCTTGCCGGCCAGGTGCCCGGCACCCACGGCGACGAAGACCACGCCAGGCTGCCGGAGACGCTTTGCAATCCAGAAGGCCCAGCGGTTGTTCCGATCGTTGAACAGCAGTTTGTATGTTGCCGGAGAGCGCGCTTCCATCTGCTCCAGCATCGGCACGAAACCCTCCACGTCGCCGCGGTTCCAGTCGGATTGAAGCTGGGCAAGAACGGCGGCCACTGCTGCTTTCGTGCGAGCGGCTTCCGTGGGATTGGCAGGCGGCTTGGCGCCCGGCATCTTGCCGAACATTCCAAGCTGGAAGTCGAACGTTTCCAGTCCTTTGACCGGCATGCCGGCATCGTCAGCAGCTTCGCGCAGGATTGCGTCCGCGCCATGGTCCGTAGACATGCCTTGGGAGCGACCGGCGGACATCACCATCTTGCTGGTCGAGAGAAAGCTCGCCGACCCGGCGAAGGGACCGACCGTCTGCATCCCTACGCCCTGCGGAGCAGGCCTTTGCGGGACCCGCTTCTTCAAGCTGTCCGGGACGATGGTTTCGAGGACGAGTTCTTCCGAGCCGGAAAAGGCCGTGCGGACCTCGTCGTTGAACCACTCGCTCTTGCCGTCGAGCGCGTGGAACGTGCCGAACAGATAGATGATCGTGTCTTCGTCGTTGACCACCCACAGAGCCGGATGGACGTTCGGGCGGGGGGTAGGCGACGCCGGCGGAACCGGCGTTGTCGTGACGGCAGCGGCAATCAGCGCAGCAAGCATCCCAGGTCTCCACACCCAGCGAGCGGAGAGGGGATTGGCCGGCACATGGACGACTGGCAGCGTTCGCGGACGACTAGTCGCCCCCGTTTGGTCTCCTTCGCGCTGCGGCGCGCCCAAGCATCCGGTTCATCGTGGCCCCCCAGCCCGATATCCGGCGATGATGGTCACCAACAGATTAAGAAAAGTCTAGCGAATTCAGCGCGAAGCGAATTATTCGCGACGAGTGGAGTACGTCCCTTTTTTCAGCGCGCGGAATCCATTCAATCTCCTGATCCTGTTGCCGTTCCTAAAACCCCTCACTGCGTCAGGCGTTCGCTCTTGATCCCGCGCTTGGCGAGCAATGCCTGGACGCTCGTTTCGCCACCGAGGTGCCCGGCGCCAACGCCAACGAACACGACACCCGGCTGATCGAGCCTCTTGTCGATCCACTCCGCCCAATTGGCGTTGCGGTCCGTCAACAGCACTTTGTAAAGCTTGGGAGATTTTGCATTCATTTCGTTGATCAGCGCAGCCATTCCTTCGGAATCACCCTTGGACCAGTGGTCGTTCATTTTCTTGAAGAGCCCAGCCACCTCATCGAGCTCGTCGAGCGTCTGCTCTAGCATGGCAATCTGCTCGGCATCCGACAGGTTTGCGAAGATCGACATCTGATATTCGATCGTTTCGAGACCGCTGATCGGCTTCTTGTCATCCTTGGCCGCCTTGGTGAGGACAGCTTCGGACCCGTTCGCGGCGGTCATTCCCAATTTCTGCGCGTTCGCCATTGTAAGCGTCAGGGCTGCAAAGAATGGGGTGAACTTGTCGAATGCGTTCGGCGGGGCTCCGAGCTTCGCAAGGGCGGCGACGAACTTTTCCTTTGTCGCCGGCGAAAGCCGATCCGATAGGGGCTTGCCCGATGTGTCGAGTGCATACTTCATGATGATCGGCTGAATGCTGGCGGGATCGTCCACCGGCGGAATCTCGAGAACCAACTCCTTCGAGCGATCGAATGCCGCTTTGACCTCGTCGTTGAACCAGGCCGACTTTCCGTCGAGCGCGTGAAACGTCCCGAACAGATAGATGGTCGTATCCGGATCCTTGACGACCCAGATTGCAGGATCGGCGTCTGGAAGTGCAGGCGCAGGCGCAGTCGCGGGAGCCTGTCCCTGGACAGCCGAAGCGCAGGCCAAAGCGGTAGCGAGAAATGCGAACCTCAGTTTCAGCATGTGAACTCCCTTATGTTCGAGGATCTTAGCGTGATTGCCATTTGCGGAATGCGTATGCGCCGGTCGCGATGACGATGGTTGCCGCGTAGATGACCCAGTCGTTAGGCTCGCCAACGACCCGGATTTTCGAGAGACACCACCAGGCGGGGAAGGCGATTGCGTAGAAATAGAAGCCGATCAGCGATGCCCACAGGTTATCGCTGACCTCCACTTCATCCGCGTTCACGAAGAAGCGCCAGCTGCCATAGACGACGGCGACGACGAACAGAGCGACACCCGCCGCGCCAACGAAAAGCACGATCGGCGATCCCACTCCTCCGCCGGCATCGAAGAAGCCGGCAGCGAACCCGCTCGCAAATCCCGCGACCAGCCCAACACCGGCCAGCGCCGCAAGAATCGACCAAAACCGCTTACGCTGCTGCGAGTGCAGGCGTTCGCCCTCACCGGTTTCCATCGCTCACCTCGTCGTTGAAGATGCTCTCGATCGGCAGCTCGAAAAGCCGTGCGATCTTGAACACGAGCGGGAGCGACGGGTCGTGCTTGCCGGTCTCGATGGCGTTGACCGCCTGGCGCGAAACGCCAAGTCGGCCGCCAAGCTCGGCCTGGCTCCAGCCGCGCTCCGCTCTCAAGACTCTGAGACGATTCTCCATCGCCGCTCCCATGTCATGTCCTACTGACATATAGTCAGCACAACCTGACATAGAGGCGATTCGGGTGTGTGTCAATATTACCTGACTTTATGTCAGGATATGCAGACGCTATTGAAGGCGTTTCACCTTGTAGCCGCGGCTCTGCAGATACTGCTGGACCGAACCGTCACCTGCGAGATGGCCCGCGCCGACAGCGACCATGACCGTGCCCGGCTGTGTCATCCGGCGTTCGATCCACTGACTCCAGTTGTAGTTCCGGCGCGTGAGGAGGGCGGCCTTCAGTTCAGGCGATCCCTCAAGATCCTTGTTGAAGGAGTTGCCGATGGATTTGACGTCGCCGCTCAGCCAGGCCTGCAGCATTTGCGCGAACTGGGAACGCATCGCTTCGGGGTTTTCGATCGATCCTTCTAGCAAGTTGCGCTGGGCCTCTTCGGGCAGCCTGTCGAAGTAGCTCAGTTGCTCGCGATTGGTTTCCAGCTCGCCGACCGGCTTGCCGGCCGCCGCGAACGACTTGCGCAGCACGGCCTCGACGCCTTGCTCGCCTTCGACTCCAAGCATCTGGAATTGTACGCCGAGCAAGGTGAAGGACGCTGCCCAGGTTTCCATGCGGTCGAACATAGCGCGCGGGATCTGGGTCTTGGCGATCGCTGCTTCCAGTTGCGGACGCTTGGCCGCGGGAACGCGGTCGGCAATCGGCGGGAGGCCGCTCGAATACCCAAGCGCTGCCATGATCGATCCGAGCTGCTGCGGATTGGCGGTGTCGATCAACGTTTCCAGCACCAACGTCTGCGAATTCTGGACAGCCTTGTCGAACTTGGGCGTGCGCCAGGCCGACTGATCCTTCGGAAGCAGGTGGATGGTCCCGAACAAATAGACGGTGGTGTCCTTGTCCTTGACCTCCCAGAGCGCAGGAGCATTGGATGATCGAGCGATTGCCGGCGTGCCGCTCGCTGCGACGGTCACCAGCCCGAGGGCGGCGAGGCCGCGGCGGATCAATTTTCTCAACATCGAAATCCTTTGCGCATCTGCTGCTTGACGGCGGATGTATGAATGCGATCGCCAAGCGTCCACTTGCCCGCTTGGAATCGATGCGCCAAAGCCTCGCGGAACATCCACCAACGAACGAGTTTCCGGTTTTGGCCCTCAGCTTTCAGGACCTGATCCTTACGCTGCATCGCTACTGGAGCGCGCAGGGCTGCGTTCTCCTGCAGCCGTACGACATGGAAATGGGGGCAGGGACTTTCCACCCGGCCACCGTCTTGCGTTCGCTTGGGCCCAATCCGTGGAAGGCAGCCTATGTCCAGCCGAGCCGCCGGCCGACCGACGGCCGCTACGGCGATAACCCCAACCGCCTCGGGCACTATTACCAGTATCAGGTCGTTCTGAAGCCGAGCCCGCCCGACCTGCAGGAGCTATATCTCGGAAGCCTGATCGAGATCGGAATTGACCCGCTGAAGCACGACATCCGCTTCGTCGAGGACGATTGGGAGAGCCCAACGCTTGGTGCCTGGGGCCTTGGCTGGGAAGTCTGGTGTGACGGGATGGAAGTCACGCAATTCACCTATTTCCAGCAGGTTGGTGGCTTCGATTGCAAGCCTGTCACCGGTGAGTTGACCTACGGGCTGGAGCGGCTCGCGATGTACATCCAGGGCGTCGACAATGTCTTCGACCTCAAGTTCAACGACGCGGGCGTGACCTACGGCGACGTATTTCTCGAGAACGAGAAGGAGCAATCGCGTTACAATTTCGAGGTCGCGAACACGGACAGCCTGTTCGACCTGTTCCGCAAGGCTGCTGCCGAGAGCGAGAATTGCGTTTCGAACAAGCTACCGATCCCGGCCTATGAGCAGGCGATCAAGGCCAGCCACATCTTCAACACGCTGCAGGCGCGGGGCGTGATCTCCGTCGCTGAGCGCCAGGCTTACATCGGGCGGGTACGCGATCTGGCGAAGGCGGCGTGCGCAACGTGGATGGAATGCAACGAGTGGCAAGCGTGAGTGCAGATTTTCTCCTCGAACTCCTGAGCGAGGAAATTCCGGCGCGGATGCAGGCGGGCGCCCGTAACGATCTGGCGCGCATGTTTGCGCAGGAGATGGACGAGCTCGGCGTGACGGCGGAAGCGATCGACGTTTGGTCGACGCCGCGTCGGCTGGCGCTTATCGCGCGCGGACTTCCGGCAGAAACGCAGGCGGTCAGCGAGGAGATCAAAGGGCCGCGCACAAGTGCGCCGCCGCAGGCGCTGGAAGGGTTCCTGCGCAAGGTCGGCTTACCGCACGAGCAACTGCAGGATCGTGACGGCGTGTGGTTCGCGGTGGTCGAAAAGGCTGGGCAGCCGATGCGCGACCTGCTGGGTCCAATCGTCGAGCGGATCGTTCGCGACTTCCCCTGGCCCAAGTCGATGCGGTGGGGCGCCTCGTCGGAGAGCAGTGGCTCTCTTCGGTGGGTGCGCCCGCTCCATGGCGTCGTCGCCTTTCTCGGCGAGGACATTGTCCCGGTGCAGATCGATGGGATCAGTTCCGGGGCAACGACAGTCGGACACCGGTTTCATCATGCGGGCCCGATTACGGTGGGTGGCGCTCATGACTATGCCGAGAAGCTGCGGGCCTGCCACGTCATCGTCGATCATGAAGAGCGCGAAAAGCTGATCCGCGAGGGGGCCGAAAGGGCGGCCGCGGACGCCGGACTGACGCTTGTTCCGGACGAGGGGCTCGTGGTTGAGAACGCCGGCCTCACGGAGTGGCCGATCCCGCTGCTTGGCCGCTTCGATCCTGATTACCTCGATGTTCCGCGTGAAGTGATCGTGCTCACCATGCGGACCAACCAGAAATATTTCGCCTGCACCGACGACGTTGGTGCGCTGGCGCCTGCGTTCGTCTGCGTCGCCAACATCGATTCGAAAGACAAGGGCGAGGCAATCGTCGAGGGCAACCGCCGTGTGCTTGCAGCTCGGCTGGCGGACGCCCGGTTCTTCTGGGAGCAGGATCTGAAGGTCCCGCTCGAGGAGCAAGCGGCGAAACTGAGCGGAATCGTCTTTCACGAAAAGCTCGGGACGACGGCCGACAAGGTTGCTCGCGTTGCCAAGCTGGCCGAGTGGCTGGTCAAGGAACGGCTGGTCCCGGGTGCGGATATCGAGCAGGTCAAAGCGGCCGCGAAGCTCGCCAAGGCCGACCTCGTCAGTCAGATCGTCGGCGAGTTTCCGGAGCTGCAGGGGACGCTCGGCGGATATCTCGCCGAGGCGCAAGGTCAATCGAAAGCCGTCGCCAACGCTATCCGCGATCACTACCGGCCGGCAGGGCAGGGTGACGAGGTTCCGACGGACCCGACGACCGTCGCCGTCAACATCGCCGACCGGCTCGATACCTTGGTCGCCTTCTTTTCGATCGGTGAGAAACCGACCGGTTCACGCGATCCGTTCGCGCTTCGCCGAGCTGCGCTGGGCTTCCTGCAAATACTGACGAAAAACAATCTTCGGTTGCCTCTGTCGGACGTGCTCGTCCAGGCAGCGGTGCTGCTGATCGTCTCCCGGCTTGGAGCGATCGACACCGTCCGATTTCCCGATTTGCTCGAGCCCGATGACGACGAGCATCAGATCACCGCGGAGGTTGGGACCTTTACCTATCGTCACGGCGATCGCGTGGTTGTTCGCTGGAAGTCCGAAAAGACGCCGAAGATCGAACGCGGCCAGATCATCGATGAAGCCACGAGCCTATCTGAGGCGATTCTCGACTTCCTTGGCGATCGCCTCAAGGTTCAGCAGCGCGAAGCGGGCATTCGGCATGACTTGATCGACGCTGTCTTTGCACTCGGAGACGAGGACGACATCGTCCGGCTGCTCGCACGGGTGAAGGCGCTTCAGGCGTTCATTGGCACCGACGATGGTGCAGACCTGCTGACGGGATACAAGCGCGCGGCCAATATCCTGCGCAAGGAAAAGTGGGAGGAGCGGCGGGACCCGCGCGCGCAGTCCTACGATCCGCTTCTTGAGGAAGCCGGACTGGACGAGACGCTGGACGTTGCCGAGCCGCGCGCCGAGCAGGCCATCGAAGAAGAAGACTTTGAGCGGGCGATGAAGGTGCTCGCTTCGCTTCGAAAGCCGGTGGATGCCTTCTTCGACAAGGTGACCGTCAACGATGCCGACCCGGTCAAGCGCGAGAGCCGCTTGAACCTCCTCGCTCGACTGCGCGACGCGGTTGATCGCGTCGCCGTGTTTTCGAAGATCGAAGGCTAGTCCTACAGCGGCCGGTCATCCACCGGGTCGCTGCCCTTGATCGCGGCGGCGCGTAGGCTGTCGCGCTCGCGCCATTCCTTTTCCTGTCCCGCCCAGTGGGCTTCGCGATCCTTGTATTCGCGCTCTCGCGTCTCGAGCCGTGTCCGCTCGTCGTAATAGCGGGTCTTCCACTTCTTGCGTCCGCCGGCGGTCAGGAAGATGCCGAGCAGGATGCCTAGGACGAAAACCAGCGCAAGAATGATCCACTGGTCCTGGGTAAAGGCGGTCATTGCGCAATCCCTCGATTGTTCCGTTCAGGTAACAAGCGAAAGTGCGGCGGTTTGTTCCCGCCCAAACGGAAACCGCCCGCGCCTTTCGACGCGGGCGGTACCCCCCACCCGTCAGCTTCCTGTTACGAGTTCAGGAAGTTGTCGCTGATCGCGCAGGCGGCCGGACCCAGGATCACGATGAACAGGGTCGGCAGAATGAACAGGATCAGCGGAACGGTCATGATTGCGGGAAGACGCGCGGCCTTTTCCTCGGCGCGCATCATGCGCTCGTTGCGGAACTCGGCAGACAGCACGCGCAGGGCGGATGCGAGCGGAGTACCGTACTTCTCGGTCTGGATCATGGTCGTGACCACGCCGCGAACCGCTTCGAGGTCGACGCGCATGGCAAGGTTCTCGAAGGCGTTACGACGCTCGGCAAGGAAGCCCAGCTCGATCGCGGTGAGTCCGAACTCGTCGCCGAGCTCCGGATAGGCCTTGCCAAGCTCGCGGGCGACACGGCCGAAGGCGGCGTCGACAGTGAGGCCGGCTTCGGCGCAGATCACGAGCAGGTCGAGCGCATCCGGAAGGCCCTTGCGCACCGCGTGCGAGCGCTTGGTGACCTTGTTCTTGAGCCAGATGTCCGGCGCCTTGTAGCTGAGCACAAGCACGCCTGCGACGGTGATGTAGCGGCGCAGCCAGGACCATTCCGGCCAATAGTCCACGACATAGATCAGCACGACCGCCGAAAGGCCAAGCACCAGCGGTGCCATGAAGCGGGCCGCGATGATGAAGAAGGCGAGATCCTTGGTCCGGATGCCGGCCTGCATCAGCCGCTGCTGAACCTTCTGGATCTGATCGTCCTGAAGCATCTTGAACTGGCCAAGGATGGACCGGACACGGTCTGCCGCCTGGTTGCGGTTGGTCAGTTTCTTACGCTTGTTGGTCGACGCGACGATGCCGGCCTTGAGCTGCTCGCGACGCTCGTTGAGCGCCTTGACGCGGCGGGCCATCGGATCCTTGACCGTGGTCGCCGCATAGATTGCGGTCATTACGGCCAGGGTCGCGACGCCGCTCAAGATCGTCGCGATCAGGATGACGTCGAAGCCGAGAAGAGTGGGGCCTCCAGTAGGCATGTCTAACCGTCCCCCCTCAGATCTCGAAGTTGACCATTTTGGCCATGATGAACACGCCGATGCCCATCCAGCAGAGCGCACCGAGGCCTGCCACGATGAGACGCTGGTCGACGAAGAAGCCGCCCATGTAATCGGGGTTCATCATGTAAACGAGGCCGAAGACGATGAAGGGCAGGGCGCCGACGATGTACGCCGATGCCTTCGATTCCGAGCTCATCGCGCGGATCTTCAGCTTCATCTGGGCGCGCTTGCGAAGCACGTCGGCCAGGTTCGAAAGTGTTTCGGCCAAGTTGCCGCCCGTCTCGCGCTGGATGGCCAGCGTGATGACGAAGAACTGGAATTCCGGCGTTCCGAGGCGATCGGCAGTTTCCTGCAGCGCGGCCTCCATCGTACGGCCGATCTTCATCTTGTCGGACACCGAGCGGAACTCGAGTCCGACTGGACCGCCGATTTCGCTGGAGACGATGCCCAGAGTTTCGGTGATCGGAAGACCCGAACGCAGACCGCGCACCATCAATTCGATGGCGTCAGGGAAGTTCGCGTTGAATTTCGCGATGCGGCGCTTGATCATCTTGCCAACGATTATGTGCGGGAGGCCGATACCGACGAACAGGCCTGCGAAAAGGCCGAGTAGGAAGGGCGCGCCCTTCATCATCAACAGCAACATGACGACGGCGGCGATACCCATCGACACCATCAAGTACTTCGCCAGCGTGATCTGACGCCCGGTCTGCTCAAGCCGCTTGCGCAGCAGCGCAGGCTTCGGGATGATCGTCGACGCCAGCCCCTCCATTCCGCCACCGGTCGAACGGTTCGCGAACAGTTTTCGGATCTGGGCCTGAGCGTTCGCGGCGATGACGTCGCCATGGCGCTCCTTGACCATCTCGATACGGCGCTTGAGCGCCTTCGACGTCGACGGCCCCTGCATTGCGAACAGCAGCATGGCCAATGTCCCAGCGCCGCCCAAGACGATGATGAGGGTCAACAGCATTCGACCGTCCAATCCTTCCCCAAAGCAGGCGGCCGAGGGCCGCCCGCAGACCGATTAAGCAGCTTTCGCCTTCGGCTTGTTCAGCATCGACTTCAGGTTATCGACCAGCGACTTCGCGCCGCCGGCGATCGAGCCTTCCCCGCTCGGAGCGCCTTCCTCGGTCGCATGGCTGAGGACCATGCTCGAAAGGGCCGAGAACGGGGCAGCCATTTTGCCAGTCGCGACTTCCGCCATCGGTTTGCCGAGCTTGGCTGCCTGGGCAGCAAGCTTTCCGTCGTGCGGGACGACGATGTCGACAGGACGCTCGATCGATTGCTCGAAATCCTTGCGGTTGATTTCGAGAGCGCCGCCCGAGGGAACGCCGTTTGCAACGACGATGACCTTGGTCTGCGGAGCATTCGATTTCAGCCAGGCCAGAATGCGGATGGTGTCGCGGGTGGCGGCGAGCGTCAGCTCGGACACCACAACTGCAACATGCGCATCGTGGACCATGTGCGGATACTGGATCAGCATGTGACGCGGCAGGTCGAGGACCGTCGATTCGAAGGCGTTCCGCATTTCTTCCTGAAGCTGGAAGAAGGCAGTGCCGTCGGTCATCAGCGGCTGATGAATCGGAGCCTCGGCCGAGAGAACCGACAGGCGCTCGTTCGCACGCACCATTGCGCGCTCAATGAACAGACCGTCGATGCGGCTCGGGTTCTCGATCGCGTCGGTCAGGCCGCGGCCCGGCTCGAGATCGAGCGCCAGAGCGCCAGTTCCGAAGTGAATGTCGAGATCGAGCAGCGCCGTCGAGCGGTGCGCCTTCTCGCCCAGCTGCCATGCAAGCGAAGTTGCGATGGTCGAGGCGCCGACTCCACCGCGGACACCGATGACGGCGGCCATGATGTGCGGCTTGTCGACTTGCGCCTCACCACGGGGGCCGGACAGGATCGTCTGCGCGTTCGCGAACGTGTCGCGCAGGTGATCGACCGTGAACGGCTTCAGCAGGTAGTCGTGGATGCCGCTCGCGACGAGGTCCCGATAGAGGCGGACATCGTTGACCTGACCCGAAGCGATGACGATCGTCCCCGGCTCGCAGACTTCCGCAAGCGCGTTGATGTCGTTCAGCGGGTCGGCCGATTCCGAAAGGTCGACAAACAGGATGTTCGGGCTCGCGGAGACCGAAAGCGACTGCACGGCGTTGCGCAGTCCACCCTTGTTGACCTTCTCAGGCGACCAGCCGTGCTCGACCGCCACCGGCCGAAGCATGTCGGCGGTTGCGTCGTCGCAGACGAAAGCCTGGAACGGATCGCGCAGTCCAGCGCGTGCCTGGAACGGAGCGTTCATCACTGACCCTTCTTCGAAGTAGTGGTTTCCTGCAGACCCTTCGTCGCGGACGGCGGTGCGGTGCGATAATAGTTGATCGCACGCGAAGCCGTTGCGGCGTCGCCAAGGCCACTGCCTTCGCGGCCGTGGACCAGGTCTTCGGGATTGGCGACCATGGCGGCCATGTTGCCGTTCACTGCACAACCGAAGTTGGGCATGGTCTTGTTGTTATAGTTGGTGTTCGACTTGTCGTCCCAGTTGGGGCAATTCGGAACGCTGGCCACCGTGCGGCTGACGACCACTCGGACAGTGCCAGGAGCCACTACGCCGGGGGTAACCGGAGTTCCCGAAGAGACGATGATGCCGTAGTTGCCCGCAAGCGAAGCGACCTGGGCACGAGCGCCTTCCGAATAGCTGCCATCGACGTAGACGGCGTCGCCGTAGCGAAGATCGAGGCTGCGGAACCAGGCGTCGAGACGCTCTGCTTCCGACCGCGGAAGCGCACCGTTCGGTGCAGCAGCGTCGAACACGAATTCCGACTTGCTGACGACCGGAACGTTCACTGGCTCTGCGCCAGCCCTAGGCTCAGGGCCTGGTTTGAAGGCGCAACCCGAGAGCGCCACGGCGACCAGCAGAAGTGCAGACTTCGAAGCCATTTTGGCATCCTTCCCAATGAAGCGGCGGGTCACAGCTTGAACCCCGGAGAAGCGACGGCCGCAGCGCCGGCGCCGCCGAAAGCGGGGGCAGGCGACGACGGCGTCGAAGCCGCGCCGACATTGCTGTCGTAGGACTTGCCTTCCCAGACGCGCTTGGCGTCTGAGGGCGCGCGATAACCGTCAGTCGGCAGTGCCAGGCGGCCCGAAACCGGCTTGACCAGGTAAGGCGTGACCACGATCACCAGTTCCGTTTCCTGTCGGCGGAAGCTGGTCGAGCGGAACAGCGCACCCAGGATCGGCAAGTCACCGAGGAACGGCGCCTTGTCGACATTGTTGGTGGTGTTGTTCCGGATCAGGCCGGCGAGCATGAAGCTCTGACCCGAACCGAGCTCGACTGTCGTTTCCGCGCGGCGGGTCACGAGAGCCGGAACGTCAAAGCCGTTAAGCTTGATCGAACCTTCGGACGACAGCTCGCTCACTTCCGGGCGGACGCGCATCGAGATGCGGCCGTCGGCGAGAACGACAGGCGTAAAGGCCAGACCGACGCCGTACTGCTTGTACTCGATCGAAATCGAGCCGAGCGACTGCGAGACCGGGATCGGGAACTCGCCACCGGCCAGGAAGCTGGCGGTTTCACCCGAGAGCGCGGTCAGGTTCGGTTCGGCGAGAGTGGTCACAAGGCCGTCGACCTCGGCGAGATCGAGCGACGACAGGATGTCCATGCCGAATAGCTTGCCGATACCCGTGATCGAGGAGCCGATCGGCGGGCGGATTGGCTGCGGACGAGAGTTGGTCGTCAGATCCGAGCCTGCGGGCGGCAGAAAGATCCCCTGACCCTGAGCGACGCCGATCTGGAAGCCGCCGTTGGTGGAGGTCAGGAGGTTGACGCCAATCTGCTTGAGCAGCGAGCGGTTGACCTCGGCAATGCGAACCTTGAGGTTCACCTGCAGCGGAGTCGCGGAGCGGAGGCGGCTCACCACCTGCGTGCCGGTACCCACGTAGGCCTGGACGAGACGCTGCGCCTCTTCGACGTCGGTCGGGTTTGCGACCGTGCCGGTGAGCAGCACCAGGTTGTTCATCGGAGTAGCGCGGACGCTCGCATCCGGCATGGCCAGCTGCAACATCTCGTCGACCGACCCCAGATTATTGCCGACACGAACATTTGCCGCATAGACAACTTTTCCATTGGCGCCAGTCGCATAGACAGTGGTCTCGCCGCTGCCCTTGCCGAAGACGTAGAGCTGTCGGTTCGAGCGGACCTGGACGTCAGCCACTGCTTCATTGGCGACGAACACGTCGCTCATCGGAGCGGAGAGGCGAACCAGGGTGCCGGTGCCGGCGCTGAGGTTCAGCGTTTCCGACGGGCGAGCAGCGCCTGACTGGGCGACTGCCTGGGTCGGTGCCGCGACCGTGCCGAGGCCGATGGCCAGGGCCACGAAGGCGGTGCCGAGGCGAGCCCGGCGAGTTTTGGAACGACTGGTCATTTTAGCGAGCTCCCACCGGAACGACGGTGACATTGTTGCCGCGAGCGACACGGACGACCGGACCGGCCGCAACTTCGCCTGCGGTACCTCCCGAGGAGGCGCCGCCCTGACCGCCCGAAGAGGCGGTGCGGGCAGGGACGCTACGACGCTGGAAGCGGGATACATCGCCGCCAGTGGAGTAGGTCGTGTTGGTGTCGATCGGCCGATTGGCGACCGCCAGCAGCATCTGCTTCTCTTGAGCAGGGTTGGTACCTTCGGGGACCTTCACCTCCCCGGAGGCAATCGCACGCTCGAGTTCCGACGAATTGTCGGCGATCGAACGCAGCGAAAGGGACAGCTGACCAACGCTCTGCGCGACGGCGATCTTCTCGGCGATGCGCGGAGTGGCTTCGAAAGTGACGTTGGAGAAGGTCTTGACGAGGGTCTTGCCATCGTCGCCCTTGCTGTCGGTGCGCTGGTCGGTTGCCAGCACGCGGACATTGCGGACAACCGTCTCGGTCACCTTGAGGGCAGGGCCATCGCCGCCACCGGCTACTTCCTGAGTCAGCATGATATCGACGCGGTCACCCGGGAAGACGAAGCCGGCAACTCCGGTGGTCGCGTTCACTGGAACCGTGACTGCACGCATGCCCGGGCCAAGCGCCGCAGCGAGGAAGCCACGGTCATTCGGGCCAACGAGGGCGCCGCGGGTCATCGGCTGACCGGCAGTGACGGGATAGCGCACGACCTGGCCGAGGAGCTTGGACATATCCGCGTCCGGAGCGCCTTCGGTGTAGTATGCGTCCTGCGTCATTTCCTTCGGCCACGGCTGGAAGGTGAGGCTCTCGGCATCGATGATCGTGCCGACAGGCAGATCCTTGCGTGCAACGAGCACCTTGGGTCCAACCGGCACCGCCGGTGTTGCCGCGGCTGCCTGCGCCTGTTCGGCGCCCGCACCTGCGAACATGTTCTTGGCCATGATTGCGGTCACTGCCGCGATCACCAGCGCTCCCACGAGCAGCATGATCTTCTTAACATTCATGGCGAAATCGCCTCCCCTTCTCGGGCCCCAGTAAGGTGACACACATCAGGCAAATTGGTTAAGAAACCGTTGGATAAGAATGATCAGTCCGCCGAACGCGATCGCGACGCCGTACGGAACCTCAGGCTTTCCCTGCTTTTTGCGCATGCGGTGCAGGGCAACGACCACCAGGGTCAGGAGGCCGCCGGCAATCGACATGATCACAAGGAATCGCAGCGTCGACATCGGCGAGAACCAGAGGGCGAGGGCCGCGGCGAGCTTGACGTCACCTCCGCCCATCATCCCGACGTAGAAGGCGATTGCGAACAGGCAGAAGACGGCCGCGGCAACCGCGATTTGCAATCCAACGTCCGGCCAAAGCGGCAAGTGAGCCGACCACCAATACAGCGGGGCAAGACCCGCGACGGCCAAGTTCAGCCGATTGGAAATCGTGAACGTGCGCACGTCAATGACTGCCGCGACGACGAGCAAGATTGCCAGAATGGCGAGCAGGATTTCGGTAAATGCGCCGTTTGTCATGACGTCAGACCTAGACGGCAGGGCTTTCCAAACCGTAACCGCGCTGAAGAATGGTCGACTTTGACGTCTTGATCGTCGGGGGCGGAATCGCCGGAGCAAGCCTGGGCGCCCACGTCGCGGGCCGTCGGAGAACCGCGATCATTGAGATGGAATCGCGCTGCGGGATGCACGCCACGGGGCGATCGGCGGCGTTCTGGCTCGAAAGCTACGGCGGGGCGAGGGTGTCGGTCCTAAGCGCGATGTCGCGCGCGTTTCTCGATGCGCCGCCTGCCGAATTCTCCGATCGAGGGTTCCTACGGAGTCGCGGGGCCGTCCACTTGACCCGTGACGAGCTACCGGTCCTTCCGCCCGGCGTTGAATCCCGCACGGTCGAGCGGGAGGAGCTGGAACGACTGGTGCCTGGCATTCGGCCCGAATGGCAGCGTGCGCTGCTGGAGCCAGGGTGCGCGGACATCGATGTCGCGGCGCTGCATGCGGCGTATATTCGGAAGTTCCAGCGAGAGGGTGGCTCGATCCTGCCCGATGCGAAGCTCGAAAGGGCGGCGTACGCCAATGGCCGCTGGACGGTCCGATTCAGCAATGGTTCGGAGGTTTCAGCAGCGGTGGTGGTGAACGCGGCGGGTGCCTGGGCTGATCAAGTGGCCGAAGCTTGCGGCGTTTCTCCGCTGGGGATCTCCCCAAAGCGCCGAACGATGGTCCAGCTACGGCTGGAACGTGGCGGGCTGCGCGATCTACCGCTCGTCGATGATGCGGCGGGCACTTTCTATTTCAAGGGCGAGAGCGACCGCTCCGTCTGGCTCAGCCCGCATGACGAGATCGACACCGACCCCTGCGACGCAGCACCGGAGGAGATCGATGTAGCCATCGCCATCGATCGCTTTGAAAAGGTGGTCGATTGGAAGATCGAAGCCGTCGAGCGAAAATGGGCCGGGCTCAGGAGCTTTTCCCCGGATCGCGCCCCGGTGTACGGTTTTGACCCCGATCAGCCATCGTTCTTCTGGTGCGTCGGGCAAGGTGGATTTGGTATTCAGACCGCGCCTGCAGCGAGCCAGCTGGCCTCGAGCCTGTTGATGGCAGAAGAGCCTTCACCGGGCATTGACGTGTCGGCTTATGCGACCACGCGTTTCGCGATTAATTCTTCCGCGTCCGCAACGGCTTAGCGTTAACGGCGAACCGCTCCTTCGCGCTGCCCGAATGCTGGAACCCGCCTAGTAGCGTTCGCTCCCTCGATTAGTCTCCGCGCAGGGCTCGGCGAACTCGCCGGGACATGGGCCGGGGACGTTCCAAGTGAGTGTAGCCAGTATCTTCAAGTTCACGTCGCGCGATCTCGCGATCGATCTCGGGACCGCCAATACGGTGGTCTACGTCAAGGGCCGGGGCATCGTGATCAACGAGCCGTCAGTCGTCGCGATGGAATGGCTCAATGGCATCCGGAAGGTCCGGGCCGTGGGCGACGATGCCAAGCTGATGCTCGGCAAGACGCCGGAGAACATCAAGACGATCCGCCCGCTCAAGAGCGGCGTCATCGCCGACCTCGAGGTGGCGGAGCAGATGATCAAGCACTTCATCAGCAAGGCGCAGGCCGGCGGAAGCTGCTTCTCCAGCAACCCCGAGGTCGTCATCTGCGTCCCGTCCGGGGCGACCAGCGTTGAGCGTCGTGCGATTCGCGATGCGGTGTCCAATGCTGGCGCCGGCAAGGTCTCGCTGATCGACGAACCGATGGCGGCGGCAATCGGCGCCGGCCTGCCGGTCCGCGACCCGATCGGCTCGATGGTCGTCGATATCGGCGGCGGGACGACCGAAGTCGGGGTGATCTCGCTACAGGGTCTCGCTTATTGCGAGTCCGCGCGAGTCGGGGGCGACAAGATGGACGAGGCGATCTCGTCCTATGTCCGCAGGAACTACAATCTGCTGATCGGTGAGGGAACGGCGGAGCGCGTGAAGCTGGAGATCGGGTCAGCCAAGCGGACGCCCGAATCCGACAATGTTTCCACTTATGTGCGCGGCCGCGATGTGGCGCGCGGAGTCCCGAGCGAAATCACGCTCACCCAGGCGCAGGTCGCCGACGCGGTGGCGGAACCGGTGGCGCGGATCGTCCACGTGGTACGCTCGGCGCTTGAGCATACGCAGCCCGAGATTGCCGCGGACGTCATCGACGCGGGAATTACGATGACTGGCGGCGGGTCGCTGCTGCGCGAGATCAGCACCGTGCTCGAATATGAAACCGGCCTGCCGGTCCGAGTCGCGGACAATCCGCTGACCTGCGTTGCGGAAGGTGCCGGCCAGACACTCGAGGACCCGACCTATCGCGGCGCGTTGCTGGCGATCTAGGCGGAAGAGGCCTTGAACTTGTCTGCCTCGGCGCAGGCGAGGGCATCGACGCGGTCGTTTTCGGGATGGCCGCTATGCCCCTTGACCCAATGCCATTCGACGCGGTGGGGAGTGCAGGCGTCGAGCAGCTGCTGCCAGAGCTCCGCATTCTTGACGGGCTTTTTGTCCGAAGTTTTCCAGCCGTTGCGACGCCAGCCGTGGATCCACTTGGTGATGCCGTCGCGGACGTAATTACTGTCGGTATGCAGCTCGACGCGGCAGGGACGCTTCAAAGCGTCCAAGGCCTTGATCGCCGCGGTCAGTTCCATGCGGTTGTTGGTAGTCAGGGCCTCACCACCGGAAATCTCCCGCTCACGAGAGCCGGTTCGCAGCAAAGCAGCCCATCCGCCGGGACCCGGGTTCCCGCGGCAGGCGCCATCCGTGAAAATTTCGACGAGCGACAGTTCGCTCACTAGGCGACGAGCTCGCGCGGAAGCTTGAAGACCATTCGCTCTGGCGTGTGGTCGGCGATCTCTTCGGTCAGCTCAAATCGTTGACGAAGGGCTTCCAGGACCTCTCGGACCAGGAGTTCCGGCGCGGACGCTCCAGCCGTCAGGCCGAGCGTCTCCGGTTGGCCAAGCCAGTCCCAGTCGATGTCGGCCGCACGCTGGATCAGGCGAGCCGGAACACCCAGGCGCTCGGCAACCTCGGCCAAGCGAAGCGAATTGCTGCTGTTCGGCGCGCCGATCACGATCAGCTTGTCGCATTCGGGGGCGATCGCCTTGACCGCCGCCTGCCGGTTGGACGTCGCATAACAAATGTCTTCGCTGCGAGGCACGCGGATGTCCGGGAATCGGGCCTTCAAGGCATCCACGACCGCTGCGGTGTCGTCGACCGACAAGGTCGTCTGGGTCAGAAAGGCAAGATCCGCGGACGTCGGAACGTCGATCGTCTGTGCATCCTCGACGGTTTCGATCAAAGTCATCGAGCCAGCGGGTACCTGACCGAAGGTGCCAATGACTTCCGGGTGGCCGGCGTGACCGATGAACAGGATGTGCCGGCCTTCGTCGATCAGCCGCTCCGCCTGGCGGTGAACCTTCGATACCAACGGGCAGGTGGCATCCACGTAGGTCAGGCCGCGGCCCTGAGCTTCGGACGGGACGGACTTCGGAACGCCGTGCGCGGAGAAGACGACAGGGCGATCGTCGGGAACTTCCTGCAGCTCTTCGACGAAGATCGCTCCCATGCCTTTCAAGCGTTCGACGACGAAGCGATTATGAACGATCTCGTGGCGGACGAAGACCGGCGCACCGTAACGCTCGAGCGCCAGCTCAACGATCTGGATCGCGCGGTCGACGCCCGCACAGAAGCCACGGGGCGCAGCAATCAGGACGCGCAAGTTAGGGCGAGGTTCAGCCATGGCGGGCCATGTAAGCCATCGCTTGCAGGCTTTGAAGGCGCTTCCTATGAACTGCTGCGACTTGTTCAGGCCCCAAGGAACCCAATCCCAGTGAAGCTCCGTCTCATTCCGCTGATGATTCTCGCCCTCCTTCCGGCTTGCAATCGCGAGGGCTCGCCTGAAGAGGGCGGCATTTATGTTCGTCGCAGCGCTTGCCCAATCCCCGGGATTCCAGCCGGCACTGGCGACGTTACGCTATTCGATCCGGCAGGGAACATCACAGCCGATGCCATCGATGTGACGGCGACGATCACGAATGTCCGGGCGACCTGCCAGGACACGACGGACCAGATCCTTTCCACCTTGACCTTCGATGTCGTGGCGACACGGCGTGATCCGACCGCCGCGCGTACCGTCGTCCTTCCGTATTTCGACGTCGTTCTTCAGGCGGGCAGCCAGGTTGCAGCCAAGCGCGTCGGCCGAGTCGCTTTGGAATTCGCGCCGGGCAGCTATCGTGCGCAAACGTCGGGCCAAGCTTCCGCTCGAGTGAGCCGGTCGGCCGCCCAGCTTCCGGCGGATGTTGAAAAGCAGCTTACGCGACCGCGCAAGGCCGGGCAGGCGGACGCTGCCGTCGATCCGATGACCGATCCGGAGATCCGGACCGCCGTTGCCAATGCGACGTTCGAGCATCTTGTCGGCTTCCAGCTGAGCGAGCAGCAGCTCCGCTACAACGTCACGCGCTAGGGCGCGAAAAGGCCGATTCTCGCGTTGACTCCGGTGCCTTGCAAAGCCAAGGCTCCTCCCGTCTCCGGTGGGCTCGCTCACCGGGAGGCCGCGCGGGAGAGCTCGCGATGTCCCTTCACGGGGCTTCGCGGCGCCGAAGGAGCAACCGCCCCCGGAATCTCTCAGGCAAAGGGACCGCGCGCGCCTGACAGTCTGGAAAGTGTCCGCTTGCGAGGGCGGACCACCGAAGGGGTAAGCCGGCCAGCCCGGTGAAAGCTCTCAGGTCGCGCGACAGACGGGGGCGACGGCGTCGAACGGGATGATTCCGCGCGGCTGTCGCAACCGGAGCGCCACGATGAGCAGAGAAACGCACAACGGCCCAACCGACGAGACCCAGGCGCGCGGGGAGCCCTACAGCGGCGATCCGCAGGGCGGCGCTGGCCCGGTCGAATCCCCGCTTCTGAAGCTTCCGCTCGACGAATGGCATCGCCGACATGGCGGTCGCATGGTTCCGTTCGCCGGTTATGAAATGCCGGTTCAGTACGAAGGCATCATGGCCGAGCACCTTTGGGTGCGCGAGAACGCCGGCCTGTTCGATGTCAGCCACATGGGCCAGATCCTGTTCCACGGGAGCGGCGTCGACGCGGCCCTGGAAACGCTTCTTCCGGGCGACCTTCGCCTGCTCGGCGACATGAAGCTTCGTTACTCGCTGCTGATGGCCGAGGACGGCACGATCATCGACGATCTGATGGCAACGCGGCGCGGGGAGGAGTTCTACCTGGTCGTCAATGGCGCGACGAAGCAGGGCGACCTCGAAGTGTTCGAGAACCTGCTGCCGCGAAGCACGGTCATGGATCACATGAAGGGCCAGGCGTTGCTTGCGCTTCAGGGTCCGAAGGCTGCCGAGGTTCTCGAAGCCGTTGCTCCAGGCGTTTCCGAACTGGGGTTCATGCAGGGCGGCCCGTTCCGGGTCGTCGGTCATCAGGCCTGGATCAGCCGCTCCGGCTACACCGGCGAGGACGGGTTCGAAATCTCGATCCATTCCTCTGCTGCGCAGACCATCGCCGATTGGCTGGTGGGGGATGAGCGGGTGAAGCCGATCGGGCTGGGCGCGCGCGATTCGCTCCGGCTTGAGGCTGGTCTCCCGCTTTATGGCCACGACATCGACCGGACGACGACGCCGGTGATGGCCGGACTGACCTTCGCCATCAACAAGCGTCGCCGTGCCGAAGGCGGGTTCCCGGGCTTCACCCGGATTCGCGAGGAGCTTGCGAACGGCGTCCCGCAGAAGCGCGTCGGCTTCGATATCGAAGGCCGCCAGCCGGTGCGCGAAGGCGCTCTCGTGCTCGACGGCGAAGGCAATGAGATCGGCCGAATCACCAGCGGCGGTTTCAGTCCGAGCCTGCAGCGGCCGATCGCCATGGGCTACGTGGCCAGCCATCTCGCCGAGCCGGGCACCGCCTTGAAAGCCGAGCAGCGCGGCAAGCTTTTCGACGTCCGCGTCACGACG
Organism: Sphingomonas daechungensis; assembly: GCF_039543105.1. Taxonomy (NCBI): domain Bacteria; kingdom Pseudomonadati; phylum Pseudomonadota; class Alphaproteobacteria; order Sphingomonadales; family Sphingomonadaceae; genus Sphingomonas; species Sphingomonas daechungensis. The sequence goes on from NZ_BAABJC010000001.1 coordinate 2,775,624, forward strand.
ATGCCGTTCGTCCCCCACCGCTATCATCGCAAGGAGCCGAGTGCATGACCGTCTATTTCACCCGCGAGCATGAGTGGATTCGCGTCGAAGGCGACACGGCGACCGTCGGCATTTCGAACCACGCGCAGGAAGCGCTCGGCGACATCGTGTTCGCCGAAGTGCCGGAAGCAGGCCGCCGCCTGACCATGGGGCAGGAAGCTGCCGTCGTTGAATCGGTAAAGGCCGCTTCGGACGTCTACTCGCCGGTCGCTGGCGAGGTGGTTGAGGGGAATTCAGCGGTCGCCGACGATCCCGCGCTGGTCAATCGCGATCCGGAGGGCGAGGGCTGGTTCTTCAAGCTCAAGCTCGATAATCCGGGAGAGGTTGATGGGCTGATGGACGAGGGCTCCTACCGGGACTGGGTGGCGACGCTCTGAGCGAGGTCATCGCCTCGACCAGCCGCTGGGATGCCGCGGACTATGCCCGGGTCGGACGGTTCGTGTCCGACCTGGGCGAAGCCGCGCTCGATTTGCTCGACCCCGTGGTGGGCGAGCGCATCCTCGATGTTGGCTGCGGCGACGGTGCCCTCACCCACAAGATTGCGGAGCGCGGGGCCGAGGTCGTCGGCATCGATAACTCGCCGCAGCTCGTCGCTGCTGCTCGGGCGATCGGCCTCGACGTCCTGGAGATGGACGCGGCCGATATGACGTTTGATGCGGAATTCGACGCGGCTTTCTCCAACGCGGCGTTGCACTGGATGCTGGAAAAGGAGCGGGTCGCGAAGGCGATCTTCCGTGCCCTTAAACCCGGCGGACGCTTTGCCGGCGAGATGGGCGGCGACGGGAATCTCGCGAAGCTCCGCGAGGTCCTCGATGCCGAACTGGTGGCCCGCGGTTACCCGCCGCCGCTCAAATCCTCGAACTGGTATCCGTCAGTGGACGACTTCGCGGCCGTGTACGAAGCGGCGAGCTTTACCCAGATCGATGCCCGCCTCATCGAACGGCCGACGCCGATGCCCGACGGCATTGGCCAGTGGGTGACGACTTTCCGACGCGGGTGGCTCGATCGCGCCGGCGTGCCGGAGGCCGAGCGCGCCGAGATCAGCGAGGCCGTTGCCCACGCCGTCGGCTCTCCAACGGCAGATTATGTCCGCCTTCGCTTCATCATGAGGAAGCCACACTAGATGCGTTATCTCCCTTTGTCGGACGCCGACCGCAGCGCGATGCTGCAGACGATCGGCGCCGCGACTGTCGATGATCTGTTCAAGGACGTGCCGACCGGCGCCTTGCTCTCAAGGCCGATCGAAGGGCTTCCGCTCCACGCGTCGGAACTTTCGGTCGAGCGCCAGCTGAGCGCCCTCGCTCGCAAGAACCTGACCGCCGGAGAAGCGCCGTTCTTCCTCGGCTGCGGAGCCTACAAGCACCATATTCCGGCAAGCGTCGATCACATCATCCAGCGCGGCGAGTTCCTGACCGCCTACACGCCGTACCAGCCCGAGATCGCACAGGGCACGCTGCAAGTGCTGTTTGAGTTCCAGACGCAGGTCGCGCGCCTTTATGGCTGCGAAGTCGCCAACGCGTCGATGTATGACGGTTCGACCGCCATGTGGGAGGCCATCGTCATGGGCCACCGCATCACGTGCCGGAACAAGACGATCATCTCGTCAGGCGTGCACCCGCATTATGTCAGCGTCGCCAAGACGATGGCGAAGTTCACCGAGGACCGGCTCGAGACGTCGCTGCCGGAGCTTTCTACTGAAACGGACGCTGGCAAGTTGATTGCCTCCATCGACAGCGAGACGAGCGCCGTCGTCGTCCAGTATCCCGATATCCTCGGCCGTATCACAGACTTGGCTCCGATTGCCGAAGCCGCTCACGCCAATGGCGCGATCCTGATCGCAGTCGTGACGGAGCCGGTCGCTCTTGGGCTGATTAAGTCGCCCGGCGAAATGGGCGCCGACATCGTCGTCGGCGAGGGGCAGTCGATCGGCGTCGGCCTCCAGTTCGGCGGGCCGTATGTCGGCCTGTTCGCCACCCGTGAAAAGTATGTCCGACAGATGCCGGGCCGATTGGCCGGTGAGACGGTGGACGCGGAAGGCAAGCGCGGCTTCGTGCTGACGCTCTCGACCCGCGAGCAGCACATCCGCCGCGAGAAGGCGACGTCGAACATCTGCACCAATTCCGGCCTCTGCGCGCTGGCGTTCTCGGTGCACATGAGCCTGCTCGGCGAGAAGGGCCTCAGGCAGTTGGCTCAGCTGAATCACGCGCGCGCGTGCGAGGCTGCGGACCGTTTGGCGGGGATCCCCGGCGTTCGTGTCGTCAACGACAGCTTCTTCAACGAGTTCACCATCGAGCTTCCTGTCGAAGCGCGCCCCGCCGTCCACCATCTTGCCGAAAAGGGCATCCTTGGCGGCGTGTCGCTCGGCCGGCTCTATCCGAGCGCGGACGCGCTTCAGAAGGGGTTGGTCATTGCCGTGACCGAAACCGTGACTGACGAGGATATCGCGGCCCTGGAAGCGGGCCTGAAGGAGGTGTGCCAGTGACCGTCAATCCTTCAGGCTGGCGGCCGTCCACCCCGGCAAACGAGGAGGGCGAGACCCAGACCGTAACCGGCAACCGCGCGCTGATGCTCGAAGAACCCCTTCTGTTTGAAATCGGATCGACCGAGCAGAGCGGCGTCGACTTTCCGAAGTTCGAGACCAACTCCGGTCGCCTAGGCGGCCTGGAGCGCAATCGAGGAATTGGTCTGGCGGGGCTGAGCGAGCCGGAAGCGGTTCGTCACTACACACGTCTTTCTCGCCAGAATTACGCAATCGACCTCGGCCTTTTCCCTCTCGGGTCGTGCACGATGAAGCACAATCCGCGCCTCAACGAGAAGGTCGCTCGGCTTCCGGGCTTTGCGGACATCCACCCGCTGCAGCCCCAGGAAACGGTGCAAGGCGCGATCGAACTGATTAACCAGCTCGCCTTTTGGCTGCTCGACCTCACCGGAATGCACGGCGTCGCGATGAGCCCGAAGGCCGGCGCGCATGGCGAGCTTTGCGGCTTGCTCTGCATCCGTGCGGCGCTGGAAGCCCGCGGCGACAAGCGCGAGGTGGTTCTGGTACCGGAAAGTGCTCATGGTACGAATCCGGCAACGGCAGCCTTCGCCGGTTATCGCGTCGAGAACATTCCGGCGAACAAGGCCGGACGCGTCGATCTCGAAGCGCTGAAGGCGCGGCTCGGGCCGGACGTTGCGGCGGTGATGATCACCAATCCGAACACGTGTGGCCTGTTCGAGCCGGACATGAAGGCGATCAGCGACGCCGTGCACGCGGCGGGCGGGTTCGTCTATTGCGATGGTGCAAACTTCAACGCGATCGTCGGCAAGGTTCGTCCCGGCGACCTTGGCGTCGATGCGATGCACATCAACCTCCACAAGACCTTCTCCACGCCGCACGGGGGCGGTGGCCCGGGTTCGGGACCGGTAGTCTTGTCGGAGGCTTTGTCACCCTACGGCCCGCTTCCGTTCGCGGCGAGATATCCCGACGGCAGCTTCAAGATCGTCGAGGAAGAGCATGCCGCCGACGAGCATCCGACGACCTTTGGCCGCATGGTGGCCTTCCACGGGCAGATGGGCATGTTCACGCGGGCTCTGTCGTACATCCTCAGCCACGGCGCCGACGGCCTCCGCCAGGTTGCCGAGGATTCCGTGCTCAACGCCAATTACATTCTTCGTAGCCTGGAAGATGTCCTGGACGCTCCGTTCGGCGACACCGGCCCATGCATGCACGAAGCGATATTCTCCGACCGCGGCTTCGGCGAGGGCCTCAGCACAATCGACGTCGCCAAGGCGCTGATCGACGAAGGCTTCCACCCGATGACCATGTATTTCCCGCTGGTCGTCCACGGCGCCATGCTTGTGGAGCCGACCGAAACGGAGTCGAAGGCAAGCCTGGATCAGTTCATCCTCGCGCTTCGCTCCATCGCTGGTCGCGCTAAGGCAGGCGACCAATCGCTGAAGGCCGCCCCGATCCACGCGCCGCGCCGCCGCCTCGACGAAACGCTCGCCGCGAGGAAACCGGTCCTGGTTTACAAGGAGCCAGAACCGGCGCAGGCGGCGGAGTAGGGTCGAACCGGTCGCCATGAGCCAGCGGCGCTTCTACGAAAGTCCCGTGGGCGAGGATGCGAGGCGGTCTGCGCCTGCGGTGCAGCGGAATCGTGATCCGATCGCCGACGTACTTTCCGAGTGGCTGCCGGTGAGCGGGACCGTTCTAGAAGTCGCCAGCGGGACCGGAGAGCATGCCGTGTGGTTCGCGGAGCGATTTCCGCACATCGAATGGCAGCCGAGCGAAACGCATCCGGACGCGCTGGCTTCGATCCGCGGCTGGCGCGCCAGGTCGGGCCTGTCCAACCTTCGCGAGCCGGTCGTGATCGATGCCAGATCCGGCGATTGGCCGATCGACCGAGCGGATGCCGTATTGAACATCAACATGGCGCATATCAGTCCGTGGGCGGCATCCCTTGGCCTGATCGCCGGCGCAGCGCGACTTCTTGCGCCAGGAGACAGCCTCATCCTCTATGGGCCGTGGTTGAAGGACGAGATTCCGACGGCGTCGTCCAACCTTGGGTTCGACGCCGACCTCAAGAGGCGCGACCCTCACTGGGGGCTCCGCCGCGTCGAGGACTTTGCGCAGGCCGCAGCCGATAAAGGGTTCGAGTTCGTCGATTGGCCGCAGATGCCCGCGAACAACCTCATGCTTCGATTTCGCAAGGGCGAAAGCGATCGCACTTAAGCAAAGCTTTACCGTGGCCGTTTATCACGCTGCGGATGGACAACGCCACGCCGGACCAGAATCGCAAGTCGCGCCGATCGCAGGTGCTGCTGACAGCGACGCTCGAGCATGGAAACTCGAAGCATTCGGTGAAGCTGCGCAACCTATCGTCTGAGGGCGCTCTGGTCGAAAGCGACAAGCTTCCGATCGAGGGGACGACGGTGGTGTTCTGCCGCAACGATCTTTGCACTCGCGGGCGCGTCGTCTGGGTTAACGGCAGCTACGCCGGCATCGCGTTCGACGCCAAGCTGGAGCCCGCCGAAGTGCTCCGTCACATCCCGGCGCCGAGGCCGAAGATCCAGCCGCGCTATTGGCGACCCGGCCTGACTCAGCGGAACATGAACGACGATCAGCGGCGATTGGCAGAAAGCTGGGTTTGGTCGCCGTCGTCGATGTCCCGCCTCGGCGAATAATGCCTAGTTTGCAGCTCTAAGGAGCTCCCGCTGGCCACGAAGCCACTCGACCAATTCCGAGAGCGCAATCAGTCGACGGAACGTGATCCCGTAAGCGCGGCCTTCCTTCCAGCGCACAACCGCGTCCCTCGACGGCAGTCCTGGCAGAGTAACGAGGACTTGTGCGCCGACCGGAATGTCGCTGTTCGACTCAACCTTCATGCCCCCCTGTGAAACATCATGCGCCCGCATGCCGAAGACACTCGCGCCATGCCGGACCGAGGCAATGCAGCGTACCTCCACCCGCGGCATGCGAGGGCGGGGGCCGTCCATCGAGCTTGCGAGCAGTTCGACGACATCGATGCGCTCGTCGAAAGCAATGCCAGCTGTTTCGTCTCGAACCCAGTTGATCGTTCCGTGAATTTGCTCGCCGCGCTTGAGCTCTACGGAAACACCGTCGCCGATCGTCAGCTTGCAATAGGGCCGGATCATCATGCCGCCCGCCGAGATGTTGCGGATCAGGCAGAGCTCACGTCGATCTCCGATCATCAGCGACCCCACTCTGAACAAGGTCAGATAGCGTTCACCATCGCGGCGCTCGACCGGATCGGGTGCATGGTCGGACAGGGAATAGAGCGTCGTTTCGACGGGCTGTTCTTCCACTCCCAACTCCGACGGAGACTTTGTCATGGCACAAGGCGTATCAATTGACGCTTACCAGAGTGTTGACCCTCGCTCCGATCCGGCGGCTTTAGCTCGCAGGCCGATCCGACTGCCGTCGGAAATAGCTGCGCGGCGGAAGGAAGAGCTTACGGATTGAAATCGTGATCGTCCGACCGAGGGGGTCGAGCAGGTCCGGTTGGTAGTTGAAGGGCACTCCGCCGGCCGAATCCCGAACACGGGGCTTGGAATCGAAGATATTGTTCACCTCCAGTCTGAGCGAGCTGCCGCGGAGCCATGGATGCTTGGACACGAGATCGAAGCGCTCGCCGAGGTTGGCGAAAAGCCTGAGGTTGAAAGTCGACAGCGACGAGAAGTCGAGATCGTTGCCGTTGCTGCCGTTGACATGCGTGCCGGACCGCCAATTCGCCGAGAGACGGGCGCCGAGCCCGTTGTTGTAATAGCCGGCCTGCGCTTCGACGAGATGCCGCGAAGTCCCTCCGCTCGATCCCGAAGCATCTCCATCGAGGTAGTCGAGCTTCGCAATCCCTGGACGGATCGTGACCTCGTCGACGAGGTTGATCGTGTGAGTGAGCGAGAATTGCAGCCGCCCGCCCTGACGGCCACCGCCGCCTCCGAACCGCCCGAATCCACCACCAGGTCCGCCAAATCCGCCGCCTGGACCACCACCCCCAAATCCGCCCGGCGGAGGCCCAGCACCTTCGGCTGGCGGCGCTGCGCCTGCCGGTGCTGGTCCCTGCGGCGGAGCGTCTTGCCCTGCTTGGCCGGACTGTCGGCTTTCGGCAGGGCGGCGAGCACGGAAGCGCTCGATTGCGGCTTGTGATGGCCGCGCTGACGTCAAAGACTTGGTGAAGTCGAAGCCCCAGCGGATGGTGTCCTTGCGAGCTTCGTCGTAATTGACCGGCCGGAAGTCGACGCTGACCAACTGGCCCGTCGAATCTCGGACGAAGCGGGTGGGGAAGGCGGCCTCGATCTCCGCAGTTACGCCGGGAAACGTCGAAATTGGGCGATCAAGCCTCGAATGAACATATTCAGCCCTCAGGCGAAGGTCCTTCTCCTGAAACGGCTTCCAATTCCCGCCAATCTTGAACACGTTGCGGCGGTCCGCCAGCAATGCCGGGTTTCCGCCGCTGGTCGCGGTGACCAGCACGGTCTGGCCCGTTGTGAAATCGAAAACGCGGGTTCCCGGAGTGTCGATGACTGGATCGCCGAGCTGCTGCACCGTCGGCGCGCCCTCCTCGCGGGTCCAGCTCCCGATGAAGTTGAGGCGGTCCACGGGGGACCAGTTGAGTCCGGCGCCGATTGTCGTGAGTGTGCCGAAGTCCGACAACTGATCGACTTCAGCGTTGGCGTTGAACGTAAGGTTGCCGAGCGCGCTGAAGTCGCGGTTCCGCCGCGAGATGGGAAGATCGAAGTTCACGCTGGCAGTACCCGACGTTCGGTCGAGATTGCTCTTCGAAAGGACTCCGGCAGTGCGGTCCTCGCTATCATAACTTAGTGTCCGGCCGGCCACCTTCACGGTCATGCTCGCATCTCCCGCGGGGACTGCGAACAAGGGACCGTTGGCCGTCAGGTCGACGTCGGCCGATGCGGAGGTGGTCTCCGCCCGGTCGCGGCCCGTCTCGTCGGCGCGATCGCTCCTTGTGATTGACTTGCCGACGTCGCCGTTTCCAGTCGATGACCAATGCCATTTGCCTTTGTCGCCATTGAGCGTGAAGCCGACGTGTGCGGTGTCGCTCCGCGTGTTGCGCACCAACGTGTTCAGCGCAAAGTCGGACTGGCCGAACAGCGAACGGCCTTGGTTATGCTCGATTTCGGCATTCAGCGTGGCACCGACGTCGGTCAGGATCGTGCGATTGATTGTCGTACTTGCGCGAAGCTGGCTTTTTGATCCGACCAGGCTGCGGGAGGGGTCCGCTGGACTGACGTCCCGCTCATCCTCGGTCAGCAACGAATTGCCTTCCGCATGGAGATTGACGGTAGTTCGGGAATTCTTCTGGATCGAAAGGCGAGTGAGATCGCCCAGGCCGCCCGTGTAACCGCCCTCCGTGGAAAGATTGCCGTCCACCCGCGCGACAGTGGAATGAAAGCGCTCGCGAAGGACGATGTTCACCACGCGCTGGTCCGCCCGGTAACCGTATTTGAGCGCAACCTCTTCCGGGAGGATTTCGACCCGCTCGATGGCCTCGGTCGGGATGTCGCGCATCTCGCGGAAGCTGGAGATGCGCTGGCCATTCAGAAGAAGGATGGGGCGCTCACCGCCTCGGCCGCGCGCGCTGCCGATTTGCGGTGCTAACGATTCTAGCAACTCGTCGATGCTGTTGGCACCGGTAGCCCGAACGTCGCGCGCTCCAAGGATATTTTCCGGCGGAATGTCGCCGACCACGCTTCCGCGGCGGACGCCAGTAACGACGATTTCGCTGCCCTCGTCATAGCCTTCGTCCTCAGCAGCCGGCGCGGGCTCGGTCGTACTGGCCTGATCGTCGGTGACCGGTGCTGCCGGTTGATCGGTCGAGGGAGGAGGGGGCGCCTGGGCTTCGGCAGGAGCGGCAAGTCCCAAAGCGGTTGCGGTGGCCACGAAGGGTACGAACTGGCGGCAGGTCTTTGTCATTGGGGCGGCGTTACGCCCGGACTGTGAACACTCCCTGACATCGCCCGCCAGTTCGACGAAGCGGCGGGGTGCTCCGACAAACGACGGTTCATGTTTTGATGCAATTTCCGGCAGTTAGCTGAAGCTTAGCTGTCGCGGTCGATGCCTTGGCCTTCATCGAACTCGTTCGGATTGTTCAAGAGCAACTGGCGATAGTCGTTCAACACCGACCGACAGGTCCGTAAGCTCTCCTCCAGACGGTCGCTTACCTCTTCCATTCTCTCGTCAGGTGAATCGTTGGTCGGGGACACGACCGAGTCTCCAGATTGTTTGACTCAGAACGCGCGGTTGGAACGGGGTGTCCTCGGCTCGTCGCGACGAACGAACGTTTGCCAGAGCGTCAGGCCGCCGGCTCACCGCAGATTCGGGCAATCGCGCCTTTGAGAGCCTTGGGCGTGAATGGCTTCAGGAGGATTTCGACGTCCTCCGGCCGATCGCGCACGGCGTCGGACTCCGCGTATCCCGTAATGATCAAGGCCGGGATTTCAGGCGAGATCTGCCGCGCGCGCCTGACGAATTCCGTCCCGGAGAGATGAGGCATGGCGTAGTCGCTGATCAGCAGATCGCATTCGCTCGCCCCATCTTCCAGAGCGGTCAGAGCCTCGCCGCCATTCGCAGCTTCGAAGACAGTGTGTCCCAGGTCTTCCAACAACGCAGCCGTCGTCGTCCGGACTTCGGGGTGGTCATCGACCAGCAGGATTTTCAATGGGCGGACATCGCTATCCACCGCGACAGCCTCCGACTTCTTAGGCACGTCACGCGATGCACCGTCTTCCGACGCTTCGGGTAGCCAAAGTTCAACCGTCGTCCCGCGACCGACCCGGCTCTCGATCCGGAATGCTCCGTTGGACTGCTTGGCGAAGCCGTAGACCATCGGGAGGCCCAGTCCGCTTCCCTTTCCTACGTCCTTGGTCGTGAAAAAGGGTTCAAGGACCTTTTCGAGATATTCAGTAGCGATGCCAGTGCCGGTGTCGGTCACCGCAAGCCGGACGTAATTGCCTGGAGCCAGGCCGGCGATCTCTCCGCTGCTGACAGACCGGTCATCGGCCGCGATCGTGATGGTTCCGCCATCGGGCATGGCGTCACGGGCGTTGATGATCAGGTTGAGCAACGCGAGCTCAAGCTGAGCCCTGTCGGCGAATGGGTTCCCGATGTCCTTCGTGATTTCCCACTCGATACTGACCAGCCCGCCGAGCGTATGCGTCAGAAGATCCGAGACGGACTCCTTCAAGGCGGCGATGCTGACGGGTTTCGGTTCTAGAGTCTGCCGGCGCGCGAAGGCGAGCAGTCGGCGGACGAGCTCGCTGCCTTGCTCGGCGGCGCGCCGGGTCATTCCGAGGATTTTCGCTTCCTCATTCCCAAGGGTCGCGCGCTTTTCGAGGATCCCCAGGCCGCCGATCACCGCAGCCAGCAGGTTGTTGAAATCATGAGCGATTCCACCTGTGAGCTTGCCGATAGCATCCATCTTCTGGGCTTGCATCAGCTGGCTCTCAAGCGATCTCTGGTCGGTGATATCCGTAAGGGTGCCGGCGAACTCCAGTGGGCGTCCCTCATTGTCTTTCAGGAGCACGGCCTGATCGAGGAAGTGCCGGTAGCTGCCGTCGGCGCATAGCCAGCGATACTCGACTGACGATCGGCCATTCGACTTGCGGGCTTCGATCGCGGCGATCACGCCATCGCGATCTTCCGGATGCAGCCGATCGTTCCAGATCGTGGGCTGACCCTGAACTTCCTCGAACGTGAACCCAGTGATCGCGTGAAGGTCCCCACTGACGTAGGTCGGGCCGCGATCCCGGGCATCGAACGGTTCGAGGTAGAGCACCATCGGCAGGGACTGGATGATCGCTGCCTGCCGCTGCTCCGAGCGGCGGAGTTCCTGCTCCGCGCGCAGCCGCTCGGCATTGGCGCGGATGGTTGCGTCCATCAGCGCCTGCTCGTGAGCCGCCTTCCGCTCGACCTCCTTGGTCTTCTGGAACAGGTCGACGAATACCGTGGCCTTCGACCTTAGGACGATCGGATCGACCGGCTTGAAGACATAGTCGACCGCGCCCATCGAATAGCCGCGCATCAAATGCTCGGTCTCCTTGTTCACCGCCGAGAGGAACACGATCGGAATCCCCTTGGTCTGCTCCCGGCTGCGAATGATTTGCGCGGTTTCATAACCGTCGATCCCGGGCATGTAGACGTCGAGGAGAATGACGGCGAACTCGCCCCGGAGCAGGTGGCGAAGCGCCTCTTCGCCCGAATGAGCGAGGACAACCTCTCCCAGGTCTTCCAGCACGGTGGCTAGGGCAAGCAGGTTGCGCTCGTCATCGTCCACCAGGAGGATGCGAGCCCGTTCAGTCTCTGAATTCTGTGCGGCTTCCTCCGTTACGCGAGGAACGGCGATCTCTCCCACCGGTCCGTTCATGGCCTACTCCGCCGCCTCCATGGACAACGGTGGCTCGGCCGTTGCGCCGGCCTCTCTGCCCCGTGCGACCCAGACGCGAAGGAGGGCGAGCAGCAATTCGATGTCGACGGGCTTGGCGATGTAATCCGAAGCGCCGGCATCGAGGCACTTCTGCCGGTCGCCCTTCATCGCCTTGGCGGTCACCGCGATCAGCGGCAGGTCTGTCAGCTCATCACGGCTGCGGATCTGGCGCATGGTTTCGTACCCGTCCATTTCCGGCATCATGATGTCGATCAGCGCGACATCGACGTCCGGCGTCTGCTCCAGAATCAAGATTCCGTCCTTGCCCCGCTCGGCGTGGAGGACCTCCACGTCATGGCTTTCGAGGACGCTTGTCAGCGAGAATATGTTCCGGATGTCGTCGTCGACAATCAACACCTTGGCGCCTGTGAGCTCGGGGACCGGACGGCTGGGCGCAAAGGTCCCCGTCTTCTTGCGGCGGCGGGGTGTTTGCCGCTCCGCCTCCTCGACGAGCGGCGCGAAGATCGCGACCAACTCGGATCGCTCGGCCGGCTTCTCCGTGACGCCGGACGCTCCCATTCCGAGTACCGAGCTGCTGTGTTCAGCTCCGGAAATGACATGGATCGGAATGTGCCGCGTATCGGGATCGTGCTTCAGCAGATCGAGAAGGACGAAGCCGTCGATGTCCGCGAGTCCAAGGTCGAGCGTGATCACCGTGGGCTGAAGCTTCCGCGCCATGGCCAGTGTACCGGCACCGGCCGTCGAGACCACGCCCTTCAGTCCGGCCTCGTGCGCCGCATCGAGAAGGATGGACGCGAAAGTCGCATCGTCCTCGACTATCAGCGCGAACTTGTCCTTGCCGAGATTATCGCGGTCGTCCGTGACCTCGAATCCGGTCGGAAGAGCGGAGGGCACGACTGCTCCGCTGTTATCGTAGCGGGCAGGCGTTCCAGCCGAGGCGACCGATGAGGAGGCGGCTTCTAGCGGAACGTAGAGGGTGAAGACCGAGCCTTCGCCTGGCTTGGACCGAACCTGCAACTCGCCGCCCAGCAGCCTTGCGATCTCGCGACTGATCGACAGGCCGAGGCCGGTGCCGCCGTACTTGCGGCTAGTCGTGCCGTCGGCCTGCTGAAACGCCTCAAAGATCAGCTTCTGCTTGTCTTCCGGAATGCCAATGCCGGTATCCGTGACGGCGATCTCGATCGCCCGGTCGACGTTGCGGAGGACCGGGTGGTTTTCGCTCCAACCGCTGGTGGCGGACCGGACCCCCAGCGTAACGCTGCCCCGCGACGTGAATTTGAAGGCGTTCGACAGCAGGTTGAGGACGATCTGCTGAAGCCTCTTCTCGTCGGTGCGGATCGTCTGCGGCAGCTTGCCTTCGAACTTGACGTTGAAGTCGAGGTTCTTGTCGGCCGCGAGCTGACGGAAGGTCCGCTCCATGTGCTGCTTCAGGTGCTGCACCGGCATCTCGCCCACCTCGATCGTCACCGTGCCGGACTCGATCTTCGACAAATCGAGGATGTCGTTGATGAGGTTGAGGAGGTCGGACCCCGCGGAGTTGATTGTCTTCGCGAACTCGACCTGCTTGTCGTTGAGATTGCCCTGCGCGTTGTCCGACAGCAGCTTCGACAGGATCAGCAGCGAGTTGAGGGGCGTCCGCAGCTCGTGGCTCATGTTCGCGAGGAACTCGGACTTGTACTTCGAGGTGAGGGCGAGCTGCTCGGCCTTCTCCTCGACCGCGCGGCGAGCCATCTCGATTTCGATATTCTTGCCTTCGACCTGCTTCTTCTCGTTTTCGAGAAGCTGCGCCTTCTCCTGAAGCTCCTCGTTGGTGGCGTGAAGTTCCTGCTGCTTGCGGGTCAGTTCCGTCTGGCGGGCCTGGAGCTCCTGGGTCAACAGCTGGGACTGCTTGAGCAGACCTTCGGTGCGCATGGTCGCGGCGATCGTGTTGAGAACGATGCCGACCGATTCCATCAACTGGTCGAGGAAGCTTTGGTGAGTTTCGTTGAACTCGCTGAACGAAGCGAGCTCGATGACCGCCTTCACCTCGTCCTCGAAGAGGGCGGGGAGGATGCTGACGCTGGACGGCTTGGCGTGGCCAAGGCCCGAACCGATACGGATAAAGTCGGGCGGCGCATCCTTCAGCAGGATGGGCCGGCGATCGGCCGCCGCTTGCCCGATCAGTCCCTCGCGAAGCTTGAATTCCTGCTTGAGCTGCTCCTGGCTCTCCGCGCCGTAGCTGGCGACCAGCTCCAGCTTGGTTTCATCCTCTTCGCGCTTGGTGACGTAGAACACGCCGTATTGCGCGTTCACCAGCGGCGCGAGCTCGGACATGATCAGGTTCGAGACCGTCGCGAGATCGCGTTCGCCCTGAAGCATGCGCGAGAAGCGGGCGAGGTTGGTCTTTAGCCAATCCTGCTCCGCATTCTTGAGCGTCTGCTCTTTCAGGTTGAGGATCATCTCGTTGATATTGTCCTTGAGCGCTGCCATCTCGCCCTGCGCCTCGACGGCGATGGAGCGCGTCAAGTCGCCCTTGGTCACGGCGGTGGACACTTCGGCGATCGAGCGGACCTGGTTGGTCAGGTTCGCCGCGAGCTGGTTCACGTTGTCGGTAAGATCGCGCCACAGGCCGGCGGCGCCCGGCACTCGCGCCTGACCGCCGAGACGGCCTTCGATACCAACCTCGCGGGCCATGTTCGTCACCTGGTCGCCGAAGGTCGAAAGCGTATCGATCATGAAGTTGATGGTGTCGGCGAGGGCGGCGATTTCGCCCTTCGCGTCGAGCGTCAGCTTCCGCTTGAGGTTGCCCTGCGCCACCGCGGTCACGACCTCGGCGATGCCGCGCACCTGGTTGGTCAGGTTGGTCGCCATCAGGTTCACGTTGTCGGTAAGGTCCTTCCACGTTCCGCCGACGCCCGGCACCTGCGCCTGCCCGCCGAGGCTTCCCTCGGTGCCGACTTCGCGGGCCACGCGGGTCACTTCCGACGCGAAGCCGTTGAGCTGATCGACCATGGTGTTGATGGTGTTCTTGAGGGCGAGGATTTCGCCCTTCACGTCCACCGTGATCTTCCTCGAAAGGTCGCCCTTCGCCACGGCGGTCGTCACGTCGGCGATGTTGCGCACCTGACCGGTGAGGTTGTCGGCCATCAGGTTCACGTTGTCGGTGAGGTCCTTCCAGGTTCCCGCGACGCCGCGGACCTGCGCCTGGCCACCGAGCTTGCCTTCGGTGCCAACCTCGCGGGCGACGCGGGTCACTTCGGAAGCGAACGAGTTGAGCTGGTCGACCATGGTGTTGATGGTGTTCTTCAGCTCAAGGATTTCGCCCTTCACGTCGACCGTGATCTTCTTGGACAAGTCGCCGAGCGCCACGGCGGTCGTAACCTCGGCGATGTTACGCACCTGGCCGGTGAGGTTCGCGGCCATGGCGTTGACGTTGTCGGTAAGGTCCTTCCACGTACCACCGACGCCCTCGACCTGTGCCTGGCCGCCGAGGCGACCCTCGGTGCCGACTTCGCGCGCCACGCGAGTCACTTCCGACGCGAACGAATTGAGCTGATCGACCATCACGTTAATGGTGTTCTTCAGCTCGAGGATTTCGCCCTTCACGTCGACGGTGATCTTCTTGGACAAGTCGCCGAGCGCCACGGCGGTCGTAACCTCGGCGATGTTGCGAACCTGACCGGTCAGGTTCGCCGCCATCAAGTTCACGTTGTCGGTGAGGTCGGCCCAGGTGCCGCCGACGCCTTCCACCTGCGCTTGTCCGCCGAGCTTCCCTTCCGTACCCACTTCGCGGGCCACGCGAGTCACTTCGGACGCGAATGCGTTGAGCTGGTCCACCATCGTGTTGATGGTGTTCTTCAGCTCAAGGATTTCACCCTTCACATCGACGGTAATCTTCTTGGAAAGATCGCCCTTCGCGACGGCCGTCGTCACCTCGGCGATGTTACGGACCTGGCCTGTCAGGTTACCCGCCATCAGGTTCACGTTGTCGGTGAGGTCGGCCCAGGTGCCGGCCACGCCTTCCACCTGCGCCTGACCGCCAAGCTTGCCTTCCGAACCCACTTCGCGCGCCACGCGAGTCACCTCGGACGCGAACGAGTTGAGCTGGTCCACCATGGTATTGATGGTGTCCTTCAGCTCCAGGATTTCGCCCTTCACGTCGACGGTGATCTTCTTGGAAAGATCGCCCTTCGCGACCGCGGTCGTCACTTCGGCGATGTTACGAACCTGGCCCGTCAGGTTCGCCGCCATCAAGTTCACGTTGTTGGTGAGGTCTGCCCAGGTTCCGGCGACGCCCGGCACCTGCGCCTGTCCGCCGAGCTTACCCTCGGTGCCGACCTCGCGCGCCACGCGCGTCACTTCGGATGCGAAGCCATTGAGCTGGTCCACCATGACGTTGATGGTGTTCTTGAGCTCGAGGATCTCGCCCTTCACGTCGACCGTGATCTTCTTCGACAAGTCGCCGCGAGCGACGGCGGTCGTCACCTCGGCAATGTTGCGCACCTGGCCGGTCAGGTTTTCGGCCATCAGGTTCACGTTGTCGGTGAGGTCCTTCCACGTCCCGGCGACGCCTTCGACGCGAGCCTGGCCGCCGAGCTTGCCTTCGGTGCCGACCTCGCGCGCCACGCGAGTCACTTCCGACGCGAAGCCGTTGAGCTGGTCCACCATCACGTTGATCGTGTTCTTGAGCTCAAGGATCTCGCCCCGCACCTCGACGGTGATCTTCTTCGACAAGTCGCCGCGAGCCACGGCGGTCGTCACCTCAGCGATATTGCGGACCTGCCCCGTGAGGTTGGTGGCCATCGCGTTCACGTTGTCGGTGAGGTCCTTCCACGTACCGGCGACGCCCTTCACCCGTGCCTGACCGCCTAGCTTGCCTTCGGTGCCGACTTCGCGGGCCACGCGGGTCACTTCCGAGGCGAAGGAGGCGAGCTGCTCGACCATGGTGTTCACGACCTTGCCGATGCGCAGGAACTCGCCGCGCAGCGGACGCCCGTCGATCTCGGTGGTCATCGATTGTGAGAGATCGCCCTTGGCGACGGCGCCGATGACTCGCGACACTTCCGCGGTCGGTTGGACCATGTCGTCAATCAGGTCGTTGACGGCGCGAAGCTTCGTGTCCCACCCGCCGCTGGCGCCGCGGACTCGGGCCCGCTGAGTGATCTTCCCCTCTTTGCCGACGACCTTGGAAAGCCGTTCGAATTCCTGGGTGATAGCTTCGTTCATGCCAACCACCTCGTTGAAGAGGCTGGCAATTTCGCCGTCTGCGCCATCAACGTCTTCGGGAAGGCGAACGCTGAAATCGCCGCGGCGCAACGCCCGAAGAGCGCTGACGAGCTGGCGGCGATCGATGAAGTCCCGCTGGGCCTGGATGTTCACTCTACTCTCCGGTCGGTTTTACTCCCCCGCCCAGGTTGAACGATCCGCAGCCCCCCGGCTGCACGCGAACAATAGCTGAATATTTCGCGGCAGTTTCTAAAAAATTCCTAATCTGAATCAAGAGTTGGGCGTCAGGGTTGCCATCAAGTCGACGGCGACGTTACGGGCACTCCTAATGTTCGGACTTGTACCTTCCGAAACGCGATCGTGACTGCGTCCAAGGACCTGCTTCGGTTCATCGAATCGAGCTTTCGATCAGTCTGGGCGCTGGAGCTGCTTCTCGTCCTCAAGCGCGATCCACGCGCATGGACGGAGGCGGAACTCGTCTCGAGCATGCGCGCCAGTGAACTGGTTGTCAGCAATGCGCTTGAGTCGCTGGTTTCAGCCGGCTTGATATCCGTCGATCCGACCGGTGCGGTGTACATGCCGATCAACGACGAGGTCGCCGTATGCGTCGACCAGCTGGAAGAACTCTATGCCGCAAGGCCGGATGCGGTGAGGAGGACCATCGTCTCGGCGAGCGGCCGGAGTGCGACGGCGTTCGCCGACGCTTTCAGATTGAGGAAAGATTGAGATGGACGGGGTTTTCGCGACAATCGTCTATGTCCTGTGCTTCCTGACCAGCGCCGCATGCGCGTGGCTGCTGGGGCGGAGTTACCGCCACTCGCACGTGCGCCTGCTGTTCTGGAGCAGCGTCTGCTTCGCCTTCCTTGCGGCGAACAATCTCTTGCTGGTGCTGGACCTCGTGATCTGGCCAAGCCCGGAAGTTGATTTGCGCCTGCCGCGTCTCTTGCTGGCGCTCGCGGCGGTCAGTTCGCTGATTTGGGGATTCGTCTGGGACGCGGAGAAGGAGTGAGCGATGACCCTCTATGACTTCCTGTCAGGCGCTGTCGTGTTCGGCTTTCTCGTCTGCGGATTGTTCTTCCTGCGCTACTGGCATCGATCGCGCGACGAACTGTTCCTCAGCTTCGCGCTGGCGTTCGGACTGCTGGGGCTGGGGCAGTCGGTCATCGCACTCGGCAACATCCCGACCGAGGAGCGGGGCACGATCTACCTGATCAGGCTCGCCGCCTTCCTGCTCATCTTGTTCGGGATCTATCGCAAGAATCGGGCTGCGCGTTTGTCCTGAGTGCTGGTGAGCCCTGCTGGATTCGAACCAGCGACCTACTGATTAAAAGTCAGTTGCTCTACCGACTGAGCTAAGGGCCCGACCAGCGGAGCCGCGTTAGCTTCGAGGGCGGCGGCGGGCAAGGCGATGGGCGAAATGAAAAGCGGTCAGGTTGCCGTTGAGCCGCAAGCCTGGAGCAATCGTCGCCAGTGGGTTGATGACGAAGCCGCGCTCGATCGCTGCTTTGTGGGGCACTGTCAGTCCACGCTCGCGCCAGCGTCCGCCCGTC
Organism: Sphingomonas daechungensis; assembly: GCF_039543105.1. Lineage (NCBI taxonomy): Bacteria > Pseudomonadati > Pseudomonadota > Alphaproteobacteria > Sphingomonadales > Sphingomonadaceae > Sphingomonas > Sphingomonas daechungensis. Next base: position 2,793,325 of record NZ_BAABJC010000001.1, read on the forward strand.
CAAGAAATGATGTCGAGATCGAGTACGCGCGATCCCCAGCGACGGCCGCGGCGCCTTCCGAAGGCTCGCTCGAGCGCCTTCAACTCCTTGAGCATTTCCGGCGGTTTCAGCTCACTTTCGATGAGCGCCACGGAATTGGCGAAGTCGCGGCCGGCTCCGCCGTGCGCCGGGTTGAGGACGATCGGCGCAGCATCGAAGAGGTCGAAGAGGCGGTCGAGCTCCGCGATCGCCGCTTCCACGACCTGCGGGGGACGACCGTGACGTCCATGCGGCCGGTTGGAGCCGATGGCGATGGCGTAGAGTTGCGTTGCGCCGGGCACGCTCGGTCGCCTACGGCAGAGCAATGCAGTTCGCCAGTCCCGCCGACTTGTCGCCGGTCCCCAAGGCGGAGGCTCCGCGCGACTGCCCGCTCTGCCCTCGGCTGGTCATGTTTCGCCACACGTGCCGCGAAGAGCATTCCGATTGGTGGAATGCGCCGGTTCCGGCTTTCGGCGATCCCGATGCATGGCTCGCCATTGTCGGGCTCGCTCCTGGGAAACACGGCGCGAACCGCACCGGTCGCCCATTCACGGGGGATTACGCCGGCGAGTTATTGTACGAGACATTGGTCAAGTTCGGCCTGGCGGAAGGGACCTACGGCGCGGATCCAACCGATGGCTTGCGGCTCCGCGGCGCTGTGATCCTCAATGCAGTGAAGTGCCTGCCGCCAGCCAACAAGCCGGAGCCGGGCGAGATCAGGACGTGCCGCAGTTACTTCGAAGCATCGCTAGCGGCGCTTTCCAGAGTTCGCGTTCTGCTGGCGCTCGGCCAGATTGCCCATGTCGCCGCGGCTCGATCGCTCGGTCTGCCACCTGTCAGCACGAAGTTCGGCCATGGCGCTGAGACAGTCACGGCAGACGGACGCGTGCTCCTGTCGAGCTATCACTGCTCTCGCTATAACCAGAACACCGGGCGGCTCGACCGCCCGATGTTCGAATCCGTCTTCCAGCGAGCGATCGAGCTTAGCCGGTAGGCGCGGCGGGATTGCTGTCGGCGACCAGCTTCCAGCTTCCGTCCGCCTGCCTCTTCCAGACGCTGAGATTCATGCCCTTGATGGTGACCGGCTTCTTCGTCGTCGGATCGGTATAGGTCTCGGTGTACTCCGCCGTGGAATACGCCATGTCGCCGGCGTCGCTGAAGGTCTTCGAGCCTGGCTTGTAGTCGATCTTCAACGTCGGATCGGCCAATAAACTCTTGAACCCGGCGACGATCGCGTCCCGGCCTTTGCTGGTTTCGCCCCGCTCGCTGATAAAGACTGCATCATCGCCGTAAGAGGCGGTCGCCCCTGCTTGATCGCGCGCCGTGATCGCCGCGATCTGAGCTTGCTCCAGCTTTTCGATGGCGGCCGTTTCCGCAGCGGTGTCAGGCTTCGCCGTCGGAGCGGTGGCTTGCTGGGTGCACGCGGCACAGGCCAAAATGGCAGCACATGTCACAAACGTTCGCATGATGCCGTCCCCTTTCGTTGAGGGGGCGGAACAAGCGCCTCCGGTCGGCGCGAGTCAACTTACGTTCGTTAGCGGTCCTCGACCAATCGCCCGTACAATTCCGGCCGGCGATCGCGGAAAAAGCCGAAGGCTGCGCGGTGCTTCTTTGCCTGGGCGAGGTCGAGTGTCGCTACCAGCACGCCGGTTTCCTCGGCGCTGAACTCCGCGAGGATGTCGCCGCGTTCGTCGCAGATGAAACTGTGGCCGTAAAAGCGCTGGCCGTGTTCGGTACCGATGCGATTGGCGGCCACAACGGGCACGACGTTCGAGACAGCATGGCCGATCATCGCTCGACGCCAGAGGCGGGAGGTGTCGAGATCCGGATCATGTGGCTCGGTGCCGATGGCAGTCGGGTAGAAGAGGATGTCCGCGCCCATCAGCATCATCGCGCGGGCGGTTTCGGGGTACCACTGGTCCCAGCAGACGCCCACGCCGAGGGTCGAGGCGTTCGGTCCCTCCCACACCTTGAACCCGGTATTGCCGGGCCGGAAGTAGAACTTCTCTTCGTAACCGGGGCCGTCGGGAATGTGGCTCTTGCGGTAGACGCCGGCGATCTTCCCGTCGGGACCGATCATCGCGAGAGAGTTGTAATGGTGCGGCCCGTCCAGCTCGAAGAAGCTGGTCGGAATCCAGATCTTCAGCTCCTTCGCCAGCTCCTGCATGGCAATGACCGACGGATGCTCCTCGGTACGGCGCGCATTGGCGAACAGGCCCTCATCCTCGACCCTGCAGAAATAGGGGCCTTCGAACAGCTCCGGCGGAAGCACGACTTCCGCGCCTTTCGAGGCGGCTTCGCGCACTAGGTCGGCGACCGCCTTGATGTTGGCGGCCGTGTCGTCGGTAAAGGCGAGCTGCAAAGCAGCGACGGTGAGCTTGCTCATGCGGGAACCTGTTGTGAGATGCAGTGGAAGCTTCCGCCTCCTGTCAGGACATGGTCAGCGCGGAGCCCGATTGCAACGCGGCCGGGGAAGAGCGCCTGGACCACGGCGACCGCCGCCTTGTCGTTCGGTGCTCCGTACTGCGGCACGACGACCGCGGCATTGCCGATGTAGAAGTTCATGTAGCTCGCCGGGATGACGTCGCCGTCCTCATTCTCGATCCGCCCGGGAGAGGGCAGAGTGACGACGTCGAGCTTGGTCGCCTTCAGCCGCTTGGCAGCATCGCGATAGATGGCGTCGTTGGGATCGTCCTTCGCGGCGGTCGGGATCGCGACGCGGCCGGGAGCGACGAACCGGGCGAGGTTGTCGACGTGGCCGTCTGTGTGGTCGTTCACGAGGCCTTCGCCGAGCCAGACGACGCGCTCGAAGCCGAGGTCGTGCTCCAGCCGGGCCGCGATGTCGTCGTGGGTCGCACCGGGGTTGCGGTTCGGATTGAGGAGGCACTGTTCGGTGGTCAACACCGTGCCTGAGCCGTCACCGTCGATTGCTCCGCCCTCAAGTACCCAATCCGCCTTCGCGTAAGGCAGGGACGCAGCCTTTGCGATGCGCTCTCCGACGTCCTGGTCACCTTCGAGATCGTACTTATTGCCCCAGCCGTTGAAGCGGAAGCCTTGCGCGCGGCGGTGCTTCCCGGAACCCATGACAATCGGCCCGCTGTCGCGAAGCCAGATGTCGCCAAACTTCTCGACGATCACCGTCGCGAACGGCGCAAGCTTGCGTGCCTGCTTCGCGGCATCCTCGTGCGCGGCGACGAGCCACACCTTCTCGCCCTTGCCGTCGGCGTGGACGGCCTTGGCGAAGGCCGCGACCTCCTTCTCGGCCTCCTTCAAATCCGACAGCCACAGCTCCGGATCCGACGGGAAGCCGATCCAGACCGCTTCGTGCGGCGCCCATTCGGGAAGAGGAGGAAGGGTCATGCCGCGCGCCTAGTGTGTTGTGAAACGAAAGCAAAGTTTGCCGTTCGTCGATCCGGCATGGGCCTTTCGTCCGCGGCTGCTAACAAGCGCTATCAGGTCGAGGGAGTGAGTGCATGTTGAGACTGGCGGTTGCCGCAATTGCGTTGGCGTTCAGCAGTGCCGCGCCAGCGACCGTCGACTATGCGATCGACCTGACCTCCCCGGAGCATCACAGCGGCAAGGTCCGCATCGTCTTCCCGTCGGGCGCAGCCGGAACGTTGGACGTGAAGATGCCTTCATGGCGGACAGGCCGCTACCAGATCCTCAATCTTGCCAACGGCTTGAGCGAATTCGCTGCGAAAGACGAACGCGGCCGCGCCTTGCCGTGGCAGAAGGTCGACAAGTCCACCTGGAGGATTCAACGGGCGGGCACCGGCCCCGTGACCGTCGAATATGACGTCTACGCCAATGAGCTGGGCCTAAGGTCGCGCCACATCGACGACAGCCACGCCTATCTCGATGCCTCCGCGGTATTCATGTACTCGGACGCGAGCCGCGCCGACGACGTCGCCGTCTCGCTCAAGGTGCCCGACGGATGGCGCAGCTTTTCCGGCCTGCAGTCAGCCGGCGCGAACCGGTTCACCGGCGCCAATTGGGATATCCTCGTCGACTCCCCGATCGAGACGGGGATCAACCGCTCGTTCGCCTTCAAGGAGGGCGGACGCGACTATGACGTCGTGTTCTGGGGCGAGGGCAATTACGACGCCAACCAGACTGTCGCCGACCTGAAAAAGATCGTTGCACAGGCCCCTTCGATCTGGAGCGCCTACCCGTTCCAGCGCTACGTTTTCATGATCCACGCAACCGACGGGGCGAGCGGGGCTACGGAGCACCGGAACTCCACTGTCATCCAGCTGCCGCGCAATTCCTTCCAACCGCGCGACAAATATCTGAAGTTCCTCAGCACCGCTTCGCATGAGTTCATTCATACCTGGAACGTGAAGGCGTACCGGGCCGCTGCGATGGTGCCTTACGGCTACCAGAGCGAGAACTACACGGACCTGCTCTGGCTGCACGAAGGCTCGACCGACTATTTCGCCGATCAGCTCCTGGTTCGCGCAGGCATCATGAAGCCCGACGAATATTTTGCGACCCTTGCCGACGCGATCGATCATCATCGGCACACTCCCGGGGCTTCGCTGCAGTCGGTCGCGTCGACGTCGTTCGATGAATGGATTGCTCCAGGCGGGGACCGTGCAGCCAATGCCTGGGCGGATATTTATGCGGAAGGCTCGGTCGTTTCCTGGCTGCTCGACATCGCGCTGCTTCAGGACAGCGGCGGGAAGATTTCCTATCGCGACGTTCATGAGGCGTTGTTCCGCCGCTATCCCTCCGAGCAGGGAAAGGGCTTTCAGGCGGCCGATGTGAAAGCGATCCTCGCCGAGCTGACTGGCCATTCGTGGGACGACTGGTGGGCGCGGAATGTCGACGCGCCAGCGCCGGTGGATTTCGATCGGCTGCTCGGATCTGTCGGGCTCCGGATCTCCTACGAAGATAGCGACAAGACGGTGCCGACCAGGCCGTGGGTCGGGTGGAAAGCAGATCAGGCCGAAGGCGGCATGAAGCTGACGGGCGTGGAACGCGGCAGCCCGGCCTGGAATGCCGGCTTCGTTCCGGATGACATCATTACGGCTTTCGACGGGCGGAGAGTGACCAATGATCGCTTCGACGACGCGCTGACCGAAAGGAAGGTCGGCGACGTGGTCACCGTCAGCTATTTCCGCCGCGACCAGCTGCTTCAGAAGACGCTGAAGCTTGGCTCGATCCCGAAGAACAAGCCCAAGGTGGTAAAGGTCGCCAACGCCACTGCGGCTCAAAAAGCGCTTTATCAGCGCTGGCTGCTGGCGTCGTACCCGGCGAAATAGGCAAACAAAAAGGGCGGCCCCGAAGGACCGCCCCGCTTGTTCGAACTGACCGAAAAATCAGCGCGAATAGAATTCGATGACCAGGTTCGGTTCCATGCGGACCGGGTAGGGCACTTCGTCCAGCGTCGGAACGCGGGTGAAGCTGACCTTCGAGGTTCCGTCCGGCGACACGTAGTCGGGAACGTCACGCTCGGCGAGGCTCTGCGCCTCGATGACCAGGGCCATTTCCTGCGCCTTCGAGCCGAGCTCGATCACGTCGCCGACGTTCACGCGGCGGCTGGCGATGTTGCACTTCACGCCATTGACGCGGATGTGGCCGTGGCTGACCAGCTGGCGGGCTGCCCAGATCGTCGGCGCGAACTTGGCGCGATAGACGATCATGTCGAGGCGGCGCTCGAGCAGGCCGATGAGGTTCTGCGAAGCGTCGCCCTTCATGGCGCTGGCTTCCTGGTACGTCCGCTTGAACTGCTTCTCGGTGACGTCGCCGTAATAGCCCTTCAGCTTCTGCTTGGCGCGGAGCTGAATGCCGAAGTCCGACACCTTGCTCTTGCGGCGCTGGCCGTGCTGACCGGGACCATATTCGCGGCGATTGACCGGGCTCTTCGGGCGTCCGAAGACGTTCTCGCCCATGCGGCGGTCGAGTTTATACTTGGCGCTAGAGCGCTTGCTCACATCGTTTCTCCAACTTGCTTCTTTGTCGTGTCCGGACCGCACCGGCAGGCATGAAGCCTGACGCGATCACCACTTCACCGGACATGTGGGATCAATTGCGAGCGGCGCACCTAGGCGAGAGGGCGCCGGAGGTCAAGTTCAGCCGCGGTTGCGGCTCGGGTTCACCAGGGCGCGGATGATGCCGCGGATGGCTTTCACCTCGCGCGACGACCAGCCGGTCTTGGTGAAGATGGTGCGGATGGTGTTCTTGGTTGCCTGCGTCCGCGACGGCGGGTGGAAATAGCCCTTGGCGTCGAGCTCCTGCTCAAGCTGGACGATCATTCCTTCGACTTCGCCGTGAGGGGCGGGCTCTTCCAGCTCCTTTGTCGTGGGCGAAGCAAGCTCTGAGCGCTTCGACCATTCGTAGGCGAGCAGGATCACCGCTTGGGCAAGGTTGACGGAGCCGAACTCGGGATTGATCGGCACGGTGACGATGGCGTTTGCGAGGGCGACATCCTCGGTTTCGAGGCCCGAGCGTTCCGGACCAAACAAGATCGCCGTCCGGCCTGCTGAGGCGACAATGTCGTCGGCCATCTTTTCAGGGGTGACGACGGGCATCACGAGGTCGCGGCGGCGGACGGTCGAGGCGAAGACGTTCGAGCAGTCGGCGATCGCCTCCTGCACCGTGTCGAAGACTTGCGCCTGTTCGAGCACGATGTCGGCACCGCTCGCCGATGGGCCTGCATCGGGATTGGGCCAACCGTCGCGAGGCGCGACAAGCCGCATCTCGGTCATGCCGAAGTTGAGCATCGCGCGCGCTGCCTTGCCGATGTTCTGGCCAAGCTGCGGACGGACGAGAACGATGACGGGCTTGGCTGCGCTCACAGCAACTTGTCGTGGCCGGGCGGGACCGCTTCCTTTTCCACCCGCTCGGCGATCTCGGCGAACTCGCTCGGGTCGCTGAAGTCCTTGTAGATGCTGGCGAAGCGGATGTAGGCGACGTGATCGATCGTGCGCAGGCCGAACATCACGGCTTCGCCGATCTTCACGGACGTTACTTCGTCGCCCTGCGTTTCCATCTGGCGCTGAACGCCGCTGACCAGCCGGTCGATCTTCGCCGGATCAACATCGCGCTTGCGACAGGCGTGGCCGATGGCGCGTTCCAGCTTGGCGCGGTCGAAGGGCTCGCGCTTGCCGTCCTTCTTCACGACGGTGAGATCGCGTAGTTGGACCCGCTCGAAGGTGGTGAAACGCGCGCCGCAGGCTTCGCATTGGCGCCGGCGCCGGATCGCCGCTCCGTCTTCCGACGGGCGGCTGTCCTTCACCTGGCTGTCTTCATGGGCACAGAATGGGCAGCGCATCAGCTATAGATAGGGAAGCGCGCGCACAGTTCACGCACGCGACCGTTCACCTCGCTCTCGACTTCGCCATTGTTCTCCGGACCGTTCTTCACGAGCCCGTCGAGAACGTCGGCAACCATGTCGCCGATGTCGCGGAACTCCGCCTCACCGAATCCGCGGGTCGTGCCGGCCGGAGAGCCCACGCGGATGCCGCTGGTCTTCACCGGCGGCAGCGGATCGAACGGGACGCCGTTCTTGTTGCAGGTGATGCCGGCGTGCTCCAGGCTCTCGTCGGCGTCCTTGCCGGTGAGGCCAAGCGGGCGGAGGTCGACCAGCGCGAGGTGCGTGTCGGTGCCGCCGGCGACGAGATCCGCACCGCGTTCCTTAAGGCGGTTGGCGAGGGTCTTGGCGTTGGCGATCACGGCTTTGGCGTAGGTCTTGAACTCGGGCTGCAGCGCTTCGCCGAAGGCGACGGCCTTCGCGGCGATGACGTGCATGAGAGGGCCACCCTGGAGACCTGGGAAGACCGCCGAATTGACCTTCTTCGCGATGGCTTCGTCGTCGGTCATCACCATACCGCCGCGTGGGCCGCGCAGCGTCTTGTGGGTGGTCGTCGTGACGATGTGCGCATGGCCGAAGGGGGAGGGGTGCTCGCCCGCTGCAACCAGGCCGGCAAAGTGGGCCATGTCGACGAACAAATAGGCTCCAACTTCATCGGCGATGGCGCGGAAGCGGGCGAAGTCGAGGTGACGCGGATAGGCCGAGCCGCCCGCGATGATCATCTTCGGCTTATTCTCTTTCGCGAGCTTCTCGACCTCATCGAAGTCGACGAGATGGTCATCCTCGCGGACGCCGTACTGGACAGCGTTGAACCATTTGCCCGACTGAGCCGGCGGAGCGCCATGGGTCAGGTGGCCGCCCGCGGCAAGACTCATGCCCATGATCGTGTCGCCAGGCTGGAGCAGCGCCATCATCACCGCGCCGTTGGCTTGTGCGCCCGAGTGCGGCTGGACGTTGGCGAAGCCGCAGCCGAAGAGCTTCTTGGCCCGCTCGATCGCCAGCGTCTCGACCTCGTCTGAAGGAGCGCAGCCCTGGTAGTAGCGGCGGCCGGGATAGCCTTCCGCGTACTTGTTGGTCAGAACCGAGCCCTGCGCTTCAAGCACTGCGCGGCTGACGATGTTTTCCGACGCGATCAGCTCGATCTGGGTCTGCTCGCGGGTCAGTTCGTGCTTGATGCCCTCGAAGACTGCCAGATCGGCGTCGGCGAGGCCGCGGGTGAAGAAGCCGTCGGGCTGGACATCGTTGAGGTTGGCGGCGGTGGCCATCAGGCGGGTTCCTGTTCCGAGGGGTTGGCGAGCTGGTCGACGCGTCGCTGGTGACGGCCGCCGAGGAATTCGCTCGTGAGGAAGGCGGTGACGCAGGCCTTTGCCATTTCAAGCCCGATCAGCCGGGCACCGAGGGCGATGGCATTGCAGTCGTTGTGCTTGCGAGCAAGCGAAGCGGACAGCGGTTCCGACACCTGTGCGCACCGGCAGGCGGGGTTTCGGTTGGCGGCGATGGCGACGCCGATTCCCGACCCGCAAACGGTAATGCCGCGCTCGGCCCGGCCATCGGCGAGAGCATCGGCGAGAAGCGCTCCGTATCGCGGATAATCGACGCTTTCGGCGCTGTTTGTGCCAAAGTCGAGGACCTCGTGCCCGTCAGCCCGAAGCCAGTCGGCAAGCTGGTCCTTCATTTCGAAACCGGCGTGGTCGGCGGTCATCACTATGCGCATGCGAAACCCCTAGCGCGCCCCGCCTCAACGCGCCACCGTTGCGAGAGCGAAGAGAGGCGAATGGTCCCAATGTTCGCAGTGACACGCGTGTGCGCACGTGCCCCCGCGCGGGGGCAGGACGGGTTAAGTCGACGATGGTGAGCGGGAGTCGACGTCATCGCCGAGGCCCAAGCAAATGCAATCCTACGTTACCAGTCTGGATGCTGGGCGGGCAGCGGCAGGAATGGGTGGAAAGCGGACTTTAGCGCCGCCCCTTCCACCAATCGCGATAATAGCGAAAAATGGTCTTGAAGGTTTGGTAGAGCATGATGGTCACAATCCCGACGCTCCAAGCGACGACAGGAAGCCAAAGCCAGGTATTCGCCTTTCCGCCTCGGTTCAGCTCGATCACCACGAGTAGAGGTATGCCAATAAGCAGCAAACCAATGGCCTGCGCGCGATTATGCCGAAATCGCCCGTCAGGAGAGTTTTCGAGCAAGCCTTGGTTATTCTGGACCCGCGACCATCGATAGAAGCGGTTCGTTGTTCGTTTCACGCGGCCCGTTCTACGGCCAGAGCTAGTGTCCGCAATGGGTCGAAGCCTGTCGCGGCAAGTTTGAGTAGTGAGAGTGAGCTGACCTAACTCAGTCCATTATAGCATGAGCCACAATGTTGGTGATGACACCCGCATTAACGCTGGACCGCGTTTGCTTCGCTTCTTTTCTCCTGTAATTTGGGTCTTGATCACGGATTGGAGTTTGACAATGTCGAAGCGTCTGTTTCCACCGTTCGTGCTCTGTGTCGCTTTGCTTGCGACGCCCTGTTTTAGCCAGTCTCAAACCACCGCGGACGCGGCGTCGAAGCCTGTTCAAACCGTACCTGCGAGCAACACGAACATTGGGCCAAAGGAAGAGAAGATCTGCGAAAACATCACTCCCATCGGTAGCCGGCTCGCGACCAAGCGGTTCTGCGGCACTCGCGCCGAGTGGGAAGAACGCAAGCGCCAGGATCGGGATTTCACTGAGCAGGTTCAGAAGGGCAGACATTGTCAATCGCAAGGCGGCGCGCAATGCTGAAAGCATATTGGGGTAGAGCGGTGCTGCAGCGCCGATGATGTCGGCTTCGGGCGACGAATCGCCATAGCCCAGTGGCGACACTGGGTCGAAAGATACCCACACGCTGCTAATGTCCGGAACGGGTCGAATGCTGCCACTAGCTAAGCTGGTTTCGGCTGTCCCCCTTCGAGCTGCGCAAGCCGGGCCGCCATTTCTTCCATGCGCTGCTGCATTGCGCTCTCGCGGGAGAAGCGGCCGCGGGCTACCCGGAGGGCTTCTGCCAGGGAGGGAATGATCTCGCGGATCGCGTCGATTTCCTGCTTGTTGTAGCGGTTGCCGTCCGAACGGCGGCCGATGAGCAATGTGCCGACCGAGCTTTCCTCGTCTTCCAGCACCAACTTCTCGACCAGCTTCGGGTCGTCGGCCGATGTGACTTCGCGGGCGGCGATGAGCTCGTGGCCCATGGCCGTGTCGAGGACGATTGCGGAGGCGGCGGGGTGGGCGGCCTGGTCGATCATCGAGAGGGCTCGGGTGGCGACTTCTTCGGGCGATTCCGTCAGGCCCCAGCTTTTCAGCCTCTTGGCCGCATCGTGGATCTGGTCGAGCGGGCCGCCGAAATGCTTGCGGGTCCAGCCGAGAACGGCGGATTGCGTAGGCGAGAAGACGCCGGCGGCGATGATCGCTCCGACGGTTGTCGCGCCCGCCTCGCTGTCGTGGCCCATGACCTCGGTAATGACGAGCTTCACGAGGTCGGAGCTCGCCGCCCAGACGACGCCGACGATCAGGGTGACGACCGCGTAGGCCGCCGAGCGGGTGATGACGGTATCCGCTTCCCATAGTCGGAAGCGGGTGAGCGCGACGAGGAGTCCGACGGCCATGGCCGCCATGCCGGTGCTGAACAAGAGCAGCACGACGAGGCTCATCAGCGGCGTGTAGCCGCTCGGATCGTCGCCCATCGATGCCGCCACGATCAGCGCGGCGAGGACCAGCAGGATGCCTGCTGCAAAGCCGAAGCCCGCATATTTGATCTGCTGACGGACGATCCCCTCGGGCTCGCGGCGGAAGCGGATGAACTGGCTGCCGAGGACCCCGAGCAAGGCGACAAGGCCGACGATGCCCTGCACGTCCTCGTCGATGTCGGGAAACGAAACGAAGCAGGTCAGCGGGATGCCAAGCGGGATCAGCCAGCGAAGGACGCGCGGGACGAAGACGCCGTCCGGGAAGGAAGCGAGGGCGATGAGGAGCAGGTAGAAGAAGACCGCCCCCAGGATGTCGATCATGTAGTCCTGGTTGGTCCACAGCCACAGCTGCATCGGCGGATCGATCGTCGCGACCATGCCGACGAAAGCGAAGGCGAGGAGCATCGCGACGGGATCGTTCGGGCGCCTCAAGGCGAGGAGCAGGCCACAGACGAGAAGCGCGGTGCAGGCGAGGAGGGCGGTGACGAGCCTTGCGGCGACCCTGAGGTCGCGGTCCCTGACAGCGGCCGGGTCGGACGTGATCCTGTGCTTTTGCTGCGAAAGCTCCAGCTTCCGGCCGTTTGGTTGGACCAGGGTGACCTTGACCGGCTTGCCCTGCGCCTGGTCGAGGCGCTTTGCGAATTGCGAAACCTGGTAGTCCGCGGGGACAGCCGTCCCGTCGATGGCGACGACGGTCGAGGTCAGCGGCACGGCCGGCTTCTCTCCCGGGGGAGCGTAGGTACCGACCTTCAAGTCGCCTTCCGTGGTGACGTCGAAGTCGAGGCCGTACTGATAGATTACGGGCTGCATCCAGTAGGTCGCCCGGACGGCGTAGATGGTCGAGATGATGACGGTCAGGATCGCCAGGCCGAAGAGGATCATCCACAGCGGACGCAGCAAGTTCGCCCAGCGATCGGGCAAGGCCCGCAAGCGCGCGGGTGGATTCAGGAACATCATCACAAAGGCCATTCGAGAACCGGGCCCCCAGTACCGACTCAATGGCGCGATGTTACCAGCACTTAACGGGTATTAAATAGCCCTTGCCGGGCTCAGGCAGCGGCCTGCATGTCCAGCCGGTCCCAGATTTCGACCAGGGCGGAGGTCAGTTCGTCCATCATCTCGGCCGTGTGGTGCGGGCCGGGCGTAAAGCGCAGCCGCTCCGTACCGCGCGGGACGGTCGGATAATTGATGGGCTGAACGTAGAGGCCGTACTCGGCGAGCAGGATGTCGCTGATCCGCTTGGCCTTGACCGGGCAGCCGACCAAAAGCGGCACGATGTGCGTCACGCTGGGCATCACCGGGAGGCCGGCGGAGCGGAACTTGGCCTTGAGCTGCGCGGCCGCCGCCTGCTGCATGTCGCGCTCTGTCGAGCTGGCCTTCAGATGGCGGACGCTTGCAAGCGCACCGGCAACGAGCACCGGTGACAGCGAGGTCGTGAAGATGAAACCGGGCGCGTAGCTGCGGATGCAGTCGACGATCGTCTTCGAAGCGGTGATGTAGCCGCCCATCACGCCGAACGCCTTGCCGAGCGTGCCTTCGATGAGGGTGAGGCGATCCGCGACGCCGTCACGTTCCGAAATGCCGCCACCGCAGGCGCCGTACATGCCGACCGCGTGGACCTCGTCGAGGTAGGTCAGCGCGTTGTACTTGTCGGCGAGGTCGCAGATCTCGGCAATCGGCGCGACGTCGCCGTCCATCGAATAGACGCTTTCGAACGCGATCAGCTTCGGAGTTTCGGGCTCTGCTGCGGCCAGTAGTTCCTCGAGATGTTCGAGGTCGTTGTGGCGGAACACGCGCTTCTCGCAACCCGAGTTCTTGATGCCGGCGATCATCGAAGCGTGATTGAGTTCATCGGAGAAGATCACGCAGCCGGGGAGCAGCTTGCCCAAAGTCGACAGCGCCGCCTCGTTGGAGACGTAGCCGGACGTGAAGAGCAGCGCGGACTCCTTGCCATGAAGCGAAGCCAGCTCTTCCTCGAGCTGGACGTGGAGATGGGTGTTGCCGCCGATGTTGCGGGTGCCGCCCGACCCGGCACCAACGTCGCGGAGCGCGAGCTCCATCGCTTCGATCACCGAGGGGTGCTGGCCCATTGCAAGATAGTCGTTCGAGCACCAGACGGTGATCGGCTTCGGGCCATTGCCGCCGAAGCATTGCGCGTTGGGGAAGTTGCCCTTGGTGCGCAGGATATCGACGAAGACGCGATACCGGCCTTCCTCGTGCAGCTTGTCGATGGCTGCCTTGAAGATGCTGTCGTAATCCATTGCGCGATGCTTACCCGAGAGGGACTCCGGATCGATTAGGGAATATCCCTTATCCCCCGCTTGGCCGGGCATTTAGCGACGGTGCCTCCGGAATTCCATTGCGAACGACTCGCAACAAGTCAAAGCGTTCGGACCTCCCCAATCCCGTAACGGGCCAGCGTGCCGAGGAGAGGCGAGCGCGGCTCTGCCGTGAAGATCATCACCCCTCCACGCGGGTCCGCCGGCCACGGCTGCTCGCGGGTCAGGTAGGCGATCCGGCGGGCGATGCCGGGGCCGCCGTCGATCCATTCAACGCCAGGGTAGGCCGCTTCGAGCTCCTCCCGGAGAAGCGGGAAGTGGGTGCAGGCCAATACGCCGACGTCGATCCGGTCGCCGCTCAGGGCATCGAACATCGGCTGCGCGGCAGCGCGAACGGCATCGACGGTCACCTCGTCGCCGGCCAGCTTCGCTTCGGCAAGGTCGACCAGCTCGGGCGAACCGTGGCGGATGATGGTGCAGTCCGCGGCAAACTCCGCCGCGAGATTGTCGACGTAGGGTTGGCGGACGGTTGCCTGAGTTCCGAGAACGCCGATCACGCGCGACTTCGACAGCTCGGCGGCTGGCTTGATCGCGGGCACGGTGCCGACGACCGGTAGGTCCAGCGCCGACCGGACGTGGTCGAGGGCGATGGTCGATGCCGTATTGCAGGCGATGATGGCCAGGCGAGGGTGGAAGCGCTCCACGAGCCGGCCCAGGAGGGCGGGTACGCGGCTGGCGATCTCGGCCTCGCTCCGTCCGCCGTATGGGTAGCCGGCATTGTCCGCGACGTAGACGATCGGCGCGTTCGGGAGCAGCACCCGTGCCGGTTCGAGGACCGAGAGCCCCCCGACGCCGGAATCGAAGAACAGGAGAGGTGCGTCCGCATCCATTCCGACCGCTTTGCACGCGGCGTGAATGCGCGCAATTGCAGGCTCGGCGCCTTCTGCTACCAATCCGACGGGTATGAGTAAGGACCTGCTGCTCGCGCTGGCGCTCGGTTATCTGTTCGGTTCGGTTCCGTTCGGCCTGTTGTTGACCAAGCTCGCCGGCAAGGGCGACGTCCGGGACATCGGTTCCGGCAACATCGGCGCGACCAATGTGCTGAGGACCGGCAGTAAGCCACTCGCGGCTGCAACCCTTGTGCTCGACTGTCTCAAGGCGACAGCTGCGATCCTCTTGGCTCGAACCCTTTGGCCAGGATCGGAGAATTTCGCAGCTGCCGGGGCCCTGGTCGGGCACCTCTACCCAGTCTGGTTACGGTTCAAGGGCGGGAAGGGCGTCGCCACCCTGCTCGGCATCCTCATCCCGCTGCTGCCGATCGCGGCTGTCATTTACGCTGTTATCTGGCTTGGGCTGTTGCTTATCGTCCGGATTTCATCTGTGGCCGGCATCGCCGCCGCAATCAGCGCGCCGATCAGCGCTGCCGTCCTCGACCAGGACCTGTTGTTCCCGATGTTTCTCGGGTTTGCCTTGCTGGTCGTCTGGAAACATCGTGAGAACATCGTCCGGCTTCGGCACGGCAAGGAGCCAAGGGTAGGTAAGAAGACCGCGTGATTCATGATTTGGTCGACCGGCTTCGGCTGGTCCGTTCGCCCGGTATCGGGCCTGTAACCTACCGCCAGCTCATCGCCCGCTTCGGCTCCGCCGCAGTGGCGCTTGAGGCTGTCCCCGATCTTGCGGCGCGGGGCGGAGGAAAAGCGCCGAGACTGGTCAGCCGAGGCGACGCGGAACGCGAGATTGCGCGCGTCGAGACATTGGGGGCACGGTACCTTGTCCTGGGGCAAGGCCTCTATCCGCGAGCTCTTGCTGAGCTTGACGACGCTCCTCCCGTCCTCACCGTGAAGGGTAACCTGAGCCTGCTGGACAGGCCGCTAATCGCGATCGTCGGCGCGAGGAATGCGTCGGCGGCGGCCTGCCGCTTCGCGCGCCAGCTCGCGTATGATCTCGGTCAGCAGGATGCGGTAGTCGTCTCCGGCCTGGCGCGAGGTATCGACAGCGCGGCGCACGACGGTTCGCTCGGAACGGGCACGATCGGCGTTATCGCGGGAGGCGTCGACTTCTTCTATCCGCCGGAGAACCAGTCACGGCAGGAGGCGATCTCGGAGCGTGGATTGGTCGTTGCCGAGATGCCGCCGGGTACCGAGCCGCGCGCCCGGCATTTTCCCTATCGCAACCGCATTATCGCCGGCTTGAGCGCGGGAACGGTCGTTGTCGAAGCGGCGCCGCGCTCCGGATCGTTGATTACTGCCAGGCTCGCAGCGGAGGCGGGACGCGAGGTGATGGCGGTGCCGGGCTCCCCGCTCGACCCGAGGGCGCAGGGCTGCAACCAGCTCATCCGGCAGGGCGCGACGCTCGTCCAGAATGTGGCCGACGTGCTGGAGGCCGTGCGACCGATGCAATCGAGCCTGGCTTCGCCCCGAAACGCCTACGAAGCCGAGCCATATCAGTCGGACGGCGATGATAGTGCGCTGGGCATCGTCGAGGAACTGCTCGGCCCCTCGCCGGTGCCGGTCGACGAGGTCATTCGCTTGTCGGGTGTTACGAGTGGCGCGGTGCAGATGGCGCTGCTGGAACTCGACCTTGCTGGACGCCTCGATCGGCATGCCGGCGGAAAGGTCAGCTTGCGAGCGGCTTGACGGGCCGAATCCGAAGTCCCCACCTTATACGCGTATGCGTGAGGGCAATCTGTGAAACTGGTCGTAGTCGAATCGCCGGCGAAGGCGAAAACCATCGAGAAGTATCTGGGCGGCGGGCATCGCGTACTCGCGAGCTACGGGCATGTTCGGGATCTTCCGCCGAAGGATGGCTCGGTCGATCCCGAGCATGATTTCGACATGCTGTGGCAGGTTTCGCCAGACCGTTCGAAGCAGCTGAAGCTCATCACCGACGAGGCGAAGAAGGCGGACGCGCTGATCCTCGCCACTGACCCCGACCGGGAAGGAGAGGCGATCAGCTGGCACGTCCAAGAGGTGCTTCGGGCGAAGAAGGCGCTGCCCAAGGATGTGCAGCGCGTAACCTTTAATGCCATCACCAACGCCGCGGTCACCGAGGCGATGCGCAACCCGCGCGAGCTCGATGTCGACCTCATCGATGCGTACCGCGCCCGGCGGGCACTCGACTATCTCGTCGGTTTCACGCTCTCGCCGATCCTGTGGCGCAAGTTGCCCGGCGCGAAGTCCGCGGGCCGTGTCCAGTCGGTGGCGCTCCGCCTGATCGTCGACCGCGAACGCGAAATCGAGGTCTTCAAGACCCAGGAATATTGGCAGGTCAGCGCCACTTTCGAGGCTGACGGCCAGCCGTTCACGGCGCGACTCGTCCAGCTCGATGGCAAGAAGCTCGACCGCCTTTCGATCGGCTCCAAGAACGATGCCGATGCCGCCAAGGCGGTGGTCGAAGGCGGACGCTTCACCGTCGCTTCGGTTGAGACCAAGCCATTCGCCAAGAACCCGCCGCCGCCATTCACCACCTCAACGCTTCAGCAAGAGGCCGCGCGCAAGCTAGGTTTCTCCGCCAGCCACACGATGCGGGTCGCCCAGTCTCTCTACGAGGACGGGCTGATCACCTACATGCGCACTGACGGCGTCGACATGGCGGAAGAGGCGATCAGCGCCGCCCGCAAGGCGATCGCCAACCGCTACGACAGCGGCTTCGTTCCGGACAAGCCACGGCGCTACACCAGCAAGGCGAAGAACGCGCAGGAGGCTCACGAGGCGATCCGACCAACGGACTTCGGCCGGTCGCACGCGGCGTCGGGCGACCACGCTCGTCTGTACGAGCTGGTCTACAACCGCGCGTTGGCCAGCCAGATGGCGTCCGCGCGTCTGGAGCGCACGACGGTGGAGCTGACCGATGGAGCGGGCAGGGCCGTGCTCCGCGCGACCGGCCAGGTCGTGCTCTTTCCGGGCTTCATGACGCTTTACGACGAGGGCCGCGACGACGCCCAGGATGAAGAGAGCGCTCGCATGCCGGCCTTGCGCGAGGGCGATGCGCCGACCAAGACCGGCGTGGAGGCGACCCAGCATTTTACGCAACCTCCGCCGCGTTACTCCGAAGCGAGCCTGGTCAAGCGGCTGGAGGAGCTGGGGATCGGTCGGCCGTCGACCTACGCCTCGATCCTGCAGACGCTGAAGGACCGGGAGTATGTGCGGGTCGAGAAGGCTCGATTCATCCCCGAGGAGAGCGGACGGCTCGTGACCGCGTTCCTGGAGCGGTTCTTCGAAAAGTACGTCAGCTACGATTATACCGCGGAGCTGGAAGAAGAGCTCGACGACGTCTCAGGCGGGCGCCTCAACTGGCAGAAATTGCTTCAATTATTCTGGCGGGACTTCCAGCCCAAGGCGGGTGAAGTCATGGAGCAGAAGCCGTCGGAAGTGACGGCTGCGCTCGATGAATTTCTGGCGCCATGGCTCTATCCGCCGCGCGAGGACGGCAGCGATCCGCGCGTCTGTCCGGCTTGCGGCAACGGCCGGCTCTCGCTTCGGGGCGGCAAGTTCGGCGCCTTCGTCGCCTGCTCGAACTATCCCGAATGCCGCTACACGCAGAAGTTCGGACAGGGCGGCGAGCAGGCGGGTGGTGAGGGCCCGCAGGATCTTGGCAACGGGATCGAGCTGAAGAGCGGGCGCTTCGGTCCGTACCTTGAGCGCGAAGGCAAAAGAGCGTCGATCCCGAAGGACGTGCCGGTTGCGGACGTGGACCTCGAAATGGCCGAAAGACTGCTGTCGCTGCCACGCGAGATCGGCGCGCACCCGGAGACCGGCAAGACCATCAAGGCCTCGATTGGCCGATACGGGCCCTATCTCGAGCATGACGGCAAATATGCGCGGCTGAATTCGACGGCCGAAGTCTTCGAGACCGGGATGAACGCGGCGGTCGCGAAGCTTGCCGATGCGGCTTCAGGCGGCGGACGCCGCCAAGGCGCTTCGCGCGAGCCGATTGCGGTACTCGGCGCCCATCCCAGCAGCGGACTGGAGATCAAGGTGATGTCCGGTCGCTACGGTCCCTACGTCAGCGATGGTTCGACTCACGCGACCTTGCCCAAGAGCGCCGACCCGAAGGCAGTCACGCTGGAGCAGGCGGTGGAATGGATCGACGCCAAGGCCGCCAAGGGGCCGTCCGCTAAAGGCAAAAAGAAGCCGGCGCGGAAGAAGAAGGCCTAGGCCGAACAGGTCCGGCAGTTCGGGTCCTTCGGAAGGCGGATCTTTCGCCAGTCGAGCGCTTCTCCGTCGAACAGGAATAAGCTTCCGGGGACGTCCTCGCCGATCCCGACGATGACCCGGATCGCCATCAGGGCGGCGAAGCTCCCCACGGTTGCAGTCAGCGCGCCGAGTACGCCTTGCTCGGCGCAGGTGTCGCAATCGTCGCTGTCGAACGCATCGCCGACGAAGCAGCGGTAGCAGGGTTTGTCGGGCTCCCAGCCGCGGAAGAGGGCGATCTGCCCTTGGAACATGACCGCGGCCGCCGACACCAGCGGAATGCGAAGACGCGTAAGCAAGTCGCCGACGACCAACCTCGTTGCGAAATTGTCCGAGCCGTCGATCACGAGATCGTGGCCCGCCAGGAGCGACTCGGCATTGTCCGCGCTCAGCCTTTCCTTAACGGCAGTGACTTCCACATAGGGGTTGAGCGCGCGCACGACCTCCGCCGCCAGCACCGCCTTGGGCTGGCCGATCTGGTCGTCACGGAAGATGGGCTGGCGCTGAAGGTTGCTGCGATCGACGATGTCGTCATCGATGATTGTGAGCTTCCCGATCCCTGCGCCGGCGAGTGCCGGGACGATTGCACTGCCGATGCCGCCCGCACCGACGACGAGAACGCGCGCCGACTTGAGCTTGCGCTGGCCGACGCCGCCGACTTGCGGGAGGACGATGTGTCGTGCGTAGCGCTCCAGCTCGTCGTCGCTAAGTTCGCTCACCGGCCGGTGCTTCCGAAGCCTCCGCTGCCTCGCGCGGTTTCCTCCAGTTCCTGCACCTCGGTGAACCGTGCCTGGAGGACCGGGGCCGGGACAAGCTGCGCGATCCGCTCGCCGCGACGAACCTCGAACGGTTCGCCGCCGAGATTGGCGAGAATGACTTTCACTTCGCCGCGATAGTCGCTGTCGATCGTGCCGGGCGTGTTGAGACAGGTGATGCCGTGCTTGAGCGCCAGTCCGGAGCGGGGACGCACCTGCACCTCGTTTCCGTGTGGGATATCTATCGCAAAGCCGGTCGCGACGGCATGCCGCTCTCCCGGTTGAAGAGTGAGGTCCTCGGCGGACACAACGTCCAGGCCGGCGGCGTGCTCGGTCGCATATTGGGGAAGCGGCAGGCCTTCGCCGTGGGGCAGCCGGGTAAGCTTGATCTCGATCATCCGATCTCCTGTTCGACGCGGCGCATGAGGCGCCGCGCGACTTCCTGTTTTGAGTCTTCCGGCCAGTCCTCGATTCCGCTCGCTGTCACAAGATGGACGCGGTTGCGGTGACCTCCCATGACGTCGCCGGAAACGTCGTTGGCAACGATCCAGTCGGCCTTCTTGCCAACCTGCTTGGCGATGGCGTTTTCGACGACATTGTCGGTCTCGGCTGCGAAACCGATCACCAGCCGCGGCCGCCGTTCGTGCACCGAGATTTCTGCCAGAATGTCGCGCGTCGGCACGAACTTGAGCTTTGGCGGCCCGTTTCCCTTTTTCAGCTTGGTCGGCGAGATTTCCACGCGCCAGTCGGCGACTGCGGCGACCATGATCGCGCAGTCGGCTGGGAGGGAGGCCATGACTGCATCCGCCATTTGCTGGGCGGTCTCCACATCGACCCGGTCCACGCCGGGCGGAGTGTCGAGCGAGACCGGTCCGGCAACGAGCGTCACCCGCGCGCCGGCCTCGGCGGCGGCGGCGGCAATGGCGAATCCCTGACGTCCGGAGGATCGATTGGCGATTACGCGGACGGGATCGATCGGCTCATGAGTCGGGCCGGCCGTGACAAGGATGTGCTTGCCCTGGAGCGTCACTTTTCGCCGAGGAATCCGCGCTGGTTGAGAAAGTCGAAGATCGCTTGCGGCTCGTGAAGGCGGCCGGGGCCGTACTCGCCGCACGCCATTTCGCCCTCGTCGGGATCGATGACCGTGACGCCATCGACCTTGAGCTGTGCGATGTTTCGCTCGGTTGCCGGGTGCTGCCACATGCGAACGTTCATGGCCGGGGCGACGACCACCTTCTTGTCGGTGGCGAGAAGCAAAGTCGTCGCCAGGTCGTCGGCGATGCCTGCTGTCATCTTGGCGAGAAGGTCCGCCGTGGCCGGACAGACGAGGATGAAATCGGCGGATCGGCTGAGTTCGATATGGCCCATGTCGATCTCGTCCTTGAGCTCCCACAGGGACGTGTAGACCTCGCTCTTGGCGAGCGCGCCGAGCGCCATCGGCGTCACGAAATGCTCCCCACCCTTGGTGAGGACGGGCGTCACCTCGTGCCCGACCTTCTTGAACAGCCGGACAAGCTCGAGCGACTTGTAGGCGGCAATCCCTCCGCCAACGATCAGCAGCACCTTGGCCATGGCCCGCGGCTTAGCCCTGCGAGGCGTCGAGAGTCGAGTTCCGGCTAATTCGCGGGTTCGAGAAACTCGTCCTCGATGATGGCGAAGGGAACGATGCCGGACGCCCAGATGGCAGCGAAGGTGTCGCGAGATGAGAAGGGGCGTCCCTCGATGTCGGCCTGGTGCGAGGCCTTGGCGAGCAGGTGGTCGAGCTGAGTCTTGCCGATAATGTAGCTTGGGCCGTAACCGGGCTGGCGAAGGTAGAGCAGCTGCTCGAAGCCGACGAGCCTGCTGTTGGCGTCGGACCAGCCGCGCGGAGTCCAAGACGCGTGATACTTGCCGGCTTCGTCGAGCCCGATCTCGTTGGCCTGCACCCGCAATGACGCGAGGCCGCGGGCGGCGCGATTGGCGAGCATGATCCAGACCAGTTCGCGGCCATGGGGCTCGTCGTCGTAGAGGCCCGCCTGCATCAGCACCTCTTCCATCGCCGTTGCCAGGCCTTCGGAGCGGTCAGCGTAGATGTTGAAGAGGGGAGGCGTCTGCCGGATCGGGCTGGGGTGCGGTTCTTGGCGGAGGCGAGCGAGCTCGATCCAGTGGAATTGGTGGCTCGAAAGCGGCAGCGGATCGAGTGCAGTGACGTGGGTGAAGAAGTTGCGCTGCTCGACCGGCGTGTAATCGCCTAGCTGGCCGAACAATGCGGAGCGGAAGTAGGGCTTGTCGGCAATAAAGCCGGCATCGACGAGCAGCCGGTAGAGCCTCTCCTCACGCGCCAGCGCCATCGCCTTGTAGGCAGCCGGATCCTTGATTTCAGGGATTGGCGGAGCCGTGCGATTGCGCACCTCCTCCAGTCGAAGCGACGCCAGCGAACGGTCGAGCTCCCGGCGGAGCAAGGTGACCTGCTGGTCGAAGTCGTAGGGGCCGAGCAGGACGTGCTTCAGGTACCAATTGTAGTTGTCCTTGCCGACGCCGGACGGGCCCTGGCGCTTGGGTGCCTCGGACTTGATCCAGTCGGCGAAGGAGACGGTTGCCTCGCGCGCCTCGGCGACGGCTTTCTTCAGCTGCGGCGACGCGCCTAGGAGCGACGCCGTGCGCCGGCCGTCGAGGTCGTTAAGGCTCAGGGTGCCCGCTTCCAGCGCTGCGAGGGCTTCGGCCTGCTCGCGAAAGGCACGGTCGCCGTAGGCCCAAAGGTCGTGAGCCGTGCTGCCGGCGAGGTTCGCGCGCGCATCGGTCAGGAGCGGCGGAATGGTCGCCAATTGCGCGGTCAGGCGCTTCTGGTCGGCCGCATTGAGCGGCCAACGATAGGCGAACAGGTCGATGACCGGCTCGGCGTAGGTACCCTCGTGCGCCGGAACGTCGCTCATCTCCGGAAAGACGGTCTGGTAAAAACCTGGGTCGCGGGCCCAGGGCTTGAGGACGCGGAAGTAGAAATCGAGGCCGCTCATCTCAGCCTGCATCAGGCGGTAGTCGCCCTTCTGCGAAGCGGTCCAACCGTCGGTGTTCAGCCCGGTCATCTGCAGTTGCAGGTTGGCTAGGTCCCCTGCCTTCTCAGCCATCGCCGACGGGCCATAATCGGGACGGCCGTTGGCGATCTTGGGCTGGTTTAGCGCTCGCCATTCTTCGAACGCCTTGAGCAACTGAGGATAGGTCGAGGCGGAGGCTTGAGCGGCTTGCGCCGGTGATGCCGAAATCATGGGAATGGCGGAAATCGCAAGCGCCAGGGCAATTCGAAACATCGGCCAGTCCCCCAAAGGTTGTCGCCGGAGGTTATCGCCCCGCTGCCGCAGCGCAAGCAGGCACGAAAAAGGCGGGGCCCTTGCGAGCCCCGCCTCCCGTGACGAACTTGCACCTAGGTTCGCGAGCGTGAGCCAGAACGTCCGCCGCTGCCAGTTTCCGAACCGGCATCAGCCGTCTCGATCGCCCGCGTGGTGTCGGCCTGGATCGAGCCGCCAACGCCGGTCGCGGCGCCACTTGCGGAGCCGCTGCCGCCGGTTCCGGTCACCGAAGCCGTGGTCGTTCCGACACCAGCATTCGATGCCATTCCCGTGTCGACACCCGAGCCGCCGCTCGATGCCGACGGAGACTGGCTCTGGCGATTGCGCCGCCAGCTATCGAAGTCGGAGTGGAATTGATGTTCGCGCTCGCGGCAGTAATCGTCGTAATCGCGGTCGAGTTGCGACATCTGACGGTCGCGCCAGCTGCGATAGTGATCGTCCTGGCTGCTGCCGAAGCGCTGATTGCCGAAGCCGCCAAGAGTGTCGCCCATGTCGCTGTAGCCGAGCGATTCGTTCTCACCGCGATTGGCTTCGCCCCAGCTTTGCGCGTGGTCGCGCCGATGCTGGCCGCGGAAGTCGCTCTCGTTGCGAAAGCCGCCGAAGCCACTGGAGAGGCTGCGGTCGCGATCCTGCGATGAACTGCGGGGCGAACCGTATCCGCCGCGGCCTTGTTCGCGATCCCAGTTGCTTCCTGAGCGTTGACCTTGGCTCATCCCGCCACCGTAGCCGCCGGTTTCACGGCCATGCCCACGATTGCGCTCAGCGCTCCGGTGCTGATCCTGATCCCACGACGATCCGCCGCTCCAGCCCACGCCGTGCGAGCTTGAATTGCGGTCGTTGTCCCAAGAGCGAGGCTGCTGGCCGCGGTTGATCTGCTGGTCGCGGTTCCAGGACGTGTCGCGCTGATAGTCGCGACCGGGCCGGCGATCGTCGTC
This sequence comes from Sphingomonas daechungensis, assembly GCF_039543105.1. Classification (NCBI taxonomy): domain Bacteria; kingdom Pseudomonadati; phylum Pseudomonadota; class Alphaproteobacteria; order Sphingomonadales; family Sphingomonadaceae; genus Sphingomonas; species Sphingomonas daechungensis. The sequence continues at coordinate 2,816,849 of NZ_BAABJC010000001.1, forward strand.
ATCGTCGCCAAACCAGGAGCGAAGCTGTTCGCCGGCGCGCTCGAAGAAGCCGCGATCCTCGTCGCGATCACGTCCGTAGCTCGACCGTTCGCGATTCTCGTCGCGCCATCGGTCGCGGTTCATGTCGTCGCCATATCCTCTTGCCATTGCGGGCCTCCTTGTCTGGACGAAATTGAAGCGGGCGGGTGCGCCCACCTCTGTCCAACGGAGCGAGTGAATGGCCGTTCCGTGCCTCAACGTCGCTCGGCGCATCCAGACATCCGGCTGGCGCAAGCTGCTGATTCGGAAGTGAAAGAGTCGTCTAGCCGACCAAGAATATGGCAGCCGCTCCGACCGCTGCACCGATCAGCGCGACCAGCCCATAGCCGGCCCATCTCGGCCGCTGGATCACCGCAATCTCGGGCAGTGGCGGGGGAGGAGGGGCAGCACCGAATGGGGGATAGTACTGGTCGATCCGCTTGATCAGTTCGGGCACAAGCTTGGCGGCGCGGACCAGCTCGACGATGCGGTCGGCGTAATATGCCTCGGGGCCAAGCTCGGAGCGCAGCCAGTCGCGAAGGAACGGCTCTGCTGTCTCCCACATGTTAATGTCGGGATCGAGCGCGGTCGCCACGCCCTCGTTCATCACCATCGACTTCTGCAGAAGCAGCAAATGCGGCTGCGTCGGCATGTCGAAATCGCGCGTGATGGAGAACAGGCTCTCCAGCATCCGTCCGACGGAAATCTCCTTGACGGGGAGGCCCCGGATCGGCTCGCCGGCCGCACGCAGGGCGGTCGCGAACTCCTGCACATTGTGGTGCGAGGGCACGTACTGCGCCTCAAAGTGGATTTCCGCGACGCGCCGATAGTCGCCCGTGATCAGCCCGTAGAGGATTTCCGCAAGCCACATTCGCGCTCTGCGGTCGATGCGGCCCATGATCCCGAAATCGATGGCGGCGATCCGGCCGTCACGCAGGGCGAACAGGTTCCCGTGGTGCAGGTCGGCGTGGAAGAAGCCGTCGACCACGGCCTGGCGAAGGAAGGCGCGGACGAGAATTCCGGACAAGGCGCTGCAGTCGTGCCCTTCGGCGATCAGCGCCTCGCGGTCGTTCAGCTTGATCCCGTCGAGCCATTCGAGCGTGAGCACCCGCCTGGCGGTCCGGCGCCAGTCGATTTCGGGCACGTAATAGCCCGGCTCGGCGATCATGTTCTCGCGGAGTTCGGAGGCTGACGCGGCCTCTCGCTGAAGGTCCAGCTCTCGCGCCGTCCACTGCTTGAATTGGGCGACGACAAGGCGGGGGCGCAGGCGGGCTGCCTCCCCGCCCATCGATTCAACGTGAGCGGCTGCCCACTCGTAGGTGTCGATGGCCCTGGCGATTTCTTCCTCGACGCCCGGCCGAAGCACTTTGACCGCGACTACCTTGCCGTCCGTGGTGACAGCCTTGTGGACCTGCGCGATGGACGCCGCGCCGATCGGATTTTCGTCGAACTCCACGAACAGGCTCTCGATGCTCGTCCCGAAGGATGACTCGATCGTCTGCCGGATCGCGGCGAAAGGCGCAGGCGGAAGGTTGTCCTGAAGCTGGGACAGATTTTCGGCCGCCTTGGCGCCGACGAGGTCGGGCCGGGTCGAAAGAGCCTGTCCAAGCTTGATCGCTGCAGGGCCAATCGCCTGAAGAGCCGCAGCATATTCCGGCGTATCGGGAACCCGCGCACCAAAGCGCGCAAGCCGTGCGAGGCGGCGCACGGGCGGCGGCGTCAAGGGATCGGATTCAATACCGCGCAGGGCGCCGTGACGAGCCAGCGTCCGGCCCCACTTCAACAGACGCCACAGGTGGGTGACCGTCGTGGTCAAATCTTCCACCCGCTGTGGATGGTCACCAGCCCGCCGAGCATCGGTTCAGCGGCGGCTCGAACGAAGCCTGCTTCGGTCACCATTTCGCGAAAGCGTTCGGGCCGTGGAAAGCGCTGGATGGATTCGACGAGATATTTGTAGCTCGCTTCGTCGTCGGCGATCGCCTTGCCGAGCTTCGGAATGATATTCTTCGACCAGGCGTCGTAAAGCTCCGAGAAGCCCGGCCAGTCGCTGCGTGAAAATTCCATGCAGTAGAAGCGTCCGCCGCGCTTCAGCACGCGATGCGCTTCCTTCAGTGCTTTCGGAATGTGCGTGACGTTCCGGATGCCGAACACAATCGTGTAGGCGTCGAAGCTACTGTCCGGGAAGATCAGTTCCTCGGCGTTCTGGACCTGCCATTTCAGACCCGTCAGGCCGCGCTTTTTCGCGCGCTCTTCACCGACCGCAAGCATGTCGGCGTTGATGTCCGACACGGTGACCTCGGCGCCGCGCTGCGCCATGCGGAAGGCGATGTCACCGGTGCCGCCGGCCATGTCGAGAATGCGCTCCCCGGTGCGAGGCTTCACCCGGGCGACGAAGCGGTCCTTCCACAGCCGGTGGAGGCCGCCCGACATCAAATCGTTCATGACATCGTAGCGGCGGGCGACCGAGCTGAAGACTTCGCCGACGCGACGGGTCTTTTCTTCCGGGCTGACGAGCTCCTCGCCGAAGCTGACCTTCTCTGACATGGGGCGCGGCTCTAGCGAGGTTGCGGACAGTCCGCCATATCGCGCCGATGCCAGAGCTTCCCGAAGTCGAAACCACCGTCCGCGGACTTGCCAAGGTCCTTGACGGCAGGCGGATCGAGCGGGTCGAGGCGCGTCGTGCGGACCTGCGGCGGGCGTTCCCAAAGGATCTTGGCCAGCGGCTGACCGGTGCGAAGGTCATCGGCCTTGGGCGCCGGGCGAAGTATGGCCTGATCCATACCGACCGCGACGATACCATGATCTTTCATCTCGGCATGTCAGGTAGCTGGAGGATCAATCGCGCGGAGATCGAGAAGCACGACCACTTGCTGCTGGAGACGGATGAGGGGACCCGGCTCGCTCTCAACGATCCGCGGCGATTCGGTTCGGTCGATCTGATCCCGACCTCGGAACTCGATGCGTGGCCGGCGTTTGCAGTGTTGGGACCCGAGCCGCTCGAGCTTGATGCGGGAGACCTGAGGCAGCGGCTGGCCGGCCGGAGCGCTGCGATCAAGCAGCTCCTGCTCGATCAGACGATCGTCGCCGGGCTCGGCAACATTTATGTCTGCGAGGCTCTATATCGTTCGCACATCCATCCGACACGGGCCGGCGGCTCTATAAGCCTGCCAAGGCTCGACCGGCTGGTGGTCGCGATCCGCCAGGTGATCGACGAGGCGATCGAGGCGGGCGGATCGACGCTGCGGGACTTCGCCAGTCCTGATGGCGAACTCGGCTATTTTTCGAAGGCGTTCGCCGTCTATGATCGGGAGGGTCAGCCGTGCGGGTGCGGCGGGAAGGTCCGTCGAATCGTCCAGGGCGGACGGTCGACATTCTACTGTCCGGCCTGCCAGCGCTGACTGTTGACGATTCGGGCCTCTCCGGTTAGGGGAGTCCTCACGTCGGCGCGGCCTCTTGGCTACGCGCCGCTTTTTCATTGAGACACAGGGTTTTAGAGGAATATTCATGGCGAACACGCCGCAAGCCAAGAAGCGCATCCGTCGCAACGAGCGCCGCGAAGCCATCAACCACAGCCGCGTCAGCCGCATCCGGACCTTCGTGAAGGCCGTCGAGTCGGCCTTGGCAGCAGGCAAGAAGGATGATGCCGTAAAGGCTCTTCGCGATGCTCAGCCGGAGATGGCACGTGGCGTTGCCCGTGGCGTCCTGCACAAGAATACGGCGGCCCGGAAGTTCTCGCGGCTGGCCAAGAGGGTTGCTGCACTAGGGTAATCCCCGAGGATTAGTCCCGCAAAGAAACGGGCCGTCGGCATTGCCGGCGGCCCTTCTTTTTTGCCGCGTCAAAAAAATGCAGCAATTCCCGCGATTCGCGGAATCGTTAACGCGCGACTAACCACGAAAATGGCAGTTTTCTGCCGTTTCAACGCAAAAGTCCCACGTTTCCTCTGTCAAGGCTGATTATTTCAGTCTTGTGAAAAATCGCGCTTGAATCACCAGCCCGAGGCTTCCAAAACGGCCTTTCCGGTCGCGAATCCGCGCCGGGGGGCTAGAGAGAAAAGCAGTCATGGGCGCCCGACTCGCGTTGGTCGCGACGGACTCCGTTTGTCTCTTTGACAGGGAAATGAGGAGGCGCGAACCAGTGCACGGGCAACGTTCGGAGGTGTCTCAGGAGCAGGTCGAAGGGCTGGTCGCAGCGCCGCTCGAAGCCGCTTGGGAATCGATCCGTACGGGGCTTCGTCGCGATCTTGGTGCGCGAACATTCGACGGCTGGCTGAAGCCCGCTGCGCTTGGCGACCTGGACCCTGAGACCGGCACGCTCGACATCGTCATGCCAAGCCAGTTCATGGCCGACTGGGTACGCTCGCATTTCGGCGACCGACTCGCGCTCGCGTGGAAGTCAACGCTTCCGCTCGTCCGCTCGGTCCGGGTCATGGCCGGCACAGACGGCCCGCGCCCGACTCCGTTGCTGATCCTGGAGGAGGCGCCTGAGCCGGCCGCTCGCGGCCGCGATCCGTCCGCACCGAACTTCGATCCACGCTACCGGTTCGAAACCTTCGTCATCGGAAAGGCCAACGAAGTTGCGGCGACCGCCGCGCGGACTCTGGCGACGGCCAAGACCGTAAGCTTCAACCCACTTTTCATTCATGGCGGAACTGGCCGGGGCAAGACGCACCTGCTTCACGCCATCGGTCACGCGTTCCTGGCGCAGAATCGCTCGGCCAAGGTCGTTTCGATGTCGGCCGAGAAGTTCATGGTCGAGTTCATCCGTGCGCTGAAGGAAAACGACACAATCGGCTTCAAGCAGCGGCTGCGGAGCGCGGACTTGCTGCTGATCGACGACGTCCAGTTCATTGCCGGCAAGGACTCGACGCAGGAAGAATTCTTCCACACGATGAACGAAATCATCACTGCCGGTCGCCGGCTGGTGATCACGTCCGATCGCGCCCCACAGGACCTTGACGGAATCGCGCCGCGCATCCTGTCGCGTCTGTCCTGGGGCCTCGTCGCAGACATCAACTCGGCGGATTTCGAGCTTCGCTTCAACATCATCGAGACGAAGCTGGCGGCTCTTCCCGCGGTCGACATGCCGCGAAACGTGGTCGAGTTCCTCGCCCGCCGGGTGACGTCGAGCATTCGAGAGCTGGAAGGCGCGCTCAACCGCATCGCTGCCTATGCAATGATGACGGGCCGAGCGATCGACATCGCTTTCGTCGAAGAGGTTCTCGCCAATGTGCTTCGCGCCAACCAGCGCCGGATCACGATCGACGAGATCCAGGCTCAGGTTGCCGAGCACTACCGCATCCGCAAGGCCGAAATGACGTCGGCGCGCCGCGCGCGCGAAGTCGCTCGCCCGCGCCAGGTCGCCATGTATTTGTCGAAGCAGCTGACGCCCAAGTCGCTGCCAGACATCGGTCGGCGTTTCGGTGGGCGCGACCACACGACGGTGATCCATGCGGTGCGCCAGATCGAGAAGCTTCGCGCTAGCGATGCGGAGCTCGATGCGGACATTCGCCTGCTGACGCGCCAGCTCGAAGGCTAGCTTCGGGGAGGGGGGTTTCGACCGCCCCAAAGGTCGAAGAATGGGCCCGGCAGGAGCAATCCCGCCGGGCCTTTCTTATTTCAACAACTCCGGTTTACATCTTCCGTCATGGGGGAAGAAAAGCACGACGGGCTGGCTGTCCCTGGGCAGATCGTCCTTGCGCACGAACTGCCCTTCACGGTCGGGGACCTCAGAGTTCAACCATCAGTCCGCCAGGTCAAACGCGGCGACAAGCGCGAGACCCTGGAACCGCGCGTAATGCAGCTTCTCGTCGCACTGGCTCGCGCACGCGGCGGCATCGTGACGCGCGACGAGCTGATCGCATGGTGCTGGGACGGGCGAATCGTCGGAGAGGACGCCATCAATCGCGCTGTTTCGCGTCTTCGCCAGGTCGCCTCGGAAATTGGGGGCGGTACCTTCGCAATCGAAACAATCACGAAGGTGGGATACCGGATCGTCGACGCAGCACTGGCAGCCAAGGATCGGTCTCACGAATCCGAGCCGTCGGCGCCCACTGCGAGCCGCCGGAACTGGCTGTTCGGCGCTGGTGCGGCCGTTGCAGGGGCGCTTGGTACTGGATTGCTTTGGCGAAAGCCGTGGCAGCATCGCCCCGATCCGGAGGCCGTAGAGCTCGTGCGGCTTGGCGATCTGGCCCAACGCGCAAGCCGTCCTGACCAGACCAGGCAGGCGGTATCTTACTTCGAACGCGCCGTGCGCATCGACCCGCTGTATGGCGCAGCCTGGGGAATGCTGGCTCTTTCCTATACGCACGGCCTCGACGGATTTAGCGAGGCGCAGCTTGCAGGCCTCCCCGACCGGATTCGTTCTGCAGCCAATCGCGCTCTTGAGCTCGAACCCGATAATCCGGACGCGCAGCTGGCCCTGGCATGCGTCCTGCCATACTTCCGCAACTGGTCTCGATTGGAGCCTGAATTGAGCAGGATCCAGCGCGAGTACCCAGACCATTGGCTCGCCAACGGGAGGCTTGCCATCCTCTATTATCAGGTTGGCCGGCTAAAGGAGGGAGCCGCGCTGCACATGGGCGTCATTAAACGGGATCCGATGATCCCAGGCCCTTATGCCTTTGCAGCGACAGCACTTTCTCGTGCAGGGCAAATTCAGGATGCCGACGCCCTTCTCAAGGAAGCGGCAGACCGTTGGCCTGCCAATCCCTTTCTCTGGCATACCAAGTACGACCACCTGCTCTTCACGGGTCGCGCCGGTTCGGCAGCTGCTATGCTTATGGATCCGGAAACCCGTCCGTCCGGGACTGGCGACGCTGAGGTCGCGCCATTCATCCGGCTTGCCCGAGCCATCGACAAAGAGAGTCCTGAAGACATCGAAGCCTCCGTAGAAGATCAGGTTCGGATGAGCCGCGACGATGTGCAGTCGATCGCTTTCGCCGCTCCGGTGTTCGCATTGCTCGGTCGCCCCGACCTCACGCTTGCGAGCCTCGAGCGTTACTATCTCAACGAAGGATCGTTCGGCGAGCCATCGCCAATCGGCCCTTACACTCGCCGATACACCGATCAGCTTTACTGGCCCGCTATGACCTCAATCAATTCTGACAGGCGCTTTCGACAGCTCACGACCGCCATCGGCCTATCCGACTACTGGGATTCGATGGACATCGATCCCCTCTCACTACGAGCGTAGCCAGCAAGAAATCGGCGGTTCGCCGGCCAATCATCAGGTGCGCATCCTTTCGGAAAGGCCACGTGATACGCGACTGTCGCCTCCCATTGGAGCTCAATTGGGAGGCTTAAAATGCGGCTCTTGTATTTAGTAACCTCTGCCACGGTCTTGCTGGCCCTCGCCAATCCGGCGTCCGCGACTGTTGTCGACCCTCTGGACGATTTTCTTTCGACCTATACGGGTCCGCTCAACGACGACGTCGATATCCTGAGCGGCGATGTCGCGTTCGACGGCACGTCTTACTTCCTGACCTCCACCATGAACGGTGCGATCGGAACAACCACAGGGAGCATTTTCGTTTGGGGGATCAATCGAGGCAGCGGCGCGCCGCGTCTGACGTTCGGAAGTCCAAGCGTTGGCGCAGGAGTGCTTTTCGATGCCGTGGTGGTGATGTTCCCAGACGGCACGCTTCGCATTGTTACAATACCGCCGGCCGGAGCACCGACCTTCAATGTTATCGCCGGAGGGACGACGATCGCCGGCAACAGTCTGTCCGCGACCGTGCCGCTGTCGCTATTGGACTCAATGGGCCTCGCGCCGGAAGACTATATGTTCAATCTCTGGTCGCGAACGCGGGTGAACCCGCTTGCAGACGGGACGAACGCGGAAATCGCCGACTTCCTGTCGAGCAGCACTCAAGCGCGTGCGGTTCCTGAACCTGCGACATGGCTGATGATGCTCTTGGGATTCGGGCTGACTGGCACCGCGTTTCGGCGATCGCGCCGGGCAAGCCTCTTGAAAGCCGTCGCGTGAGCAGCGGCAGCTCGAAGGCCTGCCCAGTCCCCTGAGCAGGCCTTCATTCTTATTTACGCCTTCTTCTTGGCCGGGACGGTGATCTTCACCGTTTCCCCGTTCGTGCCGGGGAAGTTGGTGAACATTGCTTCGATAAGGTTGGGAACAAGCGTTCCAAGCTCATCCGTCTGCGACCGGGCGGCCGCCTTACCGTTGAACAGCGGAGCACTGTCGGCCCGGCGGACGATGTCCAGGTTCAATTCGCTCTTGTAGACCGTGTACTGACGCACCGGGTCCGGACCGAACGCATACCAGTACGGATCGTCCCAGCCCCAGTAGAAGGGCGAGCGGTAACCCGCGTAGCCGAACCGCGAGTAGTACGGCCGGCCGAAATAGCCGCCGTAGAACGGACTGTAGCGGCCGCGGTAGAACGGATCATAGTAATGGGAGCGAGCGAAAGGATCGACCGAGACCTCGGTGCTTCCCTTGTCTACGCCGTATCCGATCTTGACGAGCATGTCGGCGACGTTGGGCGCACCGGCAGAACGGTAGCCCTTGGCTTCCATCTGCTGCGCGACCTGGGCCGCGAAGCGGTTGAACTCCAGCGTTGGAAGCGCACCGTTCGCCGGGACGACGTAGAACGTCTGACCGGCAGGAACGGGCATAGCGGTGTAACGGGTGACATTCGTCGGCAGGCCCATGGCGCAGCCCGACACGCCCAGCGCAGCCGCACCCAGAAAGGCAGCGGCGGCCAGTTTCTTGATAGACATTTCAGACCTCGAATTTCCAAAACCCACTGCGGGGTATCGAAATCCAATTAGTCGTTGCCCGCTGAACTATCGATGAAGTGAGCGTTCATCGGGGTAGACCGATTGCGCGATAGGCTTCCGCGAGGGTCGGCGCGCCCAATTCTGCTGCACGTTCAGAGCCTTCGGCCAGATGACGGTCCAGCTCCGCAGGGTCGTTTCGGAGCTCTTCCAAAGATGAACGAAGCGGGTGCAAAAGGGCCACCAGAGCATCGGCCAGCGCCGGTTTGAACGCTCCGAAGCCCTGTCCGGCGAATCGGGCCAGAACCTGCTCGACGGTCTCGCCCGTCACTGCGCCATAAATGCCGACGAGATTCTTGGCTTCTGGCCTGCCCTCCAGCCCGGCGTGGTGTTCCGGCAGTGGCTCGGGATCGGTCTTCGCCTTGCGGATCTTCTGAGAGATGGTGTCGTCGCTGTCGGTCAGGTTGATGCGGCTCATGTCCGACGGGTCCGACTTCGACATTTTCGAAGTCCCGTCGCGAAGGCTCATCACCCGGGCCGCGGTCCCGCCGCCGACGAAGGGCTCGGGCGGCACGAAGAGATCGACCTCGTAATCGGTGTTGAACTTGATCGCGATGTCGCGGGCGAGCTCGATGTGCTGCTTCTGATCTTCTCCCACTGGCACGTGCGTTGCCCGGTAGAGGAGAACATCCGCCGCCTGCAGGACCGGGTAAGTGTAGAGGCCGACACTGGCGCCTTCGCGCGACTTTCCGGTCTTGTCCTTGAACTGCGTCATGCGGTTCAGCCAGCCGACCCGAGCGGTGCACTGAAGAATCCAGGCAAGCTCGGGATGGGCGGGGATCGCGCTCTGCTGGAAGAGGATCGACTTCTTAGGATCGATCCCGCTGGCAATCAGCGCTGCCGCCATCTCGCGAACGTTTGAACGGAGCTCGGCTGGCGCAACGTCGATGGTGAGTGCGTGAAGATCGGCGAGAAAGAACAGGCACTCGGCCTCATCCTGCATCCTGACCCAGCGAAGGATGGCGCCGAGAAGGTTGCCGAGGTGAAGCCCGCCGGTCGGCTGGATACCGGAAACGACGCGCATGCTGGGGTTAGCCGACATCGGTGTACGGTCTACTGCGGCGGAACAAGGATTTCAGTTCCTCGCGGTCGGTGCCCCCGAGGAACCACACCGCCGGGAAGTAGACCGCCATGCCGCCACCGACGAGCGCGACGACGCCCGCAAGGCGCTTCACGACCGTACCGTCGAACCAGCCGCCGAGAACCATTCGGATGCCGTACAGAGCCGCGACCATGAGAGCGCCGGCGATAAGCTGGCGAATGATGCGGCTAGCGAGCCAGCCTTCGATCCGGAAATGCCCGCGCCGATGGAGGATCACGTAGAGGATCAGGCAGTTGAGCCACGAGGTAATCGCGATCGCGGAGGCAAGGCCGGCAATGCCGAATGGCGGGATCAGGACGAAATTGAGGACAACGGTCGCGATCAGGACGAAGACAGCAATCTTCACTGGCGTTGCCGTGTCTTGCCGAGCGTAAAAGCCGGGCGTCAGGACCTTGACGAGCACATAAGCCGGCAAGCCAAGCACGATGATCGACAGCGTCAGCGCCGTCAGCCGAGCATCCTCCGGCGTGAACTTGCCGCCCTGGAAGAGCGCCGACACCAGGGGAAGAGCGCTCACCGCAAGAGCGAGGGCCGCGGGAAGGCAGAGCAGCATGGCGAGCTCCGCCGCTTGTCCTTGGACCTTCGCCGCTTTCTCGGGCTCGTTGGCGCCGACATATTTGCTCACCTGCGGCAGGATCGCAGTTCCCAGAGCCGCACCGATCACGCCGAGCGGAAGCTGGTTGAGGCGGTCGGCATAGTTGAAATAGCTCATCGCCCCGGTCCCGATGCGCGTCAGGAAGAACGTGTCGATGAAGGCGCTGATCTGATAGACGCCCGCCCCCAAAGTCGCCGGAATGACGACCCGGACAAACTGGCGGACGCCGGGAGTCATCCTCGGCCGCCGAAGCTTCAGCACCACGCCGGCTCGCTTGCAGGCCGTCAGGAGCAGCGCGAGCTGCATCATGCCGCCGACAGTGACGGCGACAGCAAGCGCGTAGGCGGTGGTCGTTCCGCCCTGCGGCACGAAGATCAGCGCCGTGAGCATCGCGAGATTGAGCAAGGCGGGAGCAAAGGCCGCCGCGGTGAACCGCGAGAGGCTGTTGAGGATGCCCGAAAACAGGGAAACGAGGCTGATCAGCAGCAGGTAGGGGAAGGTCAGGCGAGTGAGGAACGTCGCCAGCCACAATTCCTGCCCGTGATAGCCCGAGATCAGGAACACGAACGGTCCCATGATGATCTCGAAGACGAGGGTGAAGAGGATCAGGGTCGGGAGAAAGATCGCCAGCACTTCCTCGCTGAACTTCTTCGCCTCTACCTCGCCGTTCTCACCCTGCAGCCGCTGGCTGTAGAGCGGGACGAAGCCGGCCGAAAAGGCGCCTTCACCGAACAGACGGCGAAAAGTGTTGGGAAGCCGGAACGCGACGAAAAAGGCGTCCGCCTGCCAGCTTGCGCCCATGACGCGAGACATCAGCATCTCGCGCGCGAAGCCCGCAATGCGGCTGACCAGGGTCAGCCCGCCGATTGTTCCAGTTGCCTTGAGCAGGTTCATGACGCGATCCCGCTTCGGTCAGGCGCGATTACGCCTGGCCCTCGTCGGGCGACGGGGCCGGCTCCGCCGGAGCGGCCTCGCCGCTGCCGTTAGCCTCACCTTCCTGGGCTGCCTGCAGTTGCGCGAGGTACGCGGCCCCAAAATCGATGCCGTCCAGAAGCAGCGGCGGGAAACCGGCGTTCTGCGTCGACTCCGCAATGATCTGGCGGGCGAACGGGAACAGCAGGCGAGGGGCCTCGACGAGGAGGAACGGCCCAAGCGCTTCTTCCGGGAAGTTGCGAAGTCCGAACAGGCCGCCGTAGCTGAGCTCGATCATGAACTGGACGCCGCTGTCGGAACGTGCGGAGACGTCGAGCTTGATCACCACCTCATGAACGTCGTCCGAAACGCGATCGACATTGATGTTGAACTGAACGTCGACGCGCGGCTGGTCCTGCCACTGGAACACATGCGGCGCATTTGGATTCTCAATCGAAAGGTCTTTGATGTATTGCGCAAGGGTCGCGGCCTGCGGGCCAAGGTTCTGGTCCCCGGAGCCGTTGCCGGGTGTAAGCGTATCCTGATCGGCCATTGTGTTCTTCGCCTTGATCGATTTGGGAGTTGCGGACCCTGTTTGGACCCGTGCGCGTTTGCGGTTGGCCGACTAGCAGTCGCCCATCGGGCGCGCAATGGCGACGGCATGGCGATGCGGGCTTTGAATTGAAAGGTTTCGCGCACTATGTTCGTGCTAAGATTTGAAGGATCGGACTCGAAGCTTTGACTGTGATCATCATCCTGGCTCTGGTGGCATTGTTCATCGGTCTGCGGCTCTACAGTGTGCTGGGTGAGCGCACGGGACATGAGCAGCAGCCGATTCTGAAGCCTGCCGATCCTGAGGCTATGGTCGAGCCGCGGGTGACCCAGCCCTCGGTCCTGCAGCCGTCGTCGACCGATGCTGGCGACCTTGCCTATCTGCCAACCGCGGGGCCGGGCGTGCGCGCCTTGCTCGCGGCTGATCAGACATTCGACGTCGCGAAGTTCCTCGAGGGCGCGAAGTCCGCCTACCAGATCGTGCTCGGAGCCTTCTGGAAGGGCGATGCGAATGCGCTGCGCCCCTATGTCGACGACCATGTTTACGAGACGTTTTCGTCTGCCATCGAGCAGCGTGAGAAGGACGGACTCGTCCTCGACAACAGGCTAGTCAACGTTGAGCAGACCCTCATCACCGAGGCATCGGCCGATCACGATCTTGCGGTTGTCACGGTTCGGTTCGAAGCCGACATTGCGGCGGTCACTCGCAACAAGGATGGCGAAGTTGTCGCCGGCTCGCTCAGCGACGCGGTGCAGACCCGCGACCTGTGGACTTTCCGTCGGAAGATCGGTTCTCGCGATCCCAACTGGCTTCTGATCGAGACCGACGAGGAAGAGTGACCCGCGCCGCAAGAGCGGTTGCGCTCGCGACTTTCATCTTCCTGTCAGCTTGCGCGACGCGGCCAGTCCCGGCTCCAACGCAGCCTGCACCAGCGCCCGTCCCAAGGCCCGTTCCTCCGCCCGCGCCGCTTGCCCCGCCGCCGCCTGCTAACGCCATTGCAGCGGGCATCAGTCTGGCGGCCGCGCCGCAATTTGTCACACAGATGGACGCGAGCCGGGCTTTCAAGGCTTTCCGAGCGAGCTGTCCGGCGCTTCTACGCCGTCAGGATCAATCTGGCCTGACGTCAGGTGCTGCCTGGGCCGCGGTTTGCACTGAAGCGAGCGCAGTTGCGCCGGAAGCCGCCGGCGCGTTCTTCCGCGATCGCTTTGACTGGATCTCGGTCGGCGGCGGCAAGGCCTTCGCAACCGGCTATTACGAGCCGGAAATCGCCGGATCGCGGTCGCCGCTGCCCGGCTACGTTCCCATCCATGGTATACCGCGGGACCTGACACGCTGCACTCGCCTGGATGGCCAGACCGGACGCGGCCGAGTCGACGAGACAGGCACCTGCGTTCTCTATTTCACGCGGCCCGAAATTGAGGACGGAGCGATTGCCGACCGCGCACCGATCCTTGCCTGGGCGGCCGACAACGTCGACCTGTTTTTCCTAGAAATTCAGGGATCAGGCCGCGTCCGTTTCCCTGACGGGACAGTCATGCGGCTCGGCTATGCGAACCAGAACGGCCGTGATTATGTGGCCATCGGGCGTCTCCTCCGCGAGCGCGGCATCTTGCCACCGGGCGGGGCCAACATGCAGGCGATCAAGGACTGGATGCGCGCGAACCCCGATCAGGGCCGCCAGCTCATGCGCGAGAATCTGTCCTACATCTTCTTTCGGGAGTTGACGGGACCGGGGCCATTGGGCGCCATGAACGTTCCCGTCTCGCCCAAGGCGACGGTGGCGGCCGACCCCAGGTTCGTCCCGCTCGGCGCTCCGGTGTTTCTAGCGATGGATCGGCCGGAGGCTTACGGTTTCTGGGTCGCGCAGGATACCGGCGGTGCCATCAAGGGGGCCAATCGCTTCGATACATTCTGGGGCGCGGGAGAGGACGCCACGCGCATCGCCGGCGGCATGTCCGCCAACGGCGTCGCCTGGGTCCTGGTGCCAAAGGGCACCGTGAATGGCGCGACCGCTCAGCCCTGATGAGGCCGAGCTTTGGGCTCGTGTCACCGCCACGATCCGACCGCTATCGCGCGAGCCGCTCAAGTCGTCCTCTACCCAAATAGAAGAGCTGCCGAGCGCCGTGGAGGGGATGACACCCATCGCCACGACCAAGCTGAAGCCGCCAGCCCGGGAGAACCGGTCCCCTCAGCCGCCGCAGCCCGGTAGGACACTCGACGGAACATGGGATCGCAAGCTGCGCTCCGGATCGGTTCAACCCGACCGGATTGTCGACCTTCACGGCCTCAATCTGGACCAGGCCTGGAGCGCGATCGACGTGGCGTTGGAACGTGCCGAGGCTGCCGGCGATCGCGTCCTTTTGTTAATAACTGGGCACCATCGCCCAGGTGAACCGCCGGTCGCTCGCGGACGGATTCGGGCGGCAGTCCACGACTGGCTCGCGGCATCGCGTCACGCAGGGAGAATTGCGGCCGTTCGTGGGGCTCATCGGCGTCACGGCGGAGGCGGCAGCCTCTATCTCGTCCTTCGAAAACGGTAACTCGTTCACTGCACACTTTTTTAACCGTGCCCGTTTAGGACTCGCTGAACGGCAATCGGCCGTCTCGAGGCACGCGACCATCTTCATGAAGGCAGGCTCGGCTCAGAAGTTCAGCAACGCCCTGCTTTCGGGCGCGGCGGGGTTCGCCTCCTTCATATTTTCGCTGTGCGCCTTCCTCTACATCACCAACTTCAACGACCAGATCGTCGCGTCGGTCGTCGCCGGCGCCTTCTGCTTGCTGATCTGTTACATCGCGTCGGAGCGTCCCAACAGCGAAAGTGCTCGCGCGCTAACCGCCTTGGGGGATCGCCTGCTGGCCGTTGAAGGCGGCGACCTGATTTCACCGCCGCCGGCAATCGTTCGTCGCAACATGCCGAAGCTTGCCGCAGCCGTGGATACCCTTTTCGCGGAGGTGCGATCCTCGATCGAGAACGCCCAGGCGCTCGGCATGTATGATCCGGTGACGTCGCTGCCGAACCGGCTTCATTTCCGCTCCGAGGCGGACAAGCTGCTTTGTGACGTCGGTCCGGACAAAAGCTGCGCAATGCTGTTCGTGGACCTCGATCGCTTCAAGATGGTCAATGACAGCCTTGGTCACGCTCGCGGCGACCAACTCCTGATCATGGTGGCCAATCGCCTGCGCGTGGTGGTCACTGCCGAAATTGCCGAGACGGCTTGCAAGAGACCGCTGCTGGCGCGTCTTGCCGGCGACGAGTTCACCTTGTTCTTTCCCGACATTGCGTCGACTGCGGATGTCGAACGAATTGCACGGCGCATCGTCGTGGCGATCTCGGAGCCGTTTGAGCTTTACGGCCATAGCGTCGACATCGGCGCTTCGATCGGCGTCGCGCTCAACCCCGATCACGGGACGACCGTCGAATCCCTCATGCGAGCGGCGGACATTGCCATGTACCGTGCAAAGGCGCTCGGCGGGGGGCAGCACTGCCTGTTCGATGACGAGCTCGCCGCCGAACATCAGCGCAAGATCGATATGGAAAAGGCGCTCACGGAGGCTGTCCAGCGCGGCGAGTTCGTGCTGGCTTATCAGCCGCAGCTTAGCCTGGTGACCGGCGAGCTCGTCGGTACCGAGGCGCTCTTGCGTTGGAATCACCCGCGCGATGGCCTGTGCCTGCCGGGATTGTTCATTCCGATTGCGGAGAGCACTGGCCTGATTTCCGAGATAGGCGACTGGGTTATCGGCGAAGTCGCCGCAACGCTCGGCAGTTGGCACCGTGAGGGTTTCGATCGCAGGGTCGCGTTCAATGTCAGTCCGCGGCAGCTCGACCGCGCAGACTTTTTCGACCGCTTGCGCCAAGCCTTCGCCGAGAACCACGTTCCGCTTTCGTTGGTCGAACTCGAGTTCACCGAAACAGCGGCGATGCGCGCAAGCGATACCGTCGTTGCGGAAATCGCGTCGCTCCGCGAGGATGGCGTGCGCATCGCGATTGACGACTTCGGAACGGGTTATTCGAACTTTGCCCGCTTGCAGAAGCTTCCACTGGACCGCGTCAAGTTGGACCCGTCGTTGATCGTCGACATCGAGGAGTCCGACAAGGCGAGGGTGATGGTTCAGGCCGTTATGCAACTGATCCAGGGCGTCGAATGCGAGATTGTCGCCGAGGCCGTGGAGACATCCGCCCAGGCCGACATATTGCGTGCCATGGGTTGCCACACCATCCAGGGTTACGTGTTCGCTGAGCCGATGTTCGAAACCGAATATCTGGCGTGGACACGCGATGCCGCTCCGTCGCGCTCGGTCGCCTGACCACCCCGCTCTCCGCACACCGCTGTTGCCTGAATGCCACGTTGGCGTGCGTTGCGGCACGCGCGGGTACCCACAATCTAAATTTATGTTAATCTTATCGCCGGGTTAACGGGGGAAAGGGGTGTCCATGAAGGGCGCTTTTCTGAAAGCGGTGGCTGCCGCTTGTCTTGCTTTGAGCGGTACGGTGGCGAGTGCCACGGACTTCATCTTCACGTTTGGATCCGACCTGACCGATCCCAACGTCATGGGAACTGGCGCCGTCTCCGGGACGGTCACCGGGCGGATCGTCGGACTCACCGACAATGCAACGTCCAGCGCGCAGTCGGTCTTCATCGACAGCTTTTCACCGAATGCGGGCGCCTCCGTCCCCGTGGATGCGAGGCTGTGGTTTTCTCAGTTCGAGAACAGCTTCACCGTGCAGAACGGCGTCATCACCTCTGCCGTCTTCCATGCGGACAATGATTTCAGCGCGTCCCTGGATCGGCTTTACATCAACGTCCCGATCTACGGTGCCGGCGGCACGAATTACGCCTCGGTGGGCTCGAATAACTCGACTTCGGTCTGGAATAACCAGGGCCTGTTCGGGATCACGTTCACGCGCATCGACACTGCCGTGCCGGAGCCTGCAACGTGGATGATGATGCTGATCGGCTTCGGGGCAATCGGTTTTGCGGCCCGGAGGTCTCGCGTCCGCGCGCTAGGCCTGGCCTAGCACCTTCTCCAGCGCGCGTTGGTATATGCGCGATAGCTGGTAAACGTCGTCCACGGCTGCGCTTTCGTTGAGCTTGTGCATCGTCGCGTTCGGAAGTCCGAAATCGACGACCGGGCACAGCTCGATCAGGAAGCGCCCGTCGGACGTGCCTCCCGAGGTCGACAGTTCCGGCGTGATGCCGGTCTCTTCCTCGATCGCAGCGACGATCACGTCGTAGAGTTGGCCGGGCGGGGTTAGGAAAGCCTCGCCGGAGATACGTGCTCGAACGGCCGAGCCTGGGGCTTCGCGTTCCGCGATCTCTTCGACCATCCGCACCAGAGCCTCCCCGCGCTGCATGTTGTTGAAGCGGATGTTGAGCTGGGCAGTCCCTGTCGCCGGGATGACGTTGCTCGCCTGCGTCGGGGTGCTGATCGCCGTGAATTCCAGATTGGATGGCGGGAAGGCGTCAGTGCCATCGTCGAGGTGGATTGCATCGAGCGCCGCCACGACCCGCGCCAGCTTCGGAATCGGATTGTCGGCACGGTGCGGATAGGCAACGTGTCCCTGGGTGCCGGGCACGTCGATCCACATGTTGACCGATCCGCGCCGCCCGATCTTGACCGTATCGCCAAGACGATCGACCGAAGTCGGCTCGCCGATCAGGATCATGTCGGGCTTGATCGACCATTCCTTCAGCCAATCGATGATCCGCGGCGTCCCGTACGTCGCATACCCTTCCTCGTCGCCGGTGATGAGCAGGGAAATGGTCCCGCCTGCTGCATCGGTGCGGGAGACGGCAGCGACGAAGGCCGCAATGGCGCATTTCATATCGGCAGCGCCGCGGCCGGTCATCACGCCATTATCGATGACGGTTTCGAACGGATCGGTGGCCCAGCCATCGCCCGGAGGAACGACGTCGAGGTGCCCGGCAAAACCGAAGTGTGGGCCGCCGCCGCCGCGTATGGCAACCATGTTCTCGGTCGGGCCGTCGGGCGGCTCTCCAAGCGTGAAACGATGAACGGTGAATCCGAGCGGCGTCAAAGCCCCTTCCAGTACGTCGAAGACTTCGCCGCGCGCCGGGGTCACGCTTGCGCAGTTGATTAGGTCCCGCGCAAGCGCGATTGGATCGACTGACATTTCGCTGGCGTAGCAAAGGAGCGAGGCATGCCCAAGATCGACCTTGAATCCATCGAGCAGGTCAATCGCACGGGCTATCCGCCGCCGTTCGACAAGGAGCTTGCGGGCCGCTGGTATCGACGCCTTGCCCCAGCAACGGGCCTGACCGACTTCGGCGTGAGCCACGTGACTCTCAAGCCCGGTGCTTGGTCGAGCCAGCGTCACTGGCACAATGGCGAGGACGAGTTCGTCGTCATGCTTTCGGGCGAGGCCGTTCTCGTCGAGAACGAGGGGCGGACGAAGCTCCGTGCTGGGGACCTCGCGGCCTGGCCTAAGGGAACCGGGATCGGCCACCATTTGATCAACGAAAGCGGCGAAGACTGCAGCTTCCTCGCGTTCGGAGGCGGCACCAACACTGGCGGCGGCTATTCCGACATTGACCTGATCTTCACGCCCGAAGGCACCTACGCCCACAAGGACGGCATGCCCTATCCGGATACGAAGCGTCCGGCCTAGGCGGGTTCCTGTTCGTAATGCTCGATGACCCAAGGCTCGTCCTGCGCCTTGTCGATCCATTCACCGACGTGAGGGTGGGAGAGGACCGCTTTCATGTAGAGCTCGGCGAACGGAGGTAGCGGCACCGAATAAGTGATGAAACGTGTCACAACCGGTGCGTACATCATGTCGACGGCGCACCAGCGGCCGAACAGGAAATCGCCTCCGCCGCCAAAGCGCGCGCGGGCCTGCGCCCAAAGGGTCAGGATGCGTTCGATCTCGCCCCGGACTCCTTCGGGCAACGGCTTGAACGGGAAGGTCTTGCGGACGTTCATCGGAAGCTCGCGGCGGAGGTTCGCAAAGCTCGAGTGCATTTCGGCCGCCATCGACCGCGCCATGCCGCAGGCGGTCTCATCGTCCGGCCAGTAGAGCTCCTTGCCGAAGCGGTCGGCGAGAAATTCGACGATGGCAAGACTGTCCCAAACGACGCAGTCGCCGTCCCAAAGGATCGGCACCTTGCCGAGCGAAGGCGCGAACTCGTCGCCCTCGCGACGCTTTTCCCAATCCTCGTCGAACATCGGCACGACCAGCTCTTCGAACTCCTCGCCCGTCTGCTTCACCGCCAGCCAGCCGCGCATCGACCAGCTCGAATAGGCGCGATTACCGATGATGATCTTCAGCAAGGCTATCCCCTCAGGATGTCGCGGCTTCAAGGATTGCGGTCCGCAGCTCGGCGATACCGGACCCGGTTTCGCTCGATGTCACGATGAGTTGCGGGTGTGCGGCGGCATGCTTGGCGGCCTCAACCTTCGTCCGCTCTAGCGTTTCGGCGAGATCAGTCGCCTTCACCTTGTCGGCCTTCGTCAGGACAAGCTGGTAATTGACTGCCGCACCGTCGAGCATCTCCATGATCTCGAGATCGACCGGTTTGATCCCGTGCCTCGAATCGATCAGCACGATCGCGCGGCGGAGGACTGCGCGGCCGCGCAGGAAGTCGTTCACCAGGAATCGCCAGCGCTTCACCAGGTCCTTTGGGGCTTCCGCAAACCCGTAGCCGGGCATGTCCACCAAGCGGATTTGCGGAGGTTGGCCGACATCGAAGAAGTTCAGCTCCTGCGTGCGGCCCGGCGTATTCGACGTCCGCGCCAAACCCTTCCGGTTCGTCAAGGCGTTGAGCAACGAGCTTTTCCCGACGTTCGACCGGCCCGCGAACGCGATCTCCGGATAGTCCGGGTCAGGCAGGAACTTGAGGCCCGGCGCCGACTTCAGGAACTCGACGGGCCCCGCAAACAGCTTGCGCGCGCGTTCGCTATGCTCGTCCTGCTCCTCCGACACGTCAGGTTGTCGCCGGATGCGTGTCGGAGAAGTGGAGGCCGTATCTCTTGTACAGCCACCACTGTTGCAGGATCGTCAGGATGTTGCTGGTGACCCAGTAGAGTTGCAGGCCGCTCGCAAACGGCGCCATCACGAACATCATCACCCACGGCATGATCGCGAAGATCTGCTGCTGCGTCGGGTCGACCGGGGCGGGGTTCAGCTTGAACTGGATCCACATCGTCACGCCAAGCAAGATCGGAAGCACGCCAATCGCCAGGAAGTGCGGCGGCGTGAAATCGAGCAGGCCGAACAGATTCACCGGCGTCAACGGGTCCGGAGCCGACAGATCCTGAATCCACAGCACGAACGGCTGGTGCCGCATTTCGACGCTGACCATCAGCACCTTGTAGAGCGCGTAGAAGACCGGAATCTGGAGCAGGATCGGAAGGCAACCCGCCGCAGGATTGATCTTCTCCTGCTGGTACAGCTTCATCATCTCTTGCTGAAGACGCGGCTTGTCTTCCTTGTAGCGCTCCTGGAGCGCCTTCATCTTCGGCTGCAGCTTGCGCATCGCCGCCATCGACTGGAACTGCTTCTGCGCAATCGGGAACATCAGCGCGCGGACGATTACCGTCAGGAGAATGATCGCCACGCCGAAGTTGCCGGTGATTTGGAACAGCCAGTTCAGCAGGTCGAAGATCGGCCGCATGAACCATTCGAACCAGCCCCAGTCGATCGCCTTGGAAACCTTCGGGACGCCCGCGGCCTCGTAGCGGTCGAGCGTGGTCTTTTCCTTCGCTCCGGCAAAGACCGAGGTCTTGAAGTTGCTCGATTGACCGGGAGCGACAATTGCGGCGGGTCCGACGCTGTCCGCCTGGTAGGCGCCGGTGTTGGAATAGCGGAACGAGTCCTGCGTTGTCCCTTCCGGAGCCAGCGCCGTCAGCCAATATTTGTCGGTAAACCCGATCCAGCCCTTGGATGCGTCATACTTCAGGCCGCTGGGCCCGGCCTCGCGGATCGTCTTCCAGTCGGCCTCGTAGTCCGCCTTGCCGTCGCGGACGGTCATGGGTCCGACGTGAACCGTCCACGACGACACGTCGGCGGAACGGCCTGCCCGGCTGGAGAAGCTGTAGGGCTGGACCTGGATCGGCTGCGTAGAGCCATTGGTGACCCGTTGATCGACCGTAAAGAGGTAGAGGTCGTCGATCGAGATCTTGAGCTCGTAGGTAACGCCCGTGGGGCTGACCCAGCTCAACGTGACTGGCTTGTCCGGCGTCAGGACGGGCGAGCTTGCCTTCCACAGCGTGTCGGCATTGGGCGTGTCCGGCCCGTTCCAGCTGAACCCGACGAAGGATGCGGCATGGGTCCCCTGCGGGGAAAGCAGCGCCACCGGAGACGAGTCCTTCTTGTAGGAAACGTGGTGCTTCAGCATCCACAGATCGTCGATCCGTGCTCCCTTGAGGTTGATCGAGCCGCGCAGCGATGGCGTTTCGATCTGCACGCGCGGCGCTTCCGCGATCACCGCGCTGCGATCGCGCAATTGTGACGGCGTACCTGCGACCGGCGTGTTGCTGGGTTGCGAGGGCTGATTGGCCGCCTGAACCTTGCCTTTCTCGACCTTTGGCGGAGGATTCGCCGGGACGAACCTGTCGGACAGAAAGCTCCATCCGAGCAGCACGAGCGCGCTCAGTACGACCGCGAGGATCAGGTTCTTGCTCTCGTTCACTTAGGATCCTCGATCAGGGTACAGGGTCGGGGCCTTGGCCGCCCCAGGGGTGACAGCGCATGATCCGCTTGAAAGCGAGCCATCCACCGCGCGCCGCCCCATAGCGTTGAAGTGCAGTGATCGCATAGGCCGAACAGCTAGGCTGGTAGCGGCAGCTTGGGGGCAAGACGCGCGAGGGGCCTTTCTGCCAAGCCTTCGCGATCAGGATCATGCCCTTGGCAATCACGGCCGCGCCTTTTCGAGCGCCTTCGACAGGTCGCTGCGCAAGGCATTGAATTCACGCTCGATCCCGCTTGAGCGGCCAATCATCACATGGTCTGCGCCGGCATGTCCGCTCGACGGAATGATCTCGCGCGCAAGCTCGCGGAAACGGCGCTTCATCCGGTTGCGGATAACCGCCCCGCCGACCTTCTTGCTGACGGTGAAGCCCACGCGCTTTACAGGGTCGCCGTCCTTGCGATCGCGAACGAGCAGCACAAAGCCCGGCATCGCCGCGCGCCGACCGGCGTTCGCAGCGAGAAAATCCGAGCGTTTGCGGAGGATTGTTAGGCGCTGAGCTTCTTGCGGCCGCGGGCGCGGCGAGCATTCAACACCTTGCGTCCGCCGACGGTCGCCATCCGCGACCGAAAGCCGTGACGGCGCTTGCGGACGAGGTTGCTCGGCTGGAAGGTGCGCTTCATCGCTCATTCTCTCAAAATCTAAATGAAAAGGGCCGCCATTCCGGCAGCCGCTGTTGCAGCGGGCCGATAAGGGAGGGCCGCTGCAAAGTCAATTCGGCTGGCCCTCTTCGGGCAAACTTGCCTGACGGGCCTTTTCGACTTCCTTACGCCGGCGCGCGCTCCGCCTGCGCAGTGCAAAGTCCGTCCAGTTCCCCGGCTTCACCTGCTTGCCGAGAACCGTCGGTTCCCACTTCTTGAAACGGGCGTAGCGGCGCTTGGCCCACATGCTGGTCTTTAGGACCATGGCCAGGCCGATGCCGGCAACGATGACGCCGCCGGGTCCGGGGACTGCACCGACCAGTGGTGCAACCACGAACAAAAGCAGCAGGCCGACCACGAAGATCGTCCATTCGACAATCGGGTTGTCGATGAATTTTCGCCACTGGTCCTTCGTTATCATCCCGACGATGTGGGGCCAGTCGCCTTCTCTCGCAAGGACTTGCGGTGTGGCTCAGGTGCGGGCTAGCAAGTCGGCGCCGAGTTAGGGGGGTGTCTGCGTAGCGCAATGTTGTCCCTTGGCGGTGCCGCATGACGGCCACCGTCGCCACGGTTGCGTATCTCGGGCTCGAAGCCCGGCCGGTCGAAGTCCAGGTCCAGCTCTCCGCCGGATTGCCCCGTTTCACCATCGTCGGATTACCGGACAAGGCGGTCGCGGAAAGCCGCGAGCGCGTTCATGCCGCGCTTGCATCGATCGGCCTCGCGCTCCCGCCCAAGCGGATTACCGTGAACCTTTCGCCGGCGGACTTGCCGAAGGAAGGGTCGCACTTCGACCTGCCCATCGCGCTCTGCCTCTTGGCTGCAATCGGTGCCGCGGACGCCGAGGCTTTGTCTCATTACGTCATCGTTGGCGAATTGAAGCTCGATGGGCGGATCGCATCGTCTCCCGGAGTTCTCCTGGCCGCAATCCAGGCGTCGTCAGAGGACAAGGGCCTGATCTGCCCGGCCGAGCAAGGCGCGGAAGCTGCGTGGGCCGGGAACGTCGAGGTGATCGCGGCGCCGGACCTGTTGGCATTGCTATCTCATCTAAAGGGGTCGTCAGTGCTCCTTCCGCCGCAGCCGGGCGAAGCGGTCGAACATGCGTCCGGTCCCGACCTTAAGCAGGTCAAGGGTCAGGAAGTCGCCAAGCGCGCGCTCGAGATTGCCGCGGCCGGCGGCCATAACCTGCTGATGAGCGGTCCTCCGGGCGCCGGGAAGTCGCTTCTTGCGGCTTGCCTTCCCGGCATCCTGCCGCCCCTTCAATCCGCCGAAGCGCTCGAAGTGTCGATGGTCGCATCTGTCGCTGGGGAACTGGAAGGCGGGCGGATGACCAGGCGCCGGCCATTCCGCGCACCGCACCACTCGGCATCTATGCCCGCGTTGGTCGGCGGTGGACTTCGCGTTCGACCGGGAGAGATCAGCCTTGCTCACCTTGGCGTCCTGTTCCTCGACGAACTGCCGGAATTCCAGCGCGGCGTTCTGGATTCGCTTCGGCAGCCTCTCGAGACCGGCAATGTCAGCGTTGCGCGAGCGAATACGCACGTCACCTTCCCGGCGCGTGTGCAGCTTGTCGCGGCGATGAACCCCTGCCGGTGCGGCCATCTGGGAGACCCGGCCCTTGCCTGCAGCCGGGCGCCCAGGTGTGCTGCGGATTACCAGGCGCGCGTATCGGGGCCGCTGCTCGACCGCATCGATCTGCATGTGGACGTGCAAGGGGTTTCGGCAGCCGACCTGACCTTGCCGCCGCCAGCGGAAGGAAGCGCGGAGGTCGCGGGCCGAGTGGCGGCTGCCCGCCAGCTGCAGGCCGACCGCTACAACGGCTCAGGAGTACGTACTAACGCGGAGGCCGACGGCGAGGTTCTCGAGAGGTTTGCGACACCGGACGAGCCCGGACGCAAGCTCTTAGCGGATGCGGCGGCGGCGATGCGGCTCTCGGCGCGCGGATTCCACCGGGTCCTCCGCGTCGCGCGCACGGTCGCGGACCTCGCGGAGTCACAGAGTGTCGGCCGGATCCATGTCGCGGAGGCCTTGAGCTACCGAAGGCAGGTGCCACGTAATTGATATTTAACAATAACAATGTCTAACGGCGGCAACGGGGGCCAAATGAGACTGTTTGAATCAGCGCGTCAGACGCTCAAGAAATATGCGGACTTTTCGGGACGGGCGTCGCGAGAGGAGTTCTGGCTCTTCTTCGCGTTCGTGATCGTTGCCAACGCCGTGGCCGGCATAGTCGGGGCGTTGCTTGGGATGCGCGGGATCCTCTCCGGCCTCGTCGGTCTCTTGCTGATCGTTCCACAAATCGCCGTTGCCGTTCGCCGCCTGCAAGTCTGGCCGCGAACTTGTCGTTCCCTGCCTGCTCCTGCTGCTTCTGCCGCTGGCATTCGCGTTCCGGGGCATTCTGCCGCAGATCGTCGCCCTCGGCGTCCTCGGAGTCGTCCTGCTCGCGTTCGCGCACCTGTTGACCCTGTTCATGAAGAGGGGCACGACCGTTCCCAACCGATACGGCGCGGCGCCGACAGCCTTTTCCTTCGCCAGCTGACAACCATCGGTTGTCCTGGAGGCAAGCCGTCGCTAGCTAGGCGCTTCGGGGCCCCTGTGGCGGAATGGTAGACGCGCTCGACTCAAAATCGAGTTCCTAACCGGAGTGTCCGTTCGAGTCGGACCAGGGGCACCACGAATTCCTTCGCAAGCCGCTGGCGAGCAAGGCTTATCGCGGATATCGTCAGCCCATGGATGCTCGGACAACGAAAGCGAAGGCCGCTCCGCCGCCACCGCCGGAGATTCCGCACGCATTGATTGAAAGCAGTGCAAAGCGAGATCGGCTGCTTGCATCGATTGCGCTGATCGCGGGCATCGGCAGCCTGCTTGCATTGCCATTCGCATTGAGGGCGGGCGCAGAGTTCTTCATGCCCGTCACGGCCGCGCTGGTCGTCGCCATCACGCTTGTACCGATGCTGGAATGGTTCGAGCGGCGCGGGGTGCCGTCACGCCTGGCCGCCGGGCTTTGCATCATCTTCTTCATCCTGATCGCCGTCTTTGCGATCGGCTCGATCGTCCTTCCGGCCATCGACTGGGTTGCGTTGGTGCCGGAACGTATCCCGAGGGTGAAGGCAGAGCTGGATCCGGTGCTCGACCTCTACAAGGCGTTCGACAAGTTCGTTGACCGAATTTTCTCGCAGATCACCGTCTTTCCAGATCGTGGCGGACGGACCGTCACGCTGGAGACGCCCAACTCGCTCGGGGGCCTCCTCGCCACGTCCGCACCGCATGTCCTCATCCAGCTCTTCTTCTCGCTGTTGGTGATCTTCTTTTTTCTCGCCGGCTGGACGTCGATGCGGAAGAAGACGATCGTCAGCCGCGGCAGCTTTGAGGGCGCGCTGACCACGGCGCGAGTGATCCAGCAGGTCGTCGACGCCACCTCGATCTACATCGGCACCATCACCCTCATCAACGTGACCCTAGGCGCGCTGACGGCATTGATCCTGTGGCAGCTGGGCATGGATTCCCCGATCATGTGGGGCGGCATCGTCGCGGTGCTGAACTACATCCCTTACCTCGGCCCGATCGTGTCGGCGTTGCTGCTGTTCCTCGGCGGATTGATGATCTTCTCGGATGTGTGGACGGCGATGCTTCCACCTCTGATCTTCGTCGGCCTGCACATGGTGGAAGCCAATTTCATCACGCCGATGATCGTCGGCAAGAGATTGACCATCAGCCCGCTGGCGATCCTGATCGCGCTGAGCTTCTGGTCCTGGGTTTGGGGGACGACGGGTGCGCTGCTTGCCGTCCCGTTGCTGATCATCATGAAGACGATTTTCTCGGCCGCCGGAACGCCTGACATCGCGGGCTTCCTGTTCGAACACGGCACGCTGACGCATGTCGGCGATGAGGAAGAAGAAAAAGACTCAGCCGATGTTGACACCCCGCAGGGTGCCACCTAGTTCGCCGCCACGCCAAAAACGCGGGTGTAGCTCAGTTGGTTAGAGCGCCGGCCTGTCACGCCGGAGGTCGCGGGTTCGAGCCCCGTCACTCGCGCCATTCCTGAAATCTGGATTGCTTATTGCGGCGAGCCGCTGGCGCTTCCGGCCGTGGCGCTGGCGACGCCGAGCGGCTTGTCGTCCACCGCAGCCATGCCGCCGTTCAGCGACCAGCGCAAATTGTCCGAAGCCTTCACTTCCTCGACATACTCCTTGTGCTTCACCTCGTCCGACGCCTTGCGGGCGGTCAGGTTGAAGCGAACCGCAACGCGCTTGTCGCCGCGCATCGACGGGGCGAGCTTGATCGTCTCGGCGCCCGGTATCTCGGCGATCGCCTTGCCGACATCTCCAGCCTGCCCGCGTGTCGCAATATCGCGCTGTTCGGCAAGGATAGCCGCCGACCGCAATGCGCCGACATTCGGCTCGCTGCGCGCATAGGACTGTACGAAGGCGGCCGGACGACCCCATCCGCCAGCCCAACGATAGAAGATGTGTGCCCCAACGATTGCGTTCTTGGTCAGGGTCGGCGCCCAGTAAGGGACGACGTAATTCGCATGGTAGTGGGTGGCGTTGCCGACGGGCTTATAGACGTAGCCGTTCAGTGCCGCCTCGGCGACGGCCTTGGCGCGGTTCCATGCACCAAGCTCCGGCCCGCGCATCAGCGAGCCGTCGCAGGTAAAGGTGAACTGGCAGCCGGTCGCGCGCGTCGAACCTTCATACACGACGCCGCAGACGTTCGCGGGGAAGGCCGGATGGCGAACCCTGTTAAGAACGACCTGAGCGACGGCGCGCTGTCCATCGAGGCTTTCCTGGCCCGCCTCGTAATAGACAGCGCTGGTCAGGCATTCGAGCGCTCTGCCCCGCGCCGCAGAGTCAGCGGAGCCGAGCGAGAAGGCTTTGGCGGCAGGGTTCGGTCCCGTGTCGATCGCAATCCCCTGGTTGATCGCTTCCGCTTGCTCGACGGGCAATTGCCGGACGAGCAGGGGAGGCGGAGCAGGAAGGGCTTTCGGATCAGACGCGGAGGGCAGGCCTGACAAAGACGGCGTCGAACCCGCCGAGCCGGCGAGCGCGATGACGCCGGCAAGGGCGACGGCGCCGGCCATCACCACTTCGTAGGGTCGCTCGCGCAAGAAGCGCGCGGCCTGCAAGGCGATCGTCTGTGTCACGGGAGCGAGTGATATAGTGAAATAACACGCTCGATTCAATTGCGCGGCTTCGGATTCGCCCGCCAATGCCCCGTTTGCGACCAGCGGATCAGCGGCCGCAAAGGCGCGATCCAAGCGATTCCCATGACCAGGTAGAAGAGCGATTGGAGCAGGATCGGCCAGCGTCCGACGAAACTCGAGAGGCTTGCAACGAGGATCGCCCAGAAGAGGATCAGAAGCAGGATCGCGGCGATTCCTGCACCTCTCCGCCAACTCGGTTCAGTCACGCGAATTCCTCGACGCCATCCGGGCTGGCGAAGCCGTGGAGGGGGATGTCCCATGGATCGGAGGGAATGGCTGCTTCCAGGCGCTGCATGGCCCATCCGACGCCAATAAGCTTCGCACCCGTTTTCTTCAGGTGGCCGAGAGCGCGGTCATAATGGCCCTTGCCGCGACCCAGGCGGGTCCCACGACCATCGATCGCGATCAGCGGCACCAGGATCAGGTCCGGCTCCACAACCGGCGCACGTCGCTTCGGCTGCAGGAAGCCGAACGGTCCCGGCTCCACGGGGTCTCCGGAGAGGAACCGGAAAGGCTTTGCGGGATCGGAAAAGGCTGGGAAAGCGACGATGCGGCCCACCGCGCGCGCTTCCTCGATTGCCAGCATCGGGCTGATCTCGCTTCCCATCGGCGAATAGCCGGCGACAACGGCGGCATTGGCGCAGAGCGAGGTCAGATGCTCGGCAAGCTTCTGTTCGAGAATCGCGCGGTGCCCATCGTCCAGTGTCCGAACGAACGCCTTGCGTGCCTCCAGGGAGGATTTGCGCAGAACATCTTTCGACAGGTCGAAGGGAAGTGACGGGACCACCGTGGCCGTTTGCCGGAAATCCTCTGACGCCACAAACGTCAGGTGGGAACCATGTGCACCGGACCAGGATCCGGACAGGGACAGTCCCCTAGGATATTTAATCGCCTCAGGGATTTTCGTGGCTTCGTACCGGGCAGTACCCGTCAAGACCAAATCTAGGCGCTTGCCGCTTCGTTCTCAAGTGCCGCTGCGAGCGATTCGAGCCGGTCCGCAACCCGCTCGGCGCGTTCGGCAAGCGCCGGATCGATCGCTGGAGCCGGAGGCGGCGCAGCGACCTTCCCCTCATCGATCATGTCGTCCGCCAGGAGGAGCGAAGCGAAGAGAAGCTGGCGTGCCTCGGACAAGGTGCCCAGCCCGGACAGCGCCTCACGGCTCTTGGCGTCCACCAGCGACGCCGCCTTGCGAAGCGAGTCTTCTTCGCCGTCGCGGCAGGCGACACGGTAGCTTCGACCCGCGATGAAGACGTCGATCTCTGCCATCAGGCGTCCTCCGCCAAGCGAATGATCTGGTCGAGCTCAGCGACGGCCTCGCGGACTCGCGCCCGAAGCGCGTCGTCCTTTCCAGTGGGACGACTCAACTTGGGGACGGACTGCTCGATCCTGGCCAGTGCGCGCTCGACACGATCCAGTGCGGTATTGAGGCGGCTCTCTTCCATCCATTTCCGCTACGCAAGAACCGCGATTCCGGCAAGTCACGAGTGGCCGGCTTGAGGCCGCCGAGGTTGACGGTTCACCGCTCACCCGCCAAGGGCCACCGCAATCCGGCACGCCGAATCCCGAGCGCGGGCCGACCCCATGGATGGAGCGCGATTTGCAGCCGACTCAACGCCGACTTGCCAATGCCATTCGAGCCTTGGCGATGGACGCGGTCGAAGCTGCGAACAGCGGTCATCCGGGCATGCCGATGGGCATGGCGGATGCGGCCACCGCGCTCTTCACACGCCATCTGAAGTTCGACGCGTCCGATCCGCACTGGCCGGACCGCGATCGCTTCATCCTCTCGGCCGGCCATGGCTCGATGCTGATCTACGCGCTGCTGTACCTGACCGGTTACGCGCGGCCGACGATCGAGGACATCGAGCACTTCCGCCAGCTGCACAGCCCTACCGCCGGGCATCCGGAGAACTTCGAGCTTCCCGGAGTCGAGGTCACCACGGGTCCGCTTGGGCAGGGCGTCGCGATGGCCGTCGGGTCGGCGATCGCCGAGCGTCATCTCAATGCCGTCTACGGCGACGAGCTCGTCGATCACTGGACCTACGTGATCGCCGGCGACGGCTGCCTGATGGAAGGCGTCAACCACGAGGCGACGGGTCTCGCCGGCCACCTCAAGCTCGGCCGCCTGATCGTTCTGTGGGATGACAATGAGATTACCATCGACGGCTCGACGGAGCTCTCAAGGAACGAGGACGTCGTCGCGCGGCATCAGGCCGCGGGATGGCACACCACCGAGTGTGATGGTCTCGATGCCGACGACGTGTCGCGCGCCATCGACGAAGCCAAAGCCGACCCGCGTCCATCGCTGATCCGCTGCAAGACGATCATCGGCTTCGGCGCTCCGCACAAACAGGGCACGGCCGCAACGCACGGATCGGCGCTCGGCAAGGACGAGGTCGCTGCAGCGCGTGTGGAGCTGGATTGGGAACTTCCGGCATTCGAAGTTCCCGAGGACGTGCTCAGCACGTGGCGTGAGGCCGGACGAAAGGGTGCATCGGCCAAGGCAGAGTGGGAAAAGCGCCTCGGAGCGAGTGGCAGGAAGGACGAGTTCGTCAGCCGCACGGCCAACAAGGCCGACGACAGTTGGCTCAAGCCCTATGTCGACAGCTTGATCGCCAACCCGCCGACGGTCGCCACCCGCAAGGCGTCGGAAATGGCGCTCGAAGCGATCAATCCGGTGGTCACCGCGACGATCGGCGGGTCCGCCGACCTCACCGGCTCCAACAACACCAAGACCAAGGCGCTCGAGCCGCTTACCGCCGACAATTACGGCGGCCGCTACATCTACTACGGCATCCGCGAGTTTGGCATGGCCGCGGCAATGAACGGCATGGCGCTGCATGGCGGCGTGATCCCATACGGCGGCACCTTCCTTGTGTTCACCGACTACGCCCGCCCGGCGATCCGCCTCTCGGCGCTGCAGCAGGCCAAGGTCATTTACGTGATGACCCACGATAGCATTGGCCTTGGCGAGGACGGCCCGACCCACCAGCCGATCGAGCACCTCCAGAGCTTGCGCGCGATGCCGGGCCTGAACGTCTTTCGACCCGCTGATGCGGTCGAGACTGCCGAATGCTGGGCGCTGGCGCTGGAGACCAAGGAGCCGAGCGTCCTCGCTCTGACCCGCCAGAACCTGCGTCCGGTCCGTACCGTAGCCGTCGAGGGCAATCTCTGCGCGCGCGGCGCCTATCGTCTCAAGGCGGCCGGCAATGCCCGCAAGGTCATCATCATCGCCACCGGCTCCGAGGTCGAGATCGCTCTGGACACCGCGGAACGTCTTGAAGGGCAGGGCATCGGCACCGATGTGGTCTCCATGCCGTCCACCGAGCTTTTCGACGCGCAGACCGCCGAGTATCGCGAGGACATTCTGCCGGACGTTTCCAATCGCGAAATCCTCCGCGTCTCGATCGAGGCGGGCACGACCTTCGGCTGGGAGCGCTACACTGGTCTTCACGGCTTGCGCATCGGCATTGACCGCTTCGGCGTCTCGGCTCCGGCGAAGGACGCATACGAATTCTTCGGGCTAACCCCAGAGGCAATCGCCACAAGGGTGCTCAACCACATGAATCAAAGAGGCATCCAATGACGAAAGTTGCAATCAACGGATTCGGACGCATCGGGCGCCTGGTGGCTCGCGCGATCCTGGAACGCCCCGATAGCGGTCTCGAGCTGGTCGCCATCAACGACCTCGCCGATGCGAAGGCCAACGCCTGGCTGTTCAAGCGCGACAGCGTTCACGGCGTCTTCCCGGGCGAAGTCACGACCGATGGCAACGACATCATCGTCAACGGCAAGCGTATTCACGTCACCGCCGAGCGCGACCCGGCGAACCTTCCGCACGCCGCCAACGGCGTCGATATTGCGTTGGAGTGCACCGGCTTCTTCACCGACCGCGCAGGCGGCGAAAAGCATCTCGCGGCGGGCGCCAAGCGCGTTCTCATCTCGGCTCCGGCGAAGGGCGCCGACCTGACCGTCGTCTATGGCGTCAACGACGACAAGCTCACGCCTGAGCACAAGATCGTCTCCAACGCCTCCTGCACGACCAACTGCCTCGCGCCGGTCGCCAAGGTCATGAACGACACGATTGGCATCGAGCGCGGCCTGATGACGACGATCCACGCTTACACCAACGACCAGAAGATTCTCGACCAGATCCACTCGGACCTGCGTCGCGCGCGCGCTGCGGCGATGTCGATCATCCCGACGACCACCGGCGCGGCCCGTGCGGTGGGCGAGGTACTTCCGGAACTGAAGGGCAAGCTCGACGGCTCCGCGGTCCGCGTTCCGGTGCCGAACGTCAGCCTTGTCGACCTGACCTTCACGCCGAAGCGCGACACGACGCTTGAAGAGGTCAACGGCGCGCTCAAGGCCGCCAGCGAGAGCGGCCGCCTCAAGGGCATCCTCGCCTACACCGACGAGCCGCTCGTCTCGATCGACCTCAACCACAATTCGGCAAGCTCGACCGTCGACAGTCTCGAAACGGCCGTTCTCGAAGGCAAGCTCGTCCGCGTTGTCAGCTGGTACGATAACGAGTGGGGCTTCTCGAACCGCATGGTCGACACCGCCACGGCGATGGCCAAGCTCGGCTAAGGACTGTCCTACAGGCGTAGGATCGAACTATGGCTGATTGATGAGCGGTGCGATGGGCCCCAAAGCCCGGAAACTAGGCTCGTCAGTGTGAACATTGGGAACATTCGGGCTGATTCATGAGCGCTTTCAAGACCCTCGACGATCTTCCTGAAAACCTGAATGGCAAGCGCGTTCTGGTGCGCGTCGACCTGAACGTACCCATGCAGGATGGCTCGGTCAGCGATGACACGCGCCTCCGTGCTGTCGTTCCGACGATCGCCGAGCTGTCGGATCGGGGCGCAATCGTCCTGCTTCTGTCGCACTTCGGGCGTCCGAAGGGTCAGAACCGGCCCGACATGTCGACGGCACTGCTGGTGAAGCCGCTGTGGGAGCTAACCGGGCGTTCGGTCCGCTTCATCGAGGATTGTCAGGGACCGGAAGCGCAGCGCGCGATTTCTACGATGCTGCCCGGCAATATCGGCATCCTGGAGAATACCCGGTTTCACGCGGGCGAAGAGAAGAACGATCCGGAGCTGGCCAAGGGCATGGCGGCCCTTGGAGACTATTACGTCAACGATGCGTTCTCTGCCGCCCATCGTGCGCATGCCTCTACCGAGGGGGTGGCGCACCTCCTGCCGAGCTTTGCTGGACGGGCGATGGAGGCCGAACTCAAGGCCCTGCAGCAGGCGCTTGGCTCGCCTGAGCGACCGGTCGCGGCTGTTGTCGGTGGAGCCAAGGTCTCGACGAAGCTTGCGGTGCTCGGCCACCTTGTCGGCAAGGTCGATCATTTGATCATCGGCGGAGGCATGGCCAACACCTTCCTTGCCGCACGCGGCGTCGATGTCGGCAAGTCGCTTTGCGAGCATGATCTGACCGGCGAGGCCAATGCGATATTTGATCGCGCCGACGAGGCCGGCTGCACGATCCATCTTCCATACGATGTGGTTGTCGCGAAGGAGTTCGCCCGGAACCCGCCGAGCCTGCGCACATGCAACGTGCACGAGGTCCAGGCCGACGAGATGATCCTCGACGTCGGACCGGCGGCGGTGGAAGCTCTCGCGGACGCTCTCAAGACCTGCCGCACATTGGTTTGGAACGGCCCGCTTGGAGCATTCGAAACGCCGCCGTTCGACACCGCAACAGTCGCTCTCGCCAAGACCGCGGCGGCGCTCACCAAGGACGGTGCCCTGGTGTCCGTCGCGGGAGGCGGCGACACGGTGGCCGCGCTCAATCATGCCGGCGTGACGCAGGATTTCACCTTCGTCTCGACCGCAGGCGGTGCGTTCCTCGAATGGATGGAGGGCCGAACCCTCCCCGGCGTGGCCGCGCTGGAGCAATGAGCGCCAAGCTTCTGCATTTCTTTCCGACGCCGGTCATCGTCGATGAAGTCGGCGATGCAGAAGCGCTCAATCGTGAGCTGGAACCGCTCATTCTCGAACAGCACAAGCGGGATTCCGGACTGAAGCTGTCAAATCGCGGGGGTTGGCAGTCGAAGCGCGACTTCCCGCGCTGGTCGGGTACCGCCGGGCGGCGCCTGCTCGATCATGCGTCCGCCGTGGCCAGCGCTCACACGGGCCATCGTCCCGATCGTCCGCCTCCGCAGTGGACCATCGACATCTGGGCGAACGTGAACACGTCCGGAGCCTTCAACATGCCGCACGTTCACGGCGGTAGTTACTGGTCCTGCGTATACTACGTTCGCGCGGGCGAAGGAGAGGGCGGGCAGCTCGTCCTTCACGATCCGCGCATGCCGGCCTTGAGGATGCATGCGCCGGGCTTGCGCTTTCGGGATAGCGGGCCTGATGTCCGCACCGAAATCGAACCGAAGAGCGGGCTGATGGTCCTGTTTCCGGCCTGGCTGCTCCACAGTGTGGAGCCCTGGTTCGGGGAGGGAAACCGGATTTCCGTTGCAATGAACATCCGCGCGGCACTAGCGCGGCGCTAACGAAGAATGGGGATGACAATGCCGAACCACGACATGCTGACGAAGGTGAAGAGCGCCAACGGCTTCATCGCGGCCCTCGACCAGAGCGGCGGATCGACGCCGGGCGCGCTCAAGGGCTACGGCTACAAGGGCGACGAGTGGTCGTCGGATGCCGAGATGTACGATCTCGTTCACAAGATGCGGGTGCGGATCATCTCCTCTCCGGTCTTCAACGGCGACAAGGTTCTCGGCGCGATCCTGTTCGAGCGAACCATGGACGGGGAGGCCAATGGCCAGCCGGTTCCAGCCTACCTTTGGAGCAAGGGCGTCGTTCCGTTCCTCAAGATCGACAAGGGGCTCGCCGATGAGGCCAACGGCGTCCAGCTGATGAAGCCGAACCCCGATCTCGACCAGCTTCTGGAGCGTGCGGTCCAGAAGGGCATTTTCGGAACCAAGGAGCGCTCGGTCGTCCATCTCGCCAACCCGCAGGGCATTGCAGACGTCGTCGCCCAGCAATTCGAGGTCGGCAAGCAGGTGCTCAGCCACGGGCTGGTGCCGATCATCGAGCCAGAAGTGAATATCAAGAGCGCCGAGCGGGCCGAAGCGGACGTTCTGCTTCGCGACGAAATCCTGAAGCATCTCGATCAGCTTTCGGAAGGCAGCGAAGTCATGCTCAAGCTGTCGATCCCAGCCGTGCCCGGGACGTTCGATGCATTGGTCAATCATCCGCGCGTGCTGCGCGTCGTTGCTTTGTCCGGCGGCTTTTCCCGAACCGACGCCTGCCGCGAGCTTGCGAAGAATCCAGGCATGATCGCCAGCTTCTCGCGCGCCCTGCTCGAAAGCCTTCGCCACGATACGAGCGAAGCCGACTTCGATCGTGAGCTCGGTGAAGCGATCGACGAAATCTACGAGGCATCGACCGACAAGGTTGCCGCTTAACGGTGGAGGACGATTTCGATCCGGCAGACTTTCCGCCGCCGCGGCGGACGGAGGCCTGCCGCCTCTACCTGATCTCGCCTCAAGACGTTGGCGGCGGTTTCGCTGACCGGCTGAAGGCCGCCTGCGACACGGGTGAAGTCGCCGCGTTTCAGCTTCGCGTGAAGGATGTCGGTGAGCACGAGCTCGCCCGGTGGGCGGACCCGCTGCAGAGGATCTGCGCCGACGCCGGCACTGCGTTCATCGTCAACGACAGCATCGGCCTGGCCAAGCGCCTTGGCGCCGACGGCGTGCACCTTGGCCAGGGCGATGGGGACGTGCGGGAGGCGCGGGCGGTGCTTGGGCCGGGCGCGCAGATCGGCGTAACCTGCCACGACAGCCGACACCTTGCAATGAGTGCCGGGGAAGCGGGCGCGGATTACGTGGCGTTTGGCGCATTCTACCCGACGTTGACGAAGCCATCCTCTTATCGTCCGGACCCTTCGATCCTTAGCTGGTGGTCGTCGGTGTTCGAGATCCCCTGTGTCGCGATCGGCGGCATCACGCCGCAGAATGCCGAGCCTTTGGTTCGCGCGGGCGCGGACTTCCTCGCTGTTTGCCAGGCCGTGTGGGGTGAGGAGGACGTCGCGAAGGTCGTCACGGAATTCGCGAAGCTGTTTGAACAGACATTGATCTGACGGCGGCGGGAAACTGCCGATAACCGCCCGAACTGTATCCCAAACGACACAAGCTGAAAGCGAATCCCCCAACAGCCGCGGAACGCTGCAACTTCGCCGCTGCTGACCGGTTGGAGGCCGCGACAAGCAAGCAAGGGAAATCTCAATGCGTAACTATCTGCTCGCCGCCGCCGCGGCGGCTGCAATCGCGTCTCCGGCAGCCGCGCGGGACAACGCCGGATACGTCGGTATCGAAGGCGGTGTCCTGTTCCCGAAGGATCAGGATGCTGACCTGTTGGTGGATTATACGACCACCCAAACCGTGGCGACGACGCCGACGATCATCGGTCCGGCGGACGCCACCTACAACAACACCTTCGGCCTCGATTACAAGCGCGGCTACGATCTGGACGTCATCGGCGGCTACGACTTCGGCATGTTCCGGCTCGAGGGCGAGCTTGGTTACAAGCGTTCAAAGATCGACGGCCTCGAAGTCGACTCCACGGACCTGGCGGCGATCAGCACCGCCCTCAACCGGCCCGACCGCGACGTCGCTCCGGACATCGTCGATCCGCTGCCGGCGCTGATCGGCGGCGACATCGATCTCGACAACAGCAGCGTCAAAGTCCTGTCGGGAATGATCAACGCGCTGGTTGATTTCGGCAACGACGACGGCCTGTCCTTCTCGGTCGGAGCCGGCGCCGGTCGTGCTCGCGTCAAGGCGCTCGGCGAGAGCGACAGCGCCTGGGCGTTCCAGGGCATTGCCGCGCTGCGCTACGCGCTCAGCCGGAATATCGATATCGGCCTGAAGTATCGCTACTTCCGCACCGGCAATCTCGATCTTTCCAGCAACGCGGGCTTCGCGCTTGCGGGCAATCCGGAGACGGTGATCGGCACCGACGCGGCGGGCGCGCCGGTCACGACCGATGTCACGACCAATGCGGTTGGCTTCACCAACTTCGAATCGAAGTTCCGGTCGCATAGCCTGATGGCCAGCCTGATCTTCAACTTTGGTGGTGCGGAAGCCGCTCCTCCGCCCCCACCGCCGCCTCCACCGGCTCCTCCGCCCCCTCCGCCGCCGTCGACGCAGACGTGTCCGGATGGAACGGTGATCCTGGCGACCGAGGCTTGCCCAGCTCCGCCCCCTCCGCCTCCGCCGCCGCCACCGGCGCCAGAGCGCGGCTAAACTTTAGCTCCGCTTAAAGGGGATCCTGGGCGAGGCAGCTGCTTCGCCCGGGATTTTTTGTGCCTAGTGCCGGACCTGGTCGAGCACTGACTTCAAAGTCCGGGCATCGGCGATGGCATGCGCGTGGATATCATTGTTGAAATAGGCCCAGACCGTGCGACCGTTGCTTGCTTGGTCGAGCATCCACTCCGCCCAGTGATGTAACTGCTCGTCCGCGTAACGGCCCCAATATTTACCGACACCACCATGAAAACGGACATAAGCGACCGGCCCAACGGCAATCCGTTCGGTCGCCGAGCCGCGCATATCGTGGGCGCAAATCGAAGCGCCGTGCCGGTCTAGCAGCTCGTAGGTCAACGGCACGTACCAACTTGGGTCGCGGAACTCGAAGACATTGATCGCGTCGGATGGCAGCGCTTGTAGAAATCGCTCCAGCCTCTCCAGGTTTCGCTTCAAGCTCGGCGGCAATTGGTAGAGGATCGGACCGGTTCGATCGCCCAGGTGCCGGACTGAGGTCATCATCCGTTCCAGCGGTTCTTCCGGGTCGAGAAGTTTCTTGGCCTGCGTGATGAACCGGTTCGCCTTCACGGCGTAGCAAAATCCTTCCGGCGCCTGCTCACGCCATTTGTCGAACGTAGCGGGCGGCGGCAGGCGATAGAAGCTGTTGTTGATCTCCACCGTGTCGAAATGCGCGGCGTAGAACTCGAACCAGCGCCGCATCGGCAGGCCATCGGGGTAAAAGGCGCCGCGCCAATGCTTGTAGTTCCAGCCGGAGCAGCCGATGCGGATCGCGCGGGGCGAATTGGAAACAGTTGTATCTTGCATCGTTGCACCATCCGAACCTTGTTGAATTCGGAGAGTTGCGTTGCGTCACCACAGTTTGTTCCTCACCGCCGCCGCTTTGCTTGCCGGAGCGGCGTTCGCTCAATCCAATACGGCGGAGACCAACTCTGCTCAGTCCAACGCCGCGTCCGCAAATCCAGCGGCGAAAATCGATCTTGGACTGCTGCAGGCTCAGGTCCTTCTCGACGAGGCGGGTTTCTCGCCAGGCGCGATCGACGGCCGCGCGGGGTCATCGCAGATGAAGGCGCTGCGAGGATTTCAGCAGGCCAACGGGCTGCCGGTCACCGGTAAGCTCGATGAGAAGACCAAGCAGGAGCTCGGCCGCGACAGCCGTCCGGCCACCGTGGACGTGAAGCTGAGCGCCGAGGACGTTGGCGGACCGTTCACTTACCCAATGCCATCCAAGCCCGAGGAGCAGGCCAAGCTTGATTTCCTCGGATACCGGAACATGCTCGAGAAGCTGGCCGAACGGTATCACACGACCCCGGAAACGATCGTGGCGCTGAATGGGCCGGAGAAGCTCATTGGAGTTGGACAAACCCTTACGCTTCCGAACGTGGTTCCGGCGTCGCGCGAGTATACTGGCGCGAACCCCAAGCAGGCTCCCTTGCTCAACGCGCTGAATATCGAGGGTAGCCAGCCGCGCGGCGACTATGTCGTCGTCGACAAGAGCGACGGTACGCTGAAGGTCTATGAGGGAGAGTTCCCGTCTGAATCCGGGAAGATCGACGGCAAGTTGCTTGCGCAGTTCCTGGTGACAACCGGCTCAAGTCACGACCCGCTGCCGCTCGGCAATTGGAAGGCGACGACCTATTCGTTCCTGCCGCCGTTCAACTACCAGCCCGACCTGTTCTGGGATGTTTCGGACGACAAGGCCGAGCACAAGCTCCCTCCGGGCCCCAACGGGATGGTCGGCGTCGCCTGGCTCGACCTGACCAAGGAGCATTACGGCATTCATGGCACGCCGGAGCCGCAACTGATCGGCAAGACGCAGAGCCACGGCTGCCTGCGCATGACCAACTGGGACGTCATGCGCCTGTCGCTGATCATGAAGCCTGGGTTCCAGGCGAAATTCGTCGCTTAATTCGGGAGGCGCGATGTTCAGGGTCGTCACAACCGCAATTGTCTCCGCAATCCTGACAAGCGCCTTCTGGATTTTCGCCTACAACACCGGGGTCCTCCCGACCGCCGACGCCCGCAAGGTCAAGTCGGCTGGCGATGTCGCAGTCGTCCAGCCGCCTTCGGGCGCGCCGGTTGCGATCGCTGAAGGCGTTGAGGTTG
The DNA here is from genome assembly GCF_039543105.1 of Sphingomonas daechungensis. NCBI lineage: Bacteria > Pseudomonadati > Pseudomonadota > Alphaproteobacteria > Sphingomonadales > Sphingomonadaceae > Sphingomonas > Sphingomonas daechungensis. Next base: position 2,855,762 of record NZ_BAABJC010000001.1, read on the forward strand.
GACCGGCAGGCCTCGCAATCCCGGTAGAGGGGATCAAGGCCGATCAGCTGACCGACACGTTCACGCAGGCACGCGCGGGCGGAGCGCGGGTTCATGATGCCATCGACATCATGGCCGACGAGGGGAAGCCGGTGATCGCGGCGACCGATGGGACAGTGGAGAAGCTGTTCTTCTCCAACGGCGGTGGGGGCAACACAATCTACGTCCGCTCGCCCGACCAGAACTGGACCTACTATTACGCTCACCTCCAGGCCTATCAGCCGGGGCTTGCCGAAGGGCAGCGGGTGAAGCGCGGCCAGGTGCTTGGCCGGGTCGGCCACACCGGAAACGCCAGCCCTGACGGCCCGCACCTCCATTTTGCCATCAACAAGATGGCTCCGGGGGAGAAGTGGTACCAGGGTACGCCCATCAACCCTTACCCCCTGCTTGCCGGGAAACGGACCAAAGGCTAAGGCGCCCGCCAATCCGCGGGTTCAGCCCGTGGCGGCTCTTTCACCAGTCTCAGCAGGTAGGCGGTCATGAAGATCAGCGGCGTGGACATCCGTCCGGGCAACATCATCGAGTACGAAGGCGGCATTTGGCGCGCCGTGAAGATCCAGCACACGCAGCCGGGCAAAGGCGGTGCCTACATGCAGGTCGAGATGAAGAACCTCATCGACGGCCGCAAGACCAACGTCCGCTTCCGCTCCGCAGAGACTGTCGAGCGCGTCCGCCTCGACACTAAGGACTTCCAGTTCCTCTACCATGACGGCGACATGCTCGTGTTCATGGACAAGGATAATTACGAGCAGGTCTCGCTCGCCGAAGACCTGATCGGCGAGCCGGCGGCGTTCCTTCAGGACGGCATGGACGTGGTGATGGAGCTCTACAACGAGCGCCCGATCAGCGTTCAGCTGCCCGACCAGATCGAAGCGACGATCGTCGAGGCCGACGCGGTGGTGAAGGGCCAGACGGCTTCTTCCAGCTACAAGCCGGCTGTTCTCGACAATGGCGTACGCGTCATGGTCCCGCCGCACATTGCGAGCGGAACCCGTATCGTCGTCGATACGTACTCCCGCGAATATGTCCGCCGCGCCGACTAAGTAGATGGTAGCTCACTCCGGCCTCATCACCGTCATGGAGCGCGCCGTTCGCAAGGCGGCGCCGCGTCTTCGTCGCGACTTCGGGGAGGTCGAACAGCTTCAGGTAAGTCGCAAGGGTCCGGCCGACTTCGTATCGATGGCCGACAAGCGCGCCGAGCAGACGATCCTGGAAGAGCTGCGCAACGCGCGGCCTGACTGGGGCATTCTGGCCGAGGAAAGCGGGAGCATTGAGGGCAACCCGTCCAAGCCGCGCTGGCTGGTCGATCCGCTCGATGGCACGACGAACTTCCTGCACGGCATCCCGCATTTCTCCATTTCGATCGCCGTCGAGGAGAAGCGCCCTGACGGCCGGCCGGAAATCACCCACGGCCTGGTATACCAGCCGCTGACCGACGAGAGCTTCTGGGCCGAGAAGGGCAGGGGTGCCTGGCTCCAGGACCGCCGGCTCCGCGTGTCTGCGCGCCGCGAGCTTGCGGATTGCGTCATCGGGACAGGAATTCCTCATTTCGGTCGCGGCGAAGCGGCGGAGTGGGCGAAGATCTACAATGCCGTTGGGCCGCAGGTCGCCGGTGTCCGCCGCTTCGGATCCGCCGCCCTCGACCTGGCATGGGTTGCTGCGGGCCGGATGGACGGCTTCTGGGAAGACGACCTCGATCCCTGGTACAGTGCAGCGGGCGTGCTTCTGGTGCGGGAAGCGGGCGGATTCGTCAGCGATTATCGCGGCCAGGACCGCGTCTTCGAGCGACGGGAATATGTCGCCGCGGCCGGATCGATCCACAGCCGCCTGCAGAAGCTGATTGCAGGGGCGCTCCGCTAGCAAATTTGGCCATTTTCGTGAGGGTAAGCGGGTTGCCCCCCGCAACCCTCTGTCCTAAAGCCCCGCCAAGTTTTCGAGCCCCGGAGTTTCCCTTTGTCCAGCGTAGCTGCCGGATACCTTCCGATCCTGCTCTTCCTCGGCATCGCATTGGCGTTGTCGAGCGCGTTCGTGATCCTGCCGATGATCGTGTCGCGCTTTACCGGGGCGCACCAGCCGGACCCGGCCAAGCTCGCCGAATATGAGTGCGGGTTCCCGGCGTTCGAGGATGCGCGCGCCCAGTTCGACGTCCGCTTTTACCTGGTCGCGATCCTGTTCATCGTGTTCGACCTCGAAGCAGCATTCCTGTTCCCGTGGGCGGTCAGTCTCGACTTCACCAAGTGGCCGGGCTGGATCGCCATGATGGTCTTCCTCGCGGAACTCGGCCTCGGCCTCGCCTATGCCTGGAAGAAGGGAGCTCTCGAATGGGAGTGATGCTCGATCCCCGGCATGACCCGATGCCGACCGAGGAAGAGCTTGCCCGGCTGGCGGGCCTCGTTCCGGGCGACATCGACCGCAAGAAGCTCGAGGAGCTTCAGCAGAGCCTCGACGAAAAGGGCTTCCTGGTCACGACGACCGAGGATTTGTTCACCTGGGCGCGTACCGGGTCGCTGTGGTGGATGACCTTTGGCCTTGCCTGCTGCGCGGTCGAGATGATCCATGTGAACATGCCGCGCTACGACCTTGAACGGTTCGGTGCGGCCCCGCGCGCTAGTCCGCGCCAGTCGGACGTGATGATCGTCGCCGGAACGCTCTGCAACAAGATGGCTCCGGCGCTTCGACGGGTCTACGATCAGATGTCGGAGCCGCGCTACGTCATCTCGATGGGCAGCTGCGCCAACGGCGGCGGCTATTACCACTACAGCTACTCGGTGGTTCGCGGTTGCGATCGCATCGTGCCTGTCGACATTTACGTTCCGGGCTGCCCGCCGACGGCGGAGGCTCTGCTCTACGGAATCCTCCAGCTTCAACGGAAGATCCGCCGTGAGGGGACGATCGAACGCTGATGGCCGTGAAGCTCGCTCCACACGTCCCCCAGACCGCATCGGACGAGGGGGTCATCGACGCCGCGACCAATGCGCTCGGGCCGATCCTGCTCGACGCGAAGGACCATGTCGGCGAGATCACGCTGACCGTCCACCGCGAGAGCGTCGTCGATGCGCTGCGTACGCTGCGCGACACGCCCGGCCTCGAATACCAGCAGCTGATGGAAATCGCCGGCTGCGACTATCCCGAGCGGCCTGAGCGGTTCGAGGTCAATTACCAGCTTCTGTCGCTGACCAAGAACCGGCGTATTCGGGTGAAAGTCCTGACTGACGAGAGCTCGCCGGTTCCGAGCGCAACGGCCGTCTGGCCAGTCGCCAATTGGCTCGAACGCGAGGTTTACGACCTCTACGGTGTACTGTTCGCTGGCCATCCCGACCTTCGCCGCATCATCACCGATTACGGCTTCGACGGTTTCCCGCTCCGCAAGGATTTCCCGCTGACGGGCCACGTCGAGCTTCGCTATTCCGAGGCCGAGAAGCGCGTCGTTTACGAGCCGGTCGACCTGCCGCAGGACTTCCGCACGTTCGATTTCCTGATGCCTTGGCAGGGTACGGAGTACGTCCTCCCGGGCGACGAGAAGGCGAAGCCGGTGGGCGCGGGAGCACCCTCGCCAGGCCCGACGCCGAGCGGTACCGCGCCAACGAACGCCAAGACTCCGGCCGAGACGCCAAAGACGACCGATACACCTGCGCAGACCGGCGCGGGCAAGCCGGCTGACGTTCAGGCCACCAAGGAAGCCCGCAAGCCGCGTGCCGTCAAGGCGAAGTCGGAAGTCAGCAAGGCCAGTGACACGCCTGATCCCAAGCCCAAGGGCACGACGCGCCGCCGTCCCGGTGGAGGCGCCGGATGACCGACACGCGCACGCGAACGGTTGAGGTCAACGTCGGCGGTGGGACTGCCGGCGACGACGCGGTCAGCAACTACACGATCAACTTCGGACCGCAGCACCCTGCGGCCCATGGTGTTCTTCGCCTGATCATGGAGCTCGACGGCGAGATCGTCGAACGTGTCGATCCGCACGTGGGCCTCCTCCATCGCGGCACCGAGAAGCTGATCGAGTACAAGACCTACGCTCAGGCGATCCCGTACTTCGACCGCCTCGATTACTGCTCGCCGATGTGCATGGAGCACAGCTTCGTGCTGGCGATCGAGAAATTGCTCGGTCTCGAGGTGCCGCTGCGAGCGCAGTACATCCGCGTGTTGATGGCGGAGCTGACCCGCATCTCCAACCACATGCTGAACCTCGGCAGCCACATCATGGACGTTGGCGCGATGACGCCGAACCTGTGGCTGTTCGAAGTGCGCGAGGACACGCTCCAGTTCTACGAGCGGGCGTCCGGGGCGCGCATGCACGCGAATTACTTCCGCGCGGGCGGCGTTCGCTACGATCTGCCGGAGAAGATGCTTGTCGACCTCGGGGAGTGGCTCGATACCCGCTTCAAGCTGTTCGAGGACGCGATCAGCCTGGTCGCCGACAATCGAATCTTCAAGCAGCGCAACGTCGACATCGGCGTCGTCAACAAGGACGACGCGATCGCCTGGGGCTTCTCAGGGCCGATGATCCGCGCAGCCGGACTGCCGTGGGATCTCCGCCGCTCGCAGCCCTACGAGGTCTACGACCGAATGGAGTTCGACGTGCCCGTCGGCACCGCCAGCGACTGCTACGACCGCTTCATGGTCCGCGTCGAGGAAGTGCGGCAGTCGGCGCGCATCATGCGGCAGTGCCTCAAGGAAATGCCGAAGGGGCCGGTCGGCTCTGAGGACCAGAAGGTGTTCCCGCCGAGCCGCTCGACGATGAAGACGTCGATGGAAGCGCTGATCCATCACTTCAAGCTCTACACCGAGGGCTACCACGTCCCGGCGGGCGAGGTGTACGTCGCGACCGAGAGCCCCAAGGGCGAGTTCGGCGTCTATCTCGTCGCGGACGGCACCAACCGGCCCTACCGCTGCAAGATCCGCCCGACCGGCTTCTCGCACCTGCAGGCGATGGACTTCATGATGAAGGGCCACATGCTCGCGGACGTGACGGCCGTGCTGTCCGCGATCGACATCGTGTTTGGGGAGGTGGACCGGTGACTTCTCCAAAGCTTTTGGCGCTCTTCGTCTTTACCGCCACCATAACCGCCGCTGGATACTGGCTGGGTTCCACCCTTAGCGGGGTATCATTCTATTTGCCTGCAGGTCTGATTTTTGGCTTCGGCATCGGCCTAGCTGCTGTCATCGGAGCTCACCTCCGGGCCCGCGCCGGAGGATCTCGCTAATGGCCGGCCAAAGCGGAATCATTGACGATCCGGAAGTTCGGGCACGCTGGGATGGTTTCCAGTGGACGCCGGAGAACGCGCGGAAGGCGAAGGAGATCGTCGCGCGCTATCCGGAAGGCCGGCAGATGTCGGCGTCGATCCCCTTCCTCGACCTCGCTCAGCGTCAGGTCGGTGCAGAGGCGAACACGCAGGGCTGGCTGCCGCTTCCGGTGATGGAATTCGTGGCCCGCGAGCTTGGCATGGCGCCGATCCACGTGCTCGAGGTCGCGACTTTCTACACCATGTTCAACCTGGTGCCGGTTGGACGCTTCCATGTGCAGGTTTGCGGCACCACGCCCTGCATGCTCCGCGGCTCGGACGATGTGCTGAAGGCCTGCGAGCTGCGAGGCCTTCGCAAGGGTCACACGACCGAGGACGGGCTCTTCACGTTGACCGAGGTCGAGTGCCTCGGCGCCTGCGCCAATGCGCCGATGGTCCAGATCAACGACGACAATTACGAGGACCTCACCGAGGAGAGCATGGGCGCGGTGCTCGATGCGCTTGCTCGCGGCGAGCATCCGAAGGTGGGCCCGCAGGTCGAGCGCAAGACGAGCTGCCCGGAGGGCGGACCGACCACGCTGAAGAAGATGGCCGAGCGGAACTACGATTATCGGGGGCAGTGGTGATGGGAGCGCCAGCTAAAGGCGGCCTGGCGGTGATCGGAGCCATTTTCCTGCTGCTTGGCCTGTTCAAGCTGTTCACCGGCGGCGCCTGGATCGTCTGGATTATCCTGGGCGTGCTGCTTGGCGGCCTGAGCGTTCTCTTCGGCAAGAAGGTCGTCAGCTGATGGGTAGCGTCACCCCGATCGCCGACAAGGACCGCATCTTCACCAACCTCTACGGCTTCCAGGAGCCGTGGCTGAAGGCCGCGCGCGCTCGCGGTGACTGGGACGACACTGCCAAGCTCATGCAGCGGGGCCAGGACGCCATCATCGAGGAAGTGAAAGCTTCAGGCCTTCGCGGCCGTGGCGGCGCGGGCTTCCCGACAGGCATGAAGTGGAGCTTCATGCCCAAGGAGCCGAAGCCGGGTAAGCCGAACTTCCTGGTCATCAACGCCGACGAATCCGAGCCGGGTTCGTGCAAGGATCGCGAGATCATCCGCCACGATCCGCACAAGCTGATCGAAGGCGCGCTGATTGCCGGTTTCGCCATGCGGGCCCGCGCCGGATACATCTACGTCCGTGGTGAATTCATCTTCGAAACCGAGGTGTTACGAAAAGCCGTTGCCGAGGCGTATGAAGCTGGGCTGCTTGGCAAGAACGCTGCGGGGTCGGGCTATGACTTCGACCTGTTCGTCCACCGCGGGGCGGGTGCGTACATCTGCGGCGAAGAAACGGCGATGCTCGAAAGCCTCGAGGGCAAGCAGGGCAAGCCGCGCCTGAAGCCGCCGTTTCCGGCCGGAGCAGGCCTCTACGGCTGTCCGACCACCGTCAACAACGTCGAGAGCATCGCAGTCGTCCCGACGATCCTGCGTCGTGGCCCGGCATGGTTCGCGAGCTTCGGCCGCGAGAAGAACGAGGGTACCAAGCTCTTCCAGATCTCGGGTCATGTGAATTGCCCGTGCGTGGTTGAGGAAACGATGTCGATTAGCTTCCGCGAGCTGATTGACCGCCACGCAGGCGGGATTCGGGGCGGCTGGGACAATCTTCTAGCAGTCATCCCGGGCGGATCGTCGGTTCCATTGGTGCCGGCGGCCGAAATCATGGACGCGCCAATGGACTTCGACGGGCTGAAGGCGCTCGGCTCGGGCCTCGGCACGGCGGCGGTCATCGTCATGGACAAGTCGACCGACATCGTCCGCGCGATCAGCCGCATCTCCTACTTCTACAAGCACGAGAGTTGTGGCCAGTGCACGCCATGCCGCGAAGGCACCGGCTGGATGTGGCGCATGATGGAGAAGCTCCGCGAAGGCGATGCGTCGGTCGGCGAAATCGACAAGCTTCTCGACGTCACCAAGCAGATCGAAGGCCACACCATCTGCGCCCTCGGCGATGCCGCCGCCTGGCCGATCCAGGGCCTGATCCGCCACTTCCGCCCGGAAATCGAGCGCCGGATCGCCGAGCGCACGGCCAGGGGCATGCTGGAGGCGGCGGAATGAGCCTTGTTCTGGCCCTCGTTGCTGTTTCTGCCGGCTCTCTTTCGAACGACCAGCTGGCGGTCACCGCCATGCACAATTTCGGCGCGTGCGTCGTCTCGGAGACGCCGCAAGGTGCACGCGACATCCTGGCGCTGGATTATTGGACCGAAGCCTACGACAAGCGCATGCGGTCGATTGCCAAGGGGCATGATCGTTGCGCGCCAGGCGCGACCTTGCGCTTCAACCGTCTGCTTTTCGCCGGTGCCCTGGCCGAAGCGCTGATTAAGCTGGATGCTGGCCCCGATCTTTCGACCAAGACGGCCTTTAACGAAGCTCGCGAGCCGATTCCCGCGCGCAGTCCGTCAGAGGAAATGGCGCTTTGTGCGGTACTCAACGCGCCGCAGGCTACCGCCGCGGTGTTGAGTACAAGCCCGGCGACCAAGCAAGAAGTCGACGCAATGCGACCGCTTGGTCCGGTCCTTTCGGAATGCCTGAAGAAAGGCGCCATGGTCGAAATCAATAAGCCTGGCCTGCGATCGATGCTTGCTCTTGCTGCTTATCGCGTCCTCTCCGCACCTACGAAGGCCGCCCAATGAGCGTCGCGCTCATCGCAGGTCTGCTGGTGCTGGCACTGATTGCCGGGATCGCCATTTCCCAGCGCGCCGGACCACGCGTGACGACGATCGAGACTCGTCGCGAAACCGAGGATGGGGAGAAGGGCGAATGAGGTGTCTTCGGGCAGTCCTTATTTCCGTCGTTCTTGGTGCAACTGGGAGCGCGACACTAGCTGAGCCACCGACTGGTTCCCGTTTGGGCGACTTTAGACGGCCCGGGCCGACGCTGACAGCCAAGGATCAGGCTGAAGGCGCCAAAGAGTTCGGCGAATGCCTTTTCAATCGCCGGAATGACCTTGTTCGGCAGACGCTTTTCGCAGCGACGCGACCGGCAGAGGAAGCCGCCTACGCCAAACTGATGAGCGGCAGCGTGCAGTGTTTCGGGATCGTTTTTAGCAACGACATGGTCGAAGAGCGGCGCATCAACATTCCGCCGGACATTCTTCGTGGAATGTTGGCAGAAGCGGGATTGGAACGGTCGTATGAGAAAGCGGCCGCGTTGCAACCGCTGCCGCTCCAGCAGATTTACAATCGCGACTGGTACGCAGTGACCGGCCGGCATGTCAGCGTTGACGAGATGGGCGCGTGCGTGGCCGACACAAACCCGGCGGGCGTGTTGGCTCTGTCGCGGACCAAGCCGACGAGCGCTGAAGAAAACACGGCATTCGGCGCACTGATGGGTAACTTTGGCAAGTGCCTTCGCGCCGGCGTGAAGCTTCAGGCCAGCCGTCCAGCGCTTCGTGCAGCGCTTGCTGAGGCACTGTTTCAGCGGCTCAATGCGCCGACGCCGGCACCCACGGCCGCGACCGCACCAGCAGTGGAGGCTGCGAAGAACTGATGCCCAAGGTCACCGTCGACGGCACCGAGATCGAAGTCCCGCAGGGCGCGACCGTCCTGCAGGCGTGCGAACTCGCCGGGAAGGAGATCCCGCGCTTTTGCTATCACGAGCGGCTGTCGATCGCCGGCAACTGCCGCATGTGCCTCGTCGAAGTTGCTCCTGGTCCGCCGAAGCCGCAGGCAAGCTGCGCACTGCCCGCCGCCGACGGCCAGTCGATCCGAACCGACACGCCAATGGTGAAGAAGGCGCGGGAAGGGGTGATGGAATTCCTGCTCATCAACCACCCGCTCGATTGCCCGATTTGCGACCAGGGCGGCGAATGCGATCTCCAGGACCAGGCGATGGCCTATGGCCGCCCGTTCTCGCGCTTCGACGAGAACAAGCGCGCCATCGACGACAAATACATGGGCCCGGTCATCAAGACCGCGATGACGCGCTGCATCCAGTGCACCCGCTGCATTCGCTTTTCCGAGGAAGTTGCGGGCGTCCCGGCGCTTGGCATGCTGTACCGCGGCGAGGACAGCCAGATCACGTCCTACCTCGAAAGAGCGGTCGAGACGGAGATGGCGGGCAACCTCGCCGACGTCTGTCCGGTGGGGGCCTTGCTCCAGCGGCCGCAGTCTTTCGAGAGCCGCCCTTGGGAGCTTCGCCGTGTGCCGGGCATCGACGTGATGGATGCGGTGGGGTCGAACATTCGCTTCGACGTTCGCCAGCGCCAGGTCATGCGCATCCTTCCCCGCGTCAACGACGACGTCAACGAGGAGTGGATCAGCGACAAGACTAGGCACCACGCCGACGCGCTTGTGCGCAACCGACTCGATCGCCCGTGGGTGCGGGAAAAGGGCAAGCTTCGCGAAGCGACCTGGGGTGAAGCGCTCGACCTGTTTGCCGCAAAACTGAAGGCGGCGGGCGCGAACGTTGCGGCTGTTGCGGGCGACCTGCTCGACGCCGAGACGATGTACGCGGCGCGAAAGCTGCTTCAGGCGCAAGGGTCTTCGCTTCTGGAAGGCCGTCAGACCGGCCTGACCTATGACGCATCGAGCCTCGCGGCGATCAATTTCAACTCGACCATTGCCGGCATCGAGGATGCCGACGTCGTGCTGCTCGTCGGCACGAACCCGCGCTGGGAAGCGCCGCTCGTCAACACGCGGCTCCGCAAGGCGGCGCGCAAGGGTGCCAGGGTGTTCGGTCTTGGCCCCGAAATCGACCTCGGTATGCCGGTCAGCTGGATCGGCAACGATCTCAAACTGCTCGGAAAGCTTCCCAAGAACGTCGCGGAAGCCTTTGCAAACGCTCAACGTCCCGCGGTGATCGTCGGTGCCGGTGGCCTTGCCGCCGGCGCGCTTGGCGCGTCTCTCGCGCTCGTGAAGTCCCTCAACCTTGTTCGTGATGGTTGGAACGGTTTCAACGTCCTGCACACAAGCGCGTCTCGGATGGCGGGCCTGATCCTCGGCTATGCGCAGCCAGGCGGAATCGCAGATTTGGAGAAGGCCAAGCCTGAGATCGTTCTTCTGCTTGGCGCCGACGAGATGGACCCCGCACGCTTCGCTGGAAGCTTCAAGGTCTACATCGGCCACCATGGCGACAACGGTGCCCGTCAGGCCGATCTGGTCCTTCCGGGAGCGGCCTATGCGGAAAAGCACGGCACTTACGTCAATACGGAAGGCCGCGTTCAGCGCAGTGAACGGGCGGCATTTGCGCCGGGCGAGGCGCGCGAGGACTGGACGATTTTCCGCGCGGTCTCCGACCTGATCGGTTCGCCGCTGCCCTTCGATCGGTTCGACCAGCTCCGGGCAAAGATGATCGAGGAATTTCCGCATCTCGGTACGGACGGCTTGATCGCCTTCGACTGGTCGCCGCCAAAGCTCAACGCGAAGGCGGAGGGCGCGATCGTCTACCCGATCCGCGATTTCTACCTGACCAACGCCATCGCGCGCTCGAGCCCGACCATGCACACCTGCTCGGAAGAGCTGCTTCACGGCCGAACGGTGCAGGAGGCGGCTGAGTGACGGCCTGGTTCCAATCCTTCGGAATTACCTACGAATGGTCGTGGCTGATCGCCACGATCATCGGAATCCTCGTCATTGCGCTGCCGCTGATGCTGGCCGTGGCGATGATCATTTATGCCGATCGCAAGATCTGGGCCGCGATTGCCCTCCGGCGCGGACCGAACGTGGTCGGCCCGTGGGGCCTGCTGCAGAGCTTTGCCGACGGCCTGAAGGTCTTCCTCAAGGAAACCATCATCCCGTCGGGCGCGAACCGCGGATTGTTCCTGCTCGCGCCGATCGTGACGTTCACGACCGCTCTGATTGTATGGGCGGTGATTCCGTTCGACTACGGTGTGGTGCTGGCGAACATCAACGTCGGCCTGCTCTACGTGCTCGCGGCGTCGTCGCTCGGCGTTTACGGGGTGATCGTCGCCGGCTGGGCGTCGAACTCAAAGTACCCGTTCTTCTCGGCCCTTCGCGCGGCCGCGCAGATGGTGAGCTACGAAGTGTCGATCGGCTTCGTGCTGATCTGCGTCGTGCTCTACGCGAACAGCTTCAACCTGACCGATATCGTCATGGCGCAGAAGGGCCACAAGCTATTTGGCCTGTTGAACGGCTACGGCTTCAATCCCTTGCTGTTCCCGATGGCGATCGTGTTCCTGATCAGCTCGATGGCGGAAACCTTCCGCACGCCGTTCGACCTCGTCGAAGCGGAAAGCGAGCTCGTTGCGGGACACCAGACCGAATATAGCTCGATGAGCTTCGCGCTCTTCTGGCTCGGCGAATACGGCAACGTCATACTAATGTGCGCTCTAAATGCGCTGCTGTTCTGGGGCGGCTGGCTGCCGCCGGTGAACTGGGCGCCGCTCTACACAATTCCGCTTCTTGGGTGGTCGGCGGGCCCGATCTGGCTCTTCCTCAAAATGGGATTCTTCTTCTTCGTCTTCAGCTGGGTGAAGGCGACGGTGCCGAGGTATCGTTACGACCAGCTCATGCGGCTCGGCTGGAAGATTTTCCTTCCGCTCAGCCTTCTCTTCGTCGTCATCATCTCGGGCTGGCTCATGTTCTCCCGCTACGGAGGCGCTGCGTGATTGAACTTTGGCTAGCTGCTCAGGTCCTGTCACTTAACTGCGTCGTGGAACCTCCGCGAAGCGTTGTCGTCAGCGGCGGGGCGGTTACCTCGAACAAGATCGGTCTTCCACCAGAGATGAATAAGTGGGCGTTCAGTCTCACGCTTCGTGATGGAAAGGACGAAGTTGACGTCCAGATGAACTGGCCCGGTGACCCAATCCGCGCTGGCAAGGCCCTCGCGGCGTTTCCGATTGGGCCTCACGACTACTCGTTCGTGTCGCTGCATGGAGGCCCATGTCTTTTCACTCAGACGTCCTGCATCTTCATGTACACATTGAGCGAACAAGCGGACGGCACCGCGGACATTCTCATTCAGCCTGCCGCGCTTGCTTCCGAAGGCGACCGCAGCAAGCCATTCCAGGTTTTCATGCAGGGTCGGTGCACACCGGCAGGTAAGTCCTAAATGATCGCGCGCACCATCAAGGCATTCACCCTCTGGGAATTTGTGAAGGCGCACTGGCTGACCTTGAAGTATTTCTTCAAGCCCAAGGCGACCATAAACTATCCCTACGAGAAGGCGCCTCAGAGCCCGCGCTTCCGCGGGGAGCATGCTTTGCGCCGTTATCCCAACGGCGAAGAGCGCTGCATCGCGTGCAAGCTGTGCGAAGCGGTCTGCCCGGCGCTGGCAATCACCATTGAAGCCGAACCACGCGAGGACGGCAGCCGTCGGACCACGCGCTACGACATCGACATGGTGAAGTGCATCTACTGCGGCCTGTGCCAGGAGGCATGCCCGGTGGATGCGATCGTCGAGGGTCCGAACCTCGAATTCGCGACCGAGACGCGCGAGGAATTGCTCTACGACAAGGCGAAATTGCTGGCCAATGGCGACCGCTGGGAACGCGCCATTGCCGCCAATCTTGCCGCCGATGCCCCCTACCGATAAGCGCGCCGCAACAGGGTCCAAGACTTGATCGCACTCCTTTCCTTTTACCTCTTCGCGACGGTCATGCTCGCTTCGGCGGTGTGCGTGATCTTCTCGCGCAATCCGGTGCACAGCGTGCTCTGGCTGATCCTGGCGTTCTTCAACGCGGCGGGCCTGATGCTGCTCGTCGGCGCAGAGTTCATCGCGATGCTGCTGGTCATCGTCTATGTCGGCGCGGTCGCGGTGCTGTTCCTGTTCGTCGTCATGATGCTGGACATCGACTTCGCGGAACTCCGCTCCGGTTTCAGCAGGAACCTGCCGTTCGGGATCATCATCGCGATCATCCTTTTCGCTGAGATGTTCTTCGCCGTGCGCGCATGGCAGGCAGGTCCGGTGCTGAGCGCCGCGTCCGCTCCGGAAGCCACGCAGCCGAACATCGTCGCCCTCGGGCAGGTGCTTTACAGCCGCTTCCTCTATCCGTTCGAAATCGCCGGCCTGATCCTGCTCGTCGCGATGATCGGTGCGATTGTGCTGACCCACCGCAGCCGGGGTGATGTCCGCGGCCAGAAGATCTCCAAGCAGGTCGACCGCCGTCCGGAGGACGCGATCAAGCTCGAGAACCCGACCGTGGGCGAGGGGATGAAGCTGTGATTACGCTGTATCATTTCCTTGGCGTCGCGGCCGTGCTGTTCGTGCTGGGCGTGCTCGGCATCTTCCTCAATCGCCGTAACGTCATCCTGATCCTGATGGCCATCGAGCTGATCCTGCTCGCGGTGAACATCAACCTTGTCGCGTTCAGCGCCTTCCTCGGCGACCTCGTCGGGCAAGTGATGGCGATGTTCGTCCTGACCGTCGCCGCCGCCGAAGCCGCCATTGGCCTCGCCATCCTCGTCATCTTCTTCCGTCGCCGCGGCTCGATCGCGGTCGACGACGTCAACCGGATGCACGGCTGATGCACCCAGTCCTCTTCATCGTTTTCCTGCCGCTCCTGGCCGCGATCGTCGCCGGCCTCGGCGGCCGCTGGATTGGTCAGACGCCCGCAAAGGTCGTCACGACGGGTTCGCTGTTCATCGGCGCGGCACTCAGCTGGCCGATCTTCATCGGGTACCTGACCGGAGCGTCGCATGAGCAGGTCGTTCCTGTGCTCGACTGGATCCACTCTGGAACGTTGAACGTCGCCTGGGAGCTTCGCGTCGACACGCTGACGGCGGTGATGCTGGTGGTGGTGACGACGGTCTCGTCGCTCGTTCACCTCTACAGCTGGGGCTACATGGCCGAGGATCCGAGCCAGCCTCGCTTCTTCGCCTATCTGTCGCTGTTCAGCTTCGCGATGCTGATGCTGGTGACGGCCAACAACCTCGTCCAGATGTTCTTCGGCTGGGAAGGGGTGGGCCTGGCGTCCTACCTGCTGATTGGGTTCTGGTACCATAAGCCCTCGGCCAATGCGGCGGCGCTCAAGGCGTTCGTCGTCAACCGCGTCGGCGACTTCGGATTTTCTCTCGGCATCTTCGGCACGTTCTGGGTGTTCGGTACTTTGTCGATCCCGGCGATCCTCGCCGCCGCGCCCTCAATGGCCGGTTCGACGATCGGCTTCGCCGGCCTGCAGGTCGACACGATGACCGCGCTTTGCCTGCTGCTGTTTGTCGGCGCGATGGGCAAGTCTGCGCAGCTCGGCCTCCACACCTGGCTTCCAGACGCGATGGAGGGTCCCACCCCCGTCAGCGCCCTCATCCATGCGGCAACGATGGTCACCGCCGGCGTGTTCATGGTCTGCCGCCTGTCGCCGATGTTCGAGCAGAGCGCGACGGCAACCATGGTCGTGACCTTCGTCGGGGCGGCTACGGCTTTCTTCGCGGCGACCGTCGGCACTGCGCAGAACGACATTAAGCGGGTGATCGCCTATTCGACCTGTTCGCAGCTCGGCTACATGTTCTTTGCGGCAGGCGTCGGCGCTTATGGCGCAGCGATGTTTCACCTGTTCACGCACGCCTTCTTCAAGGCGTTGCTGTTCTTGGGCGCGGGCTCGGTCATCCACGCGATGCACCACGAGCAGGACATGCGCTTTTACGGCGGCCTCCGTAAGGAAATCCCGTTCACGTTCTGGGTGATGCTGATCGGCACGCTTGCGATCACCGGCGTCGGCATCCTGGGGGTTGGCTTTGCCGGCTACCATTCGAAGGATGCCATCCTCGAGAGCGCCTACGCGAGCGGTTCGGTGCACGGGACCATTGCCTTCTGGGCAGGCGCCATCGCCGCCTTGCTCACCAGCTTCTACTCCTGGCGCCTGATGTTCCTGACCTTCTGGGGCAAGCCGCGCTGGGGCGCTTCGGAGCACATCCAGCATGCAGTCCACGGCGACCATGCGGATCATCCGGACGAGGAGCATGGCGACAGTGCGCATGACGATGCGA
Source organism: Sphingomonas daechungensis (assembly GCF_039543105.1). Lineage (NCBI taxonomy): Bacteria > Pseudomonadati > Pseudomonadota > Alphaproteobacteria > Sphingomonadales > Sphingomonadaceae > Sphingomonas > Sphingomonas daechungensis. Next base: position 2,870,967 of record NZ_BAABJC010000001.1, read on the forward strand.
TGCCGCCGGAAGGTACGGGCGGGTATCATCCGCACGAAAGTCCGCTGACGATGCTGGTGCCGATTGGCCTGCTCGCCATCGGAGCGATCGCCGCAGGCTTTACCTTCAGCCATTACTTCCTGGAGTCAGCCGAATTCTGGAACGGCAGCCTGGCGTTCAACGAGCACCTGGCCCACGCGATGCATGAGGTGCCGATCTGGGTGAAGTACACAGCGACGATCGTGATGCTGGTCGGCCTCGCGATTGCCTACAACAACTACATTCGCCATCCGCAGGACGCGGCGGCCTTCGTAAAGCAGTTCGGCGGCATCTATCAGTTCGTGAAGAACAAATGGTACTTCGACGAACTATACGATCGGATCTTCATCCGTCCGGCGCTGTGGTTTGGCCGCCTGTTCTGGCGACGCGGTGACGAAGGCACGATCGACCGCTTCGGGCCGCACGGCGCAGCGTACGCGGTCGGCGTCGGGAACCGCATCTCCGCGCGGCTGCAATCGGGCTTCCTCTATTCTTATGCTCTCGTGATGCTTCTCGGCCTCGTCGGCGCGGCAAGCTGGGCAATCTGGTGGGCAGCCAAGTGACGAACCTTCCCTTGCTGACCCTCCTCATTGCCATTCCGCTAATTGCCGGCGGACTGTGCCTGTTCGTGAAGGCGGAGGCGGCGCGCTGGATCGCACTCGTGGCGACACTGATCAACCTGGCACTTGGCGCTTACTTGTGGGCGGCGTTCGACCCGAATGGTGCGCAGTGGCAGTTCGTCGAGAACCTCCCGCTCGCAGGCAACATCAGTTGGGCGCTCGGCATCGACGGCATCGCGCTCGTCCTCATCATGCTCTCGGTGTTCCTGATGCCGATCTGCATCGGGGCCAGCTGGCGTTCGATCGACAAGCGCGTGCCCGAGTACATGGCGGCGTTTCTGCTCATGGAAGCACTGATGCTCGGCGTGTTCGCCGCGCAGGACCTGTTCCTGTTCTACGTCTTCTTCGAGGGCGGTCTCATCCCGATGTACCTGATCATCGGCATCTGGGGCGGCGCGGAGCGCATCAAGGCCAGTTACAAGTTCTTCCTCTACACCCTGTTCGGCTCGGTGCTGATGCTGATCGCCATGATCTACATGGTGACCCAGGCGAAGACGACGTCGATCCCGGTGCTGATGGCGCACGACTTTCCGGTCGATGCGCAGAAATGGCTCTGGCTAGCATTCTTCGCCAGCTTCGCGGTGAAGATGCCGATGTGGCCGGTCCATACGTGGTTGCCGGATGCGCACGTCCAGGCGCCGACGGCGGGCTCGGTGATCCTTGCCGGTGTGCTCCTGAAGATGGGCGGCTACGGTTTCATCCGGTTCTCGCTGCCAATGTTTCCTGAAGGCTCGGCCTATTTCGTGCCACTGGTCTTCGTCCTGAGCGGGATCGCGGTCGTCTACACCAGCCTGGTCGCCCTCGTGCAGACCGACATGAAGAAGCTGATCGCCTATTCGTCGGTGGCGCACATGGCATTCGTCACCTTCGGCCTGTTCGCCTTCAACCAGCAGGGCATCGAAGGCGCGATGATGGTGATGCTCGGCCACGGCCTGGTGTCCGGCGCGCTCTTCCTTTGCGTCGGCGTCGTCTACGATCGCATGCACACGCGCGAGATCGCCAAATACGGCGGGCTTGCGAACAACATGCCGGGCTATGCCCTGTTGTTCATGGTCTTCACGATGGCCAGCGTCGGACTGCCCGGCACCAGCAATTTCGTTGGCGAGTTCCTTAGCCTGGTCGGAACTTATAAGGTGTCGAGCTGGGCGGCGATCGTTGCCACGACCGGCATCATCCTCGGTGCCGCCTACATGCTTCTTCTCTATTGGCGGATCGCGTTCGGCGTCGCCCGGACGCCCGAGGCCGCGCAGATGACTGACCTGTCGGCTCGTGAGTGGTGGCTCCTCGCGCCCATCGTGGTGGGCGTGTTCTGGATGGGCATCTACCCGGAAAGCTTCATTCGTCCGTTCCGCGCCGACGTCGCGCGACTGGTCGAACGCATCGATCGCGCAGCACCCGCAGGCGACCTCAACTTCAAACCCGGAAAGCCTCAGCTGCAGGCTGAACACCATGCAGCCGAGGCCGCTCACTGATGAACCCGTTCGCACCCATCCTGCCGGAGCTGATCCTCACGGTCGGCGGCATCGCCCTGATGATGGTCGCCGCGTTCGGTGGGCGCCGCATCGGCGGCGTCACAAGCTGGTCGGCCGTCGCGATCCTGATAGCGGCAACCTTCGCGCTGATCGGGGCCCCGACCCATGCGGGGGGAGTGTTTGGGGGCCTAATCACCGCTGACCTCTTTGGGTCGTTCGGCAAGGCCATCATCTTCCTCGCTTCGGCCGTCGCGATCATCGCTGCGCACGGATGGTTCGAAAGGGACACCGAGCATAGCGCCGAATACTCCGTGCTGATCCTGTTCAGCGCACTCGGTGGCGCGGTGATGGTTTCCGCGACCAGCCTGGTGACGCTCTACGTCGGCCTGGAGCTGCAGAGCCTGTCAGCCTACGTCCTCGCCTCGTACCGCCGTTCCGATGATCGGTCCGCCGAAGCTGGCCTGAAGTATTTCGTCCTTGGCGCCCTCGCCAGCGGCATCCTGCTCTATGGGATTTCGCTGCTTTACGGCTTCACCGGGACGATGAATTTCAACGGCATTGCAGCGGCGTTTGCTCGCGAAGGTTCGACCTCGCTCGGCCTTCTCTTCGGTCTGGTGTTCGTGCTGGCCGGTGTCGCTTTCAAGATCAGCGCCGTTCCGTTCCATATGTGGACCCCGGACGTGTACGAAGGTGCGCCGACGCCAGTCACCGCCTTCTTCGCGTCCGCGCCGAAGGTGGCCGCGGTTCTCCTGGGCACACGGATCTGCCTCGACGCGCTCGAGCCGGCGATCGAGGCCTGGCGGCAAATCGTGATCTTTGCCGCGCTTGCTTCAATCTTCCTCGGCGCGGTGGCCGCGTATGGGCAGACGAACATCAAGCGCCTGCTGGCCTACTCCTCGATCAACAATGTCGGCTTTGCTCTCGTCGGCCTTGCGGCGGGCGGCCAGCAGGGGGCGTCGTCCGTTCTGTTCTACATGGCCGTATATGTCGTGATGACGCTTGGCGCATTCCTTTGCGTCCTGTGGATGCGCGACGAGAATGGTGAACCGGTCGAGGAGATCGCGGCGCTTTCAGGCCTGTCCCAGACGCGTCCGGCCTACGCGGCCGCGCTGGCGATGTTCATGTTCAGCCTTGCAGGAATCCCGCCATTGTTCGGCTTCTGGCCGAAGTTGCTGGTGTTCCAGGCCGCCGTGAACTCGGGACTGGTGGCGCTGGCCGTGGCCGCGATCGTTGGGACGGTGATCGGTGCCTACTATTACCTGCGGATCATCAAGGTCATGTACATGGACGAGGCCGCCGCGCCGTTCGGTCGTGTGAGCCAGCCGGTGCAGGGCGCTCTGATCTTTCTTGCAGCGCTGATTGTCTCGCCGCTCGGATATTTGCTGATCGGACCGCTGAACAAGCTCACCGATCTGGCTGCGAGTTCGATCTTCTGACCCGGATTCGGATCGTCGAGCAGACCGGCTCGACCAACGCCGATCTGCTTGCCGACGCGAACGCCATCGAGGGCGACTGGCTGGTCGCCATGACCCAGGAGGCGGGACGGGGCCGCCAGGGCCGCGAATGGGTCAGCGAGGCCGGCAATTTCTTCGGCAGCACGCTGGTTCGATTGGGGCAAGGCGATCCTCCACCGCAGTCGCTATCGCTCGCCGCCGGACTGGCTCTCATCGAAGCGGTCGATATCGCCGTTCCCGATCAGCCGCTGATGCTGAAATGGCCCAACGATCTGATGCTGGGAACGGCAAAGCTCGCGGGCATCCTGCTCGAACGGAGCGCGGAGCGGGTGGTCGTCGGATTTGGACTGAATCTTGCGTCGGCGCCGAAGCTTGAGGGCCGCGATGCCGCCGCGTTGAATGGCGCTCTGCTGCCTCAGGCGTTCGCACCGTTGCTGGCCGGAAGCTTCGCCCGCATGCTCACGCTCTGGCGCAGCTCGACTCCAGACGTGTTCTCGCGCGCCTGGCTCGCACGCGCTCACCCGATCGGCACTCGGCTGACGGTCCATTCGAGCAGCGAAGAGAAGGTCAACGGGATCTTCGACGGCATCGAGCCGGACGGAGCGCTTCGTCTCCGCCGGAACGGTGACGTAGACGTCATCCGCGCCGGGGACGTCGAACTCTAGAAGTCTGTTTTCCCGAACCTGGGGATCCCCTGGTTCTTCCCCGGTGGATCCAGCGTGGTCAGGTCGAGATCGAGCGGCTTGCCGCCAATCCATTCGCCAAGGCTCGTGTGATCGGCGAGATCGTCCTGCGTCAGGGGGTGAACCAAAGCGCGAAGTCCTGAAGCGCGGATCATGTTCTGAACCTTGTCGAGAGCGCTTTCGTGGAAGTGGACCTCGTATTGCGGAATCGGATGAGGCCCAGCCTTGCCCTCGGTCATCCGCCCCACGAACAGCACGTCCGGTTGGGCCTGGAAGCTCACCCGCAACGATTCTGCCGTGCCGCGTTCCTCCGGCGAGAAATAGATATGGGCGTGATAGGGCGCGTCGGTCATATCTCGTCTACCGCCAAGTTGTGAACGCCAGCCGGGAAGGCTAGTGCGCAACCATGCTGTTAGCCATCGACGCCGGCAATACGAATGTCGTCTTCGCCCTCGTCGACGGGCGCGAGATCAAGACGCGTTGGCGGATCGCGACCGACCCAAGGCGGACTGGCGATGAATATGCAGTCTGGCTCCATCAGTTGCTGGAACTCGAAGGCTATTCCAAGGCTGACGTCACGGCGGCAATCATCGGTACCGTTGTTCCTCGAGCGACCCACAACCTTGAAGTGCTCGCAAGCAAGTATTTCGGGGTTGAGGCGCTGATCGCGGGCGAGGGGAAGGCCGCGTGGCCCATCCCTCTGGATGTGGACGAGCCGCAGAACGTGGGCGCCGACCGCGCTCTCAACGCCATGGCGGCGCACGCGAAATTCCCAGGCGACCTCATCGTGATCGATTTCGGCACCGCGACGACTTTCGACATCGTTGACTATAATGGCGCGTACAAAGGCGGGATCATCGCTCCGGGCATCAACCTGTCACTCGACGCGCTCGTGAATGCTGCGGCCAAGCTGCCCCGCATCGCCATCGAGGTCCCTGAGAACACGTCCGTCATCGGGCGCACCACAGCCAGCCAGATGCTGACCGGCGTCTACTGGGGCTATGTGGCGATGATGGAAGGGCTGGTGGCACGCCTCAAGGAAGAGATCGGCCGCCCGGTGAAGGTCATCGCGACCGGCGGCCTTGCCGCGCTATTCGACAAGCAGACCGACCTGTTCGACACCGTTGAGCCCGACCTCACGATCCGGGGGTTGAGCCTGCTGCATGAGAAGGTCGCTTCGGCTTAAATGACTCCAGGCGAAGAACTGCTGTTCTGCGCGCTCGGCGGGTCGGGCGAGATTGGCATGAACGTCAATCTCTACGGCATGCAGGGGCAGTGGCTGATGGTCGATCTCGGCCTGACGTTCGCCGATCCGGACTATCCGGGCATCGACTTGATCCTGCCCGATCTCGAGTTCATCGAGAAGCAGCGGGACAAGCTGGCGGGCATTGTCCTCACGCACGGGCATGAAGATCACATCGGCGCCATCCCCTATCTGGCCGCCGACCTGAAAACGCCGCTCTACGCGACGCCGTTTACCGCGGGCCTGATCGCCGAGAAGCTGGAGGAGGAGGGGCTCACCGGGCAGGTGAAGCTGAACGTCATCGCCCGCGATGCGAGCTTCGAGATTGGCCCGTTCAAGCTGACTTATGTCGCGCTCGCGCATTCGATCCCGGAAGGGAACGGCCTTCTGATCGAGACGCCGCACGGGCGGATCTTTCACACCGGAGACTGGAAGATCGACGAGACTCCCGTGCTCGGCGAACCGTCGAGCCACGAGGCGTTGGAGCGTGTCGGCGACCAAGGAATCCTCGCTCTGGTTTGCGATTCCACCAACGTCTTCCAGGATGCGCCTTCCGGATCGGAAGCCGGCGTTCACGAGGGCCTCCGCAACGAGGTCGCGCGCGCCAAGGGACGGGTTGTCGTTACCACCTTCGCCTCCAACGCCGCGCGACTCCAGACGATTGGACGCGTCGCCACCGAGACCGGGCGGAAGGTCTGCATGGCCGGCCGCTCGCTCGACAGGATCGTCCGCGTAGCCAAATCGACCGGCTACCTTCTCGATTTTCCCGAGATCATCGGCTTCGATGAGGCGATGCGCCTGCCGCGCAAGGAAGTGCTGATCATGGCAACTGGCGGGCAGGGGGAGCAGCGAGCCGCGCTCGGCCGAATCGCTCTCGGCAACCACGATATCAAGCTTACCGAGGGCGATACCGTTATCTTCTCGTCCAAGATCATCCCGGGGAACGAGGCGGCGATCGGCCGGATCATGAATGCCCTGTCGGACCTGGGAGTGATCATCATCACCGACCGGCAGGCACATGTTCACGTCTCCGGTCACCCGGGCCGGCCCGAGCTTGCACAGATGTACGACTGGATTCGGCCCGAGATCATCGTCCCAGTGCACGGCGAACCGCGTCACATGGCGGAGCATGCGCGTTTCGCCCTGTCGCACGGTGTTCCTCAGGCCATGCTGCAGAGGAACGGCGATCTTGTCCGTCTCGCCCCCGACGGGCCGGCGAAACTCACCGAGGTACGCGTTGGTCGGCTGGTTCTCGATGGTGACGTCATCCTCCCGGCGGATGGGTCGACCATCACCGAGCGCCGCCGTCTGGGCTTCAGCGGCCTGATCACCGTCGCCTTGCCGATCGGCCCTGACGGGAAGCTGGCCGGCACACCCGTGATCCGGCCCTTCGGTGTTCCGATCGAAGAGGACCGCGAGGACTTCATCGCCGACGCGACCGATTCCGCTGAAAAGGCCTTCAATCCCAGCGCTGCGGAGGATCAACTCCGCGAGGCCGTGCGCCTGGCCGTTCGTCGCTGCGCGACCGCATGGACAGGCAAGAAGCCGTTGGTCGAGGTCATGCTGGTCCGCACTATCTCATGAGGTGGACGTCGATCTCGGCGATCTTCTTCCTGTTCTTCGCCGCCAGCGCGTTCTTCCTGCTGCCGTTCGGCGTAAGGACCGACGAGGAAGTCGGAAATTCGAAGATACAGGGACAGGCCGATAGCGCCCCGCATCGCTTCGACCTCAAGCGACATTTGCTCAAGGCCGTGGCGCTGGGCGCACTGCTTACCGCGATCTACTACGCGAATTACGTCAACGGATGGATCACCGCCGACGACATCGACTTTTACAATTAGATCAATCGTTTAGCGGCGTTTGTCGACAACTTGTGCGAGCGCTGCGTAGAGCTTGCCGGTATCCGACGACATCAACGTCACCGCGATGACTCCGCCATCCTTGTCGGCGACAATCCTGCGCATCATCGCCTCGAAGTCATGGACGTAGCGGTGGACCGCGTCCTGGAACTCGATGTCGGAATCGTAGTGCGCCTTGATTGCCCGGGTTTCCGAGCCTTCGAGCAGGCGGACGGCACGTCGCGTGAACACGCCGCGATTGCCCTTGAGATAGGAATCCCAGGCCTTGTCGTCGACTTCGTCGGACAGGATCTTTCCGACGTCGATCGATGCCGAGTTCATGGAGTCGATGAGTAGCGACACCCGGCGGGCGAAGGCCTCGCTGTCCTTTTCCCGCTGTTGCGAGCTGACCTGCTCCATATGCTGTTCGAGGGCAGTGGCGCTTCGTCCGAGCGTCAGCATCTGCTCCGTCAAGCGGTCCGACGCAGAGCGTGCCGCGTCGACTGCACGCGCGGCAGTTGCCTGTACGTCGGCGAGCTTCAACTCGATTTCGTCCCGAATGACGGCTTCAAGGGCCTCACGTGTCGCCGAGGAGAGGTTCTGCGCACTCTCCGGCACGACGCGGGCAATTGCCTCGCGGGCGCGGTCCGCGGCATGCGACGCCGCTTCCTTGACCTGCACCATCGCGTCGATGAGAGCAGGGCCCGTTTCGTGGCTCAGCTTGCTCGCCTCCGTCTGTGCGGCGGAGATGGCGTGAGCGAGGGAGATGAGGCGTTCGCCAGCCTCGCCGACCCCCTCGTCGAGAGTAGCCAGAAGCGTGGTGAACCGGTCCTGCTGCTCGGCGATGCCCGAAGCTGATGTCTTGATGCGCTCGCTCGCCTCGATCGCGGCCTCCCGCATCCATTGCAGTTCGGGCCTGATCTTCTCGGTCGAACGAATGAGGCGCTCGGTCCCGGCTTCCGCGTCGCCGATGGCGAAGGAGAGCTGGTCCTTCACGTCGTTCGTCAGGCGGCCAACGTAGTTCTGGAGAGCGGCCGCGCGTTCCGCCAGCGCTTCCACGGCATTGTCCTGCGCGCTGGTTTCTTCCGAAAGCTGCTGCAGCTCCGTCCGCGCCCGACCGATCGACCTTGCGAACGTCCCGGCCCGCTGGTCGCCTGCCTCGGCGAGGCTGGTGAAATGCTGGTCGAGCTCGGCAAGTGCGCGCGCCGTCTCCGCGACGATCCGCTGCGAGGCCCGCTCCTGTTCCGCGATCCGCGACGTCAGCCCGTCAAGGGCCACGTTGGCGGCTGTCACGTTCGACGCCAGCGACTCAGCAGCCTCGGCGCCCGTTTTCCCGATGCCGGCGGACGACTGCTCGACCAGCGACGCGACCGCAGCCGCTTGCGTGTCGATGCCGGAGCGGATTTGCTCCAGCGTCGCAGCCGCACGGATCATGAGGTCGTCGGCGGTCGTGGACAGCCGGTGATTGGCATCTCCGATTGCAGCAGCCGCCTCATTGCCGCCGGCCTCGACCCGCGACAAATGTTCGGTCAGCCGTTGCACAGCCGCCGCGACGACTTCCTCAGCCGAGCGCGCCGTCGTCGACAAAGCCGAAACCTGCTCGGCGAATCCGGTCGCGTGCCGAGAGGCCGCAGTTCCGGCCACCTGCAGTTGTTCCGCCATGTTGCGGGCCGTGGCTTCAGCCTTGGGCAGGTCGTCCAGCAGTACGGCGATATCAGTCCGAGCAGACTCGGCGGCCCGGTCGAGGGCAACGCCATGCTTGACCAGCTTTTCCGTGCTTGAATCGAATTCCCGCGTGATCCCGCCAAGCTTGCCGGTGGCGTCGTCGCCAAGCTGCATCAGCTGCTGAGCGATCGTTGTCAGCTCCGTGCGGCTATCGGTGATCCGCTGGGACAGCACGCCGAGCAGGCCCTCGAGCGAGCGCGCCTCAGCGCGCATCTCGATCACGGAGCGCGTGAAGCGCTCTGCTTCCTTGCGCCGGGTCCGCCCGAACATGATCCAGCACAAGCCGAGCAGCGCCAGCGGCCCCGTCGCCAAAGCCAGCCATTGCGCGATCGAGGGCGATGTCAGCGGCTCGTTCGCAAGCGCCCTGCCGGCCGCCCATGCAATGTATCCGACCCACAGCGCCGCGAGGACAACGAGCGCGCTGCCAAGGACCTGGCGGCCGCCTGCACCGCGAAAATCGGATTCCGCCTCGGACTCCCGCCAGGCATAAGGGTCGAACCCGCCGGAGATTTCCGTCTCTACAGGCGGCGAAACATAGTCCCTCAACGAGGTGGGCTGGCTTTCGGCGCTCTGCGGGTTTGGCTTCATGTCGGGCAGTTTATCATCTTTGTCCCTGCGCGAAAGCCGTTACAGAAGCGGTTCGGCGTTTGCTTCGATTGCGCCGAGTTCAGTGAAGCCGAGAGGGGATCGTTGGCGCTAGGCGCTCTTATCGGAGCCTATCAGGAGGATGATTCCGGCGGCCTGGCTGCCTTGCTTCCGCTCGCCGGCCGAACCCTCATCGAGTACCAGGTGCGCTGCGCAGCCGCGGCGGGCGCTTCGCCAATCGTTGTTCTCGTGGAGCGGATCCCGCTGGCCTTGAACCAGGCATTCGAGCGACTCCGGCAGGAGGGGCTTGCCGTCGTGCCCGTCAGCGACGGCGCCGAGGCGGCCACTCGTTTTGAGGCGTCCGAGCTGATCCTGCTGATCGGCGACGGAATCGCGGCGCCACTCGAATTGCTGCTGCGTTTGGGCCACGAGCACGAGGCGCTGGTGCTGACGGTGCCCGATGACGAAGCGCACGAGAATTTCGAGCGCATCGATAGCGTCAGTCGTTGGAGCGGGGTGGCGCTGATCGACGGCCGAATGCTCGGTGCGACCGCGGCCATGCTGGGCGATTGGGACTTGCCGTCTACGCTCTTGCGTCGATCGCTCCAGGCGGGAGCCCGGTTACAGGCCGCAACGTCCGGGAATGAGCCTCTTCTCGCCCGCAATTCCGGCGCTCTCGAACAATTCGAACGTTCGCTGATCGCTGCCTCTCGGTCAGAGCGCACTGACCTGGCCAGCCGCTACGTCCTTCCGCCGGTCGAGGATTTTGCGACCGAGAAGCTGATGGAGACCGGCGTTCGGGCTGAGTGGCTCCTTTATCTCGCTCTTGCGCTCACCGTCGGCGCGGCGTTCGCCTTTACTCGCGGCTGGCTCTGGCCCGCAGTGATCACGTTGGTGTTGTCGTCTCCGCTGGACCTCGTGGCGCGGAGGCTAGGGATCCTTCGCCTCCGCCCAATCCCGCCAAAGACCTATTCACAGCTCCTGCTTTGGCCTGCCGGTGGGCTGGCGCTGATCGCGCTCAGTTGGTGGGAAACGCGGCATGGAGCAGGGTGGGGGGCTCTCGTCTGTGCGTTGAGCGCCGCTGCCTTCGCGCAAGCGTATCAGGTCGAGCGGGCTCATACGGACATCGCTCTTCCGCCGTGGCTCGTGTCTCGCCGGAACACGATCTTTCTCTTGCTTCTGTTCGCAATCGGCCAAGCGTGGACCGGCTTCCTCGTCGCCGTGCTGGTATACACCTCTGTTTCGTTCTTCTTCGTTCAGTATTTGGTACACCGCGTGCGAACAGAATTGACGCCGCATTAACCTCAATCCGATAATGCCAATCAAATGGTGCCGGACGAATGGCCGATTGCCTCGCCGTCGGAAGATGATGGGGGCTATCCTGCGCGACCCGCAGGTCGACGGCGCTTGCCTACCGTTCGCAAGGATTTCTTCCTCGATCCGAAGGATCGGCTGACCGAGCAGGAACGGGCGTTGATGACGTCCATGCTCGCCGATTTGCTTGGCACGATCGCGGAGGAAATTCGCGCCTCGCTGCCGATCGGTTTCGTCGCCGCGAACGATGAAGACGGCCAACAGCTGCTCCGCGAGTTGACCGACGCCCAGTTGCTCGATCATGTCGAGCTGATCGCCCTGCTTCTGCGCCGGGCGGATGAAGAGCGTATTTCCAATGCCATCCGCGTCCGCTCAAATCCGCGCGGTGGTTTTCTTCAGGCTTTGATCGCTGACGATAATGAGGCGATTTCTGCCGCGGCGATGGCCTTGATCCTGGCACGCGGACGGCGCCGGAACCGCTTGGGCCAACCGGGTATCGAGTTCGAGGACCTGTCGGACGATCTTGCGAAGGCGCTTGCCCTGTCGGTCGCCGCGCAGATCCGTCGTCACGCACCAGGCGTCGCGTCGAGAGAAGGTCATCTTCCGTTTGGCACCGCCGCCGAGGTCCTATTGAGATCGCGCGACCCACGGAAGGCGGTCGACGGCCTTACGGCAGTCCTAGTCGGCGCCCTTAGCAAAGCGGGCTATCTCGACGAAAACCTGCTGGAAGTGGCCGCGGACGAGGGCGACGTCGCGTTCCTGTCCCATGCTCTCGGGGAGCGGGCGGGCTTCAGCGGCGCTAATGCGTGGGATTACCTGGCGGATGGGAGCGATGGCCGCCTCGTCCTGCTCCTCAGGCTCGCCGGAGTGTCCCGCGAGTTTGCTGCAAAGGTTTTGGCCTTGCTTGGCGACCTCGTTGGCATCGCAGATCTTGGCGTCGAACTTGGCCGCTTCGATGCGCTAGACGAGGCCAAGGCGCGTTCTGTGCGGGAATGGCTTCAGCTCGATCCGGCATACCGATCTGCGCTGAGGACCTTGGGAAGCGATCATGGCGACCGCGCCGTCTGATCGTGGCCCGGTGCGCGGGCGTCTCGACGAGCAGGACCGGCTGATTTCTGCCGATCCTGATCTTGTTGCGCTTCAAATGGAGGCGGGATCCCACGTCGGATCGCAGCTTGCGCTTCCGCAGATTCTGTCGATTGCCCGCCTGGCAAGGAAGCTCGGCGTACCGATCTACCGGAACGCCATTGCGGCGGGATCGAACCAGGACGTCGAGCTCTGGGTCCGGGCCACGCCCGAAGGCGAAGAAGTCTCGCTGGTGCTCGAGCGCTGGGTCTATCGCGCGGCGGCCGGTCCACGCCTCGGCACGCTGGTTCCGCATGAGCAACACATCGAGATTGGAGCCGCGCCCGACGAATGGGCGGTCAACGAAGATCTGGCGATCGTCTCGATGTCGTCCGGATTGGCGGAAAAGCTTGGCACCACGCCCGAAGAGGCAATTGGCAAGCCGTTGACGCGCTTCCTGAAGCTTGAGGAGAACGAGGACGGCGAATTGCCGCTGCTGGTGGCGGCAACCTCGCGATCCGAATTTGAAGGTCAGCGTGCCCGGCCCCGGCAGGGCAGCGACGATGTGATCATGCTTCGGGGTGTTTCCGTAACCTCCACTGACGGCAGGTTCGCCGGCTTTCAGGGCGAAGCGTCCGGTGAAGGCATGGAGTCGCGTGCTTCGGCAGTGGACCCCGCTTCGCAGCTCGACGAGATGATCGACGAGGCGCTACGCTCGCCGCTCGACCGCATCATCGAGAGCGCCGACCGTATCGTTCAGCAGTCCGAAGGCCCGCTGCGCAGCGATTATGCCGACTATGCGGGCGACATTGCTGCCGCTGGTCGCCACCTCCTCTCCGTCATTCGGTCGATGAACGGCGAGGGAGAGCAAGACCGCGACCGTGTTGACCTTGTTGCGATTTCCACGGAGGCGATCGGCCTGCTGGAGCCGGCGGCGCGGGCGAAAGGTGTCACCATCGTCTCCGAACCCAGCCGGCAAATCCCCGCGCATGGAGACCGCCGCGGTGTCGTGCAGATCCTGGTCAATCTTCTCGGCAATGCGGTCCGTCATTCGCCCGACGGCTCAACGATCACCATCACCTTCGACCGTTCGGACGGGTTTGCCCGGGCGCACGTCGCCGATCAGGGACCGGGCATCGATCCCGAAGACCAGCAGCGCATCTTCGAGCGGTTCGAGCGCGCCAAAGGCACCGAGGGCGGATCGGGCCTCGGCCTGGCAATCGCTCGCCGTCTCGCTCACGCAATGGGTGGCGAGATCAGCCTTGAAAGCGAACCGGGGCAGGGCGCCCGGTTCACCTTGTCACTGCCTTCGGTCTAGCGCTGGTCGCAGGGGACGTAGTCCCGCTGCGTCTCTCCGATATAGAGCTGCCGCGGACGTCCGATCTTCTGCTCGGGGTCGGAGATCATCTCGTTCCACTGCGCAACCCAGCCGACTGTGCGCGCCAAGGCGAAGAGAGCCGTAAACATATCCGTCGGGAAGCCGATCGCATTGAGGATGACCCCCGAATAGAAGTCGACGTTCGGGTAGAGCTTCTTTTCAATGAAATATTCGTCGTTAAGCGCGATGTGCTCGAGCTCCTTGGCAACGTCGAGGACCGGGTCGGAAATGTTGAGCTCCTTGAGAACCTCGTCCGCCGTCGCCTTCATCACTTTCGCGCGCGGGTCGAAGTTCTTGTAGACGCGGTGGCCGAAGCCCATCAGCCGGAACGGATCGTCCTTGTCCTTGGCTCGGGCGATGTATTCGGGGATCCGCTTCACATCACCAATCTCGCGCAGCATGTTCAGGGCCGCTTCGTTGGCGCCGCCATGGGCGGGACCCCAAAGGCAAGCGATGCCGGCCGCAATGCAGGCAAACGGGTTCGCTCCCGACGAACCCGCCAGGCGAACTGTCGAAGTCGACGCATTCTGCTCGTGGTCGGCGTGCAGGATGAAGATCCGGCGCATCGCGTTCTCGATGATCGGATTGACCTCGTAGGGCTCGGCCGGAACACCAAAGGTCATGCGCAGGAAGTTGCCGGTGTAGGACAAGCTGTTGTCCGGATAGAGAAATGGCTGACCGACCGAATACTTGTAGGCCATCGCCGCAATCGTCGGCATCTTCGCTATCAGTCGGTGCGAAGCGATCATCCGCTGCTGCGGGTCGGTGATGTCCGTGCTGTCGTGATAGAACGCCGAAAGCGCGCCGACGACGCCGCACATGATCGCCATTGGGTGCGCGTCACGCCGGAAGCCGCGATAGAAGGTCGCCAGCTGCTCGTGCAGCATGGTGTGACGGCTGATCGTGTAGACGAAGGTGTCCAGCTCATCCTTCTTCGGCAGATCTCCGTGCAGAAGCAGGTACGCGACCTCCATGAACGTCGACTTTTCCGCCAGCTGATCGATTGGATAGCCGCGATGGAGCAGGATGCCCTTTTCGCCGTCGATGTAAGTGATCGCGCTCTCGCAGCTCGCCGTCGAGGTAAAGCCGGGGTCGTAGGTGAACATCCCGGTCTGGCCGTAGAGCTTGCGGATATCCACGACGTCGGGTCCGACCGAACCCTCGAGCACCGGATAGGCAAAGTCTCCGGCCGGGGTCTTTAGAGTTGCGGATTTATCGCTCATTCGTTCGGCTCCAACATTTGATCTTCAATTCGCGCCAGGCTTTCGCTCTTGCCGAGGAGGGCCAGCACGTCAAAAATTCCAGGGCTCGTGGTCCGGCCAGTCAACGCGGCGCGCAGCGGCTGAGCCAGCTTCCCCAGCTTTAGGTCCTGCGCATCAGCTACCTCGCGGACAGACTGTTCGAGGGCGTCATGGTTCCATTCGACGCCCGCGAGCGCCTTGTACGCATGCGAAAGAAGGACGCGGCACTCAGGCGTGAGAAGCACTGATGCCGCTTCATCAAACTGCAGCGGGCGGCTGGCGAACAGGAACTTTGAAGCCTCGGCGAGCTGATTGAGATCATGCGCCCGCGCTTTCAGTTCCGGCATGGCCCGAAGCAGCAGTTCCCTTTGCCCATTGTCCAGGCCGAGCTTCGGGGCAACCAGCTCAGCCAGTCGACCGTCCTCGGCTTCGCGGATGTAGTGCCCGTTGAGGTTCTCAAGCTTCTTGAAGTCGAACCGTGACGGGGATTTTCCGACATTGGCGAGGTCGAACCACTCGATTGCCTGCTCGCGGCTGATGATTTCGTCGTCGCCATGGCCCCAACCTAGGCGCAGCAGGTAATTCGAAACGGCCTCAGGCAGCAGCCCAAGCTCGTCGCGGTAGGCGTCGACACCGAGCGCCCCGTGCCGCTTGGAAAGCTTTGCACCATCGGGTCCGTGTATCAGCGGAACGTGCGCATAAATCGGCTCGGGCCACCCCATCGCGCGGATGATCGCGAGCTGGCGGAATGCATTGTTGAGGTGGTCGTCTCCGCGGATGACGTGAGTCACGCCCATGTCATGGTCGTCCACAACGACGGCCAGCATGTAGGTCGGCGTTCCGTCGGACCGGAGAAGCACGAAATCGTCGAGTTCGACGTTTTGCACCGCAACACGACCCTGAACTCGATCTTCGATGACGGTCTCGCCGTCGCGGGGTGCCTTGAGGCGGATTACGAACGGGGTCTCGCCTCGTTCGTCGGTGACTTCCCGCCAGGGGCTTTCGATGCGGAACGGTCTCCGCTCGGCCTGCGCCTTCTCGCGCTGCGCAGCGAGTTCCTCCTGCGTCATGTAGCAGCGGTAGGCGTGTCCTCGGTCGAGCAGCTTGCGCGCCACCTCCGCGTGACGAGCCCAGAACTGCGACTGGTAATATTCGTGACCGTCCCAATCGAGGTTCAGCCAGCGCATCCCGTCTAAAATGGCGTCTATCGCTTCCTGGGTTGAGCGTGCTTTGTCCGTATCTTCGATACGCAGCAGGAACCTCCCGCCGTGGTGGCGGGCGAACAGCCAGTTGAACAATGCCGTCCGTGCCCCGCCGATGTGAAGGAACCCGGTGGGGGAGGGAGCAAATCGGGTGACGACGGGACGGGCTTCGGTGGTCAAATTATCTCCGCTTGCGCTCGCTCGCGCTTTCCTCTTTGGTCCATTGTGCAATGCAACGGATGGGCGCCCCTAACATAGGGAGTGCGCATCTTCCACAGCATGCTCGGGGCTATTGGAAGGCGCGTTTTTCCGCGTCGCGCGAGGAGGTTGAGCGCTTCCTCGAGCGCGAACGCGGCCAGCTGCCGTTATGGCTGGTCGCCAGCTTCGGCATGGGCATCGCCTTCTGGATTGCGCTGAATGGGCCGAGAGAGTGGCTCGCAGTCATTTGCCTTGGAGCCGGCGCGGCGGTTGCCGGCTTCTCATTCGGCACCGGTCGGTTGGAACGGGCTGTGGGTTGGGTTGGTCTCGCCGCCGCAATTGGCTGCGGACTCATCTGGCTGCGCTCCGAATGGGTCGCCGCACCTCGGCTCGATCGCCCGAAAGTCGTGACGTTCGAGGCCGTGATAACCCAGGTCGAGCAGCTTCCGGCCAAGGGCGACATACGCCTGACGGTATCTCCTCTCGACGAGAAGCTGCCGCCGCTCGTGCGGGTGTCGCTGAAGGCCGATGGAGCTCCGCCCGGCATCGCAGCTGGCGCCAAGATTGCCCTCAAGGCCCGCCTAGCGCCGCCGCCGCCCATGGCGTTGCCCGGCACTCACGACTTTGCGCGGGATGGGTGGTTCAAGGGCTTGGGAGCTGTTGGCAGGGCGCTGAGCCCAGTCGAAGTGCTGCAATCCGCCGAGCCTGGCTGGCTCGATTCGCTCCGTGATCGCCTCGATCGCCATATCCGCGAGCGGCTTCCGGGGCCGTCCGGGACAATCGCCACTGCGCTTGTCACCGGCGACCAGAATGCTGTTTCGGAGGAGGACGCGGACGCGATGCGGCGGAGCGGCCTTGCGCATTTGCTCTCGGTCAGCGGGCTGCACATTGCCGCCGTCGTCGGGGCGGTGATGTTTCTGGCACTGAAGCTGCTCGCGCTCAGCGAGCGGGTCGCTCTCCGGTTCAATCTCGTCCTGGTTTCGGCTGCGGCGGCTGCCGCGGCGGGAATCGGCTACACCCTCCTGACAGGCGCACAGGTTCCGACAGTGCGAAGCTGCGTCGCTGCCTTGCTGGTCCTTGGCGGAATTGCCCTCGGCCGAGAGGCGATCAGCCTGCGGCTCGTTGCCGTCGGCGCCTTGGCCGTCCTCATTTTCCGGCCTGAAGCCCTGGCAGGCCCGAGCTTCCAGTTCAGCTTCGCGGCTGTGACTGCGATCATCGCGTTGCACTCTTCCGGCTGGGGACAGAACCTCCTGATGCGCCGCGACGAAGGTCCGTTCGCCAAGGCCGGGCGGACCCTCGTCGGCATGATCCTCACCGGCCTGGTCGTCGAAGTCGCGTTGACGCCGCTGGCCTTGTACCACTTTCACAAGGCCGGGCTCTTCGGTGTCGCCGCAAATCTCGTCGCGATCCCGCTGACGACGTTCGTTATCATGCCGGTGGAGGCCGCGGCTCTCGTTCTGGACCCTATCGGCCTTGGAACGCCTTTCTGGTGGGCGTCGGACAAGGCGCTCGCGGTTTTGCTATCGATCGCTCACACCGTCGCCGGTGCGAAGGGCGCGGTTGCGACTTTGCCCTCCATGCCTGCCTGGGCCTTCGCTTCCATGGTCCTCGGTGGCCTCTGGTTCTTCCTCTGGACGACCGCTCGTGTGCGTTTGCTCGGATTGGTTCCCGTCGCGGTCGGGGCTGCCGCCGCTGCCGTTGCGCCATCGCCGGATGTGCTGATCACCGGCGACGGTCGGCATCTGGCGATCGTCGCCCCGGATGGAACGCCGATGATGCTTCGCGATCGGTCCGGCGATTTCATGCGCGATCTGGTGAGCGAGGCATCGGGGTTCGACGACGAGCCCGGACTGCTCGCAGAATCATCGATCGGGTCCTGCTCGCGCGATTCCTGCGTGGCCGTCCTGAAGGCCGGGGCGCGGAACTACCGCCTGCTGGCAACGAGATCGGCGAACAGCATCGACTGGAAAGCTCTCACGGACGCTTGCGCAGAGGCCGATATCGTCGTGTCGGATCGTTGGCTTCCGAAAAGCTGCACGCCGCAGTGGCTTAAGTTCGACCGAAAGTCGCTTGTTGAAACGGGTGGATTGGCCATCTTCCTTGATGACCAGCCCCGTGTCGAGACGGTGTCCCAGCGCGTCGGTGATCACCCCTGGGCCGAGTGACGCTCCTTGCGAACTCGGCTATCGTCGAGCGTCGCGGAATTGGAGACGTGATATGCCGCAATACGTGATCGAGCGTGATATGCCCGGCGTCGGTTCGCTAGGGCAAAGCGATCTCAAGGGGGCGTCCCAGACCAGTTGCTCGGTCCTTCGAGAACTCGGGCCAGAAATCCAGTGGGTGCATAGCTACGTCACCGACGACAAAATCTACTGCATCTATCGCGCGCCCAACGAGGAAATCATTCGCGAGCATGCCGAGCGCGGCGGCTTCCCTGCCAACAAGATCAGCGAGGTTCGCAACGTCATCGACCCGACCACCGCTGAATAGGCTAATCCGCGGTCTGCCAGACGGCGAGTTCGCTTCCCGACGGATCGATGAAATGGAACCGGCGACCGCCCGGAAAGGCGAAAATGGGCTTGGCGATAACGCCACCGGCTTTCGATACTGCATCGAATGCGGCTTCGAGATCGTCGACACGAATGACGGGCAAGGGCGCGGACAAGGCTTCTTCGGGCTGACCGTTCAGGCCGACGTCCACGTCACCGGTGGTCGTGGCGGAGTAATCCGGGCCGTAGTCGGTGAACGCCCAGCCGAAGGCCTTGGCGTAGAAGCCGCGCGTAAGCTCGTAAGCCGTTGCGCTCGGCAATTCGACGTAGTCAATCCGCGCCGCCGACATCAGTAGCGCCGAATGAGGCCAGCGAGCCGCCCCTGAATGCTGACCCGGCTCTCATTGTAGCGCTGCGGCTCGTAGCGCGCGTTGGCCGGATCCAGGCGAATGGTTTGACCTTCGCGTCGATACGTCTTCAACGTCGCCTCCTCATTGTCGATCAGCGCCACCACGATCTCTCCGTCGCGGGCCGTATCGGCTTTCCGGATCAGTGCGAAGTCGCCGTCGAGGATGCCTTCCTCGATCATCGAATCCCCTGAAACTTCAAGCGCGTAATGTTCGCCCGGGCCGAGGAGTGCTGCGGGAACCGCAAAACCCTCCGTTCCCTGGAGGGCTTCGATCGGCGTGCCGGCGGCGATGCGGCCGTGCAGAGGGATTTCAATCGTGTCGTTGGCTGCTGCAGGCACGACCGGGCGTGGAGCGGGCGCGGCAGGGGCCGACGACTCCGGAAGCTTCAAGACTTCCAAGGCTCGCGCCCGATTGGGCAGGCGGCGGATGAACCCACGCTCCTCAAGAGCCGAAATCAGACGATGGACGCCCGACTTGGACTTGAGGTCGAGAGCTTCCCGCATCTCGTCGAAACTCGGCGAAACGCCGGAGTCGTTGAGACGGGTGTTGATGAAGCGGAGCAGTTCGTGCTGCTTGGCAGTTAGCATCGCGCGGCCAATCCCCCTGGAACAGACAGGGAACGTGTAGGCAACAAAATGTTAGCCGTCAATACGACCGCAGACTTTAGCTACCGGTGCTCGTGATCCGTGCTTTCGACGCGGTGATTGCCTTCTCGTTCCGCTTCACGCCAACCGTCTGGCGCATGGCGTTGGTGAACTGCGCGCCATACTCCTCCGCCAGCGCTTGCTGCATTTCCTGCTGGGTACGTCCGATGAGCGCGGGCTGGTTCAACGCATTCCCGGGAATGATCTTGTCCACCTTGACGACGTAGAAGCCTTCGCCCTGACCGCCGGCGACCAACCGCGATTTGCCTTCACCGAGGATGAAAAGCATCGCCAGGGGAGGCGGGACCTGGCCCTGGAACTGGCTCAGCTGGATGCGCCGCGCATTCACCGGCTCGACCTTCACGGCCACCGGAGCGCCCTTCGATGCGTCTGCGAGCGAGCCCTTGCCGACCTTTGAAGCAATGGACTGGGCGAGCTGCTGCGCCCGTTGCGATGCCTGGCTGGCGATCCAGTCTTGGGTTACGCGATCGCGAATGCTCGCCAGCGGGGCCGGGGCAGCCGGAATAACCCGCGCCGGCGCGACCAGGACATAGCCGCCGTCATTCGGAAGCGAATCCACGACGGGTTCATCGCCCTCACCAAGCTCGAAACCGGACTTGAGCGCGGGCGCGAGATCTGCAGGGAACTTGTAAGCCGCATTGGCCGGCGACGTTCCCGACGCAGTCAGCGGCGGGGTCTCGATCGGGGTCAGCTTGCCAGCAGCGGCGGCCTCGGGGAAACTCGCGCCACCATCAAGGGCGTCCTGAACCTTGTCGACGATCGCCTCGATCGCTTCCTTGCGCTTGTCGGCGACCAGCTTCTGGACAATCTCCGGACGAGCTGCCGCCAGCGACTTGCCGCCTTCACGCTCGATCTTGTCGATCCTCACCACGTTCCAGCCGTTCGCGGTCTGGATCGGGCCGATCGTCGCGCCTTCCGCAGCAGCGAATGCCGCCCCGGCGACATTGGCTCCGGCGGTGGCCGTGAACTGCTCCTTGGTCTGGGGGCCGACGGAGATGTCTTCGGGAGTGAAACCTGCAGGCGCGGCCGCCGCAGCGAACGTCTGCCCGCCGCGGATTCGCTGGACGATAGCGTTGGCCGTCGCCTGATCCGGCGCGACGGCTTGCGTGATGACACGCGTCTCCTTGGATCCGTAAGTTGCGCCGTTGGCCTTGTAATAGTCGTCGATCTCTTTGTCGCTCGGCTGGACGTTCGTTACTTGCTCCGGACCGATCTTCGCGATTCTGAGCACTCTTTGTTCTGGGACCATGTAGCGCCGCTGGTTGGCGGCGTAATAGCGATCGATGTCCGCGCTGGTCGGATTGAGACCCTGGCGGAACGCCGCAGTTGGGACGAATGCCACTTCGCCCGAGCGGCCTTCCAGGAGGATCGACGCATAGGGCGTCGCCATGCCGACCGGCGCCTTCGCGTTCACGACGACCGGCGCGATGATCAGCTGCTGGAGAAGGCCGCTGCTGACGATCATGCGGACTTCCTCATCGGTCATCCGCTGTTCGCGCAGGAAGTTCTGGTACGATGCGTCGGTGAACTTGCCTCCCAAGCCTTTGGCTCCGGGAATGTTCGCGATTTGCGCGTCGACGAGACGCTTCGACAGAACGGACCCGAACTTGTGCGCGAACGCCTCGACCGTCCTTGCGTCGATGACTGCATTCAGGAGAGGGTCCCAGTCGGCCGCGATGCTAGCATAATCAGCGGACGGATTCTGCTGTCTCGCCTGCGACAGGCGGCGCTCCATCGCCCGGCTCATGTCACGGTCGGTGACCGTCTTCGATCCGATCTTCACCAGGGTATCGCTGCTTCCCCGGAAGCCGCCGCCCGAGATCACGCTCTGGATATCGCCCATCGCGAACCCGACGAGGATCAGGATCAGGATGATGCCCATGATGGCAGTTCCGACGGTCGATTTTGACAGTCGGCGGAAGGAAGCAAGCATTGAGGCTCCGCGCGAGGCCGATGTGAAGCCGCCGCTTTAGGTCGCGCTTTCCGGGCCATCAAGCGCCCGCTTCCAACAATCGGTGACGAAGGGTAGTGCCGTCGCTTCTCGAGGTCGGGGGCAGCAAATGACGCGTCGGAAATATGTGGTTGGAAATTGGAAGATGCACGGCGTGTCTTCCGACTTGGGAGAGATTCACAGCATCGCGGCCGGGTCGGCTTCTGTATCGAACGTCGATGCTGCCCTTTGCTTGCCTGCGACCCTTATCGAGCGGGCCGCGCGGTCCGAGAGTATCCTCCCGATTGGCGGACAGGACGTGCACTGGGCGGACAAGGGTGCGCACACGGGGTGTATCTCTGCTGCGATGCTGCTCGATGCTGGGGCAAAGCTGACGATTGTCGGCCATTCGGAACGGCGCGAGGGCCAGCATGAATCGAACGAGGAAGTGCGGCGGAAGGCCGAGGCCGCGCTTGCCGCCGGGTTGGACGTAATCCTCTGCATCGGTGAAAGCCTGGGCGTCAGGGAGGCAGGGCAGGCCGTCGGAACGGTGCAGGCTCAGCTTGATGAGTCGCTCCCTCACGCCGAGGAGGCCGCGGCCGCTATCCCGAGACAGTTTGCGATTGCCTACGAGCCGATCTGGGCCATCGGGACTGGGAAGGTCGCTTCATCCGCCGACATCGGCGAAATGCATTCGGCGCTGCGCGATCGGCTGGTTGCCGCGTATGGAGATGCCGGGAACGAAATTCGCATTCTCTATGGAGGGTCGGTCAACGCCTCTAACGCCGCGGAGATCTTCGCGGTGGATGATGTCGATGGCGCGCTAGTCGGCGGCGCCAGCCTGACGACGGAGAAATTCCTGCCCATCGTCCAGGCCGCTTCCGCGGCCTGACCGCTCAAGCATTGAAACTCCGCGGAGCGACCGCTAGATGCCCGCGGCATCCTCCTGAAAGGCCGAAATGTTCAAGTTCCTTCTGATCGTTCAGACGCTCGTCGCCGCTTCGCTGGTCGGCGTCATCCTGATGCAGCGCTCGGAAGGCGGTGGGCTTGGCGTTGGAGGCAGCTCGTCCGGCTTCATGACCGCTCGCGGCGCAGCCGACTTCCTGACGCGCTCGACTGCGATCCTCGGCGGTCTCTTTATCGTTCTATCGATCGTGTTGGCCGCGATCGCCGGTACGACGCGTGAGCCGACCAAGGTCGACACTTCGCTTGCCAACCAGGTCGCTCCTGCACCCGCGCCGGCGACTGCGCCCGCAACGCCGCAGCAGCAGCCGGGCGCTCCGACGTCGAACCAGGCCGAGCCGGCGGTTCCGCTCGCTCAATAGCGAGCTACGAACAGTTTTTTTTTCGCTGGCCGGGTTGCGCGTCGCGGCGTTTCACCCCTAAGCCCCAACTCCCATGGCGCGGTTCATATTTGTCACCGGCGGCGTGGTCTCATCGCTTGGTAAGGGTCTCCTCTCAGCCTCTCTCGGGGCATTGCTTCAGGCACGTGGCTTCAAGGTCCGCATCCGGAAGTTCGACCCCTATCTGAACGTCGATCCGGGGACGATGTCGCCGTATCAGCATGGCGAGGTCTTCGTGACCGACGATGGGGCCGAGACCGATCTCGACCTCGGTCACTACGAGCGTTTCACAGGCGTGTCGTCCCGGCAGTCGGACAATATCACGACCGGGCGCATCTACCGCGACATCATCGCGAAGGAACGGCGCGGCGACTACCTCGGCGCGACGGTGCAGGTCATTCCGCACGTCACGAACGCCATCAAGGAGTTCGCGCTCGCCGATACCGACGATGTCGACTTCGTCATCTGCGAGATCGGCGGGACGGTGGGCGACATCGAAAGCCTGCCATTCATCGAAGCGCTCCGCCAGCTCCGCAACGACCTCGGCCGCGACCAGACGGTCAGCGTGCACACGACGCTGGTGCCGTGGATCAAGGCCGCAGGCGAGCTGAAGACCAAGCCGACCCAGCATTCCGTGCGGGAGATCTCCAGCCTCGGCGTTGCACCCGACGTCCTGCTCTGTCGCACAGAGAAGCCGATTCCCGAGAGCGAGCGGGCCAAGATTGCTCTGTTTTGCAACGTGCCGGCATCGGCGGTCATCCAGGCGCTCGACGCCCGGTCGATCTACGATGTGCCGTTGCAGTACCACAAGGAAGGTCTGGACGATGAAGTCCTGAAGGCCTTTCGCATCGACGATGCGCCGCCGCCCGACCTGTCCCGCTGGGACGATATCATGGACCGGCTCGACAACCACGAGGGCGAGGTCACCATCGGTGTCGTCGGCAAATACGTCGGCCTTCCCGACGCCTACAAGAGCCTCAACGAGGCGCTCGTCCACGGCGGAATCGCCAATCGCGCCAAGGTCCACATCCGCTGGCTCGACGCGGAAATGTTCGAGCATCCGGACGCCAATCTCGCTGCTGAGCTGGAACCTCTTCACGGCATCCTGGTCCCGGGGGGGTTCGGTGAACGCGGAAGCGAGGGCAAGATCGCGTCGGTGCAGTTTGCCCGCGAGCGCAACGTTCCGTTCTTCGGCATCTGCCTCGGCATGCAAATGGCCTGCATCGAAGGCGCCCGGAACACGGCCGGCATTGCAGAAGCTTCGACCACCGAGTTCGGTGAGACTCCCGAACCCGTTGTCGGCCTCATCACAGAGTGGATGAGCAAGGAGGGCCTTCAGGCTCGAGCGGAAGGTGGCGACCTTGGCGGGACGATGCGGCTCGGAGCCTATCCGGCCAAGCTGGATGGCAACAGTGTCGTTCGCGGCATCTACGGGCAGGACGAGATTAGCGAGCGCCACCGCCACCGCTATGAGGTGAACAGCCACTACAAGGATGCGCTGGAGAAGGGCGGTCTCGTCTTCTCCGGAATGTCCCCGGACGGTCGTCTCCCGGAGATCGTGGAGCGTCCGGACCACCCCTGGTTCATCGGCGTCCAGTTCCATCCGGAGCTGAAAAGCCGGCCGTTCGAACCGCATCCGCTCTTCGCCGGCTTCATCGAGGCCGCGCTCAAGCAGTCGCGTCTGGTTTAATTCAGGTTAGGCACTAAATCGGGCTTCGAAATGACCAACACCATGTCCACCCGCGTTGCGATTCTCGGCTCCGGTCCGGCCGGCCTTACCGCCGCCATCTACGCCGCGCGCGCAGGCCTTTCCCCGATCGTCATCCAGGGCATTCAGCCCGGCGGCCAACTCACCACGACGACCGATGTCGAGAATTATCCCGGCTTCCGCGACGTCATCCAGGGCCCGTGGCTGATGGAAGAAATGCAGGCGCAGGCGGAGCATGTCGGCACCCGCATGGTGTGGGACCACATCTCCGCAGTGGACCTGAAGAGCCGCCCGATTCGGCTGACTGGCGATAGCGGCACGCAATATTTCGCGGACACGCTCATCATCGCCACCGGTGCCCAGGCCAAGTGGCTCAATCTTCCGTCGGAAGAGCATATGAAGGGCAGGGGCGCGTCAGCTTGCGCGACCTGCGACGGCTTCTTCTATCGCGGCAAGCGCGTCGCGGTCATCGGCGGCGGCAACACCGCGGTCGAGGAAGCGCTTTACCTCACCAATCACAGCCACGACGTCACTCTGATCCACCGCCGCGACAGCCTTCGCGCCGAGAAGATCCTGCACGACCGGCTGTTCGCCAATCCGCACATCAAGATCATCTGGGATTCGGAAGTCACCGAGTTCGTGGGCGGCGGCGAGCCCGAAGCGCTGATCGGCCTCGACATCAAGAACCGCCTGACCGGCGAAGTCTCGCGCATCGATGTGGAAGGCGCATTCGTCGCCATCGGCCACAAGCCGGCGACCGAATTGTTCGACGGCCAGCTCAAGCTCGACAGCGACGGCTATCTCGACGTCGAAATTGGCTCGACCCGCACCAGCATCCCGGGCGTGTTCGCCTGCGGCGACGTCATGGACAAGATTTACCGCCAGGCCGTGACCGCGGCCGGAACGGGCTGCATGGCCGCCCTGGATGCGGAGAAGTATCTGGCGGCGCAGGAATTCGAGGCGATGGCCGCCGAGTAGGCCTTAGCGGCTCTGAAGCCGCTCCACGAAAGCCAGAAGGCTACCAAAGCTCGCAAAGTCCTCGGCATCGACGTCGTCGTCTTCGATCAGGACGCCCAGCCGCTCCTCGAGCGCGGTCAGAAAATTCGCGACTGCCATGGAATCGAATTCGGGAAGCGATCCGAACAGAGCGGTGCTGTCTGCAAACCCGCTCACCTGGGATTCCGCGAGACCGAGCACCTGCGACAGCAGTTCCCGCAGCGTCACCTCGGCGATGATCTCGTCGGGCGCTTTTTCGACCTTGTTCAACACCCTCGCGCCCCTAATCCATGGTCGTTGTTACGGCAACATCATTGCCTCGCGCCCCTCTCCCGGCGATGACGACTGAGTGACACCGGATCCAATGCCTTTTCCGCTCGATCACCTGGTCATTCGCGGCGCTCCGGATGCGCCTGCGCTTACCGCGGGAACGGAAACGCTGACTTACGCCGATTTGGAGGAGGAGGTTGGACGGACAGCCTCCACGCTGCTCTCGAGGGGGCTCAGTGCAGGCGACCGCGTGGCGAGCTGGATGGGAAAGACCAAGCTGGCCTGCATCCTTCCGCTCGCCGCAGCGCGCGCCGGCCTTGTGCATGTTCCAATCAACCCCGTGCTCAAGCGCGCGCAGGCCCGGCACATCTTGTCGGACAGCGGCGCGAAACTGCTGATTGCAAACGAGGCCCGATTGGCGTCCCTGGAGGACGGCGACCGTTCTGGCGTGGAGCTATTAGTCCTCGAGCATTGGAATGCGTCCAGCGAGGCCCTCGGTCCGTCGACGCGAGATCCCGAGGATTTGGCTGCTCTGCTCTATACATCTGGGTCCACCGGCAAGCCCAAGGGTGTCATGCTGAGTCACGCCAACCTGTGGCTCGGTGCAATCAGCGTCGCGCATTACCTCGGACTTGGGCCAGGTGATCGCACTCTCGCCGTGCTCCCGCTGGCCTTCGATTACGGCCAGAACCAACTGCTTTCGACATGGGCTGCGGGGGGACAAGCGATCGCGTTCGACTACCTCCTGCCAAAGGACGTCGCCCGAGCAGTCGGGCGTCATGACGTCACCGTGCTGGCAGGCGTTCCCCCGCTTTGGATTCAGCTTGCGGAGGCTGATTGGTCGAAAGGCCAGGGTGCGACGCTTCGAACCCTGACGAATAGCGGCGGGCATCTGCCCGAGACCGTCTTTCGCAAGCTCCGCTCGCTCTTTCCGGCCGCGTCGGTCCATCTCATGTACGGTCTGACGGAGGCCTTTCGTTCGACGAGCCTCGATCCCTCCCTCGCGGATGCGCACCCGGACAGCGTGGGAAAGGCCATTCCCTTCGCGGAAGTCATGATCGTCGCCTCCGATGGAAGTGAAGCTCTGCCGGGGAGGGAAGGCGAACTGGTTCATGCTGGGCCCCTGGTCGCGCAAGGCTATTGGCAGGACCAGGAGAAATCGGCTGAACGATTCAAGCCGGCGCCCGCGTCCTCTCGATATGGAGGGACCGCAGTCTGGTCCGGCGATCGCGCGGTGAGGGCTGAAGACGGCCTGATCCGCTTCCGTGGCCGAGACGACGCGATGATCAAGGTGAGTGGCAATCGACTGAGTCCGACCGAGATCGAGGAAGCGGCGCTCTCAAGCGGCGCAGTTCGGGACGTCATTGCACTTGGGGTGAAAGACGAGCGTCTGGGCCAGGCGGTCAGGTTGATCGCAGTTGCCGACGGGGAGAGCGCCGAAGACCGGCTGAGAGCTTACTTCGCCAGGGAGCTTCCTGCCTACATGCAGCCCAGGGACATCGTCTGGGTCGATGCACTTCCCATTTCGCCTAATGGCAAGGTCGATCGGGCGGCATTGGTGAAGGAACACGCATGAAGCCGATGGGGCCTATTCCGCCAGGCTTTGGCGCCGATGGTGAGGGGCGTCTCCTGATCGGTGGGCGCACGTTCGATGACTTGATTGCCGATGCGGGCGGCACGCCTCTGTTCGTTTACGACAAGTCCTTGGTCGGACGGCAGATTGATCGCTTCCGGGCAGCAATGCCGCCTGGTGTCGCCCTGCATTATGCCGTGAAAGCAAACCCGTATGCTCCGTTGCTGCCATGGATTGCGGAGAAGGTGGACGGGTTCGACGTTGCTTCGGCGGGGGAGCTCGGATGCGTCGCTCATCTCGGCCTCCCAATTAGCTTCGCGGGGCCGGGCAAGACCGATCAGCAGCTGGAAGCCGCGATCGGCGCCGGCGTCACGATCAATCTCGAAAGCGAGGGGGAGGCAGAGAGAGCGCTGGCCATTTCGGCGCTGGGAAACAGGCCTCCCAAACTTGCGGTGCGAGTGAACCCGCCCTTTGCGCTCAAGGGCGCGGGGATGAAGATGGGCGGGTCGGTGAGCCAGTTTGGCGTTGACCACGACCGTGCGCCGGCGCTCATCCGCCGTTTGATCGAAGCAGGCGCGGATTGGCGCGGCCTCCACATCTTCGCCGGTAGCCAGTCCCTTCACGCGGAAGCGCTGATCGAAGCGCAGGCTGCGACAATCGCTCTGGCGGCGGAGATTGCTGATCAGGCCGGAGCCCCGCCGCCCGAGGTTAATCTCGGCGGCGGGTTCGGCATTCCGTATTTTGGCGGGGATCAGCCGCTCGACCTCGAAGCGATTGGAACGACGCTTTCCAATGTATTGCAAGAGCGTGGAAAAACCCTCGAAAGCACCAAGTTCGCTATTGAGCTCGGCCGCTGGCTCGTGGGCGAGGCAGGGGTCTATCTCACGCGCATCGTCGACCGGAAGGAAAGCCGCGGCGAGACGTTCCTGGTCACCGATGGCGGCCTTCACCACATGCTCGCCGCGTCTGGCAATTTTGGCCAGCTCCTTCGCCGAAACTATCCGGTCGCGATTGCCAACCGCTTTGGGGCTGAGCCAGATGAGGAGGTGACGATCACAGGCTGCCTGTGCACCCCGCTCGATCTCCTCGCCGACAGCGTCGAGTTGCCCCGGGCCGAGGCCGGAGACGTTATCGCCATATTCTGTGCAGGCGCCTACGGCTTGACCGCCAGTCCGCAGGATTTTCTCGGCCAGCAGCGAGCCAGAGAAATCCTCGTTTGAGTTTCGCTCCTAGCCGTACTTGGCTTCGACGAAATAGAGCCCGTCAGGAGGCGCGTTCAGTCCCAATTCCGCGCGATCGCGGGCTTCCAGCGCTCGCTTGACGTCGGAAGGCTGCCACTGGCCTCGTCCAACGAGCGCCAGGCATCCCACCATCGAGCGTACCTGGTGATGCAGGAAGCTTCGTGCAGCCGCCTCGATGTGAATTTCCTCGCCCGTCCTGGCCACGGTCAAATGGTCGAGCGTTTTCACCGGACTATCGGACTGGCAATGCGCGGATCGGAATGTCGTGAAGTCGTGCCGGCCGATCAGAAAAGCTGCACCTTCAGCCATCGCCTCCGCGTCCAATGGAACTGCGATGTGCCAAACGCGGCCGCGATCCAAAGCCGGCGGAGCGCGGCGATTCAGTATGCGATACAGATACTTGCGGCCAAGGCATGAGAACCGCGCGTGCCAGTCATCCGCGACGTCCTCCACCGCAATGACCGAGATCGGATGAGGCCGGATCAGAGCGTTAATTCCCTCCCGCAAGCGGTGCTCCGTCAGCGGCTTCTCGATATCAACGTGGGCGGCCATGGCCAGCGCGTGAACACCGGCATCCGTGCGCCCTGCCGCATGCACGGCTGTAAGCTCTCCGGTCATGCTCTGGATGGCCTCTTCCAGAGACTGCTGGACCGACGGGCCATGATCCTGCCGCTGCCAGCCCATGAAGGGTTGGCCGTCATACTCGACCGTCAGCTTCCATCGCGTCACGAGTTGCCAGGCTCTTCTTGATTAAGCCGTGAGCCTTTGGGAATCGGAAACCCACGGAGAAGTTCGTCGGGATTCATTCTAGTTCGACCAGCGCGCTGAACGATCAGCGGCCGAACCGCCCGCTCTGCGCAGGCGATTTTTAGATGATCGTCCGCAACCACGCCCGAGGGACCACCGCCGGGAACGACTTCTGCTAGAAGGACCTTGATCCGCTCGCCCAAGAACTCGAACCAAGCGCCGGGTGGGTTAAACGCCCGCACTTGTCGTTCGACGGCGTCCGCATCCCGCGTGAAATCAAGCTGCGCCTCAGATTTATCGAGCTTTGAAGCGTATGTGGCGCCGTCCTCGGGTTGTGGCCTTGGCGGGTAGCGTGCCGGTTCGGCAAGCCACCGCCAGAGTGCCTGTCCACCAAGTAATGCCAATTCTTCGGTAACCTGTCCTGCTGTTTTCCCGTCGATTTCGAGAGGCCAGTCTAGCAATATTGGACCGGTATCCAGGCCTTCGTCCATTTGCATAAGCGTGATGCCAGTCTCTTTGTCACCGGCAAGGATTGCACGCTGGATCGGCGCCGCGCCGCGCCAGCGGGGGAGGAGCGAAGCATGGATGTTCACGCAGCCCATCTTCGGTGCGTCGAGGATCGGCTTGGGCAAAATCAGACCGTAAGCGGCGACGACTGCCAGGTCTGCGTCCAGGGCGGTGAAGCGAGCCTGCTCTTCCTCGTTCCGAAGGGTTCTTGGTGTCCGGACTTCCAGCCCGAGCTGCTCGGCTCGCTCATGGACGGCGGTCTTCCGGTCGGCCTTTCCGCGTCCGGCAGGCCGCGGAGGCTGGCAATAGACAGCAATGACCTCGTGACCTGCCTCGACCAGCGCGTTTAGTGCTGGAACGGCAAAGTCCGGCGATCCCATGAAGATGATCCGCATTGCCGCGCCCTATGGCGGAAGGCGGGGACTTTGCCTACCTCAGCGCCGTAATGGCTTCCGAGGAGATTGAGGCGCTTTCAGGCGCGCTGGCACGGCTGCCGGGGCTCGGACCCCGTTCGGCACGTCGTGCCGTGCTGCACCTCATGAAAAAGCGTCAGACCGCACTGGAGCCGCTGCTGTCGGCCCTGCAGCGAGTCTCGGAGAAGCTTTCGACCTGCTCTGTGTGCGGGAACGTCGATACGTCGGACCCCTGCGGTATTTGCCGCGATCCGCGCCGGGACGAGAAGAGTCTCTGCATCGTGGAGGAAGTTGCCGACCTCTGGGCGCTCGATCGCTCGCGGCTGTTTCCCGGGCGATATCATGTGCTTGGCGGCCGGCTTTCAGCGCTGGAGGGCGTTCGGCCCGATGATCTGGCGATCGACAGCCTCATCCAGCGCGTGGCGTCGGGCGGCATTGAGGAGGTCGTCCTCGCCATGAACGCCACCCTGGAGGGCCAAACCACGGCGCATTACCTCGCTGAGCGGCTCGAAAAGTTCCCAATCCGCCTCACGCAGCTCGCTCACGGCCTCCCTGTGGGAGGGGAGCTGGATTATCTCGACGAGGGCACGCTCGCGCAGGCGCTTCGTGCTCGTCGGCCGGTTGCTTGAAGCGACTGGGCTGAAAGACTAAATTGACCCGCATGGCCATCCGACCGATCGTTGAAGTTCCCGACCCGCGCCTGCGCGAGATCTCCAAACCTGTTGAAGGCGTGGACGAAGAGCTGCGCACCCTCGTCGCCGACATGTTCGAGACGATGTACGATGCGCCCGGCATTGGCCTTGCGGCGATCCAGGTCGGCGTGCCGCTGCGCGTGCTGGTGATCGATCTTCAGGAGCCGGAAGAAGAGGGCGGAGAGCCGGTCAAGGACCCGCGCGTGTTCATCAATCCGGAAATCCTGACCACCTCCGACCAGGACGTGCCGTATACCGAGGGCTGCCTGTCGGTGCCGGACCAGTTCGCCGAGGTCGACCGGCCCGATCGCATTCGCGCGCGTTGGTTGGATCTCGACGGCAAGGTCCGCGAAGAGGACATCGACGGGATGCTGGCGGTTTGCCTCCAGCATGAGATGGACCATCTCAACGGGGTGCTGTTCATCGACCATCTGTCCCGCTTGAAGCGCAACATGATCCTCAACAAGCTCGCCAAGCAGCGGAAGGTGGCAGCCTAGGCCATCGCCGGCGTCACCGACGCCGCTGCATTCCTGCAATCCTCGGCGCATTCCCGGCAGATTTGCGCGCAGAGCCGGCAATGCTCATGATCGTGCTTCTCGCACTCCGCCGCACATGCGTCGCAAACGCGGGCGCAGAGTTCGAGGACTTCGCGGAGAACCTGTTCATTCGAGCCGGTGCGGCGTAGCCCGACGCGGCAGGCGGCGTCGCAGATGTCTGCGCAGTCCATGCAGGTGCGGATGCACTGCGTCATGTCCATCTTCTCGGCCGCGCAGGCGTCGGCGCAGCTGAGACACATTTTCGCGCAGTACATCAGGTGGTGGACGGCATCGCCGAGCGGCTGGTTCACATGGCCATGCACGTCGGGGTGCAGCGAGATCATCTTGCGGATGGACATTCAGGACTCCCTAGATTCCTGTGGAGAACCAGTAGTGCGTAGCGCGGTTCCTATTGTCGCTGAAATGAAATCGCTCTAAGGTTCCCGTTCTGTTCCTGGGAGGGTGCGGACATGAGTGGAACCGTCATCGCCTTCGTCATTATCGCTCTCGCCGTTGGAGCGTTGCTAGGCTGGTTGCTTGGCAGCCGAGACGGAGCCGGCGCGAAGCAAACGGTCGACAGCCTGCGCCTGCAACTCAATGAGGTCGCGCGGGAACGCGATGCCAATCGCGAGGCGGTGACGAAGCTGGCTGCCCTCGAAGCATCACAGGTGGAACGAGAGAAGGGTTTCGAAGCCCGTATCAAGGAACTGATCGAGGCCAAGGAGGCGTTGTCGAGCCAGTTTGCCGAGATCAGCAACAAGCTACTCGCCGAGGCGCAGGAGACATTCCTGAAGCGCGCCGATCAGCGGTTCCGGCAATCCGAGGAGAATAGCGGCGCTAACATCAAGGCATTGCTTCAGCCGGTTCACGATCGCCTGGAACGTTATGAGACGACCGTACAGAAGGTAGAAGCCGAACGCCGCGACGCCTTCGGACTTCTTTCAGGGCAGATCGATGCGATGCGCACCGGGACTGAGCGCGTATCTGCAGAGGCGGCCAAGCTTGTGAACGCACTTCGCAATGCGCCTAAAGCACGCGGGCGCTGGGGTGAACAGCAACTCCGCAACGTGCTCGAAAGCTGCGGCCTGTCCGAGCATTGCGACTTCGCAACCGAGGTGAGTGTCATCGACGGGGATGGGCAGCGGTTGCGCCCTGACGTCGTGGTTCGCGTGCCTGGCGGGCAATCGCTGGTGATCGATGCCAAGGTTTCCCTGAACGATTACCAGGACGCCTTCGGCGCCGTCGACGAGGCCGATCGAGCGACGCACCTGACGGCACATGCCTCCGCGATCCGCGCCCACGTGAACACCTTGGGCGCAAAGGCGTACTGGGCACAGTTCGAGGATGCGCCGGACTATGTCGTGATGTTCATTCCGGGCGAGCATTTCCTAACGGCAGCGCTCGAGCAGGATCCGAACCTTTGGGATTTTGCCTTCGACAAGAAAGTGCTTCTCGCAACGCCGACCAATCTGATTGCGATCGCGCGCACCGTGGCTGCGGTCTGGCGGCAGGAGAAGCTTGCCAAGGAAGCCCGGCAGATCGGTGAGCTTGGGAAGGAGCTCTACGAACGGCTCGCCAAAGCGGCCGACGATCTTCGCAAAGTCGGCAGCGGCCTGTCGTCGGCGGTGAACAATTACAACAGCTTCGTCGCGAGCTTTGAGACGCGGTCGCTAGTTACGGCGCGCAAGTTTCGTGAGCTCAATATCGAACCGGGCCGGCGAGACATCGATGTGCTGATGCCCGTCGAGGCGCTCCCGCGCTACGCGGATGAGGAACTCGGACTCAGCGAGAGCGAAGGCCCGCCGCAGATCGCTGCCGAATGACTTAGAAGGTCTGACGGAGCTCGATTGTCCCTGCGGAATTGCTGAGCGTGAGCCGATCGCCGTTCGGCTTCATCGTCACAGGCTGTCCGAGGATCTTCGCTCCCTGGTTCTCGAAGCTCATGGCGGGCTCAGGACAGAACTTCCGCGTCATGGCCATCGCGCCGACGTTCAGGGTGTCGCCGCCGACGGAATAGCCGCCGCTCATGCTGTTGCACCCGAACTTGGCGCTGACACGGTCTGCATCGAACTGAACGAAGTAATCACCCTGCTGTGGTGTGGGGCGGCCGTTGACCGACTCCACGCGCCAGTTGGTTCCGGCAAGAGTCGCTGGAGCCACGGGATCTCCTCCGCATCCGTTGAATCGTTTGCCGTCGACATCGACCTGAACCTTATCGCTATAAATCTTGTCCGACATGCCGTCGCTGCAACTGGCGTGGACGATGTTCACGTGGATGCGCGGCGTCTGGTAGATTTCGCCGGCGATCCCGACGATTGCGGGCGGCCGCGGCTGACGGATCGGTTCCCCTCCAGCGGGAATGAAGGTGACGTCCCTATCGTCGATGACCAGCGACCAAAATGGCTCGGTTCCGATTGCGCGATAGGGCGCTGTCGACGGTGGTGGATAGGTCATGCAGGCGTTGAGCAACAGCGCGACAGGTAGGGCCAGGAACGCTTTCATGACTTGGACCTCCAATTTCAGACGAAGTACCTCATGAAGCCCGCCAGCTTGCCGTAACCTGAAAGGCCATGACCGCAGCCGCGATCGCAGCATTCAGGCTATCGGCCCGGCCCGCCATCGGAATTTTGACCAGGACGTCGCAGGCTTCCTCATACGATTGCGGCAGACCCTGCTGTTCATTGCCGATCAGCAGGAATGTAGGCGGCAGATAGGTGACGCTGAGGTAATCCTGGTCCGTGTTGAGGCTGGTGCCGACAAGCTGCCCTTCGCCCGAGCGAAGCCACGCCAGGAAATCGCTCCACGGTGCTTTCGCAACCTGCTGCGTGAAGATTGCGCCCATCGAAGCGCGCGCGGCTTCCACGGAGTAAGGGTCCGCGCTGTCGTCGACGAGAATGAGGCCGCCTGCACCCACTGCGTCGCCGGTCCTCAGGATCGTCCCGATGTTCCCTGGATCACGAAGCGCTTGAGCGACGAACCACAAGGGCGCGCGCGTGCGATCGATGCTGCTGAGGTCTGTTGCAGGCTGCTTGTAGGCCGCGACCAGCATCTGCGGATTGTCCTTGCCCGACGTCTTCGACAGGATGTCCGGCGTGGTCTGGACAGCGTCGCCCCCGGCGGCCTCGGTGGCGGCAATGATCTCGGACGCAAGCGGATGCCGCGCGCCCTCCGGGGAGAACATGATGATCTCGGGCAAACGGCCGCTGTCCCGCGCCTCGGCGATGATCCGGAGACCCTCGGCCAGGAACAGGCCTTCTTCCTTCCGGGCCTTCTTGTCCCGAAGGGAGCGGAGCCTTTTGACGGTCGTATTGGAGAAGGCGGTGATCTCGCGGGGCATTATTCTTCCCCGAACCGCTCCACGACTAAAGCAGCAAGCTTCTCGAGAGCATCCTCGGCATTTTCACCGGAAACGTAGATCGTGATCGAGTCGCCCTTGGCTGCGCCAAGCATCATCAGTCCCATGATCGACGTGCCGCAGACCTTGTTGCCATCCTTTTCGACCTCAACGGTCGCATCCAGGCCACTGGCAAGATTGACGAATTTAGCACTCGCCCTCGCATGGAGCCCGCGCTGGTTGGTAACCTGAACCTCGCGCTGTAGCGCGCTCAAGCGGCGGCTTCCCCGAGGATCTCGGACGCGACCGAGATGTACTTTCGTCCGGCCTCTCGAGCAGCCGCAACGGCCGCGTGAACGCCCATGACCTTGCGTGCGCCTTCCAGGCGAATGAGCATCGGCAGGTTCACGCCAGCGATCACCTCGACATTCTCGCTTTTCATCAGAGAGATGGCGAGGTTGGACGGTGTGCCGCCGAACAGATCGGTGAGGATGATCACGCCCTTGCCTCGATCGACGTTGGCAATCGCATTGGCGATGTCCTGCCGCCGCGCTTCCATGTCATCATCGGGACCGATGCAGATGGCTTCGATCGCCTCCTGCGGCCCTACGACATGCTCCATGGCGACCACGAATTCAGCCGCCAGGCGGCCGTGGGTCACCAGTACCAATCCAATCATTCGTTCAACCCACTTCCAGAATCGCCGCCGGATACATCGGCTGCGGCGCGCCCCGGATCTTCCTCGATCGTATCGCTCGGCTGTGAGGCAAGGTCACGATGGCGGACATTTGGCGAAAATCCCGCCTTTCGCAACCGTTCGGACATCTCCTCCGCGGCCGCGACCGACCGGTGCCGTCCACCGGTGCAGCCGAAAGCCACGGTCACATAGCTTTTGCCGGCCGCCCAGTAGCGGGGAATCCAGTCGGTGAGAAGCGCTTCCAGTTGGTCCAGTGCCAGCGTCCAGGCGGAGTCCTTTTCCAGGTATTCGCGAATGGGCTGGTCGATGCCGGTCAGCGGTCTAAGCTCCTCCACCCAGTGAGGATTATCCAGAAACCGCATGTCGAACATCAGGTCTGCGGTGCGCGAGACGCCGCGAGCGTATCCGAATGAAACAATCGTCAGCACCGGCTCGTCGCTGTCGCTAGGATAACGGCGGCGGAGCTCGTCGCGCAGTTCGGTCGGGGTCAGGTCGGTGGTGTCGATGATCGCATCGGCCGCGCTTCGCAGCGGAGCAGTCATGTCGCGCTCGCGGGCGATCCCGTCTTCTGCAGGCCGGTCGGCAGCGAGAGGGTGACGCCGGCGCGTCTCATTGTAACGCCGCATCAGCTCGTTTCCGGCGCAGTCGAGATAGAGGATCTCCCCGCGCACGCCCTGAATTGAGCGGATCAGCCCCGGCAAAGCGGCCGCATCGAAGCCTCGGCTGCGGACGTCCATGCCGACCGCCGCCGGCCCTACTCGAACATCGGACGCTCGGCCGCCGCGCACGAAATTGTCGAGAAGCGAAACGGGAAGGTTGTCGACGCAATCCCAGCCCATGTCCTCGAGCGCGTCGAGCACGCTGGACTTGCCGGCACCCGACATGCCGGTGACGAGAAGAAGACGGGGCGGGGAACTCTGGCGGGTAGGCACCGTCGCCTTGTTAGAACTTCAGTCCGAGGCGGTCGAGGGCCAGCGCAACTTTCGAGGCGGCCGACGCTGTCTGGGCGTCAACGCTCACCAGCGGAACGTTCACGCCAAGGACGGGTCGCTCGCGCCGATCGTCGGGCAATCGCATGATCTCGCTAGTCAGCTCGACGTAAAGCGCGATCGGGACATCGCCGATCGTTTCCATGTCCACGATGCCAATGCCGCGAATCTCGAGCTTGCCCTTGATCGTCGGCGGGGCGCTGGCGAGCAGGTGTTCGCCATCGCGGCGGACGATGGTCTGGTCATCGCTGACAAGCATGAAGCCACGGTCGAGCAGGCGGAGTGCGAGATCGGACTTTCCCGATCCGGACGGACCGGAGATCAGCACCGCTCGGCCTTCCAGCGCGACTGTGCTGGCGTGGACCGTCTCCGACGACAGGAGGCGGCTGCTCATTCTACCTCTGCCGCCGGCAGGCGAATGGTGAAGCGGGCGCCGGAAGGTGCGTCATCGCGGTCTTGCACGTCAATTTCCCCGTCGTGGCCTTCGACGATCGCCCGGGCGATGGCGAGACCAAGCCCGGTATGCCGTCCGAAATGTTCCTCTTCGGGTCTTACTGAGTGGAATCGGTTAAAAATGGCTTCCCGCGCGTCTTCAGGGACGCCTGGGCCTTCGTCATCGATGCGGATCCGGATTTCGTCGCCGACATGCGTGGCCGCAATCTCCACGAGTCCACCCGGGGGGGAGAAACTGATTGCATTGTCGATGATGTTGTCGATGGCCCGGACCAGGCGATTGACGTCACCCAGCACGACAGCGCTGGACTTTCGCGGCCGAGCAAAGGCGATGCGCGCGTCGCCCTTTTCGCGGCGGTGCTCCCACGAATTGACGAGTTGCTCGATGACAGGACCGAGATCGACCGGCTCGAAGCGGGCTCGAGCCAACTCGGCATCGGTCCGCGCCGCTTCGCTGATGTCCCCGATCAGCCTGTCGAGGCGCACGACGTCGTCCTTGGCGACCATCAGCAACTTCGCCTTCAGCTCCGGGTCATCGACCCGCTCGAGGCCGTCCAGCGCCGACCGCAGTGACGCCAGCGGGTTTTTCAGCTCATGAGTCACGTCGGCCGCGAAGTGCTCGATATTGTCCATGCGGTGGCGGAGTGACTGGCTCATGTCGGAAACTGCGCGGGCCAGAAGGCCGATTTCGTCAATTCGGGACGGCAAACGAGGGACCTTCACCTCTCGCGCCCGGCCGAGACGAACGCGATGGGCCGCCAAGGCCAGCCTGCGCAGCGGACGGACGATGGTCCTTGCCAGGAACAGCGAGAGCAGGACGGAAAGCAGGGTCGCGAAGGCCATCGCGGCGAACAGCGACCGACGCTGGCTTCGTACGATGCGGGTGAAATCCCGATCGTTGGTCGTCAGCAGCACGGTGCGATCGCCGACCGGAGCGGCCGCCGAGAAAACGGGGGTCAGGTCAGGCGCGTTGCGGACCTTGGTGACCGCCTGCTTCGTCTCGCGCGCATGGACGGCTTCGGACCACACCTCGACCCTATCGTCCGTGGGTTCGATGAAATCGTCGAGAGGCGATGCTCCGACCAAGGCATTGAAGCCGCGGTCGAGCGCTCGCGCTGCATCCTTGTTCCACTTCTGCAGGGTCGGGTCCCTCAGCGTGTAGGTCGGGCCGGTGACGTTCCAGCTGTCGGCCTGCAGCGAACCGTCAGGGCCGTAGACGCGAATCCGGCTACCGGTAGAACGGGCGAGGGAGGTTAGGACCGAATCTTGTGCCTGTTCCGGCGTCGCGGCGAGGACTCCGGCGACCATGCCCGCCTCTCGCGAAATCAGGTTGAGGCGCTCTTCGCTCAACTGATTGCGAAAGGCATCCAGGTAGAGGACGCCGAGCGCCAGCAGGACGATCGTCAGCAGGTTTACCGCCAGGATGCGGCGGGTCAGCGGCAGCTGGCCGAACCAGATCGGGCGCCGGTTATTCATCCTGGAATTTGTAACCTACGCCATAGAGAGTCTCGATGGCATCGAACTCCGGATCCACGGCTCGGAATTTCCGGCGCATGCGCTTGATGTGGCTGTCGATGGTGCGGTCGTCGACAAAGACGTCGTCATGATAGGCGATGTCGAGCAGCTGGTTGCGCGTCTTCACGACGCCCGGACGTTGGGCCAGCGCCTCCAGGATGAGAAACTCGGTGACCGTCAGGGTCACGTCGCGGCCGCCCCACAACACCTTGTGACGGGCTGGATCCATGACGAGGCGACCTCGGTCGAGAAGGACGGGCTCTGGCTCGTCCGCACTGTCGCTCGCAAGGCCCTTGGCGAGCTCCTGCCGGCGCAGAATGGCGCGGATGCGGGCGATCAGGAGACGCTGGGAAAAGGGCTTGGCGATATAATCATCGGCACCCATCGCGAGTCCAAGGGCCTCGTCCAGTTCATCGTCCTTCGACGTCAGGAAGATGACTGGAACAGTGCTGAACTCGCGCAGGCGACGCAGCAGCTCCATCCCGTCCATGTGCGGCATCTTGATGTCGAAGACGCCGAGGTCTGGTTCCTTTTCGGCGAAAGCTTTCAGCGCGGCGGTGGGGTCGGTGTAGACCCGAGTCACGAAGCCTTCCGCCTGCAGCGCGATCGAGACGGAAGTCAGGATGTTGCGGTCGTCATCGACCAGCGCGATCTCGTGGCTCATCGGGGCACGGATAGATAGGCGAATCCGCTTAAACAAGCGGTCCGCGCACCGTCAGTTTCCGACAGAGCGTTGGGCCTGACTTTTCAATCGCTTACTGGAACCGGTTACATTGTGTCGGGCTGACACAAGACCGGTCATCCGCTTTGACGCAGTAAGTTTCTTGGGGTTATAGGCCGCCAACGCATACGTATGCGGCGGCAGGCCAGACCGGTCGTCGCCGCTTAATTTATTGAAACGAAGGGGATTTTACGTGACCGATCGGGTGCCGCAGTTCGGGCTAGACGACCAGGGCATTGAGACTGGTGCGACGCTCCACTGGAACCTGTTGACCGCGCCCCTGGTGGAAGCTGCCGTGCAGCGTGGCGAGGGCCGGCTGACGAAGGACGGCGCACTGCTGGTCGATACCGGCAAGTTTACCGGCCGGAGCGTGAAGGACAAATTCGTCGTCCGCGACGCAACGACTGAAGACACGATCAACTGGGGCTCCATCAACCAGCCAATGACGGTTGAGCATTGGGCAAACCTGAAGGCCGACTTCATGGCCGCTCTGAAGGAGCAGGACGAGCTCTACGTCGCGGATCTCTTCGGCGGCAGCCAGCCGGAATATCGCGTTAACGTCCGTGTGGTTACGCAGATGGCGTGGCACAACCTGTTCATCCGCACCTTGCTGGTACGTCCGAAGGCCGACGAGTTGGCGGGCTTCACGCCCGAATACACGATCATCAACCTGCCGAGCTTCAAGGCGGATCCGGCACGTCACGGCAGCCGCAGCGATACCGTGATTGCGGTCAACCTGACCGAGAAAATGATCCTGATCGGCAACACCGAATATTCGGGCGAAATGAAGAAGGGGGTGTTCGGCCTCCTGAACTTCCTGCTGCCGGCGGAAGGTGTGATGCCGATGCACTGCTCGGCCAACATCGGCGCCGACGGCAAGAGCGCGATCTTCTTTGGCCTTTCGGGTACCGGCAAGACCACGCTTTCGGCCGACGCGAGCCGAACTTTGATCGGCGACGACGAGCATGGCTGGTCGGACACCGCAGTCTTCAACTTCGAAGGCGGCTGCTACGCGAAGATGATCAATCTTTCGGCCGAAGGTGAGCCGGAGATTTACGCGACGACCAAGATGTTCGGCACGATCCTCGAGAACGTGACGATGGACGAGGCAACGCGCGAGCTGGACTTCACGGACGCCAGCAAGACCGAGAACACCCGCGGCGCCTATCCGATCGAGTTCATCCCGAACACGAGCGAGAAGAATCTCGGCCCGCCGCCGTCGACCATCATCTTTTTAACCGCCGACGCGTTCGGCGTTCTGCCTCCGATTGCGCGGCTGACGCCCGACCAGGCGATGTATCACTTCCTTTCGGGCTACACCGCCAAGGTTGCCGGGACCGAGATCGGCGTGACCGAGCCGACCGCGACCTTCAGCACCTGCTTCGGCGCCGCGTTCATGCCGCGCCCGCCGTCTGTCTATGGCAATCTGCTCAAGAAGCGGATCGCCGAGGGCGGCGCGGAATGCTGGCTGGTCAACACCGGCTGGACTGGTGGAAAGTATGGCGTTGGCAAGCGGATGCCCATCAAGGAGACTCGTGCGCTCCTAAACGCAGCTCTCGACGGCAGCCTCAACACTGTCGAGTTCCACAAGGATCCGAATTTCGGATTCGAGGTGCCGGTGTCGGTTCCCGGAGTGGATACGTCGATCCTCGATCCGCGCAGCACGTGGGTGGACAAGGACGAGTACGACCGCACGGCGTCCAAGCTCGTCGACCTGTTCATTGAGAACTTCGCTCAATTCGCGGACCAAGTGGACGAGGGCGTTCGACAAGCTGCGCCCAAGGTTCCCGCCGCCGCGTAATTGCCCGGTCATTCAAGGATCGGGCTCCGAATTTTAAGGACCCGATCCAATGACCGAATATTCACCGCGACTCTTCACCGCCGATGCCGAGCTCGAGCATCTTGGCGAGGGCCTGCTCGCCTGCACGCTCGCTCGCGAAGAATGGACCCACGAAGCCCATCTCGGCGCCACGACTTACCTTCTAATGAAACGGCCCGACGTCGATCTGGACGCGAAATTGGCCGGCATCATCCGGCGCTTCAACGAGAGCGTGGGCGGCGTGAACAGCGAGACTGAAGGCTACCACGAGACCATCACGCGCTGCTTCCTGGCGGGAGTGCGCCTGTTTCTGAGCGACGCCGATGCAAGCGAACCACTGCACAAGCTGGTTAACCGCCTGCTGCTGTCCGAGATGGGCCGGAGAGACTGGCCGCTGCGCTTTTACAGCAGGGATCGCCTGTTCTCCGTCGAGGCGCGCCTAAACCATGTCGAGCCCGACCTCGCGGCTATTCCCCGTTCACCTACCGTTATTCGTAGTTCTGCGTATGGTGGTGGGATATAAATCGGGGGAGATGGACTTCATGTTCGGGAGATCGGCTATGCGAGCCCTTCCATTGGCCGCTGCGCTTCTTGTGTCGGCATGTGCAAACGGGCCAACCGTTCGCACGGATTTCGACCCGTCGGCGAACTTTCAGACCTACCGCACCTACAGCTGGATCGACTCCGGTGTACCGCAGGGAATGAACCCACTGATGTTCGCCCGGGTAAAGGCGTCGATTGATCAGACGCTTGCTGCACGCGGCTACACTCTTGCCGACAAAGGTGACTTCTCGGTCGCTTTCACGATCGGCGAGCGCGACCGCACTGAGGTTTACGACTTCGGGCCGTTCTACTCCGGATGGGGCGGATG
The DNA here is from genome assembly GCF_039543105.1 of Sphingomonas daechungensis. Classification (NCBI taxonomy): domain Bacteria; kingdom Pseudomonadati; phylum Pseudomonadota; class Alphaproteobacteria; order Sphingomonadales; family Sphingomonadaceae; genus Sphingomonas; species Sphingomonas daechungensis. The sequence continues at coordinate 2,912,922 of NZ_BAABJC010000001.1, forward strand.
GGGTGGCTGGGGCCATCGTGGCTGGGGCGGCTGGGGGTTCGGTGGCTGGGGCGGCTTTGGCTCGCCCTTCAGCGACATCGATGTCGACACCTTCACGGAGCGCAGCGTCGTGATCGACATCTACGATGGCGCAACAAGACGGCCGATCTGGCACGGTGTCGGTGCGAACCGCGAGTATCGCGGCAGGGTCGACTACGTTAAGCTCAACCAGGCGGTTGCTGCGGCGCTGGCCAAGTTCCCACCGCAGCCGCCGGTCGTCGGGAGCTAGGCCGCGCTTCTCGCCCGAGCGATATAATCGTCCACGTTCTTGGCGAGCACGTCCATCGGGACGTTCCCACCAAGCACGACCGCATCGTCATACGCCCTGAGATCGTATTTCGAGCCAAGCTCCGCCTTGGCCCGATCACGGAGGCGGTTGATCGTGCTGTGGCCGACCTTGTAGCCGCAGGCTTGGCCCGGCCAGCTGCAGTAGCGATCGACTTCCGAAGCGACCTCGAGCGGATTTGAGCCATTGCGCTGGACGAAGAAGTCCACGCCCTGCTGGCGGGTCCACTTCTTCGCGTGCAGGCCGGTGTCGACGACAAGGCGGCAGCAACGGAAGGCGATGGCCTGAAGATAACCGAGCCGGCCCACCGGGAAATCGTCGTACACGCCGAGTTCGTCCACGAGTTGTTCCGCATAGAGCGCCCAGCCTTCCGAATAGGCGTTGAAGGCTAACAGCGTGCGGATCAGTGGCAGCTTGTTGGCATATTCACCCTGCCAGACGTGACCGGGGATTGCCTCATGTGCGGCGAGGTCGGGCAAGCTGTACTTGCTGTGCAAATCGGTGGTGCGAAGGTTGATCCAGAACTTGCCCGGGATCTTACCGTCGATCGAGCCGGCGCCGCCGTAAGCGCCCGGAGCGCCGGGTTCCTGCTCCGGCGACATGCGCCGGACTTCGAGATGTCCGGGAACCAGCGTGTTGAAGGCCCGCGGCAGGACGGTGCGGATCTTGGCGATGCTCTGCGCAATGTAGGCCTTGATCTCCGCGCGGCCCTTGTCGCCTTCGCTGAACATGTAGCGCGGGTCCTTGGCCAGCGCCTGCATGCGTTCTCCGATGGTCCCCTGCGTGTAACCGAGCGACTTGAGGATCGGCTCCATGCGGCCGTGCAACTCGGCGAGCTGCTCAAGGCCCATCCGGTGAACTTCGTCCGGCGAAAGCGTGGTCGTCGTCGAGGCCTTGAGCGCCCAGCGATAATATTCGTCGCCTGACGGGCGCGACCACATTCCGGCGACGTCGGTTGCCTGCGTGCGTTCCGCCTTGAGCTCATCGATCTGGCGCTGCAGGGCCGGCACGACCTGCTCGACGGCGATTTTCCTCGCCCGTGCATCCCAATCGCCGGCGATGCCCTTGTCCTTCGCACGCTTGACCAGAGAATCGACGATCGTGCCGCCTTGCTGTGTTCCGTTCAGCGAAATATCGAGTTGCGCGAGCGCCTTGTCGATCAGGAATGCGGGCGGGACGAGACCCTTCGCGCGTGCCTCCTTCATCCGCACCAACTCGCCATCCAGCTGTCCCGGATATTCCGCGAGCCTGCTGAGATAGGCTTCGGCATCGTCGCGGTTCTCAACCGGCTGATCCGTGTCGAGTAGTTGCGGCGTGTCGATGTACGCGCCCACGTTCTGGATCACGACGTAGGGCGTGTTGCGCCAGCCCCCGACAGCGACGTCGCCATACGGCAGCGCGAAGCCTTCGAGCGCGGTCGAGTAGGCGCTCTTCACGACCTCGACGCTGGTGCGGACAGGGAAGGAGAGGTTGGAGGTGTCTAGCGCCTCGGCTCGCGCGAGATCGGCCTTAAGCGTGGCGACAACGCGACCTTGCCCGCCGGGAGAGCGATCGCCCAAGTGATAGCGCATCTTGGCTCGTGCTCCGGTGTCGAGACCGAGTGAGGTCGCGCCTTCCGGACTGGTGTCGAGAAGGTTGTTGCCGATCGAATCCAGTAATGCGCCAGCTTCTGCGTCGGTGGCGGGCTTACCCCAGGCGACAGAGGCATTCGAGAAGAGCGGAAGCGCCGCGCTGGCGGCAAGCGTGTTGAGCGCCTGGCGGCGGGAAAGCTGAAATTCGGGCAAGGGACGACTCCGAGTTACGCGGAAGGGATCAGGCGCTCAGGCTCGACGAGAAGGCAATTGCCATCAACCCCCGTTATGCGAACGCGCTCGCCTGGGCGACCGGGGCCGCCACGCGCCGACCATTCGCTGTCGCCGACGCGGACCCTGCCGGAGTGTTCGTCCACATCGGCGATCACCGTCACCACTTTTCCGACCAACCGCGCAGAGCGGTCGTTGAGCAGCGGGTCCGTGCTGTCGACATTCTGGTTCGCGTAGACTTTCCGCCCAACCATGAAGGCGATGACTGCATATAGGGCGAAGAGCGCCAACTGCGGCGCGGTGCCGAGATCGAACAGCAGTGTGAACGCGCCGGTCGCAATGGCGGCGGCTCCGATGAAAACAAGGAAGAAGCCCGGTGCGATGATCTCGGCAATCAGCAGGATTACGCCACCGATCAGCCACAGCCAGGCCGGCTCCATGCTCTCGATGAAGTTCATCCTTCAATCCTGGGAATGCCAGGGACAGACGGCGTTGGAGCGCCGCGCGAAGCGACCGGCTTTGGCTTGGGCGGGCTGGGTGGCTTCTGGCCGTCGCCGCCCATGACCTCGCGAGCCAATTCGCCAATCCCACCAAGCGTACCAATCAGTTGGGTCGCTTCCACCGGGAAGAGGATCGTCTTTGCGTTGGGTGAGCGCGCGAACTCGCTGACCGCTTCGACGTATTTCTGCGCAACGAAGTAGTTGATCGCTTGGGCGTTCCCGCCGGCGATGGCGTCGGAAACCAGGGTCGTCGCCTTGGCTTCGGCCTCTGCGCCGCGCTCGCGGGCTTCGGCTTCGCGGAAGGCGGCTTCGCGAAGGCCTTCCGCCTGGAGGATCTTCGCCTGCTTCTCTCCTTCGGCCCGCAGAATCTCCGACTGCCTCATGCCCTCGGATTCCAGGATGGCCGCGCGCTTCTCACGCTCCGCCTTCATCTGTCGAGTCATGGCGTCGACAATGTCGCGCGGCGGGCGAATATCCTTCAGTTCGACGCGGGTGATCTTCACTCCCCACGCCTCGGTCGCGTGATCGACCACGGCCAGGAGGCGCGCGTTGATCTCGTCACGCTTCGACAATGTCTCGTCGAGATCCATCGAGCCCATGACGGTGCGCAGGTTCGTGGTCGAGAGCGCCATGATGGCGGTGTAAAGGTCGCTGACTTCGTAAGCGGCCTTGGCAGCGTCCAGTACCTGGAAGAAGACCACACCGTCGACCGCAACCATGGCGTTGTCCTTGGTGATGATCTCCTGACCAGGAATATCGAGCACCTGTTCCATCATGTTGATGCGGTGGCCGACCCGATAGAAGAAAGGCGGTACGAAGTTGAAGCCGGGCTGAGCCACGCGGACGAAGCGCCCGAAATGCTCGATCGTATAGCGATACCCCTGATGGATGATCTTCATCCCGATCATCACGTAGAGGAGCGCCAGAACCGCGACGGCGACCATGAAACTCGTCAGCATTGAATTCCCCCAAGCGTCTCGTTCGGCCATATTGCTGTGAGGAGAGGCGGAACGAAAGGAAAATCGCTGTGAAGTCGGACCTGTTCGCTGTCCGTTCGATCCTATTCCTGCCGGCATCGAATCCTCGGGCTATCGCGAAGGCGCGCGAGAGCGCAGCGGACCTTGTCGTTCTCGACCTGGAGGATGCGGTAAAGCCCGCCGACAAGGCCGAAGCACGGATTGCAGCCGTCGAGGCGGTCTCGTCCGAATGGCCGATGCCCGTCGCTATCCGCATCAATGGCGTCGGGACTGAGTGGCAATCGGACGACATTGAGGCAGTTGCCGGATCGCGAAGCGATTACGCCGTCCTGCCGAGGGCGTCGTCGTTGCAGGACGTTCGGCAGGTTGCCGATGCACTAAACAAGCCGCTCCTGGCGATGATCGAGACGGCGGCCGGGGTGTTGGCCGCTCCCGAAATTGCTCGCGCTGCTCAGGCGCTGATCGCGGGGACCAACGATCTGAGGGCCGACCTTCATCTTCCGCTGGATGCGACCAGGGAGCCAATCTCCACCGCGCTTCAGCTTATCATCCTCGCCGCCCGAGCTGGCGAAGTTCCGGCTTTCGATGGCGTATTCAACCGGCTTAGCGATGCTGAGGGATTCCTCTCCGAATGCATGCACGGGCGCAGTCTCGGCTTCGACGGCAAGTCTCTGATCCATCCCGACCAAATCGCTCCTTGCAATGAAGCGTTCGGTCCGAGCCAGGACGAGGTGCAGACCGCACGCCGGTTGGTTGAGGCGTTCAGTGGTGGGGCCGAGCGCTTCGAGGACCGGATGATCGAGCGAATGCACGTCGAGGCTGCAAGGCGGGCCCTGAAACGCGCGGGCGAAGGCTAGAGTGCTCACTCGCTTGTTGCGTGTTGCTGCGACGACCTTCCACAAGGTTTTGGCGGTCGGATGGTTCTTCCGCCGACCCCGTACGTTCGGGGCACATGCAATTGCGCTGACGCCCGAGAACCGGCTGGTGCTCGTCAAGCTTTGGTATGCACGGGGATGGCGTCTGCCCGGTGGTGGCCGTTCGGAAGATGAGCCGGCCGTCGACGCGGCATTGCGCGAGCTTCGCGAAGAGATCGGGATGACCTCCCACGGGATCACGCAGATAGCCTGCGAGCTTGAGGAATCGATCGATTTCAAGCGCGACCTGGCGTCGGTTGTGGTGGTCCGCGACGTCGGATATCGACCGAAACGCTGGAGCTGGGAGGTCGAAGCCGTCTGCGAGTTTGCTCTCGGCGATCTGCCGGACGACCTGTCGCCGCAGACCCGTCGCTGGCTGAAGGAGGCGAAGCCTGGACTCTAGCCGCCCCTTGGCGAATCGGGCGAAGCTTGGCATGGGCCGATATGGCCCCACACAACGAAGCTCCTGAAATCCAGCTCGGACTGACGTTCGACGACGTCCTGCTCCAGCCACTCGAGTCCTCCGTCCTGCCAAGCCAGGCCGATACGCGGACCTTCCTGACCCGCGAAATCCCGTTGAACATTCCGTTGCTGTCATCCGCAATGGACACGGTCACCGAAGCTGACATGGCAATCGCCTTGGCCCAGCTCGGCGGCATCGGCGTCCTTCATCGCAACCTGTCGGTCGAGGAACAGGCCGCGGCCGTTCGGGCAGTCAAACGGTTCGAAAGCGGGATGGTGGTCAATCCGATTACCATGACCCCGGACCAGACATTGGCTGAGGCGCTGGAATTGATGCAGGCCAATCGCATCAGCGGCATCCCGATTGTCGAGAAGTCGGGCAAGCTCTGCGGGATCCTGACCAACCGCGACGTTCGTTTTGCCGAGCATCCGGGCCAGCAGGTCTCCGAGCTGATGACGAAGGAGAACCTCGCCGTTGTCGGTCTTGGGACCAGCGAGGAAGTTGCTCGACGGATTCTCCATCAGCGGCGCATCGAAAAGCTGCTGGTGGTCGACGAACGCGATCACTTGGTCGGCCTGATCACGGTGAAGGACATCGAGAAAGCTGTCGCAACGCCCAACGCGACCAAGGATCGCGAAGGACGCTTGCGGATCGCAGCGGCCACCACCGTAGGCGACGCGGGTTTTGCCCGCTCGGAAGCACTCATCGAGGCCGGATGCGATTGCATAGTCATCGACACGGCGCACGGGCACAACACTGACGTTGGCCGCGCCGTTGAACGCGTGAAGGCGCTTTCGAACTCGGTCCAGGTTGTAGCCGGCAATGTCGCAACCGCTGATGCCGCCACGGCCCTGGTCGATGCCGGGGCAGACGCGGTCAAAGTGGGGATTGGCCCCGGCTCGATCTGCACGACGCGCGTCATCGCCGGTGTAGGAGTGCCGCAGCTGACGGCGATCATGGAAACCGCGAGGGCTGCGGCCAAGTCCGGCGTGCCGGTGATCGCAGACGGCGGCATTCGGACCAGTGGAGATATCGCGAAGGCTCTCGCGGCTGGCGCCTCGACGGTGATGGTAGGATCGCTCCTCGCGGGTACCGAAGAGGCTCCCGGCGAAACGTTCCTGTACCAGGGTCGAGCCTACAAGAGCTATCGGGGCATGGGCTCGGTCGGAGCCATGGCCCGCGGCTCCGCTGACCGCTACTTCCAGCAGGACATCAAGGATCAGCTCAAGCTGGTCCCCGAGGGGATCGAGGGGCAGGTGCCGTTTAAGGGTCCAGTCCGCGAGATCGTCCATCAGCTCGTTGGCGGCGTGAAGGCCGCGATGGGCTACACCGGTTCGGCAACGATCAAGGATCTGCAGACGCGTGCTCGCTTCATCCGCATCACCAACGCCGGACTGTCCGAAAGCCACGTCCACGACGTCTCCATCACGCGTGAGGCGCCGAACTATCCGACACGCTAGGTCATGACACCCGCCGCGCGACTCCAGGCGGCGATCGAGATCCTGGATGAGGTTGTGGCTGCGGCGCGCGACGAGGGCGCCCCCGCCGACGTACTCGTGACTCGCTACTTCAAGACCCGGCGCTATGCCGGGTCGAAGGACAGGCGCGCGGTTCGTGAACTGGTGTTCCGGGCGATCCGTGCGGTCGCGGACCGGCCTGAAAGCGGGCGAGCGGCCGTGCTGGCGCTTCGCTCCGACGATCCGGCACTCGACGACCTGTTCGGCCAGCCTCGCGGGCCGGAGCCTTTGGTCGAAGGGGAGCTGGCGGCGGGCAGGGGGATCGTGCCTGGGCCGCTAGTTCAGGAACTCTCGCCATTGGTGAGCGCGGACGAACTGCCATCGTTGCTCGAGCGTGCTCCGCTCGACCTGCGCGTCAACGTGGCCCGTATCGATCGCGACGCCATGCTTGCCGAGTTCGAGGGTGCGGAAGCGACCCGGCTCAGTCCGTGGGGAATAAGACTGCCCGCCGAAATAAGGATCGACGATCACCCCGCATTCGCCAGGGGCCTGGTCGAGGTTCAGGACGAGGGTAGCCAACTCGTCGCCCTTGCCTGCGCCCCGACGTCGTCCGGTCAGATACTCGATCTTTGTGCCGGTGCGGGTGGAAAATCGCTGGCTCTAGCGGCTGCGGACCCCTCGGCGAGCATCCTCGCCACCGACAGCAACCGCGCCCGTCTTTCCAAGCTTGCGCCGCGGGCCGAGAGGGCGGGGACAAGGATTGCGACGCGGCTGCTCAGCCCACCCAATGAGCTTCAGGAGTTGTCGGACTGGCGCGGACATGCGGACCTGGTGCTTGTCGATGCGCCATGCTCCGGGAGCGGCACCTGGCGTCGTAATCCCGAAGGGCGATGGCGGCTGACGCAAGAGCGACTGGATCGCTTGGTAGCCCTTCAGAAACACCTCCTGGAAATGGCTGCGGAACTGGTCAGGCCAGGCGGGAGGCTCGTCTATGCCGTGTGCTCCCTGCTGTCCCGCGAAGGGGCAGGCCAAATTGACCAATTCCTCAGCCAGCGTTCATCATGGAAGGTGGAGGAAACGCCGATCGCCGCCGGGCGTTTGGACGGAGCAGGAAAGCTTCTGACTCCGGGTCACGACCGAACGGACGGCTTTTTCGTCGCGCGGCTGGTTCGCCCATGTTAGAACCGCCGTGCCCGAGGAGATAAGAATGCGCCTTTTGTCCAATGTCATGATTGCTGCGATTGCAACGGCTTGCGTGTCGACATCCGCGATCGGGCAGAGGCCGGACGACCAGATCTCGCCGCGGTCGATGGAACTGCTCGCCAAGGGCAATGCGCATCTCGCCGCCGGGCGTTTCGTGGAGGCGGACGAGGCGCTCGAGACGGCGCTTGCGGTCGATCCACGTAACCGGGCGGCTTACAACTCGCTCGCTCGGGTGGCTCAGCGAGAGCGCCTGTTCGGCCAGTCGATCCGCTACACGCGCAAGGCACTGCTCTTGGAGCCGAATGACCGCGACGCGATTGCGATCCAGGGCGAGGCGATGGTCGAGCTTGGTGCTCTGGCGAAAGCCAAGGAGAACCAGGCGAAGCTGCAAAAGCTTTGCCCGACCGGGTGCGCCCAGCTTGCCGAACTATCCGCGACCATCACGCGCGGGCCGTCGGTCGCCTCTGCAACCGCACCGGAAGTTTCCAAGAAGAACTAGTTCATCCGCCGGCGGAAAGCTGGCGGGCGATTGCGACGAATTCGTCGACGCTCACTGTTTCCGCACGCCGGGCGCTGTCGATCCCGAGGTGTTTCAGAACGTCGAGCGCGCGCGGAAGGTCTTTCAGGCTGGAGCGCAGCATCTTCCGCCTCTGCCCAAATGCGGCCTCCGTCAGCTTCTGAAGGACGGCGGGCTCAACATTTAGCGGCATTGCCTTGGGCGTGATGTGGACGACCGCCGACATGACCTTCGGTGGCGGTACGAAGGCGGATCGATGGACATTGAGCACAATGCGGGCGTCGGAGCGCCATTGCGACAGGACGGACAAGCGGCCGTAATTCTTGCTTCCGGGCGCCGAGACGATCCTTTCGGCGACCTCCTTCTGGAACATCAGGGTCAGCGACCGCCACCAGGGCCGCCAAGAGCCGCTAAGCCATCTGAGCAGAAGCGCCGTCCCGACATTGTAGGGCAGGTTGGAGATCACGTGCGCGCCGACGCCGACTTCAGCAGGCTCGTCAATGGTGAGAGCGTCGGCATCGATCACGCGGAGCTTGCCGGGGTAAAGGCCTTCGAGCTCGGCTAACGCCGGGAGGCAGCGCCGATCGCGCTCGACTGCAACCACCGTTGCTCCAGCCCCGAGTGCAGCATGGGTGAGTCCACCGGGGCCGGGACCGACCTCGTAAACCGTCTGACCCGCGAGGGATCCGGGCACGGCGGCGATCCTCGCGAGTAGCTGGCGGTCGAGGATGAAGTTTTGACCGAGGGACTTGCTTGCCTGGAGCCCGTGCCGCGCGATGACGTCGCGCAAGGGCTCCTGGGGAACGGTCACTCCACGAGTTCCCGATTGGCAGCGCACAAGGCGGCCATCTGGATCGCGGACGCCATCGGCCGAGGGTCCGCAAGGTCCTGCCCGGCAATGTCGAAGGCGGTGCCATGATCCGGGGCCGTGCGGATGATCGGCAGTCCGAGCGTGACGTTCACCCCGTCCTCAAAATGAAGCGCCTTCAGTGGGATGAGCGCCTGGTCATGATACATGCAGAGAGCGGCATCGTATCGGGCTCTAGCGGAGGCATGGAACATCGTGTCCGCCGGATGAGGGCCGGTCACGCGCCAGCCTTCCGCTCGCAAGGCCGCGATCGCCGGTTCGATGATCTCGATCTCTTCCCGTCCGAGAAGGCCGCCTTCGCCCGAGTGGGGATTGATCCCGGAAATGGCGAGTGTCGGCTCGGCAATCCCAAAGTTGCGCTGCAGTCCGCGCAAGGTCGTCCGTCCGCGGGCTTCGATCAGCGCGGGCGAGAGGTGTGCCGGAACCTCGGCGAGCGGAATATGGGTCGTGACCGGGACAGTCCGGAGTGTCGGCCCGGCAAGCATCATGGCGACATTGCCCTGCGACACGCCACAGCGTTCGGCCACGAATTCCGTCTGGCCGGGATGAGCGAACCCGATCGAATAGAGTTGTTCCTTGGAGACCGGACCGGTCACCACTGCCGCTGCAGACCCGGAGCGGGCGAGTCCTACCGCAATCTCCAGCGAATCCAGTGAGCAATGCGCGCCGGCGACGGACGGGTGACCCGGAAGGTCGTCCTCTGCCGCGGTGATCTGAACCAGGGGCAAAGCGTAGTCGAAAACGGCCTCGGCCTCCTGGGGATCGTCGACCAGCTCGATTGGACCATCCCAGACGTGAGCGATGGCGCGCGGATCGCCGATCGCGGCGAACGGCGGGAGGTTGTTGACTGCTCGCCCATCCCAGCACTTGGCCACGACCTCGGGACCGATGCCCGCAGGGTCACCGAGCGAGATGGCTATTGGCCGAGACAGGAAGCGAGCCATCAGCTGCGCCTTCCGAAAAGGAAACCTAGCGGAATTCGATCACCGCATCGCGGCGCAGGTCGCGCAGGTAGCGACGGGCGCGAAGGTTGACGCGCTCCTCGCTCAGCTGGTTGAAGACCTGATCGAAGGTCGGAGCGGTGGGATCGGCTTCGTCGCGGCCGCAGATGACCAGTGTTCGAACGCCTTCTTCGATCGATCCGAACGGGCGCGTCGCCTGACCGACCTGCAGCGGTAACATGATTTCCTGCAGTGCCTGCGGAAGCTCGCGAAGGCGGACGCCTTCGTTGGCTACGACTTCGCCGTTGAACTCGGCGGCAATCCGCTCTGCGCCGCCGCACCCGCCGACGTTGCGGGCAGCCTCGGCGAACTTCGCAACGCGGGCTTCGGCCTGTGGGCGCGAAGTGCCGGGTGGGAACGCGATCGACACCTGCTTCAGGCTCAAGACCGCATTTCGCGGATCGGCCGAAAGGATCTTGCGGGCATCCTGCACCGCGAGAATCGAGACGCCGCCCGGGACGGAGATGGGCGAGCTGATCTGGCCCGGCCCCATGGTTCGCAGAACGCCGCCGAGCTGGTCCGGAAGTTGCTCAGGACGGACCCAGCCGAGGTCGCCGCCGACCGCGGCGGTCGAAGCTTCGGAATATTGCCGCGCATAGCCCGGGAACGACGCGCCCTGCCGAAGCTGGGCGATGATCTGATTGGCGTTGGCGATCGTCTGCTGCATCTTGTCGGGTGTCGAGGACAGGAAGATCTCGCCGACGCGATATTCCTCGGTGCCCTTGGATGCGTTAAGTCGCTCGAGCACCGCCTTCACCTCGTCGTCGCCGACGCTGACGGTATTTTCGATCTTCTGCTGCTGCAGGCGGCGCCAGGCCGTCTCACCCTCGATCTGCCGGCGGAGGGTCCGGATCGAAGACCCGTTCGCCTTGAGGTAGGTGGTTAGCTGATCGGGATTCATCTTCACGCTGGACGCGACGCGCTCAAGTGTGCGGGCGATGTCCTTGTCCGTGACGGTGATCTCCGCCTGCTTGGCGGCCTGGATCTGAAGGCTTTCGTCAATCAGGTTGCGCAGGACCTGCTGGCGAAGCTCCTCGACCTGATCGTTCGGAACTTTGCCGCTATTGGCGATGACGAGCAGCGCCAGACGCTGATCGACGTCTGTCTGGGTGATCACCTCGCCATTGACGATCGCCGTGGCCTTGATGACCGACGGCATGGCCTGGCCGAAGATCTGGGGGTTGTCGGGGAGCTTCAGCGCAATTGCGCTGTTTCCGCCTGCGGGCTGCTGGTCTGCCGCATCCTGGGCCGCTGCCGTGGTCGCCACGGCCAGCACAAGGGCCGCCGCTGCAAAACGAGCGCGGACGGGCAAAAAATCGAATGCTGCTGGCAAGTCTGGAAATCCCTTGTTGTTCAATCCATTGGGCGAATGCCGTTTACGCGTGCCCGCTGAACGCAGGCTTAGCGGCCGAGACCTTTGAAGGACACTCGGAATGAGAATGTGCTGCCTTCATTGAACCCGCCCACACGCTCATAGTCCCGGCGCCACGAGACGCCAAGAGCAATGCAGTCGTCTTCGTAGTCGATGCTCAGGCGATGGCGGACTGGCTCGTATCCGTCGGAAACTGACAAGGGGTCTTCGGCCTTGCCCGTGAGATCGAGAACCGTCGCTCCGAAGATCGACCAGTACTTCGCGAACTTGATGCGAGCCGCCGCGCGAAGCTCTTCCTTGTCGCGAAGATCCTCGATCGCTTCGTCGATGTCGCGGTTGAGACGGAGGTAGCCGATCTGCGCATAGGTTTCCTCGCCGCCGACGGTCAGGTCGAGCTCGTTGCGACGAACCGCGAAATTCTCCTTGTCGAGGCGATAACGATGCGTGAGGTCGATGAAGCGGCCGAAGCGGATCCGGGTTCTGCCAACGATGTCGGACACCCGATCGGAAAGCCCGGTCCCGTCCGGGAAGATATTCTCCCGCTTGGATATGCGGTAGCTCTGACCGATCGTCGATACGATCGACAGGTTCGGGCGGTCGTAGGACCAGTCCAGCCCGTAAGTGATGCGCGAACCGTCTTCCCAGCGATCGTATCCGGGGAAGCGATTAAGCGCGAAGAGGTTGCTGTCCTCGAGATCGACTGCGCGGGCGTCCTCATTGGGAATATCGAGGTTCGGCGTGGCGGGGGTGAAGACGAGTTGGACGCGCGGCGTGAGCCGCTGGGAACCGCCGAAGAGCGGACCGACGAACGGCCATTTCACGTCGGTTGCGAGGGCACCGATGCCGCGGGTGTGCCAACCATCGACGCCGCGATAAAGCGGTACGAGAGTGCTTGCAGCATTGCTCGTGTGGTAGACGTCGCCGCGCGCATAGGCCGTAAAGACGACCTCCTGGCCCCAGTTCGTCAGCTTGCGAATGTCCCACCGCGCGCTTGCAAAGGCCCGCTGCGTGTCCTGACCTTCGATGCGGGTGATGGCGAGGCTGTTCGCCTGCAGCTCGATGACACCGCCAAGAGCCGGCGGGTCAATGCGGAAGCGGGCGTCGATCGCCGGAAGGGCAATGGGGATGCGCTTCTGCACGTCGTCGACCCGCAGCCCCTGAAAAGCCCAGCCGGCAATCGAGATGTAGCTGTTGGGATCGATCCGTTCGGCGTTGATGAAGCTGCGTAGACGGTCGTCTTGGGTAATGTCGTAGCGCCGCGTCACAGTCTTGTCGGTCGCGATCCGCGTCGAGCCTGTGATGCTCCAGAGTGGATTGAGCTGGAACCTGCCGTTGGCATCGAAATAGCCCCGGATGCCCTTTTCGCCGGTCTCCTGCGGTTCGCCGAGAGCCGTCAGCTCCTCGATGCGGCCATAGGTGAGGAACCCGCCGATCTGGAACGCGCCAAGGCTGTTCAGCTCGCGGTAGCGCGCTTCGATGGCGGGTAGCTTCTTCGTGTAGACATGCGGCGTCAGCGTCAGGTCGCGGTTCGGACCAAGCCTTTTGTAATAAGGCAGGGCAACTTCGAAGCCGCGGCCGTGCGAGATGCTGATATCCGGCACCAGGAACCCGCTTACGCCCCCGCCCGCACCGCCCGTTGCCAGACTGAAGATCGGCAGAAGTGGCAGCTGCATGCCGAAGATCTGCATGCGCCCGCCCTTGAAGTGCACACGCTGCGAAGTTGGATCGTAGGTGACGCGGGTCGCGGTGATGGCCCAGCTCGGATTGCGCGGGCATCCGCTTTCGGTGGTGACCGGGCAGGGGGAATAGATCGCGTTGTCGAGGATGGTCAGGTCACCGGAACGGCGGCCCTTGGTCGCAGCGAGACGCCCGCCGCTCTCCAGGACGATCAGCAGGTTGTCGATCGTGCCATCCTTCAGCGTATCGGTGAGGACGACGTTCTCGCCGATAAACTTGTCGCCCTGCGGGTTCATGGCGACGACATTCCCGATTGCCCGAACCTCGCCAGACTTGCGGTTCCAGACGATCTGGTCGGCCGCGACATAATTGCCGTCCCGCTGCATACGGACGGAGCCGGTCGCGGTGACGATGTCCTGACTGTTGTCGTAGGTGACCTGGTCGGAGCTGAATTCGATGATGTCTTCAGCGTCTGCCGCAGGCGTGGCGGGCGTCTGTAATGCCGACGCCGCAGGCTCGGACGCGGTGTCAGGCGCCTGGGCGAAGGCGGCCGTCGAGGCGAATGTCAGAGGGAGCGCGGTCCACCAGGCAAATCGACTACGCAAAATTGATCCCGCCCATTCACCCTGGCTGCAAGCTGGCCCAGCCTATTGCACCTTGGCTGGCACTCCACAATCCGCCTTGCATGAGGGCCCTTTGCTATTGCGGCAGGCGGGTCTTAAGAGACGCCGCACATATTCAAGACCCTTTGCCTTCAGGATTTCTCCTTGATGAAGATACGTTTCGCCGACAGCCGCCCGACGGGTGATTTCGCGTTGGTTCTGCCCGCCGGCGGAAAGAACAGGATTGCGCTGGACAGTCTGGGGAAGGCTCGTGCCGAGGTCGACGCTGCCCTGAAACGACAGCGGTTCGAGGGCGACTCCGGGAGCGCGGCGGAGCTGTTCGTGCCTGCCGACGGCGGAGTTCGACGTTTGGTCGTGGTCGGAACGGGTGACGGGACCAGCCCGCAAGACGCCGCGGAGAAGCTGGGTGGGGCTCTTGTCGCCAGGCTGCTGACCTCAGGCGAGACCCATGCCGTGCTCGACGTGACCGGCCTGAAGTACGACGCGGACGCTGCCGCGAAGGTTGCTTTTGCCGCAACCCTCCGAGGTTGGCGCTACGATCGGTATCGCACGAAGCTGAAGGACAAGCAGAAGCCGACCCTCAAGGAGCTGACGATCGTTGGGGCGCCGGCTGAAGCCGAAGGTGTCTGGAAGAAACGCTGGCAGCCGGTTGCCGAGGGTGTCTCGCTTACGCGTGAGCTGGTGACCGAGCCGGCCAACATCATCTATCCGGAGACCTTTGTGGACCGGGCGCAGGCCGCGCTGTCCGGGACGGGAGTCGAAGTCGAAGTCCTCGACGGCAAGGCGATGAAGAAGCTCGGAATGGGCGCGCTGCTTGGCGTCGCCCAGGGCTCGGTCCGCGAACCCCGCATGCTCGTCATGCGCTGGAACGGCGGCAAGGCAGGAGAAGCGCCGGTCGCCTTCGTCGGCAAGGGCGTGACGTTCGATACCGGCGGCATATCGATCAAGCCGGCTGCCGGCATGGAAGCCATGAAGTGGGACATGGGCGGCGCCGGCGCGGTCACTGGCGCGATGGTCGCGCTCGCCAAGCGGAAGGCGAAGGCAAACGTCGTTGGGATCTGCGGGCTCGTCGAAAACATGCCCGATGGGAATGCCCAGCGTCCTGGTGACGTGGTAACCAGCATGTCGGGCCAGACGATCGAGGTGATCAACACCGACGCCGAAGGCCGCCTCGTGCTCGCGGACGCGATCACCTACGTGCAGCGCAACTACAAGCCGAAGCTGATCGTCGACCTCGCGACGCTGACCGGAGCCATCCTCATTAGCCTCGGCCACGAGTACGGTGGCCTGTTCACCACGGACGACGACCTCGCGGCGAAGTTACTCGATGCAGGGCAGTCTTCCGGGGACAAATTGTGGCGCCAGCCCATGGGGGACTCGTTCGACAAGCTGATCGATTCTCCCATAGCCGACATGAAGAATGTCGGGCCGCGCGAGGGTGGATCAATCACCGCGGCACAGTTCATTCTCCGCTTCGTCGAGAGTGGAACGCCCTGGGCGCATCTCGACATCGCCGGCATGGCCTGGTCCGACAAGCCGACCAGCACCTACGAAAAGGGTGCGACCGGCTATGGGGTCCGCCTGCTCGACCGCTTCATCGAAGCGTCGGTGGAGGGGCGCTGAAGCGCTGAATGCAGATCGATTTCTACCAGCTCGGACGAACGCCGCTCGAGCAGGTGATTGCAAGCATCTCGCAGCGCCTGCTCGCCGACGGAAAACGGCTGCTGATCGTCGCTGACGATGAGGGTCTTCTCGGAAAGCTTGACCGCATGCTGTGGGACCAGGGGCCTGCAAGCTTTATTCCGCATGCGCCCTCGGGAGGAAGCGACGATGCACGCCAGCCGATTTTGCTCTCCGCGAGCACCGATGCGCCGAACATCGCCCGCAATCTGCTGATCGCAGACGGGCAATGGCGCGAAGCTGCGCTGACGTTCGATCGCGCGTTCTACCTGTTCGATGCAGCGACGCTCGAGGGCGCGCGGCTGGCGTGGAAGCTCTTAGCCGGGCGGGACGGGGTGGATCGCCGCTACTGGGCACAGGACGAAGGCGGTAAATGGGTGGAGAAGGGCTGAGTCTTGCCGTTCGGTCCGCGCCCCGCTAGGCGCTGCGACCAATCCCAACCCATTGTTTCAGGAGACCGCACGGCCATGGCCGCCACGCGCACCTTTTCGATCATCAAGCCCGACGCCACCCGCCGCAACCTGACGGGCGCAGTCACCAAGAAGCTTGAAGATGCCGGCCTTCGCGTCGTCGCTTCCAAGCGGATCCATATGACTCGCGACCAGGCCGAAGGCTTCTACGCGGTCCACCGCGAGCGTCCGTTCTTCAATGACCTCTGCACCTTCATGACGTCGGGTCCGGTCGTCGTTCAGGTCCTCGAGGGTGAGAACGCCGTCCTCCGCAACCGTGAAGTGATGGGCGCCACGAACCCAACTGACGCTGCCGAAGGCACGATCCGCAAGGAGTTCGCCGAATCGATCGAGGCGAACTCGGTCCACGGTTCGGATAGCGATGAGAACGCCAAGATCGAGATCGATTACTTCTTCACGCCGGAAGAAATCGTCGGCTGATCAAAAGATCGGGCTCAGCATCGCCACGCTGTTCTGCCAGAACCGGGCCGGTAGGCTGAAGCTTTCTACGTCTGCCATCGTCACCGGGTCCGATTGGGCGAGGAATTCGTCCTGTCGGGCCCGGATGACGCCGGCAAATTTCTTGTCCGAAAACAGGATGTTGTTCTCGAAATTGAGCTCGAAGCTGCGGCGGTCGAGATTGGCCGAGCCGATCAAGCCAATTTTCCTGTCCGCCACCATCGTCTTGGCGTGAAGCAGGCCACATCGATATTCGTACAGCTTCACGCCGGCCTTGATCAGGTCTGCGTAATAACTTCGGCTTGTCGCCTGGACCACGCGGCTGTCGTTGCGCTTCGGCAAGATGAAGATCACCTTTACGCCCCGCCTGGCCGCTGACAACAAGGAGGACAGCACCTGATCATCGGGCACGAAATAGGGTGTCGTGACGACCAACTCTTGGCGCGCTGAGTGAATTAGCTCGGCAAAGCAGGACGGCATTGCGTCATATCGCACCGTCGGTCCCGTGCCGACGACCTGGGCTATGATTGTGCCTGTCGGGTGCTCGACGGGCGCGGACAGGAGGGCGCTGATGTCATCGCCGCCATCGCCCATCCAGTCGGAGACGAAGAGATATTGGCAGTGATGGACGACCTGCCCCTGCCACCGGGTCATGATGTCCACCCAGGGCGCGTAGTGCGGCTTCACGCGAAACTCCGGATCGGCAACATTCTGGCTTCCGCACCAGGCGATCCGGTTGTCGATGATGAGCATCTTGCGGTGGTTGCGCAGGTCGACCCGGCCGCGAAGAATGGTCCACAGTGGGTTTCCGACAGGGAGCGCTACTCGTGCTTCGACGCCGCCGTCGGCGAGATCCGACCAGTTGCTGGACCGGATAAAATGCCTTGAACCGAGCGCATCGGCGAGCGCGCGGACCTTAACTCCGCGCCTAGCCGCACGGATCAACGCGTCCTTGACCTTCGTACCGTTGTGATCGGCGAGCCAGATGTATGCCAGCAGGTGCACCGTCTGTACGGCGGCGTCGATGTCGCGGACCATTTCTTCGATCGCCACGTTGCTGTCTGCCGCGAGTGTGGCGCTGTTGCCGCTCGTCGTTTCCAGGCCGTTGACGCTTTCGCCAAGATCGAATGGCGCTCGGTAGAAGCCCTTGGCGACTTCGCGGACAGCGTCATCCTCGCCTGCAGGCCTGGGGAGTGCTGCCTCGATTGCCCGCCCCTTGTCTCGTCGGCCGAGGCTGATCCGGACTTCGCCCAGCAGAAGGTAAGCAACCATGCCGATAATCGGCGCGACCACGATGACCACGGCCCAAGCCAGTCTCGACGACGGGTCGCGATGGGGGCGAAGAATCGCCCGGATGAGCACAGCGATCTGTGCCACCGAAACCAGCAGCCCGGCGGCAATGATATAGAATGGCTGCATGGCTGCTAATGCCGCACATGCGTGGGCGTCTGTCCAGTCTTTCTAGGCGCGGGCGATCCCGGTTAACCGAAGCGAGCGGCCGCCGAACAGTCCGCCGCCTTCCCAGCGATAAGTGATGACGTAGCTGCTCTTGGCCGACTTGTCGGCTCCCGCCTCTATGTATCGTGCGGCGATCTGGGCGCGCACGCGCTGGGTCCCTTTTTCATCGCTGTCCGTTTTGGCTAATGCGGCCATGAGGGCGCTTGCCTCAAGCTCGCCATCGCTGCCGACTTCGATGGCGGTACCTCCCGAGGGAGTGATCGTGAGCGATTGCAGGGCATGGCCGGCCTCAACCGGCGTGATTGTCAGCGACCGACCGTCATCCTCAGCCTTTCCTCGCAAGGCGAGCGGTATGGACTGCTGCTTTTCGATGATCGTCGTGGTCGGCGGCATTTCGTCCGCCCCTTGCCAGCTAAGCCAGACACCCGCGGCGGAGACGATCAGGGCGGCAATGGCGATGGCTTCGCCAAGGGTGATCCAGCGAAGGCGCGACTTGCGCCTGGCGTCTTCGGATTGTGATTCGCTCATCGACCGCCTGCTTCCAGTAACCTCCTCGGCGCTGCAAGCTCCCAACTGCTCGCGATGCGGTCGGCAACGTGATCCCAATCGACCTCGCCGGCGACGTTGACCGAAACCCAGCCTGACGGATGGAGATAGGCCGGCTTCGAATAGGTTTTGGGGTCGGCTTCAAGAAGAGTTGCTTGCTCATCGAGCCCACTGGTCCGGACACAGACGACCGTCTTGCCGTCACCATGATGGTTGTCGCGAAATTGAGCGAACTGCTTTCCGGCCACGAAGAACGTCGCTTGTCCGTGAGATTTACGTTCCTCAGTCTCCGGCAGCTCCAGGGCCGTCCTTCGAACGAAATTGAGGGCGTCAGTCATCGCCTCACGAACTCCCGCAGAATCCGAGGGTAAAGTTCATGCTCCGCCGCGAGCACTCGATTTTCAAGGGTCGCAGGTGTGTCGCCGCTCTCGATCGCAACCTCCGCCTGCCCCAGCACTTCGCCTGCATCGAGAACTTCGGTTACTACGTGCACTGAACAGCCGCTCACTCGATCGCCCGCTTCGATGGCACGCGCATGGGTGTCCAATCCTCGATATTTCGGCAGCAGCGACGGGTGAATGTTGAGGATGCGTCCCCGCCACTGGTCGATGAACCACGGCGAAAGGATACGCATGAAGCCTGCGAGAGCCACCGTTCCAATGCGATGATCGTCGAGCGCGGCGCTCAAGGTCCGGTCGAACTCTTCCTTCTCGACTCCCTTGCTGTCCCAGGTCCAAGTGGAGAGCCCTTGTTCTCGCGCCCAATCGAGGCCGGGCGCCTGCGGCTTGTTCGATGCGACCAGTGCGATCTCGTAGCCCTTCGCCTGTTCGACCAGAGCCCGCAAATTGCTTCCGCGTCCGGAGATGAGAACGCCGACGCGGCGCGGGTCACGCATTATGGGCTGCGGTCCAGGCACGATTCGGGCCGTGGACCGTGCATCCCCGCGGACCGTTTTCGATGCGACCGATGCGGAAGACCGCTTCGCCCGCTGCCTCGAGCCGCGATGCAACGGCGTCTGCCTGACCGGCGCTCACAACGGCAATCATGCCAATGCCGCAGTTGAACGTCCGCACCATCTCCTGGGGTTCGATGCTTCCCCCATCCTGAAGCAGCCGGAATAGCGACGGCAGCTCCCAAGAGCCGGCATCGACGTAAGCGTGGGCATTTGACGGAAGGACTCTCGGGGTGTTCTCAAGCAGTCCGCCACCGGTGATGTGAGCTAACCCGTTGACCAGCCCTTCCTGCACCAGGGGCAGCAGCGACCTCACGTAGATGCGGGTTGGCTCGAGCAGCTGGTCTGCCAGCGTGCTGCCACCGGCAGATGGGTACGTCTCGGCGATGTTCCATCCGCGATCGGAAATGATCCGCCGAACCAGCGAGAAGCCGTTGCTGTGGACGCCGGAGCTGGCGAGGCCGAGAATGACGTCACCCGGACCGATGTTGGCTCCCGTCAGCACCTTGTCGCGGTTCACCGCGCCAACGCAGAAACCTGCGAGGTCGTAGTCTCCCTCGGAGTACATGCCCGGCATTTCGGCGGTCTCGCCGCCAATCAGCGCGCAGCCGGCCTGCCTGCAGCCTTCTGCGATCGAGGCTACAACCTCGGCGGCGACGGCCGGGTCGAGCTTTCCGGTCGCGTAATAGTCGAGGAAGAAGAGCGGCTCTGCGCCCTGCACGATCAGGTCGTTGGCGCACATTGCGACGAGGTCGATGCCCACACCGTCATGCTTGCCCGCCTCGATCGCCAGCTTGAGCTTTGTCCCGACGCCGTCGTTGGCGGCGACTAGCAGAGGATCGCTGTAGCCCGCAGCCTTGAGGTCGAAGAACCCACCGAATCCGCCCAGCTCCGCGTCGGCTCCTGGACGAGCCGTCGAACGGGCCAGCGGGCCGATCGTTTTGACGAGCGCATTTCCGGCGTCGATGGACACTCCGGCGTCGGCATAGGTGAGCGGCTTTTGAGACATCAGCCGCCGCCTAGCCACAAGCCGCTTGGATTTCCACGCCGTTATCGTCAAAAGGCACCGCGAATGTTCCGCCGCCGCTTCGTTGCCCTCCTGATCTCGCTGTGCGCTCTCGTCGGGATTTCCGGCGTGCTCTACGCGCAGATGGAAAGTGGCGACCGCGGAATCCCTCCAGTCGACAGTTCGGGAACGCTCGAAATCACCGGAGTTCACGTCGACGTTTCGGGCAAGGACGGCCAGTCCGCGCGGTACGAGGGTTGGCGGGTCGCCCAGCGGCAGGGCTTCAAGGCGTTTTGGGCTAAAACTCACAACCGCCCGATTTCCGAGGCTCCAACGGTACCCGACTCGACGCTGGACGACCTTGTCAGCTCGATCGTTGTGGAGCGAGAGCAGATCGGGCCCAATCGCTACATCGCCGATTTAGGCATTCAGTTCGACCGGGCGCGATCCGCGGAATTGTTGGGCGTAGGTGGGGACGTTCGCCGATCCGTGCCGATGCTGCTGATCCCGGTGCTCGTGACCGGGGGCACCGCGACGACGGTCGAGCTTCGCAATCCGTGGCAGCGCGCCTGGGCCGAGTTCAGAACGGCTCAGAGCCCGATCGACTATGTCCGCGTGAGCGGGCAGGGCATCGACCCGCTGCTGGTCAATGCCGCCCAAGTCGATCGTCCCGGCCGGGGCTGGTGGCGCAACTTGATCGATCTCTATGGGGCGGCCGACATTCTCGTTGCCCAAGTTCAGATTCAGCGCGCCTACCCCGGTGGTCCGGCCTTCGCTCGTTTCACGGGCTATCACGGCCCCGACAAGCAGCCGGTGGTGACTTTCACGATTACTGCACCGGCTGGCGCAGGCACGCTGCAGATCATGCGGGCAGGCGTTCAGCGAATGGACGGTTTGTTCGCCGATGCGCTGGCCAGCGGCAGGCTGGTCCGCGACCGCACCCTCGACATTCCCGAGCCCCCGCCGCCGCCGGTCGTGGAGGAAGCGCCGGTTCAGCAGGCACAGCCGTGGGCGTATCAGATCCAGATCGTTTCGCCTGATGTGAACATCTACAATTTCGCGATGGCCCACCTGCGCACGTCGCCGGGCGTCGACCAGGTCGTGCCGGTCAGCATCAACCCCGGCGGTGTCAGCTACGTGAACGTAACCTACCGTGGCGGAAACATTGCAAACTTGCGGACCTCGCTCGGATCGCGCGGTTGGAACGTCGAGCAGAACGGTTTCGTGTTGAGGATGTCGACGGGGTCTGCCGGGCCTCCGCCGCTCCCCCCACCGGTGCCGCCCAAGCCGCAGCCGGCCCCGCCGCAGCCGCAGCCCGCCACTCCACCCGCTCCCCAGGGTCAGGCGCCGAGAGGCAACGAATGAAAAGGGGGGCGGACCAGATCGCGCTTCCGCTCGACTGGCCGCAGACGGAAGGTGAAACCCGGTTCATCGTCTCTGACGCCAACCGCGAGGCGTTCGAACATTTCCGCAAATGGAGCATGTGGCCGGTGAAGGCGACCGTCCTGACCGGGCCGCGCCGTTCGGGTCGCACCCTGCTGGCGAGAACCTTCGCCGAACGGGTTCACGGCCGCGTGATCGACCAGGCCGACAGCCACGATGAGGAAGAGGTCTTTCACGCCTGGAACGATGCGCAGGACACAGGCCATCCGGTGATCCTGGTCGCGAATTCGGCGCCGCCCGCATGGTCGCCGGCGCTGCCGGACTTGCGGACTCGACTTGCGATCACGCCTGTGGCGACGATCAACCAGCCGGACGACAAGCTGTTCGAAGCGCTGATCCAGCTTTTGTTCGCCGACCGGGGGCTTCACGTGCCGCTGGAGGCACTTCGTTTCATGACCGAGCGGTTGAATCGCGAATATTGGACGGCGGAGAGGGCTGTCGAGGAAGTCGATCGCTACGCGATTGCGGAGCGGGCGCGAGTCACCATGCCAACCATCCGCCGGGCGTTGTCACAGGCGAGGATGATCGGCGACGCCGCCTAGACGCAGTCGAGCCGCTCGATCTTGTTGTTGGCGTCGAGATGGACCGTCAGCCGGTCTTCCCGGAAGTCCATTGTCAGCATCGACCCCTTTGGTGCCCAGCGAAGCACCTTCGCTCCCGACTCGCGGACAAGCTCTGCCGCGGTGTCCGATGTCGCGTCGCGGCCGACGAACGCGCCCAACTTGTCAGTACTGCACTTTCCCGAACTCGGCGCGGCATCATTGGCGTTCGCGGTGGCACAGGCGCCGAGCGCCAAAGCGACCAGGACGATTGCGCTACGCATCAACGGACTCCTTCTCCAGCCTGCTCATCTTTAGCTTGCCGTGCTCGATGGCGAAAGCGAGCCGGCCCTCGACAAGGTCAAGCGCATCCCTGCCGAATTCTTCGAAACGCCAACCATCGAGGATGTTCAGGCCAGACCGCACGCCCGCGGCCAAAGCTTCGAGATCGTCCGACCGCGCAATCAGCCGAGGGGCGACACCGGCTTCCTTGGAACGGATCTTGAGAAGGAGCTTGAGAAGATCGCTGACGAGCGCGGCGTCCTTGGTCAGACCCGGGCGGCGGGGTTCGCGATCCGGCAATTCGTCCTGCTCCAGCGGCCTGGAAGTTTCCAGCGCCCCCATCAGGCGGGCACCGATGTCGTTTGTTCTCCACCCGGCGGAGAGGCCACGAACCCTGCCAAGATCGTCCTGTGTCTTGGGGGGGTGAGCGGCAAGCTCGCCCAGGGTGTCATCCTTGACGATCCGTCCGCGCGGGATGTTCTTGGTCCGCGCTTCGACCTCTCGCCATCCGGCAAGGGCCTTGAGGCGGCCGAGAACCGCGGGATTGCGGCTGGGCAGCTTCAGCCGCTTCCAGGCATCCTCGGGCTCGAAGGCGAAGCTGGAAGGGTTCGCGAGCCGCTCCATTTCCTCGTCGAGCCACCCACCGCGCCCGGTTTTCTTCAAACGGTTGAGGAGTTTGGGGAAAACGGTCGCGAGATGCGTGACGTCGGCGATGGCGTAATCGATCTGCCTCTTGTCGAGCGGCCGCCGACTCCAGTCCGTGAATCGGGCGCCCTTGTCGATGCTGTGGCCAAGCATCGATTCAATCAGGTTCGAATAGCCGACCTGCTCTCCATGCCCGAGCGCCATCGCCGCGATCTGCGTGTCAAACAGCGGCACGGGCGTCTTGTCGGTCAGATTGTAGATGATTTCCAGGTCTTGGCCGCCGGCGTGAAAGACCTTCAAGACGTCGTGATTGTCGACCAGCAGCGACAGCAGTGGGCCCAAGTCGATATCGGCCTTCGGATCGATCGCCGCCGCTTCCTCAGGGCTTGCGATCTGGATCAGGCAAAGATCCGGCCAATAGGTATTCTCGCGCATGAACTCGGTGTCCACGGCGACGAAAGGATGCTTGGCGAGGCGGTCTACAAGGGTAGCCAAGTCCTCGGACTTGGTAATCAGTGGGTGTATGTGCATGAGTCTCAGGCGGCCTTAGCGACCTGCCGTCGGGTTGACAAAAGGCTTTGCGCCAGTGAGTGCCGCCCCGAATTTCCGAACATCGCTATCGACAGGCAAATGCACCCTTATCGCACTCATAATTGCGGCCAGCTCCGCGCTTCCGACGTAGGCTCGTCCGTCCGCATCTCCGGCTGGATTCATCGCAAGCGGGATCACGGGGGCGTCCTGTTCATCGATCTCCGCGATCATTTCGGTATCACGCAGGTCGTTGCTGCCGCGGGAAGCCCGATGCTGGAGCAGCTCGATGCACTGCGGGCCGAATCGGTCGTGTCGATCACCGGCGACGTCGTCGCTCGCGGCGCCGAGGTCGTGAACAAGAAGCTGCCGACCGGCGAAATCGAGGTCGTCGCTCGGGAAGTCGTGGTTCAGTCTGCCGCGGCCGAGTTGCCGATGCCGGTTGCCGGAGAGCAGGACTATCCTGAGGATATCCGCCTCAAGTACCGCTATCTCGACCTTCGCCGTGAGCAGGTTCACGCGAACATCATGCTCCGCTCGGCAGTGATCAGCTCGATCCGCCGTCGCATGATCGACCAGGGCTTCACCGAGTTCCAGACGCCGATCCTGACCGCCAGCTCGCCGGAAGGTGCTCGCGACTATCTCGTCCCGAGCCGCGTCCATCCGGGCAAGTTCTACGCGCTCCCGCAAGCGCCGCAGATGTTCAAACAGCTGATCATGGTCGCGGGCTTCGACCGCTATTTCCAGATCGCGCCCTGCTTCCGCGACGAGGACGCCCGCGCTGACCGTTCCCCGGGCGAGTTCTATCAGCTCGATTTCGAGATGAGCTTCGTCACTCAGGACGACGTGTTCAATGCGATCGAGCCGGTGCTGTCGGGCGTATTCGAGGAATTCGCCGACGGTCGCTCGGTCACTCCGGCGGGCGAATATGTTCGCATCCCGTATAAGGAAGCGCTGCTAAAGTACGGAAGCGACAAGCCGGACCTTCGTAATCCGCTGCTGATCACTGACGTTTCGGATCACTTCAAGGGCTCCGGCTTCGGCCTGTTCGCTGGCCTCGTCGAAAAGGGTGCCGTCGTGCGTGCAGTTGCCGCGCCGGGCACCGCAGAAAAGAGCCGCAAGTTCTTCGACGACATGAACGAATGGGCTCGCAGCGAAGGCTACGCCGGTCTCGGCTACGCAACCCGCAAGGGCGGTGAGTGGGGTGGCCCGATCGCCAAGAACCACGGCGAAGAGGGCATGAACCGCATCGCCGAAGCCATGGCTCTTGGCCCGGACGACGGCATCTTCTTTGCCGCCGGCAAGGAAGCGGAAGCGGCCAAGCTTGCGGGTGCAGCTCGTACGCGCGTCGGCGAGCAGCTCGACCTGATCGAGAAGGATTCGTTCCGCTTCTGCTGGATCGTCGACTTTCCGATGTTCGAGTACAATGACGAGCAGAAGAAAATCGACTTCTCGCATAACCCATTCTCGATGCCGCAGGGCGAGATGGAGGCGCTGGAGACCAAGGATCCGCTCGATATTCTCGCCTGGCAGTACGACATCGTCTGCAATGGGGTGGAGCTGAGCTCAGGCGCGATCCGGAACCACCGTCCGGACATCATGTACAAGGCGTTCGAAATCGCCGGCTATTCCAAGGACGAGGTCGACACGAACTTTGCGGGCATGATCAACGCCTTCAAGTTCGGCGCACCGCCGCACGGCGGTTCGGCCCCGGGCATTGACCGCATTGTCATGCTGCTGGCCGACGAGCCGAACATTCGCGAGGTCATCCTCTTCCCGATGAATCAGAAAGCGGAAGATCTGATGATGAACGCTCCTGCGACAGTCATGCCGAAGCAGCTCAAGGAACTTCACATCAGGGTCGTCGAGCACAATTGACGGGCCTTTCTCGATGCTTCGTGATTGTCACGAGGCTTCCACAAAAGCACGGTACGCGTCGACGAAATGCAATTGAGGGCAACAACCTAGCTGCCTAGACCGCAACCCGTGCACGCGATTCGTAAGCGTATCCTGCTGGCTGTGCCGGTTGCCTTCGCCCTTCTGGCCGGCTGTTCGCAATCCGATGCCCAGAACCAGCAAAAGGGGCCGACGCAAGTCGGCTTCGTGGTAGTGCAGCGGACGGCGGTGCCGCTGCAGAGCCAGCTTGGTGGACGCACCGTGGCCTTTGAGAGCTCCGAAGTTCGTCCCCAGGTCAACGGCGTCATCCGTCGCCGCTACTTCACCGAGGGCTCTTACGTTCGTCAGGGCCAGCCGCTCTACCAAATCGATCCGAGCCTCTATCGCGCGGCCGTCAACCAGGCGCAGGCGAATGTTGCAGCCGCCCGCGCTACTCTCGACGCCGCCCAGGTGCGAGCGAACCGGTACAAGCCTCTTGCCGAGATGGAGGCCATCTCGAAGCAGGACTATACCGATGCAGCGGCTCAGGCTCGCCAGGCGCGAGCTTCGGTCGCACAGAACAGCGCCGCGCTGGACACCGCCCGCATCAACTTGCGCTACACCAGCATCCCGGCGCCGATCAGCGGTCGCATCGGACGCTCCCTTTCAACTGTCGGCGCGTTGGTGACGGCCAACCAGGCCGACCCATTAGCGGTCATCCAGCGCCTCGACCCGATGTACGTCGATATCCAGCAGTCGAGCGCCGATCTGACCAAGCTCAAGCGGGCGCTGTCCTCCGGCGGAGTTGCTCCGGGTAGCACACAGGTCCGCCTGAAACTCGAGGACGGTACCGACTACGGCTACACCGGCACCGTTGAATTCTCCGAAGTCATGGTGAACGAAAGCACGGGCACCGTGACCCTTCGGGCGCGTTTTCCCAATCCGCAGGGTGTCCTGCTACCGGGGATGTTCGTCCAGGCGCTCTTCACACAAGCGGTGGATCCCAGCGTCTTCCTCGTGCCGCAGGCAGCGCTTCAGCGGGACATCGGTGGCGACGCCTTCGTCTTCATCGTCGGCGCCGGCAACAAGGCGGAACGCCGCAAGGTCACGGCCGAGAGAACCTTCGGCGAGAACTGGGTCGTGTCGTCGGGTCTCAATCCGGGCGACAAGATCATCACCCAGGGCACGGCAAATCTGCGGTCTGGCGCTGCGCTGAAGCCGGTCCCGGCCGATACGAAGCAAAAGATCGATCCCGGGAAGCCGGGCGCAGGGGCGAACGGTCAAGGCCGGCGAGGCGGATAGCCTTTGTCGCGCATCTTCATCGATCGTCCGATCTTCGCGTGGGTCCTCGCGATCGTGGTCACGCTTGCGGGGGTCGCGTCGATTTTCGGCCTGCCGATCCAGCAGTACCCGGACATCGCTCCGCCGCAGGTCAACATCCGTGCGAGCTATCCTGGTGCGTCGGCGGAGACGATCGAGAACAGCGTCACCCAGATCATCGAGCAACAGCTAACCGGCATTGACGGGCTACTTTATTTCACGTCGACATCCAGCTCGCGCGGGCAGGTCAACATCTCGGTGGTCTTCGAGAAGGGCACCAATCCCGACACAGCGCAGGTCCAGGTTCAGAACCAGGTCCAGCAAGCTATCTCGCGGCTTTCGGCACAGGTTCAGCAGCAGGGTGTCAGGGTCACCAAGTCGAACCCCGACTTCCTGCTGATCGTCGCGCTATATGACGAGACCGACCAGCGCACGAACATGGACGTGTCGGACTATCTCTCGTCCTATTTGCAGGATCCGCTCTCGCGTATTCCAGGCGTCGGCGACGTGAACGTGTTTGGCGCGCCTCACGCGATGCGCATCTGGCTCAATCCCCAGCGCCTGGCGGCGTTCTCGCTCATGCCGGGTGACGTGGTCTCGGCGATCCAGGCGCAGAACACCGAAGTGGCCGCCGGCGAGGTTGGCGGGCTGCCATCTCCTCAAGAACAGATGCTCAACGCCACAGTGACGGCGCAGTCGAAGTTACAGACCGTCGAGCAGTTCCAGGACATCATCCTCAAGACCGACCCGAGCGGGGCGACCGTTCGCCTCGGCGACGTGGCGCGGATCGAACTTGGCGCTGAGAATTACGCGGCAGTAGTCCGCGTGAATCGCCATCCGGGTGCGGGCATCGCAATCTCCCTGGCTCCCGGCGCCGACGCGCTCGAAACGGCCGACCTCGTCAAGGCACGCGTCGAACAGCTTTCCGAGAATTTCCCTGAGGGCCTCAAGCTCGCCTACGCCAACGACACGACCAACTTCATCAAGCTGTCGGTCGACGAAGTCGTGAAGACGCTGATTGAGGCGATCATCCTCGTCATCCTCGTCATCTTCATCTTCCTGCAGAACTGGCGCGCTCTCCTGGTGCCCGCGATCGCCATTCCGGTGGTGCTCATGGGTACGTTCGCCGTCTTTTACATGACAGGCTTCACGATCAACACGATGACGTTGTTCGGGCTGACGTTGGCGGTCGGCCTGCTCGTCGACGACGCTATCGTGGTGGTCGAGAACGTCGAGAGACTTCTGGACGAAAATCCGGGTATGACGCCGCGCGAAGCGACCATCGAGTCCATGAAGGAAATCCAGGTTGCACTGATTGCGATCGCGATGGTCCTGTCCGCCGTGTTCCTCCCTATGGCGTTCTTCGGCGGGTCGACCGGCGTTATCTACCAGCAATTCTCGCTGACCATCATCTCCGCAATGGTCCTGTCAGTGCTGGTGGCTTTGATCTTCAGTCCGGCGCTGACGTCAACGTTGCTCCGACAACGTTCCGAGGAGGAGGGCGAAGGACCGAGCTGGCTCGACCGCGCATTCCCGCAAGTCGGTTCGTTTCTAACCTCCGCGCGGAACGGCTTCAACACCCGCTTCGATCGGATGGTCGTCAGCTATCGCGGCGCAATTGTGCGGGTGATCGATCGCAAGTGGCTGTTCCTCGCGATCTACGGCGTGATCGTGGCTCTCCTGATCGTCATGTTTTACCGCTTGCCGACAGGTTTCCTCCCCAATGAGGACCAGGGCGCCGCCAGTCTTCAGGTTCGCCTGCCACCAGGCGCAACCCAAAACCGGACGCTAGAGGTTCTCCGTGGCGTGGAGGACTATCTGTACGGCCATGAGGCCAAGAACATGCAGACCCTGTTCACCGTGGCCGGAGGCGGCGGCGGTGGTGGTGCGGTCGGACAGAATACGGGCCAGGGCTTCCTCAACCTCGCACCCTGGGACGAGCGCCACGGCAAGGAAAATACCGCCGATGCGGTCGTCGAGCGCGCGCAAGGTGCATTTCGCGGATTCCGCGATGCTCAGGTTTTCGCTTTGGTTCCCGGCGCGATCCGTGGCCTCGGACAGTCCAGCGGCTTCACGATGGAGCTCCAGAACCGGAGCGGCATGAGCCGCGAGCAGTTCCTTGCCGCTCGCGACCGGCTCCTTCAGGAAGCCAATTCCAATCCCAAGCTGGCGTCGGTCAGGCTCAGCGACCTTCCTGACGTCGCGACCTACAAGATCGACGTCGATCAGCAGAAGCTGACGGCCCTCGGGCTCAATCAGACGGACATCAACAATACGTTGTCGACGGCCTGGGGTGGTCGGTACGTCAACGACTTCATCGACAAGGGCCGCGTGAAGCGCGTCTACGTTCAGGGCGACGCTTCATACCGGTCGGACCCGTCGAGCCTTGGGCAGTGGTACATTCGCTCGAATAGCGGCGAGATGGCGCCATTCTCATCGTTCGCCGCCGCGGGGTGGGATACGGCGCCGAGCAGCTTGACGCGCTTTCAAGGCGTTCCCGCAGCGGAATTCCAGGGACAGCCAGCGCCGGGCGTCAGTTCGGGCGAGGCGATGGACGAGATGGAGCGTCTGGCCGACGCGATACCAGGCACCAGCGTGGCCTGGTCCGGCCAGTCCTATCAAGAGCGGCTGTCGTCGGGGCAGGCACCCTTGCTTTATGCCGTGTCGCTGCTGGTGGTCTTCCTGTGCCTCGCCGCGCTTTACGAAAGCTGGTCGATTCCCCTGGCGGTCCTGCTCGTCATTCCCCTGGGCCTGGTTGGGGCGATCTTCGCGGTGACGCTTCGGGGATTGGAGAACGACGTTTACCTGCAGATTGGATTGCTCACGACGATGGGCCTGGCGGCGAAGAACGCGATCCTGATGATCGAGTTCGCCGAGCAGGGCGAAAAAAAGGGCATGCGGGTCATCGACGCCGCGCTCGAGGCAGCACGAATCCGCCTTCGCCCGATCCTGATGACGAGCTTCTCCTTCATCTTCGGAGTCATGCCCTTGGCCTTGTCGACCGGCGCCGGCGCGAACAGCCGCATTGCGATCGGGACGTCGGTGATCGGCGGAATGCTGACGGCAACCATCCTCGCCATCTTCTACATCCCGCTCTTCTTCGTGCTGGTGCGGCGCGGAGTGCGTGATGGGCTTGCGGCCGTCCGCGAGCGGATGAGCCATCGGAAGGATTCACTGGCTTGAGGAAAGTCGCCGGCCTGATGGCGCTTCTGGCGACCGGGTGCGCGTCGATGCAGCCCGCGTATGTGCGACCGGATTCGGCGATTCCCGCATCCTGGCCGCAAGGGGACGCTTATCTTCGGCAGACGGAAGCAGAGCTGCCGGCGGTTACATATCGCGATATCTTCACGGATCCGCGGTTGCAGACCTTGATCGGCCAGGCCCTAGTGAACAATCGCGACCTGTTGATCGCGGCCGCCAATATCGCGACGGCTCGCGAGCAGGTTCGCATCCAGCGGGCACAGCAACTGCCTCAGGTCGATGCCAGTGCTGGAGCAAGCGGCACCGGCGACAGCAACGATGTTTCGACCCGATTCGACGTTGGCGTCGGCATTTCCGGGTTCGAGCTCGACCTTTTCGGACGGCTCAGATCGCTGACGGATGTCCAGCGCAATCGCTATTTCGCAACCGAGTCCGCGGCTCGGGCAACGCGCCTTTCGCTGGTGTCCGACATCGCCAGCGCCTGGCTAACCTATTCGGCGGACGCGAGCCTTCTGAAGATCGCCGAAGACACTGTCGCCAGCGCAGAGAAGAGCGTTCGACTGACTCGAGCACGGCTGGAAGGCGGTATCGCTCCGCGGACAGACCTTCGGCAGGCACAGCAGATCCTCGAGGCGGCGAAGGCAGACGCTGCGGACCAGCGGACTGCGCTTGCCCAAGACGTAAACCTGCTTCGCCTGCTAGTCGGCGCGGAGATCGACCCTTCGCTGCTTCCGGCCTCGATCGATCAGGTTGCGCCGACCGTGAAGGAACTCCCGGCAGGACTGGATTCGACGATCCTCCTGCGGCGTCCCGATGTCGTCGAGGCGGAGTACCAGCTTCGTGCGGCCAATGCGCAAATCGGCGCTGCACGGGCAGCTCTATTTCCGCGAATCACTCTGACCGGACTCCTCGGGTTCGCGAGCACGTCGATCGCGGGCCTCTTCAGTGGTGGCGCTTTTCAGTGGAGCCCTGCCGGAAATGCGACCTATTCCATTTTCCAGGGCGGTGCGGGGAGGGCAAACGTCCGACTGACCGAAGCGCAGAAAGCCGCCGCTGTCGCGACCTACCAGCAGACGATTCAGCGAGCGTTCCGGGAGGTTTCGGATGCGCTAGCCCGCCGCGGCACTATCGATGAACAGTTGCGGGCTCGCCAGGCTCAGCGCGAAGCCGCTGCAGACACCTACCTGCTCACCGAAGCTCGATATCGGAACGGGATCGATAGCTTCCTCAACAGCCTCGATGCGCAGCGTTCGTTCTATTCGGCGCAGCGCACGCTCGTGCTTAGCCGCCTGGAAGCCACCAGCAATCTTGTGGAGCTTTATCGCTCGCTGGGCGGGGATTCGTCACTTGGATGAGGGCTTAAGCCCCACGTCGACGCGGATGATGGTGCCCTTGGTGAATTGCCCGGCTGCCTGAGCAAGGTCCGAAGGGGTGACTGCTTCCAATTGAGTGCGCAGCTGTTCGTGCGAGCGTAGCCCGCCCGTTTCGACGAACTCGCGCGCAAGCTTGGCCACGATCTCGTCATTGCTTTGAGCTGCGCTGATATCGCGTCCGAGCAGGTGACCCCTCGCTGAGTCCGTCTCCGCCGCGGTTGGGGGCTGACTCGCCAGCCTGGCGAGTTGAGCACGCAGCTCGGTTTCCATCGCGTCAGCCTTGTCCGGATCGACGCCGGTTGAGATCGTTGCCCAGCTCTGCCGTCCGTTGCTCCTGAAAGAGCTGTAGATGTGATAGACCAGACCCTTGTCACGGATTGCAGAATTGCCGAGCCGACCCGAATAATCGTGCGTCAGAACATAGAGCAGCATCCGCCACGCGAGCGCCCCCCGGGTGCCGGGAGGGGGCCCTTCGACCACATAGCCTAAACCACCTTGAGCCAGAGGTTTGGCGATATGCTCGATGATCCTTTTCGGGGCCCATTGCTTACTGTCCTGCCTCCCGATGAGCTGACCTCCCGCGACCCCGCCCAGTGACTTTTCGAGGGACGTCACAACCGCTTCTGGTTCGACGTTTCCGCTAACAATGACGGCAATTGGCTCGGGGGGACTGCTGGCATGGGGCAGCATCCCGTTCGCCATGAGCTGTTGAAGCCGCGTCTCTGGATCCTCGCTTTTCACCTCCGGAGACGCGGGACCGGACTTTGCGCCGGCAGCAACCTCATCGATAAGCTTTGCCAAATCCTTCGGAGATCCTGATCGCGCCACCGTCCCCAATCCCGCGAGGTCCGCCGGAGCATCGCCTTGGGATGCAGGGCGAGAAAGCAGCATTTCAACAACGACTGTGTCCGACAGCGGGCTAATCTGCACGATGGCTGGCAGGCCGCCTGACAGACGACGAAGCTGCGGAGCTT
Organism: Sphingomonas daechungensis; assembly: GCF_039543105.1. Lineage (NCBI taxonomy): Bacteria > Pseudomonadati > Pseudomonadota > Alphaproteobacteria > Sphingomonadales > Sphingomonadaceae > Sphingomonas > Sphingomonas daechungensis. Next base: position 2,945,351 of record NZ_BAABJC010000001.1, read on the forward strand.
GTACGGGCACGGATTGTGCACTGGAGCCGACGCGGTCGTTAGCTGACTTCGGGCTACCCACTCCCAACGCAGCGGGTTGTGAGTGGCCGGGGACCATCCACCCGACTGTGAGCTTGTCCGGCGTCAGATAAGCACGTGCGACCCGCTGCAAGTCCGTCGGGCTCACCCGTTCGACGGCCTTTGGCAGGGTAAGAAGGGCGTCGAGCGCGCCAATTCCTTCAAAGAATGCGAGCTGATGCGCCGCGTCTTCCGTCGTGAGGACGTCTTCGTCGAGAACCCGGAGCAACGAATTCTTCGCGGCAGCCATCTCGGCATCCGGCACCAGCCGGTCACGCAGTAGCGCAATCTTGCCGGCGAGTGCTCGTTCAAGTTCCGCTTGAGTTGCTTTTGTATCGATCGAGCCGCTGATCGTGAACAGGAACGGGTCATGCGTGGCCGGCAGCCATGTCGCGATATCCGCGGTTGTGCCTGACAGCCGCGACCCTTCGACGGCTGGGCTGCCGGACCAGCCGCTCTGCCTGGGATTCAGTCCAGGCGAGCCGGCGAGAATCTGCTGAAGAAGCAGGAAAGCAGGAAAGTCGAGGCTCGTTGCAGCCGGAGCTGGGAAGGCCAGCTGGAAATACTGCTTGTCGACCGCTCCGAGCAGGCGGAAATGCCTCTCTCCGTGCTGCGGTGCTTCCGCCGTGTAATGCGGAACGGTGACCGATCTTGCGGGAACGTCGGCCAACGCTTTCGCGACAAGCGCGCTGGCGCTGGCGGGATCAAAATCCCCAGCGATGGCTAGTACCGCATTTCCCGGCGCGTAGTGGCTCGCGTAGTAGGTCCTCGCGTCGTCGATCGTCAGCCGCTCGACATCGCTGACATAACCCGCCATCGGGCTACCGTATGGGTGCGACTGGAGCGCCGTACGAACGACGGCGTCCTGCAGGACTCCTGCCGGGTCGTTCTCGTAGCTGTGCAGCTCGGTGACTACCGCGCCTTTCTCGATCGCGATGGCTGCCGGATCGATCGTCGTCCGAGCCATTCGATCGGCCTCGATCTTGAGAAGCCGCTCCAGTCCGTCCTTTGGCATGGTCGCGAAATAAGTCGTCTGGTCCATCGCGGTGTAGCCGTGCCACTCACCGCCGGCGTCGTAGATCAGCTCTGTGGCCGCGGCATACGGGAAGTTCTCGCTGGCACGAAATGCGAGATGCTCGAGAAAGTGTGCCAGGCCTGTCTTGCCCGTCACCTCTGCGGCGGAGCCGCTCTTGTAGAGCATCTGCACGCTGACCACGGGAAAGCTGTGGTCGTCCAGCATGATGACGGTCAGACCATTAGGCAGGTGGCTTACGGAGGCCCGATCGAGATCGAGTTTCGCGACCGCGGGTGAAGCCATGGCCATTGCCGCCGACGTCAGGAGCGCAGTGATCGCTTTCATCAAGCGGCATTGAAGCCAAAGCTGTAGACGTTAGTCTAGCGTAATGATTGCGGGGCACGTCTTTCATCGCTTCACCTCGGCCGCCCCGCCGATCGCCGACCGGGGCGATGGGCTCTACATCTTCGATGCGAACGGGCGCCGTTTCGTCGATGCCTGCGGCGGCGCGGCAGTATCGTGCCTCGGCCACGGCCACCCGGAAGTGATCGAAGCGATTGCGCGCCAGTCGGAACGTCTCGCCTACGCGCACACGGGATTCTTCACGACCGATGCCGCCGAGGAGCTTGCTTCAATCATGGTTGAGCAGTCGCCCGGTTCCCTCGATCGGGTCTGGTTCACCGGCAGTGGATCGGAAGCGATTGAGGCCGCGCTGAAGCTTGCGCGCCAGTACCATCTGGAACGCGACGATCCCGGTCGGTGCCGCTTGATCGCCCGCCGCCAGAGCTACCACGGCAATACTCTTGGAGCGCTTGCCGCGGGCGGGAGTATCTGGAGGCGGACGCCGTACGAGCCGCTGCTGATCGACGTCGCCGTGATAGAGCCTTGCTTCGAATATCACTTTGCCGAGGCCTGGGAGAGCGCGGAGATCTACGCCCTCAGGGCCGCTCAAGCTCTCGAAGAGGAGATTCAGTCACTGGGCCCCGAAACCGTCATGGCGTTTATCGCGGAGACGGTTGTCGGAGCGACTTCCGGCGCCGTTCCTCCAGCCGGAGAATATCTCAAGCACATTCGCGAGATCTGCGACCGGCATGGCGTGCTGTTGATCCTCGACGAGGTCATGTGCGGAAGTGGGCGGACAGGGACTTTCCTGTCTTGCGAGCAGGACGGCGTCGTTCCCGACATCGTCACTTTGGGGAAGGGACTTGGGGCGGGCTACCAGCCAATCGGCGCGGTGATGTGCACGAGCGAGGTTTACGATGCCGTCGCGCAGGGGTCGGGTGCCCTAAAGCATGGCCAGACCTACAACGGGCATCCGGTCGGATGTGCCGCGGGATTTGTTGTCCAGCAGGTTATTCGCCGCGAGGGCCTTCTGGGGCGGATCGTGGCAGCCGGTGAACGGCTGCAGCAACTCCTGTTCGAGCGTTTCGGCGACCATCCAAATGTCGGCGACATTCGCGGCAGGGGACTGCTGGTGGCTCTCGAACTCGTCGCCGACCGCCAGGGCAAGGAGCCGTTCGATCCCGCTCTGGTCATGCATCAGCGCGCCAAGGCCGATGCCTTTGAGCGCGGCCTCCTCATTTATCCCGGCGGGGGGACGGTCGATGGTCGCATCGGCGATCACATCCTGCTGGCGCCGCCGTACAACGTTACTGACGACGAACTCGAAATGATCGTCGACCTGCTTGTTCAAACGATGGATTCGATACTGCCCTCATGACCCGCGATCCACGCTACGACATCTTGTTCGAGCCAGTCCGCATTGGACCGGTGACCGCGCGCAATCGCTTCTACCAGGTGCCACACTGCACCGGCATCGGCTGGACGCAGCCTGAAACCCTCGCGCGGCTCCGCGGGATCAAGGCCGAGGGCGGATGGGCGGTCGTCGCGACCGAAGAGACCGAGATCCATCCCACCGGGGATTGCGAGCCGTTTCACGAAGGGCGCCTTTGGGATGATCGCGACGTCCCGGCGATGGCGCTCATGGCGGAGGCGGTGCATGAGCATGGCGCGCTGGCGGCGATCGAGATCATGCACCACGGGGCTTCAACCGCGAACTGGGGGACGCGTCTAGCGCCGCTCGGGGCCTCGCATCGCCCGATCATCTATTATTCGCCCGTCCAGGCACGCCGAATGGACAAGCAGGACATTCGCGACCTTCGGAATTGGCATCGCGATGCGGCGATCCGATCGAAGACGGCGGGCTTCGACATCGTCTATGTCTACGCGACGCACGACCTCTCGATCGCGCAGCAATTCCTTGAGAAGCGCAAGAACGACCGGATCGACGAATATGGCGGAAGCCTGGAGAACCGAGCGCGACTGCTCAGAGAGTTGATCGAGGACACCAAGGACGCTGTCGGCGACAGATGCGCCGTGGCCGTGCGGATTGCTGCCGATGAGCTGATGGGTGATGCCGGCCTTACCCATGACGGCGAGGCTCGCGATGTGATCGCCATGCTCGCCGAGCTCCCCGATTTGTGGGACGTCAACATCTCGACCTGGCCGAATGACAGCCAGACGTCCCGCTTCGCCAAGGAAGGCTTCCAGGAGCAGTACACGAGCTTCGTGAAGTCGCTGACGACCAAGCCGGTCGTGGGCGTCGGACGGTTCACTTCGCCGGACACGATGGTGTCGCAAATCCGTCGCGGCATTCTCGATTTCATCGGCGCGGCGCGACCGTCGATCGCCGATCCCTTCCTTCCGAAGAAGATCGAGGAAGGACGCATCGACGACATCCGTGAGTGCATCGGCTGCAACATGTGCGTTTCGAGCGACTATACCTCGACGAATCTCCGCTGCACGCAGAACCCGACGATGGGGGAGGAATGGCGACGCGGCTGGCACCCTGAAATCATCCCGCCGAAAAAGTCGGAAGGATCGGTTCTCGTCGTCGGCGCCGGGCCGGCGGGACTCGAGGCAGCTCTTGCTGCGGCACGTCGGGGCTTCGAAGTGCATCTTGCCGAAGCGACGTCCGAACTCGGCGGACGCGTGACGCGCGAGAGCAAGCTTCCGGGGCTTTCAGAATGGGCGCGGGTGCGCGACTGGCGGGTGGGCCAGCTTGAGCGGATGGGAAATGTGTCGATCTACCGCGAGAGCGCGCTTGAGGCCGAGCACGTCCTCGAATTTGGTGCCCGGCACGTTGCCTTGGCCACCGGTTCGACTTGGAGAAGCGACGGCGTCGGCCGCGATTCTGGTTTCGCGGTGCCTGGCTTCGGTGGTGCAAACGTCTATTCGCCCGACGACTTGATGAGTGGGCGGCTCCCAACAGCGGGTCCGGTAATCATCTGGGACGACGACCATTACTACATGGGCGGCGTCCTCGCAGAGCAATGCAGGGCAGCGGGCTTGGAGGTCACGTTGGTCACGCCAGCGGCAACGCTATCGGCCTGGACAGTGAACACGCTGGAAGCGGTACCGATCGCCAAGCGGATCGCCCGGCTGGGAATTGATGTCGTGACCTACGCGAGCGTCGTCGGGTTCGACGGCAGTAAGGTGAAATTGGTTAACGCGCTGACCGGAGAGCAACACGAGCGCCCTTGCGCATCACTGGTAACCGTAACCGCTCGCCTGCCCGACGAGAATTTGTACCTTTCACTTGAGGAGGTGAAGGACCGGTGGGAAGGCGCAGGGATCGCCTCGATCACGCGCGTCGGCGACTGCTGGGCCCCAAGCACCATCCAGCAAGCCGTATACACCGGTCACAAGTGGGCGCGCGGGCTGGATGAAGCGCCGGAAATCATCATCCCGCGTGAATTGCCGATGATCGAGTCAGGGAGGGTGAAGGTCACGACATGAGGGCCTTGGTCGCGTTCCTGGCAATCGCCGTCGCCACGCAGGCAGAAGGCCGCGCCCGCGATCTTGGGATTCCATTCGAGGGAACGCCGGGACCGCTGAACGCAATCACCGACGTTCCCGGCGTCGAAGTCGGACAGAAGACACTGGTCGAGGGCGAGGGCCCACTTATCGTAGGGAAGGGGCCAGTTCGGTCTGGCGTCACGATCGTCTTCCCCCGCGGTCACGGCAATCTGAAGCCAGTCTATGGCGGCTATTTCAATCTCAATGGCAACGGCGAAATGACCGGCCTCGCCTACATGCAGGATTTCGGAACGATCAGCGGCCCGATCGGCATCACCAGCAGCAACGCCATTGGTCACGTCTACGCCGGTATCCAGGAATGGGCAGTCCAGCACGGCGGGGAGGCCGTCTATCCAGTCGTCGCCGAAACCTGGGACGGCTGGCAAAGCGACATCAACGGATTCCACGTTCGGCCCGCCACAGCCAAAGCCGCGCTCGACGCCGCAAAAAGTGGCCCGGTTGAAGAGGGTGTCGTCGGCGGTGGCACCGGCATGCACTGTTTCAGCTTCAAGGGCGGAATCGGAACGTCGTCTCGTGCAATTACCGCAGGCGCAAAGTCCTATTCCGTGGGCGTGCTCGTCCAGTGCAACACGGGCGATCGAAAGGTGCTCCGCATCGCGGGTGTTCCCGTTGGCCGCAACCTCCAGAACAGCTGGCTGCCATGTTACGATCCGCGGCAGTCCCGGCCTGATCAGACGCCGAAATGCGGTACCGAAGGCAGGGCGCTTCCCGATAGCGGATCCATCATCATCGTCGTCGCGACTGACGCTCCATTGATGCCGGTCCAGCTTAACCGGGTGGCAAAGCGCGCTGCGCTCGGCCTCGCTCGCCTGGGTTCCTATTCGGGTACCTCTTCGGGGGACCTGATCGTCGCCTTCTCCACCGTGCCGGAGTCCGTGAACGGACCGGACCAGAAAGCACCGTCGCCGCTCACGCCGATTGCCGACACTGAGGTGAACGCGGTTTTCGAAGCAACCGTACAGGCTACCGAGGAGGCGATCGTGAATGCGCTGGTCGCCGCCCGAACTTCGACGGGTGCCGACGGGTACACGATGTATGCTCTGCCGCACGGCGAGCTTCAAGCGATCCTGAAACGCTTCGGCAGGCTGGAAGAGCGAAAACCATGAACCTTCCCCGCGTTACATATTCCAACACCGGCGAGGACTTCTCAGGGGTCCATGCCCATCTCGACGCGATCATTCCCGAGGTCGAGGCGCGCTTGCTGGAGAATATTCGTCCCAGCTTCATCGGCGGTGAGGATCGTCCTGAAGGCCAGATCGTCACTGCTCGAAGCCCGATCGACTACAGCCTCATCCTCGGCGATTTCCCTCAAGCCGACCACGGCATGATCGACGACGCGGTCGAAGCGGCGCAGGCGGCTTATCCGTCGTGGCGCGCGATGGGATGGCCAAGGCGCGTCGGGATCCTCCGTGCCGCGGCCGACGTGCTGGAGGAGCGCAAGTGGGACCTTTCCGTTGCGTGCCTGATCGAGGTCGGAAAGTCGCGGCTCGAAGCGGTCGGCGAGGTCGAGGAAGCGATCGACCTTCTACGTCATTACTGCAACGAGATGGAGCGAACGGACGGCTTCCGCGAAGACCGTCCGGGGGCGTCCGCTGCCGAGAAGTGCAGCGTGGTTCTCAGGCCCTACGGGGTGTTCGCGGTCATCGCGCCGTTCAACTTCCCGGTCGCGCTGTCGGTGGGCATGATGTCGGCGGCGCTCGTGGCGGGGAACACCGTAGTGTTGAAGCCCAGCGATGCCGCTGGTCTAACGGGTCGCCTGGTCGTCGAAGCGCTCGTCGAGGGCGGCCTACCGCCCGGCGTGCTCAATCTCGTCCAAGGCGGGCGCGAAACGGGCGAGCTGCTGGCCAGGCACGCAGGTATCGATGGTTTCGCGTTCACGGGATCGAACGCCGTAGGCATGACCATCCTGAGGCATGCCGTGACCTCACAGGCGACGCGTCCGGTCCTTGCGGAAATGGGCGGAAAGAACCCCGCATTCGTGACCGCCAACGCAGACCTGGCTCTGGCCGCGACGGGCGTCGCGCGTTCGGCGTTTGGCTTGTCGGGCCAGAAATGCAGTGCGGCATCGCGGGCATATGTCCACCGATCAATATTCGAAGGCTTCCAGGAAGCCCTGGTAGAGACGACGGGCAAGCTCACGGTCGGCGACCCTCGACAGGCTAACGTATTCATGGGGCCGGTCATCAATGACAAGGCACTGGATCGCTTCGGCAAGGCAACGGCGGCTGCGGCATTCGACGGTTCGATCGTCCGGGGAGGAGAGAGGCTTGAGGGCGGCCTGTTCGAGGGCGGTGCTTATGTAGAGCCGACGATCGTCACCGGCCTACCAAGTGACCACTGGATCAACCGCGACGAGCTTTTCTTGCCCTTCGTCAGCCTGATCCCGTTCGACAATTTGGATGAAGCCATTGCGGATGCGAACCGGAGCGCCTTCGGCCTGACAGCCGGTGTCTACACGCGGGACGAGCAGGAACTTGATCTGTTCCTTAGCAGGATCGAGGCGGGGGTACTCTATGCCAACCGGGCGGCCGGAGCGACCACCGGTGCCTGGCCCGGCTTCCAGACCTTCTGCGGCTGGAAGGGGTCGGGAACGACCGGGAAGGGCGGTCTTGGCAGCTGGTATGTGCCGCAGTTCATGCGCGAACAGAGTCACACGGTGTTCGACGCGCAGTGAACAAGCTTTACGACAGTCCCAAAGCCGCGCTCGCCGGCCTTCTGCACGACGGCATGACGATCATGTCCGGTGGCTTCGGCCTCTCGGGGAATCCTGAAAGCCTGATCCCCGAGATTAAGGCCGCGGGGGTCAAGGACCTCACGATCATTTCGAACAACGCCGGTGCCGATGGCTTCGGTCTTTGGCATCTTCTGCAAACGCGGCAGGTTCGGAAGATGATCTCGTCCTACGTCGGCGAGAACAAATTGTTCGAACAGCAGTATCTGTCCGGAGAGCTGGAACTCGAGTTTAATCCCCAGGGAACACTGGCAGAGCGGATCAGGGCAGGGGGCGCCGGTATTCCCGCCTTCTTTACTGCAACGGGCGTCGGCACTGTCGTGGCGGATGGAAAGCCGCAGGAGACGTTCGAAGGCCATCACTACGTTCGCGAGACATGGCTTCGAGCTGACCTGTCTATCATCAAGGCTTGGCGTGCGGATACGGAGGGCAACCTTCAGTTCCGCAAGACCGCCCGCAACTTCAATCCCGTGATGGCGACGGCCGCAAGAACCACCGTCGTGGAGGTCGAGGAAATTGTCGAAGCCGGGAAAATTGATCCTGACTGCGTCCACACGCCGGGAATCTATGTCCATCGAATCGTGAAGAGCACGACCAACGAAAAGCGTATCGAGAAGTTGACGGTGAGGCCTCGGGAGTAGGGAGCGGTGCCGATGCGGGCCTGGCTACAACTGGCATTGATTGCGGCACTGGCTTTCGGGCTGACGGTCGGCGCAAGGGCTGAACGAGAGCCGGTGCTGAAGCAGGTCGACCTGCCGCATAGCTACTATTGGCGCGAGCTTTACATCCCGCAGCTAACCACCGGTCCTTCGAGCGTCGCGTTCGAACCCGATGGCAAGACATTGATTTATTCGATGGGCGGCTCCCTCTGGCGGCAGGCGATCGGTTCTGAAGAAGCGACCGAGCTGACGCATCCCCGCGCTGCCTGCGACTATCAGCCCGATGTCTCGCCGGACGGACGCTCTGTGCTGTTCACCCGTTATGACGGGACCGGCCTTGAGCTTTGGCGTCTGGATCTTGCTTCAGGCCGTGAGCAGCGGCTGACTTCGGGCGGTGCGGTGAACGTCGAGCCGCGGATTTCACCGGACGGCAAGCGGATCGCCTGGGTGTCGACCACGGGGACAGGACACTTCAACCTCTTCGTCGCGGATCTCGGCCCCGGCGGCTTGACGAATTCTCGCCCATTGCTTGGTGAGCGGCAGAGCAAGATCGCTCGCTATTACTATTCGACCTTCGATCACGCCTTGAATCCGTCCTGGACACCAGACGGCAAACGGATTCTCTACGTGACAAATGACGAGGTTGCCTGGGGAACCGGCGACATCTGGTCGGTCGCCGTCGACGATCCGGCCGATCGTCGACGAATCCTGAGTGAAGAGACGAGCTGGAGTGCCCGTCCGGAGATGTCGCCCGACGGCAAGCAGGTCCTGTTCGCAAGCTACCACGGCCGCCAGTGGCGGCAGCTTTGGTTGACGACCCCCGAAGGTGCGGCCGCGCTTCCGCTCACGTTCGGCGAATTCGACTTATCCAGCGCGCGCTGGTCGCCGGACGGCGAACGCATCGCCTACATCAGCAACGAAAGCGGGAATACCAGTCTCGCAGTCCGGGATTACTATGGGGGGCAGACCCTCCAGGTCATCCCCAAGTCGCGCCGATTCAAGTCACCGCAGGCGCGGTTGGTCATCGATATTCGGGACGAGCACGGGACGAGCGTGCCGGCCCGCGTTGCTGTCATCGGGAGCGATGGCCGGGCGATCGCTTCGGCGAATGGCTGGATGCATGCCGACGATGGCTTCAACCGGAAGCTGCAGGCCGCCGAAATGCACTATTTCCATTGCCCTGGGCGCTGCGTCCTGGAAGCTCCGGCGGGCAAAACGACCGTCTGGGTTCAGCGAGGCTTCCGCTATCTGCCGTGGCAAGAGAGCGTCGAGCTGAAAGCAGGTTTCGAAAAGCTGCTGTCGGCTCGCTTAGAACTGAACGACCTGCCCACCGCTTTCGGGAAATTCCGAAGCGCCGACCTCCATGTGCACATGAACTACGGAGGCGCCTACCGGAACACGCCGGCCAACTTGACTGCCCAGGCCCAATCTGAAGACCTCGACGCAGTCTACAACCTCATCGTCAACAAGGAGGAGCGGATACCGGACATAGGTATTCCCGTTGGCTGCGATCCAGCCAGCACTCCCGGCACGCTAGTCATGCATTCGCAGGAATTCCACACCAGCTACTGGGGGCATCTCGGCCTGCTCGGTCTATCGGATCATGTTCTGACACCCGACTTCTCAGCCTATCGCCACACGGCGCTCGCAAGCCCGTACCCATACAATGGGAAGGTCAGCGACCTGGCTCACGCGCAGGGGGCGCTGGTCGGATATGTCCATCCGTACGACTGGGTGATCGATCCGGCTAAGGAGAAATCGCTGTCCAACGAGCTTCCGGCGGACGTCATCAACAACAAGGTCGATTACATCGAGATTGTCGGTTTTTCGGATCACAAGTCGACAGCGAACATCTGGTATCGACTGCTCAATCTGGGCTTTCGGATACCGGCAGGCGCCGGGACGGATGCGATGGCCAATTATGCCTCGCTCCGAGGCCCTGTCGGGATGAACCGGGTGTTTCTCGAAACTGGCGGAGAACTGAACCCGGAAGCATTGGAAGCGGCACTGAAGGCGGGCCGAACCTTCGCCAGCAATGGACCAATGCTGGGGTTCGAACTCGAAGGTAAGCGTCCTGGTGGCACCGTGGTGAGCCACGGCCCAGGCGTGATGCACTACCGCGTTGCGCTACGGTCGCCAGTCAGCGTCGATCATCTTGAGCTCGTCCAGAACGGCAAGGTGGTGAAAACTTTCACCTTAAGCGGCGATCGTCGGAAATCGGACTTTGAGGGCGAGCTGAAGATCAGCGAGGGCGGGTGGATTGTCCTTCGCGCCTGGAATGACGACTCCGATCCGCAGGTGCTGGACCTCTACCCCTACGCGACGACGAGCCCGATATATCTCGAGCTTCCGGGCGGGGCTCCTCGTGCCCCGGCTGACGCACTTTACTTCTCAGCCTGGCTGGATCGCGTGATCGCAGATGCGGAAAGCAGGACGGACTTCCGCAACGATCGAGAGAGGAGTGAAACCCTTTCGTACCTGCGCGATGCGAAGAATAGATTCGAAGCGCTAGCAAAGTAAGAGCCAACCCCTCATTCCTCGGGGGCGACCGTGACCCTTAAATGATTCAGATCGTCGGTCACCGGGATTTGGCAGGAGAGCCGGCTGTTCGGCTGGCGCGCATCGGCGCTATCCAGGAGGTCGTCTTCGTCGCTGCCCATCGGCCGCAAGCGCGCTAGCCAGTACTCGTCGACATAGACGTGGCAGGTCGCGCATGAGCAATTCCCACCGCACAAGGCGAGAATCTCCTCGATGCCACCGCCGCGCAGGTTTTCCATCAGTGATCGACCGGTTGTTGCGGTCACGTCCTGCTGGCTTCCGTCGCGGGTCGTAACGTGAATGATTGGCATGTCAGGCAACCAATGATTTGAGTGGAACGGAGTCGTCTTGCAGCGCGACCCGGTCGAATCGCGCCTTCTGTTCGACGAGCTTGCGGCCCTGGACATAGTCCCTGACCAAGTTGACGCAGTCTAAGGCAACTAGACGCTCGTTCCGGAAATAGAGCACGCTGAAACGATCGCTCGATGCATCTCCGCGAACCAGAAAGTCGTCATAACCGGCATTCAGCCCAACCGTTTGGAGCTTGACGTCAAACTGGTGCGACCAGAACCATGGCGTCGCATGGTAGGGTTCTGCCTGCCCGATGATGGACTTCGCGGCCGTCATTGCCTGGTCCGTCGCGTTCTGGACGGACTCGACGCGTACCGGATAATTCGGCCCAAACGGGTTATGGTGAAGCGCGCAATCACCAACCGCGAAAACATCCGGAAGGTTCGTTCGGCAGCATTCATCGACGAGCACGCCGTTGGAACTTTCAGCACCAGCCTCGATCAGCGGTTCGACACTCGGCTGAATTCCAATTCCCACGATGACGATGTCCGCATCGACCGTCGAGCCATCACCGAGAAGAACTCGAGCGACCCGTCCCGACGAGCCTTCGATGCACGTGACGGTCGCATTCATCAGAAAATCGACGCCGCGCGCCTCATGTTCCCGGACAAAGAAGTCACTGATCGGTCCTGCAGCAACGCGCGAAAGCGGGCGGTCCAGCGCTTCGATTACGGTCACCTGCTTGCCCGCCGAGACGAGGACTGCTGCCGCCTCCAGGCCAATGTAGCCGCCGCCGATGACAACGACGCGGTTTGCGGCCTGAAGTTCGCCGCGCAGCCGATCGACATCTGCCCGCGTACGGATCGTGTGCAGGCCTTCGAGATGACTGCCGCCGCAGGAGAGCCGGCGTGGCTGGCCGCCGGCGGCCCAAACGAGCTTGCTGTATCCAAATTCTTGGGAGGCGCTGACAGCAATTCGGTCCATTGCGTTAATCGCGATGATGTCATGGCCGCGGACCAGCTCGATCTTCTTCTCCGCCCAAAAGTGCGGCTGGTGAAAGAGGATGCTTTCGAATGGCTTTTCGCCGGCGAGATAGTCCTTGGACAAGGGAGGACGTTCATAAGGAAGATCGCTCTCCGCCGTGACGATCCCGATACTGCCATGGAAGTCGAGATGGCGAAGCGCGGCGGCGGTCTGCACACCGCCGTGCCCACTCCCGACGATCAGGACGTCGAAATGCGTCAATGAAGCGCCTCGACGATCGTGGCATTTGCGATGCCGCCGCCTTCGCACATGGTCTGAAGGCCGAAACGCGCTCCGCGTCGCCGGAGCTCGTGCACCAGCGTTGTCATAAGCTTGGTCCCAGTTGCGCCGAGGGGATGGCCTAGAGCGATTGCGCCACCGTTGACGTTCAAGCGAGTGGGATCAGCTCCGATGTCGTGCAACCACGCTAGTGGCACGGTGGCGAAAGCCTCGTTCACCTCAAATAGGTCAATATCCTCAAGCTTTCGACCCGACCGTTCCAAGATTCGCCGCGTCGCTGGTACCGGCTCCATCAGCATAATCACCGGGTCGCCCGCCGTGACGGCCAAAGCGTCCACGCGCGCTATCGGGGTCAATCCATGCTCCTTGAGCGCCCTCTCGCTGGCGATGAGAAGGCCAGAGGCTCCGTCGCAGACCTGACTCGCATTGCCTGCGGTGATCACTCCATCGGGCTTGAGGGTCTTCAGACTTGCGAGCCCCTCCATCGACGCGTCGTAACGGATGCCTTCATCGCGCACGTGCTCACGCTCCTGGCCTTCGGGGTCGACCACGGTCACAGGGACGATCTCCAGGGCAAATTTTTCGGCCTCGGTAGCGGCGGCTGCCTTTCGGTGACTCTCAAGCGCGAAGCGATCGAGAGTCTCCCGGGTCATCTGGTAATTGCGGGCGATCATCTCCGCGCCGGTGAACTGGCTGAATTCAGTGACTCCGAACCGATCTTTGATCGCCTCGCTCCATGGCCCAACGCCCAAGCCGGCCTGCATCGGCAGCATGAACGGCGTACCCATGGGCACGCGCGTCATACTTTCGATCCCTGCGGCAATGACGAGATCCTGCGTTCCGCTCATCACGGCCTGAGCGGCGAAGTGGAGCGCCTGCTGGCTGCTTCCACATTGCCGGTCGATGCTGACGGCGGGGACACTCTCCGGGAGCTTTGACGCGAGCACGAGGTTGCGCCCGACGTGGAAGCTCTGTTCTCCGACCTGGCTGACGCAGCCGACGATGACGTCGTCGATCGCGGCTGGATCGACTCCGCTGCGGTCCACGAGCGCATTCAACACCTGCGCTCCCAAGTCCGCCGGGTGCCAGTCCTTCAGAGCTCCGCCGCGCTTTCCACCGGCGGTTCTGGCTGCTTCAACGATATAGGCTTCCGCCACTTATGTTCCTTCTAGGCCGCAAGACCGAAAATTGCGGTTGCCTGACTGGACAGGGTTCCGCCGTTGGTATGAGCAAGCGCAATCTCGGCGCCGGGAATTGGGCTGGCCGCATCGCCGCGCAGCTGTCGAACGCTCTCGACGATCGCGAACAGGCCGTACATGCCAGGATGCACGCATGAGAGTCCGCCACCGTTGGTGTTGACCGGCAGGGTTCCACCAGGAGCGATGGCCCCGCTCGAGACGAGCGAACCGCCTTCACCCTTCGCGCAAAAGCCAAGATCCTCGAGGAACAGGATCGTGTTGATGGTGAAGGCGTCGTAGAGCTGGACGACGTCCACGTCTGAAGGGGAAATGCCAGCCTGCTGCATCGCTCGGGGCCCGGATTCTGACGCGGCCGTCATGGTCAGGTCCGGCATACTGGTAATGTGGTGATGCGAAGTTGCTGCGGCGGCTCCCAGAAGCGAGACGGCCTTCGGTCTGGAGTCCCTCGCACGGTCTGAGCGGGTGAGGACGATCGCGGCAGCACCGTCGGTGACCAGGCAGAAGTCGCTCTTCGAAAGGGGTGAAGTGATCATGCGCGAGGCGAGGCAATCGTCGATCGTCAGATCGCCCGTCGCGAATGCTTCGGGATTTCGGTTGGCCCACTGGCGAGCCGCCACCGCCACGGCAGCGAGATCTTCGCGCGTGGTTCCGAATTCGTGCATGTGCCGGGCGGCGGCCAAAGCGTAGCCACTGGCCGGGAAGAGCGGTCGATAGGGTGCCTCATACGGGGATGGGCGGGCCGGGGTCGAAAGCTTCCCGCCGCTGCTGCGCTGGTTGGAACCGTAGGCCAGCAAGGCGACGTCGATTTCTCCGGCCTCGAGCATCGCCGCCGCCGTAATCAGATGACTTACCGGCGCAGAACCCCCGGTCCGGTTGCAATCGGTGAATTTCGGATGGACCCCCAGATGCTCGGCCAAGCTGAGACCCGCGAACATGTCGTCGGGCAGGCAAATGAACAGGGCGTCGACTTCGCTCAGTTCAACGCCTGCGTCGAGCAGTGCTTTCAGCCCCGCCGTCGCTGCCATTTCCAGCGAGGACTCACCGGGGCACTCGCCGATCCCGTGGGTCGCAGCTCCAACGACCGCCGTCTTGCCGCGAGTCACTGCCCGCTCCATAGATCAAGATCATGGGGCCGGAGCAGCAGTGGCGCGAAGCGCTTGGTCGCGGGGAATTTCGTCTCCAGCGTGCGATCGCCAGCGGTAGGGTCTTCTTCCCTCCACGGGTTGCTGAGCCTGGGACGGGCGATCGCGACTGGGAGTGGGTCTCGGCGTCCGGAGAGGGCGTCGTCCATTCGGTTACAGTCGTGAACCCGCGTCCACCGGAGGATGCTTACGCGGTCGTCCTGGTCGATCTCGCCGAGGAAGTTCGGGTCATGAGCAACGTCGTTGGTGTTGCCCCAAATCAGATTCACATCGGCATGCCGGTCCGGGCGACAATTCGCGGGCGCGGAACAAACGCGATTCTGTTGTTCGAACCGGCCTAGCATCCGCAGAGCGCTCCGCTCGCTTTCAGCGACGCGATTTCCTGATCGGCGAATCCTGCCGCCGAAAGGATCGCCGCGCCGTCGCTTCCGTGCGCCGGACCGGGCTCCCCAATCTCCCCCGGCGTCACCGAGAAATCCGTGGGAATGCCCGGGAAGCGCATCTTGCCCGAGGCGGTCTCGCGCTCCTTCCAGAAACTTGCCTCTTCGAGATGCGGGTCGTGCAGCAGGTCCGTCATGCTGTGGATCGGCATCGCCGGAATTTGCGCGGTCTTAAATAACTCCATCCATTCGTCGTTGGTTCGCTGCCGCATCACGTCGGCGAGGCGGCCAAGCACGGTGCCGATGTTGTGAGTCCGATCCGCGATGGTCTTGAACATCGGATCCCGCGACCACTCGGGGTTTCCGATCGCGTCAAAGAATGACTGCCAGTGACGGTCGGTGTAGATCATCACTCCAATGTAGCCATCAGCCGTGCGGTATGGACGACGCTCCGCGGAGACGACGCGAGGGTATTCGGGCGGGCCAAGCGGCGGGTCAAACAGACTTCCGCTCAGGTGCTCGGCACAGGTGAAACTGACCAGGGTCTCAAACATCGGGACTTCGATCTCTTGCCCGCCGGCGCCCTTCTCTCGGGCAAATAGCGCGGCCGCAATGGCGTAGGCTGCGGTCAGTCCGGCAACCTTGTCGGCAACGACGGTGGCCAAATATGCCGGTTCGCCGCCGTTCAGTCGTGACTGGAGGTCGGCCAAGCCAGCAGCCGCCTGCACGATGTCATCATAGGCAGGGTAGTCACGATACCGTCCCGCGCGTCCAAAACCGTAGAGGTTGGCGTAGATGATTTGGGGGTTTGCCTCACTTACCGCGGAATAGTCGAGGCCCAGCCGCTTGATCGCACCGGCACGCATCGAATGCAGAAAAACGTCCGCATCTGCGGCAAGGCGCAACAAGGCTTCGCGCGCTGCCGGTTGCTTGAGATCGAGCGCCAGGCTGCGCTTTCCCCGGTTCAGATTGATGAACATGGCACCGCGACCGGCCTCAGGGCCCGGCGGAAGGAAGCGGGTGGTGTCACCCTTGGGATCCTCGACCTTGATGACGTCAGCACCGAGGTCTGCGAAGATCTGAGTCGCGTAAGGCCCCATCAGCACGCTGGTGAGATCAAGAACCCGCACGCCCGCCAGTGGGCCCTTGCCGCGCCCCGCCATCAGCCTAGTCTCGCGCGTACGGGCAAGGGAGAGTCCTGATGCAGGTGCATCTGGTTGCGGCGGGCAAATATCACGACATCGATTTCGCGCGCCTTGAGCTGTTGAAGCTGCTTGCCGAGATCCCGGAAATTCGGACCACTGTCGCAATCGATTACGGCGATCTCGAGCGGCTTGTCGATTGCAGTCTTTTGATCACCTACACCTGCGATGTCGTACCGACCGATGAGCAGGTTGCCGGTCTGACGTCGTTCCTGGAGCGGGGAGGGCGCTGGCTCGCGCTTCACGGCACCAACAGCGTGATTCAGTTCGATAAAGACGGGGCGATCACACCGGATATTGCTCCGGACTTCATGAAGCTGCTCGGCACCCGCTTCGTCGGGCATCCGCCGATCGAGCCGTTCAAGGTCCGGATCAGCCGCGATCATCCGCTCACCGCCGGGATGCGCGACTTTTCGACCCTCGACGAACTTTATTTGTCGGAGCGAATAGCGGACGTCGACGTCCTGATGCATAGCCGTTTCGAAGGCGGCGCGTGTCCTGATTTCGCGGAGGCGGACCAGGCGGCTCAGGACGTACCGATCCTTTACCTTCGCCAAGTCGGGGAGGGCGCGATCCTTTACTGCACGCTTGGCCATTGCCGCGGGCACTACGACCTTAGGCCGCTGTCGAACTTCTGGCCGCATCCACAGCGCTGCAGCTGGGATTACCCGGAGTTTGCGGAAATCCTCCGCCGCGGAATTCGCTGGGGGTTCGACCGGCAAATCTAGTCCTGGGGACGGAGCGCGATGATCTGTGCTTCGAGATTCTCGAGCACGGGATCGATCATGGCTTCGTCGCAACCGTGGATGAGACGGTTGATGGCCATGCCTTCGACGGTGTTCTGGGTGAGGGCAAGCGCGAGGTCGAAGGCCTTGCGATCCTGCTGCCACTGCGGGAAGAGCTGAACGGCCAACTCGTACCAGCGGGCGCGGAACTCTGCCTGAGCAGGCTCGAGGATGCGGGCCAGATTGTTGTCTGTACGAGCGGCAATTGCGAGCTCGACGAAAGCGACGAACGCGGGGCTCAGCAACTGCTTCCAGTACGTCCGAACCAGCGTGCGTACGTCGCTGCCCGGACTAGCCGCCGCTCTGCGGAATGCGCGCAACCGCCGGTCGAGCAATTCTGCGATCGTCGCCTGCATCAAGGCGCCACCGTTCTCGAAGTGATGGAGCATGGCACCGCGCGAGAGCCCGGCCTCGGCTGCGACCTTTGGCGTGGTCGTGCCGGAATAGCCGAATTTCACGAGGCAGCGGATGGTGGATTCGATCAGGCGCGCGCGCGTCTGGGCGCTCTTCAGTGCCTGCTGCGTAGGCTCGAATGCGCTCTTCGAAGCGGCGGGTTTCAACGCGGTGCGAGCCATGATTTCTCCAAGGCCGAGCTCGTAAAAAAAACAAGCATGATTGTTTTTGCTTTGACAAGTCAAGTCGGGATGCCGCCTTATAGAAGCATGTTCTGAGGGAGGAAAAGCGGTCGATGGGACGCGTCGAAGGAAAGGTTGCCCTGGTAACCGGCGGGGGATCGGGTCTCGGTGCCGCTGATTGCCGGAGATTGGCGGAAGAGGGCGCCAAGGTTGCGGTGACAGACGTCAATCTAGAGGCCGCTCAAAAGGTCGCTGACGAGATCGGTGACCAAGCCATTGCCCTTCGCCACGACGTTGCTTCGGAGGAAGATTGGAAATCCGTACTGGCCGAGGTTGAGCGAAGGTTCGGCGGCCTGAACATTCTCGTGAATAACGCCGGCATCGTCGTGGTCGCGGATCCGGAGGAGACGACGCTCGAGCAATTCCGGAAGGTGCAAGCGGTCATGAACGAGGGCGTTTTCCTCGGTTGCAAATATGCCATTCCGCTGATCGTGAAGTCGGGTGGCGGGTCGATCATCAACATGAGCTCGACCGCCAGCCATCTCGGCTATCCGCCCTTCTTCGCCTACTCTGCCGCGAAAGGCGCGGTGCGGTCGATGACCAAGTCGATCGCCATTCACTGCCAGCAGAAGGGCTACGGCATTCGGTGCAATTCGGTCCATCCGGCATCGATCGAGACGCCCATGATCCAGGGGGCAATGGGCCGCCCCGGGCAGGAGCAGGCAGTTCCGGAAGGCGTTCTGCCATCGGGCGCTATCGGAGCACCCAAAGACGTCGCCAACCTCATCCTTTACCTCGCGTCCGACGAATCGCGTTTCGTCACCGGCTCGGAGATTCTGATCGACAACGGCCTGATCATTACACCTGCCGGATAAAAAACAGTCATGCTTGTTTGTTTTCTATTGAACGACCGCAAAGTTTCAGCGTAGCAGCGGGGCAATGGCAGATAGGCAGAAGCGCGCATTGGTGCTTGGCGCATCGAGTGAGGGGGGGATCGGTGAAGCCGTTGCCCGGCGTCTCGCTCAAGACGGCTTTTCCGTTGTGGTCGCGGGCCGCCGTCGCGAGCCGCTCGAAAAGCTCGCCGCGGAGATCGACGCCGATGTCCTGACCTGTGACGTCACGAATGAAGACAGCATCGAGGCAATGATCGATGCCGCTGGTCCTCTCGACGTCGGGATCAACACCGCCGGGACAACGGACGTCGGCTCAATCGCCAAGATCAAGCGCGAACGGGTCGAGGCTCAGTTTGCGCTTCACGTGACTGGCAACCTCCTTTTCATGAAACATGCGGTCGCGCGCATGGGCGACGGCGGTTCGATAATCCTGTTTTCGTCGCTGACAGCGCGAGTGCCAGGCACGGGTCTCGCAGCCTATGCGGGGGCCAAGGCTGCGCTCGAACATATCGTTCGCATCGCAGCGCTCGAGTTCGGGCCGCGCTCGATCCGGGTCAATGCAGTGGCTCCAGGCTTCACGCGGACGCCGATGACCGAGGCATTCCTTGCCGATGAACGGATCGCCGGAATCTACAAGAATGAAACGGCGCTCGGTCAGCTGACCGAGCCTGCTCAGGTCGCTTCGGCCGTTGCATGGCTCGCGTCCGACGATTGCTTTACTACCGGCGAGACGATCGCAGTCTCAGGCGGCGCTCAGTTGCTGCGTCTCCCGACCGGTGCGGAACTCAGGGGATAGCGAATGGACCTAGGGCTCGCAGGCAAGAAAGCGATCATCGTCGGTGGAGCACGCGGCATTGGCTACGCCATCGCCGAAGTGCTCGCTCGTGAGGGGTGCGAGCTCGCCATCAGCGCGCGCAGCTCAGACGCGGTCAAGGACAGCGTGGCGAACCTCAAACGGTACGACACCCGCGTTGTCGGCGGCGCCGTCGATGTGAAGAAGCCGGATGCATACCGGAAATGGCTGGAAAAGGCGGTCGAGCAGCTGGAAGGCTGCGACATCCTCATTCCGATTACCTCTGCCGGCGGGGGCCTCGGCAGCGAGAAATATTGGGAGAAGGCATTCGAGGTAGACGTGCTTGGCCCGGTGCGCGCGGTCGACCTCGTCTTGCCGCACATGGTCAAGCGTCAGTCGGGATCGATCGTCCTGATCGCCACGACCTCAGCCGGCGAAGCCATGGGGGGGCCACAGCCTTACAATGCCATGAAGGCCTCGCTTGTGACTTGGGGCAAGCAGCTGGCGCTCGCCCATGGAAAGGACGGGATCAGGGTCAACGTGGTCTCACCGGGCCCGATCGAGTTCGAGGGCGGCAATTGGGAGATGATCAAGGATACGATGACCAAGTTCTACGAAGCGACGCTGAGGCAGCAGCCCCTCGGGCGCTTCGGTAAGCCGGACGAGATCGCACGCTGCGTTGCGTTCATCGCATCGCCAGCCGCCAGCTGGGTGAACGGATCGCACCTGATCGTCGACGGCGGCTTCACCAACCGTACGCACTTCTAGGACGCGGGCGGCCACGGTGGACGTCAAGCGGGAGGTCAAGATCGAGCGGGTCAGTCCCGCCGTCGCGGGCAATGGCACGCCCGTCGAGAAGGTGCCCGACCCTGAGCTCGGCTACGACGTCATTCCCGCCGATCGATACTTCAGCCGAGAATTCATGGCGCTCGAGTGGGAACATGTCTGGACGAAGGTGTGGCTGCTCGCCGGCCGAAGCGACGACATGCCTGAGTCCGGCGACTATATCTGCACCGACATCGGCAAGGAAAGTGTCCTCATCGTCCGGCAGCCCGATGGCTCGGTGAAGGCGTTTCACAACGTCTGCCTCCACCGCGGCAACCGTCTTCGTCCCGAAGGTCTCGGCAATGCCGAGAAATTCCAGTGCATGTACCATCACTGGACCTACGGCCTCGACGGCAGCATCGAGCACATTCCGGACCTCTCCAGCTTCCCGCAGGGCTGCCCGCCGGGCGGCCGCATCCAAGCGCTTCCCGCAGGCGAGTGGGGAAGCTTCGTCTGGTTCTCATTGAACCCCGATGCCGAGCCGCTGGCCGACTATCTCGACCCGGTGAATGCGCACTTGTCGCCGTATCATTTCGAGCGGATGCGGTGGGTGCGCGACATCACCGTCGAATGGAACTGCAACTGGAAAGCGAGCGTCGACGCTTTCAACGAAAGCTATCACGTCCAGGGCATTCACCCGCAGCTGATGTGGTACCTCGACGACGTCAATCTGCAGATCGACTGTTTCGGGAAGCACAATCGCTATTTGATCCCGTTCGGGACGATCAGCCCGCGCAAGGCGCTACCTTCGCAGATCCCGCCGCCGATCCAGTTCATGATGGAAAAGGCCGGCATGGACCCGGCCGATTACGAAGGTCCAATGACCGGGATCCGGAAGGCGATCCAGCGTCACATGCGCAAGTTCGGCCACAAGAAGGGCCGCGACTATTCCGAGCTAAACGACGATCAACTGACCGACGATTACCACTACACGATCTTCCCGAACGTCACGCTGAACACTCATGCCGACGACCTGATGCTGTTCCGTCAGCGGCCGCACCCGGACGACCCCGACAAGATGCTTTACGACATCTGGGTTTTCGAGCTTCCGGACGCCGAAAAGGACGACCCGGAGCGCGAATATCGCCGGCCGAAGCACCAGCATTTCAAGCATGGTGACAAGTCGATCGGCCTCGTGCTCGACCAGGACGCTTTCAACCTGCCCAACGTGCAGAAGGGCATGCATTCGTCCGGTTTCCCGGGCCTGTGGATCGGCGACCAGGAGCTCCGCATCCGCCACTTCCACAAGGTCCTGGACGACTATCTCGCCAAGGGGGGCGTACAATGAGTCAGCTCGGCAGGGACGATCTCCTGACCGCCTACCGCAGGATGGCGACGATCCGTGCCTTCGAGGAGCGGCTTCACGACGAAATAAAGACGGGAGAGATCGCCGGCTTCACCCATCTCTACTGCGGGCAGGAGGCCGCGGCGGTGGGCGTCTGCCATCACCTCGCCGACGACGATTACATCGTCTCCACGCACCGCGGGCATGGGCACTGCATCGCCAAAGGCTGCGACGTCAAAGCGATGATGCAGGAGATCTACGGACGCGCCGGCGGCCTGTGCAAAGGCAAGGGCGGCTCCATGCACATCGCTGACATTTCCATCGGCATGCTGGGCGCAAATGGCATCGTCGGAGCGGGTGCTCCCATCGCCGTCGGAGCGGCAATCAGTGCCAAGCTCGACGGAAGGGGAAAGGTCTCGGTCGCCTTCTCCGGCGACGGCGCCTGCAACCAGGGCACCACGTTCGAGGCGATGAACCTGGCCGTCGTCCTTAAGGTCCCGGCCGTCTTCGTGTTCGAGAATAATCATTATTCGGAGCACACGGGCGTCGACTATTCGGTCGGAACGTCGAACGACATTGCCAGCCGGGCGGAGGCGTTCGGTATGAAGGCGTGGCGCGCCGACGGCTGCGATTTCTTTTCGACCTTCGAAGCCATGCGCGACCTTCTCGACCATGTCCGTGGCGGGGGCGGACCTGCGGCAATCGAGCTGGATACGGAGCGCTTCTACGGCCACTTCGAGGGCGATCCCCAACGCTATCGCGGACCGGGCGAGCTCGACCGCATTCGTGAGAGCCGAGATTGCCTGAAGGCCTTCCGAAGCCGCGTCCGAGAGTTCGCCGACATTTCCGCGGACGATGTGGATGTGATTGATGGCGAAGTCGGCACGCTTATCGACGAGGCCACCGCCGAAGCAAAAGCTGCGCCGCCGCCTCCGCCGGAGGCCGTCCTCGAAGACGTGTACGTGAGCTACTGATGGCGGTGATGTCGATCCGCGAGGCGATCAATCGCACGATCGCCGAGGAGATGGAGCGCGACGAGACCGTCATCGCGCTTGGCGAGGATATCGTCGGCGGCATGGGAACCGCTGGCGGGCCGGAAGCCATCGGGGGCATTTGGGGCGCCACGGGCGGGCTCTACGCGAAATTCGGCCCCGGCCGGGTCATCGATACGCCGATCAGCGAAAGCGCGATCGTCGGTGCCGCCGCGGGCGCGGCGCTAGCGGGCAAGCGACCGATCGCCGAGCTGATGTTCGCCGACTTCGTTGGCGTCAGCCTCGACCAGATCTGGAACCAGATGGCCAAGTTCCGATACATGTTCGGAGGCAAGACCAAGTGCCCCGCCGTGATCCGGCTAATCTACGGCGCCGGAATGAACGCGGCCGCCCAGCACAGCCAGTCGGTCTACGCGATGATGACCTCCATGCCCGGCCTGAAGATCGCTTTGCCGGCGACACCGGCCGACGCGAAAGGCTTGCTGACGGAGGCGATCCGTGGGGACGATCCGGTGCTCTTCTTCGAGCACAAGGCAATGTTCGGCGTGAAGGGCGAGGTGCCTGAGGGCGAACATCGCGTTCCGTTCGGCCACGCCCGCCTCACGCGCGAGGGCGGCGACGTCACGATCGTGACTTGCGGCCGTATGGTGAACTTTTCGGAGAAGGCTGCGGACAAGCTGGCGGCCGACGGGATCGGTTGCGACGTCATCGACCTCCGCACCACCAGCCCGCTCGACGAAGAGACGATCCTCGACAGCGTCGAGCAAACGGGCCGTCTGGTCGTCGTCGACGAAAGCCCGCCGCGGTGCAGCCTGGCCGCCGACATTTCTGCCTTGGTCACTGCCAAGGCGTTCTCGTCGCTCAAGGCGCCACCGGAACTGGTGACCGCACCCCACACGCCGATCCCGTTCGCGCGAGAGCTGGAGCGAGCCTGGCTGCCGTCTCCGCAGAAGGTCGAGGAGGCGGTGCGCAAGGCGCTCGCCTTCCGGAGCTAGGATCGATGCCGCTCAAGGCTTTCACCATGCCCAAGTGGGGCATCGAAATGTCGGAAGGCATGATCGGTGAATGGTCCGTCGAGGAGGGAAAGCCGTTCGCGCGCGGTGAGGTCATTGCGCTCATCGAGACCGACAAGATCACGAACGAGGTCGAAGCCGAGGCCGACGCCAAGTTCGTGCGCATCGTCGCACAGCAGGGGGAGACTTTGCCAGTTGGTGCCTTGCTGGCGGTGTATGGCGACGACGAGCCTAGCGCCGAGGTCGATGCATTTATCGCTGCCTTCCGTCCGGCCGATGCACGCATGGCGGCGAGCGACACCGAGGACATGATCGCCGAAGCAGCGGCCGAGACCGAAGTACCGCCAGCAGCTCCGCAAATCGATGACAGTCTGGCCATCAGCCCGGCCGCACGTGCCCGGGCCGAGTCTGGGCACCTGGACGTTTCATCTATTGCGGGCAGCGGCCGCGGCGGAAGGATCATGCTGCAAGACGTCGAGCAGGCCCTGCGTCCGCCGGCTGATCCGCAGTTGAAGGGTCCCTTCGACGCGCAGGGCGAAGGCAATGGCTTCGCTTCTCCGATGGCGCGCCGGCTGGCGGCAAGGCACGGCGTGGACCTGAAAGCTCTCAAAGGAACGGGGCCGCGCGGCCGCATCTGCAAGGACGATGTCCTTTCTGCCGCAGGTGCCGGAGCAGCCGCACCGAGCGGTGAAATCGAGATTGTCGCCATGTCGCCGATGCGCAAAGCGATCGCCCGTCGGCTGACCGAAGCGAAACAAACGATCCCGCATTTCTATCTGCGCCGCCGGGTTCGTGCGGATCGTCTGCTTTCGGCGCGGGAGGCAGCCGGTCGCCGGGGAAGCGTCAACGATTACCTGACGCGTGCCGTCGCGCTCGCGCTACGCGAAGTGCCGGAGGTCAACATCCAGGTCCGCGGCACGGAGATTCACCGCATTCCGACGGCCGACATCGCCATTGCCGTAGCGACCAACAAAGGGCTGCTGACGCCGGTCCTTCGCTCAGCGGAATCGCTGTCGGTCGAGCAGATCCGTGAGGCGGTTGGAGACCTCGCCGCGCGCGCTCGATCATCGAAACTCAAGCAGGAAGAAATCGAGGGCGGGAGCTTCTCGCTGAGCAACCTCGGCCCCTATGGAGTCGAGCAGTTCGACGCGATCATCAATCCGCCGCAGGGCGCGATCCTCGCCGTCGGCGCGGCACGTCCGGAGCCGATCGACGACGACGGCGCGATCCGCATCGTTCCCGTGCTGCACTTGTCCTTGAGCTGCGACCACCGTGCCATTGACGGCGCCGACGGCGCGCGGTTCCTGGCGGCGCTGGCCAAGCTGATCGAACATCCGGAGCGCTTATGATTCTGCCTGGAGCACGCGTGGTTCAGATGGCGTGGGTCGTCGATAGCCTGGAGGCGGCCGCCGAGCGCCTGTCACAGTCCATGCAGGTCGGCCCCTTCCTTATGATCCGGCATATCCAGCTCGACGTGCCGCATCATCGCGGTGTCCCGCAGCGAACGGACTTCAGCCTTTGCCTCACTCAGGCCGGCGACGTGCAGATTGAGTTGGTCGAGCAACACGACCAGACGCCGTCGGTTTATCGCGACATATTTCCCGACGGACCGCCCGGCGGAATGGCATTCCATCATGTCGCGGTGATCGTGCCGGACGTATTCGAGGAAACCGCTCGCTACAACGCGCTCGGCTTTCCGACCGCATCAAGCGGCCGCTTCGGAAACATCGATTTCACCTACGTCGATACGACGGCAGCAGGCGGCTTCATGGTTGAGGTGCTTCCCGACATGCCCGAGATGCACCGTTTCTTCGGTGCCGTGCGCAGCGCCGCTGAGGATTGGGATCACCGCACGCCGTGGCGGGAGATGAGCTAGCTCAGGGAGCGGTGGAAGCTGAGCTCCATGTCCTGGGCGAGGCAATCGAGGATCGGCGGAACGAGGCGATCGTGGAAGTCGATCCCCATGTGGTGATCGAACGCCCCCTGATCCTTGAACGTCGCGACACAGAAGAAGGTGTTGGGATCGTCGTCGGACTGCAGCAGCTCGTAGACCAGTGCATCCGGCTCCTGCGCGTGGACCAGGCCTTTGAGCTCCGATTGAAGGTTCACGAACTCATCGCGACGTTCCGGCTTGACCACCAGCTTGGCAATGAACGACCGCGCTTCACTCATGCATCTGCTCCTTGCGCCAGTTCCTCGACGAGCCTGTCGCGGAGCCGGAATTTCTGGATCTTGGATGTCGACATTGGCCATTCCGTCACGAACCGAATGGCACGCGGAATCTTGAAGCGAGCCAGCTTTCCCTCGCAGTGCTGGAGAAGTTCAGCCTCGCCGACCTGCGCGCCGCCGGTCAATTCGACGAACGCTGCCGGTACCTCGACGTAGCGAGGGTGGGGGATGCCCACGACCTGAGCCAACTTCACCGCCGGGTGCGACTGAAGAACGCCCTCGATCTCGGCCGCGGCAACATTCTCGCCACCCACCTTGAGCATGTCCTTGGTGCGGCCGTGGAACATGATGTGGCCGTGCTCATCGATCGAGCCGATGTCGCCGGTGTGCATCCAGCCGTCGGCGTCGATCGTCTCGCGGGTCTTTTCGGGAGCGTTGTAGTAGCCAGCGAGCATGTTGGGTCCACGGGCAACGATCTCGCCCCTCTCGCCGACAGCCAATTCTTCCCCTGATTCGGGATCGCAGATCTTCACTTCCCAATCATCGAGAGGAACGCCTAACCGGTAGACGCGCAGTTCGTAGGGATCGTCAGGCCGGCTGGTGCAAATGGTGCCGGATCCTTCCGTCAGCCCATATGTGCCCACTTGCGTCGTGTGCGGCATCGCCGCCTGCATCTTTTCGCGGATCCAGTCAGGCTGAACCGCGAAATTGCTGTTCATCAGGCGAACGCTCGACAGGTCGGTCGTCTGGAAGCGCGGATGCTCGATCAGGTCCTGCATGATCGTGACGAAGCAGGGGTAGGCATGGGTCGCGCGTTCATTCTCGAGCATCTCGAGCGCTACCGCCGGATCGAATGCCGGAATGGTCAGATAGGCGCCGCCGCGGTCGATCGACGCGACCATCGGCAGGATGCCGGCGATGTGGAAGATCGGGAGCGGCGACCAGAAGCGATCGCCGGCTTCGATGCGGTAACGGTCGGCAAGGTTGCGACTGTTCCCTACGATCCCGCGATGCCGGATCATGCACCCCTTGGGATTTGCCGTCGTTCCCGAAGTGTAGAGGATGAGACCGATCGATTGTGGGTCTACGGAATCGATCCGGGCGTCCACTTCGGCATCGCTCACGTGTTGGCCTTCAGCGATGACATCCGCGGCGGAGCGCATTCCTTCCGTGCACGGCGGATCGACGCACACAATCGTTCGGAGGAGGGGCGCCTCGGGGAGGTTTAGTTGCCTTGGGTCTGTTGCGACTGCAAGACTCGGAAGCGCTGAGTGAAGGCGGGCGCCGAAATCGAGACTGTCGGCCACTTTGCCGGTTGTAACCAAGGCAACGAGGTCTGCGTCTTTAACCAGGTATGCGAGCTCGCCCGCTTGATAACGGGCATTGACGGGAACTGCGGTGGCTCCGGCCATCGCAACTCCGAACAGCAGCTCGACGAACTCCGGACGGGTCGAAAGCAGGATGCCGATATTCTGTCCCGGCTCCACGCCCATGGCGATGAACGCCTTCGCCCAGCGGCGGGCAGCTTCATTCAATTGTGCGTGAGACTGGCGCGACGAAGGGAAGACTAGGGCGTCCTGTTCACCGTTTTCGGCCGCGCTTTGGCGCAGCAATTCGCCCAGCGTGAACGGCCGAAGGCTCACGCCTTGCGCACCGGGAGCAGGAATTCGCGTTCATAGCCGTCTTCCATGCATCCGATCATTCGCTCGATGATCGGCGCGTTGGCTGGGTTGTCGCGGTGCTCCTGATCGCCGCTTTCGTCCGAGAAGCTCTCGAACACTGCAAATCCTCCGCTGTCGTCGAGACGGTAGAACTTGTACTCGAGCGTCTTGGGTTCGTCCTTCGCATTGGCTTCCATAGCGTCAATGAGATCGGCGAATTCGGCGTCGTGATCGGGTTTCACCCGGAAGCGGGCAAGGAATGTGTAGCTCATACTGACTTGCCCCTATTTCTCGCCGGAAATGTATCGGTCGAGCTCAACGTGGAAGTGCCGCAGACGCCCTTCCTGGTAGCTCCACAGAGGCCCGCGAAAACCGCGTGACCGTGCACCTTTCTGGACGATCGGCAGCAGTTCGGAGTCTTGGTCGAGCACCTCGCCAAGCTCGGGGGGAACTCCGAGCGGTACCCGAGACACGTCGGGGCGGATCATTCCCGTCGTATCGACATCGTCTGACAAGCCCATCCAGGCGGGAGCGCGGTATCCGGGCGCGTCGATGTGCCGGAACGCGATGATGTTGTCGTAGGTGAACTGCTCCGCGTTTGTGGGGTGCGGAAGGAAGCGGTGGATGAAAACCGCCTCCGGATGGCAACCGATCTGCACGTTCGGGAAGATTCCGTAGATGGTGGAATCGCTTAGCTGCGTATCGCTGAACTTGTCGTAATCGAGTTCGTACTTTTTGGCCCGCTCACGCTTTGCTGCCTGGATCGCCGCCCGGCTCTCCTGCGCGGTGCCCGAAAAAGACTCTGGGTCGATACCCGCGTCGGCCAGCATCATCTTGATGCCCGCGTTCACCGTTGTCTGATCCGGAAAGCGCGGACTAGGCTGGGCGAAGGGCACGAACTGTCGGCTCATTCCGTTCGGATAGAGGTCGATCTGCGTCCGATCGTCCATCACCGCCTGTGTTTGCGGATGAACCGAGTGGAGATGGTAGAGCTCGTAAAAGGCATCCACTCCGCCCTTCCAGTTCGCTCCCCATTCCGACTGCTTGTGGTGAATGACGTTCATCGAGCCGATGTCGTAGAGCTGGAGCTGCTCGACGAGAGGCCCGAGATACTCGGTCAGCGACGGTGCTTCCGGGTCTATGCAGACGAACACGAGGCCGGCCGCGCTCTCGCAGCGGACACTGGTCATATTCGTGCCATGGCAAAGGACGTCTGGATCGAACGTCTCGGCGTCGGTTACTTTGGTGTTGTTCCCGTCGAGCGCGAACTGCCAGCTATGAAATGGGCAAGTGAATTGGTCGATCGAGCCGAAGTCGGAGAGGACCAGCTGGCTGCCGCGATGCGGGCAGACATTGTAGTGGGCGCGTAGCGATCCATTCTTGTCGCGGACGACGACGAAACTTTCGTCGAGAATGTCGAACTTTACGAAATCGCCCGGTTCGCGGAGGTCGGACTCCACAGCAGCGAGCAACCAGGTTCGGGTCCAAACGCGGTCCCATTCTGAGCGCATCCAGTCCTTGTCGTAATAGCGCTTCGGATCAGGCCGCCCGGTTCCGTTGTCGATCCGGGGAGCTCGATCATTGAATGGGTGCGGCGAACCGACGTGGATGTCCCATCCATTGAAGTCGAAACCCATCGCGACTCTCTCCTCTGCGCGGAAATGGACGGCCTTTAAAAAACAATCATGACTGTTTTTCAATAGCCTGCGAAGCTTGGTTCTCTTAGCGATCTCCAATAGGGGCAAGAGGAAGCGAATTGCGCTCTGCAACCGACCGCGGAGAAACTGTCACACAGAGACAAGAAAAAAACAAACATGATTGATTGTTATTTACGGCTGTGCCAGCTTTGGAAACGGGAGAGGCTCGGTCGGGCGGCATGCTGATGCACCGGGCACGCGAATAGGGGAGAACATGATGCGCTCGGCTCGATACGCGACTTCGATAGCGACCTTCGCCATGGCCACGATGCTTGCTGCTGCGGCCAATGCCCAGGAGGCTCCCGCAGGAGGGACAACCGAACCGCCGCCACCCGCCGACGCGCCGCCGGCAGGCTCCGCGACGTCAGCAGTCGATCAGCAACAGCCGGCTGCGCAAGCCGCAACCGAAGGCCAGATCAACGAGATCGTGATCACGGCGACTCGGCGGGACTCAAACCTGCAGACCACTCCCATCGCGGTCTCGGCGATCGATCAGAACCTGATCGCGCAGAGTAATCCAGACAATATCGGCGATCTTGCCGTATTCGTCCCCAACTTTTCCGCCGAAACCATCACAGGCTTCAATGCTGCCAGCTTTGCGATGCGCGGTGTCGGCCAGAACAACATCATCGTCTATTTCGAGCCGCCCGTCGTGGTGCTCGTCGATGACTTCGTCATGCCCTCGGTCCAGACCCAATTGCTGGACACCTTCGACGTTTCGCAGGTCGAGGTGCTGCGCGGACCGCAGGGCACGTTGTTCGGCAAGAATAGCTCAGGCGGCGCCGTTACCGTGCGAACGAAGCGGCCTGAGCTCGGCGTGACCTCTGCCCAGGGCGAGTGGACCTACGGCAGCTTCGGTTCGATCGGAGTGAAGGGGGCGGTCAACATTCCGCTCGGCGACATTGCCGCGGTCAGGCTCGTCGGCGGTTATGAAAAGAGCGATGGCTACTACAAGAACAAGGCGTGTTACGGCCCCGTCTATAATCTCTCCGACGATCCGAACACACCGGCATTCGACCCGGCATTCCCGTCGAAGTTCGATGGCGTTCAGGGCTGCCTCAACGACGGCCGTGTCGGCGGCAAGGACGTTTTCTACGGCCGTGCGAAGGTGCTCATCGAGCCGACGCCGAACCTAAGGGCCCTGTTCCAGTACGAGATGCTGCGGGATCGATCCGATACGGTTCCGTCAGTAAATGAGAATCAGATCTACACCGGGACCGTGCCGTTCCTCACCGATCTACTGGGCTTGAAAGTGCCAAACGGTAGCAGCGATCCGCTCAATAACAGCGGCATCACGCTGAGGGACGACACGTTCCAGCGCGACATCCAGCGCATCAATGTGAATGGCCTCTACGCCAACATCGATTACCGGACGCCCGTCGGAACACTGACGTCGGTGACCGGCTGGCGCAAGCAGACGTCCCGGCTTCCGAATTCCTACGCGGGCGTGACGGCCGTGGCCGCAGATAGCCAGCGGCTATCGGTCTTCGACGCAAGCCGCGATGACGACCGCAAGACGTTCCAGCAGGAATTTCGGTTCGCGAGCAACTTGCAGGGGCCATTCCAGTTCGTTGCCGGTGCCTTCTACCAGCACGACACCGTGGACTTCTGCGTGTCCCAGCTACTTGGCTTCCTCGACCTCGTCTCGGGTCCGCTTCCGTTTGGGAATTGGAACGACACGCCGTACATCCTCTGCAACGCGCAAAAGGCGACATCGAAGGCAGTTTTTGCGGAAGGGAACTACAAGTTCACCGACCGCCTGACCTTTACCGCCGGCGTTCGCCAAACCTGGGACGACAAGACGTGGCGTGGACGCCAGCAGGTTTTCATCCCGGAACTGGAAGGCGGTTTCGACCCGACGATCACTATCGACGAGCCGCTGGATGCCAGCGTCTACAACTACTCGGCTAACGTCATCAAACTGACCGACAAGTCGAAGAAGCTCACATACCGTCTCAGCCTCGGTTACCAGGCCACCGACGACATCTTCCTCTATGCAACCCATGCCACCGGCTACAAAGGCGGCGGATACAACGATCAGATCGGCGGATTCGCGGCTTTCGGTACCGATCTGGATGCGTTCCGCACGGCGGCGCGCGCAACCAAGCCGGAAACGGCGAGCAGCTATGAAGTCGGCATCAAGACAGATCTCGCGGACCATCGCGTGCGCGCCAACCTGACCGGCTTCTATGTGAAATATAAGGATCTCCAAAAGCAGCTCAACGTTCCGATCATCGTCAACGGCAATCCCAACCAGGTGACCATCTTCGTCAACGCTGCCGCGGCGACGGTGAAGGGCATTGAGGCGGAACTCACGGCCAAGCCGGTCCGCAACCTGACCTTCCGAGGCGTCCTCGGATTCCAGGACGCCAAGTACGATGAATACACGGCACCGAACGCAGGCTACGACCTGTCCAGTTCGCCGCTCGACCGTGCGCCGCGGTGGCAGTGGACCCTGGGCGCCAACTATCGGGTGCCGCTGGGTAGCTTCGACCTGACCTTCGACGGAACAGTGGCGTATCAGAGCCGAAATCTGTTCACCCAGTCGATTACGGACCCGGCTGGCAATACGTACCTGAACGCGCGGACTTTGGTCGACGCTTCGATCACATTGGCGGACCTCGACGATCGTTACTACGTCCGCCTGGTTGGACAGAACCTGACGGACAAGAGGTATCGCACGGCGTCGCAAAACGTCGCTGGTCTCTGGCTCAACAGCCAGTACGGCCCGCCGCGCTACTTCGGCATCCAGGGCGGTATTCACTTCTCGTCCGAGCGCGCTGCTCCGCCGCCACCGCCGCCTCCGCCGCCGCCGCCGCCACCCCCTCCGCCGCCGCCCCCTCAGACCTGCGGCGATGGATCGGTGATCCTGGCGACGGATGCCTGCCCGGTGCCGCCGCCTCCGCCACCGCCGCCACCTCCGGC